>NZ_FWXV01000001.1:1257611-1376553 GCF_900176515.1 Kibdelosporangium aridum
GTTTTTCCGCTTGGTGTGGTGAAGGTGAGTGTTCCTGGGTGGGGTTGTTCGATCTTCCAGGTGCTTCGCTCTTTCAGTAGGTTGTGTTTCTTGCAGAGGGCGGCGAGGTTGCCGTGGCTGGTTTCGCCGTGGTCGGTGTGGCGTTGGGTGTGGTCGATTTCGGTGCGTTCGGCGGGTTCTTCGCAGCCGGGTTGTCGGCATTGGCGGTCGCGCAGTTGGATGTGGCGCTTCAGCGAGGGTGGCGCGAACCTGCGGTGGCTGACTTCCAGGACATGGCCTGCGGGGTCGGTGAGGATGCGGCGCCAGGTGCTGTCGTGGGTTAGTTCGCGGGCGTGCTCAGCGGTGATCGCGCCATACCCGGACAGCTCACCCGGCTGCTCGGTCAACCCGGCCAGGGTGGCCATCGGCACCACCACATTGGTGGCGATAACAGGACGCTTGATGTCCTTGCCCACCACCAGGTCGATGAACACATCCGCCCGGCACTGCTTCAGCGACCGGTCCCTGGTCTTGCGCTGCTTAGCCAACGCGTCGATCTGGTTGAACGCGGTCAGCGCTTCGGCGGCGTCCAGGGTGATCTTCAACTGCGCCAGGCCGTCGGGCAGGTCGACCATGGTGATGCCACGCTCTTCCTCGCGGGCGCGCTGGCGTCGTTGGTCGGCGGCTGTGACGTCGGCGCGGGTGACGGTGTCACGCACCGCACGCCGAAACCGGGAGTGATCAGCCCTCGGCCCCCGTTCCAACACCCGCTGTTCCACCCACCGCGCCTGGTCATCCGACAGCACCGCAGTCTGTTTGGTCATGGTGGCGGCACGGTCAGCGTCGATATCCCCAGCCTCCAACGCAGCCAAGGTGGCAGGCAACCGGTTGACCATCTCCTGAGCCTGCAACAGTTTCGCCAACGCCACCCGCGGACTCACCCGGGTCTCGATAGCGATCTCCTCGGCAGCGCCATCCGCAACCCGAATACCGTCCCGGTTGGGTGGTGACAATTCCGCGAACCGCGCCAACAAGCAAGCGTCCTCGGCGTCGAGTGAAGCGCGTACCCGGGCGTTGCGGGCAAGTCGGGAAAGGACTTGCTCGCGATCCATGGAGCGCGTTTCGAACATACGTCCAGTGTATCAGAAACAGCGTGACGAAGCAGAAGAAAGCCACGAAAGAAAAGCAACCCGTCCCCGGGCGAAGGCTCGATTTTACTTGGGGTAGCGGCGCGCTTAAACTGTCCGGTGCGGGGAGGCCCCTCGCGCCACGAAGGATAAATGATGCGGAACGATGGGGGTCTCCCCGGCTTCCTCCCCGAGCGCGCCGCAGGGGCCCCAAGTCAAATCGAGCCGTGGCGGGCACCGAAGAACCCTGAAACAAAAGAAAAAGCGAAAGAACCAAGCTGGAAAACGAAGCAAAAGAACCCAGCTGGAACCCAAAGCAAAAGGAAAAGAGTCAAGCTGGAAGCCGAAGTCAAGGAAACGCACCAGAGCCTGAAGCAAAAAGAAACCCGTCGCCACCCGAAGCCAAAGAAGCCAAGCCGAACCCGCCACCCCCTGTGACCTCCATCATCCTTGTACCGATCGGTCCAAAGAGCTATCGTCGAAAGACCGATCAACGGAGGCGCGCATGGCCACCCACCGCGAAGCAGTCATCGTCGACGTCCTGAGAACCCCAGCAGGCAAAGGGAAACCAGGCGGCGCCCTGTCCCACGTCCACCCGGTCCACCTCCTCGCCGACGTCCTCAAAGCCCTCGTCGACCGAAACGCCCTCAACCCCGCCCTCGTCGACGACGTCATCGGCGGCTGTGTGACCAAAGCGGGAGAACAGGCCATAAACCCCACCCGCACCGCAGTCCTGGCGGCAGGCTTCCCGCTTTCGGTGCCCGCGACAACCATCGACCGCCAGTGTGGCTCGAGCCAACAGGCGGTGCACTTCGCAGCCCATGCCATCCAGGCCGGAGCCGCGGACGTCGTCATCGCGTGCGGAGTCGAGTCGATGTCCCGCGTGCCAATGCATTCCGACGCCCAAGGCGCTGACCACGTTGGCCCGCGAATCCCGGAACGCTTCCCGGGCGGACTCATCGGGCAAGGTCTCTCGGCCGAGCTGATCTGCGCCCGTTGGGGCCTGGACCGCGCCGAACTCGACGAGTTCTCGGCGACGTCCCATCAACGCGCGGCGGCCTCGCAGGAACTGTTCCGGCCGGACCTCGTCACTGTCGCCGAGGCCCCGGACCTGACCACCGACGAAACAGTCCGCCCAACGACCACCGTCGAAGGGCTCGCCGCCCTAAACCCATCCTTTGTGGACGAGAAAGCGGCCGGGCGGTTTCCGGAGATCGACTGGAAGATCACCCCGGGCAACTCGTCGCCGCTGAGCGATGGCGCAGCCGGAGTTCTGATGATGAGCGCTGACAAGGCTGAGCAGCTCGGGTTGTCGCCGCGTGCTCGCGTGCACGCGACGGCCGTTGTCGGCGACGACCCCATCGTCATGTTGATGGGTGTCGTGCCCGCGACGCGCGCTGTGCTCGACCGTGCAGGTCTTACCGTCGATGACATCGATCTCTTCGAGGTCAACGAAGCCTTCGCGCCTGTGCCGGTCGCCTGGATGAACGACCTCAAGGTCGAGCACGAACGGCTGAACGTGCACGGCGGGGCGATAGCGCTCGGTCATCCGCTCGGCGCCAGCGGCGCGCGCATCATGACCACGCTCGTCGGCGCGCTGGAGCATCACGGTGCCCGCTACGGGCTTCAGACGATGTGCGAGTGGGGCGGGATGGCCAACGCCACGATCATTGAACGGGTCTGAAATGGATCGAACGGTACAAACCGGCCGGGTTGTCTTGGTGACCGGTGCGTCACGGGGCATTGGGGCAGGAGCCGCTCGGCAGTTGCTCGATCGGGGCGTTCGGGTCGCCGGTACGTATCGCACCGGCCGGGAGAACGTTGAGCGGCTAGGGCCCGCCGACCAGGTGCTGCCGGTTCATCTCGACCTTGCCGATCTGGACACCGCCGAGGCCGCGATCAAGGCCGTCGACCAGCGCTGGGGCCGGCTCGACGCACTCGTGTTGAACGCCGCGGTCTGGAACGGCGGCAAGCTCGCCACAATCGACCTCGACGCCTGGTGGAGCGTCATCGACGCGAACCTGCGCAGCACGGCGGCGATCGTGCGCGCGGCGATTCCCTGGCTGGTTCGAGCGGAGAACCCCAGTGTCGTGATCGTTGGATCCGCGGTTGGTTCCATCGGCTTTCCCGGCGACACGGCGTATGCGAGCGCGAAGGCGGCGGCCGTGGGGTTTGCCCGGTCGCTGGCCAAGGAGCTGGCTCAGGACAGGGTCCGGGTCAACGTGCTCGCGCCCGGTTTCGTCGACACCGACATGACGTCGGCTATTTCTGACCGCTCGCGCCGCAAGATCGCCGACGCGACGTTGCTCGGCCGGTTCGGCACGGTCGAGGAGATCGCCCGTGCCGCCGTATTCCTGTCCGAAGACGCCACGTTCTGCACCGGCGCGGTATTGGCCGCCGATGGCGGATGGACTCTCTAGGAGGAAACCATGTCCGACGCGTACCTGAAGCTGCGCGCGACCATCTTCGCGACCATCTGGGACGTTCTCGATCCGCTTGAGCAGCAGATCGAGGAGACCGAGAAGATCCCGTACGACATCGTGTTGCCCGCACTGCGGGAGTGCGGTGTGTTCGGGCTGATCGTGCCGCAGGAGTACGGCGGCGCGGGCCTGTCGATGGTGCAGTACCTGCCAATCCTCAGTGAGTTCGCCAAGATCCAGGGCGGGATCCGGGCGATGGTGCACGTGCACAACTCGTTCGCGCACGCCTTGTCCGAGATCGGCAGTGAGCAACAGCGCAAGGAGATCCTGCCTGGCGCCGCGACTGGGGAGAAGTCGCTCGCGTTCGCGTTGACCGAGCCGGGGAACGGCACCGGGGCCGACCTGTCGACCACCGCGCGTCGCGACGGTGACGAGTACGTGGTCAACGGCCGGAAGTGGCTGATCACCAACTCCGATATCGCGTCGCACTTCCTGGTGTTCGCCAAGACATCGGCCAAGGAGGTCTCGGCGCTCATCGTGCCGCGTGACACCCCTGGGTTCACCATCGCGCCGCTGCCCGAGACGATGGGCTGCAAAGGCGCTGAACACGGCGAACTGACGTTCCAGGATGTGCGGGTGCCCGCATCAGCGCTTGTCGGGGCCGAAGGTGAGGGTGGCGCCCACCTCGAGCGTGCGTTGGAGATCAGCCGCGTGTTCATCGCCGCCTCCTCGCTCGGCACAGCGACCAGGGCGCTTGAGCTTTCGCTGAAGTACGCCAAGGAACGGGTGACGTTCGGCAAGCCGATCGGGCAACGGCAAGCGATCCAGCGCTACCTGGCCGAGATGGCGGCGGACGTGTACGCGTTGCGTGGCATGCTCGCCGACGCGGCGGCCAAGTGGGACGACGGCCGACGTATTCCCGCCGAATCGTCGCTGCTCAAGCAGTTCGGGCTGGAAGCGGTCGGCCGGGTGACCGACCGGGCGCTGCTGGTCCACGGCGGCATCGGCTACACGCGCAAGTACCCGATCGAACGGCTCTACCGCGACGCACGGCTCAACTGGCTTGAGGAAGGCACGCCGACCATCCAGTACATGGTGGCCGCGCGGGAACTGTTGAACGGCTACACCTTCCAGGATGCCTTCGACCGCGTCGCCGGGTAGTCACCACGCTCGCCGCAGGACCTCGATCACTTCGGCTTCGCTCGTCACCGGCCTGGGATTCGCCGCTCCGAGCACATCGGCGGCGGATTCCCTGGCGAGCGCGGGCAAGTCCGCCTGCCGGATGTCCAACTCGCGGAGCCTGGTCGGCAGATTCTGGGTGGTGATGAAGCGCCGCAACAACTCCGCCGCGCCGAGACGCGGATCGGCGCCGGTGCCTGTCGCCAGAATTCCGGCGATGACTTGCTGTGGGGCGCGGGTGTACTCGAGGTTGAACTCCAGAACCGACGGCAACAGCACGCACGATGTGATCCCGTGCGGGATGCCAAGCCGTGCACCGAGCTGGTGGCCGAGGCCGTGGCTCAGTCCGAAGCGGACATTGGGCAGGCCGAAGATGGACTCCCATGCCCCGACCTGGCATTGGCCTACGGCATGGTGGTTCCAGGCGTCTTCGTAGGAGGAGGGAAGGTGTCGGACGAGACGGCGCAGGGCGTCCGTGGCGAGCGCGTCCACAACAGGTTGTGCGTCGGCCGAGCAGAGCGCTTCGATCGCGTGGTCGATCGCTTTGAAGCCGGTGGCGACCCACACCGGACGTGGTGTGTGGACGGTGATCTCCGGGTCGAGTATCACCGCACGCGGGGCGAAGCATTGGGCACCGTAGATGTCCTTCACTTGACGCACGGTGTCCGTGACGCCGATGAAGCCGGTGAACTCGCCTGCCGAAAGTGTTGTGCTGACCGAGAGCTGCGGCACGCTCGACGTCCCATCGGCCGAATACGGGCGGCAGGCGAGAAGATCGTCGCGGGTCACCACATTTCTTGTGACGCCCATGGCGATCGCTTTGGTCAGGTCGATCGCGCTGCCACCGCCGATGCTCAGAAGCCCGTCAACGTTCGCGTCGGCTGCTGTCCGTACGCCTGCGAGGACGGCATCGTGGGGCACGTGTGGACGGCTACCGTCGAAGACCGCGGCGACCCGTCCGCCAGTTGCCCGCTGAAGACATTGCTCGACGTCGAATCTGGCCATGAGGCTCGGCGAGGCGACCACGAGCAGCCGGGTCACGCCGAGCCGATCGCACTCCTCGGCCAGCGCGCCGATCGATCCGGGGCCGAAGTGGACAGACTCGGTCGGTGCCGTGGTGAACTTGCCTGCCAGCGGACGGATCTCGCTGTCGCTCATCGTTCAACCTCCGACGCGGCGCTCAGCCCCAGCCCAGTACTTGTCCCGCAGTGCGCGTCGCATGATCTTGCCGGAACCGGTCTTGGGCAGTTCGGCGACGAACTCGACCGATCGCGGCTTCTTGTAGCCCGCGAGGTTTTCCGTGCACACGGCCACCACCTCGTCCGCAGTCAGGCCGTGGCCGTCACGGATCACGACGACGGCTTTGAGCGACTCGCCCCAAGTCTCGTCCGGCACTCCGATCACCGCGACCTCGGCCACCGCGGGGAGGCGGGACACGACTTGCTCGATCTCCGTCGGGTACACGTTGAATCCGCCAGTGACGACCATGTCCTTCTTGCGGTCAACGATATACAGGAATCCGTCGTCGTCCAGCCTGCCCACGTCTCCGGTTGCCACCCAGCCGTCGGCGTCGATCATCTCGGTGGTGGCGTCGGGACGGCCCCAGTAGCCCATCATCGTCTGCTCACCGCGTACGACGATCTCGCCGACCTCACCGCGCGGCACCTCGGTCCCGGTCTCGTCGACCAGCTTGACCTCAACGAACGGACTGACCCTGCCAGCCGACGCGAGCCGCGCCGGAATGGCCCCGCTGTGGTCCTTGGCGGAAAGGCACGCGATGGGGATGGGCACTTCGCTGAGCCCGTAGAACTGGACGAACACATCGCCGAACACCTCGCGCGCACGAGCAAGACGATCGGGAGCGATGGGGGAGCCCGCGTAGACGATGGTGTGCAGCGACGAATAGTCGCCTTGGCGTTGCTCGGCAGCGAGAACGAGCAGGTTCAGCATCGTGGGCGCCATCGGCAGGATGGTCACCCGATGCCGCTCGATCAGCGCGAGCGTCTCGTCGCTGTCGAACTTGGACAGCATGCGGTGCGTCGCGCCCCGCACGAAATACGAAGGCGCGATGTAACCACTCAAATGGCTCAGCGGTGCGACATGCAGCACGAGATCCCGGTCGGTCACCGGCGGCAGTTCGAGCAACTCGCCACGGATCATCGCGGCCCAGTTCGCATGACTGAGCGTCGCGCCCTTGGGCAGCCCGGTCGTCCCGCTCGTGTAGAGGATCGCGGCGGGATCAGCGGCCGTCGGGGTGCCGCGCGGCGCGGGCTCGGCGGCGCGGAGTACCTCCATGTCACTGATCACGTGGCGGAGCGCCGGAAGTTGATCGCGCACGCTCGTCAGTCGCTCCGCCCAAGCGGGGGAGGCGAAGACGACCGAGGCCGTGCAGTCGTTGAGGATGTGCACGACTTCCTTCAGGTGCAGCCGCACGCTCAGCGCGGTGCGCACGAACCCGCCGACGAAGAGCGCCTGCTCGAACTCGAAGAACTCCGGGCAGTTGTCCAGCAGGAGAACTCCGCGATCGCCGGGCCGCATCCCCAGGTTTCGCAACGCACCGATGATCCGGTGGACCCGTTCGCCTAGCTGGGCGTAGGTGAGCTCGTACTCGTCTGCGCGGACGGCGACTCGTGAGGCGTACTGCTGGTACGCCCGCTCGTAGAGGTCCGCGACCGTGACATGCGCTGCGCGCCGCCGATGATCCAACTGCGCTGTACCGCTGAGCATCACTGCACAGTACCCGCTTTGTACCGACCAGTCCACAGTATCGGGCGAGCTTGACTATGGCGCTGGATCAATCGGTACAGGACAGTCATGTGCGGGAGATGTGGACCATTTCCTCGTGGTCGACCACCTTGAGTCGCTGACGGCCGCGTTGCTCACCGAGAGCGCGCTCGTGCGCGTCAAGCTTCAGCCAGCCGTCCCACGTGGTGTACGTGATCCCGCGGGCAACCAGGAATTCCTCGACGGCACCGGGGTGGCGCTGAGGTGCCGAGGCCATGTTGGGCGCGTCAGTGAGAAGGCTGTTGACGGTCTCGGCCGCGTCACCCTTGGTGTGTCCGATCAGGCCGACTGGGCCACGTTTGATCCATCCGGTGACGTAGACGCCCTCGATCTGGTTCTCGTCTATGTCCAGGACCCGGCCGGACTCGTGCGGAACTGTCCCGGACTCGTGGTCGAAGGGCAGGCCGGCCAGATGCGACGGCAGATAGCCGACCGCGCGGTACACGGCTTGGACGTCCCAGTCGTGGAACCGGCCGGTGCCGCGGACGTGGCCGTCTCCGGTCAGTTCGGTGCGCTCGGTTCGCAGCCCGGTGACCACGCCATCCGTGCCGAGCACCTCGACGGGGGAGTGGAAGAAGTGCAGGTGCAGCCGCCGGGGATGCGCGCGGCGGTCGCGGATCGCCCACTCCTGCAACGTCTTCACGACCATGTCGACCTGCTTGGAGCCACGGATCGCGGCCATCGACCCATCGTCGAACTCGATGTCCTCGGGGTCGACGACGACCTCGAAGTGGCGCGAATGGTCCAGTTCGCGCAGCTCCAGCGGCGTGAACTTGGCCTGCGCGGGCCCGCGCCTGCCGAAGACGTGCACGTCGGTCACCGCGCTGCCGTGCAGTCCGGTGAAGACGTTGTCCGGGATTTCCGTGGACAGCAGTTCTTCGGCCGATTTGGCGAGCACCCGGGAGATGTCGAGCGCGACGTTGCCCACGCCGAGCACCGCGACACTGGTCGCGTGCAGCGGCCACGTGCGCGGCACGCTGGGGTGGCCGTCGTACCACGACACGAAGTCGGCGGCGCCGTAACTGCCGTCCAGGTCGATGCCTGGGATGTCCAGCGGCCGGTCCTGAGTTGCGCCGGTTGCGAAGATGACCGCGTCGTAGAACTCACGCAGGTCGTCGAGTTTGAGATCGGTGCCGTAATCGACGTTCCCGAACAGCCGCACGCCCGGTTTGTCCAGCACGCGGTGCAAGGCGTCGACGATGCCCTTGATCCGTGGGTGGTCGGGTGCGACGCCGTATCGGATCAGCCCGAACGGGGCGGGCATCCGCTCGAAGATGTCGACGTCGACCGGAACGTCGGCCTTGCACAGGAAGTCGGCCGCGTAAATACCGGCCGGTCCCGCCCCGACGATGGCCACCCGCAGGGAACGACTCACGAACACCCTCTCCTCACTGACGACATTCACCATGTCGAGAGTAAGGTAAGGCTATCCTTACTTTCATTGTGATCATGATTACGGTCCATCAGGGTCCAATGTGGACCAACGTTGACCGGCGATGAGCCGAAAAGGTGGGGTCGACCAGGGGAAGTGTCCGGCGCTGAGTACGGTGAGCACGTCGGATCGCGCCCGGGGAGGACGCCATCACCGGTCTGGAAGTCATGAAGCTCGGCCAGACAGTGGCCACCAAAGCCGCGGCGGCGTGGTTACGGCACCGGCAGGCCCGCAAGGAGCGCTCCACCTCGCTGACCGAACTCGCCGCGGCGGAACTGAGCGATCCGCTGCAGATCCACAAGATGAACCACCTGGTCGAGAACATCGGGCTGCAAGTCGCCGAGCACCTCAGCCAGACGATCGCCCAGCGGTTCGGCGCGCTGCCGGACTACGAGGTCCAAGCCGCCCTGAACGCGGCCACCGACGCGTTGGATGCCGCCGACCTCTCTGACGACGTGCTCTTCGCCACCGACGCGAACCCTGACCGGCTGGCGCGGTACGTCCGTGACCGCTCGCCGGACCAGGTTCGCAGCGCGGGCTTGTCCGCCGAGGCTGTCCCGGCCTATCAGCTGGCTCTTGACCAAGCATGTCGCCTGCTTGTTCAAGTGCTGCGGCACTTGCCCGCCTTTCCGGCACGCGCGTTGGCCGAAATCCTGACCCGGATGTCCAACCAGTCGGCCCAACTCGAGGAACTCCTGGCTCGAATTCCGCGAACCGGCCTGCACGCTCCCAGCGCAGCCGATCGTGACGGCGCGTTCAAAGCAACGTACCTCGAGTACCTGTCGGTGTCCCTTGACCGACTGGAACTGCTGGGCTTGAGTGCCAGGCAACAGCCCCGCCTCGCGCTCAGCACGGCGTATTTGAGCATGACTGTTTCGGACAACCGGCCGCGTTCACAGCCGGACCGCCCTGAGCGGAACTGGTTCGGTCAGCCCGCCGAACACAGTGGTCACGTCCCTCCGGCTCATCGGCAATCAGCACCTGGACCTGCGGCGAGTCGCCGAATTGTTCCCCAACCTGCACGACTTGTGGCTGTACAACTCGCCGGTCGGCAGCGTCGAGCCGCTTTCCGCCTTGCCGCTGGAACTGCTCGGCGTCTACGGCAACCAGAAGGCTGTGGACCTGACGCCGTTGGCAGGTCGAATGCTGACACTTGGCTTGTCGCGCGACGACAAGCACCTCGGGCTGGAAAACCTCGGCCCTCGCGTGAAACTCAAGTACGTCGAGTGAAGACGTACACCGCCGCCCCGACGGCGATGACGGCCGCGCCGGAAGCCACCGAAGTCCACGGCAGCGTGCAGGCGAGCAGCAAGCAGCCTGCCAGCCCGACCGCGGGAATCACGCGGGGCGGCCGGTTCTCGGCGCGGGTGAGTGTCCACGCGGAGGCGTTGGCGATGGCGTAGTACAGCAATACGCCGAAGGACGAGAACCCGATCGCCGATCGCACATCCGCCACGGCCGCGACCACTGCGACGATCACGCCGATGGTGACCTCGGCTCGGTGTGGCACTCCGAAACGGGGATGTACGGCCGAAAGCGCGGGTGGCAAGTACCGATCCCGTGCCATGGCAAAGGTTGTGCGCGAAACACCCAGGATCAATGCCAGCAGTGAGCCGAGGGCGGCGCAGGCGGCGCCGATTCGGACGACGGGTTCGAGCCAGGGTGCGCCTGCGGCTCGTGCCACCTCTGACAGTGGCGCTGTCGCCTGCGCGAGCTGCTGCGGTCCGAGTATGCCCAGGGTGGCAGCGGCGACCAGTGCGTAGACGACGAGCGTGATTCCGAGGGCGATGGGGACGGCTCGGGGGATCGTTCGGGCTGGGTCGCGTACTTCCTCGCCGAGGGTGGCGATGCGCGCGTAACCGGCGAAGGCGAAGAACAACAGGCCGGCCGCCTGCAACACGCCGAACGGGGTGACGTCGCTGCCAAGGGAAAGCCGGCCGACGGCGGCGTGGTCCGACGCGAAGGCGGTCACGACAACGGCAGCGAGGACAGCGAGTACGACCGCGACAATCGCGCGCGTGAGCCATGCCGATTTCTGTATGCCGCCATAGTTGACCGCGGTCAGTGCGACCACGGCGGCAACCGCGACGGCATGCGCGTGCGATGGCCATACGTAGGCGCCGACGGTCAATGCCATCGCTGCGCACGAGGCGGTCTTGCCGACCACGAAGCTCCAGCCCGCGAGGTAGCCCCAGAACTCGCCGAGTCGTTCGCGTCCATACACGTACGTGCCGCCGGAGGCCGGGTATCGGGCTGCCAGCCGGGCGGAGGAGGTCGCGTTGCAGTAGGCGACCACCGCCGCTACCGCCAACCCCACCAGCAGGCCGGATCCCGCTGCTCCCGCCGCCGGGGCCAGTGCGGCGAAGATGCCCGCGCCGATCATCGAACCCAGTCCGATCGTCACCGCGTCGGAAACGCCGAGCTGGCGGCGCAGTTCTGTCATGGCCTCTCCTGCCGCTAATCCATCAAATCGGGTTGATACATCAAACCTGTTTGATGTACTTTAGGTCATGGCAGTCGAGAAGACACCAGTACCGGTGTTGATGCAGATGGCGGCACACCCGCTGCGGTGGGCGCTGCTGACTGAACTGGCCGCCAGCGACCGCCGGGTGCGGGAACTCGTCGCAGCGGTTGGGGAACCGCAGAACCTGGTTTCCTACCACCTGCGGCTGCTGCGCTCGGCTGGGCTGATCACCGCGCGGCGCAGCAATTTCGACGGCCGTGACACGTATTACCACCTCGACCTTCCCAGTTGTGGCACGGCTTTCGCCGAGGCCGCGACCGCGCTGCACCCGGCATTGGTCCCGGCAGCGTCGCAAGAAGTGACCGGTGGCGCGGTTTTGTTCCTGTGCACGGGAAACAGCGCGCGTTCGCCGATGGCGGAGGCGCTGCTGCGGCACCGCAGTGGCGGCAGGGTCGAAGTAGCCAGTGCGGGCAGCCATCCGAAGCCCGCTCTGCACCCGAACACCGTGCGTGTGATGGGGGAGGAGTACGGCATTGACCTCAGCGGTCACCACACCACGGCGCTGTCAGCCTTGGCCGGCCGCAGTTTCGATTACGTGATCACGTTGTGCGACAAGGTTCGCGAGGTTCCTCGCGACCATGGATCGGCCACCACCGTGCACTGGAGTCTGCCCGATCCGCCCGCCGCGGCAGCGAACGATCACGACAGCTATCCCGAATTCCGCCGCGTGGCGGCGGAAATCGACATCCGCAACCAGTTCTTGCTGAACCTGGTGACCTCAACGGCGAGGAGTGTCCATCATGGCGACAACTGAGCAAGCCAATTTCCGTTACATGATCAGCGATGTGGCCGCGGCCGTGGAGTTCTACACCAAACACCTCGGCTTCACCGTCGACCTCGACGCCAGCCCCGCCTTCGCCTCGGTCAGCCGTGGCCCGGTGCGTCTGCTGCTGGCCGGGCCGAAGAGCTCGGCGGGCCGCCCGATGCCGGACGGCGTCGTGCCGCAACCAGGCGGTTGGAACCGCATCCAGCTCGTCTTCGAGGACCTCGCCGCGGAGGTCGACCGGTTACGAGCCGCCGGACTGACCTTCCGCAACGACATCCTCAGCGGTCCTGGCGGACAACAGATCCTGCTGCAGGACCCCTCGGGCAACTTCGTCGAATTGTTCCAGCCCGCGGCCCGATGAGGGTTCTGGTACGCCGGTTCGGGCGTCCATTGCCGGTACGGACCGTCTTGGGTTGACGCCGGGCTGGCACCTAAGGCGTAACACACTTCCTCAAAGGGCACTGTTGTCCCGACGATCTTGTCTGGCGGCATCTGCCGTTGTACGACTGGAACCCGACCATATTCTCTGGGGGACCGGTGGGCGACGAGCGGGTACAAGCGCAGGACCAGACACCTGCGGCCCCCGCATCGCCCGCCGTCGCCAGGGACACAGTGCCCACGCTGTTCACCCCGCAGGGCGCGGCCGCGCCGATGACTCCGGCGTCCTTGCTTGGCTTGCAACAACTCGGCGGAAACCAAGCGGTGAACGCCCTGTTGAATCCGGACGTGGCTCGCTGGCAGTCCGCGGCGGGGCAAGCGATTGACACCATCCCAGCGCCCGATCCACGACCGTTGTGCGAGGCGCCGAGGGAACTCTCGTCCCAGGCTCGGACGCTGGTTTCCCAGCGGCGCTCGGAAACCAGTGATCCGGCGACCGAGGCAAGGGCGGTGGCCGACAGCGGAACGCCCGTTCGGTCACCCGCCCCGGCACCTGTCGCGGTGACCCAGGCGCCGCCGCAACCGCCTGCCCCGCAAGCGGAGCAGATCGGTGACGTGCTGGCCAAGGTCAAGCAAGACGTGCCCCGCTACGCCCGCGAATTCGCGGACGCCGCGATAGCCAGGCTCGACCCAGGCGGCCGGGTCGCGGCTCTGGCGGCGATGCGGGACGAGGTCGCCGAACCCGAGGAAGGCGGGCTGAACACCGAGATCGACGGTGTGGCCGCGGCCGCGGGCGTGACGGCCGAACAGCTGGCTGCGAAGGTCGATCAACTCGCCGCTGACGCGAACGCTCAGGCCGATACCGCGATCATCGACCTCGACGCGCAGGCGAGCGTGGCGGCCGACCAGGTGTGTGCCCGCGGAGACCAGGACATCCAGGCCACCGAGCAGGCTTCGATGAGCTTCGCCGACATGATCGGCGGCGTTCTGGACACGTGGCGCAACCTGCGCAACGCCCAGACCCGCGACACCATCAGCTCCGACTTGCAGCTGCTGGCCCGGGTCAAAGAACAGGCCGCGGCGGGCAACCGGGCCGCGCTGGCCGAACAGATGGCCAGTCTGTCCGCGCAGCAGCGCGCGCTGGTGATCCAGTTCCTGCAGTCCGGCGGCCAGGATCCGATCGCGGCTGTCGCGGCGAACGTGGTCAACGGGCTGCGTGAACGGCGGGTACCGGACATCTCGGCGACTTTGGAGCGCCGTGCGATCGCGGAGTTCGGCTGGGAGGACCTGAACGCGCTCGGTGCGAGCCAGTCGCCGGGCTTCGACGCGGGCGTGCTCATCCGGGACGTCCGCGGCGCGGTGAAAGGCGCCGGAACCGACGAGGACCGTCTCTTCACGGCGTTGACCGGACGCACCCCGATCCAGATCGCGGCTATGCGGAAGGCTTACGCCGCAACATATGACGGCCGCGACATGGACGAGGACATCGCCGACGACCTGAGCGATGAAAACCTCGAACGGGCACAGGCGCTGATGACCGGCGACCCGGTGGCCGGTGCCATCGCGACGCTGAACGACGCGATGGCCGGTGCGGGCACCAGCGAAGCCACGATCATGCAGACCCTGCGCAACCGCACACCCGCCGAACGCGAAGCGATCGTGCGCGGGTACCGCGAACGCTACGGCGTCGATCTGGCTTCGGAGCTGTCGGGAGAGTTGGGAGACAACGAACTCGCCCAAGCCAACGCGTTGCTCAGCGGTGACACCGCGGCGGCGGACGCTGCCGCGCTGCGCGAGGCGATGGACGGCGTCGGCACCGACGAAGGCGCGATTCACGGCGTGTACTCGCAGATCCAGGCCGAGGTGGAAGCCGAGGCAGCGGCGAAAGGCATGACGACTGAGCAGATCGCCGCCGAGGTCAGGCGCCGGACCGAGGCGGTGCGTTCGGCGTACGGTTCCGGGTTCGACGCGGACATCGAGGACGAGCTCTCCGGCGGGGAACTGCGGCTGGCGCAGGCCGAACACGCGTACGACCTGACCGGTATGGACGCGGCCAAGATCCAGATCGAGCACGAGTCGTTCTACACCGACGACGACGCCGTGAACGCCGTGCTGCGTAACCAATACGGCCGTGCACGGCGTGATGTGATGCGCGATCTGGAAGTGTCCTTCATGGCCGATCCGGCCAACCAGCTGTTGTCCCCGGCGCAACGCCAGGAACGGCTCGAGGCACTGCGTGCGCAGGCCCAGTCCACAGTGGAACAACAGGCCGCGCAGAACATGCGTGACCTGGAAGCCCGATACGACGCCAACAACCCGATGTGGGGCCCGGGTGCCTTCCGCGCGGTGATCGCCTTCGAGACGTCCGGCTACTCCCAGGACGAGGCCAACGATCTGATCCGCCAGGGCGGCCATCTCACCGACGCGCAGGAGTTGCACTACGCGGTCGCCGGCGGCGGCACCAACGAAGCGACGATCCGGCAGACGCTGCGCGGCAAGTCACGCGAGGAGGTCGAGGCGCTCAAGGCCCAGTACCGCGCGCTGACCGGTCAGGACCTCGTCGAGGATCTCGAAGGTGACCTGTCCGGCCGCGACTGGGCGGACACGTCGGCGTTGCTGAACGGCACGAAGACGCCTGCCGAGCAGATGGCCTACCTGAACGCGCGGCGGGACTGGGAAGTCAACGAAGGCACCGGTGTGCTCTCGGAGATGTTCGAGGACGAGGAAGAGGACGTCCTCAACGCGACAACCGACGAAGCCCGCCGCGCGTACGACGAATACCAGCGCCTGGTCGCCTCAGGCGCGTCCCAGGCCGAGATCGACGCCGCCCAGCAGCGGATGGAACGCTGGTTCGGCTACGGCGACAAGGACATTGAGGAACACCGCGCCGCCGTGGACAGCATCACCGACAAGATGGCCACGGCGGCCGCAGTCGCCGCAGGTGTCGCTGTCACCGTGCTCACCGCTGGTGCCGCTGGCCCGGCAGTTGCCGCCGCGGCGGCCTACTTCGGTACCAGCGCAACGGTTGTAGCCGCTGTGGCAGGCGCGGTCGCGGCGACAGCGGCCAGCGTCACCGTCAAGTGGGGCGGTAAGGGCGCAGCCTATGGCGCAGAAGACTTGGCCGTCGACATGGCACAGGGTGTCGTGGACGGTCTTGTTGCCGCGGCGACGGCTGGTATGGGTGGGAAGGCGCTGGACGCCTTGTTGAAGTACCCAGCGTTCGCGTCGCTGATCGGTGCCGCCAAGACCGGGGCGTTGGGCACCATCGCGTTGAAGAGCGTTGAGGGCGGGATCGAAGGCGCGATCGGTGGCCTGCCGTCCGGGATGGCCGGCGCGATCCTCAGCGAAAGCACCTGGAAGAGCGGCGACCCGCTCGGGACCATCTTGCGTGCGGGCGGTACCGGTGCGGCCGTGGGCTTCGGCACTGGAGCTGTCGTCGGCGGCGTCGCGGAGGCGTGGAACCAGCGCGGCGTCATCGACATGCCTGACCAGACCGTCATGCAGCCGGCCGATCCGAAGAACCGCGCCGACGCCGAGACGATGTACCGCAACTCGATCGCCGAGGATCCACTGCGCGAGGCGGCGATCTACCGCAACACCGAGACCGGCGAGTACATCGTGATCCAGGGCGACAGTTCGACGGTACAGGTGGCGCCGGGCGAGGGACCCGCGCCCGCCGGGAACCACCAGCGGTGGAAGGAAATCCTCGACGGCCAGGACCTCGGTGCGTGGGAACTGATGGCGCACAGCCACCCCAGCAACCCGGACACCAACGTGGTCGATCCGGTGAACATGTGGCCAAGCGGCGGCAACGGCGACATGGGCGTGCTCTACGGCGAGGCGTTCCGGGCCAACGGCCCGAGGTCGTCGGAGATCCACTACATGACCCCGAACGGCCCGGAGCACACCTCGTTCGGCGTCGATCCGGGCAACCCGGAGCCGTTCTGGGTGGAAGTGCCTGCCGGTGACGGAATCCGGATCGAGCACCGGTTCAAGACCATGGAGGAATATCACAACTGGATGGCCGGGATGGGTGCCCCACAAGGGGATGTGCCCGGTCACTTCCCGTCGACGCCGCAGGCGGCCGGTCGTCCGGAGGCAGTACCGAACGAGGACAACTCGGTGACGGTCAAGGCCACGGGCGAGATCGAGAACGCCATTCCGCGTGACGACGCGCCGGGCTACGAGAACTACACCGAGCCTGGCTCGAAAGTCGGGTTGCCGGACTACCAGCGTGCGCACATGTGGGGTCCGGGCTTCGGTGACGAACTGGCCGACGGCATCATGATGGCGCACCGCGACGTGAACCTGAAACTGCAGAACAGCGGTGTGGAGAACGCGATCCGTGAGTTGCACAAGGTCGCGCAGGCCCAAGGCGGTCGCGTGGTGGTGTCAGTGGAGGTGACCAGCCATCCACGGGTCGCGGGCGAGCCGATCCTGCTGGCCGAAGCGCACTACAAAGTGAGTCTGCAGGCGCCGGACGGCACCATCCGTGCCGCGTTCGAGGTGGACATCGGCCCGATCGGCCGTCCGGGTACGAGGTCGTCGACGTCGCCGCCGATCAGCGTCACTCCGCGGGATCTGGCACTGGAAAACGCCGATTTGGCCGACGTACTCGCCGATATCACCGGTCGCTGACCGGTGCCCACGGGGCACCGTCTGCGTGGCCGTGGCCGGGTCTTGCGCCCGCGCACGATGTCATTCGCGGAGATCACTGGACCTTGAACTCCAGCGCCATCCGCCCGTCAGTGACCGCGGCCGAGGCCTGCAGCACGAGTCCGCATTCGGCTGCCAGCTCGGCCAGCTCTTCGACCGTCCTTTCGCGACCGTTGAAGCACATCAGCATGAACAGGTCGATCCCGGTGTTCGAACCGTGCCCTCGTACCGGCTCGATCACCACCACGGTGCCATTCGGTGCGGCGGCCTTATGGCACTCGGCCAGGATCTTGCGGCAGTGGTCGTCGTCCCAGTCGTGCAGGATGTCCGACAGGATGTAGGCGTCGGCCCCCACGGGCAGGGGATCGAAGAAGCTGCCGGGAATGGCACTGGCTCGATCACTGAGGCCTGCCGCCGCGAACCGCTCGGCCGCCGCCTGGGCCGACGGAGGCAGGTCCACGACTCGTCCGCGAACGCCGGGATGGGCCTGCAGGATCATGGTGAGCAGATTGCCGTCACCGCCGCCCACGTCCACGATGTCGGGGAACCGGCTCCAGTCGAAGTCTTCGGCTATCTGTGGGGCGTGCTTCTGGAATCGCCACTGCATCTGCGCGTCGAACGAGCGCCGCAGTTTCTCCTCGGCGTCGATATCCGTCCAGAAGTCCTGGCCGTATCGGTGGACGTAAGCCGACGCGCCGGTGGTGATCGTCTCCAGCAGATCGACGAAGGCGAGGTCGGCGCGACCGCCCGCACTGTTGATGTCGAGCAGCCGCTTGAACCCTTCCGGTGCGTCCTTGTGCATCTGGGCACCGAGCTTCGTCGGGCGGTATTGGTCGTCTTCGACGTCGAAGACACCGATCGCGACGAGGTGATCAAGCAGGCGTTGCAGGCCCAGCACGGACGCACCGCTCTTGGCTGCGAGTTGCTCGGTCGTCGCTCCCTCGGTTCCGGCGTGTTCGACCAGGTTGAGGGTGGCAGCGACTCGGATGGCCATCGGAGTGGCCAAATCGGCCATGGCGAGAATGGGCAGATCCATTGGGCCGACGCTATCGATGTCCACCAGACCACTGGAAACGAATTACCGCAGCCGCTATCGTGATCCGGGTCACTGGGGGTGATGTCGATCGTGGAACCGAGCAGACGGACGTTTCTTTCATGGTTGTCGAAAAGCGGCTTGGTGCTGGCCGCCGCGGGCACGACTGTCGTGGGGCGGACTGCTGAAGCCGATCAGCAAGATGTTCTCGTCTTCACCAACGCGACATTGATCGACGGGACCGGAACGGGCCCGCAGCCAGGCACGACAATCGTTGTGGCCGGCAAACGGATCATCGCCGTGGGGCGGCACGGAATCGCGCCACCGGCTGGAGTCCGCGTGGTGGATCTGCGGGGCAAGTATGTCCTACCTGGACTGTGGGACATGCACACGCACACCATGGATCTGGAGCAACTCCTGCTCCCGCTGTACATCGCCAACGGCGTCACGTCGGTGCGTGAGATGTGGGGCACCGCGTACGTACGCCAGGTGCACCAACGAATCGCTTCGGGACAGGTGCTCGGTCCACGGATGGTCGTGGCGAGCAATGTCGTCGACGGACCGCACTCGATGCTGGTCAACCTGTGGGGCAAGGTCAGCCCCGAGCAGGTGCGGACGAAGGACGAAGCCAAGGCCGCGGTACGCAAGGCGAAACGCGACGGCGCCGACTTCGTCAAGGTGTACTCCCACCTTGACGACGACACGTTGTCCGCGATCGCCGACGAGGCGCGACGGCTGCGCCTGCCGATCGCGGGCCACGTACCGGACAAGCTTTCGGTTGTCCGGGGCAGCGACTTGGGCATGCGTACTCAGGAGCACCTGTACGCGCTGTACGTGGACGTATCCAGCGCCCGCGACGAGATCCGGACCATCATCCAGAACACGCCCGTAGACCCGAATGATCCCTTCGGTTACTTCTTCGCGATGCGCGCGCTCGAGCGGCAGGCGATCAAGTCCTACGACCCGGGTCGCGCGGCTGAGGTGTTCGCTGCCTTGGCACGCAATCGAACCGCGCTGACCCCGACGCTGGTTGTGCTGAAGCTCTTCACGTTCCCGCCTGAGCTCGTCCGCAAGCCGGAACTTGAGAAGTACGTGCCGAAGTGGGTGGTAGAGCAGCGTTGGGCCCTGCAGTCGGTACCACCGGATCAGCAAGAGGCGAATCGCGCGTTCTACGAAGCGTCCGTGCGCCTGGTGCGTGACGCTGCCGAGGCGGGCGTGACCATGGTCGCCGGGACCGACGGCGGTTTCCTGGCGCCGTACATCCTCGCGGGGTTCTGCCTGCACGACGAGCTGGAGCTGATGGTGCGCATCGGGTTCAGCCCCATGCAGGCCATCCAGTCCGCGACCCGGGACGCCGCCCGCACAGTCGGCCTGGGGCACGTCAGCGGAACGGTTTCGCCAGGGAAGTTCGCCGACTTGCTGGTCGTGGACGGCAACCCGCTCGCCGACATCCGCAATACCCAACGGATTCACGCGGTTGTCGCGAATGGACGGCTGATCGACCGTGCCGAGCGGGAACGCATGCTCGCCAAGGTCGAAGAGGATGCCAAACGGATCCCGCCGCCCCCGACCGCGCTGCGCGCCGCACCATGCTGCGGGCCATCGGCGCTGAGGTACTGAAAGGCATGGCGTCCAGCTCCCGGCGGAGCTGGACGCCATGCCGATGACCGCTAGTGCGCGATGATCGGTTTGTCTTCGTCTTCGCTATGGTCGATGCGGTTCGGCAGCATCAAGGCGATGATGACCGTCAGCAGGGCGAGGACGGCCGCGACCAAGAAGGCCAGTCGCATCCCGCTCAACTGCGCGGCCGCGGGGGCGACGCCCTCGGACACGAGGTCTCCGGCGCGCGCCGACAGCACGGTCACCACGAGCGCGGTCCCGAACGCCGCGGCCACCTGCTGCAACGTTCCGAGCATCGAGCTGCCGTGCGAGTACAGGTGCCGCGGCAGCGCACCCATGCCCAGCGTGAAGGCGGGCGTGAACGTCGCCGCCAGCGACACCATCAGCAGTGTGTGCAGGCCCAGGATCTGCCAGTACGGCATCGTCGTCGACACCTGGGTGAGCCCGGCGAGGCCGATCACCGTGCCAATTGAGCCGGGCAGCACCAGCACGCGGCTGCCGAACCGGTCGAACACCTTGCCAACGGTCGGTCCCAGCAGCCCCATGGCCAGACCGCCCGGCATCACCAGCAAGCCGGTCTGCAGCGGGCTGAGGCTGCGCAGGTTCTGCAGGTAGAGCGGCAACAGGATCATCGAACCGAGCAGCGCGAGGAACCCGAGGGACAGCAGCGCCAGCGAGAGCCCGTACGCACGGTGCCGCAGGACACGCAGGTCCATCAACGGCCCATCCTTGCGCTGCAGCCTGAGCTGGCGGACCACGAACAGCCCGATCGTCGCGCAGCCGGCGACAACGATGCCGATACCGAGCCCGATGTGGCCCGCGCCCTCACCGAACAGGCTCAGGCCGTACACCAGACCGCCGAAGCCGAGCGCCGCGACGACGACACTGAGCCAGTCGATGGAGCTGATCTCGGGCTCGCCGATGTTCTCCATCTTGCGCAGCCCGAACACCGTCACCAGCGCGGCGATCGGCAGAACCACCAGGAACAGCAGCCGCCACGACCCGACCTGCAGGATCAAGCCGGACACTGTCGGCCCGAGCGCGGGCGCCACCGATATCGCCAGGGTGACGTTGCCCATCACGCGGCCACGATCCTGCTCGGGCACTACGACCATCAATGTGGTCATCAGCAGAGGCATCATCACGGCCGTACCGGAGGCCTGCACGATGCGGCCGACCAGCAGCACCCCGAACGACGGCGCGACGGCTGACAACAGGGTTCCCGCGAGGAACACGCCCATCGCGATCGCGTAGGCCTGACGCGTGGTCACTCGCTGCAGGAACCAGCCGGTCATCGGGATCACCGCGGCCATGGTCAGCATGAACGCGGTGGACACCCACTGCGCCAGCTGCTCGGTGACCTGCAACGACTCCATCAGGCGCGGGATGGCGTTGATCATGATGGTCTCGTTGAGGATCACCACGAATGTGGCAAGGACCAACAATCGCACCACGGCTGGCGTGCGGCCCGCCGATACGGCCGGTCGTTCCTGGGTCGCACTTGGCATGGATTGCTCCTCGCTGGGTCCGGCTTGGGTGATGTCACCGATACAGACCGGCACGCCTGGCGGAACTCATCGGCATTATCGAGTCTTCCGCATCACGGCATCGATCTCATCCGAATTACCCAATCCGGTTCACTGTTTCGCGGAGAACGAAACGCGCAGGTCGGAGCGGTTGACGATGATCGCAGCCGGGACGAGGGCGAGCGCGCCTGCGATCTGGATCACGATCATCCACGGCGGGAGAGCACCGGGGATGCTGTCAATGGCCACGATCGCGATCGGGACGACCACGCAGATGATGCGCACGCGAACGTAAGCCCATCGTGTGCCCTTAGCGGCGACGACAGTCAGCCAGTAGGCGACCACCGCGCTCGCGAACATCCCGCCTGTGCGGCCCCACATGAACGACGTGACCTCGCCGCCTTCGACCGAAAGGACGACCACCACGACGAGGCCTACAACGCTGAGCGCGCCGTAAGCGGCAACGAACTTCTTCACCTTGCTGAAGGCTTGTCGGATTTCCATGGCTCCTTCTTTCCTTGTGTGGAATCGAAACTAGGAAGCGCACGGATGGCTCGGTATGCGTCTGGACGCACTGTGGGGTGGGGCTAGACCTACTTCCGCGCCGATCTGGCCCGATTCGGCTGGCGCGCGGTGCACAGTGGACCCATGAGATGGGTGACGAGCGCGTGTGTGGGCTTCGTGCGAGCGTGTGTCGCTTTTGCCGTTGTCATGCTGGTTCCGGCCGTATGGGCGGCGGCCGTGGCGCTGTGGATCTGGTGGGGCGCCAACCCGTGGTCATGGATAGCGCCGGTCATTTGGGCTGGTATCGCCACTTTTGCCCTGTCCCGCCCGGTGTGCCGGATGATCCGCGCTCTCGTTACACAGTGGACAAACACCGTCATTCCCGGCGGATACCGGCAAACCGGGCCGGTGACACGGATGTCGACGGGTTATTGGTGGAACGGTTTCTCATATTCGCGCAGCAGCAAGGACGCCCGCCAGGAACTGCGGTGGCGGACCTGGCGGAGTGACCCCGCGACGTGGCGTGACCTGCGGTTCACGGTGATCGCGCCGTTCACCATCGGGGTGGTCGTGGCCATTCCGCTGGCTGCGGTCGTGGCAGCTGTTTTCTGGTTTCCAGGTTTTGTGGTCGTGACCGTCGCCAGCGCTCCCTACGCCTGGCGGTGTGTCGCACCGGTTGCCGTACGTTTGTTGCGTCCGTCACCGGCTATGCGGGTGGATGAGTTGACAGCCCAGCGCGCCGACACCACCATCGCGCAGGCCGCCGAGATCCGCCGGATCGAGCGGGACCTGCACGACGGAGCACAGGCCCGGCTCGTCGCACTGGGACTCTCCCTGGCGACCGCGGAAAAGCTGATGGAAACCGACCCTGCCCAGGCCAAGGCACTGCTGCAGGACGCACGGGTTGGTGCAGCTACATCACTGACCGAATTGCGCGACCTGGTCAAGGGAATCAGTCCACCCGTGCTGACCGAACGAGGGCTCGTCGATGCCGTCCGCGCCTTTGCCTTGGACAGTCCGCTGGAAACCACCGTCAGCGCCCACGGTGACGTGCGCCTGGACCCGCCGATCGAGTCCGCCGTGTACTTCGGCGTCGTCGAATTGCTCACCAACGCGGTCAAACACGCTCACGCGACCCGTGCGCGGATCACCATTGCCCGTGACGACACCGGCCTCGTCGTCGAGGTCGCAGACAACGGCCAGGGCGGAGCCATTGTGCGCGCCGATGGGGGACTCGCCGGATTGCGCCGTCGCCTCGCAGCGTTCGACGGAACGTGTGAGATCACCAGCCCTGCTGGCGGTCCGACGCGTGCCACAATGGTGGTGCCATGCGAGTCGTTGTAGCCGAAGACCTATACCTCCTGCGTGACGGCATGGTTCGCCTCATCGAGGCATACGGACACGAGGTCGTGGCAACGGCGACCACCGGCGCGGAGACGCTCGACGCGATGCTGAAGTGGCGGCCGGATGTGTCCATCGTCGACGTCCGGATGCCACCGACCCAGTCGGACGAAGGCCTGCGCGCGGCTCTCGCGGCCCGTCGCGAACTGCCTGGACTGCCGGTCCTGATCCTGTCCCAGCACGTCGAGCAGTTGTATGCCCGTGAACTACTGGCCGGCGGGGCCAGCGGCATCGGCTACTTCCTGAAGGAGAGCGTGTTCGCCGCCGATCAGTTCATGGATGCCTTGGAACGCGTCGCCCAAGGCGGGACGGCGATGGACCCGGTCGTCATCACCAAACTGTTCGCCAACGGAACCACGAACCGCCGACTCGAAGGGCTGACCGACCGCGAACGGTCAGTGCTGAGCCTGATGGCCGAAGGACTGTCCAATCAGGCCATCGGCCAACGGCTTTTCCTGAGCGAGAGCGCCATCAGCAAGTACACAACGGCCTTGTTCGGCAAACTCGGCATCACCGATGACGATCACGTCAACCGCCGCGTCCTGGCCGTTCTTACGTACCTGAACAAGCCTTGACGGGTGAACGTTCGACTTGTACCGAGGCGCCACGGAGCCGCTCTCCGCACTCGCTACACCGCAACCTTGGGTGGAAGGTGCGGCCACAGCCCGCGTGGGTGAGTCGTAGGGCAGGGCCTTCCGGTGCGTGGAACCAGCGGTGTCCCCAGTCGATCACGGTTGCCACCACTGGGAAGAACGCCCGGCCCTTTTCGGTCAGGCGGTACACGACCCAGTTCGGTCGTTGCGGGTTCGGCGAAGCGACGAGTACGCCGATATCGCAGAACGTTCGCAGCCGGTCGGCGACGATCGTGGGTGGCGCGCCCATCCGTTGCTCGAACTCGCCGAAGCGGGTAGCTCCAAGGAAAGCCGCGCCGAGCAACGCCATTGACCAGCGGTTGCCGATCAGCGCCATGGTCTGGGTGACCAGTTCGGTCGGTCTGCTGCCTGAATGCGCCCGGCGGCGGGTGACTCCGGTGGGGATGCTGCGTTCCCAGCCGCCGCTCGGTCCGAACTTGCCCCGCACGTCCCGGGCTGCCACGACCGAGTCGCACGCCTCGCAGGCCAGCAGCGGGCTGAAGATGTTGCCGCACTTGCCGTGCCGCATCTCGGGCAGGTTCGCTTCCGGGTCGTTGACCCACTTCTGCTCCCATGCCCACATCGACAGCAGGATCGGCCACATCTGCCTGCCACGCTTGGTCAGGCGGTAGTGACCCGACTCCCGGTTCAGGACGTCTGCCTGCACCAGCCGCGTCAGGCGGGTCGTGAGCACCGCGGTGGAGATCGGGCCCGCGTTGAGCCACTCGTTGTACTGGGTCAGGCCGTCGGTCAGCGCCAGTTCCACTATCCACAGCGTCCACTCGTCACCGACGATCCCGTTGGTCACGGCGATCGCGTTGGGCCCGCCGGCTTCGAGTCGGGTGATCACTCTGTTAGTTGTAGCGCATCAACTCTGTTTGTTGTAGTAATGGAGGGTGAGCGGGGATCTGGAGATCGGCGGCCGGATCCCGGTCAACTCGAGCGGTGGCCTCATCGGCGGCAGCACCACGACGTGCGCCAGTTTCGTGGTCAAGGCGTAGGGGAGCAGGATGGACATCGAAATACTGGGCCGTGCACTGACAACCCTGCCGCCGGACGACGACCACCCGTATCGCACGGGGCCGTGGCGGCCTCAGCACGTTGAGCGTGCCGCGGTCGACCTGGAGGTGATCGGCGAGATCCCGGCCGACCTCGATGGTGTTTACCTGCGCAACACCGAGAACCCGGTGCACCCGGCGATGGAGATCTACCACCCGTTCGACGGTGACGGGATGGTGCACGCGGTCGGCTTCCGTGACGGGAAAGCCTTCTACCGCAACAGGTTCATCCGTACCGACGGGTTCGTCGCCGAACAGGAAGCCGGGCACGCGTTGTGGGCGGGCCTGGCCGAAGACCCCGGGCGTTCGCCGAGGCAGACGGGTTGGGGTGCACGCGGCCGGATGAAGGACGCATCCAGCACGGATGTCGTGCTGCACAACGGTGTCGCGCTGACCAGCTTCTACCAGTGCGGAGACCTGTACCGGCTCAGCCCGACCACGCTGGAGACCCTCGGCAAAGCCACCTGGAACGGCAAATTCCCCAGCGACGTAGGCGTTTCCGCGCACCCGAAGTACGACGAGCGCACCGGCGAGCTGATGTTCTTCAACTACAGCACCGAGGCGCCGTACATGCACTACGGCGTGGTGGACGGGAATGACAACCTCGTCACGTACATCGACGTGCCGTTGCCTGGACCTCGGTTGCCGCACGACATGGCTTTCACCGAGAACTACGCGATCCTCAACGACCTCCCGCTGTTCTGGGCGCCGGAAGCGCTGGCGAAAGGCAAGTACGCGTCGCGGTTCTACCCGGACATCCCGACTCGGCTGGCGGTGATCCCGCGGCACGGCACGACCGCGGACATCAAGTGGTTCGAGGCCGACCCGACTTACGTGCTGCACTGGACCAACGCCTACGAGGAAGGCGACGAGATCGTCCTCGAAGGCTTCTTCCAGACCAACCCCGTGCCTCCGTCCGGCGGTGGCACGCTCTACCAGCGCATGTTCCGTTTCCTGGACAGCAACCAGCTCGGCACGCACCTGCACCGCTGGCGTCTCAACCTGACCACCGGGCTGTCCAAGGAAGAGCGGCTGACCGACGTCACCAGCGAGTTCGGCATGATCAACCAGCAGTACGCCGGCAGGCGACACCGCTACAGCTATGCCGCGACGTCGCCTGCCGGCTGGTTCCTGTTCGATGGCCTGGTCAAACACGACTCGCTGACCGGTTCGGCCGAACGCTACGAGTTCGGCGAAGGCGTGTTCGGCAGCGAGACCGCGATGGCGCCCCGGATCGGTTCGACGGCCGAGGATGACGGCTATCTCGTCACCATCACCTCGGACATGAACCGCGACCTCTCCGAATGCCTGATCTTCCATGCGAACGACGTCAGCGCGGGCCCGGTTGCCCGGATCCAGCTGCCTGAGCGGGTCAGCAGCGGCACGCACTCCACGTGGGCACCGGGTTGCCTGATCTCGGGCTGGGACGATCCCACTACGGCACTGGGCTTGTAGCGCGTACGGATATCCAACGCAGGGCAACGGTGCCGAGCGCGATGTGCAGAAGACTGGCCGCCGCGGCGATCACGTGCAGGCCGGTGACGAAGGCCGTCTTGGCTTCCTCGACCAGCACGGGCGCGAGATCGGGAAGCTGGAGCGTTCCGTCGAGGGTGGGTGCCAGGTCCGGTCCGGAGAGCCGGAACACCAGGGCTGCAAGAGAACCGAGAAGCGCGATGCCCAGTGCGTTGCCGATTTCGTTGCTGGTCTCCGCGATTGCCCCAGCAGAGCCAGCACGCTCGACCGGCACAGCTCCGACAGCGGTGTCGGCGACAACCGCGAAGGAGATGCCGTAGCCGACGCCTGCGATGGCCGTTGACGCGATGTACCAGCCGATCCCACCTGTGATCGTGGTGGCGAGCAACAACGACAGACCGGCCGCGATGGAGAAGTGACAGACGACGAGCGCAGTTCGTTTGCCGATGCGGTCGACCACGACCGGCGTGACGATGCAGGTGATCGTGAGCACCGCGGCACCAGGCAGCGCGAGCAGCGCCGCGGACAGTACCGACAAACCAAGGACGGACTGAAGGTAGATCCCCGAGAGGAACGCGGTCGCCGACCACGCCGCCAACGGCACCAGTCCGGTGATGATCGCGACCGTGAAAACGCGGTCACGGAAGAGCGAGAACTCCATCAACGGATGCTCCAGGCGCTTCTGCCGTCGCGCGAACCACACCAGCAGCACCACGCCCGCGATGCCCACGGCAGCGGGGCCGAGCGTCAGCCCCTCGGTGGCGGCGTGTTTCAGTGCGTAGATCCCGAGCAGCAGGCCCGCGGCGGACAGCACGACACTGGTGACGTCGACTCGACCTGGCCGAGTCGCGCGCACCTCACGCAGCAAGACCGGCGCGAACACCAGGAACACGCCGATGACCGGCAGGTTGATCAGAAAGACCGAGCCCCACCAGAACTTCTCCAGCAGGACGCCACCGACGACCGGACCGATGGCGAACCCCGCGGCGAACGCGGCAGCGAAGATGCCGATGGCCTGCGCCCGTCGCCGCGGATCGGCGAACAGTTCGCTCAATACCGCCAACGCCGACGGCAGCAGCGTCGCGCCGGCGACTCCCATCAGCGCACGCGCGGCGATGAGGAACTCCGCGCTCGGCGCGAAGGCTGCTGCGACCGAGCCGATGCCGAACACGGTCGCGCCGATCGTCAGCAGCTTCAGCCGACCGTACCGGTCGCCGATGGTGCCGAACGCGATCAGCAGGGAACCGACCGCGAAGCCGTAGCTGTCCAAGATCCACAGGGCCTGGTCGGCGGTCGGCGTGAGGGCCTGGCTGATCCGGGGCATCGCCAGGAACAGGATCGACCCGTCCATCGAGACCAGCAGGACCGGACCGAGCAGGACCACGAGGCCAAGCCAGGCCCGCAAACCAGGGGAGTGCTGTTGAGACATGCCTTGGACAGTCCGGCAGGACGCGCCCGCCAACCATCCCCGCGCCGTGGGTACACCCAGCAGGTACACCCACCCGCGTACCCGGGCGACATAGGCTCGAAGTCGTGGAGAGCCTTGGTGCGTTCCTGAAGAATCGCCGTGATCGAGTCACCCCAGCCGACATCGGACTACGCACGTACGGGACCGCCCGCCGGGTGCCCGGACTGCGCCGGGAAGAGCTCGCCCACCTCGCAGGCGTGAGTGCGGGCTACTACACACGCCTGGAGCAGGGGCAGTCCGAGACCGCCTCCAAACAGGTCCTCGACGCCCTCGCACGGGTGCTGCGCCTCGATCCAGTCGAGACCGTCCACTTGCACAACCTCGCACGGCAACCCGCGAATCCAGGGCTTTCCGAACCACCACAAGAACACCCGCACCCGCGCGTCCTCGCGCTGCTGGAATCCCTCGGCGACCGGACGCCTGCGATCGTGCTCGGCAGACGCGACGACGTGCTCGCGTGGAACCGTGCCGGACACGCGCTCAAAGCCGAGCACATCCCCTTTGACGCGCCACAGGATCCGACGCACCGGCCGTCGATCCCACGGATGTTCTTCCTCGATCCGCTCACCCGCGACCTGCACCGCAACTGGGACGAGGTCGCCCGCATCCACGTCGCCTTCCTCCGGCTCACCGCGGGCCGCTACCCCACGGACGCGCGCCTGGCCGAGCTGATCGGCGAGCTGACGATGCGCAGCGACGAGTTCGCGGCGATGTGGGCGACCGGTGACGTCGCCGACTGCACGGTCGGGACCATGCGGCTGCAGCACCCGACCGTCGGCGCGGCGAACGTCGACTACCAGGTGTGGTTGCAGCCCGACAGCCCCGACCATCGGCTGGAGATCTACACCCCGAACGACGCGAGCTCGGCGGACGCTCTGCGGCTGCTGACCCAGCAGTTCGCCGAATAGGGGCTCTCAACTGGGGGTTTGGCACCCTTCGGGGCCCCGGCTCAACCGCGGAGATGGGCGTATCAGAAAATCATCTGAGTGAGCGTGTCATTATGGGCGGTTGGTGAGCGCGGCTCCAGCCATGCACCCCCTGTGCCCCGAGGTCGCGTGATCCCGCCGCCGGTGCTCTGGACCGTCGTCGTGCTCGGCGTCATCGCCATCGGTTACTACCTGATCCAGGTCTTCGAGGAACCCGTAGTCCGGGCACATCAGATCGACCTTTTCGCCTACCGGGTCGCTGGGGAACGCGTCCTGGACGGCGTCTCGCTCTATGACACCCCGCTGATCGGCACCACCAAAGGTGTCTTCGAGTTCGTCTACTCGCCGTTCTCCGCCTTGGCGTTCATCCCGGTCGTCGCCCTGTCGGGCACTTGGTTCACCGTGATCGGCAGCCTGATCAACTTCGCGATCATGGCCGGTGTGGTGTGGCTGGCCTTCAGCTGGCTGGGTTACGTGCGCGACGCCCGGCTCGCGGTGGTCAGCGTGGCCGTCGCCGGCGTGCTGTTGTGGTGCGAGCCGATCCGCCAGACGGTGATCTTCGGCCAGGTCAACCTGGTGCTGCTCGCGCTCGTGCTGGTGGATCTGGCGTTGCCGGACCGCGTGCGCTGGAAGGGCGCGCTGATCGGGATCGCCGCGGGAATCAAGCTCATCCCCGCGTTTTTCGTGCTGTACCTGCTGGTCACCAAACGGTTCCGGGCGGCTGCGGTGGCTGGGGCCGCGTTCGTCGGGACCGTGGTGCTGGGGTTCCTGTTCTTGCCGAAGGACTCGTGGCAGTTCTGGACCGGCGCCTTCCTCGACCCGGCACGGGTCGGTGTGCCGGACCACCCGGCCAACGAGACGTTGAAGGGCATGATCGCCCGGACCCTCGGCGTAGGCCCGGCGCAGCAGCTGCTGTGGGTCGCGGTCGCCGGGGCCGTCGCGGTGATCGGCCTCCTGCTCGCTCGCCGGCTGTCGCTCGGCGGCCGGGAACTGGCGGCTGTGCTGGTGTGCGGCCTGGTGTCGACTGCGGTGTCGCCGTTCAGCTGGCCGCACCACTGGGTGTGGCTGGGCTTGCTGCTGGTGTACCTGCTGCACCTGTCGTTGCGGCGCGGCGCCGTGTTCGACCGGTTCGCGCTGGCGGTGACCTGGGTGGCCAGCATGGGCGGTGTGCTCCCGCTTCTCGGCGCGCCCGTGCCCACGGTGATGGACTTCCCGTCGTGGCGCCATCTTGGCGTCATCTATCACAACGTTTACGTATGGCTGGTGGTCGCGATCTTCGTCGTGGTCCTGCTGCGTATCCGCAGGGAGAACGCCCGGCTGGCCGAGCTGGAGTCAGCGCTGCGGTAAGCTTGGATAATCGCTCGAGGAGGCCGTCCACCAGGGCGGCCTCTTTTGTTTTGCCTCCTGTGGCGCCACACGGTTGACATGGCGCCACTATGGCGTCATAGTTGGCGCATGGACCTCACGCCATACGTCGAGAGCCTTCGCCAGGAGCTGCTGGCGGCTGCCGAGCCGGGCGAGGCAACGGCGCTGGCGCAGCGTCTGGCCGCCTCGGTCGTGTCCGCGACCCGCTTGACCATGTTGGATGTCCTGACGGCGGCCATGGACGAGGTCACCAGGGAGATGGCGCCGGGTTCGGTCGAGGTCAGGCTCCGCGGGCGTGAACCGGTCTTCGTGGTCACCCCGCCGGAGGTCGACGAGGGACCGGACGAAGAGCCGGTCGTCGAGCATCAGGTTCCGCTCACCGGCATGGACGGCGCGGTGTCGCGGATCAACTTCCGGCCGCCGGAGCAACTCAAGCAACGCATTGAGGCGGCGGCCAACCAAGAAGGGCTGTCGACCAACGCCTGGCTGGTCCGTGTGGTCAGCGCGGCACTCGCCGGTGACCAGCGGAAGCGACGCGGGCGCAAGGACGGGCACTTCACCGGCTGGGTCGGCTGAGCCGCCCGCCGCCACACACGAACATGGGGAGATTTGTCATGCCCACATTCGCCACGCCTGAGCCGATCACGGCCAGGTTGACCACCGGTGGTGCCCAGGTGCGGATCGCCGCGAGCGAGCGGTCGGACACGGTGGTGCTGGTCGAGCCGGTCAATGCGGCGAGCAAGACGGACGCGAAGGTGGTCGAGAAGACGAAGGTCGAATTTTCCGCCGGTGCGCTGTCGGTCGAGACGGTCAAAGCGGGGGACCAGGCCGGGTCGGTCGCCATCACGATCGAACTGCCGGTCGGTTCCAAACTGGTGCTGAACACGGCGTGGACGGACGTGCACAGTGATGGCCTGCTCGGCGACTGTGAACTGCACATGGCATCGGGGCGAGTGGAGCTTGACCGGATCGCCGCGCTGCGCGGGAACCTCGCGGCCGGTTCGGTCGAGGTCGGGCACATCGCGGGGACCGTCGACATCGAGGGCGGCGCGGCTTCGGTGCGGATCGGTGAGGTCGAGGGTGTCGTGCGGTACCAAGGATCGAGCGGAGAGGTCTGGGTCGGGCATGCCTTGTCCGACGTGGATCTCAGTGGCTCCGGCGGCAGGTTCGACATCGACTGTGCTGAGAGCAGTGTCGTCGCCAGGGGGAGCGACTGTCCTATCCGGGTCGGCCAGATGACGCGTGGCCAGGCGGAGTTGTTGAACGCCTCCGGCGGCATCGAGGTCGGCATCAGCGAGGGCACCGTTGCCTGGGTGGACGCCAAGAGCACGAAAGGTGCGGTGCGCAGCGCTCTTCCGTCGCAGGACAACGCCGATGGGTTCGACAACAAGGTCAAGATCTACGCCCGTACCCGGCTCGACGACATCGTCATCCATCGCGCCACTCACTAGAACGTGTATACGCATACCTATATGCTGTGATCTGTGAACCGCAATTCGCACGTGAAGACGGTGATCGCCATGGCGGCGATCATCACCGCAGGGTGCACCGCCCAAGACGGGGCAGTCGCCCCGTCGCAACCTCCGGCTGTCACTGGTGTGTCAACGCCGTCCCCGCAGCAGCCGCGGGCAGGCATGGTGCTGATACCGCAGGGCTCATACCCGCTGGGGCGTAATGACGGTCCGGCCGAGGAACGGCCCGCGCATCAGGTCACCATCAAGCCGTATTACATCGACGCCTATCCCGTGACGACCCAGCAGTTCGTCGACTGGGCCAACGGTCAGACGCTGATCAACGCACGTGGCGGGGATCGTCAACGCTGGGACGGGCCACTGCATCCGGCGGAAAGCGACGCGGTTCGTGACCAAAGTGGACGTGAGATCTTCACGACCGACGACAGTGACGACGATTCCCACATCGTCCGGCGAGATGGCCGATTCGCCGTCGAAGACGGCTTCGCGGACCACCCCGTGAACGAGGTCTACTGGTGGGGCGCGCACCTCTACTGCCAGGCACGTGGGGCGCGCCTGCTCACCGAAGCGGAATGGGAAGCCGCGGCCCGGGGCGCTGAGGGCCGCACGTATCCCTGGGGCAACGACGAACCGGACGCATCACGCGCCCAGTTCGGCAAACGCTACGGAGAAACCAGTCCAGTGACAGCCCATCCCCGTGGCACCACACCGCAAGGCGTCTACGACCTCGCCGGAAACCTTTACGAGTGGACCAGTTCTCTCGACCGCCCTTACCCGTATGTCGCCGACGATGGGCGCGAGGACGCTCAATCGCGCGACCTTCGCATCACCCGCGGCGGCGCCCACGACGAGCGCGCGGTGAACATGCGCTCGACCGACCGTGACGGATACTCACGCGACCCGTTCGCCGGACACCACCACATCGGCTTCCGCTGCGGCGCCGACGGCTGACCCTGTCCCAAGTGGAGCCTCGGCGAACCGATCAGGAATCGAGAAGCCAGCCTGTGTCCGCCGCGGCTAGCGTTGGGACATGACACCGCATGAGAAGAAGTCCGGCAAGCGGGTCGAACCAGCGGACGGTGGCTGGACCGACGCGGAAAAAGCCGCGATGAAGGAGCGTGCCGCGGAGGTCAGAAAGGCCGCAAGCCGGGGGAGTGGCAAACAAAAGGCGGCCGCCGACGCTCAGGACGTGCTCGATGTGATCGCCACGATGTCGCAACCGGATCGCGAGATCGCGGAACGCATCCACGCCATCGTCACCACCGAAGCCCCGCATCTGGCGCCGCGGCTGTGGTACGGGATGCCCGCCTACGCGCTGAAGGGGAAGGTGTTGTGCTTCTACCTGAGTGCGGAGAAGGAAAAGGAACGCTACGGCACTCTGGGGTTCAACGCTGTGGCAACCCTCGACGACGGCACGATGTGGCCGACATCCTTTGCCTTGACGGCCATGACCGACCAGCACGCGGCGTTGATCACCAAGCTGATCAAGAAGGCAGCCGCACGTCCATAGTGGACTAAATGCCGTCGATCGGCGGTACCTCGGCGGCGTCATGCAAGGCGGTTCGTGCGGCCGAGATCGCCGGATGGTCGCGTGTGCCCCGGCGGTAGGCAAGATGTGTTCTGCGCCGGATAGGCAACGGAGTCAGCACAACAGCAGCATGCGGCGCGACAACACCCAGATCGGGAACGAAAGCGACGCCTTGGCCGGCCGCCACCAACGCGAGCACGGTGCCGAAGTCGTCGGCGTGGTGGCGGATGTGCGGTGTGAACCCCTCGGCCTCACAGGCCCTGATCGTCATGGCGTGGCAGAGAGTGCCTGGCGTGCCAGCGATCCAGGGGGCGTCGCGTCGGACTGCCAACGGTTCGGCCGACAGTGCGGCGAGGTGGACGGTCTCTTCCAGCAACGGCTCCGTCTGCAGCGCCGGATCTTCGGCGGCCGGCACGTAGTCGTATTCCTGGATCAGAGCGATGTCCAGGCTTTCGTCGCGCAGCGCATCGGGCACGGACACCGGATCCAGTTCCGTGACGGTCAGGTCCAGCCCCGGATGGTCGGTGCTCAGCGCGACGAGGGCCGGCGTGAGGATCGTGGGTATCGCGGTGGGGAAGACGCCGATACGCAGGGTGCCGGTGAGCGCTGTCGTGGTCGCTGCCAGTTCGGCGGCTGCTTCGTGCAGCGTCGCGAGGACTTCCTCGGTGCGCTCGACGAGCCGGTGGGCCGCCGGGGTCAGCGTCACGCGTCGACCAGTGCGTTCCAGCAGCGGTACGCCGGTCTCGCGTTCCAGGGCGGTGAGCTGTTGGGACACCGCCGATGGGGTGAAGGTGAGCGCTTCGGCGACTGCCGCGATCGTCCCGCGCCGGGACAGTTCCCGCAGGAGGCGGAGCTTGCGTACGTCGAGCATAAGTACACCTTATGCTCCACGACAGAAACGCGAACTGGACCTGAACAGCTGGGCGCGCGATGGTCGAGTCATGTTCACGGGTCTCTTCGTTCCGCTTGTCACACCGTTCACTGCGTCCGACGAACTCGCTGCCGACGCGTTGGAGGCGCTCGCTCACAACGTGATCGATGAGGGCGCGGCCGGAATCGTCGCGTTGGGCACGACTGGCGAACCCGCGACCCTGGCACCCGAGGAACGCCGCAAGGTCGTCGACATCTGTGCCGACGTATGCGTGCAACGCGGCGCGCAGTTGATCATCGGCGCCGGGTCGAACTCGACAGCTGGTTCGCTCGATGTGTTCGCCGATCTCGATCCCCGAGCCACCGCCACACTGACCGTCGTTCCCTACTACACCCGCCCATCCGAGGACGGCGTGGTCGAGCACTTCCGTCGCCTCGCGGCCGCCAGCCCGGTGCCGTTGCTCGTCTACAACGTCCCAGCCCGCACAGGCAGGGCATTGGCGGCCGACACCCTCGTCCGCCTTGCCGAAATACCGAACGTCGCCGGGTTCAAGCACGCTGTCGGCGGCATTGACGACGCCACGGTGGCGTTCATGAGCAGCGTGCCGGACGACGTCGCGGTTCTCTCCGGCGACGACCTCTACGCCGGCCCACTGGTCGCACTCGGTGCCACCGGCGCGATCCTGGCCTGCGGCAATGTCGCAACGCGGGCCTATGTCGAGCTGATCGCCGCGTGGCGGGACGGTCCCACCGACCACGCGCGCCACCTGCACAATCGGCTCGTGCCACTGGCCCGCGCCCTGTTCGCCGAGCCGAACCCCGCCGTGATCAAAGCCGTTCTGGCGGCCCACGGCCGGATCCCCACCCCTGACGTCCGCCTTCCGCTGCTCGCCGCGAGCGCGGCAGCCACATCGGCCGCTCTCGAATCGTGCTGATGGCCTGGGCTTACAGGATTGCTACAGCGTGGATACAGAGCGTGTCGTAACACTGGGGTTACATCGCTGAAGCAACGTGTGGCCGATCCGGCCGCGACTGGGGACTCGAAGGCGAGGGTGGTCCTTGCGCTGGGGCATGGAACCGACACAGTGGTGGGGGGACAGCGGCACCGGGGTGGGTGAGCTGTTCGGCATTTCCGCAGAGAGGAGTGGTGTTCCGGGGGCCCAACTGGCCGTGCACACCGACGGTGGGACCGTCTCGGTGCCGTACGGGCTGGTTGAGCACACGGGGGGTGACAAGGTCGGGCCGGGGACGATGTTCCCCCTTGGCTCGGCCACGAAGAGTTTCACCGCCACGGTTGCCATGCAACTGGTGGCGGACGGGGACGTCGAGCTGGACGTGCCCATGGCCGATCACATGCCGGAGCTCGCGCGGGCCCGTTCGCGCGCGCTCAGGGAGATCACGCTGAGGCAGGCGTTGAGCCACACAGGTGGCCTGGTGTCCGACTACGAGGCCACCGACGTCGTCTCGCTGAGGGGTTACGTCCGTGCGCTGCTGGACCGGCCGGACGTCTGGGTGCCGGGCAGCGGCTTTTCCTACTCCAACACGGGATATGTCCTCGTCGGATCCCTGATCGAGGAGCTGACCGGACTGTCGTGGTGGGAGGCCGTCGAGTCGTTCGTGGTCGAACCGCTGGGCCTTCGGGTCGCCCGGCTCGACGCATCCGGGATGGCAGTTCCGCACGTGCTGACCAACCCGGTGGATGTCGATCTGCCCGCAGGCTGGGAACCTGCCGGTGGACTCGCGGCGACGGCCGAGAGCTTGGTCGAGTTCGTCCTCGCTCATCTGGATGGCCGTGTCCTGCCGGACGAGTACGCCCGGCTCATGCGGGAACCTGTTGCGGCGAAGCCGTTCGGCATCGCCGACGGGTGGGGACTCGGCTGGGCGACGCATGGTTCGTGGTTCGGGCACGACGGCACGCTCGCGGGCACGAGCTGTTCGATCCGGGCGCACGCCGAGAGCCGGACTGTGGTCGCGTTGGTCACCAACGGTTCCACGGGCTTGGATCTGTGGACCGAGCTCGCTGGGGCTTGGGGGATCGGCAGTTACGCGCCGCCCTCGGTCGACGAGTGTCCAGTCGACGCGTCCGAACTGCTCGGCGAGTACTTCAACGACAGCACGTGCTTCACGGTCCGCGAACAGTCGGACGGTCTCGAACTCACCGATGGGACGGGGTTCACCGCCGCGTTCGCGGTGGGCGATGACGACTTGTTCAAGCTCGTGGACTCGGCTGGAACCGGGTTCGCGCACGTCGGGAGGTTCCTTCGGGACGATGCCGGCCGGGTCGCCGCGCTGCAGTTCAGTGGGCGGATCGCCCGGCGGGTGAGGTCATGACGAGGATCCACTTCACTTTCGACGACATCGCACGGACTCATCCGGTCGAATCACTGACACCGCGTGCGGAAGCGGTGTTCGCGCTCAACGCCTTGGCCGACGAGCGGAACATGGCACTCGCGCCCTGGCGCAGGGAAGCCGTGCGGCGGCTTGGCGACATGAACCGTGACATCGCGCGTGTGTTCCGCGTGCTGCGGCCGGTCCCGGACTTGTTGTGGCTGCTGGACGGCTCCGTCGAGGACGATCACCGGCCAGTCGGTTTCGGGTTGACCAGACGGCACATGGTCGAGCTGGTCGACGCGTTCGCCGAGATCGCGGTGGTGCCGTGCTGGACGGCGATCCGCGGTCATCTCAAGGCTGTCGAGCGGACGCAGCACCAGGATGTCCACGGATTGCTGAGCACGTTGCACCCACAAGTCCGCTTGCAGGACACCGTTCTGCACATCATGGACGGTGACAGGGCCGACATCCGGCTGGGGCGCAACGGATTGGCGATCGCACGCTCGGCGTTCCTGTCGTCGAGACCGGCTGTGGTGGTCGATGCCGAACGGCCCAAACTGATCGTGTCCGCTGTGCCGCCGATGTCCACGCAGTGGTGGCGTGCCGAGGACTTGTCCAGCACCGCGTTGAGCGCGTTGCTAGGCAAGACAAGAGCAACGTTGCTGAGACTGCTGCGCGACGCGTGCTCGACCGGTGAGCTGGCCAAACGCGCTGGGGTGTCGGCTGGGGCAGTCAGCCAGCACATCGGCGTGCTGCGCGACGCCGGCCTGATCACCACCGCGCGGGAACGCAACACCGTGCAGCACAGCCTGACCGTCCTCGGCGAGCAATTGGTGCTCGCCCGCGTCTGACGGTTTTTCCCGTTTTGTTCACTCCGAATACGCCCGGCCTTGCCCTAGCGAGGCCGGGTTTTCGGCTTTTTAGGCACGTCTAAATGTCTTTGACACGGCCAGGTGGCAATCCTATGGTCGAAGTAGCCAAAGGATTGACCACGGAGCTGGGGAGTCGGGCTGGTCACTCCTGTTTCTGCCGTACTCGATGAATTTCCCGTTACTGGAGTGAGTGCAGATGACTTCTACGATTGTCAATTCAGAACGCGCCGTCGCGAACATATTCAACTCGGCGGTCGCGGCCGCGGCGATCGGTGCCGCGTGGGAACTCGGGGTGCTCGACGAACTGCGGGACAACAAGAAGCTGGACGTGCAGAGCTTCGCGCTGCAGCACGACCTCGACGTCCGCTCGACACAGGGCCTGGTCACCGCGCTGGCCGTCGTCGACGTGGTCGAGCGGGCCAGGGACACCGTGGTGGCGGGGCCGCTGTTCGACGAGGCGTACCGGACGAAGTCGCTGTTCCACTGGCTCAGCCTCGGTTCGGGCGACCTGTTCTCGCGGATGCAGTACGTGCTGCGCAACGAGAACCGCACTGGAGACTTCTACCGCCGCGACTCCGCGGCGATCGCCTACGCCTGCCGCGACATCAACCGCCAGTACTTCGACCCGGCGTTCTGGGCCGCGATGGACGGCCTGGACTACACGTTCTCCTCGGTCGTGGACCTCGGCTGCGGCAGCGGCGAGCGGCTGATGCAGATCCTCGACCGCTACCCGGGCACCACCGGTATCGGCGTCGACCTGGCCGGTCCGGCGATCAAGGTGGCCGCGGCGGAGGCGGCCGGACGCGGCTTCGGCGACCGGCTTTCGTTCGCCGAGGGCGACGTGCGCCAGATCGGCTACCGCGACGAGTTCGCCGAGGTCGACCTGCTGACGTGCTTCATGATGGGGCACGACTTCTGGCCACGGGAGAACTGCGTCGCCACGCTGCGGCGGCTGCGTGAGGCCTTCCCGAAGGTCCGCCGGTTCCTGCTTGGCGACGCCACCAGGATCCTGCTGGACGGCGTGCGCTCCGAGCACGCGGTGAACGAGGACGACGTGCCCGTCTTCACGCTGGGCTTCGAACTCGGCCACGCGATGATGGACGTCTACCTGCCGACGATGGACGAATGGGACGGCGTATTCGCAGAAGGCGGATGGCGCTGTGTGAAAAAGCACCTCATCGAATCGCTGACGCTGTCCGTCGTCTTCGAACTGGAACACGCATGACGAATCCGTTCGACAACGAAGAAGGCAGCTATTTCGTGCTCTGCAATGACGAGAACCAGCATTCCTTGTGGCGGGATTTCGTCGACGTCCCGCACGGCTGGCAGATCGTGCACGGCTCGGCGAGCCGGGCATCCTGCCTCGATTACGTGAACGAGAACTGGACCGATCTGCGGCCGGCCAGTCTCGTCACCCGCATGGCCGACCGATAAAAGCCCGAGAAATCGTCCCGGAGGTGTGGAGTGGGCACCGCCCGTTCGTTCACAGAGCTGTTCGAAGCGCAGGTCGCGCGGTCCGGTGACGCGACCGCACTGGTGTACGAGGACACCTCCTGGTCCTACTCGGACCTGAACGCACGGGCGAACCGGCTCGCACGGGCCCTCGTGGCGCAGGGAGCCGAACCGGAGAACCTGATAGCTCTCGTCTTACCGCGCGGGCCGGAGTTCGTCGTGAGCGTCTTGGCCGCGCTCAAGGCAGGCGCGCCCTTCCTGCCCATCGACGCGAGCTATCCGGCCGACCGGATCCGGTTCATGTTCGCGGACGCCGCGCCCCGGCTGGCGGTGTGCACCGCCACGACCGAAGACGCGGCGCCTGCGGGCGTGAACCGGATCCGGCTTGAAGACCTGGAACTGGACGGATATCCGGCGGACGACCTGACCGACGCCGACCGCAGCCGTCCGGCCACTGTGGACAACATGGCGTACGTGATCTACACGTCCGGGTCCACCGGCCGTCCCAAGGGCGTGATCATCAGCCATGCCGGCGCGCCGACCGTGATCAAGCTGGCCGAACGGTTCGGGCTCGACGAACACAGCCGGGCGTTGCAGTTCGCCCCGACCGGATTCGACGCCGCGCTATGGGACATCTTCACGCCTTTGCTCACCGGCGGTGCCATCGTCGCTGCGCCCGCCGAGCGGACAAACTCGGACATCGCGCTGGCCAGGCTGTTGGCCGAGCAGGGCGTCACGCACGCGACCATTCCGCCTGCCGCCCTTGCCGCGATGTCACCCGGCAGCTTCCCGCCGGACGTGGCGCTGTACCTGGCAGGCGAGGCGTTCGCGCCGACCCTGCTGGAGAAGTGGTCGGAAGGCCGGATCGTGGTCAACGGCTACGGCGCGACCGAGGCGACGATCTGCACCACGGTCAGCCGTCCGCTGCAGGGCGCGATCGTGCCGCCGTTGGGCACACCGGTCGACGGCACCGACATGTACGTCCTGGACGCGGCGTTGCGGCCGGTCCAGCCAGGTGAGATCGGCGAGTGCTACCTCGCCGGAACCGGGCTGGCCCGTGGTTACGTGAACCGGCCCGACCTCACCGCGGAACGGTTCGTGGCCAACCCCTTCGACCCCACGCCAGGGGCGCGGATGTACCGGACCGGGGACTTGGTCCGGCTGACCGGGCAAGGCGAGTGGCAGTTCGTCGGCCGCGCCGACGACCAGGTGAAAATCCGCGGGTTCCGCGTCGAGCTCGGGGAGATCGAGCTCGCGTTGGCCGCACACCGGAGCGTCGACCGGGCTGCGGTCGTGGTGCACCGGGACGCCCAGGGCGATCCACAGCTGGTCGCGCACCTCGTCGCGGTGGGCGACGTCGACCGCGACGAACTGCGGGACTTCCTCGGCGAACGACTGCCCGCGTACATGGTGCCCGCGCTGTTCGCCGTGCACGACGAGTTTCCGTTGACCCCGCACGGAAAGATCGACCGGGAAGCGCTGCCTGAGCCGTCGGGCGCCCGTTTGCTCACGGCCCAGGTCGCCCGGGTCGAGCCGCGGACCGGCACCGAACGGCAGATCGCCGAGATCTGGCAGGAGGTCCTGGAACTGGACTCGGTCGGCGCCGAGGACGGGTTCTTCGCACTGGGCGGTGATTCCCTGCGCGCCCTGCGGGTGCTCCGCAGGACGATGTCGATCTTCGACGTCGAGCTCTCGCCCGCCGTGTTGTTCGACGAGCCGACCGTCGCCGGACTCGCCGCTGCCGTCGACGCACTCGCAGGCAACGCGATGTCCACGATCGAGCCGGTCGCGCTCGACGGCCCGATCCCGTTGTCCCCGGTCCAAGAACGCCTGTGGTTCCTCCAGGAGTACGACCCAGGGTCCTACGAGTACAACGTCGCCGGCGGCCTGCGGTTCACCGGTGACCTGGACGTCGACCGGCTGCACGGCGTGATCGAGGACTTGGTCGCGGCGCACGACTCGTTGCACACCAAGTTCGACGCGGACTCCGGCACCGGCTACCAGCTCGTGTCCGCACCCGGGCCGGTCGCGCTGTCCAATGAGGACTTCACTGGCCGTCGGGCGGAGTTCGAGCGGTGGATCCGGGCCGAACTGACCCGCCCGTTCGACCTGCGGCACGACGACCCGAGCCGATGGTGGCTGGTTCGGCTCGCCGAGAACGAACACGTGCTGGTGTTCTCGGTGCATCACATCGTCACCGACGGCACGTCGATCAGGCTGCTCGCCGACGAACTGTGCGCACGCTACGAGGGTGTCAGGCCTCCGGAGCAGCCGGTGCGGTACCCGGATTACGCGGTCTGGCAACGTAATCAGTGGAGCGATTCCCCGCATGTGGACTACTGGCGCGAGCAACTCGCCGACCTGCAGGTCGTCGAGGTACCGACTGATCACCCACGGCCAGCGGTGCGCGGCGGCGCAGGCGCCAGGCACACCTACGAGATCCCGCAGGAGATCACCGAACGTCTCAGGGCGTTGAGCTCCGAGACAGACACGACGTTGTTCGCGACACTCGTGGCCGCGGTGCAGGTGCTGCTCGCGCGCTACACCGGCCAGCAGGACATCGCGGTCGGCACCGTGACCGACGGCCGCAACCGGCCCGAGCTGGAGCGGATGCTCGGCTTCTTCATCAACACACTCGTGCTGCGCTCCCATGTGGACCCCGAGGCCACGTTCACGCAGTTCCTGCGTTCGGTCAAAGGCACGATCCGCGACGGGTTCGCGCACCAGGACGTGCCGTTCCACCGGATCGTCGACGCCGCGGGCGTACCGAGGGACACCAGCAGGACGCCGCTGTTCCAGGCTTTCGTCGTACTGCAGGACGCCTGGTTCACCGACCGCGAAGTGGCCGGGATGCAGGTCCGCCGCGAGCCGCTGCCGGACGTCACGGCCGTCACGGACCTGATCTTCGACTTCGAGGAGAGCTCAGGCGTCCTGACCGGCCACCTGGGATACGACACCAGCCTGTTCGACGCCGCGACCATCGAGCGGATGGCCGCCAACCTGCTGACCCTGCTCGAAGCGGTGACCCGGCAGCCCGACACCGTGGTCTCACGTTCACCGCTGGTGCACCCGACCGAGCTCGACCGGATCACCGTGCAGTACAACAACTCCGCGGGACCACAACCGCTTGACGTACCCCTGCACGAGCTGTTCGCCCAGCACGCGCAGAGGAACCCCGACGCGACGGCGGTGATCTTCGACAGCGGCCTGCTGACCTACGGCGAGCTCGACGCCAAGTCGAACCGGCTTGCCCACCACCTCAAAGCGCTCGGGGTACGACCGGGTGACGTCGTCGCGATCCACGCCGAGCGCGGACTGGACCTGCCGGTCGGGCTGCTGGGCATCCTCAAGACTGGCGCGGCCTACCTGACGATCGACCCGAGCCAGCCGGACGAACGCACCGCGTTCATGCTCGAGGAGGCCGGTGCCACAACGACGTTGGTCCGCGGCGTACACGCTGGGCGGTACCGCGATCCGGTCGTCCTGGACACCGACTGGCCGGACATGCCGAGTGATGCCCCGGCTGTCACCGTGACTGGCGAGGACGTGGCGTGTGTGCTGTTCACGTCGGGATCGACCGGTAAGCCGAAGGGCGCCGCGTCCCCGCACAAAGCGACCGTGCACGCGTTGTGCCAGACGGACTTCTTCGAGCTGAGCCCACGCGAGGTCATCCTGCAGAGCATGGGCACGTCCTGGGACGGGCTCTCCCTCGAACTGTGGTCGGCGTTGCTGCATGGCGCTTCTCTCGTGTTCTACCCCGGGGACTCGATCGACGCCGATGTTCTGGCCGCCGAGGTACGGCGGCACGGTGTCACCACGATGTGTCTGGCGGCCGGTCTGTTCAATGTCCTCGCTGAGAGCAACGCCGAGGTGTTCGGCTCGGTGTCCCAGGCGCTCGTCGGCGGTGACGTCGCCTCGATGGCACACCTGCGCGAAATCGTCCGCGCGCATCCGGATCTGCGGCTGGTCAACGGCTACGGGCCGGTGGAAACGATGGTCGTGGTCGCGTGCCACCAGATACGCGGCCAGGATGTCGCCGAGGACCGTGCGATGGTTCCGATCGGACCACCGCTGCGCAACCGGCGGCTGTACGTTCTCGACGGCTTGCTGCAGCCATGCCCGATCGGTGTGGCAGGCGAGCTTTACGTCGGCGGCCCTGGTGTCGCGTACGGCTACGTCAACCGCCCGGGCCTGACCGCCGAGCGGTTCGTCGCCGACCCGTTCGGCGCACCCGGCGACCGGCTGTACCGGACCGGTGACCTGGTCAGGTGGACCGCCGGGGGCATCCTGGAATTCCTTGGCAGGGCCGACAAGCAGGTCAAGGTCCGGGGCTACCGGATCGAGCCGGGGGAGATCAAGGTGGTGCTGGCCGCCGACGAGCGGGTCGGCCAGGCCGCGGTGATCGTTCGGGAGGACACGCCTGGTGTCAAGCGCCTGACCGCGTACGTGGTCGCGCCGCCGGACCTGGATGTGGCCGGTCTGCGGGAAATGGCCGCGGCACGACTGCCGGATTACATGGTGCCCGCGGACATCGTGGTGCTGCCGGAGATCCCGTTGACCCGCAACGGGAAACTCGACCGGGCCGCGCTGCCAGTGCCCGGCCGGTCCGTCGGTGCTGACGACTATGCGGCGCCGAGGACCACGCAGGAGTCGGAGCTTGCCCGGATCTGGGCCGAGGTGCTCGGCACGGACTCGGTCGGCGTCACGGACAACTTCTTCCGGCTCGGCGGTGACTCGATTCTGAGCCTGCAGGTGGTCGCCAAGGCGCGGCAGGCCGGGTTCTCGCTCAGCTCGCAGGATGTGTTCCGCCACCAGACCATCGCCGAGCTCGCCGGCGTGACCGGAATCGCGGTCACCACGCCCGAGAAGAGCGTCCCGCCTGGCCCGGTGCCGTTGCTGCCCATCCAGAAGTGGTTCCTCGACAGGCATCCCGACCACCCCGAGCGCTTCAACCAATGGGTCAGTGTCGAGCTTTCGCCGGACGTGGACGCCAGCGCGCTCCAGCAGGCTCTGCGGGTCGTCGGCGAGCATCACGACGCGTTGCGCCTTCGTTTCCCGGGCAACAACCAGCGCCAGACGGCTGACGGCGACACTGTCCACTGGGGACCGACTGATTTCGACCTGGCGTCCGGACCGTTGCTGCGGGCCGAGCTGGTCGATGGCACTTTGACGTTGGAAGCACACCACTTGGTGATCGACGCGGTGTCTTGGCGGATCCTCCTTGCGGACCTCGTGACCGCGTACAGCGCGATCGTCTCAGGCAAGACGCCTGAGCTGCCCGCGAAGACGACGTCGTTCCGGGCGTGGGCCGAGATCGTCGCTGAACCAGGCCGGTTCGACGACGAACTCGGCTACTGGCAGGCCTTGCCAGAACCGCAGCCGTTGCCACAGGACGGACATGGCGACGTCACCGCAGGCGCCGCGCGGACGATCACAGTCAGCCTTGACGCCACCGAGACCGAGGCCCTGCTGCGCCAGGTCCCGGCGGCCTACCTGACACGCACCGACGAGGTGCTGCTCGGCGCCTTGTCCTCGACGCTGGCGTCATGGACGGGCGACCGCAGTGTGATCGTCGACGTGGAGGGGCACGGCCGCGAGGACATCGCCGCAGCGGACCTCTCCAGGACCGTCGGCTGGTTCACCACGCTCTACCCAGTCGCGCTCGTCCTGCCCACAAACAGTGACAAGGGGGCGTTGCTCAAGGCAGTGAAGGAGCAGGTTCGCGCGATCCCGCACCGAGGCATCGGCTTCGGTGCGCTCGGCGTCAGCACGAACCCGGAGATCAGCTTCAACTACCTCGGCCAGTGGGACAACGCCGAGCAGGACAACGAGCTCTACGTCGGTTCCTCGCTGACCATGGGCTTGAACCAGCACCCTGACCACGAACGCGATCACTTGCTCGACGTGGTCGCATCCGTCCAATCAGGACAGCTGACCGTGCGGTGGACGTTCTCTCCCGGAGTGCACCACGAGACTACGGTCGCGCAGTTGGCCAACGGCATGCTCGACACGGTGCGCGGCGTGATCAAGCACTGCGCGCGCCCCGATGCGGGCGGCCGTACGCCATCGGACTTCCCGCTGGCCAAGCTGAGCCAGGACGCCGTCGACCGGATCGCCGGGACCGGGCGGGACGTGCAGGACATCTACCCGCTGACCGACATGCAGCGCGGCATGCTCTTCCACAGCCTGGCCGAGCCGCAGGAGGACGTGTACCACGCGCAGGTCGACTTCGTGCTCGACGGTGTCTCCGATGTGCGACGGCTGGCCGACGCGTGGCGAACGGTGGCAGCGCGGCTGGACATCCTGCGTACTTCCCTGGTGTGGCAGGACGTCGACATCCCGGTCCAGGTGGTCCGGCGCGGGGTGGAGCTGCCGGTCAGGACGTTCGACTGGTCCGCGCTTCCCGCGGACGAGCAACACAGGAGACTGCAGGACTACCTCGCCGATGACCGGGCCGCGAAGTTCACGTTGGCCGAGCCGTCCGTGGCCAGGGTGGCGATCGGCAAGCTCTCCGCCGACAGCGTCGCGGTGGTGTTCACCTTCCACCACGTGCTGCTGGACGGGTGGAGCGTGCAGCACGTACTGGCCGAACTGTTCGCCGCCTACGCACAGGGAAGCGTGGCACCCACGCGGCGGTCGTTCGGCGACTACGTAGCCTGGCTTGCCGAACAGGACGAGAACGCGGCCAAAGAACACTGGCAGAGCACTCTGGCGGACTTGCCGGACGCTCCCGCACTGCCCTATGACCGGCCGCCGGTCCAAGCCCACCGGGCCAGGGGGACCGCGCAAGTCCGGCGAATCCTGCCGGAACGACTCAAGGACGGCTTGGCCGCGCTGGCCAAACGCGAACTGCTCACGGTGAACGCGGTGGTGCAGGGCGCGTGGGCGCTGCTGTTGTCGCGGTACTCCGGTCAGCAGGACGTGGTCTTCGGGTCGGTGGTGTCCGGCCGAGACGGTGACCTGCCTGGCGTCGACGAGGTCTGCGGCATGGTGATCAACACGATCCCGGTCCGGGTCGACTGCGACGACACCCGTGGCGTGCTCGGCTGGCTGACGGATCTGCAAGCAGCGCAGGCGAAGTCCCGGCAATTCGGATACGTGTCACTGTCCCGGATGGCCGGTTGGATCGGCGGGGACAAGCCCGCTGCGGAGATGTTCGACAGCGCGGTCGTCTTCGAGAACTACCCAGTCCGCTACGACGTCGCGACGCAGAACGGCCTCGCCATTCGCGACCTGAATGCCGCCGACGCCAACAACTTCCCGCTGACGCTGGTCTACATGACCGCGCAGGAACCGTCCTTCATGCTGGCGTACGACAGCGAGCTGTTCGACGTCGCCACGATCGAACGCATGGCAGGTCACCTCACCACGGTGCTTGAGTCCATTGTCGACAAGAAGACCGGCACGCTGGCCGGGCTGGACATCCTGACCGAGACCGAGCGCGCGACCTTCGCGCGGTGGAACGACACGAAGGCCGACTACCCGGCCGATCGCACGATGCACGAGTTGTTCGAGGCACAGGCGGCTCGGACACCTGACCGGACGGCGCTGATCTGCGACGACCCGGAACTGTCGTACCCCACTGGTAACGTGAGATTCGGGGGTCCCCCTGGCGAGTCGCGACGACGGCTGCCCGGAAGTCTTGGCGCGATCACCTACCGCGAGCTCGACGAGCGCGCGAACCGCTTGGCGCATCACCTGATCGCCGAAGGCGTCCGGCCGGACTCGGTTGTCGCGATCAAGATGTGGCGGAGCATCGACATGGTGGTGAGCATGCTCGCCACCCACAAAGCCGGTGGCGCGTACGCCATGATCGATCCGCAGTACCCCGAGGACCGCGTCCGGCAAATGCTGGACGACCTCGTCCCGGCAGCTGTGGTCACCGAGGAGTGGTTGGCTGACAACGCCGGCCGGATCGCAACACGGCCAAGCGACAGGCCGGACGGCAAGGCATCGCCGGACAACCTCGCGTGCATCATGTTCACGTCCGGTTCCACCGGGCGCCCCAAGGGTGTGAGCGCGTCGCATCGCGCGATGGTCCGGACGTTCACCGGGCAGGATTTCCTGGACTTCGGGCCGGACGAGGTGTTCCTGCAGTACTCGCCGGTGTCGTGGGACGCGGGGCAGATGGAGCTCTGGGGCGGTCCGCTGCACGGCGGCACGACCGTCTTGTGCCCCAGTCATTCCCTGGATCTGCCGTTGCTCGTCGAGCTGATCGAGCGGCACCGCGTGACCACGCTGTGGCTGTCGGCCAGCCTGTTCAACGCGGTCGTGGACAACCACCCGCACGTCCTCGACACCGTGAAGCAGGTCGCGACGGGCGGTGAAGCAGCGTCGACACCGCACATCCGCGCGGCACGGCAACGCCATCCGAACCTCAAGCTGGTGCACGGGTGCGGCCCCGTCGAGAGCATGGTTTTCGCGCACACGCACGAAATCACCCACCAGGACACGGGACCGTTGATCCCGATCGGTGGACCCATGCCCAACACCCGCGGTTACGCACTGGACGCGAACCTCAGGCAGGTTCCGGTCGGCGTGGCGGGGGAGTGGTACATCGGCGGAGACGGCCTGGCACGCGGTTACCTCGGCAGGCCGGACCTGACCGCCGAGCGGTTCGTGGCCGATCCCTACGGACCGCCCGGATCCCGGCTGTACCGGACCGGTGACCTGGTGCGCTGGCGTGCGGACGGGACGATGGAGATCCTCGGCCGGGTCGACGAGCAGGTCAAGATCAGGGGCCACCGGGTCGAACCGGGCGAGATCGAGACCGTGCTGCTGACCCATCCGGACGTGACCGCGGCGAGCGTTGTGGTCCGTGAGGATCAACCGGGCAGCAAACGGTTGACCGGTTACCTCGTCGGGGCGTGTGACGCGGCCAAGGTACGGGACTTCCTGGCCGAACGGCTGCCGGAATACCTCGTGCCCACCGCTTTCGTCGTGCTCGACGCGCTGCCGTTGACCTCGACCGGCAAGGTCGACCGCGCGGCGTTACCCGTGCCGGAAGGCAGGCCGGAGTTGGCGGCGGCGGACTACGTCCCACCCCGCACACCCACCGAGGAAGGCATCGCGGGCCTGTGGGGCTCGGTACTCGGTGTCGACCGGGTCAGCGCCGAGGACGACTTCTTCGACCTCGGCGGGGACTCGATTCTGACCATCCGGTTGCTGTCGGAGATCCGCGGGCTGTTCGGCGTCCGGCTGTCCCCGCGTGTGGTGTTCGACAGGCCGACCGTACGTGCCTTGTCCGAAGCCGTGGAGCTGGCCGTCCTCGAGGACATCGAGCGGTCCGTGCACACCGGCCGGACCTGAGCGGAAGGACCGAAGTTGCTGCAGAACGACCGGCTCGACATCGCCGGCCGAGCAGTCAGTGTGGTCGTCGACCACTCCGGCTGGGGCGCCGATCGGCCGCAGTTGTGGCCGTCGGTGGGGATGTACCCGTGCTACGACGAACTGCTGTACGACCTGATGTCCATGGACGAGGTGCGCAACAGCGCGTACCGCAAGGCGTTGGAGCGCACCGCACCCGGCCGGATCGCGTTGGACATCGGCACCGGCCGGGACCTGAACTGGGCGATCGAGGCCGTCACCAGCGGTGCGACTGAAGTTGTCGCGATCGAAGGCATGCCGGAGACCTACCAGATGGCCAAGCAGCGGCTCGCCGAGATCGAGTGGAGCAGCCGGATCAAGCTGTGCCACGGGCTGTCCACCGACGTCACCCTCGATCGCCGGGCCGAGCTGTGCGTCTCGGAGATCATCGGCGACATCGGTGGCGCGGAAGGCGCGGCCGCGGTGCTCGCCGACGCGCGCCGCAGGCTCACCACGCCCGACGCGGTGTTCGTGCCGGACAGCTGCATCACCTACGCCGGTGCCACCTGCTTCGCCGACATCTTCCCGGACGGCGCGGGCTTTCTCGCCCAGTCGACAGATCTGCTGACGCAGGCCTTCACTGTCCACAGCGGACCGTTCGACGTCCTGCTCGGGCTGGCCAATGTCGGCCCCGAGCACCTGCTCACGGACTACGCGCCGGTGGAATCGTTGTACTTCAACGGTGATCTCGCGGTCGATGGCGACACGTCAGCGACGTTGACGGTGTCGCGTCCAGGCCGGGTGGACGGGTTGCTGCTGTGGATCGAGCTGTGGTGCCTGCCCGGTACCGACCCGGTGAACTCGTTGACCATGCGTACCAACTGGATGCCCGTGTACCTGCCGCTGTTCGACCCGCCCCGCGCGGTCAAGCCTGGCGACGAGATGCACATCGACTTCACCTACCAGCCGTCTGGCGACGGCGTGCATCCGGACTACTTCGTCACCGCGCGGCTCGCCGGTGAGACCGCGGAGTTCCACGTCCCGCACCAGCCGGGCACGTTCGGCGCGCACCCGGTGTACCGCCGACTGTTCCCCACCACCTGAAGAACCTGCCGCACCACGAGGAGGACCACGTGGACAGCACGTCACGCGCCGATCGGATCGCCGCGCTCCCCGCCCATCTGCAGGAGCGGCTGCGGCAGCGGCTGGCCGGTCAAGGCGGCCCGGACGGCGACCGGATCGGCCGGGTGAGTGCCGGTGAACGCACCGGCCCGCTGCCGTTGTCCTTCGCCCAGCAGCGCCTGTGGTTCCTCAACGAACTCGACGGTGGCGGGATCGAGTACAACAGCGGCTTCGCCGCACGCCTCAAAGGAGTCTTGGACCTCGACGCGCTGACCGCGAGCCTGAACGAACTCGTGGTCCGGCACGAAGCACTCCGTACCACGTTCGACACGGTCGACGGGTCCGCTGTCCAGATCGTCCAGCCGCCGTACGACCTCGAAGTGACCGTGCGCGATGTGGACGAGAACCAGGTCCGTCCGGTCATCGAGGAGTTCTACCAGCCGTTCGACCTGCGGCGTGGCCCGTTGTTCCGTGCCATGCTGCTCAGACTGTCCGAAGCGGAGCACTTATTGGTGCTCGGCATGCACCACATCACGATCGACGGATGGTCGCTGGAGATCCTGCTGCGGGAACTGGGTTCCCTCTATTCGGCGCGCGTGCGAGGGGTCGCGCCGAAGCTGCCGGATGCCGAGGTGCAGTACGCGGACTACGCCGTCTGGCAACGAAACCGGATGTCGGGTGCGGCACTGGACCAGCAACTGGCGTACTGGAAGCAACGGCTGGCCGCGATCGCCCCACTCGAACTGGCCACCGACCGGCCGCGGCCACCCGTCCGCACGGACGCAGGCGCGCTGCACACGTTCTGGCTTCCTGACTCGGTCACCGCCGGTCTGCGGGCGCTGAGCCGAGAGCACGACACGACTCTGTTCACGGTTCTGCTCGCCGCCTGCAAGGTGTTGTTCGGCCGGTACTCAGGTCAGGACGACATCGCCGTCGGTATGCCGACCGCCGCCCGCAACCGGCCTGAGCTCAACAACACGGTCGGGTTCTTCACCAACACTGTGGTGCTGCGGTCCGAACTGGCGTGGAACCGGACGTTCCTGGATTTCCTGAGCGAGGTCAAGACGACCACGCTGGACGCGATCGCGCACGACGAAGTGCCCTTCGACCGGCTGGTCGACGCGCTGCACCTGGACCGTGACCCGAGCAGGACGCCGCTGTTCCAGGCGATGCTCGCATACCGGGGTGCTCAGCAGGCCGTGCTGGATCTGCCTGGGTTGACCGTGCAGGAGTACCACCTGCCGCGTGAGTCGTCCCCATTCGACCTCAGCCTGGAGTTCCAGGACGGCGACGACGGTGTCCTCGGTGCACTGGAGTACAGCACGGACCTGTTCGACGAGAGCACCATCCACCGGTTCACCGAACACCTGCACGTTCTGCTCGAAGGGATCGTCGCCGATCCGGCGCGACCGCTCAGCGACCTGCCTTGGCTCACCACCGCCGAGCAGCACCGGCTGGTCGTCGAACTGAACGAGACGACCGTCGACTACGAAAAGCCCAACGCCATCCACGAGTTGTTCGAGCGGCAGGTGCGACTGCGGCCGGACCAGGTCGCTGTGTCCTATCAGGACAGCTCGCTGACGTTCGCCGAACTCGACGCGCGCGCCAACCAGGTGGCGCACGAACTCGTCAGCCGCGGTGTCGAGCCCGGCAGCTTGGTCGGACTGTGCGTCGACCGGGGACTGGACATGGTCGTCGGCCTGCTTGGCGTGCTGAAGGCGGGTGCCGCCTATGTGCCGCTCGATCCCGGCTATCCCGGCGACCGGCTTGCGTTCATGATGGCCGACTCGGCGGCGCCGGTCCTGCTCACCCAACGACCACTGCTGGAACGGCTGCCCGAGCCCGAATGCGAGGTGCTGTGCCTGGACGAGCTGTGGCCAGCGGCCGGACGGCATCCGGTGACGGCACCACAAACCACTGTGGGACCGGACGATCTGGCTTACGTCGTCTACACCTCCGGCTCGTCCGGGACGCCGAAGGGGGTGATGATCGAGCACCGCAACCTCGCGTACATCGCGGACGCCTGGAACCGCAAGTACGACCTCGCCGCCAAGCGGCTGCGCTTCGTCTCAGTGACCACGCTCGCGGTCGACCTGTTCTTCTCGGACCTGCTGCGCTCGGTGTTCTTCGGCGGCACGATGATCATCGCGCCTGCGGACGTCGTCACCGATCCGGCCAGGCTGCTCGACCTGATCGACCAGAAGTCGGGCACCGCGATCGAGCTCGTCCCGACTCTGGCGAACGCACTGGTGAGCGAACTGCACGAGCGGAACGCGAAGCTGCCGCGGATGGGTCTGGTGTCGGTGGGCTCCGAGGGCTGGCGGGCTGAGGACTGCGCCCGTCTGCTTGAGCGCGTCGAGCCGGGTTCGGTCGTGGTCAACGCCTACGGCTCCACTGAGATCACTGTGGACTCGACCGTGCACGTGCTGGACAAGGACGGTCAGGTCAGCACTCCGATCGTGCCGATCGGTCGTCCGCTGCCCAACACCCGCGTCTACGTGGTGGACCGGGATCTGCGGCCGGTGGCCGCGGGCATTCCAGGTGAGCTGGTGATCGGCGGTGACGGGGTCGGCCGTGGCTACTGGCGGCGCCCGGACCTGACCGCGCAGCGGTTCGTCGAGGACCCGTTCGTACCGGGCGCCAGGGTGTACCGGACCGGCGACCGGGGCCGTCATCTGCCTGACGGCACACTGGAATTCCTCGGCCGGGTGGACGACCAGGTCAAGATCCGGGGCTTCCGGATCGAGCCCGGCGAGGTGGAAGCCGTGCTCGCCGAGCACCCGGCCTTGCGCCAGGTCGCGGTCGTTGTCCGCAACGACGAGTCCGGGCGGCCACGGCTGGTGGCGTATGTCGTCGGCGATGTCCGCGGCACGGCGCCGCTGCGGTCCTTTGTGGAGCAGAGGCTGCCCGAGTACATGGTGCCGTCGGCGTTCGTCGTTCTCGACGACCTGCCGACCACCCCGAACGGCAAGATCGACCGGCGTGCGCTGCCGGACCCGGAAACCCGCAGCGAGACCGGTTACGTGCCACCACACACGGCTACCGAGGAGAAACTCGCGAAGATCTGGGCCGAGGTGCTCAAGGCCGACCGGGTCGGCGTCGAGGACAACTTCTTCGAGCTCGGCGGCGACTCGATCCTGAGCATCCAGGTCGTCTCCAAGGCCCGCCGCGCGGGACTGCGCCTGGTGGCCAAGGACCTCTTCGTCCACCAGACAGTCAGTGCACTGGCAGCGGTGGTGGGCACGGCACCGACGCGTACCGTGACGAACGCGGTCGGCTCCGGGCCGTTGACGCCGGTACAGCACTGGTTCCTCGAAACCCACACCGAACAGCCGCATCACTACGCGATGTCGGCCTCGCTGGAACTCGCCGAGGACGTCGACGAAGACGCGTTGCGAGTCGCCGTTCTGGCCGTGGTGACACACCACGACGCCTTGCGGACACGGTTCCGGAAGATCGACGGCGAGTGGCAGCAGGACATCGCCCCGGTCGACGAACACGCGGTGTTCTCCCGGGTCGAAGCGTCCGAGCGCGCGGACATGTCAGACGCGGCACTGGCCGCGCAGTCAGGCATGGATCTTCAAACCGGGCGGTTGACCCGGGCGATCCTGTTCGACCGTGGCTCGCGGCCGGCGGTGCTGTTCCTGGCCATCCACCACCTCGTGGTCGATGGCGTCTCATGGCGGATCCTGCTGGACGACCTCGACCGTGCCTACCAGCAGGCGCATGCGGGACAGCCGGTCGACCTCGGCCCGAAGTCGACATCGTTCCCCGAGTGGGCCCGCAGGCTCAACGACCACGTGCGCGGTGGCGGGCTCGACCACGAACTCGAGTACTGGTCGGCCATTGGCGGACATCCGAGCCTGCCGGTCGACCACGACGGGCCGAACACATCGGGTTCGGCACAGCGCCTGACTGTGACACTCGACGCCGAGACCACGCAAGCGTTGCTGCACACCGTGCCTCCGATCTATCGCACACAGGTCAACGACGTCCTGATCAGCGCGATGGGCGCGGTGCTCGCCGACTGGACGGGCACGCAGAACGTGCTGCTCGGCATGGAGGGCCACGGCCGGGAGGAGATCGTCGACGGCGTCGACCTGTCTCGCACGGTCGGCTGGTTCACCACGCACTACCCGGTCTCGTTGACCGTTCCCGCGTCCCGGCGGGTCGAGGACTGGGGCGAGATCCTCAAGTCGGTCAAGGAACAACTACGGGCGCTGCCCGGGCGTGGGCTCGGGTTCGACGCGTTGCGCTACCTTCGCCGGTCGCTGGGCGACGAGGCAGTTCCCCAGATCAGCTTCAACTACCACGGCCAATGGGACGGTGGCAGTACGACCGGACTGGCGCGGGCCGCTGACTTCGGGGATCTCGGACAGGACATGGGACCCGACGAGGCCCGGCCGTACCTGATCGACGTCGTGGGCATCACCAACGCCGGCCGCCTCGAAGTCAGCTGGTTCTACTCGCCGAACGTCTTCGCGCAGCAGACCATCCAGCAGCTGGCTGACCGGTTCGCCGACCACCTCCGGCAAATCGTCGAACACTGCGGGCGTCCCGGCGCGGGCGGGCGGACCCCGTCGGACTTCCCGCTGGCCGGGATCGACCAGCGAACGCTGGACGAGGTGTTCCGCGGCGGCCGTGACCTGGAAGACCTGTATCCGCTCACCCCGATGCAGCACGGGATGCTCTTCCACAGCCTGGTCGACGACCAATCCGGTGCGGACACGTACTTCGACCAGATGACGTTGCTGCTCGACGGAGTGTCCGATCCGGACAGTCTCGCGGTGGCGTGGCAGCGGGTGGTCGACCGGACCGCGATCCTGCGGACATCGATCCACTGGCAAGGCGTGGACGAGCCGTTGCAGGCAGTGCACCGGCACGTCGAAGTGCCTGTGGTGCACCATGACTGGCGGCATTTCTCGGAGGTCGTGCGGCAGCGTGAACTGCGGCGCCTGCTGGACGAGGACGCGGCCGTCGGAATGGATCTCAGCGCTGGACCGCTGCTGCGCGTGGCGATCATCCGGACGGACAACCGAAGCGTGTGGCTGGTGCGGACGTCGCACCACATCTTGCTTGACGGCTGGAGCAACGCGCAGATCCTGACGGACGTCTTCGAGGAGTACGCGGCGATTCGTGACGGCAGGCAGCGAAACCTGCCCGCCAGGAAGCCGTTCCGGGCCTATCTCGATTGGCTGACCGCGCAGGATCCGGCGAAGGCCGAGCGGCATTGGCGCGGGGTGCTCAACGGATTCGACTCGCCGACCCCGCTGCCGTACGACCGGCCGCCGAAGTCCGCGCACACCAGCCGCTCCACCGACAAGACCAAGGTGGACCTGTCGCCCGCCCGGACCGCGCAGCTGACCGAGTTCGCCAAACGGAACCGACTGACGGTCAACGCGGTGGTCCAGGGCGCATGGGCGCTGCTGTTGTCCCGTTATGGCGGGGGATCGGACGTGGTCTTCGGTGCCACGGTGTCCGGACGCCCAGCTGACTTGCCCGGTGCCGATGAGATCGACGGCATCTTCATCAACACGATCCCGGTCCGTGTGCGTGTGGATCGCGATGCCGAACTGGTGCCGTGGCTGCGTGACCTTCAAGCAGCGCAGGTGGAGTCCCGTCAGTTCGAGCACGTCTCACTGGCCCAGATGCAGGGCTGGAGTGACCTCGACGCGGGCACGAACCTGTTCGACAGCATCGTGGTGTTCGAGAACTTCCCCTTCGACGGCAGCGCGACAGGGCACGGCGTGTCGGTGTGGAACATCACCGCGCTGGACGAGACCAGCTTCCCGTTGACCCTCAGCGCGTATCCCCGCGAACGGTTCGGGCTGGAGCTGGCCTACGACCGTGACCTGTTCGACGCGTCGATGATCCGGCGGATGCTCGCGCACCTGGACGCCTTGCTGGCCACGATGACCGAGCAACCAGACCGTCGTATTGGGACACTCCCCGCGCTGAGCGACAGCGACGTGAAACTGCTCGAAACCTGGCACGGTCCACAGACCGGCGTGGCCCGGCACGTGCTGGACTTCTTCGACGAGCACGTCCGGCACACCCCGGGCCACGTAGCGCTGGTCTTCGGTGATTCGCAGCTGACCTATGCCGAGTTGGACGCTCGCGCCAACCAGTTGGCGCACAAGCTGATCGGGCACGGCGTCGGTGCCGAGAGCTTGGTCGCCGTGTGCCTGCCGCGTGGAATGGACCTCGTCGTCGCTCTGCTCGCGGTGTGGAAGGCGGGCGGTGCATACGTTCCGCTGGATCCCGGCTATCCGGCTGACCGGTTGGCGTTCATGCTCGACGACACCGGAGCGTCGGTGGTCATCGGAGCCCAGTTCGACGGCCGGGTAGCCGTCGAGGTGGACTCGTCGGAATTCCCCGTGACCGCACCGGCCCGGGACACCGGTCCGGAGAGCCTGGCGTACGTCATATACACGTCCGGATCGACCGGCAGGCCGAAGGGCGTGCTGGTCGAGCACCGCAACCTCGCCTCGGTCGCGGTGGCCTGGGATGCCCGCTATGGCTTGCGCGAACGCAGGCCACGGCACCTTTCGGTGGCCAGCGTGTCGTTCGACGTGTTCCACGGGGACTTGCTGCGCGCGCTGTGCTTCGGCGGAACGCTGATCGTGTGCCCGGCCGACGCGACCGGTGATCCCCGGCGGCTGCTGGCCGAACTACGCCGGACCGGCGCCACAGCCTTGGAGCTCGTGCCGACAATGGCCAACGCGGTGCTGGCCGAGCTGACCGACGACACCTTGGCACAGCTGAAGATCCTGTCGATCGGGTCGGAGACTTGGCGTGGCGCGGACTGCGAGGCACTGCTGGCTCGGGTCAGCCCCGATGCCATCGTCGTCAACTCGTACGGTGTCACCGAGGCGACGATCGACTCGTTGCTGTTCACCGCTTCCGAGGTGAACGGCAGGTCCTTCACGCCGATCGGCAAGCCGATGCTCGGCGTTCGCGCGCATGTCCTGGACGCCGATGGCGACCCCGTTCCGATCGGCGTGCCGGGGGAGTTGTGGCTCGGTGGGGCTGGAGTGGCTCGTGGTTATCTGAACCGGCCCGCGCTGACCGAGGAACGCTTTGTCCGTACCCGCTTCGGCAGGCTGTACCGGACCGGGGACCGGGTCCGGTATCTCGCCGATGGGAACCTGGAGTACCTGGGCCGGATGGACGACCAGGTGAAGATCCGGGGATTCCGGATCGAGCTCGGCGAGATCGAGTCCGCGCTGTCGCGGCATCCGCAGGTCGCTGAGGCGGCCGTGGTGGCAAGGCAGGACGGGGACATCCGCAGGCTCGTGGCCTACGTCGTGACGACCGCGCAGGTGTCCGAGCTGCGGGCGTATCTCAAGCAGTCCCTGCCGGACTACATGACACCGGCCTTGTTCGTGGAGCTTGCGGCCCTTCCGTTGACGCCGAACGGGAAAGTCGATCGCAAGGCGTTGCCCGAACCAGGCCGCGCCGAGACAGGTGTGACGAAGGTGCTGCCGCGTGACCAGGTGGAGCAAACGCTCGCCGAGATCTGGGGTGCGGTACTCGGTCTGGACGAGATCGGAGTGCACGACAACTTCTTCGACCTCGGCGGCGACTCGATCCTGAGCATCCGAGTGGTGTCCCGGATCCGCTCGGCACTCGGTGCGGACCTCACGCCGAGGGCGTTGTTCACGACTCCGACGATCGAAGGACTGGCCGCGGCCCTCCCGAAGGCCCAGCAGGCAGATGTCATCCCCGTCGCGCCACGTGACGGCGACCTGCCGTTGTCGTTCGCGCAGCAGCGGCTGTGGTTCCTGGACGAATTCTCCCCAGGCAGTGCCGAGTACAACAGCTGCTCCGGCCTGCGGTTGACCGGAAAGCTGGACGTCGAAGCTCTCGGTGACGCGTTGAACGCCCTGGTGGAGCGGCACGAATCGCTGCGGACCACCTTCGATTCGCTGGACGGCCACGGCGTGCAGCGTGTGCACGAGCCCTACAACGTGCACATCAGGACTGTCGAGGCATCGGACGAGACCCACGCACGCGAGATCCTTGCCGCAGAGGTGCAGACTCCGTTCGACCTGCGCACTGGGCCGTTGTTCCGTGCGCTGCTCGTGCGTCTGTCCGAACAGGACCACCTGCTTGTCCTGAGCATGCACCACATCGTCACCGACGGGTGGTCGATGGGCATACTCGCCGACGAGCTCGCCACGCTCTACGCGGGCCGTGAACTGGCACCGCTGCCGATCCAGTACGCGGATTACGCCGTGTGGCAACGGGATCGTGAGGTCGGTGCGGACCACCTCGATTACTGGAAGGACAAACTCGCCGCGCTTGAGCCGTTGGAGCTGCCCACGGACCGGCCACGACCGCCGATCAAGACGTCCAACGGCGCTGTGCACCGGTTCGAGGTGTCCGCGGCGCTGCTCGCTAGGCTCAAGGAGATCGGCAGGTCCTGCGACAGCACCCTGTTCATGACCCTCGCCGCGGCGACCCAGGTGCTGTTCGCCCGGTACACCGGCCAGAGCGACATCGCTGTCGGGACGGTGACTTCGGGTCGTGAACGCGCCGAGGTGGAGCGGCTGGTCGGTTTCTTCGTCAACACGCTCATCCTGCGTTCTACTGTGGACACGTCAGTCGGGTTCCTCGACTTCTTGCGCGGGGTCAGGGATACCTCGGTGGCCGCGTTCGAGCACGCCGACGTGCCGTTCGAGCACCTGGTCGACATGCTCGCCCCAGTCCGTGACCCCAGCAGGTCGCCGTTGGTGCAGGCGTTGGTCGTCCTGCAGAACACGCCAAGCGACCGGCTACGGCTCGACGAATTGACGATCGAGGAGATCGAACTGCCGAGCGCGCTGGCGATCTTCGACCTGTCGGTCGAGTTCACCGAACGGGATTCGGCACTGCTCGGCGTGATCGAGTACAACACCGATCTGTTCGACGCGGCCACGATCGACCGGCTGGCCGGCCATTTGGTCACCCTGCTCCAGGGGATCGCCGACACACCAAGCAAGGCGCTGGCCGCCTTGCCGATGCTGTCCAATGCCGAGCGGCATGAGCTGACAGTGGACTGGAACCAGACGACAGTCAGCGCCGACACCAGCCGGTGCGTGCACGAACTCGTCGCCGCGCAGGCCTTGGCGCATCCCGATCAGCCTGCTGTCACGTTCGACGGTGAAACGCTGACGTACGCGGAGCTGGATGCTCGCGCCAACCGGCTGGCACATCACCTTGTTGCCAAGGGCGTTGGGCCGGACGTACTCGTTGGCGTCTGCCTGGAACGCGGGCTTGACCTTCCGGTGGCGTTGCTGGGAGTGCTCAAAGCCGGTGGTGCCTACGTTCCGCTTGACCCGGACTACCCGGCCGACCGGCTTGCCATGGTACTGGCGGACTCGGCCGCGCCTGTCCTGATCACCAGCGCGGACCTGCTGACACGACTGCCTTCGGGTGACGCCTCGATCGTTTGCGTCGAGGACGTGCCGCCACAGCCGAGCACAGCACCCCAAACCGGCGTCGGGCCGCACAACTTGGCCTACGTGATCTACACATCGGGATCGACCGGCAAGCCGAAGGGAGTGATGGTCGAGCACCGCTCGGTGGCCAACCTGCTGCTCACCACCAGGGAACGGTTCGAGTTCGGGGCTTCGGACGTGTGGACGATGTTCCACTCGTACGCCTTCGACTTCTCGGTCTGGGAACTGTGGGGCGCGCTCGCGTTCGGCGGCCGCGTGGTCGTGGTGCCGCGGTCCGTGGCCCGTGCGCCCGAGGCGTTCTGGCGGCTGCTGGACGAGCAGGGCGTGACCGTCCTGAACCAGACGCCGTCGAGCTTCCGCGGCCTGGTGCGTACCGCGATCGACCAGGGCAAGCAGGCTCCGGCGGACCTTCGGCTCGTGATCTTCGGCGGCGAGGCGCTCGAACCGGGACATGTGCGCGACTGGTTCGAACGGTTCGCTGACCAGCCGACGCGCCTGGTGAACATGTACGGCATCACCGAGACCACAGTGCACGTGACCTATCAGCCGCTGGACTGGTCCGAAGTGGAGTCGTGCGGGCGGGTGCGGCTGGGGCGGCCACTGCCGAACTACCGGATGTATCTCCTCGACCAGAACGGCACGCAGGTCCCGGTCGGCGTGCCAGGGGAGATCTACGTCGGTGGCGCAGGGGTGGCCCGCGGGTACCTGAATCGGGCGGACCTGACCGCACAGCGGTTCGTCGACAGTCCGTTCGTCGCCGGTGAGCGGCTGTATCGCACGGGTGACCTCGGCCGGTACCTGCCGGACGGCAGGCTGGAGTACTGGGGCCGGTGCGACGACCAGGTCAAGATCCGCGGTTTCCGGATCGAGCTCGGCGAGGTCGAGACGGCGTTGGCCGCCCATCCGCTGGTCCGTGCGGTCGCGGTCGCTGCGGTCAAGGAGAGCACCACTGCCAGGCTGGTCGCGTATGTCGTCGCGGCTCAGGAGCGGCCGGATGCGGCGCAGTTGCGTGCGTTCGCTGGCCGGTCGTTGCCCGACTACATGGTTCCGTCGGCGGTCGTACTGGTTGACGAACTCCCGGTGACCCCGAGCGGCAAGGTGGACCGTCGTGCGCTGGTCGCTTTGGGCACGAACGCCGACGCAGCCGGGCAGGCCCACGTCGAACCGCGTGACGAGACCGAACGGGTGCTGGCGCGGATCTGGGCTCAGGTCCTCGGGGTCGGCCGGATCGGCGCGCACGACAACTTCTTCGACCTCGGCGGCGACTCGATCCTGAGCATCCAGGTGGTCTCCCTTGCGCGCAAAGCCGGGATCCAGATGTCTACAAAGGACATGTTCGTCCATCAGACGATCGCCGAACTGGCAGCGCGGGCATCGGTGGCGTCGAGGCCGCAGCCGGCTGGGCCGGTGGTCGGCGAAGGGCCGTTGACTCCCATCCAGCACTGGTTCCTCGAACATCACCCCGTACGTCCGGACCAGTTCGGTATGTCGCAGTTCCTCCAGCTCGCCGATGACGTGACACCGGACCTTGTCAAGGCGACTGTCAACGCGTTGGTCGAACACCACGACGGCCTGCGTGCCAGGTTCGACGGCAGGGTGCAACGGGTCCTGCCTGCATCCGACGTGGTGCTCGACGTGGTTGACCTGTCCGCGATGGACGATGAAGTCCGGTCGAAGACCGTTCTGGAACAGGTGCGAGCGGCTCAAACGGGCATGAGCCTTACCGACGGACGACTGGTCCGGACCGTGATGTTCGTCGGTGACGGTGCTCCTTCGCTGTTCTTCGGCGTGCACCACGTCGTTGTGGACGCCGTCTCGTGGCGCATCCTCTTGGAGGACTTCGACACCGCCTACCAGCAGCTACTGGCCGGTCAACCGGTCGATCTCGGTCCGAAGACCACGTCCTATCTGGACTGGTCGCGGAAGTTGAGCGAATACGTCGCCGCGGGGAACCTGGATCACGAACTGGACCACTGGCGTTCGGTGCGGGTCGAGCCGTTGCCGGTCGACCACACCGGGCCGAACACCGTCTCGTCGGCGGCGACCGTCTCCACGCAGCTCACTGCGGACGAGACGGAAGTGTTGCTGCGCAAGGTCCCTGGCCGGTTCCGGACCAGGATCGACGAAGTGCTGTTCGGCGCGGTCGCGCACGGGCTGACGGTGTGGACCGGGCGTGACTCGGTTGCGATCGACGCCGAAGGACACGGCCGCGAGGACTTCATCGACGGCGTGGACCTGTCCAGGACTGTCGGCTGGTTCACCTCGATCTACCCGGTCGCGCTGTCGGTCGGCACCGAGCTCGACTGGCCGCGACTCGCCCGGACGGTGAAGAAGCAGCTGCGTGCCGTGCCCGGCAAGGGAGTCGGCTTCGGCGCACTGAAGTACTTGGGCGACAAGGTGCCCAGCACGCCGCAAGCCCAGATCGCGGTCAACTACCTCGGCCAATGGGACACCGCGACATCCGTGGACAGCGTGGTACGCGGGCAGTTGCCGGAACTCGGCGAAGACCTGGCACCCGCCGAAGCCAGGACCCATCTGCTTGAGGTGACCGGCGGCGTGCAGGGCGGTGAACTCCGGCTGCAGTGGACGTACTCGCGCAACGTCCACGACGAGGCCACGGTTCGTTCGCTCGCCGACACGGTCACCGCGGCGCTGCGGGCGCTGACCCGCGAACTCTGAGAAGGAGCTGGAACGTGAACAAGATCGTGTTGACCGACGCGGAGCGGGCTGTCGTTTCCGCGCTCGTTGACGAGGTGTTCGACCGGGTCGACGTGTGGGACCCGGTCGCGATGGTCGACGAAGTTCCCGGCTTGGCCGAGCGGCTTCCGTTGCGGCTGCGGGAGTTCCTGGTGAACTCGAGGATGGCGGAAGCCGATGTCACGGTGGTGGCCAACCTTCCGGTGGACGAGAACCTCGTGCCGACCCCGATCGGCTGGGACCTGGCGGCCAAAACCGGCGCCGGGCAACGGGAAGAACTAGTGCTGCTGCTGTGCGGAACGGCATTGGCCGACCCGTTCGGCTGGGCCACCCAGCAGGACGGCCGGGTCGTGCACGACGTCTGTCCCGCGCCGGGCATGGAGAACTCGCTGACCAGCGCGAGCAGTGCGGCTCCGCTGACACTGCACACCGAGGACGTGCATCACCCGTGCCGCGGCGACTACGTGTCGCTGTTCTGCCTGCGCAACCCCGATGCGGTCGGCACCACGTTCGTCCGGATCGCCGCGCTCGACCTGCCCGCCGGGACCAGGGAAGTCCTGGCGCAGAACCGCTTCCGTTTCCACCCGGACGACTCGCACATCGGCGCGATCGTGGATCTGGTCGAGGGCGAAGTGCGCGACCGGGTCTTCGACCCCGGCTCGGTCATCTTCGGCCCGGCGGAACGGCCGTACCTGCGGTTCGATGTGGACTTCATGTCCGCGGCAGGTGGCGACACGGAAGCCGAGCAGGCCATTCAGACCACAGTGGACTGTCTGGCGCGTTCGGTCGAGCGCGTGATCCTCGAACCAGGTGACGCGGTGTTCGTGGACAACTACCGGGTCGTGCACGGCCGTGAGCCTTTCGTTCCGCGCTACGACGGCAATGACCGTTGGCTCAAGCGGCTCAACCTGATCCGCGATGTCCGTCGGCTTTACGCGATGAGCGACACGCGCTCACGCATCATCGCCTGAGGAGTGGGCGTGGCGGTGCCGCTTGGCCGCAATCGGGCCTTCCACCTGCTCTGGGTGTCCCAAGCCGGGTCCGAGCTCGGCCAGCACATGTTCCTGATCGTCTATCCGTTGCTCGCGATCGCGCTGACGGACCTGCCGATCGCCGCGGGGCTGGTGGGGTTCGTCGCCACCGGTGTGCAGATGGTCTGCGGACTGCCTGCGGGCCTGCTGGCCGACCGGTACGACCGGAAAACGATCCTTGTGCTGGCCGGGTTGGCCCGAGCGCTCGCCCATGGCAGCTTGGCCGTGGCGATCTGGCTGGATGCGGCGTCCTTCGTGCACCTGCTCGTGGTCGCGGTGGTCGAAGGCTTGGCGCTCGCGGTGGCGTTCCCCGCCGAGGAAGCCGTGCTGCCCCAGGTCGTTCCGGCCACCCAGCTGCCTACCGCGGTCGCCTTGAACACCGCTCGGGCCTCGGCCGGGCAGATGGCCGGAACCAGCCTGGGCGCGGCCTTGTTCGGCGTGGCGAGGGCAATGCCGTTCCTGGCCAACACCGTGATCCAGCTCGGTGCTTCGATCGCGTTGCTGTTCGCTCGTATTCCCAAGCATTCCGGTCAGTCCACTGGGCAGGCGAAACCGTTCTGGCCAGAGCTGATCGCGGGCCTGCGGTGGATCGCGCGGCACCCGTCGTTGCGGGTGATCAGCCTGTGCGCGGTCGGTCTGAACATGGCTTTCGGCGCCACCTTGCTGGCGTTCATCATGTTCTCCCGGCAACGGGGGATATCCGAAGCCCAGATCGGGCTCGTGGTGGCCATGCTCGGCGGCGGGGCGCTGCTCGGCGCGCTTCTTGCGAGCCGGTTGCACGGAGTGGTCCGGCCGTACGTCTCGATCACGGGCGTGCTCTGGGTGACCGCGTTGCTGACACCGGTCTTCGCGATCACCACGAACATGATTGTCGCGGCGGTCGTACTCGTGGTTATCGGCGCCCTGGTGCCGCTGGCGAACACCACCGTGATCACGTATCAGCTGCTGCTGACCCCGGATGACTTGCGGGGCAGGGTGTCCGGAGCGATGGGTGTGTTCAGCAACCTCGCCGAGTCGCTGGCACCGATGGTGGGTGCGGCGCTCGTCCAGTTCGCGGGTGGCCGGACGGCTTTGCTCATCTGCGCCGCGATGATCTCGGTGCCCGCACTGGCCGCGTCGCTCAGCCCGGCCCTGCGCGCCTTCCAACCCGTTGAGGAGACTGTGTGACCACCGCCCTTGAGCAGCTGGATCTCACCGATCCACACACGTTCGTACGCAACGATCTCACCGGGACATGGCGGCGGCTGCGCGCCGAACAACCGGTGTACCTGCACCCGGAGACCTCGCGCGGACCGGCGTTCTGGGTCGTCAGCAGGTACGCCGATGTGCAGGCAGCGGCCCGTGACGTCAAGCGGTACACCTCGGAACGCGGCAACTCGCTGGACACCTTGCTGGCAGGCAGCGATCCGGCTGGCGGGAAGATGCTGACGACGACAGATCCGCCTTGGCACACACACTTGCGCAAACTGTTGCTGCGGTCGTTCGCGCCGCGCGCCCTGCAGATCATCGTCGAGCGGGTGCGTGCGACCACCGAGCAGCTGGTCGCGGACGCCGTACGGCAGGGGGAGTGCGATGTCGCGGCGGACGTGGCGGCCCACGTCCCGCTGGCCACGATCTGCGACCTGCTCGACATCCCGGGACCCGACCGCGCCGAGCTGCTGCGGCTGACCAAGTCCGCGGTCAGTTCCGACTCCCCGGACGCCACCAGCACGGATGCCTGGATGGCGAAGAACGACATCCTCTACTACTTCGCGGAACTCGCCGAGGAGCGCAAGGACAACCCGCACGCCGACATCGTCAGCCTGCTGGCCGCGAGCGAGGTGGACGGCAGGTACCTCAGCCAGAGCGAGGTGGTTCTCAACTGCTACAACCTCATTCTCGGCGGCGACGAGACAACCCGGCTGGCGATGGTCGGCGCGATCGACGCGTTCCTCGAATTCCCGGACCAATGGGATGCGTTGGCCGATGTCGAACCGGCGACCGCGGTCGAGGAAATCCTGCGCTGGACCACGCCTGCCCAGCACTACGGCCGAGTGGCCACCGAGGACGTGGTGATCGCGGGCCAGCAGATCCCCGCAGGCGACATCGTGACCCTGTGGTCGTGTTCGGCGAACCGGGACGAAACGGTGTTCGACCGGCCCGACGAGTTCGACCTGTCGCGGACGCCCAACAACCACCTGACTTTCGGATACGGTCCGCACTTCTGCATCGGCGCGTACCTGGCGAGGGTGGAAATCCAGGCGCTGCTGGACTCGTTGCGCCGCCAGGTGTCCCGGATCGAGCGGTGCGGGCCGAGCGAACGGATCTATTCGACGTTGTTCGCGGGCATCAGCCGCCTGCCGGTGCGTCTGCGTGCCCGGTGAGGCGACGTCGGCACGCGGCTGCTTCCATGTGGTCGCCGACCGAGATGAACAATCTCGCCGCCGATTCGAAGGCCTTGTCGGCTTCCTCGGACTCGGCACGCTGAAGGTGCACCGCGCCCGTTTCCATCAGGGTGAACGCGCCACACCGCTCGTCTTCGAGTTTCTCGAAGACTGCCAAGGCGTCGCGCAGGCAGTCCATTGCCTGCGCGGTGGCACCTTTCTTGCAATGCAAGCGGCTCATCTCGCGTAACACCACGGCTTCACGATGGATGTCGCCGTGCTGACGGGAAAGTCTCAACGCGTCACCGTAGGACGCCTCAGCCTGGTCGAGACGGCCCTGCGCCAGGTAGATCCCGGCCATTCCGTTGTGGAACTGGGCCTCGATGTTCCGATCGCCGGAAGCCAGGTCGATCGACCGCTGGATGAGCTGCAGCGCACGGTCGTTCTCGCCACGGATGCGGGCAACCGTGGCCAGCCCGCTGACAGCGAGCGCCTCACCGCGGCGGTCGGCGACGTCACGGGCAAGGGCCAGCGACCGGCCAAGGTTGAGAACGGCCTCGTCGAAGGTCTCCCGGTAGATCTGCACCTGCGCGAGGCCACGCAGCAACACGGCCTCGCCTCGCCTGTTCCCGTTGGCACGGACGGCTTTCAGTGCGAGTTCGTGGCTCTGCTTCCAGTCCTCGTGCAGACTTCGGATGTCGTAGTACGAGACGGTCAACGCGGCGATCTCCCACGCGGCCTCGTCCATCTGCCATTCGGCCGCCATCTTCACCGCGCCGATCAGCATGCCCCGCTCGGCGTCGAGCCAGTCCAGCGGCGCGGCGACAACGGGACCCACCGCTTCGGGCGGCAGCTCCAGCCGCGGCGCCTTTCCCGGCAGTGGCTCGAACAAGCTCGGTGGCAGCCGGTCGACGGCTGTCTTCAGCATCGTCAGCCCCGCACCCAGCAGCCTGGCCACAGCCGCTTGCCGGGTCTGGACCGAGTAGTTCTCGGCGGTCTCCAGCGCGTATGTCCTCAATAGACCTTGCAGCCGGTAACGCGGCTGGCCGGCTTTGTCGGTGTCGGTGAGCTGCAACAGGTTCGCGTCGAGCAGCGCGTCCAGCACGTCGTCGCTGTGGGCCCGGTCCAGCAACGGGCCGATGACCCAGCCGGGAAAAGTGCGCATGCCAAGGTGCCCGAGCAGCGCGAAGGCCCGCACCACATCGGACGGCAACGACCGCAGGCTCAGCCCGAAGCTCGCCCGCACGTCGAGCTCGCCGACCCGCAGCTCGCTGAGCCGCTTCGACTCGTTGGCAAGGCGTTGCCGAAGAACCCGCAACGGCCACGAGGCCCGGCCGGCCAGTTTGCCGCCGCTGATCCGGATCGCCAACGGCAAATAGCCGCAGGACCGCACGATCGCCTTGGCGTCACCGGGTTCCGCGGCCACCCGGTCACGGCCGACAATCGCGGTGAACAGCCGGTGCGCCTCCTGCGGGCGGAACACGTCAAGGTCGATGTGCTTGGCACCGGGCAGATCGGTCAGCTGAGTGCGGCTCGTGACCACGACCGCGCAACTGCCCGCGGACGGCAGCAGCGGCTTGACCTGGTCCGCCGACGCGGCGTCGTCCAGCACGAGCAGCATCCGCCGCCGCGCCATCAGCGTGCGGTAGAGCGTGGCCCGTGCGTGCAGGCTGTCCGGCAGCCAGACGCCTGTGATGCCCAGTGCGTGCAGCATTTCGGCCAATACCACGGCGGCGGCCCGCGGCTCGCCGGACGTTCCGGCCAGATCGAGGTAGAACTCCCCGTCGGGGAACTCCTCGGTTGTGGTGTGCGCGGCATGAATGGCCAGCGTCGACTTGCCGACACCCGGGCCGCCGACCACGACCGCCACGGGAGGCGGTCCACTGTCCGACCGTTCCGCGATCACCTTGGCGATCGCGGCAAGCTGCTCCTCACGGGCGGTGAAGTCGGGAATGTCAGGTGGGAGTTGGTGCACCGGGCTCGCTGGATCCATATCCTGACGTGGCGGCGTGGCCGGAGCGAGGGACCCGTCGGCACGCAGGATCTGTTCATGCAGCCGCCGCAAGGGGGGACTGGGATCGACGCCCAGTTCATCGGCGAGACGGTCTCGTAGGTCGGTGTACGCGGTCAACGCCTCGGCTTGCCGCCCTTGCCGGTACAGGGCGAGCATCTGCAGCTCGCGCAGGTGTTCCCGGAGCGGGTGTTCGGTGACCAGATCGGACAACTCGGTTGCCACCCGGGTGTGTTCACCACGCAGCAGGTTGATCTCGGCGAGATCTTCCTGCAGGCACACCCGCAGCTCGTTCAACCGGTCGGCCTCCGCTTGGACGAGCGGCGTCGCAGGCACATCCTGCAGCGCTGAACCGCGCCACAACGCGAGCGCGTCCGTGAGCAGCGCCGCCGCCTCGTCGGGCCGTCCTGCCCGCCATTCGGTGCGGCCACGGTCGGCCAGGTCCATGAACCGCCCGAGATCCGTGTCCTGGGGCTCGATCCGCAGCTTGTAGCCGGGTGCCTGGGTGACGAGCAGCTGGCCGTCGGGGTCGGACAAGAGCTTGCGGAGCCGGGACACGTAACCGTGGACCTGGTTGCCGACGGTTTTCGGCTGGTCATCACCCCAGAGCTCGGTCGCGATCCGGTCGACCGACAGAACTTGGTCGGCCTCGCTGAGCAGCAGCGCGAGCAACACCCGCCACTTGGGGGCGCGCACGGCGTGCCATTCACCGGCGTCCAGGATTTCCAAGGGACCAAGGGCCCGAAAACGCATTTCACCCCCACAGCCCGCGTGGCAGGGTAACGCGGGCACACCGGAATTAGTTGATAACTCACCAGTACCAACTTGATCACGACCGGTCAACAGCTGGGGGTTGCAGGCTCCTGTGCTGTGATGCCGAACATGGCCGTTCTGAGAGGTTCAGCGCTCAACGGACCCCGAAGTCCGACCTCGGCACCGTGGGCCGTGCCTGGCGTGCTCGGCCGCGAACGTCATACGTCGTAGAGGGGAATACGGTCCAGGTCGGGCATTTCGTAGATCCGGCCGGGCGCGGAGGTCAGCACGCTCTCGCCGAACGCGGCATCGATCCCCTTGTTGACCATCTCGGCCAGCCGGATCCCGTCCTGGATCAGCAAGTCGTCGCATGTCGTCGCAATCCGGCGGAAGGCGAAGTCCCTCGGCGCCCTGATGGCGCAATAGTCGCCTGGCAGCAACGGGCTGAGCGTCGTGAGTACGCCGACCTGCAGTTCGGTGCCGTTCTGCGCGCCGACGAGGAGGTTGAGCGCGGACTTGACCGTGTTCACCAACGGCATCACCGGGTCCGCCAGGCTGACACCGGCCAATGTGGACAGCTCGTCGAGCACCGTCAGATACGGCTCGACGAGGTCGGACTGCGGTATCGAGAACAGTCCCACCTCGACGTCGACATCGCCGATCCGCGGTAGGTGATCGAGCCGATGCGGCTGTCGGCCAGCCGCATCGAACGCAGGAAAGCGTGGATGTACGTGGTCTCCGGCTCGACCGGGGGTGGTGTGTCCGTTCCGATTCGCGTGAAGAACCAGCTTTCCGCGGGTTCTCGGATCGCCTTAGTCCACCAGCCCATGGCAGCCCTCCTGGAGACGCTCGGCGATACCGAGTTCGGTCACGACCTGTTGTGCCCAGATCCAGCTGGAGAACTGCACGTACGCGTTGCGTTTGGTCCGCTTGTACGCGAAGCCGACCCCCACGTCGCTTTCGTCCAGCAACGCCACACCGGAGTCGCTCGGTATCGTCACAGGGTCGGTGTACGACCGGACCCGTCCCGACGGATCAGGGTCGTAGGCGTCCATGTCGGTGGAGATCACCTTGGTGTGGACGCATTCCCCGTCGAGCCGGTGGAACCGGACCTTCTGGAAATCGCGCGGAACCTCGCCGTCGTAGAACCCCGCGAAGTTGTCCGCGACCGCGATGGACGGCGTCTGGTCAAAGCGGATCAGGCAACGTAGCACCAGGCCAACGGAAGCCCTTCGGTCGTCGGAACCGCTCAGGCCCAGGATCTCCCCGGTCGAGACCGAGAAGTCGAGTTTGACCGGCTCGGTCACCGAATCATCCCGCGTCAGCGCGAGCAGGCTCAGTCGCGTTCCATCGGCGTGTGCGACGAGCAGACGGTCCGCGCGATCGGTGACGCGCAACTCTCTTTGCGCCGCGGGCCCGTGCAACACCGACCACCAGTACATGCCGGCCAACAGGACATTCGGGTTGGCCGCGGCACCGATGGCGGATGCGAAGCTTCTCGTCGCTTCGCCCGTCCTTGCCAGCGGCTGCCGCGGCGCCCCGCCGAGGATGTCGTTCATGAGGGTGGCCAGACTCCGCTGCTCGCTGGTCGGAATTTCGTGACGTGCCCGGCACCGAGTCGAACTGCTCGATAATGTGATTGACCCGCGCTGCGGAATAGGTAATGATTGAGCTACATCAACGGTTAGAAGGAGCGGTCATCATGAACACGTGGGAGCGAGAGGCGTGGCGCCATCATGCGGCCGTCGCGATCGCTGCCGCGTGCCCGTCGGTCTATCGCAGAGTCGCCTTCTACCAGCACGCCGTGATTATCGGCGTGGGCTCCCCGCCATGACATAGCTGGTGTCATGCGCCAAGGGAGCCGCCCATCGGATAAACCGATCCGGGCGGCTTTCTCTATTTGTCGTGTCGAAAAAACAAATCGGCGAGCTTCGGAAAGCGGAATGGCTTCCAAATCCGTTCGTCAGTGGGTTCGACTCCCGCCGCCGGTGCTGAACACAAAAAATATGGTGGAGATGGGGTTGCGGAGCCCCACCCGGCTGTAAACCGGACGCCCTGCGCGGCACAGAGGGTTCGACTCCCTCCTCCACCACGTTTGGCCCCCGTAGCTCAGTGGATAGAGCAGCGGCCTTCTAAGCCGACGGGCGCAGGTTCGACTCCTGCTGGGGGCACGCGGACGAGGTGGAGCATGGCGGTCTGTGCAGCGCCCTGATAAGGCGCAGGACCAGGTTCGACTCCTGGCACCTCGACCACGGGGGACGCGCCGGTGCGCAGACGATCCTTGCAAGATCGCCGTGGAGGGTTCGACACCCTCGTTCTCCACAACGTCCCGTAGCTCAGGCTGGCAGAGCGTCCGCCCGACACGCGGAAGGTCCCAGGTTCAAGTCCTGGCGGGACGACGGTGACCGAAGCCGAAGTAGTCGAGGCCCCGGACTGTGAACCCGGGTATTAGCCGGTGCGAGTCCGGTCGGCCACCCCAAACGTCACGGTTTGCGCGCGACAGCACCCAGCGCGAGCCGTTGAACGGGGTCCTGAGGCTTAAGCCGGGGGCCGTCGGGCCACCAGTCGGAGACGGCGACCAGGCCAGGTTCGACCAGTTCAAGGCCGTCGAGGTACGACAGGATCTCCGCCCGGGTGCGGAAATGCCCGAGACCGACCTCGCTGTTCTGGTAGATCTCCCGCAGTTCAGGCGTGAAGGACCCGTCCTCGGGGTCGTAGGCGTGGGCGAGCACGATGTACGACCCGGACGGGATCCGGTCGATGTAACCGGCGACGATGTCCCTGGGGTTCCGGGCGTCGCTGACGTACTGCACAGAGCCGATGTGGAAGACAGCGACCGGCTCCGACAGGTCAAGGAACTTGCGGATCGTCGGATGCTCGAAGAGCCGCTCGGGATTCCGGAAGTCCGCTTCGACGAAGTGTGTCTGGTCGTTCTCGGCCAGAAGTGCGCGGCCGTGTGCGAGCACGACCGGGTCGGTCGCCGCGTAGACGACCGTGGCCTCGCGGTTCTCCCGCTGGACGATCTCGTGGGTGTTGTCGGTGTTGGGCAGGCCCGGCGCACAGTCCAGGAACTGCTGGACGCCCCGGTGGGCCGCGAGGAACCGCGTCACCCGGCCGGCGAACGCACGGACGTCCCGGGCCAGATCACCCAGTGCGGGTGCCCGTTTCAGCAGCTTGTCCCGCACGTCCCGGTCGACCTGGTAGTTGTCCTTGCCGCCGAGCAGGGCGTTGAAAATGCGGGCGACGTTGGGGCGGTTCGGGTCGATGGAAGACGCCGGGTTGCGCTGGTCTTGGGGATCTGACACGGAGCCGCCTGGGAGTGTGGAGCGTTTCGACAGGTCATAGCGTAGATGGTCATGATTTTCTGGCAAGCAACCACGGCATCAGCGCCTCGGCCAACGCTCGGCTGTAGGGCTTGGCCAGGGATTGGAGCTCGAGACAGCGGGACTCGCCGAGGCTGACATACGGTTTCGCGCTGTTCTCGTCGGTGACTCGCTCGATCTCGGCGCGTCGTGCCTGGCCAGCGGCCGTGAAGGTGAGTTCGGGGGCGTCGGTGAGCCAGTCGCGTTCACGCAGTCCGTCGACGGCGTTGTGCCAGTCCACTTCGGCCCAGCCGCGCGTGGTGCGGAGCGTTTCGGCACTCACTGTGCCGGTCGCGGCGTGGGTGATGAGCGCTTCGATGCCGCTGAGACCGGCGGTCAGCAGGGCGGCGACGTGGGCGTCGCCGCGGTATTCGCGCAGCAAGGTCTGCGCGTGCCACAGCACCAGGTGAGGCTCATCCGGCCAGGGGAGTGCGGCGTGTGCGGCGTAGAGGGGACGCCCGGTGACGTCGTCGGCAACGGTCTCCGCCGCTTCCCGCAGAAGCGTCGCCGCGCGGGCTATCTCGGGCGATTCGACGGCGTCGTGGCCAAGGACTCGGCGCAGTGTCTGGTCGGCGGCGGTGCGCCGTGCTGCCAGGACGGACGCCGGGTCGGTGGTGGCCCACGCCGTGGTGATCGAGTCCGTCACCAGGCGTGGGTTGAAGTTGTAGAAGGTCGCGGTGACGACTGAGGCGGGCACGGTGCCGAACCCCGCTGACCGCGAGGCGAAATACCCAGCGTGATACGACAGACCTAACGCCTTGTAGGCCTCGGTCGCCTCGGGTGCGAAGTAGATCATCCCGTGGATGGGCTCGAGCGTCCGCCAGGTGTCGCGCGCCGTCTTGATCATGCGGCCAACGTAGCGGATCAGCTGCTCGCCGCGGTGCTGGCGACGACAACCGAGGCGATCACGGCCGCCTGCATGGCTTGGACGGCCTTGCGGACCGCCGTGGCGGCCCAGTCGCCTTGAGCGATCTCTTTCGCCCGCCGCTTGGCCGTTTTCTTGTCGCCGACGACCAGCACCTTGGTCACCGCGTCCATGGCGTGCAGCAACGCGATCAAGGGGCCGGTCCGTGCGTCGGGCTGCCGTTCACCGGACAGCACAAGCGAAAGACGGGACCGCATCTCGCTCTCGTAGGAGTTGTTGTTGGCCGGCAGGCGGTTCGTCCGGAACAGGCCCATCACCTTGTGTTCCTCACGGCGCAGGATGCCGCCGTCCACCAATTCGCCGGCCAGTTGCTCACGCAGGCCCTTCGCCAGCCGCCCAAGCGCGGCTTCCGGTTTGCGGCCGTCGAACTCCTCGACGACAGCCAACCCCCGCCGCAGCACCGGTTCGGTCGGCGGTTCGGCGGAGAGCATCACCAACCGACCCTTGTCCGTGACGTCGACCAGACCGCGGGCGGCCAGGTCGACCAGCACCGCTCCGGCCATCGCCTTGTCCGGTTCGGACACGCCAGGGGTGATCCGGCCCGTCTCGTCGTCGAGCACCAGCAGCAGGAGGTCATGAGCGGTCAGCATGATCGCGAGAGTAGCCGGGAACCGGCCCAGGCGCCGCCGAGGTCACCAGTTGGTCGGCACCGAGTGGGCTACCTTCGCGCACACATCCCAGTAACGGAGGGAAACGCTCGCGATGGACAACACTCGGTACGAGTACTGGCCGCTGATCCACCGTCCCCGGCTGGAACTGCCCAACGGCGCCCGGCTGGCGTTCTGGATCGGGTACAACATCGAGCACTTCGAGGTGGACAAGCCCTCGACCAGCATCTTCGACGGCACCGCGATGCTGCAGCCGGACCCGCTGAACTTCGGCTGGCGCGACTACGGCGCCAGGGTCGGCGTCTGGCGGATGATGGACCTGTTGAGCAGGCACAACATCCGGGCCAGCGTCACGCTCAACTCGGACGTGTGCGCCCGCTACCCGCAGATCATCGAAGAAGGCAACAAACTCGACTGGATCTGGCTCGCACACGGCAAGAACAACTCGATCTTCCAAACCGGCATGTCACCGGAGGACGAGCGCGCCTACCTGACCGACGTGATCACCACGATCAAGGACAGCACCGGCAAACAGCCGAGGGGATGGCTCGGGCCTGCGCTCACCGAGACCTTCAACACCCCGGACATCCTCGCCGAGCTCGGCGTCGACTACGTGCTGGACTGGTGCAACGACGACCAGCCGTACCCGATGAAGGTCAAGCAGGGCCGGATGATCAGCGTGCCCTATTCCATCGAGGTCAACGACATCCCGATGTTCGTCACCAAGGGATACACCGGCGAGCAGTTCTACCAGGCAGTGGTCGACCAGTTCGACCAGCTCTACGCCGAGGGAGCGCAGACCGGCCGGGTGATGGGCCTCGCGCTGCACCCGTTCGTCATCAACCAGCCGTTCCGGCACAAGTACCTGGCCCGCGCCCTGGAGTACATCACTGGCCACGACGATGTGTGGCTGACCACGAGCGACGAGATCGCCGAGTGGTACTACCGTGAGTACTACGACTCGGTGACACAGTGAGTGCTCTCGACGGCACCGAACTCGGGCGGTATCTGCGTTGGCTGGCCGACGAGCGTGGCCAGCACTTCGCTGACTACCAGCAGTTGTGGCGCTGGTCGGTCACCGACCTGGCGGGATTCTGGTCGTCCATTTGGGACTTCTGCGGAGTGCGTGCGCACACGCCGTATGAGCAAGTCCTTGGCAGCCGGGAGATGCCGGGTGCGCAGTGGTTCACCGGAGCCACGCTCAACTACGCCGAGCACGCAGTCGGAACACCTGCCGATGCCGACCAGGTCGCCATCGTCGCGTATTCCCAGACGCGTCAACACATCGAGCTCACGTTCGGGCAGTTGCGTGACCAGGTCGCCCGGGTGCGGTACGGACTGCGCAAGCTAGGAGTGGGGCGCGGTGATCGGATCGTGGCGTATCTGCCGAACATCCCTGAGGCGGTGGTCGGTTACCTCGCGGCAGCGAGTCTTGGCGCGATTTGGGCTTGCTGCGCCCCGGAATTCGGTGCCCGCAGTGTGATCGACCGGTTCGCTCAGCTGGAACCCAAGGTGCTGCTCGCCGTCACCGGATACCGTTACGGCGAGCGGTATTTCGACCGTAAGGCGGAAGTCGCCGAGATCTGCGCCGGGTTGCCGACTGTCGAGCACGCTTTCATTGTTCCCTACGGTGATGCTGACGGTTCGTGGTCCGACATTCTCGACGGGCCAGCCGATCCAGGGTTCGACCCGTTGCCGTTCGACCACCCCTTGTGCGTGTTGTTCTCGTCCGGCACCACCGGAAAACCCAAGGCCATCGTGCACAGCCACGGCGGGGTGCTGGTCGAACACCTGAAGAACCACCTGCTGAGCTTCGACCTGCACCCCGGCGACCGGTTGCAGTGGTTCACCACCACGACGTGGATGGTGTGGAACGCCCTCGTCTCGGCGCTGCTGGTGCGGGCGTCGATCGTGCTGATCGACGGCGATCCGCAGTATCCTGACCTGGTCCACCCGTGGCGGATCGCCGAGCAGGCCGGCACGACGATGATGGGCGCCAGTCCCGGTTTCCTGATGGCGTGCCGCAAAGCAGGTGTGCACCCAGCCAAGGAGTTCGACCTGTCCCGGCTCCGGCAGCTCGGTGCGGTGGGCAGTCCGCTGCACGCCGACGGGTTCCGTTGGGTGCAGGAGGAACTCGGGCCGGATGTGCTGCTGAACGTCGGTTCCGGCGGTACCGATGTGTGCACCGGAATCGTCCAAGGTGGACCGTGGCAGCCGGTGGTCACCGGTGAGATTTCCGGGCGGTGTCTCGGTGTTGACGCGAAGGCGTTCGACGAGCACGGCCGCGAGGTCGTCGGCCAGCTCGGCGAGCTGGTCATCACGTCGCCAATGCCGTCCATGCCGGTCGGCTTCTGGGGAGATACGGATACAAGCCGCTACCGGGCAGCGTACTTCGCCGAATATCCCGGAGTGTGGCGGCACGGCGACTGGATCCGGTTCAGCGATACCGGAAGTTGCGTGGTGACCGGACGCTCGGACGCCACCCTCAACCGGGGCGGCGTCAGGCTGGGCACGGCCGAGTTCTACGCGGTGGTGGAGGAGTTCGACGAGATCGCCGACAGCTTGATCGTGCACCTGGAGGACACTGACGGCGGCTCCGGGGAACTGCTGTTGTTCGTGACCATACGGCCTGGTTACGTGTTGGATGACGCACTGCGCCAAAGGATCGGCAAGGCGTTGCGCAGCGCGCTCTCACCGCGGCACGGTCCCGACACCGTGCTGGCCGTGCCCTCGATTCCCCGTAACCGTACGGGAAAGAAGCTGGAAGTGCCGGTGAAACGGATCCTGCAGGGCGCTGCCGCCGAGGATGTCGTGAGTCGCGACGTCCTGGCCGAGCCGACTTCGTTGGACGCTTTCGTCTCCTACGCGAAGAACCCGCGATGAGCGTGGATCTCGGCTCAATGAAGGCGATCGACGTGCACGTGCACGTCGAACAGGACGAGCACGGCGGTTTCTCGATCGACGACGAACTCATGGCCGCCTCGGCGGCGTACTTCAAGTCGACCGAGGACCGGACGCCGACGATCGACGATATCGCCTCGTACTACCGATCCCGTGGGATCGCGGCGGTCGTGTTCGCGGTGGACGCGTTCACCGCGACCGGGCACCCGCCTTTGTGCAGTGCGGAAATCGCCGACGCGGCCGCGCGCCACGCGGACGTTCTGATCCCGTTCGGCTCGGTCGACCCGCATCACCCCGATGCGGCCGACCGAGCCCGGCGGCTGGTGACCGAGCACGGTGTGCGCGGCTTCAAATTCCACCCGAGCCTGCAGGCGTTCGCACCGAACCACACTCGGTTCTACCCGCTCTACGAGACCATCCAGGAACTCGCCGTCCCCGTTTTGTTCCACAGTGGACAGACTGGGATCGGTGCGGGCCTGCCGGGCGGGCGGGGCATCAAGCTGGGGTACTCCAATCCGATGCTCGTCGACGACGTGGCCGCCGACTTTCCCGGCCTGACCATCATCCTGGCCCACCCGTCCGTTCCCTGGCAGGACGAGGCGATCTCCGTCGCCACGCACAAGGCTAACGTCTACATCGACCTGTCGGGCTGGTCACCGAAGTACTTCCCGGCCCAGCTGGTTCGCGCGTCGAACTCGTTGCTGCGCCACAAGGTCATGTTCGGCTCCGACTTCCCGCTGATCACCCCGGACCGCTGGCTGGCCGACTTCGCCGGCCTCGACCTCAAGCCGGAAGTCCGGCCGCTGATCCTCAAGTACAACGCCGCCCGAGTGCTGCGACTGTCCTGACTGGTCATGGAAGGTTCTCGAAAACCGCGGACTGCGCGGTGCGGCCGTGAGTCGTCAACGACCACGTACTTTCCACCTTCGGGTCGTTCGCGCACGACGGGCACGTGATGTGCAGGGTGTCGACGGTCTCGTAAATGCGGCACGTCTCGCTGGTCAGCACATGCCTGCCGCTGGGGCAGCGATTGGGTATGACGACTTGCAGACCGTGGGCGGTGGCGCGATAGCGAGCTGGACCGTGCGATGGGATGTTGTTGCTGGTCAAAGGTGTCGTCATGGGGAAGGATCGTAGCCCCTGTCGAACATGCGTTCTAGGCCTTTCGGTGTGTCGCCGACGTTGCGCAGGCCGGTCGGCGTGTCGCCACATTCAGGTCAGAACAGTCATGGCAGAGCGGCCCGGGTGGCGGTCAGTTCGGTGAAGAGGTCGCCGAGCAGGCCGACACGTTCGAGGACCGTGTCCGTGGCGAACGTGAGGTCTTCCGGCGCCCCGCAGTCGCGGACCTCGTCCCAGGTGATGGGCGTGGCAACAGTGGGCTGCGCGCGGCCGCGCAGGGAGTACGGGCTGATCGTGGTCTTGGCCGGGTTGTTCTGGCTCCAGTCGATGAAAACCCGGTTTGTCCGCAGTGCTTTGGTCATCTTGGCGGTGACCAGGTCCGGAGTTTCCCGCGCGAGGCGTTCGGCGAGTGTTTTGGCGTACGCGGCCGGGGCTTTCGCGTTCGTGGTGTGAATGCCCGCGTAGAGCTGCATTCCCTTGGAGCCGGAGGTCGTCGCCAACGGCGTGAGTCCGTCGGCAACCAGCAGGTCGTGCAGCCGCAGGGCGACCCGCGCGCAGTCGACGATGGTGGTGCCCTCGCCGGGATCGAGGTCGAAGACCAGCCGGTCGGGTGAACCGCGGCTGCCGTCCGGGCCGACTGTCCACTGTGGGGTGTGCAGTTCGAGTGCGGCCAGGTTGGCGGCCCACACCAGCGACGGCAGATCGTCGATCAGGGGATAGTTGATGGTGTCGCCGCTGCCACGGGACCCACTGCTCGGCAATGAGACCGTACGCAGCCACGAGGGCGCGCCGCGGGCGACGTTCTTCTCGAAGAACCGTTCCCCGTCGACGCCGTCGGGGAAGCGGATGAAGGTGACCGGCCGGTTGGCGAGGTGGGGCAGCAGCACCGGCGCGACCTGCGTGTAGTAGCTGATCACGTGGGCTTTGGTGAACCCGGACGGGTACAGCGGCTTGTCCAGATTGGATAGACGCAGTTGCTTGTCGCCGACTCGGACGGTCACCCGTTGCTGCTGTGGCGGGTCGGGGTCGCGGGACGTGGCGCGCGGGGCGATGACCTCGTCGGGGGATTTGTCGTGGCGCAGGCCACGCCAGCTGGTGTGCCGCAGCCGGCCGTCACCGTGGGTGAACTGGCGGTACTCGACCTCGCCGACCAGCATGGGCTCGACCCACCTCGCGCGCACGACGTCCTCGCGCGGCGGGGTGGTGGCGAACGGGTGGGTCCGCCGTTCGATCGGCTGGAGCTGGGCTTTCAGCTCGGCGCGTTCGCGCTGCGAGAAGCCGGTGCCGACGTCGCCGAGGTAGACCAGGTCGCCGCTGCTGGGGTCGTACCCGCCGAGCATCAGGCCGCCGAGGGTGTTGTCGAAGCCGCGCTGGCCTGGCCGCCACCCGCAGACGATGACTTCCTGCGTGTGGGTGAGAGCGTGTTTGAGCCAGGCGTCCGTCCGGCGGCCGGGCGTGTAGGGCGCGGTGCGGTGTTTGGCGATCAGTCCTTCTTGGCCCTCGGTGGCCACGCGGTTGAGCAGCTGCTGTGGGGTGAGCCGGTCCGCGGCCAGCTCGTCGAACGTGATCGACGGGACGACCGAGATGCGATGCGGATCGGGCATCGGGAGCTTGGTGAGCTGCGCGCGGCGCTGGTCGTAGGACAGGTCAAGCAAGCGCTGATCACCGAGTTGCAGCAGGTCGAACACCAGATACCGGACGGGCAAGTCGTCGAACTCGTCAAGCCGCCCAGCGGTTTGGTGCTTGCGGTAGCGGCCACGACGCTCCTGCATCAGCCCGAAGTCGACCCGTCCGGCCTGGTTGTAGACCACGATCTCGCCGTCGAGCACGGCGGCCTGCCCGTCCAGATCGAGCACGCCGAGCAGAGTGGGGAACTCCTCGGTGAAGTCGATGCCGTTACGACTGGTGAGAATGGTGGTGCCGTCGGCAGCGATGCGCATGGCGGCGCGGTAGCCGTCGAGCTTGTACTCATAGGCCCAATTCGGACCGCTCGGCATACGACCACGGTCCGGCTTGGCCAACATCGGCTCGACCCACGCAGGCACGTCCGCGTCATCGCGAGCTGAACCTGCCATCGCAGCCACCCTTGCCTGGATCGTCCCGATGACCGTAACTCGACTGGCCCAACCTTGCTAGCTGGGAAAACGCGCCGAACACGACCCGGATCGATGTGGCCGACCCACAGGCCGCAACGACTACTCGCCCTGATCCCGGGCGAAGCGGTCGGTGGCGGCGATGATCGCCGAGGTCATGCTGCCGCCGCCGTGACCGGTGTCGTCGAGAACCACGAGCTCGCTTCCGGGCCAGGCCCGGTGCAGTGCCCAGGCTGTGCCGAGTGGACCGCTGACGTCGTAACGCCCGTGGATCAACACGGCGGGAATCCCGTGGAGCCGCTCGATGTCACGCAGCAGCTGCCCCTCTTCCAGAAAGCAGCCGTGAGACCAGTAGTGGGTCACGAGGCGGGCGAAGGCCAGTTGAAATGCCGGGTCGGCGACCGACAAGGACGGTGCGGCGTCGGGGGCCAGCGACATGTGCGTGTCCTCCCACTCGCACCACCCGCGTGCGGCCTTGGCCCGCACCTCGGGGTCGGGATCGTGGAGCAGCCGGCTGTAGGCGGCTGACAGGTCGCCGTCGCGTTCGGCGGAGGGTACGCCGTCGCGGAACCGTTCCCACTCGCGCGGGAAAACGCGGCCCATGTCACGAGTGATCCAGTCAGTGTCGCGCCGGTCGCCGTCGGTCACGGCCGCGAGCACCATTTCGGTCACCCGCTCCGGATATGCCTGCGCGTAGGCGAGAGCGAGTGTGACGCCCCACGAACCACCCTGCACCAGCCAGCGTTCGATTCCCACGTGGACCCGTAGCGCCTCGATGTCGGCGATGAGGTGCTGCGTGGTGTTCGCCGACAGGTCGACGACCGGGTCGGTCGCCGAAGGGGTGCTGCGCCCGGAGTTGCGCTGGTCGAACAGGACCACGCGGTAGCGGTTCGGGTCGAACAGGCTTCGCAGTCGTGGAGAACTCCCTGAGCCCGGACCGCCGTGCAGCGCGACGGCCGGCTTGCCGTCGGGGTTGCCCGACACCTCCCAATACAGCGAATGGCCGTCGCCGACCTCCAACATGCCTGACTCGTATGGCTCGTTCGATGGATATGGATAACCCCTGTCGTCGGATGTACTCGCCATACAGGCATGATCGCGCACCGGTGCCTGACGCCAGAAAGGCCTGCCTTCAGGCCGGAGCAGGCCGGACCGTCAGTTCGGTCACCTGCGCGTCGGCTGGGCAGTCCAGCGCGGTGATCACGAGCGACGCGAGCGTTTCGGGACGCACGCATGCGTCAGGGTCGTAGGGACGCCCGAACTTGGCCCTGACCTCCTGCAACAGCTCAGTGTCCACACCAGATGGATAGATGCTCGTGACCCGAAGGCGCTCCTCGGCGCGCAAAGAACCGGCGAACTCCTTCAGGGCTGCTTTGCTTGCGACATAGGCCGACCAATTCGCAACCGCGTGCATACCGTCGGCGATGTTGATGAACACAACACTGCCGTTGGCTGCCCGCAAGGCAGGCAACATGCCCCTGGTCAGCTCTGCTGGGGCCATGACGTTGACAGCGAAGGTGTTCTGCCACAGCGTGGGTGGGCTTTCCTCGACCGACGCGACCTCCGCGATGCCTGCGCAGTGCACGAGCGCGTCGAGACGTTCCAGCTCCGTCAACGGCCGCGGCAGTTCGATCGGGTCGGTGAGGTCGAGGACCACCGGAACCACCTGCGGCGATGCCAGCGCAGCCAGCTTCACCGCTGACCGGCCAACGGCCAGCACACGGTCGCCCCGCGCGGCCAGTGCCCGCACGATAGCTGTGCCGATCCCACCCGTCGCGCCGGTGACCACCGCTGTCCGCGTCACGTCGGGCAGCATAGGCAAACTTTTTCCGCTGTGTGTCGATGTGCTGTCGTCTCGATCGACGCGTCGGTATGACAGACAACATGAACGAGCCAGTCTCGACACGTAACCTCGACCAGTACGGGTCCGCGGAGCTGCCGTGGAGCCGTGCGCGCGACATCCTCGCCAGCGACAGCCCGACAGCCGACCTCACGTTCTTCGTGGCGACCGTGCGTCCTGACGGACGGCCGCACTCGGCAGGGGTCGGCGCGATCTGGGTGGATGACGCGCTGTACTTCGTCGGTGGGCCGGGCACGCGCCGGTCGCGCAACCTCGCGGTCAACCCGGCGTGCAGTATTTCCGTCCGCTTGCCCGGCCTCGACCTGGTGCTTGAAGGTGACGCTCACCGGGTGACCGACTCCTCCACTTTGGAGCGTGTGGCCGGGGTGTACCGCGATGGAGGTTGGCCCGCCTCCGTGGAAGGCGACGCGCTTACGGCCCCGTTCACCGCGCCCAGCGCAGGCCCGCCGCCCTGGCACCTGTACCGCCTCACGTTGCACACCGCTTTCGGTGTGGCAGGTGCCGAGCCGCACGGCGCCACCCGCTGGGACTTCGCCCACTAATGGCGTGTGCGGCGATGTAGTTGACGACCGTACGCAATCGCGCGCCGGTCAAGCCCGCGGCGCGCGACGGGATTCGAGGGGCGCGGTCCGAGTAGTGACATCATTCCCGTTGGGGATACGCGCGTCCGCCGCGCACCGCGCGGACGAAATCGAGCGGTGTGTGGCCGCACATGTTCCGGAATTCCAGATTGAGGTGCGCCTGGTCCCAGTAGCCGCACTCGACGGCCAGCTCGGAAAGCCGTGGCTGACCGGTGATCAACGCCGTGGCGGCGCGGTGGAAGCGCAGTATCCGCGCCACCTTCTTCGGGGAAAGGCCGATCTGGTCACGAAACCGGGCCTGCAGCAGCCGTCTGCTCCAGCCCACTTCCCTGGCCAACGCGTCGATCGAGATCTTGCCGGCCCGCTGTTCCAATCGACGCCACGCCCACACCACTGTGGACGAGGGTTCCCGGCGTGTGTCGAACCACCGCGACAGTGTCTCGTCCAGCATGGCCAGGCGAGCGGGCACACTGGATTGCTCCGCGAGCCGCTCGGCGAGCTGCCTGCCTTCCTGGCCGACGAGGTCGGTCACGGACACGATGTGATCGGTCAGCTCGTGCATGCCAAGACCGAACAAGGTGTGCGCGCCCCACGGCGTGAGCAGGGCCGATGCCGAGCGGCGGGACCCTGCCGTGTCGAGCACGTAAACCCCGCCGTGCATACCGACGACCGGTGACGGCGAGACGTCGGCGTTCGCGCCGGCAAGCGACCGCCTGGGTGGACTGAAGAGGTCTAAGGTCATCACCACGACGCCGTTAGGGATGCAGCGGATCCGTAAGTCCGGACCTGAAGGCGTGTCCTCGATGACATAGCCGAGGACATAAGGGCTCAGCCATTCGGCCGGTCGGTACCAGCCCGGTTCCCATTGCATCACGTTCGACCGGCGAAGCCCGGCCAGCACCTCGACACTCATCGCCACCACCATGGCACGCCCGCGGCACCCGCCACACCCTGCGTCTTTCGCGTTTTTCCAATACGACAAGGGCCCGGTGATCAGAGTCTTTCCGGTGACCGGGTAACCCAACGGGGAGAGGTGTGAATGAAGCAGCCGTTGACCGATGGCTTTGATCCGACGTCGAACCGGGACCAGCTGACGTGAACGAGGTCAGGCCGATCGCCACTCGGCAACCGAACCGTCCACACTGGACAAAACGGGAGCGTGTACCCGCATGGTGTTCGGCGGCTCCTGCGGAGTCGGCGCCAAGTGCAGGGTATGAATACCATCATCGGCCGGTAGCCGCGCGACGCACGCGCAGTCGTCCATGGTGAACCCGGCGAACCGGTAAGCGACTTCCATCATCCGGTTTCGTTCTGTGCGCCGGAAATCCGCGGCAAGGTGCACGCCTGCGGTGGCCGCTTGGCCGGTGAGCCACCGCAGGAGCACTGTGCCCGCACCGAAGGACACCACGCGGCACGATGTGGCCAGCAGTTTGAGGTGCCACGTGGCAGGGTGCTTGGCCAGCAGTACGATCCCCACCGCGCCGTGCGGGCCGAATCGGTCGGTCAACGTGGTGACGAGCACTTCGTGGCCCGGGTCGGTGAGCAAGGAGCGGAGCACCGAGTCGGAGTAGTGCACGCCGGTGGCGTTCATCTGGCTCGTGCGCAGCGTCAGCTCCTCGACCCTGGACAGATCCTCTTCCGTCGCACGGTGAATTCCCATGCGCAGGTCGAGTGTGCGCAGGAAGTCGTCGTCAGCGCCGACGAACGTGGCGCGTTCCGCTGCACGCCGGAAACCGGCCTGGTACATCGCACGCCGGTGCTGCGAGTCCGCGGTGATCGTCGCCGGGGTGAACTCGGCCAGTGCGGTGAGGCTCGCGGCGTCTTCGGCCGGATAGCACCGGACTTCCGGCAGGTGGTGGTTGACCTCGGCGCGCTCGGTCGGCTGGTCGTCGATGAAGGCGATCGTGTGCTGTGCGAAGCCAAGCTCGTCGGCGATCGCACGCACCGAGTCGGATTTGCGGCCCCAGCCGATCTGGGGCAGGACGAAATACTCCGCGATGCCGAGCTTCTCCAGCCGTTCCCATGCGTGGTCGTGGTCATTTCGGCTGGCCACCGACTGCAGGATGCCCCGGCGGTCCAGTTCGGTGACCACACTGAGGATCTCGTCAGGCACCTGTACTCCGCCGTCCTCGAGCAGGGTTCCGCGCCACAACGTGTTGTCCAGGTCCCAGACAAGGCATTTCACGGTGCTCATCAGATCTCCCACAGGCTTACCGCCCAGGCGGCGACCGGACTGTTGTTCAATACCAGGACGTGGTCACCCGGCGCGAGCTCGTCCGAACGCAGCAGGTGGGCCAGGTTCAGCACGACGTCCATCGCGCCGAGGTGCCCGTACCGGGAAAGGTGCGTTCGGCACACCGGGTGGATGGCGATGCCGAGCAGCGACTCGTAGAAGGAGTACGCCGACGCGGTGACGTTCTGCATGATCGCGGTACGGACCTGGTCCTTGCGGACATCGGCGTGGGCGAGGACTTCCGTGACCATTCGGCTGAGCCTGGTCCGGCTGTGCATGGCCAGTTCGAAGCGGTACCGGTCCGGTGACTGGCATTCCTCGCGCCACTCGTACCAAGGCGCCTGCTTGTAGTCCACCTGGAACAGATCGTGGAACGTGCCGTCTGTCTCCATTCGATGTGCTACCAAGGCCGGTCGTCCATCGCGGACCATTGTCATCGCGTAGCCGCCGTCGCCGATCACCGTCACTGGGTAGCGCACGCGATCCGCTCCGGTTGGCCGGCTGCCATGCGCGATCAGAACGCTCTGTCTGGACGGTTGGGCCAGCAGGAGATCGTTGGCCAGCGCCCAGGCGGCACTCGAACCCGTGCAGCCAAGGCCGTCCACAGTGAACGCGAAAGAGCCGGCGAGTTTGGTGTCCGCCTGTACCCGGCAGACGTCCGAGCCGAGCAGCACGTCAGGGGCGCGGGGAGCGACCATCAGCAACATGTCCGGTTCGGACGGATGGATGCTCAGCAAATCCTGGCACGCCCGTGCCGCGAGATCGGCACTGGTCATGTCCTCGAACACGCCGACAGAGTCGATGCCGCTGCCCGCAACGAATTCTGTCTCGTCCGGGCCGAGCATGGCGAGTTCGGGGAGTTGTGCTACTGGGACTGTCTTGTTGGGAAGTACACAGTGGATCGCGCCGATCCCGATGCTCATGCCCACACCGCCATGGCGTGCTCAGCGAGCAGGATCTGGCTGATCTCGTTGCTGCCTTCGATGATCTCCATCAGTTTGGCGTCCCGGTACGCTCTGGCGACCGGGTGTCCGTCGAGGGCGCCCGCCGACGCCATGACCTGAACTGCTGCGGCTGCACCCCTGGCCGCATTGCCTGCGGCGAGGTGCTTTGCCAGCACGGCGGCCGGGACCAGTTCGGGTTTTCCATCGTCCCAGCAACGACTCGCATGCTCACACACGCGTGTTGCGGCCTGCTCGGCGACCAGCAGTTCAGCCACGTGGCGCCCAACGAGTTGGTGCTCGGCGAGCGGTTTGCCGAATTGGTGGCGTGTTCTCGCGTGTTTGGTCGTGGCGGTCAGACAGGAACGCAGGATTCCCACGCAGCCCCATGCCACCGACAGCCTGCCGTAGGTCAAAGCCGAGGTGACGAGCCATTCCAGCGGGAGACCCGCGCCGCTGAGCAGATGATCAGCGGGCAGTCGGACACTGTCGAGTTGTACGTTGGCGTGCCCGGCCGCGCGGCAACCCATTGGATCCGGCACTGCCGTCACCGTGACACCGGCTGTCGTTGTCGGCACCACGACCGCCGCCGCGCCCTGGCCATTCCGTCCGAACACGATCAAGAGGTCGGCATACGTGGCGCCGGTGACCCACACCTTGCCGCCGGTGATGACGACGTGATCGCCTTCGCGCTCGATGGTGGTCGCCATTGCGGACAGATCGCTGCCCGCCTCAGGCTCGCTGAACGCAACCCCCGCCAGTTGGCCGGAGACCAACTGTGGCAGGTATTCGGCTCGCTGCTCCGTGCTGCCGAACCGCCGAATGGTCCACGCCGCCATCCCCTGCGAGGTCATCAGGCTGCGCAGGGATGAGCACAATGCGCCGACGTGCGCGGTCAACTCACCAGCCGCCAAGCTGGACATGCCTGGTCCGCCGTATTCGGCGGGCACCTGCGGACACAACACACCTGCGGCGGCAAGCTTGCCGACCAGGTCAAGCGGCAACCGACCGGCGCGGTCCCATGCGTCAGCCTGATCGCCGACCAGGTCGGTGATCTCGGCGTGGTCAATCATCGCTGCCTCCGCGTAACCGGGTCACCAGCGCCGCCATCGCGTCGACCGTGCGGAAGTTGTCCAGGTTCAGCTCATCGCCGCTGACCTCGACACCGAACGTGCTTTCCAGGTGAGTCACCAGTTCCAGCGCGAACAGCGACGACACCAGCCCCGCGGCGAAGAGGTCGACGTCCGTGCCGACCGTGCTCTTGGTGCGCTGCTGGAGGAACTCCACCAGGTTGGCCTCGATCGTCTGCGTGTTCACCGCGTACCTCCGTGCTCGAAGAATCCCGTACCGGACTTCCGGCCGTGTTCGCCCGCTTTCACCTTGGCCACCAACAGGTCACACGGCCGGTAGCCCTCGTCGCCGGTCCGATCCAGCAGCACGTTCAGCGAATCGACGACGTTGTCCAGCCCGATCAGGTCGGCCGTGCCCAGCGGGCCGGTGCGATGCCCGAGACAGCCGGTGAACACCGCGTCGACCGCCTCGGGTGTGGCGATGCCGTCCTGCACGATCCGGGCGGCTTCGTTGATCATCCGTTGCAGAACGCGGTTGATGACGAAACCAGGGCCGTCACCGACGACAACGACCTTTGTGTTCAAAGTAGACAGAAGTGACCGCGCGGCGGCGACGGCCGCGTCACCGGTTCTCGGGCCACGGATCAGCTCGACCGTCTTGATCAGGTACGGCGGGTTCATGAAGTGGATGCCGAGGAATTCCTCCGGCCTGGCCACCGAATCGGCCATCTCGTCGATCGGGATGGCCGAGGTGTTCGACACCAGCAATGTGCCCTGCGTGACCACTGTGGACACATCGGCGAGGACCGTTGCCTTGAGCTCGGGGCGTTCGGTGATCGACTCGATCACCGCGGTCACGGATGCCACGTCGGCGATGTCGGTGGTGACCGTCAGCTCACCGGTCGCGATCCCGGACGGGAACGAACCCATCAGGGTGGCCAGCCGGAGTTGCTGGCGCACTTGGCCGCGTGCCTTGCCGAGGGTCTGCTCGTCCAGGTCGACCATGATCACGGGCAGCCCGTGGCCGATCGCGAGGGTCGCGATACCGGTGCCCATCACACCCGCGCCCAGCACAGCCAGCGTCATGCGTCCCCCTTGGTGATGAGTTCGGGTAATCGCCGGGTGAACTCGGCGAGCGAGTCGGCCAACAGGATCTCGGCGGGTTCGACGGCGATGTCCAGCCGCTGCCTGATCCGGGCCGCGACCTGGACGGCCGTCAGGGAATTGCCGCCGAGGTCAAGGAAATTGTCGTCCGGTACGACGTGCGGCACATCCAGGACGTCCTGCCAGATCCCTTGCACGGCCTCGTCGATCGGTCCGGTGCGAACGGAGGCGACTCTCGGTGTTGATTGGTCGAGCAACGTGAGCAAATGTGATCGGTCGGCCTTCCCGGTGGGGCCGGTCCGCAGTTCGTCCAACAGCACCCAGCGAGCCGGGATCATGTAGCCGGGCAACCGTTCGGCGAGCTTGGCCGACAACGTGTCGATGCCGTGGCCTGCCGCAGGGAGGACGAACCCGGCGAGGTAGGCCGTCGGTCCTTCACCCACTTTCTCGACGAAGACCGCCGTACACAGGTTCGTGGCCATGGCCGTCCGCTCGATCTCCTCGAGTTCGATCCGGTAACCACGGAGTTTGACCTGGCGATCACGCCGGCCGACCAGATCGATGGCCCCCGACGGCAATTGCCTGGCGAGGTCACCGGTCCGGTACAACCGTGCACCATCGGGCATGGTCACGAACCGTTCGGCGGTGAGGTCGGGACGGTTCAGGTAGCCCAGCGCCACTCCCGGCCCGCCGACGCACAGTTCACCTGTCCGGCCGGGCGGAAGCGGCCGCAAGTCCTCGTCGACGATGAACAAAGTCGTGTCCTGCACGGGAAAGCCGACCGGGACACGGTCGAGGCCGGTGAGACTGCTTTCGGTGCAGTCGAAGTAGCTGGCGTGCGTCGCGGTCTCGGTCGGCCCGTACCCGTTGACAAGTCTGCGCGGCGGTCCGGCCGCCAGCACACGCCGAACAGCACCGATGCCCAAATGCTCGCCGCCTACCACCAGGGTGGCCAACGAACTGAACGCGTCGGGCCGCTCCGCCGCCACGGTGTGGAACAGCGACGTGGTTATCAGCAGCGTGTCGATTCGTTCCCGACGGACCAAACAGACCCAGTCGTCGATCGGCAGGTCCAGGACAGACGGCATGATCACGACTGTGCCGCCCGCTGCCAGCGCGCCCCAGACCTCGACTGTTGTCGCGTCGAACGCGGGGTTGGACACGCTCGCGACGCGGTCACCCGGCGCCACAACGCAGTGATGCGACCGTGTAACCAGGCGGATCACCGCGCGGTGCGGGGTGATCACGCCTTTGGGCGTTCCGGTCGAACCCGACGTGTACAACACGAAGCACGGGTCGTCGCCACCGACGGACACGATCGGCGGAGGCCCGTCGTCCGCCGTGACCTCGTCTTCTGGGCCGACAACGACGCTGACCTCTGCCTCGGCGAGCATTGCCGCGATCCGGTCGGGCGGGGCGTGCGCGTCGAGAGGAAGGTACGCCGCACCCGCGCGGACGATGCCGAGCATCGCGACGACCAGTTCGGGGGAACGATTGTGGGATACGGCCACGATGTCGCCGTGGCCCACACCCTGTGCCGCGAGTCCGCGGGCGAGCAATCCCGAGCGTTCCCAAAGTTCACGGTAGGACACCGTGACACCGGTAGCCGGATCGCTCACCGCGGCCGCGTCCGGCCGCTCGTCCACCCAGCGGCGGACAGCGTGTGCACGCCAAGAACTTCCTGCGATAAGCCCATTTCCTCCCCTTTGGTGCTCAGCCCGAGTATTGATCAGGGCAGGGGAGAGCTTCCGCGCCGCCAGTACGGCAATGCGGACACCACCGGACAGGTCATCGGTTGCCCGACAAGGCAGCCCGTCGGACAGTTCGCCACAAGGGGAGTTGCTGCGACCGTCTGATGTGGACAGGTTAGACGATGCCCGCCGCGATCAACTGCTGCCAGATCACGCCTTGGTCGACGACCTCGACATCGAGTTTCTCGGCCTTGGTGAGTTTGCTGGCGCCGACGTCGGCGCCGGTGATGAGCATGTCGGTGCTCGCCGAGACCGAGGAGGCGGTGGTCGCGCCCGCTTTCTCGCACAGTCGCTGGAAGGTCGGGCGGGCGACTTTCTCGCCGGAGCGGGGATCGCTGATCGCGCCGGTGATCACCACTGACTTGCCGGCCAGCGGCGCGTCGGACGCGACGACAGGCGGCAGGTCTTCTTCGCGGACGTCCAGCGAGACGCCGCGCTCCCGGAGCCGTTCGAGTTCGGGGCGCAACCGGGCGAGGTGCGCCGACAGCGAGGCGGCGACCTTGGGGCCGATGTCGTCCACGGCGACGAGTCGTTCCTCGCCCGCGTCGGCGACTTCCTCGAGTGAGCCGAAGCCCGCGCGGCACAGCCGGGTGGCGGTGCCCTCGGAGGCCATCGGGATCGCCAGCCCGATCAGCGCCCGGCGCAGCCCGACCTGGCGGCTGGCGTCGATGGATTCGATCATGCGCGTGGCCGAGACGTCACCGATCCGGTCGAACTCCAGCAGCGTCTCCTTGGTCAGCTGGTAGAAGTCCGACGGATGCTCAAGCAGCCCCGCCTCGGCGAGCCGTTCGATCCACATCGGACCGATCGCCTCGATGTCGGCCGCGGCCCGTGAGGCCCAGTGCACCAATCGCCGCACGGTCTGAGCGGGACAGGCGACGTTGGTGCAGAACAGTTCGCGGCTGTTTCCCTGCTCGGTCAACGGCTGCTCGCACGACGGGCACGCGCTGGGCGGCACGATGTCGCGCTCGGCGCCGGTGCGTTTCGAGGCATCGAGCACGCCCGCGACGAACGGGATCACGTCACCGGCGCGACGCACCAGCACGGTGTCGCCGATCTTGATGTCGCGGGCGCGGATGACCTCCTGGTTGGCCAGCGTCGCGCGAGTGACCGTGGTCCCACCGACGAACACCGGCTCCAACTGGGCGACCGGGGCGATCTTGCCCGTCTTGCCGACGTCCCAGAGGACATCGGACAGCACCGTGGTCTTCTCCTCGGCGGCGAACTTGTAGGCCAGCGCGCCGCGGGGCGAACTCGACCGGGTGCCTGCGGCCGCGAAGGCGGCACGGTTGGCCAGGCGCAACACGGCACCGTCGAGGTCGTAGTCCAGGTCGTTGCGCTGTTGTTCGATTGCCTCGATCACCGCTTGTGCCGCCTCCGCGTCGTCGCAGTGCCGCATGTCGGCAGCGGTGAAACCGAGCGTGCGCAGCCCTTCGGCAAGATCACCCGAGTCAGCGGAGGTGTACAGGTCGAAGGCGAAGAACTGCAGGCGTCTCTCGGCGACGGTCGCCGGGTCCTTCGCGCGCAGGGTCCCGGCCGCCGCGTTGCGCGGATTGATCAGCGGCCGGTCAGGGTGCGCCACGTTGTATGCGGCGAACGTGGACCGCAGCATCACGGCCTCGCCCCGTACCTCGACCTGGCCCGTCGCCGGAATCCGATCAGGCACGCCGTCGGTCAGCGCCCGCACCAGAACCGTCACGTCGTCGCCCGTCGTGCCGTCGCCGCGGGTGACAGCCCGGGCCAACCGCCCGTCTTGGTAGACGAGTGCCAATGACAGCCCGTCCAGCTTCGGCATGACCACCACCGGCTGGCCGGGGAACCGACCGAAGAACGCCGCGACCTGCTCAGGCTTGGTCGCCTTCTCCAGCGAGAGCATGGGCCGCGAATGCCGGATCGGCGCGTGCAGGACCGCGGGCGCGCCCACCTGCTCCAGCGGGTTGGGATCAGGCGCCAACTCCGGGTTGGCGTCGATCAACGTCCGCAGCTCGTCCTCGACCGCGTCGTACTCGGCGTCCGCCACCAAGGGCGAACCCCGGTAGTACGCGTCACGCAGCACCATCACCCGGTCGGCGAGTTCCTGAATCCGTTCCCCAGCGTTCACAGCGCACAACGCTACCGGTGCCCACCGACAATATTCGGCGACAACCTCTAGCGCGGCTCCAGCATCGGCACGAGGAACCGCCGGGCGACGGTACGCAGCTGTTCGTCGTCGTCGAGGTCGACCACGTGGCTGGGCATGAGCAGGAATGAGGCCGACACCCGGGCCATCATCTCGGCGGCGAGTTCCACGTCCACGTCACTGGCGAGGTTTCCCGCGTGTTGTTCGCGGCGGAGTTGACCTGCGACGAACCGCTGGACGGTCGCCAGTGTGCGGCCGTCGTCGCTCATCATGGACGGCAGGAGCACATCCGGCTCGATGGCCAGCAGTCCACCGATGAGCGGGTTGCGCCGGATGGCCTGCAGTGAGCTCACGAAGCCGAGCACAACCCGGTCGGCGAGGGTTTTCGCTTGCTCGATGTCGATCAGGAACTGGTCGAAGTACCGGCGGAACTCGCGCCGCACCACCTGTTCGACCAAGGCGTCCTTCGTGGTGAAGCGGCGGTAGACCGTGATGCGGGAAACGCCGGCTCGCCGGGCCACGTCCTCCATGGTGGACCGCCGGATGCCCATCCGGCAGAACTGTTCGTACGCGCCGTCCAGTACGCGTGTGGTGATCTCGTCGCTGTCGTCGGCGCGTTCGACAGCTTCGGCGAACGCGCGTTCCAGCAACGAATCCGAGTCCGCTGTCATGGCCTGTCCAAGATTGGGGCTGGTGCTGGGGCCTGGCTCGTGGTCTCCTGGAGATACGCGGTTACACATCTTGTATCACAGTATCAGCGACGTTCCACCGGACTCAAGGAGGAGTCGGGGTATGGAGGGAATCAGCCGACGCAAGATGTTGATCATGGGCAGTGGGGCGCTCGGTGCGCTGAGCATGGCCACGCCCGCACAGGCAAGCGGTTCCGATCCGCGCTGGATATGGGACCCCGAGGCCGATCCGGTGGTCGCGTCGATCCTTGACCGCGGTCAGGTCCCCGAGGTGAACCGCCTGCTGCGCACCTGGACCCGCAACGACCAGCCGCTGCCCGCCGGGCTGCCCGCGGACTTGCGGGCGTTCATCGACAAGGCCCGCGAGCTGCCGTCGTGGGCGAATCAGTCCACATTAGATCGCGCAGCCGATTTCGTTGAGACCAAAGGTACTTATCTGATCCTGTTGTACGGGCTGGGTGGTGGCATGCTCAGCTGTGCGATTCCCAACGAGGCTCGTGCGGTCTACTACTCCAAGGGTGGCGCGGATTTGAAGGATCGCGCGGCCAAGACCGGCAAGCTCGGGTACGACATCCAAGAGCGAAACGCATTCCAGCCGGACGGGCACTTACTGGTGACCGCGGTCAAGACCAGGTTGGTGCACGCCGCCGTCCGGCATCTGCTGCCACAATCCCCTTACTGGAAACAGGGAATTCCGATCAGCCAGAACGACATGCTCGTCACCTGGCACACGCTGCCCACTTATGTGATGCGCAAGCTGACCGAATGGCGCGTGCGGGTCACTCCGGCCGAGTCCGCGGCGTTTCTGCACGTCTGGCAAGTGACCGCGCACATGCTCGGCATCCGGGACGAATTCATCCCCGCCACATGGGAAGCGGCCAACGCCCAGTCCAAACAGGTGCTCGACCCGGCGATGGGACGCACCCGCGAGGGCGTCGACCTGGCCGACCGGATCCTGGACATCTCCGCCAAGGGAATCACTCCCGGCGGGAGTACGCGGCCGTTGCTGAACGCACTCGCCCGTTACGTGGTCGGCGACCGGGCCGCCGACATGGCCGCGATTCCCCGTGAAGTGGTCTGGGAACCGCTGATCCGCACCGGAGTCCCGGCATGGATCGCGTTGCGGGAGAACCTGACCCCGCTGCCGCTGGTGCCCAAGATCGCCTGGACCCTCGACGAGGCCATCCGCAAGTACATCCTGTTCTACCTGTCCGGTGGCGAGCAGATCAGCATCGAGATACCGGATGCCAACCGGCCTTCCTGAATGCAATGGCTGACAACGTTTTGTCCGTTTCGAGTGGCACGAACAGTCCTACTGATCAACGAAAGCGGCGGTTTACGCTGCTGTACACGTTTCAGGGGAGGGACTGTGATGAATTACCTGACCGATCGAGCCGTGCGATGACGGACGTGACGATTTTCCCGCCCGCGCCAGCGGGATTCGACGCACTCACGGCGAGCAAAACCGACCTGATGCGCTACGGCTTGCCGCAACGTCCCGACCCGCGGACACAACCTGTGCCCGCGGCGTTGTGGGAACAACGGGCCCGCCGCTATCAGGGGTACGAACACCTCGAGCCCCGGCTGACACCCGCGACACAACCGGTCGATCCGACCATTGCGGAATTGCCGGAGCTGATGTCGTGTGGCTTCGAACTGTTCAGCAACGGCGGCCCGATCACGATGTTCTCCGGCACGTGGACGGTGCCGAATCTGAACTACACCACCGGCCTCGGCCAGCTGCCGAACAGCTACCGCACGTTCTTCGGCCTTGGGTTTCTTGACGTGCACGTATCGATGTCGGTGGATCCGGCGCAGAACGTCACATCGGCGATCACGATCCACACCGGCGCGCAGGTCGGGCTGCCGGTGCGGCCCGGTGACACCATCAGCGCGACCCTGTGCCTGCTGACCAACGAAACCGGCACAGCACACTACTTCCTGGCCAACCAGACCACGAAGCAGACCGTGAACGTGCAGATGGAGACGGGCTTCCCGCCCGCGGTCACGATCAACGCGGGGGTGAGCCGCGGCCTGGTCGCCGACCGCCCCAGCCCGTTGGCCAAGTTCGGTGCGGTGTACTTCGACGAGCTGTCCGCCTCGGCCTCCGGTCCGACGGTGCTGCTGACCAACGGCACACCGACCACGATGGTCGACTTCGACGGGACGAAGCTGGCGACACCGGTGCGGCTGAACGACTTCGCGTTCAAGGTGATCCACGAGTAGAACCCGGCGCGGCCTTGGTGGTGGAGCGATCCACCACCAAGGCGGGGCGCGGACCTGGTAGAAGATCTATGTGGCGACAACGCGTGACTGGGCCGAACAACTCGACGCCAACGATGAACTGGCCGTCTACCGTGACCGCTTTGTCCCGATCGTGGACCCCGGTCTGGTGGCCTACCTCGACGGCAACTCCCTGGGCCGTCCGCTGCTGGCCACGGCGGAGCGGCTTGAACACCTCGTGCGCCACGAGTGGGGCTCCCGCCTGATCCGCTCGTGGTCAGAGGGATGGCTCACGCTGCCCGAGCGTGTCGGCGACGAGCTCGGCCGGGTCGCCATTGGCGCCGCGCCGGGGCAGGTGATTGTCGCCGATTCGACGTCAGTGTGCCTGTACAAGACCGTCAGGGCCGCTCTCGCACTGCGCCCAGGCCGGATCGAGATCGTCACGGACACCTCGAACTTCCCGACTGACCGGTTCGTTGTGGACGGTATTGCCGAGCAGTTCGCGTTGACTGTCAAGCGGATCTCCCCGGACCCGTTGACCGGTGTCCGACCCGACGATGTCGACGCTGCCGTCGGTGACGGCACCGCGGTCGTTGTGTTGTCCCATGTGGACTACCGATCCGCGGCGGTCGCGGACATGGCTGCCATCACCCGCATCGCGCACGGCCGTGGCGCGCTTGTCGTGTGGGACCTTTGCCACAGCGCGGGAGCGATGCCAGTCGAATTGGACGCCGCCGGCGTCGACTTCGCGGTCGGCTGCACGTACAAGTTCCTCAACGCGGGTCCGGGTGCGCCCGCGTTTCTCTACGTCAATTCCAAGCACCACAACGGTTTCCGGCAACCGATCACCGGCTGGATCGGCGCGGAGGACATTTTCGCCATGGCCGACCGATTCCGCCCGGCGCCCGGGATCCGCCGTGCGTTGTCCGGCACGCCGCCGATCACCGGGATGGTCGGCGTCGACGAGGGCGTGGCCCTGCTGGCCGAGGCCGGGATCGGCCGAGTGCGGACGAAGGCGCAGGCCTTGGGCCGGTTGGTGATCGAGTTGGCGGACGAATGGCTGGTTCCGCTGGGATTCACGGTGGCCTCACCGCGGTCGGACGAACTGCGGGGCGCGCACGTCATGCTCAGGCATCCCGATGCGGAACGGTTGTCCCAGAGGCTGATCGACAATGGCGTCATCATCGACTTCCGCAACCCGGATGGGATCCGCGTCGGGCTGAGCCCGCTCACCACCAGCTACGCCGAGGTCTGGCACGCACTGAGCGTGATCAGCGACGTCGCCGGGACCGGTCCCTGACGTAACACGGCACGCTGAGAGCATGAACGAGCGTCCCCAGCGCCCTCCCGTGCTGATCGCCGCCCTCGTGGCGCTGCCACTGGCAGCTTTGCTGTTCGGTATGACGGCGGCGAACCTCGGCGGCTCGGGGAGTACGCACACGAGCCTGCCATCACTGGCCCTGGTGCTCTCCCTGCTCGCGATCCGCTTCAATTGGGCCCGGACAGTGTCGGTGATCGTGCTGGCCTTCCTGACGGTCCAATGGCTGCCGGGCGCCGTCGAGTACGTGGACGAAGCCAGAACGCAGCAGGCCGCGATCTACGTCCTGATCGCCACGGCCTTCTACGGGACAGGTGCCGTTCTCGTCTACATGACCCCGTCGAACCAGTACTACCGACGGGCCGCCGAGTGGCGACACAGCCGAAAGCAGCAGGCCACCTGAGGCGGACTACTCGGCTGGGAAGCGGGCCGCGTAGCTGCCGGAGGAGAAGCCCGGCACAAGGTCCTTCATGAACCTCCCGGACCGATCGGACCAGTTCTGATAGCCGAGGCTGTGGTAGAAGGCGTGTGCGTCGGCCCGCCGGTTCGCGCTTGTCACCTCCATCTGCATGCAGCCGAAACCTCGCGCGATGTCCTCCGCGTGCGCCATCAGCACTTTGCCGATTCCCTGCCCGCGCATGGCATCCGACGTCACGATCGCCACGACGCGCCCCCAACGGCCTGGCCGTTCGAGAAACGGCAACGATGCCACAGCGACAACACCGGCGATCTGGCCGTCGTGCTCCGCGACCAGCACTGCGCCGGCAGGCTCAGCGGCCCAGCTTTCCAGTCGTTGCCGGACACTCTCCTCGTCATTGTCCGGATAGCCGAGTTGCTCCAACAATGACAGCACCGCAGCAGCGTCCTCAGGTTCCGCAGAGCGCACAGTCATACAGTGCACTTTAGATGCCTATAGGCAGGGTGGCCGGTAGCCGTCGATGTGCAGTCCACGGAACTGGAGCTTGTTCGGCGTTTTTCCAACGAAAACGAATCCGCGTGCCTCGCGCAGCGCCGACGCGAACGAATAGGACGGCGTGCCCAGTTCAGGCAGCGTCATCCAGGCGTTGGGGGAGAAGCTGAAGAACTTCCGCACGACCTTCCCACCCGTCGAAGGCACCAGCGTGAGCCACTTGTCGCCGCCGCTCCAATGCGACGCCGGGCGCAACTGGACATAGAGATCGTCGGTCGCGCTGTAGGTCATCCAGAAACCCGACGACTTACCAAGGTCGACCTGTGCCTCGAACTGGTTGGCCAGCCACACGACCACCACGTGCCACTCGACGTTGAGGAACTCGACCTTGGCCGTGTACCTGCTGCCCTCGCGGACAAGCAGGCTCCCAGTCGCCGGCACGGTCGTGCCCTCGCCGCTGGCGATCCACTGTTGCAGCCGGTCGATTGACGGCGTCGCGCACTCACAGTTCCGCGCGGGCGTCGCGTTGGCAACTGTTCCCGGGCCCAGCAGGCCCATTACGAGAACAGACGCGATTGCCGCGAATGTCCCGATGAACGGGACCCTTTTCCGTTGTTGCGTCAAGGCTAAGCGCATTCCAGCGAACCTAGCAGAAGCTACTTCCAAGCGGCACAGTGCGAATTCAGATCCGATGTGGACAAACTGGTGCCCTGCATTTCAACTGCGTGCGCGCAGTGGGGCGCCAACTGTGTGCAGGTGTCGTAGCACCCAGGCGTACGAGGCCGCGATGCTGCATTGGGTGTAGGACACGGCGCGTTGGTGGCAGAAAGCCTGCACGAGTGGTTGAGCGCGGCGCAGGTTGGGGCGCGGCATGTTCGGGAACAAGTGGTGCTCGATCTGGTAGTTGAGCCCGCCGAGCAGGAAGTCGACCCATCGGCCGCCGGTGATGTTGCGGGACGTCAGCACCTGCCTGCGCAGGAAGTCCACCTTCTGTCCCGCCGGCAGGATCGGCATGCCCTTGTGGTTCGGTGCGAACGAGAGCCCCAGGTACACGCCCATCACGGCATGGTGCACAACAATGAACAACACCGCTTGTGCCGGTGAGAGCACGAGGAAAACAGCGGTTGTGTAGACCGCCAGATGACCCACCAGAAGTGCTGCCTCGACCGCGGCGGCTTTGACCTGCTTTCGCATCAGCGCTTCGATACCGGCTGCCTTCAACATGATCGCCTGCGTCATCAGCAACGGCAGAAACAGCAGGGCCTGGTATTTGGCGATCCAGCGGAGGAATCCCTGTTTCGCCACAGCTTGTTCCTCGCTGAACGCCAGCGCGGGGATGTCGATGTCGGGATCGGCGTCTTCCTGGTTGGGGTTGGCGTGGTGACGCGTGTGTTTGCCGATCCACCAGCCGTAGCTGATTCCGGTGAACGCACCGTGTGCGTACCCGATGATGGCGTTGCCACGGCGGGTTCGGAGAATCTGGTGATGGCCGGCGTCGTGACCGATGAACGCGAACTGCGTCAGCACGATCGCGACGTACGCGGCGGTGAGCAACTGCCACCACGTGTCGCCCAGAATGACGAACGCGACCGCACCCGCTGCCAGCAGGACGACGTTGGCGCCGATCCTGGCCACGTAGTAGCCGATCCGGCGCTGCAACAGTCCAGCTTGTTTGATCTGCCGAGCCAAGTCGGCGAAATCGCTACCTCGGGTGGTGACGGGTGCGACCGGTACGCCAGTCATGGGTGTCCGCCGTTCTGCGCGTGATGAGGGAACGGTGTGTCCCTGTTAGGACTTCAGTTGAGCGGTCCGACGTGCGGCGTCCGGAGCGCGGGCGCCCGGTCGTCCAGGCCGAGCATCGCCATCAGCATCGCCCGGTCCTGGGCGTCGATGGCGTGGCCGTCGACCAAGCGGGTCAACCTTGCCTGCTCGTCGGCGCGTGCTTCGGCGATCCGGTCGTGGTCGTTGCCGATCATCAGGCTCCCTCGTGTTGCGCCGCAGCCGGTCGAGCGAGCCTGGCCAGCCGCTGCGGCGTTGGCCAGCGGACACCGCGGGCCCAGCCCAGCTTCTCGAACACCCAGATCAGCCGGGCCGAGATGTCGATCTGTCCACGGAGGACACCGTGCCGCGCGGACGTCGGATCGGCGTGATGGGTGTTGTGCCATGACTCGCCCATCGACAGGATGGCCAGCGGCCAGAAGTTGGCCGACTTGTCCCGGCTGGTGAACGGGCGATCGCCGATCATGTGGCAGACGGAGTTCACCGACCACGTGACGTGGTGCAGGAACGCCACCCTGGCCAGCCCGGCCCAGAGGAACCCGGTCAGCGCACCCCACCAGGACAGCGTGATCACGCCGCCGAGCACGGCGGGAAGCAGCACGCTGAGCGTGACCCACAACGGGAACAACCGGTCAACCAACCGGATCCCGGGATCCGCGGCCAGATCAGGGGCGAACCGTTCGATGTTGGTGCGGTCGCGGCCGAACAGCCAGCCCATGTGCGCGTGCCAGAAGCCCTTCGCCAGTGCGAGCGGCGACGTGCCGAACAACCACGGCGAATGCGGGTCGCCTTCGCGGTCGGAGAAAGCGTGGTGCCGCCGGTGGTCGGCCACCCACGTGATCACCGGCCCCTGCGCGGCGAAACTACCCGCGATCGCCAGCATGATCCTCAGTGGACGGTTCGCTTTGAACGAGCCGTGCGTGAAATAGCGGTGGTACCCAACCGTGATACCCAGCGACGACACCACATAGAACACCGCGGCGACGGTCAGATCGACCCATGTGATCCCCCACCCCCAGACCAACGGTATGGCGGCGAGCAGAACCACGAACGGGATGATCAGAAAAGCCCGGATGGTGACCAGCTCCGCGCGGGTGGCGCGGCTGGACAACAACGGCTTGGGGACGTTGCGGGTAGGGGCGGTTATCGTCACTAATTACCTTTGTCTCGGTGGGTCCGCAGCCAGGAAAGTCGGCACGCGCGATCGCTGCGGAAGGAAGAACCCTGGCTTGACCTCCGCCAGGTCGGCGCGACACGCCGTAGCAGGGAGCAAGGCACTGCCGTCAGCGTTCGGCAGGCCCGTCGTAGCATCGACGATACGGCATCAGCGGCCAGACAACCCGTCAGGGAATCTTGAATTCGCCGAGCGGTCACTGCGGAGAAGGCCGAAATTTGCCCCTGGTGCTGCCGAGCGCTGGCAAATCGGTGTACGGGCCCCGCCAGGAGCGCTCGGCGGCGAGCACATCAGGTCACCGGGTGGGCGAGCCGGGAATCCGAGGTCCCGTTGTCCACGGCCGGAGCTTGTCGGGGTTGCGTACCGCCCAGATGCGCTTGATCCGGTCGCCGGCGACCTCGAACGCGTACACCGACACGGTGACGCCGTCTTCCTGCGCGATCAGGCCGGGCTGGCCGTTGACCGTCCGCTCAAGGAGCGTCAGATCGCGGAGCCTGCCCTGAAGAAGGATCAGCGAGCGCATGATCTTTTCGGCGCCTTCGATCGGGTGCAGCACGGTGCTGACCAGGCCGCCGCCGTCGGAGATCGCCGTGACATCGGGGTCGAGCAGGCTGATCAGGGCGTTGATGTCCTTGGCCTCCCAGGCCTGCTTGAAGTCCCTGACGATGCGGGCCTGGTGGGTTGCCGGTGTCGCGGGAGCCCGCACGGTGCGGATGCGACGGCGGGCCGAGGAGGCCAGCTGGCGGCACGCCGCCGGCGTACGGCCGACGATCTCGGCCACTTCGGCGAAGGAGTACCGGAAGACATCGTGCAGGACGAACGCGACGCGCTCGGCCGGGGTCATCGATTCGAGCACGACGAGGAAGGCCATGTTGACCGACTCGTCGAGGGTGACCCGGTCGGCCGGGTCGATGATCCACTCCGCGGGTTCGGGCAGCGCTTCGGGCAGTGGCTCGGGCACCCATTCGCCCACGTAGCTCTCGCGGCGGGCCCGTGCCGAGGTGAGCATGTTGAGGCAGATCCGGCTGGCGACCTTGGACATCCAGGCGCCGGGGGACTCGATGGCGTCCTGCTGTTCGCGGGACAGGGCGTACCAGCGGGCGTAGGTCTCCTGCAGGACATCTTCGGCGTCGGCCAGGGAGCCGAGGAGCCGGTACGCGAGGTTGATCAGCTGGCGCCGTTCGTTGACGATCGCGCTCAGCTGGCCATCTTCCGGCTCGGACTGGCTGGTCATGTGTCGTCGGCTCCCTTGATCGCGTCCTCACTCACCCATCCGACAAGACAGCGCGGTGAACTGTGAGGCCTCACATTCCGCGGTGGTGGGTTGTCGGTGTGGTGAGATCGAGAAGGGAACCTCACCATGCACTACACACCCAACAAGGTCGTCGTCATCGGCGGCGGTTACGCCGGCACGCTCGCGGCCAACCATCTGCGGATGCGCCCCGACGTCGACATCACCCTGGTCAACCCCCGCCCGGAGTTCGTCGACCGAGTCCGGCTGCACCAGTTCGTGGCCGGTACCGGCGAGGCCACGGTCGACTACGGCACGCTACTTGGCGAGGGCGTCCGCTTGGTCGTCGACAGCGTCACGCGCATCGACACCGCTGCCCGTGCGGTGCGGCTGGCGTCGGGCAGCGCGCTGGACTACGACTACGTCATCTACGCCGTCGGCAGCACCGCGGCGGTACCGCCATCGGTGCCCGGCGCAGCCGAGTTCGCGTTCGACATCGCTGAATTCGAGCCCGCGCGGCGGCTGCGTGCCAGGCTCGCGGACTTGCCCCTCGACGCTCCGGTCACGGTGGTCGGCGGTGGGTTGACCGGCATTGAGACGGCCGCTGAGCTTGCCGAACAAGGACGCCGGGTGACGCTTGTGTGCGGCCAGACCCTGGCGCCGTCATTTGGTGCACCGGGTCGCCGGCACATTGCCAAGTGGATGTCCCGGCACGGTGTCGCAGTGATCGAGGGCGCCGTGGTGAGCGAGGTCCGAGCGGATTCGGTCGTCTTTGCCGACGGCGGCGTGCGTACGAGCGCACTGACCATCTGGGCGGGTGGTTTCGGCGTGCCGGGGCTGGCTGCCGCGAGCGGGCTGCGTACCGACGCGCTCGGCCGTCTGCTCACCGACGAGACGCTGACCAGCGTCGACGACGATCGGATCATCGCCGCCGGGGACGCAGCCGCACCATCGGGCCAGCCGCTGCGGATGAGCTGCTACGCCGCCGGGCCGCTCGGGGCACAGGCGGCCGACACCGTGCTGAGTCGCATCGCGGGAACCGAACCGACGGTGATCAACCTGGGCTTCTCCGGGGCATGTGTCAGCATTGGCCGACGTGCCGGCATACGACAGTTCGCCCGCAAGGACGACACCGCGGTGAACGCGTACATCGGCGGCCGTATGGGCGCGGCGATCAAGGAGATGACCTGCAAGCTCGCGGTGTCACGGATCCGCCGCGAGGCCCGCAAGCCGGGTTCGGTCATCTACTTGAAGGGCGGCCCTCGCCCCGTGACGCCAGCTGTCACAGATCGCGGCGTTGCCTTGTCGTAAGTGGTGACGCGACGGAGTGGCGAAACGGAGCAGGACCATGAACGGCAAACTGTCCACATTGCTCGACGATCCCGAAGTACGGGAACTGATCTTCGCCATGGCGTCGGTGACGCCACCATCCGGCGGCTCCGCCGCGGCACGCCTGCACGCCGTACTGCTCCACCTCGCCGAAACGACGACCAAAGAGCAGTACGGCAGCTGGCTTTCCGACGGTGCGGTCAACAAGGCCATCACCGTCGAACAGGTTCGGATGACGATCGGTGACAGCGCGATCGACGACCTCGCTCAGCTGATGAGCGCCAGTCCGGGCATTGTCGCCTGGCAGCTCGCCGCCGTACTGCCGGACCTCGTGGACGCGGTCAGTCCTGGCGGGGCGGTTGTCGACGCGGACCGGCTTGCCCGGGAGATCGCTGAAGCGAGCGCGGATGACGACCGCTCGGCCGGATCCTTCGGCTCCCGGGTGCACTGATGGACGCCAGCCAGATGGGACGACACGCGCCGATCGTTGTGGGCATCGACGGATCGTCGTCGGCGATCGAGGCCGCCCGATGGGCAGCTCAGGAAGCCGCACTGCGCGGGACTTCGGTGCGGTTGATCAGTGCTTTTGGCTGGTCTGGCGCCAAACACGTCGGCGACCTCGGGCTTGGCGGTCAGTACCGCGAGGCGATGCTGGAAAGCACCCGTGAAGCCGTGTCGGCGGCTGCCTCGGCAGCCGGTGGAGGCGTCGAGATCAGTGAACACGTCGTCGACGGCTTTCCGGTGCCGATACTGGTTTCCGAGTCGCGCCGCGCGGGACTGATCGTGATCGGCGACCGCGGCCTTGGCGGATTTACTTCCTTGCTGGTCGGTTCGGTGGCGATCGGGCTGGCCGCGCGGGCGGAATGCCCGGTTGTCGTGGTCCGCGGGCAACGATCGGCCGGTCCTGTCGTGGTCGGCATCGACGGCTCGCCGGTCAGCGAAGCGGCACTGGAGTTTGCCTTCGAGGCAGCGGATGCACGCGCGGTGCCCTTGATCGCGGTGCACGCCTGGAGCGACAGAGCTCTGGAAACCGCCGCTGCGTTCATGGTGGATTGGGACGCCGTCGAGGCCGAGGAGCATCGGCTGCTCGCTGAGCGGCTGGCTGGCTGGGGCGAGAAGTATCCCGACGTGGTGGTGCGGCGCGTGGTGGTGCGGGACCGGCCCGCGCACACCTTGATCGAGCATGCGACCGGTGCCCAGCTCGTGGTCGTCGGGTCACACGGCCGGGGGAGCGCGGCCGGTCTCGTACTCGGCTCGGTCAGCCACGCGGTGCTGCACCATTCCCCGTGCCCGGTCGCCGTCGTCCGCGCCCGTACGGACAACTAGCCCAGAGGGCGGTGTGTCGCCGTCGCTGCCGCGGAACCGTTCGGACTGTTTCCGGCGTTCTTCGACATCCGGTGTCCTTTGTGGACTGTCAACGGCAGGTGCTGACGGGAAGCGTGGTATTGCGCCCGTGGGACGCATGGCGATACGTTGCGTAGCGGTGCCGATGCCGTTTGGATGTGTCTGGGGTTGACGATGGTCATCACGCGTCGCATGGCGGTTTTCGTAGCTTTCGCTTTGGCAGCGCCGCTCACACTCGCTCCACCGACTGCCGCTGATGCGGAGGTGTCACCGAACGCGGTCGTCGTGTGGGATATCAACGCGCAGACTGCGATCTGGGACGTCGCGCAGCAGGCGCCGCCGCAAATCGCCGGGCGCGGCTTCACGATGGTCAGCGGTGCGGTCTACGACGCGGTCAACGCAATCGCTGGCACGCCATACGATCCCTACCTCGTCGCACCGCGAGCCAATGGTCGCGAGTCGACGGACGCAGCCGTCGGCACAGCCGCCTACCGGGTGCTGGACGCCATTTTCCCGGCACAGAAGGATAGACTGCGTGCGCAGTACGACGAGTGGCTCGCCGGCATCCCGGACGGACCGGCGAAGCGTGGTGGCGTGCGAGTCGGTGCGGAAGCCGCGACCGCGATGATCAAGTCGCGGCAGAACGACGGTGCCTTCGACCCCCGGCTGTGGACCGTCGGCACCAAGCCGGGGGAGTACCGCACCACTCCGCCGGGCTTCGAGAACACCGGCGCCTGGGTTGGTTTCCTGAAGCCGTTTGGCATTCCGGACGCCACGATGTTCCGCACCCCGGGGCCGCCCGCGGTCACGAGCCACACCTACACCCGCGATTTCAACGAGGTCAAGGTGCTCGGTTCGAAGGAGAGCACCGTCCGTACCGCCGACCAGACCGATGCTGCGCTCTGGTGGCACGACCGCCGATCCGTCAGCTGGGGGATGAAGCGCGACCTTGCCGTCACCCAGAGACTCAGCGTGCTGGAGACCGCGCGCTTCTACGCTCTCGCGGATTTCACCGGCACAGACGGCGCGATCGCCTGCGCCAACGACAAGGAGTTCTGGCACTTCTGGCGGCCGGTCACCGCCATCCGGTCCGCCGACACCGACGGAAACCCCGCCACCACGGCCGACCCGAACTGGACTCCGCTGGTCGTCACCCCGCCGAACCCCGACTACCCTTCCGGCCACACCTGCCGCACCGCCGCGCAGATGACGGCGTACGCGTACTTCTTCGGCCGGGACAACGTTTCCTTCAGCGCGTTCAGCGTCGACAGCGGCACAACGCGGCACTTCACCAGCTTCTCGCAGGCGACCGCCGAAGTCGTCGGAGCACGCATCTGGGCCGGTATCCACTTCCGCTCCGCGGATGTCGACGGCACCACACTCGGCACGGCCGTCGGCAAGCACATCGCGAAGCGGTACTTCCAGCCGCGCCGATAACCCTGATCGTTTCTGGTGACGGGCTGCCGACGGTGTCGCGGCGTTGCCCGCGGACCATCGGCTGATGCGAAGCGTGTTTTGGTAGGCAGCCGTCCGGTCGCTGTCAGTTTCCGGCGGCGAGCACGGCGGCGACGAGGCCAGGGAACTTCTTGTCCAGCTCGTCGGTGCGCAACGTGTTCATGCGCTGCCTGCCCTCGTCGTACTGGCGGATGATGCCGCCTTTGCGCAGGGCTCGGAAGTGGTGGCTCAGCGTCGAAGCGGCTACCGGCAGCCCGAATGTGCCACAGGGCCGGTCGCCCTCGGCCTGCAGCAGCCGGACGATCGCGCGCCGGGTGGGGTCTGCGAGGGCGTGCAGCACGTCGTCGACGGTGATTTCGTCGAGTTCGGGGTGGGAGACGGCGGCCCAGCGGCCGAAGGGCACAAGCTGTCCTTTCGCTGTCGATGTTCCTGGTTCTCTTCGATACCTCACGAAGACTCTACTCCTGACCCGGTCTATTCGATGGGTATCGAAAAGAGGCAGACTGGGAGGTATCACCCATGCGTGCCCGTAATCTGATCGGCCTCACCGCTGTGTTGGCGCTCGTCGCCACACCTGCGGTGGCCTTGGCCAGCGAGTCGTACCCGCACCCAACGCCGTTCGGCCCGCAGCGGCCGTACGAGCCTGACGTGGCGGGCCCAGTGAACATCGACAGGGGATCAGTGGCCTACACCGAGGACGGCGGTTCTCGGTACGGCGTGCGGATCTCCTTCACCAGCCAACGCTTCACGACCACAGGCGTGGAGCCGGCCGCGGCACGGGAGTTCGTATTCCTGTTCGACCGTTCGGTGCACTTCAACCCCTACATGTTCCCGACCTGCGACCGGTCGGTCATCGAGAAACACGGTGCGGCGGCCTGTCCGGAGGGCTCACAGGTCGGCTCCGGCCGGGCGGTGTTCTACCGTGGCGGCGAGGGCGAAGTACTGGTCTTCAACACCGCCTTCGACAAGGGAAGGCGCGGCGTGCTTATCCACATCCCGGTCACCGGCGCCATCCTTGAGAACACCTTGGAACGCGTGGTCGGTCACTACCGCGACAACTATGGCTGGGGGCTGAACGAGATCCTGCCGGTGAGCGACGTTCCGCCGCAGGAACGGCCGAGCACCAAGGAGTTCTACGTGACCTTCGATGCCGTCTACAAGGGACAGAGCTATGTGCGCAGCTTCGCGCGTCCGGGAGCGGAACTGGCCGTCGGCGTGTGGAGTGAGTACGTGACCGGCCAGACCACCCTCGTCGAGGGCACGATCACCCGGCCTTGACGGCGCCAATGCACATTGGCGGCACGCGCCGCCAATGTGCATTGTGGACAGGTTGAACCGGTTTGCCGCGAGTGGAAGGTCTGGTGTTCGGAGGCCGGCCACGGTACAACCGATGTATGTCCGAGCGCGTCCGGCGTCCTGACCCGCATCTCGCGGTGAAGCGTGAGGTGCTGGTGCGGTACCTCGATGCCTGGACTGTGTCCGTGCTGCGATCGCACCGCAGTGCCACTTACGTCGAATCCGGGACCACTGTCTTCGCGGACGCGTTTCAGGTCTTCGGTGAGTTCGCCGACCGCCTCGACGGACATCATCTGGACATGCTGATTGTCGGGCCAGAAACCGGCCAGGTGATGGTGGGGGAGGCGCCCGCAGGGCTGTCCGTGCGGTCAGTCGCCGATCCAGCGAACCTCTCGGTGGCCGGACCGGCGCTGGCGTACTTGGACGTCGTGGACAGCGCCCTTACCGAGCAGGACGCATGGCAGCTGGTCACGTCGCTGGCTCGTGGCAGGGCGCGGGAGGTGCTGCTTGCGTTGCCCGCGGCGGAGCAGACGGAGAATCACCGCGAGCGACTTCGGGCGGCGGGCTCGGCCTGCATGGTCACCGTCGAGTTGGTTGCCGACGATGGCCGCGCCCAGCTGTTGGTGTTCGCCACCGGCGACAGCAAGCATCTCGCGACGTTCAAGAACGAGTTGTGGGCGGTCGACGAGTTCGCGGGGATCCGATACCGCGATCCGCTGGATATCGAGCGCACTGCCGTTGACATCTCGCTGACGCCGCAGCTTCGGCCCTTGCGCAGGGTGTTGCTGGCCGAATTGGCACGGCGGGGCAGTTGTACCGTCGCTGAGCTACAGCAGCACACCCTGCTCGAGACGATCTACCGTCCCGCAGACGCAATTGGTGCGCTGACCGCGGAGGCCGCGGCGGGCGGCGTCACCCGTGAGCCCGTGAAGGGCCGTCTGACTCCACGTACCGTTGTCGGCCACATCGAATGAACGATTCATCGCAGCCAGGCGCCGACCTCGGCCAGCAGTTGGGTTCGGCCGCGGTGGGCGCGGTCGAGATGGGCGAAGTGGGTGCCGTGGCGCAGGGTCACGGCACGGACGTCCGCCGCCGCCGTCAGGTCGGCGGTAAGCGTCGGCACATCTTGCTCGCGGGACCAGAAGTCGTACTCACCGCGCAGCACGAGTGTGCGCGCGGTGATGGCGCCCGCGTCCCACAACTGACGGCCCGTGGCCAGGTAGAAGCTGTCCTTCATCGCGCCGTTGGGAGCCCGGAAACTCGGCGGCGTGCGGTCGTCCGATGTCGGGTCGCTCGCCAGTGCCGCGCGCTGGTAGTGCGCGACGACGCGCGGATCGTGCCACTTTGTCTTGTCCGCGACGGGAATGCTGTCGTCCCAGTTGGGCAACAGGTCTGGTCCGCTGGACACGCGGTAGCCGCCGAGCGCGTCGTTGAACTCGCCCGGCCGGTTCGGGTCCTCGAATTGCGAACCGCGGCCGAGCATGCCGTGCCCGTCGACGGCGCCGTAGAGGCTGTTGTAGACGACCAGGTTCGCCACCCGCTCGGGGCGCGTGCTCGCGTACCAGGCCGCCCAGTGCCCGCCGGTAGCCCAGCCGAGCAGGTCGACTGCGGGCACGTCGAGCCAGTCGACCACCGCGTCGAGGTCGCGCACCACGTGGTCGCCGGTCATCAGTGGCAAGCTGGCGTCTGGTGGCCGGTTCATCTCCGGTGGCCGGTCCGACGCGCCGTACCCGCGCGCGTCCACGACGTACACGCGGCGTCCGGAGTTGGCGAGGTCGCCGGCGAGTGAGCCGCCGTCGACCGGCAGGTCGAACGACGCGACTCCGGGTACCCGGGCGCCGTGTACGAGCAGCAGCGGGCGGCCCCGTGGCGATCGTTCGGCGCGCACTTCGCGGACGCCGATCGCCATGCCGTCCGGGCCACGCACGTGGAAGTCCTTGCGTACCAGGCGATGTCGTTCACCGGCTGACTCGGCGGCGACCATCACCGGCGCCGTGGCCATCAGAGCAAGTACCGCGAAGGCGGTGCGCACTGTTCGCATGGTTCCAGGCTGCACGCGGTTGGCGGACAATGTCGGATTCTTCACTCAATCGACCCTGATTGATCTGATATCCCTATGAGATGGAGTTGCGTCACCTGCGGGCCGCGGTAGCCGTTGCGGAGCATCTTCACTTCGGCAATGCGGCCGCCGCGCTCGGCATCGCCCAGCCGCGGCTGAGTCAACTCGTCAAGGCTCTGGAAACCGACCTCGGCGTCGCGTTGTTCGACCGTGACACCAGGAATGTGCGGCTCACCGCGGCAGGCGAGGCGTTCGTCACCGGCGCCCGCACCGCCCTGTCTACTGTGGACGTCGCGAGCGAGCGGGCGCGGGCCGCCGGGCGCGGTGAGACGGGGGTCATCGCGATCGGCGTGGTCGGCTCGGCCGTTGTGCACCCGCTGCCAGCCGTGGTGCGAGCGTTTCGTGCACGGTATCCGGAGGTCACGCTGCGTTTCGCCGAACTGCCGACCCTGGAGCAGGTAGCCAGGCTGCGCGCGGACACAGTGGACGTCGGGTTCCTCCGCCCGCCGTTGCCAGCTCCGGCCGACGACTTGGCTCTGCTGCCGGTGTCACGTGAGCCGCTGATCGCGGTGTTGCCCGCCGACCATCGGCTCGCGGGCCGGGAGCGGGTCGCGGTGCGCGCGTTGGCCGATGAGCCGTTCGTACGTTTCCCACGTCACCTCGGGCCGGGCCTGTTCGACGAGATCACCGCGCTGTGCCGACGGGCCGGGTTCGAGCCACGTGTCGGACAGGAGGCGGTACAGATGCAGACAATTGTCGGGCTCGTCGCGTCGGGGTGCGGCGTCAGCATCGTCCCCGGCTCGGTCGCTGGGCTCAGCCGGCCGGACGTCGTGTTCAAGCCGGTCAGCCCGACCACACGGCTGGTCGACCTGGCGCTGGCTCGTCGCGTCGGTCCCGTGCCTCCGGTGGTGGCGAACTTCGTGGCGGTGACCCGCGAGGTTCTCCGCCGGTGAGTCAGGTCCCGGCCTTGACGGCTTGCTTGGCAGTTCGCAGGCCGAGCTCCTCGGTCGGTACGTGGTACGTCTCGCGGCCGCTGGCGACAGCGACGATGTTGACGGCGCACAGGGCCGCGGTGAACACCGCGACGATGGTCCAGCCTGAGCCGTCGATCGCGGCGGCGATGGTCGGTGCGAACCCCGCGATGGCGAAGCCGATCTGCGTACCGATCGCCATGCCGGACAACCGGACCTCGGTTGTGAACATCTCGCCGTAGAAGGCGGGCCAGATACCGTTGGTCGCGCTGTAGACCACGCCGAACATCAGGATGCCGACCACGAAGATCATCGGGTAGTTCCCGGCCGAGATGGCGCCGAGATAGGCGAACATCAATGCGGCGCAGCCAACGGATCCGGCGATGAAGACCGGTTTGCGGCCGATCCGATCGGCGATGGTGGCGCACAAGGGAAGCGCGATCAGCGCGGCGACGTTGGCGAGCACACCGACCCACAACATGGCCGACCGATCAAGGTGGACGGTGTTCACGGCGTAGCTCAGCGCGTAGACGCTGAAGATCGTGCTGACCGAAGCGATGATCGACGCGAACACCACGCGCAGGACGTCACGCCAGTGGTCGCGGAACAGCACTGCGACCGGAAGCCTGGCGACGCCTTCGGTGGCGACCTGTCGTTCGAACACCGGGGTCTCGTCCAGCTTGCGCCGGATGACGTACCCGGCGACGACGACGATGAAGCTGGCCCAGAACGGAATTCGCCATCCCCAGGACAGCAGGGCCTGTTCCGGGAGCGCGGCCACGGGCAGGAAGACCGCTGTGGCAAGGATTTGGCCTGCCTGCGTGCCGCTCAGGGTGAAGCTCGTGTAGTACGCGCGGCGGTGCGCCGGGGCGTGTTCGAGAGTCATGGAGTTGGCGCCCGCCTGCTCACCTGCCGCTGACAAACCTTGGAGCAGGCGTAACACCACCAGCAGAACCGGAGCCAGCACCCCAGCCTGGTTGTACGTGGGCAGGCACCCGACAAGGAACGTCGCGACGCCCATCAGCAACAGGGTGAACACGAGCACTTTCTTGCGGCCGTAGCGGTCGCCGATGTGACCGAGGAGGAACGCGCCGACCGGGCGAGCCGCGTAGCCGACGCCGAACGTGGCCACGGCAAGCAGCGTGCCAGTGGCCGGATCGGAGGCGGGGAAGAACACCTTGTTGAACACCAGAGCCGCGGCGGTGCCGTAGATGAAGAAGTCGTAGTACTCCAGTGCGCTGCCGATCCACGCGGCGATCGCGGCTTGCCTGGGTTTGCCCACCGGGTGCGTGCTCGCGGGTGGTGTCACGTCGTGCTCCTCTGTCGGGCGGCGTTGCGAAACAGCGGGGCTTAGGTACGAACTAGATAGTTAATTAAGATGAGGTGAGGGTCGGTTGTCAAGGCCGCTCCGGAAGCCGTGTCCACCTTTCCGGCATCATGAAACGCACTTTCCGGCACAGCGAAGTCGCCGCACGGGTCGGCGGCGGCGATTTCGCCGTGCCGGAGTGGTCAACTCACTGTGTCGGAGTGGTGGACACGGGCTTGGCGGGCGAGCGGGGAGTCGGTCAGCGGGCGGTGAGGTGGGCGAGGACGAGGTCGCCGAGCAGCTTGCGGTAGTGCTCACGGAGTCCCGGGTCCAGCATGTCCCGCTTGAAGATCGCGTTGAAGGTGTGCCGGTTCGCGGTGCGGAACACGCAGAAGGCGCTGATCACCATGTGCACGTCGAGTGGGTCCACGTCGTCGCGGAACACGCCGGCCTCGCGGCCTCGCTCGAGGATCGTGGCCAGTACGTCCAAGGCGGGGTTGGCCAGGCCGGGCAACACCGACGAGCGGGCGATGTGCTCGGCGCGGTGGATGTTCTCGATGCTGACCAGCCGGACGAAGTCCGGGTGCGACTCGTGGTGGTCGAACGTGAGCTCGGCCAGCTGGCGGATGGCGTCGGCCGGGTCGAGGTGCTCGACGTCCAGTTCCTGCTCGATGCTGCGGATACCGGCGTACGCGCGCTCCAGTACGGCGATGTACAGCTGTTCCTTGTTGCCGAAGTAGTAGTAGATCATCCGCTTGGTGGTGCTCATCCGGGCGGCGATCTCGTCGACCCGGGCGCCCGCGTAGCCCTTGTCGGCGAATTCGGCGGTGGCGACGTCGAGGATGTCGGCGCGGGTCCGGTCGGGATCCCGGCCGCGGTCCGGTGCGGCCAACGACTCGCCTTTCGTGGTGGTGAACGGGTGTGTTCACTGTAGCCGGGGGCTAAGTAACTATCTGGTACGTTCATTACATCCCACTTACCGAGGGAGGCGACGATGCGTTTGGACATCGCGACGGTCTGCTTGTCCGGCACTCTCGACGACAAACTGGCCGCCGCGGGGCGCGCGGGCTTCCACGGTGTGGAGATCTTCGAGAACGACCTGGTCGTCTCGCCGTGGTCGCCGGGTGAGATCCGGCAGCGGTGCGCCGATCTCGGCCTGTCGATCGACCTGTACCAGCCGTTCCGTGATTTCGAGGCGGTGCCGCCGGACGTGTTCGCGGCGAACCTGCGCCGGGCTGAGCGCAAGTTCGACGTGATGGCACAACTGGGCGCGGACACCATGCTGGTGTGCTCGTCGGTGTCACCGGACGCGGTCGACGATGACGACCTTGCCGCCGAGCAGCTGCACGAGCTGGCGGCCAGGGCGGCCGACCGCGGCATCCGGATCGCGTACGAAGCGCTCGCGTGGGGCCGGTTCGTGAACACCTACGAGCATTCGTGGCGGATCGTCCGCCGCGCCGGCCACCCCGTGCTCGGGCTGTGCCTTGACAGCTTCCACGTGCTGTCCAAGGGAAGCGAGATCGGCGGGATCAAGGTGATCCCCGGCGGGAAGATCTTCTTCCTGCAACTGGCGGACGCTCCGCGGCTGCGGATGGACGTACTGCAGTGGAGCCGGCACCACCGGCTGTTCCCTGGGCACGGTGATTTCGATCTGAGTGCCTTTCTCGGCGCGGTGGCGGCCACCGGATATGCCGGCCCGCTGTCGCTTGAGGTGTTCAACGACGTCTTCAGGCAATCGGATCCGGCTCGTACCGCGGTCGACGCCATGCGGTCCTTGCTTGTCCTGCAGGAGGAAACCGCACGCAGGGGGACGGCGGAGATGCGCGTCGCCGACTTGCCAGTCGTCCCGGCGCCAGACGGATACGCGTTCGTCGAGCTGACCGCGCCGGATCCGGCCGGAGTCCTTGCCTCGATGGGTTTTGTCTACACCGGACAGCATGATTCCCGCCCAGCCCAGCTGTGGCACCAGGGTGACGCCCGGATCGTGGTCCGTCCCGGCACGGATGTACGGATCGACGCACTGGGCGTGGCGACTGCTGATCCCCTCGGCGCGGCGCAGCGCGCCGAGCGACTGCTTGCTCCTCGTCTGTCTGATATGGACTATGACGATCCCGGTGTGCGAGCGCCCGACGGCGTCGGCGTTGTCTTCTACCGTCCGGAGAACGACTGGATGGCGGAGTTCACGCCCGCGGACCCCGCGCTGGTGAACACCTGCGGCATCACCGGAATCGATCACATCTCACTGACCGCGCCGTTCGACGACTTCGACCAGATCGCCTTGTTCTACCGCGCCGCGCTCGGTCTGGAAGCGGAGCCGGAGACCGAGTTCGCGGCGCCGTTCGGACTGATCCGGAGCCGTTCCTCGGCTGATCGGGATCGACGGATCCGTATCGCGCTGAACGTGGCCGCCCTGCGCCGCGGTGATTGGGCGCCTGCCGTCGCCGAGCCGCAGCACATCGCCTTCACGTCGGACGATGTCGTCGCCAGTGCCAAGGCGATGCGCGAGCTTGGCGCACCACTGCTCGACATTCCCGGCAATTACTACGACGATCTCCTCGCGCGGTTCGACTTCTCGGCCGAGCGGCTGAAGGTGTTGCGCGAGCATTCAGTGCTCTACGACCGTGACGAGCACGGTGAGTTCCTCCACTTCTACACGCGCATGCTGGGATCACGTGTGTTCTTCGAGGTGGTTCAACGCATCGACGGCTACGCGGGCTACGGCGTTGCCAACTCGCCGGTGCGCATGGCCGCACATCGGCAGTTCAGGCTGACGCACGGGTGAGGTCGCCGAAGTGGCGCACCATCCGCGCGATGTCGGGTTCCCGCCCGGTGAACAGCCGGAACGCGTCGGCGGCCTGGAAAACGACCATGCCGCCGCCGTCGAGCACACGGCACCCCTTGGCCCGCGCGGTGACCAGCAATTCGGTGTTCAGCGGCCGGTACACCACGTCAGCGACCCAGAGATGCGGCATGATCAGGCTGGCGGGCAAGGGAAGTCCCGGGTATGCGGCCATTCCCGTCGGTGTCGCGTGCACCAATCCATCGGCTTTGCCCAGGGCACGCGGCAAATCGTCGTCCACACGCCCCATCTCGGCTCGATCGTCGCCAAAACGGCGACGCAGTGAGCGGGCGAGCGCATCACCGCGCTCCCACTCGGTGTCGAAGACGTGGACAGTTCCTGTGCCCATGGTCAGCAAGGCGTGTGCCGCGGCAGCGCCCGCCCCGCCCGCGCCGAGCAGAACCACCCTGTCGACCGAAACTTCGGGCAGGCCAAGAGCGAGGTTGCGGGCGAAGCCGGAGAGATCCGTGTTGTGGCCGATGGTTTTGCCGTCGGAGAAGACCACTGTGTTGACGGCGTGCAGGGCGTCCGCTTCGGGGGAGAGGTCGTCGAGGTGGTCGAGCACGAGCTGCTTGCACGGGTGGGTGATGTTAAGTCCGTCGTAGCCCGACAGCCGGGCGGCGGCGAGGAGCTCGCCGACGTTTTCCGGCGGCAGCCCGAGCGTGGTCAGGTCGAGCGTGCGGTAGAGGTAGCGCAGTCCCAGTTCGTCCGCTTCGCGTTCGTGCAGTGCCGGGGTCAGTGACGTCTCGATCCCGGCGCCGACAAGGCCGACCAGGAATCGCCTGTTGTCGGGTGGTTCCGCCACACTCCTGCTCATCGCCATACTATGAACGTACTAGATAGTTACTTATACCTGAAGTGCGTTGGATCCGGGGTTGGCTTGATCACTCGGGGACGACGACGGACTTGGCCGTGCGAGCTGCGGTCGAGCCGTTGCAGAGTGCTGTATGGCCGGTGAACACCTGACGTGCCGAGCAGCCTTCGTCATCGGTGACCACCAGTTTGACCACGAAGACGCCTGGCCGGTTGTAGACGTGTTCCGGCTTGGGGCCGCCATCACGCAGAGTGGTGCCGTCGCCGAAGTCCCAGTCGTAACGGGCGATTTCGCCGTCCGGATCGCGTGAAGCGGTGGCGTCGAATCGGGTTGTGCGGCCTGGCATCGCAGTGAACGACGCCTTAGGTCCCTGGTTGGGCAGGACCGCGACCGAGTCGAAAGCTGGTCCGATTCCGTTGGCCGGGAACGGTGAGCCTGAGACCTCGCGTGGCACGGGTGTGATGGCGAACCCGGACACGTTGTTGCTGACAAAGTTGCTGACGTACAGCCATTTTCCGTCCGGCGTCGTGCTGATCCCCACCGGACCGACTCCGGCCTCCACCCGGGACTGAACGCGGTGCAGGGTTCCCTTGTCGTCTATGGAGAACGTCCACACGCCGTCTTCCTCGGGCGTGTGCACCGGACGGCTGGCGACACTGGCGACGTAGAGGTGGCCGCCGTCGGGGGCAACCGCGACGCCTTCGGGTGTCCTCGGCGCCGGGAACGGTGAGCCTGGCACCGGAGTGAGCGAGCCGTCGTACCCGATCCGGAACCCGTGCACGTCATCGCTTTCCAGACATGCGACGTACAGGAACATGCCATTCGGCGTGATGCCGATCCCGCCACCTGCCGCGCCGATCGGCACCGGGGGCCGGGCCGCACCCAATGTCCCGTCCGGACGCAGCGGGAACGTGACGATCACGTCCGGGTCTTGGTCGACCGGAATACCGTGGCTGACGAACAGAAATCGGCCGTCCGGGCTGACCGCGACGTTCCTGGCTTCAGGAAATCCCGTGGGAACCGGATCACCGCGCCGGGCGATGGTTCCATCTGGGTGGACAGCGAAAACCGTCACGGTCCCGGACAGTAGGTTCGAGACGTAGAGGGTGTGGCCGTTCGGGGCCATGGCGATTCCGATCGGCGTGTCGCCGCGGGTCTCCACCGGCTGGCCATTGCGTGCAAGCCTGCCATCGCTGGCCACGGCGTATGGATGAACCGTGTCCTCTTCAAGCGCCACAACGTAGGCGTACTTGCCGTTCGGGGTGAACACGATTCCCCGCGCTCCCGCTCCGGTCGCCACCGGGTCGCCAAGCGGATCAAGCGTGCCGCCCCGGCCGACTGTGTAGACCGAGACGTTGTGCGGTCCGGTCTCGGTGAAGTTGCGCCCGCTGGTGGTGACGTACACCGGCCGGCCAACCGAACCGTCGTGTTCGTCCGCTGTGGCTGTCGGGACAACCAGACCGCTTCCCACCACTACACTCAGAAAAACTGCCGCAAAACCATGCCGTACCACAACGACACACCCCCATGTCGCCCGATGCCCCCGACCGGGCCCGTCAGCCACGCTTCGCCGTCGCGCTTATCCGGTCAAGGGGTTGACCGATCAAGCACGGCAATGGCCCGGGCCAACCGACTGAAGGACAGCCCGGCGCTGTTACGGCCAGCGCCGGGCTGAGGTGCTTGGTACTGCGGTGGGTCAGCCGAAGTTCACGTCGCTGCACCACATGTAGGTCTGGTCGAGGTGTGAAGCCTGCCAGATCGTGAAGACGATGTGGTGTCCTCTGTAGCCAGAGGTCTGGACGTTGAACGTGATGTCCTTCGCCGGCGGGTATCGGCCCGTCTGCGTGATGAAGTCGAGGTTTCCCCAACCGAGGCGCTGAGTGGCCGGGTTGAACCCGTTCTTGCTGACGTAGACACGGAAGTAGTCGGCACCGTGGCTGGCCTGGTCGTACAGGTGCATCGTGAAGTTGCTGCCGACGTTGGTCGTCTTCCACTGTCCGAGGTTGTTCAGGGAGTTGTTGCGCGAGAGACCGTTGCTGCACAGTTGCCCGTCAGGGGTCGAGCCTTGGAAGTTACCGCCAAGGCCGTCCCGCAAGGCGCTCATCCAGTTCCACATGGTGTCGGGATTGGCCTGGAAGGCTTGCCAGCACATGGGGTCTTGTTGCTGCATGGCAGGGTTGGTGTGGTTGTTGCCCCAGGTTTTCCAGCATTGGTAGGCGCGAGTGGCGGGACTGACGATCGTGCCGTGGGCCGAAGCCGTCGGGGTCCAGATGAACAGGCACGCCAACGCGATGACCAGCGCCAGGATGCCGCGCCGCCTTGCAACGGACCCGGAGGTTGTGCGTATCCGCATGGTGGAGCCTCCGTTCTGGCTGATCGAGTGCGATCTGGGAGCGCTCCCAGATCGGCATCAGGTTATCCGCTACCGACCGAAACTGCAATGGCACATTGCGTTAACACGGGTAGCCCGCCCGTCGGGCCGGCATCGGTCCCTGACGTGCCCGTAGTCGGCGTCCCGGCCGCTGAGTCTACTTTGGACGGTCGTTGGCCGTGGTCGTGCGGCTGGGGTGACGGGGGTGCCCTCGGGTGATGTCAAGCGGAGGTTTGGCGCACGTAAGCCATGCTTTGCCCGGTTGCTTGGCAGGTGCCGGTGATCTTTGGTGGGGTGGGAGGCAGCAGGACCCGTCAACTGCTTGTCCACGGGAGTGAAATGCGGATCATCGAGAGCTCGATCGGGATCGACGCCTCGCCGGACGTGGTCTGGGCGTCGATCGTGGAGTTCGAGGCCTACCAGGAGTGGAACCCGTTCGTCGTCAAGGGGTCAGGCAGCGCGGTCGTCGGCACCACACTCGACTTCATGTTCCAGCTGCCCGGTGACAAGGCGACCAGGGTCCGGCCGACAGTGCGGATCGCCGAGCCTGGCCGCCACCTGCGCTGGGAGGGGATCACGGTCCACCGGGTCATCCTGAGCGGGGAGCACGAGTTCATCCTCGAGCCGGTGGGGACGGGCACGAAGCTGCTGCAGCGTGAGTACTTCCGTGGCCTGGCCGTGCCCTTCATCGACAAGACGATCAAGTGGGCGGAGCAGGGTTTTCATGACATGAACCGGGCGCTCAAGCAGCGCGCGGAGAAAGCCGCGGGTGTTCCCCAGGGCGAGTAGCCAAGCCAGGATTCAGCTTTCGCCTGCGGCACGCACGATCACGGCGGCGCGCAGCAGTGTCAGTTCGGCGACCGATGCCTGCCGCCACGCCGGTGTGCCCACCTGGGGCCGGTGCGCGGCGGCGGTCGTGACGAGCATGCAGTCAATGCTGTGCGGGTCGTCGGTGGGCAAGCGGCCGAGCAAGTCCTTGACTACGGCTCGCCTGCCGTCGACACCGCCGTTGCGGTGCCGGACGGCCCGCGTCGCCTTCACCGACTCAGCCACGTTGGTCGGCTGGAGCCTGATGTACCTGGCGGTCGGAGTGGCGATGTGGTGGCCCGCGGTCGTCGTCAGCGTCGTACTGCTGGTGGTCGGGCACCGCAAGGGCAGGCAAGCGGCAGCCACGTACGCCGACCTCGTGGAATCAGTGTTCGATGTGCACGGCACCGATCTGGCCGAGGCTCTGCGGATTCCCACAGGGGACAGTCTCACGCCACCGGTCGGCCACGTGATCAGCGAGCGACTGCGCAAAGGCACCTGAGCAGACTGTCCCTTCTGGATCTTCGGGTCGGCCGGCGCCGGTTTCAGTGTGGGCTGAGGGCGGGCGGCAACGCCCCGATGTGGCCGACTGCTTGTCTACATTGGATTAGTCCAGGCATTGGACTGTCCACCTGGTGCAGCGTCGTACCTGCGTGAACGGGCTCTTGACCGCCATGTTCGGTCGGTGGCATATTCGTCGAAGCGCTTCAACAGCGCGACCCTGCGTATCCGTGCAAAGACGCTCGGAAGGAACCCATCCATGCGCAATCCACTACGTTCGCTGGTATGCGGAATCGCGGCGGTCCTTGTCGTCACCCTGACACCAGCGGGGACGGCACAGGCTGCCGCCTGGTCCTCATCGGACAGGTGGGGGACCTGGTCCAACGGTGGTTACATAGTCCGCAACAACGTATGGGGCAGTGGCTACGGTCCCCAGTCGATCTGGGCTGATTCGTACAGCAGCTGGGGAGTCTGGGCGAATCACCCCAACACCGGCGGTGTGAAGTCCTACCCCCACGTTGGCCGCACCATCGGCCGGAGGCTGAGCACCGTGCGGAGCCTCACCAGCGACTTCACGGTGTCCAGGCCGAACGCCGGATCGTATGCGACGGCTTACGACATCTGGGTGAACGGCCACGACTACGAGATCATGTTGTGGATGAACAAGCAAGGCGCCGTGGGGCCGATCGGCTCGCGGCAGACCACGGCGACGGTCGGCGGTCACACATGGGATGTCTACCGGGGGAGCAACGGGTCCAACGCCGTGTTCTCCTTCGTGCGCACGTCCAACACGAACTCCGGCTCAGTCGATGTGCTCGCGGTGATGAACTGGATCCGCAACCGCGGCTGGTACGGCGACGTGACCATCAATGACGTCCAGTTCGGCTTCGAGATCACCTCGTCGGCCGGCGGGATGAACTTCCTGACCAACAGCTACTCCGTTTCCTCATCCTGACGAGCGGAAACGGGTACATGTCCTTCCGTTGCGGGGATGTTAACGCTAACCTCCCCGCGCGGACGGCTGTGTGTAGTCGAAGCGATTCGATATTCGTTGCCTGACGATCACTGGAGGGTTCTGATGTCCAAGCGAGTTCTCGGCGCGGCGATGGCGGCCGTGCTGGTGGTCAGCGGGTGCGGATCCGGTGGTGACGACGGCCCGAGGACGTTGAAGCTCTGGCACTACGAGGGCCCCGACAGTGCGATGGGTGTGGCGTGGGCCGAGGCGATCAAGCAGTTCGAGTCGACACACCCCGGTGTGAAAGTGGTGTTCGAGGAGAAGGGGTTCGAACAGATCCAGAAGACGGCGCCGATGGTGCTGAACTCCAGCGACGCGCCGGATGTGATGGAGTACAACAAGGGCAACGCGACGGCGGGTCTGTTGTCCAAGCAGGGGCTGCTGACCGACATCAGTGACGAGGTGACCAAGCGGGGCTGGGACAAGCATCTCGGTCCGGGGATCCAGACCACGGCTCGTTATGACGAGAAGGGTGTGATGGGGTCTGGCAAGTGGTTTGGTGTGCCGAATTATGCCGAGTATGTGATGGTTTTCTACAACAAGGACATGTTCGCCCGGCAGGGCATCGCGGTGCCGACGTCGGTCGGGGAACTGACTGCGGCGATGGACAAGTTCGTCGCGGCCGGTGTGACCCCGTTGGCGGTCGGGGGTGCGGAGTATCCGGCGCACCAGATCATGTACCAGTTGGCGCTGTCGAAGGCGAACAAGGATTGGGTGGATCGGTTCCAGCGGTACACCGGTCCGGTGGATTTCCATGACGCGGCGTGGATGCATGGGGCCAGTACGTTCGCTGACTGGGTGGACAAGCGGTATGTCGGCAAGGACTCGGCGGGGGTGAAGGCCGAGGACATGGGTGTGTCGTTCATGCAGGGCAAGCATCCGATCATGATCAGTGGCAGTTGGTGGTACGGCAGGCTGGCTTCGGGGATCAAGGATTTCCAGTGGGGGTCGTTCCTGTGGCCGGGGCTGACGGCGGGGTCCGCGGGCAACATGTGGGTGGTTCCGGCGGGGTCGAAGAACAAGGAATTGGCGTACGACTTCATTCAGATCACGATGTCGCCGCAGATTCAGGACAAGTTGCGTGATGCGGGTGGTGTGCCGCTTGTGGACACTGGTTCGGCGTCGAGTGCGGCGCCGCAGTTGAAGGAAGTGGCGGAGAATTTCAAGACGTTGGCCGCGCAGGATCGGTTGGCGTTCTATCCGGACTGGCCGGCGCCGGGTTATTACGATGTGCAGGTTTCGGCGGTGCAGAAGCTGATCACCGGCACGGCGACGCCGCATCAGGTGATGGACGAGATAGCCAAGCCCTACCAGGAGAACCTGGCGAACGTCGGCAAATGA
>NZ_FWXV01000001.1:1376563-1708523 GCF_900176515.1 Kibdelosporangium aridum
CTCGTGTACTGGGAGGAGTGCGGGAATCCTTCCGGCAAGCCGGTCGTCTTCCTGCACGGCGGCCCCGGTGGCGGATGTTCGCCGTCGCATCGCCGCCTGTTCGACCCGTCCGCCTACCGGATCGTCCTGTTCGACCAGCGCGGGTGTGGTCGTTCTCTGCCGCATGCTTCGGAGTCGGGCGATCTGTCCCTGAACACGACCTGGCATCTCGTCGCCGACATGGAACGGCTGCGGGAGTCGCTGGGCATCTCTCGCTGGCAGGTGTTCGGCGGATCCTGGGGATCGACGCTGGCACTGGCGTACGCGCAGACGCATCCGGAGCGGGTTTCCGAGCTGGTGCTGCGCGGGATCTTCACGCTGCGTTCGTCCGAAGTGGACTGGTACTTCCGAGGTGGAGCGGCGAACTTCTTCCCAGATCTGTGGGAGAAGTTCATGGCGCCCATCTCTGGGCTCGACGGCGATCCCGTCGAGTTGTACGCGAAGCTGCTGGCTGATCCGGATCCCGCGGTGCACGGGCCGGCTGCGGTCGCGTGGAGCACTTGGGAGGGCGCCACGGTGACGTTGCTGCCCCGGCCGGAGCTGGTGGCACAGTTCGCGGTGCCGGAGTATGCGCTGGCGTTCGCGCGGATCGAGAACCACTACTTCGTCAACAACGGGTGGTTGGAGGAGGGGCAGCTGATCCGGGACGCCGTGCGGTTGAAGGACATTCCCGGGGTGATCGTGCAGGGACGGTACGACGTCGCCACGCCGGCGGTGTCGGCCTGGAATCTGCACAAGGCCTGGCCGGAGGCGGAACTGGTGCTGGTGCCGGATGCCGGGCACGCCTACGACGAGCCTGGCATCCTCAAGGCGCTGCTGGAAGCGACGGATCGGTTCCGCGGCTAGTGCAGACCCGTCCAGCGCGGGCTCGACGTGCTGCATGGGCCCCGAACATCCTTAACTACCAGTTGCGCCAGCTGTTCGCGCCGATGCAGGACGGTCAGATGAACTACCGGCGGACCGCCGAGCACGTCGAGACGCTGGCCGCGGAGCGTAACCCGCTGCTGATCGTGGGAATGGTGCGCGACCTGACGAGCTTGATGCCCCGAAAGACGCGTGGTTGGCGATGGTCGACATCTTGAACAGTGTCGATTCCCCGGCGGCCATCAACGAACTAGTGGGAATCATCCGGTCCCCGCGCCGCAGGATGACACAGGACCGTCAGTTCGCCACCGTAATCGAACTACGCAAACGGAACCAGCTGTTCGGTGCGGAGAGAACTTCCGGTACATGGTTGATCATCCGTACGGGCCCTGAGTACCCGACCGGCGTGTGCGACTGTTCGACCTATCCCAGCGGATGGTCTTTTCTCGGTCAATCGAGGTGCCTGGTCTCACCCGATCGAGACTTACGGCTTTAGCCGCGTGACGTGCGTCTTAAGCGGCTCATAAGCTGTGGCTCGGTGTCCTGCGAACTTCTCTGTGAACGCGGGGCTGAACTGGCGGCCCACCTCCCCCGCATAGGCGGCGACTTGTTTGGCGTCAATCGTGTCGAGGGTGAACCTCTTCGGTGGCACGTCCACATCGAATCGGACAAATCTGTCGAAACCGACCAGGTGGCGGGCGGTGCCGATGCTACTGCGGCTACTCGCGGTCAAGATGCCCGAAATGGCCGCAGTGTCCCACCGCAATATGCCGGCGTTGTGGAGCCGCGGCGAGTGGTCGGTGACGGTACCCATCGTGCCAATGTTCAGGATCCTCATCTTCTCGAAAGGTACGCCGAGCATGCTGTAGGCCTCCGTGATCGCCACGACCGACGGATTGTTGGCCCACACGCCACCGTCGATCAGCCTGGTCTGGTCGACGTCGGCCGCCTGGAAGTACACGGGCGCGGCCGCTGTGGCCAAGCCGACGTCGACCATGGGGATCTTCCAGTCGCGAACGAGTCTCTCGTGGTGCGGGTCTTGAATATGTGAACTTGGCCCACCTGGACATCCCAGGACGGGATGACGAGCCTTTTCGCGCTGTCGCCCAGGACGCGGCTTCCTAGCACGTCGCTCAGAACTTCGCGCAGGACTTCGATGTCGTAGGCTGGCCGGAAAAGCTGGCCTCAGTCAGCAGGCGCCGTGCGATCCCGCGTCGCTACCACGCGGTGGCTGTCCAGATGTGGCCTATCGACTCATAAGCGCCGTCCTCGTCGCGGTCGTGCACAACCACGAATCCAGCGAGGTGACCGCTCTGGAACCAGGCTTCGTCCTCCCCGTTGCTGGCCGAAACAGGAGTCAACATCAGCAGCCACACGCCCGACGCATCTGGCGGGTGATCCCATTTGGCAGCACGCTTGTACGCCATGCCAGCGCGGTTTAGAGCGCTTCCGCGCCAGTTCCCGGTCGGACCTCTGAAATGCGTCGTTACCGAGCTGGACCTCGCCGAAGTCGTATGCGTCATTGTCAAGATCGACTCCCGACAGCAGCAGTCCCCAATTCCCGTCCCGGAGCGGCGCTTGCTCTGCAGGTTTGCAGGCGCGAGGCAGGTTAACGAGCTGCAATCGCGTGCCTCTTTTCAGCACCTGTTGGTTGTTACGCCCGCTTGACGACAAGGAGTTCCTTACGTGGTTTCTTGCTGGTCCGGCAAAGGTTCGCGTCGGCCACGATCTTGAACACGGCCCTGTGGGCCTCGTCGTACGGGACCTCGAACTCGTCGCGCTGCCAGGTCGTCAGGTAGCTGTACTTGCCGCCCAAGTCGTTCAACACAGTTGTGACCTCGCTTGCAGCGGGAGTCGCGATCTGGAGCAGCCGAACGGTGAGGTTCGCATCCTTGACAGTCGTGGCGACCCGGCGGATTTGGTCCAGCGGCAGGACTGTGTTGCTCTGGACAGCGAACTTGGCCGCAGCCATCAGGGCCTTGCTCTCGTCGGTCGGAAGGAAATCCGCCAGGTTGTCGAGTACCCGTTGGCCGATCTTGCTGTTGGTCTGGGGATCCTCAACGAGGTCGGCGACCATCCCGTCGACCAGGTCTGGGGTGAGAAAATCCTTAATGCCGTTGGAGGCGACGATGGCGGGCCTGACAGCGGTCCATCCGGCCTTGTGGATGTGGGCGAAGGTGGCTGCGTCGTCGGGAACTAGCTCGTGCTCGATGAGCAACGCGAATAGATTGCTCTCCTCTGGTGTGATCTGCGTGGCCGCGAGTGGCTCGCCGAGCCGAAGACTGCGTACTAGTTGGACCCGGTCCTCGGGGCGTGGGATGCCACACTGGGCGTTGAGCACCGCAACAGCTGCGGCGGCTTTGGTCGCAGCTAGATCGCCGTCTTCCTCATCGCGGGGTTGCTTTGTCTCGCCGTCGTTGGTGTGGATCATGCCGGCTTCGAGTAGGAGTTCGCCGAGGCTCTCGTCGATATCTCCGACTTTGGCCAGGTACGCGTCGAGATTGGCCAGCGACGCACGGAACAGCTTGGCCGCGGCCAACGTCGGCCAGACCGATTCGGATGCATCAGTCAGCCGCGATAGCGAACTGTCTGGTGACGCGGTCGCGGCGACACGCACGAGGATCTCGGCTTCCGCTTCCGACGCTTCGAGTGCGTCGACGAGTGTCTGAGAAGTTTGTGTGGAGTAGTTAGTCTCGTCGTCCGCCTCGATTGCGTCGAGGTACGCGTCGAGGTTGGACAAGCAGTACTGGTACACAGTGTCATTTCCGCGAACCGCGTCGAGCGTCACCTGGCCGTTGATATTCAGTGCCGCGCGGAGGTTCTCCGCAGTCAGCTCGTACAAGTTGTTGTCCACAATGAGCGTCCGCAGTTCCTCGTGCACACCGCCGAGGCTGGGCAGGAGCACCTCGGCGCGGCGCAGTATGGTCACGACTGTGTCCAGTTCGGACGTGGGGTGGGGCTCGGTGAAGGCTGGCATTTCGTTGTAGTGCGAGACCAGGAAGTCGCCGACGTCGGAGTCGAGGTCGTAGGCGCCATCGGGTTGCGCGGCTATGAGCGCAGCGTCCACGAGTGCTGTACGCCCATCGGCGGGTACACCCGCATCCGAGACGAGGTAAGTGAACACGCTTCGCCACGGCTCGTGGCTTAGCCGCGCTGCCAGTCGGGTCCGGTTGAAGTTCGAGGTGAAGAAGGCCGCCAGGAACTGTTCCGCCTCGCTTCCAAAATTCGAGGTCAGGTGCTTGACGACCTTGTCGGCACGCTGGACATCATCGACGAGAAGATAGTCGACCAGCTGGACGTTGTAGGCGCTGACGGTGCGGGTCAGGTCCTCGCCGGCCTCGGCCAGCAGGTTCGCGAACGCACCAGGGCTGGTGAACTTGTAGTTGATATCCATGCTGTTGGTTTGGACTGTCTGCACGATGAACGTCGCCACGTCGACCCCGGTGAACTCGCCGTAGAATTGCGCAGCGTAGAGGGTGAAGTTCCGGTCGATGTAACCCCGCTTAACCAAGTCGCATGCCAGATCCGACTTTAAGGTCCTGCTTACGAGTTCGCCGAATGTCAGCTCCTCGTCCAGGCCTCGCGTAGTGACTGTGATCGTGAACTTGTTGGCGTTGACCAGATCCCGGAAGTCGGCGCCGCGGAGTTTCTCGATTTCGCGATCGAGCTGCTGAATTTCCTCGCGCACCTCCTCAGCGTTCCTCTCCTCCCATCCGACCCCCAGTGCCTCAGGGAACAGGCCCTCAAGGTGTGCCTGCGACAACGTGATGAGCTCGTTGAAACTGTGGATCCGCGGGTTCGATGCCGCCTGGAGGGTGACGGTGCGTGCCGCGATGACTGCTTCCCAGAACTCGGGTTTGGTCACTTCTTCAGAGTCGTACTGGCGTGAGTCGACGAAGAAGCGCAGCTGCCAGTTCGTCCAGCCGATCCGATCGAGTTCAGCCATCCCGAGGGCCACGAGCCGCCTGCCGAGACTGCTCGTAAGCCGGCCGATAGCCAACGGTGGCGTGGTTTTCGCCAGCAGTTCTCGCTTGGTCTGCTCTCGGTGCGCGACCGACGTCGCGACGAGTTTGCGGTGGTAGTCGTATAGGCGATCGAGGTCGCTGGAGCGCCGCGCGATATTCTCGAAGTCCTGCAGGTGAAAGTTCTTGTAGGCGACTAGCGCGAATAGACGGCTGGGCGACAGCTCAGGAGCGACTCGGCCTGACTTCAGTAGCCGTTGGGCGAAGACGAGGTACTCGTTGCATATGTTCAGCAGGAGCCGCATGTCGGTGGCGTGCTTGGCGACGACTTCGACCAGCGGACGCTCGATGTCGGTGATGCCCGCGTTCTGCAGAAGCAGGTGTAGGTGCTCGCGGGCGGTGCGGTGCGAGATGAACGGTACGACTGGGACGACGATTTCGAAGAACTTGGTTCGGTTCGCGCGGTGGGTCTCGGCGCGTGCGGTGTCGTCGCTTTCCTCAGTAGGGACCTCGCCGATCTTCTCGAACAGGCTGTCGCGCATGGCGTAGATAAACCGGAGCGGCTTCTTGTTCTTCTCGATCTTCTTGAGCCGCTTGGGGGTGTTGTTGAGAAGTGTGTTGAGTTCTCGGAGCGCCTGGAAGATTTGAGGATCGTCGTAGCGGTCCAGGTCCTCAAAGATGACGATGTCCTTGGGTTCCTGGTCGAAAAAGTAGACGATCTCGTCGAGGTACTCGTCGAAGTAGGTGTGGTTCTGTGCCGACAGTGTCAGGGTCGCGCCGGCCGCGGACACGTTCGAGACCACGAATCGGTTGTATGTGGCCATCCGCAGCACCGCGAACACAACGACGAGTAGGCCGGCTATCCCCACCCACACCACGGCCCGTTCAGCCCAGGAGTGACCAGGACTGGTGGCAACCTGTGAGGGCAGACGTCCGAGCAACGCGAGCAGCGCCCCCAGCACGCCGACGAACAGCGTGGACTCAACGCACGCTCGCCACCACGGCAGCGGACCCCGTCGGCTGAATCGTGAGTGGCGAAGTGTGCGCGGCCGGGCGCTGTAAACCAGCTGCTTGAGTACCTCCTTCTGAATGCGGTTGGTCAGCGTCACCCCCTCCATGTCGGGCGCCAGGGAGGAGACTGCTAGTCGCAGTGTCGAGCCCCTGTGCGCCTCCTGGAACTTGTCAAGCACACTGGACTTGCCGGTCCCGTACCGTCCACTAAGAGCGATGTTGCGGTTCTTGGGGTCTTCAACCGCCCGCTCCAAAAGGTCCAGATAGGTCTTGTGCTGCCCGTCGTCGTACTGCGATGCCAAGGACTTCAGTCCAAGTTGGCCGGACGCGTCGCTTGGCGTTGGCGGCTGCGAAGCTGTCACGGTGTCGGTCGTGGCCGCGAAGGCGCCCAAAGGTTTCCCGGAATGACCAGCGTGGTGCTCGGCCTCGCTCACTGAATTCCTTTCATTATTTGCACAGAGTAATTCGGGAGCGCCGCCTCAATGCCTTGCTGACATTCCTGGCCACCCGTTTCGAAGAGTGTACGTCTGACTTCGGTCCGTTCTCTGCAGTAGAGGTTGTGTCGGTCTCTCGCAGAACTGTCCTCGAGCGTTACGCGATCCAGGGCCCTCAAATTTGTGAGCGCGCCTTGGCGTTAGGTCGACGATCACGCCTCCGCTGATGGGCACTGACCTGCGCCGACCTTCCGCTCATGCCACGACCGCGCTAGTTGACGCGTCTTCGGTGTGCCAGCTGGCTTCTTTGTCGGACAATCATCTGATGAGGCTGGGTATGTGGTGGCCTGGCGAGTGACTGAGACTATGTGGAGCACCGTTGACGGACGGTTTTGAGAGGGGCCGGAGGGGGAGATTCTCTGGCGTCGGAGGTGGCTGCGCGTGCGTAGGTTGCAGATGGACGGCGAGCCTGAGCAGAAGGCTCGCCGCGGAGGTGCTCACCGGGCCGCTCGTGCGCAGCGGGACCTGGTGGAGCAGTTGACCGCGTTTCGCCAGCACCCATTGACTGGTCCTGTCGCGCTCGACGTCCGTTTCACTGCCGGGAGGGCGCAGCCGCCGGGCGTGCACCGGCTCGCCAAACATCATCTCGATGTTCTCGGTGGTGTTGTGAACGTCGACGAGTCTGTCTGGCCGTAGGCATGACCAAGACTGGTGCCGTTGGGAAGAGGTTGCACGCGATGTACTCCAGGGAGCACCACGTTTGGTGGTAGGTGCGCGCCACCCTCTACAGAGGACTGAAATGTGCTCAATGGGGTTTCACACTGTTGGAACAGCAGCAAACATGAGCTCGGGTGCGCGTCCAACTGCGCTGTGCTGCACAAGGCTGCTTTATACTGCTTTGATTACAACGGTTCTGGCGTGTGTTTATTGTATAGTCGCAGGTCAGGGATACTGTCCGAATCGGACTGCAGGGCGGGATTGTGACGCCGCGCCCGTTGTGCTGGCCGGCGTGGAAGACCTGGACAGCGCAGGTGGTGTTGTTCCGTGCCGACGACGCCTGGTCATTCACCTGGCCGCCCACGATCGGCCACTGGAAAGGGCTGTAGGCCAAGTCATCCTGAGCACGGGCGAAGTCCAGCACCGGTCCGGTCAGGTTACGGTCCCGGAACAGGCAGAACTCGCCCGCCTCGCCAATAACGTTGCGCAGCGCGGCGATCGTGGTTGGCGACGTTGTCTCCGCCTGGGCGGCCGGTGCGCTGGCGAGCGCGACCACCGCGATCACACTGGAAACCAGGCCGAACAGCGACGACACTCGGGGAACAGACATTCTCATCCTCCTGGGGTTGCTCGAAATGTCAACAAAGTCCCGATGGTGCGGTCCCGGAATTGGGGTCTGATCGCTGTTTTCTGGGCGAGTTCCTCGCGTCGGCGCTGGCGTCGCGTGGGCGGGTTCCACGCCCAACCTCCTGACCGGGCGCCCACGCCGCCCGACACCGCGGAGGCAAAGGGGGACGTCGTGCGCGCAGGGTGGGCAGCTACCGCAACGCTTTGCCGGTGAGCGGTCCCGGCGCGCGGGTCACCGCCGAAGCCACCGCGCCGCCTCGCTGTCGCGTATCGCACAGAGCTTGGGCGAGATGTCCACGAGCGGCGGCCGTGCCGTGTCGGGGTTGATGCGGCTGACGCTGTCGGTCGGCGCCACCACCGTGCAAGCCGCAGTGCTGGCGGCTGCGGTGGGCTAAGCCATCGGCGTGATCAGCGCCTTGGGCAGCGCGGCAGCCACCGCGTCCGGATCGCTGTTGCTGCTCCCAGCCACTGGTCTGGCGGCGGGCGTGGCGATGCAGACCGCCCAGCTCGGGGTGCAGGGCTTCAACGACGCGGTATCCGCCACCGACCCGGCCGAGTTCGAGAAAGCACTCGCCAAATGGCGTCGGCCTGACCGTGCAGGAACGAGCCAAACGCGAGGAGGTGCGCCTGCGGGCGGCCGATCTGTTCGCCCGTGGTGTCGGGTGCGGTCGAGGTCGCCCACCGGCTGCGGGTCTCGACGAAGCTGGCCTACGTGTGGCGGCGGGACTGGTGCGCGGTGGAGCCCGGGGCGCTGGTTCCGCGTGGTCCGGCTGGGCCCTGCAAGCTATCGCTCAACAGTTGGTGCGATTGCAGTCCGCATTGGACGTTGAGCCGGCAGTCCATGGCTGGCGAGGATCAGCGCTGGACGCTAGCGCGGGGGCACAGTTGATCCGGACGCTGTTTCGGGTCTCCTATACCCGCGGGGTGTTCCTGTGATCCGGTGACGCACAACCACTACGCATGGCTCACGATCTCTGAACACCGTCAGGCCAAACGATGACGACTTGACGGTCGAACCGGCGGGCGTGGGCTACGGCGTCTGCTGTGCCACCGAGGCCTCGAGCCGGTTGCCCGTCCCACACCGCGATGAGCAGCTCGCTGTTCTCGGCCACGAACTTTCCGGCGTCGTCGTACGCGGCCTCGCCGGGTTCCGGATGGTCCAGGACGGTGACGATGTCCGCAGCGGACAACAGCCGCTGAAAGCGGTCGAGCGCCGCGCCCGAGAAGGTGGCGTCATATCCCTTCGCGGGCACGACGGCGTGCAGCGTGCCACCTAGATCGACCAGGATCTCGGCGAAGAGCTGATCGGCGCCTTCTGCGAGACTGCTCAAACCCACCAGTGATCCAGGAACGGCTGCCAGGATCTCCCGGATGGTCCGGTCCGCGTGGAGTCGCGCGGCGTCCGGGAGCCGCTGATGGCCGCTGACCCCCACGATCGTCATCACGCCTGCCATGGTCCGCGCCGGTTACCTACCGGGCAACGTAGCTGCCCAGTCAAGGACACACAAGATCCACTACGGCGGTAGTCGCGGACGGGACGTCGTAAAAATACCCGCCCCGAGAAAGTGGTCGGTAGGAATAGTCGCATTCTCGCAGGGCGGCGTTACATCTATGAGTGGCAATTAGCCCGATCCGGTGATCGACGCTTCGTAGGGTAACCACTGTAGCAACCGGGTCGATTCACGCATCAGTCGTGGATGAGAGCTGGAGTTCGATCATGAAAAGGGCGCTATTGGTCGGCGTAGACCGATATGACGGTTTCACGGATTTGTCTGGCTGTGTAGCCGATGCGAATGCGCTCTTCCCGTTACTCGCCCGCAATGAAGACCGCTCACGCAACCTGGACTGCAAGGTGCTGACGGAGAGGGCGACCCGGGCCATGTTTCTGCGTCAGATCAGCGAGTTGCTCTCCAACGGCGCCGATTTCGCCCTGCTGTACTTCGCTGGCCATGGCATCCCGGTGAATGGCGACGTCGCCCTCGTGACGTCCGACGGGGACCGGGCCACCCCAGGCGTGCGGTTCACCGAGGTCCTTGAGCAGGTCAAGAATTCGAAGGTGAACGAGGTCGTGATCATGCTGGACTGCTGCTTCTCCGGTGGCGCGGGCACGATTCCGGCACTGGATGGAGGCGCCGCGATGATCCGCAGCGGAATGTCCGTGCTCACCGCCGCCCGGTCGGACCAGGTCTCGATGGAGTTCGACGGTCGTGGCAGGTTCTCGACCCACGTCGAGAGTGCGCTGGAGGGCGGTTCCGCGGACGTCCTGGGGCAGGTGACCATCGCCGGTCTCTACGCCTACCTGTCGGAATCCTTCGGAGCGTGGGAACAGCGCCCGACGTTCAAGGCGAACATCGACCGGTTGCACACCGTGCGCCGCTGCCGCCCGGTGGTGCCGCTGGACAGCCTGCAGCAGCTTCCCACCTGGTTCCCGACTCCGAACGCGGAACTGCCGCTCGGCCCTAGCTACGAGCCGGACGCACGACCGCACGACCCGGAGCACGAGGCCATCTTCGAGCAACTCCAGAAATGCCGAGCTGCCAAGCTGGTGGAACCAGTTGGCACACCGCACATGTACTACGCGGCAATAAATTCGTTGAGCTGCAGGCTGACGCCGTTGGGCAAGCACTACTGGAATCTCGCGAAGAACGATCGGATCTGACGTGCCCGATCACAAGGACGTTGAGATCCCTGCAGTCAACATCGTCGCGAGCGAAGCTGACCGATCGGTCCGCAATCTGCTCGCGAACGGACTGTCGAACATGGGGATGCCCATCGCCACGGACGCCAGCGGTGCCTCAACCGTGGTCGTGCTCAGCACAGAGGCTTTGACCGATCCGGAGTGGCGCCGTCAGCTGCAACGACATGCGGACACTCGAATCGTGCCCGTAACTGTAGGCACGATCCCCTCCAGTAGTGACGTTCCCTCCGCTGTCGGGGACATCAACTGGGTGGTGTGGGAACCGGAGAACACCCTCGGCTCACGCTCCCGCGTGTTCTCAGCGCTCCGGTCGGACTTGTCCCGGTACCAGACGGCACGCAGTCTTACCGCCGAGGCGAACGCGTGGCTGGCCGAGGGCCGGTCACCTCATCTGCTGATCAGTGACCGGCGCCGCGCCCAGTCGGCCGTCGACCATCTCCGTGACGCAGTTCACGACCCGCTCGCTGCTCTCCCTCAGCATGTTCTCGAGTTCGTCACCGAGTCCTACCGGGTGCGACGCAAGGACCGCACGAAACAACTGCGTAAGTGGGGTGTCCGAGGTCTGGCGACTGTGGTTGTCGTCGCCCTGACGGTGAGTGTCGTGGCCACAGTGCGCGTTCTGGTGAAGAACAACAACTTGGCCTCTCAAGGCAACTATCCGACGTTCATTAGCGAGCGGCCGGACCGGCTGGCCATGCTCAGCGCCGCGAACCTGCTTCAGGGCGACGTGGCCAACGAGACCGTGGCACGTCAGGTGATCGCCGCGCAGCTTCCACTGCCGTGGTCTATGGGGGCGCTCAACGTCGACTCGGACGCGAACGTTCTGGACGCCTCGGTCAGTGAGCACGGCGACCGCGTGCTCACTGTGGACGCACGCGCCAACCTCGCGCTGTGGGACACCCGCACGGACACGGCGTTCTGGCGGAGGAACCTGGGGGACGGTAACTACGCGACCTTGGACGCCTCTCCCGACTTGGCCAGAGCGGTCGCGACAGTCCGCAGTGACCTGTACTTCGTGCACCTAAATCCATGGCACATCAAACGGGTTGGCTTGCCGACTGAACCGACATCGGTCGCGTACGACCTCACGCGCGGGGTGGCGGTCGCGGCCACGGACAGCGCTATCTACATCGTGTCCGCTGACGGTTTTCGTCAGCTCGGCAAGTACACCATCCTGGCCCTGCGCCGCACAACGGCCGGCGATGTGCGGGCACTGGTCCGTGACGGCGGACAGCTGGCGATCATCGATCCGGTCGCAGGCAAGACGATCGCCAGCACTCAATTGCCCGAGTGGCGGTTCGAAGTGGGCGCGCTGGGACCGGACGGCCGGTCCGCGGCGGTGACCGCAGCGGACCGGCAGATCCTGTTCGCCACGGACAACCTCGCCTTCACCCGGACTGGTCAGGCAGTCCCCGATGTGGTGTCGATCCTGGCTATCCTTCCCGGCGGCCGGATCGCCTTCGCGGGCGGGCAGTTCGGTGTGCGGATCCTCGACTCCCGCACCGGGCTCACGCTGGGTACCGTGTGCCGCTCATTCGGGGTGAACCAGTCCATTGTGGCTGCTGCCGACGGCGATGTGGTCGCTTGCCTCAACTACGCCACGGTGGATCTCTGGCGGACCGCTCACCTGAGCCCCGTCCTGCCGCCAGCAGCCGGCAAACCGTTGGGCAGCAGCGCGTCCTTGACCGTCGGCGAAGTGTCCGTCTCAGGCGACGTGACAGGCCGGATTACCGTCACGACCTCTGCACATGGACAATCACGGCAGACGAAGGTGCTCGCCGCGCACGGACCGATAACGGCGATCATGATCAGCCCGGACGGCCGATCGGTTGTGGCCGGTTCGGCCGACGGTGAGGTTGCCCAGCTCAGCCTGTCGAGCGACGGGGTTATGGCCGTGGTCAACTGGCAGGCGCCCGACGGTGCACCGGTCACCCAGGTCGGTTGGGCTGACGAGCCTGGGCGGTTGCTCGCCCACACGGAGGCAGGAAACTGGTGGACACCATCATCTTGCGATCACTGCGACGACACCACACAGCTCGTGGCGCACGTTCGTGCCCGGATGTGGGGTTGTTACACCGAGAACCAGATCGAGTTCCTGACCGACGAGACTAAGAAGGCCTTGGGCGTCTCGCTGTGTCAGCACGTCCCGGATGCCGAGGCTGGCTAGCATGAGCAAGGTCTTCCTGTCCTACTCACGAAACGATCTCTCCAAAGTGGACGCCATAGCAGACGTCCTCGACCAGGCGGGCGTGCCAGTTTGGATCGACCGGCGGGACATCCCGGTGTCCGTTCCGTGGTTCGACGAGGTGCGCGACTCGATCATGGAAGCGCCGCTCGTCGTCATTTGCGAGTCGCTGGACTGGTATTCCTCCGAGGCGTGCCGGCTGGAGCTGCTGGCCGCCGAGGAGTACGGCAAACACATTGAGCACGTCGATGTGGCGGACCAGGACCCGGTCTTCGCCGGGAAGCAAATCGCGCGGATGTACGGCGAACTGAGTGCCGCAGATCATGTGCATGCCGAGTTGCTGGGTCGGGCCGGGGCATGGGCACGGGCGGGACGCTCCAGCCGGTCTCTGGCCCTCGGTAAGGCGTTGCGGCGGCTGTGTTCGGTCGAGAACAAGACCGGGCTTCCGCTCACCCCGGACGCCCGGGACTATCTCAGGGCCAGCCGGAAACGCCATCGGCGCCGCCGGACACTGGCCCTGTTCGGCGCTTCAGTGCTGGCGATCCTCCTGCCGCTCGGCCAGTCGATCCTCAAAGCCAAGGACATGATCAGTGAAAAGACCGCCGCAGCCGCAGAAGTCTTCCTGCCGACAGCGTCGATCGGGCTACAGCTGAAATGGGACGTTTACGGCGCCCTCGAACAGGCCAGTCAGCGGGTCTTCCAGGGACACACCGAGTTTCTCACCCGCAACGCGCTGATGGACGCACTCGACGTGCCCGTGCCGGACTCGTCCCTAGTCGCCGCGGGACGCCAGCTCGTCGGCTTCACCACCGGTGAGATCGCGGCCGATCCGGTCGTCATGGACACCATGGGCGGGACGGGCTCCGCCGCGTCAAAGCCGCACCAAGTCAGCGAAATCTCCGCCGGCGACAAGGGCGAGGTGCTGACCGCGCCTGGCGCACTGTGCGACGCCGAACACGTCGCCGTCTCGCCGGACAGTCAGTCCAAAGTAGGTATTCGCAATCGGCGGATCTGCCTGTCCACTGGGAAACACGCACCGGTGACAGCCACGCTGTCCAGCCCACTCACTTCGGTGGCGGCAGCTGGCGGCACGGTCGCCGTTGGCGACGCCAACGGCACCGTGCACGTGCTGAACAACCTGGTCGAAGTTGGGTCCACCACGATCTCCGCCGGTCCGGTCGACCGGCTCAAACCAAGTCACGACAACCAGTTCTTCGCCGCGGCAGACGGCAGAACCGGACTGGTCCATATCCTGCTGGCCAAGGACGGGTCGGTGTACCGCAAGATCTCCACCGCACAGGTGCCATCCGCGCTCGCTTTCTCGCCGGACAACCGAGTCCTCGCGGTCGGCGTAGGCGAATCCGTCGAACTGGTGGACCTGACGACCGGTGTCGTCAAGACGACGCTGCGGGGCGGTGTGGGTCTCGTCCGCGACCTGGCCTGGTCCGCTGATGGAGCCAAGGTGTGGGCGGTGGCTGGGGACAACCGTGTCACCTCGTGGCCATGGCGGTCCGGGCGCGTGCTGTTCGACGACGCGACGGCGTGGTTCGTGGGTTTGTCCGATGTGGATCCCAGCGGACGTGTGACGGCCTTCCGCCGCGATGGGACCATCGAGACCATCGACGCCATCGACGCCATCGACCCAGTGAACGCGAGCGTGACAACGACCCGAACCTCACAGCAGGAGGTCTACAACGGAGCGACCGACAGTTCCGGCACGAACGCGGCATTCGGCCTGGCCAACGCCGTGATGCTGCGTGACCTCGGCACCGGTTCGGAACGCACCGTCCCCGTCCCGAACTGCCTGGTGAGCTCACTCGGGTTCGCCCGGCACACACCGACCGTCTACGGGGCGTGCGTGGGCGGGATGGTGGTCGCCATCGACATCCGTTCTGCAAAGGTGATCAAAACGATCGACATCCCACGACTTGGGGCGCAGTCGCTCGCCGTCATCCCGGACACCGACCGGCTGCTGGTCGGCGGCTACGACGGTAGCGTGTTCGAGACCGACTCTCAGCTGACCAACGTCGCTACGCCGCATCCGTCCAAGAACCTCAGCCCGGTCCGGACCATCGTGGTGTCCGCTGACGGTCGCACTGCGTTGGCTCTCACCGACGGCACTGGCAACGTCGGCTACGCGTTCGCAGGTCATCGCGGCGTGGGCGGCGACTGGCGCTGGGACACCATGATTCTGTCAGGCGCGACCGGGACCGGTCAGGAGATCCGCGCGGCCGCACTGACTAAGGACGGCAAGCTCGGCGCGGTCGGCTTCGCGGACGGCACCATCGAGGTGTTCCTGCCCGAGGACATGTCGCCGGGCTGGCATTGGACTGAGATGTCTGGCTCGATCCGTGGCCTGCAGTTCACCGGCGACAACCAGATGCTTCTCGTCGCCACCCGGGACGGCATGATCAACGTGATACCTTCCTGTCCCAACTGCCACTCGATCCAGGCGTTGGCCCAGACTGCGGACCGCAGAGTATCCAACGCCAGGACCATGGGCCTCTTCACCGGCTAGTTCATCGGACGAGCCGGGTGACGAGCTGATTCTCAGGATAGCTGCAGTAGAACTCGGATCCGCCCGGCAGGACGGAGTACAGCTCACTGGGAGTGGTGTGCGTCGAGGTGACGGTGGCCGACCGGCGGTTCGATCATCACCAGTTAGGTCGGCTTGCCGTAGGTTCCAGCGACGATCTGCGCAGGGCCGACAGCGAAGGTCCCGTTGAACCGTGCTGCTGGTACCACCCGGACCACTCTCGAGTCCACGATCTCGGCCAGCAAGGAACTTTCCAGACTGCCCACGACGAGCGCTTGGCCACGGTGGCCGGGCTGAACCCCAGGGCAATGGTTTCGGTGAGGGATAAGGACTTCGGGTCGATGCGGGCTAGCGACAGACCGGTCACCGGTGCCACGACGATGGAGTCTCTGGTTGCCGCGAGCCTCATCGGGCGCCTGGTACCGGGATGCGGGTGACCTGACGACCGGTAGCCTTGTCCAGCACGAGAACGGTTTCTGTCCGGGGCAGCGAGACGAACACGTGCCTGACGGCTTCGGCTAGGCCACCGGGGAAGTCGGGTAGATCCTGTGTCCACGTCACGGAGCCGGGCTGCTGACCGGCAGTGCTGACCGCGATGACTCGATAGGGCGTGAAGGCCTTGGCGTACACCATGTCTGAGCCTGCGAACAGTTCATTGGCTGCCTTGGGCAGTTGTACGAGAAGGTGCGCGGGCGAAGGGGTGAGCTCCTCGATCTTCGTGCCCGACTCGTTCAGGCCGAGGACGGTGCCCGACGCTGACATCACCAGCGGACGGCAGGCTTTGTGAGAGCAGGACCATGCCAGGTGGTGGCGTTGAGGCTGGGACCGCGGGCTGCGCGAACAGCAGAGACGACGCAAATGACAAGACCAGTGAGGCGATCCACGGCCATGTCCCGAACCGCCGCGCCCGTCTGATTCGCCGAGCTTGCACGGCGGTGGGAGACCTGCGCAACAGACCGGCGGCGTCGGTGCCCGGGCGGCGAACTGCGAACTCCGGATCGCTGACCGGCTGACGCGGACTTCCCACGATGCTTGCCATGGCCGACTCGATCGCCGCCTGGTAGGCGATGTCCTCGCGGCTTCGGGCGGTGGCCAGCGTGATCTCGCCGTCGTTGGTGAACGACAGAACCAGCACTGCGTCATGAGCGAGATTGGCCGTCGGAATGCAGGCCGGATCGACATCGAGGGCGCTGCACAGTACTGACAGCCGTATCCGCAGCTCCCGATAGGGCGCAGGCGGCAACACGAATATCGTCTTCGATAACGCTTGTTTGGCTCTGATCAGCTTGATCTCGTCGCGCAGGCTGGATGATCTGCCTACCATCAGCACGATCGCGCTGGAGCGTTCGACCAGTGCGGCGACTGCGGCCTCCCAGTTGTCATCCGAGTGGTACTCGCGGACCGCGCCCAGTCGCGGCAGCTTCGTCCCCGGCTCACCCAGTGTGACCGGGAGATCGAACTTCCACAGGCTCCACGTGATGATCTCCTCGAACCGCTCCTTGCGGCGTAGCGTGAGCCGTTGCAGGATCGGCTGCCTCCCCGCCGAACTCGCCAAAGCTCCGACCGTACGCGGCCACCAGGCTGCCATGCCGGACATGGTCGAAATAGTCGCCGGTGCCTCCGATGACGTCGGTCAGTGGCAGCGGTCCGTTCGACTGCGCGACGCATCTGCCTAGATCGCCGCTTGAAACGATCATCGAGCCCAGACACTGGGCCCACTCGTCGGCGGCTGAGCGGGAGCCGATGACGTGAGTACGGCTGCGGCGAGCAGTGCGATTAATTTCAGAAGCCAGTAGTCCTTGCCGATGGTTATTGCGTTTCAGGTGCCTGGCAACGAAATGGTTACACAATCGGCTACGTCCATCTTTCGGTGGAATCGGCCGAGATTGGGGCCATTTGGTTAACGCTAGCTGCCAATAGTGCGAAGAAACATGTACGAGCACGTCCTTGGTGTCAGTTTGTAAATTTCGTGCAATGGCGGTGAATGAGGTCCGATGATCCGGCTAATGATTTGCGGCGTCTTTGCCGGGCTGGCCATGACGACCGGCTGGACCCCGGCCGCCGTGGAACCCGGCCCGTGGGAAGTGCTTTCGGAACAGGAGCCGATGCCGCCGGGTGTGATCGCCCTGCGCAACAAGTGTCCGCAGGACCTGTCGATCTGGCAGCGACCGGATCCTCTGTGGGTGGCCACCAAGGTGTACACCTGCGCCAGTCCGACGGAGGCGCAGAAGCTCGCGGGCATCATGCGCAGCAATGCCAGTCCGGTGGACCGCCAACCGGTGTTCGGCGTGGGCATCGACTTCCAGACCGTCCAGCGGCCGAAGAACCAGTGGATCGTCGACAGGTTCTGGGCACAGGGAAATCTAGTGCTGGTTGCCGAAGCCCAGTGTGGACCACATGACCAGGCCACCTGCCAGCGGTTCACCGACGCGGTCGCACGCTCCTTCGCGGAATCCTTGCCGGGCGCTCCGTCACCGTGGCAGTCCACGAGCCTGAACGTGCTGACCGGGATACTTGCGCTGGGTGGCTTCGTGTGGCTGATGTCGGTCGGGTTGCCCGGTTTGATCCGCTATCTGCGCCGCGACAGGTATCCCTTGCCCGCCCAACACAGCGCATGGACCGATGTGAGCCGCGTTTCGTGGCGGCTGCGCTGGCAGTCTTTCGCTTGGGGAACGTTGGTCGGTCTCCGTCGGACCGCAGTGGTGCTCGCCGTGGTGCTCGCTGGCACTCTGCTTGTGGTCCGTACGCCCGCCTCGGCCGTGGGACTCGTCGTCACGCTCGGGGCGATCGCCGGGCTGACGGTGCTGGTGCGGCGGGTTTGGCGGCCGGCATTTGGCACCAGGCGGCGATGGCGCGAGGTCCGCGACGGTGCAGGCTCGCGCTGGTACCTGCTTGGCGGCCTGGCCATCTTGGGGATCACCCGGTCAGCCCTGCTGTTCGTGCTGGGCAGCGTCCTAGTCGCTGCCTATTTCGAGGCGAGCGGCGGCTTCGCGAGCGCGCTCGCGATCAAACTGGCCGAAACCTCTTGGGGCACTACAGGTTTCTGGAACTACTACCTGCTGACGATCATCGGCATGGGCGCCGAGCAGGCCGCCGGACTGGTCGGACTGATAGCGGTCGCGGTGATCGCCCTGCTCCTTGCCGTCGATCAGTTCGGACGGCGACTGCTGATGCCCACCGTGCGGCGCGCGGCCGGAACTCCCACGCCGGACGTGCTGTACCTGAGGAACTTCGGTGATGACAAGCTGCGGCTGCGCGCCAGCCGGATCAGCAGGCGTGGCCTGCTTGGCAGGCTTTCTCCCTGGCGCACAAGGCCATTCGAATCTCTTGTGATCCGCAGGCTGTCGGCGGCTGGCTCAGTCCTCGCGGTCAACGAGCCCGGACTGGTCCTTGCCTCGCACGGTGTGGAGAAGGTCAGGTTGCCCGCCGCCGGCTGGGAACCGGTGGTTGCGGAGATGGCCAGCCAAGCCAAGTTCGTCGTGGTCTCCGCTACGCCCACCACCATCAACCCAGGCTTCGCCGCCGAGTTGAACTTCCTCGCCACCACCCTCGGCCATCAACGGATCATGCTAGTTCTTGGCTCATGGCGCCGGGATCGGCTGGCCGCCAATTGGCAACGGTTCCTCGCCGCGACGGCTGGCCTGGAGTTGTTCTCCGGCGTCGAATCCGCCTGCCCCTCGCTGGCAACCCACGTGCTTGTGCACATTCCCGGGCTCGGCTGGCAAGGTTGGGGCGCCGAGGCGAGGTCGGAATGGACCTATGTGGTAGCCATCGATCAGGCGCTTCAGTACGCGTTGCCCCGATGGGAAGGCTTACGTGAGCCGGCCACCACCGACGACGTATAGCACGGTGCCGGTGGTGAAGCCCTTGGTCAGCGCAATCAACGCAGCCCAGGCGATATCCTTGTTGGTGCCGAACCGGCGGGCGGCAGGCTTCTAGGATGCGACCTCGTTGAGGAAGACTGCCGTGTCGTCTCCCATGTGTCAGAGTCGATGCCGGGCCGCGTTCGCGCTGACGCGCGTGGACACACTGGATGCGGTGCTTCCCGCGGAATGCCTGGTCTGCTGCCGTCGACGTGGGGGCGCACCGAGCTGCGTCAGACCGTCACACCGATGCGGAACTCGCCCAACAGTGCGTGTGGAGCAAGACGCCGCACAGGCGTTGCGGAACGTACAACTGGCTAGCCTGCATGCGTGGCGAGATGTGTGATCCCGTCGTCCATGCGATTCAGCCAAGCTGCTCACACTCATGAGTTCTATTCGCTCATATGGGCGCCTACTGTACGATCGGCGCGCTTTAGTGTCCTGAGTCGTTAATGCTTGAACACCGTAGGCTTGGTTGATGCCGAGTTCGAAGCTGCTGCCGCTGGTGCTGTCCGATAACAAGCGTCAGGTGTTGGACGGATGGTCACGGCGGCGAACCACCGCACAAGGGTTAGCCGTGCGTGCCAGGATCGTGCTCGCCTGTGCTGAAGGCGCATCGAATACCGAAGTGGCTCAACAGTTGCGGCTGAGCCGGACCACGGTGTCGACCTGACGAGCCAGGTTCACGCGAGACAGAATGGACGGTCTGATCAACGAACTGCGGCCTGGTCGGCCCCGCGCGATCACCGACGAGCGGAGGGCTTGGACTACTCTCGCCCTGGCGGCTTGGTCTGGACGTAGCGAGCACGCGATGGCATACTGAAGCTACTCTTCTTTCAAGGTCGGCCAGTGATTCGATGCCGACAGCGTTATTAGTGACACATACTTCTGCTAAGTGATGTGAGGGGCAGCGCTCATGGGCGCTGCCCCTCCGTACGTCATCATGTGGTCTTGAGAATGATCCGACCTCTTGCCGCATTGGCGTCAACGATCTCAACATTGACTTTGTCACCGGTTTTCACCTGGCCGGAGGTGAACATCTCGCGGAATTCCATGCTCATTCTGTTCACGTTCAACAGGCCGACTCTGCCAGGTGGAAGCTTGATTAAGGCAAATCCTCGATCCTGAACAAGTCGCGTGATTGTTCCGGTGTATTCCGTGCCTGCCTTATATTCTGCCCAATCGCCGTCGACCTCGACCTGGCTGACGATGCGTTCTAATCTGAGGCTGACCTGTCGTTCGGCCTGGTCGATCCGTTGCACGGTTGCTTCAACCTGGTCACCCCGTTTCAATGAGACGGCGGGCAGCTGTGAACGTGGAACAAGACCGTTCACCCCGTGCGCGAGTGAAACGAACGCGCCGATGTTCTCCTTGTATGCTTCGACTATTCCGATGAAGGTTGTCTCTTCTGGGTAGTCGGCCAAAATTTTTGGCCAAGGACTTTCCTGATTGGCGATCAGTGAGTACTGGGACTCGCCGTCCACGTCGACAATGAAGGCGCCGTTGAGACTCTGTCCCAGCCTGAAGTGCTTTCGCATATCTTTGATGACACGCGTGTGTGAAACATAGGCAGGATGCAGGAATCCCATTCGGTTGTTAGCCGCATGCACGGTCACATAGGTTTCCGCGACGAACTCGACCACTGCGGGAACGGCTTCGACTTCACCACCGACCAGAGGGATGATCATCGCCTCCTGGAGAGGCGCAGTCCTGGCAGCTCGAAGATTCGCTTCCAGGTCCCGGCTGAGCTTCAGTAGCCCGATTCCCTCTCGTGAGTATTCCACGGCCACGTACCTGGCCAGATCTACCGGCAGCGCAGACATGTCAGTCGTCAGTAGGAGGAGTCGCTTCCCGATCACATGCGCGAGTCCGATCTCATACATGACGTTTGGTGACAGGCCAGTGATCTCAGCGACGATTACCTCGGCTTCTTGTATCCCTTGCCACACTCTGTCTATCAACGGCTGAACGCCGAAGATGAAGTCCGCGCGCCGGGGCGTCATTTCGGCTGCGCTGATCGCTGGTTCGAGAACCTGCTTGTAGTGTTCATCCCAGTCGATGACTTGTCCATCATCGAGTGTCTTGGTGGCGTAGGGCATCAAGACGAAACACTGACCTTTTTGTGACCGGTGGTCCCGGCGAAAGATCATCTGGCCTCCTCGACTCAATTAATCATTGACATATCGTCATCTAAAAAAATACGTAGCTGTCCGGAAAGTTGGCCGAACGTCGCGAGGTCGACCGGATGTTTCATCTTGTCGAAGGCATCAACAACCAGTCGACAGCTGCGGCCGTCGTTGAGGTTGATTCTCGCCTTCTCGAACACGAAATCTTTAAAACTGGTCTGGCCGGTGAAGCCTGCTGAAACCCAGCTGTCGGCTTCGATGTCGAAGACCTGCGGATGTACAACCTGAAAGATATCCGACATGCCGTGCATGACGAGTCTGAGACGTTGCCCAAGATCTCCGTCGATGACGGCATGAAAAAGTCGAAGAAGTCCTAGATCTTCGCGCTTTCCGGCTTTGTATTCCTTAATCTCGTATCGCAGTTGACGCAACGCATATTCCCGGCCTCGCAACCGGACTGTTTCATTGATGGTATTCCACTTCCGCGCTGCATGCTCCGCCGTCAGAGAATCGAACATGACGCCGAAGGGGGTGCCCATCATTCGGTGCCAAATCGACGTCACCGCCAGATGGGCGCCATCCACGCCATGGAATGGGCTGAGCAATGCGTTTTTCTCGCTCAGTTCTGTATGGAACAGCCTGTTCAGAATCTCCACATCCCAGTGACCCTCAACATACAGAACTCGGGTTACCGAGAGGATCCCAGCACCATGCTGCGCGAGTGACTTGAGAAGCGACTCAATCCCTGATGGGAGATCCGCACACTCGAAAGATCCGGGTGCGCTGAATGTGAGAAAGTCACACCCACCGACCAGCCGAGCGGCCAGATCCAGACGGTGGGTGACGACCATCGTCCGGCCAGCTTTCGCCTGGCTAGCCAGCGTGTGGCCAAGCAGGCGCGCCTCACTCGCGAACAGGTGGACCTCAGGTTCATCCATCGCGACCCAAGCTGTTCGGGTACTGAATGGCCGCGGGAGCGCGGCAGGGAGGATCTCAGGCGGAACATCTCCCTTGAGCAAGCCAGTGTTAGATGACGTAAGTTGCAACATCGCCGCGTCGGATGCGCTCTGTGCCAACTCCCGCAGAGTCTCAAATACCGCAAGTCCTGACCATCTACTCATTGCCCGGCTGAGCGCGGTGAGGGGTAGAGTCATTCCGCCCACCGTGGCCTGCCATGAGAAATCATCCTCTGAGCTACATCTGAGCGAAGCGACAAATCCACACAGGAGTTCCAGTCGAGCGGAAGCTCGTTCACCGAGCACATGGGCAAATGCTCGTGCCAACGGAAGTAGTGAGATCGCCTGGTTGCGTTCATCGCTGGCGACGAGCGCATTTCCGTATAGCTTCATTCGGAGGCCGGCGGATTCAAAGACGTGCACCGCCCATTGTCGGAACGCTGACAATGTGATGGACTTCAGATCGTTCGCACGATCCGCGTCCAACGTCACCCATCGCTCTATCACCGGTTCCACGTGTTGCGGCGCGACAGGCACTGTGAACTGTGGATTGTGGAGATCATCGGCAGACGCCACGCTCAGCATGCCGGGTGTGTCAAGTCCTTGGAACTTTACGATCCAACGGAGGTCGGGTACAGCGAGTTTCTCGCGCCACCATGTCTTGTCATCGTTGCCGGCGCGCCAGGTTTCGCCACAATCTATTAGTGCTCGGTTCGACAGGTTATTCAAGGGGTCGGGGATGTGTCCTTCCAACCAAGCACGCTGATATGAGGCGTACGCGACCAGCTTCCTGGGAACTTCCGCGAATACGCGCGGCGTTCGACGATCTACAATCGAATTCATGAGCCGGGTTTTGCCATGCCCGTTCGGGCCCGTGAGAACGATGGAACGGCCGTTGTAAGGTACGTGTATTGATTCTCCGAACGGAGGACCAGGTGCGACAAGCCATCCTCTGAGGAATGATTCGCGAGGAAGGCTCGCAGTTTTTTCTGTTCCGTTAATGTTTGTCAATATTCCTACTTAACCAATCGTTTCATGACTGATTCGATATTTGGTCCCGAAATTCCTTTCTTGACGAAATGGACTATTTCTGAGCGAATTTGCGGATCGCTGGAAAGTCTTATTGTCGGCCGTCCGTTGGCACTCAACTTGCCGGACATCACCATGTTTTCTGCCTGCAGTGCCCGATACAACCGCCGAACGACAAAGTCTCTTTCCTTGGGGTCGGTTCCGCCCATAAACGCGATCCAGCTGATCGAGTCGTCCACCGCAAAGTTGTGCTCACCGACCTTCCTCTTTACGAACTTCTCCAGCCGACCGTGCAGGATGTCCCTTGCCCACTCCCGAACGCTTTGCTCGTATCCGGTCCGCGCGATCAATTGATCTTCGGGCGTCGTATTTGATTTATCAAAAACGGCCTTGATCTGAGGTTCGTACATCAGTTCGCCGTCTATTCGTACACTCCTGACTTCCGCCTCGGTAATACTGTCAGGAAGCTGGCATGATCTGAAATCTGTCCTGCTTAAGATCGTTCCCAGTAAAGAACAATCGGACAGGTCGCATCGGTCGAAGTATGTCCCGGTCAAGTCGGTGCCCGCGAAACTCGCGCCTGTAAAAGTGATATTTGAGAAGCTGAGTTCCGATAGATTCAGGTGGTCTAGTGAGACGGTCAGCTCATCTGGAAGAAGAAACTTTTCGAGGCTGTTTGCCCGCAGAATGTGCAGCCTGAGGAGATTTCTTATCTTTTTGTCCTCATTGTTTGCGATACTTGCCAGGAGCCAATCCCACGTCTCGGCAGGTAACGTTTTCGCTGCGGCGCGAAGAACTCCTTCGGGAAGATCTTTCGTATCGATCAACTTGATAGCCCGGCCACTCCTGTTGGTCAATTCTTTCGCTAGTGCTGTTCCCTGAAAGTAATCGCGCCACACCTGGTGTCTCATGGTGGTCAGTGCGTTAGGTCCGTCGACATCAGGTGAAAGAAAGTGATGGCTTGCCAGCTTCGACCAACTTTCAAGCAGTAAATCGTTGTCGACCGCTTCGGCTACAAGGACTTCAAGTGCTTCGCGGGTGTATCCAACGACTCCGGTATTCAATATCTCGAATGCGAGACCCTCCAGAAACGCTCGCTGCTGTTCGTCGGTAAACTCGTGTCCCTGTCTGCTGCGCTCGCGGCTGAATGCCCTCTTGACCAAGAACTCCAGACCGCCATGTTGCCGGACGTCCCTGATGGACCACTTGCCTTCGACGACGTCATTGGCGAATTCAGCAAGAAATATCGGGCTGCCCAGGATTGACATGGCCTCGTCGCTTTGCAGTACCTCCTGCGCACGTTCCAGACCGCGGTCGCGTCCGGAGCTGCCAGCAAGACGTTTTGCGAGGTACCGTCGGGCCTGTTTCTTGTCGAACTGGTTGAGTTCCAGTATCTCAACTTCGGACTCGGCGAGCAGAGGATCGCCGACCTGGCCTACCACGTCCGTCGCAGTTCGGTAGAAGACCGAACGCGAGGTCAGAAGTATCCTGCTGTCAGGGCCGGCCTGTTGAACAAACTCGGCAACATTGTGCCGAGCGGTGTCCGGATCCGCTTCCATCATTTCGTCGTAACCGTCGAGAATGAACACCGCCCGGCCTAGGGATATAAGGTACTGGAACGCCTCGACTGTCAGCCGAGTGCGCCCGTGCCTATTGAGAGCTTGCAGTATTAGCCCTGCGAACGACGTGTACGAGCGATATTCGCCAAATGCAATCAAAATTGGGACAGGCGGGCGTGTGGTCTGCGTCGTTCCATACAGTTGGCTCGACTGTTCATAGTTCGCTGCCATCTTGCTTGCCAGAACGTGCGTCACTTTGCTTTTGCCGTAGCCGGCTGGCGCGAGTACTATGCATAGCCTCGGTGCAATGCCTCTGGCCCATTTTGTGAAGAGGTAGTCGCAAGCGTAAACACGGTCTGAGCCTTCAATGTTGGCCCACTGGTCTACAAAATCTTCGGTTGATAGCAATTGGGAGCTATTGTTGTCCGATTCCGGGCGCTTCCTTAGTAGGTCTTCGCAGATACTCCTGGGGCGCAGATGGCCGTCGAGAAATTCCGAAACTCTTACCACCCGTCGAACCTGTCCTCGGGTTAGCTGACGTAATCCTGCTTCCATCGACGCGAATGCATCCGGGATGATGAGGTCCGTTCTGGCAGGGTCGACCTCCGGCAACCTCAGGTTCGCCAAGAGCGCCTCAGTGACAACTTCCGCCATCGGCCCGTCGACAGTAAGGTAGGTGTTCACCAGTGAGTCGTCATCGTCGGCGAATACGTGATTCAGATGGTCGGAGCAGGAAGTGAGGCGAACGTTGATTTTTTGTGCTGTGAGAAACGCCTGTACCGTCTCGACAACTGGTTGATTCGTAACAGTATCTGTGTAACTGAGTTGCGCAGGATCAACGGCCATGACTGCTCCTCGGCACTGCCTATCGCGCTCCAAATACGTCAACAGCGGATCTCGTCCGCCTGACTTGTGGGGAGACGTCGCCATTGATGTACTGCCTGTTAACAACGCCCGCTTGTCCTAGTGAACATTCACCCGATAGGACGAACTTCGCTACACGGCGAAATAACGTTATGTCATCCACGCTCCGCGTTCCATTGGTTTGGAGCTGGGGTTCGCGATGTTGGCGTCGAGCACATAGGTGCCGCAGCCCGGTTCGCCGGCCGCTGCGGCGAGCGACCGACCGGGTTAGTGGAGTTCCGCACCAGAACGGACATGCTCGCCATGCCGGGCATCATCCACAGTGAACTCGCTTATCGGGTGGACCCGAAGTACACCTGGATCGCGATCCTCTTGTGAGACACGGCCTAGCGAGTTGTCTTTGGCAGCCTAAAGGGCGCCCTCAACATCCGAGTCGAGGATGTTCTCTGGGGTCGGCTCTAGGGGCGCGGCTCGGACTCGACCAGGGCGCCGGGAGAGGGAACGGCACGTGCTTCGCGCTGCTAGACATCCGCGAGATCACCGGCTTGGATCATTGAGAGACCTGTGGAATCTGGGGGCGGGGACGAGTAGCGGGTCAAGACCGTGCTGCCCCGTGGCTGTAAGCAGCAGGGGTGCGCTCCACAGTGGCCGGTGCATTTGTCATCTTCGACTGTCCACATTTCGTTCTACCGGCCGGATGGCGACGGCGGCCAAGGCTGTGCGCAGTGCTGGGGCGGTCTGGTGCAAGCCGAGCTGGCTTGGGGTGACCGGGACTGGTGCCGTTGGGAAGAGGTTGCAGGCGATGCAATCCTGGGAACAGCACAATTGGTGGTAGGTGTGCGCCACCCTCTACGGAGGACTGACATGTGCTCAATCGGGTTTCACGCTGAACGAACAGGAGCAAACCTCGAGCACGGGTGCGCGTCCAACTACGCCGTACTGCATTGTGCTGCATCATACTGCTTTGATTACAATGGTCCTGACGTTCGTGTATTGTATAGTCGCAGGTCAGTGGTAGTGTCCGAATCGGACTGACGGTGTGGGGGTCATGGTTAGTGTCCTCTCAGCTCCCCAGTGAGCTGCTTTCTCGATCTCGCTAGCCCGTGCAATTCAGGGCTGCGCGCGATCGGGTTTCCGTGGCCGAGGGCAGGGTGGCGTCATGTCAACACCCAGCCCGTCCCGCCCCATCGGGTAAGGCGCCGAACTCGCCTCGGAGACAATATCCTCAGCCGCGTTCAGGTCACTACGGCATCGAACCGCTGCACTTCCCCTGTCGTATCGGTTGACAGGTCGTTCGCGGCTTGTGTCTGAAACTCGGCTCGAAGGAGCTTCGCAAGCCGACGCGCCTGAGTGGTGCCTATGCGGAGTTGGACTCGCAATGTGTCGGCGGAAATCGGCTTGTGGTGAACCGCGCGATGTGCTGTGTCTTCGCGTCGTGCTTGTGCCAGAAGTGCTGCGGGGAAACGTTTCTGCCTTGTGGGTCGAACGCTTCCCTGCACGGTGGCTGCGTCACGGTCGGTATGACGGCCCGAGTCCGGTGGCTCTCACTGCCGACGTAGTGATCAGCGGTCGATGCTGTGCTTGCGCTGATCGCCTGTAGGAATCCGGGGCCTATCTCAGCCCGCCCGATCAGGAGGAGCGGGCCTGCAGCATCGAACGCCGCCTTTCCGTACTCACCCGCCATAAGTGGATCTGCGACGTTCAACGCCAACGTGGCCACGGTCGCGAAGATCAGCAGCCGACGGGCCGGCTGCAGCACGTTCGGGGAGGCGCCACTGAGTGCAAGGTGCCGAGTGCCCAACAGCAGCCGAGGATCGAAAGGTCGACCGTAGGCGCGACGAGCGGAGCCACCCAGACGGGCACTCCCAGGCGGAGGGCGAGGTTGAGGCATTGCCAAAGCCGAAGAGGAACGTGAGTCCAACGACCCATAATCATGGTGATGGCCCGCGCAATGGCTGCTTGTTCGGTCGATGGCTGGCGTACAGAGTTGTGGTCCGTGGCGGTCATCAGGCATCACCACGGGGGCAGTCCGCCTGGAAGAAGCCGGGATCACCCTTGACACGGTAGAGGTCGTCGTGCACCGACGGTATCGCTCGGCAGGACGTTGCTCAGATCGACGGTTTCTGGCGATTACGCTCGCCTGAGGATATCGATGCTTCGTCCCGGACCGTGGTCTTCGTGGGTTGGCGTGGCCGTGACACCTGGATCCGTGGCCTGTATGCCGTTGGGGTGTTCTATTCAACGGGGTAGAGGCAAGGTGTTCGTTGGTTACGACTGTGTCGGCATGTATGAGTCTGGATGCCGACACAGTCTTTCTGGGGCAATGGTCTGCGTCCGGACGCAGACTCGTGGCCGGCGAGCGTGATTCGATCGGATGGCGTGTCCAATCGAAACGGATGATTCGGACTTCATGGGTGAGTGTTGCCGTTCGCTACCCAGGAGTTCTCAATGTCACGACATCCCCGCACTGCAACACATATGACGAAAGGTCGCGATCGTGGGGTCCCGTCTAAGGATGGCGCCTGTCGGCCACGAGGTCGGTTCGCCACGGTCTGGCCCTGCGCGCAGGAAGCTCAGGTGAGTGGAACCGGTGTGTTGGCTGGGTGGCTGCACAACGCAGTGATCAAGATCGTTGCCACTTATTCCATGCCTGGTCACCGCGTGTTGTTGCTTGCCCCCAGCCCGGATGCTGTGTCGTCACCTCGGCGACCTGGGCGTTATGCGGGTCTGTTCGAAGCGGCATGGTCGGTGGCGCGGCTGGGCCGCGGCATCCAAACAGCGTTTGCCGCGCCGTACGTGGCGTCCGGCGAGAGCATGCCGCCCAACGGGTTGTTCAACGTGGTCATTCTGGCGGCAGATCCGCAGGTGCTCACGTCGATCCGGCCGACAAGGTGGTGTCGTTTGTTGGTGCCGGGTGGCGTTCTGGCGGTGGTCACCCACGGTCGGCGAACTATGCATGGGTTCTGGGATCCGGCCGATTCGCTGGTGTGGGCTGGGCGTGAGGATGGCCTGAAGTATGTCGATCGTATCGGGCTGTTGCAGGTGCCGGTTGACGGTGCCGTGCCCGGGCTGGCGGAGCCCGCAGTCCATGTTCGTGCTCACGCTGATCTGCACGTTTTCAGTGCTGACCGCGGTGGTGGCGCATGAGTCCAACTTGCTGTGTGCCGCCACCATCGCTGCCTGACAGTTCGCGCGTTGCTTGGTCCGTGTGGCCGACTGGCGAATGCGGACGCGTTGAGCAGTTGCGTCACCGTGGGTACGTCCCGGAGACGGCCGACGACGATAGGGGGATTTCGCCAGCTATCGCTGCCTACGCGATCAGCCGCTATTCGCGGCCGGGGGCGCTGGTTGTTGATCCAGGGTGTGGGGCTGGCACGGTGTTGGTTGAGGCGTTGCATGCTGGTCGGCATGCGGTCGGGGTGACTGCCAGTTCGCGGTGGTGGCGTGTCGCTCGAGCCAACGTGTCGGTGGCGAAGCGGGCAGGGGCATGGAGTGACGGCACGGTCGTGGATCCGGGCGTCGACTCGGCGGGGATGGTTCGACAAGTTGGGTTGACCCGACGCACCGATTTGATCCTGACAACGGTTCGGCTTCCTTCGCTGCTGGGCGGTTCCAGTTTGGAGCCGGATTTGGTGGGCATGGCTCGTGCTTGGACGTCGATGTTGCGGCCTGGTGGTTACGCGGTGGTGGTTCTGCGTCCGCATCGGGTGCAGGATGGCACGTTTGTTGATGTCGCCGCTGCGTTGTCAGCTGCTGCGCACGGCAATGGCTTGGTGGTGACTGATCGGTGTGTAGCGCTGACTGCGAAGCTGCGCCGGGACAGGGTTGTTCCGCGGGCGTCGATTGTGGAACGTGAGACTGCGGATCGCATGCGCGCCGCGGGAATACCGATCGCATTGGTCGCGCACCGAACAGTGTTGGTCATGCGGGCTCTGGACCTGTCCGAGATGGCCGCTGCTCAGGGTGTGGCTTGTCCGGAAGCACGCCCGTCATGGGACGAGTGCGCATATGGCTGACAACCCACAGACTCTGCAGGACTGCCTGGCGGCCATGTCCGTGCAACCGCCATTCACGCAATCTCACAGAACATTCGGGCTCCCCGTTGCTCAGCTCCGCAGCTGCCCGAGGAGGACTGCGAACCACTACACCGTCACGACTATCGATCGGGGAGGTCGTCTGGCGGACCGATCGGCGCTGCGGGTTCTCGGGTGGCGTCCGCTGCAGTCAATATCGATCACTCCGATACGTGGGGAGATGATCCTGGCAACGTCGGCACCGGGCAAGGATGTCGTTACCCGGCAAAGGCAGCTGCGGCTACCAACGCCGATCCGACGCGCCTTCCGGTTGACGCCGGGAACTCGGCTACTGGTCGTGGCGTGTCCCGAGCCGGGTATGGTCGCTGTGTATCCGGCGGCGAGCTTGGACGCGATACTTCTCGCGCACCATCGTGGTGAGTTGTCGTGACAGACACTGATGTTGAGGCTGTTCGACTTCTACTTGCTCGGTTGGGCATCACCGCTGAGCAACTCCTTACCGCGCCCGCACCGAGTCGACCGCTGCCTACCATTCGCGAGTATGTGGGTCGGGTCAGTGATGCGGTTCCCAAAGGCACTCGTCAGGCATACGGGTCGTATTGGGAGCGGATCATCGCGGTGTGGGGTGATCGGTGCCTGAACGAGCCGACTCCGATCGAGATCCAGCAGCTTGCCGAGCGGACGAAGCAACAGGCCGTCGTACGAAGGAACTCCCGAGGTGGCAGATCGGCCGCCGAGCATTTGATTGGTGCGATGCGGTGCTTGTATCGCCACGCCGTGGTGGATCAACTTATTGCTGAGACGGACAACCCTGCGGTCCGCGTCGGCAAGCCTCGTCGGCTTGCCAGTACTCGTCGCGCGTTGCCGGCTGATCGGTTGGCGGAGATCAACGAGGTCGCCGCATCCACTGGCAACGATCCTGACCTGGACATGTTGGTGCTTCGTGTGCACACCGAGACGGCATGTCGTCGCGGCGGTGCGCTGGCTCTTCGAGTTCAGGATCTCGACCGTGAGCAGTGTCTTGTTCGTCTGCGGGAGAAGGGCGAGACGATGCGGTGGCAACCTGTCTCACCTACCCTCATGGAGCATCTCGTGCTTCATCATGAGGAACGTCCGGGCTCGGGTGAGCAGCTTCTGCGATATCGCAATGGGCAGCCCATTACGGCGCGACGCTATGACCATCTGTGGCAGCGAATTGGACGTCATCTTCCTTGGGTGGCGACCCAGCAGGTCAGTACTCACTGGCTTCGCCACACCACGCTCACGTGGGTGGAACGTAATTTCGGGTACGCCGTGGCGCGTGCGTACGCGGGCCACAGTGGGAAAGGCGACGGCGGGACCACGTCTACTTATGTTCGCGCTGACATCCATGAAGTTGCTACGGCGTTGGCAGCGCTTACCGGCGAAGCACATCCCATGGCGCACGGGGAGTGGTGCAGGGCGTAACGCCTGGCGCCCTGCACCACACTGGTCACGCTGGTTCGGATGCGGCTGGGCGCTGGCGTTCGATGCGGGCTTTGTCCATTGCTCGGACGGTTTTGGTGAGTTCTCGGGCGCGTGTGGCGCCGATGCGTAGTTGTTCTCGGACGGTGTCGGCTGATACTGGGCGGTTTCGTGTTGCCCAGTGGTGTTCGTTGATCTTGATGACTTCGTCGAGTTGCTTGTCGCTGTCATTCGTGGGTTGGGCTGGTGCGGCGGGAGCGTGCGGGGTAGTGGGTTGTGGATGGGTTTGGTGGCGAGGTTGTTGACGCGGTCGCAGGCTTCGCGGGCGAACGGCGCGACGTTGAGCATCCACACCAGGTCCGACGGAGCTTCGCGTTTCCAAGCCGGTCCGAACGCGATCTGCAACTGCGTGCGGGCTCGACGGATGGCGGCTTCCATGTCGAGGGCGTCGTGGTAGTCGGCGATTTGCCAGAGCACCATGCGCCGCCACGGCAGCCATGTCCGCCAGGGGGACAGCAGCCATCGTCCGATCGAGATCCGGTCTCGGACGGTTCCTGCCGCGAGACCGGCGCGTCGCAACAGGACTGATCGGCCTGCTTCGACCATGGCCAGCAGCATGACCGGTGCAGCGGCGTGCAGGCCGACCGCGATCGGGTCCGGCCACCCCGCCGACACGTTCGCCGCGACCGTTCCCAGGGTGAGCAGGCGGGCGAGTTGGCGTAGCCATGCGATCGGGTGCCCGGTCCAGGCCAGGGCTAGGTCGAGGGTGACGACGCCGACTAGTCCGCCGTCGATGCCGATCGGCACCAGATTGGGGAACGGCACACCGAGAGCCGCGGCGGTGTCGGACACGGTTTTGTAGGAGCCCACCGCACCATAGGCGGCCAAGACGAGGGCCATCATGATGGCACCGCCGAAGGCGAAGCGTTGCCCGATGGTGAGTCGGTTGGTCATGTCGGGTCACCTCCGGCGGCCGGAGTGTCGGTCCGGATCCGTGAGTGAACGGTGCTGTCCTGCATAAGACTGAATCCGGTTTTTCGGGTCTTGTTTGGACACGCGGTCCGGTTTCGGGTCATGGTTGCCTGGCCAGCGGGTGTGGTTCGCCGGTGAGCGCGGCGAGGGCGGTGGCGACTTCTTCGAGCGTGGCGCGCACGTAGGTGGTTGTGGTGCCGGTGTCGCTGGTGTTCTCGGCGTGCCGGGCGAAGGCTCGGGCGACGGCGTAGCCGAAGTTGCGTTCGACCCAGGTGAGGGTGGTGTGCCGTAGCCAATGCGTGGAGATCTGCTGGGTCGCTACCCAGGGGAGGTGTTTGCCGATCCGGCCCCAGAGGTAGTCATACCGTCGTGTCGTGATGCGTTTGCCGTTGCGATAGCGCAACAACTGCCTGGTGTGCGGTGCTCCCCGGGTCTCGGCGTGGTCGACGAGGTGTGTCATCAGTGTTGGAGACACGGGTTGCCAGCTGACCGTCTCGCCCTTCTCCCGCAAGAAGATCAGGCACTGATCACGGTCGAGGTCTTGCGGGCGCAGGGCGAGCGCGCCGCCCCGGCGGCAGGCGGTCTCGGTGTGCAGCCGCAGGATCAGCGTGTCCAAGGCTGGGTCGTCACCGGTGGTTCCGGCGATCTCGTTGATCTCCGCCAGTCGGGTATCCGCCACCGCACGTCGCGTGGAGGGCAGCCGTCGCGGTTTGGCGACCTTCTTGGCCGGGTTCGCCGACTCGTCGATGAGCCCGTCGTCAACGGCGTGGCGGTAGATGCAGCGCAAAGCCGCGATGAGATGTTCGGCGGCGCTGCGTCCGCCGCGGGCGTTGCGCCGGGTGACGACGTTGGCCTTGACAGTTTCGACCAGCTGTTTGATCTGTGAGGGTGTGGGTTCGTCGAGGCGTCGATCGCCCCATTCCCGGGTGATGCGGTTCCAGTAGGAGCCATAAGCGCGGCGGGTGCCTGCGGTGACGGCTGCCGAGACGGTCGGGATGTACTCGCGGAACGTCGGGATCGCGGGTCGCTCGACCGGTGCGGCGAGCAGGTCTTCGGGCGTGATGCCCATCCGATCCAGCAGCAGCCGAGCAGCATCCACCTCCGCGGTCGACGGTGTGATGGTCATGGTCGGCCACCCGCCAGCAGGAGGTCGAGCGAGGCAGGCGGATACACCGCGAGGGTTTGCCGGTCGACGTCAGCGACCAGCAGGACACGGTCACCAGCGCACAGGCCGTACCGGTGCCGGACTTGTGCTGGCAGGTGCAGACGGCCGTGCTTGGTGATCACGGTCACCGAGCACTCGTGGGGGTGAAAGATCACGCAGTCGCCGGACTCGCGGAGGCCCAAGCCAGTGCCGTGGGACCAGCCCAGCGCGGTCGTCGAGGTGTGATCGACGAACCGGCCGCGGTCGTCGACCGTGGCCACCCCGTAGAGGGCAGTGCTGGACCGGGTCAGCGGGACCACAGGCAGAGGCATCGGTCGGCGTGCTGCCGGTGAACTCGAAGGAGCCAAGCGTGTGGTCGGGAAGACCACCGGCTGAATGACAGAACCGATCACAACGACCACCGCCCGAGGCGGTTCGTGACCGGTTCAGAGGGTTGGAGTGCACTCAAGCACTCACACGTCGGATGTGGCAGGAGTTCCACAACTGTGTGTCCGAGGGGGGACTTGAACCCCCACGCCCTTTACGGGCACTAGCACCTCAAGCTAGCGCGTCTGCCATTCCGCCACCCGGACCTGCGTTCTTGCTGCAGTGGGCATAGCGTAGCGGATGGTTGATGATCATCCCAAATCGGGGGTCGGGTTTGGGGAAATCAGTGATAGGAAGGCCTTGTGACTGAGCAGTTGCCACCCACCACGCCTGATGTTCCGGACACCTCCCTCGCCGAGGAGGAGGCGGTGCGGCTCACTAGTGAGCTCATCCGGATCGATACCACCAACACCGGTGATCCGGACACTCTTGTCGGTGAACGGGCTGCCGCTGAGTTCGTGGCGGCGCAGTTGGCTGAGGTTGGGTATGAGACCACATACGTTGAGTCTGGTGCGCCGGGGCGGGGCAATGTTGTCGCGCGGCTTGCCGGCAGTGATCCCAATCGTGGGGCTTTGCTGGTGCATGGGCATCTTGATGTTGTTCCGGCCGATGCTTCCGAGTGGTCCGTTCACCCGTTCTCTGGCGCTGTCCAGGACGGTTATGTTTGGGGTCGCGGCGCCGTTGACATGAAGGACATGGTTGCGATGTCCCTCGCGTTGGCTCGGCGGCTCAAGCGGGACGGCATTCAGCCCAAACGGGACATCATCTTCGCCTTCCTCGCTGATGAGGAGGCTGGCGGTCACTTCGGTGCCCAGTGGCTGGTGGAGAACCGGCCCGAGCTCTTCGAGGGGGCCACCGAGGCGATTTCCGAGGTCGGGGGCTTTTCGATCACCGTAAAGGACGGTGTCCGCGCCTACCTCATCGAGACCGCTGAGAAGGGCATCGCCTGGATGACCCTTCGGGCTCGGGGGAGGGCCGGTCACGGGTCGATGATCCATGATGACAACGCTGTTACCAAACTCACGCAGGCGGTTTCTCGCCTTGGCACGCACCGGTTCCCGATCGTGCTCACCGACTCCGTCCGGGAGTTCCTGCAGGGCATCAGCGACATCACCGGGCTCGCCTTCGACGAGGACGACCTTGAGGGCTCCGTCGCCAAGCTGGGCAACATCGCCCGGATGATCGGTGCGACGCTGCGTGACACGGCCAACCCCACCATGTTGAAGGCCGGGTACAAGTCCAACGTCATCCCGTCCATCGCCGAGGCCACTGTGGACTGCCGGATCCTTCCCGGGCGGCAGGCGGCTTTCGAACGCGAGCTCGACGAGATCCTCGGGCCGGACATCGAGCGGGAATGGGTTGGCCTGCCACCGCTGGAGACCACTTTCGACGGCGCGCTCGTCGACCACATGACCTCGTCCATCCTCGCCGAGGACCCCGGTGCGAAGGCCCTTCCGTACATGCTTTCCGGTGGTACCGACGCCAAGTCGTTCGCGCAGCTGGGAATCCGGTGCTTTGGCTACGCTCCCTTGCGGCTTCCCGCCGACCTGGACTTCTCCGCCCTCTTCCACGGCGTGGACGAGCGGGTTCCGGTCGACGCCCTGAGGTTCGGCACCCGCGTACTGGACCGGTTCCTGCGCAACTGCTAGGCGGCCTGGGTGGCTCATCGGCGCGCCACCCACGGTAATCTGCCCCGGTGACAAGCTCGTTCCGCCTCGGATACGTGCCCGGAGCGACGCCTGCCAAGTGGGCTCGGATCTGGGCCGAGCGAGAGCCCGACGTCCCGCTCGAACTCGTCAACGTGGCCGCGGCCGAAGCGGCCGACTTGGTGCGCAACGGTGACGTGGACGCCGCCCTGCTCCGCCTGCCGACTGACCGGACCGGGCTGCACGCCATTCCGCTCTACACCGAGACGACCGTCGTCATCGTCCCGAAGGACCACGTGATCGCGGCCGTCGATGAGGTGTCTACTGAGGACTTGGCCGATCAGGTCGTGTTGCATCCCCTCGACGACACGCTCGACTGGGAGCGGTTGCCGGGGCAGCCGGCGCACGAGCGGCCTGCCAGCACGGCCGACGCCGTGGAGTTGGTGGCGGCGGGCATCGGCGTGCTGGTGGTTCCGCAATCCTTGGCCCGGCTGCACCACCGCAGGGATTTGACGTACCGGCCGGTCATTGACGCGCCCGAGTCACGCGTGGTCCTGTCGTGGCTGGAGGACGAGACCACTGACCTGATGGAGCAGTTCATCGGAATCGTCCGTGGCCGCACGGTCAACAGCACGCGCGGGCGCCAGCAGCCGCAACCGAAACGCGCCGCCGAACCGCGGAAATCCACGGCGCGCAAGGCGTCGGGTGGCAACCGGCGGCGCACGCCGACGAAGGGCAAACCTCGCCGCCGGTCATAACGCAAATGATCATGTCCGAAAATAGATTCATCGGGACGTCTTGACTTCCGTCGGGTAATAAGACCAGTATTTATTGGTGTAACTACGCGGACGCGGAGGTCGACGATGACCGACGAACTGCACCAAGCGAAACGTCCGATGAGCGCGGCACTGGCCGGCCCGTACGGACACCCGTTCCATCCGATCCTGGTGACTGTCCCGATTGGCGCGTGGGTGGCCAGTCTGGTGTTCGACGTCGCCTCCCAGTTCGTCAGCACCCCGGGCTTCTTGGCGATGGGCTCGGTGTGGCTGATCGGGATCGGCGTCGTCGGCGCGCTGCTCGCCGCGATGGTCGGATTGTTGGACCTGTTGACGATCCCACGGGGTACCGCGGCGTTCAGGACCGGTCTGGTCCACATGGGACTGAACCTTGCCGTCACCGTCGCGTACGTGGTCGGCTTCTTCTGGCGGCAGAACAGTTACGGCCAGGCTGACGCGGTAGCGCTCGGCCCTCTGCTGCTCTCGGCGGTGAGCCTGGCCGCGCTGGCCGTATCGGGTTATTTGGGCGGCAAGCTCGCGTACCACTACGGGGTACGCGTCGCCGACGAGAGCACCCAGGCCGCGGGCTACCGGCGCTGACTACGGTTCTCCAATGCCTGCTCTGTCCATGGCAGAACTTCAGCGAAGCGGCGTCGCGATGTGATCGGTGTTGGCGCGCTGATGGAATTCCCGCCACGCCGCGGCCACGAGAGCGGGCTGGGTCTACAGGTCGATCGCGGTCCGGCCCAGTGCGTCGGCCGCGGCGAGCATGACCTCACGGCCGCGCATTCCCGCTGCGGCAACAGCGAACTCGGGTGTGTGGTCCGACTGGTCACTGTCCAAAATGGCCACGAAGGGATGAATGGACGGCAACGTGGTGCTGATGTTGCCGATGTCCGAGGACCCGAGGAACACGCCGGGTTCCGGCGGCGACATGACGATGCCGTGCCTGGCAATGTGTTCGTCGAACCGGGCGGAGAGGTGTTCGTTGGGCCGGAAATGCGCGTACGGCGCTCGTACCTTCTCTACGTCGACGGTTGTCGCCGTTGCCGCCGCGATGCCGTGGGCCGCCGTGGTCACCTGGTCGATCAACGAATCGAGGGCCGCTGTGGTCAGCGCGCGCAGCCCGAAACGGCCTTCGGCGAGGTCAGGCACGATGTTGGTGGCTTGCCCGCCGTGCGTGACGATGCCCTGGATGTGAGAGCCGGACGGAAGGCGTTGCCGCAGCGCGGCCAGCGTCGTGAACAACTGGACCAGCGACGCGAGCGCGTCGATTCCAGCTCAGCGCACAAGCGGTCGGCCGCGCGGTGTTCGTCGAAAGCGGTCTCCGGGTGGGCGTGCAGGGCGCATGCGACGTCCCACAGCCGATCCGCCATGGGATGCACCCGACTGTGATCCATATCCGCCGGTTACCCGACGTCCCCGTCGATCAACCAAGACCGCCCGGTTCCTCGTCGCACTCGGCGTCCCCGTGCCCGACGAACTGGTCCGCTGACTCGAGGCCCGGGTGGACGAGTTCGCTGTGGGTACTCAGTGATGGTGACGGACGACCGGTTGGCCACTTATCGGGCCAAACGTGACTTCTCGGCGACCAGCGAACCGGCGGGTGGCCCACCGGCGGACGGCGCCAGCCGGTACGTCGTGCAGCGGCACCGTGCCCGCCGGACGCACTACGATTTCCGGCTCGAGCTCGACGGCGTGCTCGTCAGCTGGGCGGTTCCCAAGGGGCCCACGCTGGACCCGAAAGCCCGTCAGCTCGCCGTCCACGTCGAAGATCATCCGATCGAGTACTTCGACTTCGAGGGCGTGATCCCGAAAGGGCAGTACGGCGGCGGTGACGTCACGGTGTGGGACTGGGGGACATGGCAACCGGCCAAGACCAAGGACCCACGCAAGGCGATCGAGAACGGCGAACTGCATTTCGACCTGCACGGCGAAAAGCTGTCCGGGCGGTTCGTGCTGGTCCGCAGGGACGACGAGAAAAACTGGATCCTGATCCACAAGAACGACGAGCACGCACGACGCGGGTGGAACCCGGACGACCTGCCGCAGTCGGTGAAAACCGGCCGGACGAACGACGAGGTGGCCGCCAGCCCGCACGCGCTGTGGCGAAGCGGGGTCCCGGCCGCCGAGGCCGAGCAACAGGTTGCGCCACAACCAGTCCACGAGTGGGATGCCCCGTCGAAGGACGAACTGGCAGCGCTCGAGAAGATGAAAACGACGGGCCGATGGGCCGTCCAAGGGCACGAAGTTCGTCTGACCAATTTGGACAAAGTGCTGTTCCCTGCCGACCCGCCCATCACCAAACGGGATCTGGTCCGGTACTACGCGCTCGTCGCGCCGTACATGCTGCCCTATCTCGCCGGGCGCCCGGTGAACGCGCACCGATATCCCGATGGGGTCGACAAACCGGGCTTCTGGCACAAGGAAGTTCCCAGCCACGCACCGGACTGGCTGACGCAATGGCACAACAAGGAAGCCGACGAGGACGAAACGCGGTGTTACGCGGTCGTCGACAGTGTGCCCGCGCTGGTCTGGATGGCCAACTTCGGCGCGATCGAACTGCACCCGTGGACCTCGCGGCTGCCGCACGTGCACGAGCCCAGCTGGGCGTTGATCGACATCGACCCTGGTAGCAGCACTTCGTTCGATGACGTCCTCGCGCTCGCCCGGCTCTACCGGACCGCCCTGGACCACCTCAGCGTGGCGGGAATGCCGAAAGTGACCGGCCAGCGTGGTATCCAGATCTGGGTTCCGGTCCGGGCCGGCTACAGCTTCGACGACACCCGTGACTGGGTCAGGAAGGTGTCACGCGCGGTCGGCCGGACATTGCCGGATCTGGTCAGCTGGGAGTGGTACCGCAAGGAGCGAGGCGGGCGTGCCCGGCTGGACTACACGCAGAACGCCATCAACAAAACCCTTGTCGCGCCGTTCAGCGTGCGGCCGACCCGCAACGCACCTGTGTCGGTACCGATCACGTGGGATGAGCTGGACGACCCGGAATTGCGGCCGGACCGATGGACCATCCGAACGGTCCTTGACCGACTCCGGAAGACCGGCGACCCGCTCGCACCCTTGCTCGGCACCGCCCAGCAGTTGCCTAAGCTGTAGCCAGGATGACCGATACCGCACAGCGCATCGCTGATTGGGTACGCGCCAACACTGATCGCGTCGGTCTGCCTCCCGGGGAGCCCAAGGTCAGCCTGATTGGCACTGGCGAGAGTTACGCGGCCTGGCTCGTACGGGTCGCCGACGCCGACCCGCTGGTGGTGCGGATTCCGCGGCGTCCGGTCGAGCAGTTGCCTCGCCCGATGGCGGCCGAGATGGCCGGGCTGGTCCTGGTACCGCCTGGCCTGGGACCGCGCGCGGTGCTGTTCGAGGAGTCGGCCGACTCTCTTGGCGTGCCGTTCCTCGTCACCGGATATGTGCCGGGACGCGAAGTCAGCGTCCAGGACTGGGACGACGCGTTGTTGTTGGCACACGCGCGACAACTCGCCGCATTGCACGCCACGCCGTTCACGGCCGCTGGCGAGGTCACTGCTGCCGAGCGCGACCGAACGCCAAGGTTGTCCCTGACCGCGCGGCTGGCGGACAGTCTCGACTGGTGGCGCGGCGCGCACCCGGATGTGCTCGGCGACCCCGAGGTCGCACGTCTCGTCCCAGCAGTTCAAAGGCACATCACCGAGGCGGAACCAGCCTTCGCCCGGCTACGGCGGTTCGCGCTGATCCACGGCGACCTGGTGGCGTCGAACATCCTGGTCGACGCCGGCACGCCGCGGTATGTGGACTGGGAGTGGGTGGAGATCGGTGATCCAGCCCAAGACCTGGCCTACATCGGCGGCCTCGTCGCCGCTCCGCCGTGGTACATCCAGCTGACCAGCGAGCAGATCGACCGCTTCCTGAACGCCTATGTCGTCCATGCCGGCGAGGCCGCTGAGCCGGTGACAGACCTGCGCGTCCGTCGCGACGCCTTCGAGATATTCGAGCGGTTCTTCTCGTCGCTGCACTTTCGCACCCAACGCGGCAACGAGGAGGACCGGCGGTCGGGCAGGTACACCGAAGCCGTACGCCTGCTCACTGCCGGACTACAGCAGGCATTGGGATGAGCGATCGTTACGTGCGCAAGGCTGTGTCAAGATCCGGCACCAAGGGCAGGATCTGCCCCAACCCGGTGAGCTCGATCGACCGTTTGACAACCGTACTGCCCACCGCGATATGGAGGTTCTTCTGGGCGCGCATCGCATTCTCTTGCGCCTCAACCAGAACCGCGAGGCCCGGCGATGCCAGGAAGGTGACGCCGGCGAGGTCGATCACCACCGACGACGCCTCCCGTTGCATGGCTTCTTGTACGTTCTCGGCGAAGGCGGCTTGTGTGGTCAAGTCGATCGCCCCGCTCACGGATACGACGATCGCATGCTCGTTCTGCTCGACCACGCACCGGAAGGGCGCGCGTTTCGCCTGTTCAGTCACCGTTTTGGTCCCGTCTCGTTCGGCGCGGAGATCGGTTGTCCTCGGCACTGTGATGCCGCGCTTCGGGCACGATGCCCAAGGATCGTGTCGATTATCCCTGATTATGGCCTGTTGTGCGGTCTTGATTCGGCGTGCGGTGGTTCAGCGGCGGCGTTGTCCTGGATGACGACGCGAGTTCCAGCGGCGAGGAGGGCGGTGGCGGTGAGGCCGAACATCGCGTGGAACGTGTCGCTGAAGTGATTGGCTGAGGCGAAACCCGCGTCCGTCGCGGCTGTGGTGATGTTCGCTCCGGTGCTGATGGCGTGGCCGACTTTGGTCATCCGTGCCCAGAGGCGATAGCGGCGGAAGCTCGTGCCGGTGTGCTGTGCGAACAGGTGCAGGAACCGTGAGGTTGAGAGGTTCACCTCAGCAGCGAGTGCCGCCGCGCTGACAACACGCGCGGGGTCGGCTTGCAACGTCTGCGTTGCCGCCCGAATTCGCTCGTCGATCGCGGTGCCGCGATCCAAATGCCCGCGGATGAACTCGGGACTCCCCGGTCGCGCGTGCTGAAGGTGCTGCAGCAGCGCGAGTTCGTCGCGATGGGTGAACGCGACAGTGGAGGAATGCTCGGTCATGTGATCCCGAACGTCGAGCGAGTCGGCGTAGCTGAACAGCACTCGGCCGGTGGCGACGATGTGATGTTCGGTGCGGGCCGGGATGAACGCGCTACGGGTACGGCGACGGCCTGTCTCGGCGGAGTGCAGGTCGAACGGAGCGTCCACGCCGAGAGCGAAGCAGTGAACTGAGCCGGAGTGCGCGTCGAGGTCGAACGACGGGCCCAGATAGATCGCCCGGGCCGGCCAGAGCCAGAGAGTTCGCTGGTCAGGACAGCACGTTTCCGGAAGCGCGCGGGCGGTCACGGTGTTGATGATCGCACCGTGATGCGATTTGAGGCGGGATGCACGTGACAACCGCAGTGATCATCGTGGTCGGGGTGTTCTTCCTGGCGATGGGGGTGTACGGGCTGGTCGCGCCTGCGGCGTTGGCCCGTCCCTTCCGGATCCGTGTCGACGCGCCCGAGGCAAGGTCGGAAGTCCGCGCGGTCTACGGCGGATTCGGAATCGCCATGGCGATGCTGTTGGGCGCGGCCGCGTTCGACGTAGGTGGGATCCGTACCGGTGCCGTCATCAGCGTCGGAATTGCGTTGGCGGGTATGGCGTTCGGGCGCGTGGTGTCGCGGCTTTCGGACGCGCGTACGTCCTTCTACCCGGTCTGGTTCTACTTCTGTGTCGAGGCTGCCTGCGCCGCGCTGCTGTTCGTGGTCGCTTGACCCGATTACTGACCGGGGTCGTTGTCGAGGCGGTTGCGTACCGCTCGTTCGACGAGGATCGGGACGAAGGCCTGGATCGGGCGTTCGGCCAGGCGGTCGGCTTCGGTTTCGGCGTATCGATGGATCTGGTCGGCCGGGATGTCCTGGTAGCGGTCGGCCAGGCGCTGTTCGACCTCGGCCAGGTGGTCGCCGGACTGGCGGGTGAGTTCGTCCAGGGTGTGCTGAGTCATCGGATACCGCCTCTATGGGTGTTTTCGTCCATCTTTCGTATTGCCACTCACATGTCTTTACGATGAACGGCAGGTGAACAACGAGAGGTGGTCTGGCGCTTGAGCGACGAGGACGGCGGCGGCGTCGCGGGGCTCGCGGGCGATCCGGCATGGCGGCTCACGCTGTTGACCGGTGGGCGCTGGAGCGTCGCGGAGCGCGCATTTCAGCACGACGGGCACAGCTGGGTGGTCGGCCTGACTCCCGTGCAGTCAGCTGTTGCTTTGATCGTGTGGCGGGACGACGAGGTGATGGCGCACGCCAGGGGCGATGAGGCGGCGATGTGCGCCGCGGCGCGTGGGTGGGTGTCGAGAATCCTGGGGCGGTCGGAGATCACTGAGTCAATTTGACCTTGGTCCGCGGGCGGTGGCCGGGAAAGGCTCGACTCCACGCGAGAGTCTGGCGAACTGGTCACGGCAGTGGGAAGACGCGTAGTTGCAGCATCGCGACGAACCGGTGATCCGCATCGGCCAGGTCGATACCGCTGATCTCGGTGAGACGGCGCAGCCGGTACCGGAAGGTGTTGGGGTGCACATGAACTGCGGCCGCCGCAGCGATCACGTCACCGAAGGCGTCCAGCCACGCTCGCAGGGTCTCCACAAGGTTCGTGCTGTGTTTCTCGTCGTACGCGGCGAGCCGTGCGACGGGGCCGGTGACTTGGCCGCCGCGGGCGGCGACGAGGTCACGTAGTTCCAGGACAAGGGCTTCGACGTACACGTCCGCCAGGCGGGCGACCCGGCTGCCGTGCGTCGTGCCTGAGCGCAGGACCTGGACCGCGCGATCGGCGCTGGAACGGGCGTCGGCCAGCCCGGAGACGTCGGTGACGACGGGGCTGACTCCGATGAAGGCGGGGGTACGGTTGCCGACCCGATCGAGGAAGTCGGTGGCGACCCGGACTCCTTGTTCTTCGTTGGCTCGCGTCACGGGCAGCAACCCGTACGAGACGTCCCCGATCAGCGCGACCGCGCACCGCGGGTGGACGGCGCTCAAGTGCATCGCGAGGCCGTCGGTCAGCCGTTGCCGTTCGCTCATCACCGCGGCGTCCGTCGAGTGTCCTGTGTGGACGGTCGCGAGTGCGAGCACGACCACCGGCAGGTCGGCCAGCCCCAGGCGGGACAACGCTTCCCGCGCACCAGCGCCGCCTTCCAACGCGGTGGCCAGCAGGTCGCTGCGCAGGCGGCGTTCGACATCCGCGCCCGCCCGGATACGCAGCATGTGCAAGGCGACGAGCTTGGCGGCGTCGCGCAGCGCCTGGGACCGTTCGGTGCTGAGCTTGTCGTGGACGGCTGCCCAGATCGATCCGAGGAACTCGTCTCCGGCTCGCACTCCCACGGCCACACGGGGTACGACGAAATCCGCGAACTCGTCGGTGGGCGGTTCGATGTACACCGGTTCGTCGCTGGTGTACAGCTGACGGAACACGCCGTTCTCGGTCAGCATCCGGAAGAACCGCTCGGGCACCTGACGGCCCAGCACGGTCTCCACTCTGGACGGATCGGCCTCGTCCTGGCGCCCGGAGAACGCCAGGACGCGTGAGCTGCGGTCCTCGATGGTGACCGGCGCGTCGATCAGCGCGGCGATCGCGTTGGCGACGGCGAACAGGTCACCGGAGGGCAGCCCGCCCAACGTCTCCGGCTCCGCGCCACCGACATCACCTTCGGCCAGCATCGAGCGCAGCAACGCGGCCAGTTGCGTCCAGGTAGCGCCCCTGGCCAGCGCCAGCACCGCCACCCCGGACTCCGCAGCCGCCGCGGCAAGCTCGTCCGACCGCCGCACGGGCGCGCGGAGCACCAGGGCGGCAGCGTCCGAGCGGCCCAACGAGAGCAGCAGGTCAACGGGTTCGCTCACCCCGACGCCCAGGACGATCGCGTGCGGAGCCAGGACGGGTTCCTCGACCGGGTCGTGGATCACCACGCCGCCGACGTCGCCCGGCCTGCCGGGGTCGCCGTAGATCAGGTCCAGCAGCGTGCTGCCCAGGTCGTCGAGGATCCGGCCAAGGCTCGCGTGTGGTCGCGCGGTCATCTCGCTCAGTGTCCTACAGCGGCAGCCAGTCCACCTTGGACGTCACGGCGGCTAGTTCGTCCGGGATCGGCGTGACACCGATGCCCGGACCGGTCGGGACAGCGAGGTGGCCCTGGTCGAGGACGAACGGTTCGGTGATGTCCGTGCGGTAGTACCGGTCCGAGGCCGAGGTGTCGCCGGGCACGGTAAAGCCAGGCAGCGCGGCCAGAGCGACGTTCGCGGCCCGGCCGATCCCGGTCTCCAGCATGCCGCCAGCCCACACCGCGACACCGTTGGCCGAGCACACGTCGTGGATGCGGCGAGCCTCGAGGTAGCCGCCGACCCGGCCGGGCTTGATGTTGACGATCTGGCACGCGCCCAGCCTGATGGCGTCGGCGGCGGCCCTCGCCGAGGTGATCGACTCGTCCAGGCACACCGGTGTGGAGACCACGCGGGCGAGCTCGGCGTGCCCGAGCACGTCCTCCTCGTCGAACGGCTGCTCGATCAGCAGCAGGCCGAACGGGTCGAGCCCGGCCAGGTGCCGGGCGTCGGCCATCGTGTACGCGGTGTTGGCGTCGACCTGCAGCAGCACTTCGTCGCCGAACCGTTCACGGACCGCGCGCACCGGCGCGATGTCCCACCCGGGCTCGATCTTGAGCTTGATCCGCAGATATCCGGCGTCCAGATAACCGCCGACCGCGTCGAGCAGTTCGTCGATCGAGTCCATGATGCCGACCGACACCCCGCACGGGACCCGGTCACGCACCGCGCCGAGCTCCCGCCCCATCGACCGTCCCTGGGCGCGCAGTTCGGCGTCGAGAACGGCGGTTTCCAACGCTGCCTTGGCCATCCGGTGCCCTTTGAACTTCGCCAGGGCCGGTGCGACCGCGTTGCCGTCCAGCTCGGGTACGTCGGCCAGCGCCGGGATGAAGAACCGGGTCAGCACGTCGACGGCCGCGTGGACGTACTCGGACGAGTACAACGGATCGGACATCGCGACGCATTCGCCCCATCCCTCGGCCTCGTCGGTGACCGCCCGCAGCAGCAGGATCTCGCGCGTGGTCTCCACCCCGAAGGACGTCCGGAACGGAGCCACGAGCGGCATGCTGATCAACCGGAGCTCAACGCCCGACAGCTTCATCGACTGTCCTTTCTGGTCACCCGATACCACCCGGACCGGTCGAACCCGGTGACCCACGCGCCTTCGGCGAGCAACGTGCCGAGCACTTCACGGACCGCGACCCGCCATTCCCGCGCCCCCGCGGGGTCAGTCCTGCGCAGCGACTCGATGTCCGGTGGCGCAGCCACCACCAGCTCTGGTCCGTCCACTGTGCCCACTACGGGCAACCCGGTGGCTGACCGGCCGAGCGCGACGACGGCACTGCGATCGCCATACGTGACCTTGGTGGCGTGCAGATTCCACTGCACGAGCAGACGATCGCTCTCGTCGTCGCCGTTGATCCCGTCGCGCATGCCGCCGTAGAAGTTCGGCAGGTACTCCGCCACGACCGCACCGAGCTTGGTGAGGTTGAAGTACGCGTTGCGGCTGACCAGCGGGTCGAACGTCCACTCGATCGCGGTGAGGCCGCGGCTGATCGCCCACGCCCGCTGGTGCAGCTTCAGCGCGTACCCGACACTGCGGCCCATCGCCGCCGGGGAAACACCGGCCACGTGGCTGTGCAGCCGCACACCGGGTGGCGTACCGAAGAAGCCGACACACGCCCCGACAAGCCGGTCGCCGTCGAACGCGCCGGAGACGTAGTTGCCCGCTTTGGTCATCGCCCGCAGCAGTTCCGTGGTCACCGGGGGGTTGGTCGGGTCCGGCCGCCAGATCTCGTTGTACAGACGGTAAACACGGTTCAGGTCGTCGAGGTCGGCGAGCTCGCGGACGACAACCCCGGCCGCCTGCGCCGCGGACGAAGCGACGCGTACGGCGTTGTCGTCAAGCAATTCGGTCACGTTGTCCATGCTGACGGCCCGGTCGGCTTTCGTCATGGTCGGCCCGAACCAGATGTCGCCACGGGACTTGTCCAACCGGCCAGTACGTCGGCCACGAGCGCGCTGACCAGGCTCGTACGGCCAGGCAACGCCGAGATCAGGACGTGTTCGTCGTCGGCGTGCGCTCCACCACCGACCGCGCCGAGCCCGTCCAGCGTCGGAATTCCGATACCAGCGGTGAAATTGCCGTCCGACGCGCCGCCGACGGCCGCGCTTGTCAACGCGGGCAACCCGAGTTGTGCGGCCAACGCGGACGCATGGTCGAACAGCGAAGCCGACGATGCGGCCTCCATGGGCGGACGGTTCGGCCCGCCGACGATCTCCAGCCGAGCGCCGCGCAGCACGGGAAGCAGGCCGTGCATCGCGACGTCGACTCGCTCCTGCTCGGCGGCAGTACGCGCGCGTACGTCCACCGCGAACTCGCCCGTCGCGGGAACGGTGTTCGTCGCAGTGCCCGCGGACATCAGCGTGGGGGTGACGGTCGTGCCCAGTCTGTCGTCGCCGATTCCGTTCACCGCCAGGACCTGCATCGCCAGTTCCACGGTCGCGTTGACGCCACGTTCGGGTTCCAGCCCGGCGTGCGCGGCCAAGCCGTGTGCACGCACGCGATACAACGAAACACCCTTGCGTTCGGTCTTCAGTGCGCCGCCGTCGGCGGATGCCTCGAGGACCAGGGCCGCGGCACATCCCGCGGCCTCGGCCTCGATCAGCCCACGCGACGTCGGCGACCCGATCTCCTCGTCGCCAGTGATCAGCAGCGTCACCCCGGCACGGTCCTTGAGCTGGGCGAGGGCGTGGAAAGCCATCGCCACCCCGGCTTTCATGTCGAAACAGCCAGGTCCACGCAGCACTCCGCCCGCCACACCGAACGGATGCGTGGCCAACGATCCCAGCGGCCAGACCGTGTCGTGATGGCCGAGCAGCAGCACGCGAGCCGGTCCGTCGCCGAACCGCCAGCGCAGGTGCGTTCGCCCGTCGAGCACGATCCGCTCCGGCGACACGTCCAGGCGCCGCGCACCCACTCGTGCCACCGCGTCCGCACTGGCGGCGACCGCGGCCAGGTCCGTGGACGGTGACTCGCACGTCACCAGGTCCTGGATGTCCGCGAGGAGCTCGCCGAGCATCTCAGCTCACCTTCGGGGTCGCCCGCACACCGAAGTGCAGGTACCGCTCACCGGTGGCCAGTTCGTAGAACGTCACGGGGACCCACGCGCCCATCCCCGGCTCCATGATCAGGTACAGCTCCTCGGTCACTGGAACCATCGGGTACTCCTGGACCTTGTCCGGCATCATCTCGGCCAACGGGCCCGTCATGGTCGTGCGCAGGTGCAGGCCGTCCTCTCCAGTGAACACGTCCATCCGCACGCTCGCTCGTTCATAGGTGCCCACGTGCCGTTCGAGGTCGACGGTCACGGGCTCGGCCGGTGGCCGCAGCGGCTCGGGCATCGCGACTCCGGCCAGTTCGGCGAAGATCTCCCGGTACAGGTCCTCGTACAGGGCATGCGCCGTGCCGCCGTTGGTGAGCAGCGTGACCGCGAGGCCTTCGGACGGCAGGATCCGCAGGAACGCCGATTGCCCGATGGTGTTGCCGTCGTGGCCGATCAGCCGCTGGGAGTCCCAGCCGCACCGGAACCAGCCCAAGCCCCACGAGTCGCCGAGCAGGTGCTTGTCCGGCACGTCGGCCTGCCACGACGCCATCGCCTCGGTGCTCTGTTCGCTCAGCACCCGAGTCCCGTCTGGCGCCACGCCACCGGTCAGGTGCATCCGCGCGAACGCCAGCACGTCGGCCGCGGTGGAGGTGATCAGCCCGGCCGGGCCAGCCGACCGCTGCAGCACCCAGACGGGAGCCTTGACCGGGTCACCGCCGCCCTGCGAGATGTGACCGATCGCGGCGCGGTACAGCAGCGCCTCCTCCGGCAGCGTGACGGTGTGCTCAAGGCCCAGCCGCACGAACAGCCGCTCCTTCATCGCGGCGTCCCACGTGGTGCCGGTCAGCTTCTCGATCACGCGGCCGGCCAGCGAGAAGCCCGAGTTGCAGTACGACCAGGTCGCGCCGAGCGGGTGGTTCTGCGCTTCACCGGCCAGCGCCGCCACGTACTTCTCAAGGCAGTCGTCGCCGCGGCCGGTGTCGGTGAACACGTCGCCGTCGATGCCGCTGGTGTGCGTGAGCAGGTGGCGCATGGTGACCTTGCTGGCGGTGACCGGGTCGGCCAGTTTCAGCTCGGGCAGCACGTCGACGATCGGTGCGTCCAGGTCGATCAGGCCCTCGTCGACCAGTTGCATGACCACGGTCGTCGTCCAGACCTTGGAGATCGAGCCGATCTGGAACAGCGAGTCGGTGGTGGTCGGCACGCCGGTGTCCTTGTTCAGCACACCGGTCGCCGCTTCGACGAGGTCGTCGTCGGAGCCGGGCCGCAGCCGCAGGATGCCCAGCGTCGCGCCGGGGACCTTGTGCCGCTTGGCCAAGACGTCCAGCCTGCGCTGCCAATGCGCGGCGTCGATGCGCGGCCTGCGTGGTCCGGCTGCGTCCCCGGCGTACTGCTCCAGCCAGTCAACGATGCGGCGGTTGTAGTCGATCCGGTGTGATGGCTTTCCGTTGAGGATCAACAGGTGTGACCCCTCCGGGTAGAGCACGAGCTTCGACGGGACGCCGAGTTCCCGCAACGCCGTGTGCCATTGCTGGGCTTGGCTGACCGGGCACACCCGGTCCGCGGTGCCGTGCAGGATCAGCGTGGGCGTGCGCACCTTGTCCACTTGGGACAGCGGTGACATGCCGTCGTACCGGCGTCCGGTCCATGGCTGGCCGCCGAGTTCGTGCTCGCTGAGGTAGTGCGCGCTCTCGCAGCTGCCCACCATGCTCACCAGGTCGGCGACCGTGCCACCGGCGACCGCGGCGGCGAACCGGGTGTCCCGGCTGGTGAGGTAGCAGGTCATGTAGCCGCCGTAGCTGTATCCGGCGACAGCGAGCCGATTGGGGTCCGCGATGCCTTGTGCGACAAGCTCGTCGATCGGTTCGAGGAAGTCCTTGGCGTCCGCTTCGCCCCACGATCCCATCGCGTCCTGGTAGAACTGTTCGCCGTAGCCGTCGCTGGCGCGGGGGTTGACCATCAGCACCGCCCAACCGCGCGCCACGAGTTCCTGGTGGTACAGATGGACCTCGTCAGCCGCTGCGTTCCACGCGTTGTGCGGTCCACCGTGGATGTCCAGCAACAGGGGCTGCGGTTCTTGCACGGCAGGGTCACGGACCAGCCATGCCTGCACGACGGTCCCGTCGGAGATCGTGAACTCACGCTCCTCACGGCGGAACAACTCGACATCGCCCAAGCCGTAACTGGTGTGCACGGTCTCGTTACCGGACTTGAGATCGACAGTGACGATCTCGCCAAGTGAGTCCGGTGTGGACAGCGTGATCGCCGCTGTGTCGCCGACGATGGACAGCCCGGCGACCACGCGCCCTGCGCCCGTGACGACCGGGCTGGGCGTTCCGCCTTCCACAGGCACCGAGTACAGGTGCGTGCAGCCGCGGTCGCGGATGCAGAAGTAGACCGTGCCGCCGTCTTGGGAAAGTTGCGGCGTCGCACCGGGGTACGCTGGACCGCCCGGCATCACGTTGCGGTCCAAGGACTCCGCGAGATTCACCGGATCGCCGCCGGTCAGCGGGATCCGCCACAAACCAGCGTGTCCGCTCGGGCCGGCAGGCGAACCGACGACCAGCAGCGCCGAACCGTCCGCTGTCCAGACCGCCGGGCCGCCGATGCCTTCTGGCAGGCCGACGACCTCCGGCTCGGCGTAGTCCTTGGTGAGGTCGAGGACGTGCACCGGGAACCGGAACGTCAGGTCGGCGTCCGGGGCGGTCGCCGCGCTGAAGGCGAGCTTCGCCGAGTCGGGAGACCACGACGGACTGCCCGCGTGCCAGTCACCACTGGTCACCTGGCGGGTGTCCCGAGTGGTCACGTCGAGCACGTGCAGGTGGTTGCGCACGGTTCCCAGCCACCCGGCACCATCGGCCTGGTAGTCGAGCCGCTCGGTCACGATCGGTGCGGTGTCACCGGGAGTCTCGTCGGTCGCGGCGGCGAACGCGATCTTCGTGCCGCCGGGGCTCCAGACCGGCTCACCCGCACCGAGCGGGAGTGTGGTCAGCTGTTCGGGCTCACCGCCGTCGATCGGCAGCAGCCAGATCTGCGGCGGGCCGTCCTGCGCACGCAGGAACGCCACCTTCGTACCGTCGGGTGACCATGACGGTGCCATGTCCGTGCGGCCATGGGTGAGCTGCCGTGGCCGTCCTGATTTGGTGCTGACGAGCCAGATGGCGTGGTTGTAGCCGTCGGCCTGTGCGTCGGTGGTGCGTAGAACGTAGAGGCATTGGCCGCCGTCCGGGGACACGGCCGGTTGCCCAGGCACAGCGAAGGTAGTCAGATCATCAATGCGCTGGTGTCGTGTCACCGGTTTCTCCTAGGTTGAGCTGTCCGGCTGGATCGGCCGCGGCAGCGAGCAGTTCGCGTGTGTAGGGATCCTTCGGGTCGGCCAGCACCTCGTCGGCGGGGCCGTGTTCGACGATCCGGCCTTGGTACATCACGGCGATGAAGTCGCTGACGTACCGGACGACAGCGAGGTTGTGCGAGATGAACAGCATCGACAACCGCATCCGGCGCTGCAGGTCGCGCACGAGGTTGAGCACGGTGCCCTGGATGGAGACGTCGAGCGCGGAGGTGATCTCGTCAGCGATGATCACCTCCGGCTCACCGGCCAGTGCCCTGGCCAGTCCGACGCGTTGCCGTTGCCCTCCGGACAACTGCGCCGGGTATTGACGTGCGCACTCCGTGGAAAGGTCGACCAGGCCCAGTAGTTCGGCCACCCGGTCGCGGCGGTTGCGCATGCGGCGGGGGAGTGCCTCGCCGATCGACTCGCCGATGGTCATCCTCGGATCCAGTGCGGAATGCGGATCCTGGAACACCATCTGCAGGTTGCGTGCTCTGTGGTCGATCGGGTGTCCATTGAGCAGGATCCGGCCGTTGTCGACCGGGACGAGCCCGACCGCGGCCCGTGCCAGCGTGGACTTGCCCGAGCCGGACTCACCGACGAGGCCGACGATCGTGCCGTGCGGGATCGTGAGATCGACGCCGGCGACAGCGGTTGTGCTGTGCCTGCGGGTACCGAACCGGACGGTCACGTTCTCGAAAGCGAGTTCACTCACCGCGATCACCCGCCTGGACCGGGACGTCCGCGTGCCAGCATGCCACTCGCCGTCCGTTCTCGTTCTCCAGTGGGGGATCCGTGCTGAGGCACCGCTCGTCGGCGAGTGGACATCTTGGGGCGTAAGCACATCCGGTCGGCACCTGTGCGGCGTCGACCGGGCGGCCTGGGATCACGGCAAGTGGAAGCGCGCGGTCCGTCGTCATGTCCGGAACTGCGGCGAGCAGGGCACGCGTGTACGGATGACGCGCGGCAGTGTGCAACTCGTCCGCGGGCAGGTCTTCGACGATGCGTCCGGCGTACATCACCAGAACCCGGTCACAGACCTGCGATACCACCGTGATGTCGTGACTGATCAACAGCAGGGCGGCGCCGTCGGCCGCCCGGATGTTCGCCAACAGTCGCAACACTTGCCGCTGCACGGTCACGTCCAGCGCTGTCGTCGGCTCGTCGGCGATGATGAGCGCGGGTTTGCCCATCAGGCCCATGCCGATCATGGCGCGCTGCCGCATCCCGCCGGAGAACTCGTGGGGGTACTGGCGTGCCCGCCGTCGCGGATCGGGAATCCGGACCGCTCGCAGCCGGTCGACCGCTCGGTTCCAGGCTTGTTTGCGGTTCTTGCCCTGGTGCTGTTCGGCGACCTCGGCCAGTTGCCGGCCGATCCGCATTGCCGGGTTGAGCGACGTCATCGGGTCCTGGAAGACCATCGCCAGCGACGTGCCGAGCAGTTGCCGGTGGTTGCCGTTACGCAGGTCCCGTCCCAGGAAGGTCAGCCGCTCGGCGTCGACCTGGCCTGGTGGTTCGATCAACCGGGCGACGGCCAACGCGGTCAGGCTCTTGCCGGACCCGGACTCACCGACGATCCCGACCGCTTCACCTTGTCCCACCGTGAAACTCACGCCACGCACGGGCGTCACGCCGGGGAAGCCGACGCGCAGGTCGTTCACCACGAGGACGGCGTTATCGTCGGTTGGCGCCGGGGGAGTGGTGTCGGTACGGCGGAGTTTGACCGGTGCTGTGTGCCGGGTGAACCCTTTGGACAGCGCCTCGCCGAAGAGGTGGAACGCCAGACCGGCGATGATCACCGCGATGCCGGGGCCGAGTGCGGCGGCGGGCCGCAGGTAGATGGCTTGCAGCCCTTCGCCGAGCAGCCTGCCCCAGTCGTAGTCCGGCGGCTGCACACCGAGACCGAGGAACGACAGACCGGCGAAGGCGAGCAACGCGCTGCCCGCCGCGATGGCCGCGTTGACCACCAACGGCTCGGCGATGTTCGGCAGGATGTGCCGTACCAGCAACCGGATCCGGCCGACACCCGCCACCCGCGCGGCGGCGACGTAGTCCAAACCGGACACTTTGGCGACGAGTGTCTGCGCCAGCCGGGCGAATCCCGGCGCGATGGCGAAACCGATGGCCAGCAAAGAACCGGTTGTGCCGACGCCGAAGACCACCGCGAAGAACAGCGCCAGCAGCAAACCGGGGAACGCCACCGCGATGTTCACCACCGCGGCCACGAACCGGCCCGCGCGACGCCCGAGGACGACCGGTGCGGTGCCCAGGATGAGTCCGATCAGGACACCGAGTGCGGTCGCCAGCAACGCGGATCGCACCGAGAGCCCTGTCGCGACAAGGACTCTGAAGAACACGTCCCGGCCGAGGTTGTCCGTGCCCATCCAGTGCTCGGCCGACGATCCCTTCATGATCTGTGACGTGTCGATGGCGTTGGCCTGATCGGTCCACAGCAGCGGCGCCACAACCGCCAGGATGAGGATGGCGAGCAGCAGTCCGGTGGCGCTGGCGCCCAGCGGTGTGCGAAGGATCCGTTTCACCGCTTCAGCTCTCCCTGATCGTCGAACGCGGATCCAGCACGGCGAGCAGCACGTCGACCGCCAGGTTGACCACCAGCACGCCCAGGCCGTAGACCAGCACGATGCCCTGCACCACCGGGTAGTCCTTGGCCAGGATCGAATGGACGATCGTGCTGCCCAGACCGGGCCAGGCGAACACGTTCTCCGCCAGCACCGTCCCGGCGACCATCGAGCTGAGCAGCAAGCCGCCGATGGTGATCGTGGCCGTCAACGCGTTCGGCAACGCGTGCCGCAACGTGATCAGCCAGGAGGGCAGTCGTTTCGCCCTGGCGGTGCGGATATGGTCGGCGTCGAACACCGTGAGCATCTCCACCCGCATGATGCGCGCCAGCACTGCGGCCGGGCCAACCGCGAGGGACAGCACGGGCAGGATGTACGAGTCGAAACCGTCCCGTCCGGCGACAGGCAGCATGCCCAGCTGCACGCCGAAGAAGTAGACCAAACCCACGGCGAGCAGGAACTCCGGGATCACGGCCAGCACAGCGCTGGTGGACGTGAACGCGAGCTCGGCGGGACGGCGGCGCCCTCCCCGCGTGAGCACCGCCATTCCCGCCCCGAGCGGGATCGCCACGACGACAGCCAGCACGAACGCGTAGACGGCCAGTTCCAGCGTGGCGGGCAGCCGATCGCCGATCACCTGTGCCACGGGCAAGCCGGAGACCATCGAGGAGTGCATGTCCCCGGAGATCAGGTCGCCGAGATAGTGCAAGTACTGCAACCACAACGGGTCGTTGAGACCTAACGCCGCGCGCCGGGTCTCAACCAGTTCCACGGAGGCCGTCGGACCCAGCGCGGCCCGGACGGGATCGCCGGGGATCAGGTGGATCATCAGGAACGCGGCCGTCACCAGCACCCACAGCGACACCAACAACCGTCCGGTGCGGCGGATCGCGAACCGCAGCCAGGGACTGTCCCATGACCGCGTTGCCGGGAGAGCCGCGGTCATGCGCCGAGCATCCGGATCGTTCCGGGTGCGACGCTGCCCACGGTGAGCTCGAACGTCGCGCCCTTGCCGAAGATGGGACGGTTGGTGTTGGCGAACGGGACGACGTCGACGTTCTCGGCGAGTGCCTGCTCGGCCTCGGCCCACTTGCCGCAGCCCGCGGTGCCCGCGATGCCGGACGCCTCCTGCACCAGTGCGGCGTATTTCGCGTTCTGGATACCGGCGAAGTTGGTGCCGTTCGGCGCCGTCGGCCCGGAGACGAACGGCACCGCCTCACCGGGCGTGGAGACGTTCAACGGGACGATGCCGACGTCCCACGAGCCCTGGCCCGCGACGATGACCTGGCTGAGCTCGGCGTGTGTGGCTCCCTTCAGCGCCACCTCGACGCCGATTGGCTGCCAGAACTTCTGCATCAGCTCGGCCGTGGCCTGCATGGTCGTGCCCAGCTCGGTGGTGTAGTAGATGGTGATCGCAAGCCGTTTGCCGTCTTTGACGCGGATGCCGTCAGGTCCGGCTCGCCATCCTCCTGCGTCCAGGGTGGTCTTGGCCTTCTCCACGTCGTGCGCGGGCAGCTTGCCGCTGATGGTGTCCGGATCGCACGGCGTCATGCCCGGCGCGACAATGCCTTTGGCGAGCTGGCCAGTTCCGCTGGTCAGTACCTGGGTCAGCTGGCCGAGATCAAGCGCATGCGTCAGGCCTCGGCGGACCGCGACGTCCGCACCGGGCAGGCCGGGCTTCTGGTTGAACCACAGCTCGCCGAACATCGCCATCACGTCGCGCTGCAAGGTTTTCTGCGCCTGCAGGCGTTGCTGATCCGGCCCGATCACGCCGGCCGCGTTCACCTCACCGGACAGCAGCAGGTTCACCGCGGTGCTCTCGTTGGCGACGATGCGCAGGACCACCCTGTCCGGCAGGCCCTGCTGGTCGGCTTTCCAGTCGCCAGGACCCCATGCGTAGTCCTTGCGGCGCTCGAGGGTGAAATGATCGCCCGGAACGACCTCGGTCATCTTGAACAACCCGGACCCGCTCGCCCCTTGCTTGAGCACGGAACGGTCCTGCATTCCCTTGTCACACACGATATGCAGCTGACCGATCGCGCGATCCAGGAACGAGTGCGGCACAGGCGACGTGACAGTCACCGTACCGGCGGCTTCATCGGCCGTGGCGGTCGCGCCGGGCGGTACGTAGACCCCGATCCGGCTGGAGGAGTTCTTCGGGTCGCCGACGAAGTTGATGTTCGCGGCGACCGTGGCCGCGGTCAGCGGGCTGCCGTCGGAACAGGTGATTGCCTTACGCAGTGTGAAAGTCGCCGTGGTGGTGGTCGTGTCCCACTTCTCGGCGAGGCCGGGAACGGTCTTGCCGTCCTTGTCGATGGCGATCAACGAGTCGTAGAGGAACCGGTCGACCTGCATGGTGACTGACAGCGAGGTGAAATGCGGATCGAGGTTGCCGGGATCGCCGGGCAGGACCATGGTGAACGTCTTGCCGTTGACGAGGTTCTGGCTCCCGGCGGGGTCCGCGGTGCCACCACAGGACGCCAGGGTCAGCGCCGCCGTGCCCGCCGCCGCGATTCTCATGACCGTTCTCATCAGGCCTCCAACAGGCATTCCCCTCGTAGGGAGCCTGCCCGGGCCGATGGCGGGTGTCTTCGTGCGCGCGAACCAGGTATCGCCTCCGCTCTCGTCGCACGGTCCGAACGCCGGAACCGCAGACCATGAGCGACCGGCTCAAGGAGGTCCGGGTCAGCGCGAGCGACCCGAACGGCCTGGCAGAAGTGACCGTCGACTCCACCGGCGGGCTGGTCGACATCCGGTTCAACGATCGGATGCTCCGGTCAACCCCTGGCGCCATGGCACAAGCCGTGATGGCCGCGCTCACCGCGGCAAAGGAGCAGATTGCGGGTGGATCTCCGGTGTGCTGGAAGGCAGGCACACCAGGCAGGACGAGTTGATCGCGAAGGTGAAGCGGAACCTCGGCCTGGTCGCGAAGTCCTTGAAAACCAGTGCGGACTCCTACGAGGGCATCGACACGTCCAACGCTTCGCTGCTGAGCGGTGTCGGCGACGAGGGCGGGCTATGACGGACAACTCGCTGGTCGCCCCGGTCCAGTCGTCCCGCGAGGCGTGGACCGGGGCCAGCCTCGCCGACAGCATCGAAGGCGCCAGGAGGCACGCCACCGTGCCGAACTGGTCGCCGCCAACATGGATCTGCGCCTGGTGGATCAGGAACTTCGTCTCTGACGGACGCGCGGGCCGAGTGCCGTTCTGGGCCGATTGGCGGAGTGTCTTCCTGTCGCTTACCGGATACAGTCCGTTTCTGGGAGCGCTCCCAGAATTTGGCGGCTCGGCCACAGTGAGGTGACCGATGAGGATGCTCGCGATGGCTCTTGTGTTGAGTGCTGGCACGCTGACGGCTGTGCCTGCCGCGGACGCTGCAGCCGTCGGGCTGCGGGTTGCTGGCACCAGTGTCGTTGAGGCGAACGGGAATACGTTCGTGATGCGCGGCGTCAACCATCCGCATGTGTGGTACCAGAGCCAGACCAGTTCGTTCGCGAACATCAAGTCGTTCGGCGCCAATACGGTCCGGGTCGTTCTCGGCAGCGGTCAGCGGTGGGGCCCGACGTCGGCTGCCGAGGTCTCCAACGTCATCTCGCTGTGCAAGCAGTCGCGCTTGATCTGTGTGCTGGAAGCGCACGACACCACCGGTTTCGGTGAGGAGGGCGCGGCCGCGAGCCTTGATCAGGCGGCCAGTTACTGGATCAGTGTGGCGAGCGCGCTCAAGGGGCAGGAGGACTACGTCGTTGTCAACTTGGGCAACGAACCCTTCGGCAACAACCAGCAGGTCAGTGCGACCTGGGCGAGCGCGACGTCCAGCGCTGTCGCCCGGTTGCGCGGTGCGGGACTGCAGCACCTGATCATGGCTGACGCGCCGATGTGGGGCCAGGACTGGCAGAACATCATGCGGGACAACGCGGCATCGGTGTTCAACGCCGACCCGCAGCGCAACACGGTCTTTTCCATCCACATGTACGGCGTGTACGACACCGCGGCCGAGATCAACGCCTACTTCGACGCGTTCCGCACCGCCGGGCTGCCGCTTGTCGTCGGCGAGTTCGGGCACAACCATTCGGACGGCAACCCGGACGAAGACACGATCATGGCGCAGGCGCAGTCCCGTGGCCTCGGATACCTCGGCTGGTCGTGGAGCGGGAACAGCGGCGGTGTCGAGTACCTGGACATGGTGACCGCGTTCAACCCCGCCAGCCTCACTGCTTGGGGTGAGCGGATTTTCAACGGCCCCAACGGAATTCGCCAGACCTCACGCGAAGCCACCATCTACGGGGGCGGCGGTGGGGACACCGAACCGCCGACCACCCCTGGCACACCAACGGCATCCGCCGTGACGTCAAACAGTGTCACGCTCACGTGGGGGGCCTCGACTGACAACGTTGGTGTGACAGGGTATGAGGTCTACCGTGCGACCGATGGCGCGTTCACGTTGGTGGGCTCGACCGCGGCAACCACGTTCACCAACACCGGTCTGACTCCGTCGACCACCTACCGGTATCAGGTGCGAGCCCGCGATGCTGTGCCGAACTTCTCGGCGAACTCTGGGGCTGCCACGGTCACCACGGCTGCCGGTGGCGGCGGGACGTGCAACGTGACCTACGGCAGCACGAACTGGGGCTCCAACGGATACACCGCGCGTGTCACCATCACCAACACCGGTGCGAGCGCGATCAACGGCTGGACCTTGGCCTTCACGTACGCCGCCGGTCAGCGGCTCACCCCGCCCGGCTGGAGCGCCACGTGGGCGCAACCGACGGGCAGCGCTGACGTCACCGCGACCAACCTGACCTGGAACGGCACCCTGGCGCCGAATGCCGCCACCACCATCGGCTTCAACGGCACCCACACCGGCGCCAACCCGGCACCGACTTCGTTCACCCTCAACGGAAACACCTGCGCGACGAGCTGAGTACCGGGAAGGGAAGCCAGATGTCCCGCACGATGATCATTGCCTTACTGGGAATCTCGCTCGTTGTCGCCGCACCTGTCGCGGCCGAAGCCGAACCCGCCGAGCAGATCACCAACGGCGGCTTCGATTCCGGCACCGCACCATGGTGGTGGACGGCCAACGCACCCGGCGCAGTGGTCGACGGCCGGTTATGCGCGACCGTGCCTGAGGGCACGACGAACCCATGGGACGCGAGCATCGGCCAGAACGAGATCGACCTGGTGGCGGGGGAGCCGTACGTCTTCACGTTCACTGCCTCAGCGTCCACTCCGGTCACCATCCGGGCGAACGTGCAGCTGTCGGATCCGCCTTACACTCCTGAGCTGTCCCAACAGGTCTCGCTGACCGCCGCGGACAGCCGGGCCGAGTTCCGCTTCACCTCCAGCGTCGACACCACGAAGGCGCAGGTGACCTTCCAGATCGGCGGCAGCCCGACGGCGTTCACGTTCTGCGTCGACAACGTGTCGTTGGCCGGTGGAACGGCACCGCCTCCGTACATACCGGACACTGGGCCGCGCGTGCGAGTCAACCAGGCTGGATATCTGCCCAGCGCGGCGAAGCACGGCACCCTGGTCACCACATCAACAGATCCGGTGGGCTGGCAGCTGCGCAAGGCTGACGGCAGCGTCGCGGCGAGCGGAACCACGAAGCCGCAAGGAATCGATCCGACCTCGCGGCAGAACACCCACCTGATCGACTTCAGCTCAGCATTGGCGGGCAAGGGATACACGCTCAGCGCCGACGGCGAGACCAGTGTCCCGTTCGACATCGGCGGAGACTTCTACCAGCGGCTGCGATCGGACTCGCTGGCCTTCTTCTACCACCAGCGCAGCGGGATCGCGATCGACGCGGCACTCGTCGGGCCCGCGCACGCCCGTCCGCCCGCGCATCTCGGGGTTGCCCCGAATCAGGGTGATACGGATGTCGCCTGTCAGCCTGGTGTGTGCGACTACCGGCTGGATGTGCGCGGTGGTTGGTATGACGCGGGCGACCACGGCAAGTACGTGGTGAACGGCGGCATCGCGGTGGCTCAGCTGATGAGCGAGTTCGAGCGGGTGAAGCACCACCCGGGTGCCCTCGGCGACGGCAAACTCCGTGTCCCGGAGCGCGGCAACGGACTGCCCGACATCCTCGACGAGGCGCGCTGGGAACTGGATTTCCTGCTGCGGATGCAGGTTCCGGCCGGCAAGCCGTACGCCGGGATGGCACACCACAAGATTCACGACAACGAATGGACCGGGCTGCCCCAGCTGCCGCACTTGGATCCCAAGCTGCGCGAGCTTCACCCGGTGTCCACGGCGGCGACGCTGAACCTGGCCGCGACGGCGGCTCAGTGCGCGCGGCTGTTCTCGCCGTACGACCGGGCGTTCGCTGGCCGCTGTATGACGGCGGCTCGTCAGGCGTGGTCCGCCGCGAAGGCGAACCCGGCCATATATGCGTCCGCATCGGACGGTAACGGTGGCGGCACGTACGATGACACGAACGTGACGGACGAGTTCTACTGGGCTGCAGCCGAGTTGTACCTCACCACGGGCGCACCGGAATACCGGGACTTCGTCACGTCCTCGCCAGTGCACACCGCCGATGTGTTCACTGTGGATGGCTTCTCCTGGCAGTCGGTCGCGGCGCTGGGCCGGCTGAATTTGGCGACTGTCCCCAGTCGGCTGCCCGATCGGCAGAAAGTCCGGCGTTCCGTGATCGCCGGTGCCGACAAACTTCTCGCCACAGCGCGCAGTCAGGCTTACGGAATCCCATACGCGCCTTCAGGTGGACAGTACGTATGGGGCTCCAACAGTCAGGTGCTGAACAACCTCATCGTCCTTGGAACGGCCTACGACCTGACACGGAACGCCGCGTACCGCGACGCCGTCCTTAATGGACTGGACTACGTGCTCGGCCGGAACCCGCTGAACGTGTCGTACGTGACCGGCTACGGCGAACGCGACGCGCGCAACCAGCACCACCGTTTCTGGGCACACCAGGCGGATCCGGCCCTGCCCAACCCGCCAGCGGGTTCGCTGGCCGGTGGCCCGAACTCCGGTATCCAGGACCCGGTCGCCCAGGACAAGCTGAAAGGCTGCGCCAGCGCGATGTGCTACATCGACGACATCGGCTCGTGGTCGACCAATGAAGTTGCCATCAACTGGAACTCGGCACTGGCCTGGGTGGCGTCGTTCGCCGCGGGCCAAGCCGAAGAATGCCGCGAGTGAGAAGAAAACCGCAAGATCGCCTCGGGATGATGCGCTTCGAGGGATGGAAGCCATCGGAGGGGGTTTTGTGCACAAACGGTTTGGCATGCTCACCGCGGCAGTGCTCGCGGCAGGAATGGTCTTCGCGACACCCGCCCAGGCGGACACGTGCCGGTGGATAGTCGAGGACATCAAGACGCCTGAGGGATACGACCCGGCTAGCGCCCGAGTGAGCGGCACCGACAGCAAGGGCAACTTCTCCGGCACGGTCATCATTCCGGGCCAGAACAACAGCGCGGTCGTGTTGTGGACTAATGGCGAGCCGCGTGTGGTCAGCGAATTCGCCAACTTCAATTACCCGCACGTCGATGACGAGAACTCGGCGGGCACGGTATTGGTGACTGGTGTTGACCGTGGTGGTGCAGGTGAGTGGGGTGTGTACCTGTACACCGGCGGTCACACCGGCAACGGCACTGTCACCCAGCTGCAGGCGCCGGAGGGATACCGAGCCGATCGCGGGATCGCGCTCAACGATCAGGGAGATGTACTGGCCTCGGCGGAACGCCTCAAGGATGGACACCGTGTCACGGTGCTGTGGTCCATGGTTGCTGCCCGGCCGCTGGTGATCGACACGCCGCTGGGTCAAGGCGTCGATCTGGACGACGACGGCACAGTATTGCTGGACGCGGGCTACACGCACCCGGGGTACCTGTGGCGAGCCGGTCAGATCATTCCATTGTCCGGCAAAGGTTCCTTCGTGAACACGGGAGCCATTCGCGGAGGGAAGGTCGTCCGCACCGAGAGCATGTGGCCAGAGGGCCAGTCCTGGCTTTGGGAAAACCCGGACGAGCCGCGCCCGATCGAGGACGGCGGTACGGCGTGGGACATCAATTCCAATGGTCTGATCGTTGGCGACAGGAGCACTATCGTCGGTCCGTCCGCGGTGTGGCGCAACACCACGTTCCTTGCCGAGCTTCCGATGCCTGATGGAGTCCGGGACGCCAGCGGTGTCTTCGTCGTCGGTGATGACGACGTGATCTACGGCGACGCGTACAACTACGGACCGCTCAAGTGGAGTTGCTCGTACAGGTGAGCGTCCATCAGTCGCGTGGCCTGCGAAAGCGGGCCACGCGACTGATGGCTGGGAGTGGGCTCAGCGCACGGTGATGTTGGAGTTGCCGCTGCTCTGGTATCCCTCGGTCGCCATGATCATGTAGTAGCGGAAGGCGCCAAGGCCCATTCCCGCTCGTGACCACGCGTCGAAGTGGTTTCCGGTGGTGATGCTGCCGCCGGTCCGGCGTGCTTGCCGGACACTCCAGAATTGCGGGAATGTTTTCGTGCCTTCGACCGACGGCGCGTTGTAGCGCATTGTGCGGTAGATGTCGTACGTACCGCCGTCGCTGGTGACTGTGCCTCTGTGTTCGCCGGTCGGCCGATAGGTGCCGTAATTGTCGACGATGTAGTACTCCACCAGCGGGTTGGAGGTCCAGCCGTAAAGGCAGAGGTAGCCGTTGCCGGACGGGTTGAAGCTGCCGGAGTAGTTCACGGTGCGCCTGCTGCCATTGCTCCAGCCTTTACCGCACACGAAGTTCCCGGTGTTCCGCCATGAAGTGCTGTATTGGCCGCCGGAACCCATTGTCATCGACACGGTTCCCTGTGCGTCGGTCCAGAAAGAGTAGTAGAACCCGTTGTGGGTGCCGGTCTGGTTCGTGGTGACGGTCTGCGCGTGCGCCGTTCCCGGCAATACGAGCGTGGACGTGGCCAGCGCCAACGCGCCTGCGCGGCCGATGAATCCGCGGCGGGTGATCGGATTGTCTTCCCAGTGCACGTCTCCTCCTCGCTGAGGGCGACAGAAATCGGGCAGCGCGATATGACCCGGCGTGGGAATGGGCCGGTCGGCGACCGGCGGATCAATTCTCGCAGCGACCCGGATGGGCAGGGGATGGGTCCTGTCGGTGACGCCAGTATCGAACCGGTCACGCAGGGCAGTCAATAACTTTCGGAAAAGTTTCGATAGTCGCGGGGCGGTCGATGACCTGCGCTCCGCACGTAATTCCTGGAAAGCTCGCCGGTGGCCCGCGTGGAATCTGGATTTGATCTCCGTTGCCAGCATTGATCGACCCGGCGGAATCGAAACTTTCGGCGCCCGAATTGCCGCGGGCCCGGGAAGCGCGACGCTTCCCGGGCCCGTGTGTCTTTCGGTCAGCGGCCTTGTCGGTCGTAGTCCCGGGCCACCCTCAGCAGCTCCACCAGGCCTTCGGCGTACTCCTGGGACTCGGCGTGCGCCTCGGCGAACGGCGGCTGGAAGCCGACGCCCTCCCATTGGCTGGTCTGCGGGTTCCAGCGGTCGTTGCCGATCTCGAAGTCCCACGCGAAGATGCCGAGCTCGTAGTACAGCTGGTCGGCCGAGTTGCCAGCCGCCGAGTACAGCACGTCCGCGACCGGGCCGGTGCGCGACGGCCACGTCACCGTGCCCCGCGATGCCGAGATAGCACCGACGATCCGCTTCGCCGACGCCTGGAACATCGCAGCCTCCTCGGCCGACGGCCGTGGCAACGTGACACGGCCCGGCATGGCGTACGCACCCGGCGGCCACATGAAGTACCCGCCGTAGCTGTGCACGTTCATCGCGAACTTGATGTTGTCATGTGCTTTGGCGAGGGCGATGACGTTGTTGGACTCCGCCTCCGACAGCTCCGCCGTGCCTGCGTATGTTCCGGACAGGCAGTTCGTGATCGACGCGCCGACGTAGCCGTCGAACACCGAGCCGACGGTGTAGTTGCGGTTGACGTCCACGCCCCACGAGTCGGCGTTGCGTGGGTCGCGCTGCGCGCCGGTGCAGTGGTTCACCAGGTTCTTGCGCTGGAAGCTGGCGTCGTTGAACGAGTAGTTCGCACCGTCCGGGTTGACCGTCGGGATCACGAAGACCTCGACGCTCTCCAGCAGCTGCCTTGTGGCGGCGTCGGTCGCGTAGTTGGCGAGCAGCCGCTCGGCGAACTCGAGCGTGACCAGCGGCGTTCCCCACTCCCGCGCATGCTCCTGTGAGTAGGCGAGCACACCGATACGCGAACCGTCGCGGTGCGCGCCGATCCGCAGGGCCTGCACAGTCCATGGCTTGCGCGACACCGAACCGTCCAGCCCATCGTCCATTGTGGTCGGTCCGGCGACCGGCATTGCCTTGCCCGCGGAGCCGTCTTCGACGAACGCGGAGAAACGCTGCGGGAAACGCGCCGAGATCAGCGCCGCGATCTGGTCGGTCGTACTGATCACCGCGCCGGTGTTGTCGGTCGCGAGCGAGACGGTCAGGACACGGTCGCGCCAGGTGGCCTGAGCCGGCTGGTTCGGCTTGCCGGGATTGACCGTCTTGACTTGCCAGCCGTTCGGGCCCTGGTCGCCGAACTGCTTGGATTCCACGACAACCGCGGCGTTCGCCGGGTCACCGAGGTAGGCGGTCGCGGTGCGACGGTAGCCCTGCGTCTTGTGCGGCAGGTCCACCACCTCCACCAGGTTCGGATACTGCCGTCCCAAGCGCGCGATCCTGGCCTTGATGTCGGTCGGCGTCATGTAGGCGTCGATGAAGTCCTTCTGGTATCCGACCGGCAGCGGCGGTGGAGTGGCGCCCGGCCACGCGGTCGGTGTCACGACACGGCTCACCCCGCCCAAGCTGGACGACGCCGTGACCTTCGTCGGCTGCGCCGGCAGGACCTGCGGATCAGCGACGTGGTACTGGTACTCGCCCGCGTCCACGAAGCGCTGCAACGGGAACGAGCCCGTGGCGCCGTTCGCGGCGGTCCAGGTGACGGTGATCTCGACGTCCGGATCGGCGATCGCGGTGGTCGCCACCAGCGTCTGCAAGAAAGTACGGCCTTCGGAGCTCCACCAGTTGGCGGACAGGAAATGCAGCGTGTCCGCGGCGGTCGCGCGCTGGCCGGAGCGCTGTGACTCGGCGAAACGCGCCTGTGCGTCGCCCGCGCGTTGGATCACCTGCACGGTCTTCGCGCCGCGCGCGGTCAGCGCGTCAAGCTGGCTGCCGGTGAGAACCAGGTCGACGAGCAGGCGCCCGTCGTCCATCCGGGGTCTGGCCGCGATGTCCGCGCCACTCGCGAGGAGTTCGTCGAACATGGCTTCGGTCGGCAGTTGCACTCGGACGAGCGAGAGCTCATCGGCCGCGGCGGGTAACTCCGCGTTGGCGGTTATGGGAAAGCTGAAGGTGACGGTGGACAGGAGCAGCACGGTGGCGGTCGTAAGACCCCATCCGCGTTTCCTCATGACGCCTCCCAGACGAATGGAGTGACTGGGGTGAATCATTCACCATGACCTGGCGCAGTCAACTAGATCCTGACTGGCCGCGGGCCAGGTGGTCACGCAGCCGCGCGTGCCGGAACTGGTACACGCCACCGTTCTGGCGCAGCACACCGCGTTGATGCGCGTCCTCCAGGAAGCGGATGAGCTGCCAGGGCAGATGTCCGCGCAGTGCCAGCCACATCCGGCTGATCACGAACGTGCCCCATGCCCGGGACAACACGCTCAGACACGCGACGGAGAGCCCGAAAACCGTCCCGAAAGCGATGCCGACGCCCACGCCGGAGACGTTCGGGTAAACCGGGCCGAAGATCAGCCCGCCCGCGACACCGCTCGCCAAACCGTAGGCCAGCACACCGATCCAGCCGAACCAGACGGCACCGATGGCCGCGCCCGCGAGCGCGCCGCCAAGCGCGCTGATCACGATGTCGATGGTGCCGACGGTGTGACCCGCGGTTTCCAGCGTGGGCACGCCGACGGCCACACCACCGGGGAAGGTCAACGCGAGCGCGAACGTGAGTCCCAGAACGAGCGCGGCGATGCGGTCCTGCCGCAGGACGACTCTGGGGCTGGACACCTCGTCCACGTCTGCCGGGGTGCCGAGCCATACCCGGATACCGACCGCGAGGCCCACGGCGATGCCGACGCCGGCCACGATCGGCTTGGGCAGACCCATGCCGAGGCCCAGCGCCACGCCGATCACCGCGCCTGCGGCGAATCTGGCGAGAAACCGCGGCCATGATCCACCGAAGCGCAGCTCGACACGCACTGGCCGGGCGCGCGGTGCGGCCCAGAAAACGAGCCCTCCTGCCAGCCCGAAGGCGATCGCGTACGACCCGGCGTAGAGCGGCCATTCCGGCCGGTTCGATCCCAGACCGCCCGCGATGCCCCCGGCAAGTCCGAACACCACGGCGGACGCGAGTCCGACCAGCAGCACCCTGGCTGGACGCGAGACCGCGTGCAGAAGGTCCCACCAGGCGATGTCGTGGGTGCCGGACCGGTCGAGCTGACGGGCCAGGAACCGCAGCCAGTTGTGCGCTTGGTCAGCTGGGTATTGGCGCAGGACAGTGGCGGCGTCCGGCGGCGCGGGTTGCGATGTGTACGCGGTCGGGATGAACGCCTCGAGGAGGTGGCCTTCGATCGCCTCGCTGGTCGGGAATTTCGTCTCGTCCAGCAGTTCCGCCGGATCGGTTGTGGTCGCGGTGTAGACCGTCCTCGCCAGCGTGACCATCAGCGGACTGGCCATCGCCTGGGCCAGGGGCAGGCCGGGCTCCCGCTGAAGCCGGTCCAGCACGGGCTGCCAGCGTTTCCTCGCCGGAGGTCCGGCACTGAGCAGGAACGCGGTCGCGTCGGCGAGCTGCACCGGCTCAATCTCCACGACCGTCGCCTTGGTCAGCAGGACGCCGCCGCTGGCGACCGCCGCTTCGTATTCGGTGGTCCGGCACGTCAGCACCAGCTCGCCGGTGATGTGGTCGAGTGCCTCGATCGCCGCGGCGTGCAGGGCTTCGGGCATCTCGTCGAGACCGTCGAGGATCAGTGTGATCCGGCCTTCCGACACCAGACGGCCGCCTTCGCCGCCGAGCGCCGGGTATTCCTCGGCCAGCCGCCTGGCCAGCCACGAATGCACGTGCTCGGTCCGCGGGTCCCAGCTCGACGCGGTCAGCAGCACCGGCACCGGATCGCTCGGCCGGGCCCTTTCCAGCAAGGCAAGGGTGAGCAGCAACGCCAGTACCGTCTTGCCCGCGCCTGGCTCGCCGAGCACCACCATTTGCCGGGACGGCGCCTCCTGGAAAGTCCGCACCAGCCGGGCGAGGTCTCCGCGCGCCGACGACACCGGCTGATTGGCCGCGACCGGCCTGCCCGTGATCGACCACCGGACGCTGAGCGGGTTCGGCCGCCGCAACGACCCTGCTTCCTTGGTCCACTGCCTGTGCACCATGTCGGCGAGCTCGCGTGCCGTCCGGTCCGGTGCGGGTGGTTGGCTCGGCACGAGCGTCGGGTCTCCGGTGAGAATCCGCTGGTGCAGCGCCTGCAGCGCGGGACCGGGATCGGTGCCGAGTTCATCGGCCAGGTGCTGCCGGGTCTGCCGGAAATGGTTCAGCGCGTCCGCCTGCCGTCCACTCTGGAACAGCGCGAGCATCACCTGCCCGGCGAGCCGCTCGTCCAACGGCTGCTTGCGCGCTTCGCTGAGCAGCGGCGCGACGAGCTCGGAATGGCGGCCCGTTCGTAGCAGGACGTCGGTGCGGTCGAGTTCGGCGGTGCGTCGCTCGTGCTCGTACGACTCGCGAACGGAATTGATCCATGGCGTGTCCAGCCCTGCGAACGGCTCGCCGCGCCACAGCTCCAGTGCCTGGTCGAAGAGGTCGAGCGCCGTCTCGTCATCCCCGGCCGCCCGTGCCTGAGCGAGCAGTGCCCGAAACCGGTGCATGTCGATCGCCTGCTCGTCGACGACGAGGGCGTAGCCGCCTGACCGCCGCACGATTTCCGCGTTCGTGCTCAGTGCCCGCCGCAGCCGGGTCAGGTAGCTCTGCAAGGTCCCGCGCGCGGAGTGCGGCAGCCCTTCGTCCCACACCCGGTCGAGCAACACGTCGGTCGGCACGGGGTTGTTCGCCTCGATCAGCAGTACCGCCAGCACACACCGCTGCCGCGCGTGGCCGACGTCGACCGGCTCGCCCGATGCGGTGACCTCGACGCCACCGAGCAGCCGAAACTCCACTGCTGACCCCCTCACCTGCGGATTCAATGGTGATTCAAGAGATGTCCCTGCCCGGTGGTGCACCCTTTCACGTCAGGGGCACCCCGGATGAAGGGGCCTGCTTTGAGGGGGGAACAGCTGGGGGGTGGCAGGGGCCGCGGGAGCAAGAGGGCGCTCCCGTCGGCGCCTGCCAGAACAGGTCAGTACGGCCAGCCCGGGACGTTCAGGCCAATGCTGTACAGCCCGAAGTTCCCGGTGTTGCCGCCCGTGGACGGCGTTCCCGACGTGATGTAGAGGGTGGTCCGGTCGGGGCCACCGAAGGCGACGTTGGTCGCGTTACGCCCGGCCGAGATCGTGCCGAGGCGCTGTCCCGCCGGGGAGAACACGTTGACCTTGCCGTCGCCGTAGGTGACTTGGTAGACGTTCCCGGCGCAGTCGACCGTGCCGCCGTCGGTCCCGCCGAGTGCCGCGAAATCAGTTCGCGGTCCAGTGCTGCCGTCGGCGTTGACCGGGTACTTGTAGATCTTGCCGCTGGCGTTTCCGCCGACGTACAGGGTCTTGCCGTCCGGGGACAACTGGACGCCGTTCGGCTGGCGGATCGTGTCGTCGATCAGGGTGACGACACCGTTGGTGACGCGGAAGACGCCGGTCTTGCCGGACATCTCATCCGGCCGGTTCGCGCGCTGGAAATTGGGGTCGGTGAAGTAGACAGTTCCGTTCGCGGCCACCGTGACGTCGTTGGGTGAGTTGAACAGGCGCCCCTGGTGGTTCGCGGCGACTGTCGTGCGCTGGCTGGTCGCGAGGTTGTACGAGGACAGGCTGCGCTGGTCGTGGGTCGCCGCGAAGAGGGCAGTGCCGTCGCGGCTGATCGCCAGCCCGTTGCTGCCCGCGTTCTTGATGAACGTGGTGAAGGCACCGGTGGACGGCGTGTACCGGAGGATGTCCGACGGCTGGACGTTCTGCGGGCCGCTGCCGTCGTACATGTTCGTCAGCAGCAGGGTCTGCGTCGCCGCGTCCCACGTGGGACCTTCCAGGAAGTTGAACCCGTCCTTGATCTTGGTGGCGGTCAGGTTCGGGGACGGCAGCGGATTACCGAAGGGTCCTTCGGGACACGGTCCGTTGGGAGGTGCGGCGTTGGCGACGCTCAGACCGCCGACGGCCAGCACCGTCATCGCGGCCGCGACGGTTCGTGTCGCCCGGCTGATCAAGCCGGCACCGTCCAGCGCTGGTTGGTCCCGCCGGTGCAGGTCCAGATCTGCAGCCTCGCACCGTCCGCTGTGCTCTGATCTCGTACGTCGAGGCACTTGCCGCTGTTGGTGTTGATCAGTTGGCCTGCCGAGTAGGTCCACTGCTGATTGCCGGCGCCGAAGCAGTCCCATAGCTGGACCGCGGTGCCGTCGGCAGTGCCTCCGTTCGTCACGTCAAGGCACTTGCCGAGTGCCCGGATCGTGCCGTCGGTTGACACGGTCCACTGCTGGTTCGGTCCGCCCGTGCACGTCCACATCTGTGGCTGGTTGCCGTTGACGGTCGAGCCGCCGGTGACGTCCAGGCATTTGCCGCCAAGGCCGGTGATCGGTCCGGTCCGGCCGGTTGGCGGGGGAGTGCCGTCGCCTGCCCAGGTGAAGGTCGCCATCGAGCCGCCCGGCAGCTGATAGCCGAACGACTGGCCACCGTAGGAGACCTGGAAGTTCTGCGTTCCGCCGCTGTTGAGCGCGACGAGCACGATCGTGCCGTCCGGGTTGCGGAAGGCCACGTTCTGAATGCCGCCTTCGCCGTACCCGGTCGAGTCGATGCGGACCGCCCCGGGCCGCACGAACTTGCTCAGGTGACCGAGCACGTAGTACTCGGCGTTGTACGTGACGCTGCTGCCGTTGGTGGTGACCACGCCCATGCAGTTGGTGCAGCTGCCGATCACCGGGCCGTGGTTGTTGTCGAGGGCCATGTTCCATGTGGTCACAGTCCGGGCCCAGTTGCGGGTGGTACCGATCGCGAGGTTGATCCCCTGCCAGCGCAGCGTGTCGCGGAACGTGGCCTCGTCGCTGCCCGACGACGTGCCTGAGCACTCGGTGAAGAAGATCTCCTTGTCCGGCTGCGCGTTGTGCACTGTGGACTGTCCACTTGGGTTGCCGCCGTAGCAGTGCCACGCCGAGCCGACCACGTTGTTGCCTGCGGCGTTGTTCACTTGCTGCGGATAGGTGGTGTTGTCCCAGTTGTGGTCGTAGCCGAGCAGCCTCGTGTTCAGCCCGACGGCACGCAGCTTCGGCACGAGGTTGTTGATGATGTTGGCTTGCTGGGTCGCGGACATCAGCATTCCCGGGTAACCGGGTGGGGAGAAGTTCGGTTCGTTCTGCACGCTCATGTACGCGATCGGCGCACCCGCGGCCCCGTACGCCTGAGCGAACCTCACCAGATAGTCCGCGTACACTCCGATTTGGCTGTCGTTGAGGGAGCCGCCGATGAGGTTGTTGTTCGTCTTCATCCACGCCGGAGCGCTCCACGGGCTGGCCATGATGGACAGTTGCGGGTTCAATGCCCTTGCTTGCCTTACCAGCGGCAGGATGTAGGTGTCGTCGTGCGCGATGGAGAACCGCGACAGGCTCGGATCGGCCGGGCCGTCGTTGTAGGTGTAGAAGCTGCGCGAGAAGTCAGTCGCGCCGATCGGTTGCCGCAGCCAGTTCATCCCGATGCCGCTGCTCGGGTTGAACAGGGCGTTCATGATCTCGTCACGCCGGGGCGAGTTGAAGACGTTCCATGCGGCTGAATCGGTGAACGACGCACCGAAACCGACCATGGACTGATACGTGGTGTTCGGGTTCACGGTGATCACGGGCCCGCTGCCGGGCGTCCCGAAGTTCGCGTTCGCCTGCTGACGCAGGAGGTTGGCTCGGTCGGCGGTGGTCAGCCACACGCTGGCAGTGGTCGCGGCAAGCGCGACAGGGGCAGGGATGGACAGGAAGGCACCGATGCTGAGCGCTGCCGAGGCGAGCGCGGTCAGCCGGCGTCCAGTTGTTCGAAACATGACGCTCCTTGCAGGGTGGGAGCACTTTGTTTTGGCCATAAATTTAGTACATAAATTAAGACCGTGTTACCTATGAGACAACGAGAACTGCCTGGCGTCAAGAGGTGGCTCGGGAACACGGCGCCACGCGAGCGCTCCCACACCACCGCCAGAACATGAGAAGAAAACGCGAGTGCGCCTTCGGATGATGCCTTCACCAGGTGAAAGCCATCAGCGGGGCTTGTGGTGCGACTCAGTGCAGCCGTGCCAAGAAAGGTGACCTCATGGCCGTATCCACACGTCGGCGAACCGCCGGGAACATCGCCCTGCTGGCCGCGACTGCTTGCGCTCTTCTCACACCGGTTCAAGCGTCCGCCGTCGAGCCGCGTGCGGCTGACGCGAGCACAGCGGTCGCGGGTGAAATGGTGCAGCGCGCGTCAACCAGATCGCACGACCTGACCGGCGATGGGATACCAGATCTCCTTGCCAGACAACCAGATCTCAGCAATGGCTCGCTCTGGGTGTACACCAACTCCGGCAAGCTGCAGGGAACGTCCACGTTCACGGCCAAGACACTCGTCCGTGCGCAGGACAACTGGTGGGGTTACCCGCACAGCGGCACGTTCGACGGCCTCAACACGTTCAAGGCGCGCACTCAAGTCCGCAAAGGCCGTCCGTTGTGGAACCTCATGCCGACGTGGACCCGGGAGAACCCCGACATGGTCTCGGCTTCCGAGGCGACCGGTGAGATGTACGGCTGCGCTCACACGAACAAGTTCGACGGAGTGCGACGAGTACCCGTTCGCCAGCACCTACCAGAACGCGGCATATGTCGACGGAAAAACGCAGTACAGCTTCGCTGTCCGGCCGATCACTGCGACGCACAACCTTGCGGGCAGCGGGCTTATCGCTGACTGGTACGGCCGCGAGCACATGCTTGACGGCGACAAGTTCTTCGTCGTGGTGCGCTAGGGGCTTGTCACGGTGACCAACCAGCCTGGGTGATCAGTGGTGCCCATCATGTCGATCTCGGTGGTCTCGACGAACGACAGGTCGTTGCTGACGTACACGTACTGGACGTTGCCGTCACCCCGGCGGGAGAACCCGCCAGGATCGCAGTCCCGCATGCTCGGGGAACCCTGTTCGGGCAGGTTGAAGTCGCCGGCGACGAAGGTGGGCCGTGGAAAGCGGACGGCTCGGCTCAACAGGTCCTGGCATTGCGCGAGTGCGGTCGGTGCGTGGTCGGCGGACAGGTGTGTGGTGCATGCGGTGAGCCGGGCTGCGGGAAGGCACGCCCAGGACCTCAGCTCGCGGTAGCCGTCCGCCGCCGTGTACTGGGCCGCGTAGATACCGGTTTCCTCTGTGGTCCCGGCGAGGTCGGCCGCGACCATGATGATGTTGCCGTATTCCTGGTCGCTGTCGCGGCACAGCACCGGTGTGCCGTCGAGGTTGCGTGCCGCCACGAACAGCGCCCGCGCAGGCCCCATGGCTGGCCGCAGCCGGTCGACGTCACCGGAGCACGCCTCGTTCACCGACAGCACCTGCGGCTTGCTCACCCTGACCACTTCGGCGGCCTTGACCATCACCGCATCGCCGCGATAGCAGCCGACAGCCATACCGCCGTGGCAGATGTTCAGCTGGAGGACAGTGATCGTCGTCCCGGTGCTCGTCGCCGCCGCCGATGGTGCGACCAGCAGGGCGAGCGTCGTCAGGACGATGATCACGTGCTTCCACTGTTTGTCCGCCACCCGCTGATGCTCTCGCAGCGGCAGGGGATCAGAAAAGCCGGGTTGGGGTCGTCGTACGCAGGTACACGAGCGCGTCAAAGGCATCGGTCAACGAATCGACCGACATCGTGTAACCGGAGCCGTCGTCATCATCCACATAGGATGGATGAATCATGCGCATAGTCGACGGTCCGTCGCGCCATGCGCGGACCGGGCCCGGCGCGCGGCTGTGCAAGTCGATCATGTAGGCGGGGTCACGTGCCTTGCCGAGCGTCGTGTCGAGGATGCCAGGTGGCGGCGACAAGATCGGGTGGGGCCCTGGCCGCATGAAGTCGGAGCTGATCGCACCGTGGCCGAACAGCATACCGATCGAGACGTACCGTCCGCCAAGGCGTTCACGCAGGAAGCCGCCCGCGTGGTTCGCGGTCCTGATTGCCCCCGGCGAACGGAAGGTCACTCGCGGCGCCGCCGTGGAGTGGATGTTCGCCGCCGAATAGACGATCGTGCCGCCGATGGTGCGCTGCCACCACTTGATCGTGTCGGCGATGAACAGCTCGCGTTCGGACCGGGCGAAATGGGCGAAGCTCTCGTACCAGCCGACGATCGTGCGGGCGTGCTGCTCCGCGTATTCGCGTTCCAGCCGCGAACCGGTCTCCGGCAAGCCCTGCACCAGGTCACTCGCCCGGCGTGCGTGCTGGATCAGCTTTCGTTGCTCCTCGGGTGAAAGGCCCTGGTACCACTGCACATGGTTGCCAGGGGTCGGGCGTACCGGTGCCAGTTCACGCTCCACCTCGGCGAGCCGGTCCGGGGCGATCCGCCGCACGTACGCGGTGATTTCACTGAAACTCATCTCGCGCAACGCGATGACGTCGGTGCCGAGGAATCGCACCTTGTCGTGATGGGTTTCGTTGTACGAGCGCAGCCACCGCACCAGGTCGAGCATTTCCTCGGATATCCAGAACGGGAACCCCATACCGGTGACCACCTGCCGTGGATCTCCTTCGCCGGTCATCAGATAACGGTCGAGCACTACGCCGTGCGCGAAGTCATGCTCCAGCCCGAAAGTCCGGAAGCCCATGTGCTCGACCAGGAATCGCACCATCCGGTGCTTCTGCCGGAACTGCTCCCGCGAGCCATGGGTCGACTCGCCGAGCCCCACCACGGCCGCCGAGGCGGCTATCCGCCGGAGCGGGCGCAGGTCGTCGAGCGGGTCGCTGGGATCGTTGGATGTCAGCGGGGCTGCGTTCCGGTTGATCCACTCGACGACGGCTTGGTCCCGGTTGTCCGGCTGAATGCTGAGCGTGGGCGTCACTTCCTGGCGGTGGACGAGTAGGTCGAACCATTGCGCCAAGGCGCCGCCTGCCATGTACGAGCCGGGACCGCGGTCTGGCAGGCCGCGGGTCTTGATCGGGGCCTGCAGCCAATCGCGTACCGGGGATGGCGCGGGCGTGCGCAGATCCAGCACGAACTCGTCGATACCGGTCTTGCCCAACGGTTGTTCGAACCAGTCGGGAGCTGGTGGTGGCATGACAGCGGTCTGACTGGGGCCGACGCGCACGGTGCCGTGGTCGAAGGTGAAGCCGATTGTCAGATACCGATGGCCGTACCACTGGCGCAGATACGAACCAGCGCTGGGGAAGATCCAGTCCGGGTCCGGCGGGACGGCGATGCGCAGCCGGGGAGCGTTCGCGGTGTGCGGGCTCGCGGCCCAGTACGCGATCTTGTCACCGCTGAAGTCCCGCCACCACTTCACATTCTCGGCAGCACGAGCGTCCCGGTGGACCAGACTGTCCGCAAAGGACAGACTGTAGTGCTCGTAGAACGACACGATCTGACGGGCGTGGTTGAGCGTGATCGCCTGGGCCGGGTTTTCGGGCAAGTCGGCGACCAGGTCACGCACCTTGCGCGCGTTGTCGATGAACGGCTGCTTGTCCGGCACCTTCTGGTACTTCGCGATGTGGTCGAAGATGTCCGGCGTCGCGGGCCGAATCGGCTTCAGGTGACGCCGGAGTTCAGCCAGCCGCTCCGGAGCAGTACTGGCGACGTACGCGTCGATGGCGTCATAGGCCGCCAGTCCCGTCAAGTAGTACTCGACTCCGGCGAACCGCACCTTGTCCGCACGTCCGGCGTTGAAGTCGCGCAGCCATCGCAACACGTCGGCGACCTTACGCGACTGCCACTGCCCGCCCAGCTGGCTCATCAGCGTGTCCAGATCGCCTGTGCCGTTCCGGATGTATTCGTCGACCTGCAGGCCCGTCGTCCACTGGTCTTCCCATGCGATGGAACGGAACCCCATCTGCTCCACAAGCACGCGCATCGTGCGGTGCTTGAGAATGAGCTCCTCCGCGGCGCCGTGCACTGATTCTCCGAGCCCGACGATCTGCGCGTCGCCGATCGCCCGGCGAAGGGGATGCCGTGTCATCGAGCGGAGCCGCGTTGTGCCTGATCCAATCGGGCACCGAACTCCCGGCGGATGCCGCAGGCACACCGGCGAACACCATGAAAGCCAGGCACAGCAGTCCGATCCATTTGCGGTGACTCATCAGTTCCCCCTCCCCGTCACACCCCGAGTGGCATTCGTATCCGGTTGCCCGGCGCCCTGTCTTGAACGAATGGGAACTGCGCTAGGCACCGGTCAATCGGGCGGGTGTGACGCCTGCGAGGGCGCGGAACTCGCGGGTGAGGTGGGCCTGGTCGCTGTATCCGGTCACCTGCGCGACGCCACCGACGGACGGGCGAATTCCAGGCTGCTGGAGCAGTTGCAGTGCCCGCTGGAAGCGGATCACGCGGGCAACGGTCTTGGGTGTCAAGCCGATCTGCTCGCGGAACCGGGTCAGCAGATGCCGACGGGTCCAGCCGACCTCGTCGGCCAGCTGAGCGATCGGGATGTGCCCGTCAGATCGGCACAGCTGGTGCCACGCCCCCACGACCTGTGGCGCGGGCCGCGGTCCGACCTCAGCCCGGACGGCGAGTGCGTTGTCGAGCAACGCCAAGCGCGCCCGCCATCCCGGCGTCTCCCCAAGCCTCTCTACGAGCTGTTCTGCCCTGGGCCCCAACACGTCGGCAACATCGACGACCAAGTTGGCCAGTTCCCACATTGGTACGCCAAGCAGCGTGTACGCCCCGGGCGGAGTCAACTCCACGAGCACGCCTTCACCCTCGGAACGCACCAACATCGCAGGATCGGAGCGCATGCCGTACACCGCCCCCGCGGGTACGGTTCCCGAGTCGGCCAACCAGGGGCGCACGCCGACACTGAAGTCCAGGTTCAGTCGAAGCGATGGCACCAAACGCAGCCGCGCCAACCCACCCCGCTCGTTCCGATACCCCCGATAACTGAGGACTTGTCCAGCCAACGCCCGCCCTGGGACGCCGTGCCTGGCCTCGATCGGGCCTTGCCCTCTGCGGATCTGCTCGACTACGAATCCTCGCTGCGCCGCTCGTGAACGCCTGCCGACCATGGTTCGCCTCCCCTGATGTCCGGTCGCGACCATCGTCGAGAAGCGGCATGGCCTCCTCGTCACGCCAAGAGCGGCATTCGCAGTACGTCCCGCGTCGTACTCACACTGCTTCACGGGCGGCGTGAGACGATGCCGTAGTGCTGCCACCGACGATCGTGACCACGGACTACCACACGGGCGGGGAGCCGTTTCGGATCGTGGTCGATCCGCCGGTGCCGATACCCGGGATGACGGTGGCCGAGCGTCGTGCTCGGGCGATCGATGATCCTGACATCCAGGCGCTGCGGGCGGTGCTGTGCTCGGAGCCTCGTGGACATGCCGACATGTACGGCGGGTTCATCGTGCCGTCGGACGACGATGGTGCTCATCTCGGTGTGCTGTTCTGGCACAAGGATGGCTTCTCGACCGCCTGCGGACACGGAACGATCGCACTGGGCGTGTGGGCGGTGCAGACCGGTCGCGTGACGGCTCCGGCGACCGGCAGTGTGGACGTGGTGATCGATGTGCCGTCCGGCCGGGTTACCGCACGCGTGCATCGCGAGCACAGCCGGATAGTGGCCGTCGACTTCGTCAACGTGCCCAGCTGGGTGGTGGCCACCGACGTACCGGTGACCACTTCCCGTGGCGGGGTAACCGTGACCGTGGCCTACGGAGGGGCGATCTACGCGACGCTGCCAGCAAACCAGGTCGGACTTTCGGTCAGGCCCGAGTGCCTCGGCGAGCTCATCGCGGTCGGCCGCGAGATCAAGTGGGCGCTCAACGACACCGCATATGCCACGCACCCGACCGACCCGCGACTGACCGGCATCTACGGCACCATCTGGTTTGACGACCTCGGTGCCGCAGACGGACTTGTCCATCAGCGCAACGTGGCTGTGTTCGCTGATGGACAAGTCGACCGTTCCCCGTGCGGCTCAGGGACGTGTGCCCGGATCGCGGTGCTGGCGGCCGAAGGCAGGATGCCCGCCGGCACTGTGCTGCGGCACGACTCGATCGTTGGCAGCACATTCACCGGGACGGTCGTGGAGACCGTCGACGGGCGTCCTGCGGTCATCCCTCAGATCACAGGCATGGCCTACCGCACGGGAGAGCATGTGTTCTCGATCGACCCGGACGATCCGTTGGTGCCCGGATTCCTGTTGCGTCCTTGACTTACTGTGTGACGGCTGTCCACCTCTGGTTGGCGCCGTTGGTGGGTCGGTAGAGCCCGATTCGAGCGCCGTCCTCACGAGATTCACCGACGACGTCCAGCAACTGGCCGGTGCTCACGTTGACGAACGCCCAGGTCGCATCGCCTGTGCTGGACAGTATCCAGCGCGAGGCGGCGTTGTCGGTGCCTGCCGCGGCCAGTGTCACGGCACCGTCAGCTGTGCTGAGCACCTGCTTGGTGCCAACGTTGGTGATGGTGTACTGGTCGCGGTTGCCGTGGCAGCCGGTGCGGTTGGTGAGCACCCAGCGCTGCGTGGGCGCTGATGCGTCCGTTGTGCGCTGGACGACTGAGCCGTTCTCGGCGTTCAGTGACTTGCCACTTTGGACTCCGGTGAACGAGAACGGCTTGCCTGAGCCGATTCCGGTGCCTGGAGCGGCGGAACTGACACCGTTGACGACGAAGCTCGTCACAGACCTCGCCGGAACGCGGATGGTGGCTTTCTTGTTGACCACCCGTACCGGCGTGCCGCGGTGCAGTGCCCTGCTGACGTCGGTGATGACCGGCGTGACGGTCGCGCCGTTGCGGATGTTCGCGAAGCCGGACAAGTCGAGCACCACATCACGGTCGGCGGTGGTGGCGTTGGCGTGCACGACAGTTGCCAGGTTTTCGCCGCGCATCGCGACAGTGCTGGCGGTGTCGTTCACCCCGATGATCCGGTCGCCCGGCTTGATGTAGTGGGTGAAGTTGCGCATCGTGTGGTACTTCGTGTTCGTCCGGATCGGACAGGTCGTGAGGGTGGCGTTGGGCGGGCAGTCGAACGGGACCTGGATCTCGCCCCAGTTCATCCCGGCAGGCGTCTCCCCGCCCGGCTTCATGTTGTTGTAGTCCTCGATCGGCTGCCAGCTGATCCACGCCCTCGGTTCGAGCAGCCGCAGATCGTCGGTGATCTGCTTGGCCAGGCCGAGGCCGGGGTCCATGCTGGTGAAGTCCTGGCGGTCCAGCCAGCTCCCGCCGACTTCGCTCATCCACAGCGGCTTCGCCGCGCCCTTGGCGATGTCCCTTGCGACAGCACGGTTTCCGGTGCCGTATGTGTGCACGTTGAGCTGCCCGACCTGGGCGCGGGACTCCGGTGACCAGCCGTACCAGTCGGCTGCGAACAGATCCGGGTTTGTCTCGTCCGGTGTGGACACCACGGCCCGGGATCCCGTCGCCGTCAACGCCTTGCGCATCTCAGGGATCACCTGCGACTGCACAGCCGGTCCGATGTGCGCGCCTTCTTGACGCCCGCCGGTCGGATTTCCGTTACTGCCGAGGGTCGTCTTCCAGTAGTTGGTGTTGGGTTCGTTGAACGGATCCACCGACGACACAGTGATCCCGTGTGCGCGCTCGAGGGTCTTCGTGACTTTGGCCAGATAGGCGGTGAAGTCACCGATCTTCTCGGTGCGCAACTGCTCGTCGGTGGCGTTGAAACCGCCGGAGACGTATCCGGACACGGTGTGGAAGTACGGCGGGGAGTTGCTGAACGTCTCCCACTTGGTCACCCGTTTCTTGATCCGGTCCACCCACCACCGCTGGTTCGGGTCGGCCGCGGGGTTGAACTCGGCGGGATCGCTCGGCGTCCACCAGTCCTTGTCGTTGCGGGTCGTTCCAGCGGGCGCTTTCCACCAACCCGGCACCGCGCCGCCAGCACGCAGATAGGGCGGTACGTCCGGGGCGTTGCCGCCGCCGACGTTGAACCGGGCGATGGTGAAGTTCAGCCCCTCCGGGCCGAAGACCATGTCCGCGAGCTTGGTGCGGATCTGGTCGGGATACCCGCCAGTGGCCTCGGCCATCCACGCCAGGCTCGCACCCCAGCCCTCGAAGGGCTCGTGGCGGTAGGTCGGATCAGGCCGGACGGTGACCGAATCGGCCGCCGTCGCGACGACGGGCACCGCGGCCGCGGTCGCCAGAGGGACGCAGAGAACAGTGAGCACACGCCGGAGGTTCATCGTTGAACTACCCTTTCGTTCAGGCTTCGGTGTGGCCGAGCAGGGGATGGGGCACGAAACTGACTTCGGGGCTGAGCATGGTGTCCAGTTCGAGCACGACGATCTCGTTGCCGTGCGCCCGGACCAGCGGGCCGGGCACGTACAGTGTCCGCTGTGGACCTCGACGCCAGTAGCGGCCGAGCAGGAAACCGTTGAGCCACACCATTCCCTTGCCCCACTCGGCGGTGTCGAGGAAGAGGTCGGCTGGCTGGTCCACATCGAACTCGGCACGCATCACTACCGGGCCGAACGGTGTCGCCGGGGTGCCGTCGGGCCGGAGGTCCGGTATGGCGGTCAGTTCAATCGGCAGGACGTCCCAAGTAGACAGTGGCATGCCGTCAACGGTCGCGCCACCGATGATGCCCTTCGGCTCACCGATCCGCGGTCCGTAGTCGACCCGGCCCAGGTCTTCCACGAGGACCAGCAGTTCCCCGTTCGACCTGGGCAACGCGATTGCGCGGTCGTGATGTTCCCTGAGCAGTGTGCCGATCTGGTTGCCGTCGACGAACACCGTTGCGCGGTCACGGATCTCGCCGAAGGTCAGCACACTTGGCCGATCACCGTCGATTCGCGTGCGCAGCAGGGCAAGGCGAGGAATGGGTGACAGCTCGTCGAACGTGGGAAGGTGGTCGTATGACTGCCACGATTTCCACCGCTGTGGTGCGTCAAGTAGCCGTACGGGGTCGCGCAGCTCGACGGTGAGTGTGGGAGCGGGCTGTGGCGGGAGGGGCACGCTGTCGGGCACCTTGTGGTAGCGGGCGATCACCTCCCGGAAGGCGTGGTATTTACGCGTGGGATTGCCCGCTTCGTCCAGTGGTGCGTCGTAGTCGTACGAGGTCACCAGCGGCTGGTAGACACCTTTGTCGTTGGCGCCGTTGGTGAGGCCGAAATTGGTCCCGCCGTGGAACATGTACAGGTTGACCGACGCGCCCGCGGCGAGCAGTGCGTCAAGGTCGGCCGCTGACTCCTCGACCGGCGTGGTGTGGTGGTGTGCGCCCCAGTGGTCGAACCAGCCATCCCAGAACTCGCTGCACATCAGTGGCCCGGTGGGCTGGTGGGCGCGCAGTGTGGCGAGGCGTTCGGTGCTCCGCGAGCCGAAGGACGCGGTGCGGTGCAGCCCGTCCAGGCTTCCGGCCGCGAGCATCTCCGGAGTCGGCTGGTCCACAGTGGTCAGTGGGACGGTGATCCCGGCGTCCCGGGTGTACCGGGCGAGCTCGGCGAGGTAGCGCTTGTCGTCGCCGAACGCACCGTACTCGTTCTCGACCTGAACCAGCAGGACCGGGCCGCCGCGGTCGATCTGGTGCGGCACGACGACATCGAAGACTTGGTTGAGGTACTCACGGACAGCGGCGAGATAGCGCGGCTCGTACTGGCGTACGCCGACCTGCGGGTCGCGGAACAACCAGGCCGGCAAGCCGCCGTTGTCCCATTCGGCGCAGATGTACGGGCCAGGCCGGACGATGGCGTACATCCCGGCTTCGGCGATCATGCGGAGGAACCGGTCAAGGTCCAGGCCGCCGGACAGGTCGAACGTGCCGGGCGTGGGGGAGTGGGCGTTCCAGGCGACGTACGTCTCGATGGTGTTCAGGCCCATCTGACGGGCCTTCTCGATGCGGTCGGCCCACAGGTCCGGATGCACCCGGAAGTAGTGCAGCGCGCCGGAAATGATCTGGAACGGGCGGCCGTCCAGCAGGAAGTCGGTCTCGCCGACCCTGAACTCAGGCATCCCGGCCGCCGAGCCGGAGTACGGTCCAGGACAGCGGTGGAAGGATCGCGGTGATGGTGGTTCCTCCGTGGTGTGAGGCCGCCGTGACCCCTGCCAGCCTCGTGGGCTGGACAGGTTGCGACTCGGCTGTATTGGTGGCGTGGCGGGTGAGCCCGTCGGGTGTGGCGATGGTCCAGGCGTCCGCAAGGCTCATGTCTGCTCCGCGAACGCAGAAGCGGACCTCGGTGGCCGACGCCGTCGCACGGTTGGTGAGGAAAACCGCGCAGTGTCCGGAGTCCACGGTCGCCGCGGCGTCAACGATGTCCACTTCACCGTGCTGAGTGGTGTGGATCCGTGCCCCGTTGACGGTCAGCCGCAAGCTCGACCCGCGAGCGGAGGCGGCGGCGAGCCGGAACGGGTGGAAGATCGTCTGACGCCAGGACGGGCCGCCAGGTTCGGAGCGGATGGGCGCGATGACGTTCACCAGTTGCGCCTGGTTGGCCATGCTGACCCGGTCGACGTTGCGCAGCAGGCAGCTCAGCAACGAACCGACGACGACGGCATCGGTGACCGTGTAGGTGTCCTCGATGATCTTCGGCCGCTGCTGCCAGCCCTCGGCGGCCAGCCGGGCGGAGTCGACGTCGTTCCACCGGCGCAGGTCCCAGCTGTTCCACTCGTCGACACTGATCCCGATCTTCTTGTCCAGCCTGAGGTTCGCCAGCGTCTCGTCGATGATCCCGGCAGTGGCGCGGATGTAGCCGTCCAGTGCGGCCGCGCTGGCGAGGTAGCTGTCGGTGTCGCCGTCGATCTCCTGGTAGTAGGCGTGCAGCGAGATGTGGTCCACCAGCGCGGCGGTGTGGCGCAGCACCGTGCGTTCCCATGATCCGAACGTCGGCATCTGTGCGCTGGAGCTGCCGGCGACGACGAGTTCGAGACCGGGGTCGATCATGCGCATGGCGCGGGCGGTCTCCGCGGCGAGCCTGCCGTACTCGTCGGCGGTCTTGTGGCCGATCTGCCAAGGGCCGTCCATCTCGTTGCCCAGACACCACAGCCGGATCTGGAAAGGACGGTCAGCTCCGTTCGCGCGGCGCTGTTCGCTCAGCGTGGTTCCACCCGGGTGGTTGCAGTATTCGAGGACGTCCATGGCCTCCTGGATGCCGCGCGTGCCGAGGTTGAGCGCGTACATCGGTTCCACGTCCGCAGCTTGGGCCCACTGCATGAACTCGTGCAGCCCGAACTGGTTGCTCTCCACGCTGTGCCAGGCGGGATCGAGCCGCACCGGGCGCCGATCCGCCGGGCCGACCCCGTCCTCCCACCGGTAGCCGGACACGAAGTTCCCGCCGGGATACCGGACCACGCTCGGGCCGAGCTCCCGGACCAGGTCCAGCACGTCACGGCGGAACCCGCGTTCGTCGGCGGCGGGGTGCCCAGGTTCGTAGATCCCGGTGTACACCCCGCGTCCCATGTGCTCGACGAACGAGCCGAACAACCGGCGCGGCACGTGACCGATCACATCGGTCACGTCCGCGTCGATGTGGACAGTCATCCGGCGCTCACGGTGAAGCCCTGCTGGTTGCCGTAGTCGATCAGGGCTTTCTGCCAGTCGGCCAGCCCGGTGTCCAGCGGGGCGCTGTTGAGGTACGACTTGCCGACGGTGTCGTTGTAGATGCTGTTGGCGTACAGCTGGTACGGCAGATAGCTCCAGCCCTTGGCGACGTCGTTGGCGGCCTGGGTGAGCACCTGGTTGATCTTCTGCCCGCCGAAGTAGGGCACGGCTTCGTCGATGAACGCCGGCGAGGCCAGGTCGGCCTTGGTGGCCGGGAAGCCGTCGCTGTCGAGGAAGATCTTGACCCCGTTGCCGTTGTTGAGCCAACGCACGAAAGCCGCGGCCAGCGCCTGGTTGGTGCTCTGCTTGAGGACCGACTGCGTACTGCCGCCGTTCTCCGCGGTGACCGGCTTGCCGTCATAGGTCGGCATCGGTGCCACGGCCCACTTCCCGGCCCCACCGGGCACGGATTCCTTGAGGATGCCCGGGAACCACGCCCCCGCCACCTGTGAGGCGATCGTGCCGTCGCCCATCGCCCGGTACCAGTCGTCGGACCAGTCCTTGATGGTGGACAGCAGCTTGCCCTGGATCATCTGATCCCACATGGCCGTCCACTTCTTGGCGGCCGGGTCGGCCAGGTTGATCTTCACGTTCCGGCCGTCGGTGCTGAACGGCTTTCCACCCGCCTGCCAGATCATGCTGGTGGTGAACCCGGCGTTGCCGATGTCGGAAGTGATGTACTTGCCTGGGTCGGCCGCGTGCAGCTTCTTGGCCGCCGCGATGTACTCGTCCCAGGTCTTGGGCACCGCGATGGCGTACTTGTCGAAGACTTCCTTGTTGTAGAACAACGCCATCGGCCCGGAGTCCTGCGGCAGGCCGTAGAGGCCGTTGCCGACCTTGACGCTGGCCCACGTCGACGCGGTGTAGTCCTTCTCGAACGCGCCGAAGCCGTACTGGTCGAGGTTGACCAGCGAGTCGGTCAGCGCGAACTGGGGAAGCGCCTGGTACTCGATCTGTGCCACGTCCGGTGCGCCGGAACCGGCCTTGATCGCGTTCTGCAGCTTGGTGTAGTGGTCGTTGCCGGTGCCCGCGTTGACCAGGTTCACCTTGACCTTCGGGAACTCCTTCTGGAACGCCTCGACCTGTTCCTTGGCCGACGGGGTCCAGCTCCAGTAGGTGATCGTCCCGCCTGCCTGCAGCGCGGCGTCGACAGCGTCCTGGTTGCCGGTGACGGCGGGCTGGTCGGTGCTCGTCCCGGACGAACAGCCGGCCACCATGGCGGTGACCAGTGCCGCTACCGCGGCGATCCTTCTGTGGCGGCGGATCATTGGTGTCCCTTCACGACAGTGTGCGGGCGGTTACTGCTTGACGCTTCCCGCGCTCAGTCCCGACTGCCAGAACCGTTGCAGGAGAAGAAAAGCGATGACGAGTGGAACGATCGTCAGCAGCGAGCCGGTGACGACGAGGTGGTAGACGGGACGGGCCGCGGCGCCGGTGGCCTGCGCGTTCCACTGGGACAGCCCGACGGTCAGCGGATACCACTTCGGCTGGCTGAGCATGATCAGCGGCAGGAAGTAGTTGTTCCATGTGGACACGACCGCGAACAACGCGACCGTGACGATGCCGGGAACAAGCTGGCGCAACGCCACGGTGAAGAAGATGCGGATCTCCCCGGCGCCGTCGATGCGCGCGGCCTCCAGCATCTCGTCGGGGATCGCGTCGCGGGCGTAGATCCAGATCAGGTACAGGCCGAACGGGCTGATCAGCGACGGGATGATGATCGCGAGCGGCGTGTTGGTCAGCCCGAGTTCGCTGAACAGCAGGAAGGTCGGGACGGCCAACGCCGTGCCGGGGATCGCGATGGCGCCGAGGATGACGGCGAAAACCGCCTTGCGGCCCGCGAAATCGTACTTCGCCAGGCCGTAACCCGCCGCGGTCGCCAGTAACGTGGCACCACCTGCGCCCGCCACCACGTACAGGAGTGTGTTGCCCAGCCAACGGAAGTAGATCCCGTTGTCGTAGGTGAACGTCTCGACGATGTTGTCGAACAGGGCGAACGGACCGCCGAACGACAGCCCCGGCGTGGACAGCAGCGCGGACTGGGTCTTGGTCGCGCTGATCACCAGCCACACCAACGGCAACAGCGTGTAGATCAGGTACAGCGACATGACCGCTGTGAGTACCCGGGATTTGCGGGGCCGTAGTACGGAGATCGAGCTCATCGCAGGCCTTTCCGCGCACCGCGCAGTTGCACGACGTAGGCGATGATCGCGGTGAGCACACCCATCACGATCGCGACCGTGGCGGAGTAGTTGTACTGCTGCCCCGCGAAGGAAAGGTTGTAGGCGTACATGTTCGGCGTGTAGAACGTGCTGATCACGTTGGGAATCAGCGTGCGCAGAATGTTCGGCTCGTTGAACAGCTGGAAACTGCCGATGATCGAGAAGATCGTGGCGATCATCAGCGCTCCGCGCAGCGCCGGGATCTTGATGCTCAGGATGGTGCGCATCGTTCCCGCGCCGTCGATGGCCGCTGCCTCGTACAGATCAGTGGGGACGACCTTCAGCGCCGAGTAGAAGATCAGCATGTTGTAGCCGACGAACTCCCACGTGACGATGTTGCCGATCGAGGCGAGCGTCCAGCCGCCCGACAACGGTTTGATGGCGTCCGTACCGAACAGGCGGTTCAGGTCGGCGGCGAGTCCGAAGTGGTCGCCGTACATGAAGCCCCACATGAGCGTGGCGACCACGGCGGGCACGGCGTACGGCAGGAAGATCACGATCCGGAAGAACCCGGCCGCGTGCAGCCGCGCGCTGTCGATCGCCAGCGCGGCGACCAGCGCCAGCAGCAGCATGACCGGCACCTGGATCGCGAGGAACACCAGCACCCGAAGGAACGACTCCCAGAACTTCGCGTCGGCGAGGACCAGCGCGTAGTTGTCGGCTCCGACGAACGTCGTGCCGCCGAAGAACGCCTGGTCGCGGAACAGGCTGAGGCCGAACGCGTAGCCGATGGGCGCGAGGAAGACCAGCGCGAACACCAGCAGGAACGGCGCGACGAACAGCCAACCTCGCCAGTGGCGGAGCCTGCGCGTGGACGTCATCGTCGCTCCGGGGGCCGACACCGGATCGACGACCCGGTGATGTTTACGTCAACATGAACGCGGCGGAGGCTATCTTGTTGACGTAAACATGTCCAGAACACCGAGGAGTCACCCGTGGTTCGGCAGACAAGCGGCAGGGGACCGTCGATGGCGGACGTCGCGCGCGAGGCGGGGGTGTCAGGCCAGACGGTGTCGCGGGTCGCCAACGGCAAGTCCAATGTCGACCATGCCACCCGTGAACGGGTGCTCGCCGCGATGCGCCGGGTCGGCTACCGGCCGAACAGCGCGGCCCGCGCCCTGCGCAACGGCCATTTCCGCAACATCGGCGTGATCATGTCGACGGCGCCGGCCTTCGGCAACAGCCGCACCCTCAACGCCATCGCCGCCGCTGTGGTGGCCAAGGGCTTCTCGATCGTCCTGATGCCGGTCAGCCAGCCGTCCCAAGGGGAGGTCACCGGCGCCTTCAACCGGCTCAACGAAGAAGCGGTCGACGGCGTGATCATTCTCATCGAGCAGCACCAATTGGACGAAAGCGACATCGAACTGCCGAACGGGCTTCCTGTCGTCGTCATCGATTCCAGCGCTCGCTACGACTATCCCGTGGTCGACACCGACCAGGCCGAGGGCGCTGCTTCGGCGACCCAGCACCTGCTCGACCTCGGCCACCAGACCGTCTGGCACATCGCAGGCCCACCCGAGTCCTACTCCGCCGAACGACGCCTGAAGTCGTGGCGCGCGACGCTGGAACGCGCCGGGCGGGTGGTACCTCCGGTCATGACCGGCGATTGGTCGGCGCAGTCCGGCTATGACCACGGCCTGCGGTTGCCGGACGAGGTCACGGCCGTTTTCGCCGCCAATGATCAAATGGCACTCGGCCTGCTGCGAGCCCTGCACGAGAAAGGCCGGGCGGTGCCCGGCGACGTGAGTGTCGTCGGGTTCGATGACATGGAGGAAGCAGCGTACTTCTGGCCGCCGCTGACGACGGTCCGCCAGTCCTTTGAGACAGTCGGCCATGACGCTGTCGCCGCTCTGCTCGCCGAAATCGCCGACGAGCGCAAGGGCGCGTCGGCCGTCACTGTGCCCACCTCGCTGATCATCCGGTCGAGCACCGCACCACCACAAAATCCATAATGGACAGCGAATGTGTCGCCGTGCGCTGTGGACTGATGGCATGATCGGCCGCGTGCGGGTGTTGCTGGTGGAGGATGACGAGCCGATCGCCGAGTCCCTGCGGCGCGGCCTTGGGCGCTACGGGTTCGAAGTGGACTGGGTCCGTACCGGTGCCGAGGCGCTCGCGGCCGACCCGGGCGGGCTGGTGCTGCTGGATCTCGGCCTGCCGGACACGGATGGCCTGGACGTGTGCCGGGAGCTTCGGGCTCGCGGCGAAGTTCCGATCATCGTCATCAGTGCGCGCGCCGACGAGACGGATCGAGTGGTCGGCCTGGAACTCGGCGCGGACGACTACGTCTCCAAGCCGTTCGGGGTCAGGGAGGTCGTCGCCAGGATCAGGGCGGTGCTGCGGCGGGTCAAGGCTGCGCCGGCCCAGTCGTCAATCTCCGAGTACGCGGGCGGGCGGCTGGTGATCGATCGGCGGTCAAGGCGGGTCCGGCTGGACGGCGCTGAGATCTCGTTGTCGCCCAAGGAATACGACCTCCTGGTGTTCCTCGCCGAGGAACCCGGTGCCGCGCTGACCCGTGAACAGATCATGGAAGCGGTCTGGGACACCAACTGGTTCGGCCCGACCAAGACACTCGACGTCCACATTGGAGCGCTGCGGCGCAAGCTCGGCGACGCGGTGACTGTGGAGACTGTCCGGGGAGTGGGCTTCCGGATGGTCATCTCCTGATGAACCGCAGACTGGTCGTCAGCTATGTGGTGCTGGTCGCGGTGGCCATCGCGGCGTTCACGGTTCCGGTGGCGTTCGTGCTCACCGGGCAGTTGCGTGATGACGTGGAGACGTCGGTCCACAGGGAAGCATCCGCCGCGGCGTTGCTGGTCGCCGCGCCATCGCGGCAGGCATTGGTCCAACTGGTGGCCGCCTACCAGCAGGAGTCACCGGGTCGGCTGGACGTGTTGCTCGCCAATGGAACGGCGGCCACCCCGCTGCCGTTGCCCGTCGCACCGGACGACGCCGCGTTCAGGGCCGCGCTGAACGGACGAGAGCACGTCGAATGGGGCGCCGCGCCAGCGTTGGGCGCCGAAGGCTTGGTGCTGGCTGTGCCTGCACGGGACTCGACTGGCACGGTCGTGGGAGCGGTTCGCGTCAGCTATCCGTCCGGTCCGTTGGACGAACGGCAAGTGCAGATCTGGGGATTCCGTGCCGCGCTCGCTGTTGCCGTGTTGATCGTGGCCGCGATGCTGGGTGCACTGCTGGCGCGGCGGCTGACCCGCCCGTTCCGTGAACTCAACCGGATGGCCCGCCGCCTGCGAGACGGTGATCTCGGCGCCCGTGCTGAGGAGACCGGGCCGACTGAGACCCGCACTTTGGCTCGGACGCTCAACAACGCGGCGGAGACCATCGACACGCTCGTCCGTTCACAGCGTTCGTTCATCGCCGACGCCTCTCACCAGTTGCGCACGCCGCTCACCGCTTTGCGGCTGTCGCTGGACAACATCGCCGACGGCGCGTCGGATCCACTGGTACGGGAGGATGTCGATCTGGCCACCGCGGAAGTCGTGCGGATGAGCCGTCTGGTCAACGGTCTGCTGACCTTGGCACGGGCGGAGGCCGCGGTGGGTACGCCAGAACGGATGCGGGTCAGCGACATCGTCTCCGATCGGTTCGAGGTGTGGCGAGCCGCCGCGGCGGAACGTGGCGTCGAGTTGCGCGCCGAACCCACTGACGACGAAGTGCTTGTCAGTCCTGGCAATCTGGAGCAGGTGCTGGACAACGTGCTGTCCAATGCCCTTGAGGTGTCGCCGGATGGCGGCACCATCGGCGTCCGGAGCAGTCACGAGGGCGATCAGGTCGTGCTGGAGATCTCCGATCAGGGACCGGGACTGCCGCAAGCCGACCGGCAGCGCGCGTTCGACCGGTTCTGGCGTGGACCAGGCACGACCGGACCGTCCGGGTCCGGCCTGGGACTGGCGATTGTGAAGCAGCTGGTGACCGACGACGGCGGCACGGTCAGCCTGACCGATGCCGCCGGCGGCGGTCTGTGTGTCCGGATCAGCCTTCGGGCATGGCGGACGAGTGGTGGTTGAGGATCAGCCACTTGCCGTTGACCAGCTCGTAGACGTAGGTGTACCGGGCGTCCACCCGCTGTTGTTTGCCGTCCTTGGTCAGGTTGAAGTGGTAGACGCCGGTGTTGACCGCGGTGTCCGGGTCGATCACCTTGATGACCTGCTCGTCGATGGTGCCGACCGGCTTGCTCTGCAGGAAGGTCTGGAAGTAGTCGACGATTTCCGCGCGGCTGGTCCGGACGTTGTTCGACACCGTCGGCAGAAGTACCGCGTCGGGCGCGTAGAGGTCCGCGACCTTGTTGGGGTCACCGGTGGCCAATGCCGCGTTCCAGGTGTCGAACTGCTTCGCGATGTCCTGCGGCGACGGGGCCTGCGGCGACGGGGCCTGCGGCGCAGCCTGGTTCTCTGCGTTTCCAGTCGAGCATCCAACGAGGACCACCGTCGCAGCCAACCCTCCGGCCACGACACCGACGCGACTACGAACCTTGTTGCGCATTGTTGCTGTTTCCCTTGTCTGATCGGATGATCTGATACCTCCACTGTGGATGCGGCATGGGAAACGCCCGGACAGCGGAATTCCAGGAAAGCGCCAAGATTCAGCCAATAAATGAAAGGCCTTTCACGGCGGGGCGCACTTCGAAACCTTGCGGAAAGCGCTTTCCTGTCGTACTGTCCGTCGAAGGAACCGGTTCGCACATTTGCAGCGCTTCCCTTTCGGGACAGCGAAAACCACGAGGTGCTATCGGAGGTTCTATGGCCACGAAGAGGTGGCTTCACGTTCTGTCGGGTGTTGTCGCTGGTGCCGCCGCGGCGAGCGCGATGGTGGTGGTCGCGCAACCCGCGTCCGCGGCGGTGACGATACCGCCGGCGAACGGCCAGGAAACCGTGACGAGCACGGTGAAGGTCTCTGGTTCGCGGGACTACGGCATGAGGCGTGTCATTCCCGAGGGACTGGGCGGTGGCGGCGGGAGCGAAAGCCAGAAGGCGGTGTTCGAACTGGCCGACGGGGCGACCCTGGCCAACGTCATCATCGGCAAGCCGGGCGCGGACGGCGTGCACTGCATGGGCACGTGCACGTTGCGTAACGTGTGGTGGGAAGACGTGGGTGAGGATGCCGCCACGTTCAAGGGCACGTCAGCCTCGCAGACGATGACTATCGACGGCGGAGGTGCGCTGAGCGCGAGCGACAAGGTCTTCCAGCACAACGCCCCCGGCACGATGATCATCCGCAACTTCGCCGCCCAAGGCATCGGAAAACTCGTCCGGACCTGCGGCAACTGCAGCAACAACCCGCAGACGCGGCACGTGCGGGTGGAGAACGTGCGGATCGAGATGTCGGCGAAGAACGTCGTCAGCATCAACGTGAACTACGGCGACACCGCGCGGTTGAGCAAGGTGACCATCGTGGGCGACAGCAGCAGGAAGGTCACCATCTGCGACAAGTACAACGGCGTCAAGAAGGGCGAGGGCGAGTCCAAGAAGGTCGGGACCGGGCCGGACGGCAAGAACTGCGTCTACTCCTCGTCGGACATCATCTATCGGTAGGAGCGCTCCGGGCGGGGTCGCGACACGCGGCTCCGCCTTTGCTCTCGCGTCACGCAGACTGCACCCCGTACGCTTGGAAAGCGGTTTCCATCGATCGGGAGGTCGGGCGTGGGGTCACAGGTCACCCTCGCGGAAGTGGCGGAGCGCGCCGGGGTCTCCCTGGCGACGGCATCGCGGGTCGTGAACGGCAGCGAACGCGTGGTCGGGGCCGGGTTGCGGGAACGCGTGCTGGCCGCGGCGCAGGAGCTGGGCTATACCGCCAACACCTTCGCACAGGCGATTGCCCGCGGGCGCAGTGACGTGGTCGGCCTGGTCGTCCCGGACATCCAGGACCCGTACTTCTCGGTGATCGCGGCGGCGGCGATGGCCGCGGTCGAGCCGACCGGCGAGATGATGCTGGGTACAACCCTGCGCAGGCAGGAACAGGAGTTGCGGTACGTCAGCACGATGCGGGCGCGCCGGGCCCGGGCCTTGATCATGGTGGGCAGCCGGACCACCGACAACGCCCACACCAGGCAGGTGGCCCAGGCGATCGCGGACTTCGTGGCAGGCGGCGGCCGGGCCGTGGTGATCGGCCAGGACAAACTCGGGACGGACACAGTCCTGCCGCAGAACCGCGCGGGCGCCAAGGACCTGGCCGTGGCCCTGGTCGACCAGGGCCACAAGACGTTCGGCGTCCTTGCCGGCCCGAACACCTTGCTCACCGCCCGCGACCGGGTCGACGGGTTTGTCGAAGGCCTGGCGAAGCGGGGCAAGCGAGCGGGGGTGGTCGTGCACAGCGACTTCACCCGAGATGGCGGTTACCAGGCGATGTCCGAGGTGCTTGATCGCAGGACCAGGCCTGGCTGTGTGTTCGCGGTGAACGATGTGATGGCGATCGGGGCGATGGCGGCGGTGCGGGACCGTGGGCTCAGCTTGCCGGGTGACATGGCGGTCGCGGGCTTCGACGACATCCCGACATTGCGGGACGTCGCGCCTTCGCTGACCACGGTCCGGTTGCCGCTCGAGGACATGGGCCGGATGGCCGGGTCGATGGCGATGGAGGAGCAAGCCGGTGAGCGGCGCCGGGTGATTCGCGTCAAGGGCGAGGTAATCCTGCGGGACAGCACCAGGTTGTGACCGGGCGTCGGTGACCCGTTCGAAGACCGGACCCAATGGGGGCAGCTCGGCTTGCCGGAGTGGGTGCTGGACATGCTTGGCATGTCGGGTGCCTGCGCTGGAAGCATGTCGGTGGTGCAGGTCCTGGCAACCGCTTTCCGGTGGTCGGGAAGTTTAGCGATAACAGACCATTGACTCCATGGCGTTCAGGCGTCACGATCTGGAAGCTGTTCGCCGCCAGAATCTTCGCAAAGGTGCGAAAGGATGTGTCGTGTTCACGAGGGGCGTCGTCCTGCCAGTAGTGTTAGCGCTAACATTCGCTGGCCTCATGAACCCGGTAGCCGCGGGAGCCGATCCGACGGACTACACGCTGACTGTGGACTCGACCGGGCGTGGTGCCACGATCGACCGCACGATGTACGGGGTGTTCTTCGAGGACATCAATCGTGCGGCGGATGGCGGGTTGTACGCCGAACTCGTGCAGAACAGGTCCTTTGAGTACGACCCGGCCGACAACGCGTCCTACACCGGGATGACCTCGTGGGCGCCGACCGGGGGAGCGGGGACGGCGCAGGTCGTCGACGACGAAGCGCGGCTCAACGAGCGCAACCGACGCTATCTGCGAATGGATCTGCGCGGCGGTGAGTACGGCATCGCCAACTCGGGCTACAACTCCGGCATCCGTGTCGAGGCCGGCAAACTCTACGACTTCTCGGTCTGGGCACGCGCGGAAAGCCTGCCGCTCACCGTCTCGGTCACCGATCCCGCTGGCCAGCCACTCACCGATATGCTCCGGCTGCAAGTGCGCGGTGACCGGTGGGCCAAGTACACCGGCACGGTCCGGGCTCGGTCGAGCAGCACGACAGGTCGGCTGACGCTCAAGGCCAGCGGGACCGGAACTCTCCGGCTGGACATGGTGTCGCTGTTCCCGCGTGACACGTTCAAGAACCGGCCCAACGGAATGCGGGCCGACCTTGCCGGGAAGATCGCCGCGCTGAAGCCGGGATTCGTTCGTTTCCCGGGTGGTTGCCTGGTCAACACCGGCAGCCACTACGGCTACACGGCACCCGACTGGGAACGGAAGCGTTCGTACCAATGGAAAGACACGATCGGTCCGGTCGAGCAACGCGCCACCAACGCGAACTTCTGGGGATACAACCAGTCCTACGGCATCGGCTACTACGAGTACTTCCAGTTCGCCGAGGACATCGGCGCGATGCCGCTCCCGGTCGTGCCCGCACTGGTGACCGGATGCGGGCAGAACCGCGCGACCGATGATCCTGCCCTGTTGCAACGGCACATCCAGGACACGCTCGACCTGATCGAGTTTGCCAACGGCCCGGCAACCTCGACGTGGGGACGCAAGCGAGCGGAGATGGGGCACCCGGCGCCGTTCAACCTGACGCACGTCGGTGTGGGCAACGAGGAGAACCTGCCGAACGAGTTCTTCGCGCGGTTCACCGAGTTCCGCAAGGCGATCGAGGCCAGGTACCCGGGCATCACCGTGATCAGCAACTCCGGTCCTGACGACACAGGCGCCACGTTCGACCGCCTCTGGGAGCTCAACCGCGGTGCCAACGTGGCCATGGTGGACGAGCACTACTACAACAGTCCACAGTGGTTCCTGCAGAACAACCAGCGGTATGACTCGTACGATCGCAACGGCCCCAAAGTTTTCCTTGGCGAGTACGCATCGCAGGACAACCGGTTCTACAACGCGCTGACCGAAGCCGCGTACATGACCGGCCTGGAGCGCAACGCCGACGTAGTCAAGCTCGCCTCCTACGCTCCGCTGCTCGCGAACACCGACTATGTGCAGTGGCGTCCGGACATGATCTGGTTCAACAACCACACGTCCTGGGGGTCGACCAGCTACGAGACCCAGAAGCTCTTCATGACCAACGTCGGCGACCACGTCGTGCCGAGCAAGGCTTCCGCAACACCGACCACTGTCGCGCCGATAGCCGGGGCGATCGGGTTGTCCACATGGGCCACGAGCGCCTCCTACGACGACGTGAACGTCACCGCTGCCAACGGCTCCTCGCTGTTCACTGACGACTTCTCGGGCAACGACTCGCGGTGGACCAAGAGCGGGCGCGGCTCATGGGCCGTCTCCAACGGTGCGTACGTCCAGTCCGACCAGGCCGCCGAGAACACCATGGTCACTGCTGGCGATCCGGCGTGGAGCAACTACGACCTGTCCGTCAAGGCGACGAAACTCGCGGGGCGGGAGGGGTTCCTGATCGCCTTCGGCGTCAAGGACACCGGCAACTACTACTGGTGGAACCTCGGCGGTTGGGGCAACACCGTGTCCGCGGTGGAGAAAGCTTCCGGCGGAGCCAAGGAGACCCTCGTTTCGAACGGCACCCGGATCGACACCGGCAAGCAGTACGACGTGCGGATCTCGGTTCGCGGCCGTCAGGTGGAGCTGTTCCTCGACGGACAGCGGTGGGGCGGTTTCACCGACGACAAGGTCGCCGAACCGTTCCGGCAGGTCGTCACGCGCGACACCAAGACCGGTGAACTCGTGGTCAAGGTCGTCAACGCGCAGGACACGGCCGCCCGCACGAAGGTCGACCTCGGCTCACGCGTCCGAGTCGGTTCGACCGCACGAGTGACCACGCTGCAAGGTCAGCCCGACGACGTCAACACCGCTTACACACAACCGATCCAGCCACGAGACTCCCGGTTCTCCGGGGTGGCGAACACGTTCACGTACACGTTCCCGGCCAACTCGGTGACGTTCCTGCGGGTCCAGGCCAGGTAAGGAGCCGACATGCCGAGTCGCCGAAACGTCCTGCTCGCCGGCGGAGGACTGCTGGTCGCTGCCGGAACCACCACAGCGCAGTCAGCGCAGGCAGCGGAACCTGGGCAATCACAAATCACCACCCGCAACCCCTTGATCGAGCAGCGCGCCGATCCGTTCATCACCAGACCAGTGAACGGCATGTACTACATGACCGGTTCGGTTCCGGAGTACGACCGGATTGTCGTGCGAGGCGCACCGACGATCGACGGCCTTGCCTCTGCCCGGGAGCGGACGATCTGGCGCCGGCCGTCCTCGGGCAAGATGGGCGGCCACATCTGGGCACCGGAACTGCACCGGATCGACGGTCGCTGGTACGTCTACTTCGCCGCAGGCGACTCCGACGACGTGTTCCGGATCAGGACGTACGTCCTCGAGTCCATTGCGGACGATCCACGGACGGACTCGTGGGTCCTGCGTGGTCAGATGATCACCAAATGGGACACGTTCACCCTCGACTCGACGACGTTCGAACACCGTGGCAGGAGGTACTTCGCCTGGGCGCAGAGCGAACCAGGCATCGCGACCAACAGCAACCTCTACATCGCCGAGATGGCATCGCCACTGGCGATCAAGGGTGACCCGGTGCGGCTGGCGGTCCCAACACTCCCGTGGGAGATCCAGGGGTTCAAGGTCAACGAAGGCCCAGCCGTGATCATCCGCAACGGCCGGGTGTTCATGACCTATTCGGCCAGCGCGACCGATGCCCGCTACTGCATGGGTCTGCTCACCGCCGACGAGCAATCGGATCTGCTCGACGCCCGGTCGTGGACCAAGTCACCGCAGCCGATCTTCACGACGAACGAGAACACACGGCAGTACGGCCCCGGGCACAACTCTTTCACGGTCGCCGAAGACGGAAAGACCGATGTGCTGGTCTACCACGCACGCGACTATCGGGACATCTCCGGAGATCCGCTGTACGACCCGAATCGGCACACGCGCGTGCAACGGCTGTACTGGAACGACGACGGCACACCGAGTTTCGGTGTCCCCGTGGGCAAAGGCGGACCAGCTTTGCGGTTCTCGCCGCTGAACGCGCCGAACCTGTACGTCCGGCACTACGAGTACCGCCTGCGCGTGGACGGCGACGTCCGGGAATTGGCCGACTCACAGTTCCGCATCGTTCCCGGATTCCGCGATCCCGGCCGGATCGCACTGCAGTCGGTGAACTTCCCCGACCGGTATGTCCGGGTGGTGGATCCCATGACCATCCGGGTCGATCCGTACGACGAGTCCGATGTGTACGGAAAAGCGGCGAGTTTCGTGCAGGTGCCGGGTCTGGCCGACAGCAAAGCGACGTCGTTCCGGCTGACCACCGATCCGGCGGCCTACCTTGGCCACGACAATGGCAGGTTCGTAGTGGTCCGGCCCAGCGGATCGCAGCGCGACCGTCAACGCGTCAGCTTCTGGATCCGATGATGATTGACCGCCGTAGCCTCCTCAAGGTCGCCGTCGTCGCTCCGCTCGCCACGACGGCGACCACGGGCCAGGCGTTCGCAGAGTCGGCGCCTCCGGCTCTACGCCCGTTTGCCCTGCGGGACGTCACATTGGGCGGCGGAGTTTTCGCGGACAAGCGAGCCCTCATGCTGGCCTACGCGCGTGGTTATGACGTCAACCGCTTAGTGCAGGTCTTCCGCGCGAATGCCGGGCTTCCCACTGGAGGCGCGGTCGCGCCCGGCGGATGGGAAGGCCTGGACGGGGAAGCGAACGGCAACCTCCGTGGGCACTACACAGGTCACTTCCTGTCCATGCTGGCGCAGGCGTATGGCAGTACCGGCGAACCGGTGTTCGCCGAGAAGATCAGCACGATAGTGGGCGCACTGGTCGAATGCCGGGCGGCGCTGCGGCGAGATCCCGTGCCGCTCAGTGTTCCTGGCCGGTTCGGCACCGGACTGGAGTTCATTCGCGGCAGCTACCAATACCTTGATCTGCCGCCGAATGTGCTTGGCGGCAGCGCGGCCGTCACCTTGTCGGCGTGGGTCAAACCCACCCACGCCGCGACATGGGCGCGGATTTTCGACTTCGGCAACGACACGACCCGCTACATGTACCTCACCGCGCGCAACAACAACGGCGTGCCACGTTTCGCGATCACCACCAATGGCGGTGGAAGCGAGCAAGCGATCAACGGCACCGCTTCGCTGCCACTGGGGGAGTGGAGCCATATCGCGGTGACTGTCGAAGGCACAGCCGGTGTGCTGTACGTGAACGGAAGCCAAGTCGCGGTGAACACCGCGATGTCGCTCAACCCAGCGGTGCTCGGCCAGGTGCGCAACAACTGGGTCGGCCGGTCCAACTACGCGGCCGACCCGGCTTTCGCGGGTGTCCTCGACGACGTCAACATCTGGTCGCGCGCATTGACTGCGAGCGAGATCGCTGGACTGCGGAACAGTCCGGGGAAGGGCGATCTCGCTTCGTACTCGTTCGATTCCGGGCTGTCGGACGCGACCCTGCGACGTACGTGGGGCTCCCCAAGCCACCCAGGCTTCCTCGCCGCGTATCCCGAGACACAGTTCATCACACTCGAGACGATGACGCGCTCGGACTACACCGTCGTCTGGGCGCCCTACTACACCGCGCACAAAATCCTCAAAGGACTGCTGGACGCGTACCTCAACACCGGCGACGCGCGGGCTTTGGACCTGGCCACCGGGATGGCCGACTGGATGTACGCCCGGCTGCGCAAGCTCAGTGCCGAGGTCCTGCAGCGAATGTGGGGACTGTTCTCCAGCGGTGAGTTCGGCGGCCTGGTCGAGGCGATCACCGACCTGCACCAGATCACCGGCAATGCGGACTATCTGGCGCTGGCCAAGTTGTTCGATCTCAACTCGTTGATCGACGCGTGCGCGGCGAACCGGGACGTGCTCGAAGGGCTGCACGCCAACCAGCACATTCCCATCTTCACCGGCCTGGTGCGGCTGCATGAGAGCACCGGGGAGCAGCGCTATCTGACCGCGGCGAAGAACTTCTGGGACATGGTCGTACCGCACCGGATGTACAGCATCGGCGGCACCAGCGAACGGGAGTTCTGGCGGGCTCGGGGAGCGGTCGCGAGCACGCTGACCGATGTCAACGCCGAAACGTGCTGTGCGCACAACATGCTCAAGCTGAGCCGGTCGTTGTTCGCCCACGACCGGAACCCGAAGTACATGGACTACTTCGAGCGGGCGCTGGTCAACCAGATCCTCGGCTCCAAACAGGACCAGGCGGACCCTGAACTTCCCTTGGTGACGTACTTCATCGGACTGGCTCCCGGGTCGGTCCGTGACTACACCCCGAAACAGGGCACCACCTGTTGTGAGGGCACGGGAATGGAGAGTGCGACCAAGTACCAGGACACGGTCTACTTCCAGCATCCTGAGGGGCTTTACGTCAACCTCTACATGCCGTCCACTGTTCGCTGGCAGAACGTCACGGTGACCCAGACTACCGCGTACCCGTTCGAACAGGCTTCAGAGCTGCGGATCTCCGGCAACGCCACGTTTGATCTGCATCTACGGATCCCGGGGTGGGCGCGCAAGGGCGTCACCGTCACGATCAATGGAAGCCACCACGTGGGGAAGCCGACTCCTGGCAGCTATCTGACGATCTCCCGGGCCTGGCGCAGCGGGGACACGGTTCGCGTCGAGATGCCGTTCACCCTCCGTGCCGAGCAGGCGCTTGATCGGCCCGACGTGCAGAGCCTGATGTACGGCCCGGTCCACCTGGTCGCCCGTGACTCCCGGACAGCCATGCTCGAATTCTCTCTCTACCGCAACGCCACGTTGTCCGGTGATCTGGTCCGCAGCTTGACGCCTGTGGCCGGAAAGCCTCTGCACTACACGCTGGACGGAGTCGAGCTGGCACCGTTCTTCGAAGGCACCGCTGACCCGTTCCACTCGTACTTCCGGCGGGTGGAGCCGCGGGTGGTGTTCGGCGGTCTTGATGCCGGCGTTGCCAATGTCGTACGGGATGGAACGTCCTTCCTGGACACAGTCTGGTCGGCCGCGCCCTTCCCGACGAAGACTGACTTCGTAACGCGTGTGGACCGGGTAGCTGACCGTTTCTACGCGGGCGAGGACCGGACACGGGTCACCCGCACGGCACGCCACGCTCCACTGTGGCCTTGACCACTCAATACGCCGAAAATTCTTGCGTCCAACTTCGGGTCACATCCGTATAACAGGATGAGAGCTCAACTAACCCGAACGAGGTGAGTGGCCCATGGCGCGTATCAAGGGGCGACACCGCATTTCCCGCAGAACGAAGATCGCCACCGGTGCGATCGGCTTGGCTATGGCGGTCGGCGGCCTGGTCGTGGTGACCACCGCGGGCGACCCGGCGGTCGCCCGGGCGGACGGCCCGGACAAGTCGTTGTTCGTCGACATCACCACCGTCCGTCCGAACGTCAAACTGCCACGGCAGCAACAGAACGCGTCCCGTGGCACGTTCACTGTGGACTGCGGCCGCAACGAGAACGGGCACTTCAACCCGGACAACTTCATCGCGCAACCGGGCGTCCGCAATGGAGCGCAGCACCTGCACGACTACGTCGGCAACCTGTCCACCAACGCGGACTCGAACAACCAGAGCCTGCTCGCAGCGGGAACCACCTGCAAGAACGGGGACAAGTCCACGTACTTCTGGCCGGTGGTACGCATCGATCGGGAAGACGAGCAAGCCAACCCGCCGGCCCGTAAACAGGAACGCGATCAGCAGCAAGCCAAGGACAAACAGGCCGGTCAGGCGCCGCAAGTGGACTGCCCGGATGTCGCCAGCCAGCTACCGGACGTTCCCGAGCAGGCGCAGGCGGAGATCCAGCGGAACTTGGACCTGCTCGACACGCAGATCGACGAGGCGAACAAGCGGTTGATCACCTCACAGGGCGAGGGTGGCCCGAACTTCATCCAGAACGCGATTCTGGGACCGCTGAAGGACAAGCGGGTCGCCACGATCGACCGGATGGCCATCGCGATCGGCCGCAACGCCCCGAGGCCCCAAGGACTCGAGCGGCTCGCGCCATGCGCCCTCAAGCAGGGCGGCAACCAGAATCCCGGTGGCGGTGGACAGTTGCCGGACGAGAACGACAACAACGAGCTGCCGGGCAACGAAGGCGAGATCCAGCGCCCGGAGTCGGTCGAGCTGACCTTCCGGGGCAGCCCGGTCGGCAAGGTGACCGCGATGCCGAAGTTCCTGCGGGTACTGTACGGCGACGCCAAGGTCTCCACCAACGGGCCGAAGAACGCCCGTGACTCGTGGACCTGCCAGGGCTTCGAGGACCGCGTGTTGATCAACAAGTACCCGATCTGCCCGCAGGGGAGCAAAGTCAAGCGGATCCACGACTTCCCGAGCTGCTGGGACGGCAAGAACACCGACTCGAAGAACCACCGCGACCACATCGTCTACCCGGACCAGAACGGGAAGTGCCGTGACGGCTTCAAAGCCGTTCCGCAGCTGCGGATCACACTGACGTACAACATCCCAGCGGACGTGCAGCGCAACGGACAGTACAAGGTGGACTCCTTCCCGGAAGAGGAGCACAACCCGTTCTCTGATCATGACGACTTCGCGAACGTGATGTCGCAGAGCATCATGAACCGGCTGGTCAACTGCGTGAACAAGAACAAGACCTGCAAGGAGTGACGACTTGCTCCTCGTGAGCGCCCCTCGCTCACGAGGAGCATCCCGTCAGATCCGGCCGGTGCCCGCGCCGTCGCGGACGATGGCCGGAACGTTGGCCGCACTGTCCAGCGTGTACTGGTAGTACGTGCGGGGCTCGACGACGCTTCCGGCCGCCTCGCACGCGCCTGAGCCGGAGAACGCGTTACCACGTTGCATGATCCTGCCCGGATCGGACTCGGCATAGCCCACGTGACAGGGGAAGGGGACGTTCTCGAAGTAGTTGCCCTCGACCAGAACGCCCGCATCCATTGTGGATGCGACACCGTAGAGGCTGTTGCCGCGGTAGTAGTTGTTGTACACGTGCACGGGTTCGCCGAACCGGACCCGCGGATGCCGCTGTGCTGAGCCGTCGAAGAAGTTGTGGTGGTACGTCACCTTGAGGTATCCGACATCCGCGGTGTAGTTGTCGGAATGACCGAGCAACATGGACTTGTCCGTGCCGCGGAACCAGTTCCAGGACACCGTGACGTAGTTGGACTGGCGCTTGACGTCGACCGAACCGTCGGCGCCAGGCAGGAACTCGTTGTGGTCTATCCACACGTGGTGCGCGGAGTTCGTCACGCTGATCGAGTCGTCGGACGCGTCACCGAATTTGATGTTCCGGATGATCACGTTGTTGCCGGGCCGGGTAGTCGACCCCAGCTGCAGGCCACCACCGCTGATCTCGGCACCGGCGGTACCGATGATGCTCTTGTTCGCCACCACCGTGATCATCCCGTCGAACTGGATCCGGCCGGACAGCATGATCACGAATGGACCCGCGCGCCCGGCGTAGTCCCGCAGCTGTGCGGCGGTCGTGACGGTGACTGTCGGTCCACCCGCCCCGCCAGTCGTCCCGTTCTGGCCGAGGGCGTTGACGCTGGCGAAGCCGTCGACAGTGTTGGCCAGAGCGGACACACCGATCTTGCCGACACCGGCGCCCGCCATCACTGAAGCCTTGACCGAATTCGGGTCATCGAGTGTGTAATTGTAGTAGGCGCGCGGCTCCTGAACAGTCCCACTGCAATCAGGTTGGCCCGATTCGCCCGCGAAGACGTTGTCCCGCGCGACACAACGCCCCGTCGGGCCAGCGTAGTGGTTGCTGACTGGCTCTTCGACATTCTCGAAGTAGTTACCCTCCACGACGCAGCCTGCGCTGGCCTGGCACGCGACGCCGATATCGGTGTTGTGAAGGTAATAGTTGTTGTAGATGTGCACCGGCTCGCCGAATCGCACTCGTGGGTTGCGTTGTGGCGTCTCGTTGAACCAGTTGTGGTGGTAAGTCACCTTCAGCCGGCCGGTGTCCTGTGCGCCGTTGCTGTCGTCGTGTCCCAACAACATGTTCTTGGTGTGGTTGTGGGTGTGGTTCCACGAGACGGTCACGTAACTGGAGCCGCGTTTGATGTCGATCGCGCCGTCCTTGCCGCTGGCCAGGTCGTTGTGGTCGATCCAGACGTGGTGCGAGAACATCTGCACGTTGATGGCGTCGTCGGCCCAGTTGCGGAACACCAGGTTGCGCACGATGACGTTGTGTACGGCATCCGGTGGGGGTGTGGTGACGCTGTCGGCGACGGGCAGACCGATGTTCAGGCCACCGCCGGTGAAGCCGGACGCGGAGCCGACGCCGACGATGGTCTTGTCCGAGGTGACGTCGTGCATCGGACCAGGCAGGGCGATCATGCCGCGAACACAGATGTTCACCGGTCCGGTCCGCCCGATCGCGGTGAGGAACTCCGTGGCGGTGTCCACTTCGACGGTGGGTCCGCCCGCGCCGCCGGTCGTGCCGTTCTGGCCCCAAGCGTCGACCGATGCGAAGCCCGTCGCGGTCCCTGAGGTGTCGCATGTGCCGGGAGGCGGCGGATCTGGCGGGCCGCCTGGTCCGCGCACATCGGTGACGAGCACATCATCGAAGGATGCGCTGGCGTAGTTCGTGGTCACGCCAGCTCGTCCCGAGGCGAATGAGGTGTCAACGGCGCTTGTCAGCAGTGTGCCGTCCACGAAACCACGCAATGTGGTGCCGAACGCTTCGAGTCGCAGCGTGTACCAGGATCCGGTCGACACCGCCGCCGGTGCCAACGCGAGCGTGGTGAACCCGCTCCCGCTCCGTTTGCCGAGGACCACAGAGCTGTTCGCGGTCAACGCGAGGTAGTAGTAGCTGCTGGCGTTCTGGGCCCTGGCTGCAACGGCGACATGGCGGTTCGTGGCGCCGAAGCCGGTCGGCTTGACGCGCACCTGCACGGACTGGTCCGACCATGACAGCCCAAGGAGGGCTCTGGCGTCCGAGCTTGTGCCGGACTGGCGCAACGCCCGTGACCCGTCGGCCACGACCGACCAGCTGCCGCTGCTGGTGCTCCACCCGGTCGTGTTGCCGTCTTCGAAGTCGTCATTGAGCAGTGTCGCAGCGGAAGCGGCCGGCGGGAGTGCGATGCTGGCGGCGAGGGCGAACCCGATCAGCGTGGTCAGTTTTCTCATCACAACCTCCCGACGCCGACGCCGGCGGGCACGATGCTTGGGATGGAGGCCGGATTGTCGAGGGTGTACGCGTAGTACGTGCGCGGCTCGACGACAGTGCCGAGTGTCTGTGGAGTACCCGAACCGACGAACACGTTGTTTCGCTGTACGACACGTCCGGGGCCGCTGTCGCCGTAACCCGAGTAGATGGGGAACGGCACGTTCTCGAAGTAATTGCCCTCGACGAGAACACCGGCGTCCATTGTGGATGCGACGGCGTACAGGTTGTTGGCGCGGAAGTAGTTGTTGTACACGTGCACGGGCTCGCCGAACCGGACTCGCGGATGCCGTTGCCGGGAGCGGTCGAAGTAGTTGTGGTGGATGGACACCTTGAGGTGGCCGCGGTCCTGGCTGGCGTTGCCGTCCGAGTGACCGATCAGCATGCTCTTGTCGGTCTGGTTGAACCAGTTCCACGACACTGTCACGTATTCCGCGCCGCGCACGATGTCGACCGCGCCGTCGACAGGGGCGACGAACTCGTTGTGGTCGATCCAGATGTGGTGTGAGTTCTGGCCGACGTTGATCGCGTCGTCCTCGGCGTTGGTGAACTTGATGTTGCGGACGATCACGTTGGACGAGCGGTAGAAGTCCAGCCCGCCCCCGTTGATCACAGCCGACGTGCCGAGACCGACGATCGTCTTGTTCGGCCGGACCCCTTGCTTGCTGGTGATGTCGATCCGGCCGGACAGCTGGATCGTCATCGGGCCGACTGTGTCGATGTAGTCGAGGAACTGGTCGGCCGTGGTCGCGGTGACCACAGGACCGCCGAGGCCACCGGTGGTTCCGTTCTGGCCCAACGCGGGCACTGCGGCGAAGCCGTCAGCGGTGGCCGCAGGTGCGGCCACCGCGTCAGGCGTCGTGGACGCGGCCACGACGGCGGCTGCCGCACCGGCGAACAGAGTGCGGCGACTGATCCGGGACATTTCTGGCCTCCTCATATTCTGCCGACACCGGCGCCGTTCGGCACGACGGTGGGAACTTCGGTGGCACGGTGGAGGGTGTACGGGTAGTAGGTCCGCGGTTCGACGACCGATCCACGGGTCTCGATCTCGTGGTTGCAGTCGACCAGGACGTTGTCGCTGGCCACCATCCGGCCGAGATCGCCGCTGAAGTCGACCCGGCCCGGGTTGTTCACACTGAAGAAGTAATTGCCTTCCAGGACGACGCCCGCGTTCATCGCTACCGCGACGCCGTAGCTGTTGTCCCGGTAGTAGTTGTTGTAGACGTGGACCGGCTCACCGAAGCGGACCCGGGGATTGCGCTGGTCGGAACCGTCGAAGTAGTTGTGGTGGTAGGTCACCCGCAGGCGGCCGATGTCCTGTACCCCGTTGTCGTCGTCGTGGCCGAGCAGCAGGGTCTTGTCGTGGTCGTGGAACCTGTTCCAGGACACGGTGATGAAGTCCGAACCGCGCTTGATGTCGACGGCGCCGTCGTCACCGTTGCTGAAGTCGTTGTGGTCGATCCAGATGTGATGGGAGAACATCTGGACGTTGATCAGGTCGTCGGTGGCGGCGCTGAGTGACAGGTTGCGGATGATCACGTTGTGCACGGCGTTCGGTGGTGGTGCCGTGATCTTGTCGTTGACCGGCAGACCGATGTTCAGTCCGCCGCCGACCAGCCGGGCGTCGCTGCCCAACCCGATGATGGTCTTGTCCGAGGCGACGTTGTGCATGCCGTCGGTGGTCCCGGTCGGGAGCGTGATCGTGCCACGCACCTGGACGACGAGTGGTTCAGGACGCGCGATGTAGTCGAGGAACTGGGTTGTTGTGGTCGCGGTGACGGTGGCACCCGCCGCGCCGCCGGTCGTTCCGTTTTGTCCCAGGGAATTGACCGCGGCGAATCCGTCTGGTCCGGTCGGGAGCGCGGATGCGGCCGGTGACGGTCCGAGTGGTGGTCCGGGTAGCACTGCAGCCGACGCGATGACTGCGGCCACGACAAAGCGTGTCCACATGGGAGGGTGTCCTTTCCGGTGCGGGGCAAGCGGCCACAGCGGCTGGGGCAAGCCGCGAGCCGCCGTGGCCGCGTCGGCCGGACATGCAGGGTTGTCCGGCCGTGCAACGCGGAAAGCGCTTTCCGGACTTACCGTATGCGGTCCGCTCCGGGGTGTCAACGGGTGTCTTGTCCGCGCCGGACGGTCCGGCTACCCTGGATCTGGGAGCGCTCCCAGATCCTTGTCCGACCACGGCGATCGGAGGACTCTCAATGCGGAGAGCTCTTGCTGGCGCGCTCGCGATCATCCTGACAGCGGGCCTGATGACGCAACCGAACCCGGTGGCAGACGCGGCCGAGCCGTACACCTGGAGCAACGTCGAGATCGCTGGCGGCGGGTTCGTACCGGGAATCGTGTTCAACCAAACCGAACGCAACCTGATCTACGCGCGGACCGACATCGGCGGCGCGTACCGCTGGAACCAGTCCACTGGCAGGTGGATTCCCTTGCTTGACCACATCGGCCGGGACAACTGGGGGCTCAACGGTGTGGCCAGCCTGGCCACCGACCCGGTCGACCCGAACCGGGTCTACGTCGCCGCCGGGATGTACACCAACAGCTGGGATCCCAACAACGGCGCCATCCTGAGATCGAGCGACCGCGGAAACTCCTGGCAACAGACGAATCTGCCGTTCAAGCTGGGCGGGAACATGCCGGGCCGGGGAATGGGGGAGCGGCTGGCCATCGACCCCAACCGCAACAGCGTTCTGTACCTGGCCGCGCCGAGCGGGAACGGCCTGTGGCGCAGCACGGACTCGGGTGCCACCTGGAGCAAGGTCACCTCGTTCCCGAACCCGGGCAACTACGCCCAGGATCCGAATGATCCCAACGGTTATCTCAACGACAACCAGGGCGTGCTGTGGGTGACGTTCGACCCGCGAACCGGCAGCCGGGGTAACACCACGCAGACCATCTACGTCGGTGTCGCGGACAAGCAGAACATCCTGTATCGCAGCACGAACGGCGGCGCCAGCTGGGAACGAGTCGCCGGGCAACCGACCGGATACCTGCCGCACAAGGGAGTTCTCGACCCAGTCAACGGTCAGCTGTACATCGCGACCAGTGACACTGGCGGACCGTACGACGGGAGCAAAGGCGACGTCTGGAAGTTCACCACGGCCTCCGGCCAATGGACACAGATCAGCCCGATTCCGTCGAGTAGTTCCGACAACTACTTCGGCTACAGCGGTCTCACCCTCGATCGCGGCAAACCAGGCACCCTGATGGTGTCCACGCAGGTGTCATGGTGGCCGGACATCATTCTGTTCCGCAGTACGGACAGCGGCGCGACTTGGACAAGGATCTGGGACTGGACGAGCTACCCGAACCGTTCTTTCCGCTACAGCCATGACATTTCGGCGGTGCCGTGGCTGAGTCTCGGTGCGAATCCGCAACCGCCGGAAGTGACACCGAAGCTCGGCTGGATGACCGAGGCGATGGAGATCGACCCGTTCGACTCGAACCGGATGATGTACGGCACCGGCGCCACCATCTACGGCACGACAAACCTCACAGCATGGGATACCGGCGGTAAGATCACGATCAAGCCGATGGTCGGCGGTCTCGAGGAGACCGCGGTGCTCGACCTGATCAGTCCGCCGACCGGAGCGCCGCTGATCAGCGCACTGGGCGACATCGGCGGGTTCCGGCACGACCAGCTTGGCGCGGTTCCCCGGAATGTGTTCCTGTCACCAGTTTTCACGACCACGACCGATCTGGACTTCGCCGAGCGCAATCCAGCGTCGATGGTGCGTGTCGGGAACTTCGACAAGGCCGCGAGGCCGAACGACAACCGTATCGCGTTCTCCACCAACGGCGGCGCCAACTGGTTCCAAGGTGCGGAACCGGCGGGGGTCAGCGGCGGTGGGACGGTCGCCGCGGGCGCGGATGCGAGTAGATTCGTGTGGAGTCCAACAGGTACGGGCGTGCACTACGCCTCTGGCTATGGGAGCTCGTGGACCGCCTCGACGGGAATTCCCGCTGGTGCGAAAGTCGCGGCTGACCGCGTGAACCCGCGGAAGTTCTACGGCTTCGCTTCCGGAAAGTTCTACGTCAGCGTGGACGGCGGAGCGAGTTTCTCGGCGAGCTCGGCGGCAGGCCTGCCGAGCAGTGCGCGGTTCACGGCCGTGGCCGGCCGGGAAGGTGACATCTGGCTCGCGGGAACCGGCGGTCTGTGGCGCTCAACCGATTCAGGCGCCACTTTCGTGAAAGTTCAAGGCGTGCAGGAAGCGGAGAACATCGGAATCGGCCGGGCGGCTCCCGGCAAGAGCTATCCGGCCCTGTACACGATCGCCCGGATAGCCGGTGTGCACGGGGTGTTCCGGTCTATCGACGCTGGCGCCATCTGGGTGCGGATCAATGACGACAAACACAGGTACGGCAACATCGGTGACGCCATTACTGGTGATCCACGCGTTTACGGCAGGGTCTACTTGGGAACGAACGGTCGCGGCGTGATCATGGGAAGTATGTCCTAAGAGGTGTGACCGGCATTCGCGAGGGTTTCTCGCGAATGCCGGTTGACGCCGCCTGTCTGCCATCGTACGGTTCACGTGGTTGAACGATCATTAATTCAACTAGCGGGACCCAGGGGGCAGGTGTGGCGTTGGTGCGCATGCGCCGTGTGGTCCGGCGTTTCGGCGATGCGTCCGGTGTGGACAATGTGGACCTTGACGTGCGCGCGGGCGAGGTGATGGGCCTGGCGGGTGGCCGTGGTGCCGGGAAGTCGGCGGTGATCGACATGCTCGCCGGTGAGCTGATGCCGGACTCCGGTCAGGTGGTCATCGCGGGAAATCCCGTCCTGCTGGCGGCGAGTGCCGGTGTGATGCGGGTGATCCGCGATCCGGACGCGGTGGCGCTTGACCTTTCGGTGGCCGAGAACGTATGCGTCGGTGTCGAACCCCGGAACCGGTTCCGGCTGGTGGATCGACGCAAGTTGCTCGCCCGGAGTGCCGGCGTGCTCTCGGCTTTGGGCCTGCGGATCGACCCTCGGCTGCCCGTTCGGCACTTGTCGCCGGCGATGCGCTGTGCTGTGCAAGCGGCCAATGCCTACGCGATCGGAGCGCGGGTGGTCGCCTTCGACGGTCTAGGTGCCTTCATGCCGGCCGAAGATCTACGCCGACTGCACTCGGTGGTGGACAAGCTGGCCGAAGCGGGTATGGCTGTCATCTACGCAAGCCGGTGTGTTCAGGAGATGCAGAAGATCTGCGACCGGATCACTGTGCTGGGCAACATGAGCGTGGTGGACGACATGCCGTTCGTGTCAGCCTCTGAGGCCGACGAGCCTGTGCTGGAGGTTCGTGGGCTGCGTACCGGTGATGATGTACACAATGTCTCGTTCAGCGTTGGCGGCGGCGAGATCGTCGCCGTGATCGGTGCTGGTCGGTCCGATGTGGGCAAGGCGTTGTTCGGGGCCGCTCCTGTTCTGGACGGTGAGATTCTGTTGCACGGATCACCCCTGCGACTACGCGGTCCACATGACGCCGTGCGGGCCGGCGTCGGCTATATGTCCGATGGCGGTTCTGGTTCCGGCTTGGTCCCGGGACAGACAGTCGCGGGAAATCTCCGGCTGCTGGCGCCGTCCTCGGTATGGTCGCGCAGGGCGCAACAACGGCTGGTGCGGCACGTCCAAACATTGCTCGGTGTCGAGTACCCGAGTCCCCGCCTGCCGATTGACGGGCTTTCCTTCGCCGAGATGCGCAAGATCGGCCTCGCGAAGTGGCTCGCGGCCGAGTCACAGGTACTTGTCATCGATGAACCGGGTACCTCGGCTGACGGGGAGATCCGGTGGATGATCCGGGAGCTGGCCGCCGCGGGTGTGGCCGTCGTGGTCATCTCCAGCGATTCGACCGAGGTGACCGAACTCGCCGACCGCGTGGTCGTGCTTCGGGACGGTTACCTCGTGGGTGAGGGAGCCGCATGATCGTTGCGACGGCAGCCAGGTCCAGGGAAGCGATCCTCGTCGTGCTGGCGGCTGGTGCGGTGGCCGCGCAACCGGGAACGTTACTGTCCACTCCAGGGCTTGTCCGTGCGGCACTGATCGCGTCTGTCGCGATTGGACTGCTGTTCGTCGTCGCTGCGGGCGGTATGGATCTCTCCGCTGGACCGGTCGCCGCCTTCGCGGTTGTCGGACTGCCTTACGGCCTGCTGGTCGGATTGGCATGTGGGCTGGTCAACGGCTTGCTGGTGGCCCGGACCCGGATACCGCCGTACCTGGTGACGTTGGCGACCTGTGCTGTGCTCGTGAGCGCAGGACCGCGAGGGGCAAGTGGGGATCCAACGCGGTGGTTCGGCGTACCCGTCGTCGTGTGGGTCGCGGTGGTGATCGTCATTGCTGCCCACATCGTGCTGACTCGAACCAGGACCGGACTGCACGTGTACTTCGTCGGGTCCAATGCGGACGGAGCACGTCTGTCCGGGATCCGTCCCGGCTTGGTGCGGACCCTGGTGTACGTGACTTCTGGTGTGCTGGCCGCACTCGCCGGAGCGCTGGCGGGACCCGAGCTGTCACCCCTTGGGACCGGTGTGCGGCTCGAATTCCTTGTGCTCACAGCCGTGCTGATCGGCGGGGCAAGCCTGTCCGGTGGCCGCGGCACGGTCATCGGCACCGTTCTCGGCTCAGTGTTGTGCGTGCAGCTGCTCGCCGTCATGGACGTCCTCAAAATCAACGAGTACGGCCAGCAATGCGTCCAGATCGCGGTCCTGTTGCTACTGGCGGCGTTCAACGAACGGCGTCAGGCCCTGGTTCGTCCAACGTAGACGTTGCGGGCCCGGTAGTAGGTGTCGGTGGACGGGCCAGACGCGCCGGAGGACCCCTCCATCTGCAGGTTGATGATGATCCACATCGGTTTGCCCGCGAAGTTCGCGCCGCGGTGCTGGCCGACCCAGTTGCCGTCCAGGTAGTAGTGGATGTCGACATCGGTGGCGTTGACCTTGGTGATCCACGCCCGGTACCCGTGCCACGCGCCAGGGTTCGAGACGTTGACGATGGTGTTGGACCACCCGCCGATCGCGTTGCGGTATGTGTTGAACCAGTTGCGGGCGTCCCCTTTGTACTCGAGGATGTCGCTTTCCGGCGGCCAGCTCGTGGCTCCGGTAAGCCAGAACGCAGGCCACGTGCCGCGCGCCGACGGGGCCTGGAACTCGCCTTTGACTTCCCAGTTCGGGAACTGGTCGGTGACTGTGACGTGCTGGCGGGCGTGGATGGCGCCGGAGTGGTAGCGGATGGGCAGGTATGGATCGTGCGAGCTGTTGCCCTCGTTCCAGGAGATCCGAGTGGCCTTGAGCACCAGAACGCCGTTGCTTTCCAGGTAGACGTGGTTGTGATCCGAGGCGCTGGCGTACATCCGGGCCGAGCCGTTGTGGTCCGACCCCCACGGATAGCGGTAGTTCCATGCGGCTTGCAGCGTCGAGTAGTTCGCGAACGAACCGCTGATCACCGTCTCCCAAGTCGCCGCCGCTGCCGGCTGGGTGCCGATGGCCGCGCCAAGCAGGCCACCGCACCCGGCGGCCAAGAACGCCCGTCGGTTATGCGTCATTGCATGGGACCTTTCGTTGCAGGGTTACCCGATCGGCCTCCGCTCAATGCTCTCGAGCGTCGGTACGACCGGGACGATCGTGCCGTCCGGGTTGAACTTCAGCTTGTCGATTGTGGACTCGCGGTGGGTCCCGTCGCCGCCGGGAATGGCGAACCGGTGGTACGCGATGTACCACTCGTCGGTGCTAGGGATCTGCAGCATCGAGCTGTGGCCAGTGCCTTTGATGCCCAGTGACAAGTCCTTGCGCAGGATCTCGCCGCGGTTGGTGAACGGTCCGGTCGGGCTGTTGCCGGTGGCGTACGCGACGCGGTAGTTCTCGCTACGGGTGTCGTCGATGGACCAGCTCAGGTAGTAGGTTCCGTTGCGCTTGACCATGAACAAGCCTTCGCGGAAATCCGTCAAGCCGGTGATCCGCGTTACTTTGGCTTGGTCGAAGGAGACCATGTCATTGTTCAGCGGTACGACGTACGCCGAGCCGTTGCCCCAGTAGAGGTATGCCTGACCGTCGTCGTCAGTGAACACCGCTGGGTCGATGGCCTGGCCGCTGTCAGGATTGCGGCTGACCAACGGTTGTCCGGAGTCGACGAACGGGCCGGTTGGCGAGTCGCTGACAGCCACGCCGATCTTGGCCTCGGCGCAGAAGTAGAAGTAGTACTTGCCGTTCCGGTGCGCGATTCCCGGTGCCCAGGCGTTGTTGTCCGCCCATGAGACGCCGGGACCCAGATCCAGGGCCACGCCGTGATCGATCCAGCTCACCAGGTCCTTGGAGGACCACACCTTGAACGTCGTGCTGCCCCAGTTCGGGAACCCGTCAGTGGTGGCGTACATGTAGTACGTGTCACCGAACACCGCGATGTTGGGATCGGCGTTCAGCCCTGGTGGCAACGGACTGCGCATTTCCCGGGCGCTGACCGTCCAAACGCGAGTGTTGCCGCGCGGCGCGATCACGCGGTACGGCACAGGTTTGCTGAGATCCACGTACTGGCCACTGCTCGGCCGGATCGACGCGCCGGGGGCGAGTTCGAAAGACGGGGCCAGGCGGCGGATATCCGTCCCTGGCTTGACAGGCAGCACGACGGTTCCGGCGGTCGTGTCGATGATGGCGGGCACCTTCAGCTCGGGCATGGTGACCGACCGGATCGTCGTGATGTTGCTCGGCAGAGCGGCGATCTCGGCGGCGGTCAGCGCCCGTTTGTAGAGCCGGACGTCCTTCATCCTGCCCTGGAAGTACTTGTCCGCGGTGTACAGCGAGCGGCCCAGGTAATTCGCCGCCGTACGACCGCCACCGATGTCCGACGGCTTCAAACTCACGGTCTCATTGCGGGCGACCACTTGTCCGTCCAGATAGAGCACGGCTTTGCCGTCACCGAGGGTGTACGCGATGTTGTGCCACGAACCTCTGGACAAGCCGGTTGACGCGGCGGTTTGTTGTTCGGAACGCCAGTCCCCGCTGGATATCGCGGAGCGCAGACCGCTGTCGGAACTGCCGCCGGTACTGAACAAATACCCGTTTCCAGTACCCGACGATCCGGTGTTGCCGAAGCCGTACAAGAAGTACGGTGTCTGCTGAGCCGGGTCGACATACACGTCCGCGGAAACCGTGACCGAGTCCACGCCGGACAGCATGTTGTCGGGCAGATCGACGAAGCCGTTCGTACCACCGAATGACAGCGATCCGTTCGACCACCTCACGTCGCCGGAAAGTGCTCCGTCGTAACCGTGACCGGTGATGTCCTTGGCAGTCTTGCCTGACCCCGCGTTGAGCGGCCAGTGAGCGACAAGGCCGTTGCGGTCCGCCTTCACCGGCGGCACGGGGCCTCCGGTGAGCCGGTCGTGTTCCTTCTTGGTGACGGGCAGGACGGTGCCGTGTCGTGGTGACGCCGGGAGTTGGGCACCGGCCGACATCGTCCACTTGCCCGTCGCCAGGTCAGTGGTCTCGAACGGGACGTAACCACGGCCGCCGAACTCGTCGATGAACATGTACCACTTGTTCTCGGTGTTCGACTTGAACACCGTCGGGCCTTCACCGCGACTGATGTCCGGCTTGCCGATGCATTCGCTGATGAAGTCGTACGAGGTGTCCAGCAGGTCAGTCGACTTCTCGGCGACGATAAACTTGCTGCACGGGCTGGACGAACTCGGATCCCGCTCGTCCTTTGTGTACCGGTAGTAGGTGCCCTGGTGCTCGATGACGGTCGAGTCGATCACCGAGTATCCCGGGTCCACCCAGACCTTCGCCTCGCTGAACGTCACGAAGTCGCGAGTGGTCGCGTACATCATCCGGTTGTAGCTGGAGCCGGTGTGCCCAGGGTCGTTCTCGGCGTACAGTTTGGACGCCCAGAAAACCACGTACTCGCCGCGTTTGCTGTCCCAGTACGCTTCCGGCGCCCAGGTGTTGCCCGCAGTGGGTGGTGAGACCTGTACGGAGCGCTGCGTCGACCAGTTGACCAGGTCGCGCGACTCCCAGACCATGATCGACCTGCTGCCGTGCCGTTGCGCCTTGTCCCAGTCGCCGTTGCCGTAGATCTTCAGATCAGTGGCCAGCAGGTAGAACTTGTCGCCTTCGGGAGCGCGGATGATGAACGGGTCGCGCACGCCCTTGTCGCCCAGTGTCGAGGTGAGCACCGGCTGGCCGTCGTTGCGTTCGTCGAACTTCAGCGGGTCGTTGCCACGACTCGTGGCAAGGTAGATCTGCTCGCCGTTCGCGGTGCCCTCACCGGTGAAGTAGAAGAACGCGTACCCCGCATAGGGTTCCTGCGCCGGTTGCGGTACGGCGGCGGCTGGCGCGGCGAGCAGGCCACAAATCAGGGCCATGCCCAGCGCAGCCGCCAGCCTGCTGAATCGACGGGTCATCGTTGATCCCTTTCCCGACAGCAGTGTTATCGCTAACATCCAGCGAGGGTGCCTCGACCGTAGAGACGCCGACGCGAACGGTCAAGACGTATGTACGCACAGTTGTGCTCGGCGCGGACGTGGTCCTATGGTGTTTCGAAGCGCTTCGACAGTCCGTTCACCGTTGTGCGGAGGAGAGGCCGGATGTCCAAGCGAGTTCTCGCAATCGCGTTGACGGCCGTACTGGCGATCGCCGGATGTGGATCGGGCGACCAGGCCGACGGCCCGAGGACGTTGAAGCTCTGGCACTACGAGGGCCCCGACAGTGCGATGGGTGTGGCGTGGGCCGAGGCGATCAAGCAGTTCGAGGCCATGTATCCCGGGGTGAAGATCGCCTTTGAGGAGAAGGGGTTCGAACAGATCCAGAAGACGGCGCCGATGGTGCTGAACTCCAGCGACGCGCCGGATGTGATGGAGTACAACAAGGGCAACGCGACGGCTGGCCTGCTGTCCAAACAAGGACTGCTGACCGACATCAGTGACGAGGTGACCAAGCGGGGCTGGGACAAGCATCTCGGTCCGGGGATCCAGACCACGGCTCGTTATGACGAGAAGGGTGTGATGGGGTCTGGCAAGTGGTTCGGTGTGCCGAATTATGCCGAGTACGTGATGGTTTTCTACAACAAGGACATGTTCGCCCGGCAGGGCATCGCGGTGCCGACCTCGATCGCGGAGCTGACGGCGGCGATGGACAAGTTCGTCGCGGCCGGTGTGACCCCGTTGGCGGTCGGGGGTGCGGAGTATCCGGCGCACCAGATCATGTACCAGTTGGCGCTGTCGAAGGCGAACAAGGATTGGGTGGATCGGTTCCAGCGGTACACCGGTCCGGTGGATTTCCATGACGCGGCGTGGATGCATGGGGCCAGTACGTTCGCTGACTGGGTGGACAAGCGGTATGTCAGCAAGGACTCGGCGGGGGTGAAGGCCGAGGACATGGGTGTGTCGTTCATGCAGGGCAAGCATCCGATCATGATCAGTGGCAGTTGGTGGTACGGCAGGCTGGCTTCGGGGATCAAGGATTTCCAGTGGGGGTCGTTCCTGTGGCCGGGGCTGACGGCGGGGTCCGCGGGCAACATGTGGGTGGTTCCGGCGGGGTCGAAGAACAAGGAATTGGCGTACGACTTCATTCAGATCACGATGTCGCCGCAGATTCAGGACAAGTTGCGTGATGCGGGTGGTGTGCCGCTTGTGGACACTGGTTCGGCGTCGAGTGCGGCGCCGCAGTTGAAGGAAGTGGCGGAGAATTTCAAGACGTTGGCCGCGCAGGATCGGTTGGCGTTCTATCCGGACTGGCCGGCGCCGGGTTATTACGATGTGCAGGTTTCGGCGGTGCAGAAGCTGATCACCGGCACGGCGACGCCGCATCAGGTGATGGACGAGATAGCCAAGCCCTACCAGGAGAACCTGGCGAACGTCGGCAAATGACCCTTCACGCACGGGGATAGGACACCAGGCTCGGCGGAACCCCAGTCGCCCGCACGCCCGAGCGTGGGCTTGATCACCTCAGACTCGACACGATAATGAAAACCGTTACGGTGTTCGCGTTATCAACCGTCGAGTCCGGGGGAGTTCGGTGACCGGGTCTGTCAGCACGCGTCGCAAGACGCTGGCGCGGTTCGGCGAACTGGCGCCTGTCGTGCGGCTTCTGGTCGTCACCCAGTTGCTGTTCAACATCGGGTTCTTCCTGGTCCTGCCGTATCTGGCCGGTCACCTCGTCGAGGACCTGGCGTTGGCGGGCTGGCTCGTCGGGCTCGTACTCGGCCTGCGGACGTTCAGCCAGCAGGGCCTGTTCCTCGTCGGTGGCACGCTGACCGACCGGTTCGGTGCGAAGCCGGTGATCCTCGCCGGGTGTGCTGTCCGGGTCGCCGGGTTTGTGTTGCTGGCCGTGTCCGAGACGCTGCCCGGTGTGCTCGCGGGTGCTGTGCTCACCGGCTTCGCGGGTGCGCTGTTCTCGCCGGCTGTCGAAGCATCACTGGCCCGGGAAGCGGGCCCGCAGTTACGCGGAACGGCGTTCGCGATGCTCGCGGTGTGCGGGCAGATAGGTGCGGTCACGGGACCGTTGCTCGGTGCTCTCGTGCTGACGGACTTCGGCCTCGCGTGTTGGGTCGCGGCTGGCCTGTTCGTGCTTATCGCGATCGGTCATGCCTGGCTGTTGCCGTACCGGCCGGGGGAGCACGCGTCGGAACCGGTGCTGGCGGGCTGGCGTGAGGTGTTCGGCAACCGGGTGTTCGTCGTGTTCGCGGTGGCGTATTCCGGATATCTGGTGTCGTACAACCAGCTTTATCTCGCCTTGCCCAGTGAACTGCGGTCCGTGACCGGAGGTGAGGCCGCTCTCGGTTGGCTGTTCGCGTTGGCCTCCTTGATCATCGTGTTCGGTCAGTTGCCGACCACCGCGATCGCTCGGCGCGTATTGGGTCCCGGGCGCGCTGTCGCAGCCGGATTTGTGCTTATGGCGGCCGCTTTCGCGGTTGTGGCGGTGCCGTTGCCCGGTTTGCTGCCCGCCGTCCTGCTGGTCGTTCTGTTGACTCTTGGGCAGATGCTCGCGGTGCCCTTCGCGCAGGAGCTGGTGCCGGCGCTCGCTGGGGAACGCCGGTTGGGGGCCCACTTCGGGTTTCTGTCGTCGGTGGGTGGCGTGGCGGTGCTGATCGGCAGTACTGCCAGCGGTGCCGTCCTCGGTCTCGGGCCGGTCGCCTGGCTGTTGCTCGCGCTCGTCCCTCTCGGTGGTGCCGTTGTGCTCGCCGTTCTCGTATCCCGCGGTGTTCTGGTCCGCTGACAGAAGGTGGTTCTCTTGGTTCGGATAGTCGCGTTCCTGCTTGCCGTCGGAATGCTGGCGACAGGGTGTTTCGCCGGCTCGGCAACGAATGGCGATGGCAGGTTGCGTGTGGTGCTGCCGTTCCCGCCTGCGCAGGCCATGTCGCCGTGGGGTGACGACGCTCTGTTGCTGACCAGGCTTGGCATCGCGGAGCCGTTGGTGGAACTGGACGCGGGTGGCAAGCCGGTGCCGGGCCTGGCCGAAAGCTGGACCAGGGTGGACGCGACGACGTGGCGTTTTCGCGTGCGCAGCGGCGTGAAGTTCCATGACGGAACCACTCTGACAACGCAGCACGTCGTCGACGCGCTCACCAAGGCGGCGTCGGCGAGCCCGGTTCCCCGGGCCGTCAAGGGGCTTGGGCTTACCGTGAAGGCGGACGGAGACCGCGATGTCGTTGTGGCCACGACCAAGCCGGATGCGATGTTGCCGCAACGGCTGTCGTCGCCGAACCTGGTGATCCTCGCTGGCAGTGCGGGCACCGGTCCGTTCGCGTTGAAGTCCCTGCAAGGCAAGGACAGTGCAGTGCTGGACGCCTTCGCCCAGCACTGGGCGGGCGCGCCACAAGCGTCCGGTGTGGACGTCAGGTTCGTGCCGGACGGCACTGCCCGTGCTGCCGCGCTGAGGGCCGGTGAGGCCGACGTCGTGCACGCGCTGCCAGTCGCGGCGGCGGCGAGCCTTGACGCGCGCCAACTGCTCGAAGTGCCGTTGCCCAGGACGGTCTCGTTGCACCTCAACACGTCGAAGCCGCCGTTCGCGGACGCTGGCCTTCGGGCCGCTGCCCGGAGCACGGTCGACCCGGGCGCGCTCGCGCAAGGTGTGTACGAGGGCCGCGCGGATGTTGCCCGGGGCATCTACGGCCCGGCCAGTCCGTGGGCGGGGCAACGGACCATCAACCACCCGACTGCCCCTGCGACACCGTCAGGGCAGAAGATCGTCCTTGCCACGTACGGCGACCGCGCGGAACTGCCCGAGGTCGCGAGTGTGATCGCGGAAGCGCTGCGGGCCAAGGGGTTTGTTGTCGAGCAGGTGGTGCGCGAATACAGCCTGCTGGAACCGGACCTGCTCGCGGGCAAGTTCGACGCCGTCGTCTCCACCCGCTCCTATCTGCTCGACACCGGCGATCCGTTCACCTACCTGGCGACGGACATGACGTGCGGCGGCAGCTACAACCTCGCACGGCTCTGCGATCCCGCGGTCGACGCGGCCGTCGGACAGGGCGAGGACCCGCTCAAGGTGGAGGCCGCTGTTCTCGCGACCGACGCGCTCGTCCCGCTGGTGCACGAACGCGCTCGGATCGGTGTGGCTTCAGGTGTCACGGAGGTGGCCAGCGACTCGTTCGAACGACACCTCATCACCAAGGCGACTCGACGATCGTGATCGTGCTGCGCCGGTTCGCGATCCTGCTCGCCGCAACGGTGACGGTCGGCTTGTTGCCCATTCTCGCCGGCCGTGATCCCGCGCTGGCGGTGCTGCGGGCCAGGCTCACGGATCGCGAACCGGACCAGGCGGCGCTGGCCGCCGTACGCACCGAGCTCGGCCTCGACGCGGGGCCGTTCGGGCTGCTCCAACGCTGGATCGAAGGCTTGGTGCGTGCGGACTTCGGGCGGTCGTGGGTGTCTGGCGCGCCCGTCGGTCCGGAACTGCTGCGTGCCTTGCAGGTCTCGATGAGTCTCGCCGGATTCGCCGCATTGGTGGCCATGCTGGTCGCGCTACCGCTGGCTGTCCGGGGTTTGTCACGGACGGCGGCGATGCTCGCCGCTCTGCCCGAATTCCTCATCGCGATGGTGCTGCTGGTGGTCTTCGCCGTGAAATTGGGGCTGTTGCCCACGTCGGGCTGGGACGGCGTGATGCATGCCGTGCTGCCGTCGATCGCACTCGGTGTGCCTGCGGGCGCTGTTCTCGGCACGGTCGGCCACGACGCTGTCCGGGCTGCGAGCACGGAGCCGTGGATCGCCACGTGGCAGGCTGCGGGATATCCGCGCCGGCTCGTGATGACGGCTGTTCTCCGGCGTGCCGCGTCCGTGGTCAGCGGACAGCTCGCGCTGATCGTGGCCGGGTTGATCGGCGGGGCAGTGGCAGTCGAGGTCGTGTTCGCGTTGCCGGGCATCGGCCGGATGGCCGTGTCAGGGGCTCTGGCGCAGGATATGCCTGTCGTGCAAGGGTGCGTTCTGGTCATTCTGCTCATCGGCACGGTGGCGGGTGTGCTGGGAACGTGGGGGCAACGTCTGCTGCTCGGTCCCGCGTTCGCGGCCGGGAGCATGATGGCGTCGCCGACTTCGACTCGGCCACGGTCACGGCTGCTTCCGGCGTTGGCCTTGATGATCGTCGGTGTCGCCGTCGCAGGCCTGTTACGTGATCCGATGGCGGTCGACCTCACCGCCCGCCTGCGACCTCCATCGCTTGAGCACCCCTTCGGAACGGACGCGCTGGGACGTGACTTGCTTGCTCGTGTCGGGCACGGTGCGTTGAGCACCGCGGTCCTGGCCTTGCTGGTGACGGCCGCGGCGCTGGCCATCGGACTGGCCTGGGGCTTGATCTTCCGAGGTACTGCCGTCGTCGACGTGGCGAATGCGTTGCCGCCCACGATCGCGGCTCTGATCGTCGCCACCGTCATTGGTCCAGGGGTGCTCGGTGCTGCGGTAGCGGTCGCGGCCGTGTTGTGGGCGCCGCTGGCTGCGCACGCGCGGTCGCTTGCGCTCGAACAGCGGGCGTCGCCGCACTTGGAGGCGTCCCGCGCCGTCGGCGCCACCGGGACGTGGTTGCTCATGAGGCACGTGTTGCCTGCGGTTGTTCCAGCGGTGACGCGCGGTGCCGTTGTCCGGCTTCCCGGTGTCGCGCTGGCTGTGGCCTCGCTGGGGTTTCTCGGGCTCGGCGCCCAACCGCCCAGCCCGGAGTGGGGGATGTTGCTCGCCGAGGGCATGCCGTACGTGGAGCGCGCTCCCTGGGTCGTGCTGTTCCCGGTAGCGGCACTGGCAACCCTCGGAGCGACCGCTGCCGGTGTCGCGGCCCGGATCCGCTAGCGCGAGGCGGTATCGTCATCCAATGGTGATCACACGACCTGGGTGGCCGATTGCGCGCTCGTGACTTGACCGTTACGCCCGCGCTTCTTGACCCAGTGGATGTTATCGCTAACACTGACCTCTCGTCACGCCGCAGCGAAGCGAACGGGAGGTGGTCATGACAGGCACACGGCATGCGAGCCTGACCGACGTGGCCGAGCTCGCGGGCGTGTCCCACATGACGGTGTCCCGGGTGATCAACGGGACCGGCCCGGTCCGTGCCGAGACGCGAGCCCGCGTGATGGCCGCCGTGGAGAAGCTGGACTACCGGCCCAACTCGGCCGCTCGTGCCCTGGTCACCGGCAAGACCGGCAACCTCGGTGTGGTCGCGCTGGACTCCACCCTCTACGGCCCGGCGAGCACGCTGTACGGCATCGAGAACGCCGCCCGTGAGGCTGGGTACTCGGTCACGATCACCAGTGTCAGTGCCCCCAACCGGACGTCCATCGCCGACGCCATCGAAACCCTGCGCAGGCAGGCGGTCGAGGGCATTGTGGTGATCGCACCGCACGTGGCGACCGGCAAGGCCTTGGCGCACATGCCCAGCGATGTGCCGCTGGTCGCCGTCGGTGGTGGCGAGCACGCCCCGATCCCGGTGATCGCGGTCGACCAGTACGACGGTGCCCGTCGTGCGACCGAGCACTTGCTCGCGTTGGGGCACAAGACGGTGTGGCACGTGGCAGGCCCGGCCGACTGGCTTGAGGCACGCGACCGCGAGCTGGCCTGGCGGGAGACCTTGGAACGGCGCGGCGCCAAAGTGCCGCGGGTGGTGCGTGGCGACTGGAGTTCGCGCTCCGGGTACGAAGCCGGTCGAACCCTTGCCGGCCAGAAGGGTGTTGGTGCGGTCTTTGTGGCCAACGACCAGATGGCGCTCGGCCTGCTGCGCGCGTTCGCCGAAGCGGGCATCAACGTCCCCAAGGACGTGCACGTCGCCGGGTTCGACGACGTGCCGGAGGCCGCGTACTTCAGTCCGCCGCTGACCACCGTCCGGCAGGACTTCATCGAGGTGGGCAGACGGACCTTCCGGCAGCTCGCCACGCGGATCGCCGGTCACCAGCCGGACGCACGCGACCTGGTACCCGCGGAGTTGATCGTCAGGGAGAGCACCGGACCCCGGTAGCACCCTCACGGGCTTCGCCGCTCAGGGCCTCACTTGTAGATGTTAGCGCTAACAAAGTTGTTGGGAGCCGCCATGAAGTTCAAGAAGGTGGCCGCAGCCGCGGCCGGGATCGTCAGCCTCGCGTTACTCACCGCGTGCGGTGGTGGTGACGGCGGCGGCAACCAGCCAGCCAGTGGTGGCAGTACTGGCAGTGGCGGCGGCCAGATCACGCTGGGCTTCTCCCAGGTGGGTGCGGAAAGCGGCTGGCGCACCGCGAACACCAAGTCGGTGCAGGACGCGGCCAAGGCCGCGGGCATCGACCTGAAGTTCTCCGACGCGCAGCAGAAGCAGGAGAACCAGATCAGGGCGATCCGGTCGTTCATCCAGCAGAAGGTCAAGGTCATCGCGTTCTCGCCGGTGGTCGAGTCGGGCTGGGACACCGTGCTCAAGGAGGCCAAGACCGCCAACATCCCGGTCATCCTGACCGACCGGGCGATCGACTCGCCGGACAAGTCGCTGTACAAGTCGTTCCTCGGCTCGGACTTCGTCAAGGAAGGCCGCAAGGCCGGCGAGTGGGTGACCAAGGAGTTCGCCTCGGCCACCGGTGACGTGAACATCGTGGAACTGCAGGGCACCACCGGCTCCGCGCCTGCCAACGACCGCAAGCAGGGCTTCGCCGAGGTGATCGCGGCCAACCCGAAGCTCAAGGTCGTCGCCTCGCAGACCGGCGAGTTCACCCGTGCCAAGGGCAAAGAGGTGATGGAGGCCTTCCTGAAGTCGCAGAGCAAGATCGACGTGCTCTACGCCCACAACGACGACATGGCACTCGGTGCGATCGAAGCCATCCAGGGCGCGGGCAAGAAGCCGGGCACCGACATCAAGATCGTGTCCATCGACGCGGTCAAGGACGGCATGCAGGCACTGGCCGACGGCAAGATCAACTACATCGTGGAGTGCAACCCGCTGCTCGGACCGCAACTGATGGACCTGGTGAAGAAGGTCGCCGCCGGTGAGCAGGTGCCGCAGCGCATCGAGACCGAGGAGACCGAGTTCGACCAGGCCAAGGCCAAAGAAGTTCTCCCACAGCGCCAATACTGACGCCAATACCGACTGGCAGTACTCATGATTCTGCGGATGACGGGAATCCACAAGCGGTTCCCAGGCGTGATCGCCCTCGACGGCGTGGACTTCCGGCTGTTCCCCGGCGAAGTGCACGCGTTGATGGGCGAGAACGGCGCGGGCAAATCGACCCTGATCAAGGTGCTGACCGGGGTGTACGGGGTCGACGGTGGCGAGATCGAGTTCGGTGGCGAACAGGTCTCGTTCACCGGCCCCGCCGCGGCGCAGCGGGCCGGCGTGAGCACGGTGTACCAAGAGGTCAATCTCTGCCCGAACCTCTCGATCGCCGAGAACATCCTGCTCGGCCGCGAACCACGCAGGTTCGGCCGGATCCTGTGGTCGAAGATGCGGCGCCGCGCCGAGGAACTGCTTGCCCGGCTCGACCTGGAACTGGATGTCACGGCGCCGCTGTCCACCCAGTCGATCGCGGTGCAGCAACTGGTCGCGATCGCCAGGGCGCTGGACGTCGACGCGCGGGTGCTCGTACTCGACGAGCCGACGTCCAGTTTGGACTCCCACGAGGTCGACCGGCTGCTCGCGGTGATGCGCACCCTGCGCGCCGAGGGGATGGCGATCCTGTTCGTCTCGCACTTCATCGACCAGGTCTTCGCCATCTCCGACCGGATGACCGTGCTGCGGAACGGAAAACTCGTCGGCGAGTACCTGACCACCCAGATCACCCCGGTCGGGCTGGTCACCAAGATGATCGGCAAGGAACTCGCGACGCTGGACGAGTTGGAACAGGTGCGGCCCGAGCGGGCCGGCCAGCAGGAGCTGCTGCGGGCCGGTGACTTGGGCCGCAAGGGCGGCATCGAGCCGTTCTCGTTGGAGATCCAGCGAGGCGAGGTGGTCGGGCTGGCTGGGCTGCTCGGATCGGGACGCACCGAGCTGGCCCGGCTGCTGTACGGCGCCGACCACGCCGACAACGGCACGGTGCACATCGATGACAAGCCGGTCAAGTTGCGCTCACCGCGGACGGCCATCGCCCGCGGGATCGCCTTCTGCTCGGAGAACCGCAAGACCGAAGGCCTGGTGGAGGATCTGACCGTCCGCGAGAACATCGCACTGGCCGTGCAGGCGTCGCGGGGCTGGACCAAACCGTTGTCCCGCAAGCGCCAGGACGAGATCGCCGAGCGCAGTATCAAGGCTCTCGACATCCGCCCGGCCAACCCGGAGGCCAAGGTACGGGACCTGTCCGGCGGCAACCAGCAGAAGGTGCTGCTGGCCCGCTGGCTGATCACCAATCCGCGGCTGCTGATCCTCGACGAGCCCACCCGCGGGATCGACATCGGCGCCAAGACCGAGATCCAGAAGCTGGTCACGCAACTGGCCGGCGAGGGCATGGCGGTGGTGTTCATCTCCGCGGAGCTGGAAGAGGTCCTGCGGCTGAGTGACCGGGTGGTGGTGTTGCGGGACAGGCACGTCGTCGCGCAACTGCACAACGATTCGCTCACGCCCGAGCAGATCATGGCGACGATCGCGGACGGAGCCGGAGAATGACCAAGCATCGCCTGTTCTGGCCGGTCGTGGCGCTGGTTCTGTTGCTGCTGGGCAACTTCCTGTTCTCGCCGTCGTTCTTCTCGATCGAGCTGCGGGAGGGCCACCTTTACGGCAGCCTGATCGACATCCTGCGGTTCGGCGCACCGCTGATCCTGGTGGCACTCGGGATGACGCTCGTCATCGCGACCGGCGGGATCGACCTGTCGGTCGGGTCCGTGGTCGCGATCAGCGCGGCGATCGCGTGCCTGCAGATCAGTCAGTTGGGCGATCAGAACAGCATCGGCGGCATTGCCGGTGCCGTCGGCATCGCGCTGGGTCTCAGCCTGGCTCTGGGTGCCGCGAACGGCGTTCTGGTGGCCGTGCTGAACATCCAGCCGATCGTCGCCACGCTGATCCTGATGGTGGCCGGCCGCGGGCTGGCCCAGTTGATCACCGACGGGCAGATCATCACCATCAATTCGCAGCCGTACCAAGCCATCGGCGGCGGGTTCGTGCTGACGTTGCCGGTCTCGATCCTGATCGCGGTCGCGGTGTTCTTGCTGTCGTCGCTGCTGGTCCGCCGCTCCGCGCTCGGCATGCTGCTGGAGGCGGTCGGCGGAAACCCGGAGGCCAGCAGGCTCGCCGGGGTGCGGTCGCGGCGGCTGATCTGGCTGGCGTACGTCGTCTGTGGCCTGTTCGCGGGCATCGCCGGGTTGATGATCAGCTCGAACGTGTCGAGTGCGGACGGCAACAACGCCGGGCTGTGGATCGAACTGGACGCGATCCTGGCCGTGGTGATCGGCGGGACCGCGTTGACCGGCGGCCGGTTCTCCTTCACCGGCACGGTGATCGGCGCGTTGCTGATCCAGACGTTGTCCACGACGGTGTACACGCTCGGTATCCCGCCGGAGACCACGTTGCTGTTCAAGGCCGTGGTCGTGATGGCGGTGTGCCTGGTGCAGTCGCCCGCGTTCCGCCGCAAGGTGATCACCCGCAGGCGTAAACCGAAATCGGCATCTCCGGTACAGCAGGACGAGAAGGTGGAGGTGTCGGCATGACCACGCTGACAGCGTCACGACAGCGCCACCTTCCGATCCTGGCCACGTTCGCCTTGTTGGTCGTCGCGTACGTCTTCGGCGCGACGCAGTACGAGGCGTTCGGCGACGCGCAGGTCGTGCTGAACATCCTGATCGACAACGCGTTCCTGCTCGTGGTCGCGATCGGGATGACGTTCGTGATCCTCACCGGCGGCATCGACCTGTCCGTCGGCGCGGTGGTCGCACTGTCCACATTGGTATCGGCGAAGCTTGTGGCCGCGGGTGTGCCCGCGTTGCTGGTCATCCTGCTCGTGCTGGTGATCGGTGGCACGCTCGGGCTCGGCATGGGCGCGGTCATCCACTACTTCGAGCTGCAGCCGTTCATCGTGACGCTGGCGGGGATGTTCCTCGCCCGTGGGCTGTGCTACACGATCAGCGTCGAGTCGATCTCGATCACCGACGGTTTCTTCACCGCCATGGCCCAGACACCGGTCCAGCTGCCCGGCGGTATGCATGTGTCGGTCAGCGTCGTGATCGCGCTGGTGGTGTTGGCCGTAGCGGTCTACGTCCTGCACTTCACGCGTCTGGGCCGGACGGTGTACGCGATCGGTGGCAGCGAGCAGTCCGCGATGCTGATGGGCCTGCCGGTACCCCGGACGAAGATCGCCGTCTACGCGATCAGCGGCCTGTGTTCGTCCCTCGGCGGAGTGCTGCTGGCGTTCTACACGTTGTCCGGCAACGCTTTGCACGCCGTCGGTATGGAGTTGGACGCGATCGCCGCGGTGGTGATCGGCGGGACCATCCTCACCGGCGGCTCCGGTTACGTGCTCGGCACCGTGCTCGGTGTGCTGGTGCTGGGCATCATTCAGACGCTGATCACCTTCGACGGCACCCTCAGCTCGTGGTGGACGAAGATCGTTATCGGCGCGTTGTTATTCGTGTTCATCGTGTTGCAGCGGCTGGTCAGCCGCCGCACTCGATAAGGGAAGCCACGGTCGTGGTTTCGGCAGGCCAAGTGTGTTAACGCTAACTTCAAGGAGGGCACGTGCCACCGGATGACGCTTTGGTGGTCGGTGTGGACTTCGGCACGCTGTCCGCGCGAGCGGTCGTGGTGCGCGTGCGGGACGGAGCCGAACTGGGCACTGCCGTCGCGGACTACCGGCACGGCGTAGTCGACCACGAGTTACCTGGGTCCGGCCGCAGGCTGCCGCCGGACTGGGCCCTGCAGGTCCCGGCGGACTACATCGAGTCGATGTCCACGGCGGTCAAGGAGGCGCTGACGGGACTCGACCCGGCCAAGGTGATCGGCATCGCCACGGACTTCACCGCGTGCACGATGGTGCCGACCACAGAGCAGGGGATCCCGCTGTGCGCCTTCCCCGAGTTCGCCGACGAGCCGCACGCGTACGTCAAGCTCTGGAAGCACCACGCCGCGCAGCCGCAGGCGGACCGGATCAACGAACTGGGACGGATCCGTGGCGAGAAATGGCTGCCTCGCTACGGCGGCCTGATCTCCTCGGAGTGGGAGTTCGCCAAGGCCCTGCAGATCCTCGAAGAGGCCCCGCACGTCTACGACGCCATGCGGCACTTCGTCGAGCTCGCCGACTGGATCGTCTGGCAGCTCACCGGGAACTACGTCCGCAACGCCTGCACTGCCGGGTACAAGGGCATATACCAGGACGGCGAGTACCCCAGCCAGGACTTCCTGCGTGAGCTCAACCCCGGGTTCGAGCGGTTCGTGGCCGACAAGCTCGAGCACCCGCTTGGCCAGCTGGGCGACAAGGCCGGACAGTTGTCTGCCCAGGCAGCGGGATGGACGGGATTGCCGGAAGGCATCGCCGTCGCAGTGGGCAATGTGGACGCTCACGTCACCGCACCGGCCGCGCGGGCCGTGGAGCCTGGCCAAATGGTCGCGATCATGGGCACGTCCACGTGTCACGTGATGAACGGCAACCACTTGGCCGAAGTGCCGGGAATGTGTGGTGTGGTCGACGGCGGCATCGTGCCTGGCCTGTGGGGGTACGAGGCCGGGCAGAGCGGTGTCGGCGACATCTTCGCATGGTTCGTCCGGACATCCGTTCCGCCGGAGTACCACGCGGCTGCCGAGGCCAAGGGTGTCTCGGTGCACGAGTACCTCACCGAACTGGCTGCGGCGCAGGGGATCGGCGAGCACGGGCTGGTGGCCCTCGACTGGCACAGCGGCAACAGGTCTGTGCTCGTCGACCACGAGCTCTCCGGTGTCGTGGTGGGCCAGACCCTTGCGACGAAACCGGAGGACACCTACCGGGCGCTGCTGGAGGCGACCGCGTTCGGCACGCGCGTGATCATCGATACGTTCATCGACGCGGGTGTCCCGGTCCGGGAGTTGATCGCCGCGGGCGGACTGATCAAGAACGAGTTCCTGATGCAGATGTACGCCGACGTGGTCAACCTGCCCCTGTCGGTGATCGGTTCGGCACAGGGACCCGCGCTGGGCTCCGCGATCCACGCTGCCGTGGCCGCGGGTGCGTATCCGGACATCCGCGCCGCCGCCGAGGCGATGGGCTCGGTGCGCAAGGACGCGTACCTGCCGATCGAGGCCAATGTCGAGGCGTACCAGGAGATTTTCGAGGAGTACCGGGCGTTGCACGACTACTTCGGCCAGGGGAACGGCGTCATGCACCGCATGCGCGAACGCCGCAGGGTCCAGAAAGGATAAGGCTGGATGGTGCTCTCCACAGCGGTTCTCGACACCGTCGAGCAAATCTGCCACACGGTCGCCGACCTGCACGGCGAACTCACCCGCAACGAGCTGGTGATCTGGACAGCAGGCAACGTGTCCGCGCGTGTTCCCGGCGAGGACCTGATGGTGATCAAGCCGTCAGGTGTCTCGTACGACGAGCTCGGCGCCGAGAAAATGGTCGTGACGGACCTGTACGGGGAGCTGGTGCACGGCAGTCTGGCGCCGTCATCGGACACGGCCGCGCACGCCTACGTCTACCGGCACATGCCCGAAGTCGGGGGAGTCGTGCACACCCACTCCACCTACGCGACGGCGTGGGCGGCTCGGGGCGAGCCGATTCCGTGCGTGCTCACCATGATCGCCGACGAGTTCGGCGGCGAGATCCCGGTCGGGCCGTTCGCGATGATCGGGGACGACTCGATCGGCCGTGGCATCGTGGAAACCTTGCGTGGCAGCCGGTCTCCTGCGGTACTGATGCGCAACCACGGTCCGTTCACGGTCGGCAAGGACGCCCGGTCGGCGGTCAAGGCGGCCGTGATGGTCGAGGACGTGGCCCGCACTGTCCATATCGCACACCAGCTCGGTAACCCGATGCCGTTGAAGCAGGAGGACATCGACCGCCTGCACGAGCGGTACCGCAACGTCTACGGCCAGCAGGAGGCCCGATGAAGTCCCCGCAGGTCTGGTTTCTCACCGGCAGCCAGGGGTTGTACGGCCCGCAGACCCTTGACCAGGTTGCCGAGCAGTCGGCGCGGATCCAGCAGATGCTGGCCACCACCGGCAAGGTCAGCGCCGAGATCATCGGCAAGCCGGTGCTGACAGACTCCACGGCCATCCGGCAGGTCATGCTGGCGGCCAACAACGATCCCCGGTGCGTCGGGGTGATCGCGTGGATGCACACGTTCTCGCCAGCCAAGATGTGGATCACTGGGCTGGACGCACTGCGCAAGCCGTTGCTGCACCTGCACACGCAGCTCAACGAGGCGCTGCCGTGGCAGACCATCGACATGGACTTCATGAACCTCAACCAGGCCGCGCACGGCGACCGCGAGTTCGGGTACATCCAGACCCGCCTTGGGGTGGCGCGCAAGACCGTCGCCGGTCACGCCAGCGATCCCGCTGTGGTCAGCCGGATCGACGGGTGGGTGCGTGCCGCGACCGGCCTGGCGCATCTGCGTTCCCTGCGGCTGGTGCGGTTCGGCGACAACATGCGCGATGTCGCCGTGACCGAAGGCGACAAGGTCGAGGCCGAGCTGAGGTTCGGTGTTTCGGTCAACACCTACGGCGTCAACGACTTGGTGGCTGAAGTCGATGCCGTGACTGACAGGGCCGCAGATGAGTTGGTGGCTGAGTACTACGACGACTACGAGGTCTCCTCGAGCTTGCGGGAGCGGCCGGAGTCGTTGCGGTACGCGGCCAAGATCGAGGTGGCACTGCGGAAGTTCCTGACCGAAGGCGGGTTCGGCGCGTTCACCACCAACTTCGAGGACCTCGGCGGGCTGCGGCAGCTGCCCGGGCTGGCGGTGCAGCGGCTGATGGCCGATGGATACGGCTTCGGCGGTGAAGGAGACTGGAAGACCTCCGCTCTGCTGGCCGCGGTCAAGGCGATGGGGCACAGCACCGGACGTGGTACGTCCTTCATGGAGGACTACACGTACCACTTCGGCCCGGGCGAGCCGAAGATCCTCGGCGCGCACATGCTCGAGGTCTGCCCGAGCATCGCCGGGCACCGGCCGTCCTGCGAGATCCACCCACTCGGGATCGGTGGCCGGGAGGACCCGGTCCGGCTGGTGTTCGACGCCGCCGGGGGACCGGCCGTGGTGATCGGCCTCGCGGACCTGGGTGACCGATTCCGCTTTGTGGCCAACGAAGTCGAGGTCGTCGCACCGGACGAACCGTTGCGGCAGTTGCCCGTTGCCAGAGCGGTGTGGAAGCCGTCGCCGTCGTTGCCGACGTCCGCGGAGTCCTGGCTGACCGCGGGCGGACCGCACCACACCGTGCTCACCCAGGCAGTCGGTACCGAGGTGCTGCGGGACTTCGCACACATGCTGCACACCGAACTGCTGGTGATCGACGAGAACACCACTACCGCGGATTTCGGGGATCGGATCCGGTGGAACCAGGCGTACTACCGGCTCGCACAGGGCTTCTAGGAAGGAGAACGACATGCGGATCGCCGCATTAGCAGGAATTGTGGTGCTCAGCACGGCGTTGGCCGCTTGCGGATCGAGCACGAAGACGGTCGACCAGACCGCGGCCCCGGGTGCGAGTGCGGGCGGGCTGGTCGGCGTGACCATGCCGACCAAGTCGTCGGAACGCTGGATCCACGACGGCGACAACATCAAGGCGCAGCTGGAGAAGCTCGGCTACCAGGTCGACCTGCAGTACGCCGAGAACGACATCCCGACCCAGGTCAACCAGATCGAGAACCAGATCACCAAGGGCGCCAAGCTGCTGGTGATCGCGTCGATCGACGGCACGGCGATCACCACGCAGCTGCAGCAGGCCGCGGACAAGAAGATCCCGGTGATCGCCTATGACCGGCTGATCCGCAACAGCCCCAACGTGGACTACTACGCCACCTTCGACAACTTCAAGGTCGGCGTCGAGCAGGCCACGTCGTTGCTGAAGGGGCTGAAGGTCGACACGGGCGCGACCGGTCCGTTCAACATCGAGCTGTTCGCCGGGTCGCCGGACGACAACAACGCGACGTTCTTCTTCAACGGCGCGATGTCCGTGCTGAAGCCGCACATCGACAAGGGTGTGCTGAAGGTCGCCAGTGGACAGACCGACTTCTCGACCGTGGCGATTCTGAGGTGGGACCCCGCGACCGCGCAGCGCCGGATGGAGGACCTGCTGACCAAGACCTACCGCGGCGGAGCGGTGGTTCATGGCGTGCTGTCGCCTTATGACGGTTTGTCGATCGGCATCCTGTCGGCGTTGAAGAGCAACGGCTATGGCACGGCCGCGCAGCCGTACCCGGTGGTCACCGGGCAGGACGCCGAACTCGCTTCGGTCAAGTCGATCATCGCGGGTGAGCAGTACTCGACGGTGTTCAAGGACACGCGTGAGCTGGCCAAGGTGACGGTCGGGATGGCCGACGCCGTGCTGAAGGGCAGCAAGCCCGAGGTGAACAACACCAAGGACTACGACAACGGCAACAAGGTCGTGCCGAGCCAGCTCTTGCAGCCGGTCACCGTGGACAAGACCAACTACCAGAAGGAACTTGTCGACTCCGGGTACTACAAGGCGGATCAGCTCAAATGAGCGAGCTTGCGAGCGAATCGTTCAACACAGTGAAGCGGTCATGCGACGCAGATCAGCACGGCTGGGAGTGCGCATGACCATCCTGACGATGCGCGGCATCACCAAGACCTTTCCTGGTGTTGCCGCGCTGCAGGACGTGAACCTCGAGGTGGAGCGCGGCGAGATCCACGCCATCTGCGGGGAGAACGGCGCGGGCAAGTCGACTCTGATGAAGGTCCTGTCCGGGGTCCACCCGCACGGGTCCTACCAGGGCGAGATCAAGTTCGAGGACGACTGGTGCGAGTTCTCGTCGATCAGGGACAGCGAGCGGCGCGGGATCGTGATCATCCACCAGGAGCTCGCGCTCTGCCCGCAGCTGTCCATCGCGGAGAACATCTTCCTGGGCAACGAGATGTCCCGCGGCGGGCTGATCGACTGGAACCGGACCAACCACGCGGCCGGTGAACTGCTGCGCCGTGTGGGACTGGACGAGAACCCGGTGACGCCGGTGTCCGAGCTCGGTGTGGGCAAGCAGCAGCTGGTCGAGATCGCCAAAGCACTGTCCAAAGAGGTCAAGCTGCTCATCCTGGACGAGCCGACGGCCGCGTTGAACGACAACGACTCCGCGCACCTGCTTGATCTGTTGCGCGGGCTGCGTGAGGACGGCGTGACGTGCGTGATCATCTCGCACAAGCTCAACGAGGTGATGGCGATCGCTGACACGATCACGATCCTGCGTGACGGCCGGACGATCGAGACGTTGCAGACCTCTGAGGTGACCGAGGACCGGATCATCTCCGGGATGGTCGGGCGGGATCTCTCGCAACGCTTCCCGCCGCACAGTCCGTCGGTCGGGGACGAGGTGCTGCGGATCGAGGACTGGACCGTGCACAGCCCGGTGCACACGGGCCGGGTTGTGGTCGATCACGCGTCGTTGACGTTGCGGCGAGGGGAGATCGTCGGACTTGCCGGGTTGATGGGCGCGGGCCGGACCGAGCTGGCGATGAGCGTGTTCGGGCGTTCCTACGGCAAGGACATCTCCGGACGGATCATCAAGGACGGCAAGCAGATCCACGTGAAGTCCGTCCAGGACGCCATCGCGCACGGTATCGCGTACGTCACCGAGGACCGCAAACGGTACGGGCTCAACCTGATCGAGGACATCAAGCGGAACATCTCCGCCGCCGGGCTTGGCAGCCTTTCCCGGCGGGGATGGGTGCAGGAACACCAGGAACACCGGGCCGCCGAGGACTTCCGGCTGAGGATGAACATCAAGGCCCCCGGTGTGCGGGCGGTGACCGGCAAGCTCAGCGGTGGCAACCAGCAGAAGGTCGTGCTGTCCAAGTGGATTCTGACCAACCCGGACGTGCTGATCCTCGACGAGCCCACCCGGGGGATCGACGTCGGGGCGAAGTACGAGATCTACTCGATCATCAACCAGCTGGCCGACGAGGGCAAGGCCGTCCTCGTCATCTCGTCGGAACTGCCCGAACTGCTCGGCCTGTGCGACCGGATCTACGCGCTGTCCCGCGGCCGGATCACCGGTGAGGTCGAGCGCGCCGAAGCGACGCAGGAAAAGCTGATGCAGTTCATGACCAAGGAAGCAGCATGACTCTCACCGAAGCCCCCAAGCAGGTGACCGAGACCGGCAAACCGCTGCGGCGCATCTCCATCAACCCGCGTGAGAGCGGCATCTACGTCGCCTTCGCGCTGATCGTCGTCCTGTTCACGATCCTGACCGGCGGTGTTCTGCTTGAGCCGCAGAACATCTCGAACATCATCGTGCAGAACTCGTACATCCTGATCCTGGCGGTCGGGATGATGCTGATCATCATCGCCGGGCACATCGACCTCTCGGTCGGCTCAGTGGTGGCGGTCTGCGGTGCGCTGTGCGCGGTGTTCACCGTCGAGATGGGCATGCCGTGGTTGCCCGCGTTGGCACTCACCTTGGTGGCGGGCGCACTGATCGGGGCGTGGCAGGGCTACTGGATCGCCTACTTCGGTATCCCCGCGTTCATCGTCACGCTCGCGGGCATGCTCGTGTTCCGGGCGATCACCCTGTGGGTTCTGGGAAACCAGGGCATCGGGCCGTTCCCCGACGAGATCCGTACGCTGGCCAACGGGTTCACCGACGGCTACCTCGGCAACATCGGACTCGGTCCCCTCGGTGGCGCCGACCTGGTCAGCTTGCTGCTGGGCGTGACCGGAGTCGCGGCGATCTGCGTTATCCAGTGGCGGCAGCGCAAAGCGAGGCTCGGCTATCTGCAGCAGGTCGATCCGTTCCCGATGTTCCTGCTGAAGGCAGGGGCCGCTTCGCTCGTCGTGCTTGCTGTCATCGTGCAGCTCGCGCGGTTCAAGAACATCCCGTGGGTGCTCGTGCTGCTGACCGTGCTGGTCGTCGGGTACTCGGTGGTGGCCAACAGGTCCGTGTTCGGCAGGCACATCTACGCCATCGGCGGCAACCGGCAGGCCGCCGAGCTGTCTGGCGTGAAGGTCAAGCCGATCACCTTCTGGATCTTCGTCAACATGGGCGTGCTTGCCGCCCTCGCCGGGATCATCTTCGCCGGACGGCTCAACCAGGCGGGCCCGACCGCGGGTGAAGCGTTCGAGCTCGACGCGATCGCGGCCGCTTTCATCGGAGGTGCGGCGGTTCAGGGTGGTGTCGGCAAGGTCGTCGGGGCCATCACCGGTGGCCTGATCATGGCTGTGATCAACAACGGGATGTCCTTGCTCGGGCAGCCAAGCGAGATCGTGATGCTGGTGAAGGGGCTTGTCCTGCTGGCTGCCGTCGCGTACGACATCTGGACCAAACGCCGGGCGAGTTAAATCAGGAGCGAGGCGGTGCGGTGGTGGCACGCACGATCAGGTACGTGTCGAGCGACTGGTTGATCTGCACGCGGTGGTCATCGTCGAGCAGCGCCAGCAGTACGTTCACCGCCGTGCGCCCTGCCGCTTCCGCGGGCATCGCGACCGTGGTCAGCGGCGGGGCCGAGATCGCCGCGAACACCAGGTCGTCGAAGCCGACCAGGCTGATCTCATCCGGTACCGGCACGCCACGCGCGTTCAGCCTGGCCAGCACGCCGAACGCGACCAGGTCGTTGTACGTGATGATCGCCGTGACACCCGCCGCGAGGGCGAGGTCCGCGCCTTGCAGCCCGCCTTCGAACCTCGGCGGGAACGGGCCGAACTCGACCACCTCGATGTCGTGCTGCTCCGCCGCTGGCCGCAGGCCACTCAGCCTCGCCGCGTTGGCCCATGAGTTGCGGGGCCCGCCAAGGAACGCGCATCGCTTGTGGCCGAGGGCAGCCAGGTGCTGGATCGCCTGGTGCATACCGCCCGGACTGTCCATCACCACCGATGGAATGGCCTCGATCTCACGGTTGAGCAGCACCACGAAAGTCTGTCTGGCCAGGTCCCGGATCTGGTCGTCGCTCATGCTCGGGCTGCACAGGACCAGGCCGTCGACCTGCTTGGCCATGTTGCGGGCCAGGTTCTCCTCGACGACAGGGTCCTGGTCGCTGTTGGCGAACAGCACCGCAACGTCGTCCTGGCGGGCTCGTGCCTGCACGCCGTTGAGCACGCCGGTGAAGAACGGATTGTCCAGATCGGACACGATGATTCCGATGTGGCCGGTGCGGTTCGTCGGTTTGCGGGGCCCGCCAGTCGGTTGGTAGCCCAGTTCACCGGCCGCGGCCAGGATCCGGTTGCGCGTCTCGGGCTTGACCAGGTCGGGTGTGGTGAAGGCACGGGAAACGGTGGAGATGGAGACCTTCGCCAGGTTGGCGACGTCATGGATGGTGACGGTCACGGGCCTCCCTCTGCGATGACTTACACCGCGTTGTTGCACAACATGATGTAAATCGGCTGCCTTCCTGTCAATTCGGCTCGCCGGTCGCCGCTGTCACGAAAACCCCTCCGACCTGCGAGTTCGTTCTTGACAGCGCTCCCAGAGCGCCCCTAGCGTGCTTTGCAGAAAATTCACGGCTATTGCAGGATCGGAGACCCAATGCCGGGTACCGCACGCCTCGCCGTCGTCGGCACGTCCGGATACGCGTTCACCTACCTGCAGCGGGCGCGTGACCTGCACGAGGAAGGAAGTGCGGAGTTCGTCGGCGCGTGCGACATCCAGGAGCCGTCCGCCCACGCCCTCGCTTTGCTGCCGCCGGGCGCCCGGGTGCATTCGGACGTGGACACGATGATGCGAGCGGCCAGACCGGATGTCGTCGCGGTGGTCACTCCACCGCACGCGCACCGCACCATCGCCGCCGCCGTGTTGCGGGCGGGCGGTGACCTGCTGGTCGAGACGCCCCCGGTGCTCGATCTCGACGGGTACGACGAGTTGACGGCACTGATCGCCGAGTCTGGCCGGATCTGTCAGACGGGGTTCCAGAGCTTCGGATCCGCAGCTTTGCCGTTGCTGGCTCAGGCGATCGCGAGTGGCGAACTCGGTGAGGTGGTCGGTGTCGGTGCGGCCGGAGCGTGGGTGCGGACGGACGCGTACTACGCCCGAAATCCATGGGCGGGCCGTCGTTGGCTCGACGGTCAGGCCGTGGTGGACGGTGCGCTGACCAACCCCTTCTCGCACGCCGTGGCCACCGCATTGCTCGTGGCAGGCATGGCGGAACGTGCCCCCTCGGACATCACCCTCGAACTGTTCGGCACGCGCGATCTGGAAGCCGACGACACGGCCTGCCTGCGCCTGCGGTTTTCCGCCGGGCCGGAGATCGTGGTGGCCGCTTCCCTTTGCGCGGAACAGGACCACGAGCCGTACGTGGTCGTGCACGGCACCGAGGGGCGGGCGAAGTTCTGGTACAAGACGCATCGGCTGGAGATCAACGACGAGCATGTTCCCGTTGCCCCGCCGACAGACTTGCTGCGCAACCTGCTCGCCCACCGCGAGGACCCGAGTACGCCGTTGCTCGCGCCACTCAGCGCGACCCGAGCGTTCGCATCCGTTGTCCAGGCGGTACGGGACGCACCGGAACCAGCGCCGATCCCGGACGGCTGGATCCGGACGGTCGGCGACGGCCCGGGACGGCATCCGGTGGTCCGCGGGATCGGCGAGGAAGTCGCGGTCGCGGCCGAGCGCCTCGCGTTGTTCTCCGAGATCGGCGTGCCGTGGGCAGGGCCGGGCCGATGGTGGCGTCGTGTTCATCGCGTCCCCGTCACGCCTTGACCCGGCTTGTCGTGGCCCGCACGACCAGGTCCGCGCCGAGCCGGATCACGCCCGACGGCGGCGCGGCGTCCAGTCCACAAGCGATCCGGCCGGCCATCGCACCGGCTTCCCGCAACGGCAGCCGTACGGTCGTCAGCGGCGGATGCGTGTCCTGGCAGAACTCGATGTCGTCGAACCCGGCGACCGAAATGGACTCCGGAACCGACAGCCCGGCGGACCGCACGGCCGCGAGCGCGCCCGCCGCCATCAGGTCGTTGGCCGCGACGATCGCGGTGATGTCGTTGCGAAGCAGGAGTTTGCGGCTCGCGGCCCAGCCGGACTCGCGGGTGAAGGTGCCTTGCTCGATCAGCGAGGGATCGTGGCCAGGCGCGGCGATCTGATAGCCGTGCAGGCGTTCGGTGCTGGTCGATCGCAGTGGTGGCCCGGTGACGTACCCGATCCGCGTGTGGCCGAGTGCCTTCAGGTGTTCCATGAGCCGCAGGGTCCCGCCTGTGTTGTCGAACGTGATCGCGCAAGCCCCTGGCAGGTCCGGGATCGGAGGTCGTCCACACAGGACGATCCGGGCGCCGCGGTTGTGGAAGCCGCCGAGCAGGCGGGTCAGTTCGCGTTGATGGCCAGCGTCCCGGACCGAGCCGCCGACCAGGATCACGCCGTCGGCTCGCAACCGCCGCAGGTGCTCGAGTTGCCCGATCTCGCGCATCGGATCGCTGCCGGTGCTGCACACCAGGGCGAGCTGGCCCGCCAGGAACGTCTGGTCCTGCACGCCCGCGACGATGTGCGCGAAGAACGGGTCCGACATGTCGCCGACGACCACGCCGATCACCTCGGACGCGGCTGCCGCCAAGGCTCTGGCGTGCCCGTTGACCACGTACTGCAGTTCGTGGATGGCCTTTTCGACGCGTTCGCGCGTGCCGCGTGCGACCAAGGTGCTGCGGTTGAGCACGCGGGAGACCGTGGCCGCCGAAACGCCGGCACGGTTGGCGACGTCGGCCAGGGTGGCTGGCCGGGCGAACTCTCCGCGCATGACACCACTCCTGTCGTTTGCAGAAAACTCTGACATCGTCCCGCGACTACGCTCAGTCGTCAAACCTTCATATCGCAGGCTAATCATTGGTTGACAGTCGTGACAGTGCGGCTCTACCGTTCCGGTTCCACACGGGTTTTTCAGAAAACCTGCAAACCTGGGAGTGGTGGGATGGGCGCTGGGAGACTCAGGCGAGGGACCACGATCGCCGCCGTGGCGATCTCGCTGGCCGCATGTGGCACACAGTCCGGCGGCGACGGCGGTGACGTGACGATCTCGTTCGCCTGGTGGGGAAGTGACAGCAGGGCGACGATCACCAAGCAGGCGGTCGAGCTCTTCCAGCAGCGCAATCCCACGATCAAGGTACAGACCACGTTCTCGGCGTACGCCGCCTACTGGGAGAAGGTCGCGACCCAGACCGCGGGCGGCAACCCGCCGGACGTGATGACCATGGACACCCGCTACCTGTCGGAGTACGGCGAGCGCAAGGTGCTGCTCGACCTCAACGAGGGCGCGGGCAAACAGGTCTCGTTGGCCGACGTGAACCCCGAACTGGCCAACACCGGCGTGATCGGCGGCAAACGGTTCGCGGTGCCGTGGGCGCAGAACACGTCCTCGCTGGTCTACGACCCGGCGGCCTACCAGGCGGCCGGCGTGGACATGACCGCGCCGATGACCTGGGAGCAGTTCCGGGTCGCCGCCGAGAAGGTCAGTGCCAGCAAGGGGTTCCAGACTCGGGGCGTCACCGACTTCGGCATGATCGACAGCGCGCTGGAGATCTGGCTGCGGCAGCGCGGCAAGGGGATGTTCACACCGGACGGCAAGCTCGGGTTCGGCGAACAGGACCTGCGCGAGTACTGGGAGCTGGCCAGCCGGTTCCGCACCAGCAAGGCGGCATCGGACGCGGAGGTGACCGCGTCCTACAACACCTCTCCTGAGCAGGCGCCGTTCGGCAAGAAGCTCACCGCCGCCGAATTCGCCTACGACAGTGTGTATCCCAGCTACCAGAAGGCGTACGGCACGGACCTCAAGGTCGCGCCGTACCCCAGCGACGACCAGGCCAACATCGGCCAGTACCGCCGCCCGTCGATGTTCCTGTCCGTCTCGGCCCGCGGCAAGGCGCAGGACGCGTCGGCGAAACTGGTGAACTTCCTGATCAACGACCCGGAAGCGGGCAAGATCCTCGGCACCGACCGCGGTCTGCCGCCCAACCTGAAGATCCGTGCCCAGCTGGCCGGCCAGGCCACCGGCACCAACAAGACGATCTTCGACTACGAGGCCTCGCTCGAAGCCAAGCTCGGCCCCGCGCCCGCCGTGCCGCCCAAGGGTGCCGGTGCCATCCAGAAGCTGTTGCAGCGCACCTACGAGGAGGTCGCGTTCGGACGGCTCAGCGTCGACGCAGCGGTGAGCCGGTTCTTCTCCGAAGCGCAGAAGGACCTGCAGTGACGGTTCTGAACAAGACGCCGCCGTACCCTGCCACAGCGGCGCCGGCCCCACGGAAAACCCGTGGGGCCGGGCGGCGGCGTGGGGACCATCAGCGTGAGGCCTATGTCTTCCTGACGCCGTGGATTCTCGGCGCGATCGGGCTGACCGTCGGCCCGATGGTCGTCTCCCTGTACCTGTCGTTCACCGAGTACGACCTGTTCACCGAGCCGCGCTGGGTCGGGTTCGACAACTTCGTGCACATGTTCACCGAAGACGACCGCTACCTGCAGTCGGTCAAGGTGACCTTGTTGTACGTGCTGGTCGCGGTGCCACTGAAGATGATCGTGTCCCTGCTGATCGCGATGGCGCTCAACACCCGGGCCGGATCGAACGGCTTCTACCGCGCGGCTTTCTACGCGCCTTCGTTGCTGGGTGCCAGTGTCGCGGCGGCGTTGGTGTGGCGGGCGATGTTCACCGAGGGCGGCACGGTCAACGAACTGCTCGACGGCATCGGCTGGGAAACCCCGAGCTGGATCGACGACCCCTCGTACACGATCTGGTCGGTGATCCTGCTGGCGGTGTGGCAGTTCGGCGCGCCGATGGTGATCTTCCTGGCCGGACTCAAGCAGATCCCGCGTGAGCTCTACGAAGCGGCCGAAGTGGACGGTGCGAACCCGGTCCGCAAGTTCTGGCACATCACGCTGCCGATGCTCTCGCCGGTGATCTTCTTCAACCTGGTGCTCGAGGCCATCCACGCGTTCCAGGTGTTCACCCCGGCGTTCGTGATCGGCGGTGGCCGGGGCGGGCCAGCCGACTCGGCACTGGTCTACACCTTGTACCTGTACCAGGCCGGGTTCGAGGACTTCGAGATGGGTTACGCCTCCGCGATGGCATGGGTGCTGCTCGTGGTGATCGGGATCGTGACGGCCGTGATCTTCCGCAGCGCGCGGCTCTGGGTCTTTTACGGAGACAAGGCATGAGGGCCAAAACCGTGCTGTGGCACGTGCTCTGGCTGGCGGCTGTCGGGGTCGTGCTGTACCCGATGATCTGGCTGGCCTTCGCGTCGGTGAAACCGCCGTCCGAGGTGCTGTCCAGCCTGAACCTGTTCCCCAGCCGCGTGGTGCTCGACGGTTACCGGCAGGGATGGGAAGGCGCGGCCGGGATCGGGTTCGGCACGTTCTTCCTCAACTCGTTCATCGTCGCGATCGCTTCTGTTGTCGCCAACGTGTTCTCGTGCACGCTTGCCGCGTACGCGTTCGCGCGCCTGCGGTTCCGGTTCTCCGGTGCGCTGTTCGCGTTCATGATCGCGACCTTGATGCTGCCGCACCACGTCACGCTGATCCCGCAGTACGTGATCTTCCAGCAGGCCGGGCTTGTGAACACGTTCGTGCCGCTGGTGCTGCCGAAGCTGCTGGCCACCGAGGCGTTCTTCGTCTTCCTGATCGTACAGTTCATGCGCGGCATCCCGCGTGAGCTGGACGAGGCAGCGACCATCGACGGCTGCGGGGTGTACAAGACGTTCTGGCACGTGGTGCTGCCGCTGGCCAAGCCCGCGCTGGTGACGACGTCGATCTTCACGTTCATCTGGACGTGGAACGACTTCTTCACGCAGATGGTGTACCTCAACGACGCCGACAAGTTCACTGTCCCCTTGGGACTGCGGTTGTTCGTCGACACCAGCAGTGAGTCCAACTTCGGTGCCATGTTCGCCATGTCGGCGCTGGCGCTGGTCCCGATCGTGGCGTTCTTCCTCGCCTTCCAGCGCCTGCTGGTGGAAGGCGTCAGCACCAGCGGACTGAAGGGGTGAGGGTGATGTGGCGTGAGCGGTTGACCGAGTTCTCCGACTGCCTGCAACTCGGCCTGCTGGTCTGTGCCGCCTCGATTCCTGTGGTCACCGTCGGTCCGGCCTTCGCTGCCGGATGCCGGGTGGTGAGCAGGTGGCGCGACGGCGAGTCACCACCGATGTTCGCGACCTTCCGCGACGAGTTCGTCCGGCGGCTGCGTGGCGGGGTTCCCTTCAGCGCAGCCGTTGTCGTGGCGATCCTGCTGCTGAGCGTCGACTTGGCACTGGTTGAGGCCGGGGTGCCCGGTGGGCAGTTCTTCGCTGTGCTGTTCCCGGTCATGCTGGTGGCCTTGCTGGTCGTGGCGTTGCGGACGTGTTCGGTAGTGGCGGTGCACCAGAAATGGATCCCCGCCTTGCGGGCCGCCGCGCGGCTCAGTCTGGACATCCGGGGCTCGGCGTTGCTGGCCGGCGCGATCGTCACCGCCGGTGTGCTGGTCTGGATGCAGCCGCTGATGTTGTTGCTGGTGGCCGGACCGGTCACATTGGCCGCGGTCGGGACGGCGAGATGAGGCCTCGTGTGGTCGTGGCCGGGATGACCGGTTACGCGGAAGTCCACCTGCGCCGAGCCCGTGCCATGCACGACGCCAACGAGATCGTGCTGGCAGGCGCCTGCGACGTGAAGCAGACTGTTCCGGACACGGCGAGTGTGCTGCCGTCGGACGCGCTGGTCAGCCGTGACCTGCGGGATCTGATCGACCGCACAACACCGGACATCGTGGTGGTGGCGACGCCCCCGCACACGCACCTGCCTGTCGCGCTCACCGCGGTGTCAGCCGGGTGTCACGTCCTCGTGGAAAAGCCGCCCGTGCTCAGTCTCGACGCCTTCGAGCGGCTCGCGACCGCGGCGCAGCGACGTCGGGTGCAGGTGCAGACCGGCTTCCAGAGCTTCGGGTCGATGGCGTTGCACGCGCTGCGGGCGGCTGTCGAGACCAAAACCATCGGGATGGTCACCGGCGTGGGAACGGCCGGGGCCTGGATCCGCCGTGACGGTTACTACCAGCGCAATTCGTGGGCGGGTCGCCGACGGCTGAACGGCGAGTTCGTCGTGGACGGCGTGTTGACGAACCCGTTCGCGCACGCCGTCGCCACCGCACTGCTGGTGACGGGCAAGGCGGACGCGTTGCCGCAGCACATCGAGACCGAGCTCTACCAGGCTCGGCAGATCGAGGCGGACGACACGTCATGTGCTCGGCTCCGGTTCCCGAACGGGCTGGAGGTCGTCGCCGCGGCGACGCTCTGCACTGAGCAGGAATTCGAGCCGTACGTGGTACTGCACGGAACGCGCGGCAAGGCGCGGTGGTGGTATCGGTCCAACATCCTGGAGATCAACGGTGAACGTGTGCCCGCCGGTACCCCGATCGACCTGTTGCGCAATCTGGTGATGCACGTCAAGGACAGGACGCCGTTGGTCGCGCCGTTGAGCCAGACCCGTGCGTTCACCGCGTTCGTGCAGGCGGTCCGGGATCACTCCGGGCCAAGGCGGGTCTCCGCCGACTGGGTGTACACAGTCGACGCGGGAATGGAACGCCGGTACGTGATCGATCGCGCGGACAAGTTCGTCGAGTCGGCAGCGGAGAGCATGGCGCTCTTCTCGGAACTGGGCGTGCCATGGGCGACCTGATGCGGCTGATCGAGGACAACGGGTACGTGCGGGTGGCCGCCGGTGACGTCGAACTCGCCGAGTACGTGGTCGAACCGGGCGTTCCGCAGACCGACTCGCCGAAGCCCTACCTGCATCCACTTCGGACCATCGCCGGCGACGTGGTCAGCGCGATCCGGCCGCACGACCACACGTGGCACAACGGCCTGCAGTTCACCGCGGCCAACCTGTCCGGTGAGAACTTCTGGGGTGGCCGGACGTTCGTGCGTGGGCACGGGTACACGCCGTTGGACAACAACGGGTCGATCCGGCATGTGCGGTGGCACCGCGTCCAGTGTGACGACGGGCTGGCGGAGATGCGGCACAGGCTGGAATGGCAGACCCGGGCAGGGGAGTGCTGGCTGACCGAGGACCGGTCCATCGAAGTGTCCGAAGTGGACCAGGTCGATGGATCGTGGTTGCTGACGTGGCGCACCCGGCTGCACAACACCAGTGGACGAGAGTTGCGCTGGGGCAGCCCGGTCACCGAAGGTAGGCCGACCGCGGGCTACGGCGGACTTTTCTGGCGTGGTCCGCGGTCATTCATCGGTGGTACGGCGTTGACTGCGACGGGCGTACGCGACGAGGACGCGATGGGCAGCCGCGCGCCATGGTTGTCCTTCACCGGCCAGCACGACGTGAGCCTCCGCTACTCCACTGTGGTCTTCGTGGACTGCCCGGCCAACGTCCGGTATCCCACGCCGTGGTACGTCCGGACGGCCCCGTTCCCGGTGGTCAGCTTCGCGGTCACGTTCCATGAACCACTTCTGCTCGAACCGGACGGCCAACTCGGCCTGACGCATCACGCGATCATCGCTGACGGCCGCTGGGATCCCGTGCGGATCGAGGACTACATCCGTCAACGCATCACTCCTCGCTGGGACAAGGAGAACGCGTAATGCTGGCAAAGCTGTTACCGATCGTGGTCTCGATAGGACTGGTCTCCGCCGCACCCGCGAGCGCGGACTTCGAACACCTCGGCCGGGAGGTGATCGGCCCCCGTGACGGCTGGGCGGCTGGGACAACCGGAGGCTCGACGGCGACCCGTGAGCACGTGTACTTCGTGGACAGTCGTTCGGAGCTTGTCGCGGCCCTGACGGGCACCACACCCAAGATCGTCTACGTCCGGGGCACGGTCGAAGGCAACGTGGACGATGCCGATCGCCCGCTGCGGTGCTCGGACTATGCCGATCCCGGCTACAGCCTGCCGGCGTATCTGAAGCAGTACGACCCGGCGACCTGGGGCCGCGTCGAGCCGTCCGGACCACTGGAGGAAGCCAGGGCCCGGTCACAGGCCAACCAGGCCCGCCGGGTGATCGTTCCAGTCGGGTCCAACACGACCATCGTGGGCCTTGGCGACGACGCGACCCTGCTCGGGCTGACACTGCGGATCGGAGGCACGGACAACGTGATCATCCGCAACCTGCGGTTCGAGGACGCGTATGACTGCTTCCCGCAATGGGATCCGCTTGACGGCGAAACGGGCAACTGGAACTCCGAGTACGACAACTTGGTGCTCGCCGGGGCCACCCACGTCTGGGTCGATCGATGCGAGTTCAGCGACGGTGGGAACACCTCGCAGCCGACTTACTTCGGCCGCAAGTTCGAAGTGCACGACGGCCTGTTGGACGTCGTCAACGGCGCTGACCTGGTCACGCTGTCGTACAACCACTTCCACGACCACGACAAGTCACTGTTGATCGGCAACACCGACCGGCCCACCTATGACGTGGGCAAGCTCCGCGTCACCCTGCACCACAACTTCTTCGAGAACCTCGGCTCGCGTGCCCCTCGCGTCCGTTATGGACAGGTGCACGTGTACAACAACCTGTACGTCATCCCGAAGGCCGCGAGTTACGAGTACTCGTGGGGTGTCGGCGTCGAATCGAGGATCTACGCGGAGAACAACTACTTCCAGACAGGTCGTGACGTCAGCGCGAGCACGTTCGCGAAGTGGTGGAAGGGGACCGCGTTGCACGCCACCGGGACGCTGGTGAACGGCCGCCCGGTGGACGTCGTAGCGGCACACAACGCGGCCTTCGACCCCGATCTGGGCACCGACGTGGGCTGGACGCCCACCTTGGTCGCCCGGATGGACCCCACGGAGACTGTTCCCCGTGAGGTCCGCCGGAAGGCTGGCGTGGGGCGTAACTAACCCCAGACCTCGGCGGCGGTTTCGACGATCAACGCGAGCTTCGCGGCCTGCTCCTCGTGGGTGAGGACGTTGCCCTCCACAGTGGACGAGAAGCCGCACTGCGGGGACAGGCACAACTGATCGAGTGGGACGTACTGCGCCGCTTCGTCGATCCGTCGCTTGAGGTCGTCCTTGTTCTCCAGCTCGCCGCGCTTGGTGGTGACAAGGCCGAGGACGACCATCTTGCCTGGCGGCACGAACCGCAGTGGTGCGAAGCCGCCCGACCGGGCGTCGTCGTATTCCAAGAAGAACCCGTCCACGGCCAACTCGGAGAACAACGCCTCGGCGACGAAGTCGTATCCGCCGGCCGCGGCCCAGGATGAGCGGAAGTTGCCCCGGCACATGTGCGTGGTGACGGTCAGGCCTTTCGGCTTGTTGGCCAGCGCGGCATTGACTTGTTTGATGTAGCGCAGATGTTGGTGTTCGGCGTCGTCACCGCGCGCCTCGAGCATCGCGCGCTGTTCGGGATCGTTGAGATACGCGAAGCTGGTGTCGTCGAACTGCAAGTAGGTACAGCCCAACGCGGCGACCCCAGCGACCTGCTCGGCGTAGGCCGCCGACAGATCCGTCCAGAACTGTTCCTCGTCAGGGTAGACGGCGGGATCGAGGGCGGCGCGCCCGCCGCGGTAGTGCACCATGCTCGGCGACGGGATCGTCAGCTTCGGGGTGACGCCTTCCTCGACGACCGACTGCAGAAAGGTGAAGTCCTCGGCGAAGATCGTCTCCGGCAGCCGCACCGGGCCGTCGACGTGCAACGCGGCTGACGTGAACTCCAGGTCGCCCTCGGCGTTGTGGAACTGCACCTTGATCTTCTCGTCGGCCTTGCTGATCCCGCCGAGCCGGTAGATGAAGTCCATGTGCCACGACGTGCGGCGGAACTCCCCGTCGGTCGCCGACTGGAGCCCGGCCGCACGCTGCATCCGGACCACGTCACGGATCGCGTCGTCCTCGATCTCACGCAACTGTTCCAGCGAGATCTTGCCGTTCGCGTGGTCTGATCGAGCGGCCAGCAACGCGGGCGGCCGCAGCAGACTGCCGACGTGATCGGCGCGGAACGGTGGCGTAGTGCGCACGGTGATCCTCCTCGCTGCTCGTGCCATCGGACTGCAAGCCTGCCAGATTTTCCGCGGACCGTCGTGCTTGCCGCCCGGGGTCGTTCTTGCCCGCCTTGGCGGCGTTGACAAGCGTGAACCGTCTTGAATATCGTGACAACGTCCGGAAAGCGCTTTCCGGGCTTTCCCTGCATTCCCTTCTCCAGCAAGGGAGATCAATCATGTCCTTTTCCAAGCTGGGTGTCCTTGCGCTGGTCGTGGCCGTGGTGGCCGGTGGTGCGCAGTCCGCTGCCGCGGACAGCGAGCCCCGGGTGCTGGCCTGTGGTGACCGGTCGTTCAATGCCGAGGCCGTGCTCAGCGGCAGCACGTGGACAGCCCGCAACGGCAGCCAGACCGTGTACACAGGTACCGACATGCGGGCCGCCGTTCAGGCAGCGGTCAACAGCCTCGCTGCTGGGCGTACTGCGAAACAATGGGTTCTGGTTCGTGGATCCGGCTCGATGAGCGCCGGGTCGCGGATCTCGTTGCCGAGTTACACCGGGCTGGATGTCTGCGGGACGATCACCGTGACCGGTTCCGGCTCCGGCGACCAGGCCCCGATCTACTCGCGAGGTACTCGCGACATCGAAGTCCGCTACCTCAACGTCGCAGGCAGTCCGCTGTACGGCATCTTCATGCGCAACGTCCAGAACGTCATCCTCGGTCAGATCGACATGCGGCTGTCCGGTGGTTTGGGTGTCCGGATCGACAACCGGGGTGACACCAGCGTTCGCAGCCGGAACATCCGGATCGACAACGTGTTCGTCTCCGGCGCGGGCAGCCATGCGGTTGAGACATATGGCGTCGACGGAATCACCATCGGCACGGTGACGGCTCGCAGCGTCGGGCACTCCGGTCTGCTGTTCAACGACACCATCAACGCCACAGTGGGCACTGTGGACGCCGAGAACGCCGGAGCCGGCACCGGTTACGCGGCGTTCCGCGTCGCCAACCGCAACGGCCGGATCGGCAGCGGCTATCCCACCAACATCCGGGTGGGGACCGTGCGTGCCCGGGGCGGCGGGCGTGGCATCTTCTGCGTGTCGGAGAGTGGTGGCCTGGCCATCGACCGGATCGACGTGGCCAACACGGGCAACAACTCCATTCTGATCGAGAACTGCTACAACGTGACCATCGCGGCCCAGAGCGGCACGGTGTCCGGTGGTGGCGAGGTCCGGCTGGCCGCGCGCTCGGAGTTCCCCAACAACTCCGACATCACCATTCAGAACCTGACGGTGACCAACTCCGCTGTCCGGGAGAGCCCGTGCGGCACCAACACCACATTCCGCGCCATCACGTTGAACAACAGCTCCATGAACGTGTGCCCATGAGAGCTGGGAAGCGCTTTCCGGACGGCCCTGTCCACAGTGGATACCGACGTCCGGAGGCTTGACGGCGTTCGCGGCATCGCGTTGTATCTTGTTCGATCCTGTCGGAACGTGGAGGTTTACGCGGTGCTGCGAACGCGCGTTCTCGCTTTGGTTTTCTCGGTGGTCGCCGGATCTCTTGTGGCGACTGGATCCGGCAGTGCGGCCGCGGATCCACCTGCCGACGTGCACACATATCTGGAAGATCCCCGGAAGGTCGCCGAAGGCCAGGAGCCCGCGCACGCCTTTCTCCGCCCGTATGCCGATGCCGCGGCGGCAGCCCGCAAGGACGAACGCAGTCCCTACACGTTGTCACTGGATGGCAAGTGGCGGATCGCCATGGCGGACAACCCGTCTCAAGTCCCTGCGGGGTTCTACGGCGACGGCTACGACACATCACGCTGGCGCGAGGTGTCGGTGCCGCACACCCTGCAGACCGACGGCTTGGACCACCCGATCTTCCGCAACATCGCGACCGAGATCCAGCCCGACGACCCGCCGCGGGTGCCGCGCGACGTCAACCCGACCGCCGCCTACGCCCGTGACTTCGACCTTCCCGCCAACTGGGCGCAACGCACGACTTTCCTCAGGTTCGAGGGCGTGACCTCGGCGTATTTCGTGTGGGTCAACGGCAAGTACGTCGGGTACGACCAAGGCGGCTACACCCCGGCCGAATTCGACATCTCACCGGCACTCAAGCCCGGCCGTAACCGGATCGCGGTTCAGGTGCACCGGTGGAGCGCCGGTGCGTACCTCGAAGACGTTGACCAGTGGCGTTTCTCCGGCATCTTCCGTTCGGTGCACCTGTACTCGACGCCCGCGACGCACATCCAGGACGTCACGCTGCGGACCGACCTGGACGCGTCCTACGCGGACGCCACACTCACGGCTGCGGTGGAACTCAAGGGAAAACCTGGAAACCAGGTCGCGCTCAGCCTGCGGGACGCCAACGGCAGGGAAGTCGGCGCCACCAGCCAGCACATCGAGCAACGGGGAACGCTGACGCTGCCTGTCCGCAATCCCGCGAAATGGACCGACGAGACACCGAACCTGTACACCGTCGTGCTGACGTTGACCGGCCCTGACGGCACGCACATCACCAGTGAGACCACCGGCTTCCGGGAAATCGAGATCCGTGACAGGCAGTTGCTCGTCAACGGCAAGCGGGTGCTGTTCAAGGGCGTCAACCGGGCCGAGACCGACGCTGATCACGGCAGGCACGTGCCCAGGGCCGCGCAGGAGCGGGACGTGGCGTTGATGGAGCAGCTCAACGTCAACGCTGTGCGGACCTCGCACTACCCGTCCGATCCGTACTTCTACGAGCTGGCCGACAAGCACGGCATCTGGATCGACGACGAAGTCGACATCGAGACGCACAACCACGAGAACTGCAACAACTGGTGCCAGGCCAACCAGCCGGAATGGCGGGACGCTTTCCTCGACCGTCTCATCGGGATGGTCGAACGGGACAAGAACCATCCGAGCATCTTCTTATGGGACACCGGAAACGAGGCCGGTCTCGGCGCGCACCACTACGCCATGGCCGAGTGGCTGGACGCGAACGAGCCAACCCGGCCGATCTACCACCAGTCGAACAACCCCGACGGGGACGCGCCGTTCGCCGATGTGTGGGGTCCGCGGTATCCGTCCCCGGAGAAGTTCGCCGAGCAGGCCAAGAACACCACCAAGCCGCTGATCTTCGGCGAGTACGCGCACGCGATGGGCAACAGCCTCGGCAACTTCCGTGAGTTCTGGGACATCATCCGGGCCAACCCGCAGACCCAGGGCGGGTTCATCTGGGACTGGGCCGAGCAGAACATCCGGCAGAAGATCAGGATCGTGCCGGACTCCTCGGGCAACAGCATCTCCGCGCACCTGTCCGGCAAACCGGACCTCGTCGACGGTCACCGCGGCAAGGCACTGGCGTTGTCCGGGCTGGACGACTTCGTGGAGGTCTACCGGGACCGCAAGCTGGACATCACCGGCAAGGCGGTGACGCTGGACGCGTGGGTGAAGCCGGGTAAGTGGACCGGTGACTTCCGGATCGTGGGCAAGGGCGACCACCAGTACGCGCTGAAGATGAAGACCGAGAAGACCTTGGAGTTCTTCATCCACAGTGGAACGTGGCAGGCCGTGCAGGCGCCCGTGCCCGCGGACTTCTACGGCAACTGGCATCGGGTCTCCGGTACGTATGACGGCACCGCGTTGCGGTTGTACATCGACGGGGCCGAGGTCGCCAGCAAGCCCTTCAGCGGGCCGATCGACTCCTCGTCCGCCGAGGTCAACGTCGGCCGTGACTTCGAGACGTCCTGGAACGACCCGTCGAACATCGGGTGGATGGGCCGTGGCGTGGTCGACGATGTCCGGATCTACGACCGTTCCCTCACCGCGGTGGAGCTGAACGCTTCGACACCAGTCGGTGGTGCGGTTCTCGCACTGGACTTCGACAAGGTCGAGGAGAAGGGGACGCACCTGTCCTACGGTTCAAGCTTGTCCGGTGTGGACGGCTTGATCGGCGCGGACCGGTTCGTGCAGCCGGAAGCGTTGCAGATGGCCTGGGCACACCAGCCTTTGCGGTTCGCGTACGCCGACGGCGTGTTGTCAGTGACGAACGAACGTCAGTTCACCGGCACCGACGACCTGCGGTTGAAGTGGCGGGTGAACGAGGGATCCCGTGTGGTGGCCGCTAGTGAGCAGCCGTTGCGGGTGGCCGCCGCGTCGACAGGCCGGATCCCGCTGCTGGCCAAGGCAACCGATCGGGAACGGTTCCTGACGGTCGAAGCCGTGACCAAGACCGGTCATGTCCTGGCGCACGACCAGTTCTTCCTGGGCGGCACCCGAGTTCCTGGCCTCGACAAGGCGCCCTTCGACTGGCGGTTCGTCCTTCCTGTCGAGGACACCACGTCGGTCACGGTGCTGGCCGGGGGAGCGTTGTACAAGGTGGACAAGAAGACCGGCGCATTGACGTCGATCCGTTACGGCGGCAAGGAACTGCTGTCCAGCGGACCGAAGCTCGACGCGTGGCGGGCGCCGATCAGCAATGAGACCTTCGCGTGGGGCCGCGCGGAGGGAGAGGACTGGCGCAAGGCCGGCCTCGACCGCCTGCAGACCACGGTTACCGGCGTCCGGGTCGAGCGTGACAAGGCAGCGGTCCGTGTCATCGTGGACAGCCGGGTTGCCGCTCCGGACGTCACTAGCGCTTGGTTTGACCAGACCATGACCTACACCATCACGTCGACCGGCGTGCTGGAGCTCGGACATCGGGTCACCCCGCAAGGGTCTATGCGTACATTGCCGTACCTGCCCCGCATCGGTGTTTCGTTGGGCGTGCCGGACACGTACAACAAGTTCACCTGGTACGGGCGGAAGACAGAGAGTTACGTCGACCGCAAGGACGGGACGCCGATCGGCGTGCAGTCCAGCACCGTGGACGAGCAGTACGTCGAGTACTACCGTCCGCAGGACCACGGCAACCACACTGACTCCCGCTGGGCCATGCTGTCCGACGGCCGCAGTGGTGGGCTCCTGGTCGGCGGAGCCAAGGACGTCAGCGTGACTCCGTACGACGACCTGGACCGTGCGGCGTACCCGTTCCAGTTGCAGCGCAACAAGGGCTGGTCCACGTTGCACGCGAGCCATGCCGTGACCGGCGTCGGCGACACCCCGAACCCCGTGCGGGAACGCAGTCAGGTCCAGCCGGACCAGACGTACGAGTACACGTTGTCCCTGCGTCCCTTGACCTTGCACGAGGTTCGGGCCGGACTGCCCGACGGCGGATGAGATCAGTGTGATTCGCGCGTGACCTCGGCTCCACTCGAACCTACGAGGAAGTCGAGGTCCGCGCCCACATCCGCCTGCTGCACGTGGTCGACGTAGAGGCGTTGCCAGCCTCGCTCCGGCCCGGCAAAGCCTTCCACCGTCTCCTCACTCGGCTGGCGTTGTGCTAGTTCGCTGTCAGGGACATCGAGAGTCAGGGTGCGGTTGGGCACGTCGAGAGTGATGTAGTCGCCGGTGTGGACCAGTGCCAGCGGTCCACCGGCGGCTGCCTCGGGGGAGACGTGCAGAACGACTGTGCCGTAGGCGGTTCCGCTCATCCGGCCGTCGCAGATGCGGACCATGTCCCGGACTCCGGACTCCAGCAGCTTCTTGGGCAGCGGCATGTTGGCGACCTCGGGCATGCCCGGGTAGCCCTTCGGCCCGCATCCACGCAGCACCAGCACACTGCTCGCGTCGACGTCCAGTTCCGGATCGTCGATACGGGCCCGGAAGTCCTCGATGCTGTCGAACACCACCGCCCGGCCGCGATGCTGGAGCAGTTCCGGTGAGGCGGCCGCTGGCTTGATCACCGCGCCGCGTGGCGCCAGATTGCCGCGGAGTACGGCGATTCCGGCTGATTCCTTGAGCGGATCGGTCCGTGACCGGATCACTTCCGGATCCCAGATGTCCGCGTCCTGCAGGTAGTCGACGAGGGGCGCACCGGTCACGGTGATGGCTTGTGATGAGAGCAGGTCCCGCACTTCGCGCAGGGCGGCGAGCAGGCCACCGGCCCGGTGGAAGTCCTCCATCAGGCCGCGCCCAGCGGGTTGCAGGTCGACCAGCAGCGGTACGTCAGCGCCGACGAGGTCGAAGTCGTCAAGCGTCAGTTCGACACCAAGGCGCCCGGCGATGGCGAGCAAGTGGACGACGGCGTTGGTGGAACCGCCGATCGCCGCCAGCGCGACAATGGCGTTGAGGAACGACTCCCTTGTCATGATCGTGCTCGGCCTGCGGTCGTCGTGCACCATTTCGACCACCAGCCGGCCGGTCTCGTGCGCCCCGGAGAGCAGGCGGGCGTCGGGTGCGGGAACTCCGGCAAGCCCCGGCAACGACATCCCGAGAACCTCGGCGAGGCACGACATGGTCGAGGCTGTGCCCATCGTGTTGCAGTGCCCGGCGCTGCGGATCATCGACGACTCCGAGCGCATGAACGCGGCCTGCGAGAGCGTCCCCGCGCGGACTTCCTCGCTCAGCTTCCACACACCGGTCCCGCAGCCGAGCGGGGTGCCGCGGAAGGTGCCGGTCAGCATGGGACCACCGGAAACGACGACCGAAGGGATGTCCACGGAAGCGGCCGCCATCAGCAGCGCGGGAATGGTCTTGTCACACCCGCCGAGCAGCACCACACCGTCGATGGGGTTGGCGCGCAGCATCTCCTCGGCCGCCATCGCCGCGAGGTTGCGCCAGAGCATGGCAGTCGGTTTGACCTGGGTCTCACCCAGCGACATGACCGGGAGGTTGAGCGGGACGCCGCCTGCCTCCCACACGCCCCGTTTCACCGATTCCGCGACCTGGTCCAGGTGCACGTTGCACGGCGTGAGCTCCGAAGCCGTATTGGCGATCGCGATGTGCGGCCGTCCGTCGAAACTATCGGCGGGCACGCCGCGGCGCATCCAGGCACGGTGGATGTACGCGTTCCGGTCGTCGCCGGCATACCAGGACGAGCTTCGAAGTTCGGGCACAAGAGCCTCCATGTCTACAAAGGACCGCGAGGGAATCCGTATCTCGAATGTAGTGCTTTCCCGGCCGCTTCGACCGGTGCTGAGCTTCGGCCGTCATCGCCCATGACTGCAAGCCTTTTCACCGGTCCGCTCGGCACAACAGGCCGGTCGCGGGATCGATCGGGGGTTCACAGTCCGTGCCAGGCTGGCTACAGTAGACATCTGGGAGCGCTCCCAGTCTTTCCCTGCAAGTGCACCCTCAAGGAGGAGGACAACGTGCACAACCAGTTAGGCAGACGTGTGCTCACCGTGCTGGCCACGGTCGGCATCCTGTTCGCCAGCGTGCTGGCCGGGGTGGCGAGCGCACACGGCTCGGCCACCGACCCGCCGTCCCGCAACTACGGTTGCTGGGACCGTTGGGGCAGCGACTTCCAGAACCCCACGATGGCGCAGCGCGACCCGATGTGCTGGCAGGCCTGGCAGGCCGACACGAACGCGATGTGGAACTGGAACGGCCTGTACCGCGAGAACCTCAAGGGCAACCACCAGGGCAACATCCCGAACGGGCAGCTGTGCAGCGGCGGGCGTGCCGAAGGTGGCCGGTACAACGCGCTCGACACCGTCGGTGCGTGGCAGATGGCCAACAAGAGCAACAGGTTCACGCTGACGGTGACCGATCAGGCCAGGCACGGCGCGGACTACCTCCTGGTGTACGTCACCAGGCAAGGTTTCAACCCGGCGACTCAGCCGTTGGGCTGGAACAACCTCGAACTGGTCGCGCAGACCGGGAGATACGCGCCTGCCGGTCAGTACCAGGTGTCGGTGAACGCGGGCAGCAGGTCGGGGCGGCACATCGTCTACACGATCTGGCAGGCCAGCCACATGGATCAGTCGTACTACTTCTGCAGCGACGTGAATTTCACCGGATAAGTTCGATGTTAACGTGAACCCCCGGCGATACCTGCTCGTATGTCGAGTTGGGGGCCAGCTCCTGGTCCGGCTGGCCCCCTTGTCAGGCGGCCAACCGTGGCGCCGGGGCGACCTGGCGTGCCGTACCTGACGCTGCCGAAACACTTGACAGCAGTGAGGTATCGATATGTCACAAGCCCATGCCCGGCCGCAGCGCGCCAAACGACGCATCGTGTGGATCGGGGCGCTGAGTGCGGGTGCCATGGCCGCGTTGGCCGTCGCGGCATTCGCGTCCGGTGGGAGTTCGTCGGACGCGAACGCCACCGCGCAGAACATCGCGTGCCCGAACCCGGTGAACGCGATCGGTGCCGTGCCCGCTCAGGCCCAGGCCGAAGTGAACAGGGAACTGGCCAACCTGGACAAACAGCTGTCCGAAGCGAACACCCGGCTGGCGAACTCGGCGGGCCAGGGTGGGCCGAACTTCGTGCAGAACGCCATTCTGGGGCCGTTGGCCAGCAAGCGAACCGCGGCGCTCGACCGGATCGCGATCGCGATCGGCCGGGTGGGGGCCAGGCCGCAAGGGCTTGAGCAGTTCGCCACGTGCGGTTTGGGACAGGCACCGGCGGTGACGTCTGCACCGTCCACTTCGACGTCTTCGCCGTCGACTGGTCAGCCTGCCGCGCAGAACATCGTGTGTCCCGAGCCCGTCCTGCCCGCTGTTCCGGCTCAGGCCCAGGCTGAGGTGGAGCGCGAGCTGGCGAATTTGGACAAGCAGATTTCCGAGGCGAACACCCGGTTGGCGAATTCGGTCGGCCAGGGTGGGCCGAACTTCGTGCAGAACGCCATTCTGGGGCCGTTGGCCAGCAAGCGAACCGCCGCGTTGGACCGGATCGCGATCGCGATCGGCCGGGTGGGGGCCAGGCCGCAAGGCCTTGAGCAGTTCGCGACCTGTGAACTGGGGGAGGCTCCGGCGGGCGAGCAGCCGCCGTCCTCGTCGGAACCGACGACGCCCGCGGCGGGATCCGGTGGCGGCCAGTCTGCCGGACAGAACATCGTGTGCCCTGACCCGGTTGTGCCCGCGGTTCCGGCGGCCGCGCAAGCCGAGGTCGAGCGGGAGCTGGCGAATTTGGACAAGCAGATCGCCGAGGCGAACACCAGGCTGGCGAACACCGTTGGCCAGGGTGGGCCGAACTTCGTGCAGAACGCGATCCTCGGCCCGTTGGCCGACAAGCGAACTGCCGCGCTCAACCGGATCGAGACCGCGATCGGCCGCGTCGCGGCCAAGCCGGAAGGCCTTGAGCGGTTCGCGACCTGCCAGCTGGGCTGAGCCGTTGACGGCTCGTGGGTGCACGCACCCACGAGCCGAAATGGCCGGTCAGATCCGGCCGGTACCGGCCCCGCTGGACACAATGGACTTGACGGATGCCGCCGAGTCGAGCGTGACCGAGTAGGGAATGCTCTTGACGCTGCCACCGGCGTCGCCGCTGCCGGAGTTGACGAAGTGGTTGTTGCGGGCGACCAGGTTGCCCGCGGGTGAGCTGCCCTCACCGCGGTGGAACGGGTCCTCGGTGTTCTCGAAGTAGTTGCCTTCAACGAGGACACCGGCCTCCATTGTGGAGGCGACGCCGTAGGAGGTGACGCCCGCGTAGTAGTTGTTGTAGACGTGCACCGGGTTGCCGAACCGGACCCGTGGGTGGCGCTGGTTGGTGCCCGCGAACCAGTTGTGGTGGTAGGTCACCCGCAGCTTGCCGCGGTCCTCGCCGCCGTTGTCGTCGCTGTGTCCCAACAACATTGTCTTGTCGTGATCGATGAACTTGTTCCACGAGACCGTGACGTAGTCCGACGCGCGTTTCACGTCCACGGCACCGTCGTTGCCGTTGGAGAACGAGTTGTGGTCGATCCACACCCTGGTCGAGTACTGGACGTTGATCGCGTCGTCGCCCCACCCGCGGAAGTTGATGTTCCGCACGATCACGTTCGACACGTTGCTGATGTTCAGCCCACCGCCGGTGATGGCGGCGCCGGAGCCGACACCGATGATCGTCTTGTTGGCGGCGACCTTCTGCATGCCCGAGATCGCGATCGACCCGGACACCCGGATCACCGCCGGGCTCGACGACTGCATGGCGGAGATCAAGGCGGACGAACTGCTCACCGTGACCGGCGAAGCGTTGCCGCCGCCTGTGGTCCCGCCGCCTTGTGTTGCCCAGCCGACGAGATCGAACGGTGCGGCCGACGCGGCGGGCGTGGCAAGCACTGACCCAGCCGCCAGCAGCGTCGTGACGACGGCTGCTCGCAATGTCATCGTTGACATGGTGTTCCTTCCGTCAGGCAGTGAACCTGCCCTGGTGCAGGGGGAGACGGAAAGCGCTTTCCGACATCTGACGGTAGCAGGCGCACTCGCGCTGTCAACAGTCGTCCGAGTCCTAACGAGACATGTAAGGGCTTTCAAGATGCCTTTGTGGCAAGGAGTTGGCCGTGCTATGCGGACGGGCTAGCATCGGAACGGCATCGATTGAATCGTTTCGATCGTCGATAGTCAAAGGTGATTGCCATGACATCCCTGCTCGCCGCGGTCAGCGCTGCGACGCTGCTCGCGGTCATCCCTTCGGGGCCTGCACATGCGTTGGCCCCACCGGTCGACATGCTCGACCGTGGCGTCATCAGTGTCCACTCCCATGACGGAAACCGAGTCAGCTGGCGGCTGCTGGCCGACGATCCGGCGGACGTGAAGTTCAACGTGTACCGGGATGGCGCGAAGCTGGCCACAGTCAGCGGCCCGACCAGCTATCACGACCCCGGTGCCCCGGCGAACGCCCGCTACACCGTCCGCGCTGACGTCAACGGCGTCGAGTCGGTCGGCTCGGAGTCGTTGACGTTCAACGCCGACGTCGCGGCGAGCACCCGCGATGTGCCACTGCAGATCCCACCTGGCGGTACGACACCGTCGGGGGAGACCTACACGTACTCCGCGAACGACGCCAGCGCAGGCGATCTCGACGGTGACGGCCAGTACGAGATCGTCCTCAAGTGGGATCCCAGCAACGCCAAGGACAACTCGCAGTCGGGCTACACCGGCAACGTGTACATCGACGCGTACAAGCTCAACGGCCCTCGGATGTGGCGCATCGATCTCGGCCGCAACATCCGCGCCGGTGCGCACTACACGCAGTTCCAAGTCTTCGACTACGACGGCGACGGTCGTGCCGAGGTCGCGATGAAGACCGCGGACGGCACCCGATCCGGTACCGGCCAGGTGATCGGCAATGCCAACGCCGACCACCGCAACTCCAGCGGCTACATCCTGGCCGGCCCGGAATTCCTGACGATGTTCAACGGCCAGACCGGCGCCGCGATGTCCACAGTGAACTACGACCCGCCGCGCGGGAACGTCGCCTCGTGGGGCGACAACTACGGCAACCGGGTCGACCGGTTCCTCGCGGCCACGGCGTACCTCGACGGATCACGGCCAAGCCTGATCATGAGCCGCGGTTACTACACCCGGACAGTGATCGCGGCGTGGGATTTCCGCGACGGGACACTGGCGAAGCGCTGGGTCTTCGACTCCAACTCGGCCGGATCGCAATACGCGGGGCAGGGAAACCACAACCTGTCGGTGGCCGATGCGGATCGCGACGGCCGCGACGAAATCATCTTCGGTGCCATGGCGATCGACGACAACGGCGCTCCACTGTGGAACACCCGCCACGGCCACGGCGACGCCATGCACGTCGGCGACCTGATCCCAAGCCGCACGGGGCTCGAAGTGTTCAAGGTGTCGGAGAACAAGTCGTCACCCGCCGCGTGGATGGCGGACGCCCGAACCGGCCAGATCATCTGGCAGAACGCCTCATGCAACTGTGACAACGGCCGAGGCGTCTCGGCGGACGTATACGCGGGCAGCCCTGGCGCCGAGTCGTGGTCGTCGGCCGTCAGCGGTCTGCTGAACACGGCCGGCCAGAACGTCGGCCGTAAACCCTCCTCGACGAACTTCGTGGTCTGGTGGGACGGCGACGCTCAACGCGAACTGCTCGACGGCACCCACATCGACAAGTACGGCACATCCGGTGACACCCGCCTGCTCACCGCATCCGGCGTGCACTCGAACAACGGCAGCAAGGCCACGCCAGCCTTGTCCGCGGACATCCTCGGCGACTGGCGGGAAGAAGTCATCTGGCCGACGTCCGACAACCGCGCACTGCGGATCTACTCGACCACCGATCCAACAAGCATCTCCCGGCCCTCGCTGATGCAGGACAGGCAATACCGGATCGCCGTGGCGTGGCAGAACACTGCCTACAACCAACCACCACACCCAAGCTTCGCCCTGTAGGAAGTCGTGGTCATGGCTGGGCTCGTGGCCCAGCCATGACTTGCTGCTACCAGCGTTCGATCTGAACGCGACGCCCGTTCAGCGGTTGAGTCGGCCGTGCGTTGCCGTGGGGGAAGAGTGATCGGAAGCGGTTGATGGTGGCCTTCGTGACGGTCTTTTCCTTGGCGAGGAACCATTGCACGCCTTCGGCGAAGGGTGCGGTGGTCAACGATCCGTTGTACCGCGCGGTTGTCCGATCGGCTGGCAGCAGGGCGTTGAGGTCGATCGCCGGGACGTGAACGGGTTCGCCGCATTCGGGCGCGAACTTGGCGAGCACCTTGTCGACGGCCGAAGGCGGACCAGGGACCAGCGGAACACCGATGACCAGCAACTTCCCGGTGGCGCTGCTGTGCACGAGATGCATCTCAAGCGGGGCGTGCCTGCCTTCGAACGTGTGCTCCGACGGTGTGTGGAAATGGAACTGCACCAAGTCGTAGCGGGTTCCGGCGAGCGTCACATACCCGGAGCCTCGGGCGACGGTGCCCTCTTCGGTCTCCTCGTGGTGCCGCGTCGTGCAGCCAGTCGGACTCGCGGAGTCCTTGCGGATGTACTCGATCTCGACATCGGAGCGGCCGTAGAAGATGCGAAGTCTGGGAAGGCCCGGCTCGACACGAATGGACTCGCGAGTGACATCGATCGGGCTCTGCTGAGCCAACCGGGACTGCGCGACAGGCGCACTCAACATAGCCGTGGCCACGGACAGCGGCCCGAGGACGATGACAGTTCGTCTGCTCACCATGCCAGCTGATCATTCAGTAGACTCCATACTGTATACAACCGACGAAAGTAGGTATTCGGACATAACGCCGAGGCGGTATACGGCCGGAGCCGACGGTGTGGTGACGCCGTCGGGGGTGGGGGCGTGCCCAGGACTGCGAGCCACGAGCGCTCCACCGGTGTGCGGCATTCACTTGCCTCGGACTGGAAGCGAGCTGCCTCGCGCTTAGGCATGGACTGAGAGCCGTCGTACCGCAGGAAGATCAGCAGGCTTCCGAAGTCTTGAGGTCGGATGAATATGTCGCGACTTCTCTCGACTGATCGAACGCGCCAATGACAAACGCGGCGTGGCGGCCGACCAGCCCAGCCTCCCATCGGCAGTGCTCGATGTCCTCAGCGCAGCTCTCGCGAACCACACGGGAGGAAATGTTTGTGGGAGCTCAGCTCACGCTGATGTGTGAGCGAGTGGCCGCTGCGGCTTGTCGTCATCGTGCCGTCGACCGGGCTCACCGGACCGGCAGCACGCGCGGCCATTCACTTCACCAGCCCCGCGATTGCCCGGCTCGCGGGCGCGCAGTCGGCACCCGCGAGCCTCTGTGCGGGATGTGGCCGTGCGGCTTAGGTGGTGATGCGGTGGCGCGCGAGGGCGTCGTAGAACGGCTGGTGGTGCTCGGCGATGCGGCGCAAATGCTCGTTGGTGTCGGGAGTCTCGCGCTGCTTGGGCTTCCTGGCTTCCAGTCCGCTGCTCTCGGCCACCTCCGCGTGCCAACGGGTTGTGCGCTGCCACTTGTTCTGTTCGCCGGGATTCCAGTGCATCGCCTCGGGTTTGAACTCCAGGCCGACTCGCTCGCAGTACGCCCGGACCGTCGCTTCTGGGTTGGCCACGAGATCGTCGCCGTCGATCACCAGCGGGACTTCGCCGGTCGCCGAGCGCACCGCCTCGAAGATCGCGTGCAGGTACTCGAAGCCGTATTCGTCTACAGTGGCCTCGGGGTTCATCGCGTAGTGCGAGGAGATCGCGCCCTTCGGCTCACGGATCATGAACGTGTTGACCACGTCGCTGAACAGGCGGCCGTCTTCGAGCAACTGGGTGTACTTGTAGTCGGAGGTGTCCTTGGCGAACACCCGGCGCTCGTTGGCGTTGACCTCGAACATCGCATCCAGGAGCTCGATCGTCGATGAGACGCGCCTGCCTGCGAACTCGTAGTGGCCGTCCACTTGCAGGTACGAGAATGGCTCGTGAGCTACTTCGAGGTCGCCGCGTTCGATCATGATGCGCAGGAACGCCGTGGACCGCGATCGAGGCACTGCCCACAGCACGATGGGCTTCGGCGCGGCGCTCATTGCGACCACCACGTGGGTTGACGGTCCCAGCGGTGTTCGCGCAACTGCGCCATCAGTTCCTCGCTCAGTGGTTCGGCGTCGCTCGTGGCGATGTTGCTGTGGACGTGCTTGAGGTTGCGCATGCCCGGGATCACCGTTGTCACGTCAGGGTTCTGGAGGATGAAGCGCAGGGCGAGTTCGGGCATGGTCATGCCTTCGGGCACGATCTGCGCCAGCCGCTCCGCCCGCTCCACACTCGGGATGAGGTTCTCGGGCACGAAGTAGGTGTTGCGCCAGTCGCCTTCGGCCCACTGGCTGTCACGGGTGAGGGTGCCGGTCAGAGTGCCTTCGTCGAAAGGCACTCGGGCGATCACCGCGATGTCCAGTTCACGGCACGCCGGGAACAGCTCGTCCTCGGGGGACTGGTCGAAGATGTTGTAGATCACCTGCACCGCGTCGATCAGCCCGGTGTTCAGGGTTTCCAGTACGTTCCAGGGTTCCCAGCGGTTGACGCTGATCCCGACGCCCTTGATCAGACCGCGTTCCTTCATCTCGCCGATGACGTCCTGCCAAGCCGCGTCGTGCGCCCATGCGTCTTCCCAGACGTGGAACTGGAACAGATCCACGGACGGCACGTCGAGCCCTTTGAGGCTCAGCTGCAAGTACTCCCACAGATGATCCGGCGGGTACACATCGGACAGCTTCGAGTCGCGAGTGGACGGGAAGTTGCGGTCTTTTGGCGGTGGCTTGGTCGCGACGTACAGCCGGCGATCAGGGTGCCGCCGGAGCAGCTGCCCGAGCATCTCCTCGCTGTGCCCGCGGCCGTAGATCCATGCGGTGTCGAAGTAGGTGCACCCGAGTCGTACGGCCTCGTCGAGCGCGGTGTTGCCGGTCTCGTCGTCGGCGCCGGTCCATCCGCCTTCGCCGCCAGCTATGCCCCACATGCCGTAGCCGACGTCGCTGACCATCCAGCCCAGCCGGCCGAATCGGCGTTCACGCATCGTTTCCTCCTCCCTCGCCTAAACGGCTTTCACCTTGCTCCAGCGGTTGCCGCCCGAGCCGAACCGGGTCTGCTGCACGACGCCGCTGGTCACCTGCATCCGTTCGACCTGAGCGATTCCTCTGTGGACGGACAGGGTCACACGGCCGTCGATGTCGCCGACGAGCCGGTCGATGGCGTCCCGGGCGGCATGCGCTGCGGGATCAAGCCAGCGCGCCTCATACATCGCAGCGCCCAACACGGCGGCCAGCCGGTCGTAGAGTTCGCGCCCTGTGGCGTCGAGGCTGGCTTGCAGGATGCGGCTCCACGCGCGGTCGAGCAGCTCAAGGCCGGGCGCTTCGTAGATGCCACGGCAGACCGTGCCGATGATGCGCCGCTCGACCACGTCACGCAGCCAAATGCCGTGCCGCGCGCCGATTTCGTTGGCCTGGGCCATCCATTCGACCGGGTCGGGACCACTGCCGTCGATGTCGGCGACCCGTCCGTCCCGGAAGGTCACTTGGACGGTCTGCGGGTCGGCCGGGGTCTGCTCAGGCCACTTGCTCCACCGCGGATCGAGCCGGGTGACCGGCGTTTCCAGGTCTTCCAGTTCGGCCGACTCATGGGAACTGCCGGCGAGATTGGCGTCGGTGGACCGCTCGGCGCCGCTGCCGTGGTCGAGATGCAGACCGTACTCGGTGACGGCCTGCAGCATCCGCTCGCGATCGGGAAATCGTTCCAGCGCCTGCGGATTCGTCCACGGCTCGATGACCGACAGCTCCGGCGCGACCTGGGCGCCGTAGCGCGCGAAACGGCGCTGATCGTTCCCGCCGCCGACACAGCCGTGGGCGAACGCGTCGCATCCGTCCGCCATCATCAGCGGTGCGAGCTGGCTGACGAGCACGAACCGCGCGGCGCCGGTCGTGTTCCAGTAACCGCCGTCGTGGCGGGCGCGATACCGTAACAAATCTGACGCTGTCGCAGCCATCGCCGACCGCAAATCCACGACTGCGACTTCATCCCCGAACGCTCGCAGCGAAGAAGCGACCGCGTCCATCTTCGTGCGATCCGATTGGCCTATGTCGGCAATATAGTGCCGTGCCGGAGTGGACAGTTCATGCAGCCAGACTCCGACGGCGAGGGCGGAAAGCCCACCCGATTGAAATACCCCGATAACCTCGTTTTTCTTGGCTTGCACCACGAGCTCCCCACTTATGCTGGTGGACGGGCGCGATTTGGCGCTCAATACGTCGACCTTCTCCGACTCTAACCGTCCAGTGGTGAGTCGGCATGACAAGTCGGTTGTGCGACGACGCCACAACTATCGTATCGGCGCGATGACTCGATGTGTATCGATGTTATGTGACCTTATTTATCCGGCCTGAGCTGCGGCTGTGCGAATATGCTCACAAGATCACGGTCCACAATGGTCTTAAAGGGAACTTTACTCTATCCGGGTGACGTGTGTATGGTGGCCAGGTGCTCGGGTAACCGCTAAACATGGGGTTACGGGTGCATGCGTGTGATGGAGCCGCGGGTCCGGGTGGCCGGGTATCGAGCCGTCCTACCCTGCTGTTCCAACGGAATCGTCGTCAGCGAGGCATCGGAGGGGGCGTCGGCGCCGGGGTGGCGCCGGCTGTGGATCATCGCCGCCGCGGTCTTGCTTGGTGCGGCGGCGATGATGATCACCCGCGCCCGTCCGTCCACTTTTACCCGCGCCTGACAATTCGCGCGATGCGCAACTGTCTATACGCATCCGTCAAATACGGTAGACACTTCGGCGCCTTCATCATGCGGGCCGAGGGTAAGTCATGGCAACCTGAAACTCATTGACCTGTTGGTCACTGATCTGCCTGACGCGATGGATTTTTACCAGTCGAGACTATGGGGGCACGATGCCGCGCCATCAGCAGACGAACAAGAGTGAACATGCATTAACCGACATTCACTCGTCCCTGGGGCCGCACCACGCGTTCCCCCGGCATAGCACTGTCCTAGATCTGTTTTGCGAACAACGATGGCGCGCCCCGGACCGGCCCGCCATCCGCTACCGCGACACCACGATAAGCTATGCGGACCTCGACGCCGCGGCCAATGCGACCGCCAATCAGCTGATCGATAACGGCGTGTCGAAGGGGCAATTGATACCCGTACTGGTCGCGGACGGGCCCGAATTCCCGACCTCGCTCTTCGGCGTGATGAAGACGGGTTCGGCGTTCGTGCCACTGGATCCGGCATGGCCGATCGACCGGCTCAACGCGATCATGGCCGAACTGACGCCGCCTGCCATCGTGGCGTCGCCAGCCACTGTGGAGACCGTCACCGAGCTGCGATGGGCTCTTCCCACCGTGATCGTCGACTGCGCACAGTCGCGGCACGACCCAGCCGCGCCGATTCCGCCACCCGTGGGCCGGGAGCCCGGACCCGAAGACCTGATCTACGGGTTCTACACGTCCGGCTCGACCGGAACGCCCAAGTGCGCGCTCAACCATCACCGCGGCCTGGTCAACAGGTTGACCACGATGTCGCGCCGGTTCGGCGACGGGGCCGATCACGTGACACTGCAGAACAGCAGGTCCACTTTCGACTCCTCGATGTGGCAGGTGCTGTGGCCCTTGGTGTCCGGTGGTCAGGTGGTGCTGCCGCACCGCGACGGGATCCTCGATCTCGAACAGACTGCGATGACGATCGGTCGTTACGGCGTCACGGTCACCGACTTCGTGCCGTCCGTGCTCGCGGTCTTCGTCGCGCTGTTGGAGTTGCGTGAGGACCTGCGTGAGGTGACATCGTGCCTGCGGCGCGTGCTGATCGGTGGCGAACCGGCCACCCCCGGTGTCGTGCACCGGCTGCGCGCGCTGTTGCCCGGCATCAAGGTCACCAACACGTTCGGGCCGACCGAGTGTTCGATCGGGTCGGTGTTCCACGAGATCACCGACGCGGACGTGGAGCGGATTCCGATCGGCCGTCCGATCGACAACACCGCCGCGATCGTGCTCGACGACGACCTTGAACCCGTCGGCGTCAACACGCCCGGCGAGGTGTACCTCGGCGGCGAGTGCGTCGGCGCGGGCTACCTCAACGACCCCGAGCGCACGGCTGGCGTGCTTGTGGACAACCCGTTTCCCGAGATCCCCGGCGCGAAGTTATACCGGACAGGCGATCTGGCCCGGGTCGGTGAGGACGGGCTGCTGTACTTCGCCGGCCGGATGGACGAGCAGGTCAAGCTCGGCGGAGTCCGGGTCGAGCTCGGCGACGTCGGGTCGGCCCTGACCGACCACCCGCTCGTCGGCAGCGCGATCGCGGTCGTACTCGGTGAAGCACCGGACTCCACTTTGGTCGGATGCGTCACGCCGCGTTTGGCTGACAATCCGCCGAGCCCCGCGCAGCTTCGTGAGTACGCGACGGAGAAACTGCCGGCCGAGCAAGTCCCGCAGCAGATCGTGGTGCTCGATGCCCTGCCGCTGAACCACAACGGCAAGGTGGACCGGAAGGCGTTGTCCGCGATCATCACGGCCGAGACGGCACGGCAGACCGGCCCCGCCGAGCACATCGAGCCGCCTGCCAACCCGATGGAAGAGCTGGTTAGTTCAGCCTGGTGCGAAGTGCTGGGACTGGACCAGGTTTGTGTGGTCACACCGTTCGCCGACTACGGCGGCAACTCGCTGATCGCCAACCGGCTCACCGTCGCGGTCAGCGCGAGGCTGGACACCACGGTGCGGCCCAGGGATCTGCTTGTCGAGCCGACCGTGCGCGCCCAGGCGGAGCGGTTGGCCAGGGGAGTGGACGACGACAGCGCCGAACTGGCCTACCTCAAGCACGACATCGAGTGGCGGCCGCCGCAGACACTGCTGGTCACGGGCGCGACCGGGTTCGTCGGTGCGCATATCTTCGCCGAGTTGCTGGTCAACTCCAACGCGACTCTGATCTGCCTCGTGCGGTGCGCCGACCAGGCTGACGGAGTCCGGCGGCTGACCGAGGTTCTCGAGCAGTACCAGCTGACGTCCGCGTGCCAGCTGTTGCCCGCGATGCTGAAGACCGGACGGGTCGAGGTGGTCCCCGGTGACCTGGGCAGTGAGCTGCTCGGCATGTCGCAGTGGCAGTTCGACGCCATCGCGTCGAGCGTGTCCGGCGTCGTCAACGCCGCGGGCGCGGTCAACTTCCTGTCCGGCTATCTGGACCACCGCCCGACCAATGTGCTTGGCGTGCAAGAGCTCATCAAACTCGCCGCGGGCGGTGCCCGCGTGCACACCCTGTCCACATTGAGCATCTTCCCGCCCGACGAGCCGGCCGGCAGGCGCATCACCGAGGAGCAGATGCCGGCGCCGGATCAGGTCGCCGGGGACGGCTACAACAGGTCGAAGTACGTCGCGGAATGCTTGCTGGCCAACGCGCGCAAGCAAGGCATCGGCTCGGTGGCGTACCGGCTCGGCGAAGTCTGGCCACACCAGTCGATGGGAGTGGCCAACCCAGGTTCGCTCGCGCACAACCTGTTGTACGCGTGCGCTCGCACTGGATGCGTGTTCCAGACCGACGCCAAGACAGACGTGACACCGGTTGATGTGGTCAGCCAGCTCGTGTCTGGTGCCGCCACCGGGGACATCGAGGTACCCGACGGCGCGGTGCACGTGCTGTGGCCGCGAACTCTGCGCTTCGCCGAGGCGTTCGAGACACTCGCCGATCGGTGCGGGCTGGACCACGTGGCCTACGGGCAGTTCCGCGAGCGCGTCGAAGCCGCTGCCGAGTTCGATCGGAGGCTTGCCGGGCTGCAACTGCTGTTGCCGCCGCCGAACGGCAACGGCGACGTAGCGCCTGCGGAATTCGACCGGATGTTCACCGACAGCTCCAGGCAGTTCGACACCGAGCGGTTCAACAACCACGCGGTCTCGCTTGCGCGGCCCGCGGCGGACGCGCTCGCGACACTCGACAGCTATCTCACCGGACTGGCCGACATTCCCGCTTTGGTACCACAGGAAAGGTAAACGCGATGGAAACCCAGTTCGTCGTGGTGATCAACCACGAGGAGCAGTACTCGATCTGGCCGGAAGGCCGGGAGATTCCGAACGGCTGGCGTGAAGCCGGCGTTTCCGGCAGCAAGAGCGATTGCCTGGCACACATCGCGGGGGTGTGGACCGATCTGCGCCCGCTGAGCGTGCGCCGGTGAAGGAGGAGACCCAGACCATGAACACCACACCCAACGACGGCAATGTAGCCGATATCCGGCGCGCACTGCTGGAGAGGAAGGTCCGCCAGCGCGTGGCGGAAAGGGCCGAGCGGGAGCGGATCGTCCAGGTTCCGCGAACGGGCAAGATGGCCATCGCCGACCAGCAGCGGTTCCTGTGGTTCCTGCACCAGATGGTCGGCGGCGCCCCGGTCTACAACGTGCCGTTCGCGATGCGCCTGCGCGGACCGCTCGACATCGAGCGGCTGTCCGAGGCGTTCCGGGGGATCGTCACGCGGCACGAGAGCCTGCGCACCCGGTTCGGCGATGAGCACGGCGTGCCGTTCCAGGCCGTCGACCCGCCGCCCGAGACGTGGGACCTGCCGGTGACCGACGGCACCGAGGAGTCCATCCAGGACTGGATCGACCAGCACGTCCGCGAGGAGTTCGACCTGCGCAACGGACCGCCGTACCGGTTCGGGTTACTGCGGCTCGGTCCCGAGGACCACGTGCTGTCCATCGTGTGGCATCACATCGTCATCGACGGCTGGTCGTCACGCCAGTTCGCCGACGAGCTGGCGACCCGGTACAGCGATCCGGACGCGCAGTTCGAACCGATCACCCTGCATCCCGCCGACTACGCGGCGTGGCAACGGCTTTGGCTGCTCAGTGAGGAGCCGGAGAAGCAGGTGGAGTACTGGCGCTCCACACTGGACGGGATGGAACCACTGGAGATCCGCGGCGACCGGCCGCGTCCCTCCGCACCCACCGGTGCCGGGCACATCCACCAGGAGCGCCTGCCGGACGACCTCGCACGGGACATCCGCGACATGGCCAAGGCCGAGGGGGTTTCCCTGCTCGCCTTGACGATGGCCGGGTACCAGGTCGTGATGAACCGCTACACCGGCCAGACCGACATCGCGCTCGGATCTGTCCTCTCCGGACGGACACGCTCGGAGACCGAGCCGATGATGGGGTTCTTCGCCAACACTGTCGTGGTTCGCGGCGACGTGGACGGCAATCCGGTGTTCCGTGACCTGGTGCAGGCGACCAACAACAACATCATCGAGGCGATGGCCCACCAGGACGTGCCGTTCGGCCGTCTGGTCGAGGCGCTGAGCCCTGAGCGGGTGCCAGGTCGCAATCCGGTGGTCGCGCACCTGTTCACGCTGCTGCCGGAGCAGATGATCGCCCGCTGGCGGCTGTCCGGCGTCGACGTCGAAATGCTCACGCCGCAGCCGGAGACGACCCGGTTCGACATCACCTTCCAGATCAACGACCTGCCCGACGGCGGCTTGGGCGTGTGGATCGAATACACCTCCGAGCTGTTCGACCACAGCACGATCAAACGACTGGTCGAGCACTTCAAGACGGTCATGGCCGACGCGCTGTCCAGGCCGGACGCCCGGATGGACGCGCTGGACATCATGCCCGACAACGAGTACGTGCGGGTGCTGACCGAGTGGAACCCCCAGCCAGGTCAGACCGACGGGCGCCTGCTGCACGAACTGTTCACGGCCCACGTGGCCAAAGCACCCGACGCGGTCGCTATGAGGTTCGCGGGGCAGGACCTGACCTACGCGCAGTTGGACGAGCGGTCCAGCAGGCTGGCGCACGCCCTTGTCGACGACTTCAAGGTCGTGCCAGGGCGCGTGGTCGGCGTGTTGGTGGAGCGCGGATTCAACCTGCCTGCCGCCGAACTCGGCGTGCTCAAGGCAGGCGGCGCGTGGCTGCCGCTCGACCCGCAGTATCCGCCGGACCGGCTGGCCTACCAGCTGAGCGACGCCGACGTGGCAGCGGTCGTGACGACTTCGGATCTGGCCGACCGGCTGCCCGCCGAGGTGCCGCGGATGCTGCTGGACTCGGACGTGCTCGACGGACGGGAGGTTTCGCCGCCTTCGGTGGCCGTGAACCAGGAGGACGCGGCGTACGTCATCTACACGTCCGGCTCGACCGGAACTCCCAAGGGCGTAATCGTCCCGCATCGGGCCGTGGTGAACTTCTGCACCACCTTCCAGCAGATGTTCTCGGTGACACCGGACGACCGGATCCTGCAGTTCTCCAACCCAGCCTTCGACGTCAGCGTGTCGGACGTGTTCTCGACTCTGACGGCGGGCGGGACCATCGTGGGCGCGCCTCGCGCGGAGCTGCTCGAGCCGGAGAAGCTGCAGGCGTTGCTGGCCAAGGAGCGGGTGACGATGGTCGACATCCCACCTGCCGTGCTCGGCCTGCTCGATCCGTCCACATTGGACGATCTACGGGTGTGCTTCATCGGCATGGAGCCGTTCGGCCCCGATCTGGTCAACAAGTGGTCCAAGCCAGGGCGCGAGTTCCACAACGGTTACGGGCCCACCGAGGTCACCGTGACGTGCGTGGACTACCTGTGTCCGGCGGAGCCGCTGGACGGGCCGCCGCCGATCGGCCGGGCGATGGCCAATCAGCGGGCGTACGTGCTGGACAGCGCGTTGCGGCCGGTGCCGGTCGGCGTCCCGGGCGAGCTCTTCATGGCGGGCGCTGGTCTTGCGATCGGCTATCTCGGCAGGCCGGACCAGACCGCCGAGAAGTTCCTGCCCGACCCGTTCGCGACCAACCCGGGCGAGCGCATGTACGCCACCGGCGACCTGGTGCGCTGGAACGCCGACGGCAACCTGGAGTTCCTTGGCCGGGTCGACCGCCAGGTGAAGCTGCGCGGCCTGCGCGTGGAGCTCGGCGAGATCGAACACGCCATCGAGAGCTTTGCTGGCGTGCGACAGAGCGTCGTGACCGTGCGGGACCAGGGCACGCCATCGGCTTGGCTGGCCGCCTATGTGGTCGGTGAGTTCGACCAGGACGCGCTGCGCGAACACCTGACCGAACGGTTGCCGCTGCACATGGTGCCCACCGACTACGTGGCACTTGAGCAGCTCCCGCTGACCTCGACCGGGAAGATCGACCACGCGAAGCTGCCCAACCCGCGGCCGGAAGGCGAAGTGCAGCAGGTCGAGCTGACCACCGAGACACAACGCCGGGTGGCCGAGATCTGGCAGGGCTTGCTGAGCCTCGATCCGGGCACCATCGGCGCGCAGGACAACTTCTTCCTGCTCGGTGGCAACTCACTGCAGGTGACCCAGTTGGTCTCGCGGGTGCGTGACGCCTTCCAGGTCACGCTCGACCCGCGGCGGTTGTTCAGCTACCCGACGCTCAGCCAGTACGCGGGCCAGATCGACGAGGCGCAGCGGGCACTGCTGGGCGATGACGAGGTGTCGAAGCTGGAAGCCGAGATCGCCGATCTGTCCGAAGAGGAACTCGATCGGTTGCTGAACGAGAAGAGCTGATGTCCGGTTCACGTCCCTCCACTGTGGAGGAAAAACGACGCGCGGTGCTGCAACTGCGGTTACGGCGCATGCGTGAGGAGCTCGGCGCGGGGCGGTCGCAGGACACACAGGCGACCGTTTCCCCGCTCGTGCCGCTGAGGCCGGCCGGAACGCGGCCACCGCTGTTCCTCGTGCACGCGGTCGGTGGATCGGTGGCTCCCTACGTCGGGTTGGCCGGGCTGCTGGGTGACGACCAACCCGTGTACGCGTTGGAGGATCCGGGTCTTCAAGGCGACGCGGTGCAGGCACGGGGACTGCCTGCCATCGCCGCCGCCTACCTGGCAGCGGTCCGTGAGGTCCAGCCTGACGGGCCGCTGCACCTCGGTGGCTGGTCCGGCGGGGGAGCGATCGCGCTGGAAATGGCGCGCCAGGACGACGACGTCGCGGTGGTGCTTGTGATCGACACAGCGTTCCCGGCCGAACCAATCTATCCCGACGACGACCAGCTGCGTACGTGGTTCGCCGCCGACATGGCGGGGATGGGTGCCGAGTTGGGCGAGGCCGAGTGGGCCAAGCGGTTCCCGGTGTTCGCCGCGAATGTCCGAGCGTTCCTCGGGCACCGTCCGTCGCCTGTGGACGCACGGGTGGTGTTGCTGTGCACGGAGGACTCGGAGCCCGAATACCTTGACCGGTGGCGCGCCCTGTGCGACGACGTCCATGTGGTGCCGGGCAACCACTACACGATGTTCCAGTCCCCACACATCGAGGCGTTGGCGGAAGCGCTGCGCGACAGGCTAAGCGAGGTGAGTGTGCGATGATGCCGGTTCCGACGCCCGAGCAGGAACGCTTCCGGGCGGACGTGTGCAAGCTGCTGTGCGAAGACGAAGTGCGCGAGGAAGTGGCGCAGTCCCGCCGGGTGCCGTACGGCGAAGAGACCGGCGTGTGCGAGGTGCACAGGCGGCTGGGCAAGCTCGGCTGGCTGGCGATCAACTGGCCCGAGCGTTACGGCGGCTCGGGCGCCACGATCGTGGAGAAGGCCATCCTCACCGAGGAGATGATCCGCCACGGCGTGCCCGATAACGTCCACCAGCTGGGCATCGACATCGTCGGGTCGGCGATCAACCTGTTCGGCACCCCGGAGCAGAAGGAGCGGTTCCTGCCAGGCCTCGCACGCGGCGAGACCACGGCCAACGTGCTGTTCAGCGAACCGGGTGTCGGATCCGACCTGGCATCGCTGACCACGCGCGCCGAGCCGGACGGCGACGGCTGGCGCCTGTACGGCAAGAAGATCTACAACATGAAGGCGCAGCACAGTGATTTCGGCCTGTGCGCGGCCCGCACGTCGACCGGTCCGGTGAACTACTTCGGGATCACGCTGTTCCTGGTGCCGCTGCAGAGCATGGGTGTGGTCATCGAACCACTGTGGAACATGTCGGAGGAGCGGTTCGACTGCGTGACCCTCGACGGGATCAGGGTCGGGCCCGAGGACGTGCTCGGTGACGTCGACGACGGGTGGCAGGTGGCCAACAACGTGCTTCCGTTGGAGCGCACCGGATTGGACCACTCCGCCAAGGCCGAGCGCACGCTCGCCGCGCTGCAGGAGCACGCGCCCGAGGGCTGCGAGCAGCGGTTGGCGCAGCTGGAAACCCGCGTGCGCGCGGCGCGTCTGCTGGCGTGGCGGTGCATCGCGAACCTGCACGAGGGCAAGCCTGACGAAGTGCAGTCGGCGACCGCCAAGTGGTACACCTCGGAGACGGCCAAGGAAGTATCGCTGGCGGCGGTTGAACTGCTTGGGCCGCAGGCGCTGCTGGACGCACGCGACCCGTCGGCGATCGCCGAGGGCGTGTTCGACAGCGCGGTGCGGGAGGCTCCGGGGCTCACCCTCGCCCAGGGTTCTTCGGAGATCATGCTTTTCTTTGTCGCCACATCGAAATTGGGGTTGCCGTCATGACCGGAACGCAGACCGCGCCGATCGCCGAGTTCTTCGACGAGGAACTGGCGCCGCTGGTACGGCGGATGGCCGATCGGCCGCGCGCGGAAAACGGACCCAGCGACGAGGACCGTCGCGAAATCCGCGAGATGGTGTGGCAGGGACTGATGGGGCTCGGTGCCCTGGACACCTCTGACACCGTGCGTCTGGCCGAGCTGCTGGGGTCGGTGGTCTACCAGGGCCCGCTGCTCGACACGCTGACCGCGCGGGAACTGTTCCAGGAGCACGATTTCGGCCAGGCGCCGGTGGCATTGGCTGTCGCGGCCGATCAGTGGTCCACTCAGGACGATTCGATCACCGCGCGGCGCACGTTCGTCGGGTTCGCGGCGGAGGTGGACTACTTCGTCGTGGGCGGCGTCGATGCGTCCGGGATGCGACTGGCACTCGTGCGTGCCGATCATGAGTCCATCACCACGCGGCGGCACGAGGAAACGGGCCGAGGCGAGGAGTACGAAGTGGACTTCGCGGGAACGCCCGTGACCGCGTGGGCTGATGCCTTCACTGGATGGGAGACAGCACTGGCCAACGCACGTGTGCGCCAGGCAGCGTATCTCGTCGGTCTTACGCAGGCCGCGCTCGATCACGCCGTCGACTACGCCAAGACACGCCGCCAGTTCGGCCAGCCCATCGGCAAGTTCCAAGGCGTGGCCTTCCGGCTCAGCGAACTGTCGATGCACATCGAGGCGACGCGCTTGCTGGTGCACGACCACGACGCGACCGCACGCGCGGCAGCCAACCTCGCAGCGGCGTCGGATCTGGCTCGTACCGCCACGACGCAGACCATGCAGGTCAACGGCGCGGTGGGCATGCAGTCCGACAACGACGCCCAGTTGTACTACCGAAGGGCGGCAGTCGAATCGGTGCGCCTCGGCACACCGGCCCAACTGCGCCGCGAGAGTTGGGAGAGGCGATGACGGTTCCCGGACGACGCAGGGGATTGACCGATGAATCTGGTGGTACAGAAGTACGGCGGAACCTCGTTAGGTGACGCGGGCAAGATCAGTCGCGCGGCCCGGCGGATAGCCGCTGAGCACAGGTCCGTGGTGGCCGTGGTGTCCGCGATGGGCGGCACCACCGACTCCATTCTCAGCCTGGCCCGCGATCTCACCGACACGCCGAACGCACGGGAACTGGACCTGCTGCTCAGCACCGGTGAACAAGCCTCCGCGGCCGCACTTGCCTTGGCACTGAACGAACTGGGCGTGCCCGCCCGATCGTTCAACGGCCGCGACGGCGGCATCACCACAGACGGAATGCATGGTTGCGCCCGTATCGTCAACGTCGACCCGGTGGCAGTCCGCGAATGCGTCGAGGCGGGTGTCGTTCCCGTGGTGACTGGTTTCCAGGGCATCGCCGCGAACAGCGGAGAGCTCACCACTTTGTGCCGGGGCGGCTCGGACACCACGGCTGTCGCACTCGCTGCGGCATTGCAGGCCGAGGTGTGCGAGATATACACCGACGTCGAGGGTGTGTTCACCGCCGACCCGCGGCATGTCGACGAAGCAAGGAAGATGGACTATCTGTCCTATGGGGACATGGCCGAGCTGGCCGTCAGCGGCGCCGAGGTGCTCGCCCATCCCAGCGTGGAGTACGCCAGCGCCCATCGCGTACCCGTCCACGTCCGGTCCAGCGCGTCCGACACGTGTGGCACCTGGGTGACCAGCGCGCACTTGGACGCGCCGTTCGAGAGCGAGCGGTTCACCGCTGTCGGCGTCGCCCATCAGACCGGTCAACTGCGTTGCCGGCTCGACGATGTCGACCCGGACGCACTGACCACGATCGCCGCGGCCCTGGCTGATCCGACGCTTTCGGTGGACGTGCTCGACTACCCGACCGGAGACACTCCTGCCGAGCCTTGTTCGCTGCGGTTGATCGCACACGCGGACCACCGCGACCAGGTCGACGAGGTGCTCGCCGAGCTGCGCGCGGCCAGCGCGTTCACCGGAAGCCACTGGTCTGGGCCGGTGGGGACAGTGTCGTTGGTAGGCCGGGGATTTCGTGCCCATCACCCGCGGGTGCGACCCCTGGTCCTGGACACGCTCAAGAAGAACAGCGTCGCGGTGCGGGACATGACCGTCCACGCCCGGCGGATTTCGGTCACGTGTGCTGAGCCTGACGTGCTCAACGCGGTCATGCACCTTCACCACACGTTTTTGACGCGCAAAGCACCAAGTCAGCCCTTGGCTACCACCCGGGCGTCGGAGTAACGGACTCCAGGCGCCGGGTGGTAGGTCGCTCTGCGCGGAAGGCCTCGTGCTGGTCGCCGTTGCCCCGGTTGGTCACCTCACGACTCCTGCGGGCCCCGAGCGGTCACCTCACGAGGTCCGCAGCTTCTTGCGCATCGCTATGGCCAAGGGGGCCGCCGAGAGGATCACGAGCGTGCCCAGTGCCAGGGCCCACCGCCAGCCGTCGACCATCGCTCCTGGGGCGGCGGCTCCTCCTTGGGCGGCGGTGACGGCGAAGGCCACGGAGGTCAGCACCGCCACTCCAAGGGCGATGCCCAACTGCTGAGAGGTGTTCAGCACGGCGCCCGCGACTGCCTTGTGGTCGGCGGGCACGCCGTTGTTGGCGGCGACGCTGGAGGCCACCACGACGATGATGTGCCCGAACGAGTCGATCGAGGTGGCCACGAGCACGAGCCACAGACCTCCGTGCTCGGGCAATGCGATCAGGCCCGCATAGCCGAGCGCGGTGACGGCGATGCCGAACAGCATCACCCGGTCCAGGGGCCAACGCTGCATGAACCTGCCGGTGAACGTGCCGGTCAGGATGGCGACGGTGCCCGAGAGAGCGAACGCCAGACCGGTCGCCAGCGCCCCGTAGCCCAGGACCTGCTGCAGGTACAGGGTCAGGATGATGAGCATCCCGCCGTGGGCGGCGCCCATCGCCATACCGACGAGGTTCGCCCTGCCCACGGCTCCGATTCGGAACAGCGACAGTGGCAGCAGCGGTGAGGAGCTGCGACGTTCACACAGCACGAACAGCAGCACGAGGCCGACGCCGACTGCCAGCAGCAATGTCGTTGACACCCAGGACGTCCCTGGCCCGGCCTCCTCGAGGGCGTAGACGATCAACATCATCGCGCCGGCCGACAGCAGGCCGCCTCGGACGTCCAGTTTGCTGCGCTCCCGGACACGACTCTCGGGAAGCCAGCGCACGGCCAGCGCCGCCGCCACGATCACGACGGGCACGTTGATGAAGATCGTCCAGCGCCAGGTCAGGAACTCGGTGAGCAGGCCGCCGCCGATCATGCCGCTGACGAACCCGGTGGACAGGACCGCGCCGGAGATTCCCAGTGCCCGCTCGCGTTGCGGCCCTTCGGGAATGCTGGCGGTCAGCAGGCCAAGGGCTGACGGCGCGATGAATCCGGCGGCCAATCCCTGCAGGACGCGGCCGGCGATCAGGACGGTCGGGCTCCACGCGGCACCAGCCAGCAACGACGCCGCGCCCAGCACCAGCAAGCTGGTGACGAACACCCGCTTGCGTCCGTAGAGATCCGCGATGCGCCCGCCCAGCAGGAGCATCGCCGCGAAGGCCAGCGCGTACGCCGACAGCACCCAGCCCGCCGAGCCGGGGTCGAAGCCCAGCTCCCTGGTCATGGCCGGTACGGCGACGTTGACGATGGACAGGTCCAGCGCCACCAGGAACTGCGCGGCGCAGATCACCAACAGCCCCAGCGCGCGGGTGGTGGGCAACGCGGCCGGGGCTGCCTGCGTGCCGTCGATGGTGCCGCTTTCCCTAGTCATCGAAGAGTGCCCCCTTCGTCGTCACTACCAAAAGCGTAATGTTGGTTACGGTACGCGCCCTAAGTCGTCACCACCAACTCGAAGACGGCAGTGACTCGGGGCGCGAGGAAGGAGCAGGACGGTGCACGACCCCGCCAACCAGGCACCCGACACGCTGGAATTGGTCCGCAAGTTCGTCAACACCGACGACATCTACAACGGCCGTGACGAGCTGGGGAACGAGGGCTCAGCGACCGCGTGGCTGGCGAAGTCGGGCGTGCTGAACGGCGACCGGCCGATCACCGACGACGACCTCACGGCTCTGCATGACCTGCGTGACACCCTGCGGGCACTGGCCGCCGCCAACGCCACGGGCGAGCAGGCTCCGCGCGAGGTTGTTGACGCGTTCAACCGTCTGTCGGCGCCGCACGCTGCCTCGGTCTGTCTCGACGTGGCGCACGGCAGCCTGGTCGGATTCCTCCGGGCAGACGACGACGGCGCCGGAGGTGCTATCGCGGCGCTGGCCGCTGCCGTGCACCAGGCCGTGCTCACTGGGACGTGGACGCGGCTGAAGTCCTGCGCCAACTCGGAGTGCCGCTGGCTGTTCTACGACGAGTCACGCAGCCGCACGGCCCGTTGGTGCAGCATGCGGGCCTGCGGCAGCGTCACCAAGGCCCGCCGCTACCGGGCGAGGCAGCGCCAGCAGGGCGCCCTGTAGCGAACCCTCCAGCGTTGGCGGTCGCGCGGACCCCGGGGTAACCTAATAAACTATAGTTAGCAGTTACTCATTGACGGGGGGACGCGCGGATTGGAGGACCCGTGTCAAGCACGCAATACGACAAGACCGCCGAGATCTACGACGACAGCCTCAACGTTCTTACCTACGCCGCCCATGTCGAAGAGCCGACCTATACGGCGGTTATCGGTGACGTGCGGGGACTCGACGTTCTGGATCTCGGTGCTGGTACCGGTATCTGGACTCGCCGGATCAAGCAGGCAGGCGCCAACCGGGTGGTAGGCCTGGAAATCTCTCCCCCCATGGTCGACACCGCCCGTGCCAAGGAGACCGACGAACCACTCGGCGTCACCTACCACGTCGCCGATGCCACAAAGGGCCTCGCTGACGACCTGAAGGGCGCCTTCGACGTGGTCACCGGCATCAACGTCCTGCATTACAGCTCCACCCGCGCCGAACTCGCCGGCATGTGCTCCACGGCCAGAGATGCGCTGCGGCCCGGCGGCCGTTTCATCGCCACCTGCGCGAACTGGGACATGCCCGATGACCCCGAGTACTACGTGCCCTTCGGGGTGAGCTGCACCGTGCCGGCCAACCGCCAGGAAGGAACGCGGGCGGAAGTCGCGACGACGATGGGCGGCCAGCGGATCACGCTCGATTTCTTCCTGTGGCGGCCCGAAACCTATGCGGACAGTCTGCGTGCAGCCGGTTTCCGCGAGGTCCGCTGGCACCAGTGGCAGGTTTCACCGGAAGGCATCGACAAGTTCGGCGCCGAGTACTGGCAGCCCTTCGTTGACATTCCCTCCATACGTCTGCTGGAGGCTCTGGCGTGATGCAGCGACTCCCGTAACGAGCACAGCACACGCCCAGTGCGGCGAATGGATGAAGGGGTGAGGAGATGTCAGAGGTTGTCCGGCTGGATGTCGAAGGTACGGACATCGACGGGGAAGGGGCGGAACTGCGGCGGCGAGGGCCGGCCGTACCGGTGGAGTTGCCAGGGGGAGTGCGCGCGTGGGCAGTGAGCCGGCATGAGACCTTGCGGCGGGTGCTGGCGGACCCGCGAGTGTCGAAGGACGCGTACAAGCATTGGGGCGCTTGGAAGTCCGGGGAAGTGACACACGATTGGTCGTTGAGCAACTGGGTGTCGGAACGCAACATGTCCACCGCCCATGGGGATGACCACAAACGGTTGAGGTCGTTGCTGGCGTCGGCATTCACCGCGCGGCGCACGGCCGCACTACGGCCGGTGGTGGAGGCGATCACGGGACGGTTGCTGGACGACATCGCGCAGACGCCTGCGGGGGAGTCGGTGGACCTACGGGAAAGGTACGCGTTTCCCGTGCCGATCCAGGTGATCTGTCACCTGTTCGGAGTGCCCGAGGAGCAGCGCGGAGAGCTGCGCTCGAAGGTGGACGCGCTGTTCGACAGCACCATCACCGCCGAGGCAAGGGAAGCGAACACCGTCGCGAGTCATGAGTGGTTCAGAAACCTGGTGAAGTTGAAGCGGGAGTCGCCGGGGGATGACCTGACCAGTGCGCTGATCCAGGCGATGAAGGACCAGCCGGGAGCGATGAACGAGACCGAGCTGATCGACACGCTGATCGGAATGCTGTCCGCGGGGCAGGAGACGACGGTGAACCTGCTCGATCACGCGATCGCGGCAATGCTCACGCATCCGGAACAGCTTGAGCAGGTGCGGTCGGGGGAACGGTCGTGGAGTGATGTCACCGAGGAGACGTTGCGGTGGCAGGCACCGGTGCCGTACCTGCCGTTGCGGTACGCGGTCGAGGACATCGACGTGGACGGGGTGACGATCCGGCAGGGCGAGCCGATCCTGGCGGCGTACAGCGCCTCCGGCCGGGATCGGGAGGTTTACGGCGACAGCGCGGACGAGTTCGACATCGGGCGGGAGTCCAAGCAGCACCTGGCGTTCGGGAACGGTGCCCATTACTGCATCGGGGCGCCGCTGGCCCGGTTGGAGGCGGAGATCGCGTTGCCCGCGTTGTTCGACCGGTTCCCGAACCTTCGGCTGGCGATCCCGGCGACCGAGCTCAAAATGACGCCCACGTTCCTGTCCAACGGGCACACCGTGTTGCCGGTCCTGCTCAGCTGATTCGCCTGACTCGCCCAAGCAGGTCACCGGCTGCGATTGGCGGTCTGAACGTATGGGTAACCCAAACGCATTTGTTCAGCGGTTACTTGCCGACCCGGGTGCAAGGCGTCCCGGGACCGCCTCGACCTGCTTGAGAGCGGCCAATTACCGGAGAACCTGCCTCGTCATCTGCCTGAAATCTCCGTACCGATCCTCGACAGGAGCGAAAGGAACGTGGCATGACGAAAGCGTCGCCGCACGCGGCTGAGCGGGAGAGCACATTCCAGCCCCGGCAGTTCTGGCAGCTCGCCATCATCTGCGGTACCCAGTTCCTGCTCGCTCTCGATTATTCGATCATCAACGTCGCGGCTCCGAGCATTCGTGACGGAATGGAACTCGGCTCCGCAGTCGCATGGGTTCTTTCGGCGTATCCACTCGCTCTCTGCGGCTTCCTCCTGCTCGGTGGACGGGTGGCCGATCTGTACGGGCGCAAGCGGGTGTTCATCTGGAGTCTCGCCGGCTTCCTCCTCGCTTCGCTGCTCGCGGGTATCGCCTGGTCGCCGGAGGTGCTCATCACCGGCCGTGCCTTGCAGGGTGTTGCCGCGGCGTTCATCGCCCCGGCAGGCCTTGGGCTTCTCCAGGCGACGATCCCGGAAGGACCGCAACGTGACCGTGCGCTAGGCATCTACGGTTCAGCGCTGTCGGCTGGGTTCGTCGCCGGCATGGTCGTCGGTGGTGTGCTGACCGAGTTCGTGGGTTGGCGGTCGGTCTTCCTGCTCAACGTTCCAGTTGTCATCGTCGCCTGTCTGCTGGCGCACAAGTTCCTCGATGAGAGCCGGGATACGCGGGCGTCTCGCGATCTCGATCTCACGGGCGTGGTTTTGGCGACCGCCGGCATGGTCGCCCTCGTGTTCGCCCTGACCGAAGGGGAGGCGTACGGCTGGCTGTCGATTCCGATCGTTGTCTCCGTCGTGATCGCGATACCGGCCATCGCTCTTTTCGTCTGGGTGGAGCGCCGCAAGGACAACGCCCTTGTGCCCATCTCGATCTTCCGCACAGCCGCCATCGGTCCGGCCAACCTGGTCACCGTCCTGCTGATTTGCTCCTACGGTGGGATGTTGTTCATCCTCACCCTCTATCTGCAGGCGCATCTCGGGATGAGCGCGCTGGTGACCGGCTTGACGTTCGCCGTGTCCGGCGCGATCGCGATCGTCACCGGAATCTATGCGGACAGGCTGATCGAGCGCTTCGGCCTCTACCGTGTTCTCCTCGCCGGAATCGTCATCGAGACGGTCGGTCTTCTGGTCATGGTCGGCCTGCCGGCGAGCTACGGCGTCGTCTTCGTGCTGATCGGTACGTCCATCAACGCGTTCGGCCACATCCTGGCGCTGATCACGACGAGCATCGCGGGCACGAACGGCGTTGACGAGAACCGGCGTGCCACGGCCGGTGCCTTGATCAACGCCTCGCAGCAGCTCGGGCTGGCCGTGGGTGTGGGTGTCGTGACGTCGGTCGCGGCCTACTTCACCGCGGCCTCGGGCGGCGTTCAGGACCCAGCGGCCATCGTCGAGGGCTGGCGCTGGGCGCTGTGGTGCACGGTCGTGTTCGCGGTCGTCGCAGTCATCACGACTGCCCTCTTCCGCAAGCGGTTCGAGGGACAGATCAAGTAGTCGCAGAGCGGGTACACCACGGCCGGAGCCACTTGTTGGCTCCGGCCGTGAAACCGTATATCATTGTTTCAATGGTTACGTTAACTACGTCCGAGGCCCGGTCGCCGTGGCAGGAAGGCCACTTCATCGGCGGCCACCCGGTCTTGGACCTCACCAACACCGTCTTCGACCGGATAAACCCGGCCGAGGACGGCGAGTTGATCAAATCCCCCTCGGACGTCTTGACCTGGTGCGTATCCGCAGGCCTTATGGATGAGGTGCCGTCGTTGCCGGAGGCGGCGGCGAGTGGTCTCGTGGCGGACGTTCAGGCTGTGCGCGAACATGTGTGGGCCGTCTTCAACGCGGTCGCTCATGGTGAGGCCGTACCAGCCGAGTCCTTCGGTGCGCTTCTGGAGCGGGCCGGGGCGGGCGTGCGTGCGGGGCACGTCCAGCAGATCGACGCCACCCTCGACCGCGTCACCGCGGACTGGACCGCACCCGGCGTGATCCCGGCGTTCTTGGCATTGCTGGCGGTTCACGCGGTGTTCGCTCTTCCGGCCGAGCGGGTCAGGGCGTGCGGCAGGTGCGGTTGGTTGTTCCAGGATTCCTCGCGGGGCGGACGTCGCCGCTGGTGCAGCATGAGCACGTGCGGCAACCGCGAGAAGGCGCGCCGCCACCGTCAGGTGGAGCGCGCCGCGGGGTGACCAAGCGCTTCTCGCGTTATTTGAGTTTCCGCCGCATGACGGGTCGGTCTTTACGGGGGCGGGCGATCTCGTCGAAGCCGGCTTTGACGAAGGCGCTGGCCATGCCGGTCATCGCGCTGTCCGCGCCGGCGCGTTTGCCTTCGGCAGGTTCGACCGGATAGCCCTCGGCGGTCGTATAGCCCGCAGAGGCCGCGTAGTCGCAGACGGCATCGATAATGGCCGACTGCATTCCGGAACCGCGGTGCTTTTTCTCGACGTAGATGCACGCGATCGCGCAGACCGGCTCGTCATCGATGTTCTTGAGGATCGGTGAGCGCTGCAGCCTCGGGAACTCGGCGCGTGGCCCAAGCGAGCACCACGCGACCGGGGCGTCGTCCTCGTAGATGATGACGCCGGGCGGCTGTTTGCGTTGGGCGAGACGTTTCATCGCCTTCTTGTTGCCGTCGCCCTTTTGTTCCATGAATTCCCCTATGGAGAGCCGCCAGTGCATGCACCAGCACCCACTGGCACCTCCGTTCTTTCCCATGACCGCCTCGAAGTCGCCCCAGTTCTTTGTGGACAGTTCCTTGACTGTCAGCGAGCCGGGCTTTGTTTTGCTCATCGCTGCACCGTCCCTGTCGTCTGGCAAGTAATGACCCGCTTCGCAGTCGGCGTACCCCATTCTGAGTAACCGTAAACATGCACTTTATGGGTTACTATCCTGATATGGGGATATCTGGGTTAGCGACGAAGGGCCGACACGCGGCCGACGAAGGCGTCCTCGATGCGCTCGAGGCTGAGGCGATCCACGTACTGAGGGAGGTCGCCGGGGCGTTCCGCCGTCCGGTGATGCTGTATTCGATCGGCAAGGACTCCTCGGTACTGCTGCATCTGGCGATCAAGGCGTTCGCGCCCGGCCGGATGCCGTTTCCTGTTCTGCACGTCGACACCGGCTGGAAATTTCGCGAGATGATCGCGTTCCGCGATGACACGGCCAAGCGGCTGGGGCTGGACCTGCGGGTGCACACCAATCCGGACCCGGCGACGCCGTTCACACACGGCACGCACGAGTACACGCGGATCAAGAAGACCGTGACACTGCGCAGGGCGCTCGACGAGAGCGGGTTCGACGCGGCGATCGGCGGTGCCCGACGCGACGAAGAGCGGTCGCGGGCAAAGGAACGAATCTTCTCGCTGCGGGAACCCGGCCATCGCTGGGAGCCGCGCTCGCAGCGTCCGGAGTTCTGGTGGTCGGCGAACACCGAGCTGTCCGAAGGCCAGACGATGCGGGTGTTCCCGCTGTCCAACTGGACCGAGCTGGACGTCTGGCGCTACATCAAGCGGGAGGACATTCCCGTGGTGCCGCTGTACTTCGCCGCACCGCGCCCGGTCGTCGAGCGGAGCGGCTCGTTGATCATGGTAGACGACGAGCGGTATCCGCTCAAGCCCGGCGAGCAGCCACAGTTGCGTCAGGTGCGGTTCCGCACGCTCGGCTGCTACCCGCTGACCGCCGGTGTGGAGTCGCAGGCCCGCAACGTCGACGAGGTGATCGACGAGATGCGGCTCGACCGCAGGTCCGAACGCGCCGGCCGGCTCATCGACGGTGAGGGCGGCACGTCCATGGAGAGCAAGAAGTCGGAGGGGTACTTCTGATGGTTTCGGTGCTTCGGGTGATCGCGTGTGGCTCGGTGGACGACGGCAAGTCCACTTTGATCGGTCGGCTGCTCGCCAAGACTGGCGGCGCCACGGACGACGAACTCGACTACGCGACGCGGACAAGGCGCGGCGGCTCCACGATTCCGGCCGGAGAGGTGGACTACTCGCTGCTGACCGACGGACTGGAGGCGGAGCATGAGCAAGGCATCACCATCGATGTCGCCTACCGCTTCCTTGACCTGCCGTCCGGGCGCCGGGTGATCATCGCCGACGCGCCGGGACATGAGCAGTACACCCGCAACATGGCGGTGGCGGCGTCCACCGCGGACCTCGCCGTGCTGCTCATCGACGCCACGAAGGGCGTCCGTGAGCAGACCCATCGGCACCTGGCGATCTGCGCACTGATGGGTGTGCGGGCCGTCATCGCGGTGGTCAACAAGCTTGATGGCGTGGGCTACGACCGTGCGGTGTTCGACAAGCTCGCGAACGAGGTGCAGGAGGCAGCGAGCGGTCTCGACGTGGCGGCCAGCGTGATACCGGCCAGTGCGCTGAGCGGGGACAACGTCGTCGAGCCGTCGCCGAATCTGCCTTGGTACGACGGGCCGACGCTGCTCGACGCGCTGGCGAACTGGCAGCCGACCGGCGAACTCGACCGTGCAGAGGACTACCGGTTGCCCGTCCAGTACGTGATCCGCGCGGATGACTTCCGTGGCTTCGCGGGCACGGTCGTCGGCAGTTCCGTGCGGCCGGGTGATGCCGTCGCGGTCGCCGGCAGCAGCGTGACGTCGAAGATCGACCGGGTGCTCGGCCCAGGCGGCGTTGAGCTCGACCGGGCCGACCCTGGCACGCCGGTGACGTTGACGCTGAGCCACGACGTGGACGTCCGGCGCGGGGACCTGCTGACGACGCCGGAGACCCTCGGCAACGGACTCGCCCCGGCGACGGCGTGCTCCGCCACGCTGGTCTGGACCGCCGAGGAGCCACTGCGACACGGTCGCTCCTACCTGCTGCTGGCCGGGTCTCGGACCGTGCCCGCCGTGGTCACGAGCGTGCGCGGGCGGCTGGAAGTATTATCTGGCAAGCAACTCGCCGCACGGACCCTGGGCCTCAACGACATCGGCACGGTCGAGCTGACCACCGACACCCCGATCTGCCTGGACAGCTATCAGGCGTGCCGGGACACAGGCAGCTTCCTGCTCGTCGACCGGGTCACCAAGGAAACCGTGGCGGCAGGCATGGTCCGGTACGCGCTGCGGCGGGGGCGCAACATCGTTCCGCACGCCTACACCGTCGACCGCGAGACCAGGCAACAGCTGAAAGGGCAGCGAGCCAAGGTGCTGTGGCTGACCGGCCTGCCGGGCGCGGGCAAGTCGACGATCGCCGACGCGCTGGAACGAAAACTGCACGCGATGGGCCTGCACACCTACGTTCTCGACGGCGACAACGTCCGAAGTGGACTGAACAAGGACCTCGGATTCACCCCCGAGGCTCGTGCGGAGAACGTGCGCCGGGTCGCCGAGGTGAGCCGCATCCTGCTGGACGCCGGGCTGATCGTGATCGTCGCACTGGTCTCGCCGTTCCGGACCGACCGGGCAGTGGCCAAGGGTCTGTTCCAGCCGGGGGATTTCGCGGAGGTCTGGGTGAACACGCCCGCCGACGTGTGCGCCAGCCGGGACCCGAAAGGCCTGTACGCCAAGGCAAAGGCGGGCACACTGCCGAACATGACCGGCATGGGCCAGGCGTACGAGCCGCCGGAGCACCCCGACTTGGTCGTCGACGGTGCCGGTTCGCTCGACGACGTGACCGACGAGCTGTGCACTCTCGTGGGCGGCGTGTGACGAGCTGTCGCGTGCTGTCGACGCTGGTCGCAGGTGATTGTCGTTGAGAACGATCGGCTCGCTGTTGGGTGGTCACCCGAGGTCCGATCCAGCTTGTGCTGTCGCTGAGTACCGCTTCGCACTACGCTGCTGGTTGAATTGGACCAGACCATTCAACGATGATTGGAGCTGACATGTCGCGACCTACCCTGCGGCGCGCATTGTCTTGTGTCCTTTCCGCTGTCGCGATCGGGACGTTCTGGCCGGTGGTGCCTGCCGTGAACGCGGTTCACGTGCCGCCGCTCTCGCAGTTGCGGGTCCGCAACGTCGAGGTGGCCTCCGGGCTTGACCGGCCGACCGCCATCGCCGGACTTCCGGACGGCAGACTGCTGATCACCGAGAAGCGCGGCACGATCCGAGCCTTCGATCCGCGGACCGGTCTCGCCGCGAAACCGGTACTGGACATCCAGGACCGGGTCAGCGAAACGGAGAACGAGCGTGGCCTGCTAGGCCTCGCGATCCCGGCCGATTTCGCGCGCAGCAACGCGATCTACGTGGCCTACACGCGGACCTCGGACGAAGCGGTGACCCTGTCCCGGTTCCGGCTTTCGACCGGCAAGGAAGAGGTGCTGCTGGCACAGGAACATGCCGAGTTCGGCAACCACAACGGCGGCCACTTGTCGTTCGGTTCGGACGGCTTCCTTTACTTCGGTATCGGTGACGGCGGCGGTGGCGGAGACCCGTTGGGGACTGGGCAGAACCGGAACACGTTGCTGGGCAAGATTCTCCGGCTCGACGTGAGCCGGGCGTGCGGTCCGCTCGCGTACTGCGTACCGAGGGACAACCCGTTCGTCGGCGTCGCCGGGGCGCGAGCGGAGATCTGGGCGTGGGGACTGCGTAACCCATGGCGGTTCTCGTTCGACCGGGCCGACGGTTCACTGTGGGTCGGCGATGTCGGCCAGGGCCGGTTCGAAGAGGTCAACCACATCGGTGCCAGGCAAGGCGGAGCGAACTTCGGCTGGTCCTGTATGGAGGGTCCGATCGTGTTCGACCAGACCCGGTGCGACGCGGCCGCGAAGTACACCGCGCCGGTCTTCCACTACCAGTCCGGCATCGAAGGCTGCGCGGTCATCGGCGGTCATGTGTACCGCGGCAGCCGCTTCGCCAACCTCGCAGGCGGCACCTACGTCGGCACTGACTACTGCTCGGGCACCGCGTTCGCAGTGCGGGCGAATCCCGACGGAACCCACACGAGCGCCACGATCGGGACATTCCCCACCGATGTCACCGCGTTCGGCGTTGACAGCAGGGGCGAGATCTACATGGTCGACGACATCCCCGGCCGGCTGCACGCACTCAGGTTCGAACGTGTGCGCCCACAGTCCAAGGTGATCTGAAAGGTGTGCGGCCCACCGGTTTCGCTGGGTGGGCCGCTCTTGCCGAGTAGTCATGCGGGTGGGGGAGTGAGCAGGCGTTGGTTGTACGCCTCGGCGACGGCAGCGGCTCGATCGCTGACGCCGAGTTTGGCGTAGATGTTGAGCAGGTGGCTTTTGACGGTGGCCTCGGTGATGAACAGCTGGGCCGCTGCCTCGCGGTTGGTGTTCCCGGCTGCGACGAGGGTGAGGACTTCCAGCTCCCGTTGGCTGAGCAGTTGCGGCGCCGGTGTCCGCACGCGGTTCATCAGCCAGGCTGCCACCGACGGGGACAGGACAGTTTCGCCTCTGGCTGCGGCTCGGGCGCCGCGCAGCAGGTCTTCCCGCGGCGAATCCTTGAGCAGGTAGCCGGTGGCGCCGGCTTCGATCGCCGGTAGCACGTGGCTGTCGGTGTCGTAGGTGGTCAGCACGAGCACGCGGGCGGTGCTGCCTTGCCGGGCGAGTTCGGTGATCGCCGTCAGTCCGTCCATGCCGGGCATGCGCAGATCCATCAGGATCACGTCGGGCTGGAGTTCCGCGGCCAGCCGCACCGCTTCCGCCCCGTCCGAGGCTTCGCCGAGCACCTCGAATCCGGGTGCGGAGGCGAACATGCTGCTCAGCCCGTCCCGCACGACAGGGTGATCATCGGCGATCAGCAGCCGGACAGGACGGTCAGTCATTCGTCGCTCCAGTCGGCGGGGTGGGGATGCGCGCGGATATCCCGGTCCCGAAGCCGGGTTCGGACTCGATCTGCAGTGTCCCGGACAGGTTTTCCACCCGTTGGCGCATGATGGCCAGGCCGAAGCTGCCGGTCGGCTGCGCGTCGCTTCCGGACGGATCGAAGCCGTCGCCGTCGTCCCGGACGTCCAGCGCCACTTCTTCCTCCAAATAGGACAGTGTCACACCGACTCTGGTCGCGTGCGCGTGCTTTGCCACGTTCGCCAACGCTTCCTGCGCTGTGCGCAACAGCACGAACTCCGCTTCCGGTGCTGTCGGCCGTACTGTGCCGGTTGTCGTGAATCGCACGGCAGGTCCGTGCAACTTCGACCATTGGCCTGTGACATTGGCCAAGGCGTCACTCAGGCGTCCGGTTTCGAGTGGTGCGGGCCGCAGTGCGTCGACCGACCGCCGGGCCTCGACGAGGCTTTCCTTGGCGAGTTTCTTCACGGCCTCGAAGGGTTTGTGCCACGGCTCGGGGACTTCGTGGATCTGTTCGGCGGCTTGCAGTTGCGTGATGATCCCGGTGAGTCCCTGTGCCAGTGTGTCGTGGATTTCGCGGGCCATCCGCTGGCGTTCGTCGAGGACTCCCGCTTCTCTGGCCTGGGCGAGCAGCTGGGTGTGCAGTCCCGCGTTCTCGGCGAGCGTGGTCTCCAACAGCTTGTTCGTGCGGCCCAGTTCGGCGAGCGTCGTGGCGAGTTGGTGTTTCTCCTGCTCGTCGAGCCGGAGCAACCAGGCCATGCCGGTCATGATGATGATGTTGACGACGATGATGATCACGTGGACCGTCACGCCGAAGGTGGTGGACGTGTCCACACTGGACGCTTGGGCGGTCCCGGCCACGACCGCCACGACGGACACCGCCAGCAGCCGCCATGGCCAGGGCAGGATGGCGAAAGCGTAGATGTACGGGGCCGGGGTGAAGAACCCGAACGCGGGGTGGCGCACCACCAGGACCGCGGTCAGCACCACGAGCCCGGCGAAGAACACGGCCATGATCACCGGCCGGTCCCACCAGTCGGGGCGCCGGGTGAACATGAAGTACATCCACGCCGCGGTCAGCCCGCACAGTGCAAGGTCGACGAGCAGGGAGTAACCGGCTGACGGCTCCTCGGCGATCACCGTGAAGACGGTGAGGAACGCCAAAAGCGAATACGGGACGACGGTCACCAACAAGTGCGGTGGCCGTTCAAGCGCCGGCTCCCTGGTCAAAGGTCCCTCCCTGTCCACCGCAGTCTATTGCCAACGGAACCAGCGGATGGCCGCAGCAGCGCACACGACGGTGTAGCCGGTAAGCACAAGCAGCGGTTGCAGGTCTGGGAAGTCGCCCCCGGACGCGGCTTGCATGGCCGTGGCGCCTGCGCCGAGCGGTGTGTACGCGCTGATGTCCTGCAGTAGTGGAGGCATTTGCGGCAGCGGGATCCAGAGGCCGGCGAAGAACATCATCGGGAAGAACAACACCGTGCCGATCGCCGTCGCCACACCACGTCCGGGAGCCAACGCGGTGATGAGCATCCCGATCGAGATCAACGCCGCACCCGCGAGCAGCCAGCCCACGACAAAACCGGCCACGTTCTCCGGCAGCCGGACGCCGAACGCGATATTCGCCACTGCCAGGAACAGCACCACCGCGACGATCGCGGTGGCGGAGTTGGCGGCGACTTGTGCGCCAAGCACGCGTGCCGGGCTGATGGGGGTGGTCTGCATCCGCCGCAGCACACCGTTCTCGCGGTAGGCAGCAAGCATGGTCGGCATCGCCGACAGCGCGAGAATGGCGAGGTTGAACAGGGCGAAGACTGGGACGTACAGGTCCAAGGCGGTCCGGCCGCCGTAGACGTCATGGGGTTCGTTCAACACGGGCACGCTGCCCAGGATGATCAGCACGATCAGGGGGAAGCCGACGCCCCATAAGGGGCCGGTCTTGTCGCGCAGGCTCAACTTGGTCTCGACCTTGATCAGGCTCCAGGTCGCGTTGGTGGCGTTCACGGGGACTCCTGGATTAGTCGGGGCGGTTGCCGGTCAGCTGGACGTAGGCGTCTTCAAGGCTGGCCTGCTCGACGCGCAGGCGTTCGGCCACGATCTGGTTGCGTGCCAGCAGCGCGGTGACCGCGTTGAGCACGTTGGTGTCGCCGTTGACGATCACCAAGTCACCCCGCCGGGTCACGCTGGACACCTCGGGAAGGCTGGTCAGCACCACGTCATCGATCGGGCGCGACGGCCGGAACTGGATCCGCTGCTCGATCTTGGCCTGCTCGGTCAACCCGGCCGGAGTGTCCACAGTGACCACTCGGCCGGAGTCGATCAACGCGATCCGGTCGCACAGCCGCTCGGCTTCTTCCATGAAATGGGTGACCAGGACGATCGTGACGCCTCTCGCGCGCACACCCTCGATCAACGCCCAGGTGTCCCGGCGGGCTTGCGGGTCCAGACCGGTGGTCAGCTCGTCAAGGATGGCGATCCGGGGGTTGCCGATCAGGGCCAGCGCGATCGACAGGCGCTGTTTCTGGCCGCCGGAGAGCTTGCCGTACTTGGTTTTCGCCTTCTTGGTCAGCCCGAGGCTGTCCATCAGGCCACGCCAATCCGCCGGGTGCGGGTAGAAGGCGCTGTAGAGCCGCAGAGCCTCGGCGACCTCCAGCCGGGCGGGAAGCTGGCCGTCTTGCAGCTGGATCCCAACCCGGCGGGTCACCTCTTGGCGATCCCGCAACGGGTCGAACCCGAGCACGCTGATCTCGCCACGGTCAGGGCTGCGCAGCCCGGCGATCGACTCGACCGTTGTGGTCTTGCCCGCGCCGTTCGGGCCGAGGATCCCGAGGATCTCGCCTTCCCGCACGGTCAGCGACACGTCGTCGACGGCGACATTCTCGCCGTATCGCTTGTGGAGGTTGCGTACCTCGATCACTGGTGACATGCCAGAGACTCTTCCGGCACCGGCCCGGCGCCACCATTCACCAGCCGACCGGACCTCGGCCCAGCCAGCCGGTAGCCGCAATCAACCGATCGGTGGAGTCGCTACTGCCGCCAGGAAGGCAACCACAGCTCTGCTTGCCAGCGGGCGTTGGTGATCGAGTCGCCGTTCAGGATCGGCCACAGCCATACGAAGTTGGCGACCACCAGCCCCACGTACAACGAGACGAGCAGCAGGCCTGTGCCGCGTCTTTCCAGGCCGGCCCGGGCTTTGCCGAGGATTTGGCCGAGCGCCAGCACCAGGCCGAGGACCAGGAACGCCGACACCGGCGTCATGTAGAAGAAGTACATCTGCCGGTCGAGGTTCAAGAACCACGGCAGCAGACCGGCCAGGTAGGCCACGATCACGGCCGCGTAGCGCCAGTCCAGGCGGCCGACAATCCGCCACAGGCCCCACGCCAGCATCGGCAGCGCCAGCCACCACATCGCCGGCGTACCGATCAGCATCGTCGCGCTCACGCAGGACGACTCACCACAGGCGGTGGTCGTGTTGTCCACGTAGTAGAGCATCGGGCGCAGGCCCATGGGCCAGGTCCACGGTTTGGACTCCCACGGGTGCTGCTGGCCCGGTTTGGTGACGAGCTCTTCGTGGAAGTTCAGGACGTTGCCCGAGTAGGTCCACAGTGAGTGCAGGGCCGTGCCCATCAGGTGCCGGTCCACGCCGGTCTCGCTGGCGAACCAGGCCCACCAGCTGGCCAGGTACACCAGGACCGGTACGACCAGCAACGCCCACAGGCCGGGCAGCAGGTCGCGCCGGAGCGTGCCCACCCATGGGTGCTTCACCCCGGCGGCGCGGCGGGCGGTCGCGTCCCAGATGATCATCATCACGCCGAAGGCGGCCATCCAGTACAAACCGGCCCATTTCGACGCGCACGCCAGCCCGAGCGACACCCCGCACAGCAGGCGGTACCAGCGGAACCCCAGGCGCGGCCCGTAGTCCGAGTCGTTCACCCAGCCCTCGCGCACCGCCACGGCCAGGCGACCCCGCATTTGGTCACGGTCCATCAGGAGGAAGCCGAACGCGGCCAGCACGAAGAAGGCGATGAAGATGTCCAGCATCGCCGTACGGCTCATCAGATGCAGCACGCCCTCGGAGATCAGCAGAATTCCCGCGACCGCGCCGAGCAGAGTGGACCGCGTCAGCCGACGGGCGATCCGGATGATCATCAGGATCATCAGCGTGCCCAGGACGGCCGAGGCGAAGCGCCAGCCCCAGCCGTTGTAGCCGAAGATCCACTCGCCGATCGCGATCAGCTGCTTGCCCAGCGGCGGGTGGACTGTGTACTCGTAACCCGGGTTGTCCTCGTACCAGCCGTTGCGCAGCATCTGCCACGCCTGCGCGGCGTAGTACTTCTCGTCGAAGACCGGTGTGCCGTTGTGAGTGGGGAAGCCCAGGTTCTGCAGCCGGACGACACCGCCGATGACCGTGAGCACGATGGTGACGACCCAGCTGCGCAACCGGTCGACCGGCATCGGCCGCCCGAGCAGGCCGGTTTCGCGGTCGACCCCGGGGGACGTGGCGGCCTCTGCTCGTTCGCCCACCTCACGGCCGGGCCTGGTCACGACGGCTGTCACGGCGCCCGATCGTACGGGTGATCCACTGTCAAGCTTGAGCCGGTCTTGGCGCTCAGCAACCCGACAGGGCTCGACGGCTCACGGGGAAGTCGAAGAACGTGCTCGGGAAGGGCTCGCCGTTCAGCGTGTAGTGCCACCATTCCTCGGGGAGGTTGCGGAAACCCACCGCGGCGAGCGTGTTCTTGAGCAATTGCCGGTTCTCCCGCGCTTTGCCCGTGATCAGCGGATTGTCCGTGTGCGAAAGGGTGTCGAAGCAGTCGTAGCCGGTGCCCATGTCGACGGTGTTGTCCGGGAAGCGGTTCGGCGCGAAGCAGGCAACGAGTGGCTCACCCGGGACGTACGGCCGTTGTGGACGCGCGGGCAGCTTGACGATTGTCAGATCCACAGTGCTCCCACGGCTGTGGCCGGACTTCTCGGCGATGTAGCCGTCAGCGAACAGGCGGTCCTTCGGCACATTGGGGTAGAACTCCGCCTTCATCTTCTCGTCGGCGAGATCCTTGGCCCACCGTACGAAGTGGTCGACGGCGCGTTGCGGCCGGTAGCAGTCGTACACCTTCAATGTGTAGCCGCTGCGCAGCAGCCGTCGCTGTGCCGTACGCAGTGCCTCGGCCGCGGGGCGGGTGAGGATGCACATAGGCTGGACGTACCCGTCGATCCGGGTGCCCACGAAGTTGTGCCGTCCTCGGTAGCGCATTTCCTGGATGATCGTCGGCGCGACGTCGGAAAGCGCGACGAACTCCTTCGGCGCGGTCGGCTCCGCTGCCTGTGCGGGAGCGGCGAACGTGGTCAGCGTGATGACGGCAGTCGCGGCCAGCGCGCACGCGCCTCTGAAAATCCTCGGCATGACCTTTCGTATACCTGGTTTTTACCTCACGGGCACCGGCCGATCGTGTGACGATCGAATGGTCGCTCCCGCAGCGGCCATTTATGAGCCACGGTTACGGCGCCACGGATGACACGCAGTCGATCGCGACGCTGCAGCGCGCGCCCGACCTCGAGGTGACCTTTTTGGACACTGCCGACTTCTACGGCTCCGGGCACAACGTGGTACCGATCCCGGCTACTCGGCGGCAGAAGTACCTCGAGGAGAACCTCGGCGCGCTCGCCGTTGAACTGTCTACAGAGGACATCACGGCTATCGAGGTCGTTGCCTCGCCCGAACGGATCGCCGGTGACCGTTACGACGCCACCAGCCGCACCTTCGTCAACGGCTGATCACCACATTCGCAGCGCGTCCCGCAGCTGACGGGCGACTTGCGCCATCAGTGCCTCGGCGCCGGGCTGCACGGCGGCGGGCACGCGGGACTCGGTGAGTGCGGCGACGGCGAACGTCTGCCCGTCGTCGTGCTCCACCACGCCCACCTCGTGTCGCAGGTTCAGCAGCGTGCCGGTCTTGGACGACCACCGCGACGAGTCGGACATGAAGTCCGGCGCAAGCCGGTGCCGTACGACGTTGTCGCCCATCAGCTCGCGTACTTGGGCGGCGACCGTCGGCTGGATGCTCGTCGGCCGCCACAAGCCCTGCAGCAGGTCGGTGAACGCGCGGGCGGATCCAGCGTTCGCGCGGCTGATGTCGAGTTGCGGCACGGGGTGTCCGTGGCCTGCCGTCCCGGCATTGATAGCCAGGGAGTGAGCGAGGTGGGCCTCGGCGCGGGGAACCGTTCAGCCGGTGTATCGACCAGGTCCGCCATAAGGTGCCGGACGGCGATGCCGTCGTGGCCGAGGCGTCGCAACTCCGCAGTGACCGTAGCGGGCGGCGTGAGTGCGAACAGGGTGTCGGCCGCGACACTGTCGCTCATCGATGTGCTCAGGTAGAGCAGGTCCTCCAGCGCGATCACGGCGGGATGGCGGAACTTGCTCAGGCCGATCGGGCCGGGAATGGTGCTGCGACCAGGTGGTACGGGTATCGGAGTCGCCGGGTCGAGTTCGCCGCGCGCGACGCGTTCCAGCGTCGCGACCGCGAGTGGCACCTTCACCAGTGACGCGACCGGGTACTCGGCGTCGTCGTCGATGCCCAGTTCGTCGCCCGTGTCGAGGTCGCGGACGAGGAACGAGCCACGCAGGCCTGCGTCGTCGAGGGCCTGCCGGGCGTCGCGCAGCACCTTGGTCGTCCCCATCACTGCTCCACACCCAGGCAACGCCCGATGAGTGCGGGCGGCAGCGACCGGACGCGCCTGCGGTCGTCCCGCGATCGAGCCGTGACGTCGTAACCACGTGCCACGTCCAATTCGCCGATTGGTCGCCAGTGCAGACCTAGCTCGTCGGCCTGGCTGCGCGAGCTGAGCAGCAGGTCGGACGAGGCCAGTACCTCTGCCGTGGCCGCGACCAGCGAACTCGTCACGACGACTTGGGCGGGCTGCAGTCCCACGGAGTGCCCGAGCCGCCGGATCCGGTCCCGCACGTGCGGGACGTCGTCCTCGGCCTGGATCAGCACTCGGCGCCGGCGGGCGTCCCGCTCGGCACGGCCCGCGCGCAGCGTTTCGACGTAGATCGACTGCACGGCCCCGGGATCGGCCTGGCTGGCGAGGTCCAACGGAACCCGCCACGGGCTGTCGTCGGGCGGAACGGCGACGATAGCCGCGCGTACTTCCAGCGTGCGGGCCAGTTCGGCGCGCCGGTCCGGCCCGGCCGGGCGCGGGTCGAGGTTCAGGTCGTGGGCCAAGGCCTCGGCGACCAGCCGGGCCAGCGGGCGGGTGCCGCAGATTTCCGGCACGGCCAGCCGGAACGGCCGCAGCCGTGCCTGCTCGGCGTCGTGTTCCATCGCCTCGGCCAGCTCGATCAGCCGCCGGGCCGACGGCAGCATCTCCCGGCCGAACGGGGTCAACGTGACGTTTCGCGAGGACCGGGTGAGCAGCCGGGCCCCGAAGTGCTCCTCAAGAGCCGCGATTCGTCTGCTCGCTACGGATTGCGGGATGCGCACCGCCGCCGCGCCGACCGTGAAGCTGCCGTGCCCGCTCACGGCGACGAAAGCCTTGCAGGCCGCGATGAGGTCCACGTGATCACCCTATATGCCAGATCGGCATCGATCCGGCGAGTTCTGTCTTGGACGGCATCCGACGCCCTCTGCCAGGGTCGTCCCGTTCGTAGTCGATCAAGGGAGGGACGATGACCACTCGCCGCAGCCTGCTCAAGGCCTTCGCGCTGCTGCCGCTGGCCGGGTGCTCCACCACGCCGCCCGCCGCCCCAGGTCCGCCACCACCACCGACTTCGCCTTCCCCTTCGCTTGAGCGACACGACCAGTTGTTCGACCTTGAGCGGAGGTTCGACGCGCGCCTGGGCGTCTACGCCATCGCGACCGGCTCCGGAGCGACCATCGTCCACCGGTCGGACGAGCGGTTCGCGTTCTGCTCGACGTTCAAAGGCCTCGCCGCGGCGGCCGTCCTGCACCGCAATCCCATGGCGCACTTGGACACTGTCCTCACGTACACCGAAGCCGACCTGATGAAGAGTTCGGCCATCACCAAGCGAAACGTGGCCACCGGAATGAAGATCCGCGATCTGTGCGATGCCGCGGTCCGCTTCAGCGACGGCACAGCGGGCAACCTGTTGCTTCGCGACATCGGCGGCCCGGCTCAGCTGACGGCTTACCTGCGTGGTCTTGGCGACGATGTCACGCGGATGGACCGGATCGAACCGACCATCACAGAGGCGAAGCCCGGTGACCCGCGCGACACGACCACACCCCGTGCGATCGGCACGGATTACCAGCGGATCGTGCTCGGGGACGCCCTGGCCGCCGACAAACGCGACTTCCTCCGCGACCTGCTTGAGCGCAGCGTCACCGGAGCCAAGCGGATGAGAGCCGGTGTGCCGCAGGGATGGCGCGTGGCGGACAAGACCGGCACCGGGGACTACGGCACGCTCAACGACATCGGCGTCGTGTGGCCTCCGGACGCTCCGCCGTTGGTCATCGCGATCATGTCGAGCAAGTCCGCGGCGGACGCTAAGTACGACGAGGCCGTCATTGCCGAGGCAGCCGCCTATGTGGTGAACGCCTTGACGTGACAGAGCCGTGCTCGACTTCACTGCGACGGACCTATTTCCTTCGCGGCGGCCGAGGACGATGATGTGCGTGGGGCCTGCACACCGGGCGCCCGCCGACGGTTCGGAGCCGCCATGTTGTCGAGGCATGAGCGTCAAGTGTTGCGCGAGATCGAACAGTTCGTCGCGGAGAAGGACCCTGAGTTCGCGGCGATGCTGTGCGGCGATCCGGCGCAGGCACCGCGGCACACCCGCCGCTATCAAGTCTTTGCTGTGACAGCGATCGCGGGCCTGTGCACGGTATTGCTCGGGGTGTTGCTCGCCGAGGCCATTCTCATGATCGGCGGCGCCTGCATGGCGTTGAGCGCCTGGTTGCGCGTCATGGTGATGCGGTGGGCGGACGAGAACTAGGTGATCCGCGGCAGTGTAGTGATGGGCGGCTTTTGGGTACACGCGGTCATGAGCGACACATCGGACCCACGGCTTGACGGCGGCGCATGGCGCGAGATGCTGGACGATCGCACTGTGCGCGCGGTCGGTGCGTTGACGGAAGCGCTGGAGACAGTGGAGGTCGCCAGAGGCCACCTCTATGCGTTCCACCAACTGACCGGCTCCGCCGATTTCCAGCTGGAACGGGCGATCGAGTTGCTCGAGGACGCGGGTCACCGGGCATTGGCCGACCAACTGTCGCAGCAATTGCTTGGCCGCAACGTGTTGCCTGGCCGGTGGACCTTTCAGGTCATCGAGGACTACGAGGAGACCTACTACGAGCCGTTCCGCGACTTTGAGCGCCAAGGGCGTCAGTTGACGAGGGGACAGCGGCACGTGCACGAAGCAGACCTCAAGCGCAGACGCCGCTCAGCGGGCCTGCGTGGCCACGAAGCAACGCCCTGACGCCGTCTACTGAGGACAAGGACGGGTCAGCGCGGCAGTTTGCTGGCTGCCGACGTTGTGAGTGTCTTGGCGCTGGCGCAGTACTCCGCGCCGGCTTGCGGGCCTTTCACGGTCAGGACCAACACGTCGACCGTGGTCCGCTGGGGCCGGTTCGCTGGTTGGTGCGGCACGCTGATGGTGCAGCTGGTGCTGGAGTCGGTGTCCAGCTTGACGAAGGCGTCGTGGTCGCCGAGGCGGGCCGGCTCGCCGTTGATCGGTTCCTGCGCGGCGTGCTGGTCGTAGCGCAGGCTGACCTCTGTGCGGCTGACCAGGCTGTACCACTTGCAGGCCCAGCTGCCGAACCCCGGCACCGCGGAACTGCGGTCCATACCTGGCAACGTGGCCAGCGCGGCGTCGTCCAGCAGCTGACAAGCGTCCACATTGGCCAGCGACTCGGCCGGGAACGGCGTGGCGCGCCGGGGGAGCGGGCCTTGGCGCAGGGTGCTCTCCGCGGTTTTCGCTGCGACGTCGGCGATGGCGCACAGGTTGGTCGGGGGATCCGGGACCTTCGCGGTCACCCGGACGCTGTACTTGTCGTCCACCGGTATCGTGCGGTCGCATTCGCTGCTGTCGGAAGGTACTTCGACGATCTCGAAAGGTTCGCCCCGCACGGGATGCGACTTGCGGGTGACCAGTTGTACCTCGACGTCAACGGTTTCGCGGCCACCGACGTTGACAAGGACGTCACAGCGGTTGAAGTTGCCGTACGCGGTGTGCAGCTCCGCAGGGCCGAACTGGGCCAATTCCTTCCGGTCCAACAGCGCGCAGGGATTGGCCGTTCGTTCGTCGCCGATGAGGCTGGGGTTGGACGCGGCGACCCGGTTCGGCTCGGGCTGCGAATCCACCAGCGCGAAGACGGCCGCGGCGCCGACCAGCACCGTCGCCGCGGCGGCCAGGTAGAGCGGACGGCGCCAGAACGGCGTGCGGGCCGGGACGGCATGGACCGCGGGCAGTGGCGCTTCCCAGTCGCCGACGAGTTCCTTGAGCCGCAGTCGCACTTCATCGGCTGTCGGTCGCTGTCCTGGACGTGGCGCGAGCATCTCCGACAACAGCGGCGCGAGCGGACCTGCCTTGGTCACCGGGAGGATGTCGCCCCGGCGCACGCGTTCCAGCACCTCGTCGGGCTCGCCGGTGCCAAAGGGCGGACTGCCCTCGACAGCGGCGAAAAGCGTGGCACCGAGCGAGAACACGTCGGACGCCTCGCTCGCCGGTCGCCCCTCGGCCACTTCGGGCGCGGCATAGGCAGGGGTGCCGCTGATCGTCCCGATGTCGGTCTGCGTCACCGCACGCCAGATGGAGATGCCGAAGTCGGTCAGCTTGGCGAAATCATCATCGTCGACGAGGATGTTGCCCGGCTTGACGTCCCGGTGCACGATGCCTCGGGCGTGCACGGCGGTCAACGCGGCCGCGACCTGCATACCGATCCGCGCGACCCGTTCCGGTGCCATCGGGCCACCGGCCGCCAGCACCTTGTCCAGGCTCTGCGCCGGCGAGTACTCCATGACGAGCCAGCACTCGTCGCCGTCGACGGTGTCGAAGATCGAGATCGCGTTGGGGTGGTGCACCTGCGCGGCCGTCTCGGCTTCCCGCCGGAATCGCAGCCGGTCGCCCTGGCTGGCGATGGCGTGCGGCCGCTTGAGCGCGACGAGCCGTTTCAGCTTCCGGTCGAACGCGGTCCACACCACGCCCCCGGACCCCGAGCCACGGGCGTCTTCGAGCTGGTACCGCCCGTCAACCACATCCCCAGTGCGCACTCTGAGTAGTCTACCCATTTCACGCCCAGTGCTGGGCGCCTCCGACGAGGTTGTGCCATCTCCGGCCGCTGAGGCCCCGGTCAGCGAGGTATGCGCGAGGGGTTTGTCCTCGCTGTGAGCGGGTACGCCTGCACCGCGTCAAGCAGGCGGCGCACGAATCACCGCGTGGCGGCACGCGGGGGCGAAGGCGGCGTGACGCAATGGATCTCGAATACGATTCTCCAGCAGCATACGGTCTGTACGGCTACATCAAGGCGGTCGCTGACGAGCTCGGACTGACCGGCGACAGCTGGTTCGTCCAACTGGAACCGCCGGTCAACGCGTACATCGCGCTGGATGGTCACTTTCCGTTGTACCCCGGCCGTGATGTCGCGCTGATCTGGCACGAGGAGCACGGGTGGGCCACTGCCGCCGAGATCGACTCCGGTGACGATCTGCTCATTCTGTCCTTCCTGGACAACGACGTTCTGCCGCCGCCACGAGCTGTGGCCCGGTTTGCCCGCAGTGCGCCCGGTGAACAGCGATCAGTCCCGCCTGTCCTGCGCGGCCGTAACGATGACGACGGCTTGGCCGTGCGGTTGGCGGCCTACATTCCCCGGGAAATCACCACAACCGCGGGCTGACGGAATACACCCCCGAATCTCGGGTAGCTCCAGGACATGGCTTTCGATCGTGCGGTCGTGACTGGTGGTGCCGGGTTCCTCGGTTCGCATGTCTGCGCCGAGCTGGTCCGGCGCGGCACCCGGGTGGTGTGTGTCGACGACTTCCGCACCAGCACACCGGACAACCTTCGTGAACTGCTCGACGACCCGGCGTTCGAGCTGCGGCCGGACGACGTCAGCGAGCCTTTCGACGTTCCAGGTGATGTCGGCCTGGTACTCCACCTCGCCTGCCCGGCGTCGCCTGCGGACTACCTGCGGGCACCGGTGCAGACGATGCGTTCCGGTGGGTTCGGCACGCTGCATGCGCTGGAACTGGCTCTGCGCAAGCAATCCAGGTTTGTGGTGGCTTCGACGAGTGAGGTCTACGGCGACCCGCTCGAGCATCCGCAGACCGAATCCTACTGGGGCAACGTCAATCCGATCGGGCCACGCAGTGTCTACGACGAAGCCAAGCGGTTCGGTGAGGCGTTGACCGCGGCCTTTCACCGTGAACACGCGGCACGCACCGGGATTGTCCGCATCTTCAACACCTACGGACCTCGGATGCGGTCCGGTGACGGGCGGATGATCCCCACCTTCTTCCGGCAGGCACTGGCCGGTGAGGACTTGACGGTGCACGGGGACGGCAGCCAGACCCGGTCACTGTGCTATGTGGACGACCTGGTCCGTGGCCTGCTGGCCATGGCCGAATCCGAGCACACCGGTCCGGTGAACCTCGGCAACCCCGAAGAGGTCACCGTGCTGGACGTGGCGACCAGGGTGATCGAGGTGACCGGCAGCCGGTCACGCATCCGTCACGTGGCGCCGATGACGGACGATCCACAGCGACGCTGCCCGGATATCGGGCTGGCACAACGCCTTCTGGGCTGGCACCCGGAGATTTCCCTGCACGACGGCCTGCGGGCGATGGCGGGTTCGCCGCTGCTCGTCAGCTAGCGGAGTGAACGAGAACACGAAAGAGGCGAACGGTGCGCGTTCTGGGTATCAACGCGATCTTCCACGATCCTGCGGCAGCACTCGTGGTGGACGGCGAAATCGTCGCGGCGGCCGAAGAAGAACGGTTCTCGCGGCGCAAGCACGGCAAACGGCCGGTGCCGTTCTCGGCGTGGGAGCTGCCCGAACAAGCGGCCCGTTGGTGCCTGAAACGGGCCGGTCTCGAACCTGGCGACCTGGACGCGGTCGCCTACTCGTACGACCCGAACCTGGTGGAGCCAGGGCAACAAGGACTCGATGAGCGGTGGGAGGACCTGCGCACGCAGTACGCCAGGCGGGCGCCGTACTTCCTGGCGAACGCCCTGCCTGGGCTGGATCCGGACATCGTCCGGTTCGTCCCGCACCACGTCGCACACGCCGGATCCACCGGCCTGGCCGCACCCTTCGACGGAGATTGCGCCGTGCTGGTCTCCGACGGCCGTGGCGAGTGCGCGTCGCACCTCGCTGGGAGCTATCGCGGTCACCGGCTGGAGACGTTCGCCACGCAACGCCTGCCGCACTCGATCGGCCTGATGTACGAGGAACTGACCGAACACCTGGGGTTCCTGCGGTCCAGCGACGAGTACAAGGTGATGGCGTTGGCTTCCTATGCCAAGCCCGTCCACCTCGACTTGATGCGCGAGCAGTTCTACGCCACCGAGGACGGCGGCTTCGTGGTGAACCCGATCGACTGGACGACTTTGGCCAAACGTCGTTCGGCCGACGGTGAGATGACCCAGGAACACGCCGAGCTGGCCGCGAGCGTCCAGGTCCGGGTCGAGGAAGTCTTGCTGGACCTGGTGCGTTGGCTGCACGAACGGACCGGCCAGCGGCGGCTGACCATGGCCGGTGGCGTGGCGCTGAACTGCGTGGCGAATACCCGGATCTTCGCCGAAGGCCCGTTCGAGGACGTGTGGGTTCAGCCCGCCGCCGGTGACGCGGGGACCGCGCTGGGCGCGGCGCTGCATGTCGTGGCGGAGGCCAATGAGCCCGCGGTGGCGATGCCGGGCGCGGACTTGGGCCGCGAGTGGACCGACGAGGAGATCCGCGGCTACCTGGACCGGGCCAAGATCCGCTACAGCGAACCGGATGACGTGGCCGTGGAGGTCGCCAAGGCATTGGCCGATGATCAGGTGGTGGCGTGGTTCCAGGGCCGCAGCGAGTACGGGCCGCGCGCGCTTGGCCGGCGTTCGCTGCTGGCCAATCCCGGCTTCGCGGAGAACCTCCAGCGGCTCAACGAGGTCAAGGGCCGCGAGCAGTTCCGGCCCATCGCGCCCATGGTGCTGGCCGACCGGGCCGCCGAGATGTTCGACCGCGGCCCGATACCCAGCCCGTACATGCTTTTCGTGCACGATGTCCGTCCGGAATGGAAGGACCGCATCCCAGCTGTCGTGCATGTCGACGGAACGGCCCGTGTGCAGACTGTCGACCCGGCACGTGAGCCGCTGGTGGCTCGGGTGCTGGCCGAGTTCGACCGGCTGACCGGCTTGCCTGTCGTGGTCAACACCAGCCTGAACACCGCCGGAAGGCCGATGGTGGACGATCCACGGGACGCGCTGGAGTGTTTCGGGTCCGCGCCGGTGGACCTGCTGGCGATCGGCCCGTACGTCGTGCGCCGATCGGGGCTGGCGGCATGAGTGCCGACTACGCCGACTACACCGACTACACCGTCGTAATCCCCACGACGGGCCGCAAAAGCCTGAATGTCGTGCTGAACGTCATCACCGAAGGTGAGGGCGTGCCGCCACGGGAGGTCATCGTCGTGGACGACAGGCCCGATCCTGGGGCACCGCTGTCCACACCGGACGCCGCGCGGGTGGTGCGGACAGGCGGCAAAGGGCCTGCGGCGGCCCGCAACGCCGGGTGGCGGGCGGCGAGTTCGGAATGGATTGCGTTCCTGGACGACGACGTGGAACCGCCGTCCGACTGGAAGGACAGGCTGGTCAAGGATCTGGGTGAGCTGCCAGCGGAAGTGGCCGGCACCCAGGCGCGGATCACGGTGCCGCTGCCCGGCGACCGCAAGCCAACCGACTGGGAGCGCGGCACGGCCGGTCTGATGACCAGCTTGTGGATCACCGCGGACATGGCCTACCGGCGGACCGTGCTGGAGCAGACCGGCGGCTTCGACGAACGATTCCCGCGCGCGTACCGCGAGGACGCCGAGTTGGCGCTGCGTGTGCAGGCGGCTGGGTACAAGATCGTGACCGGTGCGCGGGAGACCCTGCACCCGGTCCGCGAGTCGGACTTCTTCGCGAGTGTGCGGGCGCAACGGGGAAACGCCGACGACGCACTGATGCGCAGACTGCTGGGACCCGGCTGGCGGGCCAAGATCGGCGGACACCCTGGCCGCTTGCGGTGGCACTCGGCCACGACCACGGCCGCCGCCGCCTCTGTCCTGTTCGGACTGATCGGGTGGCGCAAGGCCGCACTACTGGCTGGCACGGCGTGGGCCGGGCTTACCGCGCACTTCGCCTATCAGCGGATCGCGCCCGGACCCGCGACGCTGGACGAGGTGGCGCGCATGGTGATCACCAGTGTGGCCATCCCACCCGCGGCATGCGCCCATCGGCTGCGCGGCGAGCTGCGGGTGCGCAGAGCATGAATATCTTGGTGCTGCGAGCGCTGGGAATGGGCGATCTGCTCACCGCCGTTCCCGCGCTGCGCGCGCTGCGGCAGGCCTACCCCTCTGCGACCCTGACACTGGCGGCTCCTGCGTGGCTGTCCGATGTGGTGGATCGGATCGAAGCGGTCGACCGCCTGCTGCCGACCGAGGGCCTGGTGCCGATCAACTGGCCAGGACCTGCCCCGGACCTCGCGGTCAACCTGCACGGCCGCGGGCCGCAAAGCACCGAGTTGTTGCGGGCTCTGCAGCCCAAACGCCTTGTCACGCATGACACATGGGTTGTTGACCAGCATGAGGTGGACCGCTGGTGCCGGTTGGTGGAACGCCACGGCATCCCCGCGGACCCAGACGACCTGCGACTGGGTGCGACCGACCACAGCGGACCGATCGTGATACACCCCGGTGCCAGCCACGGCGCCCGGCTGTGGCCAGCACGACGCTTCGCGCAACTGGTCCGGGTGCTTGGCCCAGACGTGGTGGTGACCGGCAGCGCGGCTGAGGCGGAACGGGTTGAGGCCGTCGCGCAGGGCGTGCCGACGCGGATCGGCGGCGACCTAAGTGGCCTGTTGGACCTCGTCGCCAACGCGCGAATGGTGATCTGCGGCGACACGGGCGTGGCGCATGTCGCGACGGCGTACAGGACCCCGTCGGTCGTGCTCTTCGGCCCCGTCCCACCTGCTTGGTGGGGACCGCGCGCCGGACCGCACAAAGCCTTGTGGCACGGACGACACGGCGACACATTCGCCGACCAGCCCGATCCCGGGCTGATGGAGATCTCGGTGGCTGAGGTGCTCGCCGCCGTGGCTGAGCTGCGAACGCAAGGAGGTGGACCGTGGCAGCACGTCGGATAGCAGTCATGGGCGCGGGCTATGTCGGATTGACCACTGCGGCCTGCTTCGCACGCCTGGGGCACCAGGTGACCTGCGCGGACGTCGACCCGCAGCGGGTGGCGGCCCTGTCGAAGGCCGAAGTGGACCAGCATGAGCCGCGCCTGGCCGAGCTCGTCGAAGAAGGCCTGCGCGAGGGACGGCTGCGGTTCGTGGTCGGCGTCCCGGCGAACTTGTCCGATGTGGACTTCCTGTTCCTTGCCGTGCCCACCCCGACCGGTGAAAGCGGCGCGGCCGACCTGAGCGCCGTGGTGGACGTACTCACGCGAACACGGGAACGCCTGCCGGCTGGTTGCGTCGTGGTGATCAAGTCCACTGTCCCGGTGGGTACGACGATGCGCGTGACGAAGTTGCTGGAGCGACCGGATGTGACGGTGGTCGCCAATCCGGAGTTCTTGCGTGAAGGACATGCGGTGGAGGACTTCCTGCACCCACAGCGCATTGTCGTCGGCTCGGAAGATGAGGCGTCCGCCTTGCGGGTCCTCGCGCTGTACGCCGGAACCGACGCGCCCGCTGTGATCACCGACAGCGCCAGCGCGGAGCTGGTGAAGTACGCCAGCAACTGTTTCCTGGCGATGAAACTTTCCTACGTGAACACGCTGGCCGAGCTGTGCGAACAGGCGGGCGCGGACATCGATGACGTCACCGAGGGGATGCGGCTGGACGAGCGGATCGGCGCCGCGTTCCTCGACCCGGGACCGGGCTGGGGCGGATCGTGCCTGCCGAAGGACACCAAGGCCTTGTTGTCCACATCAGACAAGCTGGACGTTGATTTTCCGTTGCTGCGCGCCGCCATCGACACGAACACCCACCAGGTGCGCCGGGTTGCGGGCAAAGTCCGTGAGGCGGTCGGCGGTTCACTCAGCGGTGTGCGGATCGGTGTACTGGGACTCACTTTCAAGGCGGGCACCGACGACCTGCGTGACTCCCCGGCTTTGGCTGTGGCGCAGTTGCTGGCGGCCGAGGGCGCCGAGCTGACCGGATACGACCCGTGTGTACCCGAAGGGGCGTCGCCGGGCCCCGTCCGGGTGGTGGACACGCCGCAGCGGGCCGCGCGGGACGCCTCGGCGATCGTGGTGCTGACTGAGTGGCCTGAGTTCGCGGCTTTGGACTGGACCCAGATGGCCGGGCAGGTCCGGCATCCAGTGGTCGTCGACTGCCGCGATCTGCTGCCCGCCGAAAAGGTCAAGGCGGCGGGCTTCCGGCTGATCGCCACCGGAAAACCCGACACCGGCAACTGAAAGCCGGCCCGGTGCCTCACCAGAGCAGAGGCACCGGGCCGACGTATGGCGGAGGCTTACGGCCTGCGGGTTCGGGCCAAGCCACGGCCCAGCGCGACCCCAAGCCCGATCATCCCGATCGCCAGCACCAGGTGCAGCCAGTTGTCCGCGTCGTTGACCGGCACGAAGTTGGCGTCACTGGTCGAGTCGATCAGCAAGCCGTAGATCCACAGGACGAGGTACACGGCCCCGCCGCCGATCAGGAACGCGCGGGCGCCGCCGGCTGTCCGTGCCATGGCCACCCCGGCGATGCCGAAGGCCAGGTGCACGAGGTTGTGCAGGATCGACACGTTGAACACGCCGAGCAGCATGGCGCCGGACTGGTGGCCTGCGAACTCGAGCAAGTCGTAGTTGGTTGTCACGCCGGGGATGAAGCCTGCGATTCCGACCAGCAGGAACACCACGCCGACAATCAGCGAGGCCTTCTGGATGGGCGTCCGTACTGAGTGCTCTACCTGGGCCATGACAGTCTCCCTCGGTGATGTGCCCCTTAGCGTCCGGCTACCCTGGGTGAATACGGGCAAACGAGCCGAAGGACCCTGATTTGGCGGTGATCAAACGGGTATTCGGACCCGGATGACTGATCATGTCTGGAGTCGGTTCGCGCTCGCGCCGCTGAAGTGGTTCAACCGTGCCGTACGCGGCGCGGGGCCGGAGCGGGCCGCCCTCGCCCAAGCGGTCAAGGCAGCGTTGGCCGCCGTGTTGGCCTGGCTGGCCGCAGCGGAATTGTTTGAACTGCCACAACCGTTTTTGGCGCCGTGGGCGGCGGTGTTCATCGTGGAAGCGACGGTCTATCGCTCGTTGCGCTCCGCAGGCCAGCAGGTCGCCGCGGTGGGTGTCGCGGTGTCGCTCGCGGCAGTGGTCGATGCGGTCGTGCCCTGGCAGGTGCTGGGTATGGCGATAGCGGTACTCACCGGTCTGCTCATCGGCCAAGGGCGCTGGTTCGGTGACAGCGGGCCGTGGATCGGAATCACCGCCCTGCTACTCATCACGTGGGGAACCGTTACGCAGAGCGCACTTCTGGTCGACCGTCTGATCGAGACTGTGCTCGGTGTCTCGATCGGCCTCGCGGTGAACGCACTGGTGTTCCCGCCGGTGTACGGCGCCCGTGCGCAACAGGCGACCAGGCGGCTCGCGTCGGACATGGCCGAGCTGCTGGAGGAGATGGCCGAAGCGCTGCGTGGCGACCTCTCGTCCGACCAGGCGGACAATTGGGCGAGCCGGGCCAGTAGCGCGCTGGTCCTGGTTCGCCAGGCCGAGCACTCGATCGAGCTGAATCGGGAAAGCCGGCGGCTGAACCTGCGTCAGTCGGTGTTCGTTTTCCGGACTCCGTACGACGAACGCCGGGCGATCCTGTGCGGGTTGCGCGACGCCTGGCCGCACATCGCGGAAATCGCACAGACACTGCGCACCACAACTGGCCGGGTAGATCCGTTCGATGCCCCGGACCGGCCGTCCCGCGAAGCATTCGCCACGTTGCTGGACCGGATGGCCAGCGTGGTGCGGCTGCGGGCAGAGGGGCAAGGCTCTCGGGCGGAGTTCGAGTCTGTCCTCGCCGAGACGCGCGAAGCACTGGACGTCATCAGCGATCGCCTCCGGGACACGTACTCGTTCGGCCTGGCGGGAATGGTGCTGCCTGCCAGGCACGCCCTGCGGGAACTAACCGCAGCGTGACCTGGCTTGGAGCGGGTATCCACCGGCTATGACTGATGTCCTCGTGTCACCTCGATCGATGCAGATCGTCAGCCCGATACACGGCGACGTCATCGGCACCTTGCCGATCGCCACGTCGCAGGAAGCAACCGGCAGCGTGCTGCGGGCGCGCCGGGTGGCGCGCGAATGGGCCAGAACGCCAGCGGCGGCCCGGGCCGAGCGGCTGCACGCGGCCGCGGCGGAGCTTCGGGAACGTGCGGGCGAATTGGCTGTGCTGAACGAAGCGGAGACAGGCCGGGTGTGCGCCGAGGCAGAGGAAGGTGTGCTGGCCGGTGCGGCAACGCTGACACAGTACGCGGAACTCGGGCCGGTCCACAGAGGCCGCAGCTTGCGGGGCGAGTGGTCTTCGACTGACCTGATGGTGCCGGAGCCGCGTGGCGTCGTGGTCGCACTGACCCCGTGGAACGACCCCGTGGCAGTGTCGTGCGGCCTGCTGGGCGCGGCCCTGGTGACGGGCAATGTCGTGATCCACAAACCGAGCGAACGAGCGCCGCAGACCGGCTTGCTGCTGGACGAGATCCTGCAGCGGCACCTGCCACCGGACGTGCTGATCACGCTGGTGGGCGACGGCGAGGTCGGCGCCGCCCTGGTGCGCGACGAACACATCGACGTGGTCGCACACGTCGGATCAACGGCGACCGGCCGCTCGATCGCGCAGTCGGTCCGGCCAGGAGCCAAGGTGCTGCTGGAAAACGGTGGCAACGATCCACTTCTGGTCGACGCGGACGTCGATCCGGAGTGGGCCGCGGCACAGGCCGCGTTGGGCGCTTTCGCCAACTGCGGCCAGATCTGTACTTCGGTCGAACGGATCTACGTTCATCAGGCCATTGCCACTCCGTTCCTTGGCGCTCTGGTCGATGAGGCGAAGAAACGATGCGACATCGCGCCGTTGGTGGACCGACGTCAGCGCGAGCACGTCCATGCCCACGTGCGTGACGCCGTGGACCGTGGCGGCGAGTTGCTGATCGGGGGAGCGATCCCCGACGGCCCGGGTGCGTACTACCCGGCGACCGTGCTGAGCGGGTGCACGCCCGACATGCGTGTGATGACCGAGGAGACCTTCGGACCAGTCGCGCCAGTCACCGTGGTGAGTGACTTCAACGAGGGACTGTCACTGGCCATGAGCGGCGAATACGGGCTCGCGGCCACCGTGCTGACCGGTTCGATGCAGCACGCGCAGCAGGCTTGGCGCGAGCTGCACGTCGGGACGGTGAAGATCAACGCCGTGTTCGGCGGAGCGCCGGGCGGCGCGGCGCAGCCAAGGGGAGCCAGCGGGACCGGCTTCGGGTACGGGCCGGAACTGCTCGACGAGTTCACCACCACCAAGGTCGTCCACATCGGACTGCCAGAGCCGCGGGTGATGTGAGAGCAGGCCCAGGGTGGGTAGTCCCTCTCTGGGAACCGAGTTGAAGGAGGCCCATGACTGACAGGCGACAAGACGAGAACGTCATCGCGTTGCTGGAGCGCCAGCACGTCGAAATCCGGACACTGTTCGGGATCGTCGAGGGCGCGACGGGACAGGAGCGCAAGGACGCTTTCCACGATCTCGTCCGGCTGCTCGCGGTGCACGAAACAGCCGAAGAGGAAGTGGTGCACCCCGAGGTCCGGAACATCGCCGGCGGCGATGTCGTGGTGGACGCCCGCGTCGGAGAGGAGCACCGCGCGAAGCAGTTGCTGTCGACGTTGTACGACATGGGTCCGGACGCGGAAGGCTTCGACATCCTTTTCGCCGAGCTGAAAGCGGACGTCCTTGCGCATGCGGGACACGAGGAACGAGAAGAATTCCCGTTGCTGCGCAAGGCTCATGACGAGGACAGGCTGCGTTCGATGGCCGGTGCGGTCCGGGCAGCAGAGATGATCGCACCGACCCGGCCGCACCCCGGCGTGGAGAGCCCCGCGGCGAACCTCCTGCTGGGCCCGCCGTTGGCGATCATGGACCGCGCCAGGGACGCGATCCGGTCGGTGTTCAAGCGGTAGTGCCGGAGCGGATGCGGTCGATCACGGCGGAGGTCGACTGGTCGGAGACGTAGTCCAGGACGTGCACCGCACCGCCGAACGAGTGCACGACTGGCGTCTCCGGCAGCGTCTCCGGCGTGTAGTCGCCGCCTTTGGCGTACACATCCGGCCTCAGCAACGAGATCAACGCCAGCGGGGTGTCCTCGCTGAACTGGGTCACGTGGTCCACGCATTCCAGCGCCGCGAGCACCGCCGCGCGGTCGTCGGCCGTGTTGACCGGCCGATCGGGACCTTTGAGGCGGCGGACACTCCGGTCGTCGTTGACCGCCACGATCAACACGTCACCCAACCGTTTCGCCTGCTCGAGATACGAGACGTGGCCGCGGTGCAGGACGTCGAAACAGCCGTTGGTGAACACGATCCGCCGTCCTGCCCGCCGGTGCGCGGCCACGATGCGGGCAAGCTGGGAATGGGATGCCGTCACGGCCATGACGGCTCGCCGGAGGCGCAGGTGACCAGTTCCCGGATTTCGCAGCCGACGGGCTGCTTCAGCGCGAACAGGACCGTCGCCGCCACGTTCCCCGGCGGATTGAGCTGGGACATGTCCGCGGGCTTGTACTTCTCGTCACGGCCGTCGAAGAAGTTGGTCTGCATCCCGCCGGGCACCAGGAGCGTTACTCCGACTTTCCCCGCGGTCTCGGCGGCCAGTGCGCGGGTGAAGCCGACAATGCCGAACTTCGACGCGCAGTACGCCGTGGCTTCGGGCAACGCCCGCAGGCCCAATGTGGACGCCACAGTCACCACCCGGCCACCGGACTGCTCCAGATAAGGCAGCGCGGCACGGATCACGGCCACTGTGCCGAGCAGGTTGACTTGGACGACCCGTTCCCAGTCTGCTGTGGTCACATCGGTCAACGTGCCGCAGCTGTCGATGCCCGCAGCCGTCACGACTGCGTCCAAGCCGCCATGCCGTTGCGCGGCTTCGACAGTGGCGGCTTCAGCGGCAGCGCTGTCCGAGAGGTCCACTGGCAGGAAGTCTGTGACGTGAGTCGACGGTGACGCCTTGTCCAGCACGATGGCCTGGCCGCCGTCGGCCATCACGGCCGAGGCCACGGCTGCTCCCAGACCGGACGCTCCACCGGTGATCAGGACCGTGCTCATGAACGCTCTCCTTGTCGTAGCGTGTGCTTGTCAAACGCCGCCGCTCCACCAGCGGCCAGGAACCTGCTTGCCGCGTCCACACCGGACCACACGGCGACTTCGCTGCTGGCACCGGACATCAGCCGCACCGCGACCGTCGCGGCGAAGCAGTCACCGGCGCCACAGGGATCAGCAACCTGCACTCGTGGCGTGGGAACCGTGACCAGGTCACGTCCGCACGCCAGGACCGCCCCACGCGCACCCATCGTGACTGCGACGGCCTCGGCCTGCCAGCGAGCCCGCAGCAGTTCGGCGGCCTCGGTAGGGTCGTTCGAACCGCTGGCCGCACGCGCTTCCCCGCTGTTCGGGGTGACCATTCGCGCGCCCAGGATCGGTTCCGGCCCACGGGGATGGGGGTCCCACACGATCGGTGTCCGCCTGGCGATCCGGCCGAGCAGAGCACGCAGCCGCTCGTCGCGGGCGAGGCCTCTGCCGTAGTCGGACACGAGGATCGCGTCGGCAGTCCGGACAGCGTCCAGCATCTCGTCGGTGACGACAGGATCGCCGCGCCCGCCGCGATCAACACGCATCAGCGACTGGCCCGCCGCCCGCAGCCTGGTCTTGACTGGTGTGGCCGCCCAGCTCGGCCCGGCCACGAACGGCAAGTCACCCAGTACTTTGCGCAGCCGGTCACCGTCGGCGTCGTCGGCGATCGCGGTGACCAGCGTGACGTCCAGCCCGTCGGCCGCGGCCAAAGCGGCAGCCAGTCCGGCGCCGCCAGGCCGGACGACCTCGTTCTCCAAGTCGAGCACGGGAACCGGCGCGTCCGGGCACAACCGTGTGGCGGAACCGAGCAGATCGATGTCGAGCAACGTGTCACCGACCACGACCAGGCTCATGACGCCCTCCGCTCGACGTTCACACCGGACGGTTGGGGAAGGGCTGCCTCGAACGCCTCACACAGCGTGTGCACCGCGATCAACTGGGCCTCCTGCACGGTGCATGTACGTCCTGGCAAGAGAAGCGCCTCGTCGGCGAGGTCGGCCAACGGGTTGGCGTGTGCCCCGGTCATCGCCCAGACAGTCATGCCCTGGCGCGTGCCCGCCTTGGCTGCCCGCAACAGGTTCTCGCTCCTGCCCGAAGTGGACAACAGCACGAGGATGTCCTGCGGTTGACCGTGGGCGACGACCTGACGGGCGAAAACCTCTTCGTAGCCGTAGTCGTTGCTGATCGCCGTGACACTGGAACTCTCGGCGCACAGGGCGATCGCAGAGAACGGGCGACGATCCAGGTCGTAGCGGCCGACCAGTTCGGCCGTCAGGTGCTGGGCCTCGGCGGCGGATCCGCCGTTGCCCGCGGCGAGCAGCCGGGCCCCGCCGGGCAGCCGGTCGGCCATCACCCGTCCCCAACGCAGCAATGTGTTGGCCTGGCTGCGAAGCGCGGACAGTGTCTCGCTCAACGCGTTGACGTGGTTGTGGACCGGGTTCACGATCCCTCCTTCACCAGGTCGACAGACTGCGGCAGACCGACCGAGCTTTCGTAGGCGCGCACGGTGTCCCACGCGATCCGGTCCCACGAGTAGCGGGCGACCACGCGATCCCTGCCTGCCATGCCAAAGGTCTCGTTGAGCACGTTGTCCTCGAGCAACGGCATCAACGCGTTCGCCAACGCGATCGGATTACGCGCGGGAACGTGTATCCCGGTGACACCGTCCACAATGGTGTCAGTCAGGCCGCCGACGGCCGCGGCCACCACCGGGACGCCGCACGCCATGGCTTCCAGCGGAACGATCCCGAACGGTTCGTACCACGGCACACAGACGACCGCGTCCGCCGATCGCAACAGCTGGGGCATCTTCTGCCGAGCGACCTGCCCGGCCAGCTGGACCCGGTCGCCCACGCCCAGCTGTTGGGCTTTCGCTTGCAGCGCTTGTGCTTCCGGGTAGTCAGCAAGCTTGTTCTTCTCGGGCCCGCCCGCGATCACCAGCTCGGTCTGCGGCAGCAGCGCCAGTGCGGCGATCACCGTTTCGAACCCCTTGCGGGGCACCAACCGGCCCACAGTCACGATCCGCCGCTTGTGACGACGCTTCGCTTTGCGCCCGGTAGGTGTGAACTGGTCGAGGTCGACACCGCATGGCACGACGGCGATCTGGGATCGCGGTACGCCCATCCTGATCAGCTCGTACCGCTCGTCGGTGCACGTCGCGACGACCTTGGCGGCCTGTTGGCCGATCATCCGCTCGATGGTGATCCGTTCGGGCGGGCTGGTGTCCGCTGAGCCTTGGTAACGCCGCTTCACCGTGCCCAGCGCGTGGAATGTCTGTACCACCGGGAGATCGAGGTCGCGAGCGGCCAGCAATGACGCCAGGCCCGACATCCAGAAATGTGCGTGCACGACGTCGGTCGACGACGCGCGCAGGTGCCCGCGCAGGTTCGTGGCGAACTTTCCCATGTGCGGCAGCAGATCGTCCTTCGGCACGCTGCGCGCAGGTCCCGCGTCGATGTGCACCACGCGGTAACCCTGCGGGGTGACTACCTCGGCAGGCAGGTCCGTCGCGTCCCGGCGGGTGAAGACAGTGACCTCGTGACCGTTTCGGCACAGCGCCGCGGAAAGCTCGGCGACGTGCAGGTTCTGCCCCCCGGCGTCCACTTCGCCCAGCGCCGCGAGCGGGCTCGCGTGTTCGGAGACCATCGCGATCCTCATGAACTCACCTCCAACAGTAGCTCGTCCCAGTCGCGCAGGAACTTGGTCAGCCCGTAGTTCGCCAACGCGTACTGCCGGGCTTGTTTGCCGATCCGGCGTGCCGACTCCGGCTCGCGTACGAGCCATTCCAACCCGTCGGTCAATTCGTCCACATCGGTCGAAATGAGCCCGGCATCCGGTGGTACGGCGCGTAAAGCCTCCGTCGTCGCCAGTGCGACGATCGGCATGCCGAGGTGCATGGCCTCGATCAGGGAGAGGCCGAGCGAAGTCCATCGCATCGTGTGGAGGTACACCCGCCGCTTGGCGAGTTCGTCGTGCAGCCGCTGGGTCGGCAGGTCACCGTGCGGCTGAATTCGCCCGCCGCGGTCGTCCAGGCCGTCAAGGCCCATCCCGAAGATGTCCAACGGCACGGTCGCGGCGAACGCGGGCAGCAAATCGGTACCGGTGACCCGGCCCCGGCGGACCGGTTCGTTGATCACGACACCGGCCCGTGCCAGTTCACCGGTGTAGCGTTCCCCGGGATCCACGATGCCGTGCTCGATCACCGTGGTCGGTGCCCGGCCGGAGTCCCACATCAGGTCGTTGAAGTGGGTGACGTGCACGAGCCGGATGTCGTCCCGCTCGGCGATCGGGTGCCGGGTGCACGGCACGTTTCCCTTGGGCGTGTTGTGCTCCACATAGATCATCGGCACCCGTCGGCCGCCCAGCAGCCGGTCGGCGAGCTCGATCTGATCCGGTTGCTGGAGCACGACGACGTCAACCGGCTCCTGGCGGACGCGGTCGGCCGGGATCTCGACAGCGTTCTGCGGCCAGTCGCGGCCCATCCGTCCACCGCCCCAGCAACCCATGGGTAGCAAGTACCTGTGCCGGCCGTGGACGAACGAAGTCGTCCACGCCCCATGCACATGCCAGACCAGCACATTCAGCATCGAGGCTCCCGTACCAAGCTGTTCACAGCCGCGACGACGTCGCGTGCCGTGACGGAGTTCAAGCACGGATGTCCGACGATGGGACATCGTGTGGCGCGGCTGCCCGCGCATGCCGCGTCCTGGTTGCCCAGCAGCCGGACCGGGACGCCGAACGGCGCCCATCTGCGGGCAGGGACCACGGGGGCGAACAGCGACACCACTGGCGTGCCGACCGACGCGGCCAGATGGGCCGGTCCGGTGTTGCCGACGACGACCGCCTCCGCGTGGGCAAGGACTCCGGCGAGTACCGGATACGGCGTCCGGCCACCGAGATCAACGCCGTCGGCGCCCGCGACGTACGAGGTGAGCTCCCGTTCACTCGGGCTTCCGGTCACCACAACGCGATGCCCGTCCTGCCGCAGAGCGGTGACCGCGCTGGCGCAACGGTGGGGAGACCACGTCCTGGCTGGCACCGACGCACCGGGATGCATGACCACATAGGGCTCTTCGCCCGTTATGTCGCCCGGATCCGGTGGCGATGTCACGCGTAGGGCGCCGTCGTCTCCGGGTGGGAGGGCGAACCCGGCCCTGGCCGCCACCTGCAGCGCCCGGAGCGGCTCGGGCTGGTCGTCGTCCATGTCCTCGCCCGGCCGGAGCCGGTGATCCAGCAGCGATCCCGGGTAGTCCGCGGAAATCGCCGCGATCTCCGGTACGCCGGCCAGCCGCAGCAGCAACGCGGTGGGCAACGGTGACTGATGAAAGGATGTCAGGACGAGTCCCACGTCGAACCGTTCACCGGCGAGCCTGTGCACTAACGCCTGGATGTCGGCCGACGACACCTCGGGCGGCGAAGCAACGATCCACGGGCATGACCACTCGATCACTCGTTGGACATGGGGGAGCAGCTCAGCGGCCTGTCGACCTGACGGTCCACAAAGGAGGACAACATCCGCGGGATCGCCGTCCCGTCCTGCCGCAGCCGCGCGGATCGCCGGTCCACTCGCGAGCACGTCTCCGTCACTGTCCAATCGCACCACGAGGATTCGCTCAGTCATGACGGCTTCCGCTCCACAATGCCCACTCGACTGCCGCCTGCAAATCGGACGCGGTGACTTCGGCGCGCTCGATTTCCTCGACGCGTGTGACTTCGGTGGGCACGAGCACCGCCCGCGCGCCCGCGGTGCGCGCCGCTGCCATGTCGCTCTCGATGTCACCGATCACGACCACTTGGTCCGTCGTGAGACCGAGCGCGGCGCATGCGGCGAAAACCATGCCTGGTGCGGGTTTCCGGCACGGACACCCGTCGTCAGAACCGTGTGGACAAACTTGCCAGGTGTCGAATGTGCCAAGCAGTTGCTCGACTCGAGCGTTCACCCGGCTGACCTGCTCCGGTGTGATGAGCTTGCGTGCCACACCGGACTGGTTGGTGACCACACCGGTCCGAATTCCCCTGGTACGCAACATCTCCAGGGCGTGTGCAGCAGTAGGAACCGGCACCACCCGCTCGGGATCGCCGTTGTAGGGCACGTCTTTGATCAGCGTGCCGTCGCGGTCGAAGAGGACCGCTTTGATGTCCAGTCCCACGCAGACGGAAGTTTCCGAAGAAGTAGTAGGTAAACCCCGCGACCAGTACTACTACTCTCCGTGCACGCACCACCGTTGGTGTGAACCCGGACGGACCGGGTACTCCACGTAGGAGTTTGGCGAGTTATGTCCAAATCGGACCGTTGATGAGCTGGTGGGTCAGTCCGGGTACCGGATGACCGGTTGCCGCTCGCCGGCACGGGTAACCGGTTCAGCCGGCATGGACCGACAGCAATCAGTCCTGGCGATCAATCCTGGAAGGCGTCGACGTCGAACTGGTGGCTGAGCACTGCGTGGGCAACGTCCAGCACTGCTTGGCCGGTGCTGAACGCGTGCGCCCGTAGCCGCAGGAACGCGTTCTCGACGCTGATTTGGAGCTCAGCGGCCAGAACCCCGGTGGCCACGTTCACGTCGTCGTAGTGGCCGGGAAGGTCGTCCCATGTCCGTCCGGCCGTCGCGTGCGGTGCGGCGTCGGTCAGCAGGGCGGTGGTGGCGAGGTCGGCGAGGACGGCCGCGTCGGCGAGTTGATCGGCCGACAATTCCCCCGGCCGGCGTCGATAGAGGTCAAGGACCCCCACCTGGACGGCTCCGCCGAGGAGGGGGAACGCGAACACCGCCGACACGCCGTCGGCCACGGCAGCGTCCTCGAAACCTGGCCAACGCTGGTGAGCTTCGGCCAGATCGGCCATCAGTACCGGGCTGCCCATGTCGAAGGCCTCCACGCCGGGGCCGACCCCGACGGTGTACTGGATTTCCTCGAGTCGCCGCGCACACTGGCCGCTGGCCGCGGCCAGTTCTTGCGCCCGCGCCGAGGTTCGCAGGGTGATCGCCGCGGCGTCGACGGCCAGCTCGGTGACCGCGACATCGCACACCAGACCGGCCCAGCCAGGAAAACCGCGGCGCTGGGCCCGCTCGGTGACCTGCCGCAAGAGTCGCCGATGGCGTCCACCGTCCACCACCCCGTTACCTCCGCCCCGCGCCGACATGCAACTCCCTCTACATCAAGGCATATCCACTGTCCGACCCGCAAAACGGGCGCGATCTGCATCGGCGCACTCAATCCATTACGGTGGCGTTATCGCGGGGTCCAACAGAGCGGCTCTTTCCAGGTGTTGTGCGCTGAGGAGCCGCAATGGCCGGTCAAGGGCAATCCATCGCAAGTACGTCAAATCCGCGGATCACGACCGAGTGGCGGTCCGATGTGATGGCGGTTGTCCTGCATGTCCGCGGTGACATCGACGCGGACGGCAGTCGTACCGTCGACCACCACCTGCGCACCCGGATACCCGTCGACGCTCGCTATGTCGTGGCGGACCTCGACATGGTCGGGTCGATCGGTGGCCCCGGGGTCCGAACGCTGATCGAGCACGCTGCCCGATTGTCCCGCGCCGGACGTCGGTTGCTGGTTGTCGCGTCGAACGCCCACGTGCGGCGCGCTGTGGATGTGCCTTTCCGGTACGACAGCCTGCCGTTGGCGATGGCGGCGTGTAAGGGGCCGGGTGAAGTGGAGGAACACCACGTTGAATCGCCGCCGGAGAACTCGGCGGGCGAAATGACCGAACTGCGGCAGGAGATTTCCGGGCTCCGCGCCGCGGTGCGCACCCGGCCAGTGGTGGCGCACGCGGTGGGAATCATCCAGGAGCGCTACCACCTGCCGGATGGCGAATCGGCCTTCGATGTGTTGAACGGCAGCGCCCAGCGGCACAATCTCGGCCTGTACACGCTGGCGAAAGCAGTGCTCGGCACACCAGCGCCACAGGGGACGACCTGGTTTCCCGGCCGGACCCGGCGCCCGGCGCCATCGCTGTCGTTCGCCCAGCTGCGACGCGATCAGATCCGCAACCGCAGCGCCGTGCTGAAGGCGTTGGTCGATGCCGCCTCGTACTACATGCAAAGCACGGCAGCCGCTCTCCACCTGGTAGACGAGCCCGCGGGCGTACTGCGGCTGGAACTGTCATCGAAGACGTCACCTGCGCTGACCGATTATCTCGTCGGCGCCGAGGAACCGGCTTCGAGCGTGACGGCGCGGGCCGTCATCGCGGATGTGGCGGCCGAGACGGACCTTGCCTGCCGGGACGTGCTGCTCAACGCGGGCATCCAGGCCGTCCAGAGCACGCCGTTGTGCACAGACGAGAACCAGCTGATGGGTGTCGTGACCACGTATCACGCCCAGTCGGGTCTGGTGCCGACCAAGTTGCAGTGTGCGAGGCTCGATCACGCCGCGACCGAGGTCGCCACGTGGCTCGAATGGCACAACCGCACTGTCCTGCGGGACGCGCTTGAGCACCTCCACGCCCACGCCCGCTGACGGACTGATGATCAGCTGCCCGCGTATGCAGGGTAAGGTGACTTCGGCTTCGTTGAGCAGTCAGCGGCCGGCGTTGATGTTGGCCTTTGGTGGGCTGCTTTCCCGCTTGCGGCGTGGAAGCGGGAAGATGGAGCTGGCTGAGTGGTGGGTGACGCCCGCGTTGCTGAATTGCTCGATGACGTCCGATCGGCGATGGCAGCGCTGACCAAGACCCTGGAGACCGCGTCCGACATCGCGGAAGTACTCCATGCGGTGTGCGTTGAGGCAGTTCGTGTGGTGCCTGGTGCCGACATGGCGAGCATCACCGCGATCGACGGCAGAGGGCCGCGCACGGCCGCGTACACCGATGAGCGGGCGCTTGAAGTCGACCGGGCGCAGTACACGGCAAGTGACGGACCCAGTTTGCGTGCTGCGGCGACAGCGGAGACGGTTCGGTTGTCGCTGGACAACGCCAGTGAACTGTGGCCGGAGTTCGCGGCCAGCGCCAAGCAGGTCGGCGTCAGCAGTTATCTGGCCGCGCCACTGCGTATCGATGACCACCTGACCGGGGCGATCAACCTGTTCGGGTTCGGTGACCACGGGTTCGCCGAGGCGGACTCCAAACTGCTCGACCTGTACGTGGTCGTGGTGACGTTCGGGTTGCGCACTGTCCGCCGGTACCAGCAAGTCAGGGAGATGGCCGACCACCTGGAGACGGCCATGCGCTCGCGGGCGGTGATCGAGCAGGCCAAGGGCATTCTGATGGCCACACTCAAGATCAGCGACGACGCGGCGATCGAGCGGTTGATCGCCTACTCGCAGGACACCAACACCAAGCTGCGGCAGATCGCGGCCGACTTCGTCCGCAAGGCGTCGGTACCGGACAACAGGTAGCGGTTTACTGGTCTTCACCTTGGGTACTTCGGCGACATCTCAAGGAGGGGATGTGCGGGTGGGCAAGGTGGGGATACTGGCTGCGGTGGCGGTGCTCGCGGCCGGGTGCGCTGGGCTGGGCGCGTCGTCCGACGATGCGCCGAACGTGTTGACCACCATGGGGTTCGGGCTGCCCGACGAACACGCGACGGCACGCGTCGAGGTTTTTCGCAGGCAGTACCCGGGCATCGACTTGCGGATCACCGAGGGCGCGTTCGACGAGCAGCAGTTCCTCTCGGCCGTGGCCAGCGGCGAGCCGCCGGATCTGGTGTACGCCGACCGGATCAAGCTCGGCGGGTTCGCCGCGCGGGGCGCCGTCCAGCCGATCGACGACTGCCTGCGGCGCCACCACGTCGATCTCTCGGTCTTCCGGCCAGCGGCGCTCCGGCAGGTCACGGTGGACGGCCAGACCTACGGCCTGCCCGATTTCGCCACGGCCAAGCTGCTGATCATCAACAACCCGGCGGTCCGCGCGGCAGGCATCGACCCGGCCCGGATGTCGGCGACCGACTGGCCACTGCTGGCCGAGCAGGCCCGCTCGCTGACCGCGCTGACGGACGGGCGGTTGCGGCGGATCGGGTTCGACCCGAAGCTGCCTGACTTCGTTCCCTTGTGGGCCAAGGCGAACGGGATCGAGCTGATCTCACCGGACGGCCGCAGGGCCAACCTGGACGACCCGAAGGTCGCCGAGGCGTTGCGGTTCACCACCGATCTGGTCAAAGCCCAGGCACCGTGGGCGACGTTCAAGGCCTTGAAAGACAGCTTCGACGAGTTCGGGGCAGGCAACCAGTACGCGAAGGACCAGTTGGCCGCGATGCCGATGGAGTCCTTCTACATCAACACGTTGGCCACGAACTCGCCGGGCGTCGACGTCACCGTCAAGCCGTTCACCGACCGGGCGGGCAACGCCTTCACCGAACTCGGCGGTCAGGCATGGGCCATCCCGAAGGGCGCGGCGCATCCTGAGCACGCGTGCGACTTCCTGGTCACGATGACCGCCAAGGACACGTGGGTCACCGCGGCCAAGGCACGCCGTGCGGGGCTGGCAGCCAAAGGCAGGCCGTACGGCGGCACCTTCACCGCGAACCGGGAGGCCGACGCGGAGATCTTCGCGACGGTCTACCGCCCGGAAGGCAACCGGATCATCGAACAAGGCGTGCCGGTGGTGTTGTCGTTGCAGGAAAAGGCTTTCGCGTTGGCACCGAGTCCGGCCGCCCCGGACTTGGTCCGTGCGTGGCGGTCGGCCGCGGTGCGTGTGCTCACCGGTGAGCAGACGGTCGACGCGGCACTCGCGGACGCCCAGCGCGAAGCCGATCTCGCGCTGCGCAGAGTGATCGGACGGTAGGCGATGGCGAAGCTACGCGGGGACACCCGGGCGGCGTGGGCGTTCCTGTCCCCATGGGTGGCGGGGTTCGTACTGTTCACCGCGGGCCCGATGGTGATCAGCCTGTACCTCTCGCTGACCCGTTACGACATGCTCAAACCCGCCTCGTTCGTGGGCATGGACAACTACGCGGAACTGTTCACCGATCCCAAGGTCGGCACGGCGCTGTACAACACGTTGTTCTTCACGTTCCTGCATGTCCCGCTCCAGATCGTGCTGGCGTTGGCGTTGGCCTCATTGCTGCGCCGCGCTGGACGGGCGAGCGAGTTCTTCCGGACGGTGTTGTACCTGCCGGTGATGACGCCGCCGGTGGCGCTCGCCGCGATGTTCCTGTTGCTGCTCAACGGCCAGACCGGCGCGATCAACGAACTGCTCGGCTGGTTCGGGTTCACCGGTCCGAATTGGACAACCGACCCGGCCTGGATCAAACCGGGTCTGGTGCTGATGAGCTTGTGGACGGTGGGCAGCACGGCGATCATCTACCTCGCCGCGCTCAGCCGCGTGCCGGGTGAGCTCTACGAAGCCGCCCGGCTCGACGGCGCGTCGCCGTGGCGGCAGTTCTGCCACATCACACTGCCGGGTATCAGCGGCACCATCTACTTCACGGTTGTGGTGAACACGATCGCATCGCTGCAGACCTTCACCGAGGCGTACGCGATGTTCTTCGGCAACAGCCAAGTCGCCGACAACCAGGGCGACGCCGCGCTGTTCTACGTGATCTACCTGTTCCAGCAGGCGTTCAGCTCGCTGCGGATGGGCTACGCCTCGGCGTTGGCCTGGGCACTGTTCGTGGTGATCGCCGTGATCACGATCGTCCAGGTGAGAGCCAGCAGACGGTTGGTGTACTACGAAAGCGAGCCGCGATGAGCCTGGTGGAAGCGCCTGCCGCGGCGACTGTCGCGGAAAAGGCTGTCGTTGTCCGCGAACCGCGGGTCAACGTGAGCGCGAGAGTCCTTTCTGTACTGGGGTTGGTGCTCACCGCGGCCGCGTTCACGTATCCGCTGATCTGGTTGGTCAGCGCGTCCTTGAAGGACCGGGCACACGTCTTCGACAACGCGCTGATCCCCGATCCGGTGGCGTTCGCCAACTACGTCTACGTCTGGGAAGCGGCGCCGCTGTTGCTGTGGATCGTCAACAGTGTGCTCGTCGGTCTGGCCGCCGCTGCCGCGGCGACGTTGTCCAGTGCCGTAGTGGCGTACGGCTTCGCACGGTTCCGCTTCCGAGGCCGCAACGTGATGTTCGGCTTGGTGCTGGCGACCATGATGCTGCCGAGTGCGGTCACCATGGTGCCCGTCTACCTCGAATGGCACGCAGTGGGGCTGGCGACGACGCAGATCCCGTTGTGGGCGCAGAACCTCTTCGGCTCGGCGTTCTACATCTTCCTGCTGCGGCAGTTCTTCCTCGGCCTGCCCGGTGAGATCTTCGACGCGGCGAAGGTCGACGGCGCCGGGCACTTGCGCACGTTCGTCCGGATCGCGCTGCCGTTGACCGTGCCCGCGTTGATCGTGGTGTTCGTGTTCGAGCTCAAGGCGGCGTGGACGGACCTGATCAAGCCGCTGATCTACCTGCGGGACGCCGATTTCTACACGCTGCCGCGCGGCCTGAAGGTGATTCTCGACCGGTTCGGCGAGGGCGGCGAGTCACAGTGGGAGCTCGTGCTGGCCGCAAGCACCATCGCGACCGCGCCGATGATCCTGTTGTTCCTGTTCGCGCAGCGTTACTTCGTCCGGGGCCTCACCACGCAATCCAGGTAATGGCATGTAATGTTTTGGCCGTGTCACCCGTCTAGCCAAAGGCGGGAAGAAACAACTCGGCCGGACAAGGGCCGCTGATCGACAGCGGGGTTGGACGTGGGTGGCATTTCTGTGGACAAGACGCGCCCGAATGGCGGCGAAGTCGGTGAGCCAGAGCTCAGACAACTGCTCGCGGGCCTGACCGCGGTCCGCGACGGCGACTTCGGCATTCGCCTGCCCGACGCGGAGAACGGCCTGCTCGGCGAGATCGCCACGGTGTTCAACGGCATGGTGGACCAGCTGTCGCTGTTCACCTCCGAGGTCACCAGGGTCGCCCGCGAGGTCGGCAGCGAGGGCAGGCTCGGCGGCCAGGCGCAGGTACCGGGTGTCTCAGGCACGTGGGAAGACCTCACCGACTCGGTGAACGCGATGGCGGGCAACCTGACCACACAGGTCCGTGACATCGCCCAGGTCGCGACCGCGGTGGCCAAGGGTGACCTGTCGCAGAAGATCGACGTGGACGCCCGCGGCGAGATCCTCGAGCTCAAGGAGACCGTCAACACGATGGTCGACCAGCTTTCCTCGTTCGCCGACGAGGTCACGCGGGTGGCGCGCGAGGTCGGCAGCGAAGGCCGTCTCGGTGGTCAGGCGCAGGTGCCGGGTGTCGGCGGCGTATGGCGTGAACTGACCGATTCGGTGAACTTCATGGCGGGCAACCTGACCGACCAGGTCCGCAACATCGCCCAGGTCACCACGGCTGTCGCCCGAGGCGACCTGTCGCAGAAGATCGACGTGGACGCCCGCGGCGAGATCCTCGAACTGAAGAACACCATCAACACCATGGTCGACCAGCTCTCGTCCTTCGCTGACGAGGTCACGCGCATGGCGCGCGAAGTGGGCACCGAGGGCATCCTCGGCGGCCAGGCCGACGTCAAGGGCGTGTCCGGGACCTGGCGTGACCTCACCGATTCGGTGAACTTCATGGCAGGCAACCTCACCGCGCAGGTCCGGTCGATCGCCCAGGTCGCGACGGCGGTGGCGCGCGGTGACCTGTCGCAGAAGATCACGGTCACCGCGCGGGGCGAGATCCTCGAGCTGAAGAACACGATCAATACGATGGTCGACCAGCTCTCGGCGTTCGCCGACGAGGTCACCAGGGTCGCCCGCGAGGTCGGTACCGAGGGCCGCCTGGGTGGTCAGGCCGACGTCAAGGGCGTGTCCGGCACGTGGAAAGCGCTGACTGAGTCCGTGAACGTGATGGCGGACAACCTCACCGCACAGGTGCGTTCGATCGCGCAGGTGACCACGGCCGTCGCGAAAGGCGACCTGTCGCAGAAGATCCGGGTCGATGCGCGCGGCGAGATCCTCGAGCTGAAAGAGACCATCAACACGATGGTCGACCAGCTGTCCGGCTTCGCCGACGAGGTCACGCGCGTGGCCCGTGAGGTTGGCACGGAAGGAAACCTGGGCGGCCAGGCAGGTGTCCGAGGTGCCGAGGGCACGTGGAAGGACCTGACCGACAACGTCAACGTGATGGCGTCCAACCTGACCGGTCAGGTGCGGTCGATCGCCCAGGTCGCGACGGCGGTGGCGCGCGGTGACCTGTCGCAGAAGATCACCGTCGAGGCCAAGGGCGAGGTCGCCGCGCTCGCCGGCGTGATCAACACGATGGTGGACACGCTCTCGGCGTTCGCCGACGAGGTCACGCGTGTCGCCCGTGAAGTCGGAACCGAGGGCATCCTCGGTGGCCAGGCCCGCGTGCCGAACGTGGCGGGCACGTGGAAGGACCTCACCGACAACGTCAACTTCATGGCGAACAACCTGACCAACCAGGTCCGCAACATCGCCCAGGTCACCACGGCCGTCGCGCTGGGCGATCTGACCCGCAAGATCGACGTGGACGCCCGCGGCGAGATCCTGGAGCTCAAGACCACGATCAACACGATGGTCGACACGCTGTCCGCGTTCGCCGCCGAGGTCACGCGGGTGGCCCGTGAGGTCGGCAGCGAGGGCAGGCTCGGCGGCCAGGCCGAGGTCGAAGGCGTGTCCGGGACGTGGAAGCGGCTCACCGAGAACGTCAACGAGCTGGCCGGAAACCTGACCCGGCAGGTGCGAGCCATCGCCGGTGTCACGAGCGCGGTCGCCGAGGGCGACCTGACCCGGTCGATCACGGTCGAGGCGTCCGGCGAGGTCGCCGAGCTCAAGGACAACATCAACTCGATGGTGGAGTCCCTGCGCGAGACCACCAGGGCCAACCAGGAACAGGACTGGCTGAAGTCCAACCTGGCCAGGATCTCCAGCCTGATGCAGGGCCGCCGGGACCTCGCCGTCGTCGCCGAGCTGATCATGGACGAACTCACACCGCTGGTGTCGGCCCAGTTCGGCGCGTTCTACCTGGCCGATGACGCCGAGCTGCGGCTGATCGGCTCGTACGGGCATCCCGACGACACCCGTGCCAACCGGTTCCGGCTCGGCCAAGGACTGGTCGGGCAGGCCGCCAGGGTCCGGCGCACGATCGAGGTCGACGACATGCCGCCGGACTACATCACCGTCTCGTCCGGACTCGGCGAGACCAGGCCGACCAACGTGATCGTGCTGCCGATCGTGGTCGAGGAGCAGATCCTCGGCGTGATCGAACTGGCCTCGGTGCACCGGTTCACCCAGATCCACCGGGACTTCCTCGAACAGCTGATGGAGACCGTCGGCGTCAACGTCAACACGATCATCGCCAACTCCCGCACCGACGAGCTGCTCGGCGAATCACAGCGGCTCACCGCCGAACTGCAGGCCCGCTCGGAGGAACTCCAGGTACGCCAGGAGGAGCTGCAGCGCTCCAACGCCGAACTGGAGGAGAAGGCCGCGCTGCTGGCCACCCAGAACCGGGACATCGAGACCAAGAACCTGGAGATCGAGCAGGCCCGTCAGGAACTGGAGACCCGCGCGCAGCAGCTGTCGCTCGCCTCGAAGTACAAGTCGGAGTTCCTGGCCAACATGAGCCACGAACTGCGCACCCCGCTCAACAGCCTGCTGATCCTTGCGCAGCTGCTGACCCAGAACGCCAGCCGCAACCTCACTCCCAAGCAGGTCGAGTACGCCAGCATCATCCACTCGGCCGGGTCGGACCTGCTGCAGCTGATCAACGACATCCTCGACCTGTCCAAGGTGGAGGCGGGCAAGATGGACATCAGCCCGGAACGCGTGCCGCTGCGCCAGTTGCTGGACTACGTCGAAGCCACGTTCCGGCCGTTGACCACGCAGAAGAGCCTGGACTTCCGGATCACCACAGCTTCCGGTGTCCCGGTCGAACTGCTCACCGACGACTCCCGGCTGCGCCAGGTGCTGCGCAACCTGTTGTCCAACGCGGTGAAGTTCACCGAGTCCGGCGGGGTCGAACTGCGCATCGAGCCCGCGCTGTCCAGCGAGCTGCCCGCGTCGGTGCGCAGGCACGGCCCGGCGATCGCACTGCGGGTGATCGACACCGGCATCGGCATCCCCGAGCAGCAGCTGGAATCGATTTTCGGCGCGTTCCAGCAGGCCGACGGCACGACCAGCCGCAAGTACGGCGGCACCGGCCTCGGCCTGTCGATCAGCCGTGAGATCGCGTACCTGCTCGGCGGCGCGATCGACGTGCAGAGCACCCCCGGCCAGGGCAGCACGTTCACCTTCTACCTGCCGGTGGCCAGGCCGGACTTCGAGGACCTGGCGGCAGGTCCCCAACCGGCTGAGCAGCCGGCGGCCGTGGAGGAACCACCTGCGGCCGGGGTCCGGCAACGTCGGTTGCTGGTGATCGAGGCGCATCCGCGTGGGTTGTTGTCGCTGGTCGCCGCGAGCGCGGTCAGTGATCTGCCGGTCGGGCCGGACCTTGGCGACGTCGAGATCGTCACGGCGACAACGGCCGAGGAAGCAGCGGCGGCGCTCGCGGTCAACCCGTGCCATTGCATCGTGCTCGAAGTGGACATGCCGGGCGGTGTGGCGTGGACGTTCCTCGACGCGCTCGAACGGGACTCCGCACTCCGGGACGTGCCGGTTCTCGCGCACAACAGCCGCAGGCTGGACGCACACCAGGAAGCCGCGCTGCAGGCTCGAGTCGAACCGTTGGCCAGCCTTGACGAACTGCGCGAGCGGATCGTGCTGCACCTCACCGCGGAGAAGCTTCCGTTGGTACGCGCGGAAAGCGCTGCGAAACCGGCCCCGCGGACGTACGACGACCGAGTCGCCGGACGAACCGTGCTGGTGGTCGACGACGACGCGCGAAACGTCTACGCGTTGACGAGCATGTTGGAACTACACGGAATTCAGGTGCTGCACGCGGAGAACGGCCGTAAGGGCATCGAAACGCTCACCGCGCACCCGGAGATCGACCTCGTCCTGATGGACGTGATGATGCCGGAGATGGACGGGTACGCGGCCACTTCGGCGATCCGGGGGATGCCGCAGTATGTCCAGTTGCCGATCATAGCGGTGACCGCCAAGGCGATGCCGGGTGACCAGGAGAAGACCCTGGCCGCCGGTGCCAACGACTACGTCACGAAACCAGTCGACGCGGATCACTTGATCGCCCGCATCCAGCGCTGGCTGGAGGCATGACCGAGCAGGTGCGCAGGCTCGCCGCGACGGTGGAGCGCCTGCGCGACGAGGTGCAGGAGGCACACGCCTCGGCCGACGGCCGCGCGTTGATCGAGCTTGCCAAGGGAATTCTTGTCGAGCGGTTGCGCTGCACCCCTGTGCAGGCGGCGCAGCAACTCGACGGGCTCGCCGAGCAAGCCGGACTGTCGCTGGTCGAGTTGGCCGCGGACATCATCAACGATGTCGCCGGGGATCGGCTCGCCGAGACTACATCGTCTACAAAGGACAGTGTGCGGCTGCGCAAGGCGGAAAGCGGCGTGCTCGCGGCGAGTGACGTGCAAGCCGTCGCGCAGTCGCTTTTGGACCAGGCGCTCGTTCCGCTGGGTGCCGCGTCGGTCGCGGTGTGGGCGGTCGACTCCGACACATCGTTGGCGCTGGCCGGATTCGCGGGCTTCTCGCCACAGGAGGCCAGCCGTTGGCGTTACGTGCCACCGGCTGTGGCCACGCCTGCCCGCCGAGCTCTGGCCGAACGCCGCACGGTGTGGCTGGAGGATCTGTCCCGCGCCGGCCTGCCGTCGATCGGGCCAGTGGCTGGTGGTCGCGTAGCCGCGCCCGCGGTGATCGGTGGCGTGATCGCCGGTGTGTTGGAGATCGGCTGGGCTCATCCTCTTGAGCCACAACCGGTCGCGGTCCGGCGTCAGATCGACGCACTGGCCGAACTGTGCGCGCACACCTTGCACGATGGATCTGTCGGCAGGGTGCACGAGGATGCCGCCCGGTTGTCGGACCTGGCCGACGGCGTTCTCGACCCGGCGCTGGTGCTCATTCCTCAGCTGGACCATGGGAGGGTCGCCGATTTCCGGATCCACCACGTGAATGAGCGGTTCGTTGATCCAGCCGGACGGCCTCGCGGCGAGGTCGACGGGACGCTGCTGCTGGAGGCATATCCGATGGCAGCCGATCAGGGTGGCTTGTTTGAGAAGGTCGAACACGTGCACGCCACGGGTGAGGCGTTCCGGGCCGAGGACATGCCGATCACCACGCTGGTCGCCGATGTCCCGGTGACCGTCACCGCGGACGTGAGCATCAACCGGTTCGGCGACGCCGTGCTGCTGATCTGGCGGCTGCAGGACGAGACGACCCGGTTGACCAGCCTGCTGCAGCACGCCCAACGGCTCGGCCGGATCGGCGGGTTCGACGAGAACGTGCTCACTGGCGAGGTCACCTGGAACAGCCAGCTGTTCGAACTGTACGGACTGCCGCCAGGCGCGCCGCCCGTCCCATTGGATCAGCTTGGTACGCAAGCACATCCGGACGACGGCCCGGCGATCAGCCGGTTCCTGCGGGCGGTGCTGCATCACCGCCGGTCCGCGTCCACGGCGTTCCGGCTGCAACGGCCGGACGGGATCGCCAGGCACGTGCGTGTCATCGCCGAACCTGTGCTGGATGCCGACCACCAGCTGTTGCATGTGCGTGGCGCTTACCAGGACATCTCGGCGCAGCACTGGACCGAGGTCGCGCTGGCGGTGACTCGTGACCAGCTCGCGCAGACCGAGCAGCACGCCGCCGAACGCGACCGGTTGGCGTTGCAGCTGCAGCGCGCGATCATGCCGTCGAGCCCGGATCCGATCGACACGTTCGGCCTGAGCATCGCCGTGCGATATCTGCCCGCGGAAAGCGGTGCCCTGGTCGGCGGCGACTGGTACGACGCGGTTGTCCTGCCCTCCAAGAAGATCCTGCTGTCGGTCGGGGACATCGCCGGCCATGGCATCGAGGCCGCGACGGGCATGGTGGTTCTGCGCAACGCCTTGCGCGGCCTGGCGGCGACCGGTGCCGGGCCCGCGAAACTCCTGGGGTGGCTCAATCTTGTCGCCCACCACCTGACCGACAGCGTGATGGCCACGGCGATCTGCGGGTTGTACGACCCGGAAACCCGCACCCTTCGCTGGGCGCGTGCTGGGCATTTGCCGCCATTGCTTGTGCGAGACGGGGAAGCCAGCTTGCTTCCGTTGGCGCGTGGCAGCATGCTCGGTGTGGTCGCTGAGGCGCAGTACGAGGAACTTCAGTTCGACTTGGCGCCTGCCGACATGCTCATGCTCTACACCGATGGGTTGATCGAGCGTCGCGACCGCAACGTGGATGAGGCTCTCGAGGAGTTGCGCGCGCTGGCGGAGAGCACCGAGGGCCCGCTGGAGCAGCGCCTCGACCTGTTGGTGCGGCACAGCAATGCGGACACCGACGACGACACGTGCATTGTCGCCGTCCAGCTCAGTTAGGAGATCTGCTGGGTCATCTCGGCCAGATCTCCCGCGGGTCCAGGTCGGGCCTGCCACCGACGTGATCGACTGTCCGTGCCGAGGCGGTGACCGCCATCTTCGCCGCGTCGTGCGGATGAAGCCCGTGGTCGAGGCCGACGGTGAGGGCGGCGACCAGCGCGTCCCCACCGCCCGTGGTGTCACGGACGGTGGTGTCGCCCAGCGGGAACACCGCCTGTCCGTCCGCCCACACGAAGACATTCGCGTCGGACGTCGCCAAGGCGACGAGAGAAGGCCCGCGCCGCAACAGATCCCGGCCCGCGGTCACCGCCTTGTCCACAGTGTCCAACGTCGTTCCGGTCAGCTGTTCACCTTCGTGCTGATCCGCGCGAAGCACATCAGCGGCCGCGATCATCTTGTCCGATGTGGGCAGACCGTCCAGCACGATCCGTGCGGCGCTGGCGTGCTTGGCAGCGGCCAGCGTTGTCTCGGTGGGCTGCTGCAGCTGGATGATCACCGACCGGACACTGGCCAGTGTGGACTTTGCTGCGGTGATGTCGGCCTCGGTGACCAGGGTCGCGTCCGGGATGTCTTCGAGATAGCGCCAGTGGGCGTCCGGCGTGACCACATCGACGATCAACGCCGTCGAAGTGTCCGGCCGGCGGCTCACGTGTCTGGTGTCGACACCACTGGCGGCGGCTTGTCCGATCAGCCAGTCAGCGGTGGCGTCCGAGCCGACCGCGCCGATCACCGCCACCGTGGCACCGAGTTGGGCGGCCGCGACGGCGATGTTGGCGCCCTTGCCGCCGAGCATCTCCCGGCGCTGTTCTACGCGCGCCGACGACCCGGCTTCCGGTACCTGCGGGACGACCAGCACGAGATCACGAGCGACCTGGCCGACCACAACCGTCCGAGGTGTTTCCACACCATCGGTGATACCCACGGCAACCGGCAGGTATGTCAGCCGGCCAGCGGCCACCCGAGCACCACAGTGGTGCCGTTCGCGCTGTGCTTCAGCCAGAACACGGCCGCCAGCTTCTCCATCATCGCCAGGCCACGCCCACGAAAACCCGGGTCGGCGGTGGGCGGCCGCCACACGCCGCGATCCGCCACGATGATCTTGGCCTGGTCGTGGCCGGAGGAGCACGCGGCGAACAGGGTGACTGTGCCGGACACCCCCGGGTAGGCATGTTCGATGGCGTTGCTCATCGCCTCGTCGCTGGCGAGCACCATGTCCTGCACGAGCAGGCCCGACAAGCCGCTGCGCGAGGCCCAGTCGGTGATCCGGGTGCGAGCGACGCCGGCCTGTTCGGCCGTGGCGGGAAGTTCGGCGTAGATGTGCGGCTTGGTGAGATCCGAGTCGGTGACCATCTCGGCCGCGAACGCGGGCAATGCCTCCGCCCATGCCCTCAGCCGGACTGGCGTGGGCAACGAGCTGTGGTCGTCGAGCATCAGCGCGTCGTCACCCGCTTTCGGAAATCGGCGTCGAATCCCACGAAGGAGAACATACCCGCTGATACTGCGTCTGAACGGGCATCACGAGCTATGCGAACGTGCTTCTTCCACGGTCGGGTAGAGCGCCAGGATCTGCGTCAACCCGGTGACCTTGATGACCCGGTGCACCGCGGTCGACCCCTGCACGACTCGCAGCTCGCGGCCCGCCGCCTCGGCGTCGTTGTGGGCTTGGATCAGCGTGCGCAGGCCCATGGAGCCGAGGAACGTGACGTCGCCGAGATCGAGGATGACCAAGGGCGAAGTGCTGTCCAGCCCGGCTCGGGCCGCCTCGTCGAAAGACTCTTGTGTACTGATGTCGATCTCGCCGGTGACGTGCACGACTGTCGTCTGACCGTCGTGGTCGACGTCCCACGCCAGCTCCGGTCTCGCATCCGTCACGGTCTGTCCACCTTCGTAGCCACGCCATTCTGGTTACGCTGAGCAACAATACCTGGCCAGCTCGTGCGCACTGCTCCGCACATTATCCCGTGGATCACCGACGGGATGGTCGTTTACCCGCACGGCCGGGTTCAAACCGCTAGCCGAGCGCTGCCGACGTTCGTCGTGCGCGACCGGTAAGGTTACGTCGGCTTCGTTGAACAGTCAGCGGCCTGTTTCTTGGTGGCCTCTTTGTGGCTGTAGTAGATGGAGCTGGCTGAGTGGTGGGTGATGCCCGCGTGGCTGAGTTGTTGGACGAGGTCAGATCGGCGCTCGGCGCTCTGACCAGAACCTTGGAAACCGCGTCGGACAGCGCAGAGGTGCTCGACGCGGTGTGCGTCGAAGCGGTGCGTGTCGTGCCTGGTGCCGACATGGCCAGCATCACCGCGATCGACGACGGCGAACCCCGGACGGCGGCGTACTCCGACGAACGGGCGCGTGACGTCGACCAAGCGCAGTACGCGGCGGGTGACGGGCCTTGTCTGCGTGCTGCGGCAACAAGTCAGATCGTCCGGTTGTCGCTGGACAACGTCAGCGAGCTGTGGCCGGACTTCGCGGCCAGCGCCAAGCAGGTCGGCGTCGGCAGCTACCTGGCCGCGCCCCTTCGGGTGGACGAGCACCTGGCCGGGGCGATCAACCTCTTCGGGTTCGGTGACCACGGGTTCGCCGAGACGGACTCCAAGCTGCTCGACCTGTACGTGACCGTGGTGGCGTTCGGTCTTCGGACGATGCGGCGGTACCAGCAGGTCAGGGAGATGGCCGAGAACCTCGAGACGGCCATGCGGTCACGCGCGGTGATCGAACAGGCCAAAGGCATCCTGATGGCGACCCACAAGATCAGCGACGACGCCGCGATCCAGCGGCTGATCACCTATTCGCAGGACACCAACACGAAACTCCGTCAGGTCGCGGCCGAATTCGTCCGCAAGGCCTCGGTGCCGGACGACCAGTAACGCCGCGTGGACCTTCCGGTCAAGAACTCCTGCGCCTTTTCCAATGCGGTACAGGCGCCGCTGGGTTCGTGGCCGTCGAGGTGCCGCTCGGCTTCACGCACCGCGTCGACCGCGGCGGCGACCTGGCACGTTTCGCCGAGTGCGGCGGTGTAGGCCAGCGCGCCGTGCAGACCGTCATTGACCAGCCGAATGGCCTCGTCGTCGTCCGGCCGGACGGTGCGCAGTTCGAGCAGTGCCTGATCGACCTCCCGCCGTAGCCGCAAGCCCGGTGCCGGTGTTACGGCGGGTCTTGGTCGTGAGGACTGGCGACGAGTCATGACCCGCCCCTTCCAGCGCTGGGAGGACCCGTTGTCCTCGCAGAGGAAGGTTTCCCTCGGCCGCCGGGTTGAAACCGTCGACTGTCCGTTGAGGACGGTCCAGCGACGGCCGTCTTCAACCGGCCATGACGTACGTGGTGATGCCGGTCGTGACACGGTTACCGCGCCGATGGTTGTGAGGCTGGCCGGTTGGGCACTCTGCTGCCATGACCGACTGCTTGTTGTTCGATGTGGACGGGACGCTGGTCGACACCAATTACCTGCACACCGTGGCCTGGCATCGGGCATTCCTGCGGTTTGACCTGGTGGTGCCGAGCTGGCGGATCCACCGGGCGATCGGCATGGGCGGCGACCAGCTGGTGCCGCACCTGGTGGGGGAGAAGGCGGAGGCCGACCTCGGAGACCAGGTCAGGCAGGCGTGGGCGGAGGAGTACGAGCCGCTGATCGAGTTCGTGCACCCCTTCGAGGGCGCGCACCGGCTGTTGTCCGAGGCCGCCAGCGTGGACATCGTTGTCGTGCTGGCCAGTTCCGGTCCACCGGAGCATGTTGAGCACTACATCGACCTGCTGGACGCACGGGACATCGCCGCGGCGTGGACGTCTTCGGAGGACGTCTCGACCACGAAGCCCGAGCCGGAGCTGCTCGAAGTGGCGCTGGGCAAGGTTTCGGCCGACCGCGCGGCGGTTGTGGGGGACTCGGTCTGGGACTGCGACGCGGCAACCCGGCTGGGACTCCCGGCCGTCGGCACGTTGACCGGCGGTACGTGCCGTGCGGAGCTCGTCGACCATGGCGCGATCGCGGTGTACGAGCACCTGGACGAACTGCGGGCCGACCTGAAGGACCTTGCCTTCGTCCGGCTGGACGCCGCCTAGTCGATCAATCCGCTGGCGATAGCCTGGACGAGCTTCGTCCACTGTTGTTCAGCGTCACGGACGCTGCGGCTGGTCTCCACGTGGACGAAGACGGCGCCGTGCTCGGCGGCAACCTTGCCCTGCTCGTTGCGGGTGCCTTCCAGCTTGCCGCAGTCACGGTCCCATGAACGACAGGTCACCAGGCCGGCATCACCGATCGCGTCCGCTACCCGCCGGATCGCCGATCCGGGCTTGCCGGCACCAGGCGAGATCACCACGTCGGTGTCCGGCAGGCTGTCGTCGTGGAAGCCGTGCACCTGGACCTGGGGAACGTCCCGTTCGGCCAGGTCGGCGGCCACGGCGTGGAACGCCGAGTCGGTGCGGTGCGCGACGTCGCCACGTTCGACCCGGCGGTGGGTGCCCGCGACGAGGAGCGTGGACCCTGGCATGGCGCGGAACATCGCCAGCCCGATCCGTTCGGTACCGAGATCGGAGTTCGGGTGCGGCACCTCAACGGCCACCCGCGTCGGCTTGGACAGATCGACCACGTATGCGCCCCATGCCCGTTGGCTGACCACCAGCGCGTATTGCCTGCCTGTCACGGCATCGGTGTCCACGGTCATCGTGAAGCCCAAAGACCGCAACGAATCAGCCGCGCGATCCCGATCGGGGCCCTGCACAAGCCGCAGAGCGGCCACCACGTCCTTGCGCTCGTCCGCAGTCGGCGGTTGATAGGACGCGTTCGGCTGTAACCTGGCGGCGAAGTCCGTCAACATATCGTCGAGATTTGGCGGGCGCTCGGCGGCCGCAGGCGGCGGGTCGTCGCCACTGATACCCACCAGCACGGCCACTCCTGCCAGGAGTGCGACGGTGACGGTGACGACGGGTATCCACTGCCGCGCACGTAAGGTCATCGCCGCGCAGTGTAGAGGCTGCCAGTGATTTCCCGCCTGGATGAACCATCGCGCGCATGAATCCGTATGCGAGGTGTGCCACCGCAGCCGACGTATCGGAGTGGCCTTGAGGCTGAAGAGGAAAGGGCGCAGGCGTACGGATCTGGAGGGCCAGCTGGCGGAAGGCGGGTTTCCCGCTGGCGTCGGCGTTCCTTCGACCGTCCTGGTGCTCCTGCTGATCCTGCTTGCCGGTTTCTGCGCAGTACAGCTGCGAGAACCGGATGCTTCCGCACCCCAGGCGGTGGTGGAGTCCCAGCAGGCATTGGTGGAGAGCTTGGCCAAATCCCTGGCCGCGACGGCGGAACAGAACGCGTCAGACTTACGCGCCGCGGTCACGGTCTCGGATCCGGCGAGCCAGCCGGCGGACCTGCTCGCCGCGGTGAACCAGAACCAGCCGAAGTGGCGCGGCCTGACGCTGGCGGAACGGTCCACCGGCAAGCCGATCGTCACCCGCGGCGAGGCCGTCGCGGCCGCCACCGACGCGTCAGTCACGCCTGTGGTTGGGCAGGACGGCCAGCTGCGGATGCAGGTCTCCGTGCCACTGCCCGGCGACCCGGCGCGAATGCTGACCGCGGTCACGTTCGCCGGCATCCCCGCCGCCCCAGTCGATGCTGACTTGCAGCACGGGCTCGTGCTGGCCAACAAGGAAAGCCAGATAGTCGATTCCCGGGGCACGTTGCCGAAAACCGATGACGCGGCCGCGCAGTCGCTGCTCGCCAGCGCCGCCGCGGCGGCCAGCGCCGGGCAGACCGGCAGCTACGTCGGTGAACCTGGCGACAACCGGGCGTTGGTCGTTGCCTATGCGCCGGTGGGCACGGATCTTGGACTCGCGTTGCTCTCGGTTGTCCGTGCGCCCGTTACCGAGGCCGGGCCTGCCAGGCAAGGACTGCGACCGGCACTCGCGCTGGTCATCGTCGCGCTGGTCGGGTTCGGACTGATCCGGGCGACCCTGGTCGGCCCGGTCCGCCGGTTGCGAGCGGACGCGTTGCAGGTCGCGAGCGGGAACTTGGCGGATCGCGTCCGGCTGCCGCACTCGTCGGAGACTCGCCGGATCGCCGCGGCCATCGAGTACTGCCGCACGAAACTACGTGACGAGCCGAAACCTGTCGTGCGGCGCCGCCCGAGGTTGTCCGCCCGCGTCGCGGTCTTCATTGCCGCGCTTGGTGTCCTGGCCTGGTCAGGGTGGGTCATGGTGACAGTCGGAGGCGGCGTCGCCCGGGTACCGGACTCGGTGGTCAGCGGACATCGCAGCCAAGTCGGCAACGCGGCCGAGACGATCAGCCGGACCGTCAACGACGGCCTGACCGACCTGCGATCAGTCGCGGGCCTCAACGGTACGAAGGACCCGTCCGCGTTGCTGCCTGTCGTGCGTGAGCTCGCCGGGCAGGACCGGTTTCGCAGTGTGTACGTGATCGACCAGTCCGGGGTCGTGACGGCGACGTCGGCGGGAAGGCCGCCGCTGCGTGGGATCAACGTGCTGCCTGCCGACCCGGGCGTCCGGCTGCAGGACACCGCCGGCCGGGTGCCGGTGTTGTTCGCGCACGCGTTGCTGGCCGACGGGAACTACACGCTGGTCGCGGAATTCGACGTGGACCACCTCTCGGATCTGCTGCGGCGGGCCCCTGGCCGGGTGCGACTGGTCAACTCGGAGCTCCGCACCCTGGCCGCGACGGACGGCTTCGTCGCGTTCGAACAGATAAGGGGCGACAGTGTGCGTCGCGGCGTCACCGACGCACTGTCGGGGCGGACGATCGGCCGCGTTGAAGGCGAAGGCCGGGACCGCGCGGTGATCACCGCGCGATCAGTGGACGACCTGCCGTGGGCCGTGTTGTCGGAAAAGCCAGTGCGGGAGTTGAGCCTGCCCGGCAACGAGGTGCGGAACGGAGCGATGCTCGTCGCTCTGATCGGCGGGTTGCTCGCGGTGTTGCTGTTCGGCTGGCACTACCTGGTGCTGATCCGGCCGCTGCGCGCGGTCGCGGCGGCCGGGAAGTTCACCGACGTGATCTATCCGCAGCGGCAGGACGAAATCGGCACCATCGCGTGCTGCCTGGAGATCTGCCGGCAGGCATTGTCCGACGGCGTGAGCAGACTCGGCTCGGCGCGGCGTCCACAGGGCACCGCCACCGAGGAAACCACGCAACTGCCGCGAATCATCGTCGACGACCCGCTCGCCGAACCGTCGCCGCGTCGATCCCGAGCCGAGGTCTGACCGGTGTTGTTCCTGTTCGTGGTCTTCGCGACCAGTTGCCTGGCGCTGCTCGTCCTCGGCGTGGTCGAGCAACGACGGCACTACGCCAACCTGCGCCGGATCCCCACCCGCGTGCTGATCAACGGAATTCGCGGCAAAAGCTCGATCACCAGGCTGTGCGCGGGCGCGTTGCGCGGCGGCGGGCTGGTGACCGTGGCCAAGACGACCGGCACGGCGGCGCGGTTCATCCATCCCGACGGCAGCGAGGAACCGGTGTACCGGAAGTTCGGCATCGCCAACGTGGTCGAGCAGATCGGCATCGTGCGGCGAGCCGCGGCCTACGAACCGGACGTGCTGGCGATCGAATGCATGGCGGTGCAACCGGACCTGCAGGAGATCAACCAGAGCAAGCTGATCCAGTCGACCATCGGTGTGCTGTGCAACGTCCGCGAGGACCACCTGGCCGAGATGGGGCCGACGCTGGACGACGTCGCGCGGTCGTTGAGCCGCTCGATGCCGGTCGGCGGCGTGTGCGTGACAGCGGAGCAGGAACGCCTGCACATCCTGCAGGAAGAGGCCGCCCGACGGGACTGCAAGCTGGTCGCCGTGGACGCGTCGTCGGTGACCGACGACCAGATGGCCGGCTTCAGCTGGATCACCTTCAAGGAGAACGTCGCGATCGCCCTGGCGGTCGCCGATTTGCTGGGGGTGAACCGGCAGTCCGCGCTCGCGGGCATGTGGGCGGCGGCGCCCGATCCCGGGGTTCTGTCCGTGCAGCGGTATCAGGTGGGCAGCCTGCGGCTGAGGTTCGCGAACATCTTCGCGGCCAACGACCCGGAATCAACGCTGATGAACATCGAGCAGCTGCTCAACAGCGGCGCGATCGGACGCCCGGTGCACGTGGTGATCAACTGCCGGGCCGACCGGATGGAACGCAACGGGCAGATGGGTGCGCTGATCCCGAAGATCGCACCGGAGCGGGTGGTCCTGATCGGCGAGTCGACCCGCAGTGCGCGTGCCACGATCCCGGCGGATTGGCCGGGGAAGGTCGTTGACCTCGGGGGACGGCAGGACCCGGAGAAGCTGCTGGCAGGCGTGCTTGAAGGGATGGCCGGTGAGGTCTCGCTGGTGAGCATCGGCAACATTCATGGTCAGGGGGAAGTGCTGCTCGAGCAATTGGCCACACTGAAACAGGCGCCGACCGAATCGTGGCCTGCCGCTGAGCGGCCGTCGGTCGGATCTCAACCGCCTGTGGAGGCAAGACCTGGATCCCAGCCTGTTCCTGTCAGTGGGTCCCGGACTACCACGGACCCTCGAACTGGTTTCCGGCCTAGCCCTGTGCCGCGGCGGCCGTCATCAATACATGAGACGACGCCATTACCCCGCATACCACCGGGGAGCGGGTCATGATCGCGGGCAATCTGCTGAGCGAGGTCGCCACCCTTGGACTCGCGATCGGCCTGGTGTTCTCGTTGGTGTGCTACCTGGCCACCAATCTGTCCCCGGGCGGGATGATCACGCCGGGCTGGCTGGCTCTCACGATGGTCGAGGACTACCGGCGTGCCGGGATCATCGTGGCCACCACGGCCGCGACCTTCATCCTCACGAAGATCCTGCAGCGGGTTGTCATCCTCTACGGCAAACGGCTGTTCGCCGCCGTCGTGCTGACCGGGGTGTTGTTGCAGACGTCGCTGTTCGTGTTGATCCAGAGCGATTTCCCGTTGTTGTTCGCCCATCAGACGCTCGGTTTCGTTGTGCCAGGGCTGATCGCGTACCAGCTTGTGCGGCAGCCGCCGGTTGCCACCGTGCTGAGCACCACGGCGGTCAGCTTGGCCAGCTACGGGGTGTTGATCAGCGGCGTGCTGGTCGGCCTGGTGCCGACCACCTGAGGAAAGGCAGGAAGTGACATGTCTACCGCGTTACGGGCAGGTGCCTTGCTCGGGGTGATCGGTGTGGCCGCCGCCGCGTTCATCTACTTCGACCAGGAACCATCCACGCCCAGCACCGAACAGCCGCAGGCCCGTCCGCAGGCCGTGAGCGAGGGCTACACGTTCGAGCGACTGGACAACCCGCCACGCACGGTCGTGCGTGAGGGGCAAGCGATAACCGCAACGATGACCGACGGCGCGAGGACCGTCGTTCTCAACGGCCCGAGCCGGACATTCAGTGAACCCAAGGCAACCAAGGCCGAAGTCACGACCAACGCCTGGGTTCGGCTGGCGCCGCAAGCGTGGAAGCAAGGCGAAGAGCAAGCCGACTGGTTCCGGCCATGGTTGACCAAAGCGTTGAGCGACAACACACCGGACGTGCTCGCCGTGGCGATGGAGTACATCGATGGTGCCGCCGCGCAGAAGAATGCCGAGGGCGTACGGTTCCGTGGTGACGCCGCGTTCGGGCCGGTGGCGGCGACGGGCGCGGGCCGGTTGGAACGCTCGGACTTCTACGACTACCTCGGCGTGCCGTGGTCCTTCGAGGACGGCACGCGAACCAAGCCGGACAGCGACCACTACGGTGCCGTCGATTGCTCAGGGTTCGTGCGACTGGTGTACGGCTACCGGATGGACTACCCGCTGCTTGGCACGAACACCGCCGGGCCTGGCCTGCCGCGGCGGGCGTACGCGATGGCCGAGTTCGGCCCCGGGATCACACCGATACCGAACACCGGACGGCGCGTCACCGCGTACGACTCCCTGCAGGCAGGTGACTTGGTCTTCTTCGAAGTCGAGGGCGGCGCGGACGAACTCGACCACGCGGGCATCTACCTCGGCGTCGACTCGGACGGCCGGCACCGCTTCATGTCCAGCCGCGAGCGCATCAACGGCCCGACCCTCGGCGATGTCGGTGGAACGTCCCTATTGGACGATGGCGGCATGTACTCCCGAGGCTTCCGGACCGCTCGCCGGATCTAAGCCAAGTAGGCTGGGAAGAATGCAGGACACGTGGGCTGTTGGCGACGCGTACGAGGCTTACGTCGGACGGTGGAGCCGTCAGGTGGCGGAGGTGTTCGTGCGTCGGCTAGGCCTGCCAACTGGGCTGCGCTGGCTGGACGTGGGTTGCGGCACGGGTGCGCTGACGACAGCCGTGCTGGCTGCGGCGGACCCGGCCGAGGTCGTCGGCGTCGATCCGTCCGAAGGGTTTCTGGCCACTGCGCGTGCACGCGTCAACGACTCACGCGCCAGCTTCGAAGTAGGCGACGCGCTAACCCTGCCCGACGGCAGGTTCGATGTCGTGGTCAGCGGGTTGGCGCTCAACTTCGTGCCGGACGCGCAGCTTGCCGTGGCCCAGTTCGCCAGAGCCGGCGACATCGTCGCCGCCTATGTCTGGGACTACGCCGAAGGCATGGAAATGATGCGCCACTTCTGGGACGCCGCCACCGCACTCGACGCGGCGGCCCCAGACGAGGGACGTCGTTTTCCGATGTGCAGACCTGAGCCGCTCCGTCGATTGTGGACCGGCGCCGGACTGCGCGACGTCACGGTCCAAGCAGTCGACGTGCCAACGGTTTTCGTCGATTTCGACGACTACTGGACGCCCTTCCTCGGCGGCCAAGGCCCGGCGCCCGCCTACGTCATGTCTCTTACTGAAGACCGACGACAGGCCCTGCGAGACCGTGTTCGCGCGAGCCTGCCGTCCAACCCGGACGGCACCATTCCCTTGACTGCCAGGGCATGGGCCATCCGGGGGAGAACCTGACTACAGACCGGGCATCTTGTCGTTGCGGAACAGGTCGACGAAGATCTGATGGTCCTGCCTGGTCCGCGCGCCGTAAGCGTGTGCGAAGTCGACCAGGTGCGCGACGAACCCGTTCTCGTCCTTGTCCACTGCGGCCACGATGGCCTCTTCGGTGGCGAAGTCGACCAGGTCGTGGTCCGATTCGTCGTCGGCGACCGAGTGCATCCGGGCGACCGCGCGGCCGAGATCACCGATCACACCGGCTAGTTCGTCCGGTTCGTTCACATCGGACCAGTCCAAGTCGGCCGCATACGGCGACACCTCGGCGACCACCTGACCGATCCCGTTCAGTTCGGTGTAACCGAGCCAGTGGTCGGCGTATGCCTGCAGGGCCCGCTGCGACTCCACGGTCCGGTGCCCCTGGTGCTTGAAGTACCCCTGCACGTTCGCATCGTCGATGTGCCGGGCGACCGCGGGCACCTGGGCTTGCTTCATGTAGATCACAACGTCGTTCTCCAGCGCTTCCGTGTGCCCCTCCAGCAGGAGGTTGTACGAAGGCAGCCCGGCGGACCCGATGCCGACTCCCTTGCGCAGCACCACGTCCTTGACCTGTGTGGCCACAGACTGCAGGGTGGATGCCGGATGGGGGAGGGTGTCCAGGTACTGCTCGAACGCGCCGAGGACGGCCTGCTTGGTCGCCTCGTCGATCCGGAAAACGCCGTCACCGTCAGCGAAACGGCGTTCGTAATTGTCGAGTGTGGTCTGCTGCGCGAGCAGTTCGACCCGGGTGTTGAGCCGGGCTCGCTGCAGCACCCTGAGCAGAACGCCGTTGGCGTTGTCCAGCGTGATCGAGCCGATCGCCTCTTCGCCACCTGCGACAATGGCCCGCAACTCGGTCAGGTAAGCCGAGGCGAAGCGAGTGACCAGCTCGGTGATCACCTTGTCCGACAACGCCTTCGCGTACCCGACCAAGGCAACGCTGGCCGCGAGCCGCTTGAGGTCCCACGAGAACGGTCCGACGTAGGCCTCGTCGAAATCGTTGACGTTGAACACGAGCCGCCCGGACCCGTTCATGTAGGTGCCGAAGTTCTCGGCATGCAAGTCGCCGTGGATCCACACCCGGCTAGTGCGCTCGTCGAGAAAATCGTTGGCAGCGAACTCACCGGTCATGTCCGCGTAGAACAAGCAGGCGCTGCCACGGTAGAACGCGAACGGTGAGGCCGCCATCTTGCGGAACTTGCGGCGGAACGCGGCACGGTCCAAAGCGATCAGCGCAGCGAACTCAGTCGACAGGACGTCGGCTATCTGAGCCGAGCGCTCTTCTGCAGTCATGGCAATAGGTTACGGCCAGCCGCGGTTGGTGATCACCCGGCCGGGCGATGCCGTGCCGGTACCGTGCCCCATGACCCAAGCCGCTTCGCCCGAGCCGACCGAGGAATTCCAGCGTTTTCAACTCCAGCAGGCGATTGAGACGGTCCGGCACCAGACGAGCCTGATGGTCCAGCTCACCGGCTTCTGCACGGCACTGGACTCAGCGTTGCTCGCCTATGGCATCGTGCAAGGTAAGGCCATCTTGGTCCTGATGGCCGCGGTTGTTCCGTTGATCCTTGCCTTCGCCCAACGGGACATAGTCCGCCACGTCATTCCGTTCGCGTTCGTCGCACTGCAGCTGGAGTCGGCGTTGCAAGGCGGGAAAACCGCCTTGATCACCACCTATGTCAGAACCCAGATGCCCAGGGTGTTCAGCCAGATGGAGCCTCATCTGCACGAACCCATGGACAGTGACTTCGCCAGGACCATCCGGCGTGGGTTCTGGAACGCCGGGATGCGAAAAGCGATGATCGTGATCGCTGTCCTCCAGCTCGCCGGGTTCGCGCTGTGCATCACTGTCTTCCGGATGAAGCTCGTCTGACGACAGCGTCACCCGGCCATCGCACGGCCGAGTTCGGCACGCGAATGGATGCCGAGCTTCCGGTACGCCCGCGCGACGTGTGACTCGACTGTCCGTGGGCTCATGAACAGTGTTGCTGCCACTTGTTTTGTGGTCATGCCGCTGACGACCAGTTCGGCGACGCGTTGCTCGGTCTCGCTCAGCTGGGCGGCGGCGCTTCGGCGGCGGCTGACCCTGGCCAGCTCGGCGCGGGCCATCGCCGCCCACAGCGGGTACTTCAGCTCCGAGAAGATCGCCTCCGCTGAGGTCAGCGTCGTCGCGGCCGCGCCTGGGCGGCGTGCCCGGCGCAGGAGGCGCCCGCGCAGCAACAGCACCCGGGCCTGATCGAATCGGCTCCACTGCGGGTTCACGTCGATGCTCGAAGAGAAGTCGCCGTGGGCGGCTGCGATGGTGGCGCGGGCACGTGCCAGCACTGGTTCCATCCACGGCCTGGGCAACCGGGCGTGGCGCTGTTCGAATTCGGCCAGCTCCGCCGAGGCTTCCGCCAGCCGGTCAAGCTCGGCCAGCGCGCAGATTCGCTCGATCGCTGGATCATCCCGGCCGAGAGGGTCCTTGATCCCCATGGTGGCCAGGTGCCGGCGGCTGCGTCCGGTGTAGCCGACGACCGCCGCCGGGTCGGCTTCGGAGGCGGCGATGAACGCGAGCACACTCAGGTAGCCGACAGCTATCGCGAGGTCACCGTTGGCTTCGGCACGGTCGGCGCCGTCTTCCGCGATCTGTCTAGCTTCGTTGAGCTCTCCGGCGTGCGCGTCGACGAACGCGCGCAATCGGCGTGGACGGTCGGCGAACGGCTGGCCGAGTTGCATCGCGGCCGTCGTCGCGGAATCCGCGTATTCCTTTGCCGCGGAAAGGTTGCCGGCGACGAGTTCCACCTCGCCGAGCCGAGTGAGCAGATCGGCCTCGCTGGACACGTCGGCACGCGCCAGCATCGTGGTGAACCTGTCCCTGGCACGGTCCACAGTGGAGTCGACGGCCAGGTACCACATGCCGGGCACTGGGCTGGCCGGGTCGTCGAGGCCGCAGTCAAGCAAGTCCGTCCGCGGCGGCAGGCCGAGCTGGGCCGAGGTGTGGCAGAGGTTCATCAACGCACCAGGCAGCAAGTCCGACTCGGCCAAGGCTGACACGGCTTCTTCAGCGTGCATGTGCGCCTCGGCGCGGTCGGTCTCGTAGAACACCGACAGCCGGGCGTGCAGCTGACCGGTCAGTTCCTGGTCGGCCTTGGCGTCATCCAGTGCGGACTCGAGCAGCTTCGCGGCCACAACACCGTTTTCCTGGTGCCAGGCGATCGTGCCGCGAACCATCAGCGCACGTGCCCGCAACGGCCCGGCGGCAAGGCCAGGGATCTCCTCGTCCAGCAGCTCACGGGCGGCGTTGAGATCGCCCGACGAGAACAACGCGTCAGCGAGCATCACGACGCGCCTGCCGTTCGCGGCAGTCGCGTGACTCGGTGTCCGCGACCTCGACAGCGTCAACAACTCCGCTGCGACCATGGGCTCGGCGGCCAGGGCTGCGTACTCCAGCTTCTGGGCGACAGGCTCGTCCGGGCCGATGATGCCCAACGCGAGGTGCCGGGGATCTGACTCGACCTTGGCGAGACGGCGATGAACGGCGCGTCGCCGTGGCGCGGGTGCTTCGCCGTAGATCACGGCAGCGAACAGCGGATGGGCGAACGTCACCGTGTTGCCGTGCACCTCGATCAGTCCGGCGAGCTCACCAGCCTCAAGACCAGCGGTCACGTCGTCGTCGAGTGCCGCACGCAGACCTTCCACCGTGGGAGACGTCATCGCGGACGCGGCGAGCAGCACGTCTCCCGACTGGGGACGAGACGGCACCAACCGCACCAACGAGTCGGGCAAGGGACCGTCCGGAGTCTTGGCCATCTCCACAGCCATCATCGGGTTGCCCTGACAAACCGCGTTCAGCCGCGTCAACACCGGTCGCGGCAGGCTCCGGCCAAGCTGGTGATGCACTACGCCGTGCAGCTGGGCCTCGGTCATGCCGGACAACCACAGCTGCTCGTCAAGACCCCATGGCGGTGCGCCCGGATGCTCGGCGCGCCGAGCGACCAGCAGAGCAACGGGCGCACCGCCCAACCTGCGGCTTGCGAAATCCAGGACGGCGGCCGTCTCCGCGTCCAGCCACTGAATGTCGTCAACGACCAGCAGAACCGGCTTTTCGGCGGCGAGTGCACGCAGCACACTGACCGTGGCGGCCGCGACCACGTGCGGATCGGCCGGTTGATCGGCGTCCACGCGGTGGATGGCGACTTCCAAGGCCCGGCGCTGCACCGCCGGGATGTCCGGCAGTTCGGTGATCAGGTCGGCCAGCCCGGCGTAGGCATAGCCAGTCTCGGTGGAGGCAGGGCTGCACTGGAGCACCGTCCAGTCACGGGCCTTCGCCTGCGCGACGGCCGCCGCCACGACCGTCGACTTGCCGATCCCGACTGTCCCTTCCAGCAAGAGACCGGCCACGCCACGGTCAAGCAATGACGTGACGCGTGCCAGCTCCGTCTCCCGGCCGATGATCACCGGCGTCCCCAGCTCGCCCATAACAGCGTGTCTACGGCAGATCGGTTGTTCGGCGCCGGAGCGTAACCGCCGATCAATCAAAATCAACCAATGCGATACTGCGTGTGACGGGAAAACGAAAGGATCAGGACGCGCTGTGCCACGACCAGAACGTCCGCTCGAGTCCGCGGACGAGGTTCTGCTCCGGTTCGCCGCCGACCTGCGCAACCTGCGGGACAAGGCGGGCAGCCCCACCTACCGTGAGCTGAGCAAGGTCGCGCACTACTCGCCGAGTGTCCTGTCCGAGGCAGCGAACGGCCGGACCCGGCCCAGCCTCGCGGTCACGCTGGCCTACGTGGACGCGTGCGGGGGCGACCGCGACGAGTGGGAGCAGCGGTGGCACGCCCTCGCAGACCGGCAGGCCACGACGGCGAGGGTGGACGACGAGGTCCCGCCGTACGTCGGGCTCGCCGCGTTCCAGCCCGCTGACGCCGACCGGTTCTTCGGGCGGGAGAAGCTGGTCAACGCGCTGCGGGCGCGGGTGCGCCAGCGGCGGTTCGCCGGGGTTTTCGGTGCGTCCGGCTCGGGCAAGTCGTCCCTGCTGAGAGCGGGCCTGGTCGCCGGCACGACCACGCCGAGCGTGCTGTTCACGCCGGGGCCGAACCCGATGGAGGAGTGCGCGGTCCGCCTTGCCGCGCTGACCGGTGGCACGGCGGGTTCGGTGCGTGCCGAACTGGACGCGGATCCGCACAACCTGCATCTGCTCGTCCGGCAGGCCGTCGCCAGCGAGCCGGACGGCACAGACCTGCTCCTGGTCATCGACCAGTTCGAGGAGACCTTCACGCTCTGCACGGACCGCGAACAACGATCCCGGTTCATCGCGGCCCTGGTCCACGCGGCGAACGCGGACACCAGCCGTACCCGCGTGGTGATCGGAGTCCGGGCAGACTTCTACGGGCACTGCGCGCAGTACCCGCAACTCGTGGAAGCCCTGGACGACGCCCAGGTCCTGGTCGGCCCGATGTCCGCCGACGAGCTGCGGGAGGCCATCACCGCACCCGCTGCCCGCGCGGGCTGCATGGTGGAAACGGCGTTGGTGTCCAAGTTGATCGCCGACACCGCCGGTGAGGGCGCGGTCCTGCCGTTGGTGTCGCACGCGTTGCTGGAGACATGGCGCAGGCGCAGCGGAGCCCGGCTCACCCTCGGCGGTTACGAGGCGGCGGGCGGAATTCACCACGCCATCGCGCGTACCGCGGAGGACGTCTACAACGGCTTGGACGAGGACCAGCGGGACACAGCTCGTCGGATCTTCCTACGACTCGTCGCGCTGGGCGAAGGCACCGAGGACACCAAGCGCCGTGTGCGCCAGCGTGAGTTGGACGCCGACAACCCGGACACGCGGGCCGTGCTGGACAGGCTGGCCGATGCCCGGTTGCTGACGCTGCACAGCGAGTCGGTCGATATCGCCCATGAGGCGTTGATCCGTTTCTGGCCGCGGCTCCGGGATTGGCTGTCCGACGACCGTGAAGGGCTGCGCATCCACCGGCAGCTCACCGAGGCGACCGACGCGTGGGAGTCGGCCGAGCACGACCCGGGCGCACTCCTTCGCGGCACGCGGTTGGCCAGCGCGAGCGACTGGGCCGCGGCGCACGGCGAGATGCTGACGAAGCGGGAACGCGACTTTCTCCAGGCCAGCCAGCAGGCGCTGGCCGTGGAGCAAGCCACGGCCCGGCGGCGTACTCGTCGGCTCCGTCAGCTCGTGGCGTTGCTGGCGGTCCTGCTCATGCTGGCGTCCGCGGCGACGGTCTACGCGATCCAATCCCAGCGCGACGCCACAGCACAACGCGACATCGCACTCGCGCGCAAGGTAGTCAATGACGCGATGGCGCTGGAGGCGACCAATCCCGCGCTGGCCAGCCAGCTCAGCCTGGCCGCGTACCAGCTCAGTGCGATCCCCGAGACCCGTGACAGGTTGCTCGCGACGACGTCGACTCCGATCGCCAGCAGGCTCGCCGGGCACACCGCCGAGGTGCTCGCGTCGGCAGCGGATGCCAACAGTCGCGTGCTGGCCACAGCGAGTTCGGACAAAACCGTGCGTTTGTGGGACATCAGCAACCCGCAGAACGTGACCGAACTCGGCACGCTGACCGGGCACACCGATGTGGTCAACGCTGTGGCCTTTGGACCGGACGGCACGCTTGCCACAGCAGGCAACGACAAGTCGGTGCGGCTGTGGGACGTCCGCGAGCGACGCGAACTCGGTGTCCTGAATGGACATACGGGCACGATCAACGCTGTGGCCTTCGGCCCGGACGGCACGCTTGCCACCGCCAGCAACGACAGGACGATACGACTCTGGGACGTCCGGGAACACCGCCAAATCGCCTCCTTGGCCGGACATACGGGCGGCGTGCGAGCGCTGGCGGTCAGTCCCGATGGGGCAACAATAGTCAGTGGCGGCAACGACAAGACCGTTCGGCTGTGGGATGCGCGGGAACGCCGTGAGACTGCCACGTTCTCGGCTCCAGGGGCGATCAACGGTGTCGCCATCAGTCCGGACGGTTCCACAGTGGCCTCGGCCAGTAGCGACAAGTCCGCGCGGCTGTGGGGTGTCGGTGAACGCCGTGAAGTCGCGGTCCTGAACGGGCACACCGATATCGTCAACACAGTGGCGTTCAGTACCGATGGCCGCTACCTCGCCAGCGGTGGCAACGACTACACCGTGCGGCTGTGGGACGTCCCCGACCGTCGAGAAGTGACGATCCTCAATGGACATACGAACCTGGTGAGGTCGGTGTCGTTCACGCGTGACGGCCGCAGCCTGGTCACGAGCAGCGCGGACAAGACAACGCGCGTCGAGAACCTTGCCCAGGTCGTATTCGGCAAGCATGCCGACTCGTTGCGCTCAGCGGTGTTCAGTCCCGACGGGCGCACGTTGGCGACCGCGGCCAACGACCAGACCGTGCGACTGTGGGACATCAGCGATTCCGGCAGGCCTCGCGAACTCGCGGTGATCAAGCAGCAGACCACTGTGTGGTCGGGGCTCTTCAGTCCCGACGGGCAACTGCTGGCCACCAGCCATGACGACCAGACCGCTCGTCTCTGGGACGTCCGGGACATGGCGCACCCAAGGCCGTTGGGCCAGATCCGGCATACCGAGGCGGTGTGGTCGACCAGGTTCAGTCCGGACGGCCGGATCCTGGCCTCGGTCGGCGGGGACGCGGTCCGGCTGTGGGACATCAGCAACCCGGACAGCCCGCGTCCGCTGGGTGCCATCGAGGGCAAGCCGATCACCTCGGTCCGGTTCAGTCCGGACGGTCGGATCCTGGCCACCGCGAGCGCGGACAACACGACCGGGCTGTGGGACGTCAGCGATCCAGCCCGGCCGCGCGAGGTCAACGCCTTGCGTGGGCACACCTCCCGCGTCACCCAGGTCGCGTTCCGGCCGGACGGTCGCGTTCTTGCCACCGCCAGTTGGGACCACGACGTGCGGCTGTGGGACATTTCCGACGTGGCCCACCCCAAGGAACTCGGTGTACTCAAGGGTCACACGGAGACGGTCACCTCGGTTGCCTTCAACCCCGACGGCACCACCCTGGTATCGGGCAGCCACGATCGAACCGCCCGGCTTTGGGATGTCCGCGACCCCGGCAGTCCACGGGAAGCGGCGACGTTGGCCGGCCACGCCGGAGTGGTGATCTCCGTCGTGTTCAGCCCCGATGGCCGTACCGTGGCCACAGGCAGCCATGACCGGACGGCCCGGCTGTGGCAGATCGATGTGGACCGGGCCGCTCAACGGGTCTGCGCGCTTGCCCATCCGGCTGTCGGTCAGGGCGAATGGCAGACGTATTTCCCAGGATTGGACTACCAGCCGCCCTGCCGGTGAACGCCGCCCGGACGGGTGCGTGCCCTTTGCCCGGAAGGCCGCCCGAAACAGCTGGGCTCCCTTGTGCTCGGTCCTTTATGGACGGCCGAGCTGCTCATGTTGCCGATTAACGAACTCCGTGTGGTCCATGCCAATTGGATGTTGTCTGAAACCGGACGCCTTCCGTGTCACCCTTGACAGGGCGGCGCGGCTGCTGGGACGGTGGTATTGGTCTAAACCAGTGGAGATCATGCCTGGGAAGAACAAGGGGAGAGACGGGCCGGCTTTTTTCACGACCCGAATGAATCGGGCCGGGCCAGGTCGAGAGGACGTCGTAGCCGGGGGAAGTCCATCCGCCGAGGGGAGAGCTGATTGACGATGACCAGGGGGAAACGCACCCTGTTCGAAATGGGTCCGGACGGGCCGACCGAGCCGGTCGCCATCGCGTCCTTACGCCCGGCGGACTCGCCGCGGCTGCAGGCCGAGGACCCCGGGCACGTCCAGGCGCTGGCCGAGTCCGAAACACCCTGGCCGCCGATCGTGGTGCACCGGCCGAGCATGCGGATCGTCGACGGCATGCACCGCGTCAAGGCCGCACGGCTGCTGGGCAGGGAAACGATCGAAGCGCGGTTTGTCGAGGGAACCGACGAGGATGTGTTTCTGCTCGCCGTGCGGCTCAACGTGGCGCACGGACTGCCGCTTTCGCTGTACGACAGGCGTGCCGCGGCGACACGGATCCTGATCTCCCATCCGCAGTGGTCGGACCGGGCGATCGCGGCGGCGACCGGGCTAGCTGCCAAGACAGTTTCCGGGATCCGCCGGGACTCCGCTGTGGACGTCACGTCGTTGCGTGTCCGGATCGGCCGGGACGGCAAACGCCGCCCGCTCAGCAGTGCGGAAGGCCGCAGGGCCGCGGGTGAACTGGTCAAAGCCAATCCGCGGACACCGTTGCGGCAGATCGCCAAACAGGCAGGCATTTCGCTGGGAACCGCGGCCGACGTCCGTGAGCGGGTGTTGCGTGGCGAGGATCCCGTGCCGCAGTCGGCGAAGGTCCGCGGCGGCGAACCGGCCGAGCTGATCCCGCAGCGGGTGATCACGATGGTGATGGAGGTCCTGCTGGTCGATCCGTCACTGCGCTACACCGACTCCGGCCGGGCGTTGCTGCGATGGTTGGGCAGCCACGTGATCGGCGGGGAGGAGTGGCTTGCCTTGGTGGCCGAGACGCAAGGGCATGGTGCGAACTCGGTGGCGGACATCGCGCGCCAGTGCAGCGACTCGTGGCGAGAATTCGCCGAGCGGGTGGAAGGGCAACATCGCGCTCCCGCTTGATGAGGTGGCGGCGGGGACAACCCGCCGCCCTCACTCAGGCCAGGACCTTCTCCTCACTGCGTGCGTGCCAACGGATCTGCGCCACGCACGCGGTGACGAGCAACGCGGACAACGCCACGGCTGCCATGCCCCACACCAAAGTGGTGGCGTCGGTGATGAAGCCGATCACAGGAGGCCCAGCAAGCAAACCCGTCGTTCCCATAGTCGCCACGAGAGTGAGTGCGTTCGGACCTTCCTTGGCTGCGGCGACGTAAAGGCACGGTGTCACCGCCGCCATACCCAAGCCGACGCACGCAAACCCGATTAACGCAGGCACCAGACCGCCGAGCAGCAACGCGACGGCCAAACCGGCCGCTGCCAGCGTGGCTCCCGTGATCACGATGCGCCGGTCGCCCCACCGTGCACGCCAACCGTCGGCGAACAGCCGGGCGAGCACCATCATGGCGGACACCACGGCGATACCCATCGGTGCCAGTTCCGCTGGGGCCGCCGCGACCTCCTTGAGGTACAACGCCGACCAGTCGTTCATGGCGCCCTCGGTGATCGTGCCGAACACCATGGCCAGCCCCAGCCACGCGGTCACCCGCGACGGCAACGTCAGCCGGCCGCGCTTCTTCTCCTCCGCGGGCAGGTCTTCGAGCAGCAACCTTGGCCACGCGAACACCGTCAACGCCAGCAGAATCACGGCGGCGACACCGAAATGCGCGGAAAGCGACTCGGTCGCGGTGGTGATCCCCGAAGCCAGCAGTGCGGCGACGAAGGTGCCACCACTGAACACGGCGTGCAGCTTCGCCATCGTATTGCGCTCGAACTTCACTTCGAGCGCAGCGCCTTGCGCGTTCATCGCGACGTTGAGGCACGCCACAAGCACACCGTCGGCGAGCATGACCACCAGGGCGACTGGATAGTTCGGCGCCGCGGCGATTCCCGCCAGCACCACAATGAGCCCAAGACAGGAAATACTCGCCAGCCGTCGTGATCCCAGTCGCTTCATCAGCAGCGACACGAGCGGGAACGCCGCCGCCGCGCCCACGCCCGTCGCCAGCAACAGCACCCCGACCTCCGCCGGGGACAGCTCGAGCGACGTCTTGATCACCGGGATCCGCGCCGCCCAGCTCGCGTACTGAAAGCCGAGGGAACAGAACAATGCCGCGATGGCCAACTGGGCACGGCGGAACTCGTTGCGCATAAATGCCTTCCTAGATGGCCTTGGACATGTACACGGCGTTGTCGCCGTAGCCTGTGGGTACCGCGATTCCGGGGGCAGGCTGGAAACCGTTGGCGGACCAGAACGTTGCACTGCCCGCAACGGCGATCAACGAGATCCGGTCGTGTTCCCGGGACAGTGCCGTCGCGGTGAGGTGGCGCAGCAGGCGCCTCGCCAGGCCGCTGCCCCGGAAGGCAGCGGCGATGGCGAGGTCGTGCAGATGCAGGTTGCGGGAAGTGCGACCGGCGGCTTCCGGCTCGGTCAGATCCGGGAACTGTCCCTCCGGATAAGGCATTGCCAGGACATAGCCCGCGATCCGGTGACCCGCCGTGAGAACGAAGCACGTCTCCGGTGACGCGCTCGCCCGTGATTCCAGTACTTCCCGGCCTTCGGACAGACCTTTGGGCCCGTACACACTGTGTTCCAGCTCAGCGATAGCGGTCCAATCGGCCGCCACTACGGGCCGGACGCACACCGTTTCAGCAAGCATCGAGGTGTGCCATTTGCTCACTGGGCAACAACGTGACCGGCAGCGGGGCGAACCCGTTGAACCCTTGCGTCGTGTAACTCGTCGAGTACGCGCCACACGACAGGATCCACACTGGATCGCCCGATGCGACTTCGACCGGCACCTGCACGAGGTTGTGCTCATGCCCGAAGGTGTCGTCACTGTCGCACGTTGGGCCCGCCACGACGGCTGGCACGTACTCGCCGTCCACGTGCGTCGGGAACACCAAGCGGTACTGCAGCTGGTCGATCTCGTACAGCCCGTTGAACTTGCCGCAGCTGAGGTACAACCAGTGTTCACGGTCACCGGTCAGCTGCCGCCGTGACGACAGCCGGGACACGTGCGCCCGGATCGCGCCATGGTCGGCGACGAGGTGACGTCCCGGCTCCATGACGAAATCCAACGGAGTGCCCGCCACCTCGCGCAGCCTGCACATCCCGGTGCGGATGGTCGCGAGGATCTCGTCCATCGGCGGGTTGAGCGCGTGGCCCGCCCGGTTGCGGTAGCCCAGTGCGGGCAGACCGCCGCCCAGATTGACGTGGTCGATCCGAATGTTCAGCCGGGACAACGCGATCAGCACCCCGGCCAGCCGGTTGAAGGCGTCCTGCCACGCCGCGGCCGTCATCTGCTGCGAGCCGACGTGCACCGAAAGACCCGATGGCGTCAGGCCTTTCACCTTGGCCGTCGCCAGCACGCGGACCGCGTCCGTACCCGAGCAGCCTGCCTTGCGGCTCAGGCCCCACACAGCTCCCGCGCCCGTGGTCGCCAGCCGGCAGAACACCCGGGAGCCCGGCGCGTACGCCGCGATCGCCGTGACGTCAGCGATGCTGTCGGTGGCGAAGTCGCGGATGCCCAACTGGTACGCGTCGATGATGTTCTGGTCGGACTTGACGGTGTTGCCGTAGTGCACCAGTTCGGTCGGCACACCGGTGCCCAGCGCCTGGATGATCTCGTTGGGACTCGCCGCGTCGAACCCGGCGCCCCGGCGGGCCAGGCTCGCCAGCACCTCGTCCACCGGGCAGGCTTTCATCGCGAACCGGATGGCGCTCCCGGGCAACTCGCTGACCAGCGAGTCGTAGGCGCGTTCGATTCCGGCGAGGTCGAAAATGATCTGGTCGTCCGACGCGGCCGCCAGTGCGGTCCGCATCCTGGTGTTGACAAGCGAATTCATCAGTCCGGTTCTGCTATCGCCACGCCTGGGCAAGGTCGGTGGACTTGCCCGCCCGCACCAACGACTGCCACACGTCGGTGAGCAGAGCGAAGTCCTCGATGTCCTGCTGCGCGTCGGCGAGCAGCCGGTCCCGCTGGGGTACAAGGGTGTCGGCGAAGGCGGCGTAACGCCCGCCGAGCTTGCGGTAGGCACGCTCGAGGTTGTCGAGCCGTGCGATGTTCTCGTCCTTGGCCAGTGATGTGCTGTCCCTGGCCAGCTCGGCGACCATCGACGCGTTGACGTCGTGCCGCTCGTCGAGCAGCGACTGGCCTGCCTCGGCCATCCGCTGGTAGATGAAGTGGAAGTACAGCATCGAGAGGAAGAACTTCGTCAGCCGCAGCTGGTAGGCCGCGAACCCGGCGTCGGTTTTGCGTTCGCCGGTGTGGAAGTTCACGATGTGCCGGTTGTGCAGCACGCCCGGCAGCCGCGAGTCGTGGATCAGGTGGAAGTGGAAGTAGTCGCTGCCAATGGTTTCGGTGGCCGGTGGCAACGGAACCTGCTCGTGCACCCGGTGGAAGCCGATGTTGCTCATGTCGATGCGCATCGGATCGACGATCGTCAGCACGGAGTGGTCTCCGGTGAACGGGGCCGTGCCCGCGCCGGTGAAGGACTCCTCGACCAGCTCGCGCTTCTCGGCTTCCGTCGCGTCGCCGTGCGCCCACAGGCTGACGATGTCGTGGTACACGTCCGGGTGCCCGTCGCGGACCTCGGCGATGTCGACCGACATGTCGCCGATGAACGAGGCACCGACCAGGACGACCGGCTTGTCTTCGTGCTCCGGGTCAAGGGCCACCGCGGATACCCCAGCCTTGGCATCCGCCGCGCGCTTGCCGATCGAGGCGAGTTCGTGGTGGATCGGGAAGACCTTCTCGCCGTCGACGACCTGGTAATCCAAGTCCGAGTCCCTGCGGTGCACGGAATCGCAGCCGAGCGCACTGGCGATCAGGAACGCGCGGTTGGTGCAGGCGCCATACGAAAGAGCTGCCGGGAGCATCAGATCGAGTACCAGGTCAGGCTTGGTCAGATCGGCCAGCTCGATGGCCTGCTGCAGGAAGACCCGCTGCTGAGCCTCATCCAGGTGCAGCGGCACGACACGCGACGTCTGGGGGAGTGCGGCGAGAACCTGGGCGTGCTCGGCGAAGTGCTGCTCGCTGGAGGAATCCAGGACCAGCAGGAACACCTCGACTTCGAAGTGCTTCGCAGCGTACGCGGCCTCCTCGGCCACCTGTGCCAGCGTGGCCGAGCACGCCCGGTTCGTCGGCAGCGTCAGGCAGATCCGGCGCATGCCGCGTCTCCGATTCCCGCGCCGGCCTTGTCTTTCCACGAGTCGAGGCCCAGCAGCCTGCGGCCAAGACCGGTCAGCTCGGCCGCCGGATAGCGCAGTGACTCGTGCCTGATCGGGTCGCCGACCAAGGTCTTGTTCCACTCCGGCGTGCTGAGCGTGCGCCACGAGTTGACCCGGGACCGCACGAGCTGTTCATGGGACTCCAGAGCGGGCATCATCGACAGGTACTGCACCGAGCGCACGCCGTTCCGTGACTTGTTCGGCGCTACCCCGTGCGCGACCATGCCGTTCCAGATCAGCAGGTCGCCGGCTTTCAGCTGCGGCCGGATGACCGGGAACTCGGTGCGGTCGATGGCTGGCCGGATCGGGTCGCGGTCCGCGGGCTGCGTGACCTTCCAGCTGTCGAACTGGCGGAACAGCTCGGGGCAGCACTGGAAGCCGCCCTCGTCCGGTGTCGTGTCGGTGAGCGCGATGATGCCCTGGACCCGTTGCGGCAGAACGCTGAGCGTGCTGTCGACGTCCCAGTGCAGATCGATGTCGAAGCCTTTGTCCGTTGCCGGGATGAGCGCCCGGTCACGGTTCTTGACGTTCGGCGGGTTGAGGTTGAGCCGGTCGAGAGTGACCCACAGCTCCTCGCAGTCCCAGACGTCGACGAACGCGTCGTACACCCGTTGCGCCTGGCGGCTGTCCCAGATCAGCTGGTGCTGGTACGCCTCGACGAACCCGTAGACGTAGAGGTCCCGCTCCAGGTCATCGCGGAACTCGCGCTCCGGGTACCAGGTTTCCGGCCGGTCGCGGTCGAGGCCCTGGAACTCCCACGCGAAGTCCAGCAGCTGCGCGGCGTGCGGGATGGCCTGTTCGACAACGACATAGCCGTACGTCTGCCACTGCGCGAAGTCCTCTTCGGACAGCACACGCAACGGCCTGGTCTTTTGCAGATCACGCAACGGCGTTCTGGCGAGATATGTGTCGGCATCCGAACTGAAATACGGAATATCCGAGGCGGCGCGGTAAAGAAAGCTGTCAGGTTGTGACATGTCATCGTTTCCAAGCATGGTGGATCGCCGGCACGTCAGACAGATCGGCGGCTGGCGGCGGACAGCGTCGGACCTCATTGCGAGGCTTCTGCTTTCGGTATTTCGCCAACGAGTGGCGATGCCGACCATCGTACTTATGGCGCTGGCCGCGTCAAGATCAACCGTGTGTAGTCGTACAACCGCCAAAGTTCCGCAGTTATACATCGACATATTCCGTCTATACACGAAGTCCTGATTCCGTGCATTTTCGGGCTTTGTCGTTCAACTGTGTTATCCGCAGCTGAACGACTATTCCCGATTTGCCGCGGCGACCTTGTGCCGCGTGGCGGCGGCGATCATGGGACCCTGACCGCCGTGGGCGTACGGTTCGGGATCCTCGGTCCGGTCAGGATCTGGGTGGACGGCGCCGAGGTGGACATCGGCCCGCCGACGCGAGTGTCATTGTTGAGCCTGTTGCTGGTCAGGGCCGGGCAGCCGGTGACGATGGCCGAGATCGTGGACGCGCTGTGGGGTGACGATCCGCCTCGGACGGCGGTCAACATCGTGCATCGTTCGGTAGGTGCGTTGCGGCGGTTGACCGATCCGAGTCTGCCTGCCAGGGCGGCGGGACGGTTGCTGTTGCCGAGTTCCAGTGGATATCGGCTGGTCGTCACCGCTGACACGCTTGATCTGGTGCGCTTTCGCCAGTTGCGGGCGGCAGGGGCGTTCACGCAGGCGCTCGCGTTGTGGCGCGGGCCAGTCGCCGAGCGCGTCGCTGCGAATGTGCGCGGGCGCCCGGAGTTCGAGGCGGTGACGCACGAATACCTTGCTGTGCTTGGCGAAGCGGTTGACGCCGGTTCGGCGACTGAGGTTCTGCCGCTGCTGCGGCAAGCGGCACAAGAACATCCGCTGAACGAATCGGTGCAGGCCAAGCTGATCGAAGCGTTGGTCGCGACCGGGAAGCACCGGGAAGCCCGCAGCGTCTACGAGACCGTGCGCGACGGCCTGGCTGATTCGCTGGGGGTGGATCCGGGCCCGGAACTGCGTCGCGCGCTCGGGCAACCTCGTATCGTCCCGTCGCAGTTGCCTGCCGATCTGCCTGAGTTCAGCGGGCGCGAAGGAGAAATCGCCAATGTGATGGCTCTGCTCAACGCGCGTACGCCCGGCACGACATGCGTGGCGATTTCGGGAATGGCAGGCGTCGGCAAGACCACTTTGGCCGTCCATTTCGCGCACAGGATAGCCGGACGCTTTCCAGACGGGCTGCTGTACATACATATGCGGGGGTACGGAACCGGAGATGTACTCAGCAGTGATGAGGCTATCGGGATCTTGCTGGAGGCAATAGGCGTCCCGTCGCAGCGCGTGCCGGATGGCCTTGACGCCAGGACGGCGTTGTATCGAAGCATGCTCGCCGGTAAACGGGTTCTTGTTGTCGTTGACGACGCCCGCGACTCTGAACACGCGCGACCGTTGCTGCCCGGAACCGCGGACGCGATGGTGATCGTGACGAGCCGCGACCGGCTGGTCGGCCTGGTCGCCAGAAACGGTGCGCACCCGGTCGTCCTCGGGCTGCCCACCTCGCAGGAAGCCCTGGATCTGTTGGCACGCCTGATCGGCGCCTCGCGTGTCGCCGAGGAACCCGATGCCGCGACGGAGATCGTCCTCCACTGTGGACGTCTTCCGCTTGCGCTCGGTGTCGTTGCGGCGCGTGTGACGGCTTGGCCCAATCTGCGGCTCGCTGACATCGCAGCGCAACTACGCGCCGACCGCTTGACAGCGCTCGACAGCGACGAAGCCGATGTGCGTACGGTCTTCTCATGGTCGTATCACGCGGTCAGCCCAGACGCTGCCCGGATGTACCGGCTGCTTTCGGTGCATCCCGGTGGATACATCACCGGCGCGGCCGCGGCCAGCCTCGCGGGTCTTCCGTTGAGCCGCGCCCACTCCGTGCTCGCGGAACTGTCACGGGCGAACTTGATCAACGAGCGACTCCCGGGCCGGTACGTCTTCCACGAACTCGTCCGCGCGCACGCAGCCGAATTGGTCTCCGAGGAGGAAACAGGGGAGGCACAGGACCGTTTGGTCGGCCACTACCTGTATTCCGCTCGCGCCGCGTCCACGCTTCTGTATGCGTATTGGTACCGGAGCCACCCAGGCCCGCAATCACCCGGCGAAGGCGTGACGGTCATGGGATTTGCCGACAATCAGCAAGCCGAGGCGTGGCTGCGCTCAGAGTTGGCTGTACTGCTGGCCGTCGCCGGACAAACGCGTGGCCGCTTGGCTGCGGCGATCGAGATCTTCCTGGACCGGCAAGGACGCTGGCAGGACCAAGTCACTCTGCAACGTGACGCGTTGGCCACCGCGGACGATGCCCGGGTACGTGCGGGCGCCCACCGTGCGCTCGGCTTCGCCTTGGGGCGCTTGGACGACTTCGGCGCCGCCGACGTCCACCTGGCCGAGGCGTTCGTCCAGTTCGACTCGCTCAAGGACCTGGACGGCGTCGCGATCACCAACCGCTACCAGGCGTTCCTCGCCAACCGGCGATCGAGGTACGACCAGGCGTTGGAGTTCTACGAACACGCACTGGAATGCTACGAGACCACCAGTGACGGGCGGGGCCAGGCGACTGTCCACAACGAAGTCGGATGGACCCACATCCTGGCGGGCGACTACACCAAAGCCCTCAGCGAATGTGAACTCGCGGTGTCGATGCAGGAAGAGCTCGGCAACGCCAACGGTGAAGCGTCCGCTGCGGACAGTGTGGGATACGCGTACCACCACCTCGGTCAGGATCTTGAAGCGATCCGGTGGTACGAACGGGCGTTGCGGATCTACCGCCGGATCAAGGACGTCTCCCTGGAAGCCGACACACTTCGCCACATCGGCCAGGCGTACCAAGCACTTGGCAACGAGCACGAGGCCAACTCCGTGCTGCGTCAAGCGTTGGAGATCCTGGAGGACCTAGGCCACCCGGACGCCGAGCAGGTACGCGCCCAACTCAGCTGAGCTGTTGCTGTCGGCCTTTCGCGAGCGCGAACACCGACGGGCCGCCCGCGAAGCACCAGATGGCGATGACCGGGTCGCAAATGGCACAACCCAGGCTGGAGTCGTGTGCGAAGGGGATGATCGGCGCGCCTTTGATGTGGTGCACGATGTCCCATCCGGTGTGCAGCAGCCATGCGATGCCGATCCAGGTCCAGGATTCGAGGCCACGGAAGGCGCAGTACGTGGCGACGGCCGCGAAGGCGAACTCCCACGGCCCCATGGCGCCTGCGCTGAGGTACGCCGCGCCTGCCCCGGCAACGAAGATGGCGTTGAACCGGCGCCGGTGTGCGTCCGGGATCAGCGAACTCAACGCGACGTAGGCGAGACCGATGAGGATAGGGGCGACGACAGTCATGCCGGTAACCCTAGAAAGGCCACTCAGGACCCGACATGGCGTTTCTCGCCAGATGCCAACGGAATTCCGCCAAGCCCTACTGCGGCGCGACGTAACGGGCGTTGCGGTCGACGCTCTGGTAGATGTCCCCGGCGATGGGCTGGCGCAGCTCCTCAGCAAGGTGCCCGAGAAGCCCGGCAGTACGGGCAAGCAACGCGAAGCCCCGGAGCAGCTCCACCGGCAAGCCGAGATCGGCAAGCGCGGCACCGCACACCCCGGCGCCGTTCAAGGGCAGAGCCCGGCCCAGAACCTCCGGTGCGACCCGCCCGATGGCCTCGAACAACGCCAGATGCGGCCCGTAAACAGCCTCCTCCTGGGCGATCCGGATGATCACCGGCGTTCTCGGGTCCTGCTGCTTGTGCACCGGATGTCCAAGCCCGGGCACGAACTTCCCAGTACGCGAGGCGATAGCCACTCGAGCCAAAGCGTCCCAGTCGTCATCCGTGGCAGGCGTGGGGTTCGCCTTGAGAACGTCCGCCAGGAACCGGCCGGTGTCCTCGGTGACGCCGAGAAACCGTGATCCGCCGCCGAGCAGGCCCGCGGCAAGCGCGCCCTGGATCGACTCCGGCGCCGACAGCAGGGTCATCCGGGCCGCGATCGCGGTCGGCGTGAAGCCGTGGTCAGCCAGCGCCACCAACACCGCCTCGAACAGCTTGGCCTCGCCTGCGCTGGGCCTGCGCTGGGTCACCAGCCAGAACGCCAGCTCGCCGAAACCCACCTTGCCCATCAGGTCCTCGGTCAGGTTCTGGCCGAGAAGGCTGATCGTGGTCGCGTCCGACGTGCCGATCGAGGTCGGGTAGGTCATCTGGTCGTCTCCTTGAGCCATGCGCGGATCTGTGAACCGTGTTCGTCCAGACCGGGTGGTGGCAGGTCATGGCGAGTCCTGGTGGCACTGAACGTAATCGGATTGCGGATCATCGGCAGCTCGTCGACCGTGATCACCGGATCGAGCCCGAGTTCCTCGGCCAGTGCCACGCCACCGTCGACGTGGTTGATCGGGCCACAGGGGACACCCGCGGCGGTCAGGCGCTTGAACCACTCGTCCGCCGGGCGCTCACGGAGTTTCGAGACCAGCAACGGCCGCAACGCGGCCCGGTTGTGTGTCCGCGCTTCGTTCGTGGCGAACCGTGGATCGTCAAGCAGCTCCGGCAAATCCAGCTCGTGGCACAGTTTCCGGAACTGGCCGTCGTTCCCGGCGATCACGATCAGGTCCTTGTCCGCGGTCGGCAACGGCTCGTAGGGAAACAGGCTGGGATGGGCGTTTCCCATGCGATGCGGCACGACGCCGCCGGACACGTAGGCCGACGTGTGGTTCACGAGAGCTGACAGCGCCGACGACAAGAGGTTGACCTCGACGTGCTGTCCCGCGCCCGTGGCGTTGCGGTGGTTGAGGGCCGCCAAGATGCCGATGGCCGCGTGCATCCCTGTCATCACGTCGAACACGGATATGCCCGCCCGATACGGCGGCCCGTCCGCGTCCCCGGTCAGGCTCATCAGACCCGAGGCTGCCTGAACAAGCAGGTCATAGCCGGGTAAGGACGCTCCCGCGCCGCTGCCGAACCCGCTGATCGACGCGTAGATCAGGGCCGGGTTGCGCTTGCTGACGGTCTGGTAGTCCAGGCCGAATCGCCGCAGCCCGCCGGGCTTGAAGTTCTCGATCATGATGTCCGCGCGGGCGGCGAGCTCCTTCGCCAGGCGGAGGTCCTCCTCGGCGCCGAAGTCCAGGGCGATCGAGCGCTTGTTCCGGTTGATCCCCAGGTAGTACGTGGACACGCCGTCGCGTGCGGGCGGTACCCAGGTCCGGGTGTCGTCCCCGCTGGGCGACTCCACCTTGATGACCTCGGCACCGAGGTCGGCCAGCAGCATCGTGGCGTACGGGCCTGCCAGGATCCGGGAGAAATCCGCGATCAGCAGTCCGTCGAGCGGGCCATGGTGCATCGCTTCCTCCTCGGACGAGTGTCCGTCTATCGTACGACCGGTACAGCGTAACTCGCTCTTGCCTCACGGTGCGCCTGAGGACCACAATGTTCGCGTGCCGGACCACTGTCCGAAACGAGGAGATCGATGGCTTTCGTCAACGAGGACAACATCACTGATCTCGCGGTCCAGCGTTGGGCCACGGCACATGAGCCACGCACGGCCGAGCTGATCACGGCCCTCGTGCGGCACCTGCACGACTTCGCCCGCGAGGTCCGGCTGACCGAGCAGGAATGGGCGGCGGCGATGAGCTGGCTGGCCGCGACCGGCCGGATCACCGACGACAAGCGGCAGGAGTTCATCCTGGCGTCCGATGTGCTGGGGCTGAGCACGTTGGTGGTCCAGCTGAACAACCGCTTCGGCGAGAAGGCGACGCCTGCCACCGTGCTCGGGCCGTTCCACATCGACGGGTCCCCGCCTGCGCAGTTCGGCCATGACATGTCCGACGGAATCGCCGGAACCCCCTTGTTCGTCACCGGCACAGTGACCGACACCGGCGGAAACCCGCTGCCAGGAGCTGTGTTGGACGTCTGGCAGGCAGACGCGGACGGCGCGTACGAAGCCCAGCTGCCCGACATCGACGAAGCCCGGCTGCGCGCGAAATACCGCACCAGGCAGGACGGCAGCTACTGCGTGCGCACGATCGCGCCGCGCGGCTACGCGATCCCGATGGACGGCCCGGTCGGCGCGTTGATCAACCAGACCGACATCAGCTACTTCCGGCCGGCGCACATCCACTTCCTGATCGACGAACCCGGGCACCGCAAGCTGATCACGCACCTGTTCCAGGAAGGCTCCGACTACCTGGACACCGACGTCGTCTTCGGCACCAAGGACGCGCTGGTGATCCCGTTCGCCGAGAAACCGGCCGGGCCGACACCCGACGGCGGCCACCTGGACCGGCCCTACCTGCATGCGACTTTCGACTTCGTGCTCGAGCCGACACCATGAGCCTCGCACTGTTGCTGCTGCGCCTGTTGCTCGCCGGTCTGCTGGTCGGGCACAGCCTGCAGAAACTGCGGGGCTGGTTCGGCGGCCTCGGCCCGAGGGGGCACGGGCAGATCTTCGAGGAGTGGGGGTTCGTGCCGGGTGTGCGCATGGCCGTGCTCGCCGGGTCGCTGGAACTGCTTGGTGCGGCGTCGATCGCGGCAGGTTTCCTCACGCCCGGAGGCTGCGCGGTCGTGATCGGCACGATGGCGGTCGCCGCGGCTGCCACTGTCCACAACGGATTCTGGGCGAACAAGGGCGGCTGCGAGGTGCCGTTCGTCTACGGCGCGTTGGCCGCCGTGATCGGGTTCAGCGGGCCGGGGGAGTGGTCACTGGACCAGGTTCTGGGTCTGTCGTGGAACTTCTGGTGGGGTGTGGCGGCGCTCCTGGCCGGACTCGTCGCCGCGGTGCCCCCGATCGTCTTGCGCTTGCGAGTACTCACATCGAGGTGACTGAGATGCAACCTGGCCGACCGATCCTGTTCCGCAACGGCACAGTCCTGTCCATGGATTCCGCGATCGGCGTCATCGAAGGCGGTGACGTGCTGGTCAGGGGACAGCAGATCGAACAGGTCGGCCGCGACCTGCCCGCCCCGGACGACGCCGAGGTCATCGACGCGACCGGCGGGATCCTGATGCCCGGCATGATCGACACACACCGGCACATGTGGCAGACGGCCATGCGGGGCTTCGGCGCGGACTGGACCCTGACGCAGTACTTCGTGTTCTACTACCTCAACTGGGGCAAGATCTTCCGGCCGGAGGACATCTACGCGGGCAACCTCCTGTCGGCGATCGAATCGCTGGACGCGGGCGTCACCACGACCGTGGACTGGTCACACGGCCTGCGCACGCCGGAACACGGCGACGCCGCGGTCGAAGCCCTCCGCACGGTCCCCGGGAGGTTCGTGCTCGCGTACGGCAATCTGCTCGGTGCGCCATGGGAGTGGTCGAACTCGCCGGAGTTCCGCTCCTTTGTGGACCGCAACTCCTGGGACGACATGCTCGGCCTGCAGATGGCCTTCGACGTCACGGGCGACGCGGCGTTCCCGGAGAAGGGCGCCTTCGAGGCCGCGCGTGAGCTTGACCTTCGAGTCACCACGCACGCCGGGGTCTGGGGCGCGACCACTGACGACAGCATCGCGTTGATGTGGGACAACGGCTTCATGACCCCGAAGGTCACCTACGTGCACGCCAGCACGCTCAGCCCGGACTCGTACCACCGGATCGCCGCGTCCGGCGGCTCGGTGTCCATCGCGACGGAAAGCGAACAGAGTGCGGGCCAGGGCTATCCGACCAGTTGGCAGCTGCGGAAGTACGGCATCCCGGCGTCGCTGTCGATGGACACGAGCGTGTGGTGGAGCGGTGACCTGTTCTCGGCGATGCGTGCGACGCTGTCGGCGGACCGGTCCCGTGAACACCTCGAAGCACAGAACGCGGGTGAAACCGTGGTGCACAACAGCCTTCGAGCCGAACAGGTCGTGGAGTGGGCCACCATGGGCGGCGCGCGCACGCTCGGCCTCGAGGACGTCATCGGCTCGCTCACGCCCGGCAAGAAGGCCGACGTCGTGCTGATCAAGAACGACCGTTCGCCGGTGATGTTCCCGATCCTGCACCCGTACGGTCACGTCGTGTTCCAGGCTGGCCGTGGTGACGTGCACACGGTGCTGGTGAACGGGAAAGTCGTGAAGCACCAGCACGAACTGGTCGGGATCGACCTGGCCAAGGCACGCAGTGCGGTCACGGCCACCGTCGAGTTCGCCCGGCGCGAGATGGGCGGGCAGGAGTGGAACGCGTGCATGAACCCGGAGATCCCGGCGACGGACGTGATCGCCAACCCGTACACCTACACCGACTACAAGGGACAGGGCGTTGCCGTGCGCAGCGACTCCTGATGGGTACCCTGACCATCCGTAAGGCAGCGGCGTGAGGAGAGCGGATGCGACGGGACACGAGCCCTGACTTCATCGAGGCCCTCGCGCGGGGCCTCGATGTGGTCCGCGGGTTCGAACCGGGCAAGCCGACCATGACGCTCAGCGAGGTCGCGGCCAAAGCCGACCTGGCCAGGCCGACCGCCCGGCGCATCCTGATCACTCTCGAGGCCTTGGGGTACGTCCGCAGCGACGAGACTGGCTTCTCACTGACCCCGCGCGTGCTCGAACTGGGTATGGCGTACATCGGCTCGCGCACGCTGTGGGAGCTGGCCGAGCCGCATCTGCGTGACCTCGTCGCGCGGACCAATGAGTCGTGCTCGATCGCGCAGCTCGACGGCTCGGACATTGTCTACGTCGCCCGCGTCGCGGTCCCGAAGCTGGTGACGTTGTCGGTGACCATCGGCACGCGCTTCCCCGCGGTTCAGACCTCGCTGGGCAAGGTCCTGCTCGCCGCGCTGAACGCCGACGAGCTCTCCGAGGTGCTCGCAACGCCCAGCCGGTCGGGCATCGTTCCACGTTGGATACCGGAGCGGGACGAACTCGACGAGGTGCTACGGGACGTGCGAGCCAAGGGCTGGGCGGCGACGGACCAGGAGCTGGCCCTGGGCATCCGTTCGGTCGCCGCACCGATCCGCAACGGCGAAGGCCGCACGATCGCGGCCGTGAACGTCAACGCGCACGCCGCCGAGACGTCGATCGAGCACCTCGTCGAGCATCATCTGCCGCCGTTGCTACGCACTGCTGGTGCTATCAGCGCGGACTGGGCTGCGTGGGAGGCTCGGCCCATCGCCGTCCGCGCGTGAGGTCAGCCGGATCGCGTGGGGCGTGAGCAACCCAGCGACCAGCAGCAAGGCACCGTACGCCAACCAACCGCCCCACCCACCGTCGATACATAAGGCGATGAGCACAGCCGGCGCCACTGCACGCGACGCGGCGGCGCCCAAGTCGAACAGGCCTTGGTACTGGCCAGCCGCATGTGCGGGCGCGAGGCTGTGTGCGAGTTCGAAGCCCGCTGCCGCCTGCCAGAGCTCACCGACTGTGTAGATCACTATGGCGACGATGATCAGTGCTGCCGCGGCCCACGCGGTATCCTGTGCCGAGACAGCGAACAGCAAGGCGGAAGCCAGAAACGCCACACCGGCACGGCGCATGGACCGCCCTGCGGACACCGGATCGACCACGGGCGCGCTCGCCCTGACCTGAAACCGGACCACGACGACGGTGTTGATCACGACGGATGCCGCGGCCAGCCAAGGCGGTGCGTTCGTTGCTGTCGTGATCCACAACGGCACCACGACAGACAACACGGCCACCTGCAAGCTCATAACCGCGTACAACCCGACGACCACCCCGAACCGCCAGTCCCGCAGCACAGGCAGCCGCCGACCGCCGCGTGGCAACGTGACCGGAGGGTAGTGCGGCAACCGGGTGAGCATCGCTGCCGCGACAAGGAAAGTCACGCTGTTCGCGACCAGGACCGCAAGGTAGGCAGGGGACGAGTCGGCAAGGAGTGCCAATGCCGCCAGCCCGCCACCAACGGCCATCCCAAGGTTGGCGACCGCTCGTGCTTGCGCTCGCAGACGGGTCTGACGTGCTCCACCTATACGGCCGACGATGACGTTGCGGACCGTGCGGCTGGACTGTTCGCCCGTCAACACGATGGCCGAGACCACGGCCAGTTGCCACGGCGAGCGTACGAAGATCAGCCCAGCCATCGCGATCGATTCCACCACGCACAGGATGATCGCCAACCTGCGGGGTCCACATCGGTCGGACAAGTAGCCCAACGGACTGCTGGCGGCTAGCGCGGCGACGCCACCGACGCCCAGCATCGCACCGACTGTGGTGGCGTCGAAGCCGACGGCTCGGGTGAAGAACAGCACGCCTGCGGCCAGGTAAGCGCCGGTCCCGATCGAGTTGACCAGCAGGGTGCCCACGACGATCCGGCCGGGGCCGCGATCAGGGATCAGATCGGCGATCATGACAACTCGTCGAGGCGGCGGACCTGGTCGGCGAGTTCCTCCTCGTCGGCGACGCGCAGGTACACAGTGGCCGGAGTGAAGCTGAGGCTGCGCCGGGCAGGCACGATGTCACCTGGGCGCAGGTGAGTTTCGACCGTCAGGACTGATTCCATCGCCTCGAGCATGGCCGTGTCGACCGCGTCGATGTAGGGGCCTGTCCGCACCGGCAGTTGGTAGTACGCGCATATCCCGGGGCGAGGTCCGACAGGCAGTTCGGGATCCATCCCCAGCGACAGCAGCAGCCACTCTCGCCACAAGTCAATGCCGTACTGGTGGTAGACGTTCTGCGTGATGCCACCGCCGCCCATCCGGCAGGTGATCTCACCAATGACCATGCCTTGGGGCGTGTCGAGCACCTCGATGTGGGTCACGCCCGAGTCCAGGCCCAGTGCCTGCACCGCCTCGTCATGCAGCCTCGCGACCTGCGCGCGGGCCGGATGCTCGGGCGGCAGACAGTACGAACCGCTGAGCCCGGGCTGCTCCCGGCGGCGCAGAATCGGCTGGAGATAACGGCTTACCGCCGTGAACCGGACCTTTCCGCTGTGCACAACGCCTTCGCAGTGGTACTCGGCGGTCACATCCAGGAGCTTTTCGATCACCAGCGGACCGGGCGGCACGGTGGTCAGATCGTCGGGACCGTGTACCGGAAAGACGTCGATGCACCCGGCACCGACCGCGGGTTTGACCACCAACGGCCAGCCGAATTCGGCTGCCGCGGTGGCGATGTCGTCGCGTGTGTATCCGATGTGGAACGGCGCGACAGGCAGACCGGCGGCGGCGAGCACGGATTTCATGACGTTCTTGTGCGTGAAGCGGGTGGTTGTGGAGAAGTCGATACCTGGCAGGCCGAGCACATCGCGGAGATAACCCGCTGCGGGCAACGTGTACTCGAACGGCGTGATCACGTGGTCGATCCGCCGGCGACCCAACACCGCCAGTGCTCCATCGCGCGCTCGCACAGGATCGCGTGTGTTGGACACCAGCTCCACGTCGACGCTCGCGTCGTACCGATGGGCGTGTTCGGGCTCCACGAGAACCGACAAGTGTTCGATTTCCGGCGCTTTGCGGATCCGGTCGGGTAACCGGTGCGGGATCGCGTGCAACAACAGGACGTTCATGGCCTCAGCTCCGCAGTGATCCGCTCGTGGTCGCGGCGGACACGTTCGGTGAAAGTGGTGGCTTCGCTCGTGGACATGTCCGCGGTGATGGCCGCGATGCTGTCAATCAGACTCCGCGCGGGGACCGATCGGGAAGTGATCGCCCACAACGGACGGGCATAGGCACCGCGGGAACACTTCGCCTGGCCTGCGGTCAGTCCAAGGTGGAGTGTCCGGATGCCGTGCTCGTAGCAGTGCCGGAGATTCTGATGCACGGACAGTTGTGCGTACTCGCCGACACCGTGCAGACGCGGGTAGTCGAAACCGACTGCACGGGAGTACAACGTGTCGCCCCAACGCAATGCGATCGCGCACGCGATAACAGTGTCGTTGTCGAAACACGCGAAGCAGACCGCATGTTGACCGAGGTATTGGGCGTGGCTGCGCAGGTACTGCGTCATGCCCGGGACGGTTCGGTTGTTGCCGTACTTGGTGGCCACGTTGACGATCAATGCGGCCAGTTCCGTGGCGCTTTCCTCGATGTCGACCTGTCGGATGACCAATGAGCTCGCGTCGAAGGCACGTGCCTCGTAACGGAAGTTCTGCCGCCTGCCTCGCGTGGCGAGTGCGGCGATATGGTCGTCCATTGTGGATCCGCATACGTCGATCACGTAGTCCGCGGCGACAAGGTGAGCCTGCCCGCTCGCACCCGTGTGCCGTGCGGTCTTGGCGACTTGTACCGCGGAGTCGACCGGAAGGTAAGGCCACCACCAACTTTCGGCTCGCAGCCGGTCCGTTGCAGCCTGCATCAACGCAGCGAGCTCGGCCGTCACATCGATACCGGACAAACCGGGCTCGGCGAGCACTCCGGACAGATAGCCGCTACGACCGCCGAACGTCAGCATCGCGGAGGGGGCACCGTGGAACACGCGCGCCGGAAGGTACCGGGGATGGCAGCGGGCGTTCGTCCGATGCGCCGACAGCGCGACGCGCGGACTGCCGTCCACTGCTCCGATCAGGTACAACCCGTCGGCCACGCCGTCGTTGTCGACGAAATCAAGCCACCCGGCCGAGAGGTACACCGGATGTGACCGTGCCAGCCGATCCCATCCGCCGTAGTCGCGGGCCGAGCGTGAAACGATCATGTGCATCCGCACCTCTGCGTGTCCCAGTCCCCGGCGCACGATGTCAGCGCGGACTTGCGGAATTCTTGTAGGGACCTTCGGCGGTGAGGGCAGCTTTTCGACCAGGCGCCGATGCCTGAGGAACAACGCAGGCCACGGCTGTGTTGAGTAGGTGAGATCCGAGCAGAAGGAGATCGCGGTGGCGACCGTGGAACTGACCGAGGAGAACTTCAACGAGGTCGTGAGCGCGCCGGGAACGGTGCTCGTCGACTTCTGGGCGTCGTGGTGTGGCCCGTGCCGCATGTTCGCCCCGGTGTACGAGCGGGCGTCTGAGGAACACGACGACATCACGTTCGGCACGGTCGACACGGAGGCGCAGGTCGCGCTGGCCCAGGCGTTCGGGATCTCGTCGATCCCGACCTTGATGGCAGTGCGCGACGGCGTTGTCGTCTACGCGCAGCCGGGTGCTCTGCCCGCGCCCGCCTTGGAAGAGCTGATCAGCAAGGTCCAGGAACTCGACATGGCCGAGGTCCGGGCCTCGATCGACCAGCAGGAGCAGGCGTAATCGGTCTAGGTTGAGAGGCGTGATCGTTGTCGACGCCTTGACGGCCCTTGCCGACGGAAGCCCCGACCTGGCCAGAGATGTGCTCACGCGGCCGTCGCCTGAGCATCCGAAGTTGCAGGACGCCCTCGCCAAGTACCTGGACGGCGAGGCGTCGCGCTCGGTCTACGACCAGCCAGCCGCCTTCGAGGCGTTCATCAACCTCGGCGACAACGTTCCGCTGTACAAGGCGACCAGTGCCGCTTTGGCCGCGCTGTACCGCGAGCACGAGGTCACCAGCCTGCTCGACATCGGCTGCGGCGACGGGATGGCTCTGGTCCCCGCGCTGGCCGAGACCTCGGTCGGCCAGGTCACTCTGGTGGAGCCGTCGCAGGCATTGCTGCAGGCCGCGGTCGCCAAGCTCAACCGGCCCGTCACCCAGGTGCCGGCCACGCTCGGCGAATTCGTCGACGGCCTCGACGCGCACTTCGATCTCGCCGAATCGACCTTCGCGATGCACACCATGCCGCACCAGGAACGCTCGACGGTTCTCGCCGCGCTTCGGCCACACGTCGGCCGGATCGCGATCGTCGAGTTCGACGTGCCCGAGCATGAAGGAACCGACTGGCTGAGGTTCCTCGCCGACACCTACGAACGCGGAGTGTCCCAATTCGACAGTGACCTCGTCTCCCAGGGCTTCCTGATGCCGGTCCTCGTCGGGCAGCTCGTGCCCGGCGCGGTCCGCAGCACGTGGGAGCAGCCGGCGAAGGCATGGGTGGACCAATTCACTGCCTGCGGGTATGAGGACGTACGCGCCGAACCCTTGTCGGGCTACTGGTGGTCACCGGCGTTCCTGCTGACAGCTGCCGGGCAGACGTCACGGTCCAGGTAGTCGTGTGGCGGCGGCGCGGGCGAGCTTGGTGACGTCCGCGCAGAGATCCTGCGGCGTCTGGGTGCCTTTCAGCGTGTAGAAGATCTCCACGACCTCGACCCAGTCCGAGTGCGGCCCTGGGTACTGCCGATACTTGACCTTGCCCTGACACGCGTCCTTCCAGCCACCTTGGCCGATCTGGACGACGAACTCGCGCGAGTCGAAGTGCAGGGGCGGGGAACCGTCACGGTGGTCGAACGGTACCTGCTCCCGGTCGTACAGCAGGGCGATCTCCTTGTCACATCGCGAAGATCACCCCGCCGACGAGCACGAGGGCGGTACCAGCCGCTGTGATCGCGCGTGCGCGGCGGCTCATGCGCTTCGGCCGCTTCGGTTTTACTGGGTCACCGGCCAGGAGTTGCTTGGTCTCGGCCGCCGTCGGCCGGTCCTCCGGGTTGCGGCGCATGAGCGAGCACCGGCGCCAGCCTTCCGGCTTTGCGCGCGGGTCTGAGCTCGAACTTCGCGGCGCGTCGCAATTGGACGTACGGCCCGGCGTCACCACTCCACGGCGACACGCCCTCGATCGCAGCGAAAAGCGTGGCGCCCAAGGAGAACACGTCCGACGCGGCGCCGGCCTCGTGGCCGTCGGCGACTTCCGGCGCCAGGTAACCCGGCGTGCCCGCGGCGAAGCTGTCGCCGGTCAAGGTCACTTCGGACCATCGCGCGATGCCCAGATCGGTCAGCTTCGCCGTATCGTCCTCGGCGACCAAGACGTTGCCTGGCTTGAGATCATGTCGCGGGCGTGCATGGCAGCCAGCGCGTCGGCGAGTTGAGCGCCGATCCTGGCCACCCGGGCGGGCGGCAGAACTCCCTGCGTGGCAAGGATCTCGGCAAGACTGCGGGACGGCATGTGCTCCATCACCAGCCAGCGGTCGTCACCGTCCATGACCACGTCGAACACGGCGATCACGTTCGGGTGCTGCAATCCCGCGCCAATGCGGGCTTCGCGGCGGATCTGCCCGTTGTCGCCGTTGTGCGACCGCTTCACGGCCACCTGGCGACCTAACTCGTCGTCGTTGGCGAGCCAGACCTCACCCATTCCACCGGCGCCGAGACGGTGCACGAGCCGATACCGCCCGGCGATCACCCGATCAGGCATTCACAGAAGTGTATTGGTTGAACCTTCTCCTCGTGCCGGGGCGAACAGATCCAGCCATGATTTCAGTAGGGCGTCACCAGGTCTTCGGGTACCAACGTCACCGTGTACGGCTCGGTGAGGTGGATCGGATCCGTGCCGCGCGCCTCGGCGGCGAGCGTGTAACCGCCGTTGCGCAAGGCATAGCAGGAGATGCTGGGCTCGCGGGGGTCGATCAGCCAGTAGTACGGGCAGCCCGCTGTGGCCAGCCGGGCCGGTTTGAGGAAACGGTCGATGTGCTCGCTCGACGGCGACATCACCTCGACCACCAGTTCCGGGGCGCCGATCAGGGCACGTTCGGTGAACGCCTCTCGTCGGCCGACCACGACGTCCGGGATCAGCACGGTGTCGTCGGTGATCCACACGTCCACGGGTGCGGGCAGCGCCTCGCAGCCCGCTGGGCACACTTTCGCCAACGCCGCCAACACGCGAGCGACCGCTCGCTGGTGCAACGGACGCGGTGACGGGCTCATGATCAGAGTTCCGTCGACTAGTTCGTAACGATGACGTTCATCGGTGATCGACTCCAGATCCCGGCGGGTGAGGGGGTCATCGTGGGAGAACGCCGGTAGTGCCTCCATGCTGCCCTCACGGTGTCGGGAAACGGGAGCGGTCGTGGCCAGCCTAGACATTCACCCGGTGTATCGCGAATGGTGCCCGTTCACCGATTCGACCCGGGCGGCCGATTTCCCCGGGTCTTCAGACTGTGCCGCCTTCACCCCATGAAATCGCCGGGCGTCCCCGTGACACTGGTGGCGTAATCTTGCCACGGTGCTACGCCATACGGGGGAATTGGCAGATTTATTCTCGTCGCCATCAGGGGATAACGTAGACGTACACGGGGATTCCATATGTTGTCAGCGTCACCCACGCGGACACCAGGGCCGACCGTGCGAACGTGAACAAAGTATCCGGAGTCAGCAGCCGATCCGACCGGTGAATCGCGTACACGATTGCCGACGGCCGATGCCCGAGCCGGGCCGCTCTTTCCGGCGACCGGTTGGCGACAAGCGTCGTGAAGTCCTGCCAGGCTCGCGGGTCGGTCAGTGTTTCGGCGGCGACGACTCCCTGGGCGAACAAATGGCTCAGCGGGGACGAGCCCGTCCGCGAGCTGGTGCGTTTGACATGCACCAACTCGTTGCCGGGGCCCAGCAGATCGCATGCCTCGAAACCACGCCGATGAGCTCTGGTGAACACCAGGTTCTTGTCCAGCAAAAGAAATCTTGGGTCCGTGCGAGCGACATGCCGGTTGTAGGTGTCCTCATTCGGCATACGGGTGTCGTCCCACGCGGGCAGCTCCCAATTCGGGGTGTGCGCGAATGCCCGTTTGGTCACGGCTTGGACATGCCGGATATATTCGTCGCCCAATTCGTACCAGTCGCCGTCGAGCAACACGCAGCGTGTTTCCTCGTGTTCGACCTCGGCGGCGATCCAATGCAGCGCTGGGAGGTCACCGCCGACGGTCTGTCCTTGCTCGTCGTAACCGGCGATCCGCCCGGTCCGCAATGCGTCCAACCGTCCGGTGGACAACGGGTCCAGCAACGGCCGGGTGAGGTCGGCCAGCGTCAGATCGGGAGTGTCGATCTCGGTTCCGTTGATCCGTCCGCGGAAATGATCGACAGGAGGTCCTTCGTGATACCGCGCCGGATACGCGATGCCCACTTCGCCGTCGCCGACGCCGGACAGCAGGTCGAGAACGGCTCGCTCGAGGGCCGCGCGGCGGTCGTCGCGCGAGGAGATGCGCCGGACCCACGTCAGCGGTTGCAGACGCGGATCGACGGTGTTGTCACGCAGGACTCGGGTGATCTCGGCCAGATCGGCGGCCATTCCCTCGCCGTCACTGCTCAACGGCATCCGGACACCGTCGCCGAACTCCAGGCGTAGCCGGAAGTTGTTGCGGTTACGCATCTTGCGCACGTGTGACAGCTCAACTGGCACTTCGGCACGGACGTACCCGGTCAGTTGCCGGACGAGTTCGGCGTGCTCGCGCAGGCCGAACGCCCACAGTCCTTGGCCGCCGGGAACCGAACTGCGGTCCACACGGGACTTCGCGCTCAACGCCCACCGGGTGATCTGCCGGATCTCGTCGGGGTCCAGGACACGGACCGCGAACTGCAGCCCGAAGTCACGGTCGATCCGGCTTTCCCGGATCAGCCGCCATCCTTGGCCGAACGTCACGGCGTACACCTCGGTACCGCAGCGGATGAACAGCGCGGCGGATGCGGTTCTGGTGCGGAAGTCGATGTCCACACTGGTGAGGCTGCGGACCATGCCGCCCCACTCGGCCGGATCGTCCTCGGGCAGGCCCGCGACCAACAGCGCGGGCAGACCGCCGACAACGACTCGAAGGGTGATGAACTCGTGGTCGTCATGGATCGCGCGGTCCGAGCGCATCGCGTACAGGTCTTCGCCCGGGCGCAAGCGGTACAAGCTGACACGTCTGGTGAGATCCACGGCGCTCACCTCTCGAAGCCACCACAAGCATGCGCCGCGTAGGTGACACCTAAGTGGATCGGACGGCCAACATCAACCAACAGCAGGTGAAAACTCCGACATGCTCCACTGTGGATAGTTGAACCAGCCGCGGTCGGCGGCCTTGGCGCCAGCCTGGAACCGGCTGCGCGCGCCGAGCCGCGCCATGATCTCGGCGACGGTCCGGCGGACCGTGCGGACCGAGACCTGAAGCCGTGTGGCGGCCGACTCGTCGGTGTGGCCTTCCCACAGCAGAGCCAGGACTTCACGCTGCCGCGTGGTCAGTTCGGAAGACTCCGGCAGGTCTGAATCGAACAACGGGACCGCACGCGGCCAGATCTGCTCGAACAACTCAAGCGTCGTAGTGACGACCGCGGGCAGACGGAACACCGCCAGCCTCTCGTGCTCGGCGGGAACCATCGCGGTTCGACCGTCGACCACCAACGCGTCGGACGGCACGTGCGGCACGGTCCGCACCACAGCAGCGGAAAGTGACAGCGCGCCCAAAACAGGGGTGACTCTGGCCGTGTCGGGCACGAGGACCCGATATCGCACGCCAGGCCGGACGTGGTTCGCCAGCCGGGCGGTACTGATCGGGTCGGATCTGCCTTGCGAGAAGCTGCTCATCACGACGACCTCGGTAGTGGCCGCGGCAAGCAGCGTGCCGATGTTCACTCGGGGACCTCCGATCGCACAGTGACGTCCGCGACCCCGATTTGACGCCATGGCCGCGGGGAGGTCTCCCGAAAGCCGCTCCCTGTCTCCCGGAATGGGGATCTTCAGCCGTTCGAATGAATGCTGGCAGCGAGTGCGGTATGCGGGCAACGCCGACGGACAGCTGTGCGACAGGCATTGCATGAGTCGGTTGTGGGTGGTTCGGGGTGTGGTTGCCGTGTCCGTCCTTGCTGGTTGTACGGAGGGCACGGTCGGGGTTCAGCCTGTCGGGCTGCCCGTGGAGTTCTCGATCAACAGCAACGGGGAGATCGCGGTTTCGCAGTCCAGGCAGATCGTGACTCCGCTGGGCACTTTCACGTTCGAGGTGGCGGCCAAGAAGTCACTCGTGGGGTCGTCGTCGATGACCATGCTGGCGATCAACCATTACGTGGGCAATGAACTCGTGCAGAGCAGGTATTCGCTGGATGTCGAGAGCGAAGTGCTCAAGGTGTGCATATCGGGGCAAGCGGAAGTCTCACCCAACTTGCAGGATCACGCCGTGGTGGTGAGCGCGATCGATCCGGCGACCCGGATCACTGTCGTGGACCTGGGTACGCGGTGTTCGTCGAGTCCGGCGGAGTACGTGCTGAAAGTGCAGCACAGCGGGAAGTGCCTCGACATCCCCTTCGCGGATCCCGCCGATCAGGTGAAACTCCAGCAATACACCTGTCATGGGGCGCCCAACCAGCGATGGCTGTTGCAGCAGACGAGTGACGGCTACTACCGGATCAAGTCGGTGTCCACCGGCAAGTGCCTGGACATCCCGTCGGGGAGCAAGGCCGACGGTGTGGTCGTGCAGCAGTTCGCGTGCCATGAGGGACCGAACCAGCAGTGGAGCATCTGGCCCAGTGGCATCGTGGCAAGAAATAGCGGCAAGTGCTTGGACATCCGAGCCGGTGCGATGGGCGATCACGGCGTGGCGCAGCAGTTTTCGTGTCACGGCGGGCCGAACCAGCGCTGGAGCTTGAACGGGTAGCGGCTCGGGCGTGATGGTCTGATTTCGCCAACGCCCCCATCAATGGCGGTTCGAGGACGAGCCCCGAACCGCCACAAACAGGTGCTAAGCGGGACGATCGAGTCGGGCGCGGACCGCGCGTTCGACGAGGATCGGTACGAACGATCTGACCGAGGCGTCGTCGAAACGGTGTGCCTCGTCGCGCATGGCCTGGCGTACGTCGTCCGGCGGGAGCGTGTTCTGATAGTGGGTGATCAGGCGGTCTTCCACTTGGTCAAGGTGCGTGCCGGTCTGGCCTGCGATCGCTTCGACGGAGTGCGTGGTGGTGTCCATGCTGCCCAGGTCCTCTCGTTGTGTCGCGCCTGGACTTATTAGATGACGCGAACATGAACACAAGATGAACGCCAGTGGTGGGGCATTTGCGGGCTTTCGCCGGTCACGGTCATATTTGTACGGTCTCTTGATCCTTTGTGGATAGCGTCCCGCGCTGGCAGGTCACCGAGATCCCGTTGGGGGAATTGTGTCGTTTGGGACGAAGATCGGCGTTGTTGTCGCGGCTGTTGCCAGTGCGGGGATCCTGGCCGCGACGCCGGCTGCGGCCGCGCAGCAGTGCGGCAGCCTGAGTGGGCCCGCAGGCGGAACGCTGCCGTTGTGCAAGTCATGGAACTGGGACGGCAATGACTACGACGGCAAGTGGTGGACCGATGGTCCGTCGACGCTCCCGTCGCAGACGTACCTGCAGCGGTCCGAGGACGGGGTTGTGAAGAACTCGTCGTTCTCCGGCAGCTACCAGGACGTGAAGAAGATCGCTTTCCGGCTCTGCGACCGGCTCGCCAACCGCTGCAGCGGTTGGTGGTGACGGAAATCCGGACGCGTACCCGGGTGGTACGCGTCCGGACCCGGCTAGTTCTGGCCATCAGCTATGCCTGATGTGGCGTTATCGTGTAGTGGTGACACCGTCCGATGTGGAGCTTGTGCTGAGTGCGAAACACGGCACCGTCGAAGCTCTAGGGCTCCTGCTTGCCAGGCATGAGGCGGGTATGCGAGCGGTCGCGTTGAGCATTCTCGGCTACGGCCCGGACGTGGACGATGTCGTCCAGGACGCGGCTTTGATCGCATTGGGCCGCATCGGTGATCTGAGGGATCCGGCGGCCGTCGGTCCATGGCTGAAGATGATTGTGCGGAACGAATGCCGGATGCGCCTGAGGCGCGTCCCGGAAGTGCCGTTCGACGGCGCGGAGCTGCTCGCCGGTGAGGCCGAACCAGACAGGGCGATCGAACAGCACGCGTTGCGGGACTGGATCTGGCACGCAATGGGGGAGTTGTCCCCGAAACTCCGGCTTCCCTTGATGCTCAGGCATTTCACCGAAGTCACGTCCTACGACCAGATCGCCGCCGCCTGTGAGGTGCCGGTTGGGACCGTGCGCAGCCGGCTCAACCAGGCTAGGTCGAAACTGGCCGACGCCCTGCGCGGGACGGCTGAGAAGGCACACGACGACGCGGCGAAACTGACCGCCAAGCGGCGCAGGGAAGGCATCGAAACCCTCGAAGCGGCCGAACAAGGCAGGTTCCCGGAGGTCGTCGCCGGGTGGTCGCCGCACATCGAGCTGATCTCCGGATCGCTGCGCGGTGGCGTGGACCTCGTCCTCCGCGGTATGGACGGTGATCTCGCGGACGGCGTCCGCCAGCGCATGCGGCACACGGTGGCCAGCAAGGACGTCACCATCTGGGAAATGGACATGATCAACCCGCCGGACGATCCCTTCCACTGCCCGCCGGGCGTCGTCTGGCTGATGAGCTTGCAAGACGGCAGGCCACGCACGATCCGGCTGATCCACCCCGCCGTGACGACGGTCACATCGTAGAAATCGAACTCGGCGGCGAACTCCGCATCTTGTGGGCATGACTACCCACACCATTCAGATCGACGGCGTCAGCCAGCGCTACCACGTTCACGGCCAGGGCCCGGTGTGCTTGATGCACTCGGGCGGCCCTGGCATCGCGTGGGACTACATGCGGATGCCGGAAGTCGAGCAGCACGTGACCGCCGTGTACATCGAACCGGTCGGCACGCCGGGCGCCGACCAGTTGCCGAAGCACCCGCACGGCTACACGCGGGAACGGTATGCAAGGTCGATCGATGCCGTGCTCGATGACCTCGGTGAGGCCAAGGCGTACTTGCTGGGCCACTCGCATGGTGGCTTCGTGGCCCAGCACTATGCGCTGACCCGCCCCTCTCGGCTGAACGGCGTGATCCTCTACGACAGCTCGCCGGTCACCGGACAGGAGCTTTTCGCCGAGGCCCAGCGCAAGTTCGACGAGTTCATGGCCAGGCACAAGGACAACCCGGAGCTGCCGGAGATCGTGAAAGCGTGGCAGACGGTGCCGACGATCGACAACGACGAGACGACGACGCAGGTCATCCGTACGCTGCTTCCGGCGTATTTCAAGGATTACTGGGCCAGCGAGGCCGAGTTTTCCAAGATGCGCGCGGGCGTTCGCGGCAACTACATTTCCGGTTCGGACGCCAACCTCGAACCTGAGGTGATCGACGACCGGGCCGCGCTCGGCCTGCTTTCGGTCCCCGCCTTGGTGATCGTCGGACTGTACGACTTCATCTGCGGTCCGCGATGGGCACGCGAGCTGCACGACCGCATCCCGCAGTCCACATTGGTGGCTTTGGCCGACAGTGGCCACTTCGGACACATCGAGCAGCCGGACGCGTTCGCCGAGGCGATCGCGGACTTCACGCGTTAACCGTCCACACCCCAGTGGCCGCCGCGGTTTTGGCGTAGTCACGGAAGGAACGCGGTTGCCGGCCGAGGGCTTGGAACACGCCGTCGGCCGGATTCGCGTTGCGCCCGTCCAGGACTTCGGCGAACAAGTAGGTCAGGAACTCGACGTAGTCCTGCTCGTCGATCTCGGTGGCGAGGCCGGCCGCGAAGTCCTGCACCGAGATCTGCTGGTAGCGGATGTCGCGGCCGGACGCGGCGGCGATCTCTCCGATGGCCTCGGCGAAGGTCAACGCGGTCGGCCCGGTCAGTTCGTAGAGTTTGCCCACGTGACCCGGCTCGGTCAGCGCGGCAACCGCGACATCGGCGACGTCCTCGACATCCACGAACGGCTCGGGGATGTCACTCGCCGGCAGCATGACCTCGCCGCCGAGCACCGGGCCCAGCATGAAGCTCTCGCTGAAGTTCTGGTTGAACCAGCTGCACCGCAGAATGGTCCACTCCGCACCGGACTTGCGCAGCTCCAGTTCACTGCGTTCGGCTTCCTCCTCACCACGGCCGGACAGCAGCACGAGCCTGCTGACCCCCATCGACACGGCGAGCTGCGCGAACGAGGCGATCGTGGTCGAGGCGCCTGGCGCGCCGATGTCCGGGTAGTAGGCGATGTAGGCGGCCTTGACGCCGCGCAGGACCGGTGCCCAGGTGGTCTCGTCCTCCCAGGTGAACGGCACTTCGGCCGACCGGGAGCCGATCCGGACCGGCACGGACTTGGCGGTCAGACGGCTGGCGACGCGGCCACCGGTCTTGCCGGTGCCGCCGAGGATCAGGATTGGTTTCGGTGTCATGACTCCAGTACACGGGATCGTCGTGAGACGAACCATGGTTGAGAAGCTCGTTTCCATAAGCATGCGTCTAAGGTGGGGGTGTGGACGCTCTCGCCAATCTTCTGGACGGTCCGCGCGCCCGTGGCGCGTTCCTGTTGAAGGTCGTGCTCGATCCGCCGTGGAGCATCCACGTCAAGGACGAGGCGACGCTCGCGCTGGTCACCATGACGCGCGGCGGTGGATGGCTGATGCCGGAGGACGCCGAGCCGATGCGCGTGAACGTGGGTGACGTCGTGATCGCGCGAGGTCCGGCGCCGTACATCCTCGCCGATGATCCGGCCACGCCGCCGAAAGTCGTGATCCAGCCGGGAGATCACTGCACGACGCTGTGGGGCGAACCGCTCGCGGAAAAACTGGGGCTGGGCGTACGGACCTGGGGCGACAGCCTGGACGGCAGCACGATGATGCTGATCGGGACGTATCACATGTCCGGCGAAGTCAGCCGCCGTCTGCTGGATGCCTTGCCGCCCATGGTGATCGTGCCCGCGGGCACATGGGATTCACCGATCGTCCCGGTGCTGGCCGACGAGATCGTCAAGGACGAGCCGGGGCAGTCGGTTGTCCTTGACCGCTTGCTGGACTTGTTGCTCATCACCGTTCTGCGAGCCTGGTTCGCGCGTGCGGACGCCGAAACGCCTTCCTGGTACCGGGCGCACGGCGATCCTGTGGTGGGCGCGGCACTGCGGATGATCTACAACGACCCTGCGCACCAATGGACCGTGGCCAGTCTCGCGGACGCGACCGGCGTTTCCCGTGCCACGCTCGCCCGCCGGTTCACCGATCTCGTCGGCGAGTCACCGATGGCGTTCCTGACCGACTGGCGCCTCGCCCTGGCTGCTGACCTGCTGCAGGAACCCGACGCCACTGTGGGGTCGGTCGCCAGGAAAGTCGGCTACGGCAGCAGTTTCGCGCTCAGTGCCGCGTTCAAACGGGTCCGTGGCGTCAGCCCGCAGGAGCACCGGAAGACGTTGGTCGCCCAACACTGACGCCCATCGCGCCGGGGTGAAGAGTGCTTGCATCCATATTTGAGATGATGTCATCATGTAAATGATGCTAACATCTCAAATAGGGAGTGACGTGGCTCCGAGGCGACCGGTCAGCAAGACGATTGGCGGCGTGACCTTCGAGGACCCGTACGACTGGCTGCGGGCCGAGACCGACGAGGTCAGGCAGTGGCAAGAGCGCCAAGTGGCCGCTGCTGTCCAGGCGATCCGGGAATCGCCGAACTTCGACGCCGTGCTGGAGTCGTTGCGTGCCACGCCCTCCAGTGTCGAAGGTGTCCTCAGTGTGCGGATCGCTGTCGCGGGCCGCTGGTTCTGGTTAGGGCGCAACGGCTCGGCACAGGCGCTCATGGTCGCCGAGGAGCGGGATGGTGCCGGGCGCGTGCTCCTCAACGCCGCCGAGATGACTGCGCGGCGCGGTGATGACCGGCCTACCACGTTCATCTACGTGATTCCTTCGCCTGACGGCAAGCTCGTGGCGTTCAGTCACGCGGCGGGTGGTGAACCGTTTGGGCAGTACGGCGTGGTGGATGTGGACACTGGGCGCTTGCTTGATGTGGCCGTTCCGACCATGCAGGGCAATATGCTCCGCGTCGACTGGCTGCCGGACAGCACAGGCTTCTTTGTGCACGGCCGCACGCAGGAGGGTAAGCATGCGCTCCGCTTTGTCCCGGTGACACCGGATGCGGTGGATCGGCCGGAGGCTGTGTTCGAGTTCAGCGACGTGTCGCCGACCGCGCTCGGGTTGACGCCGCAGGTGTCGCCGGAGGGTCGGTACGTGCTTGGGGTGACCGTGCCGCATGAGTATGTGGCTTCAGTGATCGGCGATCTCACGACCGGCCAATGGCGACGGTTCACACCGGCCGACTTCACGGAGGAACTCCACGGTGCTTGGCTGGACGACGACACGTACCTTGCGATCGTGACCGACACGCCGCGCGGCCGCGTTGTTGCCATCCCCGCGGCGACATCAGTGGATCGCGAGACGTGGCGCGAGATCATTCCCGCTGGCGAGCGGGTGTTGCGTTCGCTGGACATTGTGGACGGCCGAATCGTCCTGTCCGCCCTGAAGGACGTCTCGTTGGACGTCAGCGTGCACGAACTCGACGGCACGTTCGTCGGTACGGCTCCACTGCCGAGGGCAAGTGCCTCGTTCGGACTCGTCCTGGACCGGGTGCGGCCACGGTCGGACGAGTTCATCTTCGCCGCCAACACTTTCACGTCGGCCGACACCCGATACAGGCTGGACGTCGGCAAGGTCGGCCTGACTGTCCTCGAAGACGGCCGGCAACTGGAGGACATCGAGGTCACCCAGTACTTCGCTACCTCGGCCGACGGAACACAGGTCCCGTACTTCGTCATGGCCAAGTCCGATGTCGAGACTCCGCGGCCGACCTTGGTGAACGCGTACGGCGGGTTCAACATCCCCTGGCTGCCGGTTTTCCTGGGTGACACGCTGCCGTTCATCGAGGCCGGCGGGATCTACGTACGGGCGAACCTGCGGGGTGGCAGCGAATACGGCCGCGACTGGTACGAATCCGGCCGGCGGCAGCACAAACAGAACGTCTTCGACGACCTGCGCGCAGTGGCCGAAGACCTGACGAAGCGAGGCATCGCGAGCTCGCTCGCCTTCCATGGAGCGTCCAACGGTGGCCTCCTGGCGGGCGTCGCAGCCGTACAACAACCTGAACTGTGGCGCGCGATCGTCGCGCAGGTGCCCGTACTCGATGTGCTGGAACCACTATCCGGTGTGGAGGGCGCTGACGCGATTCTTGCCGTGTACGCCAAGGACTACGGTGACCCCAACGAGGACGCCAAAGTCCTCGCCAGTTACTCGCCATACCACAATGTCCAACCGGGAGTGTCGTATCCGGCTGTGTTGCAGGTGATCGGCGAGCACGACATCGGCTGTCCGCCGTTCCAAGGCCGGAAGTTCACCGCCGCACTGCGACACGCCACGGCCAGTGACAACCCGGTACTCCTGCGGATCTGGCAGGACGTCGGTCACGGCAGCCTCGACCCGGCGATCGGTGCCGAGATGCGTGCGGAGATCCTGACGTTCCTGATGGATCAGCTGGGGCTCACAGCGTGCCCCACGTCCCCGCCCGCGTCTTGAGCTGGTCGTGCACCACCGCGATTGACCGATTGGCCAAGCCGCCCGGCCGTGTGACCAGGAAGGCCGTGTTCAGGGGCTGGACCTGGGCCTGGTGCAGGATCTCGACCGAGCCCGCGGTGAGCGCCGGTTCGGCGATGTAACGCGGCAAGACCGACACCCCAGCGCCCGCGATCACGGCCGCCAGCACCGCACGCAGGTCCGGGACCGTGATCGACGTGGCGTTGGGCGGTCTGCGGCCGAACTCCGATCTCCAGTAGCGCCGGATGATCGGCAGGTTCTCGTCGTACGCGACCAAAGGCAGATGCGCCAGCGCCTTCACCGGATCGTCGGCGAGTCTGTCCACATTGATCGTGCGGGCCAGCGGCGGCGGTCCGACCAGGATGAACTCCTCGTCCACGAACGTGGTCGTGACCAGTCCCTTGCGTTTCGGGCGGACCGCGGACACCACGATGTCCAGCTGGTCGTCGTGCAGCGCCGCCAGCAGGTCCTCGGCCAAGCCGAGGGTGACCTGAAGCCGCAGGCCACGCGCGGTCAATGGCGCGACGGTCGGCATGATCCGCGCCGCCATCAGCTCGGCTGGCCCGGCGAGCCGGACCGTTCCCGAGTACCCGGGGCCGGGGCTGAGCTCGACGGCGAGCTGATCAAGATGCGGACCGACCCGAGCGGCGAGATCATCGGCGTAGGCAGTGGGGACGACGCCACGGCCGGAACGGACGAACAACGGCGTGCCGAGATCCTGCTCCAGTTTGGCCAGCTGGCCGCTGACCGCCGGCTGGGTCAGCCCGCGCCTGGCCGCCGCCGCGGTCAGCGAACCGCTCCGGTGGATCTCCAGAAAGGTGACCAGCAGGTCGAGGTTCGCCACGGCACGCTCCACCTATAAGAATATTTATGGCTGTGGTCAGCGTACTGGATGAATTCTGATGGAATGGCCGTTGTCGTGATCACCAGCCGAGGAAAGGAAGAGAAACATGGCAAGGGTCCTGATGGTCGTGACCGGTGCGGACTCGCTCGTGATGGCGGACGGCTCGGTGCACCCCACCGGGTTCTGGGCCGAGGAGGTCGCCGCGTCGCACAAGGTGTTCACCGAGGCAGGCGTCGACGTCGACATCGCCACGCCAGGCGGTGTGCAACCCACCCCTGACCAGGGCAGCATGGTCGCGCCGTTCGTGGAGTACCTCGACGGCATCGCCGACGTCCTCGCCAAGCCGTTGGTGCTCGGTGACGTGTCGATCGACGACTACGACGCCATCTACTTCCCGGGCGGACACGGGCCGATGACCGATCTCGCCAAGGACAAGGACGTCGCCCGGCTGCTGCGCGCCGCAGTCGACCAGGGCAAGATCGTCGGATCGCTCTGCCACGGCCAGGCGGCACTGTTGAGCACGGCGGTCGACGGCGAGTTCGCGTTCGTCGGCAAGCGCCTCACCGTGTTCAGCAACGCCGAGGAGCTCAACGGTGGCACGGGGGAGAACACGCCGTACTTCGTCGAGACCAGGTTGCGTGAGCTCGGTGCGATCGTGGAGACCGGCGCGCCGTGGTCGGACACTGTGGTCGTCGACGGCACCCTGATCACGGGACAGAACCCGCAGTCGAGCGCGGACACCGCGAACCACGTGGTCGCCGCGTTGCGATGACCGGCCGTCAAGGCTGGTCCCACCCGCGACGCGCGGTGCGGCTGGTCAGACGCGCCCCGCTGCGGCTGCGGTAGACGATGTATGGCCGTACGAGATACCGCACCGGTGCGCTGAACGCGTGTACCAGCCTGCTGAACGGCCACAGCACGAACAACAGCATGCCGAACAAGGCGTGTAGCCGGTACACCATCGGAGTGTCCGCGATCAGCGACGGATCCGGTTGCAGGGTCAGCACGCTGCGGAACCAGGGCGCGATACTGACACGGTAGTCATATCCGCCCTGCATTCCGTTGATCACCACGGTCGCGGTCATTCCGAAAAGGATGGTCGCGGCCAACACGGTGTAGGTCAGCTTGTCATTGCGCGTCGTCGCACGGCGGACGGCAGGGACTTTGACCCGCCGATAGATCAGGATGCCCAGGCCGACCACGGTGGCGAGGCCCGAGGCAGTTCCGGCCACGAGCGAAGCCACGTGGTACATCTCGTCGTCCACGCCAAGCCACTGAGTCAAGGACTTCGGCACGAGCAAGCCGACGACGTGCCCGGCGATCACGAAGAGCAGTCCGAAGTGGAACAGCGGCCCGGCGACACTGAGCAACTTGGCCTCGTGCAACTGGGAACTGCGCGTCGTCCAGCCGAACTTGTCGTACTTGAACCGCCAGATCGTGCCGCCGACCAGGACGACGACGGTGATGTAGGGCAACACAGCCCAGAGCAGGACGTCTGTCATCGGGTCGGTTCCAGGATGGTCGGATAGCCAAGCAGCACCGGTTCGAGGCCGACTTGTTCAACCGTGCGCTGGGACTCGGCCGCCAGCGCGTCGGGGACCTGTGGCACCGTGGCGATCACCGCGCCAACCACAGCAGTGTACGATGTGTCCATCGTGGACAGATTGGTGTGCAACAGCTCCAGGCCTCGGCGGAAGCGAGCGAGCAGGTGTTGCCCCGGCTGCCCGGTCTGCGCGGCGAACTCCAACAGGATCGGCAGATAGTCCGGGAGTTCACCCGCCGCCGGTCGGAAGCCGTGCTGTCGGTAAATGCCCTTCAGGCTGGCGAGCGAGCTGCCCCGGCGCCGGGTGTCGCCGTCGGTGTACCAGGTCATGTACAGGCAGCGGCCCGGTTTGGTGTCGAAGACGTCCACATAGTGCCGTGCCGCGTCCACCTCGGACGTCGCTGAGAGGTGATCCAGCAGGGGAGTGATCCCGTCGGCCAGTTTCGGCGGGATCTCGGCCAGGCAATCGCGCAGCAACGTGATGCGCCGGTACAGCTCGACGTCCGGGTAGTGCAAGCAGTGTGCGGCGACTTGGTGCAGCACCTTGGTCGCGTTCGTCACTTCTTTGCCTTCCGCGTCAAGGTGGGGAACAGGCCTCGTGGACGTTCACCGGCCCGCCATGTGACCAAATCGGTGTTGCCGGTCATTCCTGGCCCGCCGTCGGTGTCCAGGCTGCACGTGGCCCCGATCGACTCAAGCTCGTGCGCCCGGCCGATACCCGCGGTCGGGATCACGTACCGGTCCTCGTACTTGGCCACGGCCAGCAACCGGTACATCGACTCGATCTGATCCGCGGTCATCCCGACACCCTCCGGCCCCTGGCGATCCGGCGGCTCGCCCAGGTTGATGGACCGCATGTGGGACCGCATCGCTGCCAGCCTGCGCAACGCGAGCCGCACGGGTCGCGGGTCGCCTGCCGTGAACAGGCCGGCGAGGTAGTCCACCGGGATCCGCAACGCGTCGATGGCGCCGAACAGGTTTCCGGCTTCCTCACCGTCGAACCCGGTGCTGGACAACGCATCCACGACCGGTGACAGCGGCGGGATGTACCACACCACCGGCATCGTCCGGTATTCCGGATGCAACGGCAGCGCCACCCGGTGTTCCACGATCAGCGAGTACACAGGGGACCGCTGCGCCGCGGTGATCCAGTCATGCGGGATCCCGGCCTGTTCCGCTGCGGCGACCACCTTCGGCTCGTGCGGGTCGAGGAACACCTTCAGTTGTGCCGGATAGAGCTCAGTCTCGTCCTCGACGCTCGCGGCCGCACCGACGGCGTCGGCGTCGTAGAGGACGACGCCGATGTAGCGCAGCCGTCCGACGCACGTCTCGGCGCAGATCGTCGGCTGTCCGATCTCCAGCCTCGGATAGCAGAACGTGCACTTCTCGGCCTTGCCGGTCTTGTGGTTGAAGTAGACCTTCTTGTACGGGCAGCCGCTGACGCACATCCGCCAGCCGCGGCAGCCGTCCTGGTCGACCAGCACGATGCCGTCCTCGGCCCGTTTGTACATCGCACCGGACGGGCAGGACGCCACGCATGACGGGTTGAGACAGTGCTCGCAGATCCGGGGAAGGTAGAACATGAACGTCTGCTCGAACTCGAGCCGGATCTCCTGCCCGAGTCGGGCAGCCATCGCCTGCGCGACCGGGTCAGCGGTCGCGTGCTCCGGCGCGCCACCGAGACTGTCCTCCCAGTTCGGTCCCCATTGGACGGACGTGGGCGCTCCCGTCACCGCTGACACCGGCCGGGCAGTCGGGGTGTCGTCACCCAGCGGTGCGTCGGTGAGAGTTCGGTAGTCGTACGTCCAGGGCTCGTAGTAGTCCTCGAGCTTCGGCAGGTTCGGGTTCGAGAAGATCGACAGCAGCCGCTTCACCCGGCCGCCCGCGGCCAGTCTCAACCGTCCATTGCGGCCACGGACCCAGCCGCCGCGCCACTGTTCCTGGTCCTCGTAACGGCGTGGATACCCTTGGCCCGGCTTGGTTTCGACGTTGTTGAACCAGGCGTACTCCATGCCGCCCCGGTTGGTCCACGTCTGTTTGCACGTGACCGAGCAGGTGTGGCAGCCGATGCACTTGTCCAGGTTCATCACCATGGCCAGCTGTGCCATGACGCGCATCAGTAGCTCACCTCCTGGCTGCGGCGGCGCAGCACTGTGACCTCGTCACGCTGGTTGCCGGTGGGGCCGTAGTAGTTGAGAGCGAAGCTGAGCTGGCCGTAGCCGCCGATCAGGTGGCTGGGTTTGATCTGCAGTCGGGTCAGCGAGTTGTGAATTCCGCCGCGCTTGCCCGTGGTCTCGCTCTTGGGCACGTTCACGGTCCGCTCCTGGGCGTGGTACATGAAGACTGTGCCGGTGGGCATCCGGTGCGACACGACGGCTCTGGCCACCACGACGCCGTTGCGGTTGACCGCTTCCACCCAGTCGTTGTCCGACACGCCAATGGCTTGTGCGTCGGCCGGGCTGATCCAGAACGTCGGCCCGCCGCGCGACAACGTCAGCATCAGCAGGTTGTCCTGGAACTCCGAGTGGATGGACCACTTGGAGTGCGGCGTGATGTACCGGACGGTCACCTCAGGCCCGTTCGGCCCGATCCGGGGCTCGCCGAACAAGCGGTGAATGTCCAGGGGCGGCCGGTAGACCGGCAGCTGCTCGCCGATCTCGGCGATCCAGTCGTGGTCGAGGAAGAAGTGCTGGCGTCCGGTCAGGGTGTGCCACGGCTTGAGTTGCTCGACGTTGATGGTGAACGGTGCGTACCGGCGCCCGCCGGACTCGTCGCCCGACCACTCAGGGCTGGTCACGACAGGTGCGGGGCGGGAACGCGTGTCGTTGAACGTCACCCGGTGCGCCTGGCGGTGGCTGACGAGGTGCCGCAGTGGCCGCCCGACGCGGTCCTCTAATGCGCGGAACCCCTCATCGGCGATACGTCCGTTCGTGGTGCCGGACAACGCGAGCACGGCGTCGGCCGCCTTGCGATCGGTGTCCAGCAACGGACGACCGGCGGCCGGACCGCCTTTGGCGATGCCGTTGGACGCGGCAAGCCAGGCCAGTTCCGGGCTGACCTCGACGGTCCATCCCTTCGTGGTGGTGCCGAGCTTGTCAAGGACCGGTCCGAGCGTGGCGAGCTTCGCGGCGATCGCGGTGTAGTCCCGTTCCACCACCGTGAGGACGGGGAATGTCTGCCCTGGAACGGGTTCGCAGTCCTGGTCACGCCAATCCTGGACCACACCGCGTGGTTGTGCGACCTCGCCGGGCGTGTCGTGTTGCAGGGCGGTGACCACGAGGTCGCGGCGAGTGCCGAGGTGGTCTTTCGCCAGCTCGCTTACTTTCTTGGCGATGGCGTGGAACGCGTCGAAGTCGGTGCGTGCCTGCCACGGCGGATCGACCGCGGCGTTGAAGGAGTGCACGAACGGGTGCATGTCCGTACTCGACAGGTCGTGCTTCTCGTACCAGGTCGCGGCGGGCAGCGTGACGTCGGCGAAAAGCGTGGTGCTCGTCATCCGGAAGTCCAGCGCCAGTAACAGATCCAGCTTGCCCTTCGGCGCTTCGTCCCGCCATCGCACCGAAAGCGGGCGTTCGTCCTCAGGGACCTCGGTCGCGCGGACTGCGGAGTCCGTGCCCAGCAGGTGCCGGAGGAAGTACTCGTTGCCCTTGGCGGACGAACCAAGCAGGTTGGCGCGCCAGACCGTCAGTACGCGTGGCCAGTTCTCCGGCGCGTCCGGGTCCTCGCACGCGAAGCCCAGCTCACCGGCCTTCAGCTGAGCAAGCACATGCTCGGCTGGGTCCAGGCCCGCGGCTTCGGCTTCGTCGGTCAGATCCAGCGGGTTGCGGTCGAACGTCGGATAGGACGGCATCCAGCCCAGTCGAGTGGACTGCGTCAGGCAGTCGGAGACCGTACGCCCGGCGAGCTTGCCCGCCGCGCCAGGCCAGGTCAGGGTGTCCGCGGTCAGCCGGTCGTAACGCCACTGGCCGGTGTGCGTGTACCAGTAGGCAGTGCCGATCATGTGCCGTGGCGGGCGCGCCCAGTCGAGCGCTCCGGCCAACGTGGCCCATCCGGTCAACGGCCGGACTTTCTCCTGGCCGACGTAGTGCGCCCAGCCGCCGCCGTTGCGGCCTTGACATCCGGTGAGCAGCAGCAACGTCAGGAATGAGCGGTAGATCAGGTCGGAGTGGAACCAGTGGTTGGTCCCGGCACCCATCACGATCATGCACCGGCCCTGGGAGCGGATGGCCGTGTCGGCGAACTCGCGGGCGATCCGGGTGACCGTGCCTGCCGGGACGCCGGTGAGCTGCTCCTGCCACGCGGGCGTTGCCGGTTTCGTCGGATCGCCGAAGTCAGCAGGCCACTCACCGGGCAGGCCGTCGCGGTGCACGCCGTACTGCGCGAGCAACAGGTCGTACACGGTGGTGACCGCTCGACCGGCTACTCGGCGAACCGGCACGCCACGGACCATCGCCTCGGCTGCGCCGTCCATCCCGTCGAACCGCGGCAGCAGCACCTCCGCGGCGGTCCCGTTAGGTCCTGAGTAGACGGACAGAGCGGGCTCGGCGTCACCGAGGTCCAGGTTCCACCGGCCAGGGTCGTCGGCCCAGCGGAAGCCCAGCGACCCGTTGGGCACCACCGGCTCACCGCTGAGCTCGTCGAGCAGCACGGTCTTCCATTCCGTGCCACGGTCCTTCGTACCGGTCAGATCCGCTTCGGTGAGGAACTTGCCGGGCACGAACTTGCCGTCGCGTTCGTCCAGTACGACCAGGAACGGCAGGTCGGTGTACTGCTTGGTGTAGTTGGCGAAGAACGGCACCTGCCGGTCGACGAAACACTCCCGCAGCACGACATGGGCCATGGCCATGGCGACCGCGCCGTCCGTTCCGGGATGCGGCGCCAGCCACTCGTCGGCGAACTTGGTGGCGTCGGAGTAGTCCGGCGAACACACGACGACCTTCTGGCCGCGGTAACGGGCCTCGGTCATGAAGTGCGCGTCCGGCGTCCTGGTGACCGGGACGTTGGAACCCCACAGCATCAGATAGGCCGCGTCCCACCAGTCCGCGGACTCCGGCACGTCGGTCTGGTCGCCGAAAACCTGCGGGGAGGCGGGCGGCAGGTCGGCGTACCAGTCGTAGAAGGACAGCATCGGGGCGCCGATCAACGCCATGAACCGCGCGCCGACCGCGTGCGACACCATCGACATGGCCGGAATCGGTGAGAACCCAGCGATCCGGTCCGGTCCATGGACCTTGAGGGTGTGCACATGGGCGGCGGCGACCATCTCGACTGCCTCGTCCCACGACACCCTGACCAACCCGCCCTTGCCTCTGGCCTGGTGGTAGACACGCCGCTTGAGCGGGTCGTCCACAATGGAGGCCCACGCGGTCACGGGGTCCTCGTGTGCGCGTTTCGCCTCGCGATACATCTCGACCAGGACGCCCCGCGCGTACGGATATCTCACTCGCAAGGGAGAGTAGGAGTACCACGAGAAGGAGGCGCCGCGCGGGCAGCCTCGTGGCTCGTACTCCGGCCGGTCAGGGCCGGTGGTGGGGTAGTCGACGTCCTGCGATTCCCACGTGATGATGCCGTCCTTGACGTAGACGTTCCACCGGCACGAGCCAGTGCAGTTCACCCCGTGCGTCGACGGCACGACCTTGTCGTGGCTCCAATGGTCGCGGTAGAACGCGTCGGCGTCACGCCCGCCCTGCCGGAACGTCGCACGCAGGTCGTCCGATACCTCCTCCCGAGTGAGAAACCGGCTGGCCGACAGCAGCAGGTCACTGGCAACGCCGTCGGTGGTCTTTGGAGTTTTTGGGGCGCGCTGAAATGTCGCGCACATGACTGTGCGTCCTCCTGACGATCGCTGGTCACCGACTCTAGGCGGCCGGTGTTGAGCGAGCCTCGAGGTTTGCTCGTGAGCCTGGGTTCAACTGGTGACCGGCTGCTGACCGCACGTGCGTTCTGGCTCGTGGCCACGCTGGCGGTGCGAAGTGCGAACGTGGTCCGCCTGGCTTTGGCGAAACTCGTCGAACCGCGTTCAGGGCGCTGGATACTCCACAAAGGACGGTCCGGCGGACGGTTCAACGATGCGGGGTTCGTGGCAAGATCGTGCCATTGCGTTGCTGCTAACGGATGCTGTAACGGCAAGATCGTTGACATTTGATCGTTCAACAAAGATGGTTGTCGTTGCGCCGCCGACGTTTCGTGTCAGTTGCTAGTGAGGAGATCCCTTTGCGGAGAACCGCCATCAAGATCGCGTCGACCTTTGCTGTCGCTGGGGCGATGACCGCGGCACTGCAGGCTCCGGCCGCCGCCTCGCAGCTGCCGTCCGGGCTGAACTTCTGGTCCGGTGTGCTGACTGGGCTGTCCCAGAACTATGCCGAGGTCCCGGCGGGCTGCACGCAGATCCCGTTCGGTGCCCGGTCGTTGTCCAACCAGACGCCGACGGACATCCTGCTCTACCAGACCGGGGACTGCTCGGGCTTCGCGTGGACGTTCCCCGCGACCGAGCTGCGCAACTTCAACTTCGACGGCAAGAGCTTCAAGGCCGCCTGATACCTGGTGGGGCCACGCCCGAGGGGAGTGGCCCCACCGCTGCTACTTGGTCCGGATCTCCAGCCGGGCCGCCTTGGCAGACACTGCCACATGCACTTCCGTGCCACGGGGTGTCGTCACCAGTTGGTACCTGACTGGTTTGCCGTCGAGCAGCACCTCCGAAACCTGAGGAACGACGAGCCCGACAGTCAACGCCGCATCGATTGAACGCGACCGCACCTCGGTTCGGTACACGTTCCGATGACGGGACACTGAGACGTCCACTGAACCTCGTCCAACGCGGATCTCCCGCCCGCTGATGGAGTTCTGGCCGTCCGGGAGCTGGGGGACCACGGTGAGCCGGCCGTTGCCGAGATCGGGCGCGATCCCGAGCTGCTGGTGCACGACCGGCCACAGCGTGCCGTACGTGCCCCACGCCTGCAGGTTCATCGACCGGTCGTAGAACGGCCGATCGATGTTGGCCTTGAAATCGGGTGACGGCGCGACCTCCGGCATCGCGCCCGGCGTCTCCCACACGCTCGGATCGAGTTGGATCCGCGCGTTCCCGGTCGTGTATCGCCGCTGTGCACCCAGGCGGCCGAAGTTCCCTTCGGCCACCGCCATGACCGCGGTGTTCAACGAGTACGTGGCACGTTCACTCGCCACAGTGGACACAACAGGATCACACGAAGGCCCGGGGTTGCCTGCCGGAGCGCTGGTGGGTCCAGTGCCCGTGTGGTAGGTCCCGAATTCGCCGTTGTAGCAGTCGCGCTCACGTTGCACGAGTGCCCGGCGGCCTTTGTCGGCCGAAGCCAGCGGGCCGGCCTCCATCGGCGTGATGCCAGTCCAGTGCCGTTGGAAGACCGGCGTGTTGTCGTTGGCCGGATTTGCCGGGTCGTCGATTGACTCCGCGTAACCCACGCCTTGCTCGACCCACCACTGTGCTTCGAACCGCCGCTGCAGGTCGTCCGCCTTGGCCGTGGCCCACTGGGCGACAGTACTGTCATGCTTGCTGGCAGCCATGTCGGCGAGATCTCGCAGCCCACGAATCAGGTACACCGTGCTGTCGAGCTTCTCCTCGCCCATGCCCTGGCGTTCGACGTTGCCGAGGCCTTCCGGCCACCCGTCGCCGTCCTTGTCCAGTGTTCCGGTGATGTAGCGCAGGTTGCGCACAGCGAAGTCGTACATCTCGTCGCGGAACCTGTTGTCGCCGGTCCATCGCCAGACCAATGCGACTGTACTCGGGAACTTCGCCGTCTCGTCGGTGTTGCCGGCCGACTTGTTGCTTCCGAAGTAGACGTCCCCGGTGGACACCACTTCGTGGACGACTTTGCCGCTGCGATTGTTCAGCATGTCACTGACATCACGCAGTGCCCGCAGGTGGTCCCGGACGATGTCGAATTGACCCGCGGCAACGGCCCCGTAAGCGGTGTATTCGCCATCCGTGGCGAAAAGCCAGGGATAGTCCGGGAATCCAGCGGCCAGCCAGCGCATCTTGGGCACGGTCCCGGCCGGTGACGGATAGTCCTTGCCCTCGTTGACGTCCCGGATCTGCGCGTTACGAGCCTCTTGCACGGAATCCAGGAGGTTCTGCTTGCTCCACTCGATGCTCTGCTGCAGCAGCCGGTCACCGGGCAGATCGACCACAGTGGACGAGGCGGCCGCCCGTCGCGCTGACACGGTCTGGCGCAGAGCATCGGCCGGGTCGCGCAGCACGTCGTTCAACAGACCCCGGGCTTGGGCGCCCGTGTCACCGCCCGCGACAGCGAACCAGACCGTGGTCGGACGGCCGGCCCCAAGCCGGACCGAGTACTCCAACCGGCCGCCGGTTCCCTTGCCGAACGCGGAATCGTCGCAGCGCGGGGGCGCCGGACCGTCGGCCGGGCAGACGACAGCCGGGTCCTGCGGCCCTCGATGATGCGGGCCGAGCGCTTGCTCGACCGGCCGGGCGCTTGCCCCGACCGCTGCCGCGCCGACAGGGTCCTGGAACACCAACGCCCCATCACTGACCGACCCGGTGTCGGGCGCGTTGACACCCGCGTTCGGAGTCGTCCAGCCCCACGGATACGCGGGCATCAGCTCGGAATGAGCATCCATCGCCAGGCGGACGTCACGGTGGCGATCAGCCCGCAACGTCAACCCGATCACGGTCGCGCGGCTCCCGGACGGCACGAACTCCACGCGTTCCGCCGAAATCCCGCCACCGCGGTACTCGAACCGTTGATATCCCTGGCCTCTGACATAACGGGTAGCGGGAATGTCCCTGCCGAACCATGATCCGTCAGCGGCGAACCACACACCGTCGAGAAGCTTCACGGGTGGCGCCCAGAAACCACCCATCTCGCCGCGGACGTGCCAGCCGGTGGCCGGATACAGCCCGGTCTCATCGCCCATGGTGAACGCTCGGTCGCCGGACACCAAAGCCCGTCGATCACTGAGCCGTGCGGTCTCCGACAACTCACCCGCAGGCGCCGCCTCGGCGACCGAGACCGGTAAGAGTGCGGCCACAAGAGCCGTTACCACCAAGGTTTTCACTTGACGCCTCCCGCGGTGAGCCCGGCGATGATCCGCCGCTGGAACACCAGAACGAGGATGACCAAGGGGACGGTGACGATCACACCTGCCGCCATCTGCGTGCCGAACGGCTGATCAAAGCCGTACGCGCCGGTGAACCGGGAGATGGCGACCGTCGCGGTCTGCATGTTCTTGTCGTTCACCATCGACAACGCGATGATGAACTCGTTCCACGCCGTGATGAACGTGATGATCGCGGTGGTGAACACGCCGGGGGCGGCCAGCGGCAGGATGATCTTGCGGAACGCCTGCAGCCTCGTACATCCGTCGATCATCGCGGCTTCCTCGAGTTCCCCGGGCATCTGCCGGAAGAACGCGTTGAGGTTCCACACCGCCAGCGGCAGCGCGAACGACATGCTCGGCACGATCATCGACTGGTAGGTGTTGATCCAGTTGATGTCGGTGAACAGCTTCAGCAACGGCACGACCAGTGAGATCCCGGGGAACATGGAGGTCGCGATGATCATCGCGGCGACCGCGTTCTTGAACCGGAACCGCAACCGCGCCAAGGTGTACGCCGCGGACAGGCCGATGAGCAACGTCAGGACCGTGGCGATCCCAGCCACCACCACGCTGTTGATCAGCGCCCGGCCGAACCCGACGTCCACCCCGAACACCGCGGTGAAGTTGGTGACCGAGACGGGATCCGGGATGGGGGACAACGAGAACTGGTCCGTCGGCCGCCGGAACGCTGAAACGAGCATCCAGTAGAACGGCGCGAGGCAGTACAGCAGGATCGCCGTGAGACCGGCGTATCGCAGCACAACGCGGGTGTTCATGCGTGCACCACCCCCGGCTGTACCAACGGATCGGCTTTGCGTGGTTGTTTCCCGGTGCGTTCCCGTGCCTCGCCGATGACGTCCGCGCCGAGCAGCTTCACGAACACCAGCGCGGCAATGGCCACATAGAGGAACAACACCACGGCATATGCCGCAGCGGGCCCGAATCTGAGGTTGGTGGCCTCGTCCCACGCCAGCATCGTCAGTGTCTCCACGGATTCCTTGCGGTTGCCGATCAGCACGAACGGCAAGTCGAACATCCGCAACGAATCCAGTACGCGGAACAACACCGCGACCACGAGAACCGGTCGGACAAGGGGGAGCGTGATGGACAAGAACTGCCGCACCGGACCGACGCCGTCGACCCTGGCGGCCTCGTAGATGTCCTTGGGGATGATCTGCAGCCCGGCGAGCACGAGCAACCCGATGAACGGCGCGGTTTTCCACGTTTCCGCGATCATCACCGCGAACCTGGCGTGCCATCCCTCGGTGGTCCACAGGATCTGGCTGCCGATGATCGCGTTCGCCACGCCGTCGGCCTGGAAGATCCACTTCCACAGGATCGCTGACACCGCGGTGGGAATCGCCCACGGCACAAGGATGCTGGCCCGGACCATGCCACGCCAGCGCAACGCCTGATGCATCACCAGCGCCATCGCGACACCGATGATCACCTCTATCGCCACCGTCACGACGGTGAAGAACGTGGTGTTGCCGAAGGCGTTCCAGAACCGCCCGGCCGCGTCCCCGGTGAAGATCGCGGTGTAGTTGTCCACGCCGACGAACTGCTCACCCTGGACGACGAAGCCGTCCGCGTCGACCGTCTGCCCGGTCTGGTAGAGCGACTCCCGCAGCGCCGCCACGAGCGGATAGCCCACGACCAGGCCCAGCACGATGAAAGTGGGGGACAGCAGCAGGGCGGCGAGCCGTCCGGCTTCGCCCGCCGCCCTGCCGCGTCGCCGGCTCAGCGTTGTCACTTGAGCAGTTCCTGCAGCTTGGCCTGCAGCTCCTTCAACGCCGTGGCGCTGTCCTTGGCACCGGTGATCGCCGCGTACGCCGCTTCCTGGATCGCGGTGGTGACGTCGCCGTACCGCACGGCCTTCGGGCGCGGCTTGGCGCTCTGGATGGCCTGCTTGAGCGTCGGCAGGTACGGGAACTGCTTGACCAGCTCAGGGTCGTCGTACAGGTTGGTGCGGGTCGGCGCCTGCGAAGTGGCCAGCAGGTTCGACCGCTCGGCCGCGTCAGTGGTGAAGTACTTGATGAAGTCCAGCGCGGTGGCCTTGTTCTTGGCGAACGCCGAGATCGCGAAGTTGTGCCCGCCAAGGCTGGCGGCACCGGGACCAGCGCCGACGCCGGGCAGCGGAGCCACGTCGAACTTGCCCGCGACCTGCGACGAACCGTCGGTCTTGTTGGCCAGCGCCCACTGGTACGGCCATTGCCGCATGAAGATCAGCTCACCGGCCTGGAACGAGCGCCGGCCGTCCTCTTCCTTGAACGTGATCGCCTTCGGCGGGAACGTGCCGTTCTTGAAGCCGTCGACCAGCTTGTCCAGACCCGCCTTGGCCTGCGGGCTGTCCACAGTGGGCTTGCCGGACTCGTCGACGATCTGGCCGCCCGCGGTGTTCACCGCCTCGTCGAAGTTGACCGTCAGGCCCTCGTACTTCTCGAACTGCCCGGTGTAGCAGCCCAGGTTCGCGCCTTCGGGCAACGCCTTGACCTTCTGGCACGCGGCGGTCAGCTCGTCCCACGTCTTCGGTGCCTGCAGGCCGACCTTGTCCAGCAAGTCCTTGCGGTAGAACAGCAATCCGGCATCGGAGTAGACCGGGACCGCGTACAGCTTGCCGCGGTATTCCCCGGTGTCCAGGGCAGGCTTGAGGAAGTTGTTCAGGTCGAACTGGTCACGCGGCAGCTCCACGACCCACCGGTTGGCCGCGAACTCCGCGGTCCACACCACGTCGAGGTTCAAGATGGCGTACGCGTCCGATTTGACCTGCGCGTTCTGCACCAACTGCTGGCGCTGGGCGTCCGCGGACTCCGGCAGCTCGACGATCCGCACCTTTTCGTTCGGGTGCGCGGCGTTCCATTCGTCGGTCAGCCGCTGCATGTTGTTGGAGGTGTCCTTGCCGGTGACGAGCGTGATGTCGCCACGTCCTTCGAGTGCTGGAGCTGCGGCGGCGCTCGTGCCGCCAGATCCGGAACCACCGCTGTCACTGCCGCACGAGGCGGCCAGTAGTGTCACGCACGCCAAGCCGGCCATGCGCAGCCCGGTCGTCTTTGACCATGCCATCAGCTGTTCTCCCATCACCCGGTTATGTGTCACAAATCCACTGGTGCGCTGCTTCTGCACACGATCTGACCGGCCAGCAGCACGCCGGATTCGCCGTGCTCGGCATCGAGCAGCCTGACCAGCGCCGACGTGATCTCCTCGGTCGGCTGGCGCACGCTGGTCAGCCCGCCCTCCACGGAGGTCGCGAGCACCGAGTCGTCGAATCCGGTCACCCAGACGTCGTGTCCAGGGCGCAGCTTGCGGCGCCGCAGCTCGCCGAGCACGCCCACGGCGAGCAGGTCACTGGCCGCGACGATCGCCGTGGGCGGAGTAGGTCCGTCCAACAGCGTGGCCGCGGCGCGCGCGGCACCGTCCATGCTGTCGGAATCGGCGTACGCGGCCTGCTCCGACAGGCCCAGCCGGGCGCATTCGTCCTGCCATCCGCGCTGCCGGTCCTTCGCGGCACCCATCGTGACCCGCTGGCACCAGCCGACGAACGCGATCTGGTCGTGCCCGGCCGAATGCAGCCTGCGAACCAGTTCGGCGCACGCCCCCGCGCCGTCGACGTCCACCCACGGCCCCGGCTGTTCGCCCTGTTTGGGCCAGGTACGGCCGAAGGACGCGAACGGCACACCACGGCTGGCCAACCAGGTGTGCCGCGGGTCTTCGTCGACGGTGTCCGACAGGATGAACGCGTCAACCGCTCGTTGGGCGATCAGATCGGCGTAGGTCTCGATGCCCTGCGCGCCTTCGGGGGCGGTGAACACCAGCATTCGCCTGCCGGTTTCCTCGATCGCCTCGGTGAGCGTGTGCAGGAAGGGGTCCATGAACAGGCTTCGGCCGGGCATGCGGGCGAGGCAGTAGCCGATCAGCCCGGCCTGGCGGGTGGCGAGGCTGCGCGCGGTGCGGTTCGGCTGGTAACCGAGTGCCTCGATCGCGGCCTGGACTTTGCGCAGGGTCACGGGATCGACGCGCTGGGGCGCGTTGAGCACGTTCGACACGGTCTGGCGGGACACCCCGGCGTGCGCCGCGACCTGGCGAAGCGTGACCGCTTGTCCCACTGTCCACTCCCGACTGTTCGCCCATGAGGCGTGGCAGATGGCATACTGTCCGTGATTTGACCGGTCAAATTGGACGGGTAACTGTCGCTGACGGCCCTCGCCCTTGTCAAGACCGGCGCCGACGCTGGGAGGAACTGTGACCGGACCGAGCACGTCCCTGCACTCACTCGTCACTGTCTTGAAGGCGCCTTCCCTTGTGCTGTCGGACCAGGACGGTCAGCTGCCCGGGACAGGATCGACCGGCTGGTTCATCCGGGACAAGCGTGCGCTTGCCCGTGTCCAGCTGACGATCGCGGACGCTGAGGTCGTGACGGTCGGCCGGCATCTGCAGAACCCGTGGACGGCGTCATTTCACGCGGTGGCGAAGGCTTCCGGCGCACGGTGGCGGGATTCGACGCTGCATCTGCGGCGTGAGCGCGTGCTGGACGCGTCGAGCCTGCTGGAACGCCTGGAGGTAACCAACTTTGATGACATCGACCGGACACTGACTGTTGTTTTGCGTGTAGCAACGGATTTCGCGGGCGTGGACGCGGTGAAAGCCGGCCGTGCCGCCTCCTTGATCACGCCGTCGGTCACTGAAGAAGGGCTACGCTGGCAGGATTCCGTGACGCTGCGTGCGGAACCCGCTGCTACCACGGCGATCCGTGACAGCGTTGCCGAATTGACCTGGCAGGTGACGGTGGCCGCGGGGCAGACGTGGCGCCTTTCGCTGCACGCCGAAGCGGCCGTTGAGCCCGCGGACTTCGCCCAGGTGCCGCCCGTTACGTATCCACAGTGGACTTCTCCGTCGAACCCGGTCGCCGAGAAGAACCTCGCCGACCTTCGTGCGTTGTTGCTCGCTGATGAAGGCGATCTCTACGCGGCGGCGGGAAGCCCGTGGTACTTGACGCTCTTCGGCCGTGACTCGATCTGGGCGGCCCGCCTGACACTGCCACTGGGAACCGACCTGGCGGCGGGGACGTTGCGTGCCCTGGCGCGGCGGCAGGGGACGCGGCACGACCCGGCTGCCGAGGAGCAGCCAGGGAAGATCCCGCACGAGCTGCGCCCAAGCGCGATCGACACGGGTCAGGTGCGGCTGAGTTCCCGGTACTACGGCACGATCGACGCGACCCCGCTGTGGATCTGCCTGCTGCACGAGGCCTCGCGCGCCGGGACGCCGGTCGATCCGTTGCTGCCGAACCTGGTGGCCGCGATGAACTGGCTGACCGGCCCGGACGCCGACCCGGACGGCGACGGCCTGATCGAGTACCAGCCAGCGGCGTCCGGAGGGCTGACCCACCACGGATGGAAAGACTCGCATGACGCGTTCCTGCACCAGGACGGCCAGCACCCGAGGGCCCCGATCGCACTCTGTGAGGTCCAGGGGTACGCATATGCCGCGGCGGTCGCCGCAGCCGCACTGGACTCGGAAAATGGTCCACAGTGGATGGACTGGGCAGCCCGGCTCAGGGAGCGGTTCCGCTCGACGTTCTGGATCGAGGACGCTTCCGGACGGTATCCCGCGATCGCGTTGGACGCGGACAAGAACCCCGTTGCGGGCGCGACATCCAACATAGGCCACCTACTGGGCACAGGCCTGCTGGACGCTGAAGAAGTCGACCTTGTCGCCGCGCGCCTCGGCCGCCCGGACATGCTGACACCGTACGGACTACGGACATCGACCGCGGACAGCCCGATGTTCAACCCGTTCAGCTATCACCGAGGATCCGTCTGGCCACACGACACGGCGATCGTCATGACGGGTTTGGCCGCCGAGGGGAAACATGAGCTCGCGGGTTTGATGGCTGAGTCGATTGTGCGGGGCAGCGAGCACTTCGGCGGCCACACTCCCGAGTTGTACGCGGTTCTGGATGGGCAGCCACTGGCGTACCCGAACGCGTGCGTTCCTCAAGCGTGGTCAGCGGCCGGAGTCGTCCGTGCGGCGCTGTATCTGTCAGGCGCGTAATGGGCGGAAGAACTCGCGGATCTCGGTGACGAGGTCTTCTGGGCGCTCCAGTGCCGCAAAGTGGCCGCCGTGGTCGAATTCGGTGAACCGCTGCAGGTTGTACGCCCGGGCGACCCACTCCCGCGGCGGCGTGAAGTTTTCCTTGGCGAAGGACGCGAACCCGGTCGGTGTGTCGACGTAACCAGGTGTGTTCCTGCCGAGCATGCCTTCGGTGCGCATGGTCTCGTAGTAGAGGCGGGCGGAGGTGGTGATGGTGTTGGTCAACCAGTAGAGGGTGATGTCGGTGAGCAGTTCGTCCTTGCTGAACACCGATTCGACGTCGCCGTCGCAGTCGCTCCACGCCCGGAACTTCTCCACCATCCACGCGGCCAGACCGGCGGGGGAATCGGACAATCCGGCGCCGAGTGTGGCCGGTTTGGTGCCTTGGATCTGGGCGTACCCGCCCTCCACGGAGAAGAAGTGCTCTGCCTGGGCCACGAATGCCTGTTCGGCTGGTGTGAGTGGCGCTGAGTCCAGCACCGGCGTCGCGCCCATCAGGTTCAGGTGGATCCCGGCTACGTGGTCGCCGTGGTCGCGGCCGATGCGGCTGGAGACCTGTGCGCCGAAGTCGCCGCCCTGGGCTCCGTAGCGCGGATAGCCGAGTACTTCGGTCATGAGACGGTCGTATAGGCCGCCGATTACTGTCGGGTTGATTCCGGGTGTGCCGGGGTGTGGGGAGAAGCCGAAGCCCGGCATGCTGGGCGCTACCACGTCGAACGCGTCGGCCGGGTCGCCGCCGTGCGCAGCCGGGTCGGTCAGCGGACCGATGATCTTGGTCACCTCGACGAACGAACCTGGCCAGCCGTGCGAGAACAGCAGCGGGAACGGGTGTGGCCCGACGCCCTTGGTGTGTACGAAGTGGAGGGTGACGCCGCCGACTTCCGCTAGGAATTGGGGGAGTTCGTTGAGGTGCTCCTCGGCTTTGCGCCAGTCGAATGTCGTGTGCCAGTACTCGACCAGTTCGGCGAGATAGCCCGGTGGCGTGCCGTGCGTCCAGTCCTGTCCGGACAATGCCGGTGCGAAGCGGGTTCTGGCCAGCCGTTCCTTGAGATCGGTGAGCTGTTGGGCACTGGTTTCGATCCGGAATGGACGTACTTGTGACATGTGGGCGGTTCTCCTTTGTTCTCCCTTCGACAATGGCCACGCCGCGCACTGATGGCTGGCAGATTTACGACGTCACCTTCACGACAAGTACTTCGCGGCGTAAGCGCGCCACGGCCGCCAAGCGGCCGAATGTCTCGCCAAATCGGACAAACCGAGACTGCGGGCCGTGCGCCGCACCACAGGATCGGCGGGGCTGAAGGCATCGGGATCGCCCAGGGCACGCATGGCGATCGTCTCCACAGTCAGCGCATCGATGCCAGGCAGCGCCGAGAGCTGGGCGCGCGCCTGAACCCAGTCGCTGCCGATGCCGAGGTCGATTTCGGCCAACGCGTGGACAAGATCGCCGCCGACTCGGGCCGCCACCGTGATCACATCGGGGAACAAGTGCGTGAGCCCACCTGCCGGATCGGATATCGGAGTGCCGTGGGCGACCAGCCCGGCCGCACCCGATCCCAGCACGGCCCGCACAGCGAACTCGTCCGCGCACACGGTCCGCGGCACTCGGCGCCCAGGATCCTTGTCCACCAACGGCTCAAGCACAGAATCAGCACGCAGCTGCTCATCGACGGCGACCGGATCGGCGTCCAGATCAAGCAGCCAGCGGCAGCGGGTGATCGCCGTGGCCAAGTCCCGCAGATCCGCCAGAGTCAACCGGCAGTCGATGTGCTTCGGCGACGGCCGCAACGCCACGATGCCGTGGCCGTGCGGAAGCCGTAGCGTCCGCCGATACGTGCCATCACGCCATTCCTCCACGCTAGGCAGGGCCTCGGCCGCGAGCCGCCTGAACAGATCGCCGGCACTCAGCGGTTGCCGGAAAGGCAATCGCAGGGCCATGGTCCCTGGCGCCGCCGACTGCCGCGTGCGCCGGGCCCGCTGCCGCAACTCGCTCGGCGTCAGGCCAAAGACCTCCCGTACGGTGTCGTTGAACGTCCGCACGCTGGCGAACCCGGCCGCGAACGCGACATCGCCCAGCGGCACCGGAGTCGTCTCGATCAACAGCCGTGCGGTCTGGGCTCGCTGAGCCCGCGCGATCGCCAACGGCCCCGCACCCAGCTCGGCCTGAAGTTGCCGCTGGATCTGCCGCACGCTGTAACCGAGCCGCGCGGCCAACCCGGACACGCCTTCCCGGTCGACGACTCCGTCCGCGACCAACCGCATCGCCCGCGCCACAAGGTCAGCCCGCTCGTTCCACTGCGGGGAACCCGGACTGGCATCCGGCCGGCACCGCCTGCACGCCCGAAAACCGGCCTGCTGGGCCGCGGCCGCGCTCGGGTAGAAGCGCATGTTCTCCACCTTCGGCGACATCACCGAGCAACTCGGCCTGCAGTAAATGCCGGTGGTGACCACCGCTACGTAGAACCAGCCGTCGAAGCGAGCGTCCCTGGCCCGCACCGCCCGCACATAGCTCTCGACGTCCTCATGCACCTGCACAGCATCGAGGCTGGCAGCCCGGCCCGCTAGCGTAAAGCGACGCGCCTAGAGCGCTTTGACGAACTGGTCGTCGAACAACTCGTCCATCACGGGCCGTTGATACAGCAGGCCGGTATCGACCATGAAGTCGGCGACCTGGACGGCCCGGTAGTGCAGGGTTCGACTGCCGAACGCGTCCTGATTCTCCTGTTTGGTCAGGAAGGTCGTACCCGGCTGATAAGCGCGATACGCCAGCGGACTCACCCCCGCCCGGCGAGCCATGATCTCGATGGCCTCGTCCGGGTTGTGCTCGATCCACGCCAGGGTCTCGAACCACGTGTTGACCAGGCGCTGCACCAAATCCGGCCGGAGACGGGCCATTTCCGTGCGGACGACGAGGTGGTCGGGGATCAGCGTGGGGAACTCGGCGGAACTTGTCACCGGACTGCTGCCGGGCCGGGACAAGGCAGTTGTCGTGTGTGGCGCGAACGCGCCAACCGCGTCGACGTGCCCTGCGGCGAAGGCTGCGGCGGCCGAGTCGGTCAGCGTCGAAACGAGCTGGACGTCGCCTTCGTGGAGTTTGGCCCGGTTGAGCGCGAGGAGCAGCAGGTAGTGGTCGACCGTGCCCTTCTCCACCGCGATCTTCTTGCCTTTGAGGTCGGTCACGCTGGTGATGCCGTCCCGGGCGATGATCTGGTCGTTTCCCGTCGAGGTGTCGTTGACCAGCACGATTGTTTGCTGGACGCCGCTGCCGACCGAGGCGATGGTGTCGTTCAAGGTCTGGCTGTTCGCGTCGATCGCCCCTGTCGACAACGCGGTGAGGCTGTCGGTGTAGCTGTCGAAGTACTGCAGCTCCACGTCGACGCCGTTGACCTTGAACAAGCCGCGTTCTTCGGCGACCTGCCACGGCAGCCAGCCCGGCCATGCGGAGAACCCGAGCTTGATCTTGCTCGGCGCGGGGGCGGGGCCTCCACACGCCGAGACGGCTAACAGTCCGATGACCGACATGAGCGCGGCGAGCAGGCGTGATCTCATCCGAACTCCCAGTGGGGCGGGGCAGGGTGCGAACAACTTACCCGGCCGCCTGCGGCTAGGTGGAGCTGGCTACACCATGAATTGACAACTTTCCCCGATCGCCCGCAACCGTCCCGGCTGACACGGTTTGTCCTGTGAAGACAACAGTGAAACTCGCGAGTTTGATCGCGGCGGTCGGGGTGGTTGCCGGTGCGACGACAGCGTCGGCTGTGCAACCGGACGAGCTGGAGAACCTGGTCCGCAACGAGAAGTTCCCCGGCGCTGTGCTGGTCACACAGTCCACTTCGTACTCCGCCGGCGTCGCTCGGCGTGGGTATCCGGCCAAGCCGCCGGTGAACGGGCGGGTCCGGGCGGCGAGCAACACCAAGACGTTCGTGGCCGTCGTGGTTCTGCAGCTGGTGGCCGAGGGCAAGGTCGAGCTGGACGCGCCAATCGAGAAGTACCTGCCCGGCCTGGTCCGCGGCGAGGGCATCGACGGTCGCAAGATCACTGTCCGTCAGCTGTTGCAGCACACCACCGGCTTGCCGAACTACACCGCGTACCTCGAGCTCGACGACATCGAGGCCTTCCGCGACCGCTACTACGAGCCGCGGCAGCTGCTGGACCTCGCGCTGGCGCATCCGGCGAACTTCCAGCCGGGGGAGCGCTGGGATTACAGCAACACCAACTACATCCTCGCCGGGATGCTGATCGAGCGGGTGACCGGGCGTCCGGTCGCCGAGCAGGTGACCAAGCGCGTGATCCAGAAGATCGGCCTGCGCGACACGTACTGGCCCGGCGTCGGCGACAAGACCATCCGCGGACCGCACCCGCAGGGTTACGGCCGCGCCAAGGACGGCGAGATCATCGACATCACCGAACTGGATCCGTCCGCGGCATGGGCGGCCGGGCAGCTGATCTCCACGCCAAGCGACCTCGCCAAGTTCTTCGGCGCCCTCGTCGACGGCAGGTTGCTCCCCGCCGCACAACTCAGCGAGATGAAGAAGACAGTCCCGGCGGACATGGCTCCGGGTTCGGGATACGGCCTGGGTCTGACGAGTGTTCCGCTCAGCTGCGGTGGCGTGTTCTGGGGGCACGGCGGCGACGTCTTCGGGTTCGAGACACGAGGCGGCGCGACCGAGGACGGTCGCCGGGTGACAGTCATGGTGACGGCTCTGCCAGGCACGTTCGACCCGGCGAACGCCGACCGTGCGCACGCCGCGGTTCTTTCTACTGTGGACAATGCATTCTGCGAGGGGGACAAGCGATGAAGCGCGCATTGGTGGGTGCGGCCATGGCTGTGACGATGGTTGTTCCGGCATCGGTCGCAGTGGCTGCGCCTGGCAAGAACCCGGTGCAGTCGATCGTCGACTCGGGCCACGCGCCTGGGGCGTTGGCCGCAGTCCGGCGTGACGGCGACGAACGATGGTACGTCGCAGGCAAAGCGGTGCCCTTGAACGGACGCGTACGAATTGGCAGCAACACCAAGGCATTCCTGTCCGTGGTGATCCTGCAACTGGTCGCTGAAGGGAAGGTCGAACTCGACGGCCCGGCCCAGCGATATGTGCCCGCCGTCAAGGACAAGCGCATCACCGTACGCCAACTCCTCCAGCACACCAGCGGTTTGCCGGAGTACGCCGACAAAATCGGCCTCGACCGGATCGAGCAGGTGCGCGACCGCTACTTGCGGCCACACGACCTGCTCGACATCGCGATGGCCCATCCAGCCCAGTTCGAACCCGGCGCGAAGTTCAAGTACACCAACACGAACTACATCGTGGCGGGACTGCTCGTGCAATCGGTGACCGGGCGCCCGGCCGGGGAACAGATCACCGACCGGGTCATCAAGCGCCTGGGCCTGAGGGACACGTACTGGCCCGTCGAAGGCGAACAGGGCCTGGGCGGCAAGCACCCGCGCGGCTACAGCCTGACCGACGAGACCGACCCGAAGTCACCGGTCATCGACATCACCGAGATGGATCCCTCGTGGACTTGGGCCGCCGGACAGCTGGTCGCCAGCCCGGCCGACCTGGTCACCTTCTACCGGCAACTGCAGACCCTGCTCCCGCCGGCACAGCTGGCGGACATGCGCAAGACCGTCGCGACCGACGAACCCGACGTGCGCTACGGCCTTGGTTTGCTCAGCCAGGACTTGACTTGCGGCGGTGTCTACTGGGGACACAGCGGCGGTCTCCACGGTTACCTGACGCTAGCGGGCGCCACGGACAGCGGCCGGGCGGCTGCTGTCGCCCAGACCGCCGCGCCGGGACTCAAAGGAGACCCTGAAGGCCAGATCAAGCTGATGAAGGCCGTCATCGACAAGACACTGTGCTAGACACGGCCACAGGCTGCGCGGACCGCCACGTGACCAGCGGGAGCAGGAGTTGCGTGAGCGGTCCGACAGTCAGGGCATAAAGGACAGTGCCGACACCGACCGTGCCGCCGAGCAACCAGCCCGAAGTGAGCACAACGACTTCGATTCCGGTACGCACCAGGCGGATCGACCTGCCGGTGCGGGCGGCGAGACCGGTCATCAGGCCGTCACGCGGGCCAGGACCGAGACGGGGACCGACATAGACGGCCGTGGCGACGGCGTTGAGTGCCACACCGCCGACCAGCAGCGTGATCTGCCAGCCGAGGGCGTGCTGATCAGGCAGGACGGCGCGGGTCATGTCGACGGCCACCGAGATGACGACGATGTTCGAGATCGTGCCGATGCCGGGGCGTTGCCGCAGGGGGATCCACAGCAGCATGACGGCCACCGAGATGATGGCTGTGATGGTGCCGAACGTCAGCCCGGTGCGGTTGACCAGCCCTTCGGTCAGCACGCCCCACGGAAAAAGCCCCAGGTGGGCGCGGGTCAACATGCCCGTACTGATGCCGTAGAGGGCCAGCCCGAACAGCAGCTGGGCCGACCGGCGGGCAGGTGCGTGACGGATGGTGAGCGGACTGAGATCGACTGATGCCACTCGGGCAGTCTCGGGCAGAACTGGTCTGGCAATCCAGGGCCAATGCTGAATAATTGGCCTTATGACGTCCACCATTCCCCTGGGTAGCCGCATCTCGGGCGAGCGATTGGCTGTGTTGCTGGGGGAGTGGCGGCGGCGTGGCTCCCGGCAGGGTGCGGTCAATCTGGCGGGGGCGATCGAGTTGTACGTCCGCGACGGCCAGCTTCCGATCGGTACGAGGCTGCCCGCCGAACGGGAGCTGGCGGCGTCGCTCGGAGTGAGCCGCACGCTGATCGGAGCGGCCCTCGACCGGCTGCGGGAAGACGGCATCGTCGCGAGCCGCCAAGGCGCGGGTTCGTGGATCTCGGGCACCGGAGCACGACGGCAGGAACCCACGATGCCGTCCAGCGAAGCCTTGTTCGACTTGGCCAAGGCCGCACCACCGGCATTGCCGGGAATGACGGCCGCGGTCGACGCGGCGACACACGAACTCGCCGCGTACATCGGCGGCAATGGGTATGTCACCGGTGGTCTGACGCTCCTGCGCGAGCGGATCGCCGAGCGCTACACGGCTCGTGGCCTGCCGACCACAGCTGAACAGGTGATGATCACCAGCGGCGCGTACTCGGCTTTCGTGCTGTGCCTGCGAATGCTCGCTGGTCCGGGTGATCGGGTCCTGGTCGAGCAACCGACCTACCCGAACGCGCTGGACGCTCTGCGGGCCGCCCACGCGCTGCCGGTTCCGGTCGCGCTGGATCCGGCGATTGGTTGGGATTTCGCGGGAATCGAGGCCGCGCTGCGTCAGGCGTCGCCGCGATTCGCCTACCTCGTCGTGGATTTCCAGAACCCGACCGGCCTGCGGCTGGCCGCCGAGGGACGTGAACGGCTCGGTGGATTGCTTGCCAGGACACGGACTCCGGTGGTGATCGACGAGTCCCTTGTGGAGCTTGACTTCGCCGGCGATCCGCTGGACGGCCCGCCACCCCTCGCCGCGTTCGCCGGAGACCTGTCGTTGATCATCGGGTCGGCCGCGAAGTCGCACTGGGGTGGGCTGCGGCTTGGCTGGATCCGTGCGTCCGTGGACCTGTTGGACCGCCTGCTGTCCTCACGGTTCGCAGTGGATCTCGGGGCGCCGGTGCTCGAACAACTCGTGCTGGCGGCACTGCTGGAACCCGACGGTTATGCGGCCTTGGCCCGCCGCCGCGCGGACTTCCGGCAGCAACGCGATGTACTCGCCGACGCGCTGCGCGAGCACTGTCCGGATTGGACGTTCAACGTCCCGTCCGGCGGGCTTTCGCTGTGGTGCAGGCTGCCCAAACCGATGAGCACGCGGCTTGCGGTGTCCGCGGCCAACCATGGCGTACAACTGGCGCCGGGTTCGCGGTTCGGCGTGCACGGCGGCCTGGAGCGGTGGCTGCGCGTGCCCTTCGCCCTGCCCGCCGACCAGCTGGCCGAGGCCGCACGGCGATTGGGCCTCGCCGTGGCGTCGGTCCGCACCTGCGCGAACGTGCCTGCGGTCGACGTGGCGATCACCTAGGCTCTGATCTTCCGGCTCTGACTTTTCTGGGGTGGTGTCGAATGGCGTCGAGCACGTTCGTAGCCAAGGTGAGAGGCCGGCTGACCCTTCGAAGGAGTGCACCATGAAGCAGTACCTGCTCGCCGTTCAGCTCGACGAAAGCGTGCCGGAGACCGAAGAAGAACGACGGGAGCAGATGGCCCGGACCACCAAGGTCACCGAAGAGATGAAGTCCGCCGGGTCATGGGTGTTCGTCGGCGGCCTGCAGCCGTCGCACGCCAGCACGGTCGTCCGTCCCGACAAGGGCACCACCACGATGACCGACGGGCCGTTCGCCGAGACGAAAGAGCAGCTCGGCGGGTTCTGGGTGATCCAGTGCGACGACCTCGACCAGGCGCTGGCCTGGGCCGAGAAGTGCGCGTTGGCCTGCGGGCAACCGATCGAGGTGCGTCCGTTCGACGACGGGTCGGGCCGGCGCTGATGGATCTGGACAGCGTCTACCGGGCTGAGTACGGCCGGTGCGTGGCGACGCTGACGCGCCTCCTTGGTGACATCGGGCTTGCCGAGGAGGCCGTCCAGGACGCGTTCACGGTGGCCGTGCAGAAGTGGGACTCGCTACCGGCCAACCCGGGTGCATGGATCGTGACCACCGCACGCAACCGGGCGATCGACCGCCTGCGCCGGGAGTCCACCCGGGAGGCCCGGCACGCGCAGGCGTTGCTGCTGAACCAACCCGACGAGCCGAAGGAGGTCGGACCGGTACGCGACGACCAACTTCGCATGATCTTCACCTGCTGCCACCCGGCGCTGTCGCCGCTCGCGCAGACCGCGCTCACCCTGCGCCTGCTCGGCGGGCTGGAGGTGGCGGAGATAGCGCGGGCGTACCTGGTGCCGGAGGCGACGGTGGCCCAGCGGATCGTCCGGGCGAAGAAGAAGATCCGCGACGCGGGCATCCCCTACCGGGTGCCCAACGCCGCGGAACTCCCCGAGCGGCTGACCTCAGTGCTCACGGTGCTCTACCTGGTCTTCAACGAGGGATACACATCGACATCGGGGGAGTTGCTGCGCACGGACCTGTGCCTGGAGGCCGTCCGCCTGGCGAGGGCACTGGCCGAGTTGATGCCCGAGGAGCCGGAGGTGATCGGGCTGCTGGCGCTGCTCCTGCTCACCGAAGCCCGTCGGCCTGCGCGAGTGGGGCCTTCGGGGGAGCTGGTGGTGCTCGCGGAACAGGACCGGTCGTTGTGGAACCGGGAACTGATTGCCGAGGGTCACGAACTGGTGCGGTGGTGCCTGCGCCGGGCACAGCCGGGGCCGTACCAGTTGCAGGCCGCGATCAACGCCGTGCACACGGACGGACAAGCGACCGACTGGGCGCAGGTACTGGCGCTCTACGATCAACTGCTGCAACACACCCCCACCCCGATCGTCGCGCTCAACCGTGCGGTCGCCGTCGCCGAGGTGCACGGACCGGCCGTGGCACTGGCCGCCGTTGACGAGCTGGACCTGCCGGGCTACCACCTGCTGCCCGCCACGCGCGCGGACCTACTCACCCGCCTCGGCCGCACTGCGGATGCCGTCGCCGCCTACGACGAGGCGATCACCCTGGCCACCAACGACACCGAACGGACATTCCTGGAGACGCAGCGGGCACGCCTGAATCCGGACACCTGAGCGTCTGGGTTGCTGCTAGCAGGCGCCCGGACGTATGGAGGTGATGTTCGATTCGCGGCCGTACCGCCACGTGTTTCCTTGCCAGTTCCCCACGGGCCATGTCGCTCCGGTCTGGTTGATGTCGACAAAGGTGCACCACACCCTGCCGGTTCGGTTCCACACCGAGCGGATCCTGTCGCCCCACCTGTACTCATGCAGATTGTTGACGGTGCCGAGAATTTCTGCCCATTCGCCGTTTCCATCGCGGCCCTCCCACACACAGAACGCATTGGGTGGACAGTCCCACCATGCGGTGATGGACGCGCCACCGTTGCCACTTGACGGGGCCGCGTAGGCGGTGGCTGCCGGTGCGGCAGCGACGAGCGCGGCGAATCCGAGCATGGCGCATAGGTCCTTGAACTTACGCACGTTGCGGGTGCCTTCCTTGGTTGTGGGGTGTCCCTCGTTCCCCCTCGGAGCGAGGGACTGCACTGGGTGTAGCGCGTTCGGGTTGTCCGGCGCCGGGGGATGGACGCCGGACATCAACGTCCGGACAATGGCCAACCGACCTTGGGGAGAGGTTGGTAAGAGATGCCACGTGCGGAACGACCGCTGGAACACGATGGATCAGCCCTGACAGATTTCGCGGCTGACCTGCGCAAACTCCGGGAGGAGGCGGGGAGCCCGCCCTATCGGGAACTCGCTAAGCGGGCGCACTACTCGGCCACGACGCTGTCTGATGCCGCGGGTGGGCGCCGGTTGCCGAGCTTGGCGGTGACCCTCGCGTTCGTCACCGCGTGCGACGGCGACCGGGACGAGTGGGAGCGCCGCTGGCACAGGCTGGCCGCCGACCTCAACGACAGCGACGGTCCGCCAGAGCCGGTTGGTGAGGCTCCTTATGTTGGGTTGTCCGCGTATCGGTCCGAGGACGCCCAGTGGTTTTTCGGGCGCGAACGGCTCGTCGAAGATCTGGCTATGCGGCTGAGCACGCAGCGATTCCTGGCAGTGTTCGGCCCATCCGGCGCGGGAAAATCGTCGGTTCTCCGAGCGGGTCTCATCCCGGCACTGCGCAGCAGCCCGGACTCAGGCGCCGTCGTGCTGTTCACGCCTGGCACGCACCCGGTGCGCGAGTGCGCCATTCACCTGGCCCCGCTTGTGGGTGCGATGGCAGTCGCCGTGGAAACCGAACTGCGAGCTGCCCCGCACGCACTGCACTCCCTGACCAAGCAACTGCGTATTGACCGACCCACCACTGCGGAGCCTGTGGTCGTCGTCGACCAGTTCGAAGAAGTCTTCACCCTCTGCACCGATCCCGACGAACGCGCCACGTTCCTGGGACTGCTGCTCACCGCGATCTCGTCGGAATCAGGGTGCAGGGTGGTACTCGGAGTTCGCGCGGACTTCTACAGCCACTGCGCCCAACACCCTGAGCTCGCGGCGGCGCTGCAGGACGCCCAGATCACTGTCGGCCCGATGACCGCCGGCGAACTGCGGCGGGCGATCACCCGCCCTGCGAACATCGCCGAGTGCGCCGTGGAAAGCGACCTGCTCAGCGCGCTGGTCGCCCACACCCACGGTCAAGCAGGCACCCTGCCACTGTTGTCACACGCACTGCTGGAAACGTGGCGCCGCCGCAAGGGCAACACGTTGACTCTCGCTGGCTTTCAGGCCACCGGCGGTATTGACGGAGCACTCGCCCGCACCGCCGAAGCCGTCTACAGCTCTCTCACCACCCGTCAACAGGACGTCGCTCAGCACCTCCTCCGGCGCCTTGTCGTTCTCGGCGAGGGCACCGAAGACACGCGACGACGCGTGCGCCGCAGCGAGCTCGACGACACCCCTGACACCACCGCTGTGTTGAACGCGTTTGGCGGGGCCAGGCTCTTGACCTTCGGCCGCGACGACGTCGAGATCACGCACGAGGCGCTGATCGGCGCGTGGCCACGGCTGCAACGTTGGCTCAACGCCGACCGTGAAGGCCATCGCCTGCACCGTGAACTCACTGATGCCGCCGCAGTGTGGCAGAACCATGATCAGGATCCGGCGACGCTGGTACGCGGCAACCGTCTGACCCTCCTGACCGACTGGGCCAACGACGACAAGGGGCTCACCGAGCTCGAACAGGCTTTTCTGCAGGCTTCCGCGGCTGCGGATGAAGCCGCACGCACGTCGACCCGGCGGCAGATTCGTCGGCAGCGCGTCTTGATCGCCGTCCTGACGGTGCTGGTCGTGCTCGCCACCGGCGCGTTTGTCTACGCCTCAAACGCGCAACAAACCGCCGCCCAGCAACGCGAAACGGCTCTAGCTCTGCGTACGGCTCTCGCCTCGCGTGCCGTACCCGTCGCCGAGGGCCTCATCCACACCGATCCGCGACGCGCCGCCATGCTGGCACTGGCCGCATATCGACTGAATCCCTCACAAGCGACTGAAAGCCCGCTCATCGGCGCGTCGGCTGCGCTGGCAGCCATCGATCTGAAGACCGAGTTCGCCACGGTTTCGGCCAACAGCGAGGTGCTGGTGGCTGGACACCCGGACACCGGAATCGTCACCATCTTCTCGATCACCGACGATGGGTTGCGAGAAGAGTCGTCAGTTCCCTTCGTCGACGGAGCACGAGCAGGCTTGCGTCCCAGCGTGAGTCCGCACGGCAAGGTACTCCTGTCACCCGGTCACAACGGAGAACTCGTCGTCTGGGACATCAGTGACATCCGAGAGCCGGTCAGGCGAGCCACAGTGCCAGCGACCACGCACGTCAGTGGCTGGTCGCCAGACGGCCGATACATCTTGACCACCAACGTTCTCGCGGTTCCGAAATATGTGCCGGACATCAGCGAACTATGGGACCTCGGCGACCCGGCAACACCGGTGCACACCGCAACACTGCCGGGCACCTGGCCACAGTTCGCCGCAGGTCGGGACCTCGTGGCCACGATAAAACCGATGCCCGACGGGGATACTGTCGTGCTTCACAAACTGCTTCCCGATGGAAAGACGTATGAGCCGCGTGCGACTATCACAACCCCGGGTATGACCGTACGTCAGGTGGCGTTCTCGCACGACGGCCGACAGGCAACGCTTTCGGAGTTCAAAAAGGAACGGGACCTGGAGTATCCACATTCTGTCTCTTGGTGGAGAACAGAATGGGGTGGTTCGGCCGAACTGCTCATGCGGGCGGGCTACACGCCGGCGGAGATTCCGGTCCTCCAGGTCAGCCCCGACGGCTCGCGCCCGCCGACGGTTCTGACTCAGACGCTCAACGCGATTACCATGTTGGATACGCCTGAATTCGGACCGGATAGGTCGATCCGCGGCGGCTCAGCGGACAGAGTCCTGTCCACGACAACGAGCGGCGCTCTGGACATCGCGCTTGTGCACTATGCGCATCGGTTGAACGCGCTGCTCCTGGTGACAAACCATAATGGCAAGTATGAGTATCGACGACTGGAGCTCAGTGCTGAGAAGTCAGCGTCGAACGCCTGCGGCAGAGATGTCGAAAGGACTGCTGCTGGCATCTGGGCTACCAATTTTCCTGGCGTGACGCCGTTCCGTCTCTGCCCTTAGCCATTGTCAGACGGTCGGCATCGTGCGGCGACTGATCACCAATCGTGGACTGTGCCGTCGTGCAACCGATTCACCGGCAGGTACGCCTGTGTGTACGGGTGCGCGGCGGCTAGTTCCTCGTTGAGCTCCACACCGATCCCGGGTGTCTCACCGGGGTGCAGGTAGCCGTCGCTGAAGGTGAAGGCGTGTGGGAAGACCTCGTTGGTCAGGTCGGTGTATCCGGCGTACTCCTGGATTCCGAAGTTGTGGATGGCCAGGTCCAGGTGGATGCCTGCGGCCATGCCGACGGGGGAGATGTCCTCGGGGCCGTGGATCGCGCTCTTGATCTGGTGGACCGCGGCGAAATCGAAGAGCTTCCGCAGCGCTGTGACGCCTCCGAAATGCGTCACCGAGGAGCGGACGTAGTCGATCAGCTGTTGCTGAACCAGAGTCTGGTAGTCGAAAACGGTGTTGAAGACCTCGCCGAGCGCCAGCGGTGTCGTGGTGTGCTGGCGGACCAGGCGAAGCCCGTCCTGGTTCTCCGCGGGTGTGCAGTCCTCCAGCCAGTACAGGTCGTACGGTTCGAGGTCCTTGCCCAGCCTGGCGGCTTGGATGGGCGTCAAGCGGTGGTGAACGTCGTGCAGCAACGGCAGTTCCGGGCCGAACTCGTTGCGGACCGCTTCGAACACCCCGGGGACGTGCCGCAAGTACGCGCCGGTGTCCCAGTCCTCGACCACGGGAAGGTTTCCCTGGTCCAATGTGGATCGAACACCGTAGACCTTGCGCAGGCCGGGGATTCCGGTTTGGATCCGGATCGACTTGTAGCCCTGGGCTAGCCTCGCGCGCACCGAGTCGAACAGGTGCGGAAGGTCGTTGCCGTGCGCGTGTCCGTACGTCCGTACTCGATCCCGGCTTTTACCGCCCAGCAACTGGTACAGCGGGAGCCCGGCCACTTTCGCCTTGATGTCCCACAGCGCCACGTCGACCGCGGCGATCGCGGCCATTGTGACAGGGCCGCGCCGCCAGTACGCGCCGCGGTAGAGCGACTGCCAGGTGTCCTCGATCCGGTGCGGGTCCATGCCGTGCAGCAACGGCACCACGTGGTCGGTGAGGTAGCTGGCCACCGCCAGTTCGCGCCCGTTCAACGTGGCGTCGCCGAGGCCGGTCACACCTTCGTCCGTCTCGATCTTGAGTGTGACGAAGTTGCGCCCCGGACTGGTCACGACCACCTTGGCGGCGACGATCTTCACGCGGAGTCCTTTCATCCTTTGGTCGCACCGGCGGTCAGGCCGGTGACGATGTACTTCTGGCCGAGGATCGCGACGAGCACGACCGGCAACGTCATCAACGTGGCCGCGGCCATCAGCCCGCCCCAGTCGGTGCTGGCGTAGGAGATGAAGTTGAACAAGGCGACCGGCGCGGTCTTGGTGTCCTCGTTGGAGAAGATCAACGCGAACATGAAGTTGTTCCGCGAGCGAGCCAGTCCGGCGCATCCGGAACCGCCCGACGGCCCACGCTCCGGGAACCGCGATGACTGCGGAGAGCACAGTGGAGACAACGCCGACGATCAAGGAGTTCAGCAACGACTTCAGGATCTCGCCGTCGCGGAAGATCGCCTGGAAGTTGGACAGAGTGGGTGGGAAGAACAGGCCGACGCTCGGGTCGGTCACCTGGATGTTGGTCTTGAAGGAAGCCGCGAACAGCCAGACGATCGGCAAGGAGAAGAAGAGGGAGACAAGGGCGATGGCGGTGGCTCGGAGGAGTTTCACGCGGTGGTCCTCCTGCCGCCGGGCAGGATCGCGGTGACACGCAGGGCCTTCACGTGGTCTCCCTCCTGCCACCGGGCGCGATCGCCGTGAAACACAAGGCTTTCACGCGCTCTCCCTCCTGCCGCCACGCCTCAATATCACCACGACACCCACAATCACCAGCGTGAACAACACCAGCACGGAGGCCGCCAGGCCGTACTCCTGGTAGTCGAACGTCAGTCCGTAGGCGTAGATGTTCAAGGTTTCCGCCTCGAAGTCCGAACCGCCACCCGGGCCCTTGGTGGCGTAGATGATGTCGAACGTCTTGAGCGCGTCGACACTGCGCAGCACGATCGCGGCGGCCAGAGTCGGCCACAGCAGCGGCAGGATCACGTGCCGGAACCGCTGCCAGGCGTTCGCACCGTCCACTTGGGCCGCTTCTTCCGGCTCGGTGGGCAATGTGGACAGTCCGGCGAGCAGGAGCAGCGTCATCATCGGCGTCCACTGCCAGATGTCGATGCCCATCAACGTCGGCAGGGACTGGCTGGACGAGCCGAGGAACTCCAGCCGTGGCAGGCCGAGCGCGCTCAGCAGGTGGTTGGCGATGCCGTTGGTCGGGTCGAGGATCAGCAGCCACAGGATGCCGATCGCGACCGGAGTCGCGAGCAACGGGATCACCAGGACAGTGCGGACGATCCTGCTGCCGCGGAACGCTTTGCGCATGAGCATCGCCAGCGCGAGCCCGAAGACGGTCTCGATCACCACGGCAACGACCGTGAAGTAGATCGTGCGTTCGACCGCGGGCCAGAAAGGCAGCGAACTCGGCGTCGGCGTCCCGCGCGACCGGCGCCACCGGATTTCCCAGTATCCCGGCCACGAGCGGACGGCCCACGATGTCCCTGGCGCGGCCGACCTGCACCACGTCCGGCCGGTCGTGGCTGACGCCTGTCGCGGCGCTGATCTGCATGGTCCTCGCCAGATCCGGCGGGAATACCGCGGCGGACGCCGGGTTCTGCCAGGCGGACCGGCGGGCGCCCGGGATCCCGTCGGCCTGGATCTGCCCGGCCATCTCCGGACCGGAAGCCCAGCGGATGAACTCCCACGCATGATCCTGCAGCAGGGAGAACCTGCTGATCGCCAGGCTCCACGACGGGATGTTGTACGGCTTCGACCCGGCTGGGCCCGCTGGGAACGGCGCGTATCCGATGGTGTCCTTGACCGTCGAGACCTTGGGATCGAGGAAGCTGGTGTAGATCGCGTCGGCGTCGACGTAGAACGCGGCCTTGCCCTGGGCGAAGATCGGCATGGCCTGTTCGAGACTCATGTTGGTGGCACCAGGCGGCCCGGCTCGTTCCAATAAGGACCCGTAGTACTCGTACGCGGCGATCGCTTCGGGTGTGGCGATGGCGGACTTGCCTTCGACGGTGAAGTCACCGCCGAACGAGTACAGGAAACTCGACCACTGGCTCACCGCGCCGGCCCGTTGACCACGGCCGACGTAGCCGAAGAAGCCGTCGCGCGTCAGCCGCAATGCGGTGTCCCGCAGTACTTCCAGGGTCGTCGGCGGTTCGGTGAGGTCCTTGCGGTAGTACAGCGCCGGCCGTTCGGTCACCACCGGGACACTGAGGACTTTGCCTGCCGTGATCGAGCGTTGCCGTGGCGCGTCCTGGAAGTCGTTCCATTGGTACGCCGGGTCTTGCACACGGTCGGTCAGATCGGTGAGCCAGCCGTTGCGCGCGAACAGCAACTGTTCCTGCAGGGCGCGAACCATCATCACGTCGATGTCCGTGGCCGACGCGTTGAGCTTGACGTTGTAGCTGTTCGCCAGCTGGTCGGAAGTCAGCAGCGACATCGAGACCCGGCGGCCGATCCGCTGCTCGAACTCACCGATCCGTTTGCTGATCGCCCTCGACCAGACATGGTTGATGGCCATGATCCGCAGCGGGGTAGCCGGATTGGCGCTCGGTCTGGCACAGGAACCGAGCGACAACCCGCCCCCCACGGCGGCGAGCGCGAGTTTTCCCAGGTTACGGCGGCTGAAGGACATCCTTGTCCGCTCCGATCAGAACTGGTCCAACTGGTAGGACCAGTTGGAAGGTAGCAGCGCGCTTGGCAGATGACCAGAGCGAGGGACGGGAAATGTCGGGGCTTGTGCTGGCGCTGTGGGGTGTTGTGGTCGCCGCTGGCTTCGGTCACCCGGTAAGAGCCGGTTTTTCAGCCGGGTTGGGCGGTGGCCAGGTCGGGGTCGAGGAAGTCGAGGACGAAACAGCTGAGGCCACCGAGGTGCCTTGGCTGTCGTTTTTGCCGATTGATCAGCGAGCGGCGACCGGGTCGGCGAAACTGTGCGGTAAGGAGGTCGAGGTGAGCAACAGCGAGCGCCCGTTGTTCGGGCCGATTGATCCGTACGCCCTGCTGCCGTCGGTGGCGTTGGCGAGTTTTGGGTTTGTTCTCCTGCTCAACGGCGTGGTGCTCGTTGGCTTGGTCCCGCTTGTCCTGGCCGGGTTGATCATTGCCTTCGACTCGTGGGCGAACCGGAGCGAGCGAAGGCGGCGGCGTTAAGGCGCTAACGGCGCAGGAGTTGCTCGATGTGCTCCTTGGCCATGAGATCGACGCTCATGTCCAGCGACGGCCCGTAGGTCCGCAGGCCGAGGGCGAGGTGCTCGCGCATGCACGCCCGCGCCCGCTCAACGTCGTGCGCCTCGATGGCCTCGAGGATCTCGGGGTGGTGCGGGACGCCGGGCTCGCCGATCGACGGATCGGAGTTCGACCGCAGCATCATCTCGAACATCATGCCGCTGATCGACGACAGCATGATCCGCAGGACCGGGTTGCCGCTTGCGGCCGCGATCGCGTCGTGGAATTCCAGGTCGGCGTGCGCCTTGTCGACGACATCGGTCGCCCGCGCCATCCTCTCGGTGGCCGCACGCATCGCTGAGATGTGCTCTTCGGTCGCGCGCTCGGCGGCAAGACCGACGATCTCCACCTCGACCGGGATGCGTGCCTCGATGAGATGCCGGACGGTCGGGCGTCCGGCCCGATACAGGGTGTCGTAGCTGCGGACGTGCGCTGACGACTGATCGCTCACGAACGCGCCACGGCCCGGCGCGACCTCGATCAGATGCTGAGCCTCAAGTCGGCGGAGTACCTCACGAACCACGTTGCGGCTGGCGCCGAACTGGGCGGCGAGCTCGCGTTCCGAGGGCAGTTTGTCGCCCGCGGGAATGTCGCCGTTGCGGATGTCGTGCTCCAGCTGCAAGGCGATGCGTTCGGTCAACAGGCCTCGCTCGCTCGGCATGCGCGTCAGGATACGGCAGCTCAGATGCCCCGTCCCGACGTCGTCACGGACCGATAGCATGATCAATATCCATCGGATCGTGATCGTCTGTTCATCTGTAGGGGGTTGTGTGCTGTTCGATGTGATCAACGGACTGGCCGGGCGGAACGCCGCGGTGGACGCGGCGATGCTCTTCGCAGCGGGACCGCTGATCTACATCCTCGGCGCCGCCGCGCTGCTGGTGGCCGTGCTGCACATGCGGCACCGGGATCGGAACGCGAACCTCTGGCTGGCCGGTCAGGCCGCGGTCGCGTTAGGCCTGTCGTTCGTCGTGAACCGGGTCCTGCGGGCGCTGGCGTTCCACGAACGGCCGTTCCAAACCAGGCAGGTCAACCTGCTGGTTCAGCACGACCCGGGCGTGTCGTTCCCGAGCAATCACGCGACCGCGGCGCTGACTTTCGCGTTCGTCATCGGCTTGCTGATTTCCCGCCGATGGGGCTGGATTCTGTTCGCCCCCGCGCTTCTCGTGGCCGTCTCGCGGGTGTTCGTCGGCGTGCACTGGCCGTCGGACGTCATCTGGGGCGGAATTGTCGGCCTGACGATGACCGTCCTGGTCATGGTCATCGGCCGGAAATTCCAGACCCGTCCCTGGTCCGAGTCGGCGGAGACAGAGATCCTGCCGCGCAGTGACGACACGGTGATCATTAAACGTTAAATTCGTTATCTCGTTCGCGGGCTCCCGGCCTACAATCGGAGAATTGACCGGCTGGGGAGGCCGAGATGACAAGAACGAAATGGGCAAGTTCGGGACTTTGCGTATTACTCGTCCCGGCGTTGTTCGGCTGTGGCGGCAATGCCGATTCGCCCGGCAGCACCAGTGAAAGCCCGAGCACCGAGAACCCCGTGCAGACACCGGCCAGTGTCCCGGCGACAACTCCGGAGACACCGAAAGGGGGCGCGCCGGGCGGGCCGGCTGGCGGAAAACCAGGTGGTGGCGCTCAAGGAGCGCCGATCACGATCCCGGCCTTCACCATTATCTCTGGTGGCAATGTCGAGCAAATGAAGAGCCGTGTCGAGCGCACACTCAGAGATGAGGGCTGCCGCGACGGCAATCTGTGTGTCACGGTGCGCTATGAGCTTGCATCGAAGAATGACACCAACTGCGAGGTTAGCAAGGTGCGGCCGCAGAAGACGATCCGCCGTGGGGAGACCTTGACCGTCACCATCTCCTGCTCGGAAAAAGCCGGGGCGACCGATGGGGAGACACCGTCCGTCGAGCCGGAGCCCGGGACGCCGACTCCGGTTCCCCGCTCATCATCCTGACGTGCGATGACCGGGCAGAACGGCGAACTCGATCGAGCCGCGTCGGTCCTGCCGAAGGTGCTCAAGGCCGCGGGCGCGATCATCGCGCCCGGTACGGTCGTGACCGCGTTGCTGTTCTATTTCGGCTGGCTGCACGCTTTCTGGTTCTGCTACTACTTCGGCGTTCACTCGACAGTCCTCGGGCTGACGCTCGAGGATTATCTGCTCCGCAGCGCGGACGGGTTGTTCGTGCCGATGACGGTGGTCGCGGGAATCGCTTTGGTGGTGGCGTGGGGCCAGCGGCTACTCCGGCTGCGCCTCACCGAAAAACCTCGCGAGCGACGAGTGATCGTGATCGGTGCGGTTGTCCTCGGCGTTGTCCTGTCGTTGGTCGGAATTCTTGACGTACTCGGTGAATCGCTGTTCGATCTCGGTCTCACCGTCGCTCCACTGAGCCTCGCGACCGGTGTCCTGCTGCTGATGTTCGCGTCACGTCTGTTGCGCGCCGGGGAGAGGAAATCATCGGAGTGGGTCGGGCTCGCCGAGTGGTCAGCCGCCTTTGTGGTGGTGAGCATTTGTGCGTTCTGGGCGGCCGCCGACTATGCCAGCTCGGTGGGGCTGGGCCGGGCTCAGCAAGTCCAAGCGGAGTTGCGTGGTTATCCCGGCGCCGTGTTGTACAGCGCCAAGAGTCTCAGCCTTACCGGTCCTGGCGTGACCATGACACCGTGCGCCAATCCCGATGGCGCCTACCGCTATCGGTATGACGGGCTGAGGCTTGTTCTGCAGTCCGGGAATCAGTACTTCTTCCTGCCGCAGGACTGGTCGCCCGGTGCAGGCGCCGCGATGATCGTGCCGCGATCGGAGTCGATGCGGCTGGAATTCACCACGGCGTCGTCGTTGGCACCGTGCGGCGCATGATTTCCCGGGCCGCGCGGTGTTTTTCCTCGTCCGTCCGCATGATGTCGGGGTTGCGTCCGCGAGCCAATGCCAATCGGTACGCGAAGACGTACAACGGCAGCATGCTGAACAGCGGCATCATCATTTCGTCGACCTGAGGCAACGAGTCGCCGAGCAGCCAGACTTCCGCACCGGCAATCCGCATGCCTTGAGCGATACGCTGCGCGTGTGCTTCGGAACGACCGTGCGGGGCGAGCACGATCACCAGTTCGCCGGGTTCGGTGCTGGCCCATGTGCCGTGCGCGGCCTCTTCGACTTGCCAGGCCTCGGAGTGCATAGCCGCGGCTTCCGTTACTTTGAGCGCGCCTTCTCGTGCGGTCGCCAGCTCGGGTCCGCCGCCAACGACGACAATCCTCGTGGCGGAGGCGAATTCCTTCGCCAGCGCGGTCGCGTTCGCGGAGTTCGTGGCGAGGGTGAACGCCGCCAGATCGCCTGCCTGCGAGAGGGTTTGCTCCAAGGCTGGGGCCGGACGGCCGAGCAGCCTGGCCACGGCGAGCGCGAGAGCGTAGCCGCGCGACAACGTGGTGGCGTAACTCCGGGTTTTGGTCAGCGCCGGTTCCAAGCCGCCAGGCCCAACGAGAACATGGTCACACGCCTGCGCCAGCGGCGACATCGGTGCGTCGGTCAACGCGACCGACAGTCCACTGTGGGCGGTGACGGCCGCCATGACGTCCGCCGTGGTGCCGGTGTGTGACAGGGCGATCAACGTGTCGGGATGCGGTGGTGGGTAGGCCGCGTACTCGAAGGCGTTGTGCACGCGCGCGGTGATTCCCGCGACGCTCTGGAACGCGTGCGCGATGGCGATGGCGGCGAAATGGGATGTGCCGCAGCCGATCAGGTCGATGGACTGCCTCGACGCGACGGCCTGCGCGGCCGCGTCGAGACCGGCGGGGGAGTGGCGCAGGGCATCGGGGATGGCGAGAATGCCTTCCCACATCCGGTACTCGGTCATCGTTTGGCGATCTCGTCGTTGAGCAGCTTGCGCTTCTGTGCGGGCAGCCACTGCACGGACAATCGGATTCCTTGGCCGGCAAGAGTTTTCCACGCCACGAGTTCGTCGTCGGTGGCGTGCACCTCTTTGGTCAGTTTGTGACGCGCACCTTCCGAGCGGACGCCGCCGATGTTGACCTCGCTGAGCGTCAACCCCGCAGCCACCAGACGTTCCAGGTCGATCGGGTTGGCGACCAGCGCCAGGACCTTGCCGTCGGGCCATGCGCCGTCCGCGGCGGCCTGCCTGGCTTGGTCGACGCTCCACACCACCAGCCGGACACCCGGTGGCACAGCCATTTCCATCAGGCTGATGTCGAAGGGGCTTGCCGCGACACGGTCGCTGATGACGAGCAGGACGTCCGCGCCGACGGCACGTGACCATCCCATGGTCACTTGGCCGTGTACCAGCCGGTGGTCGACACGGACCAGTTCGATGGGCACTCTCAGGTCTCCTCGGACGGCGGGCTCCAGCGGATGATCCCCGCGGGCCCTGCCTCGGCCATGATCTTCACGAGGTCGTCGAGCTGCCGGCCTTGCCTGCGCACCAACGCCTCCAACACCATCGGCAGGTTCGCCCCGCCGATCACTTCGACGCCTCCCCGCTCGTGCGCGATCCGCGCGGCGGTGGAGAACGGCGTCGCGCCGGGCAGATCGGCCAGTACGACGACCCCGGCACCGCTGTCGATGTCCTCGATCGCCTCTCGTAATCGGGCCAGGAAGTCGCTGGGCGACTCCTCGGCGGGCAGGGACACCGTGGCGAAGTTGTCCTGCGGCCCGATGATCAGGTCGACCGCACTGGCCAGGCCAAGGGCGAAGTCGCCGTGGCCTGCCACCACGATCGCGACCTCGTCGTCAGGACGGGACACCGAGAACCCCCAACGCTCCGAGTGCGAACCCGCCGACGGCGAGTCCGATGAGGATCAGCACCGCGTTGGCGCCGCGCCGCACGAGCCAGAACACCAGCAACGTGATCAGCAACGGAACCAGCTTCGGCATGATGTGGTCGAGCATTTCCTGCAGCTTGATGGTGGCCTTGCCTTCGATGTACGACAACGGCACGTTGACCACCAGCCACGTGCCGACCAGTGCGCCGACGCCCATCAGACCGGTGATCGACGCGCCTTCCATCAGCCGCCGCAAGGCGCTCTGGTCGATCCGTTCGAACAGCCTGCTGCCCAGCCGGAACCCGGCTTTCAACGTCAGCCAGCGCACGACGACGTGCACGATGTTGACCGGCACGAGGAAGATCAGCGGCGCCAGCAGGTTGGCCTGCATACCCAGTGACGCGCCGATGCCGGAGAAGATCGGCCGCAGCGTGCCGTGGAACGCCGAGTCGCCGACTCCGGCCAGCGGGCCCATCAAGGAACCTTTGACGCCCTGGATGGTCTGCACGCTGACGTCCGAGGCGCCGATGTCGTCGGCCACAGCCGATCCGTTGACGCCGTCCTTCTTTTCCGCCGGTTGCTTCACGGGTTTGGTCGCGTGCCGCGTCTCAAGGTCGGCCACGAGTGCGTAGATCGGGCCGGGCAGCCAGGGATGCGTGTTGAAGAACGTCAGGTGCCGCTTGAGTGCTGCGCTGAGATCGGTGCGGTCCGGGTAGATCCGCTTGAGCAGCGGCATCATCCCCCAGGTGAAGCCGATCGCCTGCATGCGGTCGAAGCTGAACGCCGACTGCACGGCGAACGAGCGCCAGAAGAGCCTGCGCTGGTCCTTTTTGGGCACGAGCGCGCCTGCTTCTTCGTCCGATTCCGCCCGGACCAGGCGGATCCCGCCCTTCCTGCTGATCCACAGCGCGGCGATCATCGCACCGAGCAGCGCCACGCCGAGCACACCGAACCCGGTGTACGCGGCCAGCAGGAAGCCGATGAAGAAGAACGGCAACAACGACGTGGTCACCAGGGTGTTCATCAGCAGCGCGAACCCGAGCGCGGGCAGTACCGCTCCAGCGACCGCCAGACCATCGCCGACAGGTCCTCTGATGCTGTCGGCTAGACCGCGCACGACATCGTTGCCGAGCACGAGCCCTAGATATGTCGGCACCGCGATACAGAGAAAGTGCACTAGATTTCCTAGATGCAGCATCGCGGTGATGCCACGCGTACTGCCTCTGTCGGCGTATCGCTCCGCGCCGGTGACGAAGACCGAACTGACGGCCTTGGCCAGCAGCTCACCGAACGATCCGAGTAGCGCCGCGGGCACCGCGACGAGCAGGGCCTGGCCGGGGTCGAGGCCGCTGTCGATGGCCAGCGCGGTGCCCAGGATGCTGCCGATCGCCAGGTTCGGCGGGACGGAACCGCCGATGTCCGCGGCGCCGATGAAGATCAGTTCCAGCGAGGCGCCGACCACGAGACCGGTCGGCAGGTCGCCCAGGATCAGGCCGGTGACCGGGCCGAGGACGATTGCCCGTTCGAGGAACAAATCGCCCATGAAGCGGCGGCTGAAGTAGGCGAAGCCCGCGATGAACGCGAGCAGGAGGGCCTGACCGACCGACATGGGGCGCTCCTTTCAGCTTCCGCTGGAGGAAGGGGAGAAAACTAACACCGTCTGGCGGCCGAGACAAGCAGAACCGATCAGCTTTGCTGCGCGATTCTGCTCGATTGACCTTTCGACGGCGGTTCGTATGCTTCTCACGTGCGTCGATCTGATCGGTTGAATGCGATCATGGAGCGGCTGGCCAAGGATGGCAGCGTGGCCGTGACCGCGCTGTCGCGCGGGCTGGGCGTCTCCGAGGCGTCGGTGCGCAGGGACCTGTCGTTCCTTGAGGCGCAGAAGTGGTTGTCACGCACGCACGGCGGTGCGGTCGCCCGCTCGTCCTTGCCTGCCAGCGTCTCCGTGGTCGCCGAACGGCAGGCCGAGCGGTTCCGGATCGCCGAGCTCGCCGCGGCCCAGGTCCCGGATGGCGCACGGATTGGCCTCGCCGCAGGGCCTTTGTCGGTGCTGATCGTGCGCAGCCTGGCTGACCGTGAGTCGTTGACCGTGGTCACGAACGAACTGGACGCGGCTTACGAGGCGTCCCTGCGTCCGGGAGTCCGTGTGATGGTGCCCGGCGGCGTGACCACCGTTGGCTCTTCGGTCCTGACCGGCTCGGTGTTGCGTGATGTGTATCTGGACTTGGCGATCATCGGTGGGGACGGGGTGAGCCCCGAAGCCGGACTGACCACTGAGGACGTCCAGATCGCGGGGACCGCGCGGTCCTTTATGGACGCTGCTGGCCGGGCGATCGCGGTCTTCGACACGCCACAGGTGGGCACGGCGGCGTTCGCCCGGATCTGCGCGGTGACCGACGTGGCTTCGTTGATCACCGCTGAAGACGTCGATTCGGACGCGCGGGCTCGTATTGAAAGCGCGGGCGTCCCAGTCGTCACGGAGTGAGCCGCCCGCGCCTGAGGTGTCAGCGCGCGGACCAGTGCTGCGCGCCCGTCCCGACCTTACTGAGCGTGAACGCGCTCCTTCACAGTTCGAAATAGAACTCGTCTATGTGGATGTTGTCGCGTGTGCCGGTTGCGCCGTACAGATCCCCGTCCTCGGGTACGAGAGTCAGGTACAGGTCGTGGGTGCCGGTTACTGAAGAGATCTCGGCGATTTGGCCCAACCAGTGCTGCGGGGGTGTCGCGATGCTGACGGGGACCCTGCCGATCAGCGGGCTTTTCGGATCGTCCAGCCGGAGCTCGATCGCCACATTGGGGTCTGTGCCGGAGGTCAGCGTGAACACGTAGAACTGCCGAGGTGAAACAGGACCGAAATCGACCTTCCGATACACGAGAGTAGGCCTCCCGCCGTGCCCTATCGGTCCGACGGCCCCGATGTCGTGGCCGTTGATGACGTCCTTGTGGTCGGATGTCCTGATGTTTCCCGGGAACGCGCGGGTGTACTGCTCGGCCTGGATTCTCGAGTAGGCGTCCAGCGACTCCGGCGGGACCCCGCGGACGGGCGTTTGTCCCTGTTCCGGATCCTGCTTCTGGTTCTGGCCCATGTTGTCGACGATGAGGTAGCCGGCCACACCGAGAACCACAGCGGCCGCCGCGCTGATGATCACTCTCGTCCGGCGATTGGTCGCCTTGTTGGCCAATGGTGTGGTGGGCGGTGAGGTCGGAGTGTGCCGGCTCCCGGACTGGGATGTTCTGGAGGCGGTCCCGTCGCTTCGGATCCTGCGTGTGGCCGAGTCAGCCCCGTCGCGCATGGCAGGCGCGTTCGGATCCAGCAGGTGGCCGAGCGGGTTCGTACCGGCTGCGGGCAACAAGGGGCGCACAAGCTGGCGCACCTGGTCCAGAGGCATCCGACGTGCCGGATCCTTCACCATCAGTCCGCTGATCACCTCGCCGATCGGGCCAGTTTGGTGGTGTTGCGGCACTTCCCCGTTGATGATCGTGCTGAGGATGACCAATGGCTCGGTGTTGTCGTACGGCAGGCGCCCCTCTGCGGCCCGGAAGAGCGTCGTGCCTAGGCTCCACAGATCGGCTGCGGGCGTTACGCGTTCTCCTACAGCGACTTCGGGTGCGAGGAACGCGGGTGTGCCCACCAGGTAACCAGTTCTGGTGAGGGTTGGATCGGCGCTGTTGCGGGCGATACCGAAATCGCTGAGCTTGATCTCACCGTACTTGCTCACGAGCACATTGCTCGGCTTGACATCGCGGTGCACGATGTCAAGCCGATGAGCGGCCTGCAACGCCGCCGCGACACTGTCGATCACCAGCGCGAGCAGCGGGACATCCAGACGCCCATGCCTGTTGAGTATTTTCGCGAGACTCTGCCCAGGAACCAGCTCCATCACCACGAAGGGCGAGTTGTCGTCCCACGCCACGTCGTAGAGCATCACCACGTTGGGATGCGTCACCACGGCCATCGCGCGTGCCTCACGCAGCGCACGCTCGCGCAGGTCGGCAGCTTCGTCCTCAGGCAGGTCGGGCGCGAGTTTCAACTCCTTGACAGCCACCGAGCGATGCAGCAGCTCGTCCGTCCCTGACCACACCGTTCCCATCGCACCTTGACCGATGCTCGTCTCCAGCAGGTATCGATTCCCGACGAGGCGATGCGAGGCATCTAGTGCACTGTCTTGACGGTCCACCCCACGATGGTCCCAGACAGCCGGAGAACCCGGCCACCTTTCCGTGGAACTGCCAGGTAGGCAGTGCCGTCGGTCCATAGTGGACATTCGGGCGTGTCATTCCGGAATGGTAGGTGGAGATCGCCTCCAGGTTTGATGTGTGGACCTTCTGCCTGCTCCATGACATGGGCATGGGACGCACTGTGGCGACGCTCGCGATCATCGGGCACTGACGGGCTGTGCGGCCTGGCAGGCGCAGGCACCGAGACGTCCTGGTCCGGGATCTGGAGTTTGCCCGCCGAGGCCGCCATGGAGGCGCGGTGGTAGTTGTAGTAGTCCTGCCACTCTTGAGTTTGGCGTTGTAGATGTTGACGTTGTCGATCACGGCACCGTCGAGCAGGCGGTAGAACTCCTCGGCGTCGATGCGAGAGCTATTGTCAAGATCTGTGGATCAAGATCCTTAGGCGGCTTCCTCGCTGGGGCGTTCAACATGGATGCCGGTGACGACCGCGGTGGCCCGGGGACTTGGTGCCCCACAAGGCGTCGACGAGGCGTTCGGCGGAAACCACCTCGTTGGCGTGCGCCAGCAGGATGGCGAGCAGCTTGCGGTGTCTCGGCTCGCCGATGCCAAGGCCGCTGCGCCGTCCGTGACCTCAGGGGGGCCGAGGATCCCCTCGCGGATCAGGTCCGATCAGACTCCGCCGCGGCGAAGAGCCTTGCAGGAGAAGTAAGTCCTTCAGCTGGTCTCCGGGGTCGCGAACCAGCGGTCGAGTCTCGCCAGTGCTTGGGCGGTTGCGTCGAACGCGTCCGCGCCGATCGCGGCGCGCATCTGTTCGTTGAAGTCCTGGATCACCGGGCGGACGCGTTCTAGCGCTTGCTTGCCCGACGTGGTGAGGTCGAGGGCGATCGCACGATATTGCTTGGGGTGTGTCCGTTTGCTGATCAGGCCGGCGTCCACGAGACGGGTGACCATCGACGTGATGGCGGACTCGCGTTGGCCGAGGGCGTGTGCGAGCTCCTGCTGCGTCACCCCCGGTTGCTCCTGCACAACGAACAGCGCGCCGAGCTGCGCCGTGGTGATTCCGGCGGCGCCCATGCAGCGCCGGTCCGCCGCGACGCGCAGTTGGTGTGCAGCTCGCTGCAGCAGGAAGTACAGCCGTTGGTCCGCCATGGCCCCAGATCTTGACAAAAATCCGGCCCGGGCACATCCTCACTTCAGTAGTGAAGTGAGGGGATCGGGATGAACTTCGAGGACGCACGGAAAGGCCTGGAAAGCCAGCCGTTCAGCGTGTTGGTGGGGGCGCGGCTGGTGGCGTTCGGCGACGGGGAGGCCGTCATCGAGATCGACGCCCGAGACGACCTCCGGCAGCAGAACGGGTATCTGCACGGTGGCGTGCTGGCCTACGCGGCAGACAACACGCTCACCTTCGCCGCGGGTTCGGTGCTGGGCCCATCGCTGCTCACCGCCGGTTTCACCATCGACTATGTCCGCCCTGCTGGCGGGAACACGCTGCGCGCTGAGGCACGGGTGGTGCAGTCGAGCGGTTCTCGGGCGACCTGTCGGTGCGATGTTTACTCGGATGGGGAGTTGTGTGCGGTGGCTCAGGGGACTGCGGTGAGGCGAGCGGATAAGCGTGAGTGATGGTGCGTCGTGCGATCGAGCGGTTCCCGGGCGACCTGCCCGCTGCGACAGGTCAGCTGTGCGCGGTCGCCCAGGGAACTGCCGTCATGCCAACTGGTAGGCGTCAATGATCGTCTGCTCGACCGTGTTTCCGGCGTCGTCGGCCGCGCTTGCGCGGAACGAGACCGAAGGGGCGCTCGGCGGGTGGTACAGCAGCAGGAAGTCACCGAACAGCGCAGCTTCCTGCCACGTGACGCCTCGGTCGTAGGACACCTCGGTCGATGTCAGCCGGGGACGGGGACCCGCACCGGCCTGGGTTTGCACGTGGATCGGGACCGGGAACAGCACTCCGGTCGGTGCCTTGTCCGCCGCGTCGAGCTTCGGTGCGTACCGGATCGCCGACACGGGCAGCGCCGTGATGCCGGAGCTGTGGTCGGACTGGAAGGTCCACGAGCCGGACACATAGGTTGACCTGGCATAACCTGAGCGGCTGGCTTCGGCGGTCAGTTGGTAGCGCGCCGACCCCTGGGGGACGGTCATGCGCACGAACCCGGCTTCCTGGCTCTCAGCCATCAGTTCACCGTTGCGGTACAGCTTGGTGGACGCCTTGTCCGCCATGGAAAACCCGGCATTGCCAGCGCCATCACCGAACAACGGAACGTGCGCGATCAAGGTGTCGCCGCGCTGCTGGACCCACGGGTCGGTCTTGTTGTCCGAGAAGGACGGTCCGAAAACGCCACGGTAGAACGACTCCGTATAAGACTTTCCGGGTAGGTAGGTTCGTGGCGGGCCGTCGATGCCGCCCTGATATCCGGTGTCGCCCAACACGTTCATCCGACGCGCCCAGTCGGCGTTCTCGCCGCCGTAGTACTCGGTGCGGATGCCCGGTGGGGTGAAGGCGGTCAGCGAGCCAGTGCCCCAATTGCCTTGGCCACGTGGCGAAGACGTCGCGCCGATCGCGGCGGACTGGCCGGGCAGCAGCGGTCCAGTGTCGACCTTCACCGTCGCGAGTTCGCCCGGCTGGACCTCCTTGGCGATTCCCGACAGGAACCGGCCCTTTGTGTACCAAGCCAGGCCGTAGAAGTCGTTCCGCACTGTCCAGCTTGTACTCAGCTGACCGACGACCTCGTCGGAGTCCGGTCCGAGCTGGGCGAGTCCAATGTGGTCGAGGTTGCCGCCGAAGGACAAGTTGGACACGTGGAAGGTGTCCTTGGCTGTCGTGCGCTCGAACCCGACTTGGAGCAACGACAACGCGGCTGGCTCGGCAGTGGGGAGCTTGATCGAGACCGGCTTGGCCAACCGCGCGTCGAGGTCGATCGTCGTCGGCCCGGTGATCGTCAGGTTCGGGTAGTTCAGCACGTCATGGGTGTACGGGTCGTGCCCGAGTATCGAACTGGTCAGCAGGTAGCGCCCCTTGGGCAGGCGCTGGGTGAGCTTGCCGTCCACAGTGGCCTCGGGGAACACGCGGTCTCCGGTGTCCACATTGATCAGGTACGCCGAGGTGAAGTCCGCCTGCTCGCCGTTGCGGGCGATCGCGTTCAACGTCAGGTCGTAGCTCTCCACTTCGAGATCGGCTTCGATCGCGGTCCGCACCCGCTGCCCGCCACCGGTCGCCACGATCGCACCACCGAACTGGCCGCCGTCGGGAACGTTGCGGACCTCGGCCGTCGCCACCGCGGTCGCCGTACCACCGGCCGGAACCACAAGCTGCGCCGGTGAAATCGAGAACAGGCTCGCCGGTGCGTTGGTCTCCATCCGCAGGTCAAGCGTGACGGGCGCGGGACCGTCGTTGGTGTAGGTGATCTCCTTGGTGACGGCGGGCTCGTGGGTGTGTGGCCAGAGGTGGTGGCCAAAGCTCGCGCTAGTCGGCTCGGCGCTCACGGTCTGCTTCAGAACCGCCGCCGAGTCGACCCGACCGGCGCCCTGCTGGAACGGCGTAAGCCCCGGTGTCGGCGTGCTCGACCCGACCAGCCGTGCCTTGAGCTGACTGCCGGTCAACGAAGGGTGTTGCTGCGCGAGCAAAGCGGCCGCGCCTGCGACGTGCGGCGTCGCCATCGACGTGCCCGACAGCGAGGTGTATCCGTCGACGACCGGGTCACCGATCTGCCCGGCCGCGTGCAGTGCGGCCACGATGTTCACACCAGGGCCGGTGATGTCCGGCTTGATCACACCGCCGCCGTCGCGCGGGCCACGGCTGGAGAAGTCGGCGATCTGGTTGTTCCGGTCGACCGCGCCGACCGTCAACGCGGCATCCGCACTCCCCGGTGACGAGATGGTGGACGTGGACGGCCCGTAGTTGCCCGCGGCGATCACGAACAGCGTGCCGTACTTGGCGGACAGCGTGTTCACGGCCTCTTCGAGCGGGTCGATCTCAGGGCTGTCGAAGCTGCCCAAGCTCATGTTGATCACATCGACGCCTTGCTCGGCCGCCCACTGCATGCCCGCGATGATCCCGGAGTCGGGGCCCGAACCGTTGTCCCCGAGCACCTTCACATCCAGGATCTTGGCGTCCGGCGCCACGCCGCGATATTTGCCGCCCGACTTCGCGCCGGTCCCCGCGACGATCGAAGCCACATGCGTGCCGTGGCCGTACCGGTCGACGTTGTCACGGGAGCTGGTGAAGTTCTTCTCACCGATCTCCTGGGTGGTCAGATCCGGATGCGTCTGGTCGACGCCGGTGTCCAGCACCGCGACGGTGATGCCCTTGCCGGTGTATCCGGCCTGCCATGCCGTTGGTGCACCGATCTGCGGAACACTGTGATCGAGAGTCGCGGTCCGTTTCGCGTCCAGCCAGACCTTTTTGACGCTGCCGGACCGCACAGTGCTCCACACATCGGTACCCGCGGACGTCAGCGCGACCGCGTCGATACTCGGCAGTTCCGCGGTGACTTGAGCGGTCAATGGCCTGCGCCCGGCTTCGTACTTCACGATCACCGGGACACTGCCCTTGCCGTAACCGCTGCGCCGCAGCTCGGTCACGTCGAACAGGCGCTCGTCGAGAACGCCCTTGGCCAGCAACGGCATCGCGTCGGCGGGAACCACGAAGGTATGTCCATTTGACTGGTACACCGAGAAGTTCTGCCGCTCCCGGCCGGGCGCGGGCTGAAGGTACCTGGGAGTTCCTTGCGCCCCTAGGAAAACCTGATCACCCGTGAGCAGGGTGATCACTTCAGCCTGCGTCCGCGCCGGTTCCGCGTGCCCCGGTGGGGACAAAAACGCTGCTGTCAAAGCGAAAGTTACGGCCGCCGCCACCGGGCCCCGATACCGACCGCGCACGAGTGCCTCCATGTGATCACTGTGTCGCGGACAGTAATGCGCCTCTCGGAGGTCCACAAGAGCCGGACGGAGCACTCCGTGAACAGATGACACACACTCATGAAAAGAGTGTTCGACCTATGGGCCGATCCGAGCGGTTTTCAGGCACGCCAGGGTTTCCTCCGGGCTCATCGCCAGTTCGCTGAGCCGGTCGAGGACATGCCGGATGTGCGCGGTGCGTTCCGGGTCCTGCGTGTCCTGCAGGCCGACGAGCGATTCCGCGAACGCGGCGTCGGGCTCGTTCGGATCGTCGAACGACAACAGGATGACCGACCCGTGCAGACCCTCATGCAGAGTATTTCGCTGGGGAACTATCTGAATTGTCACATTTGGAAATTCCGCCCTTTCGATGAGCAGGTCGCGCTGCGCCTTGTTCACGCCCTGGTGCAGTACCGGTGCGTGGATCAATGCGTGCAGCTGCAGGCGAGGATCGGTGCTGAGTCGTTCCTGCTGGTGCATCCGCAGATCGGTGAACTTCTTGATTGAGCGCTTGCTCGCGTTGATGGAGCGCTGCGCGTATTCCTCGGTCTGCAGCAGGGTGGGAATGTGGCCGAGCTGGAACTCGTATTTGAGGTCCGCCTCGTCCTCCATGCGAACGTAGCGGGTGTCCTCGAGGTGGAAATCCCGCCACCACGCGCGCTGCTTGGCGAGCTCCCACAGCTCGATGTACGGCCCATAGTCGCAGCTCAGGACGCCATACGCGTCCAGGAGCATGACCAGCTCATGGTACGTCGGCAGCTGGCGGCGCTCGATCCGGCTGAGCTTCTTGAACTCGATGTGGACGAGCTCGCCCGCCTCCTCCTGGGTCAGCCTGTTCTGCTCGCGCAGCTTTTTCAGCTCTCGCTGGAGCTGCCTGCCGTAATAGTTGGGTTCCGGGGTGACGCCTGCCATGACTCTTTCTTTCGGATATGTGGAAATCCCAGTTTTGGATTCGCCATTGAATCCCGGCAAATCGGGAAGATGACCCGCAAGAAGTTAGTGGGTGTACTTACATCAATGGCATCACCTAATCGTGTACTGTGGGTGTGTGCGCGAATTGGTGCAGACTGTCGGCCATGGAACAAACCGAAGACCTGAGCCCTGGCTCATTGGTCCGGCGATGGCGGCTGGGAAAACGCCTGCGAAAGACGAGGATTGAAGCAGGCAAGACGATGGCGGAGGCGGCAGCGTACATCGGTGTGCGGCGGCCGACGATCAGCCGGATCGAGACCGGCAGGCAAGCGATCCTGGCGAAGAACGTGAAGTACCTCTGCCAGCTGTACGGGGTGGGTGCGCCAGAGGTGGACATGCTGATGCGCCAAGCGGAGGAGTCGAACGAGCGCGGATGGTGGGCGTCCTATTCGGACACGATGCCGGACTGGTTCGAGACATACGTGGGCTTCGAAGCGGACGCGAAGGAGATTTGGCTTTATTGTGCGGAACTAGTGCCGGGCATCCTGCAAACGAGCAGCTATCAGCGCGCGCTGCAGGCAGGTTTCGGTCGCGAGATCGATGAGAAGGGGCTCGCGTTCCGGCTTGAGCGTCAGCAGCGCTTGGAGACGCGGAAACCTCGGCTGCGCATTGTGTTGAACGAGGCTGTGTTTCGCAGAGGCGTGGGCGACATGGGAGAGCAGGGCGAGCTTCTGGCCAAGGTGTCGAAGCGCATGAATGTGACCTTGCAGGTGTTGACCTTCGACTCCGGACCCCACGCTGCGATGAAGGGTCCCTTCAACATGCTGACTCTACCTGGCGAACCGGCGCCCAACTTCGTGTATCTCGAGCACAAAGATGGCGCGGTGTATCTCGAGCGTCCTGTCGATCTGGGCAAATACTCCAAGGTGTTCGAGTCGCTGACCAAGCAAGCACTTTCGGCCGATGAATCGCGAGACTTCCTGGCTACCCTTGCCTAGTAAGACCTGGGCAAGCAGGAAGGAACACGGTGGTGGAGCACGACCGTGCGTGGCAAAAGAGCAGCTCCAGCGGCCCGAACAACGGTGATCGCGTTGAGGTGTCTTGGCGCAAGAGCTCGGCCAGCGGGGCTGACAACGGCGACTGTGTTGAAGTGGCGTGGCAGAAGAGTTCGTTCAGCGGTGGTGACAACGGCGACTGTGTTGAGGTTGCTTTCGGTCTCGAGACTGTGGGCGTGCGGGACAGCAAGAACAGTGATGGCGGCGTTCTGAGGTTCACTGCTGCTCAGTGGCAGCGGTTCGTCGAGTCTCAGTGACCGGTGCGGAGGCCACCAGCTTGATCAACTGCCAGGTGGCCTCCGACCCGCCGACCATGTGCTGAGCCTGCCGGGCGACCACAGCCAGCGGCAGCCTCCCCGGATCGTCCAGCACCGCCTGGAAATACCGCGCATCCGGGTGCCGTTCCAACGCGTGCTTCGCGTACTCCACAGCGAGGAACTCCGCTTGCTCCGCGGAGACCTCGTCCAGCAGATTGACCAGCACCTGCGGGTCGACCCGGTCGGCTGTCTCCAGCAGGTGGATCAGCTGCCAGGTCGCCTCCTGCTCACCGGAGAACAGCCGGACGACGTTCTGCGCCTCGGCTGCCACCGTCTTCACCGTGACGTTCTTCAGTTCGCCGCGGCTCAGCCCTTCGCGCACCAGTTCCCGTTGCCAGCAGACCGACACCGCCAGCACACCGACCCACATGATCTCCTCGGCGAGACGGCTACCGGAAATCCTGATTTTGGCGTGTGCGGCACTGGCGTCGGCGAGCGCGGTCATGCTCGCCTCGCCGTCGAACAGCGCCTTCGCCGTGCCCAGATAGATCGCCGAGAGATCCTGCTGTTCCGGTGTCAGTTCGTCGTGGCAGACCTCGTGCGCGTGCACGGCATAGTCCAGTGACAGAACCTTGCCCCGCAACGGGTCCACCGTGCGCAACTGCTGCTCGAGCACCTTGGGAACGCTGATCACAAGCCCACATTCTTCAACGCCATGGCGACGAACCCGCGCATTGACCGGTCCCATCCCGCCGGCGTTTCGGGGAGGTCCTCGTCGGCGAGCACGTCCAGCGCTGCAAGAGGCACACGGTCGCCGACACGGAAGGCCAGCGCGATCGCGGCCGTCAGGCTGACTGGCCGCGGGGCTGCCAGCAGTTCCCGCAATCGCAGGTCGATGGATGCGTCCACGCTCGTGATGTAGGCGAGTGCCAGGTTGGCGCTTGCCCGGGCGGGGGAGTCGGCAGGCAGGTCAACGAGTGCACGTGTGGCGTCCTCGGGAAGCGGGAACCAGGCCAGCAACGCGGCGGCGTGCGATCCGACTTCTGGATCAGCGAGCCAGCGGACGTAGGTGCCGAGGTGTTCCGCTGCTGCGTGATAGGCGTCGGCTTCCCAGCGCAGGGCGACTTCCTCACCGAATTCCGGCTCCGGGTTCTCCTCGTGGTACAGCTGCTGGATCATGGTGTCGACCTGCTCGTCCGTGGGCAGGTCGACGGCGTACCGGCTCGAGTCGAACGGCAGCTGGCTGTCACCGACGGCGATGTATCGCACCAGTTCCGAGATTTCCACGCGGTGCTGTATCCGCGGATCGTCGACCAGTTCGACGAGGAATGCGACCGCGTGGCAGCTCGCCTGCCAGCGAGTGCCCTGGTGAGCCACGGTGCTGTAGAGCTCGCTGATGGCCTGCGCGTCACCGTTGCGCAGCGCTTCGAGGTACTTCGGGACGTCCGTCGCGCGGCCGTGGGCATGGTGCAATTCGTCCCATTCCACCCGCGCAGTGTGTCACCCTTATTGACCATCGACCCAGCGTGGATGGGAGGCGGTCATGGACGATCGAACCCGAAATCGCACGGACGTGGACAGCGCGTTGCTCGGGCACGCGACCTACCGGAGTCTCGGCGAGCAGAAGCTCTCCCCGGCCGAGGAACGCTTCGAAAAGACACGGCGGACCGTGGGGCTCTGGCTCGCTCCGCTGGTCACCATCGTGTTCCTGGCGTTACCGCTCGACTTGGCCGGTAACCAGCAGACCCTCGCGGGCATCCTGCTGGGTGTCATCGTCCTGTGGATCACCGAAGCGGTCCCGATCCCGATCGGCGGCCTGCTCGGCGTCGCCGCGATCGTGGTGCTGCAGGTGGTCCCGGCCGAGGACGCGCTCGAGCCGTTCGGCTCGTCGACGATCTTCACGTTCATCGGGGCCTTCATCCTGGCCCAGGCGATGCTGAAACACGGCATCGCCCGCCGCTTCGCGTTCAAGATCCTGGCGTTGCCGCGCGTCGGCGGCTCGACGTTCGGCGTGATCATCGCGTTCGGCGCGATCACGTGTGTCCTGTCGGCCTTCGTGTCCAACACCGCGACCGTGGCCATGCTGCTGCCCACCGCGATCGGGATCCTGGCCGTGATCGCGAAACTCCTGCAGGACCGAGGCCTCGTCGAGGCGGACTTCGACCCGCTGCGGCTGCGTGTCGGCGCGGCACTGCTGCTGATGCTCGCGTACGGCGCCAGCGTCGGCGGACTGCTGACCCCGGTCGGCAGCCCGCCGAACCTGATCGGGCGTGGCCTGATCGAACAGGCTACCGGCCAGCGGATCTCGTTCGCCGAATGGTTCCTGATCGCCTTGCCGATCTGCGCGTTGATGTTCGTGGTGCTCGCGGTGGTCCTGTTGTTGCTCAACCGTCCCGAGATCCGGCGGATTGAGGGCGTGGAGGAATACATCGCGGAAGAACGCGCCAAGATGGGCCCGTTGTCGCGAGCCGAGAAGAACACCCTGATCGCCTTCGGCATCACGGTCGTGCTGTGGATCACTCCAGGCATCATCGCCGTGATCTTCGGCAACGACTCGTCGGTGTACGACGCGGTCAGCGGACGGCTGAACGAAGGCATCGTCGCGGTCCTCGGCGCGTCACTGCTCTACCTGCTGCCGACAGACTGGTCGCGGCGTGAGTTCACGCTTCGCTGGCGCGACGCCGCCGAGATCGACTGGGGCACGATCCTGCTGTTCGGAACCGGCATCATCTTCGGTTCCCTGCTTGCCAGCACGGGCCTGGCCAAGACGCTGGGCCAGTCGGCCTCCAACGCGCTCGGCCTGAGCAGCACGGTGACTATCACGATCTTCGCCGTGGTGCTGGCCGTGATCGTGTCGGAGACGACGAGCAATACGGCGTCGGCGTCGGTCGTGGTCCCGATCATCATCCCGATCGCGGTGGCAGCGGGGGCGAACCCGTTCATTCCCGCGCTCGCTGCGACTTTCGCTGCGTCGTTCGGCTTCATGCTCCCGGTGTCCACACCGCAGAACGCTGTGGTCTACGGCTCGGGAGCGGTGTCCATCACCCGGATGATCCGGTCGGGCGTCTCATTCGACGTGCTCGGGGCGATCCTGATCCTGCTCGGACTGCCCATCATGGTGTCGCTACTCGGCCTGGCCTGATGAAAGAAGCCCGGGGCCGACAGACCCCGGGCTTCCTTCCTCACTGACTATCCGAGACGAGCCGCGCCCTTGGCGGCAGCGGCGTCGTTGGCGGCAGCCGAACGTGCCGCAGCCCGCTCAGCCGCAGTGCCCTCCCGCTCCGGAGCCGCCAGCGCACGGGCGGCGGTCGGTGCGACGGACTCACCGGCGATGCCCCCGCGAATCTTGTTGTTCGCGGCGACCTCGGTCACCGGGTTGTTGGCGGTCAGCTGCAACTGCCCGTTGATGATGTTGTCATCCAGGGTGGAGCGGCCGGTGGTGTTGGAGATCGCGACGTCCCGGGCGAAGTAGCCACCCGACGCGCACGAGTCCAGTCCGCCGTTCGGGCCGAGCTGAACGCCGCCCTGGTTGCCCGCGAAGGTCGCCTTGCCCTGAACCGCGCTGCTGCAGACCACGCTGCCGTTGGCGTTGTTCAGCACCGAGAGCGTCCCGTCGACGAAGACGTTCTTCACGTCGGTGAAGTACGCGCCGTTCGTGCTGAGGTTGCCGGTCACCTCGCTGTCGGTGACGCTGACCTCGCCGACCTGCGCGTTGATGTTCCCGTCGACCTTCGAGCCCGCCTCGACGAACAGGAAGCCCTCGACCGGCTGGGAACCCTTGGGCTGCGTCACGATCCGTGCGGTGTCGGTGTTTCGCAGGTACATGCCGAAGCCACCGGCCGCCAGCGTCACGTCGCCGTCGACCCGGGTGTCCACCGAGTCGAAGTAGGCGTTCGCGGCCACCTGGACCTCACCGTTGACGGTGCCGCCCTTGATGATCAGGTTGGCGTCCTTGGCGACCCTGACATTTCCGGTGATGGTCGTGCCCTGCAGGGAGCAGGACTCGCCCGGCGGCACGTAGAGGTCGCTCGGCACCGTCACGGCACCGCCCGTCCCGACGCAGTACATGACCAGATCGGCGTTCGCCGGCGCGGCCATCAACACGGACGCGGTGACCATTGCGCTCAGAGTCGCGAGCGCTGATGCGGTCCGTCTAGCCATCTTTGTTCTCCCTGCTGCGTTGAAAGGAAACTACCTGCCGATGTCGGATCGCGAGGCCGCGCGCACGAGAGTGCCCGCATCCCGGCGGGACAGCACGCCACGGGTCACCAGCTCGGTGGTGACGGTGTCGACGTGCCTGACGAAATCCCCGTGGCTCGGCCAGTCGCGGTACTGGTCCACGAGATCGCTGACGGTGCAGCCGTTACCGGTGTCCACATTGGCCACACCGGTGTCGTCACGTTCGATGATCACGGTTTCCCGGGTGTCGGAGTCCGGGCAGGCGTCCGATCCCGGCTCGACGACCGTGAAGGACACCGACTTCTCCGGTGCGACGTTGCCCGCGTTGTCGCTGGCCCGGTACTTCACGGTGTGCGCGCCCTTGGCGCTGACCGGGAAGGTGTTCATGTACTGCTGCCAGGCCCCGTTGTCCAGCGAGTACTCGATCAGCTTCACGCCCGACTGGGCGTCGGTCGCGGTGATCGTCACCGCCGCGCTGTCGATGTAATTCCCGTTGGGGTCCTTGGGGCCTGCGACAGTCGCGTTGGTCGTCGGTGCGGTGGTGTCCGGGGCTGCGACGATCGTGAAGCTCGCCATGCCTTCGGCTGACACGTTGTTGGCGTTGTCGGTCGCCCGGTAGTGGATCATGTGAGCACCCGCCGCGGTCACCTCGACGGGTGCCGTGTACGGAGTCCAGTTTCCACTGTCCAGCTTGTACTCGGTGGACTTGACGCCGGACTGCGCGTCGGTCGCCGTGATGGTGACCGTCGCCTTGTTGATGTAGTTGCCCTGCGGGTCCTTGTCACCCGCGACGGCCGAGGTCACCGTCGGCGGAGTGGTGTCCGGGGACGCGACAACCGTGAAGTTGACTGTGCCTTCGGGCGAGACGTTGTTGGCGTTGTC
>NZ_FWXV01000001.1:1708698-2203829 GCF_900176515.1 Kibdelosporangium aridum
CGACAACCGTGAAGTTGACTGTGCCTTCGGGCGAGACGTTGTTGGCGTTGTCCGTGGCCCGGTAGGCGACCGTGTGGGCCCCGGCAGCCGTCACCTCGACTGGTGCGGTGTAAGGCGTCCACGCTCCGGAATCCACTTTGTACTCAGTGGACTTCACGCCGGACTGGGAGTCCGTTGCGGTGACGGTGACGGTTGCTTTGCCGATGTAATTGCCCTGTGGGTCCTTGTCCCCGGCGACTGTGGCGTTCACCGTCGGGGGAGTCGCGTCCGGCGGCGCGACGATGGTGATGTGCACCATGCCTTCCGGCGACACGTTGTTCGCATTGTCCGTGGCCCGGTAGGACACCATGTGCATGCCGTTGCCGGTCACCTCGACCGGTGCCGTGTAAGGCGTCCACGCTCCCGTATCGAGTTTGTACTCGGTGGACTTCACGCCCGACTCGGTGTCGGTGGCGGTGATGGCGACCGTGGCTTTGCCGATGTAGTTGCCTTGCGGGTCCTTGTCCCCGGTGACTGTCGCGTTGACGGTCGGGGGAGTGGAGTCCCGCGGCGGCTCGACGACCCGGAACTGGGTCGAACCGGTCGGTGAGACGTTGTTGGCGTTGTCCGTGGCGCGGTACTGCACGGAGTGATCGCCGATCGCCGTCACGTCGAACGGCTGCGTGTACGGCTGCCAGCTCTGGTCGTCGATCTGGTACTCGACCGACTTCACACCGGACTGGGCGTCCGAGGCGTTCACGGCCACGGTCGCCTTGCCGACGTAGTTGCCGTTGGTGTCCTTGGTTCCAGTGACCGTCGCGTTGACCGTCGGCGGCGTCTCGTCCGGGCCGCCTTCGGTCACGGTCAGCTCACCCTGCATGGCCGTGTGACCGGGGAAGTCGCAGTAGAACCGGTACTTGCCGGGGGTCAGCGTGACGGTCGCTTCGTAGTAGCCGCCTGCTGGGTCGCCTGGGTTGGCCGTGATGTTGAGATCGACATCGTGGTTGTAGCCAGGGGTTTCGGTGTCGAAGGTGAGCGTGTGGGTGATGGTGCTGGTCTGTTCGGTGTTGCTGAAGATGATCTTCGTGACACCCGCGACCGCGGTGCTCGGCTGCTCGAGGTACCTGTCAGTGACGTTGCCGCCGACCCATTTCAGCACTTGTTCCTGGGCCTGGACGGGCTGCGGAGTGGGCGCCGGAGCCGGTGCCGGCACCGCGGACGCCGGAATCGCCACCGCGATCGATGTCACCATCAACGCGCCGGCCACCCCAGCGATCAAGCGTCGAATCATGCTGAACCTTCCGTGAGTGCGCCGGACCGGCCGGTGCGCCGAGAAGGGGCGCACCGGCCGGTCATGGCCGCTAGAGCGACCGCACTCGGATGTTGCGGAAATCGATCACATCTGCGTTGCCGTGGTTCTGCAGGCCGAGGAAGCCACTGAAGAACTGGCGCAGATCCGTCGGCGGGTCACCAGCCCTGGAGGACTGCTTGCCCGGCGTGTTGTCGAACTCGTTGATCACCTTGCCGTTGCGGATGATCGTGTAGTGCTGTCCGACAACCCGGACCTCGTAGTCGTTCCAGACGCCCTTCGGCGTGGCACCGGCACCCGGCAGGCCGATCGGGTCGAAGTTGTAGATCGACCCGGTCTTCTGCGGCTCACCGGTCTCGCCGTCGTAGATCTGGATCTCGTGTCCACAGTAGATCGCGACCCAGGCCTGCGAGGTACGCGCGCTGCCGACCGTGCCACAGCTGCCCGGCGGACGCTGCTCCAGCGGGATCCGCGGATCCGGGAACCTGGTGAACAGCCCGCTGTTGGCGCGGGTGTCACCCGGTGAGGAGTCGCGGAACTGCAGCTTCGCCGAGAAGTTGCCGAACTGCTTCTGGGCGTACCACAGCATGCCCAGCCCGCCGGAGGACCGCAGCGAGCCGTCCGGCTGGATCGAGAACGATCCGCCAGGCGCCTGCTCCCAGCCCTGCAGGGAGGCCTCGGTGCCGTCGAAGATCGGCTCGTACCCGGTGTTCGCGGCGGTGCCGACGTTCGACCCCGCAGCGGCCCGGGTCAGCGCCGAGCTCTCCCGGCCGTTGATCACGCCGTCCTTCTGCAACTGCGCGGCCAGGGCCTCGACGTGCCGGACGAACGCACCGTGGTCGGACCACGGGCTCTCGTCGTCGACCAGATCGTTGATCGTGCAGCCGTTGCCGACCTGCTTGTTCGGCACGCCGGAGTCCAAGTCGCCCATGAACACCGTGCCGCGACTGTCAGGCACCGCGCACCCGACGTTCACAGCCACCGGCACGACCTGGGTCTCACCGTCCGCGTAGGTCACCGTCAGCTTCGCGTTGTACGTACCAACACGGGCGTAGGTGTGACGCGGGTTGGCCTCGGTCGACTGGGTGCCGTCACCGAAGTCCCAGCGGTAGGACACGCCACCGGACTTCGACCCGGTGAACCCGACGGTCAGCGGCTTGTTCTGCACAGCGACGGAAGTCGCGGCAGGCCGTGGCGTCGGCGCACCACCCTGGTAGGTGATCCGCAGCAGCTTCTGGTTGCGGGTCAGGCTGAAGAAACCGCCGCCGTAGTCAAGCAGGTAGAGCGCGCCGTCCTTGCCGAACTTCGCGTCCATCCAGTTCTGCAGCTGCAGGTTCCCGGTGCCGCCCGGGATGATCGAGCGCAGCGACTCCACGAACACCGGAGGAGCCGCGTTCGCCACACCAGCCGGGTCGACTGTCACCGCGACGCGGTTCTGGTCGTTGCCCTCGTCACCGATGAACCACTTGCCGTCCCAGTACTCCGGCCACGCCACACCGCTGTTGGTGTCCACCAGCTCACGCTGGTAGATCGGGCCGGTCATGACCGCCTGGTTGCCACCCTTGAGGTACGGCTGGGTGTAGGTGACATCCGCCTCGTTGTACGTGGGGACGCCACTGCCGTCCGGCCGTGCCGGGAAGACCGGGCCGCCGCCGTCCGGCGAGTACCAGATCATGTTGTTCTTCACCGGCGGCAGGTCGACCAGACCCGTGTTGCGCGGCGAGTTGTTCTTCGGCGCGTTGCAGTCGTACCAACCGGTCAGCACCGACGCGTCGGTGTTGCTGCGGTCGCGGTACGGCTGCTTGTTGCCCATGCAGTACGGCCAGCCGTGGTTGCCCGCCTCGGTGATGATCGTGGCGGTCTCGTACTTGGCCGGACCGAGCTCGGGGTTCGGCTTGCCCGCGTCCGGACCGACCCACGCGGCGGTCAGCCACTGCGTGACCGGGTCGACCTGCAGGCGCGAGATGTTCCGCACGCCCATCACGTAGATCTCCGGCCGGGTCTTCTCAGTGCCCGGCGGGAACAGGTTGCCCTGCGGGATGGTGTACGTGCCGTCCGCCTCCGGGTGGATGCGGATGATCTTGCCGTTCAGGTCGTTGGTGTTACCGGACGTACGGCGAGCGTCCTGGAAGGACAGACCCATCCAGTCCGCCGTCCAGTTGTTGCCGGAGTAACCCAACGAACCCTCGGACGAGTTGCTGTCACCGGAACCGACGTACAGGTTGCCCTTGGCGTCGAACGCCATACCGCCACCCGCGTGGCAACAGCTGTGCTGCTGGACTTCCCACTGCAGCAGGTCCTTGCGCGTGCTCAGGTCGATCGTCTGGGCAGCGCGGTCGTAGGTCAGCCGCGAGATGGTCCGCTTACCGGTCCGCTTGACCCGGTCGACGGTGTCCTGCGGCATCCAGTAGACGTAGATCCAGCCGTTCTCGGTGAACTTCGGGTCGGCGACGATGCCGAGCAGACCCTCTTCGTTCTTGATCAGCTCACCGCCGGAACCACGGTTGCCCATCACCGGCAGCGTGGCCAAGTGCTTGACCTGCTTGGTGTCCGGTTTGAACTGGTGGATCGTGCCACAGCCAAGGCCGACCTTCGGGTCGTCCCAGGACACGATCGGGCCGGTCGGGCACGCCGCCTTGCCGACGTAGAAGATCGTGCCGTCGGGGGCGGTGGTCAGGCCGTGCGACTCGCCGATCTGGTCGAGCTGGCCCGTCTGGTTGGGCTGGGTCAGCCGCTCGACCTTGTAGTTCGCCGCGATGGTGGCCTGGCAGTCACCACGCACCATGCCGGTCGTCCACTTCAGGGCGCCGGTCAGGTGGGTGCGGAACGCGGGCTCGCCGTAGCTGCCCTCGGTGTGGCCCATGCCGGTGTAGAAGGACCGGCCACCTTCGTAGTCACGGCACCACGAGACCGGGTGGAACGGCCCGTTGGCGCCGGGACCCGGGTTGTAGCGCCATTCCTCGACCTGCGCGACCGTGTGCACGGTGCCGACCGGGTTGGGATCCCAGTTGTACCAACGGTCCGAGCGCGTGATGTTCTGCGGCAGGCCCTTGGTCGCCGGGTGCTGGCGGTCGAGGATGTTCACCACGGCCTGGTTGATGCCGGGCGTCGGCGGGGGAGTCGGGTCGCCCGCGAACAGGCTCAAGTCGGCCAGCTGGATGATCGGGTCACCCGCGTTGGCCGTGATGTTGAGCCGGTAGCGCGAGTACGACACCGGCGACGCGATGGTGAACAGCCGGGTCTGGAGGCGCTCGCCGAAGGTCTGGCCGGTCTGCTTGTCGACCTGCGTCCACGTGCTGCCGTCGTTGGAACCCTCGAGGGTCCAGTCCTTCGGGTCACGCCCGGCGAAGTCGTTGGCGGACGTGAGCGTGTACCGGTTGACCGCCTTGGCCGCGGGCAGCTGGTAAGCCAGCCATCCGGTGGTGGCGAACGCCAGCCACTTGGTGCCGGGGTTGTTGTCGGCGGCCTTTTCCTTGGTCTCGTTCGGCGGGTTCTCCGCGCTCGCGGTGACCGTGCCGATGGACTCCGGGGTGGAGAAGGAGCCGACCGGGCGGGTGCCGATCAGGCCGGTGAACCACGTCGAACCGGCCTGTGCCTTGGCGGCGTCGCCGATGCCGAGGAAGCCGTTGCCGGCCTTGATGTAGGCCTGCAGCACGGCTTCCTGGTCACGCGTCAGCGTCGCCTTCTCGGCGGACAGGAAGACCACACCGCGGTAGTTGGCGAGGTTCTGAGCGGTGAACGCGGCGGGGTCCGAGGTCGCGTCGACCGCGATCCCGTTGGCGGCGCCGAGTTCCTTGACTGTCTCGGCGGCCTTGGCCACCGGGTCCTGCTGGTCGGCCAACGGGCCGTGGAAGACAAGGACCTTGATCGCGCTTTCCACTGCGGCAGCAGGTGCTTGTTGCTGCGGTGCGGCGGCGGCCGTGGTCAGGGTGCCGCCGACCATGGCCGCCGCGGCCGTCAGCACCAATAAGGCGTGTCTCCCCGTTCTCCTGCGAAATCGACCGGCTGTGAACCGTCGCCCCATCCCTAACTCCTTTGTCGTAGGCAGGCCAGGAGGTCAGTTGTTGCCAGAATCAGTTGTGGCTGTGCCCTTCGGGCGCCGGTGGTGGTGGCACGTCGCCTGCTGTGGCGGCGTGCGTGTGGCCGTGGAACCGGTCGATCGCCTCCTGCGCACCCGGCGGCATGCTGCCGTCGGCGTTGCGGACAAGGAAGATCCCGGACATGCCCGTGTCGGAGTGGCTCTGCACGTGGCAGTGGTACATCCACGCGCCTGGCCCGACGCCCTGGCCGGCGATGACCTGGAACCCGAACGACGTGCCCGGGTTGAGGTCCTTGATGTCGATGATCGCGCTGGGGTCGCTCGGGCTCTCGAGGTAGCCCGTGCGGTTGTCCGCCCAGCGGTGCGCGTGCAGGTGGAAGGTGTGGTACAGGCTGCCGTGGCCGATCGCGAGGAACTCGACCCGCTGGCCGAGGTTGGCCTCGAACATCGGGGTGTCCGGCGCCTTCTTGTTGTTGATCCTGGAGTCGTCCAAGACCGCGACGAAAGTCTTGTCCGGCAGGATGTCGCCGCGCCTGCGCACGATCAGGCCGCCGTACAGGCCCTTCGTCAGTCCGATGGTGCCGTGGTCGCCGCCGTAGGCGTGGTCGTGGTAGTGCCAGTAGCCCGCGCTGCCGGGGATGAACATGCGGCCCTGGCCCGCGAACGTCATCTCACGCGACCGCCACGTGTACACGCGGGTCTCACCAGGGCCGTTGAAGGAGTTGTTGAGCGGGCTGCCATCCGACTCGGTGGAGTAGTCCACGCCGTGCGGGTGGATCGAGAGTCGTTTGTCGGTCCGGTTGACCAGAGTGATCTCGAGCGTGTCACCCTCGTAGATCTGCAGCAGCGGACCGGGAATCGTGGCTTTGCCCGGCTCGAGGCCGTACCCGACCTCGTTGTTGGGCAGGTTCTCGGCGTACATCGTGATCTTCTTGACCACGCCGGTCTGCGCCTGGGCGGTGTGCATGCCGGAACCACCGGCGCCCAGTGTCATCGCAGCCGGAACAGCCAGTCCGACAGTGCTGGTCGCGAGCACAGAGCGGCGGGTGACGAGCCTGTGCAACCAGCCGGTCTGGGCGTGCTTGTCCATCCTTCTCCATTCGGGTCAACGGCTACATCGGCCGAACGGTCCTCGAAGCGTCCTTAGACAGCGCTACGAGGGCATGGCGGCACGCCGCGACCTCTGCGTGGCGGCTCGCGCATCCCCAGCTATCGGTAAAACCATCCATGCCGCGCTTGCATGGACGGCTGCCGATGTTGTTGTCTTGCCTCAGTCCGACGGGTCCAGTGTTCTTTCGTGTCGATCCCGTGCAACTTATGCATTGTGTAAACAAAAGTTAAGGGCCAAACGGCGTAACGGACCGGACAGGCTTCTGTCATTTTCACGAGACACCCATCATGTGACACCGAGATTGGTTCAGGACAAGACAAATCCCGGCAGACTGCTTTTAGGACTACGGACGAGGTTAGTTTCCTCGTGACGAAATGGAAGCGTGTCCAGGAAGGCCGGGAGGGCGGGAGGTCTCGGGATGGCGGGGAATGCCGGTCACCGGGGGAGGCGGTGGGAGGGTGGGGTTCTGAAGGGAGCGGGATTGCCTGGGAGCGTGGGCTGAGGAGTGCGGGGTAGTGCCGGACTGTCGATTCCCCGAGAGGTAAGTGAAAGCCGGGGGAGGGGCGGGAGTACCAGTTGCTTGGCGGCAACGAAAGCCAGGGAACGGCAGGGTTCTGGGGGGAGTGTGGATGACCAGGAAGGGCGGGCCGGGAGGGACGGGAAGTCCCGGGTTGGCGGGGAGTGCTGGTCACCGGGGAGGCGGTGGGATGTCGGGCGAGGGGACCGTGTGACATCGCAGAAGTCCGGCGAGGCCGAAGGTTTGGCCTGGCGAAGGCTCATACCGTTGGTGCTAGGCGCATTCACCGTCGCCGTCGAAGGAACGGCCCTGACCGGCGTACTCCCCGCGCTGAGCACCTCGTTGTCCGTCTCCGCGAGCACGGTCGGCCAGGTGCTCGCGATGTACCCGGTGATCTACGTTGTCGCCTCGCCCCTTCTTGCCCTCGTTGTCCGGTCGCGAAGAGCCTGCACGATCGGCCTAATAGTCTTCGCCGCAGGCAACCTCATCTCCGCATCCGCCCAGTCAGTCATCGTCCTTGCCCTGGGGCGCTTGGTATCAGCGGCAGGAGCGGCGCTGTTCATTCCCAACGCGGGCGCCCAAGCCGTGACATTGGGGAAGAACCGCAAGGGCCGGGCATTGGCCGTGATGTCGAGTGGCTTCACGGCCGCGACGCTGGCTGGTGCACCGCTTGGCGTGTACGTGGCAAGCCACCTCGGATGGCGCTGGGTGCTCGTCGCTGTTGCCGCGATGGCCGTTGTCGTGGCGGCGTTCCAGCGTGCCGATGCACCGGTGAGCGGGATGTCCATTCGGGACCGGTTCAGGTTTCTCGGCGATCGGCGAATGCTGGCGATTGTCCTGCTCACGGTCGCCGTCGTGGCTGGCGAGTTCGTGGTGTACGCCTATATCTCCTTGCTCGTCAACGACATCGCGTTGGCCATGCTCGTCTTCGGCATTGGGACGACTGCGGGGACGTTGCTCGGCGGGTTCGGCGTCGACCGGTTCGGCTGGTCGCGGATGTTGGCTGTCAGCCTCGCCGTGACTGTCTGCGCAATGGTGTCCATACCGTTCATCGGGATGGTGGGCCTGGCTGTCTGGGGAGTCTTCGGTTGGATGTTCACGCCCGCTCAGGCCAACCGGCTGCTCACCGTCTTTCCCGACAACGGCGCGATGGTCCTGACGCTGAACTCCTCGGCCGTCCAGATCGGGGTGGCGGCCGGTGGCTTCGCGGGCGGGATTGTCCTGAACGTCGCGAGTCCGACGGCTTTGCCGTTCGTCGGCGCGGCGACTGTCTTGGTTGCGGCCGTCGTGTCGAGGCGTGTGGTTTGATCATCCGCCATGGGGAGGGACTTCGGGTGGCTGTGGCGGGCTTACGCGGTCAGCACGTTGGGCACATACGTGGCCTTGGATGCCTTTCCCATGATCGCCATCCTCGCCTTGCACGTCAGCGAGGCGCAGGTGTCGCTGATCGCGGCGGTCGGCGGGGCGATGGGTGCGTTGCTCGCCGTACCGCTTGGGCCGTGGGTGGAGTTCCGGCGTAAGCGGTCGTTGATGATCCACGCGGACCTGGTGCGATTCCTCGTTCTCATGACCGTTCCAACCGCTTACGCCCTGGATGTCTTGACCTACTACCAATTGCTTGTCGTCACGGTCGTCGTCGCTGCGGCGGACATCGTCTTCGTCGGCGCGAGCGGCGCGCACCTCAAAGGTCTCGTCGCACCGGATCAGTTGACGACCGCCAACGGCAAGTTCGAGAGCGTCCTGTGGGTGTCCGCGGCCGTAGGCCCGCCGCTCGGCGGTGGCATGATCGGCTTGCTGGGGCCGGTTGTGACGACGGTGTCGAACGCGGTGAGCTATTTGCTGTCCGCACTGGGGATCCGGATGATCAAGGCACCGGAGCCCGCACCGCCCCAACGGAAGCACGCCAACGTGGGCCTTGGTGAAGGCTGGCGGGCGATCGCCCGAGACCCGGGACTGCGGCGGTTCTTCGCGAGCAACGTGCTGGCGTCCGCGCTGATCATGGCGACCGGGCCGCTGCTGGCGTTCCTCATGCTGCGTGAACTGGGCTTCACCGCGCTGGAGTACGGGCTGGCGCTCGGCATTTCCTGTCTCGGCGGGATTGTCGGCGCCCGGATGTCCCGGCCACTGGCAAGGAGGTTCGGGCAGCGGACAATCCTGCTCGGCTTCGGCGTCGCCCGGACGCTGTGGCTGACCGGCCTCGCGTTCGTCGGACCCGGTGTGACGGGCCTGTTGGTCGTCATCGCCGTTGAGATCACCATGATCACGTGCATCGGGATCTTCACCCCGGTGTTCGCGACATACCGCCTCGAGCGTGCCCCGCACGACGCTCTCGCCAGAGTCCTCACCGCGTGGACGATCAGTAGCCGCGCGGCCATCGCCGTCCTGACCGCGCTGTGGGGACTGCTCGCCAGCGTCACGAGCGTCAGGATCGCGATCGGGATCGCCGGCGCGTTGATGCTCCTGACTTCGCTGTTGTTGCCGTGGCGGCGTCAGAACTGGGAAAGCACGGAGTCCGCCTCGGCCAACGATGTCACCACCGCGGCGACATAGGCATCCGGGCGGATCACCCAGAACGCGTCCTCGTGCTCGACTACCTGCAAGCCGTTCCGGCAACCAGAGCGGAGTTGTTCTGGGACAAGCAATCCGGCGGCCGGGTGCGATCCGTGGGTCAGAGGAGAGCAACGGTACGGGAACGGTGACGACAGCCGTCCGGAGTTGACCTGGGAGTACACCGACGGGTCGTGCCGTGCCTTCTCCAGGATCATCCGGCGGTGCTGGCGTTGGACATCGGTCTGTGGGACGAGGAAATCCATGGTCTCGGTGGTGATCCTGATGTTCTCCAACGCTGCCGCGTGCCGTTCGACGTGGTAGGTCTCCAGCAGCTCCGGGGAGGATTTCCCTTGCAGGACACGGGCGATCTTCCAGGCCGCGTTCTCGGCGTCGGCCACGCCGGAGTTCAGGCCACGCGCGCCGAAAGGCGCCATCAAGTGCGCGCAGTCCCCGGCGAGCAGGACACGACCGACACGCATCCGCGACGCGACACGGGAATGGAAACGGTAGACCGACTTCCAGACGACCGAGTAGTCCGTGTCGCCGATGATCGCACGGATCCGTCCGTGCAGATCGTCCACCTCTACCGAATAGTCGGCAGGCACCTGCCAGTCGATCCGGAACGTCGAGCCAGGACAAGGATGGATCAGCACCTGGCGTCCCGGGTTCCACGGCGGGTCGAAGTAGAACCGTCGCTCGTGCGCCCAGCCAGGCAGGTCGGCGCGGATGTCGCAGATCAGGAACTGGTCGTCGAAGGACTGCCCGTCGAACGTGACGTCAAGGGCGGCCCGCAAGTCGTCGGCGTGCGATCCCGCGCACAGCACCACATACGAAGCCCGGATCACCTGGCCGTCGGCGCATGTCACCGTCACACCGGATGAATCTTGGTCCAGACCGGTCACGCGGTGGTTCCAGCGGACGTCGATCAGCGGCTGCCGGGCGATCCAGGAGTCCAGGATCTCCTCGGTGCGTGACTGTGACAGGTTCACGAACGGCGGCAGATCCCCGCCGGACGGCAGGGTGATCGCGAACAACTCGGTGTCCTGGTAGAACGTCCGCGCGGTCGTCCACGTCAGGCCCTCGGCGGTGATCTGCGCACCCGCGCCGACCGAATGCCAGATGTCCAGCACGTCCCGCTGCTGGCAGATCGACTTCGAGCCGATCGGATCCCGCTTGGCCCGGCCGTCCACCAGGACCGTCTCCACGCCCCAGCGGGCGAGCAGCAAAGCCGTCGTCTGGCCGACAGGTCCGTTCCCGACGACGACGACGCTCATGCCAGTTTGTCCCAGACTTCCCGGTCGCGCTCGGCTGTCCAGATCACCGGCCGCTCGATGCCGGCCAGTTCGTCCCACGCCCGGGAGACGTCGAACGGCAGGCAGTGCTCGAAGATCGGCCACTTGCCGTACCGCGGGGACAACGCGGCATGGGTGCGTTCGAAGGCCTGCTTCAACGTCCCGCCCGCTTCGAAGACCGACGAGACCTCGGCCAGCAGCACGGTCAGGAAGTGCCTGGTCTGGTCGATCGCGGCGTTGACCGCGTCGCGGCCGTGGGTGACCGCGCCACGGCCGCCGATCAACGTCGTGGCGTCGAACGACCGCACCTTGTCCAAAGTGGAGGTTGACCAGTCGTGGTGGTACGCGTCCCCGGTGTACAGGGCGGCCTGTGCCTCCACGAGATCGCCCGCGTAGAGGATGCCGTGCCGGGGCAGCCAGGCGATGATGTCGCCTTCGGTGTGCCCGCGTCCGCAGTACTGCAGGACGAGATCGCCGCGTTCGCCGCCGAGGTCGATGGTGACGCGGTCGGTGAAGGTCAGCGTCGGCCAGGTCAGTCCTGGCACCGATTCCGGTGACTTGGCCAGCCGCGGCATCCGGGCGAACTCGCTGGCCCAGTCCTGTTTGCCGCGTTCGGCGATGAGCGCTTTGGTGTTCTCGTGCGCCACGATGATGTCGGCGTCGAACGCGGACGCGCCGAGTGTGCGGACCGCGTGGTAGTGCGACAGAACGAGGTAACGGACCGGTTTGCCGGTGTGTTCGCGGAGTTTGGCGAGCCATTCCCGTGCGGCGACCGGGGTTGCCATCGCTTCGAAGCAGACCAGGAAGTCCTCGCCTTCGATGGCGCCCACGTTCGGATCTCCTTCGGCGGTCAGTGCGTAGATCCCGTCGCCGAGGATTTCCAGCGTCTGCTCCTTGTCGGCCAGGTCGGCCGATGAGGCGAAGCTTTTCTGGCTCATCTGCCCGACTGTAGCGCGCGGGGGAGTAACGGCGACTAGTCCATGGGCAGGCACCGCAGGACGAGGGAGAGGGGGCAGCAGAGGTGGTCAACTCGCGCGGGAATCTCACGGCTTTTGCCGCAGGTACCGTCGTTGCGACGCTCGTCGGCGTCGGCGCGAAGCTGGCGTGGGACGGGGTGATCGACGGCGTCGCAGGTTCCGTCGTTTGGGTGATAGTCGCGTTGATCGTGGCCGTGATCCTGTTGATCGCGGTGGTCACACGGACATCGACGAAGGTGGACCATCTGATCGAGAAGGCCGCGTTCTCGATCAGGTACTACCCGGCCGACGCCCCGGACACGCTGTACCAGCGCAGCCGGGAGGTGATCAGCCAAGCAGGCTCGCAGGCACAGATCTACGCGGTGAACTCGTACGTCGAGGTGTTCCGCAAGGCCGCGGGCAGCCTCGAGTCCGAGAAGGACCTGCGCGAGCAACGCGATTACCTCAAACAATTCGAGCGCAAGTTCGAAACGGTGCTGTATCACCGGCTGATCCAGGTCCAGAATGGTCATTTGAAGGACAAGAAGGACGAGAAGTACGACTTGGCGAAGTCGCTCGCGCCCGCGTACCTCGACCACTACCGGGCCATGGCGGAGTTCGCCGAGAACAATCCGAGCAAGGACGTCAAGATCGTGAAGGTGCCCGCCAAACTCCCCGCGTCGTTCGTGGTCGTCAAGGACCGCAACTCCTCCGGCGGGCGGATCATCTGGCAGGTCAACATGCACGATCCGAACGCGCCGTCGACCGAGTTCGAACGGATCATGGGCGTTTTCATCATCACCGACCCGGACGCCTTGCTCGTGCCACGGTTCATGCAGTGGTTCACCGAGCTCAACCGGGGTTCACAGGACATCAGGGCGGCGGATCTGACAGAGCGCAAGGTGAATTCCGATGATGAGGGACCATCTGGTTCAGCGGCTGCTGAAGGTCATTGACCTGCGTGACTGGGACCAGCTGGGCACGCTGGTGACCGACGACGTGCGCTACGACCGGCCCGGCTATCCGACCATTCACGGAGTGGCGCAGCTGCTCGACTTCTACCGGCACACCAGGGTCATCGCCGACGGGCGGCACAAGCTGGAAAGCCTGTTGACCGACCAGACTCAGGGATTCTGCTGGGGCAGTTTCGAAGGCATCTCCCGTTCGGGTGAACCCCTGTTCGAGTTGTTCGCCGACTGGTATGTTTTCGAAGCCGACAGGATCTGCCGCCGCCGCTCCTTTTTCTACAAACCGGCCATCTGACGAAAGATTTCAGCCTGTGCACAGTCACACTGTCGGTGAGATCGTGAAGGAGAACCTCGTCCGGCTGCGTAAAGGGCGAGGTGTGCTGGCACGGGACCTGGAATCGCGGGTCCGGCCGGACTTCACCGAGCTTTTCGGCGCGACGGCGGACTCGGGAAGCGTGTTGCGCGAGAAGGTGATCGGCTACCTCGACGAGCTGATGGCCGATCTGCCGGAGCAATTGCGCCGGGCCGCGCGATGTGGCCTGAACCTGCCACCGTCGACCGATGGCGACACGTTGCAGCAGCGGCTGTCGGTGCTGGCCGCGGAGTTCTATTGCGACGAACGGACTGCACGAAGGCGGATGGACGACGCCTTCCTGCAGATGGCAGCTCAAGCCGATCGCGGGCAGGTGCCGATGCCGGGTGTCGGGCACGGCGGGATCGGTTGGTACGTCGACGTTTTCGACGCGGTGCTGCGTCTCGACATGGCGAACCCGGAGGCGATCGAGCGACGCACGATCGTGGCGACGGCCGCGTCGCTCGACAGGATCGTCACGTCGATCGACGTGCCGAGGCACCCCTCGAACCACAGCACGCGGGTCGAGCTCACACGCGAGATGATGTTCGGCGGCCTGCTCGCCGGAACCGGGCAGGGATCGAGCACCAATTTCAGTACCGAGATCACCCTGCCGAGAACGCTGCACCGCGGCGAACGACACACATACGGCCTGATCGCGCGAATTCCGCCCGGTCAGGAAATGGTCAACCGATATGTGTACGTGCCGTACCGGCAATGCCGGTATTTCACTCTGCTCGTCCGATTCCACCCGGACCGGGTGCCGCAGCGGATTTGGCGGCACGAAGGCGTGCCGCACAGTGCGGTCAACGACGAGCCCAGGCCGGGAACGGAGCTGGAACCGAACCTGGCCTACGAGGTCAGCGCCCAGTTCCGGGATCTCATCAACGGATGTGCCTACGGAATTCAATGGCGGTGACGTCCGGGGAAGCGTCACCCCGGACGTCACCGACAGCTCAAGGAATCAGTGCGGCTCCATGGTTTTTCCTCCTTCAGGAAGCCCTGCGTGAAGGAAGACGTCGACCTTCGTGGATCTGCCACCAGCTGGTGATATACACAATGGTCGGCTCACGCCTGGCCCGGAAGGTGTTTCCTGTGGCTGAAACCGTCAGGAAACAGGAAACCCGAAAAGTGCGGCCGTGATTTCTACGTGTAATTGTTTTGCTGGACGGTAGTTGTGCCTGCGTGCCATGGCACGGGTCAGCCTGCGCAGTTCGGTGCGCGCGGTGGCCGAGCCGATCGGCTGGGCGATGGCGATGACCTGCGACGCGACCTCACACATCCGGTCGAGGTCACTCGTTGCCTCGTACGCCAACGCAAGCCGCGCGCCGAACATCGCCCGGGCCCGTCTCGCGGTCGGTGCTGTCCTGGCGAGCGCTCGTTCCAGCAGTTCCGCGGCTTGCTTCGGCCGGCCCAGATCGAAGGTGCACCACCCGGAAACGGCCAGATTCAAATCGGCGACAGTGGTCGAACCGAGCGGCGATCCGCCAGGGCCGTCCGGAACTCCGTTGGCCAGCAACGTTTCGGCTCGATCCAGCGCGGCACGGCAGTCACGGCTGTTGTTGAGCATCGCGTGGCCTTGCGCTTCCCGGTGCGCGGCCAGCGCGAGCACCCGCGGGTCCGCCCCAGGATGCTGTTGTGCCTGCTGCGCAAGGGAGATCGTGCGGGCGGCGTCCCGCGCGTACATCGCCAGCTCGGCTTCCCTGACCAGTGCGTACGCCGCCAACGCCTGATCGCCCGCGGACTCGGCGAGCTTGGCGGACTGCCGGGTCCACGCCATCGACGACTGGTTGTCGCCAGCCTCCTGCGCCATCCAACCGGCGTATTCGGCGTATCGCGCGGCCAGGATCTCGAACGACGCCCGGCTCGACGGATACGGCGCGGCCTCAGCGAGTTCGACGAGCGTGCAGTACTCGACGGCGATCGTGCGCAGCACCAACCCGGGCGCGCTCTGCTGGCCCCGCTTGCGAAGCTGGGCGAACTGGTCGCGGTAGTACAGCCGCGTCTGCGGATCCTCGGCAGCCGTCTCGGCGTCAGCCTCGTTGATGCCCAAGGGAAGGAACAAGGAGCTGCCGAAGGCGAGAACTTCCCGGCGATTCGGGTGCGCGAAGTCGACGGGGGAATCGCCGTTCGGCGGATCCGGCCCGGCCCGCTGGACCAACGCCGCGAGCTCCCCATTCGCCCTGAGCTCGGCGTCAGCAAGGCGCGCCAGTTGCTCGGTCGGCGGCTGCCTGCCGTTCTCGATCTTGCTGAGATAGCCCTTGCTGAAGTTCAGCCGCCTGGCCATCTCGTTCAGGGAGATCTCGGCATGCACCCGCCGTCGCCGCAATTCGGCGCCGAATTCGTGGTTCACTCAGCGCACCTCCCCTTTGCACGGTACCGCGCCCGTCACCCCCGCAGGACGGGTTTCCAGTTGCCGACTCGCCTGTTTCACCAACCGCGCAGGCAGCACGGGGGCTGGTCCACTGCGGACATCACGTCACAGGTTGCTGTCGATGCCGATTTCGGCCGGGCCGTCGCGCAGTACGCCCCGCACTTGGTCCAGCGACACCGTCTCCGGCGCGAACTCGGCGAGCCACCAGGTGGCGCCAGCCTTGGCGTAGGGCGCTGGATCGGTGCCGGGCGGGAGTGCGACGGCGATGTCGTACGGAGTCGTCTTTTGTTGGCGGAGATCCGTGATGGTGCTGACGATGTCAGCGAGCTGGTCCGGGTGCTGGAGATTGACCGGGAAGAAACCGTCGTGCCGGGCGGCGCGGCGCAGCGGCTTGACGTTCCCGGGAAATCCCGCGGCCCACACCGGCACGCCGGGGCGCTGAACCGGTCTGGGAAGAAAGGAGATGCCGTCGACGATGTAGTGCGTGCCGTGGTGGTGCACCGGCGTACCGGACCATGCGGCGGTCAGGATCGCCAGCGACTCGTCGAGCATCTGGCCCCGCCGCCGATCATCGAGTTCCTCGCCGGTCGCGTGCAGTTCGCCGGCGAAGCGGTCGCTGCCGAGACCGACGCCGAGCGTGAGACGGCCGCCGCTGAGCCGGTCCAGCGTCGCGGTTTCCTTGGCGACCTTGGCAGGCCGGCGGCGGGCAAGGGGCGTGACCATGGGGCCGAACCGGAGGCGTTCGGTGGCGGTGGCGATCGCGGCCAGCGTGATCCACGGGTCGGCCACCTGCCGCACCGGCTCCCGCCAGCGCAGGTGGTCCCAGACGAACACGCCGTGCCAGCCGGCCTGCTCCGCCTCAGCGGCCAGGCGTGCCACCACTGCCGGTTCGGCGAGATCGTTGAAGATCGGCAGCCAGACAGCCGAACGCAAGCCGGTCATGGCCGCCCGCCCGCGGTGTGCTGGAGCAGAGCCGGGACGAACACGTCCCACAGCGGCTTCGGCAGGTCGTGCCCGGCGCCTTCCAGGGTCAGCAGTGTCGCGCCGGGAATCGCGTCCCGCAGCGCATGTCCGTGTGGCAGCGGGCAAACCGGGTCATGGTCGCCGTGCACCACCAGGGTCGGCGCCTTGATGGACCCGAAATCGCGGGACGACCCTTCGAAGCTCATCATGTAGTGGTTGACGAGGGTGGCCGCGACATCGCGCGTGCGGGCCACGTCCCGCTCGACCAGAGCGCGCGTGGCGGTCTCGTCGAAGTAGGGCGAGCCGCCCGAGCACGCCTTCGCCGATGCGACAACGAAGTCCACTGCCGCACGGGGATCGGAGAGGTCTGGTTCGGCGGGCATGTCGCTGGTGAGCTCGTCCGACGACGGCGGGAGACCGTCTTCGCCCGTGGAGGTGGAGACGAACGTCAGTGACTCCACCCGGTCAGGGTGGTCCACCCCGATGATGAGCCCGATTCCGCCGGACATGGACCGGCAGACGATGTGTGCGCTCTCGACGTTCAGGGCGTCAAGGATGCCGAGCGCGTCCCCGGCCAGGTCGGTGTACGTGTAGCCCGGCCGCCCTGGCGGGTAACTGGTGGATCTGCCGGTGTCCCGGTTGTCGTAGCGGATGACGAAACGGCCGCCGCGCGCGATCTGTTCACACAGCTCGGCTTCCCACCACAGCATCGATGCGGTCGCCCCGTCGATGAGCAGGATCGCCGGGTTCGCGGGGTTTCCGAAGGTCTCGACGCACAGCTCGGCATCGTTGATCCCGACGAGCTTCTCGCCGTTGGAAAGGTGATCGGTCATGAGAGCCACGCTAGGTCGATCAGCTCATCGCGAAAAGCGATAGTTTCCGATCAAATCAATCGCTTCAAGCGATGTTACTGGCGAGGGGAGCGACGAGCCGCAAGTCCATCAGCCCGGCCGCATCTGTCGAATTGCTATGGATTTCAGCGGCTGCGCAGTCGGTACTCCGTTGGCGAGCAGCCGACGTAACGGCTGAAGGTGGCCGAGAAGTGGCTTGCGCTGGGGAAGCCGGATTTTCTGCCGATCGCCGCGATCGGCTCATCGCTGTTCTGCAGTCGGCGACGGGCTTCCGTGATACGCAACTCGGTGAGGAACTTCAGCGGCGGCCTGCCGGTTCGGGCCGTGAACAGCCGCAGGAAGTGGAACCTGCTGAGCGCCGCCTCTTTCGCCAGATCGTCCAACGTGATGTGGCCGGGCAGGTTGCTGCGCATGTACTCCACAACCTTGCGCATCTGGCCGTCGTTCAGGGCGTGCCGTTCCGGCTCGCGCGCCCGGTCTGGGGCGAGCAGGTGTGCTGCGAGGTACTGGGCGGCGCATTGGGCGTACAACTCTTCGGCGCCTGCGGCTTTTGCTTTGGCCATCGCTGTCGCCATCGCCGCGATCACGGGGTCCGGGCGGCTCAGGACGTCGAGCGGGGTGAGGTCGACGTCCGGGTCGAACAGCGCTTTCGGCAGATCTATGTGGACGGTGCGCAGCGGGGCGGCGGCGAATTTTCGCCAGCGGATGGTGATCTCTTTGCCGGGCACCGTGATTCCGATATCCCCGGTGCTGTAGGTCGCCGACCGCCATGTCGCACCTTCGCGTGTCTCCAGCCAGCACGCCCCGTCCACCATCACGACGATGCTGAGCACGTCAGCGGCGGGTTTTCGCAACGAGCCAACGCCTTCGACGTCCGTGTCGGTACGGACCTGCAAAGCCTGCCAGGGTTTCACAATTCGCAGGCAATCACACCGCCGAGTGTCAAGCAACCGACTGCGGCAGCAATTTTGGGGAATAGTACAGCAATTCAGGGACAGGACCTTGACTTCGCGCTGGCTTACGTTGTCACGAAATCAGACAACCAGGAGGGTTGATGGTGGACAACCTGAAGCGCCGCACTGTGCTCAAAGCAGGCGGCGTCGCGGCCGCCGCGGTCACAGTGGACTCGGCGGCGGGTGCGCCAGAGGCGGTGGCGGCAGAGGCGACCGGGTCGATCGACATCACCTTGAAAGTCAACGGCACGACCAAGCGCGTGACCGTCGAACCCAGAACGACCTTGCTGGACGCATTACGTGAGCGGATGGCGTTGACGGGCACGAAGAAAGGTTGTGACCGAGGCGAGTGTGGTGCGTGCACGGTCCTGGTCGACGGCAAGCGGATCAAGTCGTGTCTGACACTCGCTGTCATGCGGCAGGGTGCGTCGATCACCACCGTCGAGGGGCTGGCCAAGGGCGACCGGTTGCACCCGGTGCAGGAGGAGTTCATCCGGCACGACGCCTTCCAATGTGGAGGGTGCACGCCCGGTCAGATCATGTCGGCCGTGGCGTGCATCAAGGAAGGCCACACCGGGTCGGACGACGAGATCCGGGAGTGGATGAGCGGCAACCTCTGTCGTTGCGCCTGTTACCCGAACATCGTGGCGGCTGTGAAGGCTGCGGCGCGTAGGGGAGCGTCGTGGTGAAGGCTTTCAGTTACACGCAGGTCCGTGATGTTGATCAGGCTGTGCGGTCCGTGGCGGGCACGCCGGGTGCGACGTTCATCGCGGGTGGCACCGATCTGCTGAACCTGATGAAAGACGGAGCGCAGAGCCAGGACCGGTTGATCGACATCAACGCGTTGCCGCTGACCGAGATCCAGATGCGCAATGGTGTGCTGTCGATCGGCGCGTTGGCCAGGATGACGGATGTGGCGGCGCATCCGTTGGTGCGCGGCAACTTCGCGATGCTGTCGCAGGCGCTGCTCGCGTCGGCGTCGCCGCAGGTGCGCAATATGGCCGCGTTGGGTGGGAACTTGTTGCAGCGCACCCGATGTGGTTACTTCCGGGATGCCGGGTCGGCGTGTAACAAGCGCACTCCCGGCAGTGGGTGCCCGGCGTTGGAGGGGGAAAACCGGGGGCACGCGGTGCTCGGCGGCAGTGATCATTGTATCGCGGTCAACCCGTCTGATCTGGCGGTCGCGTTGCTCGCTCTGGACGCGACGGTGGTGACCAACAGTCGTCGAATTCCGTTCAAGGACTTCTATCTTCTGCCGGGTACGACTCCGCATCGGGAGACCGCGCTGACCCACGGCGAGCTGATCGTCGCGGTCGAGGTCCCGTTGCTGAACATGAAGCAGGGTTACCTGAAACTGCGTGACCGGACGACATTCGAGTTCGCGGTGGTCGCGGTCGGTGCGGCACTGCGGATGCGGGGCCGGGTGGTGCAGGACGTGCGGCTGGCGTTCGGTGGTGTGGCGACCAAGCCGTGGCGTGTTCAGGATGCTGAGAACATGCTGCGGGGCAAGGCTTTGACGCCGGAGACGATGGCCGCGGCAGCGGATGTGGTGTTGCGTGGCGCGGTCGCCCGGCACGGCAACGCTTTCAAGATCGAGTTGTTGAAACGGGCGATTCCGGTGATTCTGGAGGATCTGCGATGAGCCAGCTGGTCGGCCAGCCCATCGATCGCGTGGACGGCCGCGCCAAAGTGACCGGTGCGGCCAGGTACACCGCGGACTTCCAGGTGCCTAGTGTCCTGTATGGCCATATGGCGATGAGCACGATCGGACGGGGCAGGATCGTGTCCATCGACACCGCCCGGGCGTTGGCCGCGCCTGGGGTGGTCGCGGTGTTCACCCACTTGAACGCGCCGAGGCTGGTGCCGCAGAACCCGTTCCCGTACGTCAAAGGCTTCTACCCGCTGCAGGACGACCGGATCCACCACAATGGACAGCCGATCGCCTACGTCGTGGCCCGCTCGCTCGAGGAAGCGATCGAGGGCGCGAACCTGGTGCAGGCCAGGTACGAGGAAGAACGGCCGAAGGCGCTGCTTTCGGAGCACATGGCCGCCGCGTACCTGCCACCGCCGAGCCGTAACGGCGAGAACGAGTTCATCCGCGGTGACGTCCAGGCCGGTCTGGCCCAGGCGGACGTGCGGATCGAGCAGGAGTACACCAGCCCGACCCACCACCACAACCCGATCGAGCCGTCCAGCACGGTCGCGCAGTGGTCGGGCGACAAGCTGACCCTGTTCGAGACCGCGCAGGGCATCAGCTTCTCCCGGCTGACTGTCGCGAACGGACTGAAGATTCCGCCGGAGAACGTCCGTATCGTGTCGAAGTACCTGGGCGGCGGGTTCGGTGCGAAGGGGACGGTCTGGCCGCACACGCTGCTGACCGCGGCGATCGCGCGTGAACTCGGCAAACCGGTGAAGTTCACGCTGAGCCGGGCGCAGATGTACACCTCGCACGGTCACCGCGCCCAGTTCCACCAGCGCCTGACACTCGGCGCGAAGAAGGACGGCACGCTGACCTCGTTGGTCAACATCAGCACCCAGCAGGCGTCGTCGAACACCGACATCCTGTTCAACCTGAGCGAATCGTCCATGCTGCTGTACGCGGTGCCGAACATGCACGTCCGCCAGCAGGCGGTACGACTGGACATCGCCGGCGCGAGCTTCCAGCGTTCCCCGGAGACGACATCGCATTTCGGGCTGGAGACCGCGATGGACGAGCTGAGCGTCAAGCTCGGCATCGACCCGGTGGAGCTGCGGCTGCGCAACTACTCGGAGGTCAATCCGGAGACCCGGGTGCGGTGGTCGAGCAAGTACCTGCGCGAGTGCTACGCGATGGCCGCCAAGAAGTTCGGCTGGTCACGGCGTAATCCCAGGCCAGGCTCGATGCGCGACGGCGTGGAGCTGATCGGCTGGGGGATGGCGACTGAAGCCCACACCTTCAACGCCCTGCCAGCCTCCGCGGTGGTCACGATGAGCCCGGACGGCAAAGTGCTCGCCCAATGCGGGACGCAGGAGATCGGCACGGGCACGTACACCGTGATGACCCAGGTCGTGGCGTCCGGTCTGGGTGTCGACCTGGGTGAGGTGACCTTCGACCTCGGTGACACGAACTTCCCGCCAGCGGGCATCTCGGCGGCCTCGGCGACGATCAACAGCATCACGGGCGCGGTGTCTCAGGCGGCGACATCGGTGCGTGACGCGGTGATCAAACTGGCCGTGGCCGACCCGCGCTCACCGCTGCATGGCGTGGCACCCGCGGACATCGCGGTCGACCACGGCGTGATGTACGTGAAGTCTCGGCGCTACCGCAACGACACGTATCGCGCAGTCATGGGCCGTCACGGCCAGCCGGTGTCCAACACGGCGACCGTGCCCAACGAGCGTGGTTACACGACGGGGTGTGTGTTCGTCGAGGTCCGGGTGGACCCCCGGGTTGGGCGTGTGCGCGTCACGCGGGTTGTCACCGCTCACGACCCGGGCCGCGTGATGAACCTCAAGACGGCGCGCAGCCAGGTCATCGGTGGCGTGACGTGGGGTATGGGCTATGCGTTGATGGAGCACACCGTGTACGACCCGCGGACCGCGCGGGTGGTGAATCCCACTCTGTCGACGTACCTCATCCCGGTGAACGCCGACGTGCCGGAGATCGACGCGATGTTCGTCGACCGACCGGACCCGGCCAGCACGGCATTGGGTGCGAAGGGTTTCGGGGAGACGCCGATCACTGGTGTACCCGCGGCCATCGGCAACGCCGTGTACCACGCCACCGGCAGGCGGATCCGTGACCTGCCCATCACGCAGGACAAACTCCTGTAGACGAATGTCGGGATAGGGCAGCGCGACGGTGCTGCCCTATCTAGATTGTCTGCTGTGGACCTGATGACGCACGCGACCCAGGAACGCGCCGATCTCGCCGACCTCCTGGACACACTGACCGAAGAGCAATGGCAGACGCAGAGCCTGTGCTCAGACTGGACAGTCCGGGACGTCGTCGCCCACCACCTCAGCTACGACGAACTGACCTGGTCAGGCACGCTCAAACGGGTCGCCCGCGGCAAGTTCGGCCTGAACGGGACCAACGCCGTCGGGGTTCGGGAAGACACTCGCGGGCCGCGGGAGCTGCTCGAGGTTCTGCGTGCCCACCTGCGGCCGCGCGGCCTGGTCACCGCTTTCGGCGGGATGGTCGCGCTGCTCGACTGCATGATCCACCAGCAGGACATTCGCCGCCCGTTGGGCATGCCGCGTGAGATTCCCCGGGAGCGCCTGCGTATCGCCCTAGGACTGGCCATGAAAGCGCCGCCGATCCGTGCTTTCGTGCGAGCACGCGGCCTGCGGCTTGTGGCGACGGACGTGGACTGGACACGTGGATCCGGCCCTGAGGTGCGCGGGCCTGGCGAGGCCGTGCTGATGGCGGTCGCCGGGCGTCGCGTCGCGCTCGACGAGTTGTCCGGCCCGGGCACGGCCAGGCTCGCGGCACGGATGTGAGGCCGTGCGGGCGCGTGGCCCGCACGGCCTCAAGCTGCCTCAGTCGAGGACTTCGGCCTTCTCGATGATGACGTCGTTCTTCGGCACGTCCTGATGGCCGCCTGCGTTGCCGGTCGGCACGCCGGCGATCGCGTCGACAGTGTCCGTGCCCTCGACGACCTTGCCGAACACCGCATAGCCCCAGCCCTGGCCGGCCGGTGCGGTGTGGTTGAGGAAGTCGTTGGTCGCGGTGTTGATGAAGAACTGCGCGGTCGCCGAGTGCGGGTCGGAGGTCCGCGCCATCGCCACGGTGTAGTGGTCGTTCTTCAGGCCGTTCTGGGCCTCGTTCTTGATCGGGGTGCCGGTCGGCTTCTGGCGCAGGCCCGGCTCGAAGCCGCCACCCTGGATCATGAAGGTCTTGATGACGCGGTGGAAGATCGTGCCGTCGTAGTGCCCGCTGTTCACGTACTGCAGGAAGTTCGCCACGGTCTCGGGGGCTTTTGCCGCGTCGAGCTCGAGAACGATCGGGCCGTGCGACGTGTGCAGCTTGACTTTGCTCATGGCCTCATTCTGCATTGACCCCGGCGGACCGGCGTGGCATGCTTTCACTAGTTAATTAGTGAAAGGGTGTTTGGTGATCGAGTTCCGGATCGACCGCCGCTCCGGCACGGCCACCTACCAGCAGATCGTTGACCAGGCCAAGCACGCGCTGCGGCTCGGCCTCCTGCGGCCAGGTGACCGGTTGCCCACCGCCAAGGAGGTGGTGGCCGCGACCGCGATCAACCCGAACACCGTGCTCAAGGCGTACCGCGAGCTCGAACGCGAAGGCCTGGTCGAGGGCAGGCGGGGGATGGGCACGTTCGTGTCCCGGTCACTGGCGATGCCGCAGACCGCTGCCGACGGGCCGTTGCGCGACGAACTCGGGGACTGGGTGGCCCGCGCCAAACAGACAGGTTTGGCGCGTGAGGACGTAGAAGCGCTGGTCAAGGCCACGCTCGACGAGAACTACCAAGGGGATATGTGACTACCGAACTTGAGGCGGTCGACTTGGGGAAGCGCTACCGCCGGGGCTGGGCGCTGCGCGAATGCACGTTCGACCTGCCCGAAGGCCGGATCGCGGCACTGGTCGGCCCGAACGGTGCGGGCAAGAGCACACTGATGCGGCTGGCGGTCGGGTTGATCGAGCCCACCACCGGTCACGTCCGTACTCGCGACACCGTGGCGTTCCTGAGCCAGGACAAGCCGCTGTACACGGGCTTCACCGTCGCGGAGATGTTACGGGCAGGCGCGTCGATGAACGCCAAGTGGGACAACGAGTATGCGACCAGACTGGTCCGCGAGGCCGACGTGCCGCTGGAGGCGAAGATCCGCACGTTGTCCGGCGGGCAGCGGACCCGGGTCGCGCTGGCGATCGCGTTGGGTCGCAGGCCCAGCCTGATCCTGCTGGACGAACCGCTGGCCGACCTGGATCCGTTGGCGCGCACCGAAGTCATGCAGGCGCTGCTCGGCGAGGTGGTGGACACCGGGATGACGGTGTTGCTGTCCTCGCACGTGCTCGCCGACCTCGAAGGCGTCTGTGATCACCTGATTCTCCTGGCAGGCGGGAGAGTCCGGCTGGACGGCGACGTCGACGACCTCCTGGCCGAGCACCGGGTGCTGATCGGTGCACGCGAGCTCGCGACGCCGAACGTGTCCATTGTCGACAGCAGGACGACCGAGCGGCAGGCGACATTGCTCGCCAGGACAAGGACAGCCGACGCGGGGTGGGAACCGCACCAGCCGACGTTGGAAGAACTCACGTTGGCGTACCTGCGTTCGGCGAAGGAGGCCGCGTGATCTGGGTGACCTGGCGGCAGCAGCGCCTGCAGATCCTCGCTGTGTTCGGCATCGTCGCGGTGATCTCGGCGGTGCTCGTGTACGTGCGGTCGCAAGCGGCGGCCTTGTTGCCGGACGTGGCCCTTGTCAGCGACAGGTACAACATCTTCCTGCAGTACTTCGTGTTGCTGCTGATGGCGTTGCCCGCGCTGCTCGGGATGTTCTTCGGTGCGCCGCTGTTCGCCAGGGAGATCGAGCAGGGCACGCACGTCTTCGCGCTGACCCAGTCGGTCAGCCGCACGCGATGGCTGATCACCAAGGCGGTCATGGCATGTGGCTCGCTCGCAGCGGCGATGTTCGTGCTCGGCGTGGTCGCGGCATGGGCATTCGAACCCATGAAGTCGTCGATGCAGACCCGGCTGGAAACCGGGCAGTTCGAAGCCCAGGGAGTGGTCGTCGGCGGGTACGCCATCCTGGCGTTCGCGGTCGGTGCGACAGCGGGTCTGGTGCTGCGCAACACTTTGGCCGCGATGGTGGTCACGTTGATCATGTACGGCGCCGTGCTGTTGACTTTGGGCCAGTCGGTGCGGGAGAACTACGCCGAACCGTCGTACTTCGAGGCGCCGGTGAACCAGGTCGCCAGCCAGGCGGAACCCGGACGGTCCTGGCAGGTCGATTTCGGCTTCGTGGACGCGACCGGCAAACAGATCCCCCTCCTGTCGACGACGCATTGCGCTGCTGAACCGGACGTCAAAGCCTGTTTCGACCGGATGAACTTCGTCGCCTCGTACTCGAAGGCACACCTGCCAGGACAGTTCTGGCGGTTCCAGTTCACCGAGCTCGGGCTGGTTCTCGTGCTGAGCACGATCGTGCTCGGTGCCGGTGCGTGGGCCTCCCGGCGGAGGCTGGCCTAGAGCCTGCCGTCGTAGGCCTGGCGGGGCAGGTGGCAGGAGATGACGCTGAACACCGGCGCGGCCAGCGAGTGTTTGATGGCCGAGGTGAGTTCCTCACGGGAGTGCACCTCGAACCCCAGCCCGCCCATGGCCAGCCCGACACTGGCGAAATCGGTGCCGGAGAAGTCCACGCCGAGGTTGGGCAGGCCGGCTGCGCGTTGTTTGGTCTCGATCAGCGACAGCGACTCGTCAGCGAAGACGAACACGATGACCGGGGTCTTCGCGTCACGGGCCGTCGCCAGTTCGCCCAGCGTCATCTCCAGGCAGGCGTCGCCGGTGAACACCGCGACGGGCCGTGCGGGATCGGCCAGTTTCGCGCCGATCCCCAGCGGCAACGAGCACCCCATCGTGCACAGGCCGCTGGACTGCATCAGCGACTGGGGCTCGTAGCACATCCACGTCTGGCTCAGCAGAATCCGGTGCGCTCCACTGTCGACGGACGCGATCGTGTCCAGCGGCAGGATCCGGCGCGCGACGTCGACCACTGCCGCTGGCCCCCACACCTCATCCAGCCGGTAGATCGACGCGAGCTGGCGGCGGACAAAGGAGATTTCCTCGGCCGTCCACTCCGGACGTGCTGTGGTCAGCCCCTGCAGGCCGAGGCGGATGTCACCGACGAAGCTCTGCGACGCCTGGTGCATGTAGTGCGTGGCCCGCGTCGCGGAGATCTCCACGACGCGGTTGTGTTCGTCCCAGACGTCACGCCAGCCCACGCGCATCTCGATCGGGTCGTACCCGGCGAGCAGGATCAGGTCGGCGTCGCGCACGAGTGGCTGTAGCACCTCGTCGGCTCGGGGCGACAGGCCAGCGGCGCCGAGGGCGAAGGCGTGCCGTTCGTCCACGATGCCTTTCGCCTTGTACGTCGTGATCAACGGGATGCCCATGTCGACAAGGCGGGTCAGCTCTTCGGAAGCGTTGTGGTGCATGGCTTCCACGCCCGCGATCAGCACCGGCCGCTTGGCCCGCGCCAGCCAGCGGCGCGCCTGGGACAGGTCGGCGGGCACGCTGGGCTCGACCGCGGTCGTCCGGGTGCGCATCTTCGCGGGCGCCTGCGTGGCCACCGAGATCGGTACGTCGATGTGCACCGGGCCGGGTGGATCCGCGGTCGCGATGGCGATCGCCTTGTCGATCAACGCTTCGGCGGCCTCGGGCGTCATCCGCAGGGTCGCCTTGGTGATCGGCTTCATCAACGCCGAGTGGTCGAACACCTGATGGGTGTAGGTGGCCGCGTCCGCCTCATCGACACATCCGGTGATGAACAGCAGCGGCACACGGTCTTGCAACGCGTTGGCGACCACATTGGTCGCATTGGCCACGCCAGGACCGAGCGTCGCGATGAGCACGCCGGGCGCGCCGGTGCGGTGGAACGCGCCCTCGGCCATGAAGCCGCCCGAGTTCTCGTGCTTGACCAGCGTGAACTTCACGCCTGCCGCGTCGATGCCGCGCATGATCGCGAGCACCTCACCGCCAGGGATCCCGAACGAGTGGCGGCAACCGGCTTCGTACAGCCGTCGTCCGATCAGATCGGCGACAGTGGTCATGGCACAACCCTATGATTCAACTCATTCATCGACAATTGAAACTGAGTTCAACATGGACTACCCCACCCTCAAACAGCTCGAACTGTTCCTGGCGCTGGTCAACTCGGACGGAATCGCCAGCGCGGGCGCCAAACTGGGCATGACACCGTCAGCCACCAGCCACGCACTGCGGGCGCTGGAGCGCACGCTCGGCACGACAGTCGTCGACCGCAACGCGTCCAGCGTCGAGCTGACCTACGCAGGCCGCGAGATCCTGCCGCACGTCCGGGACGTGTTCGCCGGGCTGCGGCTGATCCAGGCCACCGCCAGCGCGAGCGCCGAGCTGAAGACCGGCAGGCTGCGGATCGGGTCGTTCGGCACCAGCTCGTCGCTGACGTTGCTGCCGCCGTTGCTGGCGGCGTTCCGGCAGCGGTATCCCGGGATCGAGGTGAACGTCAGCGAGAAGACCGACTTGGAGATCGAGCAGGACCTGATCGAGCGGCGGGTGGAGATCGGCGTGGTCACGTTGCCGAAGCCGCAGTTCGACACCCTGCTGCTGGGCGTGGACGACATGGTCGCGGTGATTCCGGCCGGGCATGAGCTCGCCGGCAGCGACCCGGTCGCGCTCACCGAGCTAGCCCGCCATCCGCTGATCATGACCTACGCGGGCTCGCAGGAACTGGTGAACCGGATGTTCGCCAGGGCGGGCATCCAGCCTCGGGTGACGCACGAGCTCCAGCAGATCATCTCGATCCTGGAGTTCGTGGCCCTCGGGCACGGAGTGACGATCGTGGCGTCGCTGGCCCTGCCGGATCAGCACGAAGGCGTCGTCTATCGACGGATCACGCCACGGTTCTCCCGACGCGTCGGCCTGGCGTGCCTCAACGAGCGACGGCTGTCGCCTGCGGCGGCGGCGCTGTGGGAGCAGGCTCGATCAGCATGAGCGAACCGAACGCGACCCCGCCGACCAGCACCGTGGACAACGCGCCAAGGACGAGGCCCTTTCGCCCGGCCCGCAGCACTTTCCCGATCCGGACCGTCGTGCCCAACCCGAACATGGCGGCCGCGAGCAGGACAGTCGTGGTCAGCTTCGCGCCATCGAGGACGGCGACGGGCACGATTCCCGTGCTGCGCACCAAAACCATGACCAGGAAGCCCGCCACGAACAGCGGCATGATCGGCGGCCTGGGCCCGTCCTGCCGCTGAAAGAACCCCACACCCGCGACGATCGGAGCGAGCAGCACCACTCGCGTGAGCTTCACGATCACCGCGATACCGACCGCCGCGGCCCCGGCAGGTGACGCGGCCGCGACCACCTGAGCGACCTCGTGCACGCTCAAACCAGCCCATTTGCCGAGGAATTCGCTGCCCATGCCGCTGCCGATCAGCGGCACCAAGGCGATCGCCGCGGTGCCGTACAGGGTCACCAGCGTGACGCTCGCGGCGACGTCTTCTTTGTCGCTGCGCGCCACGCTGTCCATCGCCACGATCGCCGAGGCACCGCAGATCGAGAACCCGGTCGCGACCATCAGCCCCAGCCCACGCGACACCCCGATCCACCTCGCCAGCGCGAGCGTGCCGAAAAACCCGGCAGACACCGTGATCACCACGGCGAGCACGGTCCCGAAGCCCAGCCTGGTCACCTCGGCGAGGCTCAGCTGCAGGCCGAGCAGGACGACGCCGGTGCGCAGGAACCGGCGCGTCACCTGCTGCAGGTCCATCCGGACCGGTACCAGCACTCCAATCAGGACAGCCACAGTCAACGCACTGAGCACCGGGATGAAGTGGTTCACCACCAGCGCCACCACCGCACCCGCCAACGCAACCCACATAGCCCACAGGGTCCACGCGCACGCGCGGGCGCGGTAGCAGGCACTTCGGCCATAGGTCATAGCCAACCGGAATGACTCCGGGGCGGCGCCGCTACTCGGTGAGCTAACTTGACCCGCATGAGCGCAGCCGACGACCCCATGTGGAGTACCTGGCGACGGCCCCTGCCCACACCCGCTGAGCAGCGGCAGGACGTGTGGATCGCGTTGCTGGTACTCGTTGGCGCGCTCGTCTCGTTGGTGCTGATCAACAGCATGGGAGCGTTCGTCTTCGGCTCGGCGCCATCGTTGTGGGAGCAACTTGTGTGGGCTGTCGTGCTGTCCTTGCCGTTGGCGGTACGGAGGCGGTTTCCGCTCGCCGTGCTGACCGTGCTCAGCGCGTTGTTCATCGCGGGCCAGGCCAGGCAGATGGGCGACAACCTCATGCCGTCGATCGCGCTGTTCCTCGCGACGTACACGGTCGGAGCCTGGGAACGGAACCGGGCCTGGGCGCGGTGGGCGCGGATCGCCGTGATCGTGGCGATGTTCGTCTGGCTCGGCTACAGCATGCTGACCACGACCGCCGACCCGGCCACGGCGTTCCGCCGAGCGGTCGGACCGCTGGATCCGATGCTGGCGAGCGTCATCTACGGCATCGTCTACAACCTGTTGTTCTTCGTCGGGGCCTATTTCTTCGGCAACATGGCGTGGTTGTCCGCCCGGCGTCAGGCAGAGCTGATCTGGCGCGCGGAGGAACTTCGGTTGTCGCAGGAGCAGAACACACGTGGCGCGATCGTGGCCGAGCGGATCCGGATCGCCCGCGACCTGCATGACGTAGTCGCACATCACGTCTCGGTGATGGGCGTGCAGGCGGGCGCGGCACGGCGGGTCCTGGAGAAAGATCCCGAAGTCGCCAGCGAAGCTCTGCGCACAGTCGAGCAGACCGCCCGCAGTGCCATCAAAGAGCTGCGCGGCCTGCTCGGCGTGCTGCGGGCGGAGGACACGGACGTCTCCGACACGAAGTCCTCCCCAGGGTTGGACCAGTTGCCGGAACTGGTCTCCGCGGCCAGAAACGCCGGTCTCGAAGTCGAGCACGGCGTCTACGGCGAGCCCCGCCCGGTGCCGCAAGGCGTGGCTTTGTCGGCGTACCGCGTTGTCCAGGAGGCGTTGACCAATGTGGTGAAACACGCGGGTGCGCGCCGGGCCGACGTCCGGGTGCGGTATTTGGAAACAGCGTTGGAAGTCGAGGTCACTGACGACGGCCGGGGCGACGTGAAAGGATCAAACGGCTTCGGTCTGCTGGGGATGCGTGAACGGGTCGCGGTGCACGGCGGCGAGCTGGACGCCGGGCCACGCCGGGACGGCGGGTTCCGCGTCCGGGTCAGCCTGCCGACGTCTGTCCACTGAGGAGGGGTGTGTGACGCTGCGGGTGGTGCTGGCCGACGACCACGACCTGGTGCGGGTCGGGTTCCGGGTGATTCTGGGCGCCGAGGACGACATCGAGGTCGTCGGGGAGGCAGGCAACGGCCTTGACGCGGTCGAGATGGTCAACCGGCTGCGCCCGGACGTGGTGCTGATGGACGTGCAGATGCCCGGGATCGACGGGCTGGAGGCCACCCGGCGGGTCGTGGACGTCGCCAAAGTCGTCATCCTGACCACGTTCGACCGCGAGGACTACCTGTTCGAGGCGTTGCGCGCGGGCGCGAGCGGATTCCTGCTGAAGAACGCCTCCCCCGAGGACCTGGTCGACTCGGTGCGGATCGTGGCACGCGGCGACGCTCTGCTGTCCCCGGAGGTCACCCGGCGGGTGATCGCCCGGTTCAGCGGGAACGAGCCGGAGAAACCGTTGCACCGCCCGCCGGAGCTCACCGAGCGGGAGTGCGAGGTGCTGATCCAGTTGGCACGCGGGGTGAGCAACGCCGAGATCGCCAGCGAGTTGTTCCTCGGCGAGACGACCGTGAAGACACACGTGTCCCGGATCCTGACCAAACTGGGACTTCGTGACCGTACGCATGCGGTCGTGTACGCGTACGAGAACGGGATCGTCGCTCCGGGACGGTCCTAGCCGGTAAGTCGTCCGCGCGGAGGATGGACGAATCGGGCTCGCGCCGGACGCCGTGAAGCACGCCGGATTACTAGGCTGCCCGCATGTTGAAGGTGACTGGGGTCAGCCGGAGTTTCGGCGAGCACCGGGTCCTCGATGAGATCTCGTTCGACGTCCGGCCAGGGCGGATGACAGGTTTCCTCGGTGCCAACGGAGCCGGCAAAACGACGACGATGCGGATCATTCTCGGCGTCCTCGCCCCGCAGGGCGGAACGGTGACGTGGCAGGACGGGCCGATCACGCAGCAGGTGCGGCAGACGTTCGGGTACATGCCCGAAGAACGCGGCCTGTACCCGAAGATGAAGGTGGCCGAACAGATCGCGTGGCTCGGCCAGCTGCATGGCCTGTCGTCGGCCAAGGCGAAAGCCAACACCGCGGATCTGCTCGAGCAGCTCGAACTGACCGCACGCGCCAACGACACACTCGAACAGCTGTCGCTGGGCAACCAGCAACGCGCCCAGATCGCGGCCGCGCTCGTGCACGAACCGGCCGCGATGATCCTCGACGAACCGTTCTCCGGGCTCGACCCGATCGCGGTCGACACCGTGCTGCGGGTGTTGCGGGAGCGGGCATCCGGCGGGGTTCCGGTGCTGTTCTCCAGTCACCAGCTGGCCGTGGTCGAACGGCTGTGTGACGACCTCGTGATCATCTCGGGCGGCAAGATCAAGGCGAGCGGTGGCCGTGAAGAACTGCGTGCCAAGTACGGCACAACCCGGTTCGAGCTCGTCGTGGACTCCGACGCGGGATGGCTGCGTGACCACCCCGGTGTCCGAGTGGTCGATGTGGACGGTCCGCGCGCGGTGTTCGAAGTGGACAACGGGCAGACCGACCAGCGGGTGCTGGAGTCGGCGTTGAGCCGCGGCGCGGTCCGCAGGTTCAGCCCGGTCGTGCCGTCGTTGGAAGAGATCTTCAAGGAGGCGATCTGATGGCGGCGTTCTGGCCGGCGACCAAACTCATCGCCGAACGGGAGATCAAGACCTATGTGCGGACCAAAGGCTTCTGGATCAGCGTCGCGGTCCTGCTGGTCGGCCTGTTCGCGGCGGCCATCCTGCCGACTGTGATCGGCGGATCGCCAACCAAAGTGGCGGCTGTGGGCGCCGAAGCGCGGCAAATGCTGGCCAACACCGTGTTCGACGTCCGCGAAGTGCCCGACGTGGCGGCGGCCGAGCATTTGGTGCGCACGGAGGAAGTCAGAGCCGCGGTCGTGCCGGGGCCCCGGGTGCTCGCCCTGGACGACCCGCCGAACTCCGTGGTGGCGGCTCTGGCCACCGCGCCGCCCGTACAGCTGCTTGAACCGACCGCGGTCAGCCAGGATGTGCGGATCCTCGTGACGCAGCTGTTCGCCTTGTTCTTCTTCATGTTCGGCATGGGCGGTGTCTCCATTGCCCAAGGCACGGTGACCGAGAAGCAGACGCGGATCGTGGAGATCCTGGTGGCCACGATCCCGGTGCGGGCGATGCTCGCCGGAAAGATCATCGGTCACGCGATCCTGACGCTCGGTCAGGTGCTGCTGATCGCGATCGCCGCGCCCATCGCGCTGAGTATCGGCGGCCATACCGCGTTGCTCAGCATGATCGCGCCCGCACTCGGCTGGTTCGTGCCGTTCCTGGTCGTCGGATTCGTCCTGCTCGCGGCGATCTGGGCGGTCGCGGGCGCGCTGGTCAGTCGCCAGGAGGACCTCGGCGCCAGTACAGGCCCGGTCGTGTTGCTGGTGATGGCACCGTACTTGGCCGTGGTGTTCGCCAACGACAACGATCCATTGATGACCGTGATGTCGTACATCCCGTTCTCGGCGGCTGTGGCCATGCCGATCCGGATGTTCACCGATGACGCCCAGGCGTGGGAAGCGTTCGTCTCACTGGGCATCCTCATGGCGACGGTCGTGCTGGCCGTGCAGCTGGCCAGCAGGTTGTTCAGCGGTTCATTGCTGCAGACCGGCGGCAAGGTGGCGTTGAAGAAGGCGTGGGCACACGTCGACTAAAGCGACACACCGGTCAGGTCGGCGCAGGCTTTGAGGAACCCGTCCTGGACGCGGACATCCGAGACGGCTGGGTGGGTCCGGTGTGGTTTGCGGTGGTAGTAGTACTCGCCGCTGCCGGGGTTGTCCGCGGTCGCGAGCCACACTTGGGTCTCCGGCGCGCGAGACATGTCCCTCGACGCGCCGGGCCCACCCATCTTGGTGGCCACCCAGCCCGGATCGACGGCGTTGGACCGCACGTCGGGCCAGAGCCTGGCCACCGCGAACGCCAGGATGGCGTCGTGCAGCTTCGAGTCGGAGTACGCCTGCGAGCCGTTCCAGCGACGCCGCTGCCACTGCAGGTCGGTCAGGTCCGGATCACCGCCGAGATGCATCCCCGAGCTGAGGTAGATCAACCGATCCGGCCGCTCGATCAGGGCGGTGAGCAGGTACGGAGCCAGCGAGTTGGTCGCGAACACGTGCGCGAGGCCGTCGACCGTCTCGATCCGCCGCCGCTCCTGGTAGCCGATCGCGGCGTTGTGCACGACGACGTCGAAGCGCCCGGACGCGTTCGCCTGCTCGGCGATCGACGTGGTCTCCGCGATGCTGGACAGGTCACCGACCAGGACACCCGCGGCGCCAGGCGCGCCTCGCAGCGCGTCCTGGGCGCGGCTTTCGCTGCGTGCGTGCAAGGTGACCTCGTGACCGAGATCGATCAACTCACGGGCGACCATCTGCCCGAGCCCGTCAGCGGATCCGGTGATCAGTACTCGCGTCATGACTCCACATTAGGTCCACGGAATGGGACTGGAGTTGCGAAGGGTCAATAGGCTGCAAGGTGTGACGGACGCTCCGCTGCCTTTGATCGACTTGTCCCGGTTCCGTGATCCCACGGCCGACCGGGCGGCTTTCCTCAGCGAGTTGAGGCACGCCGCCCACGAGGTCGGCTTTTTCTACGTCGTCGGGCACGGCGTCCCGGCCGAGCTGACCACGGGCATCTACGAAGTCGCCAAGAAGTTCTTCGCGCTGCCGCTGGAGCAGCGGCTGGCCATCGAGAACATCAACTCGCCCCAGTTCCGCGGCTACACGCGTACGGGCTACGAGTTCACCGGCGGCAAGCAGGACTGGCGCGAACAGATCGACATCGGCCCCGAGCGGGCGGTCGTGCCTGCCGACGGACCGGCTTGGCAGCGGCTGATCGGCCCGAACCAGTGGCCGTCTCAGCTGCCGGAACTGCGTGAGACCGTGCTGGCTTGGCAGGACGAGGCCCTGCGCGTGAGCCGCGAGGTACTGCGTGCCCTGGCCGCGGCATTGGGCCAGGACGAGGGCTACTTCGACGCTTGGTTCGACGAGGAGGCCTCCACCCACGTCAAGATCGTCCGTTATCCCGGCCGCGACGACACCGAGCAAGGCGTCGGCGCGCACAAGGACTACGGCTACCTCGCGTTGCTCCAGCAGGACTCCGTGGGTGGTCTGCAGGTCCAGGCCCAGGACGGCACGTGGATCGACGCCACCCCGATCCCGGGCAGCTTCGTGTTCAACATCGGCGAGATGCTCGAGATCGCCACCCAGGGCTACCTCCTCGCGACACGGCACCGGGTGATCAGCCCGCCTGCTGGCGTCGAACGGTTCTCCATCCCGTTCTTCCTCGGCCCACGGCTGGACGCGATCGTGGAACCGCTCCAGCTCCCACCCTCGCTCGCCGCGCAGGCGCGGGGCGTCAGCGACGAGAAGGACAACCCGCTGCACGCCCAGTTCGGGGCGAACGCGCTGGTCGGCTGGCTGCGGTCGCACCCGAAGGTGGCCGAGCGCTGGTGGGCGGACGTCATCGGATGACGCGCTGGTCCTTCGAAACCCGCCAGATCCACGCGGGTGCGCAACCTGACCCGGCCACCGGTGCCCGAGCGACGCCGCTGTACCAGACGACGTCGTTCGTGTTCGACAACGCCGACCACGCGGCAGCGGCCTTTGCCTTGCAGGACTTGGAAACCCACGCCTACAGCCGACTGTCCAACCCGACGACGGCGGTGGTTGAAGCCCGCCTGGCGGACCTGGAGAACGGCTACGCGGCCGTGGCCGTCGCGAGTGGACAGGCGGCTTCGGCGTTGGCGATCCTCAACCTGGCACGCGTAGGCGATCACATCGTGTCCGCCGCGACACTGTACGGCGGAACGTACAACCTGTTCGCGTACACGTTGCAGGACATGGGAATCGACGTCACCTTTGTGGAAGACCCGGATGACGTCTCCGCGTGGCGTGCCGCGATCCGTCCCAATACCAAGGCTTTCTACGCTGAGACCGTCGGCAACCCGCTGGGCAACGTCCTGGACATCACGTCGGTCGCTTCGGTCGCGCACTCGGCGGGCGTTCCGCTGATCGTGGACAACACCGTGCCGACGCCGTTCCTGACGCGCCCGATCGACCACGGCGCGGACATCGTCGTGCATTCGACGACGAAGTTCCTGTCCGGCCACGGCACGGGTATCGGTGGCGTGATCATCGACAGTGGACAGTTCGACTTCACCGCGGAGCCGGACCGCTGGCCTTCGCTGACGCAACCGGATCCCAGCTACAACGGCCTGGTGTTCGGTCCGGAGTTCGGCAAACTGGCGTTCCTGCTGCGGCTGCGCACGAAACTCGTGCGTGATCTCGGGCCCGCGGTGTCGCCGTTCAACAGTTTCCTGCTGCTGCAAGGCATTGAGACCTTGTCGTTGCGGATGGAACGGCATGTCGCCAACGCCACCGCGATCGCCGGTTTTCTGGACTCGCACCCCAGCGTCACGCAGGTGCACTACGCGGGCCTGCCCGATAGCCGGTGGTATGGCGCGGCACAGCGCTACCTGCCCAAGGGCGTCGGCGCGGTCGTGTCGTTCGAGGTGGCCGGGGGAGTGGTGGCGGGCAAGAAGTTCGTCGACAGCGTGGAGCTGTTCAGCCACCTCGCCAACATCGGGGACGTGCGCAGCCTCGTCATCCACCCCGCCTCGACAACACACGCCCAGCTCAGCCCGGACCAGCAACTGGCCAGCGGGGTCACCCCCGGTCTTGTCCGGCTGTCCATCGGCCTTGAAGGCGTCGACGATCTGATCACGGACCTGAATCGGGGTTTGCATGCCTGAGTTCACCGGGAGCACCGGCAAGATCCACTACCGGCACTGGGACCCGGCGGATCCGCGGGTGCTGCTCGTGCACTACCACGGTCTCGGGGAACACACAGGCCTGTACGAGTCCTTCGCCGCGGCGCTGAACGCGGCCGGAATCGCCGTCTGGGCCCATGATCACGCAGGTCACGGCCAAAGCGACGGCGTGCGTGTGCTGGTCTCCTCCATCGACCACCTGCTGGATGACGCCGAGACGTTGCTGGGCCTGGCGCGGGAGGCGCATCCTTCGCTGCCGTTGGTGATCTCCGGTCATTCCCTGGGTGCGACGGTGGCCACGCTGCTGACGGCCGAGCGGTTGCTGCCGACTCACCACTCACCTCGGGCTCTTGTCCTGGCAGGGTCTTCGCTCGTGCACGTGCCCGGCGCGGACAGTGCGCTGGTGGAGATGCTGGCGTCCGGGATCGACCCGATGGACCTGCGCAAGGACCCCGGCGAGATGTCCCGCGACGAGGCCTACGCCCAGCAGATCCGCGAGGACCCGTTGACGTGGCAAGGCGGCATTCGGCTGGAAACGTTGCAGGCGTTGGGAATCGCCGCGGCCCGAGTGTCGGCGGTCCTCGAGTCCCAGGTGCTGGATGTGCCGGTTCTGTTGCTGCACGGCGAAAAAGACGACATGGCACCGGCCGTGGGTGCACAGGAAGCCGCCCGGCTGTTGCCGAACGGTCGCGCGGTGATCTTCCCCGACGACCTGCACAACATCCTGAACGAGATCGACCGGGACAAGGTGTACCAGGTTCTGGTCGATTTCGTGGAAGAGGTGGTCTGATCAGGGTGGGTTCCGCGTACTTGTCCTAGACCCGCTGCGGCCGGTCCTGTCCAGTGTGGTCTCCGTGCCGAGGACAGCCAACAGCCGAAGCCTGTCCGCCGCTTCGCTGCCAGGCGGCGCGGTGAAGACAATGATGCGCAGGTCCGCGCCGTGCACTGTCAGCACATCGCAGTCGAGTTCGACGTCGCCGACCTCGGGGTGGACGATGGTCTTCCGCTCGGTCGCGTGGTGCGCGACCGTGGACTCCTCCCACAGGTGGGCGAATTCCGAGTTGGACGTCCGCAGCGCGCTGATCATGTCGGCCAGCTCGCGGTCGGCTGGGTAGCGCGTCGCCACATCGCGAAGGTCAGCGACGAGCGATTGCTTGTGCTCCTCGAGGTTGCGGTGCCGCACGCGCCCGGTGTCGCCTTGGAAACACCGCCACACGATGTTCGCCTCCCTGCCGCGCCTGCCACGCATCTCACCCATCAACGCGGTCCAGAGATCGTTGTGCTCCAACAACGTCCAGGCCGCGTCGTGCACCGCCACCGGAGTGTCCGTGAGCCGGTCGAGCATCCGCTGGACACCCGGGCCGATGTGCTGCGGCACCACGCCGTTGAGGTCGGCGGCGTGCCCGGCCAGGCGGCATGCCAGCTCGTACTCGGTGTCCGACAGACGCAGGGTGCGGGCGAGCGAACGCAGGACGCTGCTGCTCGGGCGTGCACTGCCCTGTTCGAGGCGTTTGACGTAGTCCGCTGAGACGCCAGTGAGCCAGGCGACCTCTTCGCGGCGCAGTCCCGGCGTCTTGCGTGAGCCCGGCCGGAAGGGCAGACCGACGTCCGCTGGTTGGACGCGTGCCCGCCACGAACGCAGCAGTTCCGGCAGATCCATGTGGCCATTGTGGCCGTTCGACGGCCGCGAAGGGTGGCACAGACTGTGCCACCGTGCCGGGCTGGCCAACGGTGACGATCGAACCGTGAATTTCCTCGTAACTGGAGCAACAGGCAATGTCGGCGGCCCCGTGGCACGGCAACTGCACGACCAAGGCCACACCGTGAGGGCACTCGTACGTGACCCCTCACGTGCGGCGAAACTCCCGGCGGGCATCGAACGCGTGGTCGGCGACCTCGACGATGCTGAGGCCGTGGCGAAGGCGGCGCGGGACGTCGATGCCATCTTTCTCATGCAGGTCGGCAGTGGCACAGAACAAACCAAAACGATGATCGGCGCCGCCAGGCCCACGACGAGGATCGTTCTGCTCTCGTCGGTCGGCGCACGGCTGTTCCCGCTGGAGACGAACCCGATCGGGGCGGCCCTCGCCGCCCGCGAAGAGGTCCTGCGCGAATCCGGCCTGGCCGTGACCTATCTGCGGCCCAACACGTTCGCGTCCAACAGCCTCTGGTGGCTTGACGGCATCCGAAAGGGCAAAGTCGTTGACGCGACAGGCGAAGGCCGCACCGGCGTGATCGACCCGGAGGACATCGCCCGCGTCGCGGTCGCCACACTCACCGAGGACGGCCACGCGGGGAAGGGGTATTTCCTCACCGGGCCCGAGGCGCTGACCGCACGGGAACAAGTCGAGATCATCGCCGAGGTGACCGGCAGGTCGATCGAGCACCAGGACGTCACCCCGCGCGAACTCGGCACCCCTGAGCCCATCGAGCGCCTGAACGAACTGCTGCGTGCAGGCCGAGCCGGGTTCGTCACCGACGATGTCGAGAACATCACCGGCACCGCCCCTGGCACCTTCCGCGCGTGGTGCGAACGCAACGCCCACGCGTTCGGGTAACCGGCTGTCTGTCGCTGGGGAAAACCAGGTGGCCGCGGCGTACTGCCTGGGTAAGGTCTGGCAATGCCCGAGCTGAAGCGGCTGCATGCCGGTCATGCCCCGGCGGTCCTGGCCTTCGAACTGGCGAACCGCGCCTACTTCGCTGCCTCGGTCCCCGATCGCGGCGACGACTTCTTCGACCAGTTCACCGACCGGTACAACGCCTTGCTGGCTGAGCAGGATGCCGGCATCTGCGCCTTCCACGTGCTCGTCGCCGACGACGGCTCGGTACTCGGCAGGTTCAATCTGATCGACATCGAAGACCACACCGCGCAACTCGGCTACCGGGTCGCGCAGCACGTCGCCGGCCGTGGTGTGGCGACCGCGACTGTCCGGGAGTTGTGCCGGCTGGCGGCGGCCCAGCACGGGCTGCGCATCCTGCGGGCGGCCGCCGCCAGCGAGAATGCCGCGTCCCAGAAGGTGTTGCTGAAAGCCGGGTTCACCCCTGTCGGTCCAGCCGACCCGGCCGACCTCAGCGGAAAGCCAGGCACGTGGTACCAGCGCGACCTGGTGCTCCAGCCGTACAGCGCGATGGTGCAGGGCGAAAGCAGCGGCCACCGCTGATCATCGGTGGCCGCTGGTCACCCCAAGGCAGCCGTTCAGGCCTGCCGGGACCACCATTCCTGACCGGCGTCCGGCAACGTGCCGATCGGGTCGTAGTACGGGTACTTCCGGGTCAACGCGTCCGGGTCGTGGTGTTCGATTCCGGTCCGGTAGTTCTTCGTCCAATATGAAATACCGCGCTCACGGTCGTATTCGTGCACCTGGTGCACCCACCGCTTGCCGACGTACGGCACGTCGCACACGATGCGCGGCGTCGCGTAACCCGGCAGGTAGCCCATGATCGCGTGCTGCAGTTCCTGTGCCTCCCACACCGCGACCCGCCAGTGCTCGGCGTTCGGGATCATGTCGCACATGTAGAAGTAGTACGGCAGGATGTTCGCTTCCCCTTGCAGCGCAAAGCAAAGGTCGAGCAGGTCGGACGGGGTCGCGTTCACGCCACGCATCAGCACACCCTGGTTGCGGACGTCTCGTACACCTACCTCGAGCGCGGTGCGGGCCGCCTCGGCCACCAACGGCGTCACCGACTGAGCGTGGTTGACGTGCGTGTGGATGGCGAGGTTCACGCCGCGGCGGTGCGCCGTGCGGGCGACACGCTCAAGGCCTTCGACGACCTTGGGCTGGATCCAGTGCTGCGGCAACCCCGCCAACGCCTTGGTGGCCAGCCGGATATCGCGCACGGTGTCGATGTCCATCAGCCGCATCAGGAACGATTCCAGCTGGTGCCACGGCACGTTCGCCACGTCGCCACCCGACACCACCACGTCACGCACACCCGGGGTCTTCTTCAGGTACGCGATCATCTCGTCCTGGCGGTCCACCGGCTTGAGCGTCAGCTTGTGCTTGTCCACCTGCGCGGTCGAGTTGCCGACCAGGTCCATCCGCGTGCAGTGCCCGCAGTACTGCGGACAGGTCGACAGCAACTCGGCGAGGACCTTGGTGGGGTAGCGGTGAGTCAGGCCTTCGACGACCCACATTTCCGCTTCGTGCAAGGAATCCCGTGACGAGTACGGGTGGTTCGGCCAGCGCGGATCGCGGTCGCTGCGCACCGGCAGCATGTACCGGCGGATCGGGTCGGCGTAGAACGCCTCGGTGAACTTCACCGGGTCGTCGCCCGCGTCGGGCGCCATAGTGTTGAGCATCTGCGGCGGCAGCAACATCGACATCGTGGCCAGGTGCTCCTGGTCGGCCGCGAGGTCGTCGTAGAAGCGCTCCTCCAGCAGGTCGCCGAGCAACGCCCGCAGCTGCTTGATGTTGCGCAGGCAGTGCACGCGCTGCCATTGGGCGTCCCGCCACTGGGCGTCGGTCACGTCGCGCCAGCCAGGGAAGCGCCGCCAATCGGGCTCGACCAGCTCACGTCGCGTGTAGGAGTACGGCTGCTCATCGGTGGCTTGGATAGCTGCCGTCACCGTGGTTGCCGCAGTCATATCTCCTCCTCGCTGTCAACGTTGCGTAAAGATATACTGTCAGAACGACAGTACAACGTAAATCTTCCGGAGGTGTGTGGATGTCCTCGTACGGTCTGCACCGGGTGGCCGAGCCCGTGGGCGTGCTTCCGCAGCAAGCTCAAAGGCTGGACACGAGCCCGGAACCGGGGCCGGACGAGGTAGTCGTCGACGTCGAATGCCTCAACCTCGACGCCGCGTCCTTCCGTCAGCTCCGCGAGCAATACGGAGACGGCGACGCGATCCGAAACGCTGTTCTGGACATCGTCCGGACGCGCGGGAAGATGCATAACCCCGTTACCGGATCGGGTGGCATGCTGCTCGGCGCCGTCCGCGCCGTCGGCCCGCAGTCGCCGCTGGGGCTCAAGCCCGGTGACCGGATCGCCACGCTCGTGTCGCTGACGCTGACGCCGCTGTTGATCACGGATGACCTGGTCAAGTGGGACGGGACGAGCGAACAGGTGCCGTGCGAGGGGACCGCGATCCTGTTCGGCCGGTCCATCGCCGCCGTCCTGCCCGGCGACATCCCCGAGCGCCTCGCGCTTTCCGTGTTGGATGTGTGTGGTGCGCCCGCGTTAACTGATCGCGTGGTCCGCCGCAGGTCGGCACCTTCAGTGCTGGTGCTGGGCGGAGGGGGGAAGTCGGGTTCGCTGTCGCTCGCGGCAGCGCGCCGAGCGGGCGCCGGCAAGCTCATCGCGCTGGTGCCCAGCGAGGGGGAGGCCAAGTCGGTACGGGAGGTCGGCTTGGCCGACTCCGTCGTGATCGCGGACGCCCGCGACCCGGTCGCCGTCGCCGAGGGGGTCGGTGACCAGGTGGACGTCACGATCGTGTGCGTCGACGTGCCCGGATGCGAGCACGGCGCGATTCTGGCCACGGCCGACGGCGGAACCATCGTGTTCTTCTCGATGGCCACGTCCTTCGCCGCGGCCGCACTCGGTGCCGAAGGGCTGGCCGCGGACGTCGAGATGATCATCGGCAACGGGTACGTGCCTGGTCACGCCGCCTTCGCTCTGGACCTGCTGCGCACCGAACCCGGGGTCAGGCAGTTGTTCGAAGCCCGCGAACGGCAGACTTCCGGGGCATGAGGATGTTGTTGCTGGGCGGGCGGATCCACGCGATGGGAGCACCGGACGCGACCGCGATGGCGGTCGAGGACGGCACCGTGGTGTGGCTCGGCCAGGACGGCCCGGCGAAAGCGCTGTACCCGGACGCGGAGATCGTCCAGCTGGACGGGGCCTTCGTGGCGCCAGCGTTCGTCGACCCGCACGTGCACTCCACCGCATCGGGACTGCTGCTCACCGGCCTTGACCTGACCGGTTGCCGGTCGCTGGCCGAGCTGCTCGACCTGCTGCGGAAGGCCGATGGGCAGACGCTCTGGGGCCATGGGTGGGACGAGACCGCGTGGCCGGAGCGCAGGCCGCCGACGCGCGCGGAGATAGACGAGGCCACGGGCGGGCGCTTGGTGTATTTGTCGCGTATCGACGTGCACTCGGCGCTCGTGTCGACGGCCACGGTGGAGCACGCGCCGGACGCCAGGGGAGCGGACGGTTGGGATCCGGACGGGCCGTTGTCTCGCGACGCTCATCACCGCGTCCGGCGCGTAGCTCTTCGCCAGTTGCCAGCCGACCAGCGCCGCGCAGCCAAGCAGGCATTCCTGGAGCACGCGGCCTCGCGTGGCGTCGCGAGCGTGCATGAGTGCGCTGGTCCGGACATCTCCGGCAAGGACGACCTCGCCGAAGTGCTTGAGCTGGGGCGGTCGGAGACGCTGCCCGACGTCGTGGGCTACTGGGGCGAGATCGGCGCGTTCGACCTGGCTCGTGAGCTGGGCCTGCACGGCCTGGCCGGTGACTTGTTCGTGGACGGCGCGATCGGCTCCCGTACAGCGGCTTTGCACGACCCGTACACAGACGCACCAACTAGCGGAGCGCGCTACTTGGACGCGGGCGAGATCGCTGAACACCTCATCGCGTGCACGAAGTCGTCGCTGCAGGCCGGATTCCACGTGATCGGGGACGCGGCCGTCGCCGAGGTCGTCGAAGGGTTCGCCAAGGCGGAAGAAGGCGTCGGCCGCGAAGCTCTCGCGGCGGCACACCACCGGCTGGAACACGTCGAAATGGTGACCGGCGAGCAGGCCGAACGACTCGCGTCGTGGGGCGTGATCGCCTCGATGCAGCCGCAGTTCGACGCCGCGTGGGGTGGCCAGGACGGGATGTACGTGCAGCGCCTGGGGGAGCGGGGCACCTCGCTGAACCCGTTCTCGATGCTGGCTCGCGCGGGCGTCGTGCTGGCGTTCGGGTCCGACTCGCCGGTCACGCCGGTCGACCCGTGGCGTTCGGTTCAGGCTGCTGTTCATCACAAGACGCCGGGTTTTGGCGTGTCAGCACGGGCCGCGTTCACCGCGCACACTCGGGGCGGGTGGCGCGCGGCGGGCGTGGACGACGGCGTGACCGGCACGCTCCAACCCGGCGCTCCAGCCACGTATGCGGTGTGGGAGACCGGAGATCTCGTGGTCGCGGGCAGCGACAGCCGGGTACAGCGGTGGTCCACCGACCCGCGCTCCGGCGTTCCCGGCTTGCCCGCGCTCGATCCAGGCGTGGAGCTGCCTCGCTGTACTCGGACGGTTCTGCGCGGAAAGACGATCTACCAGAAGGGATAGGCGGATGGGTGACCTGCTGAACCTCGACCCCAGCGTCGTGGCCAAGGCTCGGCAGCTCGCGGCCAGGGCGAGCGAACCGGTGATCGCACTGGCCAAAGCGCACACGACGGTCGCCGTCGAGCGCGCGACCCTCCGTCTGGCGGGCATCACCGGAGCGGACACCGCTCACCGCGCCGGTGATGTCCCGTGGGTCAACCGCGTCGTGGACACCATCCGAGACCACTGCGGACTCGAGCACGGTGGCGTGCTTCCCGCATTCCATGCCTTGCGAGAGCACGATTTCACGAACCTGACCGAGCTGGCGGAAGCCACCGCGGCCGGGCAGGTCCAGTACAAGGTGCCGACCGGCCGCGACGCGGAACGTGCCGACAAGCTGGCCCGCACGGCAGTCAGGAAAGGGCTGCGCACAGTCGACCGGAACCGTGCCCAGCGCGACAAGCTGATCGCGCGGTTCGGAGATCCGGCCCAGCGGCCGTGGATCTACCTGATCGTGGCGACCGGCGACATCGACGAAGACGTTGTGCAGGCTGGCAACGCGGCCCGCGCGGGCGCTGACATCATCGCCGTGATCCGCTCGACTGGACAGTCGCTTTTGGACTACGTGCCGGAAGGCGCCACGCACCACGGGTTCGCGGGCACGTACGCGACCCAGGAGAACTTCCGGATCATGCGGGCCGCGCTGGACGATGTGTCCAAGGAGGTCGGTCGATACATTCGGCTGACCAACTACGCCTCCGGGCTGTGCATGCCCGAGATCGCGGTACTCGGTGGGTTGCAGCGGCTGGACATGATGCTCAACGACTCGATGTACGGCATCCTGTTCCGTGACATCAACCCGATCCGGACCTTCGTCGACCAGCGGTTCTCCCGCCAGGTGCACGCCCGCGCCGGGATCATCATCAACACCGGCGAGGACAACTACCTCACCACCGCCGACGCGGTCGACGCCGCGCACACGGTCACCGTTTCGCAGCTGTTGAACGAGCACTTCGCGCACGAAGCCGGACTGCCCGACCCGTTGCTGGGCCTCGGGCACGCGTTCGAGATCAACCCGGACATCCCGGACTCCTTCCGGCTTGAGCTCGCGCACGCCCTGCTGGCCAGGGAACTGTTCCCGGACGCGCCGCTGAAGTGGATGCCGCCGACCAAGCACATGACCGGTGACGTGTTCAACGGCCACCTGCTCGACGGCTTCTTCAACCTCGCCGGTGTCCTGACTGGACAGTCCATTTTGCTCGTCGGGATGATGACCGAGGCAGTGGTCACGCCGTTCCTGTCCGACCGCGACCTGGCACTGGCCAACGTCCGGTACGTGCTGAACGCGGCAGGCAACCTGCGTGAGGACTTCCGGCCGGCGCCGGACGGCTTCATCGTCAAACGGGCCCATCAAGTTCTTGGCGAGGCCGTGGACCTCTTGGAGCGGATCGTGGACGACGGCCTGCTGAACGCGATCGCCGACGGCACGTTCGGCCTGATGAAACGCCCACCGACCGGCGGAAAGGGCGCTGACGGCGTGATCGAGAAGACCGACGGGTACCGCAACCCGGCTACCGACATGCTGGAGGAGGGCCAGTGAAGCGCCACATCCGCCCCTATGGGGACACCACCGGCGACGGCATGATCCAGACCTCGTTCACCCTGCCCGTCCCGCATGGCCCGCGAGCCGACGGTGCCGCGTTGCAGCTGGCCAACAAGATGGGCATGGATCCGGCGATGGTCGTGCACTCCAAGCCGATCGGCCCCGACTTCACGTTCTTCGTGGTCTACGGCTCGGTCAAGCACATCGTCGACATGGACGAAATCCGTGTGGTGGAACGGGAATACCCGTTGCTGTCACCGTCCGAAGTGAACTCGACGGTGAAGAAGAGCCTGCGCCGCAAGATGGTCATCGTCGGCGGCTGCATCGGCACGGACGCCCACACGGTCGGCATCGACGCGATCCTGAACATCAAGGGGTTCGCAGGCGAGAAGGGCCTTGAGTACTACCGCGAACTGCGCGTGGTGAACCTCGGCGCCCAGGTCTCCGTACCTGACCTGGTCAAACGGTCCCGGGCGGAGAAAGCCGACGCGGTACTGATCTCCCAGGTGGTCACGCAACGGGACGCGCACATCCACAACACCCAGGAGATGTCGGCGGCGTTCCGTGAGGCGATGGGGGACAAGCGGCCGCTGCTGATCGCGGGCGGGCCGCGGTTCGACCCGCTGATGGCGGGGGAACTCGGTGTCGACCGGGTGTTCGGCCGTGGTACGACTCCCGGGGAAGTGGCGAGCTTCCTGGTGCACGCCCTGGGAAACAAAACACTGGGACAGAAGACAGGAGCCGGGGTTTGAGCGGGGCGTTGATCGAGGGATTCGCAGTCACCCAGCGGCGATATGTGCCGCATTCGCACGCCCACTACGGCGGCAACTTGGTCGACGGCGCGTACGGCCTGGGCATGTTCGGTGACGTGGCCACCGAGATGATGATCTGGACCGACGGTGACGAAGGCCTGTTCGCGGGCTACTCGAATGTCGAGTTCCTCGCGCCGATCCAAGCGGGCGACGTGGTCGAGGCGACCGGAACCATCGTCCGGATCGGCAATCGGTCCAGGGAGATCGCGTTCGAGGCACGTGTGGTCTGCCGCGCGAACCCCGACCGCGGCCCGTCGTCGGCGGACGTCCTGGACCCACCGATCACAGTCACCCGCGCGCAGGGGACGGTGGTGGTCCCGCAAAGCGCTGTCTGAAACCCGCCAGCATCCTGGCGGACACGCGCACAGGCTGGAGACATGAGATCTGTGTCTTCAGCTGACTGGACGGCCCTCGCCGACGAGGTGAACACCTACGGGTGCGCGCTGACGCCCCAGATCCTCACGGCGAAGGAATGCCAGCAGATCGCGGCGTTGTACGAGGACGTCTCGCGCTTCCGCTCGACCATCGACATGGCGCGTTACCGGTTCGGCTCCGGCCAATACCGGTACTTCGACTCGCCATTCCCGGCGTTGGTCGCCAAGCTGCGCGAGGCGTTCTACCCGCACCTGCTGCCGATCGCCCGCGACTGGGCCGCGAAACTCCGTCAACCCGCCCCATGGCCGGACACATTGGACGAATGGCTGGACATGTGCCACCGCGCCGGGCAGACCAAGCCAACCCCGATCCTGTTGCGCTACAAGGAAGGCGACTGGAACGCACTGCACCGTGACCTCTACGGCGACTTGGTGTTCCCGCTGCAAGTGGTGATCGGCCTGAACGTGCCGGGCACCGACCACACCGGCGGCGAGTTCATGCTCGTCGAGCAGCGCCCACGCGCCCAATCCCGCGGCACAGCAACACTTCTGCCCCAAGGGCACGGCCTGATCTTCACCACGCGCGACCGCCCGGTGCAGTCCGCTCGTGGCTGGTCTGCGTCGCCGGTTCGGCACGGTGTGAGCGTGGTCCGCTCAGGCATCCGGCACACCCTCGGCCTGGTGTTCCACGACGCCGCTTAGCTGTGCCGTACCCTCCTGACCGGCTGGCTGCTGTCCCGCTGATCTAGTGTCATGCCAGTTCAGCGAGCCTTGGTGCCTCGAACCGCGTGACCGGAGGAGTCGATGCTGGGATGACGGCAGAGCGACCGATGCCCGCACAGGACGACGTGCTCGGATACTTCGACACGTTGTCGAACTGGGGACGGTGGGGCGACGACGACGAGCTCGGCACTCTGAACCACATCACCGACGACGTCAGGCTGGCGGCGGCGCGGGCCGTGCGCCACGGCAGGAGCGTGTCGTGCGCGTGGGAGGTTGCCGTACCGGAGGAGATGGAGCGATCGACGACGACGTGCCCGTGCGCCGCCGACATGCCGGGTGCCGAGGACATGCCGGTGCCCGAATTCCGCAACGACCGGCGCTGGGGTTTTTCGAACGAGCGGCTCGGCATCATGTTCCACGGCAACACTGTCACGCACCTCGACTCGCCGTGCCACATCTTCTGGGACGGCAAGATGTACAACGGGCGGTCGCACTCGTTGGTCGACGCCGCAACGGGATCGGCGTGGGCGGCCGTCACGGCGGCGGCGAACGGGATCATCACGCGTGGTGTCCTGCTGGACATTGCGAGGGTCCGCGATGTGCCGTGGTTGGAACCGGGGCAGGGTGTGTTTCCCGACGATCTCGAGGAAGCCGAGCGACGCCAAGGTGTGCGGGTGCGAGCCGGCGATGCGGTACTCCTGCGGACCGGCCATGGCCGCGTCCGGCACGAGGCCGGTGCTGCCAGCGGCTTCACGCAGGCCGGCTGGCACGCGTCCTGCCTGCCGTGGCTGCATGAACGCCAGGTCGCGCTGATCGGCGCTGACACTCCCCAGGACGTTCAACCGTCGGGGTACAAAGACGTGTTGATGCCGGTTCACGCCGTGAGCCTCGTTGCGATGGGTCTGTGGATGCTCGACAACTGCGACCTGGAGGTGTGCGCGACGACGGCTGCCGAGCTCGGCCAGTGGGACTTCCACCTCGCAGTCGCGCCGGTCCGCTTGGCCGGTACGTCCGGCAGTCCGGTCAACCCGATCGCCACATTCTGACCGGGGGACTCGCGCCCGACAGTGTCGGCATCCTTCACCGTCTGGGAGTCGATCACTTAGGGCCGTAGCCGCCGTTCGGTGAGCGCGGCGAAGGCTCCGGTTGTCTCGGCGAGGTGGTGCACTTGGTCGAGGAACGCGCGGGCACCCGACCCCAGGCTGGCCCGCAATTCCCGGTTGACGTGTGCGCGGGCGGTCCGGCTCGCGTAAATGGCTTCCCAGCCTCGTTCGGTGAGCTCGACGAGCCGCTTGCGCTGGTCGCCTGACGACGGGGTGCGGGTGAGATAGCCCTTGCGCTCCATCTCGATCACGGCCTTCGACACGCCCTGGGCCGTGATGCCCAGCTTGGCCGCCAGTTCCCCGATCGTCTGCGCGCCGTGCTGCAGGTGCTGGACCAGGTATCCGTCCGACGGGCGCAGGTCGCCGAAGCCTGCCTCGGCGATCTCGGCGGTCACCTGTGCCTGTGTGGTCGCGGCCAGCGCGGTGAACAGCAAGACCAGATCTTCGGCGATCGGCTCAGGGGCGGTCACCATTCCAGCCTCTGATATGCAACCATGGTTGTGCAACTCAGGTTGAATATTAGCTCGGAGGTGCACTGATGGTTGCCGGACGTCCCGTAACCCTGGAATCGATCGTCGACGACCTCGCCGAGATCACCGGCCGCATCGTGTGGAGCACCGTCTCCACCACCGACCGTCTCGGCCGGCCGCGAGTCCGGATCATGCATCCGGTCTGGGAGATCACGCCGGCGTCGGTCGTCGGCTTCGTCGGCACTCGCCGGACGCCGGTCAAGACCGCGCACATCGCCAAGTCTCCGTGGGTGACCTGCGCCTATTGGTCACCAGCGCACGATGCCGCGTTCCTGGACTGTCACGTGTCGTGGGCTGGGCCGGAGGTGTGGGACCGGCTCGCCGCCGGCTACGACCCGTCGACCCTGTGGCCGGACGGGCCTCAGTCGGCCGACTTCGCGGCATGGGAACTCCGGCCGTACCGGATCCAGATCATCCGCGGCGCCGATGTCGCCGCGGGCAAGGCCTCTCCCATCTGGACTTCGTCTAGTACTACTGACACAGTTGATTACTCCTGTGACGAAAAACAACAGATCGCCTAGACGGCGTGAAGGTTGTGTGCGGAGATCGTGCAGGGGCGTGGTCGTCACAGAGCGTTCACACCTCGCCCGTAGGCTGACAGGGTGATCGCCGCTCCCGTGTCGCCTGAGCCGACGCCTGGTCAGCGCACGGTCTCGTACGTCCGCAGGCATGGGGTGATCTGGCGGTCAGTGACTGCCGTGGTCGCCGGGCTACTGCTTTGTCTCAGCTTCCCGCCGAGGAGTACGTGGTGGCTGGCGATCGTGGCGTTCGCGCTGTTCGCCGTGGTCATCCGGGGACGGCGGGCCAGGGCGGGGTTCGGCTACGGCTGGCTGTTCGGGGTCGCGTTCTTCATGCCGTCGCTGTTCTGGCTGCAGAACTTCCTCGGGGAGGGCTTCGGGCCGACGCCGTGGATCTCGTTGTCGGCGGTGTTGGCCTTGTTCATCGCGTTGGCGGCGGCCGGGATGGCCGTGGTCAGCACGATGCCGGGCGGTCCGATCTGGATGGCCGCGTTGTTCCTCGCCTGCGAGGCGGTGCGGGGCAGGTTCCCGTTCGGCGGATTTCCTTGGTCCCGGGTGGGTTTCGGGCAGCCGGAAGGGTGGTACCTGCCGCTGGCGTCACTGGGGGGCGCGCCACTGCTCACGTTCGCTGTGGTGCTCACTGGGTGCGCGATCACCGAATTCTTCTTCCGGAAGCGGGTTGTTCCTGCGTTGATGGCCATTGCCCCACTCGCCGTCGCGTTCGCGACGCTGCCGTTCGTCGGTACCGACGCGCAAAACGGCACGTTGACGGTCGCCATCGTGCAGGGCAACGCGCCGGAAGGATTGGGGGCGCTCAACTCCGGTGACGAGATGCGGCGCAACCACATCGCGCGCGCCGAAGAGCTCGCAGCGAACATCAAGGCGGGGCGGGTGCCCAAGCCGGACGTGGTGATCATGCCGGAGACGTTCACCGGGCTCGGCCCGAACCCGGCCCGTGACGCCGCACTCAACCGGATGGTGGCCGACCTCGGTGTGCCGACGTTGGTCGGGGCGCGGCAGCGAACCGCCGACGGCACCGACCAGAACGTGATGATCGTGTGGGACCCGGCCGCTGGACCGGGGGAACAGTACGCGAAAAACAAGCTCGTGCCGTTCGGGGAGTTTGTCCCCGTTCGCCCGATCGCGCGATTTTTCACTCCTTTCGTGGACGGTCAGGTCGATATGCGACCCGGCATCGAGCCGCCAGTGCTGACCGCGGCGGGTACCAAGCTCGGCGTCGGCATCTGCTTCGAGGTCGCCTACGACGACGTCCTCACGCAGGCGGTGCGGGACGGCGCCGAAGTCCTCACCGTCCCGACGAACAACAACTGGTACGGGCGCACGGAGATGAGCTACCAGCAGCTGGCCATGTCCCGGGTGCGTGCGGTGGAACACGGTCGCGCGGTAGTGGTGTCCGCCACGACCGGCGTCAGCGCGATCGTGCAACCGGATGGCTCCATCACCCGTCAGACTGAGTTGTACACAGCTGACACGCTGGTGGCCACAGTGGCCAAAAGGTCGACCGTTACCCTGGCTACCCGGATCGGCGCCTGGCCTGAGGGAGTCATGGTGCTCGGGGGTCTCGCGGCGTTGCTGTGGGCCATCGGTTCGCGGATCCAGCAGCGTCAGCGTCGGGTCGGTGACTCGAGCCGAACAGGAAATGAGTAGGAGAGGAACGTATGGCGGAGCTCGAGCCGGTGCTTGTGGTGATCCCGACGTACAACGAGCGGGAGAACATCACACCGATCATCACCCGGCTGCACGCCGCGCTGCCCAAGGCACACGTCCTGGTGGTGGATGACGGCAGCCCGGACGGCACGGGGGAGATCGCCGACAAGCTCGCCGCGGCCGACGAGCGCGTGCACGTGATGCACCGCACCGAGAAGGCCGGTCTTGGCGCCGCGTACGTTGCCGGGTTCAGCTGGGCGCTGGAGCGCGACTACAACGTCATCGTCGAGATGGACGCCGACGGCTCGCACTCGCCCGAGGACCTGCCGCGGATCATCGACGCGCTGCACGACTCCGACCTGGCGATCGGCTCGCGGTACGTGCCCGGCGGCAAGACCGTGAACTGGCCCAAGCGCCGGTTCCTGCTGTCCAAGGGCGCCAACCTGTACTCGCGGATCTGGCTGGGGGCCAAGGTCAACGACATGACCGCCGGCTTCCGCGCGTTCCGCCGCGCGGTGCTGGAGAAGGTCAAGCTGCACAACGTCGCCTCGGCCGGTTACTGCTTCCAGATCGACCTGACGTGGCGCACCCTTGAGGCCGGGTTCACCATCTCGGAGACCCCGATCACCTTCACCGAGCGGGAGATCGGCGTGTCCAAGATGGACGGCGCGATCGTCCGCGAAGCGCTGTGGCGGGTGTTCAAGTGGGGCGTGCGGGTCCGCGGCAACCAGCTGCGTTCGCTGGTCAAGGGCGGCAGCAAGCCCGCCTGAGGTCATGGCGGAGCAGGGCTTACTCGCCGGCGTCGGCTGGACCCGGGCCGTCCGGCTGGACGGGCTGACCGGTAAGGACGACGCCGAGGTCTGGGTCAAGCTGGAAGCGGCCAACCCGACTGGCTCGTACAAGGACCGGATGGCGCTCGCGATGATCCGCGGTGCCGAGCAGACCGGCCGGTTGCGTCCCGGGCAGATCGTGGTGGAGGCGACTGGCGGGAGCACGGGCGCGTCCTTGGCGATGGTGTGCGCGGTGACTGGGCACCCGTTGCGGGTGGTGACGTCGGACGCGTTCGCGCTGGAGAAGCTGTCCGCGATGCGGGCGTTCGGTGCCGAGGTCGACCTGGTGACCAGCCCGCCCGGCGGGTTCCGGCCCGAGTTGTGGCCGCAGCTGATCGAGCTGGCCAAGCTGGTCGCCGACCAGGTGGACGGGTTCGCCACGGACCAGTTCCACAACCCGGACGTGATCAACGCCTACAAGCCGCTGGGCTACGAGGTGGCCGCGCAGGTGCCGGGCCAGATCGACGCGTTCTGCGTGTCCGTGGGCACCGGCGGCTGCCTGATCGGCGCGGGACGGGCCCTGCGGCAACGGTTCCCGGCGATGCTTCGTGTCGCGGTCGAGCCGGCCGAGTCGCCTGTGCTGTCAGGCGGCGAGCCGGGCACACACCGCATCGAGGGCGCGGGTATCGGTTTCTGGCCACCGCTGCTGGAGTCGTACGACTTCGACGAGGTGATCAGCGTGACGAGCGAGGACGCGCGGGAGATGGCACGTGTGGCGGCCGCGGAGTACGGCTTGTTCTCCGGACCTTCGACGGGCGCGAACCTCGTGGCAGCCGCGCGGCTGGCCCGGCGTCTGGGGTCAGGGCATCGTGTGCTGACGGTGCAGGTGGATAGCGGGCTGAAGTATCTGTCCGGCGGGCTGTTCGAATAGGTGCCCGATCGGGCAGGAGCCTCCGCCGTGATTGTGGCCAGGATGGGCTGACACCCATTCCCTCTCACCGGGATGGTGAGGCCCGATGACCCGGCCACTGGCCACGCAGGACGTATCCGCCGCCCAGGCAGCGCCGGAAACTCGCTCGGCCGCGCCACCGCCGGGAGTCGCGCTCGCGGGCTTGGTGGGCAACCGGGCCATGACCCGGGCGTTGACCGTTCAGCGTGACCCGCTCACGGACGTTCGGACGATGTCGATCACGCCGCAGTTCGCCCAGGGCCTGCCCGAGAACGAACTGGCCGAGCAGCTGCGGTCGCTCGGGCAGCACATCCTGTCGTTGCCGCAGAACGGCCCGGAATATCAGGCGGCCAGGGAGAACCAGGCGATCCTGCAGCGTGAGCAGGTTCGGCGGTTGGTCGAAGGCCCGGGCACCTCGTCGGGCGGCGACACGGTCGAGGCCCGGCACGCGCGGTTCAAACAGGCCGTCCTGCTCTCGGCACAGCATCGGCTCACCGAGAACCAGCAGAACCTCGAGCAGTGGCGTGCGGTGATCGAGGCGCAGATGTCGCCGGAGGCGTTGCAGGCACACGTGCTCGCGCAGTCCGCCGCGGATCTTCGGCAGACGGCTGAGCGCACCAGCGGGATGCCCGCGTACGACGCGTGGGCGGGCGATCCGAATCCGTTCCGCCGCAACGTGTACGAGCATCAGGCGCGAGGGGAGTGGCGTGCCTGCACGGGATGCCACGAGATGGTCCGTGCGGACGAGTTGTCCCGGCATGAGGACCACATGGGTCCGAATTGGACGTCGCCCGCGGACCGACTGTCCGGATTCGCCGGCCTGCCGCAGGGGGATGGTGCGGAGACCGCGCGTGTGCAGGCCGCGATCGACGCGATCCGCCCGGTTGTCGCGCCGTTGGGCGACAGCGGGTATCGGATCATCCCCGACGACGTGTTCAGCCTGCGCGGTGGCCTGACTCCGGAGCAGCTGCGCGAGACGATCTTCGGGCGCATCGCGATACGCCGCGCCAACTACGCCGAACTCAGCGCGCGGATCGCCGACGGCGACGTGGACTACCTGCAGCTCGGCCCGATCCTGCAGGACCTGTTGCCGACTGCGGACGCCGAAGTGCAAGCGGCCGTGCGCGACGACCAGGACGACGAGCACGCGTGGTCGATCGTGATGATCGGCGGCACGCTGATCCTGTCGTTGCTGTCGTTGGTGTTCCCGCCGCTGGCGTTGGCGCTGGCCGCGATCCAGTTCGCGTCGGGCTACCAGCAGTTCCAGCAGGGCAGCACCTACCAGCTCGGTGTGGGCGCCAACAACGTCTTCACGCGTGATCAACAGGACGCTGCCGGCGGGATGATGGCTTCCGGTGTTCTGAACATGGGCATGGCGGCCGCGACCATCGCGGCGGTGGGGCCGGGCGTGATGGACATGGCGGCGACGCGGGCGATCACGGCCGCGGACGTCCAGATCGCCCAGCGAATCGCGCAGCGGGCGTTGGCCGGTCCAGTGGCCGAAGCCGAGCTGTTGCAGCTGCAGCAGCCCGGATTGGTCGGCCGGATGGCACACGGCTGGGCCGAGATGCGCGGGTTCCAGGTGGTGTACCGGGGTCAGGGCGCGCCGACGGCCGAGATCCTGAGCCCGGCTGCGCGTGCGGGCGGAGTGGACTCGTCGCGGGCGTTGTACGACTCGATGCGGGCCCAAGGCCTGACCGACCTGGAGATCGCCGGGTACACCGCGCGGTGGAACGACCAGCCGGTGCCCGCGTTCGACGCGCCGCCAGGCATGGCCGATCAGCCGCTGGGCAGCGTCGGCATCCCCACGACACGCCTGCCGAACGTCGCGTCCGATTTCGCGCAGACGCCCACGGGCGTGATCTATGTTCTGCGCGTGCCCCGAGGACAAGGCGTGCCCGTCGGACAGGCCGGCTGGGGCATGCAGTCGGCGATCGAGCAGGAGATCGTGTTCTTCCACCAGCTGCCCAACGGGATGGTGGTGCGCACGATGAGCCCGACCGTGGCTCCGCCGCTGCGGTTCGATTCGCCACCGGGCGTCGGTCCGTCGCTGACTGTCCCACCCGCGCCGTGACACCGGCGCAGGAGTGGCGGGCGACGGTCCGTCAGGGGATGTCGCAGGCGCCGTCCGGCGATGAGGAACTGCACGCGTACCTGGTCCGGGAATTCCCGGCGGCCTCGGGGATCGGACGGTTCGTGCTCGCTGTCGGATTGCTGACATTCGGGCACATCGAGGTGGTCGCCGACATCGTGGCGGGGATGCCGCCGGACCGGCATCCGGCGCGGATCCTCGCACGGGCGGTGGACGCGTTGATCCCGACCGGTGGCGACGTGCTCAGCGACCCGCGCGGCGTGGCGGCATGGGTCGCGGAACACGCCGCGGAACTTGTCTGGAATGAGCAGACCGGGCTTTTCGAACCGAAATAGCCCCGTTTCTTGCAGGAAGCTGCAGACGCTGGGCACGAAGAAACCCCGCCCAGGCGGGAGGTCTGGGCGGGGCTGTCTCGTGGTGGGAGTTACGTCACAAGCTTGTCAGGCGGTCCGGCTGCGCCGGCCACGAAGCTCTTCAAGCCGTTCGGTGAGCAGGTCCTCGAGCTCCGGAATGGTCCGGCGCTCGAGCAGCATGTCCCAGTGCGTCCTCGGCGGCTTGACCTTCTTCGGCTCCGGCAGGGAGCCGTCGATCATCTTCGACTCAAGGCCGTGCAGCCGACACTCCCACACCGGCGGCACTTCGGCGTCGTCCGAGAAGGGCACCTCGAAATCGTGGTCCTTCGGGCACGCATACCTGACCGTACGACGCGGCGCGAGATCGTGGTTCCGGTCAGTCTCGTAACTGACCGCTCCCAGCCGGCTTCCACGGAGAACACGGTCGGCCATGGCGGTGTCCTTTCGTTCGGCCCGAGTGCCCTCGGGCCAGGGTGGTGCTCACCGTCTGCAACGAACGGAACGGCCGGGAGATTCCCTCCACCCGGCACTTCGTCGCAGACAGTGACATGTTTCACCCGTCAACAACAGCTTCCTCCTAAGGGAGGCAATCGGCGCGGGAAAGTGACGCGTTATCCCACAATCGACACCAACATCTCACCCGTTCGGAGGAGTTATGTCACAGGTCAGTCCAAGTTGTGCAGGTACCCAGTCCGATCAAACTCTAAACGTCGATCGGACGGGTGAGAAATGATGACGTGAAGTAGTCGTTCGTACTCGAATACGAACACCACTCAGCGTTTATCGATTGTCACGCCTTGCTCTCGAGTGTCCGTGGCACGGCGTTACCGACTGCCTCGATCGCCCGCTTCACCGGCACGAAGATCATCAGCACGAACCCGACCGCGAAGAAGATCACCAGCGAGATGATCGCGTAGCGGTACGACCCGGTCTGCTGGGCCATGAACGCGAACAACAACGGCCCGAGCCAGGACGTGGCCCGCTCGCCGACCTCGTACACCGAGAAGTACTGCGCCTCCTTGCCCGGCGGGATCATCTGGCTGAACAGGGCCCGTGCCAGTGCGTTGGTCCCGCCCAGCACCAGGCCGATGCCCGCGGCCACCGCGTAGAACTGCAGCTGCTGGCCTGCCTGGACGAAGTAGGCCGTGCCGATGACCAGCACCCACACGCCAAGACTGAGCAGGATCGTGCGTTTCGCGCCGATCCTGCGGGCCACCAGGCCGTGCACCAGGCCGCCGGCGTAGGCGACGAACTGCACGATCAGGATCGTGGTGATCAGTACCTGCTGCTCGAACTTCAGCTCTTCGCTGCCGTACTGGGCCGAGACGTTGGCGACGGTGGAGATGCCGTCGGTGAAGATCAAGTACGTGCCCAGGAACGCCAGGGTCAGCGGGAACGCCTTGGCGCCGCGCAAGGTGTCGCCGAGCTCCTTGAACCCGGCGGTGAGCACCGATTTGTCCCGCGGGGAGGTGTGCGCGGGCTGGTGCTTCTTGAGCCGCCGCAGCGGGATGGTCGTGAAGATCGCCCACCAGATGCCCGAAAGCAGGAACGCGATCCGGGCCGCGTTGCTCTCCGAGATGCCGATGCTGTCACCGAACAACACGAGCACCAGCTGCACGGCGAGGGCGGCGCCGCCGCCGAGGTAGCCGAACGCCCAGCCCTTGGTGGACAGATCGTCGCGTTCGTCCGCGCTGGCGATGTCCGGGATGAACGAGTAGTAGATCGCCACCGACGTGCCGTAACAGATGTTGCCGAGGATGAACAGCAGCGCGCCGAGCTCCCAGTTCCCGCCCGCGACCAGCGCGATGAGCGCGGTGGCGACGGAACCGGAGAACGCGAAGACGGCCAGCATCCGCTTCTTGTTCTGGGTCCGGTCGGCGATCGCGCCCATCAGCGGCACGATCAGCACCTGGATGACTGTGGCGAACGACAGCAGATAGCCCCACAGCGAGCCGGCCGGGAACTGCAAGCCGAACACTGAGATGTCGCAGTCACGCAGTTTGTCGCCACCCGGGCACGGCGTCGGCCCGTTCATCGCGGTGTCCGCCTCGGCGGCGGTCGCGGCGACCGCGGTGAGGTAGAGCGAACCGAAGACCGTTGTCACCGAAGTCGGGAACACCGAGTTGGCCCAGTCGTACCACACCCAGCCCCGCTGCTCCCGCTTGCGGCTCAGGGCCTCTGTCTCAGTGCTCACTCAGGTCCTCCCAGTCGGCTGGTACGCGGACTGTACTGGTCGATTTCCACGCCCTGTGACCGGCTTGTCGATGCGGTACCGAATGTTCACGACAGAGTGACTGGACAGGCGATTGATAACGGTGTGTTTTACCTTCGGTGACCATGCGAAAACGGCTCGTTATTGCCACTTTTGTGTTCGGAACCGCACTGGCGCCGCAAGCGTGGGCAGATCCACCGGCCGGTGACTGGGCGCGGCTGCGGAACTGTGAGTCGAATGGCAGATATGACGCGAAAGGGAAGTATTACGGCGCGTACCAGTTCAGCCTCGAAACGTGGCGGAGTGTCGGCGGACAAGGCCATCCGCACCTGGCCACGCCGGACGAACAGGACTACCGAGCGTTGTACCTCTACCGGATGCGCGGCTGGTCCCCGTGGGGCTGTGCGAAGAAGCTGAAACTGCGTGAGGACGCCGACGCGCGCAGCAAGCGCGTCCCGACGTACGCGGAGTCGGCGTACATCGGCTGAATCATCCGGAGTGCACGGCGTCGAGCCGCGTCAGGTCCTCCTGTGTCAGCCGTAGCGCACCGGCGGCGATGTTGTCGGCAAGGTGGCCGAGATCGCCGGTGCCGGGGATGACAAGGACGTGCGGTCCGCGGTGCAGCGCCCATGCCAGGCGGATCTGAGCGGGCGTGGCTCGGTGCGTCTGGGCGATGGCGAGGACGTCTTCGTGTTCGCCATCGCCCAGACCGGCTTCCCGGCCGGCGCCAGCGATCGCGAAGAACGGGACGAACGCCACCCCTTGCTCGCCGCAGGCGCGTACGAACTGATCCTCTTCGGCCCGGTGGCCGAGGCCGTAGGCGTTCTGCACGCACACCACCGGCGCGATCTGCTGTGCCTGAGCCAGATGCTCCGCGTGGACGTTGGACAACCCGAGGTGGCGGATCAACCCGGCGTCCCGCAGTTCGGCCAGCGCGCCGAAGTGGTCGGTGATGGAGTCCTGCCTGGACAGCCGCAGGTTCACCAGGTCAAGGTGGTCGCGGCCGAGCTGGCGCAGGTTTTCCTCGATGTCACCACGCAGTTGCCCGGGCGTCGCGGGGGCCAGCCAGCCGCCGGAGGTGTCCCGGCGCGGACCGACTTTGGTGGCGATGACCAAGTCGTCCGGGTACGGCGACAGCGCGGCGTTGATCAGCTCGTTGGCCGACCGCAACGAGGAGAAGTAGAAGGCCGCCGTGTCGATGTGGTTGACGCCCAGTTCGACCGCGCGGCGCAGCACCTTGATCGCCTGGTCCCGGTCGCCGGGGACGGCCCGCGGCGCGAACGCAGGACCGCGTTGGGGCAGGCGCATCGCGCCGAATCCGACGCGGTTGACCGTGAGATCGCCGAGTGTCCAGGTCCCCGCCCCAGCTTGCATGGCCGCAGTCTGTCAGGCGTGGATCACCCGCTGTCCGCTACACCGTCTGGGCCGCCGGCCACATGCCCCGTGCGCGCAGGACATCCCGGAGGATCTCGGGGCGGTCGGTGACCAGGCCGTCGACGCCGAGGTCCAGCAGCCGGTGCATCTGCGGGGCGTCGTCGATGGTCCACACGTGAACCTCCATGCCCCGCCGGTGCGCGGCAGTGACCAGGCGGCGGTCGACCACCGTCAAACGGCCCTGGTTCACCGGAACCTGGGCCATCCGGCCACGGATCGCCCGCCACGCCCGCGGCGCCCATACCCGTCCAGCGGCCCAGAGGGCGGCGACCGACCGTGGGCCCATCGAGGTCATCAGACGCGGGCCCATGCGGGTGCGCAGCCGCTGGAGCCGTGAGTCGGAGAACGACGCGAGGCAGACCCGGTTGAGTGCGCCGGTTCGCCGCAACGTCCGCACGACCGGTTCGACCGCCGCGTCGGACTTCACGTCGATGTTGATCAACGCGTCCGGCAGTTCCTCCAGCAGGTCCTCCAGCCGGCACACCGGTTCCTTGCCGCCGATCTTGGCGTTGCGGACACTGCGCCACGGCAGCCGCGCGACGATGCCCCGGCTGTCGGTCGTGCGGTCGAGCGCGTCGTCGTGGTGCACCACGACGACCCCGTCCGACGTGGCGTGCACGTCGGTCTCAAGATAGTGATAGCCCTCCTGCACCGCCCGCTTGAACGCACTGAGGGAGTTCTCCATGTCCTTCAGATCGCCGAGATGCCACCCGCGGTGGGCGAATGCCCGTGGGTAGGGTCCGGCCAGATAGTCGTGGTCGCGCACAATACGAGTGTGCACCGGCGGCGTGGCGGATGGGTGGCGACGCGATGTCCAGATACGGTCAATTGTCATGACGGTGGTTTCCGGGACGGAATCCGGCCTGCAGCGGGACCCGCTGCGCGGGGATCCGAAGCACTGCGGCTGGTGCGGCCGCAGGTTGCCCGATGAGGACAGAGTCGGCAGGCCGAGGCGCTATTGTGCTCAACCATGCCGGCAACGTGCCTATGAACGCCGGTCCGCTCTTCAGCGCAGCGGATTGCCGGACGACGCGGTCGTGTTGTCCACCGCGGAACTGGCGGATCTGCAGGACAGGTTGTTTCAATTGCGGTGTGCGGCAGAGGATGTGGTGACTGCGGCGCAGGATGGGGCGGACGCGGCGGAGCTGGGCCGTCTGGCGGCGCAGATCCTGCGTTCGGCGGATGCGCTGGAGCGTCTGCGCTGACGAAGCCGGTCGGCTACGCTTCGTGCGCGCGTGTGAAGACAACCTGCTTTGTTGAGATCCTGCGAGGGTGTTAGTGAGCGACGACAGCGCCTCATTGGGCGAGGTGCTGGCGGCCAGCGATATCGCGTTTGCCGTCACCGACCAGCGGTGCCGGGTGAAGTGGGCCAACCCCCGGATGGCCGAACTGCTCGGCCTGAGCGCCGAGCAGAGTGTGGGCCGGTCCCTGCCTGCGCTGTTGGCAGGCGCGCCCGAGTCGCCGACCGACGAGGCCGTCGTGGTCTCGTGGCGCTCCCGTGACGAGCTGGACCACCGGTGGCTGGAGATCTCCTGCACCGCGATGGCCGAGACCGATCTGCTGTTCCGCGCGGTGGACGTGACCCGTTGGCGTGACCAGGAACTGCGGGCGGCGAAACTGGGGCACCGGCACGAGGACCTGCTGCGGATGGTCGAGGAGGACCCGCTCACGGGCCTGCCCAACCGCCGGGCGTTGACCAGGGAGCTGGAACGGCAGCTGGCGCTGGGTGTACGGGGCGCGTTGCTGTTGCTGGACCTGGACAACTTCAAGGACATCAACGACCTGCGTGGCCACCCGGCGGGCGACCGCGTGATGTGCACGCTGGCCAACTTGCTGCGCGACCGGCTGACCGACGGGCAGATCGTCGGGCGCCTCGGCGGTGACGAGTTCGCGGTGGTGCTGCCCGGGGCGGACGAGCGCGAAGCCGTCGCGGTCGCCGACCGGCTGCGCACAGCCGTGGCCGCGATCCCGCTCAGCGGTGGCTCGGGCGCGACTCGGACCACGATCAGCGCGGGCGTTGCCCGGTTCGACTCGGGGGAGAGCTGGCAGGCGATCCTGGCCAACGCCGACCTGGCGCTGTACGCGTCCAAAGCCGCGGGCCGCAACCGGGTCACCGTCTACGAACAGGGCCACTACCAGGACACGGCGTTGCGCGTGTCCGTACTGGACCGGCTGCGGGGAGCGTTGCAGGACGGCGGGTTCGCGCTGCACGCCATGCCGATGGTCAAGCTCGCCAGCGGACGCGTGGTCGGCCACGAGCTGCTGCTGCGGCTGGAGGACAACAAGCACCCACGGCTGGGCCCGGGGGAGTTCCTGCCCGCGGCCGAGCGCAGCGACCTGGTGCTGGACATCGACCGGTGGGTGGCCGGGACCGCGATCGACGCGCTCGTCGAGCACCCGTACCCGGGTCTGCGGTTCAACGTGAACGTGTCCGGCCGGACCCTGGAAGACGAGGACTTCGGCGACTTCGTGCTCGACCGGATCGCGGCGGCCGGCGTGGCGCCGGGACGGCTGGGGTTCGAGATCACCGAGACCGCGGCGGTGACCAACCTGGACGCCGCCCGCAGCCTCGCGCAGCAACTGCGGGCCAGCGGCTGCCGGATCACGCTGGACGACTTCGGTTCCGGGTTCGGTTCGTTCGTGCACCTCAAGCAGCTGCCGATCACCGGGCTGAAGATCGACGGCGAGTTCGTGCACGGCATCGACTACGGCAGCCGCGACACCGTGCTGGTCAGCGGGATCGTGGACATCGCCCGTGGGCTGGGCCTTTCGGTGGTGGCGGAGTGGGTTGAGCGGCCGACGCAGGTGCAGGCGCTGTCCCGGCTCGGCGTCAGGGTCGCGCAGGGTTTCCACCTCGGCAGGCCGGAACCGCTGAACGCGCTGCTGTCCCGGCCGAACGTGGGCTGGCCACAGCGGCCGCAGTCGATGGAGGAAGCCGCGGAGCAGAACCGCGCCCGCGCCGAAAACGCCTAGGGCACGCCGTTAGGGTGGGCCTATGGGGTCGATCAAGAAGTTCCAAGTCACCTTCGATTGCGCAGAACCTGAGCGCGTCGCTCAGTTCTGGTGCGAGGTGCTGGGATACGTCCCGCCGCCGCCCCCGGCGGGGTTCGCCACTTGGGCTGATTACGACCGCACGCTGCCGGCTGAGAATCAGGGGGCAGCGGCCGTCTGCGTTGATCCCACAGGCGAAGGCCCCCGGCTGTACTTCCAGCGCGTCCCGGAAGGCAAGGTCGTCAAGAACCGGGTGCATCTCTGCGTGCGGGCCGGCACCGGGCTGGTGGGTGCAGAGCGCCTCGCCGCACTCGAGGCCGAGTGCACACGACTGGTCGCGCTCGGCGCGGTGCGGTTCCAACTGCTGGAGGCCGATGGCGTCAACGAGTCGTGCATCGTGATGCAGGACATCGAGGGCAACGAGTTCTGTCTGGACTGATCTGCTCGGCACGCCGGGTGATTTCGGCGCTGCCGTGCACGATCTCGACCAGCTCGGCCGGAAACCGGCTGCCCGCCGCCTGCCGGTGCCGGTCGGCCAGCCGCACCGCGTGCAGCCTCGCCCGTTCCAGCTCGGTCTCGGCCTCCATCAGCAGCACGTTGAGGGCGACGTCCGGCGGGGTCACCGCGAGCCGGTCGGCGCTGGCGGTGACCAGGCCACGGTCGATCAGCTGCCGTAAGGCCCGTCTGACCTGGTGTGTGCTGAGGTTGGTCGTCTCGGGCAGGTCGGCCGGGGTCATCTCGGTACGGTCGACCAGAGCTTCGTAGACCGCCTGCGCCGCCTGCGCCGACCGCTCAGACGGGTGATCGCCAGTTCACCGTCCACCGGTCAAGTCTGCACCCCGACGGCATAACGGAAATGGTTCACCAGACGGTATCCGCCGTCGGCTGTCTTGAAGGGCTGCGCGGCTCGCAGGACTGCGGGCGCGTTGTCTTCGTCTTCACCAAGGAGGATGCCGCGGATGAGCGTGTCGTCGTCGGGTGCGGCCCAGACGACTTCGACGATGCCGCTCGCGGTGACTTCGAGTTTCGCTTCACGCAGCACGGCTTCGAAGCCACCGGGCCTGCGGAACTCGCCGTCTTCGGCAGGTTCGTCGGCCAGTGCGTCGTCGATCGCGTTGAAGTCGTTTCTGGCGCGTTCCGCCCAACCGGCCAGCGCGACCTGCCTGCCGATGAAGGCGAACTCGTCGACGGTTTTGACCGGGTCGCCGACGAACTGCAGCACGTTGAACGCGGTGACCACGTCGAAGCTGTCGTCCATCCACGGCAATGGCTGGTCGACATCACCGACCTTGACCTCCGCGTGGGGCGCCCGTTTCCTGGCCAGCGCCACCATTTGTGGCGACGAGTCGATCCCCGCCGCCTCACCGCCCAGTTCGTGCACGTAGGCAAGGAACTCGCCACTGCCGCAGCCGACGTCGAGCACCCGTGTCCCAGGTCCGATGCCGGTCACCTCGGCGACCTTCCGCTGGGCGGGTCCAGCGAACCCGCCCCACAGTTCAGCCCAGGTCCCGGCGATCTCGGACCACGGATCGGTCATGCAACCCTCGCTGTCGCTTCCTGCGCACCTGGACCACTGACCCTAGCCTTGCGCCCGGTGGCCAGCATGAGCAGTTCCGACGCAGGAGCGTGCACCTCAAGTGGGCCGTCCCCGCCTTGCCAGTCGGCGTCGGTGGCGATCAGCTTCATGCCGGCGAACCGCTTCTTGCCGCCGTAGAAACTGCTCGGCCAGACGTGGTTGAGCGCGGGAACGACGTATTCGATGGGCATTTCCCGCTCGCGGTGCAGCGGTCTGGCGATGTCCTGCGCGTGCACAAGCAGGTCGACCAGGGGATCCACTGTGCCGCTGAGTGCGAACTTCTTCGTGCTGTGGACGTCATCACGCAGTTGGGCGATGAGCTGTTCGGGCGTGAACCGGGTGGCGCGTTCCTTGGCCCAGCCGGCCTCGGCCTTGGGGTAGTTGCCCTTCGCCTTGAGGACCCTGAACAGTGTCTTCGGCAGCGACTGGCGCGTCGACAACGTGATGTGCGCGAGGACCTCGTGCACGGTCCACTCCGCGCACAGCGACTGCACGTTCCAGTCGCTTTCCTCGAGCGTCGTCAGGAAGTCGGCCAGGGAACGGCGTTCGGCGTGGATCGCGGCCATGATGTCCATCGGTTCTCCTCATGAAGGTCGGTCACCGGTTGGACTCGGGCTGCCGGGAAAAGTCATCGCGCCACTTGCGTGCCAGGTGATCCTGCAGGGCACGTTCTGCTTTCCAGGACTGCAACGGCGTACCCGCTGAATCCGCGCCGCCGGGTTCGGCAAGGTACCCGGTGAAGGTGATCAGTCCCGCCGCCCACAACCCCAGGGGCAGACCGAGAACCAGGGCACTGGCGCCCGCGAATATCGGTACCGACAGGTCATCGGAGACGGAGGCGACCACTGCGCCGATGGCGCCTATACCCACGATGCTCAGTACGAGAACGGGCACCCCAGCGCGCACTTGCCTGCCGACGTGTTCGCTACGGCCACGCAGCCGAAACTCCGCGGAAGCGGGCGACTCCAGTTGCCAATCGACAAGCGCTGTCAGCGTTGTCTTGCCGAGCAGAACCGTGAGGACAATGCCAAGCAGAGCGGCGAAAAGCACAGCGAACAACGGCGAGGTCACCCACACTTGGCTTCCGAACGGGATGGCGACCGCGAGACCGCCGATCAAGGCGAGCACCCAGACAGGCCACCGTGCAGGCTGAATGGGGATGCCGCCAGTCAGTCGCCACCACATCAGGTCTCGTGAGGTGCCCATCATCGTGGCGAGGTAACCCAGCCAGCGCTCGGTGCGTTCCGGATCACGGCGCTGTCGTGGCCGGAACGGCTCGTTCGCATCAGCACTGGGCGGGCGGCTCGCGACGACCGCCGGGACGAACTGGTGGAGGAGGGCGTCGATCAAGTCGTCACCGCGATCGAACCGCAGCAACGGCATCGGATCGGGAAAGGGGAGCGGCGTGTCGTCCGGCTCTGTCCGAGGCAGCAGGTAGACCTCGCAGATGAGCCAGAGACCGAGCGGCGTGCTGGTGGCCGCCCGCAGTGCGGACTCTTCGCTGCGTAAGGATCGGCACACCGCCGCCCACCCTGGATGCGGCCGAGGGGGCATGCACCGTTCCAAGTAGTCCGCGATCTCGTTGCCGTTCAGCGGTTCTGGCTCCAGCACCACGGCTCGGTCGACCACCTGCCGGGCGTTGTGCACAGCGGCGGTGAATTCGGCTGTGCGGCACGTGAGGATGACGGGTTCGGCGGCGAAGGACCGGTTCACCTGCGTGATCATCGCGGCCTGCGCGGCAGTGGGCAGTTCGTCCACACCGTCGAAGATCGGCAGCACATGTCCGCCTTCGACCAATGCCTTCGCCTCGCGCAAGGCGGGATAGTCCGACGACAACTTGGTGATGAACCACTGCCGGAGGTCCTGGTTGGGATCCCATCCCGCCGCGGTGACCAGGACAGGCACTGGTTCGTCGGCCGTCCTGGCTGCCAGCAGCGCCAACAGGATCCGTACGGCCGCGGTCGTCTTGCCCGCTCCGGGGTCGCCGAGCAGGACCACACGCCGCGCGGACAGTGCACGGAAGTCGTCCACGAAGCCGGCCAGGTCGTCGGCGACCGCGTCGAGGAGGAACAGCGGCCGTTTGGTGATCGTGGCGGGGTGAGCCTGTACCTCGTCACGGGTGGTCACCCGCCAGTGGATCGGCATGATCAGACCGTGCTGGGTTCGCAGGGCGTTCTCGGCTTTCCACTGCGCGGTCACTGCGGAGCTCAACACGTCGATCTGGTCGGACAGCCGGACCTTGGTCGGCGCGGGCGGTCGTTGCCACAGCCATAACAGCAGCGCCACGCCGATCGGCATGATCGACACCAGTTGGGCGATGTTCGCCGCGACCGACAGGCCGCCTTCGCCAAGCAGCACCGCGATGATCAGGCCCGCGCAGCCCAGGAGTGCGGCCCCGCCCATCCAACGCGTCACAGCCGTTCTCCCCTTCGGCCAGCAAACGGACTGACACTACCGCGCACGACGCGTTGGACATTCCCCAACGAAATGGGCCAGAGCGCAGACCTTCACGGTTAGGCTGCGATTTCCGCGTGCGGTGGCTGGCCGCGGGCTGAGCGGCCAGGATCGACGCGTGCAGACAGGCGCGAAAGAGGGACATTGGGTGCAAATCGGCCGCTCATGCGGGGGATGCCCAGGACTGGACAAGTGGGGGCCTGCGAGGCATGCTCTGCCCCCGAGCTAGGTTGGTACAGACCAATGCAACGAGAGTGCATCTTTGTGTTGACTTCTGCTTGAAACTGCCGGAATAGTTGCACATCCGCGCAAGGCGGCTGGGTTCGTCTTGCCAACAAGGCTTCATAGGTGGTGACTGGATGCGATCGATCTATGGCGGTAGACGAGGCACGTCCGCTCTGGTGCTGACCGCTGCCGTCTCGCTCGTTCTGGCGGGCTGCGGCTCCGGGTCAGACAACAACGCGGGTGGCGGCTCGGGCAATGCGCCGGCGGGTGACGACGGCAAGCTCGTCGGCGAGCAGGAGTACATCAACGCTCCCTGCCCGGAGGCCGCGGTCAAGCCCACCCAGAAGGAGTTCACCTACTGGTCGATGTGGACCAAGGACGAACCGCAGGGCCGCGTGCTGCAGAAGGCCTTCAAGTGCTTCGAGGAGAAGGCCGGCGTCAAGGTCAACGTCCAGTGGTTCGGCCGCAAGTTCCTCACCCAGAACGTCGCGCCCGCGCTGAACACCGACACCGTGCCCGACCTGATCGACCAGGACATCAGCCAGGTCAAGGCGGCCGTCGTGGACGCGGGCGGCACGCAGGGCCTCGACGACGTGCTGTCGATGAAGATCGGCGAGGGCGAGAAGACCGTCAAGGACGTCATCCCGTCGTTCCTCTACGACATCCCGCAGGCCAAGGACAAGGACGGCAAGCTCTTCTCCGTTCCTTACGAGGTGCTGTCCAACGGCTGGTGGTACGACAGGAAGCGGCAGAAGGACTTCGTCGAGCCGAAGACCACCGACGAGCTGTTCGCGGCGCTGGACAAGGCCAAGGCCGCGGGCGGCGCGATCGCCCAGGACGGCGACATCGACTTCTACAACGCCTACTTCCTCACCCAGATCGCCGAGAAGTACGTCGGCGCGGGCGGCATCCAGAAGGCTGTTGACGACAAGAGCGGCAACTTGTGGAAGTCCGAGCCCGGCTTCCTCAAGGCCGCGCAGTACGTCGAGCGCCTCGCCAAGGGCAAGTACTTCATCGACGGCTGGGACGCCAGCAAGTTCCCGCAGGTCCAGCAGCGCTGGGCGGACGGCGAGGCGGCGTTCTTGTTCGTCGGCTCGTGGGGCCCGAGTGAGACCCGCGAGTACCTCGGCAAGCAGGGCGGTGGCGCGAGCATCGACTACGGCTCGTTCCAGTTCCCGAAGCCCGACGACGCCACCCACGACACCATCGAGTTCCTGCCGATCGGCTGGTCGGTGACCAAGAAGGCGAAGAACGCGGAGGCCGCCAAGGCGTTCATCGCGTACTTCTCCAACAAGGACCTCGCCCGTGGCATCCCCGCGGTGGCCGACAACCTGCACCCGCGGGCCGAACTGCCGGTGCCCGACGACCTGAAGCAGCTGAACACGGCGCTGACCGACCCCAAGAAGGAGAAGGTCATCTTCATGGACTCGATCGACTCCCTCTACGAGGGCAACTACGTCAAGAACGTCTTCTACCCGCTGAACAACGACCTGCTGAAGGGCAAGATCACCGCGAGTGAGTTCATTGACCAGATCGGCCCGAAGACCGCCGACTTCTGGAAGTCCAGGGGATGACGACTGGTTTGGCCACGCCGCCTGCCTCCGGCCACAAGCCGGGGGCAGGCGGTACCAGTACACCCGCCGCGCACGTCGCCCGGCGCAAGAAGCTGTTCTGGCCGTTCCTGGCACCGACTCTGGTGCTCTACGGGGTGTTCCTGGTCGCTCCGACGATCGCCACCATCGTGCTCAGTTTCTCCAACTGGCGCGGTGCGGGCGACACGCCGGAGTTCAACGGGTTCACGCAGTACGTGCAGATGTTCAGCGACGACGGGTTCCAGAGCGCGTTCGTCAACACGCTGATCTACATCACGCTCGGCGGTGTCGGCACGTTCGTGCTGGCGTTCCTGTTCACCATGGTGCTGCGGGACATGCGGGGCAACAAGATGGTGCGTGCCATCCTGTTCTTCCCGAACATCGTCGCGCCGGTCGCGCTGGGCATGTTCTTCGGCGTGGTGTACCGCTACCAGCCCAACCGGCAGGGCCTGGCGAACTTCCTGCTGGAGAGCTTCGGGCTGTCCGCGGTGAAGTTCCTCGAAGCCGATTCGGTCACGTGGGTGGTGCTCGGCTCGATCATCTGGGCCAGCGCGGGCTTCTACATCACGATCCTGATGGCCGCGGTCGACCGGATCCCGCCGTACCTGTACGAGGACGCCTCGATCGCGGGCGCGTCGCCGTGGCAGAAGTTCCGCAACATCACGCTCCCGCTGACGTGGGACGTGGTCGGGATCGCCGGTGTGCTGTGGACGATCAACGCGATCAAGATCTTCGAGCTGGTCTTCGTGATGGCCGGTTCGGGGACCTACGCGCCGCCGATCCACACGTGGACGCTCGGCATCTTCGTGTTCGACCGGTCGTTCGGCGGCACGCCCGCCTTCGGCACGGCCTGTGCGTGCGCGGTCGTGATGATCGCGCTGGTGTCGGTGTTCGTGGTGGCGCTGCGCAGGTTGCTGCGGCGCGACGCGATCCAGTTCTGAGAGGCGGCTGTGTCGACCACCGCTGTGCCATCGTCCACAGGATCCACTGTGGAACCTCCGCCGCGCCGCAAAGCGCCGAGGCGGCCCAAACCCGCGCCGGGAACCAAGCGGATCAGCCCGATGCGGGTGATCGGGCTGACCGTGGTGTGGCTGTTCACCGCGTTCAACCTGCTGGTGCTGTACTGGCTGATCATGGCGGCGTTCAAGACGCCGCTGGAGATCTTCCGTGAGCCGCTGTCGTTGCCCGCGACGCTGTTCGAGCGCGGCACGCCGTTCCGCAACTTCATCTACGCGTGGGACAGCGCGGACTTCGGGACCGCGTTCCTCAACACCGTGCTGCTGGTCGCGATCTGCTCGGTGGTGATCGTGCTGGTCTCCGCGCCCGCGGCGTACGCGTTGTCGCGCCTGGGTGTGCGTGGTTCCGGGCCGATGACCGCGTTCATCGCGATCGGTATGGGTGTGCCGTTCCAGACGGTGATCATCCCGCTGTTCATCGCGATGGCGGAAATCGACCTGAACAACAACCTGTTCGGGCTGGCGCTGATCTACATCGCGTTGTCGTTGCCGTTCACGGTGTTCCTGCTGACCGGGTTCTTCCGGTCGCTGCCCGACGAGCTGGAGGAGGCCGCGTCGATCGACGGCGCGTCGGCCACCAGGACGTTCTGGTCGATCATGCTGCCGCTGGCGCGGGGCGGCCTGATCACCGCGTTGATCCTGAACGCGATCGGGCTGTGGAACGAGACGTTGCTGGCGATCGTGTTCCTGCAGGAGAACGCGAACTTCACGCTGGCGCGGGCGTTGTTCACCTTCTACAACGCCGCGTCCTACCAGTCGGAGTACGGCGGTCTGTTGGCCGGTGTGGCCATCATCGTGCTGCCGATGCTCGTGATGTACATCCTGCTTGCTCGTCGGATCATCACCGGCCTCACGCTCGGCGCCGGAAAGTAGGGAGCTCCAAGATGGCTACGGTCTCGTTCCGGGGCGCGACCCGGTACTACGCCGGCAACGACAAGCCTGCGGTCGACGGGCTGGATCTCGAGGTTGCCGACGGGGAGTTCCTCGTACTGGTCGGCCCGTCGGGTTGTGGGAAGTCCACAACGCTGCGGATGCTCGCCGGGCTGGAAGGCGTCGACGAGGGGCAGATCTGGATCGGCGACAAGAACGTCACCGACATGGAGCCGCGGTCGCGGGACATCGCGATGGTGTTCCAGAACTACGCGCTCTACCCGCACATGACGGTGCACGAGAACATCGCGTTCCACCTCAAGATCGCCAAGATGCCCAAGGACCAGCGCGACGAGCGCGTGCAGGAGGCGGCCAAGCTGCTCGACCTCGAGCAGTACCTGGACCGCAAGCCCGCCAAGCTGTCCGGTGGCCAGCGGCAGCGCGTGGCGATGGGCCGGGCGATCGTGCGTCAGCCCCAGGTGTTCTGCATGGACGAACCACTGTCCAACTTGGACGCCAAGCTGCGCGTGCAGACCCGTACGCAGATCGCGTCGCTGCAGCGACGACTGGGCACGACGACGATCTACGTCACGCACGACCAGGTCGAAGCCATGACCATGGGCGACCGGGTGGCGGTGATGCGCGACGGCCTGTTGCAGCAGTGCGACACGCCGATCGGGCTGTTCTCCAAGCCCCGCAACGTGTTCGTGGCCGGGTTCATCGGCTCGCCCGCGATGAACCTGATCCCCGCACGCGTCTCGGACTCCGGTGTCGCGCTGGGCGGCGCGACGATCCAGTTGACACCGGCGCAGAAGGCCGCGGTCACGGGCTCGGATGTGATCGTCGGGATCCGGCCGGAGGGCTGGGACATCGTGGCGGCTGCCGAGGGCTTGTCGATGACCATCGAAGCGGTCGAGGAACTGGGCTCAGACCAGTACCTGTACGGCTCGTCGGACGCGGAGCTGGTCGCGGCAGGGGAGAGCACCGAGCACAAGGAGGCCCCGCACCCGGTCGTGGTGCGGACGCCCGGCATGTCGGACTGGAGTCGCGGCCAGCAGCTCGGGGTGCGGCCGCGGACAGGTGCCGTGCACCTGTTCGACAAGGACACCGGCGACCGCCTGCCGGACGCGTGAAACGCCTCGACGCGTACACGGGCGTGTAGCACGGGTCGTTTTCCGCGGACTGGTTCGCCCCAGTGGCCAAGCTGCTGGTGGCGAACCAGTACCGCGTCCTGGGCATGCATCGCGCGGGGTACGGACATAGCAATATCGCTTAGCCCGACTGGTGAGTCCTGCTGGGCTGTGCCATTCTGGGAGCGCTCCCAGAATGCTGGGGCACTCCTGAGAAACCCCTGCGAAGGAGTCCCATGCGCAAACCAGTCCGCGCCATCGTGGCGAGCCTGGCCGTGCTCGGCGGCCTCGTGCTGCCTGCCGGTCCAGCCCAGGCTGACGTGCAGATATGCGACCAGTACGGCTCGACGACAATCCAAGGTCGTTACGTCGTGCAGAACAACCGGTGGGGTTCGTCGGCGACCCAGTGCATCAACGTGACCTCGACCGGGTTCTCGATCACGCAGCAGCAAGGTTCGAAGCCGACCAACGGCGCGCCGCTGTCGTACCCGTCGGCGTTCATCGGCTGCCACTACACCAATTGCTCGCCGGGAACGAACCTGCCGATCCAGGTCAGCCGGATCAGCAGCGCCACCTCGTCGATCAACTACCGCTACACCAGCGGGATCTACAACGCGTCCTACGACATCTGGCTCGACCCCACGCCTCGGCGCGACGGGGTGAACCAGATGGAGATCATGATCTGGTTCAACCGCCAAGGCTCGATCCAGCCGATCGGCCAGGTCGTCGGCACGACCACGATCGGCGGCCGCAGCTGGCAGGTCTGGCAGGGGAGCAACGGCTCCAACAACGTCATCTCGTATGTGGCGCCGTCGCCCATCCCGTCGTGGTCGTTCAGCGTGCTCGACTTCATCAATGACGTGCGCGCCCGTGGGGCGATCACGAATTCCTGGTACCTCACCAGCATTCAGGCCGGTTTCGAACCGTGGAGCGGAGGCGTCGGCCTGTCCGTCGACTCGTTCTCGGCAGCGGTGCAGTAGCTAGTACTACGGCCTATGTGATTAACAATGTGACAAAATAGCTCCACAACGCTCAGACGGCCCAGGGGATCTGGGTGGACGGGTAGAACTCGATGCCTTGGGCCGTCCAGCGTGGCCCGTGGGTTGCCAGGCGCCTGCGGAAGTCTTGCCAGTCATGGGTTTCTCGCGGTGACCAGCCGAGCTCGGCGACCGCGGGCAGGCGGGGGAAGGCCATGAAGTCGATGTGGCCGCGGTGTTTGAGGTGTTCTGCCCACAGTGGAGCTTCGATGCCGATGACGGCCTCTTCGGGTACGCCCTGCAGATAGGTGCCGGGGTCCCAGTCGTAGACGTCGCGTACGTCAAGATATCCGGCCCATTTGTACCCGATGGGGGAGTCGGGGGTGTACTTCATGTCGAGGTACACCTTGTTGGCGGGGGAGAGCAGGATCTTGTGCCCTCGTGCGGCCGCCTCGGCGACGCGGGGGTCGTCGTCGGCCTTGCTCCAGAACTGGGGGATGGTTCCGGTCGGCGGGTCGGCGCGCAGGATTTCGTGCCAGCCAATGGCTTGTTTGCCGTACCGCTGGACCATGTCGAGGGCCCGGCGGATGAACTTGGCGTAGCCCTCTTCGGGTGTGGCATGGGCTTCGTCCGTGCCGATGTGCAGGTACGGCCCGGGCGTGAGGGCGGCGACCTCACGCAGGACGTCGTCGATGAACTGGTACGTGATTTCCTTGTCAGTGCACAGGGAGCTGAATCCGGTGGCCGTTCCGGTCGTGGTGAACAACGGTGGCGCGACGCCGTCGCAGGTGAGTTCCGGGTAGGCGACCAAGGCCGCGTTGACGTGACCGGGAATGTCGATCTCGGGGATGAGCGTGATGTGGCGGCTCGTGGCGTAGGCAACCAGCTCACGGAACTCCTGTTGGGTGTAGAACCCGCCTGGCCCGCCGCCGACCTGGGTTGCGCCGCCGATGGTGGTCAGCTTGGGCCAGTTGGTGATCTCCAGCCGCCAGCCCTGGTCGTCGGTGAGGTGCAGGTGCAGGACATTGATCTTGTACTGGACGATCTGGTCGATGAACCGCTTGACCTCGTCGACGGTGAAGAAGTGCCGGGAGACGTCCAGCATCGCGCCCCGGTGGGCGAACCTCGGGTAGTCCAGGATCTCGCCGCCGTCCACGATCCCTTCGTCCGACACCAGCTGGCGAAGGGTCTGTACGGCCATGAAGAGGCCGGTTTCGGTGTTGGCGCGCAGGGTGATGGCTGTGTTGGTGACGGTGAGCTGGTAACCGTCTGCCGGGGCGGTGCTCTGCCGGGACAGGGTGATCTCGCCGGTCGAACCTGTTGTGAGGCCTAGGGTTTCGGCGAGGTAGTGCCCGACGGTGGCGGTGTCGTCGGTGATACGGACTCTGGTGGCCTCGGTGATACGGAAACTGTCGGTGGAGGGGTGTACCTCTACTGGCGCAGGCACCACGCAGGTGATTCGGGAGGTCATAGTCGGGTTTTAGCAAGCACGTGCATACACTTCATTCGGGACTACGGACACAGTTAATTACCTTGTGACGAAAAAGCAAACACAACGCACAGACAAGGGGCGCGGTGGATCTTCGGGATGTGTTGTCTCGCAACGAGACGCTGATGGAAGTGCTCGGGCGTGCCGCGGATCTGGCGCTGCCTGGGTGGTATCTGGCGGCCGGGTGCGTGTGTCAGACGGTGTGGAACGTGCTGACCGGCCGGCGGCCGACGAACGGCATCAAGGACTACGACCTGATCTACTTCGACGACACGGATCTGTCGTGGGAGGCGGAGGACGCGGTGATCCGGTCGGCGGGGGAGGTGTTCGGGGACGTTCCGGTCGAGGTGCGCAACGAGGCGCGAGTTCACCTGTGGTACGAGGAGAAATTCGGTATCCCGTGCCGTCCGTACACGTCCAGTGAGGATGCCATCGACTCGTTCCCGTCGATTGCCTGCTGTCTGGGCGTTCGGCTCGATGGGGGAGGGGAGTGGCAGGTCTACGCGCCGTACGGGGTGGCGGACGCGTTCAACCTGGTCCTGAGACCGAACCGGGCGCTGGCACCACGCGAGGTCTACGAGGCCAAGGCGGTTCGCTGGCAGCGCGAATGGCCAGAGCTGCGGGTTGCTCCGTGGGCTTGACCTCGGCAAACCCGTCACTGTGGACGCTGACCTATGACTGCTCTGAATACTACAACCCATGTACCTTTCATCGTGACGAAAAACAAAACCCAAGCCCCCGACCGGGTCCCGGCAGCGGGAACAGCTCTCTGTGGGTATCACGCTTCCCGTGCTGGACAAGGAACTCGAGCCTGCGAGGTGCTCTGTCTTGACGGCCGCGGCAGACAAGAGCGGATACCCCGAGGTGCCATCCGTTGGCGGTATTAGGTCAGCCGTTCCGCGACTGAGGCGACTCGTTTGCCGTCGTAGCGGTCGAGCAGGGCGCGGATGCCGTCGGCGCACTTGTGGTCGAGGCCGACTCTGCGGACTGCCTTGGCCCATTCCCAGTCGCCGTCGGCGCTGGCCAGCAGGGTGAGGCCATGGTTGCCGTCGAAGCGCCGGTGCACGGCTCGTTGGGCTGCGGGCCAGCGGGCGATGATCTCGGCGAGGATGACGAGGTGGCGGGCGTGCTCTGCGAGGTTTCCGGGATCGAGCCGGATCAGGACGCGGACGTAGTACTGCCAGATGGTGAGGATGCGTTTGGTTTCGCGGACTGAGAGGCCGGATTGTTCCTTGAGGCGTTCGGCGAGCAGTTTGCGGATGTCTTCGTCGTGTTCGAGGACTTCGGCGACGGCGTTGACCATCGACGTGGCCAGAGGTGACGCGGGGGAGGCCGCGAGGACTTGCGGTTCGGTCGTGATTTTCCGGAGGCCGTTGGCCGGTGTTTGCGTGGTTGGCCGTGCTGGCAGCGGCTGCTGGACGACCTCGCCGAGGAGGCTGTTGAGCAGGCCGTCAATGCTGTCGGCGGCGATCGGCGGGATCGTGATCGGCAGCTGGATGAGTTTGCGCAGGAAGCTCCAGCCTGGGCTGGGGTCGTCGCCGTGCAGTGGTTTTCCTTTGAGGGCACCGTAAACCTCGTCGAGGTGCGCGGCGACGGTGGTCGCGTCGAGGCAGAGCACGAACCGGGTGACCGGGAAGGTTCTGGTGACGAACAGGTTGATGGCCTCGAACACCTCGGCTGTGGTGCGTGGGGTGCAGCGGTCGAGGTCGTCGATGAACACGACCATGTGGTGGCCGCTGCGTCTGACGTCGTCGAGGACGGCGAAGACGTCGTGCTGGGCGAGATAAAGCTGGCCTGAGCGTGCGTTGTGGTAGGGGTCGCGGATGGTGTCGTCGGTGGCTCCGCTTGGCACGGGGCCGACGAAGAGTTCCGCGGGAAGGAAGTCGGCGGCTGGGCGTGTGCGGTATCGCCAGATGGAGTGCCCTACCCCGGTGATGAACGCGATGCCCGCGATGAGCAGTGCGATGTTGGATCCGGCGATCACCCAGTCGAACAGCCGATACGTGTCGGTCGATCGGGCCATTTGCGCGACGACGGGGATGGCGAGTGCGAGGACGGACACGGCCAGCAGCGGTGAGAGGCAGCTTTTGCGCAGGGCTCGGCGTAGGCGCATCCGGTCGACGCGGTCGAGGTTGCGTTGGAACCAGTAGCGTCCGGTCGCCGGGGTTTGGTGTGGGAGAAGGGTTTTCTCCACGGCGCCGAGCACGGTGGTGGTCAGTCCGGCCCAGACTTGTTCGCTGGTCTGGTGCGCCCACGGTTCGAAGTGGGCGGTGATGAGCGGTGGGTCGCCTGACGCGGGGTCGGCGCGTGGCATCATCTCTTTGGTCCACAGTGGATCGCCGTGTCCGCTGAGGGCGCGGTCGGCTTCGTGGACTTTCAGTGGTTTTGCTTTTGTGGCTTGGAGTGTGGGCCGTGGGGTTGATTTGAGTTCGCGGACGACGAGGTCGACGAGTGAGGTTTTGCCGATGCCCCACGCACCGTCGAGTGCGATCACGGTCGGGCCGGATTTGTCGTCGTCTTCGGTGGTGATGGGGGAGATGAGGTCGGTGAGTGCGCCGATCATGGCGTCGCGGTGCAGCAGGTCGGTGGTGGGCGGCCGGTCGCCGTAGCCGCGGGTGCGCAGTTCCCAGGTAACCGGACGCGGCAGTTCTTCGCCCATAAGGGCCTGGATGACACGGTTCCCTTGGACGTTGTCCAGCGCTTCGGCGATCTGCGGGTCGGTGTTGGCGATCTCCGCTGCTCGTGCCATTTCCTCGTCGTTGAAGGATGCCTCGACGGCTACGACGATCGCTGACATGACGCTGGATCCCCCGGCAGCTGCCAGTTTGGCCCAGGTTTCGGTGGTGGCTGTGGCGATCACCGGTGACCGAAGTCCGCGATCGGCGAGGGTGCGTAACCGGTGTTCCAGGACATCAGGAGAGCCATGGGGCGGCAGGTAGGCGCCGATGTCGTCGAGCCAGATCACGGCCTGTTCGTCGACGTACGTGAAGTCGGCGAGGTCGCCGAGCACTTCAGGGTGTGGCGCGATGATGACCTTCCGGCTCGGCAGAGCGGCGTTGACTGCCTCGTTGGCGCTGCGGGTCTTGCCGGTGTTGGGGTCGCCTACCAGGACGATCAGCTGGCCGCTGCTGGATGCGGTGTCGAGCAGGTAAGCCCGGAGTGCCCGGTCGTGTTGGCGTGGGATGTAGGTGGGTGTTCGCCGGGTGGGCGTCGGTTTGATGCCCAGTTCGATGGGTCCCCGGGTGGTGCGTTTGGTTGAGGGGTGTCTGGCTGTGTTGCGGACCAGAGGTCGGCTGGGCGCGTGCTGGGAGAAAGACAGGACTGGCCGTGGATGGTGGTTCGGTGCGAGCATGTTGGCCAGTTCGTGGTGGATGTCGGACAGGGTCAGGATTTCTGGTCTGTCGTCGATTCCGTTGCGCAGCAGCCAGAGCAGGTTGCCGGTGAATGTTGTGTATGGCTCGTCGGGGTGGATGGCCGCCAGGGTGTGGGCTTCGGTGGCTCCCAGTAGGGCGATGTTGGGGGAGAGTCCTGAGCGTGTCGCGGCACCGGCATGTGAGCAGTCGAGGATTACCGTGACGTTGAGTGATTTCTCGTCTTCGAGGAACTGCGTCACTCGTTGCATGGACAGCGTCCTGGTCGGTGCGGTCCTGTCGACTCCGAGATGGAGGAAGCCTTCATAGTCCGTTTCGCTGTGGCCGATGAAGTACAGGAGCAGGCTGCCGTTGCTGCCTACTCGACTCGCGGCGGCGAGGCAGTAGTTCACGACATCTTCTGCCGTGGCGGCGTTGATCAGCAGGTGGCAGTTCTTGTCCGGCAGGCCCCATATGTGCTTGTCACACAACGCTTCTCGGAGATGGCGCAACCCTCGTTCGGCTTGCTTGTCGTGCTCGCGGCGGCCCATGGATGTGCCGATCAGGACCGCTTGGGATCGCGCGGGGTCCGGGAGCTCGAGCGGCGTGGCGCTGGACATGTCTGGCATATCGGGCGCCACGCCGGGCGGGATTACCTCTTGCTGGTCAGTGCCCGTATCTGTTGATCAGGTCGTCTGGTGGGTGTGCGTCGAAGAAACGGGGCGAGCGTCGCGAAGGACGCTCGCCCCGGGTTGGCGTGGTCAGGCGCGCAGTGCGTCGATGACCCATTCGAAGACCGGGACCGATGGCGGGCGCTGGGGCCAGCCGTTGATCTTGCCGAGCAGGTTCCAGTAGCGCTCGACGCGTCGGTCGCTGAAGGTGGCCAGTGTGTCGGCGAGCGTGCGGCGCTCGTCGACGGGCATGTCGGCTGGGATGATCCGGTGCAGGATCTCCTGGCCTTCTGGTGATGCCGGGTCGATGCCTGCGGCCAGTGCTGGTTCGGCGTGTTCGAACACCTTCTGCGGATCGGCCTGTGCGGGTGGTTCGGTGTTGCTGGCGCCGGCGACGGCCATTTCGCGGACGCGTGCTTTGAAGGACGGGTCGGCGACGAGTTCGGCCAGTTCGATCCAGGCGTCGACCTGTTCGGGTGTGGGATCGTCGGGCAGTTCGGCAGGCATGGTGCGCATGCCTTCGGCGATGCGTGCGCCTTCTGGCCTGTTCTCAACGCCCGCGAAGGCCTCATCGACGAATTCGTCGATGATCCGCTGCCGCTCCTGCGCGGACAGCTTGGCCAGTTCGTGCATCAGTTTCATCTCCTCGGTCGTACTGCCTCTTTTCGCGACCGAGCTGAGTACCGCTCTGCGTAGCCGCAGGGTGCGGATCTCGGCGTCCAGTGCGCGGACGTGCGCTTGGGCGACGTCGGCGACGGTGACCTGTTCGCGCAGGACTCGTTCGACGGTGTCGAGGTCGATGCCCAGTTCGCGCAGGGTGCGCACGAGGTCGAGCCGGGCCGCGGCTTCGGCGTCGTACATCCGGTAGTTGCCGGAGGTTCGTCCCGCGGGTGGGACGAGGCCGAGGTCGGACCAGAACCGTACGGTGCGCACCGGCAGGCCGGTGGTTCGGGCGAGCTGCCCGATGCTGAACAACTCGGTCACATCGATCAGCCTCAACCTTCCAGCGACTGGAGACTCAAATCGATTATTGCCGCTGGTTTGTCAGATCGTGGTTGACCTGCCGTTATGTGGGCATGGCTGGTACCGGGCTTCGGCTGGTGATGGTGCGGCCGCGGCCCGGTACCCCGAGCTGGAGTTGGGTTAGACGCTGGAGAGGAAGTGGTCGAGTACGCGGGTGCCGAAGCGCAGTCCTTCGACGGGGACGCGTTCGTCGACGCCGTGGGCCATGGCGCGGTAGTCGAAGGCTTCGGGCAGCGACAGCGGTGCGAAGCCGTAGCCGGGGATGCCCAGGCGGGCGAAGGCTTTGGCGTCGGTTCCGCCGCCCATGCAGTAGGGCACGACGACCGCGTCGGGGTCTTGGGCGTGGATGGCGGCGGCCATGGCGTCGAACCAGGGTGAGTCGACCGGGGCTTGGATGGCGGGGTTGCGGTAGACGAATTCGCGGGTGATGCCGGGGCCGAGCAGTGCGTCGATGGTGGACAGCAGTTCCTGTTCGGTGCCGGGCAGGGTGCGGGTGTCGACTTCGGCGACGGCGGTGGAGGGGATGACGTTGACCTTGTAGCCGGCTTTGAGCACGGTCGGGCGGGTGGAGTTGCGGACGGTGTTTTCCACCAGTGGTGCGGCTTTGCCGAGCCGGGCGAGGGTGGCGTCCACGTCGGACAGGTCGACCTCGACGCCGAGTGCGGCGCCGGTGCGTTGCAGGAACGCGGTCACGGTGGGGGTCAGGCGGATGGGCCAGTCGTGGTGGGCGATGCGGTCCAGTGCGCTGATGAGTTTGATGACGGCGTTGTCGTCGTTGCGGCGGGAGCCGTGGCCTGCGCGTCCGGTGGCGGTGAGGCGCAGGTGGGCTGTGCCGCGTTCGGCGGTGCCGATCGGGTAGAGCCGCACGGGGGCGCCGGTGGCGTTGGTGACGTGGTAGGAGTAGCCGCCGGACTCGCTGATGGTGGCGCCGCAGCCGTGGAACAGGCCGGGGTGTTCGTTGACGAGCCATTCGGCGCCGTATGCGCCGGTGTCTTCTTCGTCGGCGACGAACGCGAGGACGATGTCGCGGCGTGGCCTGCGGTCTTCCCGTGCCCAGGTGGACAGCACGGTGAGGACCATGGCGATGAAGTCCTTCATGTCGGTGGCGCCGCGGCCCCAGACGTAGCCGTCGGTGATTTCCCCGGAGAACGGGTCGCGTGACCACTGGGCGGGATCGGCGGGTACGACGTCGAGGTGTCCTTGCACGAGCAGTGGGGGCAGGGTGGTGTCTGTTCCGGAGACCCGGGCGATGACGTTGCTTCTGCGTGTGTCGCGTTCGAGGATTTTCGACCCGATGCCCGCTGCGGACAGCACGGTGGCGACCAGTTCGGCGGCGTCGCGTTCGCCGGCTGATTCGCCACCGCCGTAGTTGGTGGTGTCCAGGCGGATCAGCCGTGAGCACAACTCTTCAACGTCATCCATAGATTCCCTCCACGGCGCCCGCCGCGATGGCGGTCACCACTTTGAACGCTTTCATGGCTTCGGTCATGGTGGGCGCGTCGAACCCGACTCGGCGCACGCCGGTCAGCTCCACGGTCGGGACGACCGCGGCGGCGTGGGCGAGGTGGGTGGCGTCGAATTCGACTTCGACGCGGTGCGGTGTGGCTTCACCGGCGTAGCGGCCCGCGTGCTTCATCCCCTCGGCTGCCTCGGTGCGGATGAGTTCAGCGGTCCGGGCCGGCGGTGAGCAGATGGCCGCGTACCGGCTGACGCATTCCTTCACTACGGCTACCCGTGCGTCGGGCACGTAATCGCGTGCGTCGGCGCATGCCTTGTCATCGCCGGTGACCAGCAGGACCGGGACGCCGTGTTCGGCGGCCATGGCGGCGTTGAGCCGTCCTTCGCTGGCGTGCACGCCATCCAGCCATACGCCGGTGATGGAGTTTTCCAGGTAGGTGTGGGCCAGGACGCCGTCGACGCCGGCGCCGGTGTGGTAGCCGAGGAACACCACGCCGTCCACGCCGGAGTCGATGCCTTGCATCATCGACAGTGGTTTGTGGCGGCCGGTGAGCATGGTGGCGCGGGTGTCGAGGTCTTCCAGCAGGAGGTTGCGCTGGGATGAGTGCGCTTCGTTGACGAATACGCTGGTCGCGCCGCCGTCGTGCAGGCCTGCGACGCAGGCGTTGACGTCGCTGGTGAACATGCGCCGCATCCGTTGCCATTGCTCGGTGCCGGGGACGACGTCCTGGGTATAGGTGACCCCCGTCGCGCCTTCCATATCGGCCGATATCATGATCCGCACGGGCACACCGTAGAGCCTTAAGTTACGTCTTGGCACGATCTGCCGGTACTCATTGACTTCTCAGGTTGATGAATGGTTACTTCTTTCCGAATTGCGGAGGAGAGGTGGTACGTCGTGCTGGTCAGACGTCGCTTGGCTGGGGCGGCTGGGGTGATCGCGCTGGTGGCGGTCATCGCGCCGGGAGTGGCCGGGGCCGGTCAGGCACAGGGGGAGAAGGTGCTGCGGGCGGGGATCACGCAGGATCTGGACTCGCTCAACCCGTTCATCACGATCACACGGGTGGGTACGGATCTGACCCGGCTGACCTACGAGTACTTGACCACGTACGACCCGAAGGACTATCGGCCGGTGCCGGGTCTGGCGGAGTCGTGGTCGACCTCGGATGACAAGCTGACGTGGACGTTCAAGATCCGGTCGGGTGCGAAGTGGTCCGACGGGCAGCCGGTCACCGCGGCGGACCCGGCGTTCACGCTGACCAAGATGATGACCGATCCGGTGGCGGCCACCGCGAACGGCAGCTTCGTGCAGGGCTGGGAGTCGGTCACCGCGCCGGACCCGCAGACGCTGGTGATCAAGACGACGCAGCCGCGGTCGACGATGCTGGCGCTGGACATCCCGATCGTGCCCAAGCACGTGTGGGAGAAGGTCACCGACTTCAAGGCCGAGCCGCCGCTGCCGCTGGTCGGGTCGGGCCCGTTCATCGTGCAGGACTACAAGGCCAGCCAGTTCATCAAGCTGAAGGCCAACAAGGACTACTGGCGGGGCGCGCCGAAGATCGACGCGCTGGACTTCGTCTACTACAAGAACGTCGACGCCGAGGTGCAGGCGCTCAAGAACGGTGACATCGACCTGATGAGCCGGTTGGTGCCCGCGCAGTACGACGCGTTGAAGAACGACCCGAACGTCAAGCTGAACACGGGGGCGGGCCGCAGGCTCAACGAGATCCTGATCAACCCGGGTGCCGCGGCCAAGGACGGCAGCCCGATCGGGGACGGCAACCCGGCGCTCAAGGACATCCAGCTGCGTAAGGCGATCGCGTTGGCGGTCGACTCCAAGACGATCGTGGACAAGGTGTGGGGCGGGTACGCGGTGGAGGCTGCCGGGTACATCCCGCCGGGGTTCTCGGAGTTCCACTGGCCGCAGAAGCAGAAGTTCGACCCCGCTGCGGCCAACCAGATGCTCGACGCGGCCGGGTACGCCAAGGGGCCGGACGGTGTGCGGGTGGACAAGACCGGCAAGCCGTTGCGGCTGCGGCTGTTGGGGCACGCGGGCACCAACTTGGACGAGCAGTCCTCGAAGTACATCGTCAACTGGCTCAAGGACATCGGCATCGCGGTCGAGCCGCAGATGGTGTCCGACCAGAAGGTCAACGACGCCACCACCGGCGGCAACTTCGACCTGGCGTTCTCCGGGTGGAGCGCCAACCCCGACCCGGACTACGTGCTGTCGCTGCAGACCTGCGGCAACCGGCCGAACGCCGACGGCAAGGGCGCCACACCGGACTCGTTCCTGTGCGACCCGGAGTATGACGCGCTGTACGCCCAGCAGGTCGCGGAGACCGACCGGGCCAAGCGGGTGGAGATCGTCAAGAAGATGCAGCAGGTGCTGGCCGACCGGGCGACGCTGGTGCTGCTGGGCTACGACAACCCGCTGGAGGCCTACCGGGCCGACCGGTGGGCGCCGTTCCAGACCCAGCCCGCGGACGGCGGCGTGATCATGAACCAGCAGGGTTACTGGGGCTACTACAGCGCCACTCCGGGCAAGAGCACCAACGGCGCGGCGGCCTCGACCGGCGAGGACGGTGGTGGCGGCAACACCGGTCTGGTGCTGGGCCTGGTCGGCGGCGGTGTGGTGGTGCTGATCGCGGGTGCGTTGGTGTTCGCGCGGCTGCGCCGCCGTGGCTCTGCTGACGAACGGGAGTAGGCAGCGGTGACCGATTTCCTCGCGCCTGTCGAGGAGTCGATCGCGGAGGCCCCGCCGCCGCAGCGCGGTGGCGGGGTCGTTCGCTATCTGCTCACGAAGATCGGTGGCGCGGTCATGAGCGTGCTCATGGTCGTGGTGCTGGGGTTCTTTTTGTTCCGGGTGATGCCGGGCGACCCGGTGGTGACCATGACCCGCGGCCGTCCGGTGTCCGGCGCGCAACTGGAGCAGTTGCGTGCCACCTACGGGTTCGACAAGCCGCTGCTGGTGCAGTTCTGGGACTACCTGGTCGGTCTGCTGCACGGTGATTTCGGCCCGTCGTACGCGTTCAACGCGCCGGCGGGGGCGGTCATCGGCGAGCGGATCGGCCCGACGTTGCTGCTGATGGGCACCGCGACGGTGCTGGCGGCCGCGCTGGGGCTGTGGATGGGCGTGAAGACCGCGTGGCGCCGCAACGGCCCGCTCGACCGGGGCTCCAGCGGTGTGGCGCTGGTGTTCTGGTCGATCCCGCCGTGGTGGCTGGGTGTGGTGCTGCTGATGGTCGCGGGCGGGGTGTTCCCGTCCGGCGGCATGCAGAGCCCCGACTCGCCCGAGGCGTTCTTCCCGCACGCTCTGGACGTCGCGCACCACATGGTGCTGCCGGTGCTCACGCTGGTGCTGGCGGTCTACGGGCAGTACCAGCTGGTGATGCGGGCGTCGCTGTTGGAGGAGATGAACTCCGACTACCTGACCACCGCGCGCGCCAAGGGATTGCGTGACGATCTGGTGCGGCGCCGGCACGCGCTGCCCAACGCGTTGCTGCCGACCACGACCCTGGTGTTCCTGCACTTGGGGATGGTGGTGTCCGGGGCGATCACGGTCGAGGCGGTCTACTCGTGGCCGGGCTTGGGGCAGCTGACCGCCCAGGCGCTGGCGGCGAAGGATCTGCCGTTGCTGCAAGGGATCTTCATCGTGCTGGTGATCACCGTGGTGATCGCGAACCTGATCGCGGACATCCTGCTGCGTGTGCTTGACCCGAGGGTGCGTGCGTCATGACCAGTCCTGCGTGGGCGCGCCGCCGGGCGGCGGCGGGCAAGGTGTGGCGGGAGTTCGCGGCCAACAAGGGCGGCCTGGCCGGGCTGGTCGTGCTGGTGTTGTTCGTGCTGACCGGGATCCTGGCGCCGCTGCTGATCAGCGAGTCGGCGCTGGACGTGACCAGGGCGAGCGGGGCGCGGCTGGAGGCCCCGAGCGGGAACTTCTGGCTGGGCACCGACGAGAACGGCCTGTCGGTGCTGACCCTGACGTTGTGGGGCACGCAGCTCTCGCTGGTGGTCGGGCTGGCCGCGGCGTTGCTGTCGATGCTGATCGGCACCACCGTGGGCATCCTGGCCGGGCACTTCGGCGGGTGGCTCTCGGCGGTGCTGCTGCGGTTCACCGACTTCTTCTTGATCATGCCGTCGCTGGTGCTGGCGATCGCGCTGTCCGCGGTGCTGGAGGGCGGTGCGGGCACGATCATCCTGGCGATCGGCCTGGTGGCGTGGCCGACCAGTGCCCGGCTGGTGCGTGCCCAGACCCTGGCGGTGGAGGCGCGCCCGTACATCGAGCGGGCCCGGGCGTTGGGTGGCGGGCACGGGCACGTGATCTTCAAACACGTGCTGCCGTCGGTGCTGCCGCTGGTGTTCGTGAACACGACCCTGGCTGTGGGCACCGCGATCGTGGCCGAGTCGACCCTGCGGTTCCTCGGCCTGGGTGATCCGACCGAGATCACCTGGGGTGGTCTGCTGCGCTCGGCGGGCTCCAGCGGCGCGATCACCGCGGGCGCGTGGTGGTACCTGTTGCCGCCCGGCATCGCGATCGTGCTGCTGGTATTGGCGTTCACCCTGGTGGGACGCGCGTTGGAGACTGTGTTGAACCCGAAACTGCGGGAGCGCCGATGAGCACACCGGTGTTGGAGCTGCGTGACCTGCGGGTGACCTACGCCGGCGGGCACGAGGCCGTGCGCGGGGTGGATCTGACGCTGCAGCCGGGGCAGACCCTCGGGCTGGCGGGGGAGTCCGGTTGCGGCAAGTCCACCCTGGCGATGTCGGTGCTGCGGCTGCTGCCGAAGAACGCCGAGGTGACCGGGGAGATCCTGCTCGACGGCGAAGACACCGGCACGATGAGCTGGGGCCGGTTGCGGGCGGTGCGCTGGGCGTCGGCCTCAGTGGTGTTCCAGGGCGCGATGCACGCGCTCAACCCGGTGCGCACCATCGGCTGGCAGATCGCCGAGCCGCTGCGGCTGCACGCCAGCGTGCCCGAGGACAAGATCGGCGCGCGGGTGGCCGAACTGCTCAGCCAGGTGGAACTGCCTGCCGAGAAAGCCCAGGCCTATCCGCATGAGCTGTCCGGCGGGCAGAAACAACGCGTGATGATCGCGATGGCCCTGGCGTGCCAGCCGCGGCTGGTGATCGCCGACGAACCGACCACCGCGCTGGACGTCATCGTCCAAGCCCAGGTGCTGCGGCTGATGACCCGCCTGGTCGCCGAGCACGGCATCGGCCTGGTGATGATCAGCCATGACCTGTCGGTCCTCGGGTCGATGTGCCAGCGGCTGGCGGTCATGTACGACGGGCAGATCGTGGAGCTGGGCACCGCGCCCACCGTGGTGCACGAGCCGCAGCACGAGCACACCAAGGCGCTCGCCGCGGCGTTCCCGACGGTCGGTGACCCCGCCTCGCGTTACGCGCCGGCGACCACCAACCCTGCTGGGCTGCCACCGAAAGTCATCCCGGAACCTGGGAAACCGTTGCTGCGCACCGAGAACCTCACGGTGGACTTCCGTAAACGCGGCGGTGGCTGGACTCGCGCGGTCAACAGCGTCAGCATCGAGGTCGGGCACGGCGAGATCGTCGCGCTGGTCGGCCAATCCGGATCCGGCAAAACGACCCTGGCGCGCACCGTGCTCGGCCTGCAGCAGCCCACCAGCGGGCAGGTGCTGTTCGACGGGCAACCATTGCCGCGTTCCTCGCGGGGACTGCGCGAATACCGCAAACAAGCCCAATTGGTCCTGCAGGACCCCGCCAGCGCGCTCAACCCGCGGCACACCGTGTACGAGTCGATCGCCGAAGGCCTGCGCATCCACCGCATGCCCGGCGACGAACGCGAACTGGTCGCCGCGGCGTTGCAGGCAGCGGAACTGCGCCCGGCGGAACGGTTCATGTCCGTGCTGCCGCACCATTTGTCCGGCGGTCAACGGCAGCGGGTGGTGATCGCCGGAGCGCTCGCGCTGCAACCGCGGCTGCTGGTGGCCGACGAACCGGTGGCGTCGCTGGATGCCTCGGTGCGCGGCGAGATCCTGGCTCTGCTGCTGCGGTTGCGCGCCGATCTGGGCCTGGCCGCGTTGGTCATCACGCACGATCTGGGCCTGGCGTGGAACATCGCCGACCGGGTGGCCGTGATGTACCAGGGAGATATCGTCGAAGTGGGCGACGTGGCCGACGTACTGCTTGCGCCGCAGCACGATTACACCAAATCGCTGCTGGCCGCTGTGCCAGTTGTCGCAACACCGGCATAGTCGTGTTAGCCCGGTGTTAAGACCAATGGCACAGTTGGAGTGACAGTGATGTTGACCACGGGTGGCCCTCATCGCACGGTCAGAGACGGTGTGTAACCTGCTAGACGCCATGGCCACCACCACAGATCCGGCGCCGAACCTGGATACCACTTTGGGTGCTGACTTCGAGAAGACCGACGAGAGCGTCGGCAAGCCCGCGACGGGCATGCCGGTGCGAACGATCGCGCTCGGCACACTCGGCACACTCCTGATCCTGCTCACGGCCGTCGGCGCGGCCGGGATCCTCGTTCGCGACCCGATCCTGGGCGACGGCCCGCTGTCGTGGATCCGCTACGGCCACGGCCAGATGCTCGCCACCGCGATCCTCTACATCGGCTTCGCGCTCGTGGTGTGGGCCTGGGTGCGCCTGGGCAGGCACGTGCTGGCCAGCCGGGTCGACGCCCGCGCGGTGCTCATCGCCGCCCTGTGCTGGATGGCGCCGCTGCTGGTGTCCCCGCCGGTGTTCACCCGCGACGTGTTCTCCTACCTCGGCCAGGGAATGCTGCCGCTGCAAGGCTTCGACCCGTACGTGGTCGGCCCGGCGCAGCTGAAGGACATGCCCGACATCTCCCAGAACGTGCACGCGTTCTGGCAGACCACGCCCGCGCCGTACGGGCCGCTGTTCATCCTGCTGGCCAAAGGCGTCGTGTCGATCACCGGCGAAGACGCCATCCTCGGCGTCATCCTGATGCGCCTGACCCTCGCGGTCGGCCTCGGCCTGCTGATCTGGGCACTGCCCGGACTGGTCAAACACCTCGGCGGGAAACTGCCGGTCGCGCTGTGGCTCGCGGTGGCCAGCCCGATGACCGTGGTGCACCTGTTCGGCGGCCCGCACAACGACATCCTGATGGTCGGCCTGCTCGCCGCCGGCACACTGTGCATGCTCAACCGCAAGCACGTCATCGGCATCATCCTGGCGACACTGGCGATGGCGGTGAAAGCCTCGGCCGCGCCCGCGCTGCCGTTCCTGGTGTGGATCTGGGCCAAACACCTCAAAGGCACGTTCTGGCGCCGGTTCGTGCGTGCCGCGTCGATCTCGATCGGGATCTTCGCCACCACCTTCACGCTGGTGACCCTGGCGGCCGGGGTGAACCTCGGCTGGTTCCCCGCGCTGCGCGCACCCGCGATGATCGTCAACTGGATGTCCCCGCCGACCGCGGTCGGCGAATTCCTGCACTGGCTGACGTCGCTGCTGTTCAACGTGTCCAAGGAACCGTTCATCATGGTCACCCGGGCCATCGGCGCGGTCCTGCTGGTCTACATCTTCGTGCGGCAGTGGTGGGCCGCGCGGGAAGGCGGCCCGGACGCCATCCGCCGCATGGCGATCGTGCTGCTGTGCATCGCCCTGCTGTCCCCGGCGACCCTGCCCTGGTATCTGACGTGGGGCTTCGTCATCGCCGCGGCGCTGCCGTGGCAGGTCAACCGGCTGCCGTTCGTCGTGGGCCTGTCGGTGTTCCTGGTGCTGACCTACTCACCGGCCGGTGAGGACCAGCTCTACAACTACCCGTTCATGGCCGCCGCGATCGTGGTGTCCATCCTCGCGGCCAAGGCACTGACCATAATCGACCCGCTCAACGCGTTCGGCCACAAACGCCCCGCACTGGTCGACGTCGGGCCCGCGCCCAGGAAAGACCCCATCGCGGACTGACTTACAGAACACGCGCAAAGCCCCGGCAACCCGCCGGGGCTTTGCGCGTTCACTGGACCCGGAAATCGCCCCGGCTGACCGCAAGCTCCTGCGCAGGCCCGGCATGACACCTGCCTGTCGAAGGCCCCACGCTGACCCGGTCGATGACACTGTCTCGTACCGTCACCGCGATCCGATCCCCACGCACAGCGGGAACATCGTGCGCGGCACTGACGACCCCGGTCACCACACCCACCTGGTCGTCGGTGCGGACACAGTCCACCCGCGCGACCAACCATCCCATCTGTGTGTCGCCGCGGTGCGCAATCCACACCACACCCCGGTCGTCACGGGCATCCACGGCGAACTCGAACACCGTCACCGGCTCGGTCGCCGTATCGATCTGCGCGTAACCCACCACAAACCCGGCCGCCAGCAGCATTGTCATCATGACACCGACGATTCTCCGGCGTATGCAGGCAAACCTCCCCACTCAGGACGAACCGGATCACCCTCAAGGCCCACTCGGCCCGACGGCCGGAAAACCGGCCACCCGGTCTGACGCGCGCAGTAACCGGACCTGCACACAGGGTGGTTGATCATGGGTGTTAGGTTGCGGCGATGCAGTCGAAGACCCGCACGATCGGCCGCGACGGCCCGTCGTTCATCGAGGTGGCCCGGCGCGCCCAGATCGTGGAATGCGCCATCGAGACCATCGCCGCCGTCGGCTACGCCCAGGCGTCGCTGAACCAGATCGCCGAGCGGGCAGGCATCTCCAAAAGCGTGATCTCGTATCACTTCGCCGGCAAGGACGAACTGATCCAGCAAGTACTGGCCGACGTCAGCCAAGCAGGCGCGGCGCTGATGTGGCCACGCGTACAAGCCGAAACAACCTCGGCAGGCATGCTGCGCGCGTACATCCAGTCCCACCTGGACTTCATGCGCAGCCACCCCAAACACGTCGCCGCCGTCTCGGAAATCCTGATCTACCACCGCACCCAGATCATCCTGGACGAAGACACCACCCCACTGGAAGAACGACTGCGCCAAGGCCAACGCGACGGCGAATTCCGCGCCTTCTCACCCAGACTGATGGCCTGGACGATCCGCGCGGCACTCGACGAAGTCGCCCGCCAATACGTCGCCAACCCCGCGCTGGACCTCGACGAAATCGCCCGCGAGCTGACCCGGACATTCACCCTGGCGACATCCGCACCATGACCATTCCCCCGCAACACGGCAGACGAAGCGCTAACGGATGTGGAGCCAGATCGCGGCACCGATGCCGGGCTGCGCAACGGATGCGAGATCGGTGCCGGGAATGACGTCGCGGAGCGCGAACGCGATCGGCTTCGTCTCGAAGACGACGGCGTGCGCAGGTCCGGCCTGTGAGCGGACGAGGCCGGTGTCGACCTGCGGACGTCACTGGGCTACCTGCTGAAAGAGGCGTCGAGCGCCCTGCGCGACGGCGACGACGGTGCATAGCTCAGCGAGAGGCCGCCTGACAGGGGATGTCAGGTACCTGCGGCAGGATCACCGGCATGAAGCTCACCGCGAAGTTCGAGGTCACCAGCTGGGACCAGACGGCCTACGACGAGCCCGCCGAAGGCCCGGCGCTGATCCAGGCCCAGCTCAGCAAGACCTACACCGGCGCGCTCGAGGGCACCGGCGAGGTCCGCATGCTCGCCTGCCAAACCGGCGAGAACCCCTCCGACGGCGCCGGGTACATGGCCCAGGAACGCGTCACCGGATCCCTGGAGGGCAAAACCGGCACGTTCGTGCTGCAGCATGGCGCGTGCGGCGGCCCGGACGGCACCGAGCAGTACGGCTTCATCGTGCCGGGCACCGCGACAGGTGAGCTGGCCACGCTGACCGGCACGTGCCGGATGCAGCACGGGGAGATCAGCCTGGACTACCGCCTGGGCTGAGCGCCGGCTGCAGGATCGTCAAGGTGCCGTTGTCGGCGTCCAGCTCCGCCTGCACGCCCAACGGCACCGTCAACTGCGCCCGGCAATGCCCGAACCCCAGCTCCCACACCGTCGGCATGCCCAGCGACCCGATCAGGTCCTGCAGGATCGCCTCCACCACCGGCGGATCCCCGCAGTCGGTCCACGACCCCAGCGCGATGCCGTTCACGCCGGTGAACCAGCCCGACCGCAGCAACCCGGTGAGGATCCGGTCCAGCCGGTAGGTGTCCTCGGTGATGTCCTCCATCACCACGATCGCGTCCTGCGGCGGCGGCCCCGAGCCCAGCAGGCTCGCGTTGCCGCCCACCACCATGCCGCGCGCGACCCCGTGCACCATCGTCGCGGTCTGCGGGCCGGTCAGCACCTGCACCTTCTCCGGCTCGAACAATGTCTGCCGGAAATGCTCCCGCGCGGCCGCGTCGAGCACGAACGCGTCCGTGGCCAGCATCGGCGCGAACAGCGTCGCGACGTTCAAATGCTGCAAGAACGCCTCGTGCAGCACGGTGGCGTCGCTCGACCCGGCGAACAGCTTCGGGCCCGCCGCGGCCATCGCGTCCCAGTCCAGCAAGTCCACCATCCGCAACGTGCCGTACCCGCCGCGGACACAGAACACCGCGTCCACCGCCGGGTCACACCACGCGCGCTGCAGATCCGCCGCCCGATCAGCATCCGCGCCCGCCAGGTACGGCAGCGTCGGATGCCGGTCCAGCACGTGCTTGCCGACCTCGACCCGCAGCCCCCACGACTCCAGGTATTTGATCCCCGCGGTCAGCAGCTTCGGCGGCACCGGCCCGGCCGGGGCCACCAGCGCGACCCGGCTGCCAGGCCGCAACCGGGCGGGATGGATCTTCACGACCGCAGCTCCAGCACCGGCACACCCGGCGGCGTGAACCCGAACACCTGACCGTAGAACGACAATTGCGCCTCCAGCGCGGTCCGTTGGTTCTCCGCCTTGCGAAACCCGTGCTGCTCGCCCGCGAACGTCAGGTACGCGTACGGGATGCCCTTGCCGGCCAGCAACGCCACGAACCGGTCGGCTTGCTCCGGCGGGCAGATCTTGTCCTCCAGGCCCTGCATCACCAGCACCGGCCCGGCCAGCCGGTGCACGTTGTTGATCGGCGAACGCTCGGCGTACCGGTCCCGCTCGTCAGGCCAGGCACCGACCAGGCCCTCGACGTACCGCGATTCCATGTCGTGCACCTCGCCGCCCTGATGCGTCCAGCCCGCCAGATCCAGGACCGGGTACAGGATCGTCGCGCACGCGTACACGCTGGTGCTGGTGATCGACGCCGCCGAGGTCCAGCCGCCCGCGCTGCCGCCCATGATCGCCAGCCGCGCCGGGTCCGCCAGACCTTCCTGCGCCAGCGCGAGCGCCACCGCGGCGCAGTCGTCCACATCGACCACACCCCACTGCTCGCGCAGCGACTCGCGAAACGCCCGCCCGTAGCCGGTCGACCCGCCGTAGTTCACCGCGACCACGCCGATACCGCGGCTGGTCAGGTACGCGAAGTCCAGGTTGAGCGTCGGTGTGTACCTCGCCGTCGGCCCGCCGTGCACGAACACCACATACGGCGGTTTCTCGCCCTCGGGCGCGGCGAAGTCCGGGTTGGACGGTGGATACACGTACGCCGGCACGGCGCCGACCATCCGCTCGGCGGGCTCGGGCAGAAGCTGCGGGTCGAACGGCGCCTCCTGCGGCGTGTACGTGGTCACCTCGCCGCGTGACAAGTCCAGGCTCACCACGGCCGTGGGCAGTGACGCGCTGCCCGCCGCGGCGTACAGCACCCCGTCGGCGGCGATGAGATCCGGGCGCCATGCGGTGAGGTCGGTGTCCACATCGGTCACCGTGCCGCTGCGCTCGTCGAGGATCGCCAGCTGCGCGCCGGACCGCAGCACCGCGAACCGGCCGGACCCCAATGGGGTGAACCAGCGGCAGCCCATCCGCCACAACGGGCCGCCCAGTTCCAGCTCACACGGCGCCAGGTTGCGTGTGGTGCCGTCGATGCCGACGCGGTGCAGGTTCCACCAGCCGTCCGGGTCGGTCAGCACCAGCAGCGCCGCGCTGTCCTCCCATTCGGCCTGGCACACCGCCTCGGTCGGGCCGCCCGCGACCACCCGGTGCGCGCCGAACGTCCCGTCATCCAGCACAGGCGCGACGCACAAGTGCGCGGCGTCCCACGGCATCGCCGGGTGATCCCAGCCGATCCACGCCGCGTGCCGGCCGTCCGGGCTGATTTTCGGCCCGGACATGAAATGGTGGCTCGCGCCCAGCACCCGCACCTGGCCGCCGGCCAACGCGACCAGCTCACGGCGGATGTCGGTGGGCCGCTCGCCGGTGACGGTCTCCCGCACGCACCACACCTGACCGTCCGGCCCAGCCACCAGGTCGCCGAAACGCCACCCGTGTTCCCGCTGCGGCACCGGGGTGATCGGCTCGGGTTCACCGCCGTCCCAGGACACCTGATAGACGCGTTGATCCGCCCAGTTGGTGAACACAACCCGGTCGTGCAGCACAACCCAGGAGCGGCTGCCGTACTCGTGCAGGCGGTTACGCACACTCCACCGCGAGTCCAGCACCTCCCGCGCGTCACCGCCGTCGGGTTTACGCATCAGCGCGACCCGGCCGCCCTCGCCGGGTCTGGTCTCGGTCCACCACACGTCCGCGCCGTACAGGTCCACCCAGTCCGGGCCCGCGGCCGCCGCCTGCTCGGCGGTGATCGGCGAGGCCCAGGTCCCGTAGGAAGCGATCTTCACCACAAGCAGCGACCCTACTGGCCAGACCTGCCGCGGTCACCGACCGTGAGGCGGATTCCCCTGTGACGCCTAGTACCTGGCACAGTCGGTATCCGGACACGCCGGGACACGCGAGACGCACCGGTGCACCGCGCGCGGCAACGGTCGGCACCGACACATATCCGTCACGGGCCGGGCTGCTGGTGACCGGCCGCGTGCCCTAGGGTCGAAGGTGCCATGGCTCGTGTCATACATGTCTTCCGTCAGCCCGACCGGTTCATCGCCGGGACCGTCGGGCAACCAGGTGACCGCACGTTCTTCCTGCAGGCGTCCCAAGACGCCCGCACGATCAGCGTCGCACTGGAGAAACAGCAGGTAGCGGTGCTCGCCGAACGGATCGGGTCACTGCTTGACGAAGTCGGCCGCCGGTTCGGCGCCGAAGTCCCGCCCGACACCCCCGATGATCTGCTGGACTCCGAACCACTGGCCGTGCCGGTGGAGGAGGAGTTCCGGGTCGGCACGATGGGGCTGGGCTGGGACGCCGAGACCCGCGCGGTGGTGATCGAACTGCTCGCGGTCAGCGAGGCCGAAGTGGACGAAGCGGTCGTGCTGGACGACACCGAGGAAGGACCGGACGCGGTGCGCGTGTTCCTGTCCCCGGCGTCGGCCAAGGCGTTCGCCGACCGCGCCGACCGGGTGGTGCGCGCCGGGCGCAAACCGTGCCCGCTGTGCGGTGAACCGCTGGACACCGACGGCCACGTCTGCCCGCGCCAGAACGGCTACCGCAGAAACGAAGAAGGCTGAGCGTGCACCCGGGTGACGCGGCAGCGCTCGAGCTGATCACCCACGGCCAGATCGACGTGGAAGGCAGGCTGGTCGACGCCTCCAACGCCACCCTCTACGGGTCGATCAGCCACAACGGGGTGGTCGCGCACTGCGTGTACAAGCCGATCAACGGCGAGCGCGCGCTGTGGGACTTCCCCGACGGCACGCTCGCCGGCCGGGAGGTGGCGTCCTATCTGGTGTCCGAGGCGACCGGGCTCGGCCTGGTCCCGCCGACGGTGCTGCGGGCCGGGCCGTTCGGGCGCGGCATGGTCCAGTTGTGGATCGACACCAAGGAAGGCGACGACCTGGTCGACGTCCTGCCGCCCGACGAGGTCCCCGACGGGTGGCGCACGGTACTGCACGCGCACGACCGCTACGGCGACCCCGCGGTGCTCACCCACGCCGATCACGCCAGCGTGAAACTGCTCGCCGCACTGGACGTCGTGCTCAACAACGCCGACCGCAAAGGCGGGCACGTACTGCACGGCACCGACGGCAACGTCTACGGCGTCGATCACGGCATCTGCCTGCACTCGGACCCGAAACTGCGCACCGTGCTGTGGGGATTCCTCGGCGAACCCGTGCCGCAGGAGGCGATCGAGGGCCTGACCCGGATGCGTGAACACCTCGACGGTGCCCTCGGTCAGGCGCTGCGGCCGCACCTGACCCGCCGCGAGATCCACGCTCTGCGCGAGCGGACCGACGCGCTGCTGCGTGAACCGGTCTATCCGGCACCCAACCCGGACGGCCGTCCCATCCCGTGGCCGGCGTTCTGACCCAGCACCACGGTTAAGCGACGGCCGCGTCATGCCCGCCGTGGATTACGCGGCGTCGCCGTCGAACCGCGCTCGGGCGGGGCTGTGTTCCAGCCAGTCCTGCGCCCGGCGGCACCACACTTCAGCCGACGGCGCCAGCCCTGTCCGGTCATCGAGAGTTCCCGCTTTGACGATCACGATATCCGGCCGCTCGTGGAGAATCGTGAAAATCGGGGTTCCGCAATCGCCGCAGAACAGCCTGTCCCGCGGGTGGCCGTTCTCTGATCCGATTGTCTGGACGGTTTTCGGTGTGCCCTTGATGTCCACGGCATCCCGCGCCACCAGAACGTTGACCGAGAACGCCGAGCCGCTGTGGCGCTGGCAATCATCGCAGTGGCACAGAACGACAATCTCTGGTCGCGCATCGAATCGGTAGCTGATCGAGCCGCACAGACAGTGCCCGGATCGCGCCGCGGAGCCGGCCGCCGGGTCGCTGCTACTCATGTCGGGGATCTCCTCTTTTCCGCGCGGCTGGGCGAGGTTCAACCCAGCCGGTGGCCTCGAGTATCGCGCCGGGATCGAATGCGCGCCTGTCCCTGCTGGGCGTAGGCACGCGACAGTTACACGGAATCAAAACTTCGTTTCCGCGATACCGGTGATGTGCCAGCCAAAGGGCGCTGTTGACAGCGCATCGGGGCGGATATCGTGAACAGCTCTTGCAATGCGGCAAGGGAGGACGTCGTGGGCCGTCGCCGAGTCACCGTCATCGCAGCACTGGCATTGGCCGGCCTGGCCGCCACCACCGCGACCGCCGACACGGCGTCCGAAAGCAGGCACGGTGGGCTGCGATTAGAGGTGTTGTCCGGGCCGGCGCAGTACGTCAGCGGCGGCGCTGCGCGTATCCGCGTGGTGATCCCGCGTTCCGCGCCGCTGCGCGCGACCGTCACGGTCAACGGAACCGACGTCAGCTCCGCGTTCACCCGCGACGACCAGGCCGAGCACGCGTTGGAGGGCGTGCTGCGCGGCCTGCCGGTGGGGCAAAGCCGTGTGCAGGCACGCGTGTCCGGTCGGCGGGCCGAGCTCACCTTGGTCAACCACCCGGTCAGCGGCCCGATGTTCGCCGGGCCGAAGCAGCCGGACTTCTTCTGCTCCACGCCTGAGCACCTGGCCGGATTCGACCTGGCACCGCCGTTCCTGGACGCCGACTGCGCACTGGCCACGCAGACCGGCCACTACTACTTCACCGCCGGCGGCGCCTGGAAACCCTACGACCGGACCGCGCCGCGCCCACCGGACATGACCCGCACCAACACGGGCGTGGACTTCGTCATCCGTTGGGAACGCGGCACGATCAACAGGTTCATCTACACCATCGCCGTGCTGGACCCCGCGGGCACAGGCACCTCGGCGTGGAACCGCAAACTGATCTACTACTTCGGCGGCGGCGTGGGCGTCGGCCACTACCAGGGCTCGAACAACCGCGGCGAGTCCCGCTACATCCACGGCCTGAGCGAGGGTTACGCGATCGCGTGGTCGACCGGGACGAAAACCAGCACGCACTACAACCTCGTGCTGGGCGGCGAGACCGCGCTGATGGTCAAATCACGGTTCGTCACCGAGTACGGCGACCCGCTCTACACCGTCGGGCTCGGCGGGTCCGGCGGCGGCATCCAGCAGTACGTCTACGCCCAGAACCACCCGGGGCTGCTGGACGGCGCGATCCCGCAGTACTCCTACCCGGACATGGTCACCCAGACCATCCATGTCGGCGACTGCGAACTGCTGGAACGCTGGATGGACGGCCAGGTCCGGGCCGACCCGGCGTCGAAGTGGGCCACCTGGTCCAACCGGTCGCTGCTGGAAGGCCTGGCCGCCTCGGACACCGTGACCAACCAGTACCAGCCGCTCACCCCGTGGCTGCGAGCTCCCGGTTCGTCGGAATGCGTCAACGGCTGGCGCGGGTTGTCACCGCTGGCGCTCAACCCGAAGTTCGGCACCGCGCCAGGCATCACCCCCGAGCAACAAGCGGCGGTGGAATGGACACACTGGAACGACGCGGTCAACGTCTACGGCCGCGACCCACACACCGGCTACGCCCGCTCCACATGGGACAACGTCGGCGTGCAGTACGGGCTGAAAGCGTTGCGGGACAACAAGATCAGCCCCGCCGAGTTCCTGTCGCTCAACGCGGCGGCCGGCGGGTGGAAACCGCCGCAGGACAACGTCCAGGAAGGCTGCCCGTTCATCGCCACCGCCTGCCCGGCGGACATCGACGTGTGGAGCGCCCGTAACCAGACCGCGCCGGGCCCCGACGGTGTCGCCCCGCGCACCGAAGGGTCGGTCGAGGCGATGCGCGCGGCCTACCGCGCGGGGCTGGTGTTCGACGGCCGGATCGGCATCCCGGTCATCGACTGGCGCCACTACCTGGACGCCGAGCTGGACATGCACAACGCGCGGCAGTCCTTCGCCACCCGCCAGCGCATCCTCGACCGCCACCACCGCGCGGACAACCAGGTCGTGTGGTTCACCGACGCCCGCCCGGCCCGTGCGTTCGACCAGACCCCGATGGCGTTGACGGTGATGGACACCTGGCTGACCACACTGCGCGCCCGGCCCTGGCTCGGCGTGGCGGGCGCGAAACCCGCCGAGGCCGCCGACAGTTGCTTCGCCACCGACGGCACCCTGCAGCACCGCGGCGCCGACGCGTGGCGCGGCATCCTCGATTCCGGCCCCGCCGGGCCGTGCACCCAGCGGTTCCCGCTGTACAGCACAGCCCGCACGGTGGCGGGCGGACCGTTCGACGAGCAGCACTACAAGTGCGCGCTGCAACCGGTCGAGTGGGCGATCGCGCGCGGCGTGTACGGCCCATGGCAGCCCTCGTCGGCCGAACGGGCACGGCTCAAGCAGATCTTCCCGACCGGGGTGTGCGACTACACGCGCCCGGATGTGGGACGGCCCCGCTAGAAGTCGTACACCGGTCCGCACGAGCGGTTGAACACATGCGAGGTCGTCCGCCGGTGCGCGCTGGACCCGTCCGAGAGCCGTGCGTGCCGCAGGTCGCTCACCGTGCCGTGGGCAGCGACGGTGAAGCATGGTCCGCGGTAACCGGAGTTGTAGTACAGCGCGACGCGGAATCCGTTGCCGCGGTTGTCCAACGAGCTGACCGGATGCGCCGCCGAGGTGAGCGGGACCTGTGTGTTGTCGTAGGTGAGGGCACCCCAGCTGGGCGCGCTGCGGGTGCTGGTGTGCGTCAAGCCGGTGAAATTCGGCTGTGACCAGAGACAGAAGTGGCCTTGCTGGCATGGCGACTCGACCGTGTCGGCGGTCGCGGTGCCGCCGGTCGCGGTGAACGCCGCGACCATGCTGGCGGTTGCGAGGACAGAGCTGAGTTTCATGAGTCCACCCCTCGGGCAGTGGTGTGCCGGCGGATGGATACCGCCGGCACACCGGCGAGTCAGAAGTTGTAAACGGTTCCGCAGGTGCGGTTGAAGTGGTGCGAGTTCATGCGCTCGTTGGCATTGCTGCCGTCGGTCAGGCGGACTCGGCGGAAGTCGCTCGCGCTGCCGAAGTTCGCGACGGTGAAGCACGGCCCGCGGTAGCCGGAGTTGTAGTACACGGCGATCCTCGAGTCGGAATCCCAATTGTCCAGGGCGCTGACGTTCGTCGCCACGCCGTCGCCGCGCCACATCCGCACCGTCGTGCCGTCATAGTTGACCGCACCCCAGTTCGGCTGGCTGTAGAAATTGTTGAACCGGTACCCGCCGAACCCCGGGTTCGACCACAGGCAGGCGTTGTTCAACGTGCACGGTGCCGCGGCTGCGGTGGTCGCGGTAGTGGCCAGTCCGACGGTGGTCAGACCGGCGACCGCGGTCGCGGCGAGAAATGCCGCCTTGATTCTCATGGCAATTTCCTTTCAGATACAGAACGCCCCTGTTGATTCGTCAAGAGGGGTCGCTTAATTCGAGATCGGCGCCGCCACGATTCGCGACGCGTTCTCGACCATGATTCGCAATTTCGTCGCGGTGGCGTCGAATTCGGCGGATCGCCCGGCGATGGCCTGGCGTTGATAGGCGCTCTCCACCGCCAGCCAGATAGCCACCAGATTGGATGCGTCCCGGCAGTCCAGGTCGGTCGTCGCGGTGGCGATCTCCCCGGGCGCGGGCTGCGCAGTGGCCCACCGGGCGTCGTTGTTGGCCGCCCAGACATCCGTGTAGTGGTAGCCCGACGTGGCCATGCAAGCACGCCAATTCGCCATCGCCGCACTGACCCGGTCGTCGGCCTGTGCGCGCAGGAAGATCTGCTGGTCCAGATCCGCGAACTCCGCGCCGGACAAACCGGCGGGCGCGCCCTGAGCGAGCTGGCGGCGCGCTTCTCCCACACAGCCGCCTTCGGGAACGGGACGGCCTGCCACCACTGATGCGCCCTTGCCGGCGTACACGGCGACAGCATCCAGCGACGGCGGCGTGTCATCCGGGGCGCGCTGTGGTTCGGGCGGCGGGTGATATCCGCGTTGCACGACCTCGGCCCGGTCGATGATGCCGTACCTGTTCGCGTCCCCGACGACGGCCGCCTCTGTGGGTTCGGTCCGCGGCAGCGGCCAGTCCAGTCCGAACCGTTGCACGCAGGTCCGCGCCATCACCGTGGTCGCCCGTTCCACGATGTCCAGCTGTGCCGCGGACATCTGGTAGTCGCGAAACGGCAGCACAATGTCGGCTCCCGAGGACACCGGGCGGACCTCGCCTAGAGGCGGTGGTGTGTCCGCGGCACGATCCGGTGCGGCACACGCCCCGCTCAACCCAGCCGCCGTCAGCACGATGAGCACTGTCCGCCGCGCTCTGATCATCCCCATCCCCATCCACCCCTCGGCCCGTCTCGTCGGCTGCGGCCACCGTGGCCCGGTGGCCTGGAACTGGCCTGGCACGGACCTGGATCGAAAGACGACTGCAAGCGCGGGCGAGTAGGACCTGCACGAACTGGCTGGCCGAGGGGAGGCGGTGGCGGATGCGGTTTCGGGCACTGGGATCACTGGAGGTCTTCGACGGCACGGCGTGGCAGCCGGTGAACTCGGCGAAATGCAGGTCAGTCCTGGCGATCCTGCTGATCGACGCCAGGCAGGTGGTGTCGGTCGACCGCATCACCGACGAGGTGTGGAACGGCGACCCGCCCGCGTCGGCGAGCAACCTGGTCCACGGATATGTCCGCCGGTTACGTGGCCTGCTCGACGACCGCGCCGCCACAGTGCTGGTCACTCGCGCCCCCGGCTACGTGCTGGCTGTCGGCGAGGACGACATCGACACCACGCGCTTCGCCGCGCTGATCCGCCGCGGCGACACAGGCCAGATCGCCGAAGCACTCGAGTTGTGGCGCGGGGAGGCGTTCGCCGACGTGCCGGACACGCCGCTGGTGCAGGAAGCGGCCGCGCGACTGGACGAGCAACGGCTGCTGGCGATGGAGGCCAAACTGACGGCCGACCTGGCCGGCGGCCAGCACGCCGAGGTGATCACGCAGCTGCGGGTGTTGACCCGGCGATACCCGTTGCGGGAACGGCTGTGGCGGCAGCTGATCATCGCGCTGCGCGACAGCGGCCGCCGCGCCGAAGCCCTGGCCGCGTACGGCGAGATCCGCGGACTGCTGGCCGACGAACTGGGTGTGGATCCCGACGGGTCCCTGCAGCGGCTGCATCGCGACCTGCTGGCCAGCGAACCTGCGGCACCCCGGCCGCCACCGGCACCACGGCCCGTGCTGATCGGCCGCGACGAGCAGCTGGCCACCGCGACCGCGTGGATGGCCACACCCACGCCGTGCGTCGCGATCACCGGCCAGGGCGGGATCGGCAAGACCGCGTTCGCCGCGCGGCTGGCGCACGAGACCAGCGGCCTGTTCCCGGACGGGCAGTTCCACGCGACGCTGGGCCGCGGCCGCACGCTGCGCGCCGCACTGGCCCGGCTGCTGTGGCGGCTGGGTGTCACCGACGCGCCACGCGAACTGCCCGAGATGGCCGAGCTGGCGGGCGAGTTGCTGGCGAGCACACGGATGCTGATCGTGCTCGAGGACGTACCCGACGAGGCCAGCCTGCGCCCCCTGCTGCCCGTGGCGGCGGGCAACGGCCTGATCGTGACCAGCCGCCGACGGCTCGCCGGACTGGACAGCCTGCGGGTGCTGCCGCTGGATGTCCTGCCCGCCGACGCGGGCATGGCGCTGTTGCGTGCCGCCGCGGGCAGCACCCGGATCGGCCCCGGGCCCGCGGCGCAGATCGTCACGCTGTGCGGAGGTCTTCCGCTGGCCATCACACTCGCCGGAGCACGCCTGGCCGCGCGGTCGAACTTCACCCCCGCTGATCTCGTCGGCCGCCTGACCGACCGGCAGTGCCGGCTGGACTGGCTGCAACTGGGTGAGCAGGGAGTACGGGCCGCGGTCCTGGACAGCTACGCCGTGCTGCGGCCCGTGCAGCAACAGCTGCTGCGCGGCCTGAGCGCCACCGACCAGCTCGAATTCCCCGGCTGGGTGGCGGCCGCCGTGCTCGACCAGCCACCCGGCCAGGCCGAGCGTGTCCTGGACGACCTGGTCGAAGCACACCTGGTCGAGCCGGCGGGCCGGGGACTGACCGGGCCGCGTTACCGCATCCACGACCTGGTGCGCCTGGCCGTGCGCGACGTGGCCTGCGACAGCGACGCGCACACCCGTGTCACCAGCGGCTGGCACGCGCTGGCCGCGGCCGCCGACGACCGGCTGGCGCACTGGTGCGGCCTGGACCCCGAACCGGCCCCGGCGTGGCGCCCGGCCCCCGACGTGCTCGCCGCGGCCGCCGCGGACCCGATGCGCTGGTTCGACGAGGAACGCGCCACGCTGGTGCACGCCGCGCCCACGTGGCCGTTGGCGCAGCGCATGTCCACCTACTTCGAGCTGCGCGGCCACTACCAGGACTGGCGCGAGGTGCTGCTGGCCGGGTTGCGGGATGCCGACGCCGCCGGGGACCGGCAAGGACAAGCGACCATGCTCGGGCTGCTGATGTACGCGGTGGCCGAAGGCGAAGACCACCGCGACAGCCTCCGTTACGCCGCCCTGACCATCGCGGCCTACCACGCACTGGACGCCTCACCGGTCCACCAGCACCCGGCACCGTCGCGCTCAAGCCCAGCGCTGGAGAAAGCGCGCCGTGAGCGTGACGCGTTCGCGGTCGGGTTCGAGGCCGCCCGCCTGGCGGTCAGCATGCGCGCGGCCGGTGAACAAGCCGACTACCTCGCCCTGTTCGACGAGGCCAGGGACGCCTTCCGGGCCAGTAGCGCACCGCTGCTGGAACTCTGGGCGCTCAAACACATCGGCCTGACCTGCCTGCGGCAGCGCCGGATCGACGACGCCCTGTCGTGCCTGCGGCGCGCCGAGACACTCGTGCGGGACCTGGGCGATGAGTCGATGGCCCGCCACGCGGGCGGTGACCTCGCCGGCGTGGCCGTCGTACACGGCCGCTACGACTTGGCCGAACGGCTGGCCGCCGAAACACTGGACACCGCCCGGCGCACCGGCAACCGGTGGCGTGCCGGGCGCGCGCTGGTGACCCTGGGCGAGGTGTACGCGCGCCGCGGCGAGAACCGCCGCGCCGCCGAGACCTACCGTGAGGCACTCGCGCTGTGGCGCGGCCTGAATCTGCCCGGCCGCATCCGGCAAGTTGAGACCGCTCTGGCCCGCCTCACCCGATAGCGTGCCCAGCGTGCGCTCCCAGGACTACGGCGACATCCTCGCCGGCAAACCGAAACGCCAGGTCCCGCAGCTGCCCGCCGAGCCAGGCCTGGTGGTCGAAGATCCGGCCAGCGGGTTCTGCGGCGCGGTGGTCAAGATCGAGCACGGCGCCGTGGTCCTGGAAGACCGGCACGGCCGCCACCGCGTGTTCCCGATGCACCCCGCCGGGTTCCTCGTCGAGGGCAAACCCGTCACCTTGGTCAAACCCGCCGCCGCGCCGAAGAAACCCGTGATGTCGGCGTCCGGGTCGGTGAAAGTCGAAGGCCTCAAGGCCCGCACCGCCCGGGCCAGCCGGATCTGGGTCGAAGGCATCCACGACGCCGAACTGGTCGAACGCGTCTGGGGACACGACCTGCGCGTGGAAGGCATCGTCGTGCAGCCGCTCAACGGCATCGACGAGCTGTCCGCCCGGATCGCGGAGTTCTCGCCCGGCCCGCAGCGGCGGCTCGGTGTCCTGGTCGACCACCTCGTCGCGGGCAGCAAGGAATCCCGGATCGTCGAGGCGGTCACCGACCCGAACGTCCTGATCACCGGCCACCCGTACGTCGACATCTGGCAGGCGGTCAAACCCGCCGCGGTGGGCATCGAGGCCTGGCCGGTGATCCCGCGCGGCGTGCCGTGGAAGGAAGGCATCTGCGCCCAGCTGGGCTGGGGCGAGCCCGCCGAGGGCTGGCGGCACGTGCTCAACCACGTGAAAGGGTTCCGCGACCTGGAGACCCCGTTGATCGGCTCGGTCGAGCGGCTCATCGACTTCGTGGGTAACTTCGGGTGACAACACCATCGAAATGACCCCATTCTCTGCCAGGATGTGACCATGGCGGCCTGGCTGGTGTGGTTGATCGCAGGTTTCATCCTGATCTCGGCCGAAGTGCTCTCCGGAGACCTGTGGCTGTTGATGATCGGACTCGGCGCGCTCGGCGGCGCCGCCGCGTCCGCACTCGGCGGCAACCTCGTGGTCAGCGCTGTCATCTTCGCCATCGCCACGATCGCGCTCGTCGGCGGCCTGCGCCCGATGCTGAAACGCAAAATGCTCGCCGGCGGCGACCACAAGACCAACACCCAAGCACTGATCGGCGTGCGCGCGCTGACCGTCACGAAAGTCGACGGCCACCAAGGCCAGGTCAAGATCGGTGGCGAGATCTGGTCAGCCCGCGTGCACAACCCCGACGACACCATCCCCGAACCCGGCACACCGGTCGTCGTGGTGGAAATCTCCGGCGCCACCGCCATCGTCGCGCCCGAACCGTGACCCTGAAACGCGCTCAAAGACCCGGCGCGATCGCACGGCAGCGAGTAGAACGAACCTCAAGTAGCGCGCGGAAGGTGGAGGTACAGCTTTGGACGCCGTCGCGATCGTGATCGTCGCGGTCATCGTGATCTTCGTGCTGACCATTGTGGTCAAATCGATCCTGGTCATCCCGCAGGCACAGTCCGCGGTGATCGAACGACTCGGCAAGTTCACCAAGGTCGCCGAGCCGGGACTGAACTTCCTCGCCCCCTTCGTCGACCGGGTCCGCGCCCGCATCGACCTGCGCGAGCAAGTCGTGTCGTTCCCGCCGCAACCGGTGATCACCCAGGACAACCTGACCGTGTCCATCGACACGGTGGTGTACTTCCAGGTCACCGACTCGCGCGCGGCGGTCTACGAGATCTCCAACTACATCGTCGGTGTCGAGCAGCTGGCCACCACGACCCTGCGTAACCTCGTCGGCGGGATGAGCCTGGAAGAGACCCTGACCTCCCGCGACGAGATCAACAACCAGCTGCGTGGCGTGCTGGACGAAGCCACCGGCCGGTGGGGCATCCGGGTGGCGCGCGTCGAGCTCAAGGCGATCGACCCGCCACCGTCCATCCAGGACTCGATGGAAAAGCAGATGCGCGCCGACCGGGAGAAGCGCGCCATGATCCTCACCGCGGAAGGCCAGCGGGAAGCCGCGATCAAGACCGCCGAAGGCCAGAAACAGTCCCAGATCCTGTCCGCGGAAGGCGCCAAGCAGGCCGCGATCCTCGCCGCGGAGGCCGAGCGGCAGTCACGCATCCTGCGCGCCCAGGGTGAACGAGCCGCGCGCTACCTGCAGGCCCAAGGCCAGGCCAAAGCCATCGAGAAGGTCTTCACCGCGATCAAGGCGGGCAAGCCCACCCCGGAAGTGCTGGCCTACCAGTACCTGCAGACCCTGCCGCAGATGGCACAGGGCGATGCGAACAAGGTGTGGCTGGTGCCCAGCGACTACGGCAAAGCCCTCGAAGGCTTCGCCAAGATGCTCGGCGCGCCCGGCGACGACGGCGTGTTCCGCTACGAACCACCGAAGGAAGACATCCCGCTGTCCAAGCCCGAACAGGACGACGAGGAGATCAAGGACTGGTTCGACACCGCACCCGACCCGCACGTCGCCGAAGCCGTGCGCGCCGCGGAAGCCGTCGCCCGCAAAGAAGTCCCCAGCCCGCTGCAGGTCCGGCCCACCCCGGCCGGCCGCCAGCCGCTCGAGCCGCCGCTGCCACCCGGCCCCGGCGTGGACCTGGCCGACTCACCGGAACTGTCAGACGACCCGCGCAACCCGTGACCGGTGATCGGCCACATGCACCCTTGTCGCGCAACGGGTTGAGCAGAACCTGCGACGCCCGTTGCGCGACGTGTCCACATACACCACCTCGCACCCGTCGTTGTCACAGCGGCCCAACCGGGCCGGATCCAGACACAGCACATGCGCCAGGCCCGCGGCGGTGAACGCCTTCACCCGCGTGACGATGTCGTCGTGCTCGTGCGCGTAATGGATGTGCGGGTCCCGCCCGTCATGCCGGGAGATGTACGGCCTGCTCGCTGAGTCCGCCAGCAGGCCGTTCACGGCGTCCACCAGCCGATCCAGATCCGCCTGGCCGAACACGGGGGAGAGGCGGTCGGCCCACGCCAGGATCTGCGCCGCCGACTCAGGCGTGATCGCCTCGGCGCTGCGGTGGTACTTCGGCACGATCTGCCCGATCAACTCGACCGTGTCCTCGGCGCCCCGGTCGATGTTGACCAGGGCCGCGGCCAGCTCCGCCGCCGGCCCACCGTAAGGGTTGAAATGCATTAACCCATTACACCAGGCTGGGCGCGTGACCACCACCTGCCCCAGCTGCGGCTGGCCCATCGATGAACTGTCCACATCGGCACACCGCACCTCCGAAGGCGTCGTCGACTACCGCCAATGCGTCTGCGGCACGTGGCTAGTCCTCGTCAACGGCCGCACCGTGAGTAGCGTGGCAACATGCTCGCGTACAACGGACTGACCCTCGACCGCGCACCCAGCCGCCGCGCCGACCCCGACTGGATCGCCGCCCAGCGAGCACACCCCACCACCCGCGTCATCGGCTTCTGGCAAGACAAACTCCTGCCCGACGCCCACCCCCAACCCGACGCCGACGCGGTATTCCTCGGCCTGGACGGCGACACCGCCGTGTTCGCCACCGACCTGCCGAGCCCCACCGGCCAACCCCACGACCTGCGCGCCCTAGTCAGCACCCTCGACCCCGCCGAAGCCGCCACCCTGGCCTACGCACGCGGAATCCTGCACTGGCAACGCAACCAACGCTTCTGCGGCGCCTGCGGCGGCGCCACCGACCCCCGCGACGGCGGACACCACCGGCAATGCCGAAACTGCGGCAAACTGCTGTTCCCACGCATCGAACCCGCCATCATCGTCCTGGTCACCTGGCAGGACCACTGCCTGCTCGCCCGCCACCGCGGCGCCAACGGCTACTCGACGCTGGCCGGATTCGTGGAAGTGGGGGAGAACCTCGAAACCGCGGTCCACCGCGAAGTCCGCGAAGAAGCCGGCGTGCGGCTCGCCGACGTGCGCTACCAAGCCTCACAAGCCTGGCCGTTCCCCGCCGGACTGATGATCGGCTACCGCGCCCACGCCGCCAGCCCCGACATCAACGTCGACCACACCGAACTCGACGACGCACGCTGGTTCACCGCCACCGAGGTCCGCGCACTACGCGACGCCGAACACCACAGCGACTCCATCGAACGCTTCCTCGTCGACGGCTGGCTCACCGAGCAGAGCTAGGAGAGCAACGCCAACCAGGGCAGCTCCGACTCGCGCTCGCGGGATCACCCGAGGAGGGATGCGACCCTTTCGCGCTGACCATCAGACGTTGTCGAACGGCGCCGCGTACCGGAACGTCCCCTGGATCTTGTCCTCGTACGCGGCCAGCTTGCGCACCTGGAAATGCTGCAACCAATCCGGATCCGGCGGCAGCACATGCGTCATCGCACCCAGCTCGAACCCGAACCGCTCATAGAACCGCGGATCACCCAGCAACCCCACCAACGGCTCACCCAACGCGTCCGCCGCACCCAGCACCGAATGCATCAACGCGGCACCCAACCCCCGGCCCTGGAAACGCGGGAGCACCCCGATCGGCCCCAACGCCACCACCGGCCAATCGTCCACATGCGCCCGCGTCACCACCACATGCCCCGCCACCTCGACCCCGAACCGCACCACCAACGACAACTGCGGGATCCACGCGTCACTGGCCCGCAACTCATCCAGCAGCGACGCCTCCAACTCCCGGCCGAACGCCTCGACATGCACCGCACGCGCACCGGCCACATCACCCGGCTGCTCCCGACACACCCACATCCGGCTCAGCCCCGGGCCTCGTCGACCGACTCGTACAACCGCAACGTCTCGGTCAACCCAGTCAGCTGGAACACCCGCGCGGTGTTCGCGTTGGTCACGATCCGCACCGCACACCCCGCCTCATCCGCCTGCTGATGGGCCTGCACCAACACCGACAACCCCGCCGAGCTCAGAAACGACACCCCACTCAAATCCACCACCAGCACCCGCCCGGCCGACGGCATCGCCTGCTCCACACTGACCTGCAACTGCGGCGCCGTCACCGTGTCGACCTCACCCCGCACCGACAACACCGGACCCGACGGGCCCTGCTCGACACCGATCGACAACGACTGGAACTCGGCGGAAGACATGCGCGACATCATCGCATCACGCCAGCAGAACCACCTTGCCCACCGTGCCGCGCGTCTCCAACGCCCGATGCGCCGCCGCGGCCTGCGCCAACGGGAACGTCTGCGTCAACGGCACCAGCTCCTTCGCCGCCAACGCAGCCAACGCCGCGCTCTCCAAGTCACGCATCCCACCAGGCCGACGCAGGATCCGCGGCCCGATCGCCGCCGTCGCGGTCAAACTCCGCGCCCACAAATCCCCAGCCGACAACTCCAACTGCTCACCCGAGGAAAACCCGAACATCACCACACGCCCGCCCACACCCAGCAGATCGAACGCCGCCCGCCCCGCCGCACCACCCACACTGTCGAAATACACCGTCAACTCACGGCCACCCAACGCCTGCCGCACCCGCTCCGGCCAGCCATCCACCCGGTAGTCCAGCACCACGTCCGCACCCAGCCCCCGCACCGCCTCGACCTTCGCCGCCCCACCCGCCAACGCCACCACGAACGCCCCCGCATTCCTGGCCGCCTGCACCAACAACGCGCCCATACCGCCCGCCGCCGCAGGCACCAGCACCACATCCTCCGCCGTGAGATTCGCCTGCTCCAACACCGCCATCGTGGTACGACCCGTGCCGATCATCGCCACGGCCTTGTCGAATTCCACCCCGTCCGCGAGCTCATGCAGCGACGCCACATTCGCCACCGCCAACTCCGCGTACCCACCACTGGCCTGCCCCAGATGCGCCACCACCCGCTTACCCAGCCACGCCTGATCCACCTGCGCACCCACCGCGTCCACCACACCCGCCACCTCACGCCCAGGCGTCATCGGCAACTGCGGCAACGCAAACGGCCCACCCGCCGCACCACTGCGGATCGACGTGTCCACAAGGTGCACACCCGCCGCCGCCACCCGCACACGCACCTGGCCCCGGTCCGGGACCGGGGCAGGCACCTCCTCCAACCGCAACACTTCAGCCGGGCCGAACTCGTACTGCCGAATCGCACGTGATGTCATACGGCCCAGCCTGCAACCTCAACCCCGGTTGAGGTCAACTCGCGTAAGGAGCCTTCGCGGCCTTCGCCGCCGTCAGCAACGCACCCTTGTTGCGCGGCCAGAACAAACTGTCCACACAGGAGTACTGCGGGAAGAACCCGCCACAGTTGCCGCTACTGGAACCCAACTCGAACGTGTAACTCGCGATCCCCAGATTGCCGTACGTGAAATCGTCCGTCGTCCCGGTCGTGTCACCCTCAGCCCGCACCGTGTAGGAGTTGAACGCCGCCATCTTGCGGCCCAACGCGTCCAGCCCAGCCTTGTTCGGATTCGCGTTCCACGTCCACCCCCACGGCGGCATGATCAAGTTGCCGTAACTGTGCACCGTGATCATCACACCCTTGGTCGTCACCGGCGCCACATCCGTGTCACCAGGCCCACGCTGGTCCGGGAACAACTGCTTGAACCACGCCTCCAACGCCCTCGTCTCCGGCTCGGAACCCGCCGACGTGCCCTGGTAGGTCTCACCACACCGACTGGTGCCCGCGCCGCCCCACTTGAACGTCGAATTCCGGTTCAGATCCACCCCACCCGTCGGCACCGCGCACCCCGTCGGGTTGTTGGCGTTCTTACGCTGCATCCGCGGCGAATTCCCACCCGAGGCGACAATGTCCACCCCATCAGGATTCGCCACCGGCACAACCCACATCTCCGTGGTGTCCATAATGGACGTCACCTCGGGATCCGACCCGTACCCCTTGGTCAGATGATCGATCCACCGCCACGCCAACTCACTCGTCGCCAACTCCCGCGCATGCAACTGCGCGATCATCGCGAACCGCGGCTTGGCCGAATTCGGGTTCAGCGCACAATCCCCAGCCTGCTTCTTGGTGATACAGACCGCCCGGATGTCATGCCCACCCCGGCCCTGCGTCTTCAACCAGCTGTCACCAATGTCGTACACCTGCGTCAACGCCGGAAACGCCGCCGCGGCATCCGTCAGACGCTTCGCGTTCTCAGCCGCCGTGCGATACCCGCCATAGAACGTCTGCACACCCACATCCGCGACACGGGGGAGCACGTCCTTGTAAACCGTGTCGTGCCTGACCGGCCGGAAACCCAACCCAGCCAACTGATCCGCGACCCGCTGATCACCCACGACCTGCAGAGCACCGCCGTCACCGTGCTCGACATCAAACCCAGCCGCCTTCAACGCCCGCTCACTGGCACCAGGAACCTGCCAGTAATACGGCGCCGGATCTGGCTGTACCACTTCATTCTGGGCCGCCGACGGAGCATTCGACGGGGTATTGACCAGGACCAACGGCACCGCCAACGCGGCAGCCACCACACCGATCCGGACCTTCATCGACACACCTCCACAACGGGCCGACGGTCAATGCAGGGGACGAACGGACCGCCGCGCCGAACGCGAGTATGAGGTGACATGCATGTGATTAGAACCTACGAACGGTGGTCACATGTAAACGGAAAGTATCGCCTGAAAGGATGATCATGTGCGACCTCTGATCATCCTGACCCTGCTGCTGCTCACCGCATGCAGCACACCCAAACCCAACCCGACGCCGCCACCCCCAAGCACCACACCACCACAACCCACCGGCCTCATCATCCGCCCCGGCACCGTCGACGCCGCCATGGGCCTACGCGTCCTGGACATCCAACTCACCAACCACGGACCCGCCACCACCCACATCAACGGCTACCCCGACATCCGCATCCTCGACAAAGACCGCACACCCATTAACGCCACCATCGGCCATGGATCCAACGGCATCACCACCGGCCTCCAACACTTCGACCGCCCACCCCAAACCATCACCCTCCAACCCGGCCAAACCGCCCACGCCGGACTGCTCTGGCGCAACCTCGTCACCGAAACCGACCGCAAAGCCACCCTCGGCGTCTACCTCACCATCACCCCAACCCCCACAGCAGCACCCCAAACCATCGAACCCGACGGCGGCATCGACCTCGGCAACACCACCACACTCGGCCTGAGCCCCTGGACCATCACGCCCTGAGCAGAATCACTGGCACACCAGCCGACACACTCGGCACGCTGACCCCATGAGCAGGGGATTCCGCGGCGAGGTCGCCGACTACTACCAACGCTACCGACCCGGCTACCCAGCCGAAGTCTTCGACACCCTCACCGACGTCTTCACACTGACAGACAACGACACCGCCATCGACCTCGGCTGCGGCACCGGACAACTCACCATCCCACTCGCAGAACGCGTCCGCAGCGTCATCGGCATGGACATCGAACCCGACATGCTCGCCCACGCCCGCACCACGGCAGGGGAGCGGCCCATCACCTGGCTACTGGCCGGCGACACCCACATCCCACACCTGATACCCCTCCTGGGCCACCGATCCGTCGGCGTGATCACCATCGGCCAAGCCCTGCACTGGATGGACCACAACACCCTCTTCCACAACGCACGCCCACTCCTGCGCGACACAGGGGGAGTAGCCGTGATCACCAACGGAACCCCACTCTGGCTCCAAGACACCACCTGGTCCCGCGCGCTGCGCACCTGCGTGGAAGACCTGCTCGGCCACCCCGTCACCGCCACCTGCGGCACCGACACCGAAAGCCACCAGCGCTACACCCACAGCCTCACCACCGCCGGATACGCCGTACACACCGCAACAGTCAGCTACACCAGGCACCTGAACATCGACCACATCCTCGGCGGCATCTACTCAGCACTCTCACCCGAACAACTACCCACCGACCGCGACGCCTTCGCCACAAAACTCCAGCACACACTCGAACCACACCAGCCATACACCGAACACGTCACCGTCACACTGCTGCTCGGCGTCGCCTGACCCCATCGCACCTGCTCACCCGTACTGCGCCACCAACTCCGAACCCAGCCGCACCAACTCCGCCTTCACCGCATCCGACTCCTCGACCTCCACCAACGCACCCCACCCAGCCAACACCTGCGCGATCATGATCGGCATCGACGCGGCAAGACGCAGCCGCACCCGCCCGTCAGCCAACTCCTCCAACACCTCACAATGCCGCCCGAACTGATCCCGCAACACGAACACATGCCTCGCCTGCGCCAACACCACCGCCGACACCAACCCACGCCGACGCTCAACCTGCTCGACCACCTCGTCCCACGCCGTCGACAAGTCGAAATCATCCGGACGATCAGCAGGGGAGTCCGTCACCTCCACATCGGTCATCCGATCCACCCGGAACGTCCGCCGCCCGGAACCCGTACCGGCGATCAAATACCAAACCTCGTCCTTGTCCACCAACCCAAGCGGATCCACCACACGCACCGACTGCTTGTACGTGAACCGCACCCGCACCCGGCGCACCACCGCAGACTGCAATACCTCAACCGGACCCTGCCGAACCTTCTGCCGCTCACCCCACCGGCTCGAATCAATCACCACCGCACTGGCCGCAGCCTCCGCATCAGCCCGGAACGTATCCGGCAACGCCCGCACCAACTTCCGCAACGCCGCCTTCGCCTCCGGCGCGATCGCCGCGGCAGGCCCCACCAGAAGAAACAACGCCTGCGCCTCAGCCGCCGACAACCCGCTCAAGTCGGTGCGCGCACCACCGACCAACTGCCACCCGCCACCACGACCAGCCTGCGGATACACCGGAATCCCAGCAGCCGACAACGCCTCAAGATCCCGGCGCGCGGTCGCCACCGAGATCTCCAACTCCTCAGCAAGCTCAGCCGCGGTCACCCGACCCCGCGACTGCATCAACAACAAGGCGGCAACGAGCCGATCAGCACGCATAGGGGAGAGTCTCGCAAACAAAGTGCTCAATTGATGAGCACTTTACCCGGCAGGCTCAGAGCCAACCGGAAAGGAGAACCCCATGCTACGAGGACTCGCCACCGTCAGCTTCTTCGCCGACTCACTCGCCGACGCCCGCACCTGGTACACCGAACTGCTGGGCATCGAGTCGTACTACCAGTTCCCACACGACAGCCCACCCGCGTACATCGAATACCGAATCGGGGACTACGAACACGAACTCGGCTTCATCGACCGAAAATACGCACCCCACAAAGCAACCGAACCCGCAGGCTCAGTCACCTTCTGGCACGTCGACGACATCGAGGAAGCCATGCGCCGCCTGGTGGCACACGGCGCCACCGTGCACGAGCCGATCACCCCACGCGAAGCAGGATTCGTGACAGCATCGGTCATCGACCCCTTCGGCAACATCCTCGGCATCATGTACAACCCGCACTACGTGGACATCAGGGGAGCACACACCGCCCAGTCGGGCGACTGAAGCACAGCCCACCGCGTGACATGCTGAGCTGGTGATCAACAGGATCGAAGCGATGCAGGCCGGGGTCGGCATCCTCACCGTCGCCCACGGCGCCATCCGTGGCTCCGAGAAGACCGACATCAAAGCGGCGCTGTCGCTTCTCCGGCACGGCGTGCTGGACCTTCAGATCGACATCAGCGCAGTCCCGCCGGACCAGAACGAGGCAGTCCGTCGGATAGCACAGGAAGTCGCCGAGGAGTTGAGCAAGCGGGCACAGCTGATGGTCAACGGATGCGTGAAGGCGTTCGTGGACGTCGCGATGGCCTACGAGCGGGACTGCCCGGACGCGGACATCCCAGCGATCCTGCAGAAGGCGTCGCTGGATCTGGCGTCCGAGCGGTTCGGCACCGATTCCGGCTCCGGGGAGGGCCCGTCATCCGTTACTTGACATAATGTAGATTATCGAACTTGGCGAAGATCGAATATCAGGCGCCGAGAGAGGCATGCCGGGCCGTGTTTCGGGCTGCCCGGAAGACTCAAACGCTCTGTCGTTGGCTCCTGACGAACCTTCCACCGGTCAACCGAGCCGGACTGGCCGAGCCGGCGGACGAGTTGGTTCTTTGGCGGGCTGGAGATGCCAACGGATGCATCCCGACGTTCCAACGTCCTACAGATGGCACTCGACTTGGTCGGACAGCTCAGCCGTCAGCGGCCGCGCCCTGGCCCCCAGGCTCGGGTTCAACACCTCTTATTAATCGTCACCGTGACGTAAGTCCGACGGGTGTCCGGACGTCGCCGATCGGAGTTCTGTCCGGTTTGATGCATAATGACTGTTATGCATGAATTCAACGGGTGTGGAAATGTGGATTGTCGGTGGGTCCCGGTATCAAGATCATGTGCTGCTGCTCCACGCCCAGGACGCGTTCTTCCTCGCCCGCAAACCCCGTAAGGACTCCCCGCACACCACAGCCGCCTACCGTCGCGATCTGCACGGCATCACTTCCCTACTCGCCGACACCGCCAGCAAATCCATAGCTGAGCTAACCATCGAGGATCTGACTGTGCCGGCGCTGCGGGCGGCGTTCGGCGAGTTCGCCGACGGACATGCCAAAACGTCCGTGGCACGCGCCTGGTCGACGTGGAATCAGTTTCTCAACTTCTGTGTCGCCGACGGCTTGCTGGAAGGAAATCCGATGGGCGCGGTCGTCCGGCCGAAGGCGCCGCCGCCCTCCCCCAAGCCGCTGCGCGGTGAGGACACCCCGGAGAGACTCCTTGCCGCGGCGGCGTCTGGGGCGCGGAAGGCTCGTGATCCGTGGCCGGAGCGGGACGTCCTGGTGATCGCGCTTGGCCTTGTCGCGGGTCTCAGATCGGCGGAAGTCCGTGCGCTGCAACGGTCTTCGGTGGTCGGCAGGCCTGGGGAGCAGCGTCTTCATGTGCACGGCAAGGGAAGCCGGGAACGGTCCATCCCGATCGAGCCGTCGATGGAGCGTGTGATCGACGCGTACCTGGCGTCGTGCGCGGTGCGGTTCCCGCATCAGCGATTCGGCCCGAATTCGGCTCTGCTGCTGGATTATCGGGGTGAGCCGATCGGTCGTGGCGCGCTGGACTACCTGGTGAAGACCAGTTATCGGTGGGCGGGGATCCGTGATCAGGTCCCGACGGGGGCGAACCTGCACGCGTTGCGGCACACGTTCGCGACGCGGCTGGCTGAGGATGGCGCGAACGCGGCGGAGATCATGGCGTTGTTGGGGCACGCGAATTTGAACACGAGCCAGAACTACATTGAGGCCACGGGGAAGGAACGCCGGGCGGCGGCTGCGGGCAACCGGACCTATCGGGCGTTGTCGGGGTTGGAGCCGGGGGTGACGAGCCCGGATTCGTAGCCTGCGATGACCAGGTGGACGCGGTCGCGGGCGTGGAGTTTCGTCAAGATGCGGCTGACGTGTGTCTTGACCGTGAGCGGGCTGAGTACCAGGGTGTCGGCGATTTCGTGGTTGCTGAGGCCTTTGGCGACGAGTGTGAGGACTTCGCGTTCCCGCTCGGTCAGCCCGTCCATGCGTTTCGTCACGGGTGTGTGGTCGGGGGCGCGGAGGAACCGGGCGATCAGCGTGGCGGTTGGTCCCGGTGACAGCAGCCGCTCCCCTGCGGCGACGGCGCGGATCGCGTCGAGGAGGTCGGCGGGGCGGATGTCTTTGACGACGAATCCGCTCGCGCCGGCTCGTAGTGCGGCGGCGACGTTTTCGTCGGTGTCGTAGGTGGTGAGCACGAGGACGCGGACGCCGGGGTGGTTGTCGGTGATGTGGCGGGTGGCTTCGATGCCGTCGAGGTCGGGCATGCGCAGGTCCATCAGCACGACGTCGGGGGTGACGGCGGCGGCTGTGTCGATGGCTTGGCGTCCGGTGGCGGCTTCGCCGACGCATTCGATGTCTGGTGCGGAGTCGATGAGCATGGCGAACGCGCCGCGGACGAGTGCTTGGTCGTCGGCGAGCAGGACGCGGATGGTCATGACTTCCCTGTCGGCAGTTCGGCGGTGACGGTGTAGCCGTTGTCGGTGTGGATGGTGAGGTGGCCGCCGATGCTGCGGGCGCGTTCGGTCATGCCGATGATGCCGTGGCCTTCGCCGGGGTTGGTGGTGGTGCCGTTGTCGGTGATGGTCACGGTGAGCATGTCGGCACCGTAGTCGAGGCTGACGGCCGCGGTGGTGGCGTTGGAGTGCTTGACGATGTTGGTGAGGCTTTCCTGGACGATCCGGTAGGCGGCGATTTCGACGTGTGGTGGCAGTGGGCGTTCGGTTCCGGTGTTCTGGAAGGTGATGTCGATGCCGGCGGCGTGGGTGACGCTGCCGAGGTCGGTGATGTTGGGCAGGACGGGGATGGGGTCGCGGAGGACTTCGACGGTGGAGCGGAGTTCGGTGCGGGCTTGGTCGCAGGCGTCGGTGATGGTGTCGAGTGTTTTCGCGACGGTGGCGCGGTCGAGTGGCTGGGTGGTTTCGGTGATGAGGTGTGCGGCGACGCTGGCTTGGACGCGGATGGTGGTGATGGTGTGGGCGAGCAGGTCGTGCAGGTCGCGGGCGATGCGGAGGCGTTCTTCGGTGACCTGTTGGCGGGTTTGCTTGGCGTGGTTGGCGTTTCGTTGGCGGGCGTGTTCGCCGAGGACGATGGCGGCGGTGAGCCAGCCGAGCGTGCCGAGTGCGTCGATGCCGAGGCCTTGGTCGTCGATGGCGCGCGCGGCGAGGACGTAGACGCAGGTGAATGTGGTGGCGGTGATGGACCAGATGCGGGTGCTGGTGGAGACGACGGTGTAGAGGGCGACGAGCGCGGGTGGCATGAGTGCGTCGTGCGGGTAGTCGAGGGTGTTGTAGATGGTGGATAGGACGATGTGGACGGCCAGGACGGGGATGGGCCAGCGTCGGCGTGCGGTGATCGGGAGTGTGGCGGCGATGGCGAGTGTGATGCCTTGGGCGTCGAGGGCCCGGTTTTCCGGTGCGAGGTAGCCCCAGGTGAGGACGAGTGCGGTGAGTCCGAGGCCGAGCAGGATGTCCTTGTTACGCATGGGTTTTGCGGGTGGTGGCGCGCAGGAGCATGGCGAGGGTGACCAGGGCGAGGATGGTCATGAGGGTGATGCGTAGCCAGTGGGTGTCCATGATCCGCTCGTAGGGGACGCTGAAGGTGTTGTCGGTATCGCGAACATAGCCGCCGTTGCCGATCTGGTGCTGCCATTTCGCCCACATGGTGAACGAGGTGATGAAGACGGCGGCGTGGATGGCGGCGGCGGTGCCGACGGTCCACCACGGCACTCGTGAGTGTCGTAGGACGAGCAGGGCGAGCGTGCAGGCGGCGGATGCGATGGCCAGTGGCATGATGACGGTGTCGACGACGGACGCCCAGTTGTCGTGTACGGCGGTCATGTCGTGTGGGGATATGTGTTGCCAGGATTGGTAGTGCGCGTGGGTGAGGAGGATCTGGCCGACGTTGGCGGCGGCGAGCGCGGTGGCGATGGCTAGGACGATGGTTGCCCAACGGTCTTTGAGGGTGCTCATAGGGTCGACTGTGGTCGTTGGGGGCAGTGGTTTCGTCCGGCTGGGGATGGCAGTTACGGGTACTCCCGTGGGAGTACCAAGATCGATGTTTCCGCAGGTGAGGGCGGTCGGGCCCCGGTTGTGGTGGAGTTCGACGGGCTTACCCGACGAGGTTTTCGAGCTGCTGACCACCGAACCCGAGTGGTTCTCCCCTACTTCGTGCTCAACCAGTGCACGCTGTGCGCTTCGGTGGGGTCGGGGGCTTCCCATTTGTTCGCCAGGCGGTCGATGACCGTGGCGGGTACGGGTTCTGGGCGGGCGGCGTTGCGTGATGTGATCACCGCCGGTGGTGCCTCTAGTGCGACTACTTCCACCCGTGCTTTGTAGGCCGCGGCGAGTCCGATGGACTGTTGCCTGATCTGCCTGGATACGTTGGTTCCGTTCCACACGAACGGTTGTCCGGCGCGTAGGTACCTGCGTGCCTGTTCTTGTGCTGCGCTGATCACCGGGCGTTGGTCGTCGGTGGGTTTGACGCGCAGTTCGGTGCGCAGGGTGTCCAGGCTGATCACTGGTAGGCCCGAGCGGTGAGCGGCGATCCAGGTGTCTTTGCCGACGCCGGGTAGCCCGGACATGATTGTGACGGTCAGGCGGGTGTCGTCGTAGGCGTCGTAGTTGGGGTCACGGCCGGGCGTGCGGAAGTACATGAACCGGGCGTGGTCTGAGGAAAACGCGCGTGGACGGCCCAAGCAGGACATTTCGTCGCAGTATTCGCGGTAGAGGGCGATGTTGTCGAGTACTTCGGTGACGTCCGAGCAGATCCGGCCGAGGATGTCGGCGGTCGCGAGCATGACCAGGTCGGTGTTGGAGGCGAGCAGGCTCGCGCGGAACGCGATCTGTTCGATGTCGGGACGCTCCAGTGCCCAGAACGGAATCTGGTGGTGGCGCACCAATGCCGCGACGTGTTCGCGCCATGCGATGGGCGCGTCCAGTTCCCAGAGGATGCGTCGGACCAGTAGGTCGCCGCGGCGGGAGTGGCCGTGTGCGGTGATGCGTCCGTCGATGTGTTGTGTGCAGTCGGGTTTGGCTACGTCGTGCAGCAGTACCGTGGCGAACATCCGCACTTGCGCGTCGCGTGGCAAGGCCCGCCATTCCGGTAGCGACACGAGGGCTTCGCAGGCCATGCGGGTGTGGGTTTCGACGTCGCCTTCCGCGTGGTGCACGCAGTCCTGGGGTACGTCGGTCATCCGGCGGATCCACCAGAACGCCTCCCGGATGTCGGGCCACGAGACTGTCCATGGTGGACTGGTTGGGCAGAGTTGCTCAAACACCTCCATACATCACCGCCGGGTTGGCCAGTTGGTTCGGCACGATGGGCCGGTCGGCCCAGTGCGAGCCGGAGTCCAGGACCGCGGTCAGGAATGTGGGCCGCACCCACTTGTACCGTTCGGCCACTACCCCGTTCTCCTCGACCTTGATGTACAGGCCTTCCATGTCTTCGTTCATGTCGGTCTCGGCGAGGACCGTGGCACTCCCCTGTGCTGCGGAATGCAAAGCGTCGCGCCAGCGCGCGGTGCGGCAGGTCGAGGGGCCGACGAACGACAGCAGTGTGGACAGGGACGCGACCGGGCCGGTGTGCAGGATGGGGACTGAGCTGATCGGCAGTCCGGACAGCAGGTTGGCCCGCCGCTCGCTCGAGAGAAAATCTCCCGTGGTTGTGTCGAGGATGTCGAATTCGCAGAAATAGTGCGGCAGTGCGTCGTAGAACACTGTGTGTTTCGCGTACATCCATTCGCCGTAGACGATGTAGCGGTCGCCGATTCGGTCGAACAATGCGTGCTGGATTGTCGCCGCCCATGCTTTGAATGGGCCGAATTGTCGTTCTCGTGGGCCGCCGGTGAGGTAGTGGCCGCGGCTTTGCAGCTGCAGTGTGCCGTCCGGGGTGAAGCTGATGGCCGCGTTCGCCCCGTCGAGTTTTTCCTCAACGACCAGGTGTCGGTTCCGGATCTGGGTGAAGGCGACCGAGTGCATGTCTTCGTCGCCTGGTTGCAGCCGGGACGATTCCAGGTGATGGGTTCGGGGGTACTTGCGTAACACGTCGCATTTATAGCCTGAGTGCTGTGAAAGTGTCGACGGGTTTTCAGGCTGGGTGGTATTCGCCGGTGAGGATCGCGGTGGCCAGTTCGACGCGGGTGCGGTATCCGGTGCGTTGGAACAATCGTGACAGCCTGGCTTCGACGTTTTTTTCCGTGGTGGCCAGCACGGTGGCCAGTTCCCGGTTGGTCAGTCCGTCGGCGACCAGTGAGGCGAGCAGGCGTTCGTTCTCGCTGTTGGTGACGCTGCGGCCGGGCACCGCGATGCCTTGGTCGCGCATGAGGCGGCGCAGTTTGGCGCGTGGCAGCAGGGCGTCCATGTCGCCGTAGAGGTCGTAGGCCTCGCGCATGAGTGCTGGGGTGCCCATGGTGTGCTGCAGCAGGTGCATCAGGGTGTCGGCGATTTCGGGTGTTTGACCGCGGTTGCGGGCGGTGGCGATGGCTTCGCCTGCGGCGGTGTAGTCGTCGTGCACGAGGGCGGTGGCCAGTAGGTGGTTACGGCGGGCGCGGCCGGTGCCGAGGCGTTCGGCGAGTTGTTTGAGTTCGGTGACCGCGTCGCTGGCGTCGGCGTGGGCGCCGGCGGTGAGGTTGTGCACGGCGATGCGCAGCCAGAGTTCGTCGGTGCCGACGACGATGCCTTGTTCTTCGGCGGTGGACAGGCCGTCGTCGAGCAGCAGCCGGGCGCGGGAGTGGTTGCCCAGTGCGTGTTCGAGGTCGGCTTCGGCCAGGGCGAGCAGGTGGGGCAGGCAGGTTTCGGCGATCCGGGCCGAGTCGATCATGTCGCGGGCGGCGTTGATGGTGCCGCGGGCGGTGAGGATGGTGGCCATTTCGCGGCACAGGACGGTGTGGCACAGCAGGTGGCCGAGGGTGGATCCGGTGGCGAGGCTGAGCCGGGCGAGGGTGAGGGCGTCGTCCCAGTGGCCCACGGCGCTGGCTTGCAGTGCGCGGGTGGCGGTCATGGTGTGTTCGGGGGCGAGGTTGTGGGCGGCCATGAGTTGATCGGCGCGGGTGGCTTCGCCGATCAGCAGCAGTGCGCGGGCCATGGCGTTGAGCAGGCCGGGTTGGTGGCGTTGTTCGGCGAACAGCGGGCAGTGGCCTTCGATGTCGTCGACGAGGTCGAAGTACGTGCTCGGGCGGCCGCGGACCAAGGCGGTGCCGAAGGCGATCACGTTGCCGTAGGTGACGGCGGAGTCGTTGCCGTGCGACCAGATGTGCCGGGTGGTGTCCAGCAGGGTTTCCGCTTCGGCCCAGCGGTCGATGAAGCACAGGGCGAAGGCGCGGCCGATGATCTGGTCGGCGTCGTCGCCGAGCAGGGCGTGGTAGCGGTAGTCGGCGATTTCGTGCAGTGTGCGGCGGTCGCCGGTGGCGCCGAGGCCGATGAGTCTGACGATCTGGGTTTCCTGGACCGCTTCGGGGCTCAGCCGGTCGGTGTAGCTGGTGATGACGGTGTTGATGCTGTCGTTGGCGGCGGTGAAGTCGGCGTGGTAGCCGCAGGCCACGGCGTGCAGGAACAGGGCGTTGGCGCGTTGCTGGGGGTCGGTGACGCGTTCGGCGGCGGCTTCGAGCCAGCGGATGGCGAAGTATTCGTCGTCGACGATGGCGGCGGTGCCGTGTTCGAGCAGGGTGGTGCCTGCGCGGTCGGGGTCGATCAGGGTGCCCGCGTTGACCAGTTGTTCGGGCAGGAACCGGGGGTCCTCGCAGGTGGCGGTGCCGTCCCAGAGTGCGGTGACGGCCAGGCGGGCCAGTTCGTGGCGTTCGTACGGGCCGAGGCACGAGGTCAGGCAGGTGGCCAGCAGTGGGGTGCGGAATCGCCAGGGTCTGGCGTAGAGCAGTTCGTCGGCTTCCAGGCCGGTGAGGATGTGTTCGACGTCGATTTCGGTGTTGCCGGTGGCGGCGGCGATCAGGGCGGGTGCGTGGTCGCCGAGCGGGTGCAGCACGGCGAGGGCTTTCAGCACGGGCCATGCGGTGCTGCCCAGGCGGCGTAACGAGTCGAAGCCGGGGTGCCGTGGTGCGGGTGTCGGCGGTTGGGTGCTCGGTACCAGGTAGGCGGTGCGGTCGACGATGCGCAGGCTGCCAGCGCGGCGGTAGCCGTCGATGGCCAGCCGGATGATGGCGGGGATGCCCGCGCTGCCGTGCTGCAGGGTGTCGATCATCGCCGGGGTGGGTTTGGCCTGCAGCAGGCCGGCGATCATCAGGCTGGTCTCGTGGGGTTGCAGCGGGTGCAGGCGGACCAGTTCGACCGAGGGCAGCGGCGGGAGGGTCTGGGTGGTCGTGGTGTGGTGGGCGCATACGAACGTCACCGCTGAGGCGGGTTGCCGGGACAGGGCGCGCAGGGAGTCGGGGTCGGCCCATTGCAGGTCGTCGAGGATGACCACGAGCGGGGTGGTGTGCTGCTGCAGTGTGGTGGTCAGGCGCTGATGTGCGTCGGGGTCGCTGGGTGCGTCGAGTTCGTCGCAGATGCGGGAGGTCAGGGCGTGTGGGCGGTCGCGTTCGCTGGGCAGGACCGGGACGGTGATGGTGCGTACGCCTTGGGTGGTGAGGCGGGCGCGGGCGCGGTCGAGCACGCTGCTGCGGCCGATGCCGGCGGGGCCGGTGACCACGACGAGGCTGCGGCCGGGTGTGGTGGCCGCGCGGCAGACTTGGTCGAGTGCCTCGTCGCGGCCGGCGAGGCGCGGCTGGGTGTCAGCCGAGGTGGCCAGCTCGGTCATGTCACGCCTCCGGTGAGCCTGCCGTCGCTGCTCGCCGCGGCCAGCTCGACGCGGGAGCTGTAGCCGGTGCGGGCGAACAGCTGGGTCAGGTGGTTCTCGATGGTGTTGACGCTCAGGTGCAGCAGTGCGGCGATCTGCCGGTTGGTGTGGCCGGTGCGGATCAGGTCGATCATGCGCAGCTCGGTGGTGGTGAAGCCTTCGGGTGGTGGTTCGGGCACGCCGAAGCGGCGCATCATCGCGGTGAGCTGGGTGGGCAGCAGGAACGTGCCGGTGGGGTCGGCGGCCAGGGTGTTGATCTGGTCGATCAGCGGGCCCGGTTGGTCGCAGAACTGGGCCAGGATGCGGCAGGCCCACAGCAGGTCGGGCCGGTGTGCGCGGATGCGGCAGACGGTGGCGCCTTCGGCCGCGGCGGCGGGGTCGCGGTGGATCAGGCCGCGGCCGAGCAGCACGACTTGGCGGGCGCAGCGCCAGGGCGCGCGGACGTAGAGCTGTTCGATTTCCTCGTGCAGTGCGGTGGCCATTTCGCGGTCGCCGCTGCGCAGCGCGATCTGCAGGGCGATCAGCAGCAGCCGCTCCACACCGGCGAGGGTGCCTGCGCGGCGGACTCGCCGGTAGGTGCGCCAGGCGAGGTGGACCGCGCCGAGTGAGTCACCCGCGCGGTGCAGCAGGGTGCATTCGACGGTGGCGCGGCCGGCGGCGAAGCGCGGGTCGTGGGAGACGGTGGCCAGCCAGGTAGAGGCGGTGGCGTATTCGCCGCGGGAGACATGGATGGCCGCGGCGTAGATGCGGCTCATTTGGTGGATGGGGCTGTCGGGGGTGCCGGTGAGTTCCAGGCGTCGCGCGGCGGGCAGCGCGTCGGACCAGTTGGCGGCGGCGTAGCCGCGTATGACGGTGCGGCCCAGGGCGAGTGGCCCGTCGGTGGGTGCGCGGTAGCCGGCACCGAGGACGATTTCGAACACGGCGGTCGGGTCGCCGGCGGCGCCGGCTTCCATGAGGTCTTCCAGGCGTTGACGGGCGGCGGGGTTGCGGATGGCGCCGACTTCGCGGGCGCATCCGGCGTGGTCGACCGACAGGGCGCAGTGGATCAGGCGCAGTTCGGCGGTGGTGAGCAGGGCGTCGTCGGGGGTGGCGGTCGGGTCCGGGATGTGGGTGCGGTGTTCGCCGGTCCACCACGCGTACAGGTCGAGCGGGCCGCCGGTGCGTGGTTCATGGGCGACTTTGACCGGGTGGCCGGTGTGGAAGGCCGTGAGCATCGCCGCGGCCTCCAGGTCGTCGCGTACGGCGGGGTCCGCGCTCGGCATCGTGGCCTGATCGGCGAGCACGCTGCTGAGCAGGTCGTATTGTCCGTTCTGGACCAGCAGCTTCAGCAGTGACCGCAGCACGTTGGCGTGTTCTTGCCGGTCGCGGGGCAGGTCGCGCAGGGCGGCGGCGTACCAGTGCGCGGCGCGGTGTGGCTGCTGGGTGTGGGCCCGGTCGGCCAGGCGCAGCAGTCGCGCGGTGGGTGTGCTCAGGCCGGAGGCGGTGAGGTGGTCGGCGATGGTGGTGGGGTCGCCGTTGCGGCGCATGAGTTGGACGGCCAGGGCGTGGTGCAGGCGTTGGGCGTGGTGTGGGCCGGCGTCGTCGGCGAGTGCGGCGGCCAGTGCCGGGCAGACGCAGCGGAGTTTGCCGGTGGTGTCCACGGTCAGCACGTCGGCTTCGACCAGTGCGTCGATCCGGCGGCCGCAGTCGGCGACGGGTTCGCTGAGGGCGGCGGCGAGCATGGGCAGGTCGTCGATGCGCAGTTCGCCCAGGATCGCCACGGCGGTCAGCAGTGGATCGTCGCGGGTGCACAGCCAGTGGTGCGGCGGCAGGGCGATGTGCAGCTCGCGCAGGCAGAGCCGCTCGGCGACGGTGATCAGGCGGTCGCGCAGGTGCTCGACGGTGGCCAGGACTGTGCCGGGGTTGCCGAACAGGGGGCCGAGCGCGGTGCGCAGCGCGTCGATGACCGGTTGGTCGAGCGGGCCGACGTCTTTCAGCAGGGTCAGGACGTCCTCGTCGGGCAGCGGGCCGAGGTCGAGGGTGTGGTCGGCGGCGGCGGACAGTTCGCTGGTGGAGATGTCGCGGCAGGTGGCGATGACCAGGCAGCCGTTGCGGCGGCAAGCGAGCAGGTCCTGGATCGGCACGGCGTCCGCGTCGTCGATGAGCAGCGCGGTGCGGCGGGGCCGTAACCGGGACAGTTCGGTGGGGTCGGTGATGGCCGTGACGGGCATGCCGGTGTCGCGCAGGGCGTGTCCGGCGGCGGTGAGCAGGGCGGTGCGGCCAGTGCCGGGTGCTCCCCTGACGACCACGAGACGGCCGGTGCGCGTGCGGGCAGCCGTCAGTACGGCAGCCAATTCGGCGTGCCGTCCATGCAACCGGTGACCGCGCCCCAACGCCCTCGCCCTCGTTTCCCGTGTTGGGAGCAGAGCGTACGACGAAGAATCACCGCAGGTCGGGGTGTTGGAGCAAACCCGTCGGCGATCTGAGGGCGTTCAGTCCGGTTGGCGCGCAACGATCCAGCATGTCCATGCCTGATCCACGGGCAGGTCTCTGACATCTGCCATGAGCCGGGCACATAGGGTGGGCGGCGATGGAGACCTCAGCTTCCCGCCCGGTTGTCGCCCGCGTGCCGTTGGTGCTCGCTGTGGCCGTGTTGATCGTCGCGGTGGACCAGGCGACGAAGTTCTGGGCCGAATCGGCGTTGCCCGGCCGTGCGCCGGTCCCGGTGCTCGGTGAGTTCCTGCAGCTGCGGCTGCTGTACAACCCGGGCGCGGCGTTCTCCATCGGCGCGGGCGCGACATGGATCTTCACGATCATCACCGCGGTGGCGGTGGTGGTGTTGATCTGGTTCGCGGTCAAACCGGCCCCGCGGGTGCAGACGCTGGCGTTGTCGCTGCTGCTGGGTGGCGCGGTGACGCACCTGCTCGACCGGTTGTTCCGCGAGCCGGGCTTCGCGCGCGGGCACGTGGTCGACTTCATCGACTACAACGGCTGGTTCGTCGGCAACGTCGCGGACATCGCGTTGTTCTGCGGCGCGGTGCTGTTGCTGATCCCCGCGTTGTTCGGCGGCGATCAGGCCAAGAAGGCCGACGACGAGAACTAGAACGGCGGGCGTTCGTCGGTCGCGGTGAACATGCTCATCGGGCCGAGGGTGATGGTGATACCGGTGTCGGGGGCGTTGGCCACGGCTCGCCAGGCGTCGAGGTGCTCGCGGGATTGCCAGCGCTCGTAGTTGTTGATTCGGGCGGGGTCGACGGGATCGGCGCTGATGGCCGCGTCCAGGCAGCCGGGGGCTTCGCGGGCTCGGCGCAGCAGGTCACGGTGGGCTTCGACGTAGGTGTCGCGCTCATTGGGGTCGGTTGTGATGTATCCGGCGATAATCAGCATGCTCCTATGACGGGCCAGGCCGCCGGAATTCATCGTTGGCGGCCCTGTTGTGGACACGTGCTGGGTGTGGACAACTCTGGTGTTGTGGATCTTCACCGCGGGGACGTGTCGGTGCTCGCCGGTAGGCTGGTGTTGGGGGCCGGAGGCCGCCCCAGGGAATTCCGCCTCAGGGGAATCAACGCGGTCAGAACTCAGTTTTGGCTCGCTGCGGCGCGCTTTGGCTCACCGCGGCGCGCGCTGTGGTTGCTTTCGGCGCGCCCCTGTGTCGGGGTCGGCGCGATTTGGTGTGGAGCCTCTGCGCCGCAAAGGACAGGGAAAGCGGGCAGGCCTGCGGCCCTGCCCCGCCGACAAGCTTATTTGCGGCGCCACTCCACACAAAATCGCGCCGACTACCACTTTTGGCGCGCCTCTTCGTGCTCCGGGCGCGCCTTGTTGGTGGGCTGGGGCGCGCCTCCACTGTGACTTGGGGCGCGCCTTCGCTGTTGGTTAGGGCGCGCCTTTTTCGTGGCTTGGGCGCGCCTTCACTTGGGCTTGGGCGCCTTCGCTTTTGGTTTAAGCGCCGTTGCCGGGACTCACCGCAGTTGGCGTTGAGCGGCCTGCACGCTGTCGGCGGGGTTGGTGTTGAACGCGATCGCCGCTTGCGGCGCATGGCGGTGGGCCAGGTTGACGACCTGCTCGAGCAGTTCCACCAGGTCGTCGGTCTTGCGGATCCCGCCACCGATCAGGAGCACGCTGGGCATGAGATCAAACGTACTGTCGCCGCGCCCCGCGGGTACGGCAAGCTGGCCGGGTGATCAAGCGGCGGGGAATCACGATTGTGCTGATCGTGCTGTGTCAGAGTTCGCAGGCGCTGGTCACCGGGGGTATCGCGCTGTTTCTGCCGTTGATCCGCGATGATCTTTCCCTGACGTTCGCCCAAGGGGGCACCCTCGCTGCGGCGTCCACGTTCACTTACGCGCTGATGCAGGTGCCGGTGGGGGTGCTGGCCGACCGGATCGACACCAAGAAGATGTTCCTGACCGGCCTGCTTGGCGTGAACATCCTCGCTTGCGGGTTCGCGCTGATCGACTCCTACGGCTGGCTGGTGGCCAACCAGGCGGTGTCCGGGGTGCTGCGTTCGATGGCGTTCGCGCCGGGCCTGATCCTGATCAGCCGCCAGTTCTCCTCGACCAAGCAGGCCACCGCGATGGGCCTGTACGTGGCGGGCGGGTTTTCCTCCAGCATCGTGCTCAACCTCGTCGGGCCGCTGCTGGTCGGGCCGTTGGGGTGGCAGGGGGTGTTCCTGGTGTGCGCGGGTTTGGGTGTGGTCACGCTGATCGCGTACTGGCTGGTCGGCAACAACGGCGCCGACACCGAGAAGCGTCGGCAGCCGCCCCTCAGGGAGTTGCCGAAACTGCTCAAGCACCCGGTGGTCGCGGTGACCTCGGTGATCCAGTTCGTGCGGCTGGCCGCCACCCACGGGGTGATCACGTGGCTGCCCAGCTTTGTCGTGGTGGAGAAGGGCTATTCGATTCAGACCGCCGGGTTGCTGGTCGCGTTGGGCGCCGCGCTCACCGCACCGTCGAACATCATGGGCGGGTACGTCGCGGACAAAACCGGCAAGCCCTTAGCCGTGGTCGGGGTGTCGTTGACGGTCGTCGCCGGCTCGCTGGTCGGGCTGGTGCTGGCCGACTCGCTGCCGGTGATCATCGCCGTGGTCGCGGTCAACTCGATCGTCATCCAGCTCTACTTCGGGCCCCTGTTCTCCATCCCGATCCAGTACCTCGGCCGCTCGGTGGCCGGGGCGATCAGCGGGTTCGGCAACTTCTGGGCCAACCTCGGCGGGTTCACCGCGGTGTGGGCGCTGGGCGCGCTCAAGGACGCCACCGGCGGGTTCGACGCCGGTTTCCTGCTGCTGACCGGGTTGTGCGTGATCGGCATCGGCGCGGTGCTGGTGCTCAAGCGCATGCCGGTTCAGGCGCTGGAGAGCACGCCGAGCAAGTGAGCCACGGTGTGCGCGATCGCCTCCCGCGCGGGCGCCAGGTACTTACGCGGGTCACTGATGCGCAGGTCGGCGGCCTGAATGGTCTGGGTGAACGCCACGTTCAACGCCGTCCCGATGTTGATCTTCACCATGCCGTGCCGCACCGCGTCCCGCAGCTGATCGTCCGGCACGCCCGACGAGCCGTGCAGCACCAGCGGAACCGGCACGCACGAACGGATCCGCGAGATCAGCTCCAGATCCAGCGACGCGGTCTGGGTGGTCATCGCGTGCGAGCTGCCGACCGCGACGGCCAGCGCGTCCACGCCGGTCTCGGCCACGAACCGCGCCGCGTCCTTCGGATCGGTCCGCACACCGGGCGCGTGTGCACCGTCCTTTCCTCCCACCTCGCCCAGCTCGGCCTCGACCCACAGGCCCGAGCGGTGCGCCCATCGCGCGGCCTCCCGCGTGGCCTGCACGTTCTGCGCGTACGGCAGCTTCGAGGCGTCCACCATGACCGAGGCGAACCCGGCGTCCGCGGCCTGCCGCAGCAGCACCTCGTCCTCGACGTGATCCAGGTGCAGCGCGACCGGCACCGAGGACTCCGCGGCCACCGCCGCCGCGGCCCGGGCGATCGGCAGCAGATGCCCGCCGTGGAACTTCACGCAGTTCTGGCTCACCTGCAGCACCACCGGCTGGCCCACGGTCTCCGCGCCGGTGACGACGCCTTCCGCGTGCTCCAGCGTGATCACGTTGAACGCGCCGACTCCCGTGCCGCCCTGCACCGCCTGTTCGATGATCGCCGACGTCGGTACCAGCATCAGCCCTCCTCCACGGTCACCACACCAGCGAAATCCCGGTACGCCGCCGCGTCATAGCCGCCGGCGACCGGGCTGAGTACCGCTGCGGCCGACAACGCCACCGCGTCGGCCAGTACCACTGGCCAGTCACGGCCCTGTGCCAGGCCGCGCGCCACGGCGGCGGTGAACGCGTCACCCGCACCCGTGGGGTTACCCGCCAGCGCACCCGGCGGCCGTGCTCGCCACACCCCGTCCGGCGTGGCCAGCACCGCGCCGTGCGCGCCCAGCGTCGCGGCGACGGGAACGCCGAGCGTGAGACAGTCGGCCGGGAGGTCAGGTTTTCGGCCAAGCAGCCTGGCCAGCTCGTCGACATTGGGTTTCACCAGGGCGGGGCCGGCCGCGATGCCGTGCCGCAGTGGCTCGCCGTCGGTGTCCAGCACCACCGGCGCCGGCGAGCGTTCGATCAGCCGCGCGTACGCGTCGTCCGGCAACCCCGGGGGCAGGCTCCCGGACAACACCACCACCCGTGCCCCGGCCGCGAGCCGGTCGAACTCGCCCAGCAGCGCGTCCCACTCCCCTGGACTGATCAGCGGGCCAGGCTCGTTGAACAACGTCGCCTCGCCGCCGGACACGACCGTCACCGTGCGGCGGCTTTCCGCGGCGATCGGCACGAACCCCGGCAGCCGCGCACCCAGCTCCGGGCCCGCGAACCCGGTCGCGGTCACCGGCTCACCCAGCTGCTCGAGCACCGCGGCGACGTTCACGCCCTTACCGCCCGGCCGTACCCGCACGTCCTGCACACGATGCGTCGCGCCTGGCCGCAGACCGTCCACCTGGTAGGTCACGTCCAGCGCGGCGTTGAGCGTGATGGTCAGGATCACGACACCAGCCCCCACGCGCAGATCGCCGCACCCAACCGTCCCGCCGAGGACCCCAGCTGTGCGCGCACCACGCGCGGCGGCACCCGCCAGGTCACGCGCGCGCACAACTCGGCGCGCACCGGCGCCAGCAGCGTCTCGCCCGCTTCGGCCAACCCGCCACCGAGCACGATCAGCGCCGGATCCAGCAGCATCGTGTACGTCGTGAGCGCGAACCCCAACGCGCGCACCGCGTCGCCGAACACCTGTGCCGCGCGCGGATCATCCGCAGCGCGCGCCACCACATCGGCCGCGCTCAACCCCGGGTCGCCGTAGCGGCGCACGAGCGCCGCGGCCGAGGCGTAGGTCTCCAGGCACCCGCGCTGCCCGCACGCACATAACTCCTCGCCGATCGGCACCGGCGCGTGCCCGATCTCCCCGGCCATCCCGTCCGCGCCGCGATACGGCCGCCCACCGGCGAACACCGTGCCCGCGATACCGGTCCCGATCGGTAGGAACAGGAAGTCATCGACCCCGCGTGCCGCACCGAACTCGTGCTCGGCCACCCCGCCCGCTCGCACGTCGTGCGTCAAGGCCACCGGCACTGCCAGCCGATCGGTGGCGATGTCCCGCAACGGCAGGTCACGCCACCCGAGATTGCTCGAATACCGCGCGACGCCCCGGGCCTCGTCCACGATCCCGGGCACCGCGAGCCCCACCGCCGCAGGAGATCCCGCGCTGGCCACCAGGTCCGCGGCGAACGCCAGGATCCCCTCGACGGTGTCGGGCTGGCGCAGGGTCGGCCGCTGCTCGACAGCCCTGGCGGTGCCGTCGCGATCAACGACCGCGCCCTTCATCAGCGTCCCGCCGACATCCAGCGCGACGACGCTGTTCACGTCAGGATGACTGACCGGGTCAGATGCCGCGGCGCGTCCACATCCAGCCCGCGCCGGTCAGCCAGGCTCACCGCCATCCGCTGCGCCCGCACCAGCTCGGCCAGCGGATCCAGCAACGACACCTCCACATGCGCACCCGTCGCACGCACCTCGTCCAGCAGGCCGTGCGGCGCGTCGCCGAACACCCACACCAGCGAGGCGATGTCGGCGACCGCGATCGGCCCGTGCCGGTACTCCATGCCCGAATACGACTCCGCCCACGCCTGCGCGGCCTCACGGATCTTCAACGCCGCCTCGTTGGCCAGCCCGACCGTCCACCCGGCGCCGAGGAACGTGAACTGGCGGAACCCGTCGAAGTCCTCCGGCAGCGGCATGCCCAACGCTCGCTCCGCCTGACCGGGCAGCCGCGACACGTCCTCGCCCAGGTGTGCGCGAAGCAGCGTGAGCAATGTCGTGGGGAATCGTGTTTGCACAACCGACTGCTCATCGGCGAACCCCAGCGTGAGCACATCGTCGGTCAGATCCCGCACCGGGCTCGCGCCCACCGCGGTGATCGCGGTCGTCCGCGACACCCGGCCGATCTGCGACAACGCGCGCAGGATCTCGGTGGTGGTGCCCGAGCGGGAGATCGCCACGACCCGGTCGTAGCGGCGCGACAGCGGGAACTCCGAAGCGGTGAACGCGTCGGTTTCGCCCTGGCCGGAGCGTTCCCGCAGCACCGCGTAGGACTGCGCGACGAACCACGACGTGCCGCACCCGATCACCGCCACCCGCTCACCCGGCTCGGGCAACCCGGCCGGTTTGGCCGCGGCCACCTCGATGGCCGTGCGCCAGCACGCGGGCTGGCTGGCGATCTCCTCCGACGCGTGACTCATAGGACCTCGACTACTCGCACGAAGTGAACGGTACTGAGCAATTCTGCTTCATACTAGGTCAGAGCATGCACTTTCACGCAACACTGGGCGTGGTTGTTGGCGTTGACGCCCGTTTACTGTGACGATCTGCACCGATTCCGCACCAGAAGGGGGCAACGATGGCGTCGCACGAGCGATGGAACGCCTTGCTGGAGATCATCGCTCGCGACGGGCGCCTGGATGTCGAGACCGCCGCGCAGGAACTGGACGTGTCCACCGCGACCATCCGCCGCGACCTCGACCGCCTGGCCCAGCAGCAGATGGTCACCCGCACCCGTGGCGGCGCGACCGCCAACAACGTCTCCTACGACCTGCCGCTGCGCTACAAAACCGCACGCCACGCCACCGAGAAGGACCGCATCGCCCGCGCCGCCTCCGCGCTCATCCGCCCCGGCGGCGTCGTCGGCCTCAATGGCGGGACCACCACCACCGAAGTCGCCCGCGCCCTGGCCACCCGCGCAGACCTGCTCGCAGCAGGCGGCGAAGCGGCACTCACAGTCGTGACCAACGCACTGAACATCGCCAACGAACTGACCGTGCGCCAGCACGTCAAGATCGTGGTCACCGGCGGCGTGGTGCGGCCCCAGTCCTACGAGCTCACCGGCCCGCTGGGCACCCTGGTGCTCGAACAGCTCACCCTCGATCACCTGTTCCTCGGCGTCGACGCCATCAGCGCCACCGAGGGCGCGACCGCGTACAACGAAGGCGAAGCCAGCATCAACCAGCTGATGGTCGCCCGCGCCCGGCAGGTCATCGTGGTCGCCGACTCCTCCAAACTCGCCCGCCACGCCTTCGCCCGCATCTGCGAGATCCGCCAGGTCGACGTGCTCATCACCGACTCCGGAGCCGACCCCGCCGCGGTGGCCGCGTTCACCGACGCCGGCGTCCAGGTCATCCGCGCCTGATGCTGCGTGCCAGGCTGGTCCGTGTGCTGATCGCGATCGTCATCGTGATTGTGCTGCTGCTCGGGCTGATCTGGCTGTTCCAACGCACACTGATCTACCTGCCCGACAGCAGCGCCGTCCCACCCGCCGCGGACGTCCTGCCCGGCGCGGCCGACGTCGAACTGCGCACCAGCGACGGCCTGTCCCTCGGCGCCTGGCTCATCCCACCCACACAACCCGGGCCCTACGCCGTCGTGCTCGTCGCCCCCGGCAACGCCGGAAACCGCGCCAACCGCGCACCCTTGGCCGCCGCGCTCGCCGCACGCGGCATGGCCGTACTGCTGGTGGACTACCGCGGATACGGCGGCAACCCGGGCAGCCCGAGCGAGGAGGGACTAGGCCACGACATCCGCGCGGCGCACCGATTCCTCACCGAAGAGCTGCAAGTCCCGCCCACGCAACTGGTCTACTACGGCGAAAGCCTCGGCTCGGCCGTCGTCACCGACCTCGCCGCCGAACACCCACCCGCCGCACTCGTGCTGCGCTCACCGTTCACCGACCTGGCGGCCGCGGGCAGCGAGCACTACCCGTTCCTGCCCGTACGGCTGCTGCTGCGCGACCGATTCCCCGTCGCCGAGACCATTCCGCGCGTCAAAGCCCCCATCACGGTCGTACTCGGCGCACAGGACAGCATCATCCCGCCCGAACAGAGCCGCGACGTCGCCCGCGCGGGCAACGCCACCCTCATCGAGATCCCCGGCGCCGACCACAACGACCGCGTCCTGCTCGACGGCCCGCAGCTGATCGACGCCATCCACCTCTAGAGCGCGGCGAACAGGTCCACGCCGTTGCCGTCCGGATCCAGCACCACCGCGTAGCGCTGACCCCAGAACGCGTCCCACGGCTCCTTCTCACCGTGATACCCCGCGCCGACCAGCTCGGCGTACACCTTGTCCACTCCGGCCGGGCTCTCGGCCAGAAACGCCAGCGACATCCCGTCACTGCCGCGGCGCTGCCACTCCGGGTCGAACGAGCGGATCGTCTCCTCGGTGTCCCACAACAGCCGCATCCCGCCCGGCAACGCCACCTCCACGTGCGGCTCAGTGTCCGCCGACGCCGGGATGTCCAGACCCAGCAGCCGGTAGAACGCCAGGGAACGGCCCATGTCCGCGACCACGATCGAGATCGCATTCAATGCAACAGTCATGGGCCGAACCCTAGAAGCGCCCACCGACACCGGTCTTGAACGAAACGGACCTACTCGACCGTGACGCTCTTGGCCAGGTTGCGCGGCTTGTCGATGTCCCGGCCCAACGCCGACGCCACGTGGTAGGCCAGCATCTGCAACGGGATGGTCAACAGGATCGGGTCCAGCTCCGGCTCGTTGCGCGGCACCCGCAGTACCGCGTCGGCCAAACCGTCCGGCAGATCCGCGTTCGTCACCGCGATCACCGGGCCACCACGCGCCTTGATCTGCTCGATCGTGCCGATGTTCTTGGCCAGCAACTCATCCTGCGGAACCACGACCACGCTCGGCATCTCCGCGTCGATCAACGCCAGCGGCCCGTGCTTGAGCTCCGCCGCCTGATAGGCCTCGGCGTGCACGTAGGAGATCTCCTTGAGCTTCTGCGCACCCTCCCGCGCCACCGGCCAGCCCCGCACCCTCCCGATGAAGAACATGTGCTTGGCCTGCGCGTACTTGCGCGCGATCGCCGCGACCTCGTAGTCGGTCTCCAGGATCGAGGCGATCTGGTCCGGCAGCTGCTGCAACGCCGACACCAGCCGCGTCCCGTGCGCCGCGGAGAGGTCACGCACCCGGCCCAGCCACAACGCCAGCATCGCGAACGACACCGCCATGTTCGTGTACGCCTTGGTCGACGCGACCGACACCTCCGGCCCGGCGTGCAGGAACACACCACTGCCGCACTCGCGCGCCACCGCCGAGCCGACCACGTTCACCGCGCCGATCACGTTGCCGCCCTTGCGTTTGAGCTCCTGCACCGCCGCGAGGGTGTCCAGGGTCTCGCCGGACTGCGAGATCGCCACGTACAGGGTGTCCGGATCCACCACCGGGTTGCGGTAGCGGAACTCCGACGCCGGTTCGGCGTCCGCCGGGATCCGCGCCAGCTCCTCCACCAGGTTCGCGCCGACCTGCCCCGCGTAATACGCCGTGCCGCACCCCAGGAACTTCACCCGCCGCACCGCACGCAGATCCCGCGGATCCAGCCGCAGACCACCCAGCCGCGCCGTGGCGAACCGGGTGTCAAGGCGGCCCCGCAGCGCCCGGCGCACCGCCTCGGGCTGCTCGGCCATCTCCTTGCGCATGAAGTCCGGGAACTCGCCCAGCTGGTAGTCCTCGTCAGCCAGGTCCACCGTCTCCGCGCGGCCACTGGTCTCGAAGTCCCCGGCGCGCACGGTCGCGATCTCACCGTCCTCCAGGTACACCACCCGCTGGGTGTGACGCACCAGCGCGGCCACGTCCGAGGCGATGAACATCTCGCCCTCACCCACACCCAGCACGATCGGGCTGCCGTTGCGCGCCACCACCAGCTCGTTCGGGCGCCGCGCGTCCAGCACCACCAGACCGTAGGTGCCCTCCACGCCCCGCAGCGCCGCCCGCACCGCCTCCTCGAGCGTCTCGTGCTGCTCAGCGGCCGCCGCGATCAAATGCGCCAACGCCTCGGTGTCGGTCTCCGACACCAGCGGCACGCCCTGCGCGGTCAGCTTCGCGCGCAACTCGTCGGAGTTCTCCACGATCCCGTTGTGCACCACCGCGAACCGGCCCGACGTGTCGGTGTGCGGATGCGCGTTGACATCCGTCACCTCACCGTGCGTCGCCCACCGCGTGTGCGCGATGCCGACCACGCCCGGCGCCTTGCCCACCTGTTCCTTGAGCTCACGCACCCGCACCGCGGCCTTGTGCGTCTTGAGCCGGCCACGATGCACCAACGCCAAACCCGCCGAGTCATAACCGCGGTACTCCAGCCGCTGCAAACCCTCCAGCAGCACCGGAACCGCCTCCCGATGCCCCACATAGCCGACGATGCCGCACATGAATAGCCAGGTCCTTTCAGCCGTACACAATCCGCCGCAGCTGACGCTCGGACAACTCCGGAGCCGCGACCCGCCGCTCGGCCAGCTCGGCCGCGATCACCGGCCAGATGCTCGCGTTGCCGTAGTGCCGCCGCCGCAACTCCGCATGCCTGCGGCGCACGAACTGCTCGGTCGTCTCCCCGAAGTACGCGACCACATCCGCGATCAGCCGCGCCGCTGTCTCCGGAGCCAGCCCGGTCGACGCGACCACGTGCCGCACCAGCTCCGTCTGCGTCATGGCGTCCGAGCCTGGCACCACCCACCCCCAAACTCAACTTCCATGCCCGAAATCGGGCACAGCTGCGAGGTTACTCACGAGGAGTCTTAGGAGTGTGCAGCCAGCCCTTTACACATGGCACACCAGAGCAAGCACGTCGCCGATCCCGATCTTTTGCCGACTGTCGAGATACTTCCGCAGGTCAACCGCACGACCTGGGCACACGGTCTGGATCGGGTGAACTTCACCTTGCGTGCTGGATGTGGATCGAGCGGGTGAGGACCATCAAAGAGCATGGACAGGCAGACCGACAATGATGTCAGCGACGTCAGCAACCTGCTCTACCGCCACCCCGAGCTCTACGAAGTGGTCTACGACGGCGCCAACCACGCCGTCGCCCGGCTCGCCGAGACCATCCTGCACGACCACCTCGGCCGCCAGCCCGAGAGCCTGCTCGACATCGGCTGCGGCACCGGCAGAGACCTCGAATACCTCGCCAAGCACATCACCGACGTCGTCGGCGTCGACCACCAGCAGGCCATGATCGACTACGCCCGCCGTCGCCGCCCGGAGATCGAGTTCCGTGTCGAGGACATGCGTACCCTGCGGCTCGGGCGCACGTTCGAGGCGATCACCTGCTTCGGCTACGCACTGGCCAACGTCCACGCCAACCGCGACATCGACAAGGTCATGGCCACCTACGCCGCGCACAGCCACCCCGGCACCGTGCTCATCCTCGAGATGATCGACCCGCTGCGCACCGACAAACTCCCGCGCGGCTTCCACATCGACATCCCCGACCTGCGCGCCGACGCCATCGCCGAGTACCGCCACCACCCCGCCCAGCAACTGCTGGAACGCCAGCGCACCTGGCGCCGCGCCCAGGGCCTCGTGCACGACCACGTCAACTACCGGCTGCTGTACCCCAAAGAGCTCGAGTACTACCTGGACAACCACCACTTCGAAATCCTCGGCGCCTACGAACTGCCCGAGAAACTCAACGCCGCCAGCGCGTTCGTCGCCGCCCGCTACCGAGGAGAGCAACCATGACCACCCGGGTCGAACACGACTCCCTCGGCCCGGTCACCCTGCCCGCCGAGGCCTACTACGGCGTGCAGACCGAACGCGCCCGCGGCAACTTCGCCGTCTCCGGCCAGACCCTCGGCGGGCAGACCGCGCTGCTGCACGCCATCGCCCAGGTCAAGAAAGCCGCCGCACTGGCCAACATGGACATCGGCGTGCTGCGCGAACCGGTCGCCTCCGCCATCGGCCAGGCCGCCGACGAGATCGTCGACGGCACCATCGGCCCCGACCAGTTCCCCGTCGACGTGCTGTCCGCCGGCGGCGGCGTGTCGCCGAACATGAACGTCAACGAGGTCATCGCCAACCGCGCCAACGAACTGCTGTCCGGTAAACGCGGCTACGAGTTCGTTCACCCGAACAACCACGTCAACGCCGGGCAGTCGACATCCGACGCCATGGCCACCGCGGTCAACGTCGCGCTGCACCGTGACATCCTGCGGCTGCGCGACGCGGTCGAGCACCTCGCCGTCGTGCTGGAAGAGAAGGTGATCCGACACCACGACACCGTGAAGCTGTCGCGCACCTGCCTGCAAGACGCCGTCCCGGTCACCTTCGGGCAGGCCTTCGGCGCCTACCTCGCCGTCGCACGCCGCGGCGTGCTGCGGCTGACCGCCGCGGCCGAGGCCTGTCTGGACGTGCCCATGGGCGGCACCGTCGTGGGCACCGGGCTGGGGGTCGGCGCCGGGTACGTCGACGCGATCTACCCCCGGCTGTGTGAGACCACCGGGCTGCCGTTACGAAGACACCCCGACTTCTTCGACGCCTTCCAGAACGGCGACGTCTTCCAGTACATCTCCACCATCTTCAAGGCACTGGCCTGCGGCCTGATCAAGATCGCCAAAGACCTGCGGCTGCTGGCCAGCGGCAACCGCGCGGGCCTCGGCGAGATCCGGCTGCCGGCCGTGCAGGCCGGATCGTCGTTCATGCCCGGCAAGGTCAACCCCGTCATGGCCGAGCTGGTCGTCCAAGTCGGGCTGCAGGTCTGCGGCAACGACACCGTGGTCACCATGGCCGTGGAAGGCGCCGAACTGGATTTCAACGCCTGGACCGCGGTGATCGTGAAGAACCTCTTCGAGTCCATCCGGCTGCTGACCAACACCATGCCGCTGTTCGCCGACAAGTGCCTGCGCGGCATGGACATCGACACCGACCACAACCGGCGCACCGCCGAACGCTCCCTCGGACTGTCCACCGTGGTCGGCGGCGTCTACGGCTACGACGCGGGCGCCCGCGCGGCCCACCACGCCCGCGACCACGACACCACCATCAAAGACGCCGTCGTCCAGCTGGGCATCGCGCCACCGGCCACCGCCGAGCGACTTCTGGACCCGGTCGTGCTCACCGACGCCACCCGCGGCGCCACCTTGCTCGACGACATGGTCGCCGACCAGCAAGCCCGCACCGCCGCACTGGTCCGCGGCCTGTCACCGGCTGCCCGCGCCGCGATCTACGAAGCCACCAGCGCCGTGGCCCGCGCCGACAACGAGATCAACCACGCCGAACAACAAGCACTCGACGTGGTGGCCGAGGCACTGCACCTGGACAGCGTCCCCGACGGCCTGCCCGACCCCGCGAAACTCACCATCGGCGAACGCGCACTGACCTACGGCTGCGCCGCCTGGCTGGCCGGCGCCGACTCGGTCACCGACGACGCCGAAGCCACCCTGCTCAACGCGCTGCGCGAAGCACTGGCCCTCGACCGCGACACCGCCGCGGCCATGCAGGCCAAAGTCGACACCCTGCGCGCCCAGCGACGCCGCTACCTGCCACGATCCGAGCACCTGCCCTGGTGGGAGGAATTCGGCGATCTTTTGGCCCGGCTCGTGCAACCCGCCGAGCTGCAACGGGCGTGACTAACGCAGTAACGCAAAGCACCGACACCCGGGGGATCGATGACCGATCGGGACACCGCGTTCGCGGATTATTTCGCGGCGCGGTCGGATGCCATGCGCCGCACGGCATACCTGCTGTGCGGTGACTGGCACCGTGCCGAGGACCTCGTGCAAGTGACGTTCACCAAGCTCTACCTGGCTTGGCAGCGCATCACCAGGCACGACGCGTTGGACGCCTACGCCCGCAAGACGTTGGTGCGGACGTTCCTGTCCGAGCGGCGCCTCGGCTGGTTCCGCAAGGAAAGCGTCTCCGACGAGCCCGCCGACATCCCGATCACCAAGGCGGGCCCGGAAGACCGGATGGTCCTGCAGGAGGCACTCAAGCAGGTACCACCCGGCCAGCGAGCGGTGCTGGTGCTGCGCTACTGGGAGGACATGTCGGTCGACGAGACCGCCGGCACCCTCAACTGTTCCACCGGGACGGTGAAAAGCCAGGCCGCGCGGGGGCTGCAGACGCTGCGCGACCTGCTCACCGACCAGATGACCCCGACCTTTGATCGAAAGAGGATCTCCTAGCGATGAACGAGCAGGAACTGCGCGACGGCCTGCGAGAGATCATGGCGGTCAGCAGCCAACCGCCCCCGATGAACCCCAACACCGCACTGGACGCCGCCAAACGCGCCCACAAACGCCGCCGCGCCAGCTGGGCAGGCGTCGCCGCCGGCGCCGCTGTGGTCGCACTGGCCGCGGGCACCGCCTTCGCGCTGGCCCCCGCCGGCGAGTCACTGCCCATCGGCCCCGCCGCAGCCCCCACGACAACCAGCAACCCGGACAGCACCAAAACCTCCTGGCCCAACGGCCAGGTCGACCGCACCGCACGCAGCGGTCCCCGCGCCAACACCGCCGACGGCGTGCTCACCGCGCTCAAAGCCGCGCTGCCCGACACGGTGAAGGTCGACGAGGAAGCCGCCTACCCGGGCTCCGGGGACAAAGTCACCGGCTCGCAGGCGTCCTTCGACAAGTACACCGGCCCGGACAAGAAAGAGGTCTGGCAGTACCTGGCTACCGCGGCGGTCACCAGGAAATCCGCCCCGAACGACGGCACCGGCCGCGTCATGGCCTTGGTGTACACGCCCGGCAACAGCTATCCGGCCGACGTCTGCGAGCTCGCGCCGAGGTTCTGGGGCGCGGGTGGGGCGTGCCAGACCATGGTCGTGCAGGGCAAGACCGTCGGTGTGGTCGCCCAGCCCGAGGACACCGGCATCGACGGCATCGTCGGCTACCGCTACGACGACGGCACCGTGGTGTTCGTCGCCCAGTCCAAGCAATCCAACAACGAAGGCCCGGGCAAGGGCAGCTCCATGGCCACGGCGCCGCTGACCGTCGATCAGCTCGCCGCGCTGGTGCTCACTCCCTCGTTCAAAGTGCAGTGATTCCCCGTACCTCGGGAGCGCCCCTCGCTCCCGAGGTCACCAAAGCCACGTATCAGGACACGCTCTCGCCGCTCTGCTCAGCTGAGACGGAAGGGAGCGCGTATGCCCGAGGCGATGAGTCTGGCCGAGTTCACCGCGGCCATCACCCCGCTGACCGTGCCGCAGCGGGTCGCGATCGTCGAACGGGCGCTGGTCCAGTTCGGACACACCGACGCCGTGCACCGGTTGCGCACCTTGCGTTCCTGCGTGCACATGACCGACGAACGCGCCTTCCACCGCGAGCTGGCCGCCGTGCACCGCTCACAAGGCCAGACCTACCTGCTGCCGGAACCGTACGCGAGCCGGTTCGCCTATCTGCCGTTCCGCCTGGAACGCACCGGCGCCAGCGAGTACCTGATCACCAAAGTCGTCGCCGGGTACGCCGCCGTGCAGCCAGGCGCGCAAGTCACGCACTGGAACGGCACTCCCATCGGCTGGGCCGTCGCGCTCATCGGCGCCCAGGCCTGCGGCCCGACACCCACCGCCAACCTCGCCCGAGGACTGGACTCACTGACCCTGCGTCCGCTGATGACCTGGCTGCCGCCCGGTGACGACACCGTCGCCATGACCTACCTCAGTCCCGACGGCAGCCCGCATTCGCTGCGCGTACCGTGGCGCGTCGGCGAAATCCCCGCACCGGCCACCGCACGCCAGGACATCGACCTCGACGCGGACGCCCGGCTACGTGCCCGCAAACTGCTGTTCCGCCCGGACGTGGTCGCCGCGGAAGGCGGCCACACCGCCGTCCGGCTGGACAAACCCGTCGCCGTGGCCGACGGCGATATCCCCACGCACATGCCCGGCGTGCTGCGCGCCCGTGTCGTCGGGCGCGTCGGGCACGTGCGGATCTACACCTTCCACGTGCGCGAACCCGCCGCGCTGCAGGCCGAGATCGACCGCCTGCTGGCACTGCTGCCGTCCACCACCGCGATCGACGTGCGGGGCACCGGCGGCATGCTCGACACCCCGCACATCCTGATCGACGACCACGCCGAGGACCTGTTCACCCGGCGGGACCTGCTGGGCGACAACGCGGATCTGCTGGCTCAGCTGCTGAACACCGGCACCAACGCGACCGCGAACAGCCCGTAGAACGCGCCGACGATCGACAGCCTGCGCACGCTCAACCGCCCGGACCGCAACGTGATCAGCAGGTACACCACCGCGAGCATGGTCACCCCGCCGGCGATCAGCAGCGGGGAATCCAGCCGCCACGGCGTGAACAGCAGACCGAACCCGCTCGGCACGGTCGCCTGGATCATCATCGACCCGGACACGTTCGCCAGCGCCAGCTTGGTCTTGCCCTGCCGCACCCAGATCACCGCGTTCATGATCTCCGGCAGCTCGGTCGCGATCGGCGCCAGCAGCAACGCCGTCAACGTCGCGGGCAACCCGAGCATCGGCCCGACCGCGTCCAGTTGCAGCACGAACAACCGCGACGCCGTGAAGATCACCGCCAGCGCGCCCAGCGTCTGCGCCACCACCGCCCAGGTCGCCGGCTCGGCCCGGCGGCGCTGCAGCTTCAACGGCTCCAGATCCTCCGGCGTGCTGTCGGTGTCCTGCTGGCGCATCTCGCGCACGCAGTAAGCGGCGTACACGGCGAAGAACAGGAACCCCAGCCACGGTTTGATCGCGAACGCCACCAGCCCCAGCCCGACCTTGACCACGAACACGGCGATGAACCACGTCTGGTCCTTGGCGAGCTTGTCGACGTCGCCCCAGTCCTGCGGCGCGCCACGGCGCCTGCTGGCCAGCAGACTCCACCCGATCACGCCGTAGGCCACCGTGGCCAGCGCCAACGGCCCGCCCATCGCCGCGCCGACACCGAGATCACGCTGCTCGGGCGTGTCACCGAAGGCCACCGCCACGAACGTCACGACACTTTCCGGCAACGCGGTACCGATCGCCGCGAGCACAGTGCCGACCGCGACCGTGCCGACTTTCAGGCGACGGCCGAGCCACTCCACGGCGTTGACGAACCACTCGCAGGACAAGTAGATCGCGACCGCGCAGCCGATCAGCAAGGCGAAATGAATCACTGGGGATCCTCCCGCACCGCGGGCCGAACTCCCCGGGAGCGCACCGGCGACCTCGACCCACGGCGCGCATCAAGTCATGCGTCCGTTGTGGGTCGAAGGTCTCGCCCGCCTTCCTGCACGAGAAGGCCGCCGGGCCGGGCTCACGCTCGCGCGAGAACCAGTGTGTCGACCGCGACGTTGGGGGCTACTCCCCTTCGTTCGGCACCAACCCTGCCGTAAGCGAAGCTAATTGTCAATCAATTGCGCAAGCGTCAGACTGTGGCGCGGGCCTCGTTCGGGAAGAATCCAACGCGCCATGAGCGAACCGACACCGACCGACGAGCCGACCCGCCCGCAACTGCAATCGGCGGCGGCCACATTCGCCCTGCTCTCCGCCCCGACCCGGCTGCACGTCGTCTGGCTGCTGGCCCGTCACGAGTACGACGTCGGCACCCTGGCGGAGCGCATCGGCACGACGGTCGCCGCGGTCAGTCAGCACTTGGCCAAGCTCCGCCTCGCCGGCCTGGTCGCCGCCCGCCGCGACGGCCGACGGCAGATCTACGCCGTGGAAGACCCGCACGTGCTCACCCTGGTCGAGCAGATCTTCGAGCACATCGCCCCCGACGGCACGCTCGCGCCCGACCCGCCCACCCCACGGCACCCGAACCGGCCCGCGACATAAGAACCCGCAGCTCGGTCTGTCGAACGCGGCGGCGGATATACCGAACGGTGCCGGTGACCAGCCGGTTCGCGTTGAGTACGGACCGGCAATGGCGCCAAGGCCGTCAGCCGGATCCCGCGGCCTGGCGATCGCTGAGGTCAGCCGTCAGGTCCCTGCGCGGCAGCGGGCTGGAGTACACCACGCTCGTGGTGACCGGGCCCAGGCCGCTGATCCGGCCGGTGGTCTGCTCGAGGTGGCGCATCGAACGCGCGATCACCTTGAGCACGAAGCAGTCGTCGCCGGTCACGTGATGCGCCTCGACGATCTCCGGCGTGCCGGCCAGCAGTTCGTGGAACGGCTTGTAGTTGCCCGTCGGATAACGCAGCCGCACCAGTGCGAGGATCGTGAACCCCAGCCGGTCCGCGTCCACCACCGCGGTGTAGCCGCGGATGATCCCGGCCTGCTCGAGCCTGCGGACTCGCTCGGTCACCGCGGATGCCGACATCGACACCGCCCTGGCCAGTTCGGCATAGCTGGCCCGGCCGTCCCGCTGGAGTTCCTCCAGGATGCGCCAATCCGTGGCGTCCAAGGTTTCCACGGCTGCGTAGCTTAAACGCCGTGGAAAACCCGGCCGCTCAGCCGTAACGCCGTGGATCACCACTTCACGGCAAACCCGCAGGTCAATACCGTTTCCAGGCATGGACGCCCTCGGATTCTTCGCCGCCCGCCTGCAGTTCCAGACCGACGTCTCCGACGTGCACGCCGGCACTGGAAACCACACCCGGGTTCGTGCTCATCGACTCACGCGGCGACGCGGGCTGGCACCAAGGCCACATCCCCGGCGCACTGCACATGCCCACCGCCGACATCCCGCGGCACGCCCCGTCGACCATCGATCCCGCCACGCCGGTGGTCACCTACTGCTGGGGACCGGGCTGCAACGGCGCCACCCGGGCCGCGCTCGAGTTCGCCAAACTCGGCTACGCGGTCAAGGAAATGCTCGGCGGCATCGAGTACTGGATCCGCGAGGGCTTCCCCGTGCAGACCGCCGACGGCACAACCCGGCAGCCCGCCGATCCGCTCACCGCTCCGCTGCACGCCATCACGTGTGACTGTTAGCCCGCCGCGCGGTGCGGTCGATGCCGTCGACCAGCGTCGGCCACACCGCGCGCGGCAAGTCGTGGCCCATGCCCGGCACCAGGATCAGCTCCGCGCCGGGAATCGCCCGCGCGGTCGCCTTTCCGCCCGAGACGTGCACCAACGGGTCGGCCTTCCCGTGGATCACCAGCGCCGGGATCCGCAGCCGCCGCAACTGGGACGTCCGGTTGGCCGCCGAGGTGATCGCGACCAGTTGGCGCATCGTCCCGGCACGGTTGACGCCACGGTCGAACGTCCGTGCTGCCCGCGTGCGCATCCGGTCCTCGTCGAAGGTGAACCCCGGCGAGCCGATCAGCTTGAACGTCGAGAGCACCGCCTCGACGTAGCCGTCGCGTCCCTTCGGTGGCTTGCCCAGCAACGACGGCAGCACCCGCGGATTGGGCCAGCCGACGCGCTTGTCGCCGGTCGTGGACATCACCGACACCAGCGACCGGACCCTCGCCGGATGCCGGATCGCCAGCGTCTGCGAGATCATCCCGCCCAAGGACACGCCGGTGACGTGCGCGGACTCGATGCCCAGGTGATCGAGCAGCCCAGCGGCGTCATCGGCCATGTCATCGAGCGAATACGGCGGGGGCTGCCGCAGAAACGACCCGATCAGCGACACACGGCCACTCATCGCCTGTGACCGGCCGCAGTCGCGGTTGTCGAAGCGGATCACGTGGAAGCCGCGGTCGGCCAGCAACCCGCACAGGTCGTCGTCCCACCAGATCATCGGCCCGCCGAGACCCATGATGAGCAGCAACGGCCGGCCGCCCGGGTCGCCGATGGTCTCGTAACAGATCCGCACCCCGTTGATGTCCGCACTCTGCTCTGCCACTCCCCGATTCTGATGCACCCAAACGGTTTCGGCGACGTTCTGCCGCGATCATGCGTGTCACACGGGCCGCGTGGGAAAGCCGGATACGTTGACCGCATGATCGACGCGCTCTCCTACGAAGTCCACGGGTACGGCCCGGGGCTGGTGCTGCTGCACGGCATCGGCAGCCGCGGCACCACCACCTGGTCGCCCGTGGTGGAGCAGCTCGCGGTCAAATACACCGTTGTGCTTCCCGATCTGCCAGGGTCGGGCGACAGCCCGTTGCCGAACGGGCCGATGGCCATCGAGACCATCGCCGATCAGATCGTGGCCACCGCGCACGCAGCCGGGCTGAGTGAATTCGTCGTCTGCGGGGTCAACGTGGGTGCCGCGATCGCCATCAAAACAGCCGCACGCTGGCCCGTACGGGTGCGCGGCCTTGCCACGGTCGTCGGCTTCGCCCACCCCCGCGTGACCCTTCGGCTCAACCTGGAGCTCTGGGCGTCCTTGACCGCGCACGGCGACGTCGTCACCACCAGCAGGCTGCTGACCAGTCTGTGTTTCGCCGAGCAATACCTGGCCGTTCTCCCGCCCGCCGCGGTGGACCAGATCGTCAAACAGTTCGGCAAGCAGCTGGCACCGGGCACGGCCGAACAGATCGCCTTCACCCTGGGCATCGACGTCCGCGACGATCTCGCCGCCGTCAACGCGGACACCCTGGTCGTGGTGGCCACCGACGACCGGTTCGCCGCTCCCGAACACTCCGCGGAGATCGCCGCCGGGATCCGCAAGGCGCGCCTGGTCGAGGTGCCCGGCGGGCACGCGGCCATCTTCGAGGATCCCGAGCCGACCCTGGCCGCACTGACCGAGTTCCTCCGTACCCTGGCCGTCACATGATGGCTTTGATGTAGGCGAGCACGGCGTCGGAGTCGTCGCCGTCAGCTGTCAAGGCGACGTAACCGTCCGGGCGGACCAGAACGAGGGTGTCGGTGTCGATTCCGTAGGTCTGGAACGCATCCGCGTCCTGCGTCACGAGGTGGGTATGGATGCGGTCGGTGAGCCGCGCGAGGGCCTCCGCGCATCCCGCACCGAACCCCAGCAACGTGAACCCAGGTCCGCGAAAAACGTCGAACAGCCGGACCTGGCCACCGTCGGGCGTCGTCAACCGCGCATCCGGTGCGCGATCGCCTGCCTGCAGCCGGTCGGCGCGGTCGACCAAGTCCCGCGACAGTGAGCTCCAGCGGTAGTGCAGGCCCAACTGCCGCACGTCATCGGTCATCCCGGCGTCCACACCGGCGCTGCGCTCCCGTGAGCCGGCAAGGACCGCCGCGCTCGACCGCGAACTCGTACGCAGGGTCCACTCGGCGATCGGCAGCCGCTCCTCCTGATAGGTATCCAGCAGGCTGTCGGACGCGGACGCCAGTTTCCAGCCGAGGTTGTAGGCGTCCTGGATACCGGTGTTCATGCCCAGCCCGCCCGCGATCGGATGCACGTGCGCGGAGTCGCCGGCGAGGAACACCCGCCCGACCCGCAGCCGGTCTGCCACCCGGATGTTGATCCGGTAGATCGACAGCCAGGTCGGGTTGGACAACCGGATCGGCAGGCCGGTGCGCTCGTCCACGATCCGCTGGAAGGTCTCCAGCGACGGCGGCGAGTCGTCGACCGGGGACGCCTGGAACTGCCACGCCTTGGTGCCCGGCAACGGACAGATCAGCACGATATGACCGTCACCCAACCATTGGTGCCACGCGTCGGCCGACAACCCGTCCACCTCCACGTCGCCGCACAACATCACCTGCGTCGCGTTCGTGTCACCTTCGAAACGCACACCGAGGCTTTTGCGGATCCCGCTCTTGCCGCCATCGCAACCAACCAGGTAGTCCACCTCGACCCGCTCAGTGCCACGGTCGGACACGATGGTCGCACTCACCGCGGTGTCGTCCTGGCTGAACTCGGTCAGCTCACTGCCCAGCTCCACCCGCACACCGAACTCCGCCAGCCGGGCACGCAACACCCGCTCGATCGCCCACTGCGGAATCAGCAGCGTGCCGAGATACGGCACGTCGGGCGCCGGCTTCAGGTGGCCGTAGAGGGCGACATCGCGGAGCACGCGATCCCGCTCGTAGTGCCGGAACACCACGTTCTGGGTACCGGCCTGGAGGATCTGCTCGGCCACCCCGAGGTCGTCGAAGACCTCGATACTGCGCGGCTGCAGGCCCTTGCCGCGTGAACTGTCCGGGAACCGTGAGGCCCGGTCGATGATCCGGACCGACAGGCCACGGCGCGCGAGGTCGCAGGCGAGCGTGAGACCGGTCGGTCCGGCGCCGACCACGAGCACGGTGATCATGAGCCACGGTAGCGTGACGCTGTCAGTGATCGCCCGGTCAACGAAGGCGGCCGATCGCTCCTCGCCCACTTCCCCTCAGGGCACTACGCCAGGGCCGCCCAGCGGCTGCTTTGTGTCAGCGGGCCTGGGATTCCGCGCGTCGCTCGTAACGCGAGCGTGCGATCTCATAGGCCGACGTCAGCAACTCCCGGACGGCCGCTTCGGTGCGCGGGCCCGGGTTCACCACGGCCAGCCAGCCGACGGTGCCGTACACCGGATGCGCGATCACGGTGTCCGCGGCGCTGGCGTCGCCCTCGATGCTGGCTGCGTCGCGTGGTGCGTGACCGGTCCATTGAACGAACGCGTCCTTACCGGCGAACATGTTCACCCGGAAGGTGTCCGGCCGATCAAGGCGTGACGACTCGTCGCCGGGATAGTTCTTGGTCACCACCGTCGCGAACGGCTGTGTCTTCGTCGGGGTGACGCCGTCTGGCGCGTAGTAGAAGAACGTGTCGCCCCAGCTCAGCTCCGGCGAGCCGTCGCCAGGCCCCGGCTTGAGCGTCAGCACACCGTCGAGTCCCGCCACGAAGCCAATGATCTCGTCCATCGTCATGTGCTCTAGCATCAGCTTAAAGTGTTTGTGGAGACTTCCAGGCCGATACCAAGGGGATTCGGGGTGCAAAGTCTCAAATCGCATCGTACGGCCGATGTCGCGGGGCGGGCCGGGTATTCGGTTCAGCAGGTGCGCAATCTCGAACGTGACGGCGTGCTGCCGCCGGCGACCCGCACCGACACCGGATACCGGATCTACGGCGAGATCCACGTCCAGTCCGCGCTGGCCTACCGGGCTCTCGCGGCAGGTGCGGGCCCGATCGAGGCCAAGAAGATCGTCCGGGCCGTGCACCGATCCCCGGTCGCGCACGTGCTTGCCCTGCTGGACGCGGTGCACGCCCGGCTGGACACCGAGCGCACCGAGCTGCGGCTGGCCGAACAGGCCGCCGAGGCGATCTCCACCGAGCCGATCCAGGACGTGCGGGCGTCGGACTCGATGAGCGTTTCCGAACTCGCCGCGGCTCTTGGCGTACGTCCGTCGACCTTGCGGCACTGGGACGCGGAAGAACTTGTCGTCCCGGACCGGGATCCCGCGCGGGGAACACGTCGCTACACGCCGGCCCAGGTACGCGACGCCCGGATCGTGCACCAGCTGCGCGAAGCCGGATATCGCATCACGCCGTTGCGCGGCCTCATGCCGGATCTGCGGCACGGCCGTCGGCTCGAAGATGTCGCCGCCGCGTTGGCGGCCAGACACGACAGCATCACGACGCGCTCGAAGGCACTGCTGGATGCTGCCGCCGCGCTCAGCGCGGTGATCTCGCTCGCCGCAGCGGAGGACACACAACAAAACCGTTGAGCGGTCAGGGTTCCTGGTGTTTGCGGACCAGCAGGTGTGCCTGTTGGAACCGCTCGCCCTCCTGAGGCTCGCGCAGCAACCGCGCGACTTCGACGAAACCGGCCTGGCGCAACAGGTTCGCGAGACTGTCGGGTGACCATCGGTAGGCGAGCGTGACCTTGTGGTCGAACTCCTGCGGCAGCGCATCGTCGCCGGCGAAGAACCCGAGCAGCAGATGCCCGCCCGGCGCCAGCACCCGCTCGAACTCGGTGAACACGGCCGGCACTTGCGCCGGTGGTGTGTGGATGACGGAGTACAGCGCGAGAATGCCACCGAGAACGCCGTCGGCGATGTCCAGAGCGGTCATCGAGCCCTCGTCGAACCGCAGGCCTGGATGAGCGTGGCGGGCGAGGGAGATCATCTCGGAGGACAGGTCGATGCCGAAGGTGACCGACCCGAGTGCGTGCATGTGCGCCGTCACGTGGCCAGGGCCGCACCCGATGTCCGCGACCGGTCCGGCACCGTGGGCCTGCACGAGTTCGGCGAACACGGCCAGCAGCGCGCGTTCCATCGGTTTGATCTTGAGCACGTCACCGAAAAGCTCGGCGTAGAGAGTCGCGACGGAGTCGTAGGCAGTCTTCGTGTCGTTCAGCACGGATGGTTCGGTCACGGCGGAAACCCTAGTCCGCACGAAAACTGTTCCCCTCCCACTTCAACATATAGCGCACCGGGGGTCTTGCGGCAAGCCCCGGGTTGTGCCGCAGAATCTCCCAGCCGAAGCCAAGACCAGCGGAAATGAATGGGCGGTCGATGTTTGACGTGATCGTGGCCGGTTGTGGACCGACCGGCTTGATGCTCGCCAGTGAACTGCGCCTGCACGACGTGCGCGTGCTCGTGCTGGACAAGGAAACCGAACCGACCAAGGTTGTCCGCGCGCTTGGCCTGCACGCGCGCAGCATTGAGATCATGGACCAGCGCGGCCTGCTGGACCGGTTCCTCGCACTCGGCACGCAGCACCCGGTCGGCGGATTCTTCGCCGGTATCCCCAAACCCGCACCCGAACTGGACACCGCACACGGGTACGTCCTGGGCATCCCGCAACCCACCATCGATCGCCTGCTGGCCGAGCGGGCGGCCGAGCTCGGTGCCGAGGTCCGCCGCGGGTGTGAGCTCGTCGGGCTCAGCCAGGACGACGACGGGGTGACCGTCGAGCTGGCCGACGGCACGCAGTTGCGCTCGCGCTACCTCGTCGGCTGCGACGGCGGCCGCAGCACCGTGCGCAAGCTGCTCGGCGTCGCGTTCCCCGGTGAGCCCTCGAGGGTCGACACGTTGCTGGGCGAGATGATCGTGGGCGCGCCGGAAGAGCTGATGAGCGCGATGGAGGAAATCCGCAAGACACAGAAGCGGTTCGGCGCGATGCCGCTCAAGGACGGCGTGTACCGCGTTGGCGTGCCCGCCGCCGCGGTGGCCGAAGATCGTTCGGTCCCGCCGACGTTCGAGGAGTTCCAGGAGCAGCTGCGGGTGATCGCCGGTACGGACTTCGGCGTGCACTCACCGCGCTGGCTGTCGCGTTTCGGCGACGCCACCCGGCTGGCCGAGCGTTACCAGGTCGGCCGGGTGCTGCTGGCCGGCGACGCGGCACACATCCACCCGCCGGTCGGTGGCCAGGGCCTCAACCTCGGCGTCCAGGACTCGGTCAACCTCGGCTGGAAACTGGCCGCGACGATCGCGGGCTGGGCGCCGGAGGGCCTGCTGGAGACCTACCACACCGAACGGCACCCGGTGGCCGCCGACGTGCTGGACAACACGCGCGCGCAGATGGAGCTGTTGTCCACCGAACCGGGTCCGCAGTCGGTACGGCGGCTGCTGGCCGAACTGATGGATTTCGAGGTGGTCAGCAGGTATCTGACCGAGAAGATCATCGCGATCGGGATCCGTTACGACTTCGGCGAAGGGCACGAGCTGCTCGGCCGCCGGCTGCGGGATGTGGGTCTCAAGCGAGGACGTCTCTACGAGCTGATGCACCGCGGCCGCGGGTTGCTGCTGGACCAAACCGGCCGGCTGTCGGTCGAGGGCTGGGCGGACCGGATCGATCACGTCGTGGATGTCAGCGAGGAGCTGGACGTGCCCGGTGTGCTGCTGCGGCCGGACGGCCACGTGGCGTGGGCCGGTGACGATCAGCAGGATCTGGTCGCCCACCTGCCCAGGTGGTTCGGCGCCGCAGTGAACTGAGCGCACGGTGTGCGGCCCCGAACCTGGGGCCGCACACCGTCGGTCGTTGTCGCCGGAAAAGTTTCAACCGGCGGTTCAACGATACGGTCGAAGCCGTGGCCGATGACCCCCTCACGATCGAGCTCAGCATGGCTGAACTGCGCGAAATCGCGGGCTACGCTGTGGCCTGCGCGCAGCCCGCCCTGGCGATCTTCGAACGGGCCCGCCCGCACGATCCACGCCCACGAGCCGCGATCGACGCCGCCCAGGCATTCGCGGACGGAGCCAAGCGCACCAAAGTGATCCGCGACCACGCATGGGCGGCGCACCGGGCATATCAAGAAGCCCGCGATGCCGGACAGGCGGCGGCCAGCGACGTCGCACGCGCGGCCGTCGCCGCAGCCAGTGCGGCGTTCCTGCACCCCTTGGCGAAAGCGACCCAGGTCCTGCACATCCTCGGCCCAGCCGCCCACGCCGCCCGGGCATTCGAGCTCGACGCCGGCGACGACCATGAGGTGGGCGCCGCCTACATCGAGAAGTCGCGCGCTCTGGCCGGTCCTGTCGTGATCAGTGTCCTGGTGCGGTACCCGCTTGCCCCGGGTGGGCGTGGCCGTGTCGGAGAGTTGGTGCGGGAATTGGACGCATCGTTGCGTCGTCCGCTGAGCCACTAGAACGACCCGGATCGCCTTCCCAAGCCCTCACGTCCGGCCCCGGAGATACCGGCGAATTTCGTCACGGTGACGACCTCCTGGTTCTTCCAGGCCCACAGAGCCGCCACAGAACCACCCTCGCGCGCTACCTCGGAGTTCCAGGCGGACACACCGTGATAACAGTCATTATCACTGAACTATCCGTTCTGCCTAGTTAAGCGTATTTGATACGCGATACCACTAAAGCGTATGCGTAAGCTAATGAGATATGCTGGTCAAGTGGAAGATGAGGCGGCCGAAACCGCGACATGCGCACTGGACGGATGCGACAACCCCTTGCCCCCACCGGCGCGCGACGAGCGGGGACGTCTGAAAGGCGGCAAGCCGACCCGCTACTGCGGAAAGGCCCACGCGGACGAAGCCTCACGACGGCGGCGGGCGCTGGAGTCAGTCGGCGTCGACGAGCCGCTGCATGTGCTGCGGGAACTGGGTGGGCAGACCCGCGATGCGATGGACGCGGCGCTGCGGGAACTGGCGGAGATCCGGCGCCGCTGGGACGAGATCGACGCCGGTGCCGTGGCGCGTTCGGCGAAGGACAGGGCCGAGACCGCCGAGGCGCTGCTGAAGGTCGAGCAGGCGCGCCGAGAACTGGACGATGCTGTGCGGGTTCGTGCGGAGGCGCTGTCGGCGGCGGCGAAGGACCAGCAACGCCGTAAAGCCGCCGAAGAGGCCGCCGAGCAGGCCATTCACGAGGCCGAGCAGGTCAAGAAAGCCGCGTGGGCGCAGACCGCCGAGCACGAACGTGCCCGCGGCCAGGCCGAGACCCGTGCCGCCGCGGCCGAACAAGCCCAGCTCGACGCGGTCACCCGGCTTGAGGCGACGCGGCGTGAACTGCGGGAGCTGACCGAGCGGCACCAGGAGACCCAGCAGGCGCTGGCCCAAGCGTTCTCGGCCGCCGACCGGGCGGAGGCCGCCAAGACCCTCGCCGAAACCAAGATCGCCAGCGCCGAGGAACGGGCGCGCCTGGCTGGCGAGGCCGCGCGGCTGGCCGAGCTGAGCGCGCAACGCGCACTGGAAGACCTGGCTCAAGCGCGTAAGGAGACCGAGGCCGCGCGCAACGCTCAAGCCAGCTCGGCGAACGAATCGGCGCAGGCGCTGGCGCGGTACAACACCGCCGCCCAGCAGCTTGCCGGGCATGAGGTGACCATCCGCGAGCTGACCCGGCAACTGCACGATGCCCGCGAGCGCGAACGGGTGCTACTGGAGAACGTTGTCGCGCACGGCAAGCAGGTCGAGGGCGGCTGACGACGACTCGTCCGCGGGCAGGTAGACGACCAGCCGCTGCTCGTCGGCGTCCGGCAGCATCAACGTCTCGAACGCCAGCCGCACGTCACCTGCTCGCGGATGCCGCCACCGCTCGACTCCGGTGCGGCTGGCCAGCTTCGCGGACGACTCGTAGCGGCGGTGAAACTCCGCGCCGCCCGCCACCCGCAACTCCTCGGCCATGAACGCCGCGTAGCTGTCGCCCAGCGACGCGGCGGCCCGCAACTCCGCCGCCCACTCGTCGGCCACCTGGTCCCAGTCGGGAAACACCTCGCGAGCGCGCGGGTCGGTGAACACGAACCACGCGAGGTTCTCCGGCACCGGATCCATCAGCCGCCCGTAGGTCGAGGTGTACGCGAGCACGTCGCCGACCTGGTTGGTCACCAGCGCCGGGGTCGGTTCCAGCCGTGCCAGCACCGCGGTCACCGTCGGGCGTACCGAGCGCGCCGGGGCTGCGGTGCCTTGGCATACGCCGCCGGTCGTGGCCTTGAGCAGGCGGTGCAGGTACACGCGTTCGTCCACGGTCAGGCTCAGCGCGTCGGCCAGTGCCCCGAGGATCTCGGTCGACGGGTTACGGTCGCGTCCCTGTTCCAGGCGCGTGAGGTACTCGACGCTGATGCCCGCCAGTGTCGCCAGCTCCGCGCGCCGCAATCCGGGTGTGCGGCGGCGCGGTCCTTGCGGCAGGCCCGCGTCCGACGGTGCGATCGACTCGCGCCGTGCCCGCAAGAACGCCCCCAGTTCGTTCATGACCTGCAGTGTATTGCCTAGCCCCCTGGGGACCACCCTTGTCACGGCCTCCCTGCCTGACCGTCAGACCGGCACGCTGGGCGCATGCGTTACCGACTATTGGGCCGGACCGGGCTGCGGGTGTCCGAGGTGTTCTTTGGCGCCATGACCTTCTACGAGCGCGGCGCCGGGGAGCCGGAGTTCCGCGCGATGCTCGACGCGTACGCCGACGGGGGCGGCAACGTCATCGACACGGCCTCGGCGTACGGCGAGAGCGAGGCGATCCTCGGCGAGCTGCTGGGAAAGCGCCGTGACAGCTTCGTACTGGCGACGAAGTACACGCTCTCGCGTGACCAGGACGACCCGAACGCGGCGGGCAACCACCGCAAGAACATGATCCTCACCCTTGAGCAGAGCCTGCGGCGGCTGCGCACCGACTACATCGACCTGTACTGGGTGCACAGCTGGGACCGGCACACGCCGATCGAGGAGACCTTGCGCGCGCTGGACGACGCCGTGCGGGCGGGCAAGATCCGCTACGTCGGCATCTCCAACGCGCCCGCGTGGCTGGTCAGCCGCGCCAACACCCTCGCCGAGTGGCGTGGCTGGACGGCGTTCACGGGTCTGCAGGTGCAGTACAACCTTCTGCAGCGCGACATCGAGCGCGAACTGCTGCCGATGGCCGAGGCGCTGGGCATCACGGTCGCGGCCTGGGCGCCGCTGGCGCGTGGCGTGTTGGCGGGCAAGCTCACCGGGTCCGGCGCTGCCGGGTCGGACGCGCGGATCGACACCAGCACCGCCACACTCCGCGAGCACACCGTCGCGCAAGCCGTTCAGGAAGTCGCCGACGAGCTGGGTGCTTCACCGGCGCAGGTCGCACTGGCGTGGCTGTGGCACAAGTCGCCGCTCGTGCATCCGATCATCGGCGCCACCAGCGTCGCCCAGGTCAAGGACAACCTGGGGGCAACGAACGTGGATCTGTCCGACGAGTTGATGCGCAGGCTGGAAGCGGGTACCGACTTCAAAAGGGGCTACCCGTACGACTTCCTCGCCGAGTGTGAGGACCATCCGGGCGTCTACGGCACGAAACGGGTCACGGCCAGGCCTTGAGCACCGCGTCCAGCGCGTCGAGGGTGCGTGACCAGGACGCGTCCACTTCCCTGGGGGTGTGGTGGAACGCGCCCGCGGTTTCCAGGCTGACATACCCGTGGAATGTGCTGTGCAGCATGCGGATCGCGTCGGTCTGGTCGGGCTCGTCCAGTCCGTAGCCACGCAGGATCGCGCGGGTCATGTCGGAGTGTTTGCGGGCCGCGCTGGCGTGCAGTGCCTCAGGGCGCAACTGCATCTGCGCGGCGGCGTACCGGCCGGGATGCGTCTTGGCGTAGGTGCGGTAGGCGTTGGCGAACGCCACCAGCGCGTCCTTGCCCGCCCGGCCGGCCAGCGCCTCGCCGACCCGGTCGGCCATCTCGGCCAGCGCGTGCATCGCGACGCGTTCCCGCAGGTCCTGGGCGTTCTTCACGTGCGAGTAGAGGCTGGCGTCCTTTACGCCGAACCGCCGCGCGAGCGCGGAGATGGTCACGTTGTCGAAGCCGACCTCGTCGGCCATCTCCGCGGCCGCGTCGACCAGACGCTGCGCGGTCAGTCCCGCTCGTGCCATTCATCACCCTTCCTAGAGGCCTTAATTATTTGCCTAATGCCTCTAGGAAATCTACCGTCGCAGTCATGAGACCCGTCACCGAGAGCGAGATCCGCGCGTCGTTCGTCAACTGCACCAAGGGCGAGACCAAGCGGATGACCGTGCCCCGTGACCTGGCCGGCAAGCCGTGGGACGACCTGGACTTCTTCGGTTGGCAGGATCCCGCGTCCCCGGAACGCGCCTACCTCGTCGCCCCGGACGGCGATGGCCTCGTCGGGATCGCGCTGCGGCGTGCGGCGCAGACCGGCGGTCAGACCCGTCGCACGATGTGCTCGCTGTGCCTGACCACGCACGACGGCGTGGCGCTGATGACCGCGCGTAAGGCGGGCAAGAGCGGCCAGAACGGCAACTCGGCTGGCGCGTACATGTGCTCCGACCTGGCGTGTTCGCTGTACATGCGTGGCAAGAAGGACGCCGGTCCCGGTGCGCGGCTGCAGGAGTCGCTGACCTTGGACATGCAGGTCGAGCGCACCATGACGAACCTGGCTGGGTTTCTCGCGAAGGTCAGAGCCTGATGATCACGCCTGGCCGGTGCACGCGAGGAACACGTACTCCAGGCCGGGCCGGTCGGGTGCGTCGCGCACGTCGGTGACGGTGTAGCCGTGCGCGACGAGGTCGGCTTCGATCTCGTCGCGTTCCCGGAACCGCAATGTGGAGTCCGAGGTCAGCGTCTGACCATCCGACTGGAACACGTATGTCCAGCGGAACGTCACCAGCGGCAGGCTGACGTCGATCAGCTCGACCCAGTTCTCGACCGTGCCGAGGCCGTCGATGTGGCTGACCCGATGCGAGGCGGCACGGTTCCACTCCAACCACGCCTGCCGCGCGGGAACCCGCGTTTCGAACACGAGGTGCCCGCCGGGCCGCAGCGCGCGGTGGGCACCCCACAACGTGCCCGCCCACGCCGCAGGATCCACGATGGCTTGCGCGACATTCGCCGTCATGGTCGCCAGATCCACCTGCATCGCGGGCAGATCACTCGCGTCACCGTGGATCCAGCGAACACGTGCCGCGCCCGGCTTCGCCTTGGCGACCGCCAGGGAAGCACCGGCCGGGTCGACCCCGGTCACCTCGATGCCGCGCTCGGCCAGCATCAACGCGAAAGTGCCTGTGCCACAACCAATATCCAGCACCCGGGTCGCGCCGAGCTCGGTGGTGATGGCCAGATAGGTGTCGAGGTCGGACCGGTCGCCGTCGAGCGGGTCGTAGATCGCCGCCAGCCGCGGGTGTTCGAATAACGCGTCAGCCACCCGACGCAACGTACTGAGCCTGCAGTGCCTCGCGCAGCTGGTTATACGTCGGCGCGAGGCGACGAAGACCGTCGAGCACCGCCGGGTCGTTCCCGGTGACCAGCGGATACTGCAGGCTGCCGACCAACCGGGCCTGAATGTCGGCGATCTCGGCGGCCTGCGCGAAACCCAGCATCCGCAAGCTCAGTGCGGCGTCGGCCAGCCTGCGCGCGCCGAGCCGGATGCCGAACACCGCCAACAGGGAACGCGCGTCAGGTGTGAGGACCTGAGACGCCATGCTGCGCACGGCCTCCGTTGCGCCGTCGAGCCAACGGATCGCTTGCGGTATCGACGCGGCCAGAGCGTCCACTTCGGACACCACCCGATCGCGCACGAACGCCGACCGCGTCACGAACGGCTCATCGCAGTATGTGACGGCTTTCCCTTCCCACGCCGCGACAAACCCCGCCACAGGCAGGGTCGCGTACGGATGACCGTGCGGATCATGCAGCACCACAATGTCCTCGGTGGCCTCCAGCAGCAGCACGTAATGATCACCGCCACCCGCGGTCTGGTACGACAGCAACTCCATGTCCACCGGCCCGACCATGACCGGCCCGGTCACGGCACGAAGCCGGGCAAGCGGGTCTCCCCCGGTCTCACGGCGGCACGACCAGCCCAGCAGCGACAGCGCGGCGTCCACGCCGATCTCCGGATGCCAGCCGCACGGGTCGAAGTACGGCTGGGTCCCTTCGATCTGGGCACCGAACGGCGAACCGGTCAGCGTCTCGATCACCGCGGGCGTGGCACCGGTGAGCATCGCCAGGCAGTTGGCGTAGCAGTACGGGCCAGAACCGATGTACCTGGTCACGCGATCGGTTCCTGCAATTCGGTGACCCACTGGCTGCGGTCCTCGGGACAGGCGAGCGTCAGTTCCCGGGGCAGCCCGGTCGAGCGGTAGCCGTTGGCGTCGATCCACCGCGCCAGCGCCTGAACGGTCGGCAGCACGTCGTCCATGCTGCCGTGGTGCACGATCGTCGCGGCGCGCTCGACCGCGGGCACGTCGACCATCTCGACGCCAGAGACATCCGTCGCGACCGGAAAACCGGCGTGCACCACGATGCTGCCCTCAGCGGCCTCCTCGTACCACGCGAGCCCTGGCCCGATCGGCTCGACCAGACCGCAGAGCTTGTCGAACAACGGCCCGACGACCGGCCCGATGTCCTGCGGCTCAAAGCTGTGCGCGGTCGCGGACAGCGACGCCAGCCGCATCGCGGGCAGGCTTTTGACGACGATGTTGTCGGCCATCGATTCCTCGGTTTCGATACTGCGGAGCCTCGCCTCGACCCTGGCCAGCCGCGCGGCCGTCTCCTGGACGGCGGCCTGCAGTTCCATCTGCCGCAGCCGCAGCATGCCGCGCAACTGCTCGGCGCTGACCTGCTCGCCGAGGATGACCCCGACCTGCTGCAGGCTGAACCCGAGGTCCTTCAGCGCGATGATCCGGTTGAGCCGCGTGAGCTGCTCCGCGGCGTAGTACCGGTAGTTGCTGGCCTGGTCGACGTGTGCCGGCCGGAGCAGCCCGATGGCGTCGTAGTGGCGCAGCATGCGCACCGACACGCGGCCGTGCTTGGCGAAGTCTCCGATGCTGAACATGACGCCTCCCAGTACAGGCCTTGACACAGTGAGAGGGTCAACAGTTGACCTCAACCCGGCATGAGGTTGCAGGGTTGAGGGCATGCACGCTGTTGTTCTGCACGAGTTCGGCCCGGCCGACAACCTGACGTACGAGATCGTCCCCGACCCGGTGCCTGGTCCCGGACAGCTGAGGATCGCGGTCAAAGCCGCGGGTGTCCATCACGTGGAGACCGTCATGCGCCAGGGCACGCCGGGCGTGATGACCCCGCCGGTGCCGGATCTGCCGTTCATCTTCGGCGGTGAGGTGGCCGGGGTCGTGGAGTCGGTCGGCCCGGATGTAGATCCTGCGTGGATCGGCCGCAACGTGGTGGTCGCCCGCAGCGAGCCAGGCGGATACGCCGAACTCACCGTCGCGCCCGCGCAGAACGTCCATCCCATCCCGGACAGCCTGGACTACGCGGCTGCCGTGACCATGGTGATCACCGGCAACACGGCGTTGGGTCTGCTGCACGCCGCCCAACCGACCCCGGACGATGTCGTGCTGGTGACCTCAGCGGCCGGTGGAATCGGCCGTTTGGTCGTGCAGTACCTGCGCGACCTGGGCGCGACGGTCATCGGTGCCGCTGGTGGTCCGGAGAAGGTGGCGGCTGTACGCGCTCTCGGCGTCGACGCGGTGGACTACAACGAACCTGGCTGGGCCGACGACATTCACGGCGTCACGCTCGTGCTCGACGGGGTGGGCGGTGACAAGGCGAAGCAGGCCTACGACCGGATCGTCGACCACGGCCGGTACGTCACCATCGGCAACGCCTCGCAGCAACAGTTCGCGCAGGACAACCCGAAGGTCACGTCGATCGACGCACTGGGGCTGATGATCGCTTCGCCCGCCGACTTCGATTTCGAGGCCGAGGCGATCGCGGCGGCGGGCGCGGGCACGCTCGTGCCCGCGTTCCAGAGTTTTCCCCTCGCCGAGGCCGCCGCTGCCCATGCCGCGCTGGAGTCCAGGGCGACCACGGGCAAGGTCGTGCTAATCCCGTGACAGGTCGGCGACGACCACGCTGTCGTCGCCGAACCTCAGCACGTCGGGGTCGTTGAACCAGCGGCCGCCGTGGCCGAGGTAGCGGAATTTGGTCTGCGTGCCGGGTTCCGCGGTCCAGGACACCGAGCGGGTGCCGTTGGACCGCTTGCCCAGCACGTGCATGCCGGGCGTCCAGTTGTTGAAGCAGCCCACCACGCTCACCGGGCCGTCATGCACGTCCGCGGGCAGGACCCACGTGACGGTCACCATGCCGTTCTTCTGCCGACGCTTTCTGATCACGGCCTCAGCGAAGCACACGCCCGGCTTGCCCGATCGGGTTACCCGGATGCTCACGCTGGGTCCCTTACCTGCGAGTGCGTACTCCCCCACCCGCCCTCAAATTCGTAGACTTGCGAACGTGCGAGTGGAGATCTGGAGCGACGTCATCTGTCCGTGGTGCTACATCGGCAAAGCCCGCTTCGAGCAGGCCCTCGCCGATTTCGAGCACCGTGACCAGGTCGAGGTGGTCTACCGGTCCTTCGAGCTCGACCCGAGCCGGGCGGGCGTCGAACCGGTCGAGGACATGCTCGCGGCGCGATACGGCCAGCAGGCCAGCGAGATGGAGAAGCAGGTCGCCGCGCTGGCCCAGGGTGAAGGCCTCGGGTATCGCACGGACCGCGAAGTCGGCAATACGTTCGACCTGCACCGCGTGCTGCTTCTGGCCAGGGACAAGGGCTTGGACCACGAGATGCTGACCGCGTTGTTCGAGGCGAACTTCGCGCAGGCACGCCCGATCTTCACCGTGGACACGGTCGTGGATGTCGCGGTCGGCGTCGGCTTGGACAAGGCGGACGTGCTGCGGGTGCTGGAGGACAAGACCGCGTACGCCGACGATGTGCGTGCCGAGGAACGGGAAGCGGCGCAGCTCGGCGCGCGTGGTGTTCCGTTCTTCGTGCTGGACCGCAAGGTCGGTGTGTCCGGCGGGCAGCCGACTGAGGTGTTCGCGCGGGCATTGCGCCAAGCGTGGGATGCCTAGCTGCGGAACGTCACCACCTCAACGTGCGTGATCACGTTCCCTGTTGGGCGGACAACGCGTCAAGCGGCGCCGGTGCGGGCACACTCGCAACCATGCCCGACCTGAGCTACGACTCCGCCGCGCCCCTCAACCTGTCCGTCGACCGTCTCGCCGAACGTCCCGGCGTGACGATCTCCCGCTGCGAGTTCGACAACGCCGAAGGCGATCGGGTTGTCGGTTACCTCGTCGAACCGGAGGGCACGCCCGCGGCGGGCGTGGTCTACATGCACACGACCAGCTTCGCCGAGGGCTTCCTGCCCGAGGCGATCCAGCTGGCCGAAGCCGGTGGGCTCGGGCTGTGCCTGGGGTTTCACTACGTCGACGACCAGGTCGCCTCGATCCGGCAGTCGGTCCAGTCGATTCGCCGCGGCGCGGATCTGCTCCTGCAGCGCACGGACACCATCGCGGCGGTCGGGCACAGCGGCGGGGCGTTGATGACCACGGTGGTGGCCGGGATCGACCGGCGGTTCCGGTGTTTCGTGCTGGAGGTGCCGATGGCGGGACTGACCCATCACTGGCGCGACACCAGCCACCCGAACATCGTCCGGATGCGCTCGGCGCTGCCGAAGGACCTGTTCGAGTCCACTTTGGACGCGATGGCGCCCTATGATGCCGAGCACTTCGTCGGCGACGTCGAACAACCGGTGTTCTTCCAGTTCGCGCGGTTCGACATCGGCGTGACCGCTGCGGAGTCCGCCGAGTTCTACGCGATGGCCAGCGAACCGAAAGAGCAACGCTGGTACGACTCCGGGCACGTCGTCAACGACGTCACCGCCTATGCCGACCGCGCCCGGTTCCTGGCCAAGCACTTGGACCTGCCCGGCCTGCCGGACGCGCTAGCGCGGCGTCTTCAGGCCTGACGCGGCGTGACAGGCGCCGAACCCGTCCGCGCGCAGCACGACCTTGCTGGACTCCACGCGCAAGGCGACCTCGGTCATGTCGGTGACGGTGTCGATGCCCGCGGCCGAGGTGAACGTGGTGGTGTCGTCGAGGACGATCGTCAGGCGTGGTCTGGCGGCGGGTGGGAACGCGTGCCGCAGCAATCCGGTGAACTCGGTGACCATCAAGCGGGCCAGCGGAATCAGCTCACCCGGGTCGGCAGTGACGATCACCAGGGTGACGTCCGCTCCGGCCCGCAGCGCCTCCTCGACGCCCGACAGCCGGTGCATCCCCAGGACCGCGACCACTCCGTCGCCGGTCAACGACCACGGCTGTTCGAGCGTCTGGATGTCCGGGTTGGTCGTCGGTGTCAGCCATGTGTCGTCGAACGGCGCGTCGGCCAGTTCTTCGCACGCGGTGACCACGGTGAACGGCTCGCCGAACCCGGGCGCCGCGGCGGCGAGCTGGCTGGCGCCCTGCAAGGTGGTGAGCACGGTCTGCGCGAGGCGCACCTGACGGCCACCGGGCCGCAGATTCTCCAGTGCCAGCCCGAGTTGGATCGCCTGCAGCCACATCAGCTGGGCGAACGGTTTACGCGTGCTGTCCGCCGCGATGATCTCCGGCACCAGGTCGACACCGAGCCTGGCTTCGTCAGTGCTCAACGGCAGCCGCGTGACCCACGCACGGGCCAGGCGGCCGAGCGCGTCGCGTGGCGTGGTTGCCGTGTCCGGGTGCTCCGGGTCGATCTGGCCGGCCGCAGCTTCGGCGAGGACGGCGAAGTAGAGGGCGCGTTTGCCGGGGAAGTTGGAGTAGACCGCGCCGCGGGTCAGCTCGGCACGGTTGGCGATCTCGTCGATCTTGGCGTCCCGGAAGCCGCGTTCGGCGAACTCGTCCCGCGCCGCGGCGAGCACTTTGGCGCGGGTCCGTTCCTGCGCCTCAGCACGCGTCAACCTCATTGGTCCACGATATCGAGTCAGCGGGGTTGCGCTGGCGGGTCGTCGCCGGTGGAGATTGAACGCTGGACCCAGGCGACGTCGTGCCACGCGCCGAGTTTCCACCCGATCCGCTTGTAGGTGCCGACGGGCTCGAAGCCCATTGCCTTGTGCAGGCCGACGCTCGCGTCGTTCGGCAGCGTCATCCCGGCAGCGACCGTCCGGTAGCCGCGCTGTGCGAGCCGTTGGAGCAACGCTGTGTACAACGCGCGTCCGCCGCCGGAGCGTCGTCGGCCCAGTTCGAGGTACACGCTGACCTCGCAGGACCACCGGTACGCCTCGCGCGCTTTGAACGGCCCGCCGTACGCGTAGCCGATGATCCGGCCGTCGTCGTCTTCCAGTACGAGCCACGCGTGGGTCTTGCTCGCCGTAGCGATCCGCACGGCCATCTCCGCGGGGGTCGGCGGGTCGCTTTCGAACGTGATCGCGGTGTCGCGGACGTATGGGGCGTAGATCGCGGCGCAGGCGTCGGCGTCCAGTTCGGTTGCGTCTCGGACCTTCATGATTCACATCGTGCACGGCGGATGAAACACCGGTGTTACAGCCATTTGGCGCAGATGTCTTGAGCTACCTGCGTGACGGTCATCCCGTCGGTGAGGATCCGGATCGTGCCCTCGGGTGCTTGGGCGTCCAGGCGGCGCGCCATCAACGCGCTGCGTTCGATGTGCCAATCGAGCTCGGAGCCGATCTCCCGCTCCGCCAGCCGTTGCCGCACGATGTCCTCGCTGGCGGTGAGCAGTACGCACATGACTCGCGTGCCACGGCCGCCCATCGCGCGAACGATCATCGGGGCTTCCAGGATGCTGACGGTGTTGGTGTAGATCAGCCGCGTCTGTCCCACCGCGGCGTAGTTGGCCCACACTGCGGCGATGTTGCGTTCGGTGATCTGGGAGCGGTGCGGGTCGCCGGGCGGGGCCGGGTGGATCTGGTCCATGATGTCGCCCTCGATGAAGCAGTGCGCGACCTCGCGCGCCTTCAACAGGGCTGAGATCTCCCAGCCCACACTGGACTTCCCGACACCCGCGGGCCCGCCGATCAGCAACACGTCGTACATCAGGCGAACTCTGGCAGCGGCCAGATCCGCGGGCACCTCATTTTCTTTTACGGTCGGAAAGTGGCCTGAATTGCCGGAAGGCTAATCGCATGACCACACAGGTGACGCCGTACTTCGGCTATCGCGACGGCCAGGCGGCCATCGACTTCCTGACCAAGGCCTTCGGCTTCGAGACGACCATGCATTTCCCGGACGAGCAAGGCGGTGTCGGGCACGCCGAGCTTCGCCTGGGTGACGCGGTGATCATAGTGTTCAGCGACCGCGACGGGTACGAGCGGTCCCCGCGCAAGGGCGATACCTGCGGGCACGGCACGTACCTGGTCGTCGACAGCGAGGCGGCCGTCGACCGGATCCACCAGCAGGCCACGGCCGAAGGCGCGGTCACCATCTGGCAGCCGGGTCGCTCGGAGTGGAACTACCGGTGCCGGGTGCAGGACCCCGAGGGCTACGAATGGACGTTCGGCCTCCACCGTCCCGGCGAGCCACAGCAGGACTGGAGCTAACCTTTCGTCTCGCGAAGTGAATTCCAGACTGAGGAGACCAGTGCGCGACGGCCTCATCGCCGACTGTTCCAGCTGCTTCGGGCTGTGCTGTGTGGCATTGCCGTTCGCGGCCTCGGCGGACTTCGCGATCACCAAGGACGGCGGGCAGCCCTGCCCCAACTTGCTGGCGGACTACCGGTGCGGGATCCACAGCACGTTGCGTGAGCGGGGCTTTCCCGGCTGCACCGTGTTCGACTGCTTCGGCGCGGGCCAGAAGGTCTCGCAGGTGACCTTCGCGGGCAACGACTGGCGCCAGTCCCCGGGCAGCGCCAAGCGGATGTTCCAGGTCTTCCCGGTGATGCGGCAGCTGCACGAACTGCTGTGGTACTTGACCGAGGTGCTGGCGCTGGACGCCGCGCGTGCGGTGCACGACCAGGTCAGAGCGTTGATCGAGGAGACCGAGAAGATCACGCACGGCTCCGCCGAGTCGATCATCGAGCTGGACGTGCCCGCGCACCGCGAGAAGGTCAACACCGTGCTGCTGCGGGCCAGCGAGCTGGTCAGGGCGGGCATCGGGGGCAAGAACCGGCGCGGTGCCGACCTGATCGGCGCCAAGCTGCGCAAGGCCGACCTGCGCGGCGCGAGCTTGCGGGGTGCGCTGCTGATCGGAGCCGATCTGCGCGGCGCGGACCTGCGGCTGGCGGACCTGATCGGTGCGGACGTCCGGGACGCCGACCTCGCCGGTGCCGACCTGACCGGCAGCATCTTCCTGACGCAGTCGCAGGTCAACGCGGCGCGTGGCGATGCGTCGACCCAGCTGCCGCCGACGCTGACGCGACCGGCTCATTGGAAACGCGCACCGAGTGGAAAACGCCGCCGGTGATCGTGTTGACCGTGCTTTCCCCGCGTGCAGAATGGTCTGGACAACACACCATCCCTGCACCCCCTGCACGCAAGGACTCCTGGTGATCACACGACTCACGGCGGCCATGGCCGCCCTTCTGCTGGCAGCTGGTTGTAGCGGCGACTCGTCCTCCGCTCCGCCTCCCGCGCCCGCGGAACCCCCGCCCGCCCAGGTCCAAGTGGCGACCGACCCGTGCACCCTGCTGACCGACTCCGACGCCAGCGCGCACGTCGGCGCCCAGGTCAACGGCACACCGGACGACCTGCCCAACGTCGGGCGTGGCTGCCGGTGGGAGGCGCCGGGCGGCGCGGCGTATCTCAGCGTCATCCTCAACACGCCCGCGTTCCCGGACATCACGACCAGCTCGCAGCGGACGGTGGACGTCGCCGGCAAGAAGGCCGCGGTGCTGGCCGACGACGGCACCTACTGCCTGGTGTACGTCAACGGCGGCACACCCTGGCTGCAGTTCAGCAGCCAGAGCGCGGACACCGGGCGTGAGGTGGCGAAGACCTTCGAATGCGAGCGGTCGATGCAACTGGTGTCGAAGGTCATCGCCAACCTCAAGTGGTAGGCCAGGCGGCCGGTTAATCGGCCAGCCGGAAGGCCAGTTCGGTCTCCCACTTGGTCATGTCGGGTTCGACGGTGGGGTTGGTTTTCAGGATCTCCAGCCGGCAGCCCCACTGTTGACCGGTGTTGTCCCAGGTCAGACCCTGCTCGGCGGCCCATGTCAGCAGCTGGCCGGTGACGTCGACCAGCTCGTCGGGATGACCGATGTGGGTCAGGCAGACATACCGGCCGGCGGGCAGCACGCCGTTGAACTGCTCGCCCTGCTCGGGGATGGCGGCGTTGACCGGCACGCCTGCCTCGACCTCCAGTTCGTTGGCCATGTCGATGCGCGTGTAGCGGAAGAACGGCGCCCCGGCCAGCTCGACGCCGCGCTGCAGCAGCGAGCCGATCAGCTCCGGCATCCGGTCGGCGATCTTGCCGAACGTCTCCATGGTCACGGTGCCGCGCACGCCCACGTAGGGCTGCTCGGCCCGCTCGACAATCTCAGGTTTGATGCTCACGTCTCCTAGGACGAGACAGCCGGGCGAAACTCATCGCTCGGGCGCTTCGCCCCTGGCACAGGCCGCCGCGCGATCCTGCAACAGGGCTCGTTCCCGTTCGTTGCCGGTCAGCGACGCGGCCCGGTCGAACTCGGCCTTCGCTTCCTCGTAGCGACCCAGTTTGGCCAGCAGGTCGCCGCGCACGCTCGGCAGCAGGTGGTAGTTCTTCAGGCTGGGTTCGTCGACGATCATGTCGACCAGCTGCAGGCCGACGTCCGGGCCGAACGCCATCGACAGCGCGACCGCCCGGTTGAGCTCGACGATCGGCGAGCTCATCAGGTCGGACAAGGTCGCGTACAGCGCGGCGATCTGCGCCCAGTCGGTGTCCTCGGCGACGCGGGCACGCGCGTGGCACGCCGCGATCGCGGCCTGCACGGTGTACGGGCCGGGTGCGCCGTCGCTGAGTTCCATAGCCTTGTCCAGCGCGGCCAGGCCACGGCGGATCAGCATCTGGTCCCACCTGGACCGGTTCTGCTCCAGCAGCAGGATCGGCTCGCCGTTGGCGTCGGTGCGTGCTTTCGACCGGGAGGCCTGAATTTCGAGCAGCGCGACCAGGCCGTGCACCTCGGCGTCGCGCGGCGCCAGCCCGGCGAGCACGCGGCCGAGCCGTAACGCCTCCTCGCACAGGGTGGGGCGTAACCAGTCGTCGCCCGCGGTGGCCGAGTAGCCCTCATTGAAGATCAGGTAGATGACCTCGAGCACGGACGCCAGCCGCTCGGCGCGTTCGCCCGCCGGTGGGATCTCGAACGGGACCTTCTTGTCCGCGAGGGTCTTCTTCGCGCGCACGATGCGTTGCTGGATGGTCGTTTCGCCGACCAGGAACGCCCGGGCGATCTCCTTGGTGGTCAGCCCGCCGAGCATCCGCAGCGTCAACGCGACCTGGGCCTCGGTGGACAGCACCGGGTGGCACGCGGTGAACACCAGCCGCAGCACGTCGTCGCCGATGTCGTCGTCCAGCGCGGCGTCGATGTCCGGTTCCGGGTTGACCCCGCCGGTCTCGATCTCGTGCCCGAGTTCCTGGACCTTGCGGGCCAGTACCTGTTCACGCCGGACGTGGTCGATCGCGCGGTGCTTGGCCGTTGCCATCAGCCAGGCACCCGGGTTTTTCGGCACGCCCTGCTGCGGCCACTGCTCCAGCGCGGCGACCAGCGCGTCCTGGGCGAGTTCCTCGGCGCGGCCGACGTCACGGACGATCCGCGCGAGGCCGGCGATCACCCTGGCCGACTCGATCCGCCAGACCGCGTCAATCGCCCGGTGTGTCTCGGTTACCGTCACGAGTCCGCATTATTGGGCATCCTTCGCGGCCAGTGCGTGGAACACCGCTTAACCTGGGCGGAGGTCCGTGACTGGCAGGCCGTGTTCGGCGCGCAGGCGGGCGGCCACGAGTGAGCGGTGGCATGCCTCCGGGTCGCGCTCGACGCAGAGCAGCGCGGTCACCGAGTGGCTCGGTAGCTCGGCCACGAGCGCGCCGAGATCGAACGGGTCGAGGATCTCGCGGGTGTAGTGCTCGACGTACTCCGGCGCCAGCGCGATGCGGTTGCGCTTGCCCACGCCCTGGCGGTCGTCCTCGCGGTACTGGAGTTGGCGCAGCTCGGTCGTCGGCGCTAGGTCCTTCACGTGCTGGTAGCCGATGTCCGCTGCGGCGAGCGCGTGCTGGAGCCGCGCCGAGTTCGCCCAGGAGTACTCGGGGCCCCGGACGCCGCGGCGCTGACGCAGATCGAGCAGCAGCGCCACGCCCGCGCCGGTGAGCGTCTCGACGAACGCCGCGGCGGTGAAGCCGTAGACGCCGATCGTCGCGATACGCCTCATCACCTCTCCTGACTCGGTGTGGGCGGTGGGCGCGGACGTGCCGGCCCACCGCCGTCCCGCTACGGCACGAGTACCGGCTGATCCACGACCCAAAGCCATGATCCGTCCGCCTGGCGACGGGCGATCTCGACGGTCATCTCCCCAGTGGTCAACGTGGACACCGTGAGGGCCAGGTCGCCGCTCACCAGTGCTGGATGCTGCTTACCCGGCGTGAGCACCGGCGCAGCCGCGACGAACTCCTCGAACACCTTGCGGATCTCCGCATGCCCGGTCGCGAGGTTGCCCGGCGGGAACGCCAGCACGGCGTCCGGCTCGTACAACGCCACCAGCCCGTCCACATCGCCCGCGTTGCCGCGCTCGATGAAGTACTTGCCCAGGTCGTTCGGCTCAGTGGCCACTGTCTTGCTTGTCATGCCGATGAGCCTTCCAACAAATCACGACATCCTGTGTCGTGTATTCCCGTAAAGTTCTCGCATGCGCGCCGACCGGTTGGTGTCGCTGGTGCTGTTGCTGCGCCAGCATGGTCGGCTGTCGGCGGCCGCGCTGGCGCGCGAGCTGGAGGTGTCCACCCGTACTGTGCTGCGTGACATCGAGGCGCTGTCCGCGGCGGGCGTCCCGGTCTACGCCGAACGCGGCCGGCACGGCGGGTTCGCGTTGCTGCCCGGTTTTCAGACCGAGCTCACCGGACTGAACCATGACGAAGCACTTGCCCTGCTGGTCGCCGGATCGCGGCGCGGCGCACAGGCATTCGGACTCGGCTCGGCGCTCACGTCGGCCATGCGCAAGGTGGTCGACGCGCTCCCCGAAAGTTATCGGGCGACCGCGGCCGGCGCGGCACAGCGATTGCTCATCGACCCGGAGACCGACCTGCTCTCGCGGCGGCTGGTCGCGGAGGAGGTGCCAGACTCCGTCGTGGCCGAGGTCCGGCGTGCGGTGTTCGCCGGACACAAGCTGCGCATCCATTACGCGGCCACGGACCAAACCCCGAAGTGGCGCACGGTGGACCCGATCGGCCTGGTCACCGTACGCGGCCATGGCTATTTGCTGGCCACGAGATCTGGCGCGGACCGCACTTACCGGCTGTCGCGGATCTTGGCCGCCGAGGAACTCGCCGAACCCGCGCAGCGACCAGACCGGGTCGATCTGGACCAGGCCTGGCAGGAACGCAGCACTCGGTTCCGGACCGGCGGCGACCAGGTCACCGTGCTGGTACGGGTGCACCCGGCGCGGCGTGCGGAGCTAGTGGGCACCGCGCTGGCCGTCCGCGCCGAAGAAACCGACCCCGACGGCTGGCTGCGGCTGGAAGTGACGTTCCAAGATTCCAGACACGCCGAATGGGCGTTGTGGCAGCTCGCCACGAACGCGGAAGCCCTGGCCCCGCAGTGGTTGCGCACCTGCATGCGTGACCGCGCCGCCGCGGTCGCCGCCTGCTACGGAGCCTCGCCCTGAGAGTGCACCCTCGTCGGCTAGAAGCCGGAAAAGCTGCTTCGATTTCCAGTGCGCCTCGCCAGTCACCGGCAGCGCTTGCAGCGGTGTGTGGCCTGGCGGGCGGTCCTGCACGACGCCCGCCAGGTCGTCATCCCCCACGCCTTCCAGCGCGAGCGCCTCTTTGCTGGGGAAATAGCTGAAACGGGGTGGCTTTGGCCACCTCGGCGATGCGCCGCTGGTTTTACAGCGTGGCGCCCTGCTTCGGCCAGCCTTCCGGCGAGTCCTCCCATGCCTCCTGCCTGCCGTACGGGGTCAGATCGATGAAGTTGTACGGCGTGAACAGGTGGTCAAGGCCGCGCGCGTAGGCGGTGTAGGTGTGGAAGACCTCGTCGCCGTCGCGCAGGAACACGCTGTTGGCCGGCCAGTCGCCGGTCAGCATCTCGTCGGCGAAGCCACGGGCGTTGAGTTCCTCTTTGGACAGGTAGTTGTATTCGACCGGCTGGCGGGACTCGTCCAGCGAGGCGTGCATGTCGTAGCTGAAGTCGCTGCCGTACGAGGAGTAAAACGGGAAGTTCCAGCCGTTCTTTTCCTTGTACGCCAGGACTTTCTCCGCCGGTGCGCGGCTGACCGCGGCGAAGGTGATGTCCCGGTTGTGCAGCTGGGCCAGCATCGGCGGGGTGAAGTTCAGGTTCGCCGTCGCGGTGCAGCTCGGGCAGCCCGAGTCGAGGTCGTCGCGCCACATGAAGTGGTGGATGTAGAGCTGGCTGCGGCCCTCGAACATCTCCGCCAGGGTCAGCTCGCCGTCCGGCCCGGTGAACACGTACTGCTTGTCCACTCGCACCATCGGCAGCCTGCGCCGTTCGGCGTTCAGCCGGTCACGGACCTTGAGCGCCTCCTTTTCCTTGGCCAGTAAGGCTTTCCGGGCAACCAGCCAGTCCTGCTGGGACACCACGGGCGGCAGTGCGGTTGTCATCCGCGTCTCCGTTCGGTCAGTGTGGATACCTACTAGGGCAGAGGCGCCCGGCTCGGTGAATTCATCGCCGCGCGAGCGATGAGTTTTCGCGGCCGCGGCTGTCAGTAGTGGTGACGGGCTGTTTCGAAGGCTGGAGGAACGGGTGTGACCAGGTCGCTGACGTCGGTCGACGATGAATTCCAGCGTGCGGCGGATTCGTACCGGGCCGAGTTGCTCGCGCACTGCTACCGGATGCTGGGGTCGGTGCACGAAGCCGAGGACCTGGTGCAGGAGACGTACCTGAACGCATGGCGGGGATATCCGGCGTTCGAAGGCCGCGCGTCGATCCGCACGTGGCTGTACCGGATCGCGACCAACGCGTGCCTGACCGCGCTGGAGGGACGGGAGCGCAGGCCGTTGCCGATCGGGCTGGGCACTCAGAGCAGCGATCCGGAGGTGGCGCCGGTCGAGCAGGCGGAAGTGCCGTGGCTCGAGCCGATTCCGGACGCGCTGCTGGACCCGGCGTCGATCGTGACGTCACGCGAGAGTGTGCGGCTGGCGTTCATCGCCGCGTTACAGCACCTGCCGCCCCGGCAGCGGGCCGTGCTCGTGTTGCGTGACGTGCTGAAATGGCGCGCGGCCGAGGTCGCCGAGATGCTGGGCACAACCCCGGCCGCGGTCAACAGCGCGTTGCAGCGTGCCCATGCTCAGATCTCTCAGGCCGCGCCCACCCGCGACGCGGTGGCCGAGCCGACCACCGCGCAGCAACGTGACCTGCTTGACCGGTTCGTGGCCGCGTTCGAGGCCAAGGACATCCACGCGATCATCGAGGTGTTCACCCAGGACGCCGTGATGGAGATGCCGCCGTTCCCCGGCTGGTACCGCGGCCCGCGCGACATCGCGCGGCTGGTCGCCAACTGGTGCCCAGCGAGCGCGGGCGACCTGCGGCTGGTGCCGATCGCGGGCAACGGTCAGCCTGGGTTCGCCACGTACATCCGGGCCTCTGTACTCAGTACCGGCCAGGCCGGCTTGTTCGTGCCGTGGAAGCTCGAACTGCTGGAGCTGGCCGTGACCGGCGTGCGGCATTCGACGTCGTTCTTCGACACCCGGCTGTTCAAGGTGTTCGGGTTGCCGGATTGCCTTTAGCCAGCGGACATGTCGGCGACGAGCCGGCCCGCGACGCCGCCCTTGCTCAGGCGGTCCAGCGAGTCGGGGATCTCCCCGAAGCCGATCCTGGTCAGCAGCGGCTTGAGCGACCTGTCGGCGATCATGGCCAGTACCTGGCGCAGTTCGTCGTTGGTGCCCGCGTTGGAACCGACGATCTCGACGTTGTTCATGAGCATCACCGCGATCGGGATGCTCGCCGACTCGTCCTGACCGCCGACCACGACCACCCGGCCGCTGTGCCGCACACCCAGGACGCTGCCGCGCACTGTCTCACTGCTGCCGACGAAGTCCACGATCAGATCGAGATCGCGCACGTCGTCGATGCTCTGCACGACAGTTGCCGCGCCGAGTTCGAGCGCCGTTGTGGCCAGCGCCTTCTTGCGGACCACGGCGGTGACCTCGGCACCGGCGGCCGCGGCGATCTGCACGCCGAAGCTGCCCAGCCCGCCGATGCTGATGATGCCGACCTTCATCCCTGGCTGGATGTTTCCCTTGTCGTGCAAGGCGTGGTACGAGGTCAGGCCCGCGTCGGTAGCCACGGCGGCCTGCTCGTACGTCACGCCGTCAGGGATCGTGATCAGCCGGTCGGCCTGGGTACGCACCACGGTGCCGAAACCGCCGTCGTAGGCGACGCCGGGACCGTCCGGCCCAGTCCGGACCGCCACCCGGTCGCCGGCCTGGAATTCGGTCACCTCAGGCCCGATCTCGGTGATCACGCCCGCGACCTCGTGACCGAGTACCACCGGCAGTGCGCCAAACGGCAGTGAGCCGGTGGCGATATGCACGTCGGTCAGGCACAGCCCGGCGGCCATCGTGCGGAGCACGACCTCGCCGGGGCCTGGGGCTGGGTCGCGCAGGTCGACCAGCTCGAGCGGTTCGCCCCTGGTTGTCAGGCGCCATGCGCGCATTGGCTTTCTCCTCAGCCGACCGGGTCGAGCCGGGCGAAGGGGAAGCGCCGGTCGGTGTTCTCCTCGTACTTGTGGATGTCCGGCCAATAGTCGGCGAACAGCGTGTAGAGGCGCAGCCACTCAGGACCCTGACGCAGGATCGTCGGTTTGGCGGTCACCTTCCGTTCGCCTACCTCGATCTCGACCTCGTCCGCGGCCGCGACGTTGTTGAACCACTCCGGCACCTTCTTGGCGCCGCCCGCGCTGCCGATCAGCACGTAGCTGCCGTCCACCGGCAGGTAGATCAACGGTGTGACCATGTCGCGGCCGGACTTGCGGCCCTTGTGGTGCAGCAGCGTGACGTGCGCGTCCTTGAAGAACCCGCCGACGTTCCCCTTGTTGGTCCTGAACTCCGCGATCACCTGATCGTTGAAGTCGCTCACCCAGATCCCCTAAACGATGATTAGTGTTTCCTGTACATCGTTAAGGATGTATTCACCGCTGTTAAAGTGTCAAGGGTGAAGCTCACCGTGGACGTCATCGCGCGCACGGCGCTGGAGATGCTTGACGAGACCGGTCTGGACGGCCTGTCCATGCGGTTGCTCGCGACGCGTCTCGACGTGCAACCGGCCGCGTTGTACTGGCACGTCAAGAACAAGAGCCAGTTGCTCGACGTGATGGCTGCGGCGATCTTCAACTGCGCCGCCGACGGGCTCGAGGCGCCCCGTGCGGGCGTGACGTGGCAGGAGTGGACGGCCGAGTGGGTGCGCCAGCTGCGCAAGGCCATGCTGCGCTACCGGGACGGCGGCCGGATCTTCGCCAATGGCAGCGTCACCGAACCTGCCTTGTTCCGCGCCACCGAGCTGGCGCTGCGCACGCTGCAGGACGCCGGGTTCGAGGTGCAGCCCGCCGCACGCAGCCTCGCCGCGCTGATCCACTACGCGGTCGGCTTCACCATCGAGGAGCAGAACCACCTCTACAAGTCGCCGGAGTCCGCGCACAGCAAGCTGGACACCGCACGGTTCCCGCTGACTGCGCAGGCCTACGTGGATGACAACCTGTTCGACCCGAACACCGACGAGTGCTTCGAGTACGGCATGCAGATCATTCTCGCGGGCATGCAGGCCGCGAACGACACTGTCACGCCGTAGCCGTCACCCCCGTACTTTCTCGAAGAACTCCCGGACGTCCCGCACGAACAACTCCGGCACCTCGAGGGCCGCGAAATGCCCGCCGCGGTCGTGTTCCGTCCACTGCGCGATGGTGTGCTCCCGCTCAGCCAGCGTCCGTGCCGGCTTGACCAGCTCGTACGGGAACACCGCGACACCCATCGGGGCCGGGCTGTCGGCGAACCTCCTGCGGGAGGCCTCGAACTCGTAGTAGATCCGCGCCGAGGAGCCCGCGGTGGCGGTGAACCAGTAGAGCGAGACGTTGGTCAGCAGCCAGTCGGTGTCGATCTTGCTGGCCGGGTCGGTCCATTCCCGGAACTTCTCGGCGATCCAGGCCAGCTGGCCGACCGGGGAGTCGGTCAACGCGTAGGACAAGGTCTGCGGCCGGGTCGCCTGTTGGCGCATGTACCCCGCGGGGGCGGCGAGGTACTTGCTCATCGCGGCGATCCGGGCTTGGTCCTCGTCGGACAGCTCTGCCGAGTCGCCGCGCGGGACCGTGGGCAGGAAGTTCAGGTGCACGCCGACCACGCGCTCGGGTTCCAGGGCCGCGACCACGCGCGAGATGATCGATCCCCAGTCCCCGCCTTGGACTCCGTAACGCTCGTAGCCGAGGCGAGCCATCAGCTGCGTCCACGCGCCCGCCACGCGATGCGGGCCCCAGCCGGTCGAGGAGGTCGGGCCGGAGAACCCGAACCCCGGAATGGCCGGGATGACGACGTGGAAGGACTCGGTCAACGGACCGATCACGTCGAGGAACTCCAGCACCGAGCCGGGCCAGCCGTGTGTCAGCAGCAGGGGTAACGCGTCCGGTTGCGCCGAGCGCACATGCAGGAAATGGATGCGTTGACCGTCGATCTCGGTGGTGAACTGGGGGAAGGAGTTCAGGCGCGCTTCGTTGTCCCGCCACGAGTATCCGTCCTGCCAGTAGGCCACGAGCTCGCGCAGGTACTCCAGCGGGACTCCGTAGGCCCAGCCGACTCCGGGCAACTCGTCCGGCCAGCGGGTCGCCGCGAGCCTGTTCCGCAGGTCGTCGAGGTCGGCCAGCGGAACAGCACTGCGGAAGGGACGAACGTCGCCAGTCATGGTTCCGAACGTTAGACCGTGGTACCGACATTTTCCCGGATCAGCAGGAAACCCGTGGCGGCCGCGGCAAATCCGAGCCCGGCGGCGACCAGGTACACCCGGTTGAGCCCGTCGACGGCGTCCACGCCGGACTGGAACACCACGCCGAGAACGGCGACTCCTAAGGTCTGACCGAGCTGACGAGCGGTCGTCGAGGCGCCGACGGCGACGCCGAACCGTTGCGGGGGAACTGTGGCGAACAGCGCGGTGCCCATGGCGGGCATGAGCACACCGACGCCGACACCGGTAACGATCAGTCCACAGAGGATGGATAGCGCGGTCGATCCGGCATCCAGGCCGGCCTGGAGTGCGCATCCGGCGCCGCCCAGCAGGAGCCCGATTCCGATCAGCACGCGGGGCGGGATGTGCTGCAGGCGTCGCCCGACCAGTGTCGAGGTGACGAATGTGCTCAGCGCCAAGGGAACCAACGCCAGGCCTGCGTCGACCGGGCCTAGTTTGAGCGTGCCCTGCAGCCAGACCGAGGTGAAGACCAGGCACGCGAACACGCTCGCTGAAATCACCCCGCACACCATCAGGGCGTTGAACGACGCGATACGGAACAACGACACCAACCCGGCCATGTCGAACCGCTTCCCGCGCACACCAGGCACCACCGTGATGCTCCTGACCGTCAACGCGATCGCCAGCAGCGCGAGCGGAACGTTCACGATGAAGATCGCGCGCCAGCTGATGTACTGGGTGAGCAGACCTCCCGCGATCGGGCCCGCGGCGGCGGCCAGTCCGTTGACCGCGCCCCAGATGCCCATGGCGATGCCTCGGTCACGTCCTGCGTAGCTACTGCCGATCAACGCGAAGGTCGTGACCGCCACTGCCGCTCCCCCAACGCCTTGGACCCCTCGCGCGGCGATCAGCACTGCGATGCCCGGCGTCAGACCGCACACCAGCGACGCGGCCGTGAACACCGTGAGGCCTGCCAGGTAGATCGCGCGATGTCCGTAGCGATCCGCGACCGAGCCCGCCACGAGCATCAGCGCAGCCAGGACCGCGGTGTAGATGTTGAGCACCCATTGCAGCGGTGTCAGGGAGGCCTCGAACGAACGGCCGATGTCGGGCAGGGCGACGGTCACAGCCGTCGTGTCGATCAGAAACAGCAGTGATCCGAGGCTGATCGCGGTCAGCGCTCCCCACTTTCGCATGGTTCTCCTTTCCTGGTGGACGACCTACGATCGGCCCGCCAGGCGGATCGCCGCCCTGAAAATCATCATCTGCGCAGGAAACCGTCAGTGGATACGCTGTGATGATGGATCCCGTCACACTCGATCCGGTCGACCGAGGTCTGGTGCACGCGCTGCAGATCGACGGCCGGGCACCGTTGCGGACCATCGCGACGGTCATCGGTGTCTCGGAGAACACCGTGGCCAGGCGGTATCAGCGGTTGCGCTCCGCTGGTGTGCTGCGGGTCGTGGGAACGGTCAACGGAGCGCGTCTGGGGTATACGGCGTGGACGCTGCGGTTGCAGTGCACACCGGACGCGGCGAGCGCGGTGGCCGCCGCACTGGCGGACCGCCAGGACACGTCGTGGGTGTATTTGCTGTCGGGCGGCACGGAGATCTCGTGCAATACCCAGGCTCGCAGTGTGGGCGAGCGGGACACCTTGTTGTTGTCGAAGCTGCCGCGTACCCGTCGCGTGGCGTCGGTGACGGCGCATTCGATCCTGCGTGCGACGGCGTTGCCGAGTTCCTGGCAGGGGCTGCACTGGCTCAGTGAAGACCAGGTCGCGCAGCTCATGCCGGAACCCCACGCGCAGGACGACACGCCGATCACCTTGGACCCGGGTGACACTGTCCTGCTTGAAGCGCTGTCACGGGATGGCCGCACGGGGTACGCCGAGCTGGCCACCCTCACCGGCTGGTCGGACTCGACAGTCAAGCGGCGAATGGATCACCTGCGGCGCGGCGGCGTGCTGTCGTACATGCTCGACATTCCGCCGTCCGCGCTGGGTTTCGGCGCGGAGGCACGCCTGTGGATGCGGGTGAAACCGTCCGAACTGGTGGCTACGGCCGAGGAGCTGGCGCGGCATCCGGAGGTGTCGTTCGCGGCGGTGACCACCGGCCCGACAAACCTGATCACCGCGGTGAACTGCCGGGACAACGCGGATCTGTACCGGTATCTGACCGAGCGGGTGTCCGCTTTGGACGCTGTCAGGGACATGGAGACCGCGCCGGTGATCAGGACCGTGAAGCGGGCCGGCGCGGTGCTGCCTGTGTGAGGCGTTGTTCCAGGCCGTCGAGGATGATCTCGATGCCCAGTTCGAACTGCTGCTCACCGGACATCGGCCGGGTGGCGACCCGGCGCAGGCTCGGGTAGTCGCCGTCGGGCGGGTCGATGGTCCTGGCCGCTTGCTGGGCGGTGGTCAGCACGTGTGCCGCGAGCAGGCGGGCGATGCCGCCGGCTTCGGTGTCGGGAAAGCCCGCGTTCAGCAGGATCCGCACGGTGGTCTCGATGTGGCCGAGTCGGTGCGGGCCGATCGGTGGTCGCTGCGTGAGCAGCGTCGCGGCGTCGCGGTGGGCCATCAGCAGCTGCCGGAACTGCCGCAGGCCGCTGGCGAGTTGATCGCGCCACGGCAACGTGTCGTCGATGTCGAAGGCGTCGGCGCAGATCGCTTCGGCGACCAGGTCGAGCAGTTCAGCCTTGTTCTTCACGTGCCAGTAGAGCGTCGGTGACTGGACTCCGAGCTTGGCGGCCAGCCGCCGCGTGCTCAGGTCGGCCAGTCCCACCTCGTCGAGAAGCTCGACGGCCATGTCGGTGATGTGTCGGATGTCCAAGCGGGCCACACGCCGACCTTATCAGTGATAGAGTGGCTCTATCGCCGATAGGGAGAGTGCGTGTCGAGGGGGTATCAGCGTGATGTGGACGAGGAGTCTGCGCATCTGGGTCGTGGTGTGTTCGATCGTGTTCACGATCGGCACGGCGCTGCACGGCTTCGTGGTGATCGATGAGCAGGTGCTGGCCCGGACAATGGAGTTGGCCGGGGCAAGCGCGGATCCGTCGGGGTTCTTAACCGGGTTCCGTGTGGTCGGTGCCGTGTTCGTGGTGGCCAATGCGCTGGGGCTGTTGGCTTTACGTGCCGGGAACTGGCTGTTCTGGGTGGTGCTCGCGGTGAACGCCGGACAGGCGGCCGGGGTGGGAATTGTGCCGTTCGAGATGTTCGAGGCTGCGTCCGAGACGTACGGCTGGGTGGGCGTCCTGCCGTCGGTGGTCACGGACGGCGGTGCGCTGATCCTCGTGCTGGTCATGCTGGGCAGAGTGCTGGCAGTGGTGCAGCAGCGGTGGTCTGCGCGCGGGACCGTTGTGGCGAGCGGACAGCCGGGCCAATAGGTGAATCCCGGGGCATGTTGGACGGCATGCCCGCTCCCGGCAGACAGGCCCGTTGCCCGTCGAGCCGGGTGGCAAGGGCATCACACAGCCGCTCGATCGCGGGGTTGTGATCTCCCGGAAAACCAGCGTCGGCGTGGTCGATGGATGCGCGCCGATCCGCCAACCACCGAGTCCTTGGACCGGGCGAAGCCGCGGGCGTGCCGTTCGGAACTGGCGGGCAGCGGCTGCACAAACTCGACGCGATCCTGGCCGAGCTGCGCGCGCTGCTGGCCACGGAGACCGACACACCGTCGCCGCCGATCATGCTGTCCGGGCGCGGGTGAGCGGATGCGGCTTCGGGGTTCATCCCGGTTGCCGACTGCCTGATCGTCTCGACCGTTTTCGTCCGGCGTGACTGCCGGGTGTCCAGGTTCTGCCCGAGGCCGCGTCGTGATCCCAACACGGCAACTTGTGGCTTGAGCTCCGGCACTCCAGTACCGCCTTCGGGCCTTGAGATTGGCACTGACCGTCGCCTGAGCGCCTGCCAGGCCCCGGTGCGAGTTCAGGACACACCTATTGGTACTGCGGGAAGGGAGGTGGCGATAACGCTGCTACGCCGTTGTGCCCAGCGGACCGCCGGGCCGACGAGCAGACCGGTGATCATGAAGACGGCGCCGAGGACGATCCAGCCGGGGATGCCCCAGGTGACGATCAGGGCGGTGAGCATCAGCGGGGCGATCACCCTGGCCACGGCGAGGCCGTTGCCGAACAGGCCTTGGTACTGGCCCTGCTTGTCCGGCGGGGCGAGGGCGAAGCTGATCTCCCAGGCGCCGGCGGACTGCATCATCTCGCCGTAGGTCTGCACGAGTGCGGCCACGAGCAGGATGCCTGCGGCGATCCAGGCCGAGGTGCCCAGGGCGGAAAGGGCGAACACGACACAGGACACGAGCAGCAGTGCTCCGGCGTGGCGCATGGAGCGCGCCGCGGACTGAAGGGAGGTGACCTGCCGGGCGACCCGGACTTGGAACAGCACCACGGACACCGTGTTGAGCAACAGGATCGCGGAGACCATCCAGCGTGGCGCGTCGGTGTGCTGGACGATCCACAGTGGCGTGGCCAGCGTGATCAGCGGGACGTGCAGCAGCATGATCGTGTTGAGCAGGGCGAGCAGGGCGTAGGGACGGTCGCGCAGCACGGCGAGCTTCGGGCCGTTGCTGGGGGCGGGTGGGACCTCCGGCAGGGGGCGCAGGATCGCCGCGCAGATCAGGAAGCTGATGGCGTCGACCGTGAAGACCGCCATGTAGGCGGCGGGGGTGTCGATGTAGAGGGCGAGACCGCCGAGGCCCGCACCGATGGCGATGCCGCCGTTGATGGCGGCCTGGATGACCGCGCGGGTCTTGGTGCGCAGCTCGGGGGCGACCAGCCCAGCCAGTAGTGCCTGCCGGGCGCCGGTCAGTCCGCACTGGCAGGTGGTGTAGAGGCAGACGGCGATGAGGAAGGGCATGAAGGAGCGGACGAACAGGAACGAGCTGATCGTCACGGCAGTGGCGATCGCCAACAGGACCGCGGTGGTGCGAGGGCCGCGCCGGTCGGCGAGGTGACCGAGGGGCACGCCCGCCAGGAAGCCGATCGCCCAGCCAATGGTCAGGCCGAGGCCGACCTGGGTGGCGGACAGGCCGACGACGCGGGTGAAGTACAGCGCCGAGGTGACATAGAAGGCGCCGTCACCGATCGAGTTGGTCAGCTGAGCCGCAGCGAGTCTGTGCATGACAGTGAACCTACGGAGTAGATTGGTCGGTTGTTATAGCCAATTTCTGAACAACTGAATGGACCAATGGACTTTCATGTCAGCCTGGCGGGCAAGGGCGATCTGTCCGCGCGGATCTACCGTGAGCTGCTGGAGGCGATCCTCGACGGACGGCTGCGGCCGGGTGAGCGGCTGCCGCCGACACGGGAGTTCGCGCAGCGGCTGCAGGTGTCGCGCACGACGGTGACCGATGCCTACGAGCGTCTGACCGCGGAAGGGTTTCTCGTCGGCCGGGTCGGCGCGGGCACGTTCGTCACGGACCAGCCGGTGAAGCCCGCGTCGCGTGCGGTGGCGGGCCGGGGTCGTGGGGTGGCGCGGCCGCGGCGGTTGTGGGAGTCGGTGGCCGGGCCGTCGGTGGACGAGGTGCTGCCGTACGACTTCCAACTCGGAGTGCCCGACGGCCGGTTGTTCCCGCTGGAGGCGTGGCGGCGGCTGGTGAGCCGTGAGCTGCGGACCAGGGTGGTGCACCCGGCGCGGTACGCCGAACCCGCGGGCCATCCCGGGCTGCGGGCGGCGATCGCCCGGTACGTGGGCGTGTCGCGATCGGTGCTGGCGGGCGCCGAGGATGTCCTGGTCACGCAGGGCGCTCAGCAGGCGCTGGACGTGATCGGCCGGGTGCTGGTCGATCCGGGCGACGTGGTGGCGCTGGAGGAGCCGGGCTACTCCCCTGCCCGCCGGCTGTTCCAGTCACTCGGCGCGCGGGTGGCCGCTGTCCCGGTGGACGACGAAGGCCTTGACGTGACGGCGATCCCGGCCAAGGCGCGGCTGGTGTACACGACGCCGTCGCATCAGTTCCCGCTGGGCACGCCGATGTCCTTGGCACGCCGCACTGCGCTGCTGGCGTGGGCCGAACGCCATGACGCGGTGATCATCGAGGACGATTACGACAGTGAGTTCCGGTTCTCCGACCGGCCGTTGCAACCGCTGCAGAGCATCGACCGCAGCGGCCGGGTGGTCTACGTCGGGTCGTTCTCCAAGATCATGCTGCCGATGCTGCGGTTGGGCTTCCTCGTGGCTCCGCCGTCGCTGGCTCCGGCGCTGCGCACGGCCAAGCAGCTCATGGATATGTACGGCGACTTGGTCACCCAGGGCGCGCTGGCACAGTTCATCGAGGAGGGCTTGCTGGCCCGGCATATCCGCAAGGCCACTCGCGAGTACGCCGCCCGCCACGAGCTGATCATCACGACACTGCGGCGCGACTTCGGCTGGCTGGACGTCGTGCCGTCCACGGCTGGCTTGCATCTGTGTGCTCGCACGGCATTCGACCCGAGGGAGCTCGTGGCGCGGGCTCGTGGTGCCGGTGTCGGAGTGCAAGCGCTGGCCGATTTCTGTGCCGGGACACCCCAGCACGGCATTGTCATTGGTTACGGCGGGATCCAGGTGCGGCAGATTCCCGAGGGATTGCGTCGTCTCCATGAGGCCTACCGGCCGGGTTAGCAGGCGGGCCAATTTCGCGGGATTGGCTATGGGCGCTGCGTGGATCGGCTTTTAGCGTCGGGGTATGCGAATCCGGATCATCGACGCGTTCACCGACCAACCGTTCCGTGGTAACCCGGCCGCCGTGTGCCTGCTTGAGGACACCTGGCCGGACGAGGACTGGATGCGGCAGGTGGCGGCGGAGATGAACCTCTCCGAGACCGCCTTCGCGCACCCGGTCGACGACGGCGACGCGGACTACGCGTTGCGGTGGTTCACCCCGGAGGTCGAGACCGACCTATGTGGTCACGCCACGCTGGCCACGGCGCACGCGCTGCACCAGGACCGCGGCACCCCGGCGACGGTCCGGTTCACCACGCGCAGCGGAATCCTTGTCGCGCACAGCTTTGATGACGGCCGCATCACCTTGGACTTCCCAGCGGCGACCATCACCGAGGCTGCCGCGCCGCACGGGCTGGCTGAGGCGCTCGGGACGCAGCCGGTGGCCGCGTATCGCACGGGCGCACTGGGCGATCTGCTGGTGGTGCTGTCCGATGAGGACACTGTGCGGGGCCTGCGGCCGGATCTGGCGTCGATCGCGCGGATCGAGCAGGAGTCCGGCATTCGTGGCGTGATCGTCACCGCCGAGTCGGCCGACTACGACTTCGTGTCCCGGTTTTTCGCACCCAAGGACGGGATCCCGGAGGACCCGGTCACGGGCAGCGCGCACACCGCGCTGGCGCCGTATTGGGCACAGCGCACGGGCCGCACGAGTCTGGTCGGATTGCAGGCGTCCAAGCGCACCGGCGTGGTGCGTACCGAGGTGCATGGTGACCGCGTGCATCTGACGGGGCACGCGGTCACCGTCCTCGATGGGTTGCTTCAGATCGCCAGCAAGGCGGTGGCCGGGTCGGTTTCCGGTGGCCCGGCGGGCAGCCATTCGGCGTCCTGACGCCGGTAGGGATACCAGCGGCCGTCTGTGCCCAACCGCAGCTGCGCGTCCGTGCCGGTCCAGTGGTTACGCGACTGTCGCAGCGGCGGAATGTCCTCTCCGGACAGTGCCGTGGCGGCTTTGGCGAGTTCGGTTTTGGTGGGGCGCCACGTGTTTTCGAGGACTTCCAGACCTGCCAGGCCGCCGTAGGTCCAGGCGCGGACGGCGTGGGTGAGGTCGTGGCCGGTCGCCTCGGCCAGTTGCGTGGTGAGTGTCGGGTAGGTCGCGGCCCACCGCACGGCATCCTGCCATTCGGTGAGCTCCTGGGGGTGTTTGCCGTCGAGGAGGGCTTGGGCGCGGGCCGCGGCGTCGGTCACGAGGTAGCGCAGCATCGACGAGGGCGGCCCGTTGCGTAGTTGTAGTTCGTCGAGCAGGTGTTGCTCGCCGCGGCCGCGGATCAGCAGCAGGACGAACGGGTCTTCGTCGAGCAGCCATGCGACCTGGTAGGACAGTGCGGCGGCGTGCCTGCAGGGCAGTTCCCAGCCTTCGCAGTCGCAGTCCGGTTCCAGGTCGGTCATCTGCGGCAGGATGGGGACCTCGGCCGCGGTCAGCTCCTGCGGCATTTCCTTGTCCAGCAGGGCGGCGATGTAGCCGGATTTGGCCGCGACCCAGTCCAGCAGCCGGGTCCACTCCGCGTCGGTCAGTTGTGCGATGTGGACGGTGGTGGTGTGCGGGGTGCGGTCGCTGCCGTACACGGTGGCGGCGATCCGGCCTGGGCTGACGGTGATCGGGCCGACTTGGCCCGCGTAGGCGTACTTGCGGCCGATCTTCATCTGCTCGGAGTCCAGTGCCGCGTCCTCGATCGCGGTGATCCACGCGTTGCCCCACCACGAGCGGGCGAACCGGGCGCGGCGGCGCGCGCCTGCGGGGAAGGCCGGGAAGCCCCGGACATTTTGGGCGGCGTCGCTCACCAGGTTCCCCTCAGTTCGATCAGGTCCGCCAGCTCGGCGTCGGACAGTTCGGTCAGCGCGGCTTCGCCTTGGCCGAGTACGGTGTCGGCGAGTTTCTTCTTCTCCCGCAGCATCTCGGCGATCCGGTCCTCCAGGGTGCCTTCGGCGATCAGCCGGTGGACCTGGACCGGGCGGGTCTGGCCGATCCGGTAGGCCCGGTCGGTCGCCTGGTCTTCCACGGCGGGGTTCCACCAGCGGTCGTAGTGCACGACGTGGTCGGCGCGGGTGAGGTTGAGCCCGGTGCCCGCGGCCTTGAGTGACAGCAGGAACACGGGCGCCTCGCCGTTCTGGAAGCGCCGGACCATCTCCTCGCGCACGGCCACGGGTGTGCCGCCGTGCAGCAGTTGTGTGGTGACGCCGAGGTCGCGTAGGTGGCGTTCCAGCAGCCGTGCCATGGTCACGTACTGGGTGAACACGAGCACGGATCCATCTTCGGCGAGGATGGTGCCGACGAGTTCGTCGAGCAGCTCGAGCTTGCCCGACCGCCCAGCCAGCTCGGTTTTCGGCTCTTTGAGGAACTGCGCGGGGTGGTTGCAGATCTGCTTGAGCCCGGTGAGCAGCTTCATGATCAGGCCACGGCGGGCGATCCCGCTGCTGGCTTTGATCTGCGCCATGACTTCGTCGACCAGTGCCTGGTAGAGGCCGGCTTGTTCGCGGGTGAGCGCGACCGGCCGGTCGGTCTCGGTCTTGGGCGGCAGTTCCGGTGCGATGCCGGGGTCGGATTTGCGGCGCCGCAACAGGAAGGGCCGCACCAGTGGAGCCAGGCCGGTGGGGTTGCCGTCCCAGCGGGCGCGAAATGCCGTGAGCGGCCCGAGCAGGCCGGGTGTGGTCCAGTCGAGGATGGCCCAGAGTTCGGAGAGGTTGTTCTCCACGGGTGTACCGGTGAGCGCGACCCGGGCCGAGGACGGGATGGTGCGCAGTGCTTTGGCGGTGCCGGATCCGGGGTTCTTGACGTGTTGTGCCTCGTCGGCCACCAGCAGGTCCCAGTCCTGCTGGGCGAGTGTTTCGGCGTCGACGCGCATGGTGCCGTAGGTGGTGAGCACGAACCCGCTGTCGAGGCCATCGAGCGACCGGGCGGTGCCGTGGAAGCGCCGGACCGGGGTGCCTGGCGCGAATTTGGTGATCTCTCGTTCCCAGTTGCCCAGCAGCGACGCCGGGCAGACCACCAGTGTGGGTTTCGAGCCGCGGCGCAGGTGCAGCGCGATCAGGGTGATCGTCTTGCCCAGGCCCATGTCGTCGGCCAGGCAGCCGCCGAGTCCGAGGGAGGTCATCCGGTCGAGCCACCGCAGGCCGCGCAGTTGGTAGTCGCGCAGTGTCGCCGCCAGCGCGGCCGGTTGACGCACGTCGTCGTCAAAACCGGCGTCCGGGTCGGATATGCGTTGCCGTAGCGATTCCAGCCAGCCGGTGGCGACGGCGGGTACGTACTGGCCGTCGACCTCGGTCGATCCGGTCAGCGCGGCACCGAGCGCTTCGATGGTCGGCAACGGTTTCAGTGTGCGGTCACGGGCCTTGCGCGCCAGCGCGGGATCGACGAGCAGCCATTGGTCGCGCAGTCGGACAAGCGGCCGGTGCGCTTCGGCGAGGACCTCGATCTCGGCGTCCGACAGGGCCTGTCCGGCGAGCGTGACCTGCCAGTTCAGGTCGACCTCGCCGCCCGGTCCGCCACTGATCACCGCGCGGGCGGCCAACGAGCGGGCGAGCTCGCTGGGCCACAGCACATCGACGCCCGCGTCGTCCAGGCGCTGGATGGCGCCGCCCAGCAACTCCCCCATTTCCTGATCGCCCAGGATCAGCTCACCGGGCTCGGTGTCGTCGAGGAACCGTTCCAGCACGGGCCAGGCGACCGCCGCGCGGCGCACGGCGAGCATCGTCGCGGCGGTCCAGTCGCCGGGAAACTCCAGGCTGGCCCGGAATTCCGCGGTGTCGAAGTCGACCGTGAGACGCAGCGCGACGCGCACGGTGGCATCCAGCGAGCCCCGGGGCATCTGCTGCGGTTCCCAGGCGGCGAACGCCTGGCCGCCCAGGACGAGGGGCGCGGCCGGGGTGCGCGGCAGCGTGTCGGCGACAGCGTTGGTGAACTCGTCGGTGTCGCCGTCGATCTTCCAGATGTCATATCCGGCCGGCGAGATCGCGGGCACGATCTTGCCCGCCGCGACCAGGCGCAGCGCCTGCCGGGCTCGTGGTCCCCAGTGTTCGTCGTGCAGCACGGTGGGCAGTGCGGCGCCGACCGGGACTCGGACGGCGCCGTCCGAGTCCCGGAAGACGAACTGGCTCGCCCGTGGCGGGTCGGCCGGTTCGAATTCGATCAACGGCTCAACCTCCGGTAGCGCCGTACAGCCAGTGGGAAGAAGATCGCGATCAGGGCCAGCGGCCAGACCGCCGCCATCAGTATGGCGTTCTGGGTGATCCACGAGTCGCTGACGATGCCGGGGTTGCCGAACAGGTCCCGGATCGCGGTGACGGTCGAGGACAGCGGGTTCCATTCGGCCATGGCGCCCAGCCAGCTCGGCATGGTGCTCGGCGGGATGAACGCGCTGGAGAGGAACCCGATCGGGAACTCCATGGTCTGCATGGCGGTGACCATGGCCTGGTTGCTCGCCATCAGGCCGCAGAAGATGCCGACCCAGATGAACGCGAACCGCAGCAGCATCAGCAGCGCGATGGCCAGTACGGTGTCGCCCACGCTGCCGTTGCTCTGCCAGCCCATCGCCAGGCCGCAGAGGATCAGCACGGTCAGCAGCAGCACCGAGTCGATCATGTCGGCGATGCTGCGGCCCAGCAGCACGGCCGCCGGGGACATCGGCATGGAGCGGAACCGGTCGGTCACGCCCTTGCTGATGTCCTGCGCGATGGCGGTCATCGTGGAGCCGATACCGAAGAGCATGTTCATCGCGAACATGCCGGGCATCAGGAATTCCTTGTAGTCCCCGCCGCCGGGCACGATCATCGCGCCGCCGAGCAGGTAGCCGAAGATCAACGCGATCAGCACCGTGAACGCGAGCCCGAACAGCACCGATCCGGGTTCACGCACCCAGTGGATCAGCTCCCGCCGGGTGATCGTCCAGCCGTCGGCCAGTGCCCATCTCATGCTGCCTCCCCCTTGGCGGTCAACGACAGGAAGACCTCGTCGAGGGTCGGCCGGCGCAGCGCGATGTCCTCGATGTCGATCTCGGCGGTTTTCAGCGTCTGTGCCACGTCGACCAGTGCGGTGACCCGGTCGGTGACCTGGACGCTGACGTGGCGGGTGTCCTGGTTGATCTCGGCGTGCGTGCCCGCGACCTTGCCGATCAGTTCGGCGGCTCTGGGCAGTTCGGTCGTGGAGCGCACCACGACGTCGATGCGGTCGCCGCCCAGGGTGGTCTTGAGCTCGTCCGGGGTGCCCTCGGCGATCACGCTGCCGTGGTTGATCACCGAGATGCGGTCGGCCAGCTGGTCGGCTTCGTCCAGGTACTGGGTGGTCAGCAGGACCGAGGTGCCCGCGGCGACCATGTCGCGCACCGACTGCCAGACCTCGCTGCGGCTGCGGGGATCCAGACCGGTGGTGGGTTCGTCGAGGAACAGCACCCGCGGCGCGAGGATCATGCTGGCTGCGATGTCCAGCCGCCTGCGCATCCCGCCGGAGTACGTCTTAGCCGGCCGGGTGGCCGCGTCGGTCAGGCCGAAGTGCTCGAGCAGTTCGTCCGCCCGCTTGCGGGCCGTGGCCGGCGTGAGGTGGAACAGCCTGCCGAACATCTCCAGGTTCTGCCGCCCGGACAGGATCTCGTCCACCGCGGCGTGCTGGCCGACCAGGCCGATCCGCCGCTTGGCCTCCTTGGCTTGCCGGGCCACGTCCATGCCCGCGACCTGCGCGCGGCCCTCGTCGAACTGCAACAGGGTGGCCAGGATGCGGACCGCGGTGGTCTTCCCGGCGCCGTTGGGCCCTAGCAGCCCGCAGACCGTGCCCTCCGCCACGGTCAGGTCGAACCCGTTCAGGGCGTAGTGGTCGCCGTACCGCTTGCGCAGCCCCTCAGCGACGACCGCCAGTTTTTCGGCCATTCGAGTACCCCACTCCATACTAAAACTTGAATGCCGGGCGTGGAGTATGCATCACTTCGTCCGAACTATGCAAATTTGAGTCCTCAGTGCTGAACTTTCACCGATCGCCTGGCCGAAAAGTCGGCCACGTGGCCGAAACCGCAGGTCATCCGCCGTGCGCGTGTCCACCTTTGCGGCACCACGAGATGCACATTCCCGCACCATGAGTGCGCACTGCAGCGCGACCTAGGGGCATCTCACGGTGCCGCAGTGGTCGACACGGTGTGCTCGAATGGTGGACACGCCGGGTGAGGTCAGGCGTCTTTGAGGTCGTGCCAGCTGCCGGGTTTGCCGGGCGAATCAGGCTCGCCCGCCATGGCGTATCTGCCTTCTTCCAGGCGGGTCAGCAGGCCCTGGGTCCACTCGACGCTGGATTCCGCGGAGTGGCCCCACAGCGTGTACAGCTCCCAGACGTGCTCAGGTCCCTGGGACTTGCGCAGCTGCACCTGGGCGTCGTCGCGCTGTGCCTCCAGCGCGGCGAGGCGTTCGCGCAGCAGCATGATCGCGTCCTGGCGGGTCAGCGCGGGCAGCAACGCCAGGCCGGCGCCGAGCATGTCCGGGCGGTGCTCGGGGCGCCGGATGGCGTTGCGCAGCAGCTTCTGGAACTCCAGTTCGCCGCGTTCGGTCAGCTCGTACTCGGTACGGGTGGCCAGGAAGTCCTCGATCAGCGAGCCGCTTTTGGTCAGCTGCTTGAGCGCGTGGTAGATCGAGCCCCATTTGACGTTGGCCCATTGGTCGGCGCCCCAGGCCAGCAGGTCATTGCCGATCAGGTAACCGTGAGCGCGCCCGTATCCGCGCACCACCCCGAGCACCAGCAGCCGTGTCGCCGACATGACTCGTCAGCCTAAATCAGAGCTCCGCGGCGGCGCGCCCGGGCAAGATCACCACCCGCTATGTCGGTGTTGACTTATATAAGTGACGCCTGTAGCTTTCGCGCCATGGTCGACGTAATCCACCAGATCAACGCTGTTCGCCGGACGCTGGGCACGCGCACGCTGGAAGCCGGTGAAGCCAGGGTGCTCACCATCAGCCAGGCCTACGACACCGATCTCGAGGACCTGTGGGACGCGTGCACGAGCATCGAGCGCATCCCCCGCTGGTTCCTGCCGATCACCGGGGAGGTGCAGCTCGGCGGGCGGTACCAGTTGGAAGGCAACGCGGGCGGTGTGGTCGAACGCTGCGACCCGCCGACGAGCTTCGCGGCCACCTGGGAGATGAACGGCCAGGTGTCGTGGATCGAGGTACGGCTGTCGTCCGACCCGGACGGCAAGTCCCGCTTCGAACTCGAGCACGTCGCGCACGTCGACGACGACATGTGGGCGCAGTTCGGGCCGGGCGCGGTCGGCATCGGCTGGGACTCGATGGTGCTGGGACTCGCGCTGCACCTCGCGTCCGACGCGTCGGTTCCGCCAGAGAAGGGGATGGAGTGGCTGGCCTCGCCGGAGGGCAAGCAGTTCATCCAGGCGAGCAGCAAGCAGTGGGCTGACGCCAGCATCGCCGCGGGGACGCCCGAAGAGGACGCGCGGGCCGCTCAGGAAACGGTCAGCAAGCTCTACATGGGTGAGGAATAGCAAGGAGCGTTGTGGGGTCGCCGGATCCGGCGACCCCACAACACGGTGTCGCTTACAACACGGTGTCGCTAGCGGCGCAGGCCGCTGGCCAGTGCCTTGGACAACTCGCCCTCGGGCGTGTCGCCGTCCAGCGACCAGATCATCGCGCCGCCGAGCCTGCGGTCACGGATGAACTGGGCCTTGCGCTTGATCTCGGTGGGGTCGTCGAAGGTCCAGAACGTGGTGCCGTTGAACAGCCAGGCGTGCCCGGCCTTCGCGTCGCGGTAGAGCTTGAACCCGTTCTGGCCCACGAGGTTCTTGAGCACCCGGTAGTCGTCGGCGCCTGGCTCGTAGGTGGCCGGGGCCGGGCCGGTCGACTGCTGGAACAGCCCGTTGTTCTGGTTGGTCACGCCGGTCCAGCCGCGCCCGTAGTACGGCACGCCGAGCACGATCTTGCTGCGTGGCGCGCCGCGCTCGAGGTAGGCGTCGACGACGATCTCACTGCTGTCCTGCGGCGAGGTCGGATCGCCCTCGGGTGCGCGGATGGCCGACTGCTGGTTGGTGATCTGCTCCCACGTGCCGTGGTAGTCGTAGCCCTGCACGGTGGCGAAGGTCAGCAGCTTGAAGATCGTGTCCACCTCGTAGCCACGGTCGAGCGCGCCGCGGTTGGCCGGCAGGAACGCGGTGAGGTCGTAGATCTTGCGGTCGGCGAAGCCCAGCTTGAGCAGCTGGAGCCGGTACTCGAACAGCAGCTTGGTGAAGTTCTGCTTGTCCTCGGGGCGTACGACGTTGCCCGGGGCGCCGTCGGTGGACGGCCACTCCCAGTCCAGGTCGACGCCGTCGAACACGCCTTTGGCCGCGCCCGCGGGCGCGCCGGGCAAGTCACCCTTGAGCCACATGTCGATGCAGGACTTCACGTGCGCGGCACGTGATTGCGGGGTGAGCGCGGCGTTGGAGAAGTACTTCGACCCGGTCCAGCCGCCGATCGAGATGTACGCGCGCAGCTTCGGGAACTTGGCCTTGAGCTGCTTGATCTGGTTGAGATTGCCCATCAGGGCCTGGCCGGCCTCGTCGGCCTTGCCGTTGACGGCCTGCTCGGCTGGGAACGGCCGCTGGTAGTCCGCCCATGCGTCGGAGCTGACGCATTTGCCTTGCTCGTCCAGGAAACTGAAGGCGTAGTTCAGGTGGGTGAGCTTGGCCGCACTGCCGTTGTCGACCAGGTATTTGATCGGGATGTTGCGGTCGTAGATGCTCCACTGCGTGTAGTACCCGACGGTGCGGACACCACTGCCATAGTCATGGGCCTGCGCCGGGGATACGGCGACCGATAACCCAATGGATAAGGCACCGGCCAGAATCGCGGCGCCCCATCTCGTCCTCGACATGGTTCTCCTCGCGCTTGCAGCGGCGACGGTATGGTTCAGACCACGTTAGAGTGAGGTCTAGACCACAGCTACGTCCGAACGGCGCAACCAGGGGTTACGCCGTGGATGGGTGAATTGCACGGACAACGTACCGACGTAGATCATTGTCACGCGCCGGATTGGCGCGATTTCGCCGAGTCAGGCATCGCCTGGCATACCGAACGCGGCGGACAGTTCACCGGCCATCACGCGCGCATCGCGGCGTCGAGTTGGTCGGCAGTCAACGGCGGTTCGTCGATCGGGTGCGCCGCGCCGGTGCGCAGGCCGTCGAGCAGGAACGCGAGGTGACGCCGCCAGGCGGTGGGCGCGGTGTCCTGGGTCGCGGCGACGATACGGGCGTTGGCCCAGGTCAGCATGACCAGGTCGGCGAAGGTGAAGTCGGGCCGCAGGCTGCCCGCGCGCTGGGCGCGTTCGATGACCTGACTGGCTTTGTCCAGGCCGTTGCCGCAGGCCTCGGCCACGGCGGTGGCGTCAGGGAAGCGGCGGGTGATCAGGTCGGTCAGGCCACGGTCGGCGGCCTGCAGCTCGCAGAGCTTCGTCACGAACAGCACGAACCCGTCCCACGGGTCCTCACAGGCCAGCGCCTGGTCGCCGAAGAGCAGGCTGTTGGCGACCCGGTCGGGGAAGACCGCGTCGAACAGCGCCGCGCGCGACGGGAACCGGTTGTAGAGCGTGCCGATGCTCACGCCGGCCTGCCGGGCGATCTCCTCGAGCGGCGCTTCGATGCCGCGCTCGGCGAAGACCACGGCCGCGGCCGCGATCAGTTTGTCGCGGTTGTGCTGGGCGTCTCGGCGCAGCGGCTTGCTCACATGCCCATCCTACGAACTTGAGGTAACCCTCATGTTCTGCTTAAGTTGAGAACATCCTCAAGTTACTGGGTGGAAGGATGGCGGATGACCAAGACGCTCGCGGTGTTCGGAGCGGGTAGCGGACTGGGGTTGGCGACCGCTCGCCGGTTTTCCCGCGCGGGGTTCCGGGTTGCGCTGGTGGGCCGTACACAGTCCAAACTCGACACTCTCGCTGCGCGGATTGACGGCGAGGCAAGGACTTTCGTCGCCGATGTGACTGATCATGAGCGGCTGGCTGAGGTTGTGGCCGAGATCGGTGACATCGATGTGGTGGCGTTCGGCGCGACCGGGATGGACGAGGTGGTGGCTGGCCCGGTTGGTCTTGATGCGGCCGCGTTGCGGTTCCAGTTGGAGTTACGGCTGGTCGCGCCGGTCGTGCTGACGGGTTTGGTGTTGCCGGGGATGCTGGCGCGTGGGTCGGGGGCATTGCTGTACGCGACCGGGATCTCGGCGATCGAGCCGGTGCCAATGATCAGCAATGTCGGGGCGGCCGCAGCTGGGCTGCGTAACTACGTGCACGCCTTGCATGGCGAGATCGCCGGGAAGGGTGTGTACGCCGGGTTGCTGATGGTGGGCGGGATTGTCCGCGGCAGTGAGGCGCAGCAGCGGTTCGTGCCCGACGGGGGCTTCCCGATGCTGGAGCCTGACGCGTTGGCCGAGCACCTCTGGGACCTGTACACAGGGCGTGACCAGCTCGAACGAGCAGTGAAACCGGAACTGTCGGTAGCGGCTGGTAAGACGGAGGCGTGAACATCGGGATCGGTCAGCGGCGAGCCAGGCTCGCCTGGCGTCATCTGCTGGCCGTCAGAGGGGCGACGGCCGTCGATGCCGCTGAGGCGATGGTGGCTTTGCACGCGACCGATCCCGCGACCGTGTATCTGGCGATCGTGGCTCGCCAGCGCGTGGCCGATGGCCCGGGCACCGAACGCGCGCTGTACGAGGACCGCACGGTGGTCCGGATGCTCGGGATGCGCCGCACCGTGTTCGTGGTGCCCGCCGACCTGGTTCCGGTCGTCCAGGAGGCGTGCGGCAGGGATGTGGCTGCCCGTCTGCGGCGCGGGTTGGTCCAACACCTCGGGCAGGTGGGCATGACCGGTGCCTGGCTGTCCGAAGTGGAGGACGCGGTGGCCGCCGCGCTGAGCGCGCGCGGCTCGGCGACCGCCGCACAACTCGCTGAGGACGAGCCACGGTTGCGCACTCCGCTGGTGTACGCGCCGGACAAGCCGTATGGGGCGACGTCGTTCATCACCACGCGTGTGCTGGGTCTGCTCGCCGCGGACGGGCGGATCGTGCGGGGTCGTCCCCGCGGATCCTGGCTGAGCGGGCAGTACTCGTGGGCGATGCTGGACGACTGGTTACCCGGCCGGGCCGACTGGTCGCCGGAGGCCGCGCGGGCATGCCTGGCGCGGCGGTGGCTGACGACCTTCGGCCCAGCGCCGGTCACGGACCTGAAGTGGTGGGCCGGCTGGAGCATGGCGCAGACCAAGAAGGCGCTGGCCGACATCGGCCCGGTCGAGGTGGACCTGGACGGTGTCGCCGGGGTCGCGCTGGCCGATGACCTCGAGCCCGTGCCGGAGCCCGAGCCGTGGGTGGCGTTGCTGTCTGGCCTGGACTCGACGCCGATGGGCTGGCAGTCGCGGGAGTGGTTCCTGGGCGGGCATGGCCCGGCGCTGTTCGACCGTTCGGGCAACGTGGGCCCGACGGTGTGGTCGGACGGGCGGATCGTGGGCGGCTGGGCTCAGCGGCGCAGTGGCGACGTTGTGGTCGAGGTTCTCGAGGACGTGGGTAAGGAGGTGATGACGGCCGTCGAGGCGGAGGCTGCGCGGTTGCAGGAGTGGCTCGGTGCTGTCCGCGTCACCCCACGGTTCCGGACTCCGTTGGAGCGCAAGCTGTCCTCGTGACGGCCCGGGGCCACCACAACATTGAAGCCCGCAGCCGCTCCGCCAACTCGGCACGCTCAACCACGACGGTCTCGCCAAGGCCGCTGACGCGGTGAGTCATGACCGCAGGCGGAACCCTCCGGCTTCGAAGCGGTCCACACTGGACATTTCTCGCCTACTCGATCCCCGGCGCTGCTGGCCTGTCCCCCGTGGCCGAGCTCATCCTGCCCGCTTGATGCCGCTAGGGGTTGATGTCCCAGTCCCTGTCCGGTTTCCTGCGCCTGGCCTCGATGAGTTTCTCCATCGCCTCCGGGTGCCCGTGGGTGGTGAAGTGCTCGAAGTCGACCAGTACGAACAGCGACCGGGCTTGCACGGCGATCGGGCCGTCTTCGGCGTCGAGCCGTCCGTCGGCGCTGACGTAGATCTTGCGGCCGGCTATGCCGTCGAGGCGGGCGGTGATGAACAGTGTCGAGCCGACGGGTACGGGGCGCCGGAAGTCGGTTTCCAGCCGGCCGGTCACGGCGGGCCGGCGCAGCATGTTGCCGACCAGGGAGCCGAGTGCTTCGTCGAAGGCGCACGCCAGCAGACCGCCGTGGGCCAGCCCAGGCGCGCCCTGGTGTGCCTCGGTGACCGTGAACTGTGCTCGTACGGTCTGGCTTTCGCCCACTGTGGACCGCATGTGCAGTCCGCCGTCGAGGTCCTCGCCGCATCCGAAGCACTCGGCGTAGTGCATCGGCAGTTTCTCACCGGCCGAGGGTGCCTTCGGATGTGCGATCGCTGGCTCGGTCGGCACTGGCGGCCACGGCTGCGCTGTCCTGCTCATTGGTCAACGTTAACCGGGGCGGGCTGGTCACCAGCGGGTGAGTCGGGCGTGGCAGTGCTCGACGAGGTCGGCCACGATCTGGGCGGCCGGCTGGGTTCGCGCAGCAGGCCGGTTCCTTGGCCCGCGTACAGGGCCATGGCTTCGGTGTCGCCGGTGACACCGACGAGGGGTGCGAGGTCGGCGTAGCGTGGCACGTTCTGGCCGTCGAGCCAGGTGCCGACCACGTCGTTCTCCCCTGGGCGGTGCCCGGGTCCGGGGCGGCCTGCGGCTTCCCATGCGCGCACGGTGCTGTTGCGCAGGGGCGCGGTGGGGCGCGTCGGGCCAGCCTTTGTCGAAGACGATGCCGTGGGCGGTGTCGGTTTCGGCGGCGGTGATCAGCGCGTCGCGGTAGGCGGGTCCGGTAGCGGCTTCGTCGGCGAGCAGGAATCGGGTGCCGATCCAGGCCGCGTCGGCGCCGAGGGCCAGCACCGCGGCGAGGCCTCGTCCGTCGGCGATGCCGCCTGCGGCCAGGACGGGCACGGGTGCGACGGCGTCGGCCACGGCGGGCACGAGCGCCAAGGTCGACACTTCGCCGCGGACGTGCCCGCCTGCTTCCCAGCCTTGGGCGACGATGACATCGACGCCGGCGGCGACGGCGTCGCGTGCTTCGGCGGCCGAGCCGACGGTGTGGATGTGGATGGCACCGGCCTGGTGGATCATGTCGGTGTAGGGCGCGGGGTCGCCCCAGAACGTGGAGATGACGCGGACTCCGGCCGCGAGGCATTGGGCGACCCGGTCGTGCTGCGGCCATTCCAGGACCACGTTGATCCCGAACGGTTTGCTGGTCAGCTCCCGGGTCTTGGCCAGCCGCCGCTCGAGTTGATCGGGCCGGTCCCAGCTCACTGCCTGCACGCCCAGGCCGCCCGCGTTGCTGACCGCGGCGGCCAGCGCGGGCCGGCTCGGGCCGCCGATCGGGGCCTGCACCACGGGCAGGTCGATGCCGACGAGGTCGCAGAAAGCCGTCCGCAGCGTCATGATCGGCAACCTATCCCAGCCTGGTGCCGGGTTCAGGAGACCCGGACGGTGTCGATGGCGGGCTGCCCGGTGGCGCGGCGGGCGCTGGCCACGGTGGTGATGAGGGTCAGTGCCGCGGCGGTCAGGATCACCGCGAGGTAGGTGGTGATTGTCGTGTCCGGCAACAGGGAGCCGGTTTTCACGACGCTGTACGGGATCACGGTCGCGGTGGCGGCGAGCGTGCCGAACAGGACACCGGTGCAGGCCAGGACACTGGCTTCGGTGCTGACCATGCCCAGCACTTGCGGGCGGGTCGAGCCGGCGAGGCGGAGCTGACCGAACTCGCGGCGGCGGTGCAGGGTGGCAGCGATGACGGTGTTGATCAGCATGACCGCCGCGAACAGGGTGACCATGCCGACCACGACGTAGTTGAGCGTCTCGATGGTGGGTGCCATGTGGGCGGGCATGGGCGTGCCGGACTCGTTTTCGATGCGCTGCATGTAGAGCGTGCCGGTGGCCAGGCCGGTGAACAGGATGATCGGCGCCAGCGCGGTGGCCATCTGGTGGGTGTGGCCGCGCAGGTTCACCGCTGTCAGGTATCCGGACACGCCGCGTAGCGGGGTCAGCAGGGTGGCGATGGCGGTGATGATCGGCGGGCTGAGCAGGGCCAGGCCGATCGCGCAGAGGATGGCGCCTTGGCCGCTGACGGCCATGACGGCCGGTTCAGTGCCATCGAACGCGACCATGACCGTGGCGCCGCTGCTGATTCCGGCAACCAGCACCGCCACACCCGCGATGAGACGCGCCCGGCCGCGGCCCGGTTGCCGAGTGGTCGCGGCACGGCGTGCGGCGAGCAGGGCCGCGAGCACCGCGGAGGCGAGGGTGACGCCGAGGCCGACGCTGACCGCGATCGGGCCGAACGCGGCCGGCAGGTCGGCGGGCACTTGGTGGGCGTCTTTGAGCAGCTCGACGAGCACACCGCTGGTCAGCCTCGACGGCACCAGCGCGATGAGCACGGCGATGAGCGCGAGGGTCACCGACTCGATCAGGACCAGGCGGCGGATCTGGGCCGGGGTGGCACCGACGGTCCGCAGCAGCGCCATTTCCGTGCTGCGCTGCCGGACCTGCAGCGTCAGGGTGGACGCGGCGGCGAAGGTCACGATCACCAAGCCCCAGCCGCCGACGACACTGGCCATGATGGTCAGCGTCGTAGCCGTCTGGGCATCCGCGGCGGCGCTGGTGTCCAGCAGGGCCGCGAAGGTCATCAGAATGACCGCGCCGAGCGTGAGCGTCAGCAGGCTGGCGAGGAAACTTCCTGCGCGGTAACGGATCGAGCGTAGTGCGAGCCGGAACATGGCACCCCCATCGGTCATGGGGTGACGCTAGTGATGCCCGCGGCGCGGGCACGATGGGTGCATCTCCCCCATGTTCGGTGGGTCCAAGTCCACTTTTACCCGTCAGAATGTGGAAATGGTGGACACGAGGCCGATGCGAGCCGACGCGCGCCGCAACTATGAGCGGCTGCTGGACGCGGCGAAGGCGGCGTTCGCCGAGCACGGCACCGACGCGCCGCTTGATGACATCGCCAAACGGGCCGGGGTCGGGTCCGGCACGCTCTACCGGCACTTCCCGACCCGTCTGGACCTGGTCGAGGCGGTGTTCCGGGTGCAGATGGAGCGGTTGATCGCCCGGACGAACGAGCTGCTCGACGAGCCGGACGCGGGCCAGGCGCTGCAGGTGTTCCTGCGGCGGGTGGTCACGCATTCGAACACCTACCGGGGCTTGGCCAGTGCGTTGATGAGCGCGTTGCGTTCGGGCGGGTCCGCGTTGGCGCAGAGTTGCCACACGATGGTCTACGAGGCAGCGGGTCAGGTGCTGGACCGGGCCAAGGCGGCCGGTGCGGTGCGCGCGGATGTCGACGTGCTGGATCTGTTGAAGCTGGTCAACGGGGTCGCGCTGGCCAGCGAGCAGGATCCGGACGACACGCAGTTGCCCGATCGGCTGCTGGCGATGGTGAGCCAGGGCCTGCGTCCCTAAGATCGACAGGTGTGTCAGGCGAACTGATCCGGCCGGTCCCCCGCCTTATCGAGCCGGCTGAACCGGCAGAGCCGGGTGCGTTGCGGGCGGTGCTGGTGCAGGCGGTGGAGTTGTTGCCCGCCTTGCCTGCGGTGGACCCGAATGACCGGTACGGCATCAGGGCGTTGACGGTGTTGTGGTTGGAGGCGGACAAGACCGAGCACACGCGCCGGGCGTATTTCGCTGATCTGGCGGCGTGGCTGGAGTGGTGCCGCCGCACCGGGCTGGACCCGTTGGACGCGCGACGGGCGGATGTGGACGCGTGGAAGGCCACGATCACCGTGACCGGCAAGGACGGCGTGCCCAAGAAGGCGTCATCGTCCACTGTGGCCCGTCGGCTGGCGGCGATTTCCAGTTGGTATCAGTACCTTGAGGACAACGACGTGGCCGACCGCAACCCGGTGTCGGCGGTGAAACGGCCCAAAGTGGACCGTCAGTCGCCGTTCCCGGCGTTGGCCGAGGCGGAGACCGCGGCGCTGCTGGATCACGTGACCCGCCGCGCACAGCGCATCGGCAGCGAGGCGGCCTATCGGGACGCGGCCCTGGTGTCGCTGATGTTCCACACCGGACTGCGGGTCTCGGGTGTGACCAGCGCGCGGGTGGAGGATCTCGCGGTGGACCGTGGGCATCGGATCCTGTGGTACACCAAGAAAGGGCAGACTCGCGACTTCGTTCCGCTCGCGCCGCCGGTGCTAGCCGCGTTGGACGCGTATCTCGCGGTGCGGGCCGCACGGGAGGGCATCCCGGCGGGTCCGTTGCTGGTGACCACGCCGCATCCGCGTGATCCGAGCAAGGCGGGCGGGCGGCCGTTGACGCAGCGGGACGTGTGGCTGGCGCTGCGCCGGTATGCCAAGCAGGCCGGGCTCGCCGCCGCCGACAGCATCACCCCGCACACCTCCCGGCGCACGGTGGCCACGACGCTGCTGGCCAACGGCGTACCGATCGAGAAGGTGCAGGACTTGTTGTCCCACAACGACATCCGTGTCACCCGCGGCTATGACGCGGCCCGGCACAAACTGGATTCCTCGCCGGTGTACACGCTGGCGTCGGTGCTCAGCCGTCACCAGCAGGACTAAGCGGCCGCCACACGGTGGTGGTCTTGATCTCCGCGTCTTCCAGGGCCTTGGGCACCGGGACCTCGTACTGGGCGACTTGGGAGAACTGCTCGCGCGGCAGGTGCTTGCGGCCGGGATCACCGACCAGCACGGTCACGTCTCGGGCCTGCAGGCGGCGAATGAACGGCATCATCCGTGAGGTGACGGCCGTGTCGTAGAAGATGTCCCCGGCCAGGACCACGTCGAACCCCTCGGCGTCGCCGTCGACCATGTCACCGAACTCGGTCTGCACGGTCAGCCCGTTGGCCTCGGCGTTCAACACGATCGCGTCGATGGCGAACTGGTCGATCTCGTTGGCCACAACCCGGCGCGCCCCGGCTTTGGCCGCCGCCAGCGCGACGATCCCGCACCCGGCGGCGAGGTCGAGCACGCTGCGCCCGGCCACGAGCGACGGGTTGTCCAGCACATAGCGCGCGAGGGCCTGACCACCGGCCCAAGCGAAGGCCCAGAACGGCGGCGCCAGGCCCTTCTCGCCGACTTCCGCCTCCACCCGCTCCCACAGGTCGAACGCGTCCTCGGCCAGGTACAGCTGGATTTCCGGGACGTGCGGCGCGACACCCAGACGCGTGTGGGCGCGGACAAAAGCGGCGGTCATCCGGTCATCGTCCTACAGTGCCTGTGGTGTGCCACGATGAGGTCGTGCCAGATCCCTTCGGTGGTCGGCAGCCGACCAGCCACGAACGGATGACAGGGCTGCCCTGGGACGCGTCCTATCACGACGGCCCCGCACCCTGGGACATCGGCGGCCCGCAGCCGGCGGTCATCCGCGTGGCGGCCGAAGGCGGATTCACCGGGCCGGTGCTCGACGCGGGGTGCGGGTCGGGCGAGAACGCGCTGCACATCGCGGAACAAGGATTGCTGGTTGTGGGCTGTGATGTGGCCGAGACGGCGCTGACGCGCGCCCGGGCGAAAGCGGCGGAGCGTGGACTGGACGTCGAGTTCGCGGTGGCAGACGCGTTGCGGCTGGACAGCCTCGGGCGCCGGTTCGCGACCGTGTTGGACTGCGGGCTGTTCCACACCTTCGACCGTGATGAGCGGCCGGGATACGTGGCCAGCCTGGCGTCGGTGACCGAGCCGGGCGCGCGGCTGTATCTGTTGTGTTTCAGCGACGAAGGACCCGACACCGGCCCGCATCCGGTCAGCCAGGACGAGCTGCGAGCCGCGTTCACCCCGAGCACCGGCTGGGACATCGTCGCTCTGGAAGCCGACCGGGTGCACACCAGATTCCACGGTGAGCGCGGCGCGCCGGCGTGGTTCGTGACCGTGGACCGCAGTGCCAAGCGGGCCTGACAGTTCGTGCCGTCCGGTCGTTGTAGGCCAACTGGCGCAGTGCGTGTCGAGTCTGAAGACAGTTCACCGACTACGTCTTGACATCGATGTCAAAGCTGAGTTGTCCTGTGGCCCGACCCGGGGGCAGGGTCGTAGTTCCTCAACGCGGAGGCAAGCTCATGGGGCACCGGCGGACCGGTTGGCCAAGACCATCGATCAGACGTCTGGCGGCCGGCGCCGTCGGCGTGACACTGTTGACGACCATGCTGGCGGACCCAGCCGCCGCCCAGCCGGGCGGCCCGACCGACTTCTCCTCCTCCTTCGAAGCCGGGGACCCGCAGCCGACGTGGACCGACACCGCCGAGACCGACCCGGCAGGCAATCTCAAAGCGGCGGGCGTCAACTCCGACGACCCGACGCGGATCCCCGGCGACATCACCGACAAGGTCGCCGAGGTCACCGCCAACGGCGAGAACTCCGGCTCCGGCGAGGTCAAGGAGAACCTGGTCGACCACGACCCGCAGACCAAGTGGCTGGTGTTCGAACCGACCGGGTGGGTGCAGTTCAAGTTCACCGAACCGGTCGACGTCGTGCGCTACGCGATGACCTCGGCCAACGACTTCCCCGGCCGCGACCCGCGCGACTGGACACTCAAAGGCTCCGCCGACGGCCAGTCGTGGACCACACTGGACACCCAGACCGGGCAGGCGTTCGACAAACGGTTCCAGACCAAGGAATACAAATACGGTGGGGGTACCGAGTACCTGTACTACCGGTTCGATTTCACGGCCAACAACGGCGACGAGATCCTGCAGCTGGCCGAGATCCAGTTCTCCGAGACCACACCGCAGGCCGAGTCCCGCATCCTGGTCGTACCGAACATGAGCACCGTGGTGGGTGACGGCCCGACGAGCGCGTTCACCGCGAAACCGAAGGCCGGGTTCACCGGGCGCAAGGCATTCCGGTACGTCGGTACGCACCTCGCGGCGGGGCGTGCGTACTCGTACAACAAGGTGTTCGACGTCAACGTTGTCGTCACCCCGACCAGCAGGCTGTCCTACCTGATCTTCCCCGAGTTCCTGCTGGACGACCTGAACTATCCGTCCACGCACGCCGCGATCGACCTGGCGTTCACCGACGGCACGTACCTCAGCGACCTCAAGGCCGTCGACCACCACGGCAACCCGCTGACCCCGCAGGGCCAGGCCGCGTCGCGCACGCTGTACACCCAGCAGTGGAACAACATCGTCTCCGACATCGGCAAGGTCGCCGCGGGCAAGACCGTGGACCGGATCCTGCTGGCGTACGACAACCCCAAGGGCCCCACCGGGTTCAAGGGCTGGGTGGACGACATCAAGATCGTCGGCGCGCCACAAGCGCCGAACTACGCCCGGCCGTCGGACTACGTGCTGACCACTCGCGGCACCAACGCCACCAGTGGTTTCTCCCGTGGCAACAACTTCCCGGCGACCGCGGTGCCGCACGGCTTCAACTTCTGGACCCCGATGACCAACGCGGGCTCCACGAGCTGGCTGTACGACTACGCCCGCGCCAACAACGCCGACAACCTGCCGACCCTGCAGGCGTTCACCGTCAGCCACGAACCCAGCCCGTGGATGGGTGACCGGCAGACCTTCCAGGTCATGCCGTCCACAGCGGACGTGGCACCGGACGCCGGACGCGCCGCGCGGGCGCTGCCGTTCAAGCACAGCAACGAGATCGCCAAGGCGCACTACTACAGCGTGCAGTTCGAGAACGGCGTCAGGACCGAGATCGCGCCGACCGATCACGCCGCGGTGTTCCGGTTCGGCTTCCCCCGCAAAGACGGCAACACAGCGCCGGCGAACTTGATCTTCGACAACGTGAACAACAACGGCGGGCTGACGCTCGACGCGGCGAACCGGACCATCTCCGGGTTCTCCGATGTCCGCAGTGGACTCTCGGCGGGCGCGGGCAGGCTGTTCGTGTACGCCACGTTCGACAAACCGGTGACCGCCAGCGGCATGCTGCCCGGCGGTGGCGGCGCGAACGTCACCGGGTATCTGAAGTTCGACACCGGCGCGGACACGACCGTCACGATGCGCATCGCGACCTCGCTGCTGGGTGTCGAGCAGGCACGCAAGAACCTCGAGCAGGAGATCTCCCCGGCCGACACCGTCGAGACCGTCAGCGCCCGCGCCCAGGCCGCGTGGGACGCCAAGCTGAAGATCATCGAGGTGGAAGGCGCGACCGAGGACCAGCTGATCACGCTGTACTCCAACCTGTACCGGCTGTTCCTCTACCCGAACTCCGGGTTCGAGAACACCGGCACCCCGCAGGCACCGAAGTACAAGTACGCCAGCGCGTTCGTGCCCAACGTCAGAGAGAACACCCCGACCCAGACCGGCGCCAAGATCGTGGACGGCAAGGTCTACGTCAACAACGGGTTCTGGGACACCTACCGCACCACCTGGCCCGCGTACGCGTTGCTCGCGCCGACACAGGCCGGTGAGATGGTCGACGGGTTCGTCCAGCAGTACCGCGACGGCGGCTGGATCTCCCGCTGGTCCTCCCCCGGGTATGCCAACCTGATGACCGGCACCAGCTCGGACGTGTCCTTCGCGGACGCCTACCTCAAGGGCATCACCAACTTCGACGCCCGCGGCGCCTACGACGCCGCGATCCGCAACGCCACGGTCACCCCGCCCAACCAGAGCGTGGGCCGCAAGGGCATCGACAAGTCGATCTTCCTCGGCTACACCCCGACATCCACCGGTGAAGGCATGTCGTGGGCGCTGGAGGGCTACATCAACGACTTCGGCATCGCCAAGATGGCCCAGGCCCTCGCCGACAAGGCCGCGCCGGACGACCCGCGTAAACGCGAATACCTGGAGAACGCCGAATACTTCCGCAACCGGGCACAGAACTACGTCACCATGTTCGACCCGGCCATCGGGTTCTTCCAAGGCAAGACCGAAGACGGCAAGTGGCGCACCACGCCCGAGACCTACGACCCGCGCGAATGGGGTTACGACTACACCGAAACCAACGGCTGGAACATGGCCTTCACCGTGCCGCACGACGGACAGGGCCTGGCCAACCTCTACGGCGGCCGCGACAAACTCGCCGCCAAACTCGACAAGTTCTTCTCCGAACCGGAAACCGCGCGGTTCCCCGGCTCCTACGGCGGCACCATCCACGAGATGCTCGAGGCCCGCGACGTGCGCATGGGCCAGTACGGCCACTCCAACCAGCCCTCGCACCACATCCCGTACATGTACAACTACACCGGCCAGCCGTCCAAGACCCAGCAGAAGGTCCGGGACGTCACCGAACGGCTCTACATCGGCAGCGAGATCGGCCAGGGCTACCCCGGTGACGAGGACAACGGCGAGATGTCCGCGTGGTGGCTGTTCAGCGCACTCGGGTTCTACCCGCTGCAGATGGGCGCACCGACGTACGCCCTGGGCTCGCCGCTGTTCACCAAGGCCACGGTGAACCTGGAGAACGGCCGCAAGCTGGTGGTCAACGCGCCGAAGAACTCCAAGCAGAACATCTACGTCCAGGGCCTGAAGGTCAACGGCAAGCCCTACGACAAGACGTTCCTGACCCACGACATGCTCGCCGGCGGCGCGACGCTGGACTTCGACATGGGTCCGAAGCCCTCGGCGTGGGGCAGCGGCGCCGACGCGGTTCCGCCGTCGCTGACCACCGGCACCGAGGTCGCCAAGCCGCTGCGGGACACCGCGAACCTCACCGGCGCGTTGTTCGACAACACCTCGCAGACCGAGGCGACCGCCTCGGTGGTGGAGTTCAAACCGGCCAGGCCGCACGACGTCGTCGAGTACTACACGGTGACCTCCGGCAAGACCGACACCGCGGATCCGAAGGCATGGGTGCTGAAGGGTTCGTTCGACGGCAAGAACTGGGCCATCGTCGACTCCAGGGCGAACGAGAGTTTCCAGTGGCGCCAGCAGACCAAGCCGTTCAAGCTCGCCAAACCCAGCCGCTACACCCAGTACCGGCTGGAGTTCGCGGGCGCCGCGACGGTGGCCGAACTGGAGTTCCTGGCCAAGCCGACCCCAGCGTGCGCGCAGACCATCACTGGCACGCACAACGGCCCGCTGCGCGTGACCGGCGTGGTCTGCCTGCAGGACGCGACGGTCAACGGTCCCGTGCAGATCGACGCGGGCGGTTCGCTGTACGCGTTCGGCGGCACGATCACCGGGCCGGTCTCGGCCACCCAGGCGGCCGCGGTGGCGTTGATCGGCACCAAGGTCAGCGGACCGGTGACGCTGGCCAAGACCCGCGGTGAGATCACCATCGGCGCGGCCGAGATCACCGGCCCGGTGTCCCTAGTGGACAACGCGGGACCGGTGATGGGTTCGTCGACCGTGAACGGGCCGGTGGACTGCACCGGAAACAACCCGCCACCGGCGAACAACGGCCTGGCCAACACCGTCAACGGCCCGCGCTCGGGCCAGTGCGGCCAGATCTGACGTTCAACCGCCGCCTGTTCGGCCGGGCCAGTGCGGCCCGGCCGAACAGGTAGGATCTTTCGGCGTGGATGTCTACCTGCTGATCCTCGGGGATCACCTGCCGGATCCACGCACCGGGCAGAGCCTGTCCCAGCCGGACCGCATCCAGGCCATGGTCGAACAGGCCGTCGTCGCCGAACAAGCCGGGTTCACCGGAGTGGCGATCGGCGAACACCACTTCACCCGCTACATCGTCTCCGCACCGGAACTCCTGCTGGCCACCATCGCGGCCCGCACGTCCACATTGCGCTTGTCCACCGGCGTCACGCTGCTCGCCCACCGCGACCCGGTGCGGGTCGCCGAAGAACTGGCCACCCTCGACGTGCTGTCGAACGGGCGCGCTGAGCTGATCGTGGCCCGTGGCGTGTCGACCGAAACCGACCTCGCGTTCGGCATCTCCCCCTCGGACCTGCGGCCACGCTTTCACGAGTACCTGCGGCTGCTGCTGAAGCTGCTGCGGGAGGAGAACGTCACCTGGAACGGCACGTTCCGCAGCCCGCTGCAGAACGTGACCACGACCCCGCGCCCGATCCAGACCCCGCACCCGACGCTGTGGGTGGGCAGCGGTTCGGCGAATTCGGCGGACTTCGCCGCGGAACTGGGGATGCCGTTGATGCTGCCGAGCACATTGCGGGATCCCAGCGTGTACGTGGACGTAGTCGCGAACTATCGCAGGGGGACTCCGGGCCGGGTCGCGTTGCCGAGCCACGTGTTCGTGGCGGAGTCAGACGCATGTCAGCGGTGGAAGCCTTACCTGGAGGCGTATGCCGCGTTCGCCAGCCCGTGGCGCGGTGACGGCACGAGCATCGACGTGGACAAGCTGATGGAGGGGGCTGCGATCTGCGGCGACCCGACGGAAGTAGCCGATCGGCTCAACGCTCAGCAGAAGCTTCTCGGGTTGGACGCGCACCTGGTGCTGATCGACATCGGCGGCCTGCCACCGGACGAGGTGCTCACCGCGATCAGGCTGTTCGGCGAGAAGGTGATCCCCCAGCTCGCGAGCTGACTCAGTCGAGCAAGGCGGTCAGGTCGATGGTGAACGGCACTGGCTCGTTCGTGGCGAACTTGCCGGTGGCTTCGCCGTGGTCGACGTAGCCGAATTCCTTGGTGAGATGGCATGCCAACAACGAGACTGGCTCATCCAGATCGAGGATCCAATAGTGGGGATTCCCGCATCGGCGTATTCGTCGCGCTTGATCCGGTAGTCCGTCCGGCGCGAACCCGGCGACACAGTCTCGACAATGAGCAGTACTTCAGATGCTCGCAACAACCGGCCCTCAGCCATCGCACGCTTACGGTCAGCGCGCTCGACGACGACCAAATCGGGTCGACGCACAGTCCCGGGTTGATCTTCAGGTACGAGAGCGAGATCGATGTCTATACCGGGCACGGTGATGAGATTCGGTGGAAGTTGTGCTCGCACCTGCACAAACAACTCCGAAACGGCCATCCCGTGGTCGTATGTGAGGCTCGGCGACACGACGATCTTGCCTTCCTGAAGTTCGCTCCAGTACTCGGTTTCACCGAGCGCCGCATAGTCGCCGACTGTGTACAGATGCTTGTCCAGATCCGTCAGCAAATGTTTCGTCGCGGACACGGCTCCTCCTTACGTTGCCCATCCAGCGTGGCATGGGCGTGCGAACTCGATAGAGAGCCTACCTGTCACGGTCCGTGTCAGCCGCCGGTGCGAACTGAGGCAAAACGATTCTCAACGGCCATTTCCATGTGCAGGCAAATTCTCGCCGCCGCTTGAGTCCTGTTTGGAGCGGCGACGCCGGGCGGGCCGGCGCATGCTGGAGATCATGACCAGCCGCCCATTTCGTTTCGGTGTCTCTCTGCTCAACGTCGGCTCCCGCTCGGCCTGGCGCGCCCGAGCACGACAGGTGGAGGACCTCGGATACGACGTGCTTCAAGTGCCGGACCACCTCGGAACGGCCGCACCGTTCCCGGCGCTGGTGGCCGCCGCCGATGTGACGACCATCCGGCTGGGCACCTACGTACTCAATGCCGGAATTCTCAACCCCACGTACCTCGCGCGGGATGTCGCTGACGTGCACCGTCTCACCGACGGCCGTCTCGAACTGGGGCTCGGCACCGGCTACGTCCCGGCCGAGTTCGAAGCCGCGGGCGTGCCGTTCGGAACTGGCGGGCAGCGGCTGCGCAAACTCGACGCGATCCTGGCCGAACTGCGCGCGCTGCTGGCCACGGAGACCGACACACCGTCGCCGCCGATCATGCTGTCGGGCGCGGGTGAGCGGATGCTGCGCTTCGCCGGCCGGGAAGCTGACATCTTCAGCTTCTCCATCCTGGCCGGACTGACCGAAGGACTCAGCCCGGAAGACGCGTTCGGCCGCCGGGTCGACGCGCTGCGAGAAGCAGCCGGTGACCGCGTGGACGACATCGAGCTGAACCTGTTCGTCGCGGCGGTCGGCGACCGCGCGGACACCGTCGACCTCTCGATCATCCGCCAGGCCAGCGGTCTCGGCGACGACATGCTTGTTCAGCTGCCCGGTGTCCTGGTCGGCTCGTCACAGGAGATCGCCGAGCGGCTGCTGCGCTACCGCGAGCAGTTCGGCCTGAGCTACATCAGCGTGCTCGAACCGCACATGGCCGCGTTCGCCAAGGTCATCGAACTCCTGCGTTGACATGTGTCGGCCCCGCTCAAACCAGAGCGGGGCCGACGACAAGAATTACTGCACGACCAGTGCGTAGTCCGCGTCGGTCGCGGTGGTTTCCACGTGCCCGTCGGCGTTGATCTGGCTGGCGATCACGTCGACCTTCCACATCCCGGCCGCGGCCGAGTTGAGGAACACGTTCTCCACTGTGTCCACAGTGTTCGGTGAACCGCCCGAAGTGGACTCGGTGCCTGCCGACAAACCGTTGTTGCCGTAGTACACCGTGCCGTTCGGGGCGGTGACACGCAGGGTCAGGTCGTTGACCCTGGCCACGGACGCGCTCGGGCTACCGGCCGGGTCGGTGTAGACCAGGGTCGCCTTCAACGGCCGTGCCGCGGTCACGTTCACCGAGTAGCTGCGGGTCTGGCCTTGGCTCACCAGGTCCGTTTCGTTGACCAGCACCGGGAATTTCCAGCCGTTGGCGCGGGCCACGGTGTAGGCGTTGCCGACGCTCGCGGTGCCCCAGCCTTGGTGGGTGCGGGTCAGGTCGTGCGCGGTGCCGGTGAACGGGTACTGGTTGGCCGTGTTGACCAGCAGCGCCTTCGCGGTCGCGGCGTGCGGCCGGGAGGCGAACACGTCACGGCCCTTGCCCGGGCCGCCGTCGAACACGCCGTCAGCCCACATCTGGAACAGCAGGCCCGCGTTGCCGCACGTGATCGGCGTGGCGCCGCTGGTTCCGCCGAACGACGTGGTGTACGAGGTGTCGCTGGTCGATGAGGTCGTGTCGATGGCGTCGTAGTAGTTCGACAGGTCCGGCTTGAGCCTGCCGTCGGCCGCCGGGCCGATGCTCGCGCCGCGGTTCCACGCGTCGTCCGTGCGGGACAAGGTGTTGCGGTGGTACTGGCCGCCCACCGACAGCACGTTCTTGGCCCACGCCTCCGGGCGGGAACTGCGGGTGCCCGCGTTGGACTGGGACTGGCAGATCAGGATGTCGTGGTCGAACACGATCCTGTCCATCGCCGCCGAGACCGTCGTGTACGAGGTGGTCAGCGAGCTGCCCCAGCTGTTGCTCTGGAACACCGCGCGGTAGTTGCCGGTCGGGGCGACCAGCTCACGGGTGTGCGCGTAACGGTCGGGCTTGTTGTACGTGGCGAAGATGCCCTGGCCTTCGGGCAGCATTCCGCGCCGGGTGGCGCTGGCGCCTTGGGCGAAGATCTGGCCGTAGGTGGACGTGCCGTGGCTCATGTCGGTGGAGTTGCCGCCGTGCATGACCGTCGGGCGGGCCCGGAACTCCTGGTGGGTGGTGCGCAGTCCACCGTCCATCACCTCACCGCGGACACCTTGGCCGCGGTAGCCGCCCGCGGTCTCGATCGCGTTGGCGCCACTGGCTTCCCGCGCGTTGTTCATGTCCGTTTCCGGCGCCGAGACGGCACCCACGGCCAGCACTTCGGGCAGCCTGGACACCGCGGCGAGCTGGTCGGCGCCGAGCAGTGCGGACAGGTGCTGGCGGCTTTCAGAGATCATGTCCACCTGTCCGCCGGCCCGCCTGATGGATTCGGCGACCCTGCGCTGGTCGGCCGTGTCCGGCTCGACCAGGGTAACGAGGTAGTGGCCGGACGCGGCGGCCCTCGACGCCGTCATCTCGACCTTGTCGGCCGGCTGGTAGTCGCCCAGCCAGCGGACGAAATTCAACTCGGACACTGATTTCTTTGTCGTCGCACCCATCCGCACGACGTAAGCGAAATCAGGAATGTAGGTACCGATTCGAGCACCCAGTTCCCGCAATTGTGCGCGTTGGGCGTCGGTCAATACACCGCGGAACTGCACGAGATAGGCGCCGTTGCCGGACTCGCCGGCCATGGCCCGAGCACCGGTCCGCGTCGGATCGAACGTCCGGTTCGCCAGGTAGATGAGCTGGCTGTCCTGCGGGGTGTCGGAGCCGACCGCGCTGATGACACCGGTAGTCATCAGCGCGGCGGCGAAAACTGAACCCACTAACAAGCCGCGTCGTGACCGCAGCATGAAACAACCTCCGGATCGCAGCAGGGAATGCCCGAACAGGAGGAAAGGCCCGGGCAGTTCACCGACGGTACCGACCAGTTGACTTTCGGTCAGCCGCCAAATGGCCTACCGGAGTCGATGTGAAAAACTGGGAAAACTACCCGCCTCATTGCGGGTTGAAAGTAATTGGCTGGGACCGAAGCAATTGTGCTGAAACTGAACCGTGTTTCGTCACAAGAGGATTTAACTAGGTTCGTAGTACTAGAGTAAGTCGCTGGGATTTCCGGAAATGTCAGTGCCGTCCGGCGGCCGCGACGATCGAAGCGACGGTCTCGTGCGTGGCGAAGTCCGGCTCGGTGAGCACGGTGTTGTCGGCGAGGGTGACCGATTCCGGCGCGTCGCCCGGGTCGGCGTCCCAGTAGTTGCCGAGGAACGCGACGTGTGACAGCGGCGGGGACACCTGGAACACCGCGGGGTTGTCGTTGCGGTGGATCACGTTGCCCTGCACGGTTACCCAGGAGGCGCCGTAGTCGGTGTAGAGCGCGTAGTTGTACGGCGTGACGGTGTCGCGTACGACATTGCCACGGATGAGGGCGCCGTCGGCGTGGGACGTGCCCTGCGAGCCGGAGATGCAGATCCCCCCGCCGTCTGCCAGGACCTGCATGGTGTCGTGCACCAGGTTGTGGAGCACCTGCGTGCTGGTGCCGTCGTAGACGACGATCCCGGCGTGCGGGACGTCGTTGATCTCGTTGTGCGCGATGACCGTTCCGCGCGTCCCCGCGGTGAGAACGGCCGGCGATCCGTGGTAGTCCAGGCCGATGTGGTGGATGTGGGTGTTGTCGATCCGGCAGTCCCTGGCGTCCCCGCCGATCACCGCACCGCCGCCCGCGATGACGCTGATCTCGCTGTCGCGCACGGTGTTTCCGGTGCCGCCGTGGAGTTCCAGGCCGACGCCGCCGAGCCGGGTCAGGTGGCAGTCCTGGAAGGAGATCCGGGAACAGCCGTGCAAGCGCAGCGCGCCGGGCATGCTCGCCGGGTTGTTCGGGACCTCGACCTGGCCGGCGCCCTCGGCGAAGGTGACGGTCATGATCTCGCCGCCGTCGTAGTAGCCGTTGCCGTGGTAGTGCAGGAACCCTCCGGTGGTGCTGGGCCGCAGCCAGGTCGTGTCGGCGAAGGTGATCCCGCGGAAGGCGATGTCGTGGGCGTTGTCCGCGCGTACCAGGGTTTCCAGGACGGGCGCGACCACGCAGTCGAGGTTCTCACCGGGGCGGGGCAGGTAGTGCAGGACGCCCTCGGCGAGGGCGAACGTGCCTTCGGTGAGGAACGCGGGGCTGTTTTCGATCGACGTGGGGTTGTCGGCGCCGTTGGTCTCCCCCGCGCCTGGCCCGTCCCAGCTGATGATCGACTGGTAGAGCTTGCTCGCCCACGAGAAAGCGGGCTGCGCCATGGTGACCACGGCCCCGTCGACGCTCTCCACCGGGCAGCGTGCGTGCGACCACGGGTAGACGCCGTGGTAGACCAGTTCCATCTCGCCGTGCCACGGCTGCGGTTCGGGCAGGACGTAGCCGGTGTCGGTGCGCCTCAGTGGCATGTCCAGCGCGCGGGACGCTCGCGCGGCTCGGCGACCGGAGACGTACAGCTGGCGGGTGGCCAAGCCGGGGACGGGCGCGGTCCACACGCCGTCGGCTCCTCTCCCCCACCCTGTGACGATCCGGCCGCCGCTGATCACGACTTCTTCGCCGTCGTGGGCCTGAAACGTCACGCCGGAGTCGGCCTCGGACAACGACAGCGGCTCGGTGAGCCGGTACGTGCCCGCGCGCAGCGTGATCACCGTGCCTGGCCCCGCCTCGGCACGGGCCCGGTCCAGCGTGGCGAAAGGCTGGTCGATCGTGCCCGTGCCGGAGTCGTCGCCGGCCGGGTCGATGTAGAACTGCATGACTGTCCCCTCAGATGTATATGCCGTATACTTAAGATGTACACCATAAACAAGGGGAGTCAAGTGCCGGATCCGGAGCGCAGTACCGAGTTGCTGTGGGGCACGCGGTCCAGGCGCGGCCTGGACCTGGACACGATCGTGCGCACCGCGATCGGTATCGCCGACGCGGAAGGCCTTGGCGCGGTGTCGATGCGCCGGGTGGCCGAGGCGCTCGGGTTCACCACGATGTCGCTGTACCGGCATGTGCCCGGCAAGGCCGAGTTGCTGGACCTGATGCGCGACGCGGTCATGGTCCCGCCCGACGAGCCCGAGGAACCGGGCGATTGGCGCAGCGGGGTGCAGGCGTGGGCGCGGGCTGGATTGGCGCTGTACCAACGGCATCCGTGGCTGATCGAGTCCTCGGGCTCGCGCACCGTGCCCGGCCCCAACATCGTGGCCGGCTTCGAGCGGGCGCTGGCGCTGGTGGCCCGCACCGGTTTGCCGCCCGCGCAGATCGTCGCGGTGGTGACGCTGATCGGCGGGTTCGTGGAGAGCGCGGCCCGCCAGATAGTGGATGTCGTTGCCGCGCAACGGGAGTCCGGGCTGACACACGAGGAGTTCTGGGGCGCGCGGGAGTCGCTGTTCGAGCACCTGGACCGGTATCCGACGCTGAGCTGGATCTACCAGCAAGGCGGGTACGACAAGCCGCTGGATCCGTTCGAGTTCGGCCTGCAGCGGGTGCTGGACGGCATCGACGCCCTCATTCGTGATGAAAAGCGTGATGAAAGTGCGTGTGTGGTGTGCGGGACACCGGTCGAGGCCACCGGGCAGGGCAGGCCGAAGCAGTACTGCTCACGCGCGTGCCAGCAGAAGGCCTACCGGGCCCGGAAATAGCATCCCCGAAACAGGATTACTGATATCGGACTTCGACCAGCGGAGCCCCGAACTGCGCGGGCTCCTGGTCCGTGCGGGCCGCGAAGGCCACCGAGATCCGCTGCCAGCCCTCCGCCGCGGCCCGCGTCATCAACGCGGTCACGTCGACCTCGCCACAGTCGGTCACGCCGATCAGCTCACGGTACTCCGTCGCGGTCCAGGTCGTGCCCGGGCCGAACGCGCCGATATGCCACGCCTCCACCTGCTGGCAGGCCGGGATCCGCAACCTCGCCGTACGCACCTGCTTGCCGTGCACCGGCACCGCGGTCAGTTCGAAATACGCCCGGTAGTCGTACTCCCCCGCCACCCCGGCCGTCGCCGTGCCCGCGGGGCGCCACTGCGACACATAGCCCTGCCCGGTCACGCTCTGCCCCACGACCATCCACGACAGCGCGTCCGCACTGAATTCCTGCGTCACCGCCACCGGATAACGCGTCCACTGCGCGTCCAGCACGGCCTGCGCGGGGCGGATGGTCAGTCCACCTGGCCGGACACTGCGTACCGCTCGCGCGGTGCGGCCCGCGGCGTCGCGCATGCCAACCGGCCCGCCGGACACCTGACCGGCTGTCACGGTGCCGCTGGGACCGGACTTCACCTTCTCGGCGTGCAGCCGGATCTCGCGGGCATCCGGTGATTTCAGCGTGAATGTCACCGAGAACCCAGCCGGCAGCGCGGTCAGCACCACGTCCAGCCCGGGCTGCGCATCCGGATAGGTCGCGATGTCCCCCGCGAGCACGGGCCTGGGCAACGGTGTCGGCCACGTCAGGCTCATCTCCGCCAACCGCACCAACGGACCACCGCCACCCGGCGAGAACACCACATCCCCCACAGTCGCCACCGGCGCGACCATGCCGTCCGCGCGCACCGCGAGCGTGGTGTCGATCGGGACCCAGCCCTCACCACGACGCACCTGGAACGGCTGCGTGTGCAACTGCGCGGTGACCGTGCCGTCGCTATCGACCCACCGACGCTCGTACTCCGTCTGCGCCACGGGCGCCTGCGGAACGGCGTCCTGCTCGGACATCACAGAGAACACAGACACCAGCAGCAGCGCCACCACCGCGAAAACAGCGAACCACCGCATGGGCCGAGACCATGCCCGCCGCTGCTGCGACAAACCTGCGATCGACCTGTTATCCGCAGGTCACGGCTACTTTCCGGTCGTCCCGCCGACGACCGCGTCGGACGCGGAGGCCCTCTTGGCGTTCTTCTTCGGCTTCGGCGGCACGATGCTCGCCAGATCCCCGCCGTTGTCGTTGGTCCGCAGCACGAACGGCCGCGTATCGGTGTACCGCACCACCGACAACGACGCCGGATCCACCACGATCCGCTGGAACGAATCCAAATGCTGGCCCAACGCGTCCGCCAGCACCGCCTTGATCACATCCCCATGACTGCACGCGATCCACACCGCGTGCGCCCCATGCTCCTCGGTGATCCGCGCGTCGTGCGCCCGAATGGCCGCCACCGCTCGCGCCTGCACCGACGCCAACCCCTCACCGCCAGGGAACACCGCGGCCGAGGGGTGCTGCTGCACGACCTTCCACAACGGCTCTTTGCCCAGGACGCTGAGCTTGCGACCGGTCCACTCGCCGTAATCCACCTCGGACAACCGCGCGTCGGCGACCACCTGGATCCCCTTCGCGGCCGCCAGCGGCGCGACCGTCTGCTTGCACCGCAACAACGGCGACGCCACGATCGCCGCCACCGGCACGTCCGCCAGGCGCTCCACCAGCTTCGCGGCCTGTTTGGTCCCCGAATCGTCCAACGACACCTTCGGGGTACGCCCAGCAAGCACGCCCGAACCGTTCGCCGTCGAGCGCGCATGCCGTAACAGGATCACCGTGGCCATGATCCCGACCTTACGTGGCCGGAATCGTGTTGGTCGCCAGCAACACCATCAACCCGACGCCCAAGAAGATCCGGTACCACACGAAAACCGAGTACGTGTGCTTCGACACGTACCGCAACAACCACGCGATCGTCGCGTAGCCCACGATGAACGCGATCACCGTCGCCACGATCATCTGCGCGGTCGACGCGTGCGGCCCCGGCCCGGTCTTGTCCATCACGTCCGGAATCGAGAAGATCCCCGCGCCGAACACCGCAGGCAACGCCAGCAGGAACGAATAATCCGTCGCGGCCTTGCGTTCCAAACCCAGGAACAAGCCCGCGGTCAGCGTGCCACCCGACCGCGACACACCCGGCACCAACGCCATCGCCTGCGCCAGACCCATCGTGATCGAGTCCCGCATCGTCAGCTCGGTCCGCTTCTGCCTGCCGATCTCGTCGGCAACCGCCAGCACCACCGCGAACACGATCATCACCGTCGCGGTGATCCACAGATTCCGGAACGACGTGCGGATCTCGTCCTTGAAGATCACGCCGAGCACCGCGATCGGCGCCGACCCGATGATCACGTACCACGCCATCCGGTACTCGTCGGTGCGCCGCACCGCCGCGCTGGCGAACCCCTTGAACCACGCGCCGACCAGCACACCGATCTTGCGCGCATAGAAGATCAACACCGCCAGCTCGGTACCCAGCTGGGTCACCGCGGTGAACGACGCACCCGCGTCAGTCCCCCACCCCAACGTGGACACCACCCGCAGATGCGCCGACGACGAAATCGGCAAGAACTCCGTCAGCCCCTGGACCAGACCGAGAACAATCGCCTGAAGCCAGTCCAACCCGCCACTCCCAACCCGGTTTCACGTGCTTGGGAAAGAATCTTGGACTACGCCCGATAGCGGCCGACCATGGCCCTTGCCCGGCCCCGGTGATCGTCAGCCCTTAGGCTCACGCTCCGTGGAGTATCGACACCTCGGCCGCAGCGGACTGCGGGTGTCCCGGCTGGCCCTCGGCACGATGACCTGGGGACGGGACACCGACGCCGACGAAGCCGCCAAGCAACTCGTCGCGTTCACCGACGCGGGCGGCACCCTCGTGGACACCGCGGACGTCTACGCCGAAGGCGAATGCGAACGCATCCTCGGCGCCCTGCTCGACGACGCCGTACCCCGCGACCACGTGATCATCGCCACCAAAGCCGTCGCCCGCCGCACCGAAGGCCCCTTCGGCGGCGGCGCCTCCCGCGGCGCACTGCTGCACGCACTGGACGGATCCCTGCGCAGGCTGGGCGTCGACCACATCGACCTGTGGCAACTACACGCCTGGGACTCCGCGGTCCCCCTCGACGAAACCCTCGCCGCCCTGGACACCGCCGTACGCAGCGGCAAAGTCCGCTACACCGGCGTGTCCAACTACTCCGGCTGGCAACTGTCCACCGCCGCCACCATGCAACTGATGGCCGGCGGCGCCTCCCCCATCGTGTCCACCCAGGTCGAATACTCCCTGGCCGAACGCGGCATCGAACGCGAAGTCGTACCCGCGGCCGAACACCACGGCATCGGCATCCTGCCCTGGGCACCCCTCGGCCGCGGCGTGCTCACCGGCAAATACCGCTCCGGCACCCCCGCCGACTCCCGCGGCGCCTCCGCGCACTACGCGCCCTACGTCGAACACCACCGCACCGAACGCGCCGCCCGCATCGTGCAGGCCGTCTCCACCGCCGCCGACGGCCTGGGAACGTCCCCGCTGGCTGTCGCGTTGGCCTGGGTAAGGGACCGTCCCGGCGTCGTGGCCCCGGTCGTCGGCGCCCGCGACACCGGGCAGCTCGCCGGATCACTGGCCGCCGAGGAACTGACCCTGCCTGCCGCCATCCGGGCCGCACTGGACGACGTCAGCGGGATCCAACTCGGCTACCCGGAGCAACGACTCGGGTGAAGGTTGCCCAACAAGACGTGACCTGGCGTGCAGAATCGGGGATGCTGGGTGAACTGGACGTTACTGATGGAGGTCGCTGTTGCGTCGGCTGGTAGCCGTGGTGTCGGGTGTGACGCTGCTGGCAGGATGCTCTCAGACCGCCGAACCCCACGATGACCTCCAGGTCACCGACAATCTGACCATCGCCGTGCCGGCCACGTCGCCTGCGACGTCCAAGCCGGTCGGCACGGTCATCCCGCTGGCCAAAAAGATCACCGGGCTCGTCATCGCGCCACAGGCCCGGACAATCGCGCTGGCCACAGCCGACCCGGAACTGCTGCTGCTGAGCCTCGACGACCCAGGCGCACCCGCACGATCGGTCACCATGCCAGGACCTGTCACCGCGATGAGTGCCCTGCCCGACGGTGTGCTGGCATCGGTCGGAATCAGCAAGATGCTCTTCACCGTCACGCTGCCGGACGCGACCCTCACCGCGATGCAGTTCGACAGCGCGCCCGGCACCGCCGTCGCCTCCGGTGATCTCGAGCTCATCCCGCTCACCGACGCCAAGGCCATCGAGGTCCTCCGCGGCGGCGGAGGCCCCAAACGGATCTCCGGCAGCATGTTCCGCGCCGACCAGGTCCTCATGACCGGCCAGCACGCCGTCGTGCTTGACCGCCTGCGCACCGCGTTGTTCGATATCGACCTCGTGGACGGCAAAATCGGCGCCGGGCAACGAGCGGGCCAAGGCGCAGGCAACGCCACCACCGACCGGTACGGCCGGGTGCTCGTCACCGATACGCGCGGCGGCGCGCTCCTGGCCTTCACCACCAACCCGGTCATGCTCAAACAGCGTTACCCCGTACCGGGAACGCCCTACGGCATCGCGTACGACCCGAACCGTGACCTCGCGTGGGTCACCCTGACCGAACGAAACGAGGTGGTCGGCTACCACGTCGCCGGTGGCGAACCCCGGGAAACACACCGGTTCGCCACTGTCGTGCAACCGAATTCGGTGACCGTCGACCCGGACAGCGGGCGTGTCTTCGTCGCGTCCGCGACCGGTGGAGGAGTTCAGGTGATGCAGCCGTGAACGATGGGGTGGTTGAAGGGGATTGGGAGTACCGGCCGCTGAAGCTGCCGCCGGGGATTTCCCGCCTTAGCGCAGCGGTCCAACTGTCGATCCAGGCGGAATACGCCGGGTGGGAACTGTCGCGAGTACGCCTGTACTCCGACGGCACCCGCAAAGTCCTGCTCCGCCGTAAGCGCCCAAGGGCCGGAGTACCAGGCCTGATGATCTAGACCGCCCAAGTCGGCTACAGCACCCCGGCGAAGGCGCCGGGGCGCTGTCCCCTGGCGCGATCTGGAACAGTTGGGGTCATGGATGATCCCAATTCACGGCTGCTGGCAGACGAAACACCCCTGCCGGACACGATCGACGCCCGGCTGCGCCAGCAGCTGACGTTCCTGATCGAAGTCGACAAACTCAAGACCATCCTGCGGCAGTCCCCACTGGCCGCCGACAGGCGCCGCGAGAACGACGCCGAACACTCATGGCACCTCGCCATGATGGTCATCATCCTGGCCGAACACGCCGACGAACCCATCGACATCGGCCACACCATCAAACTCGTCCTCATCCACGACCTGGTCGAGATCTACGCGGGCGACACCCCGATCTACCACCCCACCATGGGCGCCGACCAAGCCGAACGCGAAATCAAAGCCGCCGAGCAACTGTTCGGGCTGCTGCCCGAGGACCAAGCGGCCGAGATCCGCGCACTCTGGGACGAATTCGAAGCCCGCACCACCCCGGAAGCCCGCTTCGCCAAAGCCATGGACCGCCTGGAACCCCAACTGCTCAACTGGATGGCCCGCGGCGGCACCTGGCAAAGCCCCGGCATCACCGCCGACGACGTACGCGCCCGCAAAGCCGCCATCGGCGACGCCTCCAAAGCACTGTGGAACGCCAGCCTCGAGATCATCGGCGAAGGCGAACGACGCGGCTGGGCCAGGCCAGGCAGGTAGCGTGTCGATCATGCGATGTGCGGTGCTGGACGACTACCAAGCCGTCGCGCTGGCCATGGCCGACTGGTCAGGCCTCGACGTGACCGCCTACCAGGAACACTTCGACGACCACGACCAGCTCGTCGACGCGCTCAAGGACAAGCAGATCGTCGTCATCATGCGCGAGCGCACCCCGTTCCCCGCCGCACTGTTCCAACGGCTGCCCGAACTCAAACTCCTGGTCACCAGCGGCATGCGCAACGCCTCCATCGACCTGGCCGCAGCAGCCGCCCACGGCGTCACCGTCTGCGGCACCGCCAGCACATCCACCCCACCGGCCGAACTGACCTGGGCATTGATCCTCGGCCTCGCCCGCCACCTCGTCACCGAGAACACCGCGCTGCGCGCCAACGGCCCCTGGCAGAGCACCGTCGGTATCGGCCTGGCCGGAAAAACCCTAGGCCTGGCCGGCTTCGGCAAGATCGGCGTCCAAGTCGCACGAGTCGGCCGCGCCTTCGGCATGAACGTCATCGCGTGGAGCACCAACCTGACCGCTGACCGCACCGAACCCGAAGGCGTCCAGCTGGTCACCAAGCAGGAACTGTTGTCCACCAGCGATGTCCTGTCCATCCACGTCGTACTCAGCGACCGCACCCGCGGCCTGATCGGCGCCGACGACCTCGCACTGATGAAACCGTCAGCCCTGCTGATCAACACCTCCCGCGCCACGATCGTCGACCAGGACACCCTGGTGGATGCCTTGCGGGACAACCGCATCGCCGGCGCCGGACTGGACGTGTTCACCCAAGAACCACTGCCCGCCGACGACATCCTGCGAACCCTGCCCAACGTGCTGGCCACACCGCACCTGGGCTACGTCACCGACAACAACTACCGGACCTACTTCCGCGAAGCCGTCCAGAACATCCAGGCCTTCCTCGCCGGAGCACCCGTACCACGCGTTTTGTAGCTGTCTTGTATTCCTCCTCGCCAAGCTGCGAAGCGACAAGACCACGAGGAGGTCCCCCGATGCGGATCAAGTGGGCGGCAGCCACCAGCGCCGTCACGATCGCCGTTTCCGTCATAGCGGCAATACCGGCCCAAGCCCTGCCCGCCGTGAACATGGAGAAAGTGCTCCTCGCGGCGCAAATCGACCCGCGCCGCCCCGACTCCGCGCTCACCCCCGGCGCCAAAGACCACGTACTGGTGGTCGAACAAGCACTGCAGGCCAAGGGATTCCTCGCCGCACAGTACGTCGACGGCCACTTCGGCACCTCGACCACCACGGCCTACACCAACCTGCAGAAGTCCTTCGGGTGGAGCGGGATCGACACCAACGGCATCCCCGGCCAGACCTCACTGGAACGACTGGGCGAAGGCCGCTTCACGGTGACCAACATCGTCAGCGCCGGATCCCGGATCAGCTACCAAGGCAAAACCATCAACACCCGCACCAAAGCCATGCTGGCAGCGGCCGAAGCCCGGCTCGGCCGGACCCTGACCATCACGCAAGGCTCCTACAACCCAGGCGGCGTCGGCGCCTCCGGCGGCACACACGACGGCGGCGGCGCACTGGACATCTCCGTGAGCGGCATGTCCGACACAGTCAAGGTCGACGTCGTCCGCAAACTGCGTGAGGTCGGCTTCGCCGCATGGTGGCGCAAACCCTCACAAGGCCCATGGGAGCACCACATCCACGCGATGGCCGTGTCCGACCCGCACCAGTCCATCTCCGCGTGGCACCAGTCCGGTGACTACTACCTCGGCAAGAACGGCCTCGCCAACGGCGCCGCCGACGACGGCCCGAGCGTGACGAAGAGGACCTGGGAAGAAGTCCAGCGCGGGGAATGATCACACGTGTGGGTGGCCGGGGTGGCCACCCACACTTTCCCCGTTAGGGTGAACCGATGGGGATCACCACCGAAGACCGGCTCGCCATCGGCGAATTGCTCGCCATGCACGGACACCTCTGCGACAGCGGCGAATTGGACCGACTGTCGGAGGTCTTCACCACCGACGTCACCTACGACATCACCGACCTCGGCCAAGAACCCCTCATCGGTGTCGAAGCCCTGGCAGCCGCAGGCCGCGCCCTCGGCGACTTGAACCCTGTCGGCCACCACGTCACCAACATCGTCGTGACCGAACACGACGGCCAGATCCACGCCCGCTCCAAGGGAATCGGCATCAACGCCGACGGAACCTCCGCCAGCGTCACCTACGAGGACACCGTCATCCGAGCCGACGACGGCTGGCGCATCAGCTACCGCAAAATCCTCGCACGACGAGCCCCGCTCGGCGGGTGATCACGGCTCATCCAATGCCCACAGCTGCGGCCGTTCGCCATAGGTGACCACGCTCAGCACGCCGTTCACACAACGCGGCGGCGAGGCGCTGCCCATACCGACCTGAAGCACCTGGACGGTGTTGTCCCCGGGCGTCCAGCGGACCAATTCCCCTTTCTGCTCCGCACCTGTCGGCTTGCTCAACCAATAGATCCGGCCACCACAGGCATGCACGTCCAAGGCCGTGGCGTCCAACGTGATCTCCCGGTTCTCCCGGCGCGCCACCAACGGCCCGGGATGCAGCACACCCACTTCGTACGGCGGGAAATCCGCGGTCAGCTCCCAATCCGCGGTACGTACCAGCACCGCCGCCCGGCACGCCCGCTCCCCCGTGATCAACGCCTGCGGGGTGAACGGCGGCGTCAGCTGGAACCACCGCGCGCAATGCTGGTCCGGCCTGGCTTCGCGCCACTGCACGCCGTCCAGTTCGCTTGTCAGCAACGAAATCGCCCACCCCGGCGGGGCACAGTGCCGGGTGACCACCTTCAGGGTGGAGGCGTCCAGGATCTGCAGGCACTGGTCGTTCTCCTGGACGACGACCGCACCGACCGCGTGCGCCACCAGCGCCGTCTTCGGCCCAGTGAACTCACCGGTCAGCCCACCCGTTGCCGCGTCCACAGTGGACACACGGCCGGTGTTGGTCTCGTGCACGACCACACGGGCACCTTCCAGCGTGGCGGTCAGGCCCTCGTTGCCTCGCGCAAGGACCACGCCGGTGTTGTTCACCAGGAGGTGCGTCCCGTCTGGCTGCGTGATCGGGAACAGGGCTCGCTCGGTGTCCACGGCCGACCGGTGCGGGTGCTCGATCGCCGTAGGCAACGACACCGGCCGCCAGTTCAGGCCCGTGAGCGGCACTCTCCTGGCCTGTTCGACCTGTAGCGCAGGAGGTACCGGGTCACGTGGCGGCGGCGGGTCGCGCAGGACAAGCACAGCGACCACCACCACGGCGGCCAGAGCCGCAGCACCGATCCATCCCCTACGCATGCCATCACCCTGCCACGCGCGGTCGTTGAGGCTGTTTCGTGTATTTTCGTCACAGTTGATTTGAACTGTGTTCGTAGTCCTGAATGTAGTCGCTATAGGGTGCGGTCAGTCGGTGCGAGTCCAGCAGCGCGGCGAACCCGGCGCGTCCTTGTCGTGTCCGCAAGATCAAAGGGAGCGCGTGTGGCGCTTACCAACCACATCTCCGACGATGTATCCCAGCTGCGTCATGAGGTGTTCGACCTCAAGGCAGCGTTACGGTCCCGGCCGTTGATCGCCCGAGCCCTCGGCCTGTTGCAGGGCCGGTACGACCTCACCGACGACACGGCGTTCACGCTGATGCGCGACTCGGCCCAACGGCACAACCTCAAGCTGTCGACGCTGGCGTCCAGCTTGCTGGCAGCGAAACCACCCGCTGGGCGAGACTGGTTCCCCGGGCGGGTCCGGCGTCTCACGCCGAAGATGAGTTACCTGCCGGAGAGGCAGACCAACCGCACGGCTGTGCTGACTGCGTTCCTGGACACCGTGTTGGGCACGATGGACGCCGACGCCGGTGATCTGCAGCTGGTCGATCAGCTGACCGGTGCCCTGCAGCTGGAACAGCACCGCGGCCTGTCCGTCGAATTCATCGACTTCTTCGCGACTGTCACCGATGGCGAGACCTCGTGTGGCACGGCCCTGCGTCGCCGCAGCAGGGTGATCGTCACCGACGTCGCCAAGGACCCGATCTTCGCGGGCACCGCGTCCGGCGAGGTGGTGCTGGATGCCGGCGTCCACTCAGTACAGAGCACTCCCCTGGCCCTGCCGGATGGCCGGTGCGTGGCGATGGTGTCCACCCACTACGCGCGGAAGGGTCGCGCCCCCACCGGAACGGAGGGTGCGCGGCTGGACAAACTGGCGTTGGAGACCGCGCTGTGGCTGGACTGGCACCAGCGCACGGTCGTGCTCGACGCGCTGGAACGCGTGCACCAGGAGGCGCTGCGGCTACGGTGACGGCACGTGGATCCACGCCGTGGCATCGGTTTCCTTGATCGCCACGCTGACTTGCCGGTAGGCGCTGAGGTCCGCGTTCGGATGCGGCCGGATCACGTTGTCGTAGAAGGTGGCCGACACGATGAACGCGACCGGGCTTGCCGACTCGTCCAGCGCCCGGCGCAGCGGGATCGCGTCGACCAGCCGGAACGCGAAGTTCACCGATGCACCGACCGGGCCGAGGTCGTCGACGGACACCTCGCCGGAGTGCAGCGCGACCCGGAGCTTGAACCGTTGGCTCTCCGGCTGTGTGCGGTTGTGCTCGAGTACGGCCGCGACGAGCGCCTGCGGCAACGCGTCCACGAACACCGCCTTGGCCACCGCGGCCGGGACCATGATCATCAATCCGTCGCCGCGGTCCTCGACCCGGCAGGCGTCCCAGTCGATGTCGGTACGGCGGAATGCCGACCGCAGCGCCCGGATCGGCCCGTCCCGCAAGGTATGCGCATCCGATGGGGCGACGTCGACGACGAGGATGGCGGGTTCCTGCAGGCTGGCCGTCCCGCGCTGGTCGAGTGACGCGAGCTTGGCCAGCACGGTGTCCGCGTCGGGGTCGCCGAACTCGTGCAGCAGCTCAAGGGCGTGCTGCCACGTCGATCGGGCTTTGGCCCGGTCGCCGAGCGCCTGATAGGTGTCGCCCAGCCGGCTGAGGGTCACGGCCTCGCCGTACCGGTTGCCTGCTTCACGCGACAGCCGCAGCGCGGTCTCGTAGTGCTCGACCGCCTCGGGGAATTGGCGCAGACCGTGATGGACTTGGCCAAGTCCTTCCAGGGCAAGGCTTTCCCCGCCGCGGTTGTCCAGATCCCGGTACAGCTCGCGCGCCTGCTTGAACTCCTCCAGCGCTTGCCGCAGCTCCCCGGTCTGCACCGCGCAGTCGGCTGAGGTCACCAAGGCGTCGGCTTCGCCGAGGCGATCAGCGTTGCGGCGGAACAGATCCAGCGCCACCCGGGCGTGGAACACCGCTTCGTCGGTTTGGTTACGCCGCCCGTAGACCTTGCTGAGCGCGAGTTCCGAATGGGCCTCCCCCACTTCGTCCCGAAGTTCACGGCACAACCGCAGCGAGAGCTCGTAGTGCTTGACAGCTTCGGCGATCCGGCCGAACTGGCCGTGCACTCCCCCGAGGTTGCGGTGGATCTCCGCCTGGGCGTGCCGGTCGCCTGCTTGGTCCGCGGCTCCCAGGGCGGTGTGCTGCACGCTGGCCAGGTCGTGCCACAACCCTTGCTGGTCGAGAAAAGGCGTGATCGCGGAGGCCAGCCGCCACGCGCGCTCGTCCAATCCCAGCTGGGCGGCCGAGTCGATCGCGGCGAGCAGCACCATCCGCTCGGTGGCGAACCAGTGCCGGTCACCGCGGCCGCTGCGCTCGATGTAATGGTCGAGCACGCGGCGGATCGCGTCGTCGCGCTCCCAGTCCGAGTCGTTGGCCATCGCCTGCTCGTGCGCGTAGAGCCGCAGCAGGTCATGGAATCGGTATCGCCCTGGCGTGTAATGGTGGATCAGGTGCGCGACACAGACTTCCCGCAGGACTTGCTGCGCCTGTGGTTCGGTCAGGTCCGTGATCGCGGCGACGGCCGCGAGGCCGATGTCCGGCCCGGGATGCAGGCCCAGCAACCGGAACACCCTGGCGGACTCGGGACTGAGCGCCTGATAGGTCCAGGAGAACGCGGCACGGATACTCGCGGACTCGTCATCCCCGGCCAGCACGGCCAGCCGGCTGTTGGCGTCGTTGAGCTCACTCGCCAGGACGTGCAGCGGGAACTCAGGGTGCGCGGCGGCGTGCGCGGCCACGATGCGCAAGGCCAACGGCAGACCGCCGCAGTATCCGACCAGTTGCGCGGCCGCGTCGGGTTCCGCGTCGATGCGTTCGTCGCCAAGGCACCGTGCCAGCAATGTGAGCCCGGCGTTGCGGTCGAACACGTTCAACGCGACCTGCACCGCATCGTTCTTGGCCACCAGGTCAGCGAGCCGAGCGCGGCTGGTGACCAGCACACGGCATTGCGCCGAGCCCGGCAGCAACGGCAGGACCTGCTCGGTGGAGCGCGCGTTGTCCAGCAGCACCAGCATCCTGCGGCCCGCGACGATGCTGCGGTACAACGCGACGCGCGCTTCCAGTTCCACCGGCATGGCCTGGCGGGAAATCCCCAGGGCGTCGAGGAACAACAGGAGCGCCTCGGCAGGCTGGACCGGACGGCCGGACGGGCTGAACCCGCGCAGATCCACATACAGCTGACCGTCGGGATAGCGGTCCGCGACCTGGTGGGCGAAGTTGACCGCCAGCGTGGTCTTGCCGGTGCCCGGCGCGCCGGTGATCAGGAAGACGCCCGCGTCCGGTGAGCTCTCCAGCCAGCCCAGTTCGGCTTCCCGGCCGACGAACGTCTTCACACCGCGGGGCAGGGTGCGCGGCTTGAGCAGCCGCTGCCCGGTGCCCGAGATCGTGACCTCGGCGGTGTCCTCGATCGGACACGGCCAGACCGTCACCGTGATGAAGTCCGATTCCCGCAGCACCGTCGGAACAGGACTGCCCGTGGTCCGGCAGTCCTGCAGTGCCGTGGGGATGCCGCTGCCTTCGCCTTCCACCAGCCGCACCCACGACAGGATGTGCGCGAGCCGGTAGTTGCGCTTCTTGGACTGCCCGTTGAACTCGGTCAGCTCGTGCGGTTCGCCGACCGGGATGTCGTGGCCCAGCCAGTCGCCTGGGCTGCTGATCTCGACGCGGTCGTCGAACACCCGAACGTGCACACAGGAGTTGTCCTGCGAATAGTCCCGGTGCACCAACGCGTTCACGATGATCTCGCGGACCGCGATCATCGGGTAGGCGTAGACCGGCACCGCCTGAGCGTGGTCCTCGCTGGGGCGTTCACCGCGGCGGACGTGCTTGGCGACGAACTCACGCGCGTTGACGATCTGGCCGGTCACTGGGCCTTCGTAGGTCTCGCCGTCCCGGCGGCCGGAGCGGTCAAGGCCGTAGTAGCGGACGCACTTGACCATCGCGGCCGAACAGGCGAGGGTCGGGCTGCGGCCGAACAGCAGCACGCCGGTGCGAGTCAGCCCGCCGTCGGCCCAGACTTCGATCTGGTCGAGGAACTGCGACGAGGTGAGTCCTTCCGGATACCTGCCGCTCACCTCGGGCCGCATCTGGGCACGGAAGCTGGCCAGCGCGTCGGGGTCCACCAGCGTCACGTCGGTCGGCTCGTCGAGGTACTGCAGCCCCTTGCCCGTCCTCTTGCGCCGGGTCCCGGCGGCGGCCGGCACGGGCGGGAATTGCGCGGTGAGCGCGTCGACCAGTTCCCGCACACCTCTCGCCGGATCGGCGTGATACTTGGCCACTTTCGTTTTCACGGACAGCTGTTCGACGTAAGCCTGTTCGTCCATCTGAACGACGAATACACGGTTGGCGCCGGCGTAACCGGCATTCACGATCTTGTGCGCCCAGGCACTGCCGACCGATCTCGCCGTCGCGCACAAAACGATCGGCACACCAGCGGACATCGCTTTCATCGCGTTGCCGATCCGCGATTCGCCGACGAGCACCGTGCCGTCGTGGGCGACTTCGTATCCGGCGTCGCGAAGCGGCTCGGCGAGCTTTTCGGCGAGGTCCTCCTCACCCTCGGCGCAGACGACGTAAACCGGTTGCCGGGTCATGGTCATTTCATGGCCGCGACCAGTGCACGGACGCCCTCATCCCAGTCAGCGGTGAGGTCGACGTGCTTGATGTCGGCCAGGATCGCGGGCGCGTCGCCACCGGTCAGCCGGACCGGCAGCAGCTTCACGTCCTTCCCGCTGACCTGCCGGTGCAACGCGGACATCCATTCCCGTTCCTGCCACGGACTGGCCGAGGAATTCGGCGAATAACACAGCACCAGATACGCCGCATCGGTCAGGCCGTCGTTCATCTTCTGCACAACGGAATCACCGATGTTCAGTTCCCACGTGTCCAGCCAGACATCGTGGCCGTATAAGCGCAGGTCGAGGGCAAGACGTTCGGCTTCGGCATGATCGGTGCTGCGATAACTGATGAAGACCGCGGCCATCCACCCTCCCATCGGCAGGGCCAAGGATAGCCGTTCGGCCGTGCCGGAGTATGGCCTACACCACATGCCACAGAAAATTTCGGATTCGACTGTCCACAGCGGAACGACCGTGCCGGTGGCGTCGGGCCGGGCGTCTCATTCTGCGACAGTCAGCGGCCGCAGGCTCCGATACGATGCGGTAATGATCTTCATCACCGCCAAGTTCCTGATCAAGCCGGAATTCGCCGACCAGTGGCCGCAGCTGACCAAGGACTTCACCGAGGCCACCCGCGCCGAGCCGGGATGCCTGTGGTTCGACTGGTCGCGCAGCGTGGACAACCCCAACGAGTACGTGATCGTCGAGGCGTTCCAGGATGACGACGCGGGCGCGGCGCACGTGACGTCCGACCACTTCAAGAACGCACGGCGGACACTCCCCCAGTACCTTGCCGAGACGCCGCGGATCGTGAACTTCAAGATCCCGCAGAACGAGTGGTCCGCCCTCGGCGAATTCGCTGTGGAGTAACGGAATTCGGCGCTAGGGTCGCGCCATGGTCACGTTCCCGTCGACGACGTCACGCCCGCCACCGAGCCGCTGCCCACGCAGCCGTTGAGCGAGCTGTGTCCCGACGCGCTGGCCATTGGCGGCGACCCGGCGCGGCAGGTGGTCGTGCCCGACGGCGTGCATCCGCGGCATCCCGTCGATCACCCTGACCGGGACGGTCGAGGACTGGCGCAAGATCGGCGCTCCCACGACGGCCCGAACCCGCTGCTCGACTCGCCGATCAGCCAACCGGAGAACGACTCCACAACGGAACACGGCATCCGCAGCGACAACGCACCGGCCACACTGTCCAAAGTGGTCATTCACGTCCAGGAGCGCGACAACCACGCGGTCGCGCTGCACGCAGGCCCGGTCGGCGTCGCACAAGACGACGACTTCGTGTGGCGTCCCATCGTGGGCTGGCATCTGACGCGCGCCTCCATTGAGATGGGCGATGTCATCGACTAGTCGATCGACAGCGCCGCCTTCACGATGCTCAGCGCTTCCTGCGGGTCCAGCCCGAGCGCGCGGGCCTGCGAGGCGTAGTCCCGCGCGGCCCGCTGGATCACGATCCGGCTCTGTTGACCTGCCGCGCTGACGAACGTGCCTGCCCGGCCGCGGGTCTCGATCAGCCCGGCTTCCTCCAGCTCGCGATACGCCTTGGCGACCGTGTTGGCCGCGAGTTTCAGCTCCGCTGCCAGCGCGCGCACGGTCGGCAGCTTGGCGCCGACGGGCAGCGTGCGATCGGTGATCTGCTGAGCGAACTGCGACCGGACCTGCTCATAGGGCGCCACGGACGAACCCGGGTCGATCGTGATCACGCCACTCCTTGCTCACAGGTCAGGGCCTTCAGGATACGGAGTCGTCCTTCTTGCGCCACTGCACGGTCTTGCGTGACTTCACCGAGGCCATTTCGGCGTCCAGACCGGACATGTCCCGCCGCATCCCGGTCATCACCTTCCTGATCATGCGCACCGTGTCCTCACGGCCGGAGGCTTGCGCCAGCTCGGCGGCCCGCCGGAGTTTGGCGGTCGCTTCCTCCTTGCGGCCCGCGGCCAGCGCGGCGAGACCTTCCTGGGTGTACGTGTTCAGCTCCATCTGGCCGGTGTAGTGCGCGACGCGTTGGTTCATCTTCGTCGACAGCGTGGCATCCGCGGTCCAGCACGCCACGATCAGGCCTTCGGCGACCTCCTGGCTCTCGGCCACCACCTTCACCAACCCGGCCAGCATCTCCTCGTCCAGCTGCCTGCCGGGCGGCAGCTCGATCGACAGGTGGTAGTCCCGGGTCTCGGCACCCCACGCGCCGGTCGGGTAGTCGGTGATCCGCTCCGACACCGTGGTCCCGTTCTCGGTCAACGGCAGGATGTCCGGGAAGACCTGTTTGACGAACCGGATCCGCGCACCGCGCGGCAACCACAGCCGCAGCGACACGCCCGCGGTCGTCTTGCCCATCACCGACTCGATCATCTGCTGGAAATCGGCGGCCAGCCCTTTCGCGTCCGGCAGGCCATCGGCGGTCCCCAGCAGGACGTCCGCGACGGCGTTCAACGGCTCAGCCGACCAGCCATCACCGACACCGCGGCTCTCGCACACGAAGTTGCCACGGCAGCGTTCCAGGGTGGCCAGCAGTTCTTCGTGTTTCTGGCCCACGTTGTGGCCGTCGGTGAGCAGGATGGCGTGCTTGATGTCCGCCTGCTCACCCTGGAACAGCTCGTTCGCCAGGTCAAGCCACGTGCCGATCGCGGTGCCACCGCGGGCCACCAGACGCCGCACCGCTTCCCGTGCATCAGCTCGCGTCGCAGGCGAGGCGGCCATCAGTGCCTGGTTGGCGGGGTACACCATCCGCGCCTCGGTCGTGCCCGCTATGACAGCGAACGCGACCTCGTCACGCAGCAGGTCGATCGCCTGGTTGGTGGCCCGTTTGGCCTCGATGATCTTCTCGCCCTCCATCGAGCTCGAGCAGTCGATCATGATCACCTCGGCGGCCGTGACCGCCGGGCCCCGCCTGCCACCCGACGCGCTCACCGACACCACCGCGTCGATGCTCCGGCCGCCCTCCGGCAGGTACTTGTTGTGGTCGACGTGCAGCTGGAAGCCCATCCCCCGCCCCTTTAGAACAATGTCCGCGGCCGGACGCGGTTGGCCGTGCGCACGAGTTCGATCTTGCGGTCCACGTCCTCGGTCACCCCGGCCAGGTCGCGATACGCCTTTTCCAGGCCGAACCGCAGGTGCCGGTCCGCCAGCGGACGCCCGAGCACCTCACCGGAGGCCTCGGCGCCGTCGTTGTCCCTGACCCAGTCCAGTGCCGCGGCGAACACCTCGATCGACAGCTCCGCTTGGCGTTCGATGCCGATCTTGAGCCGCGTCAGCCGGGCACCCGCGTCGAGCAACTCCGCCTTGGCCAGATTCGGCGACAGGCAGGTCCGGATGGCAGCGACTTGGGCGAAAGTATGTTGCGCGCTATCTTCTGGCACGCCGTCCAATGCCGTGATCGCTGCCGCCAACTCGCCCCGGCGGGCCAGAACCCGGGCATAGCCGAACGCAGCGCTCACATAGCGGGTGTCGGCGCGCCAGACCCGGTGGTACAACGGGCCGGCTCGATCGTCGTCACCGTCCCACTCGGACGCCGCAGCAAGCGCTAGCTTGGGCGGAAGCTCGCCCGGCAACGCGGCGTACACATGCTCGAAGTAGGGGCGAGCCTCGTGCGGACGGCCTGCGGACAACGCCGCCAGACCCCGATACCAGGACACACGCCAGTCATGCGGCGCCGACGCCGCGTACGCGTCAAGGTCCTGGTGTGCGACGTCCAGTTGTCCCGCGGCGATGCGGGCACCGACGAGCTGCAACACTACTTCCGGGCTCTGCGACGGAATCGCCAGCAGCGCGTCGACCACGGAGTCCGGGTCGGCTGCCGCGATCGCGGCCAGGTGCCCGGCGGCAGGATCGGCCGGGTCGACCAACGGCGCCGGCAGCGCGGGCCCGACCGCCGACCAGTCCACTTGCGACAGCGAACGATCGCCCGCGATCACCACGTCTGTACCGAACGTACGTTGCTCCACAGTGAACACCCGGGACGTCAGCGTCGGCGGACGCACTTGCGAGGCTGACAACACCTCCTGCAGAACGCCTTCGAGCTGGCTGCGCATCTGCTCCGCCGAGGCGAACCGCTGCGCCGGATCCGGGTGCGTCGCCCTGCGCAGCAACAGGTCGAACGACTCGTGCGCCGCCAGCACCGGCACATCGTCGCGATCGGGCAGCCGATCGGCGTATTCCTTGGTGAAGCCCTCGAAGTTGAAGCTCAGCACGGCGAGGCTGCGGCCGACGGTGTACAAATCGGACGCTGTCGTCGGCCCGGTGTCCCCGATCTCCGGGGCCTGATAGCCGACCGTGCCGAGGAACATGTCCGGGACGTCGTCCATCGGCACGACCGCGCCGAGGTCGATCAGCTTGAGCTGATCGCCGGTGTGCATCGCGTTGTCGGGCTTGAAATCGCAGTAAAGCAAGCCTTTCTCGTGCAGGTAGCCGATGGCCTGCAGGATCTCGATGCCGTACGCCAGCACGTGGGTCAACGGCAACGGCGCCCGCTGACCGCCCTCGTCGTGGTACTCCCTGTGCAGGTCGAGCAAGGTGCGGCCGTCTATGTACTCCATCACGAGATAGCCAGCCATGGTGCCGGTCAACGGATCCGGATGCCGGACGAAGTCGATGACCTTGACGATGTTAGGGTGATCCACCGCGATCAGGAACCGCCGCTCCTGCCGGGCCTGCTCGATCGCCTCTGGATCGGCACTGTCGATCACTCCTTTGAGGACGACCGCACGCTGCAGCCCGGTGTCGTCGAAATGCGTGTCGTGGCCGAGGTAGATCCAGCCTTGGCCACCGCGGGCGATGCACCTGTCGATCTCGTACCGGTCGACCGCGTCGGTCTCGGCCAAGGTCGGCTCGAAGCAGAACGGCGTGCCGTCCTTGCGGCAGTAACCCCTTGCCCGCCCTGGATTGCCGTCACGGCCACGGCCGACAGGTGTGTTGCACTTCCGGCAGAACCGTTGCGACTCTTCGATCGGCTGGACCGGCCCGCCAGTGGGTTCGCCGCGGCTCACGCGCGGCATGCTCACCCAGCCAGCGCCGAACCGGGACGTGCTGACCGGCCGTGAGATCGGCCGTTGAACGCTCTGCGGTTCACTGCTCGGCTTCGTCGGCGGTTTCGGCGCGGCCGGGGCTTTGTGGCCGCAATCGTCACAGTAACCGTGCGGGCCATACGATCCTGTGCAGCCAGGCTCAGTGCAAGCACTCACATCCGCCCCTCTCGCCGGTCGGTGACGGCACGCTGAAACGCATTGACCGCCCGCAAAGCACGGCCGAGGTCACACGGTTTGGTCCACAACAGATCGCGCGCCGACGCGTACAACCTCGCGATATCCCAGTCCTCCGCGATGTGCAACCGAACCGCCTGCGCCTGATAACCCTTCAGCCGCTCACGCAGCTCCCCGCGCCGCTCCAGCAGCCCATTGCCCAGCGCCCGCAGGCGACGCGTCGCGTTGCGCCCGTCGGTCAAATCGCCTTTCAGTTCGGCCAGTTCGTTGCTGACCGGCTGACCCGTGGCCGCGACCTGTTCCAGGACGTCCAGCCGATCCGCCAGCCGAGCCGCGACCTCGGTCACCGGCGGCAGGTTCGGCCCACTGATCTTGTCCAGCACGACCTCGTAGACCACCTTGGTCTCGGCCTCTTCCACCGCGAGCCGGTCGACATCGGCACGCAACGCCGTCATCGCCTTTCGGATCAGGTGGGCTGGGTTGTGGCCAAGTGCCAGATGCGCCGCCATGTCACTGTTGTTGCCCCGCGGCTCAGGCCAGCCATTGCGCCGCATCACCGCACGAACCTCACGGAACAGCACGTCCAGGGTCAACAACATCCCCGGGGCCCTCGGGATCCCTTCGGTCAACAGCCGCAGCAGTTCACCCGTGAACAACGTATTGCGCCTGCCCGGCGGGGCCAATGCCCTGCCTTGCGCGGCCGCGAGCACGTACGCACCGGCCACGTCGACCTCGTCGAGCATCGTGTCCACCGGTGAGTTCATCGTCGGCTCGAGCACCCGGCCGGCGAAACAGCAGTCCAGGATCAGCACCCGGGTCCGCGCTGGACTGTCCAGAATGTACTGACGGAGATCCGCGCAGCGCAGCGCGGACGTCCGCAACGACTTCGACCTGGTGTCCCGCAACGCAAGACATAGCTCGTTGTGCCGATCCCACGTCATCACGCCGTGCCCGGAGAAATAGACCAGCAGCACATCTTCGGCCTCAGCCGCGGCCGTGACGATGTGGTCGCCGACGTCGGCCTGCGCAGGCGGATCGCGCAACACCAGGCAATGTTCCGGCCGCAGCCCAGCTCCCTGCGGCGAGGTCAGCGTCGCCGCCAAATCGGTCAGGTTGTGGGCCACACCGGGCAAATCCGTCAGGTCCGGATCCTGGTAGTCGGCCGTGCCGATCAACACCGCTCGGGACTTGGCCGGATCAGGCAGTCGGGCCGTCATGAGTCACTCCGCCTTGTATTGCGGGACAGGCGGTCTCGCGTCCACTATGTACTTCGCCAGGTACTGGTCCTGCAACTGCTGCCACCGGCCGCCGGCCTGCAGGTTCTCCAGCACGCCGTTGACGAACCGCACCAGGTCAGGCGCGTTGAGCGACATCGCGATACCCGTCGGCTCGTCGGTGAACCGCTCAGGCAGGATCTGGGTCGCTTCGTCCTGCGCCGCCAGACCGGCGAGGATCACGTCCCCTGTGGACACCGCGTCGATCTGGCCTTGCTGCAGCATCACCAGACAGTCGCTGGTGTTGGCCGCCGCCACCGGTGTCGGCTTCGCGGGCAACTCGGCGATGGTCTTGATGTTGGTGCTGGTGGCCGACGCGCAGACCTTCTTGCCAGCCAGGTCGGCCGTGCTGGTGATGCCGGACTTCTTGTTCACCAGTACTTTCTGACCGGCGGAGTAGTACTCGGCCGAGAAGGCGACCTGTTCCCAGCGTTCACAGGTCATCGTCATCGCGGCCATCACCATGTCGACCGGCTCGACCGGGTTCCCCTTGTCGTCCGCACCCCGGATCGCCGGGATCCGCTCGGCCGCGTTCAACGCCCGGAACTGGATCTTTTCCCGGTCACCGTTGAAGATCGCGGCCGCTATCTCCCGTGCGATATCCGCCTCGAAGCCCTTCACCTTGCCGTCGTAGGGATCGCGGTGGCTGAGCAGGTACGCGCTCGACCCGATGCCGAGAATGAGCCTGCCTCGCTCACGAATCCGGGCCATCGTGCTGCCAGGTTCAACAGCACCGCCGGCCGGTCTGAGACTCTCCTTCGGATTACACGGCCGGGTAGCGCTTTCCGGCAACGGCGGCGCGAACGTCACGCCTGACGGCATCACCGTCACCGACGGAACCCCGACCGGCACCACCGCAGGCTCGGCACCGCACCCGGTGATCAGCAGCGCGACAACCAGCAAGGCCCGGATCTTCATCGGTACTCCCGTATTCGCGGAGCCAACCCGAACCACACGGCCAGGGCAGCCACCACAGACAACACCGCGATCCCGATGTCCGCCATGCTCAACGCTCCCCTGGCAGACACCGCCTCATCGTGGAACTTGCCCGCGGCACGCGCGATCGCCGTGCCGAGTTCCCGATCGACTGTGCCGTACAGCTCACCGGGCACACCGTTGGTAGCCATCTCGATCGCCGTGTCGTAGTCGCCCCTGTCGTCTTGACTACGCAGTTCCCGATGACTGTCCACCCAGCCGTGCCACGCGTTGATCGCATTGTCCACTGGCCCAACGGTGTCCGCGCTGGCAGCGGCCTTCGCGTTGGCGAGAAGCCCGCCGTTGAGCTCATTGCGCACAAGGACGAAATGGTCTTCGTACGAACGGCCGTTTCCCCTGGCCACCAACGTCAACGCTTCATCGCTGCGGGCTTCCAGGACCTTGATCCGCGCTTCGGCGAACGCCTTCACCGCGGCAGAACCCTGCTGCTGACTCGTGACACTGTGATCCGCGGCCTTGGCCGTGGCGATGGCGTACCACGAAACCGCGGCCAGCGCGGCGAGTGTGGCCACCAGCATGCCCGCGTTCAGCACTCGCCGAGTGGTCCGCGTGAGGTAGATCTGCACCGCCACCAGTCCCCCCAGCACGAGAAACCCCACGACGAGAAGAGTCCAGCCGACCACACCGGCCTGGTTCTGCGCCTCTTCCAATCGGGTGGTCTCAGCCATGTACAGGCGTTGGGCCAACCGCAACATCGTCCCCTGCACCAGGTGCGACGCCTCCCGGATGTACGAGACACCGAGCGGTTGCCCTTGCCGGTTGTAGGCTCGGGCCCGTTCGACCAGCCCGGTGTACATCGGAAGATATGCCGCCAATTCGGTGACGATCACGGCACTTTCGCCTGTCAGCGAACCAGCTGCCGCTGTGGTCAACGCCGCCGCGGCCTCGGTGATGTTGGTCTGGTACCGCTCACGCAACGGCGCCGGTTCCACCCCGCTGACCAGAAACGCGCTCGCGACCGTGGCATTGGCCTCGGACAACGACTGGTAGATCTCCACAGCCGCATTGGTCACCTGGCCACTGCCCTCGATGACCTCGGTCAACACCGCCCGCTTGCGCTGAACGTCCAACGCGGCCGCAAGACCCGTGGCCAGACAGACAAGTACGAGGATGACAAGCAGAACGGTGAGCTGACCTGGTGCCCGACGGCTGAACGTGATCGCCTTCTGTACTCCGCTCGGCGGCAACCGACCCCCTCACGTCACGTGATGCGCACCACATGCATCGGGCATCCGGCTCACGTGTTACGGGGGTTGCGAGTCCGGTTGTGAACCTGCGATCATCGTCGCCATGTCTACCCGGAAGGGCGGTTTCGCCCACGCGCGATGAGCGCACGACGGCGGCGCAAGTCCCGCCTCGCAGATAGTCCTCTTGTCTCCGTGGAATTCTGGTGGCGCGCGATCGACGTGCGCGAAGAATGGTCGGCGCACGCACTTTCCTGCGAACCCGCGGACCGACCGGCCACCGAAGCCACAATCACCGCGTTGTACGCGATGGCCGACGAACCACGTCCCGAGTTCGTCTGGCTGGACTCCCCCTCGGCGGCGGTGGACGTGCTGCCACCGTCAGGTCCCCTGCAGTTCCCTTCCCCTGTGGAAAACCGGATCGCGACGCTCCGGTCGGATCTGCGGAGCCGTCTGGACGCCCGGATCGGCCAACATTCCCCGTTCGAGACTTCGAACCCTGTGGCGGCAGTCGAATCCGGCAGGCCAGCGAAGTCTATTGTGGACCCGCTGGTGCGCGGTGCGTTGCAGCGATCGATCCGGGAATCGGTGGCGGGCTTGATCCGCGCCGAGATCGGCGGCGTGGAGCTCGGACTGCGCTGGCTCGGCCAGCACGACGTCGACTGGCTCGCGCTTTACGACGTGCACCAACGCATTCTCCACACAGAGTTCAACCCGCGCGACGTCCTTCAGGTCCAACTATGGTCGACTCTGGCACGTTCATGCGGCTGGTGGTGGGCGCGAGGCAACCAATGCTTCGTCACCGAACGCCCGTTGGTCGTCCGCGTGGCCTCAGAACGACTACACAGCGGTTCTGGGCCTGCTGTCGCCTACCCCGACGGCTGGACCGTGCACGCATGGAACGGAACCCGCGTTCCCCCATGGGTAATCTCGCAACCGACCGTCTCGGCGATCACGTCCGAACGCAACGTCGAAGTACGACGATGCGCCATCGAGAACCTCGGTTGGCCCACGTTCATCTCCGAAGCACAGCTGTCGCTCGTAGCGCAGGCAGATGACCCAGGCAACCCAGGATACGCACTGCAGTTGTACGACCTGCCGTACAGCGGTTCCCGCTTGCTCTTAGCCGTCAACGGATCCGTCGAACGTGACGGCACCCGCCGCCAATACGGCCTGCACGTCCCACCATCGTTTTCCAACCCCATCGACGCCGCCGGCTGGACGTATGGGCTCACCGGAGCCCAGTACGCGTCGCTGCAGCGTCGAACCTGAACTTCTTGAAGGTGATCACTCATGCAATTGGCTGAACTGCTTTCCCGGACTGGTCTTGACGTGCTCTCGCACCTGTCTCGGTCGGTGACTGTGCCCGTGATCGACGGGTTGCAGGCGCAGGGTGACTTGATCGTCATTCCGGCGGGTTTCGTTCCTCAGATCCGCATGTCGTGGTTTGGCGCGCGGGATGTCCCGCCTGGCGGCGTGGAGCTGGTTCGGGGTGTTGCGGGCAACAACCCGCATACTCTCGTGGCCGATCCCGGCACTTGTCAGTGGACGCGGGGCGTGCATGATTCCCAGCGGCTGGGTGTCGCGGCTTTCGTGAACACGGCTCCGGTGTATTTGATCCACCCTGAGCACGGCGGCACGGGTGTGGCTCCGGGCACTTGGGTTGTGCGTCGGCAGCGGGAGTCGTTCAACGGGTCTATGGGTCCGTCTGAGAACTTCGGCTTCGCTGGCCGGACTGTGCTGGTTGCGGATTAGTCGGTGTGGCTGGAGGCTCGCTTGATGTGGCGGGCCTCCCCGGCCTGGGCGGCCTCCGGCGACAGGGCCACCTGTGGTGCATCGCCTGGACCTACCAGGTTTCCTGCGGCCAGGGCCTCCCCTACCCAATGCCGACGGTCGCCCGCCCCGAGGCCAGCCAATAACCCACCACCCGTGACATGAACACCCGGAACCACCTGGTTGCCCGCGTCTCCCGCTCCCACCCAACACGCGCGGTCTCCGATCCCGAAGCCCAGCTGACCCACCGTGGTGCAACGCCCATAGTTACCCGCGTCACCTATCCTTTAGCCGACGTCCAGCCCGAAGCCTGCCAATAGACCACCGTGGTGCAACGTTCCAGTCACTGCGACGGCCTCGTCCGCTCCCCTATCGGACATCCAGCGGCTTGCGGCGGGCCTCCCCTGGTTTTGCCCGCATCCCGACCCGGCCTAGGCGGCCTCCGGCCCCCGATTGCCAGCTTACCCAGCGGGTCCGACAACCTCCGGCGCCGAAGATCCACAACTCCCGATCTATCCACATCGGCCCGTAATCCACAGTCGCGCCAACGCACACCTCCCCCACCCCTCCCTCACTGCAATAGCCTTGAATCAGGGGCCCCTTGTCCGATCGGGGCTTTCGTAGCCTATTTCGTCACAGTGGAATTAACATTGGCCGTAGTCCTAGATGCAGTGGGCGGCGGGTGCATACGGGGGCAGCGGGGTCACTGGGGCCTCTAGGATCCGCGCGTGCGCGTTTCTCCGAAGACTGGTGCCCTGCTTGGGATCGGGACGGTCGTTGCCTGTCTTGTCGCGGTCGGGTTGCTGTCGGTCACCGGGAACGATTTCACCGTCGCGGGGTTGCGTGGCACGGACCTTTACGCCAGCTACGGACTCCCTGTGGTGCGAGTGCTTGCGGAGTTGGGCGCCGTTGTCTGTGTGGGCGGGCTGCTGTTCTCTGGGTTTCTGTTGCCGGAGCCGCACCGTGTCCCGATCAGGATCTCCGGGTGGGCGGCTGTTTTGTGGGCTGTGGCCGCGCTTTTGTCCGTTCCGTTCACCTTGGCCGATGTTTATGCCCGGCCGTTGAGCTACTTCATGGACTTCGGCCGTCTGCTCGAGATCGCCTTCGCCGTCGAGCCGACGAGAGCCTGGATGTTGACGGCGTTGATTGGCGCTGTGATAGCCGGAGCATCGACTCGCATAACTACCCAGCGGGCCACCAGAGGGCTGCTCGGGTTGGCGTTGTTCGGGTTGGTTCCTGTTGCCTCAAGCGGACATTCGTCCAGCGGTGGCGATCACGACTGGGCGACGGCAAGCCTCTTGATACATCTCGTAGCCGCTGCCTTGTGGGTTGGCGGGCTCATTGCTGTTGTGGCGTACTGCAAAGGTGAGCATCTCACCACAGCCGTCACCCGTTTTTCGACCCTCGCGTTGTGGTGCTGGATCGCTCTGGCCGCCTCCGGGGTGATCAACGCGCTTGTGCGGGTCAAGTTGCCGAACCTCTTCACTACCTCATACGGCGTGCTCGTTGTCGCGAAGCTCGGCGCACTTCTGATCCTCGGTGTGTTCGGTTACTTCCAGCGGCAGCGCGGCGTGCGGGAAGTCGTCAAGCACGGCACCGGGCGTGCGCTGATGAAACTTGGCGCCGTCGAGGTTTTGATGATGCTCATGACGATCGGGCTTGCGGCCGCTCTCGCCCGCACTCCCCCGCCCGATCACAACGAGATCGTGCCCACCGTTGAGCTCAAGCTCGGGTATGTCCTCAGTGGACCGGCCGACGTCGGCCGGATCCTCACTGACTGGCGGTTCGATCTTCTTCTTGGCACCGCCGCGATCGTGCTCGCGGTGATGTACTGGCGATCGCGAGCCTGGGTCGCGGGATGTGTGGCCATCGTCATCGCGACGTCGTCCGGGATTGGGCGTTACGCTCCCGCGGTCTTCAGCGTCGACGTGGTCAGCACGATGATCCTCGCTATTGGTGCTCCTATCCTTCTGGCGCGAGGGATACCGCAGAGGTATCGCGTGCTGCTGCACCCGATCGCTGCCACTGTTCTGTTCAGCAGTTCCTTCTATCTCGTGTACTTCACGGGCGTGTTCGAGTGGTCGCTTGATCAGCCTGTTGTGCGCGCGGGCATTCACCTGTGGTTTCTGCTCGCCGGGCTCGCGTTCTTCCTGACCGCGTTCGCACCCGAGGTTCCGCTCAAAACGAGGCGGCTCATGGTGTTCGCGGCGTTGGCTACTCAGTCGGTGTTCGCGGGCGCCTTGCTCATCCAGGACCATCCGATCGGTGAGCAGTTCTACCGGTCGCTGAAGTTGCCGTGGGCTTCCGATCTCCTTGCTTCCCAGCAGCTCGGCGGCGCCGTCGCGATCGGGTTCGGTGTTGTCCCGCTTCTGGTTGCCGCCCTTTTCCTGGTGGTCACGCCTCAGCTGGCAAAGGAACGCGAACTGACTTCGATCCCCTGAGATCCAGCCAGATCTCCGTGTCCGTCCGCACCATCCGGGCGGTGATCTCGCCGCAGCCCGCACAGCGCACCACGATCCCCGGGCCTGAGTCGTAGACGTGGTGCTCGGCGAACGGGCCCAGCTGACCGCATGACGCACAGGTCAGCTTGAGCACCGAGACGTCGAAGCCGAGAGCTGCCGCGACCGCGTTGCCATCGACGTGCATTGTCATCCTCCGGATGGGCCGAATCGTTCGGTACGGATCGTGCCCGGGTCGTATCCGCCGTCCACGAGCATCTTCGCCACTGCTTCGACAAAGCCGGTCGGCCCGCAGACATACGTCCGGGCACCCGCGTCAGCGGGCCACAACGTCGCGAGATCCGCAGGTCCGACGCGGCCGGCCGGTCGCCCGGAAGGCGACGTGGCTCGCGTGTAGATCCTGGTGACCTCGATGTCGTGCTTGCCGAGTTCTTCCGCGTAGTACTCATCCGCGGGCCCGCGCACCGAGTAGAGCAGTCTGAACCCGGCATCGTTGCCTGCCTGCGTGCGGGCTCGGATCATCGCCATCAGCGGTACGATCCCGGACCCGCCCGCGACCAGTGACACCGGTGTGTCCATGGCGGGCTGCCAGGTGAACCAGCCGCCGATCGGACCGCGCAGTTCGATCACGTCGTCCAGCATCAGGTCCTGCACCAGGAACGGCGAAACCTCGCCGTCCGGCACTTCCTGGACCATGATCTCGATCCGGTCGTCGTCCGGCGGCGCGGCCAGCGAATAGCTGCGCTGCGTGCTGTAGCCGTCCTCGGCGGTGAGCCGGACGTCGATGTGCTGGCCCGCCAAGTGTCCTGGCCAGTCGGGCACGTCGAACACGATCGTGCGAGATGTCGGGGTTTCCACCCGGATGTCCGCGACAGTTCCGGGCAACCAGCGCAGCATCATCATCAGTCGCCCGTGTACCGCTGCTCGCGCCACGGGTCACCGTAGTTGTGGTACCCGAGGGTCTCCCAGAATCCGGGTTCGTCGTGGTCGCTCAAGTCGAGCCCCTTCACCCACTTCGCCGACTTCCAGAAGTACAGGTGCGGCACCAGCAGCCGGACCGGGCCGCCGTGCTCCGGCGTCAGGTCCTCGCCTTCGAAGCCGTACACGAGCCACGCCTTGCCGTCGAGCATGTCCTCGACCGGCAGGTTCGTGGTGTAGCCGCCGTATGAGTGGACAACGGCGTAGTCAGCGCCCGTGTCGACCGCGTCGAAGAGCACGTCCAGCGATACGCCCTGCCAGCTGGTGTGCAGTTTCGACCACTTCGTCACGCAGTGGATGTCGACAGTCGGCTGCTCGCTGGGCAGGGCCTGCAGGTCACGCCACATCCAGGTGTGCTTCGCACCCGCTTCGGTGGTGATCGTGAACTGCCAGGCGTCGGTTGTGATCCGGGGCGTCGGTCCCGCCGACAGGACCGGGAAATCGCGCGTGAGGTACTGGCCAGGGGGCAAATCGGGTGCGGAGTCCCGTCTGCCCCGGAAGCCCCGGGTCACGATGCTCATGCGTGCATTGTGGTTACTACCCGGGCTGACCGCCAGAGCACGGCGGATCAGTACTCGCGCGGGTCCACCAGGTGCACGGCCGCTTCCTCGGCCGAGGCCGCGCCGCCGTCGATGCCCACGTCCGAGGCGTAGAGCTCCGCGTCGGTGTCCGCTCCGAAGCCTTCGTCCTGCGCCACGAGACGGCCGGCCCGGAAGTCGCCCACCTCGTCGTCGATCAGTTCGCCGTCGGTGTCCCGCGCGTCGCCGAGATCGTCGTCATCGGCGTCATAGGACACGTCCGGTTCCTCGCGGGCGAGCCGGTCGCCGAAGCTCACCCCTTCGTCGAGGATCGGCGCCTTCTCCGGCGGCGAGTAACCCTCGTCGTACGCGTTCCGGTCGTCCAATGTGTCCTCAGGGTCGAGGATTCCGGTGTCGGCGTTGTCTTGGGTGTCGTTGTCCACGGGCGTTACTGTACGCCCGGCCGTCATTCAGATACATGAACTGTTGTCAAGTGGTTGAACAAACAGGGAACTTGGCCCTACCGTTCTGACCTGTGCGCCGCCGCCAACGGGTCCCTGCCCGCGCGTTGGAAGGAATCGCATGTCCCTGCACAGTTCCCGGCTGAGCAAGGCGATCGTCGCCTGCGTGGCCATGGCCGGCCTCATTTCGGTGAGTGTCCCGGCCGCACAAGCCGCGCCAGCGCCCTGGTCCGGAACGTTCTCCGGCTTCAACTCGTCCTCGTGGCGATCGAGCTGGGGAATCGACGGCCGTGGCGAATTCGGGTCCGGCAACATGAAGGCATCCGGCGCCACGCTGGATGTCAAGTACGGCAAGGGTTCCTCCGCGCCCTCGTGCACCAACTGCCCGACAAGCGGAGGTGGTCAGTTCTACCAGGACCTCGGCAAGATCGGCCGGTCCGACCTGCGCAACGCCACCACGTTGTACTTCCGCTACCGGGTCCGGTTCCCCAGCAACTTCGACTGGGGCCTCGGCGGGAAACTGCCCGGCCTCTACGGCGGGGAACCCGGACAGGCCAGCGGTGGCAACCACGGAAACGCGTGGTCCACGCGGTTCATGTTCCGTAACGGCAGCAAAGGCGAGGTCTACGTCTACACACCTGGTGGCAGCGGATACGGCCGGGACGTCGGTCTCGGTTCGTGGAGTTTCGCCGCCGACAACCAGACTCACACGATCGAGCAGGCGGTGAACCGGTCAACCGGCCAGATCACTGTCTGGTATGACAACCGGCAGGTGCTCTCGGTGCGCGAGGCACCGAACATCGCGTCGATCCCCTTCAAGGGCGTGTTCTTCTCGACGTTCTTCGGTGGACACGACACCAGCTGGGGACCCAAGTGGGAAGTGCACGCGTACTTCTCGGACTTCTCGGTCAGTACGACAAAGCACTGACCGCATAAACCCTTGACGGGCGTCCCGCCCTGGCTGACATGGGCGGGCGCCCGTCGAGGCCGCATCGCCGCTTGGTCCCTATCGGACGGACCAGTGCCGGAGACCCCTACCACTGACTTGATCATCCTCTTCGGACCTCACGCACTGGTTTAGACCGGTATAGACCTGCACGAACAGTTCGTTCGGCAACCGAACGAACCGCATCACTTCCTTTGTCGTGACTTAGTTTTAGCCATGCAGTACCTTTGAGGCACGCCGCCACCTGAGTGAAGGGACGTGTCGATGACGACACTGAACAGAGAGAGCCATCCGCGGCGTGTGATGAGAGCGCACACCGCGAGATAGTTCGCTCTCCCTTCGCCGAAACCCTCAAACCCCCTGCAGATGTCAACGGGTTTCGTCTCTTTGCGTCGATGTCGGCAACCCTGCCTTCCCGGCACCGACTTCGTGCGACGCAACGGGGCCCGCGTGTGAAAGGGAACCGTTCATGCAATGGACCAGACTGGGCAAGCGCCTGAGCGCCGCAGGCATTGCCCTTGCCACTGTCGCGACCGGAGTCACGGTCGCAGTCACGACAACGGCCACGGCAGCACCCGCTGCCACGTCCGCTGCCGTGGCGGCGTTGCCACCGGGCTTCAAGAGCGTCGGCTACATGCCGTCGTGGTCCGGCAACGTCAACTCCATCCAGTACTCCAAGCTCACCCACATCAACTACGCCTTCGTGCTGCCGAACTCCAACGGCACACTGCAGGGAATACCGGACCCGAACAAGCTTCGGTCGCTGGTCTCCTTGGGACACAACAACGGTGTCCGGGTGTCGCTGGCCGTGGGTGGCTGGAACGACGGCAACGACTCAGCTTTCGAACAGCTGGCCAGCAACGCCGGTAGCCGCACCACGTTCGTCAACGCGTTGATCGGCGTGGTCAACGAGTACAACCTCGACGGCATCGACATGGACTGGGAGTACCCGGATCCAGGTCAGTCGGGTGCGAACTTCACCGCGCTGATGCGGCAACTGGGCGACGCTCTGCACAGCCGGGGCAAGCTGCTGACCGCGGCGGTGGTCTCCGGTGGCGGCACCGCCAACGGTGTCGAGCCGGCCGTCTTCGGGATCGTCGACTGGCTGAACATCATGGCGTACGACGGCGGCAGCCCGCACGCCAACTACGACTGGTCGATCCAGTCGGCGAACTTCTGGAAGGGGCGCGGTCTGCCTGCCAGCAAGACCGTGCTGGGTGTGCCGTTCTACAGCCGTCCGGTTTACGTTCCGTACTCGCAGATCGTCGCGGCCGACCCGGCCAACGCCAACCGCGACTGCGCGAACATCAGCGGCGGCACGCAGTGCTACAACGGCATTCCCACGATCAAGCGCAAGACCCAGTGGGCGGTGGCCAACGCGGGCGGCATCATGAACTGGGAGCTGTCCCAGGACACGACCGGCGCCACGTCGCTGCTCAGCGCGATCTTCGACGCGGCTGGCGGCACCACCCCGCCGCCCGGCGGCAGCCGGTCCGGCCCGATCACAGGTATCGCCGGCAAGTGCGTCGACGTGGCGGGGGCCAGCTCCGCCAACGGAACCGCGGTTCAGATCTACACCTGCAACGGCACTGGCGCGCAGACGTGGACCGTCGGCACCGACAACACGCTCCGCGCGCTCGGCAAGTGCATGGACGTGGCGGGCGCGGGCACCGCGAACGGCACGGTCATCCAGCTGTGGGACTGCAACGGCACTGGCGCACAGTCGTGGCAGGCCAACGGCGATGGCACGCTGCGCAACACGGCGTCGGGCCGTTGCCTGGACGCCACTGGTAACAGCTCCGCGGACGGCACCCGTCTGCAGATCTGGGACTGCTTCGCCAGCGCGAACCAGGTCTGGCGCCTGCCTGCCTGATCGCTCGTTGTGACATGGCCCGCCCGCGTTTCGACCCGGGCGGGCCACTGTTTTGGCTACGATCCCCGGCAACAGGGTGAAGGGGGGATTCGTGGCGATCGACGATGCCGCGTTCCAGGAGAAGATGCGCCAGTTCGAGGCGCAAGCGGCCAGGGCTGCGCAGCTCAAGGAAAAAATGGCGGAGCTGAAAGGCAGTGCCCGCAATTCCGACGGCTCGGTGACCGTCACCGTCGCCCCTTCGGGAGCGATTCTCGGGCTGCAGTTGTCGCCCGCGGCGATGACCCGCACGCACACTCAGCTCACGCAGGAAATCCTGAGCACGATCCGGCAGGCGACGCAGCAGGCCGCCACGGCGATGGAAGACGCGGTCCGGCCCGTACTGGGTGACGAGATGTACGACCAGTTCCAGAACGCGTTCCGAGCCCAGTCACCGGCCACCGAACCGATCGGTCCCGCCGAACCACCGCCCGCCTCCAGCCTGCCGATCCCCGGTGCGCCGACCGCTCGTGAACCGCGCAGGTCCAGCGGGGAAGACGACTACTTCGGCGACGAAGGCTTTTCCGGGGTGAAGCGATGACCGGGTTCGGCGTGGACGGCGCTCAACTGCTGGCACACGGCCAGGGATCGATCAAACAATCAGAGAACTTCGCCGGCCTGGAGAAACTGCTGGAACAGGCGCGGGTGAGCGACGACTGTTTCGGCCCGCTGTTCTTCTACTTCAAGGACAAGTACTTCGAGTCCTTGATGGAATGCCAGACAATGGCCAAGCAGGCGGGCACGTATCTGCAACAGATCTCCGACAGCGTCACCCAGACCGCCGAGGCGTACGGCGCGACCGAGGCGAACAACAAGGCAGGCCTGGCCGATGTGGGTAACGGCGTCGGCGACCTCGGGGACCTCAACAGCGCGGGCGACAGCACCCGCAAGGGCTACTGGGACCAGGTCGGTGCCTACGGAAGCTCGTGGTCCAAGGCGAAGCAGGACGTCACAGCGCAGTTGAAAGATCCCGGCAGTCCGCCTGAGGCGGCGTTCGCGGCGTTCAACGCGCGGATGGAGCAGCTCAAGGCGGTGGCGAGCCCCGGCCAGTCGTTGGTCGACAACGGCCTCGGCTGGCTGATCTCGATCGTGATCAGCCCGATCGTGAACTACATCCTCGAGCCCGCGATCGGCGATCCCGAGCAGATGCGCAGCACGGCCAAGGGCTGGGAGAACGTCGCCGACTGGCTCAAGGGCGTCGGTGACGCCGAGGACAAGCGGTCGCAGGCCACCGCGGCGATCTGGGAAGGCGAAGCCGCCGAGAAGTTCCGCGCCGAGATGAAGGAGTTCGGCGACGGCACGCGGGCGATGTCCGGCGACATCAGCAACCTCAAGGGCATCCTGGAGACGGCCGCGACCATCTTCGACACGTTCGTCGAGGTCTGCATCGACATCATCCAGGAACTCGTCCTCGGCTTGATCATCGAATGGCTGGCCGCGCTGGCCGCCTCGTGGATCACGGCCGGTGCGTCCGTCGCCGCCGCGAGCGCGATGACCGCGGGTCAAGTGACCATTACCGGAAGCCGCCTCGCCAAGAAGATCAATGACCTGCGCAAGAAGCTCGCGCAGCTGATCAACAAGCTCGAGGAGATCATCAAGGCGCTGCGCAACGGCAAGGTGCTCAAGAACGTGCCGTTCTTGAAGAAGTACGCCGACGACGTGCCGAAGACGATCGACAAGATGAGCGAGAAGCGCGGCACGTTCGCGATCGGTGGCCAGATCAAAGGCAACCCGGTCACCAACCTCGCCTCCAGCACCGACAACATGAACGACGCCCGCAAGGCGCTGGACAAAGCCGAGGACGTGCTTGCCAAGACCGACCCAGCCGACAAGAAGAAGTACGACGCGGCCGAGCAAGCCGTCAAAGACGCACAGCAGAAGGTCGTGAACGCGACCGACCGGCGCACGGTATCAACGAACCGGTGGGTCAAGACGAAGGCCCACGGTGACGAAGCCCTCGCGCAGGGACTGATCAAAACCACGCTCGGATATCTCGCAGGCGGCGGCACGACCAACACGACCAAAGCGGTGTTCAGCGGAGTGTTGGAGAACGTCCCGGGTGCGGCGGTCGAATGGGGCGCTGGACAGGCGTACGACCACGCTCAGGACCCGTCGACGGACGAGGAACGCAAAGCCGCACAACAGCGCGGATTCACCACCGATGACGGAACGGCCAAAAACCCGTAATGCCCATTGATCACCTCGCCTCCAACATCGCGGGCGCGGCACCGCACGCGCGCACGCTGCTGGCCAGCGGAGAACCGTTGCTGTGGGCATGCTTCGCGCAGGGACTCGGTCTCGATCATCGAGGTCTCGACGGCGCCAGAAGGGCCGTGACGTCCGCGCTGGCCAAGGTACCCGGCAAGATCGTCGACGAGTTCAAGTGGAACGACGAGGTACCGAGAGGCGGTGCACCGGACGTTCCCGACGATGTCGTTGCCTATTTCCACCGCAACAGCCAGCTGGCTGGTGAGTACATCGTCAAGTGCCTTCGCCCCCGGTGCACACTGTGGATGCTGACACCGAACCGCTTGCACGTCGCCCAGCGGATCGACCCCTTGGAGGAGGACTCCAAGGGCAAGAAAGGCATCCAGTACGAGATGCAGGTCCGCCCGCTCGAACCGCTCTTCGACATCCCCCGCTCGCAGATCGCCAAGTTGTCCGTCGGCAGCAGCGGCACCTTCAGCACCAAGTACTTCCTGCAGATGGAACTGATCGACGGGTCTGGTTTCGAGTTCATCTGCGGGTCCCACGACCGTGCTCACTACGAACGACTGCTCGCACTGAGCCTCGGCGCACCGGAGTAGCAGATGGCTGCCGACTACGACTATCCCGACTGGTACCGCCAGCCCGATGAGACGATCCGACTGGGCAACGCCACGCTGATGCGACACGTGGGCTCCCGGATCGCCGGCCGGATCCAGGTACCGCATCCGCCCGCGCCGGGGGCACCGGAACTCGTAGAACGCGACTACCTGCCCCACCATCCACTGGAGATGACCAGCGCGGGCCGCTTCACCGGACACGACTGGGTCGAGGACGATTCGATCGGGTACTGGGCCGAGGCCACGCATCCCGAGCAGGACGCGGCCAAGGTCGCGGACGCGATGGCGATCTGCCATGGCGACGCCGGGTTCATGGTGACCGACCGGCGGGTCTCAGTGATCACCGCCGCGCACTTGTTCGTCTACGTCCGGGAAGCGCAGAAGCAGGCCCGGCGAAAGAAGGGCATCGTGCGTCACCTGCTCGGCACGGCGACCGACGCGGTACTGGGAACGCACAACTCATGGGGTCACGGCGATCTGATGGTCGCCTTGTGGGAAGCGGACGTTCGCCGGATCCGCGGCTGGAGCCGGGTCTGGCTCGGCCGGTCGTTTCCGTTCCCGAACGTGGTGCGGGTCGACTTCGTGGACGGCTCGGTGCTCTACTGCCGCTGCCGGAAGGGCTCCGTCATCGACGGGCAAGAAGTCAGAGACTAACGGACGTATCGCCTCCTGCGAATGTATACAAGGCTGTGGGCATGCGAAGACAACCTCTTCGGCGGGCCGGTGTGCTCGCCGCGGTCGGGGCGTTATCCGCGAGTCTGCTGTGGACAGAGACGGCGGTGGCGGCCCCGCAGCAACACCCGGACTCCCATGTCCAGGGCGACACCCACGACCATGGTGACGTCGACAATCGCCCTGGGGCGGCTCAGCCGTCCGCCCAACAGCAACAACTCGCAGCTCAGGGCAGCAGCACGGTCCGGTGGAACAAGTACGGCACGCCCGCGACGCTGGTGCCGAAGCCCGAGGTTCAGCGCCGGTCGGCCGCGCTGGCCGATCCGGTGGCCATCGCGAAGGCCTACCTCGCGGACAACCAGGCCGCGTTCGGCCTGGGTGACCAGTCCATCGGCACGATGGAAGTACTGGTCAACCGGCCAATGGGCCAGGGCTCGTACGTCATGCTGCGGCAGCGTTTCGGCGATCTGCCATCGATGCTCGACGGGCTGGCGGTGTTCGGGATCAAGGACGGCGCCGTCGTCTACCTCAGCTCCACGCTCAGCCCGAACCGGCCGAGCCCCGAGCCGGCCACCATCTCGGCCGATCAGGCGCTTGCGGCGGCGACGTCGGACGCGAGCCTTACGGGCGACGCACTGGGGACAACGCGGGTCGTACTCGGCGCCGTGCCGATGCCCGGAGGTCCGGCGCGGGCGGCGTACCAGGTCGTTCTGATGAGCAAGGACGACGAGCACCCGACCGGCTTCACGACGTATGTCGACGCACGAACCGGGCAGGTGCTCGTGCGGGAGAACATCGTCGACCACGACTCCGACAACCCCGAGTGGGACGTCTTCCCCGCCAACCCGCCTGCCGACTACTCGTCACAGGACAACCGGGTGCGGTGGTGCCTGGTGCAGGCGCCTGGTTGTGAACGTGCGGTCAGCACGGCCGATCGTGGTGTCGCGTGGGATGTCGACCCGGCGACGGGCGCTCCGACGTTGACAACCGCGGGCAACTCAGCCAAGGGCTGGGAGAAGTGGGACGACCTGGCCAGTGGCACGGTCGGTACCCGTACCTCCACGCCGAGCCCGACGCGCGAGTACACGTACCCGTGGACCAACCAGTGGTACAAGGAGAAGTGCAACCCGTCGGTCTTCGCGAGCCCGCAGCAGAACGACATCGACGCCGCACTGGCCAACCTGTTCGCGTCGCACAACCGGATGCATGACTGGTCGTATCACCTCGGCTTCACCGAGGAGACCTGGAACATGCAGGCCAGCAACGGTGACCGCGGCGGTCTCGGTGGCGACGCCGAGCGTGGCAACGCGCAGGCCGGTGGCCGTGCGGGTGGCGCGCCTCCTGGTTTCCCGTCACGTAACAACGCCAACCAGGCGACTCCGCCTGACGGCGTGCCGCCGACGACGAACATGTACCTGTGGCAGCCGACGCCTGGCGGGTTCTACGCGCCGTGTGTCGACGGCGACTACGACATGTCCGTCATCGGGCACGAGTACGGCCACGCCATCAGCGGCCGTCTGATCGCGGGCCCGAACAGCGGTTGGTCGGGTGCGCAGGGTGGCGCGATGAACGAGTCCCACTCGGACCTGTTCGCGATGGAATACCTGTACGAGTACGGCTTCAAGCCGCGTGGCGACACGCCGTACGTCACCGGTGGATACGCCACCGGCGATCTGCGTACAGGTATCCGTAACTACGACATGAGCAAGAGCGAGCTCAACTACAGCAACATCGCGTACGACCTCGTCGGGCTGCAGGTGCACGCCGACGGCGAGATCTGGAGCTCGACGAGCTTCGATGTCCGGCAGGCGATGATCGACAAGTACGGCCTCGGCACACCCGCGCTGCAGCGGGACTGCGCCGACGGCAAGGTGCCGGTCGAGAAGTGCCCCGGCAACCGGCGCTGGGTACAGCAGGCGTTCGACGCGTTGCTGCTCAACGCGTCCGGCGCGGTGAGCTACGTGGACATGCGCGATGCGACCCTGGCGGCGAACCAGATCCGCTTCGGTGGCGCGGACTTGCCGATCCTGTGGAATGCCTTCGCACAGCACGGTTTGGGCCGTGACGCGGCGAGCAACGGCGGCAACGACGCCGACCCGACGCCGAGTTTCGCCTCACCGCACGGGCGCAACGGCACGGTGAAGCTCGCCGCGCACAAGCCCGCGCGGCTGTACGTCGGTGACTACGAAGCCCGGACGGTTCCGGTCGCCGACACCGATCCGGCCACTCCCCTGCCCGACACGGTGGAGATCACGCCGGGAACGTACAACTTCACTGTGGCGGCAGAAGGATTCGGCAGCTCCAAGGTCCGCCGGACGATCCGCGCGGGCGAACGCGAGCTGCTCGTCCCGCTGTTGCTGCCGAACGTGGCGTCCCGCAGCAATGGCGCGACAGCCACTGGTGACGGTGTGAACGCGGACAAGCTCATCGACGACACCGAGGCGTCGAACTGGGCGTCGGTCGGATCGCCGGTCGCGGGCAAGAGCGTACGGATCGACCTGGCGGGCGACCGGCCGCAGCTGGTGACCCGTGTGCAGGTCAGCGCTCAGCTGAGGCCGCAGATCGCCGGGGACGCGGACCCCGATCCGCAGAACCGATTCACCGCCTTGCGGCAGTTCGAGATCCTGTCGTGCAACGCGGCGTTCGGCAAGGACTGCGCCGACCCGGCGAACTACCGCAAGGTGTACACCAGCCCGGGCAACGCGTTCCCGGCTGACGCACCGCGGCCGACCGCGCCGGACCTGTCGGCGAGGTCGTTCAACATCCATCCGACCGTGGCCACGCACCTGATGGTTCGTGTTCTGGCCAACCAGTGCACGGGCGCGAAGGAATACGCCGGGTCGCAGCACAACGACCCACGCTCCACAAGCGACTGCACCACCGGCAACCCGACAGTCGCCCAGACCGTCCGGATCGCCGAGCTGCAGGCGTTCGCCTTCTGATCGAAAGGGCGGGTCGCCGCCTGCCCGGCGACCCGCCCCGAAATACCGGATCCGCCTCAGCCCATAACCTAGTGTCCACTCCGGCCGATAAAGGAAAGAAGCACGGCTCGGGGAGGACAGATGGACCCGATCGACGAGGTGGCCGGGTACGAGCAACCGGATCGTTATCACATCGCGGCCGACACGGACTTGATGCGGCTTTCGCCCGCCGCGGCGGACAATCGGGCCAAACAGGATCCGGAAGGATATCTCGAGTACGTCCAGCGCTCCTGTGATCTGACCATGCGCGGCGGTACGACCAGCGGGGTGATCTATCCACTGGCGGTCTGCGCACTTGCCGAGCACTACATGTTCCGCAACGTCGGAGGCGCGTCCGCCGGAGCGATCGGCGCCGCGACGACCGCGGCAGCGGAGTACGGCCGTTACCGGAAGCCCGCGAACCCTGTCACCGGTGACGCCGTCCAACCTGGCTTCGCCGGAATGGCCGGCCTGATCAAATGGCTGATCTCCGGCACAGGCGACGACCGCTGGCGCCTGCCGAGGCTGTTCCAGCCCAATGCCGCGCTGCACAAGGCTTATCGTCTGGTGACAGCGCTGATGCAAAGCCCCGCCACCACTGGCCGCAGGCGATTCAACGCGGTGTTCACCGCGCTGTTGTTCGCTGTCAAACCGTTGGGCACGATCGCGTTGCTCGTGTTGTTCGCGCTGTGGCTAGTCGGTCCGTACTCACTGCGATGGCTGATCGCACCGTCCACCTGGAACGGTTCACTGTGGGCAGTCGCGGTTCCGCTCGCGGCTGTGGCTCTGGCCGTGGCCGCGTGGTCGTACAAGGTGACCGCGGCCAGATTCGGCAAGATCACGTTGTTCTTCTTGATACCACTGGTGCTCGGCCTGACCGGAATCCCGCTGTACGAGGTCGACGCGGCCGGGTGGGTGGTCGCGATCGCGGTGCAGATCGTGTTCTGGCTCGTGCTGACCTTCGCGGTGGCCGGCGCGTTCGCGGTGATCTACAGCGTCGCCTCATGGCCACTGCTGGCGCGCTACAAGGAGCACCGCTTCGGCCTGATCCCCGGTGCGTCCGAGTTCAAGCCGAATTTTCTCGACCGCGTCTGCGGGATCCCGTCGGCGCCGGTGCCGCCGCTGGCGACCTGGCTGGCTGACCGGATCGACGATCTCGCGGGCATCGATCACGAGCGCGCGCTGACGTTCGGCGACCTGTGGCGTGGCCCGGACAAGCCGCGTGAATCGGATCCCGAGTACTGCCCACCGCCCGGCGACCGCGTGATCAACCTGGCGCTGATGACCACCGACCTGTCGGCCAGCCGGCCGCACCAGTTGCCGTTCCCCGCGGCCGAGCGCTGGCAGTTCTGCCCGGAATGCCTGCGCGGCCTGATCCCCGACCGCGTCATCACCCAGATGTCCACGTCCACAGTGGACGGAGTGACGTGCCCCGATCACGAGAACGTCGGTCTGCGGTGGCTGCCACAACCCTGCGACATGCCAGTCATCCTGGCTGCGCGGATGAGCCTGCCGCTGCCCGGGTTGATCTGCCCCGTCGTCCTGTACCGCGACCGCACGCCGCACTGGTTCTCCGACGGCGGGATCACCAGCAACTTCCCCATCCACTTCTTCGACTCGCTGTTGCCCCGCTGGCCCACGTTCGGCCTGAACCTGGAGTCGGTGGAACGCAAGGTCGAGGACGGCGAGGTCGACCTGCCGGAGCAAGACGCCTCGAGCCCTCGCGAGCCCTACACCGAAATGGGCGACACGGCGCTGGCCTTCGTCGGCAGGATCCTGAACACCTTCCTGGACTGGCGTGACACCACGCAGTCGGCACTGCCTGGTTTCCGCGGCCGGATCGCCACCATCCCGCAGGCACCGGACGAAGGCGGCACGAACCTGTTCATGACCCCGGAAGTGATCGGCCGCCTCGCCCTGCGCGGCCGTGCCGCGGGAGAGGCCCTGCGCCGCCGGTTCACCGAGCAGCACGGCGATGAGCAGGACGGCTACACCCGCACCGACCGCTATCGCTGGATCCGGCTCCGGCTGGCGTTGCGGGAGTTGCGCGAGATCTCCTTCCAGGCTGATGCCCGGGCTGCGCTGTACAAGGATCGGACCGCCCACTACCCGATTCCGGCCGCGATGCGTGACTGGTTCGCCGGGCCGACGTTCCCGCCGGTGGTCGAGCCGTACGCCGACGACATCGTGTGCTCGTACGACCACTTCATCGAGATGGCCAACACCTGCCTGGTCAAGCAGTTCGACGGCACGGCCCCGGTCAACCCGGTGCTGCGGCTGCTGCCGGACGAGTGACCGGGATCAGGCGGCGCCGGTGATCCCGCCGTCGACAGGGATCACCGCGCCCGTCAGGTAGGCGCCAGCGGGTGAGGACAGGAAGATCGCCGTGCCCGCGATGTCCTCCAGCCTGCCGATGCGCCCCAGCGGGACGGTGGATTCGATCTGGCCGAGCCCACCGGGCGCGTCCAGCAACCACTTGGTCATCTCGCTGACGAAGAAGCCGGGCGCGATCGCGTTGACTGTGATCTCCTCGCTCGCCAGGCGCTTCGCGAGGTGGCGGGTGAGCATGTGGACAGCGGCCTTGCTCGCCGAATACGAGTAGTTCTCGAACGACGGCACACGGATTCCGTCGATCGAACCGATGTTGATCACACGGGCGGGCCGCTGTGCACCGGCCCGCAGCGCCGGCAGCAGCGCGGTGGTCAGCTCGAACAGCGCGGTGACGTTGGTGGAGAGGATCTTCTCCCAGCCCTTCGCCGGGAACTCCTCCAGCGGCGCACCCCAGGTCGCGCCGGCGTTGTTGACCAGTACGTCGAGCTGCCCGCCGAAGTGCTCGCCAACAGCGGCCACAAGCCTGCCGATGTCCTCTGTAGACGTCAGATCCGCCTGCAGCGCATGGCATTCGCCCGTTTTCGACAGGTCTTCGGCGACCTTCGCGGCGGCGTCGGGCTTGCGCGCGCAGACCAGCACACGCGCACCAGCCTCGACCATGCCTCGCGCGATCATCTCGCCGATACCCCGGGAACCGCCCGTGACGAGCACCGTCTTACCGTCGACGGAGAAGAGTGCACTCATGGTCGGAGCCTAGCGGCAGCCGAAACCAAAGCACGGATTCCGACGATAGTCAGATCGCCTGTCGGAAGGTGGTCCAGGAGATGACGCATGCGGTCGACCAGTAGCAAGGTGCTATGGGTAGTCGTGGTCGCCAATGTGCTGACCGCGTTGATCGCGATCGTGACCAATGTGGCCACAGGCGTGCTGCCAGACGCCTGGCAACCGTACCTCTGGATCGCGTGGCCGGTGCTGGCGGCGCTGGTCCTCAGCGGAATACCGCTGGTGATCTACCTACGCCGCATCGATGCGGGCCACCCCGCAGTGACCGACGATCGCGCGGAGTTCAGCCGCAAGGCAATGCTCGCTCAGGTCCGCACGATGTGGGTCAACGGCGTGTTGACGCAGTCGTTGTACCAGCAGACGCTTGTCGAGCTCGGACTGGAAGAGCGGCCAGGGTTTTTGCGTCGGCCGTGGGACATGATGCTGGAGACGGCCGACCAGCGACCACGGCCGGTCGAGCCGGGAACTCGGCTGGTCGATGTCGTGGAACGGTATCGGGGCTTGCTCATGCTCGGCGCGCCGGGAGCGGGCAAGACCACGATGCTGCTCACTCTGCTGGAAGACCTGCTTGACGTCGCCACCCGCGACAAGACCGCGCCGATCCCTGTGGTTTTCCCGCTCGCGAATTGGTCGTCGGACAGCAAACCCCTGGAGGAGTGGTTTGTCGAGGAGCTGTGCGGGCCGTTGTACGGCTTGTCTCCCGAACTGGCACGCAGCTGGATCGCCAACGACCGGGTATTGCCGCTGCTGGACGGGCTCGACGAAGTCGTGCTCGACAAGCGGCTCGCGTGTGCGCAGGCCATCGAGGCTTTCCATCGCACGCACCGCCTGCTGCCGCTCGTCGTGGCCAGCCGCATCGCCGACTACAACGCTCTGGGATTGCGCTTCTCGTTGGGCACCGCGCTGCTCATCCAGCCGCTGACACAGACCCAGGTACAGGACTATCTCGGCCAGTTCGGTGAACCGATGGCCGGGCTGCGCGAAGCCTTGGCAGGAGAACCCGCGCTCTGGGATCTGCTGCGAACTCCGTTCCTGCTGAATGTGGCGGTTCGCGCTTACCACGGGCTGCCCGCTGAGGACGTCGCTACCGAAGGGCCGACCCAGCAGCGGCAAAGCCGGCTCATCGCCGCGTACGTCGAACGTGCCGTCCGCCGGAAACCACACGGCCCTCGGTTCGCACCATCGGATGTCGTCCGATGGCTCGCTTACTGCGCGCGGTGGATGGGCAAAAACCTGGAGTTGTTCTTCTTCGTCGAATCCGTCAACTCGAACTGGCTGCCGAAGCGTCTTCGCAGACGAGTCATCACAGTCACCGCACTGCCCGCGTCCGTGCTTCTCGGTGGCTCTGCGGGACTGCTACTCCATCTGTTCATCGACACATGGACCGGCATCGTTCTGGGACTCCTCGCCACCATTGGCTTTGGTCTCGGCCTGTCCACCGGTCACGGCGGCGAGGTAGCGCACGCCTCCGGCGGCAATCGTCGCGCACTGCTGATGGAGTACCTCGGAGAATGGGCTTTTCTCGGTGTCTTCGGCGCGCTCGGCTTGGGATTCGCCGGCGGTGCGTTCGGGGCCTTGGTCGGCACGATCGTCGGCGTTGTCGGCGTCATCACCGGAGACGGTTCTTTCTTCGCCGCGGTCATCGACAAGGGGGTGGCCGGCCTTCTCATCGGCGCCGTGCTCGGGGTGCTTTTACCCATGGTGCAGACATGGGGCGGCGATCGTCAGGCGCTGCGCAACCGGCCATCCGGCGCCGGCCTACGAGACGCGGTATGGCTCTGCGGGACTTCGTTCCTAGTGGTCTGTGTGCCGGTGACCGCGATCTTGGGTGTCTTCTACGGGCCGGATGGCGCAGTCACTGGTGTCGTCTTCGGTGGCACGGCCGCGTATCTGTTCGGTGGCCGCGGACTTGCCACCTACTGGCTCACTCGCCGAGTGCTGGTCCACGGTGGCATCACGCCGTCGCGTCCGCTCGCCTTCCTCGACTTCGCCGTCGCGCACACGCTGATGCTCAGGGTCGGCGGCGGCTACATGTTCGCCCACCGGCTGCTGCTGGAACACTTCGCCAGCCTGCAGCCGGAGGATGTACCGAAGCATTATGTCCACGAAGGACTGTCGGTCATCGACCTTCGACCTGAGACACTACTGGCACGCACAGTGGACGACGCCCGCACGGCAACGCCCGGGGACGCAGTCCAGGCCGTCACCTACACGGGCTCCGTTCTGCCGGCCACGGTATGGGCTCCATCCGCGATGAAGGTCGCCGAAACCTTACGGGCTCGAGTCCCGGCCACCCTCGAACCCTCTCTCTATGCCGGCGGTCACACCCCACAATCGCGGTTCTACGAGACAGCCCTCCGCGCCGCCGCGGACGTTCTCCGCATGGTCATCGCGGCCCAACACGATGACCTTTCCCTGGTTGCGAGTTTCCAGCTCGGCGACCTTCTCACCACCCCAGTGCCAGGCGTCTTCGATTCCGCCTACGACTGGCGGGATCCCTACATGGACGACGCGGTCGCCTCCCTGCGCGCGATCACAACCCGGGGCGATGCCGCACTCGCCCGCCGCGCTGTGGAGATGTTGGACAAGCTCGTCATCACTCCGCCGGCCGACCAGGGCTGATCCCCGACCGCCGTCCGATGTAAAGAAGCTTTGACATGATGTTGGACCTGCTTTACATTGGCTCATGTCAAAGTTGTTTTACATCGGCGGGAGTGGGCGTGGCATTCGAAGAGAAGCGGGCGTGGATCATGGGCGTGGTCACGATCGTGGGCTCGACCATCTACGTGATCATCATCCTGAGCCGGAGCGGCGCCGCCCCACTGGTTGAAACCCCCTACGTGGCAACGATGATCTGGACGATCGGGATCGCCATCGCGGTGTCGATCGTGGCCGAGATCGTGATGGCCGCGACGATCCCGCAGGCCGAGCGCAGAAAGGACCAACGGGACCAGGAGATCGGCTACTTCGGTGATCGGATCGGCCAGTCGTTCACGGCCATCGGCGGGGTCGGCGCGCTGGTACTGGCGATGACCGAGGCGAACCACTTCTGGATCGCCAACACCATCTACCTCGGCTTCGCACTGAGCGGGGTTCTGTCCTCCGCCGCGAAGATCGCCGCCTACCGGCAGGGGTTCCAGTGAAGCCGACCAAAGTGACCAACCAGATCAGGGCGCTGCGGTTCGCCAACGGCGAGATGACGCAGGCCGAACTCGCCGAACGGATCGGCGTCACCCGGCAGACGATCATCGCCATCGAACAGGGCCGCTACTCCCCCTCCCTGGAAATGGCGTTCCAGATCGCCCGCGTGTTCAAAGCACCCCTTGACGAAGTGTTCCACTACCCAGGAGACGAAGAATGAAGGCAATAGTCCAGGACACGTACGGCACCAGCGAAGTCATGCAGTTCCGGGACGTCGGCATGCCGACGCCCAAGCCGGGCGAGGTGCTCATCCAGGTCCGCGCCTCGGCCATCGACGCAGGCGTGTGGCACCTGATGACTGGCCTGCCGTACATGATCAGGCCGGCCCTTGGCTTACGCAGGCCCAGAAATCCGATCCGGGGCACGGACGTGGCCGGGGTCGTCGAGGCGGTCGGCGCCGACGTGACCGAGTTCAAGCCGGGGGACGAGGTGTTCGGCACCTGCTGGGCCGCGTTCGCCGAGTACGTGACGACCAAGCCAGCCAAGCTGACCCGCAAACCGGAGAACCTCACGTACGAGCAAGCAGCCGCCATCCCGGTCTCGGCCACCACCGCGCTGAACGCGTTGCGCGACAAAGGCGAAGTCCAGCCGGGCCAACGGGTTCTGGTGATCGGCGCGGGCGGCGGGGTCGGGTCGTACGCCGTGCAGCTCGCCAAGATGTTCGGCGCGGACGTCACCGGCCTGTGCAGCACGTCCAAAATGGACTTCGTGCGCAGCCTCGGCGCCGACGAGGTCCTCGACTACACCAAGGACGACTTCACCCGCGACGAATTCGACCTCATCCTCGACATCGCGGGCAACCGGCCGCTCAACCACGTCCGCAAAGCCTTGTCGGCACGGGGAACGCTGGTCATCGTCGGCGGTGAGAACGGCGGGAAGATCCTCGGCGGCACCCAGTGGATGCTCAAGGCTCCGCTGCTGTCGCTGTTCACCTCGCACCGGGTGCGCGGTGTGATCTCACTGGCCAACAAGAAGGACCTCGAGGTGCTCAGGGACCTCGCCGAAGCCGGGAAGATCGTCCCGGCCATCGACCGGGTCCACCCGCTCAGCGAGGTCCCCCAAGCTGTCGCCTACGCCCAGGCAGGCAAGGCCAAGGGCAAAATCGCCATCACGGTCTAGCCGTTGCCGAACGACGGACCTGGCTCCGGCGTGACGGTGTGATAGTCGATGTCCCCGCCGCAGTTGCGACACGCCACGTACGATTCCGAGATCTGTCCGCATCCCTTGTGCCGGAACAGAATCGGCGGCCCGTCCGGGTCGGCGAGGTACCTGTCGCCCCACTGCATCAGCGTCACGATCGCGGGGAACAACTCCCGGCCCATCTGGGTCAGCCGGTACTCGTGCCGGTCGGGCTCGTAGGGAACCCGATCCAGCAGCCCGGCTTCGACCAGGGTCTTCAACCGTGCCGACAGCGTCGGCCGTGGTATCGACAGGTTACGGGCGAACTCGCCGTACCGGCGGACCCCGAACAGGCACTCTCGCAGGATCAGCAGGCTCCACCGCTCGCCGACCAGCGCCAGTGCCCGGCCGACGGTGTCGGACTCGAACCGGTGCTTGAGGTCTTCCGGGGAATAGGCCACGTCACACCGCCAGGATCAGCTTGCCCGTGTTCTTGCCGGCGAAAAGCCCGAGAAGCGTCTCCGGGAACGCGGTGATCCCGCCGTCCACAATGGTCTCCCGGGAGGTGATCCGGCCGTCCCGCAGCCACGCCGCGAGATCCGCGGTCGCTTCGGGATACCGGGCGGCGTAGTCGAAGACGACGAAACCCGTCATCGAGGCACGCCGGACAAGCAGCTGCATGTAGTTGGCCGGGCCACGTGCTCCCGTTTCGGTGTTGTACTGCGAGACCGCACCAGAGATGATCACACGGGCGCCGCGCGCGAGCCGGGCGAGCACCGCTTCGAGAATCTCGCCGCCGACGTTGTCGAAGAACACGTCGACACCGTCGGGGGCGTGCTGCTTCAACTGGCCGCGGAGGTCACCGGCTTTGTAGTCGATCGCCGCGTCGAAGCCGAACTGGCTGACCAGGAGCTCGCACTTCTCCGGCCCGCCCGCGATGCCGATCGCCCGACAGCCTTTGATCTTCGCGATCTGCCCGGCGATGCTGCCGACCGCACCGGCCGCGGCGGACACCACCACCGTCTGCCCCGGCTCGGGCTTGCCGATGTCCAACAGGCCGAAGTACGCGGTGAAACCGGAGCTGCCGAGGGTGCCAAGGTGCACGGGCGCCGGCGCGAGCGAGGTGTCGACAGTGGACACTCCGGTGCCGTCGGAGATCGCGTACTTCTGCACCCCGAACACGCCTTGCACGACGTCACCCTCGGCGAAGCCATGGTGCTTCGACGACACGACCGTACCGACCGCCATCGCCCGCATCACCTCGCCGATCCCCACCGGCGGCAGGTACGACTTGCCGGCGTTCATCCAGCCACGCATCGCCGGGTCCAGCGACAAGTACTGGTTCTGCACCAGGAACTGGCCGTCGCCGGGCTCGGCGACGGGTTCCTCGGTGTACTGCCAGTCGGTCGGCTTGGGCAGGCCGACCGGGCGGGCGGCGAGACGGTACTGCGCGTTAGCGGTCATGCAGTGTGTACTCCTTCAACGCGGTCAGGACGGAACTTCCCGCGGGATCTTCCGCGGTACACGGGACGATAGCGACATGATCGGCGCCAGCCCGGTGGTATTTCGCGATCCGGTCACGGATCTGGTCGGCCGTACCGATCGCGCACACCCTGGCCAGCAGCTCCGCCGGCAGGTCATGGGCGAGTTTGGCGTACGACTCCCCCGCCCGCGCCCGTTCGACCAGCTCGCCGTAGCCCAGTTCAGTGAACATCTCGCCGTAGCCCGGCGGTTTGAGGTACACCACCAGCTGCGAGGCGAGCTGGTGATAGCTCGCTGCGCCCGGATTGATCGCCGCGGAGACCCACACCGCCAACCGAGGCGGTTTGACGCCCGCCGCCCGCGCGTGCGCGTCGACCGCTTCCCGGACTCTGGCGACAATGCCCGGGGTCACGATGTTCAGCACGACCTCGTCGGCTTCCTCGGCGGCGACCTTGGTCATGACCGGACCGAACGCGGCGACCGAGACCGACCGGGACGGCAACGCGTGCCGCAGCCGGAACCCCTTGGTGCGCACGTGTTTTCCTGCGAAGTCGGAGCGGCCGTCCTCGAGGATCCCGCGCAGTGCCCTGACCGTCTCGCGCATCCGTGCCGCGGACTTGTCGAACGAGCGGTTGTGCCAGTTGGTGACGATGGTCGGGCTGGACGCGCCCAACGCCACGTCCACCGGGCGGCCGATCAGCCTGGCCACCGACGACATCCCCAGTGCGATACTGACCGGGCTGCGCACTCCGATCGCCAGCGGGCCGATGCGCAGACCGATCTGCCGGGTCCGCATGCCGATCGCGGTCGCCAACGCGAAGGCGTCGAACGTCACCATCTCGCCGATCCACAGCGTCCGGTACCCGAGCCGATCGGCCTCCTGCGCCACTTCGAGTGCCTCGAGGTCCGGCCGGTACAGCCAGAACGGGATCACCGCGCCGATCTCGCTCACAACTGCTCCACTCTCGCCGGTTGGCCGAGCAGCAGTTTGCCGGGCAGTTCGTAGCTGGCCTGGTTGACCTGGAAGTGCGCGGTCGCGGTGTGCGCGTCGCGGAACCGGCGCTCGAGTGGCGAGGACTTGTAGATCGAGGCGCCGCCGCCCAGTTCGTACATCGCGGTGGTGACTTCGGCGGCTGTGCGCACGACATGGGTCGCGGCAAGGCGCAGGCCGACCCGCAACGATTCCGGTACTGGCTCCTGCAGTTGCGCGGCCTGCCATGCGTCCTCAATGGACTGGTACATCAGCACCCGGGCGGCGCGCAGTGCGGCCTCCGACGCGGCGACCGTGGCCTGCGTCTGCGAGCGCTCGGCGAGAGTTCGTGTCGAACCGAGCGATTTCTTCTTCGTCGCGAGGTCGAGCAGGTCGTCGATCGCGCCACGCGCGTTGCCCAGCGCGGCGGCCGCGATCGACAGAGCGAAGTAACCGAAGAGCGGGAAGCGGTGCAGCGCCGTGGCATCCGGCGGCGGGCCCTCGACCACCGAGAAGACCCGGTGATCCGGCACGAAGACGTCCTTGGCCACGCAGTCGTGGCTGCCGGTACCGCGCAGACCGTTGGTGTTCCACGTGTCCAGCACGGTCAGGTCGGCCTTGCCGATCGCGGCCACTTTCAGCTGGTCGCCCAGCACGAACCCGGCGAACAGCCAGTCGGCGTGCGGGATTCCGCTGCAGAACGGCCACTGTCCGGAAAGGACAATTCCGCCGTCGACCGGCGTGCCCTTGCCGCGCGGCGCCCACACGCCCGCGGCGACCGTGGCCGGGTCGGTGAAGATCTCCTCGGCGCCTTGCCGGGGCAGGTAGGCGGACAGCAGGCTGCTGGTGACCGCGATCGAGACGCACCAGCCCGCGGACGCGTCGCCGCGAGCGATCGCCTCGGCGGTCTCCAGACTGACCGCGGGCGGCGCCTCGGGGCCGCCGAGGCTGGCTGGTACACCGGAACGCAGCAGTTGGGCCTTGGCCAGCTGCTCGACGAGGGCGGGCGGCAAGGCGCGCGCGTCCTCGATGTCGGTGGCCAGGCTCTTCGCCAGTTCGGCACATGCTCGCGCTGCGCGGTGCATCTGCTCGAACTCACCGGGTCGCGCGCTTGCTGGAACGACTACGTCAGGCACTTGCACTCCTGCGTCGGTTCAAAATTCTTACCGGTTCACTATCTTTACCACCCGCCTGCGGGCAGGAGCAAACAAGAAGGTCCTTCATGTTGTTCGGTAACGGCGTCACGGTACGCTGCCGTGATCAACAGCCAGCCGCTCGATTCGATTCGCCGATACGCCGGTAGCACCGCAGAGCAATTGACCTTCGTTCAGATCAAGGCAATCGCTACTCCTTTTGCTCAGCGCCTGTATATCAGTTTGAGCACGTCAGAATGGCGCGGCAGGCCAATCCCTTTTGTCGGTATGCTCTTTCGCGACACTCAAAGGGGGGTGCCATGGGTCATGACGTCAGAGTTCTGGGCGCGTGGCAAGTTTGTGTCAATGGCAGACAGGTCGACATCCCGGCAGGTCAACTCCGTGTGCTGTTCACATCTCTGCTGTTGTCGGCGAACAAGCCGGTACGGGTCGACCGGCTGGCCGAACAACTTTGGCCTGAACACGGTCCCGCGAGTATCCGCGGCTCGTTGCACACATATGTCCGGCGGCTTCGTAAACTGCTTGGTTCAGAGCTCATTCAGACCGGCGCGGGCGGAACATATCAGCTGACGATCCCGGACCACGCCATCGACGTGCACCGGTTCCGCGATCTGCTCGACCAGGCGCGTGCGGCGAAAACGCCGACCGAGGAACTCGTCCTGCTCACCGCCGCGCTCGAACTCTGGCGCGGCACGCCGTTCGAGGACATGTACTCGACCTGGCTGGACCGCGACGTGATCCCCCGGCTGACCGAGGAGTGGTTCGCCGCGACCGGCCGCCGGATCGACCTGCAGCTGGCCGCGGGCGCCTCCGAACAGCTGATCCCCGAGCTGTACGAACTCACCAGCCAGTACCCGGCGCGCGAATCGCTGTGGCTGCAGCTGATCACCGCGTTGCACCGGGCGGGCAGGCGCGCCGAAGCACTCACCTCGTACCGGCAGGTCCGGGACATCCTGCGGGAGGAGCTGGGGATCGAACCGAGCCCACAGCTGGACGACCTGCAGCGCACGATCCTGCTGGAGACCGACGAACGGCCCGCGACCACATCACCACGGCAACTACCCCACGACATCGCGCGCTTCACCGGCCGGACCGACGAACTCGACTCGCTGGACCAGTTGTGGGTCAACCGGGGCAACGACGGCCTGGCGATCATCTCCATCGACGGCGCGCCGGGCGTCGGCAAGACCACCCTCGCGATCCGCTGGGCACACCGCATCGTGCACATGTACCCGGATGTCCAGCTGTACTTGAACCTGCGCGGATACGCACCCGACGGCCCAGTCACACCCGCGGCAGCGGTCGAGACACTGTTGCGTTCGCTCGGCGTCTCCAACGAGGTCATTCCGTCCGGTTTGGACGAACGGTCCGCGCTGCTGCGCAGCACGTTGTCCGGCCGAAGAACCCTGCTGTTCCTGGACAACGCCCGTGACGCCGAACAGGTGCGGCCGCTGTTGCCCAGCACGACAGCGCTGGTCATCGTCACCAGCCGCAACCAGCTCCGCGCACTGTCCATTCGGGACGGCGCGTACCGGCTGACACTGCACCGCCTGCACTGCGAGCAGTCGCTGGAACTGCTCGCGTCGGCCATCGGCCACCACCGGATCACCAAGGACATCGCCTACGCGGGCAAGCTCGTCGAACTGTGCGACCACCTGCCGCTGGCCATCGCGATCGTGGCCGAACGAGCCCTGCGCGCCGGATCGCTGCGCGAGGTCGTCACCGCGCTGGAGGACGAACAAGCCCGGCTGGACAACCTCGACACCCGCGACAACAACCCGTACACGAGTCTGCGGGCCGCGCTGACCTGGTCGTATCACGCCTTGAGCCAGCAAGCCGCCGCGATGTTCCGCAAACTCGGGATGTACCCGGGCAACGACATCGGCTTGCCCGCAGCCATCGCGCTCGCGGGCATGCCGCAGGCGCAGACCGCGCTCGACCAGCTCGTCGCCGCGCATCTGGCGGAGGAACGCCAACCCGGCCGCTACGAACTACACGACCTGGTCCGGCTCTACGCGGCCGAGACAGCAGAGCAGGACACCCCGGAAGAACGGCACGCCGCGGCCAACCGGGTACTGGACTGGTACCTGCACACCGCCATCAACGCGGATCGTTTCGTGGATCCAGGACGGCACAGGGAGTTCCTGAAGGGCATACCGGCGCCGACCGTGGCCCCCAAGGACTTCACGTCCGCTCGAGAGGCCAGGGCGTGGTTCGGTCAGGAATACGACAGCCTGCGTTCGGTCACGGCATGGGCAGCCGCACACGGCTTTCCCGGGTACGCGTGGCGCATCGCGATGACCATGACGACCTTCTTCGACTACGCCATCCCATGGCATGACGGCGTGGAGTTCTACCAGGCCGCGTACAAGGCAGCCAAGACCGCCGGGGAGACCGTCGGTGAGGGCTACACCCTCAACTCACTCGGGTGCGTACTGCTCGACATGGGCGAACAGCGCGCCGCCATCGCACGCTTCCGGGCTTCACGAAGCAAGTTCCAGTCTTTGCCGGACCTTCGCGGCACGGCCATGACCACCGGCAACATCGGCCTGGCGCACGTCGAACTCGACGAGACCGACGAAGCGATGCGCTACACACGCCAGGCGATGGAGCTCTTCGAACAGCTCGGCGACAACCGCGGGATCAGCCGCAACCTGGACAATCTCGGTATCGCGTATGCCAACAAGGGCGAGTACTGGAACGCGGTCGAGTGCTACCAGAAAGCCGTGGTCCTCAACTACGACTCCGGGAACGCCGACCACGAGGCGTGGGTGCTCACCCACATGGGCGCCGCGTACACCGGTCTGAGGGAGTACTCGCTGGCCATCCGGGCGTACCGGAACGCCGTCGGCCTGTTCCGGAGCACGGGCAACACACGGCACATGGCGAGAGTGCTGATCGACCTGGGAAGCACCCTTGACCAGGCCGGGCACCCCGGCATCGCGCGTGGCATCTGGGAAGCGGCGGTGGCCGTCATGACCGACCTCGCCGACCCAAGGGCGCACGAACTCACCGAGAAACTAGAACGTTTTTCTAGAATAAAGTTATAGTCCCGGCATGGGGATGACGGCAGTGGTGACCGGTGGCCGCGGGATCGGGTTCGCGGTCGCCGAAGAACTTGTCCGGCAGGACCACAAGGTCGTGCTCGTCACGCGAGACCGCGGCCGCGGTGAGCAAGCCGTGGCGGCACTGGGTGACCAGGCAGAACTCGTCGTCGGCGACCTGTCGGTGCTGGCGGACGTGCGTGCGGTCGCGGAAGAACTGCAGCGGCTGGGACGCATCGACGTGCTCGTGCACAACGCGGGCATCTGGCCGACGAGACTGGCACGCACACCGGACGGGTTCGAGCAGGCGTTCGCGGTCAACCACCTCGCGCCGTTCCTGCTCAACCACCTGGTGGAGGCCAGGCGCGTGGTCCAGGTCAGCGCCGGGCTGTACATCAAGGGCCGGTTCGACCCGGCCCGCACGCCGACCGGCGAGGACTTCCACCGGATGCGCACGTACTGCACGACCAAACTGGCCAACCTGATGATGGTGCCGTTGTTCGCCGAGCGCGGGCTGACGATCGACGCGGTGCACCCCGGCGTGATCAAGACGGGCCTCGGGGACACCACCGGCCTGACGGGCCTGATCATGAAGTTCGTCAAGCGGTCATGGCCGCTGCCCGCGGTCGGTGCCGAGCCGGTCGTCAAGCTGGCACTGGCCGAAGGAACCGGGCGCTACTTCGACCGTTTCACCGAGACCCCACTCGCGCCCGTCGCTACGGATCGTGCGCTCGCGCGCCGCGTATGGGCGCAAGCCATAGAGTTGGCCGGTGTCTCCTAAGCAGCTACGCGGCGAGGCCACAGTCTCCCGATTGCTGACTGCGGCCTTGGATGTGTTCGACTCGTCCGGACACGACGGCTTCACGGTGCACGCCGTCACGGCCGCGAGCGGCGTCAGCCTCGGCAGCCTGTACCACCACTTCGGCAACTTCGACGGTCTGGCTGCCGCGCTGTACAGCCGCTGCATGGACGAACTGCTGGACTCGTTGATCGCCGCGTTGGACAACGTCCGGGCCGCGCGCACCGGCATCCAGGCGATCGTCGTGGCGTACCTGGAGTTCACGCGGGACAACCCGGCTGCGGCCCGGTTCATCCACGCGTCGGCGTACGCCGGCTACCTGGCCGCCCACGCCGACCGGGTCACGGCGGCCAAAGCGCCGAAGCTCAAGGTGATCGCGGAATGGCTGCGCCCGCACGTGGCCGCGGGCAGGCTGGTGGCGATTGCCGGGCCGCTGGTGGAGATCCTGTTGATCGGCCCGGTCGCGGAGACCGCGCGGCGCTGGCTGTCCGGGATGCCGGGGCTGGACATCGAGCAGGCGATCAAGGTGCTGCCCGAGCGGATCTGGCACTCACTTCGCGCTGATTAGCCAGTCCGCGGCGAACGCCATCGCCGGGTTGCCGATGAAGATCTGCGCCGCCAAGCCGAATTCCCGCTCCAGGCGCGGCTGCAGCTCGCGGATCAGGTACGACATTCCCGGCCGTGACCGGGCCGCCGCCGTGGTCGTGTCCCCGCCGAGCAGCAGCTGTTCGGCGTGGCCTGCTTCGATCAGCGCGGCAAGGCAGTCGAACAGCCGCCAGTCCGTGGCGTGGTTGGCCTCCGACGGCCCGTCGAACGCCAGGAACGCACCGGAACGCGCGAGGTCCCGGTGCATCCGCATGTCCGGCGTCCTGTTCAGGTGGCCGAGGATCACCCGGTCGACCGGGACCTCCAACCTCCCGCACAACAGATCCAGCACCTCGTGCCCACCCGTGCCGCCTTCCAGGTGCACACCGATCGGCGCTCCCGTCGCCCGGTGCGCCTGCGCCGCCGCGGCCATCGTGTGCCGGGCGTGGTCGCCGAGGCCGTGGAAATCCCCGGCGACCTTGATCATTCCCGCCCAGGACAGTTCCGCGATGAACACGTCGGCCAGCCGGTCCCAGATGTCCTCGAGTGACGCGTAGTGCCTCGCTTGGTGCAGCCCGGTGGCCGCGACGATGTGCACGCCGGTCGCGCGGGAGATCTCCACCAGCCGATCCCACTGCCGTCCCATGCCGTGCGGCGTCCACTGCACGATCGACTGGCCACCGAGCGCGGCGTACCGCTGGACCTCGACCAACGCGGCGGCCGCGTCGTCGAGTTCCTGGCCTGGCAACGCGGGCGTCCGCAGGAACAGGTGGTCGTGGGCGTCACAAATGCCCAGTTCCTCCGGCGGGATGTCCCCCAGGACCGTTCGGACCACATTCACCGGGCTGTTATACCCAGTACATCCGACGGCTGTCGCCCGCTTTGGCTGTCACCAAGTCGCGCCGGCCTGCTGCCGGACCGCATGGTTGACCCGGTTGAAGAGGTTGGTCATCGCGATGTGCAGGACGATCGCGGACAGCTGCTTCTCGTCGAAGTGGGCGGCTGCCGCCTCCCAGATCTCGTCGGTCACGCCCGGCGCGCCGTCCTGGATCCGGGTGGCGGCCTCGGCCAACGCGAGCGCTGCCCGTTCCGGCTCGGTGAAGAAAGGCGTCTCGCGCCACGTGACCACGTTGTGCAGCCGCTCGTCGGTCTCACCGTGCTTCTTAGCCGAGTGGACCCCGCCGAACACACACGGGCCGCAGCCGTTGATCTGGCTGGCCCGCAGATGGACCAGCTCAAGCACGCGCTGGTCGGCACCACCGGCCTGGATCACTTTGTTGAGCAGCTGGATCGCGGTCATCAAGTCAGGACTCACCGAGTCCTTCAAGCGTGGTTCCACCTGTGTTGCTCCCTCATCGGTTACCTATGCCCTTCCGGGCTCGTCATCACCCATGACGAAGCAGATCCGAGGAAGGTAACAACATGTCCGACACCAGCCCCGCCGAGGCGTTCGAGGCCCAGCGCGACCGGCTGCGCGCGGTCGCGTACCGCGTGCTCGGGTCGCACGCCGACGCCGAGGACGTGGTCCAGGAGGCGTGGCTGCGGCTCTCCCGCCAGGACACGGCGACCATCCACAACCTCACCGGCTGGCTGACCACGGTGGTCGGCCGGATCAGCTTGGACGTCTTACGATCACGTCAGGCCCACCCCCAGGCGTTCTACGACGAGCTCGTCGTGACGGCCGACGACGGCCCAGTGCCCGAGGACGACGTGGCGCTCACCGACTCGATCGGGCTCGCGCTGCTGGTCGTCCTCGAGTCGCTCAGACCGAACGAGCGGCTGGCGTTCGTGCTGCACGACCTGTTCGCAGTGCCGTTCGAGGAAATCGGCCGGATCCTTGGGAAGTCCACCGCCGCCACCAAGATGCTCGCCAGCCGCGCCCGCGGCAAGGTGCAGGCGACTGGAGGGTCAACAGTCGCAGGCCGCGAGCAGCGGAAGGTGGTCGAGGCATTCCTGGCGGCAGCTCGCCACGGCGACTTCGAGGGGTTGCTGCGCGTGCTCGATCCCGAGGTGAAGCTGACCGTCGACACCGGCGATGGTGTGGTCGTCGTCCTCGGCGCCACCAAGGTCGCCGCTGGTGCCCGGCTGTCCGCCTCCGGGGTGCACGGGCAGGCTGTGCTCGTCAACGGCCTTCCCGGGATCGTCGCGTGGCGCGCGGACGGCACCCCGCTGTCGGTCGTGGCTTTCACCGTGATCGACGGCCGGATCGTCGGCATCGCAGTGGTGACAGACCCGGCAAAGCTCGCGTCGATCGACCTGCCTGAGCCGGGGCGGTGATGACGCTGTCGTCACCACCGCCCCGCACTCGTCACCTGCCGGAGGCGTACAGCTGTGCTACCTCGACGGCCGGCAGTGCCCGGTCGTAGAGGTGCACCTGATCGATCGCACCGCGCCAGAAGTCCACTGGACCTCCGTTGAACTTCGCCCGGCCGATCACTGTGTTGCCCGCGCCCGGACCGCCGTCACAGGAGTACGCCGTGCCAGCGGGCTGACCGTCGACGTACAGCGTCAACGACCCCGCTCGCACATCCCGTACGCCTGCGATGTGGTACCAGCGGCCAGGTTCCGGCGCGACCGGGGCGAGTGCCCGGACACCGGCGAAGCTGAACGCGAACCGGTTGTCCGCGCCCGAGTACTGCAGGAAGAACGCACTGTTGCTCGGTCCGTCCTGGCTCACCGCGGTGGCGAACCCACCGAGGCTGTCGAGTTTCACCCATGCGGCGGCGCTGTAGTTCCCGGCGGTGTCGAGAATGCTGGCACCTGTGTCCACTGTGGACGTGCTGCCGTTGAACTGGATCGCCGAACCGGGGTGCCCTTCAGTCCAGGTCGCATTGGTGAGAGTGGCGTCCTTGGTGCCGACCTCATCCGCGGTGGTTGTGCCCGTGCCTTCGTTGAAGGGGTAGAAGGTGATGCCGTCAAGGCCCGGAGTGCCGGGTCCTGGCTGCGGGCCGCTGCCGGTGCCGTCGGCCTTCTTGATGATCTCCTCGTTGATCGCCTTGACCTGGCCGAAGTCCATCTTGCGGACTTGCCTGTCATAGGTGAAGAACCCGTTCACCTCGTGCTCGACGTCGGTGATCTGGGTGTAGATCGCCGCACTGATCCCGCACTTCTGCGCCGCGGACAGCACATCACGCTGGTTCTCCACGTACCGGCGGGTCAGCGTGGCCGAGTCAGGGGTCATCTCGTAGGCGTGGCCCTCGCCGAACCACATGTGGCCTTCGACTTCGAGCCCGAACCCGCCGTGTTCACCGTCCGCCGCGACGCGTGTGGCACTCGGCGAAGGCGCCGCCGGGCCGACATAGGCGTGATGGTCGAGGATGTCGCCACGACCGGAGTCGCCCTTGGAGGCACAGCAGTTCACGCCGCTGTGCGCGTTCACCAGCCTGCTCGGGTCCTGCTTCTTGACGTCGTCTGCGATCCGGCCGGTGGCCGTGCGGTCCCATTCGCCCCAGCCTTCGTTGAACGGCACCCACACCACGACCGACGTGAAGCTCTTGTGCTTGTCGATCATCGTGTGCATCTCGCGTTCGAACTGCTGCTGCGCGTCGACCGGCGGCAACTGGTTGGACGTCTTCATCGCCGGCATGTCCTGCCACACCAGCAATCCGAGCTTGTCGGCGTGGTAGTACCACCGGTCCGGCTCCACCTTGATGTGCTTGCGGACCGTGTTGAACCCGAGCACCTTGTGCTGTTCCAGGTCAAACCGCAGTGCGGAGTCGGTCGGCGCGGTGTGGATGCCGTCCGGCCAAAATCCCTGGTCCAGTGTGGACATCTCGAACAGGATCTTGCCGTTGAGCGTCATCCGCATCTTGCCGTCAGCACCCGGGGCCATGCCGATCTGCCGCATCCCGAAGTACGAACCCGCCTCGTCGACCGTGCGATATCCCCTGACCAGCCTGACTTTCAGGTCATAGAGGAACGGCGAGTCCGGTGACCACAGCTTCGGGTTGGGCACCGGCAGCTTCAGCTCGGTGTTCGGTGCGCCGACGACTCGGCCGACCGGCCTGTGCCGATCGTAGGCCACTGCTTCGACCATCAGGCCCTTGGTGTCACCTTCGACCCGTGGCGTGAGCCGCAGAGTGGAGTCGCTGAGGTTCGGCGTCTGGTCGAGCTGCGTGATGTTGCTGGACGCCACGGGTTCCAGCCAGACCGTCTGCCAGATTCCGGAACTGGAGGTGTAGAAGATGCCGCGGTCGGGCACGTTTCGTTGTTTGCCCACCGGTTGCCAGGTCGCGTCGGTCAGGTCGGTCACGCCGACCACGACTTCCTGCGGGCCACGCCGGGTCAGCGCATCCGTGATGTCCAGGCTGAACGAGTCGAACCCGCCTCGGTGCGTACCGACCTGGCGGCCGTTGACCCAGATCGTGCTGTCGTAGTCGACGGCACCGAAGTTCAGCTTCACGCGGTCGCCACGCCAGTTCGGCGGCACCTCGAACGTGCGCCGATACCACATCCGGTCTTCCCGGCGTTGGATCCCGGACAGCGCGGACTCGATCGGATACGGCACAAGCACCCGTTCCGCCAGGGACTTCCCGATCGGCGGTGCCTCGCCCTCCTTGGCACCGGCGAACTCCCAGACACCGTTGAGGTTTCGCCAACGGTCACGGGTCAACTGTGGACGTGGATATTCAGGCAACGCGTTGCTGGGACCGACCTGTTTGGTCCACGGTGTGGTGAGCGGGGGTTTTCCCGGTGTCCACGTCGGCTCGGCCGACGCGGGAACAGCGGTGATACTCAGGACTAAGGCGGTGAGCAGGATCGAGGTTCTCAACACTGGCGGCAACCTCCGGTTATCTCACGTACTTCGCTCCCGGCCGAGATGTGCACGGCTCAGGTACGCCTGGATAGCGACGACGATGGCCAGGAACGCCCCGCTGACCACCGATTGGTAATGCGACGACAACGTGCCGATCTGATTGATCACGTTCTGGATCACCATCAGCAGCAACACCCCGGCGAGTGTTCCGCCGACGGTTCCCGCGCCGCCGGTGAGCAGCGTTCCACCGATCACCACGGCGGCGATGGCGTCGAGTTCGAACCCGACGCCCACAATGGTCACGCCGGACGCCGAGTACGCCGCTGCCAGCGCACCGGACAACCCGGCCAGCAGACCACTTCCGGTGTAGAGCCACATCGTGCGCCGCGCGACGGGCAGCCCCATCAGCCGCGCGGCTTCGACACTGCCGCCGATCGCCAGCACCGAGTGACCGAATCTGGTGCGCTGCAAGACAAGCACACCGAGTACGAACAGGACGATCACGATCCACACTGGATATCCGAAGCCGAGGAAAGTGCCTTGGCCCAGTTGGGTGAGCAACGCGTCACGTGGCATGAGCCGCGTGTTTGCTCCTTCGTCGGTGATCGCCAGCAGGAGCCCGCGGGCACCGAGCAACGTGGCCAGCGTAACGATGAACGGTGCCAATCGTCCATATGCGACCAACGCTCCGTTGAGCAGACCGATCCCGCCGCACACCACCAATGGAAGGAGGATTCCGGCTACGCTCCCCCACTGGATCCCCAGTGCGGCCAGGACACCGCCGAGGGCGAACACCGATCCGACCGACAGGTCGATCCCGCCGGAGATGATCACGAACGTCATCCCGAGTGCGACGATGGCCAGGAACGAGCTCTGCATCGCGATGTTCCTGGCATTGTCCACGGTCGCGAACGAGTCGAACGCGAACGTCGACACCAGCACGATCAACGCGAGCACGACCACCGACCCGCGCCGTTGCACGAGACCGGCGATCCACTGCCGCCTGCTGAGGCCTTTCTCCACAGTGGCCACTTCGGTCTTGTCTGTCACGACGGTCACCCCGCACCTCCGGCAAAGCGAGGACGCTGCAGCAGCACGGCCACGACGATGATCGCCGCCTGCACGATGAGCGCGATGGAGGTCGGCAGGTTGTTCTTGATCAGAGTCGCTGAGATCAGCTGCATCAGCAGCGCACCGGCGACCGTGCCCAGGATCCTGACCCGGCCGCCGTTCAGCGGAGTTCCGCCGACCACCACGGCCGTGATCGCGGACAACTCGGCCAGCTGCCCGATGGCCGACGGGTCGGACGCGGTGAGCCTGGCAGTCGCGACGATTCCCGCGATCGCAGCGAGCACGCCGCTGATCACGTAGGTGACGATCAGGATCCGCCGGACCGGCAGACCAGCCAGCACACTGGCCGACCGGTTGCCGCCGACGGCGACCAACTGCCGGCCGAAAGTGGTGTACCGCACCAGGAACCCGACCACCAGCGTAAGACACGCGGCGATCAGCACCACAATCGGAACCCCGAGCACACTGCCTGATCCCATGTCGAGCAGCACGGGGTTGCGGATGTCCTTGAGCCGCCCGTCAGCCAGGACCAATGCGAGCCCTCGCCCACCGACCAGCAACGCGAGTGTTGCGACGATCGGCTGAATGCCCACGACAGCAACGAGTGTTCCGCTGAACAGTCCACAAAGCGCCCCGCCCAGCAGAGCCACGACGATCGCGGGCATCAGGCCGTAACCGAGGTAGAGCGGGAGGAGTGCGGCCGCGAGTGCCATCACCGACCCGACCGAGAGATCGACGCCTTCGGTGCCGATGACCAACGCCATGCCAAGCGCCGCGATCAGGATCGGCGTGACCTGGACGAGCTGGGTGTTCAGATTGGTGAGGGTGGCGAAGTTCTCGGTGAAGACGAGGTTGTAGAGGACCAGGATGCCGAGGGCGGCATAGACGCCGTAGTCGCGAAGCCGCCGGGTGGCTGGTGGTTGAGCAGTGGAAAGAGTTGTGACGGTTGTTTCAGCCATCGCCGCCCTCCACCAGGACCGGCGCGCGGCGAAACCTCGGTGCGGGTCCAGGTCCGATGAGCATCGATTCAGCCATCAACGCCCATCCCCGAGACCGGCGCGACCAAGGCGGCCCAGCCACCAGGGCTCCCGCCCCACCAGGCCGCACGACCATCCGTTCAGCCATCGCGCCCTCCACCGTGACACCGCAGCCGCCGAAGCACCGCGTGGCCACCGGCTGTCTCGCCGTTGAGTCAGCCATCGCCACCGCCTTCCGCCAGTGCCGCGATCAGCTTCTGCTCGGTCACGTCCGCACCTCTCAGTTCCGCGACCACTCGGCCTTCCCTGAGCACCACGATCGAGTCCGAGCCTTCGACGACTTCCTCGAACTCCGAGGAGATCAGCACGACGCCGAGCCCTTCCGCGGCCAACTCCCCCACCAGCGCCTGGACTTCGGCCTTCGCGCCGACGTCTATCCCGCGGGTGGGTTCGTCCAGCAGCAGGACTTTCGGTTCCCGGCACAGCAGCCTGGCCAAGAGCACCTTCTGCTGGTTGCCGCCGGACAGCTCGCCCACCTTCTGGTCCGGGCTCGACGCCTTGATCCGCAGGCGTTTCATGAACTTGTCCACAATGGCGTCCTGGCGTTTGCGCGACACCAGACCTCCTGCGGACAACCTGGGCAACGCCGCCAGCACGATGTTCTCCCGCACTGACAGGTCCGGCAGGACTCCGTCCGACTTGCGGTCTTCCGGCAACAGCACCACGCCCGAGCGCATTGCCGCGGCGACCGAGCCAGTACGCACCTTCCTGCCGGCGACCGTGACGGTCCCAGCGTCGACGGGCAATGAGCCCGCCATCGCCCGGACCGTCTCGCTGCGTCCAGCACCGAGTAGGCCACCGAGGCCCACGATCTCGCCTGGCCTGACCGTCACGTCCACCCCGTGCAGCCGGTGTTGGCTGGTCAGCCCTCGTGCGGCGAGGACTGGGGTTTCCAGCGCTTCGGTGGGGGTGGAGTCGAACTTGGTCGTGCCCTCGCGTTCGATCTGTTCGAGGTCACGGCCGAGCATCAGAGCGACGAGCTCCAACCTGGACAACGAAGCCAAGGGCCCACTGTGGACCTTGCGGCCGTCCCGCAGAACCGTCACCGATGAACAGATTCGGTACAGCTCGTCCAACCGGTGACTGACGTACAGCACTGCCGCACCGTTCGCCCGGACACGGTTGATGATCTCGAACAACGTGTCGACTTCTCGTGGTTCGAGCGACGAGGTCGGCTCGTCCAGGATCACGACCTGGGCGTTGGTGGCCGCCGCCCGAGCAACGGCCACCATCTGCCGGACACCCGCTCCCAACGTCCTCAGCGGCAAGGTGACGTCCACATCCACGCCGTAGGAGTCAAGCAGTTTGGCCGCGGCGGTGTTCATCGCCTTGAAGTCCATCAGCCCGAACCGGTTGCGTGGTTCGCGGCCGAGGAACAGGTTGCTGGCCACCGACATCAGCGGCACCAGGTTGATCTCCTGGTACACCGTGCTGATCCCGGCCTGCTGCGCGTCGAGCGGACGACTGAACCGAACTGGTTCACCCCGGAAGAACAACTCGCCGCTGTCCGGCGGGTACACCCCGGTCAGCACTTTGATCAGCGTCGACTTGCCCGCGCCGTTCTCACCGACCAAGGCGTGCACCTCGCCCGGCAACAACGTGAGGTCCACATCGGACAAGGCGACCACGCCGGGGAACCACTTGCCGACCGCGCGGGCGTCGACTATTGGTGAGCCGGTCATCAGTACGAGTTGCCCAGCTCGGCCGTGGCGTTGTCCTTGCTGTACAGCTTGTCGCTGATCACCACGTTCTGCTGGACCGGCTGTCCACTCAGGAACGACTGCAACGTCTGGAAAGCCAGCGGCCCGAACCGCGGGTTGGATTCCACTACCGCGTACAGCTCGCCCTCGGTGACCTTCTGGACAGCGTTACGAGTGCCGTCGATCGACACGACGTGGATGTCCGTACCGGCCTTCTTGTTCGCGCTGCGCAAGGCGACCAGCGCGCCGAGCGCCATTTCGTCGTTCTCGGCGTAGACCCCGTTGATGTCCGGCTGGGCCTGGATGATCTGTTCCATCACCTGCTGGCCCTTCTCCCTGGCGAAATCACCGGTCTGCTGGGCCACCACCTGGATGTCCGGTGCGGAGGCCTTGAGCTCGTCGACGAAGCCGTTGGTCCGGTCGGTGGTGACGTTGTTACCGGACGCGCCCAGCAGGATCGCGACTTTGCCCTTGTTGCCAAGGGCTTTGGCCATCTGCTGCGCGGCTCGCTTGCCCTGCTCGACGAAGTTCGAGCCGAGGAAGGCCACGTAGTCCTTGCACGGCGTCGAATTCACCTTGCGGTCGATGGTCAGTACGGGAATGTTCTTGGCCCGCGCGGCTGACAGCGCCGGTTCGAGGCCGTCGGAGTTCAGTGGTGCGACGATCAACGCCTGCGCACCCTTGTTGATCATGTCCTGGATGTCCGAGATCTGCTTGCTCAGCTGCGAATTGGCGTTCGTGGTGAGCAGTTGCTTGACGCCGACCTTCGCGGCCTCGTCCTTGATCGACTGCGTCTCGGCGATCCGGAACGGGTTGGCTTCCTTTTCGGACTGGGAAAAACCGACGATGGCGTTCTTCAGGTCGACTTGTGCGCCACCGTACTGGGAAAGTGTGCAGGTCGGGCCGCCCGCGGCCGGGGCGACGGGCGCTTGCGCTCCCCCGGTCGCCTGCGTCGGCGGGGTGGGCGCCTCCTCGGATTTGGCGCATCCGGCCAGGATCAGCGCAATACCGCAGAGGCTCGCACCGAAGATCCGGCCTAAATGGACTGGACGGGACAGACTGGCGGCGGGCATGGGCTGACTCCTCATTGAGACAGGGCGAACACGCTCGGCGAGCACGTTACATCGTTGGTACAACGTTGTAAATACACGCGTTCTTGCTACCCTCATCCCGTGGCAACGCTGAAGGACGTGGCCGAACTGGCCGGTGTGTCGGTCAAGACGGTGTCGAACGTCGTGAACGGTTATTCCTTTGTGAAGCCGGAGAACGAGCGCAAGGTCCGTGAGGCGTTGGCCGCCACCGGATACAAGCCGAACGTCGGCGCGCGCAACCTGCGCCGCGGCCGGACCGGCTTCATCGCGCTGATGGTCCCCGAGCTGAGCATCCCGTACTTCGGCGAGCTCGCCGGCGGCGTGATCACCGCGGCGCACACGCACGACTGGAGCGTGCTGATCGAGCAGACCCAGGGTTTGCGCGATCCCGAGGTCTCGACGCTGGCCTCGCTCGGGCCGCACATGGTCGACGGCGCGATCATCAGCCCGGAAGCACTGCACACCGAGGACTTCACGCAGAACCCGACCGGCGTGCCGATGGTCCTGCTCGGTGAGCACGCACTCGACGTGCCCATCGACCACGTCGGGATCGACAACGTGCAAGCCGCGCGACTCGCCGTGCGGCACCTGATCTCGCTGGGACGGACACGGATCGCGGTCATCGGCCAGAATCCCAGCCGTGGCACCGCCGCCCAACGACTCGCGGGATATCACTCAGCGTTGACCGAGGCAGGCTTGCCGTGCCCGCCTGAGTTCGTCGCCCCCGCCACCCGCTACCACCACCGCGACGGAGCCGAGGCGATGGCCCACTTGCTGACGTTGCCCACACCGCCCGACGCCGTGTTCTGCTTCAACGACATGCTCGCGCACGGCGCCGTGCGTGCCGCCGCCGAGCGCGGATACCATGTGCCACAAGACATCGCCGTCGTCGGCTTCGACAACACCGAGCACAGCGCGTACAGCTTGCCGTCACTGACCACCATCGCGCCGGACAAGGCCTCTCTCGCGAAAGCCGCCGTCGACCTCGTGCACCAGCGTGCGAGCGGGGACACAAGTCCTGTTCAGGACGTACAGATCCCGTTCACACTCCAGGTGCGGGAAAGTACAACCGGTTAGCTTTGGTAAAGTGGTTTTTACGGAGGGGAGTACCCACCCGGCCGAGATTCGTCAGTACGGCGTCCCCAGTGGCGACCCGGTCTCGGCGCCACAGGTTCAGCGTGGTTGGGGAGACCTTCGGTTCGAGCAAGAACCGGAAGGGATTCGGATGCGTTCTACCAAGCGGTTGGTGGCTGGTGTGCTCGGTGGCGGTGCGTTGATCGTGGCACTGACCGGGTGCGGGGCCCTGCAGGAGGCGCAGCAGACCGCGGAGGGTGTCAGCAACGCTGCCTCCACTGCCCAGGTGTGCGTCGAGGCGCTCAGGATCGCCGCGTTCAACCCGGACACCGCCAACCCGGAAGCCGCTGCTCAGGGCGCACAGGACGCGGGCCAGAAGCTGCAGGACCTGGCAGGCAAGGCCACGGACACGACGGTGAACCAGGCGTTGACCGAGTTGTCCACGACCATGAAGGAGACCACGGTCTCCGACCTGGTCAACGGCCCAGCCAACTGGGTCAAGACCAAGGCGGACCAGGTTTCCGCGCTGACCAAGGCCTGCACGCCGGGCGGCAACTGACCCCGGCTCAGTGACCCAGCAAGCGGGCGCCCAGTGCGGGCGCCCGCTTCTCATATGCTGGTCAAAGCACTGAATCCGCCCAGTCGACCACGGCATCGTGCATCGCCGGGGCGTCTGGGTTGAGGTTGATCGAGTGACCCGCGGTGGGCAGCACGAAGAAGTCCACCGACGGCGCACCCAGGTAGTACGGTCGCTCGACCACCTGGAACAGCGCAGTGCACTGCGCCAGCGCCCCGCAGAAGATCGGGTCGCGTTCCCCGATCGTCACCATGACCGGAACGTCCACCAGGGCCGAGTACGGCGCGAACACCCCGAGGGTCAAACCGTCCGGGGCTTCGACGGAAGAAACCACGTCCTTCGTCGCTTCGTCGAGTGCGATCACAGCGGGCTCCACGAAGTCCGGATCGTGGAAAGCGGGCTTGCGGTGTCCCGGCACTGTCGTGAGGTACCCGGCGTCGTGGTTCGGGAACCCGGGCGTCAAAGCCACCGACCGGAGATGAACTGTCACCAGCGTGGCCGAGTTGACCGTGTTGAGCTGGTGCGAGGCACCGGTCACCAGCAACGCGTCCACGTCCTGGTACGTGGCCGCCTCGATGATCGAGATGATCGAACCCAGCGAGTGGCCGCCGACGATCACCTTGCTGAACGCAGTGCCTCCAACGCTGCCCGCGCGCAACGCCTGGATGACGTCGTGCACAGCGTCGGCCTGCACCAGAGCGGTCAGCTGAGCGCTGAGCGGCCGGGTGCTCTGCCCGGTCCCCAGGCGATCGACGGCGAAGGTGGCGTAACCGGCTTGGGTCATCGCCCTGGTGAACGAGTAAGTGTTGGGTTGGTACGGGAAGTCCCAGTACACGGAGTTGTACGTGGCGCCGGGCACCAACACCATCACAGTGTCGGGCGTGGGGCCGGCCGGCAGGCAGAGCGTGCCGTGCATGGTTCCGATGACAGTCAAGGTGTGCACCGGAACGTCCGCTTGGACACAGGACGGCGAGTCCGGATCGGCCGTCGCGACGCCAACGGGCGTGAGCAATGCGGTGGTCAGCACTGCTGCGGCAACGAATCGGCTAATCATGCCGGGGATGTCGCAACTGGACTGTCCACATTAACCGGTGCGACCGGACAGTAGCCTTATTTCTGTGGAACCGTGATCAAAGCAGGGTCGGCGTCCACAGTTCTAGCTGAGCGGATCCGACCCGCAACACTCCGTCGTCGAGCGGAACACACCGCACTCCCCCATGGCCTCGAAGGCCGCGGAACGCACCTTCGCCAAAGGCGACGTCCATCCAGGCGCAGGGACTCGCGGGCCGGTAGGCCTGGAACCGAATCGCGCCGTCCCCGGAATTCAGGCTGAACACCGAACCGGGGGTGCCGCGCCGGGCCGCGAGGTCGTCGATCGGGAAACCGCGCAGGACGACGTTGCGCCGAGTCAGCAGCGGTGACGCCGTGATGCCGAGTCTGTCGAGGGACTCGGCGGCGAAGAACGTCACCGCAGCCTTCCGGTGCGCGGGGTGGTTGAAGAACCTGTCCCCCACGATCCCCTTGCCGGCACGGACCTCGACCGCGTCCCGGGCCACCGGCTCAGGGTCGGGCTGAGGTCCGTCCGCTGGGCGGCCTTCGTACGCGTGCACGCGCGAGACGTGCAACGCGACGATCGCCACCTCGGTCACTGGGCTCCCTATTGCTGGGCCGACAGCGTCCAGTTCGGCCGCACGTAGTGGCACGTGTAGCCGTTCGGGAACTTCTCGAGGTAGTCCTGGTGCTCCGGCTCGGCCTCCCAGAAGTCGCCAAGCTGGCTGACCTCCGTCACCACCTTGCCCGGCCACTGACCCGAGGCGTCCACCTCGGCGATGGTCTGCTCGGCGATCTGCTTCTGCTGCTCGCTGGTGTAGAAGATCGCCGACCGGTAGCTGGTGCCGATGTCGTTGCCCTGCCGGTTTTTCGTTGTCGGGTCGTGGATCTGGAAGAAGAACTCCAGGATCTGGCGGTACGACGTCACCGCCGGGTCGTACACGATCTCGATCGCCTCGGCGTGGCCTCGGTGATTCATGTACGTCGCGTTGGGAACGTCGCCACCCGTGTAGCCCACTCGCGTGGAAACCACGCCGGGCTGACGCCGGATCAAGTCCTGCATCCCCCAGAAGCAGCCACCCGCAAGCACCGCAACCTCGGTCACGTCAACGCTCCTCTCGTCCGCTCTCGCTCAATTGAAGCGGATCCTGTGCCGGTTTTGTTCCTGGTGCCGGCATGACGTACGCGAAGACCGCGGCCAGCGCGCACAGCACGACCGGCAGGGCGAACGCCACGTTCAGCGGCATCCAGTGGGTCAGCCCGCCGACGAGGGCCGGACCAGCGAGGATGCCCACGTAACCAAGCCCGACGACCCTGGCCATCAACGTGCCCGCCGACCTGGCGTCCAGGTTGCCCGCGGCGGTGAACAGCTGCGGGACCCCGCCGGAGAGGCCAAGGCCACACAGCATCCAGCCGACGAGGGCCAGCGGCACCCACGGCGACGCCGCGGCGATGCTCAACCCGGCCGCGGCCAGCGCGGCGCCCCAACGCAGGATCGCCTTGGGGCCGACGATCGCGGCCACTCGGTCGGTGGCGAACCGGCCGACCGTCATGGCCACCGAGAACGTGCCGTACGCGAACGCCGCTGTACTGGCTGACGTGTTGAGGATGTCCTTGAAGTGCAGGGCCGCCCAGTCCGCGGCGACGCCCTCGGCCAGCATCATGGCGAAGGCCAATGCGCCGAGGAACCACACCAGCTTGCCAGCCTTGACCTTCGGCTTCGGCGCATCCTCCGCGGGAGCCGCATGGTGGTCCGGTTCGAGCAGGAACCGGGCGGTGACCAGCGAGATGATCAGGATCAGCACACCGGCCGTGCCCAGCGACACCTCGGTGGGCACGCCCGCACCCAGCAAACCCGCGCCGACCAGCGCGGCTCCCGCGCCGCCGATCGACCACATCGCGTGGAACGCGGCCATGATCGGCCGGGGATACGCCCGTTCGACCACCACAGCCTGGGCGTTCATCCCGACGTCGATCAACCCGTTGGAGAACCCCAGCACCATCAACGACAGCCCCAGCGTCCACCAGGAGTCGGCAAGCCCGGGTCCGAACAGCGCGACCCCCATCAGCACGCCCGCCGCGGGCACGAGTTTGCGCTGGCCAAGCCGGTCGGCCAGACCGCCGCCGACTTGCATGCCGATGAACGCGGACCCGCCGAGCAGCAACAGCAGCAGGCCGAGCGTGCTGTGGGTGATGTCGGTCGCGCGTTCCACGTTCGGGATATGCACGACCCACAGGCCGACACCGAAGCCGTTGAGCGTGAAATAGATCCAGGTCGCGACGCGGGCAGCGCGGGCGCGCTGTGTCGGCTGGGTCATCAGCAGGCACTCCTCATACCCATGATCCTGGCAGCTTGGGGCATGATGTTCGCCGTGCCAGCCGCCTCGTTTGCAGTGATGCCGTGACCGCCGGGGGTTACCAGAAGGGCCGGCTGCGCCGTGAGGACATCATCTCCGCCGCGTTCGAGGTGTATCGCGAGTTCGGCTACCACGGCTCGTCTCTGCGTGAGGTAGCCAAACGGGCCGGGATCACACACGCGGGGCTCCTCTACTACTTCCCGACCAAGGAGGCCTTGCTCGCCGCGGTCCTCGAACGCCGGGACGCCGAGGACACCGAGCGGGAGAAGCTCGACATCCAGCCGGGCATGGAACTGCTGCGGCACCTGATCGCGCTGGCCGAGTTCAACGTCGCGCACCGCGGCATCGTCGAGGTGTACGCCCGGCTCGCCGCCGAGGCCGTCGCCCCCGACCACCCCGCGCACGACTACTTCATCCGGCACTACCGGATCGCCCGCGAATCGGCCGTGGCCACGTTCAAGGCGCTGGCCGAGAGCGGCGAACTGCGGCCGGGCGTCGACCCCGAGGCCGCCGCGGTCACGTTCATCGCGATGGAGGACGGCCTGCAGGTGCAGTGGCTGACCCAGCCCGACGAGATCGATCTCGTCGGGTCGTTGCGCTTCTTCCTGCAAAACCTGCTGACCATCCCCATCGACTAGAACGTGCGCGCGTACGGGTCCCAGTCCCCCGGCAGCGCCTGCGGAATTCCCGTCGTGCTCTGCAGTTCGACCGACCGGCCGCTCGCCATGGACTCCTCGATCGCCAGCATGGCGTCCAGGACGTGATACGCCAGCTCACCGGACGCGCGCTCCGGCACGCCCTCCTTGATCGCCCGGGCGAGTTCCAGCGCGCCGGTTCCCCGTGACGCCGAATGACCTTGCGCGGCAAGCTCTTCCGGCTCGTCCTTGCCCAGGATGTGCAGCACGGTCGGGCCGTCGAAGTAGTTCGGGTCCGGCAGCACGGCGGTACCGCCGGTCCCGGTCAGCTCGAGGAACCCGACCCGGCGCAGCGCGGAGTCGAAGCTCATCACGATCTGCGCCGACCCGCCCCTCGTGAACTCCACCAGCGCGGTGACCGTGGTCGGCACCGTCACCGCGAACTCGGTGCCGGCCCGTGGGCCGCTGCCGATCACCCTCGTCGCCCGCGCCTGCCCGCCCGCGCCGGTGACCTTGCTGATCGGCCCGAACAACGACACGAGCGTGGACAGGTAGTACGGGCCGATGTCCAGCAGTGGCCCGCCGCCCGCCTGGTACAGGAACTCCGGCGCCGGGTGCCAGCTCTCCGGGCCCGGCACCTGGAACAACGCCAGCGCCGTCATCGGCTCACCGATGCGGCCCTCGTCAATCGCCCGTCGTGCGGTCTGCAGACCCGCGCCGAGCAGGGTGTCCGGGGCGCACGCGACCCGCAGGCCCTTCTCCTTGGCCCGGTCGAGCAGTTTGCGGCCGGTCTGCCGGTCCAACGCCAGCGGCTTCTCCGACCAGACGTGCTTGCCCGCGTCCAGCGCGGCCAGGCCGACCTCGACGTGCGCGGCCGGGATCGTCAGGTTGACGACCAGTTCGACGTCCGGGTCGGTGAGCAGATCCGCGACCGTGCTCGCCTTGGGCACACCGTGTTTCCCGGCCTGTGCCTCGGCGCGTGGCACGTCGATGTCCGCCACGTGCACGACCTTGACGTCGGGGAAGCTGGTGAGGTTGGTCAGATAGGTCTCGCTGATGACACCCGCACCGATGATGCCGACACCAATGCTCATCCCTCGATGCCTTTCAGGTACTGGTAGCTGGCCGTGATGCCTTCGTAGATGTCGCCGTCGTAGTTGTCGAACTCGACCACACGCAGTGCCTTGGGAGCCGCCGTCAGCACGTCCGCGACCGGGACACTGCCCTGACCTGCGGGTACCTGACCGGATGCGTCGGTGGCGAGTCCGCCGTCCTTCACGTGGATCGCGTAGACCCGATCGCCGAGGCGCTGCAGGAGCTCCGGGGCGTTCTCGCCACCGGCGGCCGCCCAGTAGGCGTCGACTTCCAGGACGATCTCCGGGTCGAGCAGCTCGGCGAACCCCTCGAACGCGCTGCGCCCGTCGATCCGGGACTCCAGCTCCCACCAGTGGTTGTGGTAGCCGACCCGGACACCGAACTCGGGCGCGAGGGCGGCGGCCGCGTTCAGCGCATCGGCTGTGGCCGCGATATCGGCCTTGTTCTGCCACTTCTCGGCGGGAACGAACGGGTCGATCACCACCCCGACACCGCACTCGGCGGCCTTGCCGAAGATCGCCCGCTGGTCCTCGCCGATCAGCCGCGCGTGCGCGGTCGGCGCGGTCAGGCCGTGCCGCTTGAGGCCCTCGGCCAGCGTGGCCGCGTGTTCGGCCAGGCCGTACGGCTCGACCTGGGTGAACCCGATGGCGGCCAGCCGGCCGAGGACCTCGTCGGCATTCTCGGTGAACTTGTCGCGGACGGAATACAGCTGCACGGAAACGTTGGTCACACCGACCCCCTGGTGCTCTCGTGGAAGCGCTCTCACAATTTCTACCACGTGGTAAGTATTCGCACCAGAGGCGAACGGATGGCTTGCCATCCGTACCGGTCAAGCAGTGCCCGTGAGCTTTGCGAAGTCGGGGGCGTACACGGTCATCCAGTGCGGGTGCAGCCGGTAATAGACAACCTCCGCGTCCCAGTCGAACGCGTGGTCGCCGTAGAAGTCCGCCAAGTACAGCCTCAGCTCCGGCCAGTCAGCGGCAGGCTCGCCGCCCAGCGGGTTGAGGATCTCCACCGTGCCGTGCGTGAACACGCCCAGGTCTTCACCACGCATGTACGCGACGCTGGCCGCAGGCCGGGCGGCGAGGTGGCGTGCCTTCGCGGCGGTCCAAGCCGTGCCGAAGTGCCACTTGCCGTGCAGGAAGTGCCCGTCCACACCGCTGATCCTCGGCTCGCCCTTGGCGGTCACGGTGGACACGGCGAGGGTGCACATGCCGGTGAGGACCTGGGTGAGCTGCTCCGCGGTCAGAGTTCTGCCAGGGCCGATGATCGAGCGCAGATGTGAGGTGGAGCGGTCGAGTGAAGCGTCAAGGAGCGTCTGGAGCTCGTTGAGTTCTGCTGGTGTTTCGCGCATGGAGGTCCTTGTCGATCCGGTGGTCGACTCCATGATCGCGGCAAACCCTGACACCTGGTGTCATGGTTTCACTCAGCCGACTGACGTTGGTGTCACGGCGTCCCCTGTGCGCCGTGACACCAAGTCTGTCAGTCAGCCGCGGGCGGCTCCTCGTGTGACGACGGTTCCGGCGTTGGCTTGCTCTTGTAGCGCGGGTTGGTCGCGTGCCACTCGAAGCCGCCACCCATCCACGCCCGCAGACCGCGTAGGAACCGTTGTAGTTCCAACGAAGGCACCGCTTGGAGGTTACGGTGGCCCGCTTCGAAGTCCCGGACAATGGTGTTGTGCAACTCCACGGTCGCTTCAGTCGCCTCCTGCAGTGAGCAGTCCCGGTCCGCCGCTATCTGCAAAACCATGTTGCAGACCGGGTTTTCGTCGGCCGCGTCCTTCTCCACCGAGTGCAGGTCGTTCACCAGCACTGTCGCGGTTCCGGCTTGGAACGCCGCCTGACGGATCTTGGGGTCGTAGAACATGGTGGCGGGCAGCTCGTATCCGCCGACGATGTCGATCAATGTCATCGACGTGTAGAAGCTGTCGTGCTGACGTGCCGCCAGATACTCCCATGCCGGCGGGTATTCGCCGGTGTATCGCCAAGCGGCATAGGCGTTCCAGCTGACGAACATCGCGAACGTCGAGTAGTTGACTCGCTGGATCTGCGCCGCTGATCCGTACCGGGACATGTGCTCGACGCCCGACCGCAATGCCACCAGGATCGGATCCGCCCGGAGCGCTTCCTCCAGTGGGGCCGTGAATTCCCCGGCCGGCGCGACCGGGTCCATGGCCGCCATCACCAACGCCAGACGTGGCGGCAACGCTGTTGGCGTCGCGCCCATTTCGCTGTCGTCGGCGTACAGGTCGTCCGCCGCCCACCAGGCCGCGTTCATCTGGGCCGCGATCAGCAAGTGGTCCGGGTCGTCGGAGTCCGGGTGGGTCAGCATCGCCAGTTTGCCGAACCCGGCTTTGCCGAGGAGCTCGAGGTTCTCACCTTCGAAGCCGCACTCCGCGGCCCACGCCACCAGCCTTCGGTTCACCTCCTCCGCGAGCGGTTCGTTCACGCGTTCCACGACCGGCGTGTAGAGCGGCGAGGCGGTTCCGTCGCCCCATTCCCGTTGCACGTAAGCCGGATCATGGCTGAGCTGGGACGTCACCCGGGCCGCTGACGTCCCCAGCCCGAACGGTCCGAACAGGATATCCGTCATCTGGTGTCCCCAGTGGTCAGATTCGGTCGGCCGCGATCAGCAGGTAGTGGAAGCTGCCCTCCTTGTACGCCGTCAGGAACGGGTCCTCGATGCCGGTCGCGACCGAGGACTGCGCCCGCAGTTCCCAGTACGGGATCGTCGCCGCGGTCAGGTCGACCACGTTGATCGGCACGAACCCGTTGTCCGACAGTGCCTTGAAGTACTCGCTGCGCGGATGGATGTTGCAGATGTAGTGCTGGTCGATCTGGCTGACGGCACGCGAACGCCCGCCCGTCACGTCGTTGTAGCACCCGGTGATGCACACATACCGGCCACCGTACTGCAGCAGCCGGGAGAACTCACCGAACAACTCGTTCAGGTCGACGTACATCGTCGTCTCGTTGGTCCAGATACCGCGCATCGAACCGGTTTCGAACCCGGTGTCCAGCATGTTGCGGAAGTGGAACCGGACGCGGTCGGCCACATTCCGTTGCCGCGCTTGATCATTGGCGAAGCCGACCTGCTGTTCGGAGATGCTCACGCCGTCGACCTGGCAGCCGAACCGTTGATTCGCCATGAAACTCGTGCCGCCACGGCCGGATCCCGCGTCCAGCAACCGATCCTGCGGGCCGATGTCACCCAGGTGGTCCAACAGCACGTCCGCCTGCGCCGTTTCCAGCCGGTGCATCTCCTCGATGATCGCCTGGTCCCCCGCTTGGAGCACCGACTGGTCGTAGTCACCGATGCCGTAGTGATGGTGGTACAGACCGTCGACGTCGCCCAGCCTGATGTTGACCGGATCTTTCTCCTTGTTCCAGTACGCGGCGATGGAGCGCTGGTAGTCGCTACGCAGTACCGGTCCGGTGGTGGACTGGACAGTGGCCATCCGGATGACTCCTCTACAAGGCTCAGTCGGTTGCTCAACCTTGTCGAGCCTTGCAGCCGCCACTTGGCGCATGTATCCGCCACCCGGGCGGCCCGCTCCGCACTAACGGGTGGTTCACAGTGGACGGCCCGTGAGTGAACCGTCCACAAGCGATCTTCGTGTCCTGGGATTTTCCGGTTCGCCGGTCGGCGTACATTACGCTGATCGGGGGCTCGGCGACTCCGCCATCTTCTTGATCTGCGCCAGCGTCTCGGTGATGTTGCGCTCGAACTCGCGCATCCGGACGAACACGATCTTCTGTTCCTTGTCCGGCATCCGGTCGATCGCCGCCGACAGTCCCGAGCGGCCGGGCCCCATCTGCATCCACTCGGCCAGTTCCGTGCCGCCGTCCTTGGGCTGCAAGCGGAATCGCCAGACCGCGGACGGGTCTGCCGGATCGCCGACCGCCCACGCGAACACCCGCTCGGGTTCGTACTCGACGACCTCGGACGTGGTCGACCACTCGCCGAAGGAGTCGTGCTTGTTGTACCCGACGAACTTGCGGCCGACCGCGGGCCCGGTCGCGCCGTCAAGCCATTCAACCGATTGCAGTTCGGCGCTCATCTCGGGCATCCGCCCGATGTCGGACACGATCGACCACACCCGATCGGCGGGTGCCTCGATCCACGTCCGCACTTCCACGGACGGCTTGTCGGCGTACCGCGCACCGGTCCACTCCATCGTCGATCAACCTCCCTGTCCGGCGAACCGCCGCCGGACCTCCGGCACTTTCTTGAGTCGTTCGGGGTACCCGGGCCCGAACCGCATCGTCACGTCATCCGACGTCAGGTGCTCACCGCACGCCGAACACACCACTTCAGCCTGCGCTTCATGACCGCATGTGTCGTGGTGCATGGTCACCGGCGGACCGTCCATACCGGACAACCACCGGTCGCCCCACCGGGTCATCGCCAGCAGCACGGCGAAGAAATCGCGCCCCTTCTCGGTCAGCACGTACTCGTACCTGAGCGGTTTCTCTTGGTACATCTGCTTTTCCAGCAGGCCTTCCGCGACCAGCCGGGTCAGCCGTTCGGTGAGGGTATTGCGCGCGATGCCGAGCGTGCGCTGGAACTCGTCGAACCGGCGAATGCCGTAGAACGACTCACGTAACACCAGCGGCGTCCACCAGTCACCCAACAGGTCCATAGTCCGCGCGATCGAGCACGGCCATCGCGCCAACGAACTGCGCTTCACGAGATCTCCCGAACCATCTCGATGGCCTTGGCCAACGTGGCAAGCCTGTCGTCGAGCGTCTCACCTGCCGGGTACAACCTGACGGTGTCCACGCCCGCGTCACGCCACACCCGCAGCCGTTCGCGGACCATGGCTTCCGTGCCGATCAACGTCGTCGCCAGCACCATCTCGTCGGTGACCAGCCCGGCCGCGCCGTCCCGGTCACCGGCCTGCCAACGGTCGCGGACCTCGGTGGCGACGTCCGCCCAGCCTTGCCTGCTGTACGCCTGGTTGTAGTAGTTCGTCGACGCCGAGCCCATCCCGCCGAGGCTGAATGCCAATTCCTTCTTCCGCCCGGCGACCATCGCGCGCAACGCGTCCTCGTCCGGCGCGAACGCCACTTCCGCGCCCTGGCAGATGTCCAGGTCCTGGCGGGTCCGACCGGATTTCGCCAATCCGTCGTCCAGATGCCTGAAGTACGCGCCGGCCGCGCCTTCCGGCACGAAACTGGTGCCCAGCCAGCCGTTCGCGATCTCACCCGTCAGCCGCAGCATCGCAGGCGACAGCGTCGCCAGGTACACGGGGATGTCGTGCTCCGGGCGCGCCGAGAGCCGCATCGGCTTGGAATTGCCCCCTGGCAAGGGGATCTGGAACATCTCACCGGAGTACGAGACTTTGCCGCCGTCGAGGACTCGCTGGACGACCTCGACGGTTTCCCGCATCCGGGTCAAGGGCCGGGCGAACGGCACGCCGTGCAGGCCTTCGATCACTTGTGGACCGGACGCGCCAAGCCCAAGCAGGAAGCGACCTTCCGACAGGTTCGACAGAGTGATGGCGGTTTGCGCGATCGCGACCGGTGTGCGTGTCCCGACTTGGATGATGCCCGACCCCAGCAGCATCCGTTCGGTCCGTGCGGCGTAGAAACCAAGCGCCGACGGGCCGTCCGAGCCCCATGCCTCGGCCACGAAACACACGTCGAGACCTAGTTTCTCGGCCTCGACGACGAAGCCGGTCATGTCCCGCCAGCCGCTCGAGGCCTCGACGGTCGTCGCCGTTCGCATCGCCGGTCCACCCTCCACGTCGTCTAGCTGCATAGTTGCTTATTTGGACTCACCCGGTCAAGTGAAGAGCAACCTCACAGCGCTCCGTGGCGTCTAGCTTCAATAGCAGCACCAACCGCACGTCGAGGGGGATCGATGGCGCATACGCCCGGAAATATCGTCCATGTACCCGCAGACAGATCCAGGCCACCCGAGTGGGCCAAAGGGTTCGTCAAGCCACGCGCCCGCACCGACGCCATGGCGGTGCCGGCAGGCGGAAGCTATCTCACGATTCTCGCCCATTCGGACGACGAACTGATCTTCATCAACCCCGACTTGCACCCCTCGATCACCGCGGGCTTGCCGAGCCGGACCATCTACCTCACCGCCGACGAGGACAACGGGTGGCCCGAACAGGGACTCACCCGGGAGGAATTCGCCGCGCGACTGCACGGCGGAACCCGCGAGGCCTATGCCGTGCTGGCCGGACAGCCCAACAACTGGACCATCGACGCGATCACCGTCGCGGGCAAGCTGATCGAGCGCAACACGCTGCAAGGCGCCCCACACGTCCAGCTGTACTGGATCAACCTGCCGGACGGCGGCGACCCGCTGTACCTGCGCGCGCTGATGAACATGTGGGACGACCCGGCCTTCAGGTCCATCACGATCGTGCCGACCGGCAGCCCGGTCACCGAGGTTCAGGACTACAACAGCGAAGAACTGCTCGCGGTACTGGTGGACATGCTGATGCTCTTCCAGCCGACCACCATCCGGATCCAGGACCCGGCGCCGGACCAGCGATACCGAGGCGACCACGTCGACCACATCGCGGCGGCCTATTTCGGCCAGCTCGCGGTCAAGGCCTACGAAGGCCCAGCTCCCACACAGCAGTGCCTGCTGCTGCGTTACCGCTGCTACAACACGGAAAACTCGCCCGTGAACGTGCCACCGGCACTGGCCGGGGCGAAAATGGCCGCTTTCAACGAGTACAAGAAGTACCTCAAGCCGCCCCAGGACGCGTGGGACGGGCACGCGCTACGCAACCACCAGCGGTTCCCTGTGACTGAGCCGTTCGTCATCAAGGACGGGACGGGCGCGCTGCACGCGGTCGTCGTCGGCGGTGACAATGTGATCGCGTGGCGGCAGAACGCGGGCAGCACCACGTGGTCCGCACCGACCATCCTGATATCGGGCAGTTTCGTGCCAGGTGTGGCCATGGAGCTCAACCAGGACGGCACCGTGCAGCTCGCCGTGTACAGCTGGGACACCTTCGACATCAGGACCACCCGGCAGACCGCGCCGGGAGGCGGTTTCGGGACGTGGGAGAGCCTCGGCTCGCCAGGCGACGTCATCGGAGTACCGGCCTTGGGGCGCAACGTCGGCGGTTGCCTTGAGATGTACGCGCTCAACTCGGCGGGCGGGATCAGCAACGCCTTCCAGTCCACACCGAACGGCCCGATCACCGGTTGGGACCACATCAGCGGCGGCCCGGACGTTCTCGGCCAGCCGACCGTGTTCCTCAGCAGCAACGATCTGCTGAACGTCTTCGCGGACAACAACGGCCAGATCGCGCATTGGACGCAGCCGCCGGGCGAAGGCACCAGCCCCGACCTCGACTTCCCCGCTGTCGAGACGGTAGGCACGCCGAGCCCTGCCATGCAGGGCAACGACAACGGGATCCTGGTCATCCGCGAACACGGTGACGGGGCGTTGGGGATCAGCCGGGAAAGCAGCCCCGGCGGGACTTGGTCGGGACTGGAACACATCAACGGACAAGGCGGGATCGGCCCGTCATTCGGTGTGCGCTCCGGGTCCGGTACCGGCGGTGGTCCGCGCGTGTTCGCGTTCGCGCGCAACGACAACTACGGCATCAGCATGAGCAAACAAGACACCGCTGGGAACTTCGGGCCGTGGACTGATCTCGGCGGGTACTGCGAGATCGGGCCTGCCGCTGTGCTGGACAACGCCGGGATCGTGCGGCTGCTGGTCGTCGGCGGAGACTGCCGGTTGTACGAGCGCCGCCAGACCGCGGCGGGGCCGGATGCCCCGTTCACCGCCTGGCAGGTCGTCGGAGTTTGATGAGGTGGGGGACCCGCCCGGGTCCCCCACCTCTTTGCTCAGCCCGCGTCGGGACCGGTGAGGATCCTCAGGTCGGACACCGAGTAGGACAGCGTGCTGCGGAACCCTTGCCCGGTGCGCATGATCCGCAGGTCGGCCAGTTCCTCACCGGGGGCGGGGAAGAACTGGAGCTTGCTGGTGCCCGCCCATGTGGTACCGAGCTGCACTCCGTCCAAAATAGACAAAGTGAGTTCGTGCACCGCGGGGTTGTCGTACTGACCGGCCTTCAACCGCGGGAAATGCCGGAGGTTGACGATCGGCCGGGACAACGCGGGCAGGTTCGGGATGGTGTTGGCCAGCGTGACCTGCCCTTCGGCCAGGCGACGGCCCGCGGCCGACAGCGTTCCCGCGAACGTCCCGCCCGCGCCGAGCACCGGAGCGGCCTTGCTGCCCACGGCGTAGGCGCGGGTCTGGTGCACCTGGCCGATCTTCTTCGGGAAGCCCTGGAACCAGCCCCTGGCAAGGGATGCGTCGTTGTCGACCCAGATGAACGGGCACCACGCCACGTTCGTGGTCTGGAACCGGGCGTCCAGCAGGACGAGGAACTCGGAGTACTGGCTGCGCACCGGGTCCAGGTAGTCCTGCCGGTCGCCGGTGGTGAACTGCCAGTCGATGAACAGCGCGTAGCCGTGGCCCGAGGTGGTCGGGTCGGGCGTCAGTCCGGCGGGCAGCGCGGCCTGTGCGGCTTCTGGGGTCGTCCAGAACTCCACACCGACCAGATCGCCGACGTAGTTCCACGGCGGCGCGCCGACGATGTTGGCCTCGCCCTTGGCGCTCAAGGGAAGGCTGTAGCCCTTCAGTTCGTTCGGTGGCAGGGTGCTCGCCGAGGCCTGCGCGGCGAGGCCGGTACCGGCCACCGCGGCCACTCCCCCGGCGATCAGGCTACGCCGACCGATGTTCGAACCGTCAGTCATGGAGAATCTCCTCGTATATCCCAGGTTCACAATGTCCACAACGGACTCCTGAGGCGCGCGACGCGCACTGTGAGCCTAGCTAACGATTGGCGGGATGATCGGCCCATCGGCGTCTTCTCGCCGGATTGTCAGACCCCTGGGCTAGCGTGAATCCACCGAGAGGAGTCAACCGTGAACCACCTGGAATCCCCGGACGGAACCCGGATCGCGTACACCGTCTCCGGCGAGGGCCCGCCGGTCGTGCTCGTCGGCGGCGGCCTCGACGACGGTTCGGAGAACGCGCCGCTGGCAGACGTCCTGGCGCGGTGGTTCACCGTGCTCAACTACGCGCGAAGGGGCCGCGGCGAGAGCGGCGACACGCTGCCCTATTCCCTGGAGCGTGAAACAGAAGACCTTGCCGCCGTGATCGCCGTGACCGGTGGTCCAGCCCATGTGTTCGGCGTGTCCTCAGGCGGGGCGCTCGCCCTCGAAGCGGTCGCATCCGGCCTGCCCGTCGCCAGCCTTGCGGTGTACGAAGTCCCTTACATGGCAGACGAAACCATGGTCCAGGTCTGGTCGCAGTACGTTGATCAACTCGTCGCGGCGCTGTCCGAGGGCAGACGTGGTGACGCCGTCGCACTCTTCATGGGCTTGGCCGGATCCTCACCCGATGACATCGCCGAAGCCCGCGAATCACCGGTCTGGCTCGACCTGGTGACACTCGCCCCCACTTTGGCGTACGACGCCGCTTGCATTGGCGACGGCCCAGTTCCTGCAGCACGGCTGGAGTCCATCACGCAACCTGTCCTCGTTGCCACCGGCGGCGTCCCCGACCCCCACATGGGCGGACTCCAACCCGGCTTCTTCGACGCGGCCGCCGATCGACTTGCCAGCGCGTTACCGGCGTCCGAACGTCAGGTCATCGCCAACCAAACCCATGTCGCCGACCCGGAGGTACTCGGCCCGGTCTTACACAAGTTCTTCTCGTCGGTGTAGAGCCCCGCGCACCCGTGTCCGTCCGTCCCACGAACCTTTGCTCAGTTAGTTCCTGGAGCTCGGGGCATTGCGGACAAGCCAAGTTCCAGGCGAGCAGCAACCAAGAATTCTTGCTCTGCCGACCACAGAACTTTGAAGGGTTCAGAAGGAAGATCAGCCTCAGAATGGGTGGCCCTTGCGGCCGCGATCTGACGAGCACGGTTGACGACGGTAACGACGGTTCTGACGGTGTCAGGAAGCTCAGAGACGAGCCGGACAGCGGTGAAGGCGGACTCCAGCTTCTCCTTGTAGGGCCTCCCTGCTTCGTCGAAGAACGGCATCATCTGGCCAGGCTCTCGGGGGTGCGGGACCGCAGTGATTTTGGCGGTTGGCTCAAGTGTGAACGCAATGTACTGACGGCACGCTGCCAGGAACTCGTTGTAGGCGGCCAGACGAATGTCTCGCCATTGACGGGAGTGTTCTCGTTGCCAAGATCGCTCTTGATTGCGAACTGTCAGCCATCCGCCAATGACAACACCGAGCAAAGCCACGACGGCGGTGATTACGTTGCCGATGATGCTCACAGGCTGGTTCCTTCTTCGGTGGCGTTTTGGCCAGCGCCTGGACGGAAGTTGGGACGCTCATCGTAGGCAGCGCAACAACCGTGGTCTGCGTCCGGAGCTTCCGCATCTGCGCGAGCCTCTGACTGGCTGCGTCGCGACTCATCTGCAAGCCGTTGGCTTCACCAAGCCAGGCGCGCTCGGCAGCTTCGCGCAGCCGGTCGTAGAGGTTCACGATGACGGCCAACAGCCGCGACTCCTGCGCCGGGTCCGGTCGCAGGACCGGACACCTGATGCCCCGTTGACCGAAATAGATGGTTGGTTCGGGCCTCCCTTGGCGCGTACGGGCAATGACGGGTGAACCCTGGTGAAGCCCGATTCGTCCACAAGCAGCACTGCGAGTGATCGCCCAGATCTGCTGTCATCTCGGGCCGTTGATCATGACGGCTTGTGGGAGGTATGGATGGACCGCGGCGCGACGGTTCGGGATGTGGCAAAGCTGGAGATTGCAGGGACAGGTGGGGCGAGGAGACCGGTGACGCATTGACGCCTTTTCGATTCGTCGACGGTAACGGTGCGGAGGTTGATGCCGTCACAGAGTTCTTGCGCCACATGCTTGCCGACAAGCTCCAGGATCCGCACCTGCTGATCGGAGTCGCCGCGGCCTCGACGTCCTCGCCGGCGTGCGTCGCGACAGCGACGGTAAGCCCTGCGCGCTGCGGACGTCGAGCCGATGATCCTCGACATCACCAACCCTGACCACGTCGCCGCGCTCGCCGCACGCGTTCCTCATCGGTGCCTCCGCTTCCTGCCCGACCGGATGCTCGACCGAATGACGACCTCCGACCTGCGCAAGCACTATCCGGCAGAAACCCGTGGCCGCACGACCGCGGCACATACCAACTGACCGGCACCCCGTCTGAGCAGAATCGAGAGGACAACAATGTCGACCACCAGCAACGCCCGCAATCTCATCAACGGCGAGTGGAGCGATACCGGCTCGGTCCACGAGTCGATCGACCCTTCCACCGGTGAGGTCGTCGGTGCCTACGTTTCCGCGGGCCGCGCCGAGGCGCAGGCCGCGATCGCTGCCGCTCGCTCCACCTTCGACACCACGGTTGGTCCCGCGATCCGTCCCTGCGATCGCGGGCACTGAACGAACTGGCCGACCGGCTCGCCGAACGGGTGGCCGCCATCGCACACCGATCCGACCGCGCTCACTCGTTCGCGGCGAGCGGAAGACCACCGCAGGGATTGCTTCGGGGAGCACGTGGTCAAGTCATTGTGCCCAAGAAGTTTCGTGGCGAAGTCGATGGGTGCCGGCTCGATGCTGCGGCAGTGCGGCTGGACCATCCCGGCGCGCGATGCCGGCGGGGCGTCGGCGATGCTGTGGGCGTGAAGTACGTGTCCAGAGTGCCGCGACCGCCGCTGGACGGGCTGATCGACGACCTCTACTACCTGGAGGGTGCGCCGCCGTATGCCCGGCTGACGCTGCCGCCAGCGCCGGCGGCGTTGCTCATCGTCAACCTCGGGGCGCCGTTCCGCATCCGCGGCGGCACCGACATCGAGACGGCCGAGTACGCCGACGGCTGCGTGGTCACCACGCCCACCCGCGCGTGGGACTTCAGCTATCCACTCCGGACCCGGTCCGTCGGCGCGCACGTCAAGCCGTGGGGGCTGGCGCCGTTCCTGCCGATGCCCGCGGCCGAGCTGTGTGACCGGCCGGTGACCGTGGAGCAGGTTTGGGGCCGGTCCGCCATTGCTGAGCTGCGAGACCGGATGGCCACGGCGGACGGACCGCACGAGATGCTGACGCTGCTCGAGGACGAGCTGATGCGACGGCTGTGCGAGGCCCGCGGCCTGGGGCTGGTCCGCCATACGAGCAGCGTCATCGCGGCGACCGGCGGGGCGGTGCCGGTCGGCGACCTGAGCGTGGCAGCCGGTGTCAGCAGCACTCATCTGGCACAGCGGTTCAAGGAGCTCATCGGCGTCACGCCGAAGCGGCTGGCCCGCACCCACCGCTTCGCCGCCGCCGTGCTGACGATCAACCCCGCCGAACCGATCGACTGGGCCGAGCTCGCCGGTGGCGCAGGCTACTTCGACCAGGCCCACTTCGGCCACGAGTTCCGGGCGTTCACCGGGCTCACGCCGACCCGGTACCTCGAAGTCCGGCGGCGGTTCCTGCGCGAACATCCCGGCCACACGCTGGACAGCTGGCCGCTGCCTGCCGATTGATTCCTTACAAGAGCGACAGCCCACGACACGCTAGCTTTGCGGGCACCCCAAAGCAGAGGAGAGCTCCGTGGGCAAGGTGGTCATGTACGCCTCGGTGTCGGTGGACGGCTTCATCGCCGACGAGAACGACCAGCCCGGACCACTGTTCGACTGGTTGACCAGCGGTGACGTCCCATTGGACGAGAGCGGCGTGTTGAAGGTGTCGCAGACGTCCTACGACTACACCCGGCCGTACTGGGACCAGATCGGGGCGATGATCGCCGGGCGCCACGTCTTCGACATCACCGACGGCTGGGACGGGAAGCCTCCGGGCGGGGTCGACCACGCGGTCGTCGTGACGCACCGGCCGGCGCCCGAGGGCTGGGACCCTGAGGCGCCGTTTCACTTCGTCGACGGCGTCGAGGCAGCCATGGCCAAGGCTCAGGCGCTTGCGGGCGACCGCATGGTCGAGGTCGCCGCTGGCGACGTCGGTGGCCAGGCGCTTGCCGCGGGCCTGGTCGACGAGGTGCGCATGGACGTCGTACCCGTCGTGTTCGGGTCCGGCAAGCGCTACTTCGGGTCGGTCCACGCGCAGCACCTGTTGGAGGATCCTGACGTGGTGATTCAGGGCAACCGGGTGCTTCACCTGCGCTATCGGGTCCGCCGTTGACCGATCTGAGCGGGTAGCGAAGAAGTCCACTGCGAACGGCGATACCGAGGTAAATGCAACTGACGCGCAGACCTCAACAGCTCCGCCCAGGTCGTCGGTGGTCGCCGCGCGGCGCCTTCAACGCAGATGGGCCAGGACCTCGTCCGCGATCGGGTACGGCTGCTCCCTCGGCAGAAGCTCCTTGGCAGCGTCCAGCTCTCTCTCGCGGACGAGTCCGTGGATCTCGCGGGCGAGTGGTGTCGCGTCCGTGATGGACACGATCCACTCGTCGGCGAACTTGTGCGCGGCCTCGCCGGCCAAGCCCAGCTGCAGGGACCGGTACGACAACGGCTTCAAGTGCAGGTTGCGTTCGGGATCCCACTGCACCCGGGTTGGTGACGTCTTGAGCTGGCGTTTCCACGTGGCTTCGTCGGGGTGCACGCCGGGCTTGTGGTGCGACAGGCAGGCGTTGCTCAGTGCCCATTCGAACCCGGTGCGGGTGATTTCGATGGCCAGGACCGTTTCCTGGCCTTCTTTCTCAGCCCACCCGCAGCGGTACATCATCCACAGAAAGGAGGGCTTGATCCACGTCATTCGGTCGCGCTTCCACTCGGCTGGGAAGCGGCCATCGCGGACGGCCGGTATGCCGATCGATGGGCGGTATGCCTGGTAGACCGTGACCGTCGTGCCGGTGTACAGCGCGCGTATCTCGTATGGGGGCGGTGAATCTGGCATCAAAATCCTGATCGGAACTTGTCGAGGACTCGGCGATCGCGCTTCGTCGGCCGGCCGGCGCCGCGCTCGCGGACGGCCACCGGAGCGCTCGCGATCGGCGGTGGTTTAGGTGTGCGGTCGATGTAGCAGGTCACGGCGTCAGGGGCGCCGACCCGCTTCTGGATGACCCGGACGACCTCGACGACCCGAGTGGTGGCGCCGACGCGGGCGCGCACCTCGTCACCTGGTGTGACAGTGGTGGCGGGCTTCGCGGGCCGACCGTTGACGCGCACGTGTCCGCCACGGCACGCCGCCGCGGCGTCCGTCCGGGTCTTGGTCAGCCGGACCGCCCACAGCCAGCGGTCCACTCGAGTGGACTCCACAGCCGTACATGATGGCCGACGATCAGCCGACCGTCACGCGGATTCCCGCCGACGCGCTCGAAGTCCGCGCCAGCCAATGACGCCAATGATCGTCCCGAGGACGAACGAAACCACGGTCAGCACCGCGTGCACGATGAAGTATCCCGTCGGCGACCCGTCAGCCGCCCACGCCCGGTCGGAGTCCCAGAGGTTCTTGGCAAAAGTAATCCAGATAACCCACGACCACACACCGAAGGCCGTCAAGAAAATCGACGTACGACGAGACATGTCCGCATCCTGTCACGGCACCAGCACAGCAACAGCCGCGCCCAGCCTTCGACCTGCCGGGCCATGCGCTGCCACGAACGGGCGATGATCTCGGCACCGTCTGCCGGGATGGGTGCCAGACGCCTTGTTTCGGTCCCCGAATGGCGAGACTTGGTCAACACGTCAGCGAACCGTAAGGCTTCACCTGGGCAGTTCGGTGAACGCGCGCCTACCCTCGCGAACAGGCAACATACCGGGAGGGCGACGCGCGGTGCGGGGTGAACTGCGGTTCGAGGTGCTAGGGCCGTTGCGGGCGTGGATTGGCAAGACCGAGGTGGATCTCGGGACGCCACGGCAGCGTGCGGTCCTCGGGTTGTTGTTGCTGCGCGATGGTGCTGTGGCTACGCAAGCCGACCTCGTGTCCGCGATCTGGGGCAACTCGGCACCGCCGGGTGTCTCGGGGATGGTGCGGTCGTACATCTCGCGGCTGCGGCGGGCGTTTGGTGACGGCCGTCCTGCGACGACACTCAGGACCGTCGGGGGCGGTTACGCACTGTCATCAGATCCGGGCAATCTGGACCTTGCGGCGTTCCTGCGACGGATCAACGTAGCCAGGGAGGCACGGCGCGTCGGTGACTTCGAGGCACAGTCACTGGAGCTGCGGGCCGCGCTTTCGCTGTGGCAGGGCACTCCGTTGGCTGGGATCCATGGCGAGTACGTCGAGGCCGAGCGTGTTCGGCTGGCTCAGCTCAGGCTCGCGGCCACCGAGGATCTCGCCGAGGCCGATCTTGAACTGGGCAGGCACGCGGAGGCCGTGGCGGGCCTGATGCCGCTGATCAAGGAGCATCCGCTGCGGGAACGCCCGCGTGAGCTACTCATGCTCGCGCTGTACCGGTCGGGCAGGCAGGCCGAGGCGCTTACGCTGTACCAGGAGTCCCAGCGGCTCTTCGCCGAGGAACTGGGCATCGATCCCGGGCCCGAACTACAGCGGATGCAGCATCGGATCCTGCGGTCCGACCCTGGCCTGACGGTGTCCGAGCCGGTCCGTCGTCCCGCCCAGCTCCCGCCGGACCTGGCGGCGTTCACGGGGCACGATGCCCTGGTCGGCCAGTTGGCGACGACGCTGACGAACACCGGCACCACCATGCCGATCATCGGGCTCACCGGTCTCGCCGGGGTCGGCAAGACCACTGCGGCCATCCACATCGGACACAAAGTCGCCAAGGCGTTCCCGGATGGACAGTACTTTGTGAACCTCGAGTCGACCGCCGACCCGTTGGCAGTCCTGCTTCGCAGCTCCACAGCGACCATCCCGGACTCTCGGGCCGAACGTGTAGCGCTGTGGCGTTCGCTGACCACCGGCCGCCGGATTCTGCTTCTCCTCGACAACGCCTCGGACATCGAACAGGTCCACTCGCTGCTGCCCGGCAGCAACGGGCCCGCCGTCATCATCACCAGCAGGCACCGGTTGCCCGGCTTGACCTGCGCGGCATGGCACAAGCTGACCGGACTGTCCGAAGAGGACTCCGTCAACCTGTTCAGCCACATCGTCGGCGTCGAACGGACACAGACCGAACCGGAGGAAGCCAGGCTCCTCGCGCGTCGAACGGCCGGTTTGCCGCACCTGCTGCACACGATCGCGGCGCGAGTCGCCGCACGGCCCGGTTGGAGTCTGAGGACGGCACTAAACCGCCTCCGTACCGCCGAAATCGGTATGGCGGCCTACGAGGCCGCTCTGCACAACCTGCCGACCAAACAGGCGCGAGCGTTGCGGCTGCTGGCGATTCCGGACGGCCCGGACATCTCATTGACCGCGGCGGCAGTGGCGCTCGATCTCCCCGTCGACGAGACCGAGGACCTGCTGGAAGCGCTCGCCGACAGCCATTTCCTCGAGTCCGGCCCCGGCGATCACTACCGATTGCTCACACCGATCCGGGACTTCGCCCGTAGCCGCGCGTACGCCATCGACGGCGAGCGCGCGTGCCATGACGTTCTGACCAGGCTCGTGAGGTTCTACGCCGCCACCGCGCACAATGCCTTACAACGAGCCACAACCCGGGAGAACACAACCGAAGCTGGCGGGTTGACCTTCGCCTCAGCGGCAGCCGCACGAACGTGGCTGCTCGCCGAGCGGTCGAAACTACGCGCGACCGCCACCCAGGCCGCAGCCATCCCGGACGCCCCCGCTGAGGCACTCGGCGCCCTGATCCGCGGGTGGCCCGGCAACAACGCGTGAACAAATCATTCACCTGCTAGCGCCACACTGGGTTCATGATTGACCGTCGCTCGTTGCTGCGCACCGGCGGCACTGCCGCGCTTGGCGCGTTCGGCCTCGCCACGTGTGCATGCTCGCCAACCGCCGGAGTACAGAATCCGCCACCCACGACAACAACGTCAGCAGGCGCCGCCAGCGGCGTGATCAGAGTGGAGCTGCAGCGCACCGAGGCACCGTTCGCCGGCTTCGAGATCATCCAGACCAGGTTCGAGATCCCGGTCGGCCAAGCGTCCGGCAGGCACTCCCACGACGGCGGGAAGGAAGTCGGTTACATCATCCAAGGCGACGTGCTGATGGAGTTCGACGACCGGCCACCGCTGCGCCTGAAGTCAGGCGATCCGTTCCTGATCCCGACCGGCGTCGTGCACAATGCCCGCAACGTCGGCACTGTGCAGACCATGATGCTCTCCACGTACTGCATCGACGCGTCGAAACCCTTGGTGACGCCGCACTAGCTCCGGTCGCGAGCCTGATCACCGGTCTGTCCATAGTGGGGTACCGGAAAGGCGAGAGTCTGATGTGGACAGTGGGTGGCACCACTGTCCACATCTCAGGACGCCGTGATGTCCACGATCGCAGCGTTCCCGGTCAAACTCACCAGCTTGACCGCGATCGTCTTGGTGGCGTCACCGAACGACCCTTGGCCACCCGGCCCGAGGTTCAGCACGCGGCTGGCGTCCGTCACAGTGACGCCTGCGCTGGACACCGAGACCTTGAAGGTGTGCCCGCCCGCGGTCACGTCGGCTGAGCCGGTGATCTGCACCTGGCATTTCCCGCTCTGACACGCTGAAAGGTCCGTCCCGTTCGCCGCCGTCGCAGGCGTCTGCTGAGGACTCTCACACGACGGCGCAAGGCCGTGGGCGGCCTTGAGTTTCTCGTCCTTGGCCACAATGGCGTCCAGGCCCGGCTCCTTGGGCTTCGCCGTCGCCAGAATTCCCGCCACCTCGGTGGCTTTCGCCTTGAGCTGGTCGATCGGGAGCTGGAACAGCTCTGTCGAGCTGGTGCCCTGCGGCAGCTTGGCCATGGCCGACTGGACCGCCGACAGCAACGCGGCCTGGTAGGCGTCGGCCTCGGCGATTCCGATCGGCTTCACCGAGCTCAGCTGGGTGCTGACGTCGCTGAGCGGGCTTCCCGCCGAGCTGATGTACGTCCCCAGCGACGCCCACGCGGCCCGTTGGAACCGTGGATCGGACACGGCCGGATCGGCCAGCGGGTCGGTTCGCAGCGTGGACAACTCCTTGGTCGTGGCGCACATGATGTTCGCCCACAGCACCAGGTCCCGCTCCCGCCCATCCTGCCCGGCCTGGCGAACGGGCGTGCAACCCGGAGCCACGTTGTAGGACGCCACCAACTCCGGGGTGCGTTCGGCCAGCGCGGACAATCCCGCTTCAGCAGGCTCCGACGTGCTGAATTCCTGGGCCAGCGGACCGGCGTGAGCCACCTTGTCGGCCTCGCCTGCCTTCATGCCGTCGACGGACTTCTTCTCCAGGCCCGTGAACCAGGTCCGGAGCTTCGAGGTGTGGGAGTCCACCGGCTCGATACCGGTGGGCTTGAGGTCCTGCAGCTGCTTGCTCGTGCCGTCGACCCACGTGGCCACTTCACGGATGAACGCGTCCGCGCGGGTGGCATCCGGTGTGGAGCTCGCGAACTGCACGGCGCTCGGACGAGCACTGTCGATCGCCTTCGCCGTGCCGCACATGGCGTCTGACCAGCGGACCAGCTGTTGAGTCGCGGGAGGAGGCGGTGGCGGCGAGGCCTGTGTGGGCGGCGCTTGGCCGGTCGGCGCGCATCCGGCACCGGCCAGGCCGAGACCCACCACCGCGGTCGCCAGCCACCGCATCACTCGATCACCCACTCCCTGTCGCGGCGTGACCGTACCCACGGACCACCGGGAGGGGTCCCGATAAAATGCCGGGGCGGACTTTGGGGGTAGGCGTGGCTGTGCACAGTGATGAGTTCCACCGGATCGTCGACGGGCTGACCGACGTCGAGCGGTCCGAGGCGAGCAAGTGGACGTCGTTCAGCGTGCACGGCAAGAAGTTCGGGTACTACTGGCCGCGGACGCAGACGGTCGGGCTGAAGCAGACCATCTCCGAGCAGCTGGCGCTGGTGGCCGAGCGCCCGGATGTGTTCGAGGAACAGTTCACCTCGGGCGGCTTCGGCTGGGTCGTGGTCTACCTCGAGCGCATCGAGGCCGACGAGCTGTCCGAACTGGTCTACGAGGCCTGGCGGCTGACCGCGCCGGACGAGCTCGTCGAGGCCCTGCCCTTCCAGCAGGCGAAGAAAGGCCGGCCACGGGCACGGAAATCCGGGCAGGCGGGTCGCCGGTCATCGCGCTGATCAGTCCGTTGTGGACCGGGTTCAGTCGACCGGATCGCGGGCGGGCGGCAACTCCGGCTCTCCGCCGGACCCGGCCGGGACCAACGCGGGAACCTCGGCCCGTCCCCCGGCGAACTCCGCCAAGGCGAGCCGGTGCTGTTCCAACGCACGGATGTGCGCCGCGCGCAGATCGTTGCCGTGCCGCATCTCGTAGTAGACCGCCAGCAACGCCGATGCCTGGACCTGCGCGGTCAGCTCCGAGGACGGTTGCGGGGACGCGCCGACGTCCGGGGCCTCCGCGAACAGCATCTCGGCGAACTCGACCCGGGCATGGCCCATCGCACGGTCTTCACTGCTGTGGACGTGGGGAAACTCGGGCTGGTGGCTCATATCCGGCACGGTAGCCCCAGTTCAGGGTGGTTTCCGAGTGTCCACACCGGATATCACCGACTCCGGTCACCCCACGTGACCTGACAGGGCTAACGCCCCTACATACCGTAAGGGCGTATCCACATACGAATATTGCTATATGGACTCTTCGGGACGACTGGTCGTACGTGAAAGCAATGTCCTGCAAATAGTCGCATCGACGCTTCCACGGGCTGCTGAGCGCCGGTAGTAAAGGCCTTATGACCCGACTGCATCGAAGGACGTTCCTCGTTGGTGGCCTTGCCGCCGCGGGTGCGCCGCTGATCGGCGCGACCCCCGCGAACGCTCTGGCCTACCCCTTCACCCTCGGGGTGGCGTCCGGCGAGCCCACCGCTGACGGATTCGTTTTATGGACACGTCTGGCACCGAGACCCTTGAACGCCGACGGCCTCGGCGGAATGCCGAACACCCCGGTCACCGTCGAGTGGCAGGTCGGCCTCGACCAGGCCTTCAGCCAGCTCGCCGCGTCCGGCTCGGCCACGGCCGTGCAGACCTCCGCGCACACCGTGCACGTCGAGGTCGCCGGTCTGCAGCCGGATCGTGAGTACTGGTACCGATTCCGGGCCGACGGGCACATCTCGCAGGTCGGCCGCGCCCGCACCGCGCCCGCACTCGGCTCGGGTTCCGCTCTGACCATGGCCTTCGCGTCGTGCGCGCATTACGAGACCGGCTACTACACGGCCTACCGCCGAATGGCTGAAGACCGCCCCGACCTGATCCTGCACTTAGGCGACTACATCTACGAAGGCGCCGCGGCGACCGGCCGCGTGCGTACGCATTCTCCGTCCGCTGAGATCACCAACCTCGCGAACTACCGCGTACGGCATGCCTTGTACAAGATGGACGTCGACCTGCAGGCCGCGCACGCCGCCGCGCCGTGGCTTGTGGTGTGGGACGACCATGAGGTCGAGAACAACTACGCCAACCTTGTGCGGCAAGAGGGTCAAGCGCCCGCTGGGGATTTCCGCGCCCGCCGCGAGGCCGCGTATCGCGCGTACTACGAGCACATGCCGCTGCGTTCCGCGCAGGCTCCTGTGCGCGAGAACATGCAGTTGTACCGCCGGGTGAACTGGGGTGGCCTGGCGACGTTCCACATGCTCGACACCCGTCAGTACCGCAGCGACCAGGCGTGCGGCGACGGTTCGCAGAATTGCCCGGACGCGGACGCGCCGACACGTTCGCTCACCGGCAACGCGCAGGAACAGTGGCTGCTCGACGGTATGGGCCAGAAGTTCGGTACTTGGGACATCCTCGGCCAGCAGGTGTTCTTCGCGCAGCGGCTCGCCGCCGACGGCAAGCGGAGCATGGACGCGTGGGACGGCTACACCGCGAACCGCAAGCGGATCCAGGACGGCTGGCAGGCACGCGGCAACACCAGCACCGTCGTGCTCACCGGGGACGTGCACCGCTCGTGGGCGGCCAACCTGATGAACAACTACACCACTCAGGACAAGGTGATCGGCACCGAGCTGGTGACCACTTCGATCTCGTCCGACGGTGACGGCGACGCCTCCCACACCGGGGTCACACCGACCAACCCGCACGTGAAGTTCTACAAGAACCTGCGCGGGTACGTGCGCACGTCCATCACGCCGACCCGGATGAACGTGGACTACCGGGCCGTTGACAAGGTCAGCGTGCGGGACATGCCGGTCAAGACCGTGCAGAGCTATGTGATCGAGGCCGGCAACCCCGGCCTGCAGGCGCCGTGAGGGGGACGAACATGAAGCGTGTACTGACGATCACGGCCATCGCCATGCTCGGATTGACCGGAACGGCCTTCGCCGACGGCACGATCACGTGGGCGGCCGCGAACAGCACTTCCACTGGCGACCAGGACAACTCGGCGATCTCCGCCGTGCGATCGGGCTATGTCGCCGTGGTCTGGGAAGACGACCGCGACACCACGGCACCGGAGAACCCGGTACACAGCGATATCTGGATTCGCGTGTACCGGGATGGGGCGTCCCTGTACGAAAAGAAGCTCTCCGACAGCGGGGAAGGCAACTGGAGCCACGTGCATCCCGATGTCGCGCTGCACGACGACGGCACAGCAGTCGTGGTGTGGGCGGATGACAAGGACGGCAACGGGTACTACCAGATCGCCGTGCGCACATTGAACGCCGCGGGCACCGTCACTGGTTCGGCCGTGGGTAACGCCACCTCCGACGGGCAGCAGATCAACCCCGCGGTCGCCGCCGACCCGGACGGCGCCGGGTTCGCGGTCGCGTTCGAGGACAAGCAAACCACCACGGCACCGACCGTCCGACTGTCAGGCTTCAACTCGATCACGGCCAAGGCGTACGAGGTCCAGGTCAACGCGGCCGGTGGCACGCACCAGCGTCCGGACGTGGCGATGGGCGCGGCCCAGAACGCCATCGTGGTGTGGGACGAGGACACTGACGCCAACGCCAACTTCAACGTGGCACGCAAGGCTTTCACCCCGACCGGTGCGGTGAAGCTGGCCCAGGCCGCTGTCAACGTGACCGGCGACGGTCAGCAGCGGCGCGCGTCCATCGCGGCGAACTTCAACGGTGACTACGTGGTCGGCTGGGAGACCGATCACACCGGGACCGGCCAGATCGGTGTCCGGTCGTTCTCCGCGACCGGCGCGGCGTCATCCACAGTGGACACTTACGTCCCCGGTACCGATCCGCAGGTGGGCATCGACGACCAGCGGGCCGCGGTGGTGAACTGGGCCCAGGCGCAGGACATCTTCGTCCAGGGCCTCAACCCGGACGGCTCGACCGCGGGCCGCCAGCCCCGGATCACCGCGAACACCAACGTGACCGGTCGTCAGGACGAACCCGCGGTCGGCGTCAACGCGTGGGGCCAGATCTTCATGACGTACACCGACGACGCCGACGGCAACACGTTCGACCAGGTCTACCTCGGCACCGGGCTGAACAACAGCACCTGGGGCAGCTAGGGGTTTATCGCCAGGAACAGGAACGCGGCGAGCAGGGCGAGGTGTACCCCGCCCTGCAGCCGCGTCGCCCGACCCGGCACCACGGTCAGGATCGCGACGACGAAGGTCAACGCCAGCAACACCATCTGCGTGGACCCGAGTCCGAGCACCAACGGGCCGTCGAGCCAGATCGTCGCGACGGCGATGGCGGGGATCGTCAGCCCGATGCTCGCCATCGCCGAACCGAAGGACAGGTTGAGGCTGGTCTGCATCCGGTCTCGCGCGGCGGCACGGACCGCGGCGAACGTCTCCGGCAGCAGCACCAGCAACGCGATCACAACACCCACAAAGGACTGCGGGAACCCGGCGGCCGCCACGCCCGCTTCGATCGCCGGCGACTCCACTTTGGCCAGTCCGACCACCGCGACCAGTGACACCAGCAACATCCCGAGACTGATCCACGCGGCTTTCGCGGCCGGCGGCGGCGCGTGTTCCTCCTCCGCGCAGACACCGACCGGCAGGAAGAAGTCCCGGTGCTCCTTGGTCTGCGTGAAAACGAACAAGATGTACAACGCCAGCGACGCGGCGGCGGCGAACACGAGCTGACCTGTCGAGAACTCCGGGCCTGGTTTGCTCGTCGTGAACGTCGGCAGCACCAGACTCAGCGTCGCCAGAGTCGCGACCGTCGCCAACGCGGCACCTGCTCCTTCAGCGTTGAAGACCATCACGCGATGCCGCGTCGCACCGATCAGTAAAGCGATACCGACAATCCCGTTGCACGTGATCATGACCGCCGCGAAGACGGTATCCCGCGCCAACGACGCCGTTTCCGGGCCACCTGAGACCATCAGGGTGACGATCAAGGCCACCTCGATGACCGTGACCGCCACGGCGAGCACGAGCGAGCCGAACGGTTCCCCGATCCGGTGCGCGACCACCTCGGCGTGGTGCACCGCCGTGGACACGGCGCCGGCCAGCGCCAACGCCACGATGATCACCAAGATGACGGGCAGGTCGACGCCCCACGTGAACGCGAGGACGACCAGCGCGAACAGCGGGACGCTCAGCGGCCAGGACCGGATCAGGGCTCTCATGCCCTACACATTCGCATATCGGACGGACGAGATCACATCAGCGCGATTGTCACTTGTGGACAGTCGATTGCCGATCACGTTGCCCGGCAGGGATGTCGGCGGCCCAGATGGTCAGCAGAAGTGACCAGGATCTCTGCGACGAGAAGATGGGCGGCGACCCCGGCCGCCGCCCATCGACGGGATCTACGCGGTCGCCGGGCTCACCACAGCCTTGGGCGCGACCGGCGCGAGCCGGAACACGGCGACCGCGGCCAGCAGACTCATCAGGCAAATCCCGGAGATGTACAAGGTAACGCCGCCTGTGCCGCCGCTCGAGTTCAGGATCGCCGTCGAGATCACCGGGGCGAGACCACCGCCCAGCAACGCGGCGAGCTGCAACAGCAGCGACGAACCCGAGTACCGGACATGAGCGGGGAACGTGTCCGCCACGATGGCGCCCTGCACGCAGTGCGTGATCGGGATGATCAGTCCCATTCCGACCAGAGCGATGACCACGACAGCCGTGCTCTTGGAGTTGAGCAATGGGAAGAACGCCGCCGCCCACACGAGCAGTGCCACCGATCCCCACAGGAACATGCCGCGACGGCCACGGCGGTCCGCCATCGACGTCCACAGTGGAATGGTGGCGAACCACAACACCGACGCCACGGTCACTGTGATGAGCAGGAACTGGCGGTTCAACCCGAGTTGTGCGGTGCCGTAGGACAAGCTGAACACGAGGAACAGGTAAGCCACCGCGGAGTTGGCGATGCTGAGCAGCACGGTCAGCACCAGCCTGCCCGTGCCGACGGTCAAGGCCTCCTTCAACGGGAACCGCACGATCTGCTTGCGTTCCACCGCTTTGGCGAACGACGGCGTCTCGGTCACGCGCAGCCGGATGACCAGGCCGACGATCACCAGCGCGGCACTGAGCAGGAACGGGATCCGCCAGCCCCACGAGGTGAAGGCCGCGGCGGGCATCACCGAACTGGTGACCAGGAAGACCGTGTTGGCCAGCACAAGGCCCGCGGGCGTGCCCATCTGCGGGAAGCCCGCGTACCTGTTCCGCTTGGCCTCCGGCGCGTGTTCCAGTGCCATCAAGTTCGCGCCCGCGTTCTCGCCACCGAGACCGATGCCCTGCACCACACGCAGCGCCACCAGCAGGATCGGCGCCCACACCCCGATCACCGCGAAGCCGGGCAGCGCGCCGATCAGCGTCGACCCGATGCCCATCAGCATCAGGGACACCACGAGCGTCATCTTGCGGCCGATCCGGTCACCGAAATGACCGAAGACCAGGCCGCCGAGTGGGCGGGCGATGAACCCGACGGCGAACGTGCTGAACGCGGCGAGCGTGCCCGCCGCCGGAGAAAGCGACGGGAAGAACTGCCGGTTGAAGATCAACGCCGACGCGGTGCCGTAGAGGAAGAAGTCGTACCATTCCAACGTCGCACCAGTCAGTGTCGCCAGCGCGACCTTCCGTTGCGGCGTTGCGGTTGATTCGCCCATGTTCGCCTACCCGGGGTCGAGTGCGGTAATGGCGAGAAGACTGACCCGGACGACATTCCCGCACAAATACCCAACGGCTCGGCAGCCATACCCGGATGGCTATATCGAGCCATAGCCATGTGGCTATACCGGCAGCCTGGATACGCATTTGTGGGGCATGACGTTGCGGGCGAGAGTGAAGGCATGACAGCGATCCGCACCTTCGTCGGCGGACGGTTCATCGATCCGGAACCCGGCCAGCGCTTCGACAAGACCAACCCGGCGACCGGACTGACCTTCGCAACCGTGCACGAGGCCAGCGCCGCCGTCGTCGACCAGGCCGTCGCGGCCGCGCGTGCCGCGGCACGCGAATGGGCCCGTACCCCTGTCCGTGAGCGGGCCGCGGTCCTGCGCCGAGCCGCCGACGGGATCGAGGCCCGCTTTGCCGAGTTCGTCGCCGCCGAGGTGGCGGACACCGGAAAACCTGTCGTGCTGGCGCGAGAACTGGACGTCGCCAGGGCGTCGGCGAATTTCCGGACATATGCCGATGTCGTTTCCTCGGCCGGGCAGGAATCGTTTCTCACTGACCTCCCCGGTGGCCGGCAAGCATTGAACTACGCCGTGCGGAAACCGCTGGGCGTGGTCGCGGTGATCGTGCCGTGGAATCTCCCGCTGCTGCTGTTGACCTGGAAGGTCTCCGCCGCACTCGCCTGTGGCAACACCGTGGTCGTCAAGCCGAGCGAGTTCACGCCGTCGACCGCCACCTTGCTCGCCGAAGTCCTGGTGGACGCCGGGCTGCCCGCGGGCGCGTACAACGTCGTGCACGGTTTCGGCGCAACTGGTGCGGCCCTCGCTGGCCACCGCGGGATCGATGGCGTGACGTTCACCGGGTCCACGGCCACGGGAACGCGAGTCATGCAGACGGTCGCACCACGCGTGCGACCGGTGTCGTTCGAGCTCGGCGGCAAGAACGCGGCTGTGGTGTTCGACGACGTCGACCTGGACGAAGCGGTGGCCGGGCTGAGCCGGGCGATCTTCACCAACACCGGGCAGGTCTGCCTGTGCACCGAGCGGGTGTACGTCCAGCGGCCGGTCTTCGAGGACATCGCCGCCGGACTGGTCGAGCGTGCCCGTGCCCTCAAGCTCGGCGACCCGAGCGACGAGACCACCACGACCGGCCCGCTGATCTCCGAACAGCACCGGGACAAGGTGCGTGGTTACCTGGCGCTCGCCGAACAGGAAGGCGCCAAGGTGCTGACCGGTGGCGGCGTGCCGCAGCTCGGTGCGGAGCTCGACGGCGGATCCTGGATCGAGCCGACACTGTGGACCGGTCTGTCCAATACGGACCGGACGCTGCGCGAGGAGATCTTCGGACCGGTCGCCGCGCTCATCCCGTTCGACTCCGAGGAAGAGGCCATCGAGCTGGCCAACGACACCGATTACGGCCTCGCGGCTTCGGTGTGGACGAACGACCTGCGGCGCGGGCACCGCGTCGCGCAGGCGATGAACGTGGGAATGTCCTGGGTGAACACCTGGTTCCTGCGTGACCTGCGGTCGCCGTTCGGCGGCATGGGCATGTCCGGCATCGGCCGCGAAGGCGGGATGTCGGCGATGGAGTTCTACACCGAACCGACGAATGTGTGCGTGGCGCTGTGAACGGTCCTGTGATTGGGGAACTGGCGCAGCGGCTGGACGAGGCGCAGGTGCGCGGCAAGGACATCCTCAGCCTCGCGGACACGCACGAGATCGACATCGATCAGGCGTACCGGATCCAGCAGGAGCTCGTCGAGCGCCGCCTGGCCCGCGGGGAGTCGCTGACCGGAGTCAAACTCGGCTTCACCAGCCAGGCCAAGATGGCCCAGATGGGCGTGTCCGAGGTGATCGTCGGCAGGCTCACCAGCGGGATGCGGCACTCGCACGACAGCATGGTCGACATCGGCCAGTTCATCCATCCCAAGGTCGAACCGGAGATCGCCTACCGGCTGGCCAGGGACGTCGACGGAACGGTGCCGATTGAGTCCTGTGTGGACGCTGTCGCGGCGGCGGTGGAGATCATCGACTCGCGGTATCGGGACTTCCGGTTCACGTACACCGATGTGGTCGCGGACAACACCTCCGCGGCCGGGTACGCGATCGGTCCATGGCAGAAGTTCAGTGACGTCAACAACCGGCCGGTGCGCCTGTCCGTCGGGTCCACAGAGGTCACGGGTTCGACGAACGCGATCCTCGGCGACCCGGCACGAGCGTTGGGCGCGTTGGAAGATGTCGCCAAGCGAAGGGGAATTCCGTTGCGAGCTGGATACATCGTGCTGGCCGGAGCCGCGACCGCGGCGATCGGGCTGACCGCGGGCCCGGTCGACTGCCAGATCGAGGGCCTCGGGCCGGTGTCGTTCATCGGATCGGTCTCATGACCGGCGCGCGCACGATCCAGGGCCTCGCCACGCCACGCGGACGGTTCCCGCACGTCAAAGTGTCCGGTGACCTGATCTTCGTCTCCGGGACGAGCTCCCGCTGCCCGGACAACTCGTTCGCGGGCGTCGAGGTCGACGAGTTCGGCACGACCAATGTGGACATCCGCGAGCAGACCAGGGCGGTGATCGAGAACATCGGCCGGATACTGGCCGAAGTGGATGCCGAGCTGGCCGACATCGTCCAGATCACCACGTTCCTGGTGAACATGAACGACTTCGGCGGCTACAACGAGGTCTACGCCGAGTACTTCGACGAGGACGGCCCGGCCCGCACGACCGTGGCCGTCCACCAGCTCCCGCACCCGCACCTGCTGATCGAGATCCAGGCCATCGCACGCACACCGAGGTGAACCACCATGCCAGAGCTGCCACCAGTGATCAACTTCCAGGGCTGGATCGACGAACGCCGCCACCTGCTCGCCCCGCCGGTGAACAACAGGACCATGGCCCTCGGTGACGACTTCATCGTGCAGATCGTCGGCGGCCCGAACAAGCGCACGGACTTCCACCTCGACCCGTACGAGGAGTGGTTCTTCCAGATCAAGGGCGACATGCACGTCAACCTGATGACCGACGCGGGACAGCGGACCGTGCACATCCGGGAAGGCGAGACCTGGTTGCTGCCCGGCTCGATCCCCCATTCCCCGCAGCGACCAGACCCCGAGTCCATCGGGCTGGTCATCGAACGGGTCCGCGAGGAAGGCACCCTCGAGCGGTTCCAGTGGTACTGCATGGACTGCGACACCCTCATCCACGAGGTCGAGCTCCAGGTCCGCGACATCGTCGCCGACCTGCCGCCGGTCTTCGACCAGTTCTACTCCTCCCCAGCAGCGCGGACCTGCCCGAAGTGCGGTGCGCTCCACCCTGGCAAAGGCTGACATGATCGACATACACACGCACTACGTGCCCAACGGCTGGCCTTCGCTCGATCTGGGTCCCGATTCCCCGTGGCTGCGGGTGGAGTCCGAGTCCGACGCGATGATCATGCTTGGCGCCAAGGAGTTCCGCCGCATCCAGGCCAACTGCTGGGACGCGGGTCTGCGCCTCGCCGACATGGACGTCGACGGCGTGGACATCCAGGTCGTCTCCCCCACGCCCGCGTTCTTCAACTACGGCCGGTCAGCCGGGGAAGCGACGAAGATCTCCCGGATCTTCAACGACCTCGCGCTGGAGATCGTGGCACCGGCACGCGACCGCCTTCTTCCGTTCTGCCAGGTTCCCTTGCAGGACACGGACGCCGCGTGCCGCGAGCTCGACCGGTGCGTCGCGAATGGACACCGTGGTGTCGAGATCGGCAACCACATCGGCGATCTGGATCTGGACAGCGTCGGCGTCGTCACGTTCCTGCAGCATTGTGCGTCGTTGGGTGTCCCGGTCTTCGTGCACCCGTGGGACATGGTGAGCTCGCCTCGCTCGGACCGGTGGATGGCGCAGTGGCTGACCGGCATGCCCGCTGAGACCCACCTGTCGATCTTGGCGTTGATCCTTGGCGGCGTGTTCGACCGGATCGACGAGCGTTTGAAGATCTGTTTCGCGCATGGCGGGGGGTCGTTCGCGTTCTGGCTCGGCCGGTTCGAGAACGCGTGGCACCACCGCAATGACGTGATCGGCACGTCCCAGTACCCGCCGTCGCACTACATTGGACGGTTCTCGGTGGACTCGGTCGTGTTCGACGAGCGCGCCCTGCGGTTGCTGGTCGACACGGTCGGTGCCGAACAGGTGATGGTGGGCAGCGACTACCCTTACCCGCTCGGCGAACGTCCCGCCGGTGGCGTGGTTCTCAAGAGCGAGTTCCTGTCAGCCGAGGAACGAGAGCTGATCACGACCCGCAACGCGCGCCGCTTCCTCGGGTTGTCCTAGCGATGCTCCTCGCCCGCCATTTCGGCCGCCACCGACGCCAGGCTGTCGATCAGGGCCTCGGCGGACGGGCTGAGCGTACGGGCAGGCAGCGTGAGGCCCACGCTGTGGCCGATCTGCTCGAGCGACACGTCCAGCCGGGACAGTTCCGGCTCGTCCCGCGCGATCAGGCTCGGCAGCGCGGCGATGACGTCGTTCTCCAGCAGCAGTTCCCGGACAGTCAGGAAGGACGTGGTCTCGACGCGGTTCGCCGGCAGCGGGATCCCGTTGCGGGCGAAGAACTCCTCGAGCTCGCGGCGCAGCACGGTCTCCGCGCCGGGCAGGATCCACGGGTATTCGCCGAGTTCGGCCGGGTCGATCCGGGTCCGCCCGGCCAGCGGGTGCGAGGATCGGACGATCAGGTCGACGAACTCGTCGTACAGCTTGCGCCGCTCGATCTGCTCGTCCGATGCCGCGGTGAGCCGTCCGACGATCATGTCGACGCGCCCGGCCACCAGCTCGACCAACAGCGGCTCCGGCGCGGCCTCCCGGACGATGACTGTCAGATATGGACGGTCGCGCTTGATCCTGGTGATCGCCCTTGGCAGCAACACGTTCGACCCCGCGAGGTGAGTCCCGACGATCACGGTGCCGCGCTCGGCGTCGGCGAGCTCGACGATGTGCCTGCCCGCTTCAGTCAATTGCGCGAGAACGGCTCGCGCGTGTTCGGCGAAAGCGGCTCCGTAGACCGTGGGTGTGATGCCACGTGGACCGCGGTCGAAGAGTGTGACGCCGAGGATCTCCTCCAGCTCGTGCAGACCGCGGGTGGCCACCGGTTGGGTGACGTGCAGTTGCGCCGCGGCACCGACCACGCTTCCCTGGCGCAGCAACGCGTCCAACAGCACCAGGTGCCGCAGTTTCAAGCGTCCGTCCAGCAGGCGTGGCGTTTTCATGGCACGACAATAGTCCCGAGTGGAGGTGGATCGTGGTCGTCCGCACCGGGCCGATCCGTTATGCCGAAGCTGACCGGTTCGGACTGCCGAAACGGGTGAACGGTGGTCAATCAAACACCGGTCAGTCAAGCGGCCAGATCTGCCCGCAGCCCCGGTCGCGCCTCGCACACGTGATGGGCGCCCCGCACGATGTACGCCCGCAGGGCGAGGACTGCCTGAACCTCTCGATCACCACGCCCGCCTTGGATGACGGTCGACGTCCGGTGATGGTGTGGCTGCACGGCGGCGGGTTCATGAGCGGTGCCGGGTTGTTCGACTGGTACGACGGGTCCGCGCTGTCCGCCGAGGGCGATGTCGTTGTCGTGAGCGTCAACTACCGGCTGGGCGCGTTCGGGTATCTGTTCGCGGACGGAATCAGTCCGGGCAATCTCGGGCTGCACGATCAGATCGCCGCCTTGCACTGGGTCCAGGACCACATTTCACACTTTGGCGGCGACCCTTCTCAGGTGACTGTTTTCGGGCAGTCCGCCGGGGCGATGTCCATTCGAATGCTTCTCGACCATCCCGTGCGATTGTTCCGGCGCGCCATTATCCACAGTGACCCTCGGAGTACCGAGCCACTTTCTTTGGACGACGCCGCGCAGATCGGCGAGGCATTTCTCGGTTATCTCGACGGCGATCCCCGATCGGTTTCCGCCGAGGAAATAATTCGAGCTCTGCACCGCGTCGCATCGGCCCATCCGATATCGGCGGGCAGCACTGTTCCGCTGCCTTTCCGGCCCGTTTCCACCGGCTGGGAACCGCGCGATCTGACCGGGGTCGATGTCGTCTACGGCTGGAACGCCGACGAGATGGCCGCGTTCGGCGGCGGTATGGGAAGTGGGACGTTCGCCGATCCCGAGCTGGGCTACGCCGCCGGGCTCAAGGCTCGCGGAGCCAAGGTTTTCCCTTATCGGCTGGCCTGGCGGCCGGCTGGCTCGGCCTTCGGGGCCGCCCACTGCGTCGAGTTGCCACTGGTTCTCGGGTCGTCCCGGGCCTGGGCAGGCTCGCCGATGCTCGGCTGCGCGTCGTGGCAGGAGGTGGACCGGCTTGGCCGGGAGGTTCGCGCCTCGTGGGTCTCCTGCGCCCGCACTGGGATCCCCGGGCCAATTGACTCTGTGCCCTTCGAATGGCTCTGACTGGCCAACAGGCCACACCCGAGAACCCCCAGTCACTCTCGGGTGTGTCCAGCGCCCGCCGATCAGATGGTGACGAGCCCCACTTCACGCTGATACCACTCGCGGTCTTCATGCTGCCAATGCATCTGTTCCTCGTCCCTCTAGATCCGATCGATCCGGCGCTGGCCGGCTACCCGGCTGCCGCTGCTTGATCTAAACGCGGATAGGTTGTTCCGTATCGACGGCCGCGCGCCGAACAAACAAACCGGGAACAACGCGCGCCGATGTGGGCTGCCTGGAGGAACACCATGCCGAGAGCTGAGCGCCCGTTGGCAACGGGCGATTCGGCGCTGTTGCGCTTCGCCGCCGACCTGCGGCTGCTGCGGCAGAAAGCCGGCAACCCGACGTACCGGGAGCTCGCCAAGCGCGCCCACTTCTCCGTGACGACGCTGTCCAGCGCCGCCAACGGCCGGCAGCTGCCGAGCCTCAACGTGGCGTTGGCGTACGTGCGCGCATGCGGCGGCGATGAGGCGGAATGGGAACAGCGGTGGCATGAAGTCGCGGCTGAGTCCGCGCAAACCGAGGTAGCGCCGGAGGAATCGGACGCGGAGTCGCCGTACGTGGGCCTGGCGGCGTTCCAGCCGGAGGACGCGGATCTGTTCCACGGCAGGGAGCGACTGGTCGACGAGCTCGCGGAACGCATGACCCATCAGCGATTCGTGGCCGTGTTCGGCGCGTCCGGCGCGGGCAAGTCGTCGTTGCTGCGCGCCGGGCTTGTGCCCCGGTGGGCGGGACCTGTGGTGTTGTTCACCCCTGGCCCGCACCCGGTCGAGGAGACGGCTGTCCACATAGCACGGCTCGCTGGAACCGCTCCCGGGCAGCTGTACACCGATCTGCGGGCAGACGTCCAGAACTTGCACCGGGCCGTCCGGATGGCCGTCGACGAAGACGTGTTGATCGTGGTCGACCAGTTCGAGGAGACGTTCACGCTCTGCCGCGACGAGGCCGAACGCACCCGGTTCGTCGAACTCCTGCTCGCCGCCGTGAACAGCCCGAACAGCAGGGCTCGCGTTGTTCTCGGTGTGCGGGCGGACTTCTACGGCCACTGCACGCGGCACCCGGATCTGGTTGCGGCGATGGCGGATGCGCAGGTCGCGGTCGGTCCGATGACGACGGATGAGTTGCGGCGGGCCATTGTCCAGCCCGCGGTCCGGGCCGGATGCACGGTCGAGGGCGCCCTGCTGGCGGAACTTGTCGCCCAGGCGGCGGGCAACGCCGGTGTGCTGCCGCTGTTGTCGCATGCACTACTGGAGACGTGGCGACGCCGTAAGGGAAACACGCTCACACTCGCCGCGTTCCAGGCAGCCGGTGGCATCGACGGTGCACTCGCGCACACCGCCGAGACTGTCTACTCAGGCCTGACCGAAGAGCAGAAACAGCTGGTACGCGACCTTTTCCTGCGGCTGACCGCGCTCGGCGAAGGCACCGAGGACACCAAACGTAGGATCACCCGATCCGAAGTGGACACCGACGCCACCGATGTCCTCGACGTACTCGCTGAAGCACGGCTCATCACGGTCGCCGACAACACCATGGAAATCGCGCACGAGGCGTTGATCCGGGCGTGGCCGCGATTGCGGCAATGGCTGGCCGCCGACCGGGAAGGGTTGCGGACACATCGGCATCTGACCGAAGCCGCACAGGAATGGTCCGCACTCGACAAGGATCCCGGTTCTCTTTATCGCGGCGCCCGGCTTGTCGTCGCCAAAGAATGGGCCGCCAAGGAGATCACCACACTCAATCCGGTCGAACGCGCATTTCTGGACGCGAGTGTCGATCAGGAGGAACGGGAAACCGCCAAGGACAGGCGACGGGCCCGGCAATTGCGCTATCTCGCCGCCGGTCTGGCCGTGTTGCTGGTGGTCGTCACGGCGATCTCGGTGATCGCGATACGAGAACGAGATGAAGCCGAGCAAGCGCAGCGAATCGCGATCTCACGGCAACTCGCCACGCAGGCGTTGACGATCGCCGAGTCCGACCCAGGCCGGGCGAAGCTGCTCAGCCTGCAGGCCTATCGCACCGCTCCGACCCTCGAAGCGCGTAGTGCGTTGATGAGCATGTCGGCGCACCGTGACTACCGCACGGAGATCCAGGCGCACGAGGGCGCCGCGTCGGATGTCGCGTTCCGGCCGGACGGCACGCTGCTCAGCGTGGGGCGAGACAAAACCGTTGCCCTGTGGGATCCCGTGCGTCGCACCCGCATCGCCGCGATGACGCAGCACGAAACGTGGCTCAAGGCCATGGCGGTCAGCGCGGACGGCAGGATCGCGGCGTCCGGCGGTGACGACAAACGAGTTGTGTTGTGGGACTTGGAGAAACGTCAACCCATTGGCGCACTCGAGGGACATACGGGCATCGTCAGAGAGGTCGTGTTCACACCTGACGCTCGCTTCGCTGTGACGGCTGGCAACGACCGGACAGTGCGGCTTTGGGATGTCGCACAACGCACAAACGTGGCTACATTCACCGACCACAAAGACAACGTCACCGCGCTCGCGATCAGTCCCGACGGCAAGACACTCGTCACTGGCGCAGACGACCAGGTCATCGCGTTGTGGGACATGGAAACTCGCACGCGCGTCGCCACGCTTGCCGAAAACATCGGCGCTCCCAAGGCGTTCAGCTTCAGCCCGGACGGCAAGACACTCGCCTCCGCGGGCATGGGTCCTGCCGTGACCCTCTGGGATGTCGCCAGCCGTACCGAGCTCACCAGCTTTGTCGGGCATACCGGCGAGGCGGTGATCGCCGTCGAATTCAGCCCCGACGGCCGGACTGTCGCCAGCGCGGGCAACGACCTCGTCGTCCGGCTGTGGGACGTGCCGAACCGCGTGCCCCGTGGCGTGCTCGTCGGTCACCAGGGAAGCGTCTACGCCCTGGCCTTCAGTCCTGACAGCACGAAACTCGCCTCAGCGGGCGAAGAAGGCAAGATCATCCTGTGGGACCCGGCCGCTCCGCCGTTGGCCAGCCAGCCCGGCAAGCCGGTGCACGACCTCGCCTTCATGCCGGACGGCGGCAGCCTTGCCGCCGTCGGTCCCGATCACAGCACACTCTGGGACCTCAAGACGCACGCTCCGCAGCGGATCGTGGGCGCGGGCGGCAACTTGGTGAACGGCGTCGAGATCAGCCGCGATGGCCGGACCATCGTCACCGGCACGGAGGCTCCCGGCCGGCCCGGCCACAGCCTTGAGATCTGGGATGCGGCGATATCAGCGCCACCGACCAGCCTCACCGGCCACACCAGCGGGATCATGGACGTCGCGCTGAGCGCCGACGCGCGAACGGCCGCGACAGTGGGCAAGGACGAAACGGCGATCCTGTGGGACGTCCCGAACCGCACCAGACTCGCCACGCTGAGCGTCGGCGACGTGTCGACCGGTGCCGCGTTCAGCCCGGACGGACGTCTGCTGGCCGTGGCCACCCATGACAATCTCGTCACCCTGTGGGATCTGGCGACTCGGACCCGGACCGTCCAGCTACGGGGTCACGGCGGCTGGGCGAGGTCAGTCGCGTTCAGCCCGGACGGAAGGATCCTTGCCTCGTCCAGCGCGGACCAGACCGTGATCCTGTGGGACGTCGCCACCGGCGCCCAGATCACCCGTCTGACCGGGCACAAGGACGCCTACTTCCACGGGCTCGCGTTCAGCCCGGACGGCAAGACCATCGCGTACTCCAGTGTGGACAACACCGTGTTGCTCTGGGATGTCGAACGCCGTACGGTGTCCGCCCGGCTCACCGGGCACACGGCCGGGGTCCGGGCGATCGCGTTCAGCCCCGACAGCACAACTGTGGCCACGGCGGCCGGGGACGGCACGATCATCATGTGGGACAGGGATCCGGAACGGGTCGCGGGCACCATCTGCGGCAGCCTTTCCCGCAACCTCACGGCTGAGGAGTGGGCACAGTTCGTGCCTGAGCTACCCCAGAGCGATCCCTGCGCGGCACACTAGCGTTCGGCCAGCAACGCCACTTCCGCTTGTGCCACAAGCCAATCCGTGGCCTGCTCCCACGACCAGCCGAAGGAACGCAGGCTACGCCAGGACTCCGAGCCGAAATAGAAGTACAGGATCTGCGCGGCCCGCTCGTCGCCGATACCCGGGCGTAACGCGTCGAGCGCCCGTAACCGGGCGACGATCCGGTTCAGCCGCATGAAGAACAGCTCCTTCGTGCGCTCGACCACGGCGGCGACCAGCGGATCGGCGATCGCGTTGTCCCAGACCACCGAGATGGCACGGATCTGCGAGGCCACCAGCCGGCCGCCGGAGACACCGAGTTCCCTGATCACCTCGTGGCCGCTGGTCGCCTCGGCGATCGCCCGCAGGCTCCGCTCGATCAGCGGGTCGTTGGCCGACCGGTCCGCGATCGCGCTGACCAGCTGCGGTTTCCCGCCGACGCTCTGGTACACGGTGTTGGCCGACACCTGGGCCGCGGCGGCGATCTTCGCGATCGTGGTCCGCGGGTAGCCGAGCTCGGCGAACAGCTCCTCGGCGGCGTCGAGGATGGCGTTCCTGGTGACCGACGCGGCCAGCTCGCGCCGAGGCGAGTGGTAGCTACGGGTCATCGGGCCTGCCGTACGAGCTGCATGTGCCGGTTGTACATCCGCTGACCGACCGCCCGCCAGACCAGCCGGACCGGCGGCGGCAGCTCGTGCAGGAACCACACCCGTTCGGCCTCGGTGGCGTCCTCGAGCACCAGCCCGGCCATCAACAGGCCGATCTTGGGGTTCTTGGGCATGTTCTCGGCCGCGTCACGGGTGGTCGCGTCCCATTCGGCGACCGTGACGTGCTCGTGCGCCAGCGGAAGGATCTCGGCCTCTTCGTCGTCCAGGTGCTCGACCAGGGCGCCGTACAGCTGGTGCAGGCCACCGACGAGCTCGTCGCGCGTGCTGTCGCTCGGGGCGACCTTCCACCGGTCGACGGTCGCCTGAACGGTGTCTGTCAACGCGGCCACCACTTCGTGCTGCTTCTCGGCCTTGGCCACGGTCGACGCGTCCATCGGTGCCCTGGCCAGCATCGCGGGCCACAGCAGCCGGTCCTCACTGTCGTGGTGGTGATGCAGGAACATCAACATCAGGCTGGCGTGCTCGGCGATTCGTTTCGCCTGCCGGACGTCGCCCGCCGCGACCGCGGCGACCAGCTTGGGCAGCAAGGCGAACTCACGGCGCAACACCTTGTGGATGACCAGCATCTGTGCGGTCTCCGGCTTGTCCTGGGGCGCGGTCGGGTCGATGAACACGGTGAACCTCAATTGGGTGGAGAGCTGTTGCGATGAATATAGGCATATTCAATTGACCGAAGCATCATTCCGGCGAAAAGGTGCCACCGGCGCTCCGCTGGAGAGGTCTCCGTCTCCTCCAGCGGGATGGCCGACGCCGGGCAACTCGCCCGCGAACTGGACCGGCCGGATCAGCCGGACCCGATCCAGCCGGGAACTCCGCACTGTGCAACGGTTCCTGGCCGACGCCGGACCTTCACTGGACACTTGACACGCTCTTCTCCGGTGGTTATAAGAAAAGTGTCGGTCAAAGACCCGGTGTAGCCGTCCTGGGAGTGATCGAGAATGCCGGACCGGAGCGTGCTGCCGCGGCAGAGGGAGTTCGCGGAGATCATGCTCGCAGACCGCGACTGGCTGCGGGCCGAGTTCGACGCCATCGTCGAGGCGAACTTCCCTTCTCCCGCACCACGTTCCCATCGTCCACACTGGCCGGTGGTGCCGCCACGGGACCGGTGGACCGCGGTGCCGTCGGCCCCGGCAAGCCGGGTGGACGAGCGGGAACGCGCACCGCCTCGGGAACATCGCGTTCCACAGAGGACAGTGCAGGCACACCTGCGATTGGAGGATTGAGTCCGTCTCCCCGCCCGCCGCGGCCCCCCTCCCGCGGCGGGCATACATCGCTGTGGCGTCCAGGTGCGTAGATCGTGGCGACCCGTTTGGACAAGGGGTCTGGATGTTCTCATGTGGCCAGTGGGGATGGGAGGCATGCGATGACCGAGACGCTCGTGGACCACTACGACTCGTACAGTCGCGGCCTGCGGGAGTACGTGGCGTCAGTGGCGGCACGGTTAGGCGTCGGCATGGAGTCGTGCTGCGTCGACACCAGCAGGCCCGCACAGGTCTACGTGGCGCTCGACCACCGGCTTGACCAGTTCCCTGGCCGCGATCTGGCCCTGCTATGGGACGAGGGCACCGGATGGCACGCGGCCCTCGACCCGGGCGTCGGCGAGGACACGGTCGTCGTGGCCAAACTCCACGGCGCGGAGCGGCCCGATCCGGCGATGGTCGCGCGGTTCGTCATGTCGCTCAACGAGAAGGCCGGCTGATTCAGTGCTGCGGCAATGGCATCGGGATCGGCCAGCTGCGTAGGACGACTGTCGTGCCGTCTGCCGTGTGAGCGACGGTCATCTCTTCGGTGCACGCCCGCATGATCCGCAGACCCTGTCGCCGATTGGTCGGCCCGGTGTCGGGTTTCTTCCAACGGCCGTGGTCGATGATCCTGAGCACGACCCGCCGGTACCCACCCGGTTCCTGCACGATCGCACCTTCGACCTCGATCAAGCCAGGCGGGTCGGGCAATGCGCCGTCGACCGCGACGCCGTAGCCGTGCTCGACGGAGTTGCTCACGGCCTCGCTGATCGACAGTACGAGATCGTCGACGTGCGCAGCCGGCCACTCATGCGCCTCAAGCCACTCACGGATCTTGTTGCGCGCCGTCGCGGGCGCCGTCCATCCGGCTGCCAGCGCGAAACTCAGCCCCGTCGCGGGCGACTGGTCATGGTCTGACGCCATTGGCACGTTCGTATGTTCGCAGTCGGCGATCCATCGCGCAGATCTCCCCCTACTCCGGGACTCCATTCATCGCTCGCAAGGTTCGCATCGCGTCGGCGAGCTCGGTCGAACGCTTCTCCCCCAACGGCTCCAGCACACGCGCCCGCAGCACCTCCGCAGTGACCTTGCGCGCGCGTTGTGCCATGTCACGGCCATGATCGGTGAGTACGGCGTGCGTGACCCGCCGGTCGGTTTCGCTGGGTTCACGGCGGATCAGGCCCGCGTCGGTCATCCGATCGGCAACCTTGGTGAACCCGCCGCTGCTCAACGCCGCTTCCTTCGCCAAGCGCGTCATCGGCAACCGGTGCCCTGGTGAGCGGAGCAGCCTGAGCAGGATGTCGAACGGGCCCGCCGCGAGGCCAAGGCGGCCGGCGATCTCGGCGAGCAGGCGTTCCTGTGTCGCCTGGTAGCCCTCGATCACCAGGCCCCACCACGTGACGATCTCGTCATCCCCGACATCCGGCATGCGCACACCATACCGCGATCGCTCACAGGAATATATCTTGCTTGCAAGATGTTTTCAGGATAGATTCTTCGCAGAGAGCGAGCCAGGAGGCAGCCATGGCGATCAAGACGGACGGCCTGCACCACGTCACGGCCATCGTCAGCAACCCGCAGCGCAACGTCGACTTCTACGCCCGCACCTTGGGATTGCGGCTGGTCAAGACCACGGTCAACTTCGACGACCCGGGCGTCTACCACCTCTATTACGGTGACGAGGCGGGCCGCCCCGGCACGATCATGACGTTCTTCCCGTGGAACGAGGTCGCCAAGGGCCGCCAAGGCAACGGCCAGGCCACCACGACCTCGTTCTCCGTACCCGCCAGCTCCATCGGCTGGTGGAGTGAGCACCTCGCCAAGGCCGGCGTGCGGGCCAGCCGGATCACCACCCGCGACGAAGAGGACACGCTCACCTTCGCGGACCCGGACGGCCTGACCATCGCGCTCGTCGCACACAAGCAGGCCGACCCCCGTAACCCGTGGGACACGCCGCTGGTGCCGGGCGAACACGCCATCCGTGGCCTGCACTCGGTCACGCTGTCGGTGTCCGACGAGGCCGACACCGCCAAGATGCTCACCGACGGCCTCGGTCTGACGTTCAAGCACCAGGACGGCAACCGGCTGCGGTTCGCCGCGGGCGACGGCGGCCCCGGCGCGCTGGTGGACGTACTCGTCACCCCGGACGCCCCGAAAGGCCTGGTCGCGGGCGGGACGGTGCACCACGTGGCGTGGCGTGTGCCGGACGACGCGACTCAGCAGGCTTGGCGCGAAGAGCTGGTGAACGACGGCGTGAACGTCACCGCGATCCTCGATCGGCAGTACTTCCACTCGATCTACTTCCGCGAGCCGGGCGGCACCCTGTTCGAGGTGGCCACCGACGACATCGGCTTCACCGTGGACGAGCCGCTGCTGGAGCTCGGCCGCGCGCTGAAGCTGCCGCCGTGGCTGGAGCCCAACCGCGACGAGATCGCAGCCGGGTTGGTGAAGCTGAACCTGCCGGACGAGAACAACCCCGAGGTCGCCGAGAAGCTGGCCGCGCGATGACGTCGCTGTCGCTGGAACACCTTTACGAGCAAGGAGATCCGGCCAAACCCGTGCTGCTGCTGTTGCACGGCACGGGCGGCACCCCGTCCGACCTGATCGGCCTCGGCGCCGAGCTGAGCCCCGGTTCAGCGATTCTCGCCCCTGCCGGTCAGGTCCGCGAGAACGGCATGCCCCGCTGGTTCCGCCGGCTCAGCGAAGGCGTTTTCGACCACGAGGACGTGATTTTCCGGGCCAACGAGCTTGCGGACTTCGTTGTCCAGGCCGTCAAACACTATGGCTTGGCGGACCGTCGGCTGGTTGGCGTCGGGTTCTCCAATGGAGCGAACATCGGTGTGGCAACGGTTTTGCTGCGGCCGGACGCGTTGACCGAGATGGCCGCGTTCGCCGCGATGTCACCGGTGCCCGAACCGCCCAAGCTGGATCTCAGCCGTACCAGGGTGTTCCTGTCCAACGGAACGCGTGACCCGATGGCACCGTTGCCGTCCAACGACGAACTGGTGGCACGCCTGCGGGAACGATCGGCGGACGTGACCGTCCACCGCCACCAAGGCGGCCACCAGATCACGCTGGAAGCGGTCGAGAAGGCGCGCAGATGGCTCAGTACTGGAGGGTCTGGTTACCCACCTCCAGCGTAGCGTCCAGTTCGTCGGCGGAAACCGGAAGCTCCGCGATCTGATCCTTGAGGATCCGGCCGAGGCTGGGCAGCTGCGAGCGATCCGGCCACGTCTCCGGCTTCCACAACGACGACCGCAGAAAAGCCTTGGCGCAGTGCATGTACAGCTGCTCGACCTGGACGACGATGGCAAGGTGCGGCCGCTTGCCCTGTACGACCAAGGAATCGAAGAACGGCGCGTCGGACACGAGCTTGGCGCGCCCGTTGACACGAAGGGTCTCGTTCATCCCGGGGATGACGAAGAGCAGGCCCGCGTGCGGATTGGCGATGATGTTGGTGAGGCTGTCATGCAGCTTGTTGCCCGGCCGGTCGGCGAGGACGAGCGTGCGGTCGTCCAGGACCAACACCGAGCCCGCCGGGTCGCCCCGCGGTGAGACGTCGCAGGTCCCGTCCGTCGACGACGTCGCCAGCAGCACGAACGGCGAATGCTCGATCAACGTCCGGGCATGCGGATCGATGTGGTCGAGGATCTTCAGGTGCGCACGCCCCATCGCCTCACCGGAAAGTTCCCGCAGTTCTTCGAGTGTCTTGATCTCCGTCATCCCCATACCCGCAGGCTACTCACCCCTACCGACAGTTTTTGCGTCCTTTGCCCTTCCGGGCGGCCCGAACCGACTCTCCGCCGTACACCCTTGATCACTCTGTGTCTTGTGGTGAGTGGTCTGGATCACCTAGGGTGCCGAGAAAGGTGAATTCCTTTCGCGTATATCCACGGCACAGGCCAGGAGGTTCGGATGCGAAGGTCGGGCATGCTGGCGGTGCTCGCGGCGGCGCTGGTGTTCACGGGACTACCGGCGACCGCGGCCGCTGAGCCGTACCTGATCGGCCGGGGTATTTCCGATGTCACTGGGCCCGCCGCGGAGAACGGCATGATGGGCTACTCCAAGTTCGATCAGAAGACCACCGGCATCCATCAGCGGCAGCGCTCCCGTGCCTACATCGTGGTCGATCGGGCGACGAACAAGCGGGTCGCGTACGTCAACGCCGATCTGGCCATGATCTTCCGGGCTGTTCAAGAGGCTGTGCTGGCGAAGCTGAAGCCGCGCTACGGCGATCTGTACACCAAGGAGAACCTCCTTCTGTCCGCGACGCATACGCACGCGGGCCCCGGCGGGTACTCGCATAACCTCGCGTACAACCTCTCCATCCTCGGCATGCAGCCGCAGACGCTCAACGCCGTCACCGACGGCATCGTCGAGTCGATCGTCGAGGCGCACGAGGATCTCAAGCCCGGTTCGATGTCGATCGGCCGTGGCGAGCTGACCAACGCCAGTGTCAACCGCTCCCGGGTGGCGTTCAACGCGAATGCCGCGTCGGACAAGGCTTTCTTCCCCAACGCTATCGACCCCGCGATGACCGTGCTGCGGCTCAAGCAGGGCAACACTGACGTGGGCGCGATCAACTGGTTCGCCACCCACAACACCTCGATGACCAACGCGAACACACTGATCAGCCCGGACAACAAGGGTTACGCCGCGTACCAGTGGGAGCACGACCACGAAGGCGTGCGGTACCTGGAGAACAAGCCGGGCTTCGTCGCGGCCTTCCCGAACACCAACGCCGGTGACATGTCACCGAACCTCAACCTCAAGCCTGGCTCCGGCCCGACCGAGAACGAGGTGGAGAACACCCGGATCATCGGTGAACGGCAGAACCACAAAGCACAGGAGGTCTACAACGGACCGCAGTCCGCGATCACCGGTGCGGTGGACTACCGGATGCGGTTCGTCGACATGGGCAACACGGCCGTCGACCCCAAGTACGCCGCCGGCGGCAAGGCCGCGACCACGTGTTCCGGTGTTGTCGGCGCGTCGACCATGGCCGGGAGCGTCGAGGACGGCCCCGCTCTACCCGGGTTCGACGAAGGCATGACCAGCCCGTGGAAGAAGCTGTTCGAGCCGCTGCAAATGGAAGTGCCGCAATGGCTTCGTGACTGCCAGTACCCGAAGGCCTCACTCGTGCCGACCGGGATCATCCAGGCCACGCCGAACATCGTGCCGCTGCAGATCGTCAAGCTCGGCCAGCTGCACCTGGTCGCGGTGCCCGGCGAGGTCACCATCGTCGCCGGACTGCGGATCCGCCGCAGTGTCGCGCAGGAACTGGGTGTGCCGTTGGAGAACGTCCTGATTCAGGGCTACGCCAACGAGTACAGCCAATACGTCACCACCCCGGAGGAGTACGACCTCCAGCAGTACGAAGGCGGCTCAACCCTCTTCGGCCGCAACACAACCCCGGCGTACCAACAGGAATTCGGCAAACTGGCCGCCTCGATGAAGGCAGGGTCGGCGCTGCCCGCCGGCCCGGCACCCGGCAAGCCGCCGTTCACCGACATCAACCTGCAGACCGGTGTCGTGTTCGACGACAAGGCCCCGTCTCAGACCTTCGGCCAGGTCCTGACCCAACCGGCGGCGGCCTACCGGACCGGCCAGACCGTCACCACGGTGTTCGTCACCGGCCACCCGAAGAACAACCTGCGCCGCAACGGCACATTCCTTGAGGTGCAACAACTCGTCAACGGCACGTGGACGCGGGTCGCCGACGACGGCGACTGGTCCACCCGGTACCACTGGAAGCGGGTCGGGATCGCCAACTCCGAGGCCGTGATCACGTGGACCATCCCGACGGGCACTCCGGCGGGCACGTACCGGATCGTCCACAACGGTGATTGGAAGAACGGCTGGACCGGCGCGATTTCCCCGTTGACCGGCACGACCAACACGTTCACCGTCGGCTGACCCGGATGACGCGGCCCCATCAAAGGGGCATGGGGCCGCGTCCCCGCATTCACTCCGTGTCGGTGTGGATCGCTTCCAGGATCGGGATCCTGGTCGCTTTCCACGCCGGCCACAGCGCCGCGACGATGCCGATCGCCCCGGTGACGGCGACGAACAAGCCGAGCCGATCCCATGGCAGCACAACGGGAATGCTCCCGCCCTGACTGGAAACAGCCACCGCACCGATCACGCATCCGGCCACCAGGCCCGCGATCGCGCCGAGCACGGCGATGATCACCGATTCCAGCCGCAGGATCGTGCCGACCTGGCCGCGGCCGAGGCCGACCGCACGCAACAGGCCGATCTCCTTGATGCGTTCCAGTGTGGACATCGTCATGGTGTTCACCACCGCCAGCGCGCCGATCAACACCGAGATGCTGAGCAGGGCGTACAGGATGTTCAGGAAGATGTCCAAATCGGCGCCCGCGGAGTCGACGTACTCGGCCTTCGTCTGTACCACCAGGGTCGGGTTGTCGAGCACGGTGCGGATCGCGGACTGAACGCTCTCCGCCTTGCCCGGCGCGGTTTTGATCAGCACGGCGCTCGGTGTGGCGTCCGGGTCGGCGTGGGAGGCCCCGACGAGCGCATCGTACTGGAACCCCTTGGGCGCATCGAAGATCGCGACAACCGGCAAGGCCGTTTTGCCGGGCACCGCGCTCCCGACCACCCAGTTGTGCGCGCTCGCTTGCTTGCTGCTCACCGCGATCCCGTCGGCAAGATCGGCGAGCGAGCCGGACGTCATGGTGACCGAGAAGAACTGCCCGGCCGTGGCCGGGTCGACGCCAGCCGCACTCAGCGTGTCCCGGTCCGCCCCGGCGTCCACCGAGATGATGGGGGTGACCGCTCGCACGTCGGGCACCTTGGCGACCTGGCTCGCGGTGTCCTTGCCGATCTTGGCGTAGTAGTCCACGGCACTGATCCGGATGTCCGCGCTGTCGCCGGTGTCCGCGCGTTTGCCCTCCTCCGCGCGGATCGAGGCGACCGGAACCGTCACCGCGGCACAGATAGCCAGCCCGATCATCAGCGCGCCGGCTGTCGTGCCCGTGCGGCGTGGGTTTCGGCGAGTGTTCTCCACAGCCAGCGTTCCGCGGATGCCGGCGATCCGAGTCATCGGACGGCGCAACAACGCCGCCAACCAGACACCGAACAGTGGTGTCAGGATGATCAGCCCGATCAGCAACAGCGGCGCACCGATGTAGACCAAGTCCTGGGACTGTGCTCCGGCGAGCGTGGCCAGCGCACCGACGCCGGTCACCACGAAGCCCACGATGTTGCGACGGCGCAAGGGCTTGCTGGTTGGCGGCAAGCCGGTCCGCAACGCGGCAATCGGTGGAACAGACGCGGCACGGCGGGCCGGGATGTACGCGGCGAGGATCGTCACGCCGATTCCGACGCCCAGCGCGGCCAGAACCGGCGCGACACCGAACACGTCCAGGTCGATCGGCGGCCCATCGGTGACCGAGAACAGCGAGCCCAGCGAAGAACCGACTCCGATACCGAGCAGGTAACCCAAGACTGTGGCGACGAGCCCCAGCACGACGGCCTCCGCGAGGACCATCCGCATCACGTACCGGCGTTCCGCACCTACCGCGCGGAGCAACGCGTGCTCACGGGCACGTGCGGCCGACAACATGGTGAACGTGTTGGCCACCAGGAAAACCGAGACGAACAGCGCGATCCCCGCGAAGATCAGCAGGATCTCGGTCAGCTTCGAGTCGCTCTGGAGCTTGGCGGTCTCGGTTGCTGTGTCGATGATGTAGTCGTTCCCGGGGATGACAGCCATCACGTTCGCGGCGAGCGTGGACTCGGATGTGCCCGGAGCCGCGGTCAATTTGACTGCCGTGTAGCTGTCCGGGGTTTTGCCGAACAAGGCGCGCGACGACGTGTCATCGAACGCGGTCAGCGTGCCGCCTTGGGTGATCCGCGTGTCCGAGGCGGTGAAAATGCCAGCCACCTGGACGGTGCGTGCGGTGCCCCCTACAACGACCCGCACCTGGTCACCCACCTTGTACCCGGTGCGTTGAGCGGTCCAGTCGTCGATCGCGGCCTCGTTGACGCCGTTGGGCGCTTGCCCCGCTGTCAGCTTGTAGTTGGCCGCGTCGAACGTGACCCCGCTCGCGTAGAAGGGCGGGCCGACCAACGCGCCCTTTTTGTCCACAACGAACGCGGCGCCCTCGGCGACTGGCACGACATCCTTCGCACCGGCCACATTCCGCAGCTTCGACACCACATCGGCGGTCACACCCACTTCGACGGACTGCCGCGCCTCCACTTGCACCGAATAGTCCGGCTTGACGCCCTCAAGAGCCTTCTGCACTGACGAGCCGTACAACAGCGAGCCGGTCACGAACGCGACACCGATCATGACGGCCACCACTGGCAGTGCGAAACGGACTTTGTTGGCGAGGATCGAACGAATCGCCATCCGCAGCATCAGCGCACCGCCTGCGCGTCGAACCGGCGCATCCGGTCAAGGACACGGTCCGCGGTCGGCTGGGCCATCTCGTCCACCAGCCGCCCGTCCGCCAGGAACAGCACACGGTCGGCGTATCCGGCGGCGATCGGGTCGTGCGTGACCATCACGACCGTCTGTCCCCATTGGCGTGCGCACATCTGCAGCAGGCCAAGGATCTGCGCGCCGCTGCGGGAATCGAGGTTACCGGTCGGCTCGTCCGCGACGATGATCTCGGGACGGGAGATCAGCGCACGGGCACAGGCCACGCGCTGCTGCTGTCCGCCCGACAGTTCCGCAGGCCGGTGGCTGAGCCGGTCGGCCAGCCCGACCGCGTCGATCACCTGCTTGGTCCACGCCTGGTCAGGGCGCTTGCCGGCCAGTGACAGCGGCAGCACGATGTTCTCCCACGCGGTCAGCGTGGGCAGCAGGTTGAACGACTGGAAGACGAACCCGATCTTCTCCCGCCGCAGCCTGGTGAGCTTGGCCTCGGTCAGCGAGGACAGATCGACGCCGCCGATCCACGCCCGGCCCGACGTCGGGGTGTCCAATCCGGCCAGGCAGTGCATGAACGTCGATTTGCCCGAACCGGACGGTCCCATCACCGCCGTGAACTCACCCCGCCGGAACTGAGCCGACACGCCGCCAAGCGCCGTCACGGCTGCCTGGCCCGTTCCGTAGACCTTGCCGAGCTGGTCGGCCACGGCGACCGTTCGCTGATCCATCACACACCGTTCTCATCTAGCCGAAACTGACCCTGCCGATCTTGGGCAAGCTGATCGGCGAATGGATCAACCACACTGGCGAGTGATGTGGGCGCCGATCAGCCGAAGGAATGAGGCCCGGTGGTCAACACGTGTCGTAGCGTTGCCGCCATGCTGGGCTTCTTCGACCGCCTGTCCTGGGTACAGCGCGTCACTACGGCTGTTCTCGTCATGGCCGCGGTCGCCGTGGTCATCTTCGAAGGACTGAGCGTCGACGCCGTGCCCGGCGCGATCGGGATCGTGATCTGCGGCCTGCTGCCGCTGGCGGCCTTGCTCATGTCGACCCTGTCCGCGTGGGTCGTCAGCGGCATCGCCGCGGTGTCGATCGCCTTCACGATCATCAGTCCGCGGCTGCCGGTGCCGCCGGACAACACGTTCGGCACGATCGAACTGCTCGGGCTGGCGATCCTCGTGGTCAGAGTGGTGATCCAGTTCCGGCCACTGCGCGCGGCGTGGTTGACGACGCTGCTCTTCGGCGCTGCCACCGTGCTGCCGTTGCGCCTGGACAACTATGACCGCATCGAGTACATGATCGCGGTCATCGTCGCCGGGATGGCTTTCTTGGTGTTGCTCGGCATGTACATGCGCCTGTACGACCGCAGGCGCAGTGTCGGGTTCGAACTGGAACGGCAGACCCAGCGCCTGGAATACGCTCGTGATCTGCACGACTTCGTCGCCCACCACGTGACGGCGATCGTGGCGCAGGCCAAGGCCGTCCGGTTCACCACGGCGGCGGGCATGGCCCCGTCCCCCGAGGCGCTCGACGACATGCTCGCCAGGATCGAGAAGGCCGGTTCCGAGGCGCTGGTGTCGATGCGCAGCATGATCACTGTGCTCAGGGACGACTCGGCGCCGGTACGTCCACACCGGACTCTGGGTTCGGTGGTGGCCGCGGCCGCGGAGAACTTCGCCGGTCCCCCGGTGACCGTGTCGATCGACTCGGACCTGGCCGCTCGCGAGCTGCCGCAGGAGACCCTCGACGCGGCGAAGCACGTTGTCCAGGAGTCACTGACCAACATCCTGCGGCACGCCGCCGAGGTGACCCGGGTGGAGGTCAGCGCGGTCGATTCCGGCGGATCCCTGGATGTAACGGTGACCAACGACGGCATAGCGGCGTCCAACGGCCTGCCCAGCGGAGGCTTCGGCCTCGTCGGTCTCGCCGAGCGCGTCGAGTCCGCCGGCGGCCACCTCAACGCGGGGTCGACGGGTGCCGGCTGGGCGGTCACGGCCGTACTGCCATCATCTAAGTCATGACGATCCGTGTGCTGATCGCCGACGACCAGGAGATGATGCGATCGGCGTTCCGGATGATCCTCGACTCACAGCCGGACATGGAAGTCGTCGCGTCGGTGCGCGACGGCGAGGCAGCGGTGGCGGAAGCCCGCAGGCTCCGGCCGGACGTGTGCCTGCTCGACATCCGAATGCCCAAACTGGACGGTCTGGAAGCGACCCGGCTGCTCGCCGGACCCGATGTGCGCGAGCCGCTCAACGTCCTGATCGCGACGACCTTCGACCTGGACGAGTACGTCTACCGGGCGCTGCGCAACGGCGCCTCCGGCTTCCTGCTCAAGGACATGTCCCCCGCCCTGCTCGTCGAGGCGGTCCGGGCGGCCGCGAACGGGAACGCGTTGATCTCGCCCGCGGTGACCGTACGACTGCTGTCGCACTTCGCTCCGCAGCGCGGGCAAGAGCCGGACAACGCGGACAAGCCGCTCCTCGAGCCGCTGACCGAACGGGAACTCGGCGTCGTGAAGCTCGTTGCCCTGGGCAAGACCAACGAGGAAGTCGCCGCCGAGTTGTACGTGACACAGGCGACCGTGAAGACGCACTTGGCGAACGTCCAACGGAAACTCAGAGTCCGCAACCGCGGTGAGGTCGCCGCATGGGCCTGGCGAACCGGCGTCTGCTCCTAAGCTTTTCAAGGAGCTGTCCACCCACCGGCATTTGATGCTCTGATCGATCGCCATGGGGAACGTTATCCGGGATGATGGCTATATGTCGGAAATCTCCCGCCGTGGCGTCATCGCCGCGGCCGCAGTTGCTCCGTTTGCCTTACCTGCCACCGCGTCCGCGCAGGAAGCAGCCGTTCTGCCGAGTGGGCGGCAGTTCCCGATCGCGAGCGGCAAGCAGAAGCTCGTGGTCACCGAAGTCGGGGCGACGCTCAGGTCCTGGCAGGTGGACGGCCGTGAACTCCTGCTGACCCACGACGCCGGCCAGCTCGGTGACAGCTTCTTCGGCAAAGTCCTGCTGCCGTGGGCGAACCGGATCGACAGCGCCACGTACACGTTCAGGGGCACCGAATACCAGACACCGGCGAGCGAGAACTGGAGCGGTCACGCCATTCACGGCCTGGTCAGCTGGGTTCCGTGGACTCCGGTGAAACACGACCGGGACCGCGTCATCCTCGCCTACACACTGCACCCGCAGTACGGATATCCCTTCACACTGCAGTTCCAACTCGAGTACGCGATACGCAACCAAGGCGTGCACGTCACGTTGACCGCGCGCAACGCCGGGAAACAACCTGCACCACTGGGGACCGGCTATCACCCCTACTTCAAGGTCGACGTCAACGCGGCAACACTCACCGTGCCAGCACAGACATACCTGACTAACAACGACATGCTGATCCCGATCGGACGGGCCAGTGTGGACGGCACGCCGTACGACTTCCGTACCCCGAAACAGGTTGGCACGACGAAACTCGACACGTGCTACACCGACCTAGTCAGAAAGGACGGTGTAGCGACCGCCGAGGTCAACCAGATCCAGGTCTGGGTCGACGACACGCACAAGTTCATCCAGGTCTACACCGATGACGGCGCGCCCGAGCGGCCCGCACGCGCCGGCATCAGCATCGAACCTATGACATCCGCGCCCAACGCGTTCAACTCCGGCGACGGGTTGATCACGCTTGATCCTGGCCAGACGTACCGTGGCAGCTGGGGCCTACGAATCTAGCTTGAACTCCAGGATCGACCCGGGATTGGCGAGGACGTCGGTGGGTTTGCCATCGGCGTCCCTCGTCTGGCCAACGCTGTCCGTGGCGACATAGACCGTCTTGCCGTCAGGACTCACGGCGGTGTCCCGGTATCGGTTGACAGTACGGAAAAGCGGCTCCACCGAAGAGACCCGCGTGCCGTCGTGGCTGAGCCGCAACCGGTGCACAGTGCCGTCCTTCAGGGCGGGCATCAGCAGGCTTCCCCTGGCGTAGTCCAGGCTTGCCGGTGCCACGGTCGGCCAGCAGATGTACCACTGCTCGTCCTCAGCGCACTTCTCGTCGGTGAAGTCGTGCGAGCTCGGCACGGTGTGGAACGTCCTGATGGGTGGCACGAAACTCGACTGCCAGGAGGATTCTGTCGTCTGGGGCACCGAAGGCGGGATGACGAAGTCGGAGTAGTCCAGGTCCGCGCAGTCCGGAGCAGCCGACCAGTTGCCGTAGACATACGCTTTGTCGTCACGGTATCCCGCGACGTGCGGCCAGCCGTAGTTCTTGCCTCGCGCGATGACATTGACTTCGTCATCGGTCTTCGGGCCTTGTTCGCTCGAGTACAGGATCCCTGTGGGCCCGAAGACCAGGCCTTGGGCGTTGCGGTGCCCATAGGTGTAGACGTGGCTACGAACCCCGTCGAGCACTGGATTGTCAGCGGGGATCGAACCGTCCAGGTTGAGGCGCAACACCTTCCCTCGATACGCCGACCAATCCTTGGCCCGCACCTCGGCGGCGACCGGAAGCCGTTGGGCTTCAATGGGTTGGCACATCTGCGAGAACTGGTTCGCGCCTTGGTCGCCGATCGTGTAGTACAGCTTGGTGTCCGGCCCGAGCACCAGCCGCGCCGACTGGTGGTCCGTTCCGCCTGGCAGACCGGCGATCACGTCGACCGGATCGCGTAACAGCCCGTCCACCGCGGTGAATCGGACGATCTTGGTTCGCCGCTGCAAAGCTGGGCCGGGATCGGAATCATAGGTGTACGCAAGAAAGACGTGCGGCAGCCGCAGTGCCATGCCGAGCACGCCATCCTGCGACGTGTGCACGGCGTCGGTGATGGTCGCGGCGACGTGCTTCTCCCCTGTCCTCGGGTCGATCCGCAGTACGCGTAAGCCGGACTTCTCAGTCGTCCAGATGAACCCGTCCGGGCCGAGGGTGATCTCGTACGGGCCGTCCAGACCTGTGGTCACAACACGAAGGCCGCTCTCCGCCAACGTCACAGCGGAGGCGGAGAGCGGCAGTGTGGCGGTCAGTGCCGCCGTGAGGACCAGCGCAGGTATTCGCATGACCCACCTGGTACCAGACTGATCAACTATTCACCAGTTCCTTGACTTTTTCGGACTTCTTTCGCAGCGCGATCATCCCGACCACGGCGAACACCACGACGATCGCGGCGCCGATCCCGGCGACGGTGTGCAGTCCGGACGTGAACGCCTGCTGCGCGGTGGCGATCAGGTCCGAAGCCGCCGACGGGGCCAGCTGACCTGCCGCCTGCACCGCACCGGCCAGGCTGTCCGGCGTGCCGGCGGGAACTCCAGCCTGGTAGATGGCCGTGGCGACACTGCCGAACACCGCGATCCCCATCGCGATCCCGAACTCCGCGACCGTCTCGGACATCGCCGACGCGGCACCCGCCTTCTGCGGCGGCACGGAACCGACGACCATCTCGGTGCACAGCACGCCCTGCGGGCCCATGCCGAACGCGGCGACGCACAGCCCGACGACGATCGCAAGCAGCCCGCCAGGGCCTTCGGCCTGCGTGAACAGCAGGATCCCGAGCGAGGCGACGAGCATGCCGAAGCCGAGCACGAACTCGGGACGGAACCGCTGCGCCAGCTTCGGCGCGATCAGCGAACCGATCACCACGGCGATCGCCTGCGGCACCAGCCACAACCCGGCCTCAGCCGCGTCCAGCCCGGCGACCAGCTGCAGGTACTGGCTCACCAGCAGGAACAACCCGCCCATGGTCAGCGCGCCGACAGCCAGGATGCTCAGCGCCGCACTGAACTTGCGGACCTTGAACAGGCCGAGGTCCAGCATCGGGGTGACCAGCGTGCGCTGCCGCTTGACGAACACCGAGCCGACCAGCAGGCCGGCCACGAGGACAACGACGTTGACCAGGCCGAGGCCGTCCTTCGCGATCTCCTTCAGGCCGTAGATGACCGGCAGGATCGCGCCGAGCGACAGGCCGACGCTGACCAGGTCGAGCCGCCCGGCCGAGGTGTCCTTGTACTCCGGCAGCAGCTTCGGCGCGGTGACCAGCAGCAACACCATGACCGGGACGGCGAGCAGGAACACCGAGCCCCAGTGGAAGTTCTCCAGCAGCACGCCGCCGACGACCGGGCCGATCACCATGCCGCCCATGAAGCAGCTCATCCACACCGCGATCGCGGTGCCGCGCTGCTTGCCGTCCTGGAACATGTTGCTGATCAGCGCCAACGTCGAGGGCATCAGCGTGGCACCGGCGACGCCGAGCACGGCACGCGCGGCGACCAGCATCTCGGCGCTGCCGGCGAACGCGGCCACGATGGATGCCGCCCCGAACGCCGCGCCCCCGATCATCAGCAGTTTCCGCCTGCCGATCCGGTCACCGAGGGTTCCCATCGTGACCAGGAACCCGGCTACCAGAAACCCGTAGATGTCGATGATCCACAACAGCTGGCTGCTGCTCGGCCGCAGGTCGGCGGCCAGGTGCGGAACCGCGAGGTGCAGCACGCTCATGTCCAGCGACAGCAGCAGCGTCGGAAATGCGAGTACCGCCAGTCCCAGCCACTCGCGTCGTCCCGCCTTCATCGTGTTCTCCCTGTGTCCTAGGTGTCTCTTCACCTCCTCGTCGATCCCCGGCAGGCCAGATCGACATCCGGCCGCGAAAAGATTGAGAAAGTTTCTGACGGGAACCCCGCTATCACCCCACGAGCAGAGGACAAGGAGCTCTCATGCGGCGCCTGATCGCTGTCCCCGCGCTGGTCACGGCGTTGGTTCTGACGGCATGCACCAGCGGCCAGCAGCAGCCGGCAGGCACCAGCCCGGCACCCACCACGCCGACCACCGCGGCCGCGCCCGATCCGGCCAAGGTCGGCTTCGTCGGCGACCTGTGTGACGCCGTCGCCGAGTTCGTGGTGCCCGCCGCGGGCTACCGTCCGGACACCAGCAGTCAGACCGCGGCAGTGAACTCGTACAAGACGCAGCTGGCCCGGATGTCCGAAGGCCTGCAGGACGCCACTGAGAACCTGAATGACGTCAACACGGCCGCGGTGCCCGACGGCCAGGCAGCGGTCAACGACATGCGGTCGGCGTTCGCGCAGATGAAGCAGACCGTGGACAGCGCCAAGTCGAAGCTCGACTCGGTCGACATGACCAACCAGCAGGCGGTGGCCACCGCGGTGCAGGACGTCAACAAGCAGATGGCCAGCCTCGGCGGGATGAAGAACCCGCTCAACCAGCCCGCGCTGGAGACGCCGGAGATGGAGCAGGCGGCCGCGCAGGCGCCCGAGTGCCAGAAGATCAAGCAGGTGATCGCGAACCGGGCAACGGCCCCGCCGACGACGTCCTGACCCGACTGTCTGTCCACACGGGAGGGATCTGTCCACAAGCGACAAATTGGCTCTGCGCCTTGGGCAGTCGGACAAGGTGACGGATGGCCAGTTCACTGCTACCGTGTACGTGACAAACTAACCAACTGCGCTGGTCAAACGAAAAGCCAGATGAACCATTGCGTCACAATCTGAAACCAACCTAAACTCACACCTTCGTTCGACGAACGCGGGTGGTGAAGGTCCGCCATGGGCGACGACGGTCGACTCAATGGATTGTTCTTCGGAGGCTGGGGCGACTACCGAACCTGGGCCGATCACGACTTCCAATTACGTTCGTCCGTGGAGAAAGTCCCAGTGCGCGAAGAAAATCCAGCTCAGGACCAGCCGCCGACCCAGCCGGACATGGAGCCGGTCATCCCATCCTGGGAGGCCGAACACGCCGCCGAGGCCATTGCGGCAGAAGAGGTCGAGCCGCGCAGGCTGGTCCGCCCGTACACCCGGACCGGCGGACGCACCCGCCCGGCGCACTCACTCGAACTCGAGACGCTGCTGTCGTATTCACCCGGATGGCAGACAGACCTGAACACGCTGCGTGCCGACCATCGCGCGATCTGCCTCGCCTGCCACACCCCGCAGTCGACCGCGGAGCTGGCTGTCCACCTTGGACTTCCGCTGGGCGCGGCCCGGGTGCTGATCGCCGACGTCGTCGAACTGGGCCTGATTCACGTGCATGAACTGGAACTCGTGGGCAGCCGGCCGTCGATGGATCTGCTCGAACGGGTGCACGCCGGGTTGCTCAGACTCTAGGGCCGGTAGGTCATGGAGTTGAACACGTGCATGGCCCACGCGTGGTCCGCGGGCGCGTCGTGGATGCACACCGCTCTCAACATCCGGCCGGGACGCACGACGAAACAGTGGACCTCGTTCTGCTCGTGACCATCCACAGTGGTCTCCATCCACCGCGCGTGGCGCAGCTCGTCCCCGGCCCGCCGCCAGCACATCTGGTCGTCCGGCAGCTGCGGACCGCCGTCCAGCAACACGTCGAGGAACTCGTCGACCGACCGCCCGGCCCGATCGTCGAACTGGTCAATGAGGACAGTCCGGTACCTCCCGGCGAACCGCACGGTGTGGTCGTCCACCCTGGCCGACAGCCCGGCGCTGCGTTCGATGCTCCAGTGCTCGCCGATCCGTTCCTGGAAGCTCACCGGCAGCGCGTCGGCGAAGTAGCTCAGCACATGATCACGTTCCCACGTCTCGGTCAGCACGCGGTGCAACACCGGATGCTCGGACGCGTCCACGACTGGAATTTTGTCGGCCTCATGCACCGCGGCGGTCAGCGGAGCCTCATATATCTCGTGGCCCCACGGCCGGATCATGTTGGCAAGGGTCCCCTGCACCACGAGATCTTGGTAAGCCTGCTCCGACCACACGGATACGACGTGCTCGAAATCGGCGTCGCTGACACGCACCCATACTCCGAGCACCAGTCGCAGGTCATCCGTCAGCGCCACGGGCATCACGCAGCGGACGAACCCTCCTTCACCGTCCACTCGCACCAGTCGGAGATTTACCTTCTCCACCTCGGTATCGGATTTGTCGTACGCGACGTCCGGCAGGTCGAAGCCGAAGTCGATCTGGCCGGTCGTCTCGATCAGCTCGCCACAGCAGCCACACCGGGCGGGCGTCCACCGCTCCCACGGCAACGCCTCGCGCCAACCGTCTTGGCCGGACGCCCACAGGGAGATCACCTGAGCGACAAGATCATGCGCGCCGAATTCGTTCTCCCGGCTGACGACCGCGGTGAAATGCGCGTCCGGGCCGCCGTCCCGGTACTCGATGTCGTAGTAGCTGAAGTCGTCGCTGATCCTCAGCTGCATGTAGTACTCGTCGTTGGGCGCGTCGACCCGGTCGACGATCAGGAACTGGTGCCTCAGGTTGAGCTCGCTGATCAGGTCGTACAGCTGCTCCTCGGACGGGTCCGACCACGTGCGGTCGACCCGTTCCATCCGTACCGAGATCCGCTCAGCCATGCCGCAGACCTTAGCCGGGCACTCCCGCTGACCGGGTCAGAACGTGGACATCCGGTGCGATCCGGCGGCACCGGAAGCCGACGGCCTCCGCGGCCAGAACCGACGCATCGATCCGGTCCCACCGCATCGGCACGTCGAGCTCACGCAGACACCGGCCGGCACTGAGGACTCGATATCGGAGAGTCCAGCCGTGATCACTCGGCGTGCTCCACACCTCGTATTCCATGGCACCGACGCGGGTATGGGCGATGCGGAGGGTGAAAGCAGGGGGCGCGGTCTCGTCCATCAACTCGACGACCACCGGTGCTCCGACGTCCATCCGGGCGGCCAGGACCGTCCACAACGAGACCCGCTCGGACGCGGACAAATGCCCTAGAACCCCGCAGCACAGCGCTCCGCCGATGCGTGGGGGCAGCTCGACCCCGGGAACACAACCATCCACAACGGACACCTCAATGCCGGTCATGGCGACCCGCGTGGCCAACGCGATCCGCATACCCACCGATGGCTCGATGGCCACGATGGGCGCCGAGGGAAAGGTCTCCGCGAGTGCGAGAGTGCCCAGCCCGGTCCCTGCCCCGATGTCGACCAGTGTCCCGGTCGCGCCGCGTAACCCGGACATGATCAGGGGACGTTTCCGCGCCCACAGCTCCCGGCTGGTGACGTCGTAGAACTCCGCGGACGCACTGTACGGATCCATCACCGGCTGTACTCCAGCAGCGAAATGCCACCAGCCAGCAACGACCGCGAGAGCTGACGCAACCCGGCCGCACCGGCAAGCAGGTCGAGCTGTTCGGGCGTACGTTCCTTGCCACCGAACAAAACCAGCAACCGCAGGTCCATCGCGGTGGCTCGTTCGGGCCACTCCCCCGTGTCCAGGTTCTCCACAATCACCACCCGCCCGGCGACCTCGGCACACCGACGCAGAATCCGTACTGTGTCCGCGTCGTTCCAGTCGTGCAGAACCCAGGACAGCAGGTACACGTCGGCACCCGGAGGCAGCGGATCGAAGAAACTCCCGGCCACCGCACGGCACCGGTCAGCCACACCGGCACGAGCAAAGCCCTTGGCAGCAGCCCCGGCAGCCTCCGGCAGGTCGACCAGGGTTCCTCGCAGTCGCGGATTGGCCAAGGCAAGGCGCGTCAGCAACGACCCGGTTCCGCCACCGACATCCACCACGTTCCCGACGGAATCCCAGTCATATCCGGAAACCACAGCAGGCCCGACGAATTGCGTATGAGCGGCCATCAACGAGTCGTAGGACTCCGCGATCTCTGGACTGTCCATTGTGTCCTGCCAGAGCTCACGGCCGTACAGCATCGGATACCCGGGCTTGCCGGTCCGGACCACCGCCAGCAACTGCGAGAAGACATGGTCCATCCGTCCGCCCGCGCCTTCGAGGTCGAACCAGTCCCGAAGCCGCAAAGGATGACCCGACAGCAACGGCCTTGCCGAGTCCGTCAACGCGAACACGCCCGGCGATGTCTCCTTGAACAACTCGCGACACGCCAGGTACCGCAATACTCGGTGCAGTGCGTCCTCATCGGCACCGGACCGGGCGGCCAGCGTGGCGACATCGGTGACACCGGCCGCGATCAGGTCGGCGATCCGGAGCGTGGCGACCACGCGCACCGCCCACGGCGACGCGAGATCGGACAGGGCCATCAGGTTCATCTCATCCTCACAGGCAAGCTGGCCGGTCCGCGGCTGATCAAATCCCCGGTCCGGCGGTAGGTGAAGCCGGGCACAAGCTCCAGATCCGGCAGAACATCCAGCGCGACCCTGGCCTGTAGCCGTGTCAAAGCGGCACCGAGGCACCCGTGCGGCCCGAACCCGAAGGCCAGGTGTCCCCGGCCGGACGAGCGATCCAGCCGGAACGAGTCCGGCTCGGGCCACCTGGCTGGATCACGGTTGGCGGCCGCGGCCACGACGAAGACCCGCTCGCCTGCCTCGATCTGAACACCACCGACCTCGCAGCGCCGAGTCGCGGTTCGCATGCTCCACAACGCGGGCGGCTCGTGCCGGAGCGATTCCTCAATGGCCACTTCGGACGAGTCCAGTGGCCAGAGGCCGTCGGCGAGCAAGCGGTGGATCAAGTTGCCCAGAAACCAGGTCACGTTCCGCACCCCGGCAACCACCAGGAAGTACACCAGCGTCCGGATCTCGATCGGGGACAATCCAGTGAACTGTGGAAACCGGTTCTCGGCGATCATCCCGTCGACGGTGCCGCGGAACTCGGGCCAGCCGGGTGCGGCGTGGTATCCGACCAGCGTCGCGAACTGGCCGACCCATTGCCGGACAAGGGAATGTTCGATTCCGAGGAAGGACGCCAACGCCATCGCCGGGAACGGCTCGGTGAAGTCACGTACCAGATCGGTGTCCGCGCCAAAGCTGGAAACCAACTTCACCGCGTGCTCCCGAAGCACCGGCTCGAGCGGCGCCACGGCTCTTGGTGTGAACGCTGACTGGACCTTCGCCCGCAACTGGCCGTGGTACGGATCATCCAACTGGGACAGAGCCAGCTGGTCCTCGCCGTAGGTCACGCCGGTATTGTTGGCACGACTGGAGAACGTCGACGCGTCCCGCAGCACCTGCCGGGCGTCGGCGTCCCGGACGATCACCTTGGCCCCGGGGAACGGCCGGGACACCGGGCACTGACCGAGCAACTCCGCCAACCGCGGATAGGGGTCGTCGGTGTGCCGGGGATCAAGCGGATTGAACGTGGTCAAGGCGCCTCCTCACCACCCCGTCGGACAGCACCAGCACGTCGTCGGCCGCAGCCTCGGCGACTGCGGTGTCGTGGGTGATCAGCAACACGGACAAACCCAGATCGGCACGCAATTCAGCGAGCAATTCCAGGACTGCGACCGTTGTGTCATGATCGAGTGCCGACGTGATCTCGTCGCACACCAGGACAGTCGGCTCAGCTGCCAAGGCTCGTGCGAGGTTGACCCGCTGGCGTTCCCCGCCGGACAACTGTGACGGCAGCCGGTCCGCCACAGTCATCGGCAGGCGCACACGGTCAAGCAACGGCTCAAGGTCAGCCTTGGTGACGCGGGCGATTGCCGCTCGCACGGTCTCCTTTGGATTCAACGCCGCCACGGAATCTTGAGCGACCAACTGGGGCCGCTTTCCGTCCAGCCGGATCTCGCCGCGGTCAGGCTTGAGCAAGCCCACCAAACAGGACGCCAAGGTCGTCTTGCCCGCGCCGGACTTGCCGACCAATGCCACACACTGGCCTTCGTTCACCGTCAACGACACGCCCTTCAACGTGCGGACGGACAAGCCATCAACCACCAGGCGTGGCCGCGAGGACGGCACAGGTTTGGGCACGACAATGGGTTCCGGCGCCACCGGGCGTCCAGTTCGGACGATCCGCCCGCGATCCAGTTCAATGGACTCCGAAGCCAACGCGGCCACCACCGCACGATCGTGGCTGATCAACACCGTGGCCATCGCAGGGTTCGCGCAGACATCCGCGAGCAGTCGCACGAGATCCGACGCGAGCACCGCGTCGGCGCCGCTGGTCGGCTCGTCCAGTACCAACACCCGTGGTGCTCCGGCCAACGCGATGGCCAGCGCCACCCGTTGGGCCTGGCCGCCGGAGATCTGGTGCGGATAGCGGCGGAGGAACGCCTTGTCGGACGGCACCTGAACCAGCCCAAGCAACCTGGGAATCTCCGTTGCGGGAACTCCGCGGACTTTGACGGTCTCCGCCAGCAACGATCCGATCCGGCGCGCGGGATGCAGCGCACTCGCCGGGTCCTGCCCCAGATACGACACCACACGACCGCGCAGTGCCGGTGTCGTGAACGGATCCTGACCGTCGATTCGTACCGATCCGGCTTCCAGTCTCAACCCTGGCCGCATGTGTCCGAGCAGTGCGTGTGCCACCGCCGTCTTGCCTGATCCTGACCTGCCGACCAGGCCCATGATCTGGCCCGGCGGCACCCGCATGGCGAAGTCGGCGAGCACGCCCGGCCCGATCGTCAGGTTCTCGACCTCGATCACCGGCTTCCTCCCAGCAGCAGGTTGACCGAGACGCCGAAGGCCACCAGAAGCAGCGCCGGTGCGAGCACAGGCCACGGGCTCAACGTGATCCCGGGCAGGTTCTCCGACACCATGCGGCCCCAGTTCGCCGCAGGCGCGCCACGCCCAAGCCCGAGAAATCCGGCCGTCGATGTCAGGTACACGGCAGTGACAAAACGCAGCCCGGAATCCGCCAGCACAACACCACGGACGTTCGGCAGGACGTCATACCTGATCAACTGGGCCACGCTGTCGCCACGAGCCCGCGCGATCCGCAGGTATCCAGTCGCGGCGACCTTCTGTGTGGCCGCACGGACCACCCGGACCGAGAAAGGCACGGTCGTCAACGCGACCGCGACCATGACTGCCAAGTCACTGCCCGGGAACCCCGCCGCCAGGACCAACATCACAAGCAGCGGCGGGAACACCAGCACCAGGTCGATCACCCGGGTGGTCAGTTCGGACAGCCGATCGCCCGCGAGTCCGAGCAACATGCCCACGCCGGCGCCGACAATGACCGTCACGAGTGTCGCGCCCGCTGCGAGCCCGACCACTGCGAGCCCACCGTGCAGCACTCTCGCCAGGACGTCACGGCCGAGCACGTCTGTCCCCAACAGTCCACTATGTCCGAAAGGGGCACCGACGGTCGCGTTCGGTGCATCGCCGAACAACGGCCCGATGACCGCGACCAGCACAACCAGAAGCGCCACCGCTGTGGCGCCCCACTTCACCGTGACCTCCTGGTCACCAAGTCACCGAGCAGCAACGCGATCAACGACACCGCACCCAACACCACCGCGATTCCTTGCACCATGGGCAAATCGCGCGTCACGACCGCGCGCTGCAACTCCACGCCAATGCCCGGATATCCGAACACCGTCTCGACCACGACTGCGCCACCGACCAGGACGCCGAAGCCTGCGAACATCATCTGCAGCACGGGTCCCAATGTCCCCGGCAGGACATGCCGGAACACCAGCCGTGTCCCGCGGATCCCGGCCAGCCGGGCCGCTTCGACGTGCGGCGTGCGCATCGCCTCGGCCACGGCCGGCCGGACGATCCGGCTGCACGCCGCCGCCCCAGCCAACGCCAGACTCAGCACCGGTAAGACCAGGACACTCGGCGAAGACAGCGGCGAACGGCCGATCGGGACCAACGAGACCGCAGGCAACCAACCGAGCCACCCGGCGAACACGATCACCAGCAAGGCCGCCAGCAGGAACTCCGGCACGGCCACCAGCATCAAGGACGCCGTCGACACCACGCGTTCCGAGCGCATTCCGGCGTAAGTCCCGAGGATCAGCGCCACCGGAACCAGAACCACGAACGCCAAGCCCGCCAGCAGCAGGCTCGCGGGCAGCCGGTCCGCGATGGCATCCGCGACCGGTCGGCGCCCCATGTAAGACGTGCCGAGATCCCCCTGCACGGCACCCGCGGCCCACTCGAGGTACCGGGTCACCACAGGTTTGTCCAACCCAAGGTCGGCAGCGACCCTCGCTCGTTGCTCCGCGGTCGCGGTAGGCCCGGCGACGATGCTCGCCGCGTCGCCGGGCAGGACGGATGTCGCGATGAAGACCACGACCGACAGCACGATCAGCGCCAGAACAGCACCGACCAGCCGCCGTAAGACCATGATCACTGGAAGGACGCCTCGGCGAAGCTCGGGTAGGACTCCAACAGGCCCTTCTCCACGCCGACCAGGTTGCTCACCGAGACGTTCAGGTACGGCTTGAGCACCGGCACGATCGCGTTGCCTTCCGCCCACAGGACTTGCTGCGCTTGGATTGCCGCGGCACGGCGTTCGTCGGCCGACGCCGACGTCCGTGCCTTGAGCATCAGTGCGTCGACATCCGGCCGGTTCCAGCCGAGACCGAACGGGGCACCACCGGCGTAGCTGAGCTGGTAGTACAGCGTCGGCGGCGTCGGTGTCGAGTACGCGCTCGCGAACGGCAGCCGCACATACGCGTTCAGGTCCGCGAACAGCTGACCCGCCGGTTTCTGGTCCAAGGTCGCCTTGACTCCGACTTGGTTGAGCTGCTCGACGACCAGAGTCGCGGCCTCGACCAGGCCACCGGCCTCAGGACCGGTCGTCAAGGCGACGCTGAAACCGTCCGCACCCGCCTCACGCAGCAAAGCCCGAGCCCGGTCCGGGTCGTAGGCACGCTGGGGGATGTCTGTCGCGTAGTCCGCGTAACCGAAGCCGAAGAGGTCGTTGCCGATCTGGCCGCGCCCGGACACCGCGGTGTCCACAATGGTCTGCCGGTTCACCGCGAGCTTGAACGCCTCGCGCACCTTGGGGTTGTCGAACGGCGGTGAGGCGATGTTCATCGAGAAGTAGAGCGCGGACAGCGAAGGCGCCGAGGTCTGCCGGACGGCCAGCCTGGGGTCGCCATCGATGGTCCGGACCAGGGTCGCGTCGAGGTCGAAAGCGAAGTCCGCCTGTCCGCCACGAACGGCGTTCAGCCGAGCCGCGTTGTCCGCGATGGACAGCAGTTCCAGGCCGTCCAACTGCGGTGCGCGACCGTAGAACTGGTCATTGCGCACCAGGGTCGAACCACGACCGGGCTCGAACGCCGTCAGCCTGAACGGACCGCACGTGGGGGTGTCCTTGGTGATCTCCTTGGCGCCGTCCTTGACCACGAAACTGGCCCCGAGGCACAGGATCTGACGGCCGTCCGCGATCGGCCGCTTGGTCGGCAGGACCAGCGTCAGATCGTCGGTCGCCTTCGCCGCGGTGAGGTCGAAATCGGAGACGAAGGCGGCGTATCCACCTGCCTGGCTCGTCGCGAGCAGGTTCAAGGAGAACGCGATGTCCCGCGCGGTCACCGTGGATCCGTCGGTGAACTTGACGCCTGGCCGTACCTTCAGCGTGTACGTGGAGAAGTCGGGCGCCGAGTCGATGCGTTCGACCACCCCGTAGCGCACGCCGTCCGGCGCGGACGGGTCGATGTCGCCGATAGTGCCGTGCATGGCCCTCGCGCGCACGAAGTCCAAGGTGGTCCCGCCACGGAACAGGTTCAGTGTTTCCGTCGCGCCGCCGCCGATGAACGCCGCCCGCAGTGTGCCGCCGGACTTGGTGGCGGTCGACGCGGTGGAGTCGCACGAGGACAGCAACGGCACGGTCGCCGCGGCGAGCAGGAGGTTACGTCGAGTGATCATGTTTTTCCTAGGGTGTGGAAGGCCAGCGGTGTGCCACCGCAAGCCCGGAACGCAACAGGCGCAGCACTTCGGCGCGGCGCGGGACCAGGTAGAAGTGATCGCCGGGCAGGACGTGCCGGGTGAGCGGCCCGGTGGTCATCTCGGCCCAGCCGGCCATCTCGTCCGGCGTCACTTCCGGGTCGCGATCTCCGGTGAGCGTGGTGATCGGGCACGACAACGGCGGACTTGGGCTCCACCGGTAGGTCTCGCTGACCTGGTAGTCGGCCCGTACGGCAGGCAGCAGGACCGACCGGACCTCGTCGTTGGCCAGCAGGCCCGATGCGGTGCCGCCAAGCCTGGTCAGTTCATCGACCAGTTCGTCGTCCGTGCCCATGTGCGATGTTGTGGTGGACGGCACAGTGGGCGCGCCACGGCCGGACACGATCAACCTGGTCGGAGGACGCGGCAGACGCCGGGCAACTTCGTAGGCGACGGCCGCTCCGAGGCTGTGGCCGAACAGCGCGATCGGCATGTTGGCCAGTGGGGCCACTTCTGCCGCGATCGTATCGGCCAGTTTGGACATCGACGTCAGCAGCGGCTCGTTGATCCGTTGGCCGCGTCCCGGATACTGGATGGGTACGACCTCGACCGACGGACCGAACGTCCATTCGCGATAGAAACTGGCGTTGCCGCCTGCGTGCGGGAAGCACAGCACCCGCAGAGTCGCGCTCACCTTGCCCCCTCGGCCGCCGCGATCAGGTCGTCCGCCGGGACTGGCCGCACTGGCGGGTTCGACACCTCGACCGGATAGCCGAGCCGGTTGATCAGGTCTTCCCATAGCTTGGACAGGGTGAGGTAGTACTGCATCCCCTTCGATTGCTCGAAATCCAAAGCGTGCCGGACACCTGCGGGCCACACGGAGTCGAACGTCTCCCGGACACTGGGCGCTGTCGGCGGCCCGATCGGGATCACGCCGGGAACTGTCGCCAGTTCCCCGTCTTTCGGGACCTGCATCGACGGGCTCCACAGCACCGGGCCATGTGTGCTGGCCAGCGTCAGCGTGCCCGCGTCGGTGCCGAGCACCACGCGGTGGTGCAGGTGCGTGTGATGATCCGGATCGCGCGGGTCCACGTGGTTGTGTATCCGCAAGGTCACCGGCACACCGCCGATCACCGCATCGAGAGTGCGGTACGGAAACCGGCCTGTGGTCGCACCCAACACACGCGCCGGGACCTCCGGCGGGTCTGCCAACGCCCAGGGATTCAGCGCTCCCACTGTGTGCCCGACGATGTCCAGCAGGTCATAAGAGACGTGCACCGCGCCGGTGGCTTCGACGTACAACGGCTGCTGCGTTTTGAGCAACTCCTTGGCTGCCGCCAGAAACCGGCGGACTGGCTCAAGGTGCACATAGAAAGTGTTCACGTGGAACGGAACCTGCCTGCGCGTGGCCACCCGGACGCAATCGGCGAGTTCCCTGGCGTGGATCGGGTGTTCCAGCAACACCCCAATCCCCCGCTCCAGGAATTCCTGTGCGAGGTGTGCCCCCGGCCCGCCACCGACTCCGTTCGGCACGACGACACAGGCAAGGTCGACGTCCGGGACTTCCTCGGCGCTGGTGTACAAGGGAACGCCGTACTCGTCGGCACAAGCGCGAGACCGTTCGCTCCCCCGCGCCAGAATCCCGGCGAGCTCGAACCGCGGATCTGCGGCGATCCCACGCAGGTAGATCCGGCCGAACCCGGTCCCGCAGACGACGACCTTCACAGTGCGCCCTCCTCAATCCTGGACGCCTCGAACACGCCAAGTGGTTCCAAAGTGGGCCCCGGATCGAGCACATCGGCCGCATAGTGAGTGCCAACAGGAAGCGTGGCAACGACTTCAGCTGTATGAGCGAGTATCGCCGCCGTCAACGTTGTGCCGTCAAATCCACGCAACACCACGGTCCGGCCGCCCATCGAGGCCGTGATCACGAGATACGGCGTGCGACCCGCCGAATCGAGTGCACTGGCGGCGATCAACCGCTGCGGGTCAGGGTTGCGCAGGACCTGCTGGATCGCGTGACCGTCGAACACCGTGTACCAGTTCGCCTCAACCAGTCCCATCTTCCGCGCGACAATCTGCGCCTCAACGGACAGATATGGCCGCGCCGTCACTGGCTGTGGAAAGAACGGCAACTCTACTTCGGACTGCACAGGAAGCGAGCCATATCGGACAGTCCCGTCCCGCCAAGCTGCCGACGCCAAAGACCGGTCAGCCACAACGAAATCCGCAGCCGCGGCCGCGCTGAACCGGTACAAGCCACCGGCGTACACCGTCAACGCTTCCGAGCCGCCCAGATACCTCGCGAGCAAGCCTGACGCGCCAGGCATCGCGCCCGCACCAGTGACCGCGACCCGGTTACCGCTGACCGCAAGCCCGTCACCGGCATCGACATAGTGGGCACCCGCGTCCAGTGCCACCCGCGCGATCCGATCCCCGAACCCCACGCAGTTCACGACCACATCGCAGCCCGAACAGAACTCACGCAACGCGTCCGCATCCGTGACCTGCGCACGAGTGGCCGTGCGCAGTGGATGACCGGCCAGCCGCCGGATCACCGCGGATCCGACGGCACCGGTCGCGCCAAGAACTCCGATCACGAAATACGCTCCGCCAGCTCAATCACGTGCGGCGCGGTCATGCAGCTGAAGTGATCGCCCGGCACCTCGACGACCGCCAAGTCGCCGAGGCACACGTCGGCCCAGTAGTCCGAGATCAACGCCGACATGCCGGCCAGCAGCCGCAACCCGTCCCGTGGGCGCACCACCGTGATCGACCCGACGTACGGTCCCGGCTGATGCCTGCTCGCGGCGCTGAAGCTGTGCGAGAACACCTCATACAGCCCGGCGAGGTGTTCGCCTCCCGCAGCGTCGCTCAACGCGGCAAGCCGTTGGGCCGCTGAACGTTGCGACAACGCGTCGAGCTTGGCGGCGATCTCCGGCTCGGCCCGTTGAGTGGCCAGCGTGCCTTCCGGGACCTTGCCCGGGTTCTCCGCCAGCACCTGGGACAATGCCCGGCCAAGGCCTTCTTCGTCGTCCGGGTAGCCGAGGGCGACCGGGTCGACCCCGAGCACCTTGGCGAAGGCGTGCTCGATCAGCAGCGGCTCCCGTACCTCGAACGAGGGCGGATAGCTGCTGATCACGGCCAGGTTCTCGACTGTGCCGCCACGTTCGGTGAACGCGTTGGCGACCTCGGCCGCGAGCAACCCGCCGAGGCAGTACCCGACCAGGCGCACGCTCGAATATCCCTCGGCGATCAGGGCGTCCGCGTAGTCCGCGGCACGCCTGGCGACCACCACGTCCACCGGAATGTCCAGATAGGACTGGACGTCCGTGACGCCGAGCCCGATCACCGGTCCACGAGCGGCCAATTGGTCGGCCAGCGCGCGATACGGCGACATCGTGCCGATGCCCTCGTGCACCAGGACAGTCACGGTGGCGCCTCCGGAACCACCCAGCTGGATGATCGGCGACGTGGCCACCGCTTCCCGCGCTGGTTGATCCAGCCCGCGCAGGTAGGTGGCGAGGTCCGCGATCGTGGGCTGGTGCAGCAACTGCCGGAGCAGGCTGTCGAAGTAGATCTCCCCGGGCAGGTCGATCTCCTGCGGCAGCTGGCCTGCCACCTGCGCCAGCTGCAGCGAGTCCAGGCCCAGCTGGAAGAAGCTGCGGTCCCGTGGCATCGGCGGCAGGCCGAGAACTCGTCCGAAGATCTCGGCCAGCTGCGCCTCAAGGCCCTCCCGTGGGGCTTCACCGTCGCTGGCGACCTCGGGTTCCGCCACGGTGACCAGTTCGGCCAGCGCCCGCCGGTCCACCTTCCCGTTCGCGGTGAGCGGCAAGGCGTCGACGATTTGGATCACCGGCGGCACCATGTACTCCGGCAACCGGGCGATCAGGTGGTCGACCAGGTCCGGCACCTGAACCGTGGGCGCGGTGGCGTGGCTGACGAACACGTGCTGGCCCAACGGTTCCAGCGGGCTGCCGGACGCGGGCAGGCAGACCTGGGCATTGAGCTCAGTCATCCACTGTTCCGTTGTGTAGAACGTCATGCCGGTCTCGGCCCGGAGGTCCTCCGGCTGCGTCATCATGAACGCTTGTGAGCCCATGACTTCGTAGTGCTCACGAGTGGGCTCGGTGACGATCAACCGGCCGCCCGGTGCCAACAGCTCCCGCAACCAAGCAAGAGTCCGGCCGATGTGCCGGGCGTTGTTCAGCACACCCGCACAGACAATCACATCGAAACCACCGGCGATGCCCTGTTCCGCAGGCGGCCGGTCGATGTCGAACAGCGCGAACGTCAACCCCGGGAACCGCTTCTCGGCTTCGGTGAGGAAGAACTGGGAGACGTCGGTGAAGACGTACTCGGCCGGGTCCACTTCGGACAAGATCGCCTGGGTGGTGGCACCGACACCGGCACCGACTTCCAGGATCCGGCGTGGCGCCAGCTTCCGCACCGCCGACGCGACGATCTTGTTCATGTACCGGACCATCGCGTTGTCCCGGTACGCGGCCTCCGCGATATCCGTGCGGCCATCGCGGAAAAGCAAGCCGACAGGGTCGAGCTCGCCACGCATCAGCTCACCGAACCTCAGCGCGTGAGCCTCCAGGTAGTCGATCAGGGCTGACGGGCTCAGCTCCGGGTTCCACGCGTCGCGCACCCGCGCCCAAGCCCGCTTGACGTCCTCCTGCCCAGGGATGTGCCGTTGAATTCCCCAGGTCAGATCGTCGCGAGCCGTGTCGACATCCGGAACGCCCGGTTCCAGCCGATACGTGCCGTCCTCGAAACGAAGGAGCCGTTCGGCCTCCAGGACCGCCAGCCACCGCTTGAGCAGCGGCCGGTGTTGCTCCGCTGCCACGGCGAGAACTTCGTCTTCGGCGTGAGTCACCATCACGTCGGCGAACAGTCCGGCGTCGCGCAACGCGGCCAAGGCCGAGATCAGTTCGGCGGTGTCGAGGGCCGTGCTGAACTCCCTGATTGCCGCCTCGGTGAACTGGGCCTCGATGCTCGCACCAGCAACAGCCAGCGGCCCGGACAGCGTGTCCACGGACTCCTGAGTGTGCCGGTCGGGCTCCACGAACGCGGCCAGCTGCCGGTGCAGCGGGCCTTCGCCGTGCACGACGACCGCACTGGCACTGACGCCAGGATGGGTGCCGAGAGCCGCCTCGATCTCGGCGAGTTCGATCCGATGGCCGCGGATCTTGACCTGGGTGTCCTGGCGGCCGAGGAACTCGATCTCCCCGTCCGGCAGGTATCGGCCCAGGTCACCGGTCCGGTAGAGGCCAGCGGCGAACCGATCGGCGGTCTTGTCGGGGTCGTTGAGGTAGCCGAGTGCGACACCGGCGCCACCGATGTACAGCTCGCCGGGCACCCAGTCCGGGCGTGGCCGCATCTTGTCGTCGAGTACGTGGAAGGTCTGGTTCGCCAGTGGCTTGCCGTACGGAATGCTTGTCGCGTCCGGCTGCACAGCCTCGATGGGGTGGTGGATCGACCAGATCGACGCCTCGGTCGCGCCGCCGACGCTGATCTGCCGCAGCCCGGGGATCCGGCTCCACAGCAGGTCCGGCAGCGTCACCGGGATCCAGTCGCCGGACAGCAACGCCAGCCGCAAGCAGGGCACCGAGCCGCCCGAACTGACCAGGTGATCGGCCAGCATCTGAGCCTGCGCGGGCACCGAATTCCAGAGCGTCACGCGATGCGCGGTGATCAATTCGGCCCAGTGCGATGGGTCCGAGCGCCGGTCGGGATCGGGCAGCACGAGCGTGCCGCCCGCGCCCAGCACCCCGAAGATGTCGTACACCGACAGGTCGAACCCCAGCTGCGCCAAGCCAAGGATCTTGTCCTCGGGACCGACCGAGAACCGGGAGTTGATGTCCTCGATGGTGTTGCGCGCGGCTTCATGGCTGATCACCACGCCCTTCGGCGTGCCGGTCGATCCGGAGGTGTAGATCACGTACGCCGGCCGCCCAGGGTCCGTCTCGACCGGCTCGAACGTCGCCGGTGCCGGTATCTCGGTGAGTACGGTCCGCACGTTCGCGTCGGCGAGGACCTGCTCACGCCGAGCAGGCGGTTGGTTGGTGTCGATCGGCAGATAGGTGCCGCCAGCGAGGAGAACTCCGAGCACGGCAGCGATCTGGTCGATGCCCTTGTCCATGTGCACGGCCACGATCTCGCCGCGCACCTGCCCAAGCGACTTGGCCACGCCACCCGCGCGGGCCAGCAACTCGCGGTACGTGACCTGCTGCCCATTCGCGATCACGGCCACGCGGTCGCGGTCCTGCCGCAGGATCGGCTCGTGCAGCAGGCCCGTCGGCAACACTGTTTCCGTCGCGTTCGCGGCGGCACGTCGTTCTCGCTGTGCCGCTGGGAGCTCGATCGACGCGGGCGCCAGCCATGACGCGTCCACAAGGGACTCCAACAGGTCGAGGAAAGCGCCGAACGCGTCCTCGGCCAAGCCATCCGGGAACACGCCCGCGCGGACGTCCCAGCTGACCAGGAGGCCATCGGGCTGTTCGACCGCCTGGCAGTCCACCCACACCTGCGGCGTCTGGCTGATGCCGTAGCGGATCTCGTCCGAGTCCGAGGCACCCAGCACGCCGGTGAACACGACCGGCATCAAGGCTTCCGACTGGCCACGCCTGCGGCCGAGTTCCCTGATCACCTCGACACCCGAGCACAACCTGTGGTCCACATCGGACAAGAGCTGGCCGCCAAGTGTCCGAGCCCGGTCCGCGAAGCCCGCCGGCTCGGTGAGATCCACCGCGAGCAGGCTCACCGAGGTGAAGTCACCGATCAACGCGCAGACCTGCTCGTGCAGTGCCAGCCGGTTCTGCAAAGGCATGTTGACGGTGAACTTCTGGTTCGTGCTCCACCGGCCGATCACCTCGGCGTACGCGGCCAGCACGACGGCCGATGGTGTCAGGCCTTGTTCCGCTGCTTTGGCCCGCAACGCTTTCCACGACTGTGTGGGCAGTCGTCGTTGCAGGCGGTGGAACCGGACCGGCCCGCCACCGGACCCGCCGTGAACGACAGGCAGGTCCGGCGCGCCTGGCAGCTCGTCGATCCGGTTCCACCAGTACTCGCGGTCCTTTGTGTACCGCGAGGTCTCCCGTAACGCACGCTGCCCGAGCACATAGTCACGGAACGTGATGTCCAATGGTGGCAACGCCTCATCGCGCAGCAGCATGCGCAGTTCGCCGAGCAGCATCTGCACGCTGGCGAAGTCGGCCACCATCAGGTCGACCGAGACGTGCAACAGAATTCCACTGTGGTCACGGGTGATCTTCAGCGTGTGCAACGGCCATACGGCTGGGTCGTACTTCGCGTGACTCAGCTCGGCCCTGACTTCGGCGGCGGACTGGTCAGTGACCTCGATCCGGAACTCCGGCACCTCAGGCAGCACTCGTTGAGCACTGGTTGCCGGGTCGATGACCGCACGCAACATGCCGTGGCGCTTGATCAGTTCGTTCCAGGCACGCTCGACAGCCTCAGGTGCGACATCTCCCAGGAAGACTTCGAGGTAGCCGTGGCACGGGACGCCGCCGTAGTCGAACGCCTCGGTCCGGCCAAGGAGGTATGCCGCCTGCACGTCGGTCAGCGGGAACGGTTCGAACGCGTCGTCGGGGCGGGAAACGAGTGTCAGCTCGGTGGTCTGCAGGCGTGCCATCAACTCGTCCCGGTGCGCCTTCAGCACCTCGCGGTGTTCGGCCGTCAACACTCCTTGTGGCGCACGGAAACGCAGTTGGCCGTCGCGAGCCCAGAGCTGAACACCCAGTGCCGAGAGTTCGTCCAACAAGGTGTCCAGTGCTGTCCCCGAAGTCGTCCCCGAGATCGTCACAGCGTGCCCTCTTCCATCGAGTTCAAGTCGTCGACCAGTGCGGCCAGCTCGGCCACGGTGGGTGCGGCGAACACCTGGCGAAGGGTCAGTTCGACCCCGTGATCCCGCCTCAGCCGCTCGACCAGCCGGGTCGCACTGAGGCTGTCGCCACCCAATGCGAAGAAGTGGCCGTGCCTGCCGATCACCGGTTCGTCCAAAATGGATAGCCACAGCCGGACGAGCATGCGCTCGGTCTCGCCGACCGGCTGCTCGTCGACGGTCTCCGGTGCGGTCAGCTTGGCCAGCGCCGCACGGTCGACCTTTCCGTTGGCTGTCAACGGCACTTCGTCCAGCACCACCACACTTCCCGGCACCGCGTAGGCCGGAAGGTGGTCACGCAGGTGGTCTGTCAAACCGTCGATGTCGCCGCTCGGCACGACGAACGCGGCCAGCCTGCGGCGTGACGGCTCACCCACAGCAATCGCGTAGCCGTCTTTCACGCCGGGATGCGACGTGAGCGCGGCTTCGATCTCGCCGAGTTCGATGCGGTGTCCTCGAACCTTGACCTGGTGATCCACCCGGCCGAGGAACTCCAGCGTCCCGTCTGGCCAATACCGGCCGCGGTCGCCGGTGCGATACCACCGGGCGCCTTCCCGGATCACGAACTTCTCCGCCGTTCGGGCCGGGTCGCGCCGGTAACCATCGGCGACTCCGGCGCCACCGATCCACAGTTCGCCGGGCACCCAGTCCGGACAATCGCGGCCTTGTCCGTCGACAACGCGATACCGCTGCGCACGCAACGGAAATCCATACGGGACGGACACCCAATGCGCCGGTACCTCGGTCACGTCGAAGGCGTTCGACCAAATGGCCGCTTCGGTCGCGCCGCCGAGTGCGACCAGGTGGCAATCGCCGGTCTGGCGAAGCCTTCCGGGCAAGTCGAGCCCGACCCAGTCACCCGAGACCAAGGCCAGCCGCAGACTCGCGGGCCACGACCGGTGCTGACCGGTGACCAGAAGCATGTCCAACAGCGTCGGCACGGTGTTCCACACGGTCACCGCGTGCTCGTTGGCGTACCGCAACCAGGCTTGCGGATCCCGGCGTTCGTCCTCGCGGATCAACACCAGTGCGCCGCCCACCGACAGCAGGCCGAAGATGTCGTACACGGACAGATCGAAGTCCAAAGCGGACACCGCGAGTACACGATCGTCCGGCCCGACACCGTATCGCGTGTTGATGTCGTCCACGGTGTTCATCGCGGCGGCGTGGGTCATCTCCACACCCTTGGGCTGACCAGTCGACCCCGAGGTGTAGATCACGTACGCGAGCTCGCTCGAGAGGGGTCCGTCCAGACGTTCGCCGAGATCGTCGATGTCCTGGAGCACCAGCCGGACGCCGGCGTCCTGGCTGATCTTGTCCCGGCGGGCCGCTGGCTGATCGACACCGATCGGCACGTACGCGGCACCTGCGGCCAGCACGCCGAGGACCGCGGTGATCTGGTCCGGGCCCTTGGGCATCGAGACCGCGACCAGCTCACCCGGCTCCACCCCGGCTTTCCGGAGCTTGGCCGCCACTCGCAGGGCTCGGTCGGCCACCTCGCCGTACGTGCTCTCGCCGCCGTCCCAGATCAGGGCGACCCGGCCTGGCTCTTGTTCGGCCTGGGTGAAAAAGCCCGCGTGCAGCAGGCCACCACGCGGCTCACCGGTCGCGTTCACCTTCTCCCGCACGGGGTAGGTACGACGCGGAACCGCCGTATCCCAGTCCTCTCGGGTCAACCAGTCGAGCATCACGCCCAGTGCGTCGAACATCTCGCCGACGACCCCGTCGAAGAACAACTCCTCGACCGCGTCCAGTGCGTAGCTCAGACCACCCTTGGTCTCGTGCACTTGCAGGTCGAGCCACACCTGCGGGGTCTGGGAAATCCCCCAGACCCGCTCGCCGAACGCGCCCGACACGTCGAACGAGGCCTCGTCATCGACCCCGAGCGCCCCGGTGAACACCACCGGCATCCCCACCTGGGCCGCGCCCTGCGCCTTGGCCAGTTCCCGCATGACCCACATCGCCGAGACGTCCCGGTGATCCAGGTCGCGCCAGGTCTGTTCCTGCAACGCCCGCGCGCTGGACAGCCAGGTCGAGTTCGGCTGATACGCCGCGAGCAGCAAGGATGTGAAGTCACCGAGGACCCGGTTGATGTGCGGGTGCACTTCCCGGCGGTCGAACAACGTCAGATTGACCGTGACCGCATGCCCGCCGCTCCACATCGACAGCACTTCGGCGTAGCACGCGAGCAGGACGGTCGACGGCGTCAGACCATGGTTCTTCGCGCGTTCCTTCAGCAGCTCCCACTTCGCCGTGTCCAGGAAGGCCTCACGCCGGACGAACCGCGGTGTGTCCACTGTGGATGGATCGATCCGCAGCGGGAGCTGCGGAGCCGGCGGCAACTGCGGAACCCGCTCCCGCCAGTAGTTCTGGGCACGCTCCAGCGCGGCCGGTTCGGGGCTCACCTGCAGGACGTAGTCGCGGAACGACACGTCGATCGGCGGCAGTCCGACGTCCGGATCGTTGTACAGCTTGTCCAGTTCGGAGTAGACGACCATCATGCTCAGGCCGTCGAGGACGATGTTGTCTAGGCTGATGCCGATCCGTGTGCGGTCGCCGTAACGCACGGCCCGCACGTCGAACAGCGGCCACTGCTCGGGGTTCAGCACCTGATGGGACATCGCATCCCGCAGATCATCGACGTCACCGTCGAGAACTGGGATGGTGAACCGCGGCACTGCCGGCAGGATCCGCTGGCGTCCTTCCTCGTCGAACACCGCACGCAACATCTCGTGCCGCTCGATCAGTTTGCCGAAGGCCAGCTCCAGCCGGTGCAAGTCAACGTTCTGACCGTCGAACTCGCTGTAGAAATGGGTTCCGACGCCACCCAGGGCGAGTCCGCTGCCCCGGCCGATCCAGTACGCGCGCTGCACATCCGTCGCCGGGAACGGTTCATGCCGGTTCGCCACGTCGGCGACCACTCGATGATCAGTGACTGTGTCCGTCCACGTCAGGGTCTTCGCGAAGTCCGCGACGGTCGGAGATGCGAACAACCCCGACAGCGTCACGCCGTTGAGACCTGCCGCACGCAAGCGGCCGATGGTCCGGGTCGCCAGCAGCGAGTCGCCGCCGAGTTCGAAGAAGTCGTTTTCGCGGCCGATCTCGGACAACCCGAGCACGTGTCCCCAGACTTCGGCCACTCGGCGTTCGATCTCGGTCGCCGGTGGTGTGGTGGCCACGGCACGTTGTCCGCTCAGCATTCGCGTGAGCGCCGGGCGGTCGATCTTGCCGTTGGAAGTCAGTGGCATCTTGGGCAGGACCGCGATCCGGTCCGGCACCATCGCCGTAGGCAGACGCTCTGCGACAAACGCGGTCAGGTCACCGATGGTCTCGCTGGATCGCGTGGCCCTGATGTGGCTGAGTGTTCCGTTCACGCTGGACTCGATCTCGGTCAGCCCTGCCGCTGCGACCAGCTTTGTCCACTGTGTCGTGTCCAGCATCGGCGAACCGTTGCGGAACCCCTCTTCCAGCAACGCTGCCGAGATCAGCGCCAAGGGCAGCAGCACGGGCTGCTCTACGACCCACAGCGTGGCACCCGGCGCGAGGAGCAGAGCCGCGAGCGCGGGTCCGGTGGCTGGGTCTGGATAGGTGTGCAGAGAACAGAACGACAGCACAACGTCGAAGCGGTGCCTGAGATCGTCATCAACGGTATCGCCGGTGAATTTCCGGACCGTGACGCCAGGCAGCCGGTCCGCGGCGTCCGCCAAATGGCTCGCTGAGGGGTCGAGGAGCGTGTACTGCACGACGTCAGCGGGCAAGTGGGCGAGCAAGCGCTCGGCCGTCAGCCCAGACCGCGCACCCAGCTCGGCGAGCCGGACCGGACGGCCCAGGACCTTCGCCTGATCGGCGACCGCCTGCGCCAAGGCTGTGATGGCGGAGGCGGAATCCGGCAGCGCGTGCAGCAATGCCTCGGGCGCGAGCACCGGATCGTCCAACAAGGACAATGGATCCGCGTTGCCTTTCAGGATGTTCAGCAAGTCACTGGTTCGCGCATCCAATGCGTCGGCGATACCCGACAGCCAGGCGCCGGAGGTGCTGTGCCGGGCTTCGCGCCACGCCTGTGGTGTGCGGCCGTGCAGCCAGTCACGCCACAGCTTCGCGACCGCGTCGAACCTGCTGATCACGCTCGGCGCCAAGCCAAGCAGATGCGTCAGATAAGCCGCGATCAACGGACCGTCTTCGCTTTCCGCGATTCCGTCGCTCGGGGTCACCTGGACCGGTGTGACGGGAGGCGTGACCGCGGCGGCGATACGGCCATCTGCCACGACGGCCACTGCCCTGCCCACCCCGGGGCAAGCAGTCAGGCTCGCCTCGATCTCGCCCAGTTCGATCCGCTGCCCACGGACCTTGACCTGGAAGTCCTTGCGGCCGAGGAACTCGATCGTGCCGTCCGGCCAGTACCTGGCCTGATCACCCGTGCGGTACCAGCGAATGCCATCGACCGTCAGGAACTTCTCCGCTGTGCGCGCCGGATCGCCGCGGTAGCCGTTCGCGACGCTCGCGCCGCCGATCCACAGCTCACCGGGAACCCAGTCCGGGCAGTCCCGGCCGAGTGCGTCGACCACCCGGCATCGCACGTTGGTCAGCGGAGTCCCGTACGGCACCGACGTCCAGCCTTCGGGAACGTCTTCGACCTCGCACACGGTCGAGTGGATCGCGGTCTCGGTGGTGCCGCCGAGACCAGCGAACCGAGCGGTCGTTCGCTTGGGCAGGTCCGTACCGACCCAGTCACCTCCGACGATCGCGACTCGCAGCGGAAGATCGCCGTCGGCGGTGAGCAGCATGTCCAGCAATGCGGGTACGCAGTTGACCACTGTCACGTGATGCCGTCGGACGAGGTCAGCCCATACGTGAGCATCGCGCCGGGACGCCTCGTCGATCAGCACAACCGCACCGCCAGCCGAAAGTGGGGCGAACACGTCGAAGACGCTCAGGTCGAAGTCCAATGCGGACAGCGCGATCGTCCGGTCCGCATCGGTGATCTCGAACCGGGCGATCAGGTCGTCGATGGTGTTCATCGCGGCCGCGTGGCTCACCTCGACGCCTTTGGGCTCGCCCGTCGAGCCCGACGTGTAGATCACATAGGCCAGATCCGTGGCGGCGCCCGCGACCGGGGCGTCCAACGGCGCGGCCGTGATCGGCTCGTCCAAGACCAGCTTCACGCCCGCTGTGGCCAGAATCCGTTCACGACGGGCCGCAGGATGGTCCACACCCAGCGGCAGGTACGCGGCACCGGCCGCCAGCACACCGAGAACGGCCTCGATCTGTTCTGGTCCCTTGGGCAGTGAGACCGCCACGAGATCACCCGGCTGCACTCCTCTCGCCTGGAGTGCTCCGGCGATCGCCAGTGCCCGGGTCGCCAGCTCTCCGTAAGTCCGGGTGTTGTTCTCACCCCAAGCCAGCGCTGTCCTGTTTGGCTCAGCGGTGGCACGGGCGAAGAACCGGTCGTGCAACCGGTCCGAGGTGACTTCGGCCGCTGGACCTTGGGGACGTTGTCCAGTCACCCACGTAACCGGCTGGGACCAGGCTTCGTCACTGGTCAGCAGCCGATCGAGCAGATCGCTGTACGCGGCGAACATCGCGTCGAGCACACCTGGCGCGAAGGCGTCTTCACGGGCGTCCCAGTTGACGAGCAAGCCACCGTTCAACTCGGTCACCTGAGCGTCCAGCCAGACCTGCGGTCCTTGCGAGATGATCCACGACGGTTCGCCGAAGCACTCCTTGACTTCCGCATCGAACAACTCGCCGAGGCCGAGTGCGCTGGTGTAGACGACCGGGGCAATCACTTGCTCGCCCGCCATGCGGGACGCGTCGCGCAGAACGTCCACTCCGGAGTAGCTTGAGTGCACGGCGTCGGCGTGAAAACGGTCCTGCAGGCGGGATGCGCGTTCGGCGAAACTGCCGGGAGTGCGGCCGTCCCAGGCGAGCAGAACCGAAGAAGTGAAGTCGCCGACCAGCCCGGCCACGTCCGGCCAGAGGGGTTCACGGTCGAACAACGGCAGGTTCAGCAGGAACTCCGGTTCCGCGCTCCATGCCGTCAACGTCTCAGCGAACACGGCGGCCAACGCCATCGCCGGAGTCAGACCGGCCCGACGCGCCCGCTGTTCCCAGCCTCGCATGGCTTGCGGGTCAAGCCACCGATGCCGCCGAACAACAGTGTTCTCAGTGGACATCGCGGCCGGGAGCTGCGGTGCGCCGGGGAGGTCAGCCAGCCGATCCTGCCAGTACTGCTTGGCACGCTCGTCGGTCTTGACCGCCTTGCGCTGCCCGAGGTAGCGCGGATAGCTGAACTCCAACGGTGACAGCGTTTCACCCCGGTACAGCCGAGCGAGATCACGCATCAAGACCCGGAGGCTCAACGCGTCCGCGGCGACCATGTCCAAGTTGACATGGATCCTGGTCCGGCCGTCGGGCAGCAGGGAGAGCTGCACGTCGAACACCTCGCCAGCGGCGATGTCCATCGCGCGGTGGGACAGTTCTCGTCTGAGCTCAGCCAGATCCGGCTCGGTGTGGACTTTCAGCCCTGGCCACGGGCTTTCCGCGAGGATCTGCTGGCGGCCGTCGTCCAGGATTCGCACTCGCAGCATGCCGTGCCGGGCGAACAACGCTCGCACCGCCGCCTCCAGTCGATCAGGATCGACGTGCACGCCGTCGAATTCGTGGTAGAAGTGCGCCGCGACACCGCCGAGCTGCTGTCCCTCGGCCCGGCCGACCCAGTAGGCATGTTGCATGAGTGCGAGCTCGAACGGCTCGCTCTCATCCACTTCGACCTGGTCCTGCGTCGGAGAACTGTCGCGTTCGGACAGCAGCGCCCACCAGTCGGCCAGCGTGGGGCGTTCGATCAGCTCGGCGAACTTCACCGGAGTTCCGGCCCGCCGCCACATGCCCGCGAGGGTCATCGCATGCAAGGAGTCCAATCCCAGGGCGACAAGGTCATCCGTGTCCTCGAGGTCACCGGGGTCCAGCCCCAGCACATCGGCCACGGCCGTGCGTAAGTCTTGGTGCGTGACGGACACGCGTTCCCCTCCCCTTGCCACCAGTGCTCCGCTTATGATTATCATTTCCATATGGGGTTAGCCAAGCCTGGCCTGAACAAATCACTCGCCGAGTTGCTGAGGCCGGTCCGGGGCCGACTGGTGATTGCCGTGGCCTGCCAAGCCATCGCGGCCGCCGTCGGTGTCGTGCCGTTCATCGCGGTAGCCGAGTTGGGCCGTTTTCTATTCACAGGTGGCAATGCGTGGATACCGGCGATCGTCGGCGCCGCGGCGGTCGCGGTCAGATTCGCGCTGACGTTGCTGGCTGGAGCACTGTCGCACTTCGCGGACAACGACTTCCAGTTGCACGTCCGCCGGCAACTGGCGTTACGACTCGGACGGTTGCCGCTTGGCTGGTTCAGCGAGCGCAATTCAGGCTTGGTACGCAAGACCGTCAGCGACGACGTCCAGGCGATGCACCACATGGTCTCGCACACGTTGCTCGACCTGACCACCGCGATCGTCACACCCATTGTCGCGCTTGCATATTTGCTGAGCATCGACGGGGTGATGACGCTGGTGACCCTGCTGCCGCTGGGAATCGGGCTGTGGCTGTACGCACGGTCGATGGCCGGCTACACCGAGGGCATGGCCACCTTCGCCGCGGCGATGGGCAAGATCAGCGCAGGCGCCATCGAGTTCGTCCAGGGCATCGCGGTGGTCAAGACCTTCGGGCAGACCGGCCGTGCGCACCAGCGATACGCCGACGCGGCCGACGAGTTCGCGGACTTCTTCGTCACCTGGATCCGGCGGGTGTCCAAGCTGTCCGCCCTGTCAGCAGTCGCCCTGTCGCCCGTGAGTGTGTTGTTCACGGTGTTGGCCGGTGGAACGGCCTTGGTCGCTGCGGGCTGGTTGGCTCCCCTGGACCTCGTGCCGTTCGCGTTGCTCGGGTTGGCGATCACCGCTCCGGTCCAGACGCTCTCCCAAGGCTCGCAGGCTCTGCGGACCGCACGCCAGGCGGCGGCGGATGTCACCGGACTGCTGGAAACGTCCGAACTCCCCCGCCCAACCACACCCGGTTCCACATCGGACAGCACGGTCGTGTTCGAAGCGGTCCGTTTCTCCTACGACCGCACCGAAGTGCTCAAGGGAATCGACGTTGAGCTGCGGCCAGGGACGGTGACCGCCTTGGTCGGCCCTTCCGGCGCAGGCAAAAGCACGATGGCCGCGCTGCTCCCCCGGTTCCATGACGTCGACGACGGCCGGATCACCATTGGTGGAACGGATATCCGCGAACTCACTGAGCAACAGCTGTACCGGCTGGTCGGGTTCGTGTTCCAGGATGTCCGTCTGCTCAACGCATCCGTGCGCGACAACATCGCCTTGGCTGTCCCCGGCGCGAGCCTGGAGGACATCCAGCGTGCAGCCACGGCAGCCCAGATCCACGACAAGATCATGACCTTGCCAAGGGGATACGACTCCGTTGTCGGTGAGGATGCCCAGTTCTCCGGCGGAGAGGCACAACGCGTATCGATCGCCCGGGCTATCCTCGCCGACGCTCCGATCCTGGTCCTCGACGAGGCGACGGCGTTCGCCGATCCCGAGTCGGAAGCCGCTGTGCGTCACGCACTGGCCACTCTCATGCGGGATCGGACGGTCCTGGTGATCGCACATCGACTGTCCACAGTCACCACTGCGGACCAGATTCTCGTTCTCGACAAGGGTGTCGTCGTGGAACGTGGAACGCATGCCGATCTTGTCGAGTCCGGCGGCAAGTACGCCGCCATGTGGCGCAGCCAGCCTGAGGTCCAGGGAGCTTCCGCGTGATCCGCCAACTGCGTGCCCTGCTGGGCTCAGACATCAACACCGCTCTGCTCTACGCCGTGGTCGCCGCAGTTCTCCAAGGCATCGCCTTCGTGCTGCTGGTCCCGATCCTGCGCGCACTGTTCGGCAATCCCAGCGATGCGTGGCCGTGGCTTGGGGCTTTGTTCGTCGCGGGGATCGCATACGGTGTCGTGTTCTTCCGTGGCGCGCTCGCCGGATACGACGTTGGTGGCGGCCTGCTGCGCACATTGCACCACCGACTTGGTGATCACATGTCCGTGCTGCCGCTTGGCTGGTTCACGCCCGCGCGGGTCGGCGAGGTCAGCACCCTGGTGTCCCAAGGCGTGATGGGAGTGGCCAACGCACCCGCGCATCTGCTGCGGCCGTTGGTGTCGGCGTTCGTCACGCCAGCGACCGTGGTCTTGTTGATGGCGCTGTTCGACTGGCGGATCGCGCTCGCCACACTCGCCACGGCGCCACTGATTGCCCTGTCGTACTGGTGGTCCGGCCGTCTGGTCGAGCGCGCCGAACGGGGAACCGTGATCGCGTCGGCTCAAGCCAGTACGCGCGTGGTCGAATTCGCCCAGAACCAGCCGTTGCTGAGGTCGACCGGCCAGACTGACCGGGGTTGGGCCACGTTGGACGCGGCGCTGGCCAAGCAACGCGACGAGGGCCGGAAGCTGATCGTCAAGGCCGTGCCCGGAATGGTCCTGTTCGCGATTGTCGTGCAACTGGCCTTCGCGGCGGTGTTGCTGTTCGGTACCTATCTGGCTGTCGGCGGCTCGCTCAGCACGCCTGACCTGCTTGCTTTGCTGGTGCTCGCGGCCCGGTTCGTCGAGCCGATCTGGATGGCGGCCGACCTCGGCGGGGCGTTGAAGCTCAGCCGGGGTGCGCTCAACCGGGTCCAAGACGTCCTCGACTCGCCACCGCTCCCCCAGCCGAGCACACCCAAGGCGCCGACGACCGACGACGTGACGTTCGAGGACGTCACCTTCGGCTACAACGGCTCGGCGGTGGTGAAGGGGGTGTCCTTGCATGTCCCGGCCAGGTCGATGACCGCTCTGGTCGGCCCGTCGGGCTCGGGCAAGACCACGCTGACCAAGTTGGCGGCCAGGTTCTTCGACGTCGACTCCGGATCGGTGCGGGTCGGTGGAGTCGACGTCAGGGAGATGACCACCGAGCAGCTGATGGGCCAGCTGTCCCTGGTGTTCCAGGACGTCTACCTGTTCGACGACACGATCTTCAACAACATCCGGCTGGCCAAGCCGGAAGCCACCGACGCCGAAGTCTTCGCCGCGGCCGGGGCCGCGCGAGTCGACGAGATCATTGCCCGACTGCCCGACGGCTGGCAGACCCGCGTCGGCGAGGGCGGCACTTCGCTGTCCGGCGGCGAACGACAGCGGGTGTCCATCGCGAGGGCGATCCTCAAGGACGCGCCCATCGTCGTGTTGGACGAAGCCACCGCAGCACTGGACCTGGAGAACGAGGCCGCGGTCCGTGACGCGCTGAAAGCACTGACCACCGACCGGACGCTGGTCGCGATCGCGCACCGGCTGTCCACAGTGGTCAACGCGGACCAGGTGGTCTTCCTCGAAGACGGCCGGGTGACCGCGACAGGGCGGCATGACGAGTTGATCCAGCGTGGCGGTCGCTACGCCGAATTCTGGAAGGGAGCGCGGTGAAGCGCCTCGGCTTGGTGTATCTCACCGTATTCGCGGGTTACGCGGCACAGCAGGTGCTTACGCCGGTGCTGCCGCCGCTGGCGCGCCAGCTGCGGCTGACAGAGTTCCAACTCGGCCTGGTGATCACCCTGGCGGCGGCCGTTGTCGTGGTCGCAAGCCCGATCTGGGGACGGCTGATCGGCAAGTGGGGCAACAAACGGGTCCTGCTGACCGCGCTGTCGGGTTGCGTCGTGGGCTTGCTCGGCTTGGCGTTGACGGCCCAGTTCGTGTTCGTACCGGCGATCGTGTTCGGGTTGCTGCTGCTCACCCGGGGCGTGATCTTCGGTGCCGCCCTGGCCGCCGTCCCGGTCGCCGGGCAGGCGATCGTCGCCGGGGCGACCACCGGCGAGAAGGAACGGGTCAAAGGCATCGCGCTGATCGGCGCGGTCCAGGGTTTGGCGTTGATCGTCGGTCCCGCACTCGGTGGGCTGCTGGCCGGAGCAGGGTTGCTGGCTCCGTTGTACGTGACTCCGGCGTTGCTGGTCGTGGTCGCCGTATTCATAGCGATCAAGCTGCCATCCACCAAGACCCAGGAAGTGACGAAGCCGCCTAAGCTCAGCCCGTTCGACGCACGCTTGTGGCCGTCGTTGGTCACTGGCTTCGGGCTGTTCCTGGCGTTGTCGTTCTTGCAGGTCACTCTCGGTTTCCTGATCCAGGACCGGCTTGGGCTCGCGCCGGACGCCGCCGCACGGATGACCGGGTGGGCGTTGGTCGCGGCGGGCGTGCCGTTCTTGTTGTGCCAGGCCTTGGTCGTACCGAAGCTGGGCTGGTCGCCTGCCCGGCTGCTGCGGACCGGCCTTCCACTGGCGGTGATCGGGTTCGCCTTGGTGGCACCGGCGGACTCGTTCGCCTGGATCCTCGGTGCCATCGTGGTGCTGTCGATCGGGCTGGGCCTGGCCGTTCCCGGCTACACGACCGCGCCGACCTTGCTTGTGTCGCACGCCGAACAGGCCGGCGTCGCCGGGCTCATCGGTGCCACGAACGCCCTGACCTTCGTGGTCGGGCCGATCTTGGCGACCTCGCTGTACAGTGCCTCGCCGGGGTTGCCGTACCTCTCAGGAGCGATTCTGCTGGCCGCGATCGCGGTGTTTGTCTTCGCCCGCCGGGCACCGGTCCGGGCCGAGGTGGAGAGTGTCTGAGGCGCTGGATGCCCGCTATCGGGCCGAGGGATACTGGCGTGGCCGGACTTTGGGTTCGTTGTTGCGTGACTGGGCCCAGAAGTACGGGATGCGCACGGCTTTGGTCGACGCGACGACTCGCATGTCATACGTAGAGCTTTCGGCTCGTGCGGACCGGATGGCGGCCGGTCTGGTCAAGCTCGGTATCCAGCGCGGCGACCGGGTTGTCGTTCAGCTGCCCAACATCGCGGACTTCGTGGTTCTGTGTTTCGCGTTGTTCCGGGTCGGCGCGGCGCCGGTGCTCGCACTGCCGCCGCATCGGCTGAACGAGATCCGCCACCTGTGTCAGCTCAGCGAAGCTGTCGCCTACGTCATTCCCAGTCGGCACGCCGGGTTTGACTACCGGTCCTTGGCTTCGGCGGTTGTCGCTGAGGTGCCGAGTGTTCGTCACGTCCTCGTCGCAGGCGAATCGCTGTCTGATGTAGACGAAGATCCTGTTGCCCTTGACGAACCGGATCCGAGTTCGGTGGCGCTGTATCTGTTGTCCGGCGGGACGACCGGCCTGCCCAAGCTGATCCCGCGGACACACGACGACTACGCGTACAACTTCCGGGCCAGCGCCGAGGTGTGCGAGCTCGGGCCAGCCTCGGTATATCTGGCCGCTTTGCCTGTGGCGCACAACTTCCCACTCGGGTGCCCGGGGGTTTTCGGGACACTTCACGCCGGTGGCACCGCGGTCCTGGCATCCAGTCCGGCGCCCGAGGTCGCGTTCCCGTTGATCCACCAGGAGAAGGTGACGATCACCGCCGTCGTGCCGCCCTTGGCCCTGCTGTGGCTGGACAACGCCACATCGCTGCCGAGTTTGCGGCTCCTCCAGGTTGGTGGCGCCAAGCTCCAGCCGGAGGTGGCCAAACGGATCACCCCCGAGCTGGGTTGCGCGTTGCAGCAGGTGTTCGGCATGGCGGAAGGGCTGCTGAACTACACGCGTCTCGACGATCCGCAGGACCTTGTCCTCACCACACAGGGACGTCCGATGTCGCCCGCCGACGAGATCCGGATCGTGGACTCGTCCGGTGACCCCGTCGCGCCTGGCGAACGCGGTGAGTTGCTCACCCGGGGGCCGTACACCATCCGCGGCTACTTCCGCTCGGAGCAGCCACATTCCTTCACCCCGGACGGCTTCTACCGGTCGGGTGATCTGGTCCGGCAACTGCCGTCCGGTCATCTGGTCGTCGAAGGACGGGTGAAGGACCTGATCAACCGGGGTGGCGACAAGATCGCGTGCGACGAGGTGGAGAACCATCTGCTTGGGCATCCGCAGGTGCGCGACGTGGCGATGGTCGCGTTGCCCGACCGGATCCTCGGTGAACGCAGCTGTGCCGTTGTCGTGCCACGCGACGGCGCGCCCAGCCTTGCCTCGCTGAAGAAACTGCTGATCGCACAGGGCTTGGCGACGTACAAACTTCCCGATCAGCTCGTTGTCGTAGACGCGCTTCCGCTGACGAACGTCGGTAAGGTCGACAAGCAGCGGCTGGCTGCTCAGCTGAAGGGGGAACGGTGATCAAGGTGTACTTCGAGCGGGTGGTCCCGCTGACCGCTGACCCTTTATGGACGGCTGCCCGGCTCACCCAGTCAGGCTCACCGTACGTTCTCTACGAGGACTCATCGGCGATCTCGGTGGCGTTGGGTGCGATCGCCGAGGTGATCGTCGATCCGGACACCGTCCAGCTGCGCTACCGCGAATCGGAGACCTCGACGTTCTGGTACGACGATCCGCTGCCGGTCGTCGCCTCGATGCTGGACGAGATCCCGATGACCGGCTGGCGCGCCTACGGCTGGGCCGCGTTCGAGCTGGCCCAACCTCAGGTCGGCACGGGGACCCTGCTGCACCTTGTCGTTCCATCGCAGGAGGTTCGTCTCTGCGCAGGCGTGGCTGTGTTGCGTGCGACCACTCCGGCAGAGCTCGATTCACTGGCCGCGTTGGTCTCCGCGGACGTTCCCGAACCTTCTTTCGCTGCGGTCCCTGTTGACGTCCGCCAGCCGGACACCTACTCGGATTCTGTTGCCGCAGCGGTGTCCGAGATCCAGCGCGGGCTGTTGCAGAAGGTCATCTTGTGCCGGACGGTGACCGTGCCCGACATCGACCTCGTCGGGACGTATGTGACGGGACGGCGCGCCAACACCCCGGCCCGGTCGTACCTGCTGAACCTCGGCGGTATCGAGGTTGCCGGGTTCAGCCCGGAGACGGTGGTCGGCGTGAACCCCGACGGCCGCGTCCACACGCAGCCATTGGCCGGAACGCGTGCGTTGACCGGTGATCCCGAGGTCGATCACACCTTGCGGGCTGATCTGCTGACCGACCCGAAGGAGATCTTCGAACACGCGATCTCGGTCCGGCTGGCCGTCGACGAGCTGACGTCGTTGTGCACTCCCGGCAGCGTGGTGGTCGAGGAGTTCATGGACGTACTCGAGCGTGGCACGGTGCAACACCTCGCCTCCCGCGTCGCCGGGACGCTACCCGCCGACCGCGGCCCATGGGACGCGTTCCGCGCCCTGTTCCCCGCGATCACCGCCTCCGGCATCCCCAAGGCCGCGGCTTTCGAAAGCATCCGTCGACACGAACCGCACCGCCGCGGCCTCTACAGCGGTGCCGTCATGACCATCGACCACACCGGTTCACTCGACACCGCGCTCGTCCTGCGGTCAGTGTTCCGACGTGACGGCGAGACATGGCTGTGCGCCGGGGCCGGGATTGTGTCCCAGTCGGATCCTGCCCGCGAGTTCGAGGAGACGTGCGAGAAGCTCGCTAGCGTGGCTCGGTTCCTCGTTCCCACGGCCACCGCCCATCCCGTACCGCCTCAATCAAGCCAATCGCCATGAACAGGCTGTGCTGAACGCTGATCACCAACGCTGGGTGCACACCGCACGCTCGGCTGGGAACCGCAGCGGCCCCACAGCCGACTCGCGGATCTCGGTGCGATCCTGATGCGTGCGGCGACTTTCATGGCCTCTTCGAGGAGAATGCCAGCCTTGTCGAACTGCTTGAGGTTCGACAACAGGCCCGCGACCGTGCACGACCTTGGGATGGGTCAACGCGACCACATCCGTGCACGTCACCAGCTACCAACAGGGTCCGACAAAACCCGATCAGAAGCGCAATGCCACCACCGAGACCGCCGCCGGGACGGCGAAGTTGAGCAGCAGGATGGGGATTTCCTCGCCGACCGAGTAACCCGCGACCACAACGCCGACCACGAGGTTGCCGACGCAGAACAACAACCACAGCGGCATGAACACGATCGCCGCGGTCCCGCCGGGCTTCGGGGTAAGCAGTCCGGCCAGCACCCGGATCGCGAGCCAGAGCACCACTCCGGCGCCGAGGACGATGGCTGTTCGTCCACTGTGTACCAGTGGGCCGTCGTTCCACCACTGCGCGCTGGCGAACCAGCCGAAGCCCGCGATCAGCGCCGGGATGCCGAACACGGGCAGCATCACGGTGGCTTCTTCGCTGACCTTGTACCCCGCGGCGAACACGCCCACGGCGGCGTTGACGGTGGCGATCGCGTACCACAACGGCCAGAACAGGATGGCCGCGATCGCGCCGACCGGGGTGGTGAACAACGCGGTCAACGCGAACAGTGCCACGTACAGCAGGATCCCGGCGAGCAGGAAACGAGGTAGTCGCACGTCAGGCTCGAATGGTCATCCGGGACACCTTGTCCCCGTCGACCCGGAAGGAGAAATGGCTCGGGCCGTTGAAGCCGTTCCCGCCGACCTGGGCGGTCACCACGACTTCGCCGTCACGGTCCTCGACGTCCGTCACATCCAGGCTGACCTGCTTGCCGATGAACTCGTTGTCGCTCCACTCAGTGATCCGCTTGGCGCCGCGGAACTCCCGCCCCCAGTCGTCGACCACACCGTCCTCGGTGAAGCAGGCGAGAAACGCGGCGATGTCGTTCTTGTTGGCGGCGTCGATCGCCGCGCGCACAGCTGGATCCATGGTCACGCGTGACAGCATGGACCCATCGGCGCGGCCGCGCATCCCGGTGGCACTGTTTTGTCTTTCGCGAAATTGCTGCCTTACCGGCGCTCCGCGGTGACCAGCACCCGTAAGTGCGCGGCCAGCCAACTCGCCGGTGCCGGTTTCTCGGTGAAGGCTCTGACCAGACCGGACGCTCCGCGCAGGCCGGCACGGTCAAGATCATCGGCGACCTCTGCCAGCCGGGTCCGGAGGCGGGGCGGTAACGAGTCACGCAGCCCGCGGTGGGCGGCGTCCGCGAGCACGGTCAGCGCATCGTCCACAGCGGAGCTGACGAGGTCCGGTGTGGACACCGAGTACGGCAAGTCGGCTGGGGACGCCGCAGCGAGATCGGGCACGACCACACCGGACGACGTGAGGACCGCGAGCGGGTCGATCATGATCCCGCCTCGCACGCGGCGCAGGGTGCCGCTGATGTGTGTCGGAGACGAGCTCAGCGCCTCGGCGAGCGCGTCGAGGGACTGTGGGCAAACGCCCCGATAGGTCGCGGACAGGGTCGCCGTCGTGCCCGCCGCATCGGCGAGGATCGCCTCGAGGTGCTGCGCCGCTGGGTCGTAGCCGACATGACGGACCTCGCGCACCTCAACGACCCGCACGAGCTCCGCGGCGATGCGGGCTCGCACCACGCGTGGCGGCAGCGCATCCAGCGTCTCCGCGTATGCCGCCAGGTCGCGGACCAACAGCGGTTCGGGCAGCTGGTGCCACGATGTTCCCACCGGAGTGACGGACGTCTGGCCGACGCGGCCCGACCGCAGCCGGAGCACACGGCTCGCGCTGCGTGACACCGACTCCGACACGACGTTGGCTGTCGCGGTACGAGTTGCGGTGCGCATCGGCGCGTCGCGGTGTACGAGGACCATGTCACCGGATGCGAAGTACACGTCGGCCGTGCGCGTATCCGCTGTGCCATTCACCCGGCCATTGACCCGGCAGCCCAGCGCGGTCAGCCGGACGCGACGCAGCGGGGTCTCGGCGGGCTCGTCCGTACCGAGCACCTCCGAGCGTGGGCCGGTGCCACGGCTGCGGGCATGCAGTTCGGTGAGCAGTTCGGCGAAGCGCTCCGCGCGGTATTCGGCGCTGCGCTTGCGGTACGCGTCAAGTTGGTCAAGCAGGTCCTCGATCGCGGCTGCGGGCCAGTGCATGTGCTGTGCGGTGAGGTCACGCTGGAGCCTGCGCCAGGCCGCGTCGAGCACGGGGCCCGCGTGCACTGCGCCATCGGTCAGCAGCTGGTCAAGCAGGTCTTCCAGTTGGCTCAGGTCGCTGGTCACAGCCGCCCCGCCGCCGACGTCGAGTTTCGCGTCGCCGGTGAGGCCTGCGGTGTCCGCCTCGCGGAACGCCCACACAGCAAGAACGATCGACTCGTCCCTGCGGGCCGCGGTGGCGTCGGTGTGCACGTAGCCCAAGTCGCCCGGCACGAGGAAACGGACCGTGCACGTGGGCAGTTCGGCCGTCACCGGCCTGCGTATCGCGACCGGATAACCCGACCGCAGCGTCCGCCGCGCTTGCTGCACGGCGCGTTGGCCGAACTGCTTGGTCAGCTCCTCATCGGTGACCGAACCTGGCGACCACGGCGCCACTTCGGCGGCTGGTTCTTCGGCCGCACGTTGGTAGGCCAGGACAAGCGCGATGCGGTGCCGACACACGCCAGCCGCACCGCAACTACACGGTGCAGCGTCAAGCGGGACGCCTGGCGGCAGCGAGGACACGACGCCGTCGGCGAATGTGCCGTGCACCGTATCGTCAGCGACTTCCACGGACGGTCCCGTGCCCGCGTCGAGTTCCTTTGTCGCGCGCTTGACCAGGCCACGGTTGGCGAGTGCCGCCAGACTGTCTGGCGTCAGGGCGAGCAGATCGGGTCTCGTCATGACAGCTTCTCGGCTACGAATTCGGCCAGCTGGCCTGGGGTCATCGCTCCGACATGCGCACCCACGTTTGCCAGGCGCTGTGCGAGCACACGGTCGTACGACGGCGCTGCCTCGTCATCGAGGGCCCCCAGGCCCAGGACGTGCGTGCCTTGCTCGACGAGCTTCCGGACAGTGCGCACGAGGTCATGATCGTCGCCGCCTTCGTAGAAGTCCGTGATCACAGCCACGATCGCGCGACGCGGGTTGTCGATGAGGCTGGCGCCGTACGCCACCGCGCGGGCGATGTCCGTGCCGCCACCGAGCTGGACCTTCATCAGCAGTTCCACCGGATCGGTCACGTCCGAGGTCAGGTCGACGACGTTCGTGTCGAACGCGACCAGGTGCGTGCGCAGCCCCGGCAAACTCCACAGGCACGCCGCCGTCACCGCCGAATGGATCACCGAGCTCACCATCGAACCCGACTGGTCCACGAGCAGGATCACCTGCCACTGTTCGACATGCCGCCGGGTACGGGAGACGAACTTCGGCTTCTCGATCGCGATCCGCCGCTGATCCGGCTGGTAGTGCGCCAGGTTCGCCCGGATCGTCGCCTTGAAGTCGAAGTTGCGTGAGTTCTTGTGGTTGGACGGGCGGCGCGACCGGGTGCCGGTGAACGACTGCCGGATCTCGGTGGCCAGCTTCTCCATCAGTTGCCGCACAACGGCTTCCACGATCCGCCGGGCCATGGCAAGCACCGCCGGGTTCATCAGGTGCTTCGTGCGCAGCACCGCCCGCAGCAGCGCCGGGTTCGGCTCGATCCGTTCCAGCACAGCGGGATCGGTGACGACATCGACGATCTCGTACCGCTCGACGGCGTCGCGCTCCAGCCGTTCGATGGTCTCTCGCGGGAAGAGCTGATGGATATCGTCCAGCCAGTCGACCGTCTGCACCTCGGAGTCGCCGGTTCCGCCCCGCCGCACGTCGCGGTCGGCCAGGTCGCCGTCGCGCCCGTACAGCCATTCCAGCGCGGCGTCTCGCCGTGCGGCCGCCTCACCGAGCTGCCCTGTGCAGCGTGCTGCGGGTTGTCCCAGAATCAGCCGCCAGCGTTCCATGTCGGTCATGCAAGTCCTTCTCGCACCAATAGATCGTCGACGCGCCGGTCAAGCGCCATTCCCTCGGCGACCACGAGCGGGTCGACGGTGACGCGCGTCAGCGAGCGCCCTGAGCCTGGCGCGCCGCGATGCGCGAGCACACGTTCGGCGATGGTTTCTCGTTCCAGCGGCGGGAAATAGGCGAACGCGAGACGCAATGCGGGCAGCGCGATCAGGAACTCGGCCTCGGTCATCGCGTGCACCAGCTCGTCCAGCACCCCGACGACGTGCTCGCTGGTCAGCACGTCTTCGCGGGCCAGCGCGAACAAGCCGGCCAACCAGTCGCCCAGCATGTCCGGTGCGGCCATGCCGCGCAGGGCCCGCTCGACGTCAGGCAATTCGCCCAACGCCCAGCCAAGTCCGAGTGCCGCACCACGCAGATCCGGCGGGGCCTTGGCGTCACTGGCGATCCGGCGAGCCACGCCCTGTACGTCATCGCGTCGCATCGTCAGCACGGACTCCGCGTGCACGACTGCGTCCCGCGTCGCGACCATTGCCCGCAACCGCTCGGTGTCAGCAGGTGCCGGGCCGCTGTGCAACCCTTCGACGAGCCAGAGAATTCTGGTCGCGGACACGTCGATCACCGCGCCCAGCACCGGATCGCGGGCTGTGCCGAACAGCCTGTCGTGCCGCCACAGGCCGAGCACGCCCGCGAGCACTACGCCCAAAGCCGCGACGTCGCTCGCGCTTCGCACCCGCTCGGCCAGCGTCGTGATCACGTCGTCGGACAACGTCGTGATCCCGCACAACGCCGCGTCGAACAGAACCCCGGTCAGGTCGTCAATCGACGCATCCGGGATCCGCCGCTGCAACGCACCACCGGCTGCCTCGGCCAACGTGCCACCGAACGCTGCCGCCTCGATCAGCGCGGCGACCCGTTCGTCGCACGGGGTCAGCCGCCAGCGCTCTTCCAGCACAGGATCCGCGCCGGTCAAGGGACCGGTCTGGCGCTGGAAGCCTGGCACCTTGAGCACCCGCAGGCGGTGCAAGACGCGGCTGCGGGTCATCGCGGCCGGATCGGTGAGATCGAGCCCGATCCGGCCTTCGCCGTCCAGGTCCAACGTCCGCAGTTCCTCGAGCACCGCCGTGACCAGCGGCGGCGCCGGTGTGGCCGGGTGCAGCCTGCCGACCCGGTCGCCGCCGAGCGCCGCCACCATCTCCACCAACGCGGGGTGCGCGCCCGGCAGGAGCGGACCCCGGCGGGTCCACGGAGGCGGCTGCGTCAGATCCTCGGACACCAGGGCACTGACCAGACCGTCGAGGACGTCCGTACGAACCGGATGCACGTGGCCACGCAACCGGGCAAGCCCGGTCGACAGTGTCCGTGCGGCGATCAGGTCCGCTGTCGAAACGGCTTGGTTGCGGCGGCGCAGACGGTCCACAACGGACTCGACGAGCCCGTCCGCCGCTTTGGCCAGCCCGTCGGTCCAGACCCGGTGGTAGTACTCGGGTGAGGGCATACCGGACTGGTAGCCGGTGAACGCGTCCAGCCGCTGATGGGAGTACGGCACCAAGTAGCTCGCCCCCGACGACTTGGGAATTTCCGGCCAGTCCGTGCTGCCCGACGCGACCATGGCCCGCAGGGCAGGCGTGTGGAAGCCGCCGGTGACCACGACGACCGGGCGGCCACCCGCGTTGTGAGCGGCCGCGCGGATCCAGCTCGCCATGTACTCCTCGCGAGCCGCGTCGCTGACGTCCGCCCCCGCTGAACCGCGCACGAGGTCGAAGTACTGCGCGAGCCGCTCGGCGATGTCGTCCGGATCGGCCTCGAACAGGTGGTCCCACAACGTGTCCACGTTGTCGGCCGCGAACTCCCGGCACAGCCGCTCGACGACCTCGGCGTAGCGCAGTTCAGCATCGGCATACCGGTTGCTGCGGCCCTCGAACGCCGGGTGCCACGCGGGCAGGTCGATGAACCGGACGTCGGTGCCCTGTGCGTGGCCGACCGTCAACGCCACCCACTCCGGCGAGTAGTCGCAGAACGGTGTCCACGACGCGTGCCCTTCGTCGTAGCTGAAGATCGCGACCGGCAGGTCGTGCCCGAGCAGGAGTTCATCCAGTCGGCCGTTGATGTCCGCCGGTCCCTCGATGAGCACGTACGCGGGGTTGAGCCGCTCGATGGTCTCGGCGACCAGCTGTGCGCACGCGGGGCTGTGGTGGCGGACGCCGATGAACGTCGTGGTCATCAGCCGGGAAGCAGGTGCCGGGCCTGGTGCAGCGCCTGCCATTGCTCGCCGTTGCGGCGGACGGCTTGCTGCTCCAGATAGCGACGCAGCCGGGCCAGGTCGTCGGCGTTGTCCTTCGCCGCCGTCCCCGCCAGGCACTCCACCACGTCCGCGGGGTTGCCCTCCTCGCCCCGCAGGAACCAGCCACGCAACCCGACCGCGTGCGCGACTGACACCGCCTCTGCGGTGCTCATGACCGTGGACATGTGATCGCTGCCGTTGTTGTCCCGTAGGTCGCGGAATGTACGGACCAAAACCTCGAGCACGTCACGGCGCGGCGGCAGTTCGACGCCGGACTGCGCGAGCAGCTTGCTCGCTTCCTGCTCGACGAGGCTCAGTTCGGTCTGGAAATCCGGGATCGGGAACACCGTCTCGAAGTTGAAGCGCCGCTTGAGCGCCGCGCTCATCTCGTTGACGCCCCGGTCACGCGTGTTGGCGGTGGCGATCACGTTGAACCCGGCCTTGGCGAACACCATGCTGTCCGGCCCGGTCAGCTCCGGGATCGCCAGCACCCGTTCGGACAGCAGCGACAGCAGCGAGTCCTGCACCTCCAGCGGGCAGCGGGTGATCTCCTCGAACCGCACGAGCTTGCCCTCGGCCATGCCGCGCAGCATCGGCGCGGGCACCAGAGACCGGGTCGACGGCCCTTCCGAGACGAGCAACGCGTAGTTCCACGAGTACTTGATCTGGTCCTCGGTGGTGGCCGCGCCGCCTTGGATGGTCAGCGTCGATTCGCCGCTGACCGCCGCCGCGATCAGCTCGGACAGCAGCGACTTGGCCGTGCCTGGTTCACCGACGAGCATCAGTCCGCGGCTGGTCGCCAGCGTGACCAGTGCTCTGTCCACAAGGGACGGATCGCCGACGAACTTGCGGGTGACGTCGGCCGCGGGATCGCCGACGATGAACCGGCGCGCGGCTTGCAGGCTCATCGCCCAGCCCGGCGGGCGCGGCCCGTCGTCCGCCGCACGCAGCCGCGCCAGCTCGTCGGCGAAGCGGATCTCAGCGGGCGGCCGCTGAAGTGAGTTGTTGTCGCTCAATGGATCGCTCTCAGGTGGTCAGTGAGGCCAGTTCGGACAGGACTTCGGACGCTGTCACCGCGTCAAGGTCAGGGCTGGCGGACGCGCTCTGCGAAGCCGACCAGTACATGTAGCCGTCGCCGGTGGGCGAGTACGACAGGCCGACGAGTTTCTGCTCAGGGAACTCGTTGACCACACCGACCGCGATACCGGGCTCGAGTCCCACCACGATCGCGCCGCCGGACGGCAGCGGACGGGTGATCCAGCATTCGATGCCCGCGTCCTGTGGCTCGCCACGAACCCAGCCGCGTTTGGTCAGGCCAAGCAGTTTGCCGACCGGAACCACCGCGCCGTCGAACGGCGCAAGCAGGTCGGACAGCGAGTCGCCCGGATCGACCGCGTGCACCGGCCTGCCCAGTTGCGGGAACGGCTGGAGGATCTCGTAGTCCGCGAACACCTCGCCCCACGCCGCCAGCGCGTCCGGGTTGAGCAGCACCGGGTGGGCAACACGCACCACCGCGTCCTCCGGCAGGACAAACGTGTCGTCGTCGACGCTGGCCAGCGTACGGTCCTCGGCCAGGCGGAACGTCTGGCCCGCGTCGGTGATCCACACCAGCCTCCGCACGATGTGCCACAGCAACGGATGACCGGCGAGTAAGTCGTGGAATTCGGCCGCGGTCCACGTGCGCTGGGTGATCAACGCCATCTCGAGCCGGTGGATCTGGTCGGCCGCGACCGTGCGCACGTCCTTCTTCAACCCGGTGAACCGCTTGTACTCGGCCGCCGCGAGCTCTTGGTCATCGCGGGCGCCTGGCTTCGGCAAGTCCTTGCGGCGCGTGCCATCCGAGTCGACGATGTACGGCTTGAGCTGCTCGTCGAAGCCCACGGTGAACGTCCGGGTGCCGTAGTCGATCGTCAGCGACGCGGCCTCGTCCAGCCCGAGCCGGGGCACGAGCCGGTCGGCCAGCTGCTCACGGCTGAGCCCCAGCTGGGCCGCGATGGCGGCGACCTTCTCCTGCGCGCGTGTCTTGAGCGCCTTGAACTTCACCTTCTCGGCGATGCCGTTCAAGTGCGCGAGCGCTACTTCCGTGCCGATTTCGGCGAGCACGTCAAGGCCTGCGACCGCGCGCTGGTGCTGGCTCTCCCCTGGCCACTGGCGGATGAGCGGCGACAGGGTCCGGACCGTGTCGTCGTCACCGAACCAGCCCAGCGCGTTGAGCGCCCAGCTGTCTTTCGACGGCGCGCCTGCTTGCAGCCACAGCTCGAACACACTCCACGCGAACGTCGACAGCGACGCTCGATCACACACGTCCCGTGCGACCGGCAGGCCCGCGTACACCTGGCCCGGTTTGGACAGCGCGGCCGTCGTCAGGAGATGACGGACGGCTTCCGGCGGCAATGCGTGTTGGCCGTCGCGCAGCCGGATCTGCGGCAACACATGGGGATCCGCCCATGTTCCCATGGCAGGAATCTTGGCGGGCAGCAGTTCGGTGGGGTCGATGCCGACCAACGCTTGTATGCCGCTGCGGGCCTTTTCGCCGTACTCCCCTGCGATCGCCACAAGGTCATGTCCTTGCGTACCAAGGAAGCGCAGGGTGGCCTCGGCGTTCTGGCGTGCGGTCCCTGGTGTGCCGAGCGCGGCGGGGATCAGCATCCGGACCGCGGTCTCGCCGTGCCGGACGAACCAGTCCATCGTGAACCGGCGGGCATTTTTCAGCCGAGCGAACCGATCTGCCATCAGCTCGGCGACCTCGACCGACGCGTACGGCATCAACAACTCGAGGCTCGCTGGCGCGATTCGCATCGCCACCGGCAGTGCGTCGAGGCCGTACTTCGCGACGATGACCTTCCCCCACTCGTCGGCGTAGTGGGTGTAGCCGGGGACCCACTCGGCCAGCAGCGGACGAATCATGTCCGCCGGCCCGCGGGCGAAGAACGCCGTCTCGTGGAACCCAGGTACGTTGTGCGGGTTGCCCTTGCGGTAGATCTGCAGATTCTTCGGCCAGTCGGTATCGCACCAGTCTTCCCAGAAACCGCGCACCGCGGCCCATTGCTCCCGTTCGCCGGGCGCCCACGAGATCATCGGCTCCGGCGCGTTGAGTCCGGTGACAACAACCGGCTTGGCCTTCTTGCGCTTCCGTGTCCACGGCGGATCGACAAGCAGCGACGGCAGGAGGCTGGCCGGAGCGATGGGCAGCGCCTCCGCGTCGGTCATCACCTCGTCCGCGACTGCCTGCACCTCTGGAGGCAACTCCAAATCGGGGTGGGACTTCACGTGCGACTCGAACAACGCCCGCGCTCGATTGTCGTTGCGCGCCCGAGCCGCCAGCAGTCGCGCCGCGCGTTGCGGGAACGCCTTCATCGCCGTCAGCAGCGCAGGCTGGACCTTGTTCTGCTCAAGGCGATCGAGCAGAACGGTGAACGCTTCGTCGGTCGGCAGCACGGCCAGAATTGCGAGCGACCGCTTCCGCAATTCGGCGTGGCTGTACGAGTCCAGCTCACGCGCAAGCCTAGGCGCCACCGCAGGACCAACCGTGTCGAGGACGGAGTAGGCGACCGACTTGTCGAACGCGATGCCGTGCGTCCCGTCGAGCGCGGCGAGGTCGTCGGCGGTGCCGACGCTGCACGCAGTGTGCAGCCACAGGTAGTACTCGAATCGCTCACCGAGGGACTCGCGGACCCAGTCCGATCGTGTCGGCATGAAGTACGCCCGCAACACGTTGGCCGCCCCAGGCGCGCCGAGCGGCTCCAACGCGGCCTCGGCCGCGGCGTACTCGGCGTCGGTCGCGGCGGCCAGCGCCCGCCTGACCACTTCGGACCCGATGATGACCCAGTAGGGCTGCTGCGAGATGCCAGTCGTCTGCGGCACCACCCAGTTCGCCGGCCGTTCGCGGTTCTGCCAGTGCCTTGTGGACATCGGCTCGACGGACATGTGGACTTTGGTGCAGCTGACCGCTGCCTCGGCGGCGAAGGCGGCGCCGTGCTCAGCTATCCAGTGGTGAACGAGGGTGCTCACGTCGTCCCGGTCGTAGTTGTCGACCGTCGCGGCCATCTTGACCACAGCCGCGCCGATCGGCGTCACCTCACCTGCGAGGTAGGCGCGGCCCGCGTCGGCCAGCTTCTCGTCCGAACGCGGGTCGGTGAGGATGCGGTCAAGGCTCGTGCGCAGCTTGCCCACCAGCGCCGCCCCGGCTGCGGCGGCCTGATTGTCCTGCTGGTACACGGGTTTCCCGCGATCACGGCGTGGAAGGACGTACCGTCTCCACGACGACGGCATGACGAACGTGTCCTCGTCCATGTGACCCCCTGCGGTCGGTGCGCTGGTGCTGCGATGTCGCGGTGCACCGTACGGCAGGGGTCCGACAATTGTGATCGGCGCAGGTCACGGGTCGTTCACCGGCTCCGCGCGCCCGATATGATTCCTGTCCGGTTGTGTCAATTGTGAGCGACTGGTCAATTCTGCCAATATGGGAAGGCATTGTTACTCGTCAACCCTGCAGGCGAGGTGTTCTTCCATGCGTATTGGGATGTTACTGTCGATCGCGTTAACCGCGTCTCTCACAATTGGCGGAGTTAGTTCGTACGCCAGCCAAACTAAGTTGTCCGAAGGCGAGTCGAAGTCGCTGCGACAACGGCCGCTTGTCAGCGCGGCCGAAGTGATACGGGCCGAGGCGGTCAACCACTCCGGCTTCGGCGGAATCACACTGGGCGACCACCAGGTCAACCTGTGGTGGAAGGGCGACGTACCGGCCGTGATCAGCGATGTCGTGCGCCGGGCGTCGGCGCAGGCGCCCGTGCGGCTGGCCAAGGCGGCCCATTCCCAGCTCGAGTTGACCGCGGCCGCGAAAAAGCTGGAAGCGTGGCGCAAGGCCCATCCGGAGTCCGGGATTTATGGTGTGAAAAATCCAGGTGACGGCAGCGGACTTGTCCTCGCGGCCTACCCGGGAGTGCTCACGAACTCAGCGGCAATCCAGTCGGATGTGCCGGTTCGCATCGTCCATGAAGAACCGATGACCTCAACGTCCCGAAAGGACGACGCGCCGCCGTGGAAAGGCGGAGCCGGTACCTGGAACCAGACCGCGGGCACGATCTGCACGTCCGGTTTCGGTGTACGAAACAGTGCGGGTGCGCGGTTCGTGCTTTCGGCCGAGCACTGCGGCCAGACGGGGCACCGGATCACCGACCGCACCGGCCAGTTCATCGGCAACGTCGGCGCGGCCCGCGACGACCACGACATCTCGGTCATCCCGACGTCCAGCTCCACCAACCAGATGTACGTCGGCAACGGCGACAGCAACTCGACTGTCACCGTGGTCAACTGGGGTCACGTGTTCGTCGGCCAGTTCCTCTGCCAGTCCGGCGTGACCAGCGCCGAGCAGACCGGCGGCCCGGTCTGCAACCTGAAGGTGATCTTCTTCTGGCAGGACGCCGAAGACCTCGTCGAGGCCGAGCAGACGCAAGGCCTGCCCGCCGCACGCGGCGGTGACAGCGGCGGCTCGGTCTACTCGACCACGTCCGGTGGCGTGATCGCCAACGGCACCGTCACCCGCACGGCCGGTGCACGCCTGGGCTTCCAGGACTTCGCCACCGCCAACCGGGACTTCGGGATCTTCATCTGACGTGGCAGGGCCCCGGGCACTACCTGGGGCCCTGTTTGCGTTTGGCCTGCACCCGGCGATAGCTCCAACCCAGCAGGACCAGCAGCACGATCCCGGACAGGATCAGGCCCGACCCGGTGCTCCAGCCGCTCAACGGCAGGCTGTCGACCAGTCCCCACACGATGCCCGCGGCGATCAGGGCCAGGCCGGCGAGGACCGACCAGACGATTCGAAACGGTGTGGAGACGCTGTCCTCCGCCGCCTTCATCGCACGGTCGCGCACCGGGTCGATGTACTTCTCCAGCGCGGGGAACTCCGACGCGAGCACCAGCAGACCGGCGAGTACCAGCAGCAGGCCCGGGCCGGGCAGGACAAGCATCGCGGCTCCGATCAGCAGGAGCGCGGCACCGACGATCGTGAGCGTCACGCGTTTCACCCTCTGATTGTCGGGTGCGGCACGGCGATCCGCACGATGATCGACACACAGCGATCGACACACAGCGATCAGCACAGCGGTAATTCAGAAATGCGAAATGGCCCGGTCATCGGGAACATTGCCCGATGACATTCAGGCGAGGTAGCGTTTTCCGATTGACGCAACGCCGCGTGGAGGTTCGCCGTGCCCCCTGCACCACGCTCCTTCGTTCTGACAATGACCGCTCTAATCACTTTGGTCATTCCGGTACCGAGCGCCTCGGCCGCGACCATCGATACCGTGACAACCCAATCCATCTACGGTTGTCTGCGTACGAACGGCGCCGCCGTTTATGATTCCGCAGTCAATCAAACCTTCGTCACGTATTCGGGGACGAATCACGACATCTACATCAAGGCCTACCACCACGCCGGCTCGTCGTGGTCGGCCGCGGCCAAGGTCGCCACGCTCAACCTGACGCACTCCAACGCCTATCACGACTACCCTGTCCTGCGGCAACTCTCCGACGGACGGCTGGCGATCTTCCAGGCCACGCACACGTCGAGCCTGCAGATGTACACGTCGCCGTCGCCGCGATCGATCACCGGAACATGGTCGAACCGGCGAATCAGCACCGACCGGAACACGTATCCGGAGCCGATCGTCATCGGATCGGCCATTTACGTCTTCTACAGCCAGAACACCGATCTGTCATGGCCGTACCGGATCTACCGCGTGATCAAGTCCACGAACTCCGGTCAAACGTGGAGCGCCCCGCAGACCGTCATCGATTCCGGCCGGAGCGCCGACAAATTCTCCGAAGTGTACGCGTTCGGCGTGTACGAACGCAACGGCCGGATCTACATAACATGGTCACAGCACGGCGGCCCGAAAGGTCATAACGGCGCCGGAAAGAACATCTACGTCGCGTACTTCAACACCGCCGACTCGACCATGCGCACGGTCAACGACACCAACCTCGGCGCCGGGATCACCGGCGGTGAGCTGAGCCAGGCCTTGGTCGTGACGACCAACCCGAACGACTTGCCCGTAGGCAAGACGTTGCCCGAGGAGAACCCGGTCGCGGTCCCGATGCAGGACGGCACAGTCGTGCTTGGCTACGGCGTGCACACCGCCAACAGCAGGCGGATCGTGCTCGCCCGGTGGGCAGGCAGTTCGTGGACGAGCACCACGATCGACTCCGCCACGTCGCTGTTCAAGGACATCGTGGCCAGCGGCGATGCCGTCGAGTTCGTCTACGCGACGGCCGACAACCGCAGGCTGATCGCCAAACGCTGGAACCCCTCAGCGGGCCAGACGCCGGTCTTCGACATCAGCGTGCCGTACAGCGGCGGCGCCGACACGGTGTTCTACGCCAATTTCGTGGAGAAGCGTGGCGGTATCAGCGTCATCGCCAGCACGATCCACTACGCCACCCGCAAGGACGTCCACACTGGACGGTGGCCGATCTTCGCGATCAGCAACTAGCGACGTACGTCCACTGCCCGTCCTCGCGCGAGAAGCTGCTGTTCTCGTGCATCACGTCGGCACGGCCGTTCGCCTGGTAGTGGGCGTTGAACTCGACCGTGCCGACCGTGTGGAACGGGCTGCCACCGGTCGTGCCGACGATCTCAAGCCGGGTCCAGCGCAGTCCGGGGTCGAACTCGAGCTTCTTGGGACGTGTCGTGGAATGCCATGTCCGTAGCAGATAGTCCTTGTCACCGACGGCGTACGCGCTGTAACGCGAGCGCATCAGCAACTCCGCAGTGCTGGCCGTCGCTTCCGCGCGATGGAAAACACCACAACAGTCGGCGTACGGCTTGCCTAGACCACAGGGACACGACGCTGGCACGGGCACATGCTACTAGTACGAATGGCGGTTGCTGCTCGTCAGCACCGAGGGCATTCTGGAACGTTCCGCATGGGGCGGACCCGGTCCGACGGACTGGCATCCACCGAGCGGAGGCGACCGTGCCCGACGAGGACAGATACCTCGCGCACCTCTGTGGACTGGCGGACAACCCCAATCTGCCAGAGCATCTGCTGGACAAGCTGGTCGCGGTGACCAGCGGCGAACTGGATACCGGACCAGACCTGTTCGGTGCGCCGACACTCGACATGTCCGACCTGGCGGACGCGCCGGTCGTCGAGTCCGCCGGCGAAGCCATGGCCCGCCGAACCGACCTGACAGCGGCGACCTACGAACAGTTGATGGGCGACAACCGGATCTGGGTCCGGCTGTACCTCGCCCGCAACCCAGCATTACCGGAAAGTCTGTTGTGGACGCTCGCGAAGGACCGGGCTGTGCGCCCCGAGCTGGCGTGGAACCCGGCTGTGCCGCTGAAACTGCTGTGCGAGATCGCCGCCTCGGTGAAGTTGCCCCAGGTGTTGCTGCCCCGCATCGCCGAGGCGAACAAAACCGAGCTCCGGTTCCTCGCCTCATCCCGGGCATGGCAGGTACGCGCCTTGATCGCGCTGCACACAGCACTGCCTCGTGACGTGATCGAGCGGCTGCTCAACGATCCCGAACTGCGTGTCGTGCACGCGCTCGTCGCTGCCAAGAACCCGCACTGTTCCTCGGCGTTCCTGCACGATCTGCTCGAGCGCGCGGAAGCCACCGCTCCCCAGATCGCCCAGCACCCGAACGCCGAAGCCAGCACGCTGATGCGCTGCCTGCGGATGCCTGCCGCACGCAGGCACGCCGCCCGGCACCCGAACCTGCCTGCCGAGATGATCACCGAACTGCTCGACGACCCGGACCTGCTGGTGGCTGAAGCGGCAGCGGCCAACCCGGCCCTGCCCACGAAAATCATGGAGGCCGTGCTCGCGGAAGCCCATTGAGCCATTCCGCGTAACGGCTTGTGGCTCTGGGTAGTGGGTGGTGGTTGGGGTCGGCGACACGCCGGATCCGTTGTGGTGCAACGAGAAGAACAACGGCATCAGCAAATCAACCGGCTACGACTACCTGCACGAAGGCATCGACGTGCTCGCCACGCTCTCACCGAGCCTGCACGGGGCGCTGCTGGCGGCCAAGGCCGCCGGGCACAGCCATGTGAACATCGACGGGATGCTGATCGAGACCGACCGGGTCAGCACGCCGGGTCCGACCCCTGGCGTGGATCTCTGGTGGTCGGGCAAGCACGCCAACCACGGCGGCAACGTTCAAGTTGTCACGGTGCCGGACGGCTGGCCGATCTGGACCTCTGACGTGCGGCCCGGCCGCGAGCACGACACCACCGCGATCCGTACCCACGCCGAGATCCTGCCCGCCCTTGTTGAGGCGGCCGCCGATCTGCGCAGCCTCGGCGATCTGGGCTACGAAGGCGAAGCCGACACCATCACGGTGGCGTTCAAGAAGCCGAAAGACAGCATACTCACCGCGCTCCAGCAGCAATTCAACAAAGCACACAACGGCGTGCGCGCGATCGGCGAACGCGGCAACGCCCTACTGAAGATGACCTTCAAAGCGCTACGCAACGTCAGCATCTGCCCGTGGCGGATCGTTGCCGCAGCCCTCGTCCTGCTCCACTTCGACCACGACCGCACCACATGACATGATCAGTGATGAACGCGCACAGTCGAGGGCCGTTCGTGTCGCAGTCCGCCTCGCCCAGACGCCTACTGCCAGCGCGGGTGCCGGGCTCAGCCGGCCTTCTGTACCAGTTGTACGGGATAGCCATCGGGGTCCTCGACAAAGGCGATCCTGAACCGACCTTCCCCGAAGGCGTACGGAGCGCGGTTGTCCGTTGCCCCAGAGCTCAATGCCAAGCGGTATGCGGTATCCACGTCGTCTGTCCAGATAGCGATGCACGCCCGGTGGCCAGCTGTCACAGGCTCCAGGCCGTGACTCTCCGCCAGGAGTCGTGGCAGCGCCAGGCCAATAGTGAACCCTCCCAAAGCCATCTCAATCTTGACGGGATCCTCCTGGGGCGAGCGGAAAGTTTCACGGAAGCCGAAGATTCCATAGAAACTGGCCGCACGCTCGGTATCGGAAACGAACAAGATCACCTGGGGATCGGAGAACTCCACCGGTCGAGCGTAGTGAGCCCCACACCATTACGCCCAGTCACCGAAACCTTGCGCGGAATAGCTCATTAGGGTCACTGATCATGAACCGGAACGACCGCGCCGTCGGCGCCATTGTGGGAACTGCGGTAGGTGATGCGCTGGGAGCACCATTCGAGTTCCGCCCGGCCGGGACGTTCTCCGCGACCGGCACGGACGAGATGCACGGCGGCGGGGGCTGGGATCCCGGCGAAGCCACCGACGACACTCAGATGGCCGTACACGTGGGCGAGTCCCTGCTCGAGTGCGGCGGACTGGATCTGCCGGACATCTTCGCGCGTTTCCAACGGTGGTGTGCCGCCGATCCCAAGGACATCGGGACACAGACCGAAGATGTGCTCACCAACGGCTACCCGTGGGACAAAGCGGCGCAGGTCCACTTCGAAGGCAACATGCGCGCGGCGGGCAACGGTTGCCTGATGCGAGCGGCGACCTCCGCGGTGTACTGCGCCCCATCGGGTCGCACGTCCACAATGGACGCGGCCAGGAGAATCGCCGGGCTGACCCACGGTGACCCGGCCGTGTGGGAAGGCGTGGCCATCTTCCACGACTTGATCCGGGCCGCGTTGGACGGCGGCAACCCACTCGACGCGATACCGGATGCGCTGGCGGAGATTGAACCGGCCTACCGCGACAAGTACGCCATGGTCCTGAGCGCGGACTGGCATCCCGAGAAAGCAACCGAGTTCAACGGAGCGATCTGGCCGTGCCTGGGCTCGGCAGTGTGGGCTTTGCGGCAGGCATCGACGTTCGAGGACGCCGTGCGCACCGCAGTCGATCTCGGCGGCGACACCGACACGGTCGCGGCCGTGACCGGTGGCTTGGCAGGCGCGGCGTACGGCATCGACGCGATTCCCGACCGCTGGACGACGAAATTGCACGTGCCCCTGCCGGGCGCGGGCGACCGTGTGCTCCGACTGCCCGAACTCGTCGGCCTCGGACGGCGCCTGAACGCGGCGGGGTAACGGTCTGGCAGCGCCCTCACCACCGCAATCGCCCGAGTGTCCACACCAGACCATCTCGGCTCGAGCGCGGTCATGGGCGCCACACGATCCGGCATGTCCACGGGAGAGCCGGCAGCTCCGCGGCCGGAAACTCGATGGGTACGCCGTCAACACAAGCGGTGGTCAGGTACAACTTGTCCACCTGGTAGGCGTATCCATCGACCCCGTCGTCGACAGTGCCGCCATCCAGGGTGACCTCCCAACCCATCGGGTCCCGGCGCAGACGCTGAGCGTCTTCCGAGGTTCGCGGATCGGCCAGGAGCACTGCCCACAACTCGTCATCGGTCATCCAAGGGATCCGGTCGAGCAGATCGCCGGACAGCAGCCGGGCGACCAGGCCGCGCATCACACCGTTGGCCACCGCGTCCTCCCAGGAGCACAAGTACCGTGCTTCACCGGTTGCCAGTTCGGCGAGATAGGTGGCCGTGGCCAGATCGGTGTGCACGGCACCTTCGGAGACCCAAAGCCGTTTCAGGGTTTGCGGCGGCGGTTCCATCAGCCGTCCGTGCACGCGTCCGCTTCGCAGAAACGACTCGAGGTGGTCGAGTTTCAGCCCACGCTTCCCGCGCAACACCGACGGCCGCGAGCCGGCCTCGATGGCAATGACCTCGTCGACATCCATCCCATGGCTGGCCAGCAACGGCCGCAGCCCCAGCATCCGTTGCTCGCCTAGGCGGTGATGGTCAAGCCCGGCCAGTCCTTCGAACGTATGACTGAACGGCAGGTGCCCGATGTCGTGTAGGAGCGCGGCGGCTCGCGCGGGAAGGTCATCGGCGTCGAAGTACGCTGCCAGCGCGAACAGGCCGAGGCTATGTTCCAGCCTGGAATAGGTCTGGTGTGTGGTCAGCATCGACGCGCCGCCGTGCGCGATGAACTGCAGCCGCCGCACTTCCCATGTGCGCAGCAATTGTTGTTCCAGCGGTGTCAGCCGCACGTCCAGTTCCCACATCGGGTCGCGATAGCTGCCGTCACGGCCGAGAATGCCCCCGACCACACGAGTCATTCTCTTACCTCCACAAGTCCGTAAGCTTGGTGCAGTGATCGACTTTCAGAAGAACTCAGTGTTCAAGCTGTCCCCTGCCCGCACCGAGAGCGTCGCACCGGAAGTCGCCCCGCTGATCATCCCCGGTGAACAGATCGTCTTCTGCTTCAAAACGGTCCGTGACTTCGTCGTGTTCACCACCAAACGGCTGATCGCGGTGAACGTGCAAGGCATGACGGGCAAGAAGAAGGACTTCACCACCCTGCCGTACAGCAAGATCCAGGCGTTCTCGATCGAGACCGCGGGCACGTTCGACCTGGACGCCGAGCTTGACCTGTGGTTCAGCGGGCTGGGCAACGTGCGGCTGGAGTTCCGTGGCGGTGCCGACGTCCGGCAGATCGCGCACCTGATCGCGATGCAGGCCCTCTGACCGGGAATAGTCACTTATTTTGACTTGTTGGGGCGAGGCATGGAGCTTGGCGTCTACAGTTTCGGCGATCGCTCGCCGGACCCCATCACCGGTGCGCAGGTCTCGGTCGCCGACACGCTGGCGCAGACCATCGAGCGGATCAAACTCGCCGACGAACTCGGGCTGTCCTTCTACGGACTCGGCGAGCATCACCTCGACAACTTCGCCATCTCCAACCCGGGGACGGTGCTGGCGGCGGCCGCGAGTGTCACGCGGAACATCACGCTCTCTAGCGCGGTGACCGTGTTGAGCACCGAGGACCCGGTCCGGGTGTACCAGCAGTTCACCACGCTCGACCAGCTCAGCCGGGGCCGTGCCGAACTGCTCGCTGGCCGCGGCTCGTTCACCGAGTCGTTCCCGTTGTTCGGCGCCCGGCTCGAGGACTACGACGAGCTGTTCGAGGAGAAGCTGGCGCTGCTGCTGCACCTCGACCGGCAGGACCCGATCACGTGGTCGGGCAAGTTCCGGGCGCCGCTGGAGAACGTGCGGGTCCTGCCTCGCCCGTACAACCGCAGGCTGCGGATCTCGGTCGGGACGGGCGGAAACCCGGAGTCGTCGATCCGGACCGGGCTGCTGGGGCTGCCGGTGGTGTACGCCGTGATCGGCGGCCAGCCGGAACGGTTCAAGCCGTTGGTGGACCTCTACCGGCAGGCGGGCGAGGCCGGTGACCACGCTCCCGACGACCTGCACGTCACGATGGGCGGGATCGGCCTGATCGCCAAGAACTCCCAGGACGCCAAGGAGACGTTCTTCCCGTACTGGATGGAGACGATGAAGTACGGGTCGAAGGCGCGAGGCTGGCCGTTGCCCACCCGCGCGCACTACGACCAGTACACACGCGACGCCAACTCGCTACTGGTCGGCAGTCCGAACGAGATCGCCGACCGGTTGATCACGGTCGGCAAGCTCGTCGGCGCGGAACGGTACGCCCTGCAGATGGATTGGTCGGGCGTCCCCCAGCCGGTTGTGATGAATGCCATCGAGTTGCTCGGCACGGAAGTCCTTCCGCAGGTGGCGAAGGAGTTCAGCTGACTGAACCGCTAAAAGGTTTGGACCAGTCGCCGCCAGACGGGTAGGGATGATCGGGTGACTGCTGTGAGCGTGACCCAGGCCCCGCTCCGTCTTCGATCCCTGCTCCCCCTGGCGTCGGTCAGCTTGTTCGTCGGCACCGCGATGTCGCTGACGATGCCGTTCATGGGGCTGTTCCTGACCAACGAGGTGCACGCCAGCCCGGCCGCCCTCGGTGCCTTCATGTTCGTCTCGCCGGTGGCCGGGCTGATCGTCGGCACTCTGCTCGGACGGCTGTCGGACGCGCGCGCGATCCGGCGCAACCTGTTGGTGACCGGAGCGATCTCCGGGGCGATCGGGACCGCGCTGTTCATCGTGGTGCGTAACTACTGGGTGCTGCTCGCGGCATCCGTGACGCTGCTTGCCATCGCAGGTTCATTGCTCGCCCAGACCTTCGCGTACGGGCGGCAGTCGATGGAGCGCACGAACCCCGCGAAGGCACCGTTCGTCGTCAGCATCCTTCGCACTGTGCTCTCGCTGGCCTGGGTCGGCGGCCCGCCGCTGGCAGGTGTGATCGTCTCCCAGGCCGGCTTCACCGGGCTGTTCATCGCCACGTCCGCGTTCTACCTGATCGTGGCGGTGGTGACAGCCCGCCTTCCCGAGCTCGGCCTGGAACGTCATGTCACGCACGACGCCGGGGGCGGGATGCTCAACCGGCAGGTGATCTTCGCGATCGACGGGTTCGTGCTGCTGCAAGGCGCTTCCGGACTGGGCGTGAGCGCGATGCCGTTGTACATCACGGATGTCCTGCACGGCAGCCCTGGCGACGCCGGGCTCGTGCTCGGGCTGTGCGCGGCGTTGGAGATCCCGCTGATCCTGTGGTTCGGTTCGCTGGCGGTCAAATACGACCAGCACCTGATCGTCCTGCTCGGCGGGGCGGTGGCGCTGGCGTACCAAAGCCTGATGCTGATGACCGACGCGGTCTGGCAGATCCTGGTGCTGCAACTGCTCAGTGCGATCGTGATCTCGGCCGTGATGGGCGTAGGCATCACGTACTTCCAGTCGCTGGCACCGAACCGGCCTGGTTTCGCGACCACTTTGTACACCAACACCCTCACGGTCGGGATCATGCTCGCCGGCCCGCTGCTCGGCCTGGCCAGCGACATCGGCTATCGCACGGCCTACCTGATGAGCCTGATCCTGTCCGCGATCGGCATCGCCGCGCTGTTGTTCGGCCGCAGCCGCGTCAGCAAAACTGTTCCAGCGGTGGCACAGTAAGCCGCACACGTCAATGGACTTTGCTCCACAGTGGAAGCACGCCGTCGAGTAGCCGTGCGATAGTCCGGGGCATGAGTCTCGGCGTCGGCGTCCTGCACAACGGTGAAGAAGTGCTCTGGACGGGCAGGCCCGTGCGTCAGGCCCCGATCGACTGGGTCGACGTCGTCGCCTGCCTGTTCTTGCTCTACTGCCTCGGCTTCCCGATCGCCTACGGGATCACCACCCCGGCCGCGTTCACGCTGGCGGCCTGTCTGCCCGCGGCGCTGTTCTTGATCCGCAAGCGATCCACCGCGGTCACCTACGTACTCACCAACCAGCGTGTGCTCACCCAAAGCAGCAAGGGCGTCGACGCGGTCCCACTCAGCCTTCTGCCTGCGCCGGTGGTGATCCAGCAGCGGGCAGACAGTGTGGGGACCGTCAGCTTCGGCTCGCCGAGCATGCTGGCGCAGGCGGTGGCGGTGGCGTTTCGCGGGCCTGGTGCGACACACCGGCGGATGCAACTGGTGCAGATCCCGCAGGCGCGGAACATCGCTTCGGTCATCCAAACCGCGCAACGCGGTTGAATCGACTCCCTTAGGACACAGTTGGACGTGCCCGGCACATTGGGCACCGAACCTATCCATTAACGTTCGTACCACGGGACGGCAATCGATCGCATTGCCCCGAAGGGCATCGAATCGTTTCATCCGGATGCCCCTATGGGGTGAGATGGCAACTTTCTGCCAGCGCTTCGCACAGGTCAGAAGGGTCCGTCGGAAACTGTGATGGACAGGTGATCGCTGAGGAGTGGACAAGAACGCCTCCGCAGGGATACCGTTTCCTCAGTGTCGCGCTCCCGGTAACCCCCAGGCTGGTTGAGCGCGACACCCTTTTATATTCACTCTCACCTCGAATGACGCAGCGCTTGACTAGTGAAATCCCTAGTCTGCTCCAGCAGTCCACGCGCTTCGGGTGTCTTGGCGAAGCGTGACGCGGCAACCGTGCGCGCTACGAACTCGACTCGCCGGACAAGCCTCTCGGTGCGCCGCTCGGGCTCGAGCGCGCAAACCGGCCTCAGTGCTTCCTCAGCGGCGTCAAGGTCCTCGGTGAGTACCCGGGCAGCGATCAACTCCAACAACGCCCGCACGTCCGCGTTGCTGGGCTTCTCGCCGCGCGGCCGCGACTGATAGGCAACCAGGCACTGCTCGGCGAGGTCCGCTGCCGCGGTTCCATTCCCTAGACGCACATGTGTCGACGCCGCCAGCAGCAGCCCCGACGCCGGGCGCCATTCGAAGGAGGTCCCGCCCCACAAGGAGTCCACAGGCGCGCGGTCGACGTACTCCTGCGCTCGCGTGAGCGCCTCCAGGGCACCGTCGCGGTCGCCGATCGCTGCGAGGGCGCGCGCTTGGTTGTACAACAGACCGGCCTGTCTTGCCGCTGGCGCGGCCGGCAGCTCGGGCTCGACGAGGTTCAGCGCCGCGGTTGGCTGCTCGTCCCAGAACAGAATGTTGGCGTGGACGGTCTTCGCGTGCACCCGTAGCTCATCGTGACCCGCCAACTCGGCGTGCTGCCCGGCGAGATGCGCGTGTCGGGCACCGTCGTCGGTCCGGCCGAGATCTTGGTAGGTGTACGCGAGCAGGACGCCCAGGCGGCCGGTCAGCGCATGCAGATCACGCACCTTGGCCTGCCGGGACTCGTGGGTGAGCTGGTCGTCGAGCATCGCCGAAGCTTCGGTGAGCAGGCCGAGCCTGGGCCTTGGCAGGATGCCGGTGTAGTCCTTGATCAGGCGATGAACCTCGGCCTCGGCGTGGTCAAAGCTGGTCGTGGTCACATCCAGTGACGCTACGCGCGGGCAGAGCCGTGCTCAACGGCAACGAAAAGCGACCGCGAATTCACCCGTTTCGCGGTTGCGGCCCACGCTCGGAGGCACCCCCAGTGCGCGCCTCCGAGCGAAAACACCGCAGTCGATTTTGGTAACCGGCTTTTTCACTCGGGTGGCCATCAGCCGAAACTGCGCCGTCGCGCATCGGACCCTACCGACGCCCACAGTCGTGCGTCAAGTATGGTGGACAGCAACTAGACGCTAATGGCCGGTTGCCGAATCCTGTCGTAGTGAATCAGCAAAGGCTTGTACCGCAGGCGATCCGAGCGCACTGTGCAGGCGGAGCAGATATCGCGTCTCTTCGTGCACAGTGGACTCTTCGGCGGCCAGTGCGGGCAGGAATGCCTTGTCAAGCGACCGGTACCGTTTCGCCGAACCGGCGATGCTTTCCCGTTTGGCGACTTCGAGCCACCGGGCGGTGACGCCAATGCGGTCGTTTCGGCCGTCGTTCGCGGCCTGGTCGACCAGTTCGGGCCAGCCCCATGTGTCGTACAGGTAAAACGCGCTGTCCCGGATTTCGATGATTCGCCGGTGCAACCGTTCCCACGCGTTGTCCATCGTGCGGATGTCCTGCCATCGGGACATCGGTTCGGCCAGCGCGATTTCCGGTGTCGCCGCCCTGAGCGAACGCCACAACGAATAGAGCCGGATTCGCCGGTAGTAGTACAACAACGCGGTCCGCATCGGCTCGAACGCGGCCACCACGCACCCCAGCGGCACCATGATGAACCGCGCGGTGGAGGCGTAGAACGCGACGTCGGTCAGCACCGGCGAGGCCCACCACGTCAGCCGCTCGCCCACTCTGATCACGGCGAACGGCACCTCCATCAGGTTGCCGATCGCCACGAGCGCCAGCCCGGCGCGCAACGTGCGGCCACGTACGCCAGGCAGGTGGCGCCACATCTGCCACGCCGCGGCGCCCAGCGATACGCCCAGGTAGAGGAAGATCAGGATGTTGTAGACCGCGAACGGGCCGTCCGGTGACGGCCGGAACCGTTCCGCGGGAGCGGTGACGTAGTAACAAATGGTGATCGCGATGGCGACCGCCCACGCCGTCGCCGCGCGGAACCACCGCCCGCCCGCGGAATGCCACCATGTGCCCTTGCGCCCCGCGATGTGCACGACGAAACGCCACGTCACGGCCGCGTCGAGGACCGCGAACAAGCCACGGAACAGGTTATGGAACTTGGGATCGCCGGTGAGATCGTCGATCCACACGGCGAACCACGACTGGATCGGGATGGCACCGAGCGCGATCACCACCAGCACGACCCAGAGCGGTCGCTGCTGTGGATCGCGCAGCATCGCCGGGGTACGGACGAGCACGACGACCCAGACGACGGTCAGGATCACCCATCTGGAGATGTCCTCGAACATCAGGCGGCGCCGAACACGGCCGACGCCCGTTGCTCGAAATCGCCACCCGGTGGGCGCTTCCTCGCCTGTTTGAGCACGACCGTGGCGAACGCCTCGGCGAGTTCCTCCTGCGAGTTCGTGTGCGGGTTGGCCATCGCGGCAGCGATCACGTCTGTCAACCCGTCCGCCGCGGCGGGCGCGGCATTGTGGTCGGCGAGCATATGACAAATTTCGTGCAGGACGATGTGGTCGCGGTGGTATCCCGTCGCACCCGCGCGGGAAATGATGTGGTCACGTTCGCCATCGAAATACCAAAGGCCGAACGGCAGCGCCGCCAAATCCAGCTCGTGCAGCAGCAATGGCCGGCCGCGCTGCGCGGCGAGGGCCGTGCAAAGGTCCTCGATCCGCCACGGCCGCGGTAGTGGTGGCAATTCCGCCGCCAGCGCGACCGCTTCGGCACGCGCCTGTTTCCACGTCATAGCCTGCACCGTCTCATGGGTCATGGAACAACGCCGACTCATCCGAGCATCACTCGAACCACCGTAAAAGCCCCCAAACGGTCTAACGATCGTCAGATCGCCGTTGACCAGAGGCAATGTCCAGAGCCGTCCTGATCGCGTCGAGCTGCGCCTGGTCAAAGGTGGCCAACCGGGCGGCGAGCGCGTGCACCGAATCCGGGGTCGGCTCGATGCCTTCCTGCGGCGGGTGGAAAAAGGACGGTTGCTTGCCGAAGAACCGGGCGAGCAGAACTCTTGTCCGGTCTGTCAGGTTTTCCGCCTCGCCGGTGAGGATGTTGTGCACGTGGCCGTGCGAGATCGTGTCGCCGTCGTTGGCCGCGGCGATATCAGCGGAGATTTTCCGTACGCCCGGGATACGTTCGCCGTACTTCTCGGCCAGCAACGCCTTCACCGTCGCGGCGAGCCAGGACTCGGGTCGTTGCATCGGCTCACCCCCAACCATCCTGATCAAGCTCAACACGCTCAATGTACTCGACGAGTCACGCAACGCTATCGAATCCCCGAAGTGCGGACGAGTCGAGTAGTTCTACCCAGGCGCCCAGGGTGCCGCTGACCATAGCCTGACCACGTGGCCGCTGATCTGCTCGTGGACGTGCTCAACGCGGCCCGTACGCACCGCTCCTCCCCCGCCATCACCGAGCGCCGGACGACCATCACGTACGGCCAGCTCCTGACGAGAGTCCTTGCGACGGCGCAACGTCTGCGTGGCAACGGATTCCAGGCCGGTGACCGGATGCTGTTCTCGATCCGCCCGGGCGTGAACGCGATCGTGCTCGCTCTCGGCACAGTCGCCGCCGGCGGCACAGTGGCGTTCGTCGATCCCGACGAACAGTTCCAGCGCCGTATCGACCTGATCAACCCCCGGTGGGCCGCCACGGAATCGATCTTGTACGCGGCAAGCGTACCGGGCCCGCTGCGCGCCCTGGCGCGACGCCGTGGCGTGATATTGCCGTCGTACGCCAAGTTGGGCGTCCGGCACATCAGATCCGGCCGCTGGCTGCCCGGAGTGCCCCGTGGTGCGCTGTCGGCCGAGAAGCTCGCGGAACCGGTGTGCTTCAACGAGTTTCCGGTGTGCTCGCCGGACCAGGACGCGGTCGTCACGTTCACATCCGGGACGACGACGTTCGTGCACACCCGAGGTTCACTCGGCGCGGCCCTCCGGACGCTGGCAACACGGCGCACACTCGCCACCGGCGATCAAATACACACCGAGCACCTGACGCTCGGCCTGCGCGCACTCGTCGCCGGTGCACAGTGGACAGTGATGCCCCAGCGCGTCAACCGCTGGCGTCAACCGACAACTTGACACGAGCACCTGCTCGCCTCGGCCAGACGTCTTTCGCAGGCACAGCACCATGGTTCGATAGCTTCGACACGCAACCATCGGTTTATGCCCACGATCGGGTGAACTTCTCGATAAGGTGCAAGGCAATCGGGTGGCGTGACGATTCCTAACGCGCGATGTCACGTCATAGGCCTGCTGTCGGGTCGTTTACTCGATGGTTATCCCGCGGATCCCGACGCACGGCAGAGGAGGTCCGGATGGCGGAACACGCGGGCGGCGAGATGGCAGACGAAGCCATCGCTCGCGCACTTGGCGAAGAACTCCGGCTAGCTCGTGAGGCTCAGGGGCTCAACCGCACCGAACTGGTCCAACGCATGGACGCCGACCTCAGTTCACAGGCACTGGCCAACTACGAGTACGGAATCCGGCACTGCACCGTGGTTCGACTCGTGCAGATCTGCAATGCGCTCGGAGTTCCGGCGATGGACCTGCTCGGCCTGGCCTTGCAGCGCGCGAAGATCGATCTATACGTCAACAACCTTCAAGTCGATCTTCGCGCGCTGGCTGAAGACAACCAGGCCGAGCTCAAGCCGCTGCACAAGTGGGCACGAAATCGCCTCGCGGAGAACGTGGACGGCTCAGGGATCGCCCGGCTGAGCCAGTCAGTAGTCGAGGAGCTGGCGTTTCTGGTCGGGATCAACCGAACCGAGTTCATCCAGCGGTTGCTGGCCTTCACGCCCAGTGTCGCTCCGCGCTGGCTATGGCCCGGATTCGGCTAGACCTGCTTCGGGGGCCGGTGATAAGGCCAGTACTCGGCCCCTGCCGAACCCGCCACCTGCACGGCAGAGCCGTCCACATTCCCGGTAATGCCGCTGTCATCCCCGGTTGCGGCGGGAACGAAGAGTGCACCGGCGAGCAGAGCGCCGACCACTGCGACCTTTGCGATGTCGGGCAATGGGAGTTGTCCCTCCTCAGTCATACCATTGAGATAATGTGCCAACCACTTGATCTCGGAGTTCAGATTCGTGATTCGCAGTTGCGGGATCTAAGCACCGCCCGGCGTGCAGAGTCAACACGTTGAGATGATCCACCGCTCAACATGTGTAAGTTTCACTTTCGAGTGACAGCGCCGATGAACCGATGAACCGAACGATCGGTCCGCCGAACGCTGCCTCAAATGGCTCCACACGCCACGATTCGGTGGACGGATTGCCAATCCCCACAGTTCAACCGCGCCAACTGACTAGCTGCCAGAAACAGATAGCGCTGGGCAGCTATACATAAGTGGAGTCGAAAGCACCGCGATCGGGGCGAGGTGGCTGTGACGGATGACGGCGGATCCAGGCCGCCGAACCAGAGTCGGACACCCACTCCCTTCCAGATACCCGCACCGCCGCCGCACTTCGTGGGACGTGACCGAGAACTGGCCGACTTAGCTCGATGGGTCACCTCGGAGCCGCGCGGACCCCGGACGATTGTTCTCAGCGGACCGGCTGGCGTCGGCAAGACAGCCTTGGCGTTGCAGTGGGTTGCCACATTGCGGGAGACCTACGTCGACGGCCTGTTGTTCGCGGATCTGGGAAGGGGATCGCTGGGTCCGGTCACCCCGTCCGACACGCTGGAAGGCTTTCTCCTGGCTTTGGGGGTCGAGGGAAAACGCATACCCGTCGACTACGGGCAACGGGAAGCCCTCTACCGATCAGTGACGGCAGATCTACGGCTGGTGGTACTGCTCGACAACGCACAGTCCGCGACCCAGGTCCGCCCCCTTCTGCTGGCCGGCGAACACAGCGTGGTCGTGGTGACGAGCCGGTTCCGGTTGTCCGGCTTGGCCTTGGATGGCGCGCAGTGGCTTGACGTCAATCCACTCGATGTTGCGCAGTCTCTTGCCGTGCTCCGCCGCATGGCCGGCGACAAGCGTGTCGACGCGGAGTCGGATTCGGCGCACGAGCTTGCGGTGCTGTGCGGCGGCCTGCCTCTTGCCCTGACGATTGTCGGTGCGCGCCTGGCCACACGTCCCAAGCGGCGGTTGGCCAATGAAGCCGCCAATCTGCGGGTCGAAAACCGACGCCTCGCCGAGATGGCGCTCGCCGGAGCCGCGTCGATCGAAGCAGTGTTCGACGTGTCCTATTTGGACCTGTCCGAGGATGCCGCACTGGCGTATCGCTCATGCGCCTGGCACCCCGGGCCCGACTTCGGCATCGGCGTGGCCGCGGCGATGCTCGGCTGGGGTGAGCGGCGTGCCGAATCAGCGTTGGACGCCTTACTGGAAGCCAACTTCCTCGTGGAAATCGACGACCGGAGGTTCACTTACCACGATCTGCTCAGGGTTCACGCTCGGCAGCACGCCGAGGAAGCGGAACGCTCAGATCTGCGGCAGATCACGCTCCGACGGGCGATAGAGTGGTATCTGGACCAGGTCATGTCAGCCGAGCTGGCGATCCACCCCCATCGACCCAGAGTCAGCGACCGGTTCGTCACCGCGACGGATGACAGATTCGATTCCGAACAGAACGCCTTGCTCTGGCTCGAATCGCACCGCGTGCACCTCACCTCCGCCGTGGAGATCGCCGCGAACGGGGCGTGGCATGAGCTCGTGTGGCAGCTCTGCGAAGCCCTGTGGGGCTTCTTCTTACACACTCGGCACTACCGCGACTGGATCCGCTTGCACCAGCTCGGCATCACTGCGGCGCAGCACGACGCAGCCCGTAGAGCCGAAGCACGAATGCGATCACAGCTGGGCTTCGCGTACGCCAAGCTGCGGCGTTATGACGAGGCGATCGCCGAGAACACATTGGCATTGCGGCTCTCCGAGCAGGAAGGGGACATCCAAGGCATGGCCACAGCCACGTCACAACTCGGGCGGGCCGCACGGGAAGTGGGTGAGTTGTCAGAAGCCCTGCGTTACTACGATCAAGCGCGGCAACTGCAGCAGGAAATCGGACAATGGCGCGGCGTCGCACTGTGCCGCAGACGGATAGGGCAGATCCTCAGCAAGCTCGGCCGCCATGACGAGGCACGGCACGAACTCATAGCGGCGGGCGCGACCATGCGAGACCTCGGCGACACGACGCAGCACGCTCGAACGCTTTCGGCGCTCGCGGAGGCACACATCCGCGCGGGCAAGCCCGAGCTTGCCCGGCCGTGCCTCCACGAAGCGCTATCTCTCATGCGTGACTTCGGTTCACCCTACTATCAAGCCGAAATTCTCGCCCAGATCGGCGACCTCGCCAGACAACAGGGTGATACCGAGTCCGCAATGGACAGTTATCGGGTCGCAGCCGAGCTGTACGCGGCTGTCGGCGACCCCAACGCTGATGTCATGCGGGCCCATCTGACCGCGCTGATCGACGAGTGATCCCAAACGGCCAGCTCGCCAACTGATGCCCAGACACAACCCAGCCATACACTCCAGCCAAGCGCGGTAACAGATCGCACGGTTCAGCGACAAGGCTCGTTGAGCTGGCGCCATCACACACGTACCACTCGCCACGCGACCGTGCAGACGCCCATATCACTTCGTACCCGGACAGGACCACCGCCGGACCTGATTGGATCACGACGTCGGCAACCGCACACCAGCGCGCGGAAGCCTCAGCGGCTTCCACGAACAGGCCATCACCGGTGCCTATCCTCTCGTCTGTCGAGTACCACGCCACCGCGTAAACCCCTGTACTGAGCGTGCGGACAACAGCCGTCAGATAGACCACCCGAGCACCGCCACAGAAGGTCACGTCTTGGGAGTACATCGTCCGCCTCATATCCAGAGAGGGCTTGGCAACGGTACTGGACACAAGGACGGTCGCCACGACGGTTCGGGGAGTCCTAGCAACCGGTACATGCATGTTCGAAGGATGCTGGCGGCGCGGCCGGGACGTGACGAGATCACCTTTGCCATGTCGTTGCGACGACCGACGCCACCACGCAGTTGCGGAACTATCGGCTTACTCATATCCAGCCTCGGCGAATGCCGTGCGAGCCGGTCGGCGATGCTTCCCTTGTGGATGTCGTGTTCGGGGTAAGCAGCCAAGCTCACCGTCCGCCCGATCGCCGCAGCGTAGCTCGTTGTCGAGCCGTGATCGCCGATCACGTGATCGCTGGCGATCATTGTCGCCTGCCAGCCGGCGTCCGGCCGGATGACCCGCAGCCCTCGTGCGATGGCCGGCGCGAGCCACGACCGCACCTGCCACACTCCATGGACCGCCCAGATCATCGGGTGCAAAACCGCCGCTGCGACTACTCCGCCCTCACCTAGCAGTCGGTTGTAAAGATCAGGGTGACAGCCGAAAGTCGACGAAGCTGACCACGTCGAGCTGATCGTGACCAGCCTGTCGTTGTCACCAATCCCCAAGGCGGCCCGATACTGCTTGCGATAAGGCGCACTAGCGCTCATCCGGTCGAGGCAGATATCTCCGGCGATCACCGCAGTCGGCAGCGCTTCCGGACAGGAACGACGCAACGCGTGTAGTTCCCTTTCATGCGTAAGCGCGATGACAGCAGGCAGCACCCGGCCGCGGTAGACCAGCAGCTCGGCGTCGAGGCCTGTGGTGGGCCTGGTCGCGCCACGCGCCTTCCGGCTGTAGCGGCGGGACATCAGGTTTCCCGCGCCATGCGGGAGTATCAGCAGTTTGCCGCGTACCTGCTCGATGTGCCGATGGCTCGCAGCGAGTACCAGGTCCCAAGTATGTTGTCGGGCTTGGTTCCACGGCAGACTCAGGCCGCCGCGAGCACTGACGAACTCAGCTGTGTACTGCCAGGCCTCGTCGGCGTGCGGCACGGTAAAAACCGTCTGCACGCGGTGATCGCCGTCCAACAACGGCACCAGGTCCATCAATCTCGCGCCCGCGGTCATGGTCGGCACCATCACCAGAACGTTCCGGCACGCCCGCCGAGTCACCCGATATGTCGCGTCTGCGCCGACCGGGCCTTTCACCCACATCTTGTGCACAGTGTGCTCCTCCCCCGAGTCGCTATCGGTACCAGCTTGCGGTCGGCGCACCGCAGCGAGCTGTCACCGGTCAAGCAGCAGCCGGTCCGTACCGCCGAGAAACACCTGTGGCACCGGCCCAACCGGCACTGTCATCGGCCTAGTAGTACCGTTCACCCTTCAGCGCGCTTTCAGCGAACCAACAACCAGCCTGATGACTAGGCCGATCGTGCGACTCCTGATAACGAGGACGTCTCATCGAGTCCATTGCACTGAATTGATCAGACCGGCCACGCGACAATTGCCGACCATGGATGCCCAGCAGCGGGGTGGTGCTGGTGGAGATACTATTCGGGATCTTAGGGCGTACCGCGATTCGTCTCGACGGCGACCTACGGGAAAGCTGGGGACGACCGCGCGAACATGCCATTTTGGCGACACTTCTCATCCACCCCGGCAGAACCGTGACATTTTCCACCTTGATCGAATGGGCATGGCCGGGCGAAAGCGCTTCGCCACGGGATCCGGCATCGACGTTGCACACGCACGCCGCGCGACTGCGAAAGTCACTCGCCCGATTGCCGACCCGCCCGACGGTGGCACCCGGTAACGGCGGTTACCGTCTCCAGGTCGACAAATCGCTGATCGACTATCATCAGTTCAGAACTCTCATGACGCAGGCCCGTGACCACGCACGCAGGAACGACCCCGTCAAGACGGCCGAACTCGCCGAACAGGCGATCGACCTCTGGCGTGGCGCACCGGTCGAGGACATTCAGAGCGAACCTGCCGAAGCATGGCGAACCAGGGTCATCCATGACGAATGGATCCCCGCGCAACTCGTCCTGCTCGAGGCGTGGCTGGCCACGAGACAGTTCGATCAAGCACTCATCCGGCTCAACGACCTGCAAGCCGATCACTCGCTCGACGTCAACCTGGCCAAACTCCGGATCTCGGCGCTCTACGGACTGTCGCGGCCGGACGAGGCCACCGCCTATTACCTCGGCATCCACAATAGGCTCCGGTATGAAGCTGACGATGTCACAGTCGACGATCTGCGCAGACATCATGAAACGCTGCGCAACCAGCGAGACAACATCATTCCGGCACAGCAAAATCGCGTTCCTCGTCAGATCCCGCACGACGTCGCGAACTTCGTTGGCCGCGCCGCACTGCTCACGGTGTTGGATGCAACCGTCAGAGAATCACGAACAAGCGGTGTGGTGATCGTGCACGGGATGGCCGGTGTCGGCAAAACGGCTCTGGTAATCCATTGGGCGCACCGAAGCCGCGAGCATTTTCCTGACGGTGACTTCTATATCGACCTTCATGGATTTTCCGGCAGTCCGGCCATCCCGGCGGGCACCGTAGTTGACGACTTCCTGATCACGCTTGGCCACCCACCTGTCGAGAACCAGACGCCACGGGAAAAAGAGGTGCTGCTCAGTCAGCTTCTCGCGGACCGGCGAGCTCTGGTCATTTTGGACAACGCGGCGAGCACTGCACACGTCGAACGGCTTATGCCACTGCTGGCCAGTTGTGTCGTGGTGGTCACCAGCCGCCAACGGCTCACCAAATTGAGCAGGGTCACCGGCGCTCGGCAGGTCTCCGTGCCACCGATGAGCACAAGCGAAGGCAGCGAGCTGCTCACCGTGCGGCTGCACCGCCACCGTGACGTGAATCGAGACATCGGCACGTACATCTCGACGTTGTGCGGCGGCCTTCCGCTCACCATCACGATCCTGGCTCAGCACATCGCCAACCGGGAATCCGCTCGGCTCAACGACTTCATCGACCGATTGACTACTCGCGACCTGATCGGAGACATTGGACTGGACGGCGACGGGGCGAGCAACACCAAGACCTTCTTCGCCTGGTCCTACCGGTCGCTTGCCACACCTGAGCGCAGGCTTTTTCGGCTGCTCGGTCTGCACCCCGGCCCTGACATCAGCATTGAAGCGGCATGCGCCTGTGACGGACGGTCGCCGGCCGAAACACGAGAGAGCCTTGGCATCCTGCTAGGCGCGCACCTACTGGAGCAACCGAAGACTTTCGACCGCTATCAGTTCCACGACCTGCTGCGCGAATTCGCTCTCGACTGTGTCCAGGAGGACGAGCCACCACCCGAACGAGCCGCGGCTGACTTGAGAATGATCGACTACTACCTCGCCGCCGCGATCCAGGCTCTCAAGACCCTTTACCCCGGGCAGTTGACCGTGCCCGAGCTGCGCACCAGCGACAAGCTTCCGCCAGTTTCCTTTGGTACGCCTCTGGAAGCCAAGTCCTTCTTCGATCGGGAGCGCACGACGCTCACTGCCGTCATCGCCTATGGAGCCGAACGAGGAAACCATTCACACACTTGGCGCCTCGCGGACACGGTGTCCACAGTGTTCAACCGGCACGGGTACTACGAGGACAGCCGGGCGGTCCTCACCGTAGCGGTTTCCTCTGCTGCTGCGGCAGGCGATGCCGATGGCGAAGCGTCATCGCTCACCAGCCTTGGCATGGTGCTCACGATCCTCGGTGACCAAGCCGAGGCGCGTCGTTGTTTCACCGCAGCGCTGCGGTTCGCCGAGCAGGCGGGTCACCAACGCGGCCAAGGTGCGACACTCCATCAACTTGGCAGGCTGGAAATGGCTTGCGGAAACCTGCCCGAGGCAGTGGTGCTGTTCCGGCGTTGCCTGCGGTTCGTCCAGGCCACCAACGATGACGAAGCGGCCGCGTGGACCTATTGCAGGCTCGGCCAGGTGCTGCGTCTTCTCGATCAGCATGACGAAGCACTGGTTCACCTGCACCAAGCGCAGTTCCATGCCCAGCGAATAGCGGACGCATCCGCGCTTGCCACGGCGCTCGCGGAGATGGGATCGGTCTTCCAGGACCGCGGCGAACACCAGCAAGCCGCCACGTACTGCCGGCAAGCACTGTCCGTTGTAGACGCGACACCGATCGCCGATCTCGCGATCAGTGTGCACGTCTGCCAGGCGCTGGCCGAGATCACCAACAAGCTCGGGATGCACGACCAGGCCTACAGCTATGCGCGCCGCGCGATCGATGTCAGCAAACGCACACACCACATCTCGGCCGAAGCCCGCTCCTGGGAAGTACTTGCCGAACTGTCCTTCTCACGCGGCGAGACTCCGGACGCGGTCAGCGCATGGCGCCAAGCGTCGGAGCTGTACGACCGAATCGGCAACCACAGGCAGTCGACCATCATCAGAGCAGCCATGCGCAGAGCTCAGGCCCGTGACGCCGAGGTCCCACTGGCCCGAAACGAGTCACCGACGCCAAGGCGGTCCTCATCAGACGTGGTAGATCGATAGGCGTCTATGTAGTGACAGTTCAGACAGGCGGGGCAACCTCCTGCTGGACCGACAGCACCTCGATCAAGCCCGCTATCTCCAGCGAGCGGTACGCCGCGCCGTGCGGCGTCGCGGCGATCACCATCTCGACGCCTTTCTCCACGGCTCGTTCCCGACCGGCGATGAGCGCGGACATCCCGGCTGAGGCCAGGAACGTCACCTCGGCCATGTCCACGACCAGCTTCTTGCCGTTCACCTCGGTCAGCGCGGCGAGGATGGCCTTCTCCAAGGTTGGCGCCGTACTGAGATCGACTTCCCCGGCAAGGCCCAGCACCCGCGCACCCGACACATCCCGCAGTGGTTTGACCTCAAGCAGCTCACCGACCACGTGTTATCCCGTTCCTTATGCCTCACATGGACTCGGCAGACCAGATACCCCGCACGCCATGTGGATCAAACCTGCTTTCTCGCCCGGAACGCCGCGGCCTTGATCCGGTTCTGACACGCGGTCGAGCAGAACCGCTTCGTGCCGTTGCGCGACACGTCCACGAAGACCCGGTCACACGCGGTCGCCGTGCACACGCCGAGCCGGTCTGCCATCGGGTTGCCGAGCACGATCGCCAGCGCCGTCGCCATCGACGCCGCCCAGCCGCGTGCCCAGCTCGCCGAGCCCGCGTGGAAGTGCATGTGCCACGGCTCGCCGTCGTGCTTGATCAGCCTGGGCACCGCGTGGGTGTCCGCCAGCAGCGCGTTGGTCACCCCGCAGGCTTCGTCGATCCGGCCGCCCTCGACCGCCTCGAAGATCGCTCGCAGCCTCACCGCGTAGCCGCGCAGCTCGTCGACGTCCTTTCGGCTGGGAACCGATCCGTTGGTCAGCCCGCTGATGTCGGGGTCTTCGGCGGAGTAGTCGCGGCCAAGCGCGTGGCCGGGCGTGAGCACGTTGACCGCCTCGACCGCGGCGGCGACCACGTCGCTTGTGTGACTGTCAAAGTTCAATTGACCAGTCACCCCTTCGTCCTCTAGCGTCACTGCCAAACAGAGTATCGACAGTGACGGGGTGGATCATGACCCAGGTGACCAATGACGTGGCCGAAGCCTGGTTGCGCCGGTGGGACGCGCAGCAAGAGCGGTACGTCGCCGACCGCGAAGAGCGGTTCACGGTGCTGTGCGACATCGTGGAGACGGCAGTGGAGGGCGTGGCCGAGCCCGTGATCGTCGACCTCGGCTGCGGGCCGGGGTCCCTGGCCGCGCGCCTGCGTGACCGGCTGCCCCACGCCATGATCATCGGCATCGACTCCGATCCGCTCCTGCTCGGCCTGGCCCGCGCCCATTACACCGGTATCACGTGGGTTGACGCCGATCTGAGCAAGCGCGAGTGGCTGGCCGAGGTCCCGCCGGTGATCCACGCCGCGGTCTCGACCACGGCGCTGCACTGGCTGGACAACGACCAACTGCTGGAGCTCTATCGCACACTGAGCGGCCTGATGGCGCCAGGCGGCGTCTTCGTCAACGGCGACCACATCAAAGTGGGTGACGAACGGCTGGACAAGCTGGCCGAGGTCATCCGGCACCGCCGCGCCGCCCGCGTCGGCGTGCAGGACAACGAGGACTGGGGGGCGTGGTGGGACGCGGTCAACAGCGCCCCGGAGTTGTCGGCGCTCGCGCAGGCGCGCATCGAGCGCAAGGCGAAGACGGGCTCGCACAACGAGAACACACTCAGCATCACGGGCCAGGCCGACGCCTTGCGAACCGCGGGCTTCGAGCACGTGGCGCCGCTCTGGCAGGTCGGTGACGACCACGTCCTGGTAGCGATCAAGGCTTGAACGTGCGGCGGTAGGCGGCGGGGGTTGTCCGCACGGCGGCGACGAACCGCCTGCGCAGGTTGGTCGCCGAGGCCAGCCCGACCCGGCGGGCGATCGCCTCGACCGGCAAGTCCGTTTCCTCCAGCAGTGCCCTGGTCGCGGTGATGCGTTGGGCCAGCAGCCAGCGACCAGGGCTCGTACCGAGTTGCTCGTCGAAGCGCCGGGCCAACGTGCGTGCCGAGACTTGCAGGTACGCGGCCATGTCCTCGACGCTCAGCGGTTCGTGCAGCCGATCAGACACCCAGTCGAGCAAACGGCCGAGCGACTGGTCGGGCTGGGCCGCTGGCACGTCGGCCGCGTACTGCGTCTGACCGCCCTCGCGATGCGGCGGCAACACCATGTGCCGCGCAATGTGCACGGAATGCGCGGCACCGAGGTCGTTGCGAACCAGATGCAGGAGCAAGTCGATACCGGCGCCCGCACCGGCACTGGTGGCAACGTCTCCGTGGTCGATGTAGAGCACGTCCGAATCGACCTGCACCTTCGGGAACCGCTCACGGAGTTGGTCCGTGCGAGCCCAGTGCGTTGTCGCACGGCGGTTGTCGAGCAATCCCGTCTGCGCCAGGCCGAACGCTCCCGTGCAGATCGACACCACGCGGCAGCCACGCTTGTGCGCCCGTTTCACCTTCTTCAGCACCGCGGGCGAGAGCGGTGCGTCAATTGGGCGCCGGCTGGAAACGAGCACGGTGTCCGCGGAGTCCAATGCGGACAGTCCCTCGGTGACCAGCATGTCGTAGCCCGCGGTCGTCGGGACCGGCCCGGGTTTCTCGGCGCAGATCCGCAAGTCGTAGTACTGAGGCAGGCAGTCCCGCTTGATGCCGAACACTTCCGCGGCACAGGCGAGTTCGAAGGTCGACTGGATCGGCTGGGCGAGGGCCACCACGCGGTGCATGGCAACAAAGTACCCAATGATGTCTTTCCTGACACTGGTCCGCCCGCGGTGACCGCACCAAGCTCTCGGACATGGAATTCGAAACGGCCACCCTCACCGGCGCCCCGGCCCGCGAGCTGTCCCCCGGCATCCGGCTGCGTCCACTCTGGACAGGATCGAACGGGGCGAGCGCGAACGTCGTGGAGATCGACGCGGGTGCGTGCTGGGAAGGCAAGGACGTGCACGAGCCTGGCCCGGAAGAGGTCTACGTGGTCAGTGGCACCTTCAACGACGGCTTCAACGACTACCCGGCCGGGTCGTTCATCCACGCGCCCGCGGGTTCGTGGCACATCCCGCAGAGCAAGACCGGGTGTGTTTTGTTCGTGTTCTACCCCGAAGGCTAGGCCGCCAGCAGTTCCTCGGCCGGGTGTTCCGGGTTAGGGTCTCCGCCATGCGTCGTCCGTTAGCCGCCTTGGCATCGCTTGCGTTGCTCGGCGGCTGCGCGACGACTACGCCCGGTGTCGGCATCGCGGCGCCGCCCTCCGATCCACCTGCCACAAACAGCGTTTCGGCCACGCCGACAGCGACTCCAACGACAGCGACAACAACAACAGCGCCCACGTCGTCCGTCGCGCCTGCTCCACCTGCTCAGTTCGGCAATCCGGCCGGGCGAGCCACGGTTCCCGCAGAGGCCAAGGCCGAGGACACCTCGAAACCGACGAGGGTCATCGGCGACGGCACGCCCGGCAGTTGCACGTCACAGGCCGTGGTCTCAGCGGTCGCGGCAGGTGGGGTGATCGTGTTCTCCTGCGGCCCGGCGGCGGTGACCATCACCATGGCCGAGACCGCGAAAGTCAAGGCAGGCCCCAAGACCGTGCTCGACGGTGGCGGCCGGGTCACGTTGAGCGGGGGTGGCAAGCGGCAGATTCTCGTGATGGACGTGCCCAACCAGAGCGGTCCACAGCTCGTGCTGCAGAACCTCTCGTTCACCGGCGGCAATTCGGCGACCGATGACGGCGGCGGCGCGGTGTACGTACGTGGCGGCAAGGTCAAGGTGGTCAATTCCCGGTTCTACGACAACCGGTGCGCGGCCAACGGTCCCGATCTTGGTGGTGCCGGGCTGCGCGTCAACCAGGCTCGCAGCGCACCGGTGCACATCGTGGGCAGCACGTCGAGGACGGCACCTGCGCCAACGGCGGCGCGCTGAGCGGCTTGCACGTGACGTTCGTCGTGCTCAACAGCGTTCTGCGAAAGAACAAAGCCGTCGGGCGAGGCGCGAACCCGGCCCGGGCAGGCACACCGGGCGGCGGAAGCGGCGGCGCGATCTACACCGACGGTGACAAGTTCACCGTCCGGATCGCCGGCTCCATAGTGGAGGACAACCACGCCAACGAAGGCGGCGGCGCGGTGTTCTTCGTCAGCAACGACCGCACCGGATCGATGACCATCGAAGGATCGGTACTCCGCCGCAACCGCAGCGACGGGTTCGAGACGATCAAAGGGATCTTCTACCTCGGCAACGCCGAGAAACCCACAGTCAGCGGTTCGACCATCTCGTGAGCTACGGCCCTATGGAGCCTTGTGCGTGTCGAGATCCGGCTCATCCGGGCCGGACTCCTCCGGCTCGCTGGTCCGCACGTCCTCCGGTTTGACGTGCTCGTCGGCGTCGCTGCGCAACGATCGAATCCCGGAGTTCAGCACGGCAAGCAACGGAACCGCGAGCAGCGCCCCGGTGATTCCAGCTGTCACGACACCAGCGGAGATCACCAGGACGACGGCGAGCGGATGCAGCTTCACCGCCCGGCCGAGCAACAACGGCTGCAACACGTGCCCTTCCAACTGCTGTACGGCGATCACGACGGCGAGCAGGATCAGCGCGTTGAGCGGGCCGTTGGCCACCAAAGCGATCAACACTGCCACGCCGCCCGCCACAACCGCACCGACAATGGGTACGAACGCGCCGAGAAACACCAACGCCGACAACGGAAACGCCAACGGGACACCGAGCACGAACAACCCGATGCCGATACCCACAGCATCCACTGTGGCCACTGCGACAGTGGCCCGCACGTAGCTGACGAGCGCGGCCAGTCCACGGCGTCCGGCGACGTCCACTCGGGTGCGGTGGCCGTTGGGCACGCCACGCATCAGGAAGCCCCAGATGCCCGGGCCGTCGTACAGCAGGAAGATCAGCGAGAAGATCACCAGCAGCATCTGCGCGAGGAGTTCGCCGATGGTCAGCGCGGTGTTCAACGCCCCGGTCGTGATCTCGTTCTGGCTTCCGGCCACGGCCGTGACGATCCCGTCGAGGAACTTCCGCAACTGGGCGTCGCTCAAATGCAGCGGGCCGTTGGTCAGCCAGTTCGAAATGGTCTCCAGGCTCTGCGAAAGCTGGGTGCGCAGTGCGGGAAGGCCGTTGACGAAAGTGGTGACCACAAAAGTCAGCAACCCGCCGAAGATGGCCAGACCGCCGATGATGACCAGCGTGACAGCCAAGCCACGCGGGACCCGGTGCCGTACCAACAACGAGACCGCGGGCGCCAGCAAAGCGGCCAGCAGCAACGCGATCGCAAGCGGCACGACCACTGGCGCGAGAAAACCCACGACGTGACCGAGAACGTACAACGCCGCCGCCACGGCCACGACCCGCCAACTCAACGCGGCTGTGACACGCAACAGCCGGGGCACCGAATTCCGCGCACTGTCCACAGGTTCGGGCTGCCCTGGCCGGGATGGAACTAAACCGATTCGATCTTGCGCTTGTAGTAGCGCGCCACCCGGGCCCGGTTGCCGCACGACGGCTTGCACCACTCCTGCTGCGGGTGATCCTTGACGAAGTACCGCACACACCGCGGCGCCGGACATGCCCGCAGCCGGGCCCGCTCATCGCCGGCCAGGAACTCGATCGCGGCTCGCGCCAAGGTCGAGAGCAACCCGTTGTCGTCGTATCGCATGACGGGCTCGCCGCCTTGCGGCCACTCCAGCCGCGGCCGCACGGTACCCGCGGCTGCGTTCAACTGCGCCAAGGCGACCTGTGGGTCCAGTAGCTTGTTGGCGTCGGCCTTGCTCGGCTCACCGGGCTTGACGGCGTGCGCGAACAGTGACCGGACTGCGCGCCGCAGCGCGACGACCTGCTCGCGGTCCCCGTCGACGTTGCTTCCGACGTGCTCGCGTACCCACTCGCGGAAACCTTCCTCAGTGTCCAGGTCGTCCGCCACGCCGCCGTGGCCGTCGTGCCTGATCGTCGACGCCAGCTGCAGGGCGAGTGAGGCCATGGCCAGAGTCTAATGGACTTCCCCGGACGACCCCATGTGAGATACGGTCGGCTAATGAGCTTGGTGACGAACTCCATTAGGTCGACGCTCCGGGGCCTGCCGTCCCTGGCCGCACCCTTACCGGCCTTCGACACCTCCCAAGCACCGGCGAACCCAGCTGCGCTGTTCCAGTCGTGGCTCGAGAACGCGATCGACGCCGGCCTGCGCGAGCCGCACGCAATGACCTTGTCGACCGTGGACGCGCACGGCCGCCCGGATGCCCGGACATTGATCCTGAAGGACCTCACCGGCGCCGTCTGGTGGTTCGCCACGCACTCCTTGAGTCCGAAGGGAACACAGCTCACCGCCACGCCGTACGCGGCACTCACGTTCTACTGGCCCACGCTCGGACGCCAGATCCGGGTCCGCGGCGCCGTGATCACGGCAAGCAGCGCGGACAGCGCACGGGATTTCCTCGAACGCTCCGAGTCCGCACGGACCGTCGCCGCGCTGGGGAACCAAAGCAAGCCGCTGGCCAACGCGGAAGAACGCCGCACTGTGCTCAGCCGGACCGAACCGCCGCCTGAATGTCCGGAATGGACGCTGTACGGCGTCGTCGGCCAGGAAGTGGAGTTCTGGCAGGGCGATCCGGGCCGTGACCACACGCGACTGCGATACACCTCGACCGACGACGAATGGGAGCGAACGCTGCTATGGCCGTGAACCTCGATGTCATCTCGGCTGGCCACGCCCGCCTTGCCGACCTCATCACCGGTCTCACCGACGACCAGGCACGAGCCGCCTCGGCGTTACCGGGCTGGTCACGCGGGCACGTGCTGACGCATCTGGCCGAACACGCGAAGGCACTGAAACGCCAAACGGAATACGCCCTGGACGGCAAGCTGGTCGACATGTACGATGGCGGCTTGCCCAGCCGCGCCGCGGCCATCGAAGCCGGATCCGGCCGCCCGGCCAGCGCCCTGGCCGACGACGTCGTCCAGTCTGCGAAAGAGCTCGAAACAGCCTGGGCCGCAGTGGGTCCGGACGACTGGGCACGTCCGGTGACGTACCGGGACGGAACACTCGAAGGCACCGTGCTCGCCCGGTGGCGTGAGGTCGAGATCCACAGTGCGGATCTCGACCTCGGGCGTGTCGACTGGTCGCCGGAGTTCTGCGATTACATCATCGGCTTCTTGTCCCCACGCGTCCCGTCCGGTGTGAGCGTCATTCTGCCGGATCGGGTGCTGGGCGAGGGCGAACCGGTCCGCGTATCCGGCGATCCACGCGAGATCGCCGCGTGGCTCGCCGGACGCGACCACTCAGGGGTCACGTTCTCCCGGCAGCGCGAGCTGGACCCGTGGCCCTAAGTCCTCAGTGGACCGGGGCGGTCGCACCACCGCCCCGGCCTCGGCCTGCTGCCGTCGTAGGTCAGAACCGCACCAAGGCGGTCCCAGTGAGGAACTCGTACACGAAGTTCACGAAGAAGAACCCGAAGAACAGGACGTTCAGCACCAATATGACGTAGTGCCAAGCCCGTGGCCGGGCGGCCTTCGGCAGCCTGCTGTTGAGGTACATCAACGCGAACGGGAACATCAGGGCGCCCAGGTTGGACATGTTGGCCGAGATCTGCACGAGTTCCACCGGCAGCGCGAGGTGGATCGCGAACGCGATGACAACGAGCAGCAGCAACATGAACGGGTAGTAGAAGCGCCTCGGGTCACCTTCGATGCGGGCCCGCAGCTTCGGACTGGTCGCGTGCACGGCGTCGGTGAAGTTCCGGACCAACGCCTCGAAGATGCCCAGCTGTGTCGAGAACAGGATCAGCACACCGACCAGCAGCATCAGGTAGAACAGGCCTGGTCCGTATTGCTGACCAAGCTGTTCCGCTGTGTACGTCGGGACGTTCGCGGCCGTCGGCGCCACTCCGGAGGTCGCCACCAGGTGGGACATCAGGATGGTCGGCAACAGCATGCCGATCATCGCGCCGGCGAAGAACACACCCCACATGTCCAGCCGCAGAAGCCGGTACCACCGCTTCCACAACGCGGTGTTCTCAGGCGTATCAAGGAAAGTCACGCCAACCGGCTTGATCTCCTTGCGTTCGCCCCGCATCCCGGAGATGAACCCCACCCGGTGGCCCATGCCGTAGCCCTTGTCGCGATAGTGGCTCATCGCGTACCAGTTCAAGCCGGACGCCAGAGCGGTGAACCCGGCGAGCGCCCCGAGTTGAGTGGCGGTGATGCCTTCCGGTGGCGCGGCGGGCGTCACCAGGCCCGCGACACCGTCCCACCAGACATTGCCAGGAACGATCGCGATCGTGACAACGATCAGGACGAGCAACAGGGTGCCGACGATGACCCAGTTCGCCAGCTCGAGCGCCCTGGAGACCTTCCGGGCCAGCGCGGTGATCAGGAAGACGACGAGCAGCAACCCGATACCCAGCAGCCGCACGTACTCCAGCTCGTCGGGCCGGTGCACCCGCCCCGCGAACAACGCGAACAGCCCCTGCCCGGCACCAGCGGCCCAACCACCGAAGATGAACGCGAAGTAGAACACGATGAGGGATAACGGAACCCAGAGCTTCCACCCGGGTGGGACCCGTCCGAACCCGACGATCGGCACCTCGCCGGTGGCCAGGACGTAGCGGGCGATCTCGATGTTGTACAAGGTCTGCAGGACAGCGGAGACGGTGATGACCCACCCGATGCCGATGAAACCGAACGACCCGACCGCCTGCGGCCCGAGCAACCACTCCCCACTGCCGATCGAGATGCCCAGCGCGATCAGGCTGGGACCGATGACGAACTGGATGACCTGGAGCGGGCCGAGCTTGCTTACCTTGAAGACCTCCTCCGGTTGGGGAAGATCGGCGACGTCCAGCGGCGGACGGCTCACCCCCAGCGGAAACTCAGATTGCTGGGTTCGAGGATCGATACCGGCCATGAGCACCTCCTGACCCGAACTTCACGATCCGGACAGTAAGCACCTGCGAGCCGCAAAGGTCAATCCTTGACTGCGCTGCGATCGAGGTTCGGTGCGCACAACTCTCATCCATAGTGTGTGCGCCCTCGGCGAACACTGACGTCGCCCCGCTCGGAGCCTGTTTGGCTTGGCCTGAACTGTTGCCACGTCTGCGCATAATTGGTCTGGACCTCGCGATGACGGGAGGACTGACATGCGTGGTACGACGGTTCCGCCCGGAACCCCCTGCCTCGCCCCACGCAATGGCGAGCCGCCGATCCACCGGCTCGAAGTCGCGGACGCCATGCCGTTCGCGATGGGGACGTTCGACTCCATCGGGCCGCTTTCCCGCGCCCCTTTCCCGCACCGGCACACCTTTCACGAGATCGTGTACGTCACCGGCGGGACCGGCACGCATGTCGTCGACCTCGCCCGGTGGCAGCTGCGACCGCCACACCTTTGTGTAATCGTCCCGGGGCAGGTGCACCACTGGGAGAACGCACAGGACCTCGACGGGTTCGTCACCCTCTTCACCGACGACTTCCTCGTCGACCATCCGGCTGACCGGGAATTGCTCAGGCGGTTGAGCGAACGGCCGTGGCTCAGCCTCGACAAGGCGTCCCACGACCGGATGCAGACGCTCATCGCCGAGCTGCACCAGGAGTTCCAGGACGGCACCGAGTCCGTGCTACGCGCACTTCTGCACGTCATCGTCTCCCGGGCCGCACGGCTCACCGAAGTTCCTGGGCCGAGCCCGGCCAGGGCGCATGCCGTCGCCCAGAAGTTCGCTGCTTTGACCGCGCAGACCGACTTGTGGACCGTGCGCGAATACGCCGATCAGATCGGGGTCACGCCGGGTTATCTCACCGATGTCGTCAAGAACGCTATCGGCCGTACGCCTTCGCAGCTCATCCGTGAGGCGCGCATCCGTGAGGCGAAACGGCTGCTGATCAGGACCGATCTCACCGTGCGGCAGATCTCGCGCCGGATCGGGTTCGCTGACTCCGCCTATTTCTGCCGGTTCTTCCGGCGGGAGACCGGCGACAGCCCTGGCGACTTCCGGGAAAAACACCATGACTGGCCGCACCAGTCCATCGTCAGCGAGCAACCGCCTACCTAGGTTCGTTGTCAGTGTCCCACGCGCCCATAAGGAGCAGGCATGGACAACCTTCCCAGCCGGAAGACGGTGCTGCGGGCCGCGCTCGCCGCAGGCGTCGCCGTGCCCGCCGCCATCGTCGCGGTCCCTGCACTCGCCCGCACCACGACCGGCACCCCACCACTCACTCCTGCTTGTGACGACGGCGACGACCCGACCCCGCCGCAGATGGAAGGCCCTTACTTCAAGCCGAATTCGCCCCGCCGCAACTCGCTGGTCCAGCCCGGCACGGCCGGCACCCCGCTCAAGGTGACCGGGTACGTGTTCGGGCTGAAGTGCTTGCCGTTGAGCAATGTTCTGCTGGACTTCTGGCAGGCTGACAACAACGGCGCCTACGACAACGTCGGCTACCGCTTCCGCGGCCACCAGTTCACCGATGCGCAAGGCGCCTTCTCACTCACCACGATCGTGCCCGGCCTGTACCCGGGTCGTACCAGGCATATTCACGTGAAGGTGCAGGCACCCAACCGTCCGGTGCTCACGACGCAGCTGTACTTCCCCGGCGAGCCGCGCAACAACACGGATGCGCTGTTCGATCCACGGCTGCTGATGACCGTGCGGAACGTGGGCGGCGGACGTGAGGCCGCTTTCGACTTCGTGCTCAACGTGCCCCAGAACCCGCCGACCACAACCCCGCCGCCTGGCAGCGGCACGTGGGCAGCAGGTACGGCATACACCGCTGGCGCTCGCGTGACGTACAGCGGGCTTGGCTATGTGTGCCTGCAAACCCATACGGCGCAGCAAGGATGGGAGCCGCCATCGGCTCCCTCTCTGTGGCGAGCCGAGTAAGTCCGGATCGCAGATAGGCGTGGTGGCGGTTTGGACGCCCATGCACGACGGAACCGCGACGTCGATGGCCCGGGTCGCGGTTCCTCGACGGGGTCGCCGGGGTGGTGAAAGGTGCAGTCCCCCGGCGACCTCGCTACGAAGACTTCCCCTTGGCCGCCAGTCGCGCTTGGACCTCTGGCCGACGCAGCGGCGGCACAGTGGTCGGCGGCTGCCGTCGCGCGGGCAGCGCTTCCAGCAGGCGGGTGGTCGTCGCGGTGACCTCGGCGACGGCAGCTTCGAACGCCTCACGCGTGGCATCCGACACCGACTGGACGCCGCTGACCTTGCGCACGTACTGGCGCGCGGCCGCTTCGATCTCCGCGGGCGTCGCGGCGGGCTCCAGACCACGCAATGTGGTGATGTTCCGGCACATGCCGCCAGGATATGACGTGTAGTGCGGCTACAGTCGGGTAAACCGAAACCATGATCGAACCTGCGCGGGTCACCGAAGTGCTCGACGGCCGGCACCAGGAATTGCGCCGTGAGCTGCGGGAACGGATGACCGACGCGAAGTTGGCCGACACGATCGGGCTGGACGTCGACACGCACCGCGCCCTGGTGTTCGATCAGCTCAGGGAACTGGCCGCGACCAGGCATCCCCGGCTCGGCTTCGCCAAGCAGTACGGCGGCGAAGGCGACATCGGCGGCTCGGTCGTGTCGTTCCAGATGCTCGGCTACGGCGACTTGTCGCTGATGGTCAAAGCAGGTGTCCAGTGGGGACTGTTCGGCGGGGCCGTGCAGATGCTCGGCACCGAACGGCACCACGCGAAGTACCTGCCGGACATCATGTCCCTCGACCTGCCCGGCTGTTTCGCGATGACCGAGACCGGGCACGGTTCCGACGTCCAGCACCTGAGGACCACAGCGCGGTACGACAACGGCGAATTCGTTGTGGACACTCCGGACGACGCCGCGCGTAAGGACTACATCGGCAACGCCGCCCGCGACGGGCGGATGGCCGTGGTGTTCGCACAGCTCATCGTCGAAGACCGGTCGTACGGCGTGCACGCGTTCCTTGTGCCCATCCGGGACGCTGCGGGCCGACCGGTGCCAGGCGTGCGCATCGGGGACTGCGGACCGAAAGCCGGACTGAACGGTGTGGACAACGGCAGGCTGTGGTTCGACCACGTCCGCATTCCGAAAGAGAACCTGCTCAACCGATATGGCGACGTCACCGACGACGGTGCGTACACCAGTTCGATCGAGAGCGACAGCCGCCGGTTCTTCACCATGCTCGGCACGCTGGTGCGTGGGCGGATCAGCGTCGCGGGCGCCGCGAACAGCGCTTCGCAACGCGCGTTGACGATCGCGGTCCGTCGTGCGGAAAGCCGCAGCCAGTTCCGCAAACCGGACTCGGACACTGAGATCCCATTGCTGGATTACCTCGCCCACCAACGTAAACTGCTCATCCCGCTGGCCAGGACCTACGCGCTGCACTTCGCACAGGACGAACTGGTCGGCATGTTGGGTGACGTGCAAAGCGCCCCTGAGCCGGACCCCATTGCCCAGCGGCAACTGGAATCCCGAGCGGCTGGGATCAAGGCCGTGGCGACCTGGCACGCCACGAGCACCATCCAAACGGCACGCGAGGCCTGCGGCGGCGCGGGCTACCTCGCCGACAGCGGGTTGCCCGCGTTGAAGGCGGACACGGACGTGTTCACCACGTTCGAAGGTGATAACACCGTTCTGCTCCAGCTGGTCGCGAAAGGACTGCTGACCGACTACCGCGACAACTTCGCCGACCTGAGCCCGTTGGCCACCGCCCGCCTGGTTGCCGAGCAGCTGATGGGCGCGGTACTCGAACGAATCGCCGCGCGACAGGTCATATCGCGATTCGACGACGACGTCCGCTCCCGCGACTGGCACCGCAGCCTGTTCGAGGACCGTGAGCAGCACGTTCTCGAAGGCCTCGCCCGTCGCCTGCGCGCGGCGGCATCGTCGGACACCGATCCGTTCGACGTGTTCAACGACGCGCAGGACCACGTCCTGCTCGCCGGACGCGTGCACATCGACCGGCTGGTCTTCGACGCGTTCGTCGCCGCCATCGACAACTGCGCGGACGAGGAGGTCAAGGCGCTGTTGGAGCAGGTCTGCGACCTCTACGCGCTGGCGTCCATCGAGGCCGATCGCGGCTGGTTCCTCGAACACGGCCGGATCACCACGGCACGCTCCAAGAAGGTGACCGCCGAGGTCAACGCCCTGTGCAAATCGCTGCGGCAGTACGCGCGCACGCTGGTCGACGCGTTCGCGATCCCCGAGCAGTACCTGCCAGCCCCGTCACCAACCTAGGGCTGGCGAGGCGCTTTTGCCTTTTCCCACGCCGGGCATGCAGCACGACTGACCATTCCGTGGGCCGAGTATCAGCCTCAATGCCGCTTTCGAGCATGAGGCATGTCCAGGTCCACATGTGGACACCCCTTGCCCACCGATACCCCCAGGGGGTATAAACATGACCACGGCCACGTCGGTTCGGCATACGGGTAGGGGGTAAGCTGGGACCAACCAGGCCGCTGACCGCTACTCAGCCCGAGAACAGGACTGATGATGAACACAGCCACGAGGCTCACCGCCTACGGTGCGGCGCTCGTCCTGGTCGCCGGTGGCGCCTGGGCGATCGGCACTGCTGTCGGACCGGTCGGCGACGCGGCGGGCACTCCCGCCGTTTCCGCCCACACGGATTCCCACAGCGGCACTGTCGCGGCGAGCTCCGAGGATCCCGCTGGCCTGGCGTCGGCCAAGGACGGTTACCTCTTCCAGCCGTCCAGCACCACGTTCAGCACGGGAGCCACCACTCCGTTCAGCTTCAAGATCACCAAGAGTGACGGGACCGCCCTCACCGCGTTCGACGTCGAGCACGACAAGCGGATGCACTTGATCGTCGTACGCCGTGACCTCGCGGGATTCCAGCACGTGCACCCGGAGATGGCTCCGGACGGCACGTGGAGCGTCCCGCTGACGCTCACCCAGGCCGGCAGTTACCGGGCGTTCGCCGATTTCAAGCCGACCGGCGGCAGCAAGCTCACACTCGGCGTCGACCTGGCCGCTCCGGGCACCTTCCAGCCGGTGACGTACCGCGACTTCCGGGTATCCAATGTCGATGACTACGAGGTCAAGCTGGACGGCACGCTGGTTGCAGGCCAGTCGTCCAAGGTCATGCTGACGGTCCGCAAGAACGGCCAGGACGTCACCGATTTGCAGCCGTACCTGGGCGCATACGGACATCTGGTCGCACTGCGCACCGGCGATCTCGCCTACCTGCACGTCCACCCGGACGGCACGCCCGGCGACGGCAAGACATCGGCCGGACCTGGCATAACCTTCTACGCCGAGGTCCCGTCCAGCGGCACGTACCGGCTGTTCCTGGACTTCCAGCACGAGGGCAAGGTCCGGACCGCGGACTTCACCGTGTCAACTGACGGCTTCGCTGCACCTGCCCAGCCCGCCCAGCCCGCGCAACCGGGGCACGCCAACGACGGCCACGGCCACTGACCAGGGAGGATTCCGTGACATCAGATGTCGCCACCGGTCAGCAGATCGAACTGGCCATCAGTGGCATGACGTGCGCCTCGTGCGCCAACCGCATCGAGCGCAAGCTGAACAAGCTCGACGGTGTGACCGCGACGGTCAACTACGCGACGGAGAAGGCCAAGGTGACCTTCCCTGCCGAGGTTGACCCCAGTGTGCTCGTGCAGACGGTCGAGGCCGCCGGGTACTCCGCGACCCTGCCGCAGCCGGAAGAGCTGGAAAACCCCGAAGAGACCGGAGGCGACCCGTTGCGGTCGTTGCGGCAGCGGCTGATCGGCTCGGTCGTCCTGTCCGTGCCGGTGATCGCGCTCGCGATGATCCCGGCGTTGCAGTTCACGTACTGGCAGTGGATCTCGCTGGCGTTGGCCGGACCGGTCCTGGTCTGGGCGGCATGGCCGTTCCACCGCGCAGCGTGGCAGAACCTGCGGCACGGCGCGGCCACCATGGACACGCTCATCTCGATGGGCACACTGGCCGCGTTCGCGTGGTCGTTGTACGCACTGCTGTGGGGCACCGCGGGCGTGCCGGGGATGACGCATCCGTTCGAGCTGACCATCGAGCGGATGAGCGGCGACGGCAATATCTACTTCGAGGTCGCGGCGGGCGTGACCACGTTCATCCTGGCGGGCCGGTACTTCGAAGCACGGTCCAAGCGACGGGCCGGCGCGGCGCTGCGAGCGCTGCTCGAACTCGGCGCGAAGGACGTGGCCGTCCTGCGCGACGGCCGTGAGGTGCGCGTTGCGATCGACACGCTCGCTGTCGGCGACCGGTTCGTGGTCCGGCCTGGCGAGAAGATCGCGACCGACGGCGTGATCGAGGAAGGCAGCTCCGCTGTCGACGCGAGCATGCTGACCGGTGAGTCCGTTCCGGTCGAGGTCGGGCCGGGTGACAAGGTCGTGGGCGCGACGGTCAACGCGGGCGGACGGCTGGTCGTGCGTGCGACGCGGATCGGGTCGGACACGCAGCTGGCGCAGATGGCCAAGCTGGTGGAGGACGCGCAGACACGTAAGGCCGACGTGCAGCGGTTGGCCGACCGGATCTCCGGGGTGTTCGTGCCGATCGTGATCGCGCTGGCTGTCGGCACGTTGGCGTTCTGGCTGGGCGCGGGCGGTACGACCGCGGCAGCGTTCACCGCTGCCGTTGCCGTCCTGATCATCGCGTGCCCGTGTGCACTCGGGTTGGCCACGCCGACGGCGCTGCTGGTCGGCACGGGCCGAGGCGCGCAGCTCGGGATCCTGATCAAGGGCCCTGAGGTGCTGGAGTCCACTCGACGCATCGACACCGTCGTTCTGGACAAGACCGGCACGGTGACCACCGGTCAGATGTCGCTTGTGGACATTCACGTCGCCGAAGGCGTCGACGACGAGGAAGCCCTGCGACTGGCCGGAGCGGTGGAGAGCGCGTCCGAACACCCCATCGCACAGGCGATCGCGCGGGCGGCGGCCGACAAACTCGGTGATCTGCCCGCGGTCGAGGACTTCAAGAACATCGAAGGCCTTGGCGTGCAAGGCATTGTCGACGGCCAGGTAGTCATCGCCGGGCGGACGGCGTTGCTCGATGACTGGAGCCAGAAGCTGCCGGAGAGCTTGGCGGCGGCCAAGTCCGACGCGGAGAAGGACGGCCAGACCGCGGTCGCGGTCGGCTGGGACGGCGAGGCAAGGGCGGTTTTCGTCGTCGCCGACACGGTCAAGCCGACGTCCGCCGAGGCAGTGACCAGGCTACGGGCCTTGGGGCTCAAGCCGGTCCTGCTCACCGGGGACAACTCGGCCGCGGCCAAGGCGATCGCCGCCCAGGTCGGCATCGACGAGGTGATCCCCGAGGTCCTGCCGAAGGACAAGGTCGACGTGATCAGCAAGCTGCAGGCCGAAGGCCGCGTGGTGGCCATGGTCGGCGACGGCGTGAACGACGCGGCCGCGCTGGCACAGGCCGACCTCGGCCTGGCCATGGGGACCGGTACCGACGTGGCGATCGAGGCGAGCGACCTGACGCTGGTCCGTGGCGACCTGCTGGCCGCCGTCGACGCGATCCGGCTGGCCCGGCGGACACTCGGGACGATCAAGGGCAACCTGTTCTGGGCCTTCGCGTACAACATCGCGGCACTGCCGCTGGCGATGGCCGGACTGCTCAACCCGATGATCGCGGGCGCCGCGATGGCGTTCAGCTCGGTGTTCGTTGTGAGCAACAGCCTGCGGCTGCGCCGCTTCCGCTGACGTGTTCGCGCTGATCAGGGCCACCCAGGTACCGGTAAGGGGTAAGCTGGGTGACCGGGTGTGAGCGAGGGAGAGAAGGACATGCGGGGATACACCGGGGACAAGGAAGCGTTCCTCAAGCGGCTGCGGCGGATCGAGGGACAGGTCCGCGGACTGCAGCGAATGGTCGAGAACGACGAGTACTGCATCGACGTGCTCACCCAGATCTCGGCCGCCACCAAGGCATTGCAGGCGGTGTCGCTCGGGCTGATGGACGAGCACCTCAAGCACTGTGTCGCCGAGGCGATCGCACAGGGCGGCGAGAACGCCGAGGAAAAGGTCAGGGAAGCCAGCGAGGCCATCGCCCGGCTGGTGCGTTCCTGACTTCCTGTCCTTCTCCCGCGACGGGCGCGACTGTCTTCTCTCCGGCAGTCGCGCCCGTCTTCGTTCAGCCGAAGACCATGAGGTCCTTCGGCGAACGCGGCAGCACCTCGTAGTGGGTCTCGAACTGCCCGCTCAGCCCGGTCGCCAGCACGACCTGGCCGAGCTTGAGCGTGGAGACGTCGATGCCGGTCTGCGTGTTGACGAAGATCTGCACCTCACCGGAACCGTCGCTGATCCAGAACTTGTAGCCGTAGGGCAAGTCGTTGAGCGGGCCCTGGGTGATCTTGCCGGCGACCCGCAGGAGCAGCCCTTCGCTCTTCTCCCCCACCGCCTTCGTGGCCGACCAGCGCGCGTGCACCTGCGGGCCGGTGCGGCCCAGATCGACCTCGGTCGGCACGAGGATCAGGAAGCCGAAGCTGTCACGCAGGGTGCCGGTGACTTTCGCGCGCCTGCCCGGGTTGGCGCCCAAGTTGTCGGCGGTGCTGATGTAGATGCCCGCACTGCCGTCCTGCAAACCGAAGCCCTTGTCGAAGAAGCTGGACTCGAAGGCTCCGGACGGCGTGGTCACGGTCCCGCTGACGGTGACAACGGTGCCTAACGGCTGGGTACGCGCTTTGGCGATGGAAAGGGTGCCCTGAGGCGCCGCGACCGCGGGCGGCGCGACCAACGTGAATGCCAGCAAAGTGGCGAACATCAGCGTGCGAAAGGCCATGGCACACCTTATTCAGCCCAGCGGTGACAGCGAGGGCAGGGCTTCGCGGTCACGCCGTTTCAGCAGAGCGTTTCAGCAGAGCCTGCTTTGCAGCGTCTGGGCGATCCAGTCGTGGTATCGGGCGACCTCCACCGCGATGGTGCCGGGCGGGTTGCTCTCCCCTTCGGAGATGACCCCGACCAGCTTCCCGCCCTGCAGCACCGGGCCGCCGGAATCACCCTTCTGGGAGATACCCGTCGCCTGGCGCAGTTCCATCCCGTCGGGAACGGCGTCGATCTTGACGTTGAACGCGTTCACCCGCATATTCGCCACCCGCAGATCACCGGACTGTCCCCATCCTCTGATCGAGACCGTCGAGCCGATCACGGGACGGCTGCCGCTGTAACCGACGATTTGGTTGGTCTGCCCGACATTCCTGTTCAGCTGGATGACCATGATGTCCGAGAATGCTCCTTGCGCCTGGTCGCCACCCGTGACAACCCCTATTCTGGCGTACTTCCGGCAGACGCCGAAGTGTTCACCCTGCCCTCGTACGTGGTTGCCGACATTGACCTGGAACTGGCCAAGCGGCAGTTCGTTGCCCTTGTCGTCGTAGAAGCAATGCCTTGCTGTGACGACGAAACGCTGCGACACCAGCGTTCCCCCGCAGATGACCTGGCCTTGGTGGGCGAGCTGCACCGCCCCTTCAGGGCGACGACTCGACACCCCGCCTGAAATGGCTTGGGCAGATGGCGCGGCGAGCACGCCAGCCGCCAATGAAAGGGTAATGGCCGCCACTGGAACCAGTTTTCTGAACTTCATTCGCCGAACCTCATTCCTGACGGGACGACACGCCCGTCAGGAATAACTCAACGCCCACCGCGAATCGACGGCAACCGACACTGCGCGAAATTACCTGGCCTGCTGCACTGCGGGCCGTAAACTCGGTTGTGACGGGTGGTTTGCCCGGATGTTCCGCGCGGCGAGTTCCACTGTCCGGCCGATTCGGCGCTGCCGGGTTTCCGCTTTTTTCGCCGATCCGATCCAGTCGAGGATCAGCCGTTTCGACGACGGCGGGAACTTCTCGAAGTTCTCCCGTGCGCTTTCGTTGCCGTCCAGCAGCTCCCGCAGGTCGTCCGGCACTGCCGGCGCGTCCCATGTGCCGTTGGCTTTGGCGTGATCGATCAGGGCCTGGCCGCGTGGCGTCATCTGGCCTTGCGCGATCATGCGTGCCGCGCGGTCACGGTTGAGCTGGCTCCACGAACTGCGGGTGGTCCGCGGGCTGAAGCGCAGCTGCGAACTGGTCGCGTCGCGCTTGCGGTGGTGGCTGTCGATCCAGCCGAAACACAGTGCCTGTTCGATCGCCTCGTGGTAGCGCGGGCTGGGCGTCGCGCTGTCCTTGTGGTGCAGGATCAGCCAGACTTCCTTGGCCGAGTCGCTGTTCTCGGCCAGCCACGCCCGCCACTGCGCTGTGCTGCTCGCGTAGAACGTGCTCATCCCAGGATCTCCAGGTAGTGCCGGTTGTACATGATCCCGAGGATGTTGCCGAACGGGTCGACCACGGACGCGGGCACGAACCCGGGCCCGCGTTCGATCACCGGCATGTACACCTTGGCACCGAGTTCGATCAGGCGGTCGAACTCCGCGTGGACGTCGTCCACGTGCCAGTAGACGATCGCACCACCCGGCTGGTCGCGGTCGCTCGGCGAGAACTTCGCGTCCATGATGCCGAATTCGTGCTCGTAGTCGCCGACGCGGAACTCCACGTAAGCGACCTTGCCGTCGACCTCGCGCTCGAAGTACGGCTTGATCCCGAATACCTCGCTGTACCAGGCCACAGCGGCTGGCACGTCCTGCGCGCAGATTGTGACGGTGGCAAGTCCTCGCAACATCGCTGACTCCTTTGACTCGGTTGCTTTCATCCTCCGAGTCAAAGTGCTCATCAACTGAGCACTTTTAGGCCAACCGCTGAAATTCTCCCGGGAACCCGGTCCACCGCAGGTCAGCGGGCAGATGACCCATGTCGTTGAACACCAGCAACGAGGGAGCGCGTTCCGGCGTGTAGCGGATGATGGTCAGTGCCGCGTTGGCGTGGTCGAGCGCCAGCCACCGCCACGCCGGCGACCCCTGCGCCTGGTTGACCAGCCATCCGGCCAGGTAGTTGTGGGTGACGAGCAGCTCGTAGCGGTCTTGGCCGCCGTCGACCGGGCCGGTGAACAGGGCGGTGGCCTCTTTGACGAGTTTGGCGCCGCGCTGACGTTCCAGGATGGTGAACTGGCTCAGAAAACTGAGCAGGACGTCCGCCGAGTCCTCCGGCAACTCATCCCGCGTGGGTACATAGGGGATGTAGTCGCCCGCGGCCTCCACCGATTGCACCGGCACGTCGCCCACCTGCTCGGCGATCAGCTTCGCCGTCTGTTCCGTCCTGCTGCGGGGTCCGTGGTACACCGCGTCGAGCGGCACCTGTTTCAGTCGTTGACCGAGCTGCGTCGCCTGCCGGCAACCGGCCTCGGTCAGTGTTGTCTCGTCGGGCAGCGCTTCGCCGTGCCTGGTCAGAAAAAGATAGCGGCTGCCCATGGTGCCCTCCCAGCTGTGGATCTCTATCTGGGGGACGCCTCGGGCCGGGCCCGGTTGCCCGCTTTCAGCTGTTTCAGTGTGTATCCGACGCCACGGGGATCCAATGGCCTCGTGGCTTGCTTGAACAGGTACTCGGCACGGGGATAGGACAGCCGGCCGCGTCCGGTTTCCGGACACAGATCAGCGGTGGCGGGCATCCGGGCGGGCACAGGTTTGCGGTCAGCAAGGAACAACGGGCCGCGAGTGCGTCCAGCAACCAGCTGTGGCAACGATTTCGCTGTTCCAGAACGCCAGGTGACCCACGACCCGTCGGCCCGGGCGCGCCGGTCGGCCATGTCGAGGTCTTCGACGTTCAACGACAACACCGTTGTCACCGCAGCGCCGGATTCGTGTAGCAGCCGCCACAAAGTCCGTTCCCGCACTGCGACCTCAAGGCCCCACACCATCTCCAGCTGAGACGGTGCCAAAGTCGTTGGCTGCGTTGACGGTTCAGCCCGTCGGTCCAGCCGTGTGTCCAAATCGGGCAAGGCGGCCCACGCACCGAAAGACCGGATCGCCGAGCGATGCCGGTTCCACGTTTTCGGCGCCGCGTTCGGCCACGCTGTCGCGAAAACCCGGGCGACCTGATCGGCATTCAGTGATTCCAGCGGCAGCTGCTCCCCCAACGACCGGCACAGCCGGCGCAGAGTCTGGCCGTACGAACGAAGTGTGGCCGCGTCCAAATCCGTGCGCGCCAGGAATTCCGCGCTGGCCTCACCCAAAGTGGGCCCAGCTGTCACGACCGCGATCGATCCCGCACGCCGCAACAGAAAGGCACGTTCGGCGGCGTTGTTGGTCAGCGCCGCGGCCCGTTCGTACTCCAGCCGGGCTTCCGGATGCCGCCCGAGTTGCTCGAGCAGGTCGCCCCGGACGCTGGGCAGCAAGTGGTAGTTCCGCAGCGCCGGATCGTCGACCAGCTTGTCGACCATCGCCAGCCCGGCTTCGGCGCCGTACGCCTTGCCGAACGCGACCGCACGGTTGAGCTGCACGACCGGCGTGGGCAGCAACCCGGCCAAAGCCGTGTACAGATTGGAAATCTGGACCCAGTCGGTGTCCTTGGCGGTCTTGGCCTGTGCGTGGCACACCGCGATCGCGGCTTGCAGCACGTAAGGACCCGGTGTGCCACCGATGTCCCTGGCACGCAGCATCGCGGTGAACCCACGGCGGATCAGCAGCGGATCCCAGCGGTCACGGTCCTGCTCGTGCAGCAGGACCGGCTCACCGGACGGCCCGGTCCGCGCGGCCTGCCGGGACGCTTGGATCTCCATCAGCGCGACCAGGCCGTGCACTTCGGCCTCCCGCGGCACGAGAGCGGCCAGCATTCGGCCGAGCCGCAACGCTTCCAGGCACAGTCCCGGCCGCATCAGGTCGTCGCCGGAGGTGGCCGAGTAGCCCTCGTTGAAGATCAGGTAGATCACTTCGAGGACCGCGGGGATGTCGGCGGTCCTCGACCGTTCGTGCTCGGCCAGGGTTCGTTTCGCTGTGGCGATGCGGTGCGTGATGTCCAGCTCGGTCGTCAGGAACGCCCGCGCGATCTCCGCCGGGCTCAGCCCGCCGAGCAGCCGCAGGGTCAACGCGGCTCGGTCACGGGCAGGCAGGATCGGATCGCAGGTGATGAACATCAGCCGCAGGACGTCGTCCTCCTGCGGCTGCGCGCTGTCCTTGACCAGCTCGGCCTGTTTGCTTTCGGCCAGCTTGGCGCGCCGGATGTGGTCGACGGCCCGGCGTTTGGCGACGGCCGTGAGCCAGGCGCCCGGATTGTCCGGGACGCCTGACTCCGGCCACTGCTCCAACGCGGCGACGAGTGCGTCCTGCGCCAGCTCTTCGGCCAGTCCGACGTCGTGCACCAGCCGGGTCAGCCCGCCGATGATCTTCGCGGCCTCCAGCTTCCAGACCGCGTCGATCAGCCGGTGGGCGTCGGTCACAGGAACACCTCGTGCACCCGGCAGACGCCGTCACCGCCGATGGCGAAGGACCGGCGCGCAATCTCCAGCATCTCCTCTTTGGACCGGACGTCGACCAACGCGAAGCCGCCGACGGTCTCTTTCGCTTCGGCGTACGGGCCGTCGGTTACGACCAGTTCGCCGTCCCGCTGGACGATCTGCATGCCGTTCTGGTCGAGCCCGCCAGCGGCGACGATGACGCCCGCTGCGGACAGCTCGGCGACGAACTTGTCCATCTCCTCGAACAGCTTCTCGTCCGGCGTGCCCTGGTTCTCGTCCCGCATGGTCATCATCAGGTAGCGCATCAGCGTGGCCCTTCTGGTCGGTCTGGGATGTTTCGCGTGGACGTCGAACCGGCGATGTGACAGGGAATGTACCCCTTCCCTGTCACATCCGGATGACTCCTCATCCCGTCAAACGGCGTCAAGATGTGGATCTCCGCCGTGGCCGCCAGGTACCGTCAAGATCTCTCCGCAGCGGCTCTGACAAGGACGGGTGCGCATGGTCGAGATCATCGGAGCGGGCTTCGGCCGGACCGGGACGGCCTCGCTGAAACGGGCACTGGAGCTGCTCGAGTACGACCCTTGCCACCACATGAGCGAAGTCCTCAAACAGCCCGACACCACGGTCGGGTGGACCGCGGCTCTCAACGGTGACCCCAGCGTCCTGCCCGGCCTGTTGAGCGAGTACCGGGCCACGCTGGACTTCCCCGGTTGCCTGCTGTGGCGCGAGATGATGGACCTCTACCCCTCGGCAAAGGTGCTGCTCAGCGTGCGCGACCCGAAGGAGTGGTACGACAGCGCCCGCGCCACCATCCTCAACCCGATCCGCAACGAGAACATCGACGAGCACCTGGCCGCCTTGCTGCAGCCCTTCTCCGACGCGATGGCCGGCCGTGGATTCCGGCGCGATCTCGATGAAGCCGACATGATCGCGGTGTTCAACAAGCACAACGCGGACGTACGAGCGGGCGTGGAGAAGTCCCGTCTGCTGGTGTACGAGGTCAGCCAGGGGTGGGAACCGCTCTGCGCGTTCCTCGGTGTCGACGTGCCGGACGTCGAGTTCCCGCACTCGAACGACTCGGCTTCGTTCCGGGACAACGTCACGAGGGTGCTCACCGGCCGGGCCAAGGAGCTCGGCGGATAACCAGCGGCTAACCACCCGGTCCTAGCGTCCCGGGAATGAACGGGACTGACAGGATCATGCGTGGTGCGATGAACGCCGCGACCACGCCGAAAGGGTTACGCAAAGGCACGGTCCGGCGGGTTTTCCGGTTCGCAGGCCCGCTGCGCCGACGGATCGTCGTCTTCCTGCTGCTCACTGTGGTCGCCGCGGTATTGCTGCTGATCACGCCGTTGCTCGCCGGGCGCGTCGTGGACACCATCGTCAACGGCGGCGATTTCGCGGTTGTCGTCTGGCTCGCGATCGCGATCGCCGGAGTCGCGATCGCCAGCGCGGCCATCGGTCTGGCGGAACGCTGGCATTCGGCGAACATCGGCGAGGCGTTGATCTATGCCCTGCGGCGGGCCGTTTTCGAGCACGTGCAACGGATGCCGGTCGCGTTCTTCACCCGGACCCGGACGGGTGCGTTGGTCAGCAGGCTCAACACGGACGTCATCGGCGCGCAGCGGGCGTTCACGTCCACGCTGTCCGGCGTGGTCACGAACGTCATCCAGCTCGTGCTGACGGTCGCGGTGATGATGACGCTGTCATGGCAGGTCACTGTGCTGTCACTGGTCCTGCTGCCGATCTTCATCGTCCCGGCGCGCAAGCTGGGCCGCCGGATGGCCGGGCTGCAACGCGAAGCGGCCGATCACAACGCCGCGATGACCACCCAGATGACCGAACGGTTCTCCGCACCGGGCGCGACCTTGGTGAAGCTGTTCGGCAGGCCCACGATCGAGGCCGACGAGTTCGGCCGGCGAGCCGGGCGGGTGCGTGACATCGGCGTACGGACCGCGATGCTGACCCGGTGGTTCCTGACCAGCCTGACGCTGGTTTCCGCACTGGCTCAGGCGTTGGTGTACGGAGTCGGCGGATATCTGGTGCTGTCCGGGGAACTCGCCGCAGGCACAATCGTCACCCTCGCGTTGCTGCTGGTCAGGCTCTACACGCCGCTGACCCAGCTGGCGAACGTACGGGTGGACGTGATGACGGCGTTGGTGTCGTTCGAGCGGGTCTTCGAGGTGCTCGACCTGCCTCCGGCGATCAACGAGAAGCCCGGTGCCCGTGCCGTTCCCGCCGGGGAGGTCGCCGTGGATTTCGACGCGGTCCGGTTCTCCTACCCCGCTGCTGCCGACGTTTCGCTGGCGTCGTTGGAAGAGGTCACGTCCTTCGACCGGCACGACGGCGAGGAAGTCTTGCACGGCATCAGCTTCCGGGCCGCACCCGGGCAAATGGTCGCGTTGGTCGGCTCGTCGGGGGCGGGCAAGTCGACCATCGCCGCTCTGGTACCTCGTTTGTACGATGTGGACAGTGGCGCCGTCCGGCTTTCCGGCGTGGACGTCCGGGATCTCAGCTTCGACTCGCTGCGGTCCACCGTCGGTGTCGTCACGCAGGATGGACACCTGTTCCACGACACCATCCGCGCCAACCTGGCCTACGCCCGCCCGGACGCGACCGACGAAGAACTCTGGGACGCCCTCCACCGCGCTCGACTGGCCACAGTGGTGCGATCGTTGCCGGACGGGTTGAACACCGTCGTCGGCGAGCGAGGCTACCGGCTGTCCGGCGGCGAGCGGCAACGCCTGACCATCGCACGAATCCTGCTGTCCCGTCCGAGTGTGGTGATTCTCGACGAAGCCACCGCGCATCTCGATTCGGCCTCTGAGGCCGCGGTCCAGGAAGCTCTGACGGATGCGTTGAACGGTCGCACGTCCATCGTGATCGCCCACCGGCTGTCCACGATCCGCGCGGCCGACCAGATCCTCGTGATCGCCGGCGGCAGGATCGCCGAACGCGGCACTCATGAGTCACTGCTGGCGAAAAACGGCAGGTACGCACTGCTTTACCGGACTCAGTACGCCGACGCGGTCACGGCCGCGTGACGGCAGGCCCGGCAAGGTCCCACCGGGTCGAGTTTTTCGAGGAGGGACCATGGAAATCCGCTGCCTTGGCGAGTTCTCGTTCGTCATCGACGGCAGGCCGGTGCGCACCTGGCGCGCGGGCAAAGCCCGCAGCCTGTTCCAGTACCTGCTGGTCAACCGGGACAGATTCGCGTCGGGGAACCGCTTGTGCGAAGTGCTGTGGCCGGGGCGAGCGGTCTCACCGCGGTCGAGCTCACTGAAGGTCGCGATGCACGCTGTCCGCAAGATCCTGGCCGCACACCAGGGCTTCACCATCGAGCACGAAAACGGTCACTACCGGCTGACCGCACGGGATGTGGTGATCGACTTCGAACAGCTCGCCAGGTACGCCAACACGGGACAGCACCAACGCGTCGCGGAGCTGTACACGGGTGACTTCCTGCCCGGCGACCACGCCGATTGGGTCGTGGAACACCGCGAGTGGTGCAAGACGCTCGTCCTGCACTCGTTACGGCAGATCAGCACAGAAGCTTTGCGGGACAACGACTATTCCAGAGTCATCGAGGCGAGCAAGCGCATGGTGGAGATTGATCCGTGCGCGGAGGGCGCGTACCAGACGCTGATGATCATGCATGCTCGCCTTGGTCACCTCGGCCGGGTGCACGGCTGGTACCGGCTGTGTGCCCGGCGGCTACGCACGGAGCTCGACGTCCAGCCAACGCGGTTGACCCGCCGGATCCTCGCTGGGGCGATGCGTGGCGATCTTCGTGCGGCGGCAGCGTAACCGGGGCTAGGGTGAACTGGTGAACGACGTCGATCCATTCACCGCAACGACCACAACGGACCGGTATGCCGGTTTCGCCTCGCTGATCGAGAACGGACCGGTGCAGAAGGTCACGCTTTTCACCGGCGTAACCGTGTGGCTGGTGACCGGACACGCGGAGGCACGTCAGGCACTGACGAACCCGAACATCGTCAAGTCGTTCACCGAAGGCCCGCACCAGGACCACGTCCCCGCCGAGCTGGTCGCCGCGATGAATCAGCACATGCTGATGGCCAACCCGCCTGACCACACCCGGCTGCGCAAACTGGTCTCGGCGGTGTTCACCCGTCGCCGGATCGACGGGCTCGAGCCGCGGATCAAGCAGATCAGCGCGTCGCTGCTGGACAGCATCGAGGGCTCCCGGTTCGATCTGGTCAGCCAGTACAGCTACCCGCTGCCGATCACGGTGATCTCCGAAATGATCGGTGTGCCGACGGACCTGCGCGACGATTTCCGCAGGCTGTCCTCGATCGCGACGAGCGGTCCGCTGCACACCCCTGAGGACTACATCGCAGCGATCTCCGAAATGGCCGACCTCTTGCGTGGCCTGATCGAAGAGAAGCGCTCCGAGCCGGGCGAGGATCTGCTGTCCGAGTTGATCGCGGTCCGGGACGGCGGCGACAAGCTGTCCGACGACGAGCTCACGTCCATGGTGTACCTGCTGCTCGTCGCGGGCCACGAGACCACGGTCAACCTGATCGCCACCGGCATCTACAACCTGCTCCGCCATCCCGATCAGCTGACGAAGCTGCGGGCCGATCGATCGTTGCTGCCTGCCGCCGTCGAAGAACTGCTGCGCTACGACAGTCCCGCCATGATCACGTTCCCGGCGAAGGCCAACGCGCCCGTGCAGATCGGTGATGTCACGATCCAGCCAGGCGAGGTCGTGCTGCCGACTGTGTGGACGGCGAACCGCGACGCGAACCGGTTCTCCTCCCCCGACACGCTGGACATCACCCGCGAGGACAACCAGCACATGGCTTTCGGGCACGGGATCCACCACTGTCTGGGCGCACCGCTGGCCCGGCTGGAGGCGCGGATCGCGATCAACGACCTGCTGGACCGCTTCCCGACGTTACGGCTGGCCGATCCCGCCGAGGAGCCAGCCCGGTATCCGAACCTGCTCCTCAACGGGATGACCCGGCTGGACGTGCTTACCGACTGACCGCTTCCTCGGTGTCGTCGAGGAAGCCGCCGGACTGGTGTTGCCAGAGCCTGGCGTAGGTGCCGCCGAGCCCAAGCAGTTCGGCGTGACTGCCTTGCTCGACGATCTCGCCGCGGTCCAGCACGACGAGTTGGTCCATCTGCGCGACCGTGCTCAGCCGGTGTGCGACCACAATCGCCGTCCGTCCTTCCATCAGGCGCCAGAGTGCTTGCTGGACAAGGATTTCGCTCTCCGAGTCCAGCGCGCTCGTGGCCTCGTCGAGCAGCAGGATCGGAGCGTCTCGCAGGATCGCGCGGGCAAGGGCGACCCGTTGCCGTTGCCCGCCGGACAGTTTCACGCCTCGCTCGCCGACAAGGGTGTCGAACCCTTGCGGCAGATCGGCCGCGAACTCGGTGACGTGTGCGGCTTTGGCCGCGCGCACGATCTCCTCGTCAGTGGCGTCCGGCCGGGCGAACGCGATGTTCTGCTTGAGCGTCCGGTGGAACATCGCCGGATCCTGCGGGACGTACGCGATGAGACTACGCACGTCGGCCTGCTTCAGCTTGCTGATGTCCTGATCGCCGATCAGGATCCGGCCGCCCTCGATGTCCATCATGCGCAACAGCAGCTTGGTCAGCGTGCTCTTGCCGCCGCCGGACCGGCCGACCAGGCCGACCTTCGTTCCACTCGGCACAGTCAGGTTCAGCCCGGTGAACAGCGGCGACGACGTTCCAGCGTGCGTGAAGCAGACGTTGTCGAACCGGACTTCCGCTCCCGTGTGCTCGAGTTTCTCGGGGTCGTCGGGGTCCAGCACGGTCGGCGGGTCCAGCAGCAGCTCGGTGAACTGGGCCGCCTCGGTCAGCGAGCTCTCCAGCCGCCGGTAGATCGAGTTGAACTCGAACATGATCCGGGTCGCGGCGGTGAAGTACGTGAACGTCACCACCACCTCCTCGACCCCGAGGTTGCCGAGGCTGACCGCGATGAACAGCCCCAAAGCGTTGGTGAGCACCAAAAGCGGCGCGACCACCATGTCGATCTTGAGGTTGGCGTAGTCCCACGCGCGCAGTGCGAGCCTGCGGTACTCGGCGACTCGCGCCTTGTGCTCGGCCGCTTCCCGGTCCTCGGCGGCGAAGGCGCGCACGGTTTCCATATTGGTCAAGCTGTCGGCGACGTGCCCGGAGACCCTCGCGATGGCGGCCTCCCGGTTGTCCACCATCTCCTGCCGCCGCCGGATCATCGGCGCGATGAGCAGCCCGGTGATCGCGATCATGCCGAGCAGCAGCAGCACGAGAAGCGGGTCGTACGTCCACAGCACGACCGACGCGAAGCCGAGCGGGATGATGCTCGCGACGACTGAGAAGGCCATAGTGTCGACGATGTCCACGAACCGGCTGGCGAAGCTGAGCTCCCGCTTGGTCAGCGAACCGGCGAAGTTGTCGTGGAAGAACGCCACATCCTTGGCCAAGAGGGCGTTCATGCCGACCGTGTTGAGGTTTTCGCTGCCCAGCACTTCGGCGCGGTTGAGCATGTGGATGCCGATGCGCCAGAACACCTCGGCGAGCAGCATCAACCCGAAGAACGCCGCGACATACGGCAGGACGTCCGTACCGCCGTCAGCCAGATGACCGGCCAGCTGCGCGACGACGAGCGGGGCGATGTACAGGATGCAGGTGTTGCCGAGGGCGGGAAAGATGAGTGCGGGCAGGGAATATCGTCTGAGCCGGACCAGTTCGTTCCAGTAGTATCGGAGTGCCAGCAAGAGAGCTTGTCGGCGCGCTGTCATGCTTCCCCTTCCAAAAACAGCGGAACCGCCCATGGTGCCGTCTCGCGGCCGATACTGCGATTGATTATCCGCGCCTGCCCGGACAGCGGTATGATCGTCTGGATGCGATCCGAGGCCCAGAACCGGCGCGTTGAAGTTGATGCGGGCCAAGACCCCGCACAATCGGTTGTCCACATTGGAGCCCGGCGATTTCGTCCAGTGGGGGCCGCACTGCCCGGCTGGGTCCGTCCCGCGCTCGACGCCACGCGCCCCACGACAGCCGTCCCCGATGCCACCTTGCCGGTGACCGCCCCGGACGTCGCGGGCTGGATGCGGGATTTCGTGGAGTTGTCCGGCCAATGCGACCGGTGGTACGTCTCGACCGACGTGCTCGTGGTCTTCTACGTCGAGGAGCACGAGTTCCAAGCCTTCCGCCGTTCAGGTTAAACCGGTAACCCGTGGCGCTGCGCGGACGACAGAAGGATGCACGCGTCGTTCGAGGGAGTCGACTCATCGGACTGGAAGCCGCAGCGGTCAAGGTCGGACAAGCCGTCGCACAACACGCCGCCCGTGAATGGCTTCGGCGCCGACGCGCAGCGGGCGAGCGCGCGTCGAGCCTCGCCGAGCTGGCAGCAGCTGAACTGAGCAGCCCACTGAGTCGCGGCAAGCTGGCCAACGCACTCGAAAGCATCGGACTCGGCGCGGCCGAACAACTCGAGTCGTTCCTTGCCGTGGAGTTCAGAGACCTGCCAGACAACGAGGTCGCGGCAGCGGCGGCGGCCGCGGTCGAAGCGCTGCAGGCCACGGACTTGTCCGACGAAGCGCTGTTCGCGGCGGACGCCGACCCGGAGATCCTGGCCCGCGGCATCCGCCGGACCGTGCCCCGAGGCGCCGGACTCTCCCCGGCCGGTGTCGTGTTGTACGAACGGCTCCTCGACCAGGGCTGCCGGTACCTGGTGTCGGTGGTCCGCCAGCTGCCCGCGTTCCAGCCACGAGCATTGACGGAGGTGCTGGATCGTCTGTCCACAGTGGTCGCTCAGGTCACGGACATCCTGGCCCACACACCGCGTACCAGCCTGGACGCCCCACGCGGCACGACGCATGACGAGGAGTTCGAGGCCGAGTACCTGCGTTATCTCGCCGACCGCCTTGATCGCCTTGAGCTGCTGGGCCTCAGCATGCGCAACCGGCCGCGGTTGGCGTTGAGCGTCGCGTACCTCAGCCTGACCGTGTCCGAGCGGGACAGTCCAGCCCACAGTCCGGACAGTCTCGCCAAGCAGTGGTTCGGCCACGGCGTGGACCGGGACCAGACAAGCACAGTCCGGGTGGAAGCCGCCATCGGCGCGGCGCGGCGCACACTGGTGCGGGGTGAAGCCGGTTCAGGCAAGACGACGTTGCTCGACTGGATCGCTGTCACCGCGGCCAGGAAGGGATTCACCGAGGCTCTGGCGGACTGGAACGGGTGTGTGCCGTTCCCGATCCGGTTGCGCCGGTACGTCGGTGCGGATCTGCCAAGGCCGGAACAATTCCTTGATCACGCGGCGAGCTGGCTGGCCGGGATCATGCCGGAAGGGTGGGTGCATCGATGCCTCCGGTCTGGTCACGCACTCGTGCTTGTCGACGGCGTTGACGAAGTACCACCTCGTCAACGGATCGCGGTCCGTTCTTGGCTGGGTGAGCTTGTCGCGGTGTACCCGGACATCCGGGTTGTCGTGACCGCCCGGCCCGCGGCGGCTGAGGAGCGGTGGCTCGCTGAGGAGGACTTCTCCTCGGTGATGTTGGAACAGATGTCCGCGAGTGACGTGCGTCTGTTCCTCAGCCGCTGGCACGAAGCGGCTGCCGAGTCTCTGCCCCGGGACCCAGCCGAAGCACAGCGGCGGCTGCTCGCCCAGCTCGATGCCCGGCCGCATCTGCGGCAACTGGCCGCCAACCCACTGTTGTGCGCGATGCTCTGCGCGTTGAACCTCGCACACACGGCTGAGCTTCCGCGCAACCGGATGGAGCTCTACCAGGCGGCGATCGCGATGCTCGTCGACCTGCGCGACGCCGAACGGCAGATCTCCGGGCTGCTCGACGTGCGGGAGAAGACCGTTCTGCTGCGCGATCTGGCGTGGCGGCTCACCCTCGGCAGCCGCACCGAACTCAGTCGCGCGAAGGCACTCGACCACGTCACCCGGAAGCTCCCGGCGATGCCGAACGTCGACGCGCCGCCCGCCGACGTCCTGGACCACCTCCTGGAGCGCAGTGGCGTGATCCGCGAACCGGTGCCTGGCCGGGTCGACTTCGTGCACCGGACTTTCCAGGAGTACCTGGCCGCCAGCGAAGCCACCGAGGAAGACCACATCGACACGCTGGCAGGCCACGCCCACGTCGACGCGTGGCGCGAGACGATCGTCATGGCGTGCGGCCACGCCAAGCGCTCCCAGGTCCGCGACCTGCTGACAGCGCTACTGGATCGTGCGGAGAACGAACGCCGCCACGCCCGCCACTTGAGACTGCTGGCCGCGGGCTGCCTCGAGACGATCACCGACATCGATCCTGATGTACGGCAACGCGTCGACAACATGATCAATGAGTGTCTGGTGCCACCAAGGGGCATCCGTGAGGCCAGGTCGCTGTCTGCGATGGGGCACCGGGTGCTGCGGTATCTGCCTGGCACACTCGACGAGTTGTCCGAGGCCGCCGCCGCCGCGACCGTCCGGGCAACCGCTCTGACGTGCAACTCGGAGGCACTCACCCGGCTGGTCGGCTACGCCGCTGACAAAAGATCAGTGGTACAGCAGGAGCTGCTCGACGCCTGGCAGTATTTCGACCCGGCCCGCTACGCCGAGGAAGTTCTGGCAAGGGTCACCTTCGATGGCAAGCGGGTCGAGATCCGCAACCGCCACGCCCTCCCCTATCTGGACAGGTTGCCCGAGGACGTCCAGCTCAGCATCAGGCTGCGCGAACACGACAAGGTCACCGACCTGGCGTTCATCGCGGATCTGCGCCGCCCGATCACCGACTTCTGGGCACACGGGTGCTCGGGCCCGATCGACCTGCGCCCACTCGCCCAGTCCCCTGCGCTCCAGACCATCTTGTTGAGCGGAGCGCACCGGTACACCGGAGTATCCGCACTGCGCAGGCTGCCGAAGCTCGACTACCTGGTCCTCTATCAAACCAGTGAACGATCGGATATCCGTTTCCTGGAACACCATCCCGATCTGAGAGTCCTCGCTCTGAACAACCTGCGGAACGTCAGGAACTTCGAGGGTCTCAAGGCCATCCGTGACTTGGAGGTCCTGGCGCTCTACGCGATTCCCCATCTGTCCAGCGCCGCCCCCATCCTCCAGCACCGCCACTTGGAAGTCCTCCACCTGCAGGACTGTCCCATCGACGACTTGATCGACCAGATCGCCGACGCGTTTCCCGAGCTGGAGGACCTGCGACTGCGAAGCATGCCCAACGTGGTCGACCTCGCACAGCTCAGTGCCCTGAAATTGAAGGGACTCTCCCTCACCGGCTCGCCCGCGCGGGACCTGCGACCGCTGGCAGGCATGAGAACCCTGCGTGTCTTGGTGCTGACGAAGGGCGCGGAGAGCGAATACCAAGGGCTCGACGAACTTCCGGCACAGGTCAGAGTGTCCTATCTGGATTACTAGAGGTGGGCCGGTCCGCCAGACCGGCCCACCCCGACAACATCAGCTTCCGGTGATGGTGAAGCTGGATCCTGGTTCGACCACTATGTTTCCGTTGGCCGAATTCGTGATGGTCACGTTGTTCAGGGTAGCGCTTCCTCTTGCGCTTCCCTGCGCCAGGATTCCGGCGCCGTTGTTCGACTTGTCGATGCGGACGTTCGTGATGGCGACGTTCGGCATGTTGCCTCCGCCGCCCTTGAACTGGATGCCGTCATACGTCGAGTCGACGATTTCCGTGTCGCGGATCGTCACTCCGGTGATGTCGCGGTTCTGGGCGAACAGGGTGATCGCGCCGAACTTTTGCGCTTCGCCCCAGAACACGCCGCCGGCGCGGTACAGGCCGTTGTTGGCGATCAGCGTCTGCCCGCTGAAGGGCAGCGGGTCATGGTCGGTCGCCAGCATGATGCCCGGGTAGTTCATCATGTCGTAGATCAGGTTGTTCTCGATCTTGTTGTTGTAGCCGCCGTAGATCGCCGCTCCGTTCGCGCGCCATGGCAGTTGGATCGTGTTGTTCACGAAGCTGTTGTCGTGCGCGATGTCCACCGCCGGGTCCTTCACGTACCTGTTGGCCCACACCGCCAGCGAGTCGTCACCCGTTGTCCGGAAGGACGAGTTGAACACGCGGGAGTTGCGGGTTCCGTTGGTGAAGTTGATGCCGTCCGCGTAGGTGTTGCGAATCCGCATCCCGGTGAACTCCAGGCCGTCCGCCGGTCCCCACAGCTCCGGGATGTTGTCGAAGTCCCTTCCCACCCAGACGCCGACGTTCGCGTGTTCGATCCAGACGTTGCTGATCTTCGTCCCGGTGCCGAAGCGGCCGTTGAGGCCCACTCCGCCTTCCGCTCCCCCACCGCCGCGGATGCGGCCCGATCCGAAGATCGCTATGTCCGAGATCTGCACGTTCTTGTCGATGTCGAAGCCGAAGTTGCCTTCGTGCGGATGGTTGATGCCACCGGCGTTCTGCGGCTCGGTCAGCGTGTACAGCTGCGAATGCCACATGCCCGCGCCCCGGATCGTCACGTTGCTGATCCCGACCTGGTTGTACTGCCCGCGGTTAAGCGGGTCGTCGGTCAGGATCTTCTGCTCCTGCCGCCACTGCCCTGCCGGGATCCACACGCAGCTGATCACGCCGTTCTGGTCGTCGGTCACTGCTTTCTGGATCGCCGCGGTGTCGTCGATGCCGTCGTTCGGGATCGCGCCGTACGACGTGATCGATGTGCAGCCGGCCGGCTGGCTTGCCGGCGGTGCGACCTGTTCGAGGTCGATCAGGTCGATGATGTAGAACGCGGCCGTATCCGAAGCGTCACGCTGCAGCCGGAACTTCGTGCCCGGCGGGTACGAAGTGGACAGCAGGGCATGTGATTCGTCGAACAGCCTGCGCGCGTTGGCTTGCGGGCTGTTCGTCAGGCCTTCAGGATCGTCTGTGGTTCCGTACAGCCAGCTGTGCTTGGACGACAACGACAGCTTCTGGGCGAACGTCCCGTTGATGTACAAGCTGATCGTCGCGTCGATACCGCCGCCGCTGGGCGCGTCCGGAATGGAGTTGCGCACGACGATCGAGTTCGCCGCGTTGGCCGACGTGAACTCGACGAACTGACCCGTGCTGTTGAGCCGCACCGACTCACGGCCGGAGGACTCGGTCGCGAAGTTGGTGTGCCCGAAGGTGCGCAGCGGGTCGGTCTGCAGCAGAGTTCCTTGGTAGTTCGCGGCTTCTGCCTCGTATTCGACGTAAGGCAACGCCGCGCCGCGGCCCACCACGATCGCTTTCGACAGGGAGTTGTTGTTCTCGTTCGTCTCGGTGACGACGTTGGTCGCGTCAGCGGTCGCGGTGATCGTGGCGCCGCCGCTTATGGCGGTCCAGCTACCGGTGACAGGGACGTTGACGGTCGCACTGGCGGCGATGGACGACGTATTGGTGTTCAACGTCGTGCCACCAACGGTCAGGCGCGTCACCGTCGTCGCGCCGGACGCCGTGGTGCCGCGGTTGTTGACGGAGACCGTGAAGGTGACGGAGGCCCCGACCGCCGGGTTGGGCGGGTTCGACGTGATGTTGGTAATCAGCAGGTCAGGGCCGGGCGCCTGGCCGACGACCAGCTGCGTGGACGACGTCAGGCTGTTGTTGCCATCATTTTGTTCAACAATTGCATTGTTTGGATCAACAACCGACGTGACCGGGTAGCTGCCCATCGCACGCCTGCCGACGTCCACGGCGACCGTGGCCGACGCACCGGCAGCAAGAGCAGGAACAGGGCCGCTACCAGCGACAACGCCGCCGAGACTGACGTTGACCGTGGTCGCTCCCGCGGCGGCTGTACCGATGTTCTGCACAGTCGCACGGACCGTGATGGTGTCGGTCTCCGAGGGCGACGCCGGAGTCCAGGACAACGCCGAGACCGTCAGGTCCGGGTTCGGCGCGGCCGTTCCCATCACCAGCAATTCGGCCACCTGTCCGCCAGGCGCGCCGGTGTTGGCCGTGAAACGCAGTCTCAGATCGGCCACCCGCCCGGTCACCGGAATGGTCACCGTGTTGCTGGATGACGGGTTGAAAGCGTACTGCGCCAACGCTTTCAGCGAGGAGAACGAGGTCGCCGACTGTTCCCGGCCGAGGACTTCAATGGTCTGCGTGCGCGGTCCCCAGATCGGGTCGGGGTTGAGCTTGACGACCACCGAGCTGATGTCGGCGTTCGACCCCAGCTTGACCGTCAGGTTTCCGTCGAAACCAGCGGACTCCCAGTACGTGCCCACGTTGTTGTCGTTGGCGTTGGCCGCGACAAAGTTGTGCACATGCGAGTTGGCTTCGACCGGCTTGCCCGCTGCTATGTTGCCTTCTCCCCCGCCAGGAGGCGGTTCGCTGTCGGGCCCGTAGATCTCGAACTCCGACAGCTGTGCCGCCGGCCAGCCGGTGTTCGCGGTGACGTGCACCCGCACGTAGCGCACGGTCGTCGCAGGGAAATCAATGGTCACCGTGTTGGCTGAGGACGGCGAGAACACGTGGCCGGCCGAGGCTGACAACGAGGTGAAGGTGGCGGCGTCGGTACCGCCCTGCACGCTGAGAGTCTGCGTGCGCGCGCCCCACGAGCCAGGCAGTTTCAGCATCACCTGGTTGACGCTGACGCTGGTGCCGAGATCGACTTGAACCCATTGCGGGAGGGCGTTGTTCGTGCTTTCCCAGTACGTCTGAGCGTTGCCGTCATTGACGTTGCCTGCCGGGTATCCACCCTGGGTACCGCTCGTCGTGACCGTCTTGCCGATGGACAGGTTGGGGCCGTCGGCCGCCAACGCCGGACTCGACGAGATCCCTGCGGCGAGCAGACCCGCTGCGAGGATGCCGCTGACCAGCCGCAAGCGACGCTGCTTACGTTTCATGGTGTCCTCTGTTCTGTTGTGAGGGCAGGGAAGAACAGGCAGACGCCGAGGACGCGTCTGCCGCAAAATTGAGCACTGTTAGCTACGTTCTTGCAGGGTCAGCTTCAAAGTTTTCAGACCCATGCGGGTTAAGTCAACGGTTCAGACGTGCCCGCGCAGCCGCGACCAGGCCAGCACCACGTGCACCCGGTCGGGGACGCCGAGTTTGCCCAGGATGTTCGACACGTGGACCTTCACCGTGTACCGGCTGATGGTCAGCCGTTCCGCGATCTCGTCGTTGGCCAGCCCGGCGGCGATCAGCTCGCCGACCTGGCGTTCCCGCGGTGACAAGCCCTGGATCGCCCGCAGCAGCGCCTGATCTTCGTCCGTCGGCATCGCGGGACGGAACGCGGTGATCATCCGCGCCGTGGCCTCCGGCGCGAGCACGGCCTGACCTGCGGCAACGATGCGAATGCCGTCCCGCAGCCGTTCGCTGGGCGCGTCCTTCAGCAAGAAGCCGCTGGCACCGGCCTGCAGGGCGGCATAGACGTAACTGTCGAGGTCATAGGTCGTGAGGATGAGGACTCGTGTGCGGCTTGAGACCCGGCGGGTCGCTTCGATCCCGTCCAGTACGGGCATCCGGATGTCCATCAGCACGACGTCCGGCGCGTGCTGATCGACCGCGGTCACGGCTTCCTGCCCGTTCGCCGCGACGCCCACAACCGACAGATCGGCCGCCGCGTCGATGATCTTGGTCAACGCTTCCCTGAGCAACTGTTCGTCATCGCAGACGACTACGCGGAGCACGCAACGCTCCTCACTGGCAGAACAGCACGCACCTCGAACCCGCCATCGGCAGACGGCCCCGCATGAAGCGTGCCTCCGACAAGGGAAACCCGTTCACGCATCCCGACCAAACCCAAGCCAGTCCCAGGGTTCGGCGTGATCACCCGTGGCGCGTTGACAACCACAACAGACAGTTGATCTGCCGCGAAGGACAACGAGACAGTTGTCGCGACTGGCCCGGCGTGTTTGATCACGTTCGTCAGCGACTCCTGGATCACCCGATAGGCGGCGTGTTCGATGCTGGCGTCCAGTAACCCGGCCTTTCCTTGCTGTATCAAGGTGATCTCCAGCGGAGTCGACGAGATCAGCTCGTCGATCTGAGCGAGGCCGGGCGGCACGATCAAGGGGTCGTGATCGGTGGCGGACGCGTTGGCGCGCAACACGCCGAGCAAGCGCCGCAACTCCGCGAGGGAGTTGCGGCCGGTCCGCGCGACCCTGTCCAGGGTCTCTCGCGCCTCGTCGGGTGATCCGGTCTCCGCAGCCGCGGTGGCGTCGAGGACCATCGCGGTCACCGAGTGGTTCAGGATGTCGTGCAATTCCCTTGCCAGCAGGGCTCTTTCACGTTCGACGACCTGTGTCCGCTCGGCTTCGAGCTCGCGGATCCTGGAGCGCTGGCGTGCGCCGAGCCGTCCGTTCGACCAGAACCCCACGAACATCACCGCGACCGAGACGATGCCGACCACGGCGAACCCCGGCTGCGAACCACCCACGATGCTCACGAACATCCCGATGGCCAGCAACGTCAGGCCGATGGCGAGCCCGATTCGTTGCTGCACCGGCTTTCCCCACGTGCCCAGTGCGAACGTCGCCGCGAGGACTCCGACGAAGATCTCATTGTCCAGCACGACCAGCACGGTTTCCAGGGCCATCACCATCAGCAGGACCGTCAGCGGCAACCGGCGGCACCACACGAGCGTGAACGTCTGCGCCGTCGCCACCCCGAGCATGATCCCGGTGTGCGGCTCCACCGGATCGTCCAGTATGGACAGCCAGGCGACCATCAGCGGCAGCAGCGCGATGAGTCCGTCGCTCAGTCGCTCCAGGCCAGCACGGCCTGCTTGCGCACCCGCCACCACTTGCGGCCAAGCAACAGCAACGCGATCGTCCACGGGATCATGCCGACCGTCCAGCTCAGCGCCGCCGGTGGGCCCGGCGTCGGCCCCGCCAGGACCGGCAGCGTCCCTGTCCCGACCCCGGGCACGGTGAATTCGAAGCGCCACATGCCCTCCTCGGGTAATGCCACGACATCCAGCCCCCACGCGTGGCGCGCCTGCGGATGCCGCTGCAACTTCATGTCGGCCTCGCCGTCGAGACCCACGATGCCCAGAGCCTTCGGTTCCCCGGACGGCGCGATCGCCCGCACGGTGCCGGTGCGCCCTTCGATTCCCCCAGCGGGCTCGAACGTGAAGTCTAGCGATCGCCCGGCTCTGATGGGCCAGTCCGAGAAAGACGCGGTCAACGTGCTGTTGCCCAACGGGATCCGCTCGCTGTGCACGATCGTCAACGGCTCTACCTGCGCCGACGCGACCGGTGCCGACAAGATCAACAGAGCGGCCACACTGAGCGCGATTCGTAGCCTCATACCGCCACCGCCTGCCGAGGGCTCAGCCGACGCAGCAGCGCCGCGCACTGCCAGCCGAACCGGCCGCCGAGGGCTCCGAACGCGGTGACGACCACGATGTTCAGCAGGGCGTTGCCCGGGAAGTCATCGAGAAAGCTCATGGTCACCGCGGCTATCAACCCGGCGGCAGCACCCAACCACGTCATGGCGACCTGCGGCGCGATCTCACGTTGTTTGGCGATCCGGACGGCACCCGCGCCGAGCAGGGCAAGGATCGGGAAGATCAGCGGCATCGCCAGAGCGACCATCGGTACGCCCAGTGCGTTGTCACGGATCGGCTGGTCGATTCCGTCGGCGTACAGCTGGGTCGCCCACGGCGGGAACAGGAACGAGGCAGCGTGCAACGCCGCATACGCCAGGCCCAGCGCTGCCATCCACCAGGCGCTGCGCGTCACACCGGCCATGACCGACAACGTCCATGCCGCGATCGCGGCACCGGTGATCGCGGACAACTTGATGCCGAACACCGAACCGTCGAGCAGGATCGAGCTCGCGGCGACGCCGCCCGCACCCGCCAACGCCAGCCCCCACAGACCTGACCGGGTCTCCCGCAACGCCGCGAACGCCATGATCGTCCCGATTGCCTGGATCTGCATGGCGAACTGCAGGCTCAGGTGCGACGGGGTGCTCTCCAGCAGGTCGAAGCCGAAGATCGTGTGCCACCACAGGTCAACCGCGCCGTACACCAGATGCCCGGCCGCGCCGAGACCAGCGACCAGGAACGGGGCCGGAGCCCGCAGCCCCAGCACCTTGACTCCGGGGTCCCGCTGGCTGCGCAGCACGACCACCAGGCTGGTCAGGCCGATCAGCGAGGTCCCGAAATAGAACATCAGGTGTGGTGCGGTGAAGAACGTGTCCGGGCCGACGTCGACGTGCCACTGCCCGTCCCACGCGACCCCCAGCCACAACGAACAGAAACCGGTCAGCAGCAACCACGCGCCGACCACTTGCCGCCTAGGTACCATCTCCAACTCCTATTTCACGGTGATTTCGAAGGTCACGACCCGGACGTCGGCTCGCACACTCAGCTCCCACAAGCCCGGCATCGAGAACAGCTCGCCTGTCGCCTTGAAGAGGCCGGGTTTCTCCCGCACAGCGGTGATTTCCCCAGTCAGGTGCCCCATGCGCGGCATCGTCGCGAACACGGACACAGCGGCCACTCCTGGCGGCGTTTCCACCTGCGCCACAACCGTTCCAGTAGTGGTCTTGTCCAGCTGCACGGTCACGTCCGAGCTGGTGAGCCTGACCGGTTCGGCACTCGGCAGAACAGTGAGCAGCAGAAGGGCGATCGCGACCACACCCGCGGCCGCCAGAACGAGCGGGCGCTTCATGAGAAAACCTCGACCACGTGCGGGACCGTCACGATCTTGAAGTCCTGCACGTACTGCACCCACGCGAAGTACTTGCCAGGCTTGGGAAAGCTCATTGTGAAGCGCAGCTTCGGACCATGCTGCGCGACCGTTCCGTCCGATGTGGACATCGGGCTCTGTTCGTGCACGTGACCGAAGAAGGTCCCGGCGTGGTCACGGGTGATCATGTGACCGGCCATGCCCAGCCACGGCTGCAGCCCGGTTGTGCCGGTGTCGACCTCGACGGTGACTGGACGGCCTGCCGGAAACCTCCAGGAAGCGGCTCGCGGGGACGCCTCGTGCGCAGGGCCGCCGACGTCGAAGGCCCCCGAGATCAACTGGCCGCCTGCGTCCAGCCGTTCAAGATCGAGGTACGCCAGGTACCGTCCCGGCCGTGCGGCGATGAGCCGGGTCTCCAGCCGGCCTCCGGCTGGCCTTATTGGATGGACATGGGTGAAGAACTCGCCATCCTCGCTGGTGATCACCAGGTGCGCGAGTGCGTCGTGGTGCACGGCGAGGTCGTTCACCGGCAGCCCTGTCGATCCGTCGACGAGCTCGAACCGGACTGTGACCTCGTCCCCCGCGCGTGGCTGGGCCGGAGTCACCGACAGAAAGCCCTGCGCGTTGGGACGGCCAGAATCACGCACTTCGGAGCCAAGCTGAGGCGAGACCACGGCAACGGTCGCCGCGACGACCATCGCGACTACACCGATACCGCCGAGGGACAAAGCGGTCCATCGGCGGGCCAGCGCGCCAGCGACGAGCGCCGCCGCGAGCAACACACCCGTCGCACCAAAACCGCCGTACACCACCAGTTCCCAGGTGGCGGACTGCGCAACGCGGACATCGAAAGGCAACGCTGAGACCTCGCCGGAGGCCTTGAGCAGCAGCTCATGCGGGCCGCCGTTCTGCACCTGCAGGACAACGGGATACGTGCCGGGCCGGTCGCGGTGGAGCCGGACCGTCCCGGCACTCCCGGCTACGGCAAGGTCGATCGTGAGATCACGAACCGGCTGGTAGGCAATGAGATCCACGTGCAGCGGACCGGGCACCTCCGGTGTCCGCCTGAGTACGACCGTCAGCTCGGTGCCCGAGATCGTCTGTGCCACACGCAGACCCGCGTCGGCACTGACCACATGTGCCGACGCGGGTACCGCGACCACAATCAGCGCTACCGAAACGCCCAGCACCAAACGAATGAACACGATTCCGAGACTAGGAACGCGTCACCGAACGCACATACGGCCCGAGTAGCGACTTGACTAGTGCTCGAGAACTACTGCTTCCGGTCGTACCACGTCACATAGGCGCCGTTGTCGCACAACACGTTCTCGGTCGGCGTGAACTGCGTCGGCTGGAACTCCCCGGTGATGAGGGGAATGCCGGCTCCGGCGAGCACCGGATACCGCTTGATGATCAATTGGTCGATCTCGGAGAGCAACGAACCGGCCAGCTTCGCGGCACCGGCAAGCCAGATGTCCTTGCCCTCGCGCTGTTTCAACTCCCGCACGAGCGCGAACGGGTCACGCACGAGCGTCACAGCGGGATCATCGATCTTCTCCAGCGAAGTCGACACGACATACTGCTCCAGGTTGGCCCACGGGCTGGTCATCCCGTCAGCCAAGCCGGGCAGGTATGTCCCCAACCCCATGATCACGGTGTCGAAGTTCTTGTTCGGCACGTCCGCGACCCCGACCATTTCGCGGAAGCGAGTCGGTATCGTGTCCGGGAACCGCTCGGTCATCCACGCCGTATAGGCGTCCGTGGTGGGATAGAAGTCGTACTCCCCACCGGGCCCCGCGATGTATCCGTCCAATGAGACGGCCATGTAGTAGACGAGCTTTCGCATGGGCTCCCTCACTTCCGGTCGAACCAGGTCACGTACACGCCGTTTTCGAACGAGACCTGCCTGGTCGGCGTGAACTGCGTCGGCTGGAACTCGCCGTTGACCGCGAGCACGCCCTTGCCCGCTATCACCGGGTAGCTCTTGATCACCAGCTGGTCGATCTCCGGCAGCACCGAACCCGCCAGCTTGCCGCCACCCGCGAACCAGACGTCCAGTCCTTCGCCTTGCTTGAGCTCCCGCACCAGCGACAACGGGTCCCGCACCAGCGTCACGGCAGGGTCGTCGATCTTCTCCAACGACGTCGACACCACGTACTGCTTCACATGGCCGTACGGGTTGGTGACGCCGATGTCCAAGGCAGGTTGGTACGTGCCGAGTCCCATCACCATCGTGTCGAACGCCTTGTTCGGCGCGTCGTCGAAGCCGAAGTGCTTGCGGACATGGGTGGGCAGCGTCTCCGGGTAGTTCTCGGACATCCAGGTCATGAATTCGTCCGACACCGGGTAGAAGTCGATCTCCCCGCCCGGCCCTGCGATGTAGCCGTCGAGCGAGATGCCCACGTAGTAGACGAGCTTTCGCATAACGCCCCCTCTGGAGTACTCTGACTGAAGTGGTTTGACCATAGTACTTCACTTGAAGTGGTGTCAACAGGAGGTTGAGATGCGGCAGAACCCCGCTCGGCGCGCCGCCCTGCTCGATGCGGCCATCGAGGTCCTGGCCAGGGAAGGCTCCCGGGGGTTGACCCTGCGCGCGGTGGACAAAGAGGCGGGCGTGCCGATCGGCACCGCGTCGAACTACTTCAACAGCCGGGACACCTTGCTCACGCAGGCAGGCGCCCGCGTGTACGAGCGTCTGATACCCGACGAGGCCACCCTCGCGCAGATGGCGCCGACGGGCGACATCGACACGGTTGTCGAGTTGCTGAAGGAGACGGTCAACCGGGTCTCCAGCTTCCGCACCGGCTACCTCGCACTGCTGGAACTGCGGCTCGAGGCGACGCGACGACCGGAACTACGTGAAGTCCTGACCAAGCGGGTGCGCACCGACATGGACGAGAACGTGGCCCGTCACCTTGCATCCGGACTGCCGGGCGACGCCACTTCGGTGCAGCTGCTCCAACTGGCGCTCAGTTGGCTGATCCTCGAACAGCTGACCCTGCCGGACATCTTCACCGCCGAGGAACGCGACAAACTGGTCACCGAGGCCGTGATCCGGCTGGCCGGGAACCGGGTGTTGTAATCTCAGCCGGCACGTTCGCGAAACTGGGGAAACACAGATGAGAATCACCGCCGGGATGCTTGGCGCCCTACTGGCCTGCGCGGCACTCACCGGGTGCACGAAGACGGTCACCGCGACCGCGGTCCCGGCGGACGACGTCCAGTCGACTGCTTCGCCGCGCTCGTCGTCCAAGAAGCCGACCTCGACGTCCACGCCCACGCCGTACCTGACCGAGACCCCGACCCTCGAGATCTCCGGCGCGACGACCCCGGCGGGCACGAAGCTGAAGTTCGGCGCCCAGGCCGTCATCCCCACGTTCAGCCGGTATGCCAAGGGCAATCTCGGGTTCACGGTCACTGTGGAGAGTGTCAAGGCACCGGACGCCGACATCGACAAGCTGCCGTTGAAGGACGAGGACAAGGCCAAGCTGCGCGGCAAGAACTTCTTCTTCGTGCGTGCGGTGCTGGAGAACCTCGACGGCGTCAACTTCACGCAGTACCAGGCTCCGCTGTTCACCGCGAGCACCAAGAGCGGCGGCTGGCCGGGCACGCTGCTCGGCCTGTCGAAGGTCGAGGTCAGCGGCTGCGCGGAGGAACTGTTCGCACCGAGCGACTTCACCACCAAGGGCGCGAAGTTCACCACCTGCAGGCTCTACTTCGGTCTCGCCTCCGACCCGATCACGTCGCTGAAGTACACCGAGAAGCCATATGACCGCGACAACAACAAGGCTGTGACCTGGCAGAGCTGACGTGCACCGGCCCCGGCGAGAACACGAATGATCCTCACGCATAACATTGTGCGGCGGATCACGGTGGCGCTAAGTTGCTCTCGCTTGTCAGACAAAGGGACCACGTGCACACATGCGACTGAAGCTGGCTGTCGGTGCCGGAGCCGTCCTCGTGCTCCTGCTGGTGCTTGTCATCGTCCTGCTGCCAGGTGACCAAGAAAACAGACCGGCCGCGTCCTTGACGGTCCCGACCGCGGGCGAATTGCCTGACGAGCAGGTACCGACGTCGATGACGATCACGCCGACGTTCATCCTGCCCGGCGCACCGACGAGTTCGGATCAAGCACCGACGTCGCCGTCCACAACACCGTCATCGTCATCCGGCGAACCACCGCCACCAGCCCGTCAGGCACCACCCGCACCAGCGGCAACCGTGTCGGGCCGGATCAATTTCTACGGCGCCCGCAACAACGACCCGCCCGGCAGCCGCGCCATCGCGTACACCAACGTCATGCACGGCCAAGCAGGCGGAACAGGCACGTTCGACGACCCGATCACGTTCGCCGCGGGCACCGACCGCTACCAGCCCGGGACCAAGATCTACGTCCCGGACCTCAAGCGGTATTTCATCCTCGAAGACCTGTGCCCGCAGTGTTCCGGCACGACGATCAACGTCTGGACGGGCTCGGCCACCGACTCCGGCAGCGTCGACTGCCAACGGTCACTCAGCCGCAACGGCGCGTGGGCCTACGAGGTCGGCCCGCCCGCCGGACGCGCGGTGGTCGCAGGTGACCTGTACCAGAACGGACGCTGTTTCCGGGCCTAGAGTTCCACGGCGAACAGTCGCATCAACGGTGGCAGCCGATAGGTGTCCTGCTCGCCCCACTCGGCAAGGCCGAGATCCACCAGCCGGTCCAGCGCGGCCTCGACCTTCATGGCGCTGGCACCAAGCGTGCTCGACGCATTGGCGATGTCGCAACCGTCGTAGCCCGGCTTGCCCAGCAACCGGAACGCCGCGCCAACCAACGGATCCTCGCTCTGGACAACCGCGTGATAGGCCGCTGAGTAGACCTCACGTACTGATTCACCGCAGAAGCTCAGCTCGTTCAGCCGGTGTTCCTCGGCGGCCAGTCTGCGTGCCAGCCAGGACAAGGACCGGACCGGCCGATATGCCAATATCGTTCCCACGATCCGCAGCGCCAGCGGAATCCCGTGACAGTACTGGACAATGCTCGCCGCCGCGGCGGGCTCGGCATCCACCCGCACCCGTCCGGCCAACCGCGCCACCAGTTCGCGTCCGTCCAGATCAGACAGTGGGGTGAGGGCGAGATGTTCGGCGCCGCCCAGCATCAACGGCGAACGGCTTGTCACCATGACCGCGCAGGACCCGCCAGCCGGGAGCAGGTCACGCAGTGCAGCCGATTCGGCCGCGCCATCGAGCACCAGGAGGACCTGTCGATGCGCCAGGTGGGAACGCAGGACCGCGGCGGCTTCGTCCGGCTTCTTCGGGATCTCGAGCGGTGGTACGCCCAGGTGCCGGAGAAGCCGCTGGGGTAATCGGGTTCCCTGGCTTTCCGCGGCGAGATCGATGTAGAGCTGGCCGCCCGGGAACTGTGCCTCGACGCGGTGCGCCATCTCCAGCACCAATGCGCTTTTCCCGATCCCGCAGGGCCCGTGCACGACCGCGATCCGTGGCCCCGACTTGTCCAACAGTCCTTGCAGGTGTGCGAGATCCCGGTCCCGGCCGACGAATGACCCGCACCGCGCGGGAAGTTCCCGTGGTGCTGGCGCGTTGGCGTGCACAGTGGTCGTGCGTGTTCCCAAGCTGGGGTCGCGGTCCAGCACCGCCCGGTGCAGCCGCACCAGGTCCGGTGACGGCTCCAGGCCAAGATGTTCGGCGAGCGCGCAGCGGCAATCGGCGTAGGCGGCGACAGCGCCTGCCGGATCGCCCGATCGATAGAGCGCAGTCATCAGGTGCGCCCATGCGCGCTCCCGCAACGGGTTCTCCGCGACGAATTCCCGCAGCTGGCCGATCACCTCCCGATGCTCACCGAGGCCCAGCCGGGCGTCGAGGTAGTCCTCGGCCACCGACAGCCGCAGCTCCTCGACCGGCGCGATCAGTCCGGCGAGTGCGTCGCTGTCGGCCAAGTCCTCCAGCACCGCGCCACGGCATGCTGACAGCGCCTCACCCAAATGCCTTGCGGCAGCGGCATAATCCCCATGCGACAGCGCGGCACGGCCTACATTCGCGCGCTCGGTGAAGCCGTGCAAGTCAAGTTCACCTTGCTGCAAGGAAAGCTCGTAACCCGCTGAGTGCCCGGTGATCCGCTGTCCGCCGGATGCGCAGGCGGGAATCGCGCGTCGCAGGCGATTGGCGTACGTGCGGACGTTGGCCACCGCCGACTGTGGCGGCTCATCACCCCACAGTGACTGGATCAGTTTGCGCAGTGGCACTGCCCGTCCGGGATTGAGCAGCAACGTCGCCAGAAATGTGCGCTGCTTCAGCGATCCCAGTGCGACGGTGCCCGTTTCGGTGTGGACCTCGGTCCTCCCCAGGATCCTGAACTCGATCGTCGACACCCCGCACAGCGTGCCCGAAGGTGATCAAGAACTTGTCAAATCGGATACACGCGGTCGTGTATCCATTGTGTTCGTCGTTGTGTACCTGGCTTTCCTACGTTGGGCGCCACCAAGCGCCGACCGGCGCGCGAGGAAGTGAGGAACGCGGTACATGCGCACGACTATCGGGGCCTTCAGCGACAAGCTGCTGAGCATGTTCATCCCCAAGGCCGACGTGGGCGCGGCCTGCCCGCCCGACCCGCACTACCGGCACTGCTACTGCCGTGAACGCAGCGACTTCCGCAGGCACTGCTCGTACAACGGTGCCTGCAAGCTGTACTGCGGCCCCTGCTACGCCTTCCGGGTCTGCGGAGGCTAGCTCTTGACCCGCGGGTGGCGCGGTCGCCACCCGCGGTATCCAATCCCCCCGAGAGCCTCGGAGTTCTGCCATGCCCTTACTGACGGCCGCCGTCGTCATCGTCGGAATCCTGTGCGTCATCGACCTGCTCCTCAGCTTCGGCATCATCCGGCGGCTGCGGGAACAGAACGAGACCCTTCGTAAAGTGCAGCAACAGGCAGGCGGCGGTATCGACGCGGACATCGCACTGCCTGCCGGATCAACCGTCGCCATGTTCACCGCGACCGCGGTCAGCGGCGCCGAAGTGTCCAATCTGGACGGCACCGGGTTCCTGATCGGCTTCTTCACCCCGAACTGCGAGCCGTGCAAGGAGCGGATGCCCGAGTTCATCGAATACGCCACCCGCTTCGACGGCCGGGTGATCGCGGTCGCGGACGTCGATCCCGGTGCGGCCGACGACATGGTCGGCCGGCTGGGCGAGGTGGCCGAGGTCGTGCTCGAGCGGGACGGCGGCCCGGTGCACCAGGCGTTGGGCGCCAAGGGTTACCCGGCGCTGTCCCTGGTCGACGGCTCAGGGACCGTCGTGGCCAGCGGATGGGAGATCTCCGCGTTGCCGGTGCCGGCTAACCGGTGAACGCCTCCCTTGGTGTCCGCCGGGCGCTGACCCTGCTGGCCGCGGCAATCCGGCTGACCAGGCAGGCGGCGCCGGCGGGCACCCCGTTCTACGTCCTGATGTGCGTGTTCAGCGGGCTCGCCCCGATCGTGACGGCATGGTGCACCAAGGTCTTGCTGGACGGGCTGGCCGTCGGTGGAGCGTGGCTGACGTTGCTTCCGTGGGCGGTCGCTCTGGCGGTCGCCGGGCTGGTGACCGGCTTGCTGCCGGTGGTGTCGGAGTACCTCAAGCAGCGACTGGACCGGGCGGTGGCCCGGTTGACGATGGACCGGTTGTACGTGGCGATGGACCGGCTGACCGGTCTGGCTCGGATGGAAGATCCGGCCTTCCGCGACAAACTCCGGCTTGCTCAGCAGACCGGTCGCAGCGGCCCGGGTCAACTCGTCGACGATGGGCTCGGCACCGTCCAAGCGGCCGTGACAGTGGGTGGTTTCCTCGGGACTGTGCTCGTGATCAACGCGAGTATGGCGTTGATCGTGCTGGTCGCCGCGGTTCCCGCGCTCATCGCGCACCTGCGGTTGAGCCGCGCCCGGGCGCAGATGTTGTGGTCGATCGCCCCAGCCGAACGCCGTGAGGTGTTCTACGCCGATCTCCTTGCGAGTCTGGATGCGGCCAAGGAACTCCGGCTGCTCGGTCTCGGCGGCTTGTTCCGCCGTCGGATGCTCGTGGAGTTGACTGCCGCGCACACCGCTATGGAAGGCCAAGACCGTCGAGACGCGCGGGTGCAAGGAGTGCTGGCGGGCCTGACCGCGCTGGTGTCCGCCGGCGGGCTCGTGTGGTCGGTATGGCTGGCGGCTCAAGGGAGTTTGTCGATCGGCGACGTCGCCATGTTCATCGCGGCCGTCGGCGGAGTGCAAAGCGCGCTACAAGGTCTGGTGGTACGGCTGGCTTCGGCGCACCACTCGATGTTGTTGTTCGATCATTATCTGGAGATCTCATCACAGGAGCCGGATCTTCCGATTCCTGTTTCCCCTCAAGCTGTTCCGCCGCTGCGCTCTGGCATCGAACTGCGCGATGTGTGGTTCCGGTACGCGGAGGACCAGCCATGGGTGCTGCGCGGGGTGAACCTGACTATCCCGCACGGGCGTTCGCTTGCGTTGGTCGGCCTGAACGGCGCGGGCAAGTCCACAATCATCAAGCTGCTGTGCCGTTTCTACGACCCCGATCGCGGCACGATCCGCTGGGACGGGGTAGACCTCCGCCATGTCCCGGTGGACGAGTTGCGTGCCCGGATCGGCGCGGTGTTCCAGGATTACATGTGTTACGACCTGAGCGCGGCCGAGAACATCGGCGTGGGCGACGTATCCTGTATGGACGATCGGGAGCGAGTGGTCGCAGCGGCACACCGGGCCGGTGCGCACGACATCGTCGCCGCACTGCCGAAGGGCTACGACACCCTCCTGTCGCGAATGTTCTTTGACGAAGCCGACCGAGATGACCCGGAGACCGGAGTGTTGTTGTCCGGTGGGCAATGGCAACGACTCGCGTTGGCCCGGGCATTTCTGCGGGACCGCAGGGATTTGATGATCCTCGACGAGCCAAGCAGCGGCCTGGACGCCGAGGCGGAGTACGAAGTGCACAGCAGCCTACGGCGACACCGTGACGGCGCGACCAGCGTGCTTATCTCCCACCGCCTTGGGGCGATTCGCGATGCCAACGTGATCGCAGTGCTCGCCGACGGCAAGGTGGCAGAGATCGGCACGCACGATGAACTGATGGCTGCGTCCGGGGAGTACGCGCGGTTGTTCCGGCTGCAGGCTTCAGGTTACGAAGAGGTGGTTCTCCCTTGATCTGGGCGGTACTAGCTGTTGTCGGCGCCGTGGTGGCGTGGGCAGTGGTGCAGCGCAGGCGCCTGCTCGTGGTCACGGTGCACGGGGTGAGCATGGAACCGACCTACCGGTCTGGTGATCGGCTGTTGGTGCGCCGGTCGCGGCTGGAGCGCGTGCGGACAGGGCAGGTTGTGGTGGTGCAAGTGGAGAAGGCGCCCGGCGATCCGACCGGTGGGCGGCTGGTGAAGCGCGCGGCAGCGGTACCGGGTGACCCAGTCCCCGCGCACATCCCGGTGGCCGACTCGGTAGTGCCTCACGGCAGGCTGCTAGTGCTCGGCGACAATCCGGCGCGCAGCAACGACTCGCGAAGGCTCGGCTACATCCCGGCAGAAGCGTTGATCGGCGTGGTCCTTCGACCGATCGGTGAGAGGTAAGCAATGGCCTACATCAGCGTTGCGGCGATGGTCCTCTGCGGGCTCGTCCTGCTCATCTCCGCAGTCAGCAAGGCCCGCAGCGGCAAGGACTACGCCGAGTTCGCCGCATCCATCCCCGCCTTCGGCATCCCCGCCCAGTGGACGCGGCTGTTCGCCGCGGCGACGTTGGCCGCAGAGGTTGCCATCACTGCCCTGTTGCTATGCGCGACTGTGCTCATGGCAGCCGATCTCAACACCGGACGTTGGCTCGCCACCGCTGGGCTGGGGCTCTCGGTGGGGCTGTTCGGTGTGTTGACTGTCGCGGTCTGGCGGGCGGTGGCGCGTCGGTCTGGCGCGGTGTGCCGTTGTTTCGGGCCAGCCCATACGGTGCTGGCCCGTCGGCATGTGGTGCGCAACGCGCTCTTGTTGTTGATCGCCGTGCTTGGTGTGGCCACGCTGTCGCCGGGCACAGTGGACCCCGTGATCGCGGCGCTGGCCGCCGCAGGCGGTGCCGTGGGCGCGGTCTTCGTGATCCGGTTCGACGATCTCGCCGACCTGCTTGTCGGCTAACAGGTTACGCGGGCGGCTGGTTGTTGTCGGGCCGCTGCATGCGCTCCTTGAGCTTGTCGGCACCCTGCTGGATCTTGTCGCCGTGCTTCCCGCCGGTCCGCTGGTCGGCGACGTCGGCTGCCTTGTCGATGCCCTTGTCGACCTTGTCCGGGTGTTCCCCGGCCAGCTTCTGCAGCTTTTCCTTGGCCTTCTCGAACATAGTGCCACTCCTGTCCGTGTTGTGAACTGCCAGTCAGTGGGCTACCCGATCACTCCTGCGCTATGCATCTGTCCACTGATCGAGTGACTAACTGTCCCAAGCGGACCGTCGGAGCAGGCGCAAACCGTTGAGACCCACAATGATCGTGGAACCTTCATGGCCAGCGACGCCCAGCGGGAGCGGCAGCGTGCCGAACAAATCCCACCCGGCCAGCACACAAATGAATGTCCCAGCGATGACGAGGTTCGCGATCACGACCCGGCGGGCGCGTCGGGCCAACGCGATCACAGCGGGCACAGTGGACAAATCATCACGGGTGATCACGACATCAGCGGTGTCCAAGGCGAGGTCGGATCCCGTACGCCCCATGGCGATTCCCACGTGAGCAGTCGCCAACGCGGGAGCGTCGTTCACACCATCCCCCACGACAACAGCCCGCGGCATCTGCTGCACCGCGGCCACTTTGTCCTGTGGCAACAGTCCTGCCTGGACGTTGGTGATTCCGACATCGGCCGCGATCTTCGCAGCGGCCCTTGGGTTGTCCCCGGTGAGCAGGACCGGTTGCATCTCAGCGAGCCGCTGCACGGCATCGGCAGCACCCGGCCGCAGCTGGTCGGTCAGCCCGATCACTCCGGCGAGTACACCGTCCACTTTGACCACGACCGCCGTGTACCCGCTGGACTCGACCGACTCGACGACAGGATCTGCCCTGTCCAGCAAATGCGCCGGACTGCCCACTTCGACCAGTCGCCCGTCGACCACAGCGGACACTCCCTTGCCTGGCACGGACGTGAACTCCGACGCCGGGGCCGCATCCGGGCACGCCGCGACAATCGCCCGCCCCACTGGATGCTCGGACTGGCTCTCAGCAGCCGCCGCCAGCCGCAGAACGTCGACTTCCAGCAGCGGTTTGACGACCGCGACCTCAGGTGTCCCCAACGTGAGTGTGCCGGTCTTGTCGAACGCCACGCGCGTCGCCGTGCCGAGACGTTCGAGCACCACCGCGGATTTCACCAGAACTCCATGACGGCCCGCGTTGGCGATCGCGGACAGCAAGGGCGGCATCGTCGCGAGCACCACGGCACAGGGTGACGCCACAATCATGAAAGTCATCGCCCGCAACAAGGTGGGCTCGAACGCGGCGCCGAACGCCAGCGGGACGAGGAAAAGCGCCAACGTCACGGCGACCATGCCCACCGAGTACCGCTGTTCCACCTTTTCGATGAACAGCTGAGTCCGGGCTTTGGTCGCACTCGCCTGCTCGACCATGGCCACGATCCTGGCGATCACCGTGTCCTTGGCCGGCCTGGTGATCCGTACGCGCAGCGCGCCGGTTCCGTTCAACGTCCCGGCGAAGACCTCGTCGCCGAGGTGTTTCGGCGCGGGCAGCGGCTCGCCGGTAATCGTCGCCTGGTCGACGTCGCTGGCGCCGTCGATCACCGCACCGTCGCCGCCGATCCGCTCGCCGGGACGCACCAGGATCACGTCACCGGCCTGCAGTTGTGCCGCGTCGACGACCTGCTCGCCGTCGGCGGTGACCCGGGTCGCGGTCTGCGGTGCGAGGTCGAGCAGGCCGCGTACCGAGTCCTCGGTGCGCTTGGTCGCGACCGCCTCCAACGCACCGGAGGTCGCGAAGATCACGATGAGCAGCCCGCCGTCGAAGACCTGGCCGATGGACGCGGCTCCGATCGCCGCCAGGACCATCAGCAGGTCGACGTCGAGCGTCTTCTCACGCAACGCCTTGAGCCCCGACAACGCAGGTTCCCAGCCACCGGCGGCGTAACAACACAGGTAGAGCGACCACCACAGCCACGACGGCCCGCCGGCCACCTGCGTGAGCAGGCCGAATCCGAACAGGCTGGTCGAGAGCACGGCCCAGCGCACTTCCGGGAGAGAGAACATGAAGACATCTTATCTGCGCATTCACGCAGATACGCAAGCAGTTGACCAAGCAGGCTATGATGCGGTATGCACTCGTCTCTTCCCGACTTCGACATGCCCTCCGAAGAGCAGGTCCACCTCGCCGCCGAAACGTTCCGGCTGCTGGCCGACCCGACCCGGATCAGGGTGCTGTGGGCGTTGTTGCAAGGCGAGTCGTCGGTCGCGTGCCTCGCTGAACTGGCAGGCGCCGCCCCCACCGCGGTCAGCCAGCACCTGGCCAAACTCCGGCTCGCCGGCCTGGTCAAAGGCCGCAGGGAGGGCACGTTCGTCTACTACTCGGCGGCCAACGACCACGTACGCGGCCTGCTCGACCAGGCGTTGTTCCACGCGGGCCAGATCGACGCGTGAGCCTTCCGCCGACGTCGACCCGATCAATAACATGGCGTGTCGGCTCGGCTACCAGTGGAGGCAGTTGTGCGCTCGCGCCCGCGTACCTTACGCAGCGAACGATGGGGCGGCGGCGAATCGCCGCAGCCAAACCGGGCCAAAGCACTGTGGGCGATCCCGATCGTCATCGTGGCCTTCGTAGCCGGGTTCTTCCTGGGCCGTCCCAGCGCCGAAATCGCCGCCGACCCGGTCGCGGAGATGAAGAAACAAGACGCGCAACGCGACAACGAACAGATCGGCACGCTCACCCAGCAAGCGCGGCGCATCCACGACGGCCTGCTCCCCGTACTCGAAGGCCTCAACACGACCGCCGCCACCAAGGAACAGGTCACCGGCTGGCAGAAGGTGACCAAGGGCTACGTGGACGAGTTCGCCGAACGCCCGTCGGCGGGCACCGCGGTCAACATCGCCCGCTCGGGCCTGGCCTCCAGCGTCCAGCAGCTTGACCTCGCGGTGGCCACCTTCGCCAAATCCCTTGACGCACCGGACAAACAGGCCTGGCTGGAGACCGCCGGGCGGCAGCGCGACGCGGCCGTCGTCACCTGGTCCATCGCGGCGACCCAGCTTGACGTCCTCAACGTCGACTCGGGCCGCGGTCACGCGCACATCTTCCTGCCGTCCAAACCTGGGCAAGGAGCGCTCACGTCGGACGGATCACCCGAGGGTCCGCGATAGGTGATGCGCGACCAGGTCGTGCGCCGCGTCCCCATGCGGCTCAGCGGGATGAGCGTGCAGGACGGCCCGGGTGACCCGCGGCAACGCGTGCAGTAGCCGGTGCTCGGCATCGTGGGCTATCTGATGGGCGGCGCTCAGCGTCAAACCCGGATCGACGGACAGCTCTGCCTCCGCGTGCAACGCGTGCCCGACCCAACGGAGCCGAACCTGGTGCACGGCAAGAACACCAGGCGACGAAGCAAGCGCGTGTTCGGCTTGATCGACCAGTACCGGGTCGACCGCGTCCAGCAGCCGCCCGAAGACCTCTTTGGCCGCACCCCACAACACGGACAAGATCGCGACGGTGATCAGCAGGCCCACCACAGGGTCCGCCCACTGCCAGCCGACCGCCGCACCACCGGCTGACAGCAGCACGGCCAGACTCGTGAAGCCGTCCGTCCTGGCGTGCAGCCCGTCAGCGACCAGAGCCGCCGATCCGATCTGCCTGCCCACGGTGATCCGGTACCGGGCCACGAGTTCGTTGCCCAGGAAGCCGATCAGGCCGGCCGCCGCGACCCAGCCGATGTTGCGCATGTCCCGTGGCTCGATCAGCCGCTGGATCGCTTCCCAGCCGGCCAACCCGGCTGACGTGCCGATCACGGCGAGGATCACCAGACCGGCAAGGTCTTCCGCGCGCCCCAAGCCGTAGGTGAACCGGCGGGTGGCCGCGCGCCTGCCCAGCAGGAACGCGATGCCCAACGGCACAGCCGTCAACGCGTCAGCGAAGTTGTGCAACGTGTCGCCCAGCAACGCCACAGATCCAGTGAAAGCGACAAGGACAGCCTGGGCCACGGCCGTGACCATCAAGGCCGCGAAGGAAATCCACAGTGTCCGCATGCCTCGGCGGCTCGCTTCGAGCGCACTGTCCACAATGTCACCGGCATCGTGGCTGTGCGGTTTGAGCCGAGCCAAGATTCCCTTCCTGTGGTGATGGCCGTGACCGTGCCCATGCCCGTGTCCCATGGCCTCAAGATAGGTGCTCCCACTGCGAAGCGACAACGGCGCAACAGCCATCTACCTGCAACAACAACCGTGTCGCGGATGGTGACACGCCGGAACTAATCGCCCATAAGGTACGTTCGAGTTCACTGAGAGGCCCTTACCCCCGTTCGAGAGAGGATCATGGACCCCTCCCGAAGTACCAGCCGCACATGTTCCAGTCAGGAACGTGTGCGATGACCATCCTGCTCGGCATCCTCGTTGTGGTCGCGTTGACCGCGTTGACCGGTTATTTCGTGGCACAGGAATTCGGCTACATGGCCGTGGACCGCTCGCGGCTGAAAGCCAGGGCAGCCGCTGGCGACGCAGGCGCCACCCGTGCACTGGGCATCACCAAACGCACGTCATTCATGCTGTCCGGCGCGCAACTGGGCATCACCGTGACCGGTCTGCTCGTTGGTTACGTCGCCGAGCCGATGATCGGCGCGGGCCTTGGCGAACTCCTGGGTGGTGTGGGAATCCCGCAGGCCGTGGGCATCGCGATCGGCACTGTGCTGGCGTTGCTGTTCTCCACCGGCGTGCAGATGGTGTTCGGCGAGCTCGTGCCCAAGAACCTCGCCATCGCCCGGCCGGAACCGGTGGCCCGCAGGCTGGCGCTGTCCACCGGCGTGTACCTCAAGGTCTTCGGCTGGCTGATCCGGCTGTTCGACCACGCGTCGAACCTGCTGCTCAAGGTGCTGCGGATCAAGCCGGTGCACGACGTCGAACACGCGGCCACGCCACGCGACCTCGAACACATCGTGGCCGCGTCCCGGGCCAGCGGTGACCTCCCGGCCGAACTGTCCACTTTGCTCGACCGCACGCTCGATCTGCACGAGCGGACGGCCGAGCACGCGATGATCCCGCGGCCGTTGGTCACCACGATCGACGCTGACGATCCGGTCAGCCACGCCATCGAACTGATGGCTTCCGGGTATTCCCGCCTGCCCGTGCTCGGCTCCGATGTGGACGATGTGACCGGGATGATCTGCCTGCGGGACGTGCTCGAACTGGACGACCGGACAGACATCGCTGTCCGCGAAGCGACCCGGCCGAGCGTCATGGTTCCCGCGTCGTTGCCGTTGACCGTGGTCCTGGCGCGGTTGCGCGAAGCGGGCGAGCAGTTCGCTTGTGTCGTCGACGAGTACGGCGGCTTGGCCGGCGTGATCACGATGGAGGACATCGCCGAGGAGCTCGTCGGTGAGATCACCGACGAACACGATCCCGTGGGTGAAGGCATCGCCACGGCGGCCGAGGACGGCTGGTTGCTGCCCGGTACAACCCATATCGACGAGGTGGAACGACTGATCGGGCACGATCTGCCGGACGGCGAGTACGAGACGATCGCGGGTCTGGTGATCACCGAGATGCAACGGCTGCCCAAACCCGGCGACACGGTCACGATCGAGCTCCCGCGCGAGCACAAGATCACCGTGACGGTCCGGAGCATCGCCCGGCACGTGCCGGACACAGTTCTGCTGCGGGTGATCACGTGAGCACCGGGCTTGCGTTGGTCATCACCGCCGGAATGGTGGCGCTGAGCGCGTTCTTCGTCGCTGTCGAGTTCGCTTTGGTGGCAGCGCGGCAATACCGCCTGGCCGAAGCCGCTGAGAAGAGCCTGTCGGCGCGGGCCGCGTTGCGCAGTTCACGGGAGCTGTCCCTGCTCCTGGCCGGTTCCCAGCTGGGCATCACGCTGTGCACCCTTGTCCTTGGCGCAGCGGCGAAACCAGCCGTGCACGACATGATGACGCCCCTGATGATCAGCTGGGGCCTGCCGGAGGTCACCGCGGACGTGATCGCGTTCATCTTGTCGCTGCTCGTCGTGACGTTCGTGCACCTGGTCGTCGGCGAAATGGCGCCGAAGTCGTGGGCGATCGCGCATCCGGAGTTCTCCGCGACACTGCTTGCCCTGCCGATGCGGGCATTCATGTGGTTCACGCGCCCGCTTCTGGTGGCGCTCAACACCATGGCGAACTGGGTGCTGCGGAAGTTCGGTGTCGAACCGGTGGACGAGGTCAGCCCGGGCCGCAGTCCGGACGACTTGCGTCAGCTCCTGGACCACTCGGCGCGGGCCGGCGCGCTGGACGATTCGCGGCACGAGCAGCTGGCGACCGCACTGGAGCTGAACACCCGGCCGTTGCGCGAGGTCGTCCGGCCTGACCTGGCGTCCGTCTCCCCCAATGCCACGTGCGCGCAGATCAAGGCGGCGGCACGGGAAACCGGGCATCTCCGGCTGGTGGTCATGTCCGAGGGGCGGCCGGTCGGCGTTGTGCATGTTCGCGACGCGTTGTTGCAGCCGTCTGAGGTGACGGCCTCCTCACTGATGCGTCCGGTCCTGACGTTGAGCGCGACAACGCCGATCTACGCGGCGCTCAGCACGATGCGCGAGACCCGTAACCACCTGGCGCTCGTTGAGGCCGACGGCGAACTGGCAGGCCTGGTGACCTTGGATGACGTGCTGAATCAGCTACTGCCGGTAGCCTGACGTGGTGATCGTATTTCTGCACGGAGTGCCGGAGACCGCAGCCATCTGGCGCAAGCTCCGGGCGGCGATCGGGATGGAGTCCGTCGCGCTGTCGTTGCCCGGATTCGGCTGCGCACGGCCGGAAGGATTCGAGTCGGCCAAGGACGAGTACGTCGCTTGGGTGGCCGACCAGCTCGACCGGTTCGACGAGGTGGATCTGGTCGGCCATGACTGGGGCGCCGGTCTGACGTACCGCCTCGCCTTGACGCACCGGTTGCGCTCGTGGGTCGCCGACGTCGCCAACATCCTGCACCCCGGCTACGTCTGGCACCCGCAGGCTCAGGTTTGGCAGACACCGGGCAAAGGCGAAGCCGGGATCGAGCAGATGCTGGCCACACCCACGGAGACGTTGGCCGAGCGGTACACCAGTTACGGCCCCTCGGTTGAGGACGCTCGGGAAATGGCGCAGGGAACCGACGAGACGATGGGTGCGTCGATCCTGTCGCTGTACCGATCGGCCACGCCGAACCTGCACAGCCACTGGGGTCCGCTGGCCCCGACCGAGGCACCTGGCCTCGTGCTGCACGCGATCAACGACCCGTTCTCGGAGGAGGGCAAGGCTCGCGAAGTGGCGACCGCACTCGGCGCGCGGTTCCAGTCGATCGAGGCCAACCACTTCTGGCCGTACGAGGCACCGGACAAGGCGGCCGAAGTCCTCACGCAGTTCTGGGCCTCGGTCAAGTAGACCGCAGGATGATCTCCGGCGTGTCCTGCACGGCCTGCGCGGTGGCCAGCGGGCCGATCTCGTGCAGGATCGTGATCGCCTGGTCCCACAGCACCTTGCGCTCGTCGAGCTGAGCCAGATCAGCAACATCGTCCACTTCGCCGCGGGCACCTGACAAACCGGAAAGTTCCGGCAGTTTTCCCCTCGTGGCTCGCCGGTTGCCCGCCTTAGCCTGGCGCACAGCCCGAGCCCGAGGGGAAATGCCGTTGAGTCGTACTGCAGTGGTGTTGTTCGCCGTCGCCGGAGGCGCGTTCGTCGCAGCGACCACGCTCACCGCCGTGGTGATCTCCGCCGACATCCCTGAGCGTTCCAGTGATGCCGCACCGCCGGTCAGCCCGCTGGCGGCAATCGCGACAACCGAGACGTCGCGGACGGACGGGCTGCCCGCGTGCCTGATCGGTACGTGGCGGAGCATCGAGGAGTACACGACGTACAAGTTCTACACCGACCAACCACCGTTCGGGTTCACCGGACGCGGCCGGTTCCTGATCCTGCGGCCGGACGGCACAGGCGGGGAACGGCGCGAAGGCTTCACCCAGACCGGCCGCTACCGCGGCGGTGAGCAGCGAATGGTCAGTGACGGCACGTACGAGTTCCGGTGGAGCGCGGACGCCAAAGCCATCACGTATCAGGGACCGGTCACCGCCTCGATGACCTTCCGGTACTACGACCACCGAGGCCTGCTCAACACCCAGCCGCTGCAACCGGACCCGAACTGGAAGGAGGTCGACGAGTTCACCTGCACCGCGACCCGGTTGACCGAGACCAGTACGTCCGGCACGGGTTACCGGTCCGTGTGGGTCCGTACCAAGGAAACCGGGGTGTACGGATGATCCGCGTCCTGATCGCGACGGCGTTGCTGACGTTGCCCACCCCGTCGCCGGTCGACCCGGTGGACATCGCCGAGCCCGCGATCGTCTCGGTCAGCGTGACCTGGCACGGCTGGGTCCGCGACAAGCAGACCGGCGAGGTTTTCGGTGGCGCCAAGGGGTACGAGGTCAAAGCCAGCTGCCCAGGGGCGGTGATCAACCCGGCCGGATACGTCGTGACCACCAGCAGTTGCATCCACAGTGGAGTGGACGGCGGCAGTGGCGCGCTGTTCGACGCGGCGATCAAGGACCTGGCCAAGGTCGGCCGGATCGGTGATCCCTCGGCGGCACGCAAAACGCTGGCCGAGCGCGCGGTCGCTGAAGGGCCTGCGCCGGACCGTTCGCTAGGCCGTGTGGTCAAGGTCGACCGCGACAACGCCACCGTGGTCGATCTGCTCGCACCGGCCGACGGCGACATCGCCGTGCTGTGGATCCCCCGCTCTGGTCTGCCTTCCGTCGAAGTCGGTGCAGCTGGGCCGATCCACACCATGCGAGACGGTCTCGCCCTCGACGCGCAAGGCCGCCTGATCGGTCTGGCCCGCCACAACGACAGGGTCGCCCAAGCCCATGTGGTCAACGGTCTGATGCGGGACATCAAACCCGCTCTCGGCACCCACGACCGCAATTACCGGACAGGGTTGGAACGGTATTACGCCAGGGCCTATGACTCGGCCGTGGACTACTTCACCGCTGTGGTCGCGGATTCCCCCACCCACGTCCACGCCGCGCAGTTCCGGGACAAGGCCATCGCCAAGGGAGGTGCGCCGAGCAGCGGTCATGACCTCATGACGCTTCTCGCGTACATCCTCGGCGCAGTAACACTGATCGCAGGCGGCCTCGGCGTATGGCTGGTCAGACGACAGGCCGCTGCCGAGCGACACGCTCCACTTCAGCCAAGTCTGACACCGTGACCAACCGCATTTCCGCCGCACGACGGGCCACGGCGAACCGGACGTTCTGCAACCGGCCGTCGTGCGGCGCGGAGTACGGATCGTCGCGCGCACCGAAGGCGATCGCGGAGATGACCCGGATGGCGTCGTCGACCCGTTGCGGCCGTTGCAGATTCCAGGCGTAGCCGTGCCAGTAGAGAACCCGTTCGTAGATCTCGCGGTTCGACGGCGGCCTCGGGTAGTCGTCTTTGCCGACCAGCCAAGGTTCGGTCAACGCGAGGGCCACATACCAGTCGCGGCTCTCGCGGATCAGGCCTGGCCCAGCGCTGGTGACCTGGCCAGTCGGGCTGCCGGGCACGTCGGACGGCGCGTCCGCAAGGGTGACGTCGATGCTGATCAGCAGGTCGGCGAAGCCTTGCGCGGTCTGCCTGCCGAGCAGGATGACCAGCTGGTTCTCGCCGTCGTCCAGCAGTGCGGACATCGACCTTGTCATGATCACCCGGCGCGCGCCGCCGGGTGCGTCGAACAAGCCGGACAGCTGCGCTTCGCCCGAGCCAAGCCATTTCAGCGTGACGGTGGCCGTGCCGACGACGAGTTCACCGACCAACCGGGAGATGTGTGGCGCGCAGCCAGGCAAGGTCAAGGCGATGGCGCCGGGTTTGAGCGCGTAGTGCGGTGCCCGTCCGAACAGCAACGACTCCCCCGGCTTCAGTACGACCGAAGCCATTCCGGTTCCCCGAACGACGACACTCAGTTCGGACACGACGGCACACTACCGCGATCCGGCCCGAGCGACGCCCACTGATCGGCCATCGCCGCGCGGTCCAGCCGAGCGCACACATCCCGGACAGCGTTGTCCGTGTTGAGATCCCAGATCCGCGCGCTGCCGTCAGCGGACGCACTGATCACCCGGGCGCCCGTGGCGTCGAAGGTAGCGTCGTTGAGGGCGTCGTCGTGCCGGTCCAGCCGGGCGAGCGGCTGGCCGCTGGGGAATTCCCACAGCCGCAGGACGGTGTCCTGGCTGGCGGTCACCATGGTCTTTCCGTCAGGGGTGAACCGGATCTTGCGGATCGGTGCGTCGTGCCCGTTGATCGTGCCCGTCGCCTGGCCGTCCTGTACCCGCCACAGCCGCACGACCCGGTCCGAGCCGCCGGTGACGAGAGTCTGGCCGTCCGGGGTGAACTCGGCGTCCATCGCGATACCGTCGTGGCCTTCGAGGATCTTCATCGGCCCAGCGGGATCGGCGAGGTTGAGCAGCCCGACCTTGCCCGCCGACAACGTGACCGCCAACGTACGGCCGTCGTCGCTGTAGACGACCGATGTCGGGTAGTTCACCGCGGGGATCGGTTTGTTGCGTGGCTCCTGCCTGGTCGGCCTGCGGCTGGTCATCGTCAGGTTGTCGGCGGCGAGGAAGACGACCTCGTCCCGGTCGACGTCAGTGCCTGCCTCGGCCGACGACTTTCCGGCAACGGCGACGGTTTTTCCGTCCGGGCTGATCGCGAGTTCGGTGAATTCCGTGCCAGGCCTGGAGAACCTCGCTTTCTCACTGCCCGTGGCCACATCCCACGCGACAACGGCGCCGTCGAGTCCGACCGAGATCAAGCGCGACCCGTCCGCGGTGAAGGTCACTGCCGTGGCTTTGTTGCCGTGGGTGAACTGCCGGATCTGGTCACCGGTCGCACTGTCCCACAACCGGATTGTCCCATCGGCACCGATCGTCGCGAGCAGCTTGTCGTGCGACGCTACCCCGACCAGTGGCGTGTCCCTCGGGCCGAACACAGCCTTCTGGAACGCCCACACGGTGATCTGGCCCACCGAGTCGGCACTGAGGAATGTGTGGCCGTCGCCGGTCATCGCGAGCGAGAACGTCGTGACCGAACCAGTGCCGAGTCCGAGCATCGCGGTCCCGGACGCGACATCCCAGATGTTGATCGCGGTCCCGGAACCCGCTGCGAGCACTGCCGTCCCGGCCGCGTTGAACGTGACCGCGCTCAGGCCGCCTTCGCTGGCCTGCTTGTCCATCACCTGTGTCCACTTTGCTGTGTCCCATAGTCGCATGTGGCCATCGGGGTCGACCGTCGCGAGCGCGGTTCCCGTGCGGTTGAAGGCGATCGCGCTGACCTCATCGGTGTGGCCGGTGAGAGTCGCGACGACCGCTCCATCGTTCGCCTGGCGGACGATGACGTTGTTCTCACTGGTGGACGCGATGAGCTTGCCGTCCGGGCTGTAGGACGTCACCAGCGAACCAGGTGCGGCGAACCTGGCGGTTTCGGTGAGCTTGGCCGTGTCCCACACGGTCATGCCCTGTTCTGTGAACGCGGCGAAGGACGACCCGTCCGGTGCGATCTGCCCATCGATCGCCTTGATCGGCACCGCGAAGAGCTGCTTGCGCTCCGGCACGTTCCACAGGGTCACCAAGCCCTTGAGGACGTTGGCCGCGACCAGCAACCGGCCGTCTCTGGACATGGAAACCGAGCGATACCAACCGTCATCGTCGTTCAACACAGCCAACTGCTTGCGGTTGGGCACATCCCACAACCTCAGCGAGCCGTCACGGCCACCGCTTGCGGCGATCTTGCCGTCGTCGCTGATCGCGACCGCGGAGATCGGCCCGTCGTGGCCGGACATCCGGCCACGGTAGTGATCTGTCTGCACGCCAAGCAAAGCGCTGCGGCTTTCGATCGTCTGCCCGGCTTGCCACGACCCCAGCGCCAGCAGACCGGTTCTGGTGTGGTCGATGCCTCTGGCCAGTTCGGACTCGGCGGCGAGCTGGCGGGACAGGTTCAGCTGCCGTCCCAAATCAGCGCGGTCACGTTCGCTGCTCGCGGCTTGTTGCAGCTGTGTCGCCACGACCACCGCACCCGTCGCCACGAGCAACAGAACGCTCAGCGCGGCGACCATCGTCCGCAGGCGTCTGGTCCGCTTGCGGGCCGCGATAACACCCGCGTGCTCGGCTGCGTTGGAGCGGTCCAGGAAATCCTGCTCAGCGGGCTGCAGCTGGGTTCGTCCCTGCTCAAGCCATGCGTTGACGGTCGCCAGCCGGGCGCCGCGATAAAGGTCGTCTTCCTGCTGCCCGGAGTCCGCCCAGACACGGACGGCGTCGGTGAACCGCCGGTGCTGGATGAGACCCGCGCGGTCTTCGTCGATCCAGTCACGTAATCGCGGCCATGCGGTGAGCAGCGCTTCGTGGCTCAGCCGGGCGCCCGTGGCGTCGACCGTGACCAGGCGGGACGCGATCAGGCCGTCGAGGATGTGCCCGCCGATCTCGTGCGGATCGACGCGCCGCCGGGCGACCGCGCCGTCGTCGGACACTGTGACCAGACGCAACAACACCGAGCGGAGCACCTCTCGCCCTGGCGGGTCCAGCTGGGCGTAGATGTCCTCCGCGGTACGGGACACCGCGCCGTCGATCCCGCCAGCCCGGCGGTACGCGGCGAGCGTGAGCGTCGTGCCTTCGCGGAAGTTCCACGCTTCTCGCAGCGCGTGTGCCATTCTCGGCAGCGCGCCAGGGTCGTACCCGGCCTCGCCACGAACCCCGAGATCGGCGATCAACCGTTCCGGCAGGCCAGGTTCGATGTCCACGCCGAAGTCCCGTGCGGGCTGCACGATCGCCTGCCGCAGTTCCGTCGCGTCCATCGCGCCCAGCAACACCGGCGCGGCCAGCGCCGGGATCAGCGGTGACAGTTCGATGCACCGGTCGACAAGGTCGGCCCGCACCGCCATCAGAACCAGCGCCGGGCGGGCATTGGCCAGAGCCGTGGCGAACGCGCGGCGGTCCTCGTCCGGGACGCCGTGCGTGAACACCTCTTCGAACTGGTCGATCACGATCACCATGCGTTTGCCGCACAGCGACCCGAATTCCTGCGGCTGGTGCCTGATCCGGGCGGCCAGTTCGGCAGGCTCCCCGGCGGCGTGCGGCGCGATCGCGGCCGCCAACACCCCGATCGGGTCCGGTCCTGGCGTGATCACGACATGCGGCCACTCGGTCAGCGTCGGCAGCAGACCAGCGTGCAGCACCGACGACTTGCCCGCGCCGGAAGCGCCCACCAGCACGACGGGCTCGCCGCCGTCGAGCTGTTCTGCCATTCGTACCAACAGATCCGTGACGACGTGCGCGCGGCCGTGGAACAGATCGGCGTCCTGTTCGTCGAACCCGACCAGACCCGGATAGGGCGCGGTCGCGGTGATCGGTTTGGTCGGTTTGTGGCGTGGGGCCGACGATCGGAGGATGGCTTTGACGAGTTTCGCCTGGTCTTCGGTGGCGGGTGCGGCTTTCTCGGTGGCTCCGGCGTACGCGGCCGCCTTCGCCGCGGTGACCAGCTCGGTGGTGGTGGCGAACCGGCGAGCGGGATCTTTGGCCATACCACGCATGACCACGGCGTCGAGTTCCCTGGTGATGGCCGGGTCGAACACCGAAGGCGCGGGTGGCGGCTGCAGCAGGTGCGCCGCGATCTTGGCGGCCGGGTCGGACGCGGGATGGGCCAGGCGGCCGGTCAGGCATTCGAACAACACGCAGGCCAGGGAGTACTGGTCGGAACGGCCGTCGACGTGGCCTGCCGACAACCGTTCCGGGGCCATGTAGTCCCACGTGCCGATCAGGTCGCCGGACCTGGTCAGCGCGGTCGCCTCGGGCGACGTCTCCCGGGCGATGCCGAAGTCGGCCAGGTAGGCGTGGTCGTTCTCGCCGAGAAGGATGTTGGACGGCTTCACGTCCCGGTGGATCAGGCCTTCGGCGTGCGCGGCGTCCAGTGCGGACGCCACCTGGCCGAGGATCTTCATCGCGCGGTCGGGGTCGACCGTGCCCGCGCCCAGCGCCCGGCGCAGGTCGGTGCCTTCGATCAGCATCATGTCGATGAACAGGTCACCGTCGATCTCGCCGAAGTCGTTGACCGGGATGACGTTCGGGTGCGTCAGTGCGGCGGCCAGCCGGGCCTCGCGCTTGAACCGGGCCCGGTAGTCCCGGTCGGTGACCGAACCGGGGAGCCGCTTGAGCGCGATCACCCGGTCGTTCACGGTGTCGTACGCGCGGTGGACCACACCCATGCCGCCTCGCCCGAGCAGGCCTTGGATCCGGTAATGGCCGAAAACCGGGACATCCGTGGGTTCCGCGTTCAGTGCACCCGCCACCATGGGGGGAACCTACCGATCCGGGCGACACCTCCGCGTCGGCAAGTTTGCCGTCAACGGCGGATACTTGATCGCGATGGGAATCGTGTACTCGAGCGTCGTGGACGCTCCGTTGCAGCAGGTGTTCGACTGGCACGCCCGGCCGGGCGCACTGGTCCGGCTCAGTCCGCCGTGGCAGCCGGTCCGCGTCGTGCAGGAGTCCGGCTCGCTGCGGGACGGCACGGCGATCCTGGGACTGCCCGGCGGTCTGCGCTGGATCGCCCGGCACCAGGCCGCCGGTTACCGCCCGCCGGACGTGTTCGTCGATCATCTCGAAGGGCCGCTGTCCCGGGTGACGTACTGGCGTCATCGGCACGAGTTCGCGGCAGAGGGGCCGTCCCGGACGCGGATGACCGACCGGGTCGAGACTCCGGTGCCCAAGTTCTTGCTACGGCCCATGTTCGAATACCGGCACCAGCAACTGGCCGCCGATTTGGCTGTGCACGCGGCTTACAGCACGTCGCCTCTGACCGTGGCGGTGACTGGTTACGAGAGTGCTGTCGGCACTGCGTTCACTGCGTTGTTGTCCACGGGTGGGCATCGTGTTGTCCGGTTGAAGCCCGATGATCCGCTGGACGGCGTCGATGGCGTGGTGGACCTGGCCGGTTCGGCCGTCGAACTCGCGCGGCTCGCGGCCCGTAGCGGGGTGCGTGTTTTCGTGACCACGTCACGTTTCAGGGACGACACCGCTGGGATACGCATGGTGTGGGTGCGGCCGTCGAGCCTTGGGCGCGACCACCTCTGCGACTTCTACCTGCGCGCGCTCGTCGACGACCAATTGGCCGGGCCGGTGAACGCCGTTTTGCCCGAAACCAAGCCTGTTCGTCCATCGGGGAACTTGGCCAAGTCCATAGTGGACTGGGTGGCCAGCCGGTAGGCTCGCCGCATGAAGTACCGCACGATCGGTCAGGATCCCAAGACTCGCCGCGAAGTCAGTGTGCTCGCATTGGGCGCGATGCACTTCGGTACGGGCACAGACGAGGAGACCGCGTTCGCGATCCTCGACCGGTACGTCGATGCCGGGGGCACGTTCATCGACACGTCCAACAACTACGCGTTCTGGGTCAACAGCAGCCAGGGCGGGGAAAGCGAAGCAGTTCTGGGCAGGTGGCGGGCCAGCCGTCAGGTCAGCGACGACGTACTCGTCGCCACCAAGCTCGGTGGCCGCCCGATCGCGGCGGGCTTGGACTTCGCCGCGACGGCCAAGCCGGAGAACATCGAAGGCTTGTCCGCCAAGGCGATTCGCGAGTCCGCCGAGCGTAGCCGGGAAACGTTGGGGCTCGACCGGATCGGGCTGCTGTACGCCCACGTGGAGGACGCCGCCACGCCGTTGCAGGAAACCGTCGAGGCTTTCGCCGAGTTGGTCGCCGACGGGACAGCCGGCTTGCTGGGCGTGAGCAACCACTGGTCCTGGCGGGTGGAGCGGGCCCGCGCGCTCGCCGCGGCCGCTGGTTTGCCGGGTTACGAAGTCCTGCAATACCAGCACAGTTACCTGCGAGCCCGGACCGACAGGCCTGGACGTCGTTCGCCGTACGGGAACCAGGGCTATGTGAGCGGCGATCTGCTGGCGTATCTGCGTGAGACGCCTGAGTTGACGTTGGTGGCGTATTCACCGCTGCTTGGCGGTGCGTACGTCCACGCTGACCGGGACCTGGGCCCTGATTGGGATCACGCCGGGAACCCGTTGCGACGGGCCGCTTTGCAGGAAGTTGCGAACGAGACCGGCGCCACAGTCAACCAAGTTGTGCTGGCGTGGATGATCGGCGGTGAGCTCCCGATCATCCCGCTCGTCGGCGCCTCGTCGGTCAAGCAGATCGAGGAAAGCATTGCCGCTGTTGACCTTGAGCTGACCGAGGAGCAGCGCGCCAAGCTCGACTCCACCTACTAGCACCCCTCGTGGGTGTTTTGGCCGGTTCTAACCGGCCGAAACACCCACGAGGTCTTTGGTGACGGCGCCGAGCATCTGGGCGGTGCCCGCATCGGTGAAGAAGTGCGCGCCGGGCAGGATGTTCAGGTCGAACTCCGCGCTGGTTTCCTGTCCCCACGGCAACATTCGGGCAGGGGATGCTTCCCTGTCGTCGTTGCCGGCGAATGCCCGAACGGGCACAGTCAACGGTTCCCTTTCGGGCACCGGGCACGTACCGACGACCTTCAGGTCCGCGCGAACCGTCGGCAGGAACAACTCAAGCAGGTCCGGGTGGTCGAACACGACCGCGGACGTCCCGCCCAGTTCCTTCATGTACGCGGCAAGGCCTTCGTCGCTTTCGTCCCAGCCTCGGACCGGCAACCGCAGTGCCGGTGCGGCACTACTGGCGACGAAAAGCTTCACAGGAAGCGGTAGTCCGCGCGACCGTAGCTCGTAGGACAGTGCTAACGCTACACGCGCGCCCATGCTGAATCCGTAGCAGGCAAAGGGTTTGTCCAGTATTGGAGTCAGCGCGTCGATCAGGTCCGGCACCAGTTCGGACATCGACTCGTACGGCGGTTCGGCGTGCCGGTCGTCACGGCCCGGCAGCTGGATCGCGACTGGTTCGATCACGTCAGGCAACAGCGTGTGCCACGTCCGGAACATCGACGCCGTGCCGCCCGCGTAATGGAAGCACAGCAGCCGGATCCGGCCCGCGTTGCTGGTTCCGTACTGGCGCAACCACTTCACTTGCGGCGCCGGGCCGTGATCGGCACGTGCTTGTAACCGGAGACGAAATTGGACACCAGCCGCTCCGGCTGGCCGGCCAATTGGAAGTCCTCGTACCGGCTGAGCAGTTCCTCGAAGAGGATGCGCAAGGTCACGCGCGCGACACTGTGGCCGACGCAGTAGTGCGGTCCGGCGCCGAAAGCCAAGTGTTTGTTGGGTCTGCGGCGGATGTTGAACGTGGACGCGTCGGCGAACTCGTTGTCGTCACGGTTGGCCGCGCCGAGCCAGACCACGACAGCGTCACCCGCTTTGATCCGGGTACCGCTGAGTTCGACGTCCTGGGTGGCGTAGCGCAGGAAGTGGTTCACCGGCGAGGCCCAGCGCAGGGCCTCTTCCACCGCGGTCACGGTGACCTGCGGGTGCGCGGCCCAGTCGCGCAGGATGTCGGTCTCGGTGAACTCGGCCATCACGAAGTTGGGTGAGTGCGGAGTGGTCACGTTGGCGCCGAGCAGCAGGCTGTAGCAGTTCGACACGATCTCGCCGAGCGACATATGCCTGCCCTCGAACTGGGTCGTGATCAGAACGCTGATCAGGTCGTCGCCGAGGTGTTCGCGCCGGTGGCGGACCAGTTCCTGGAAGTAGCCGAACAGTTCGTGGTGTGCGAAGGCCAGTGTCAGGCCGCGCCCGGCCGCGCCGAGGTACTCGGGGTCGTCCGGCGCGATGCACGTGGTGTTGATCCTGGTCAGCCAGTCCCAGTCGGACTCCGGCAGGCCCATCATGGTGCCCGTGACGGCCATCGGCATGTCCAGCATGGCGTTGCCGAAGTCGAACACGCCGCCGTCGCCGATCGGCTCGATCAGCCGGAGCACCTTGCCGCGGATCATTTCCCGTTGCCGGTCAACGGCTTTGATCGCCAGGGCCTTCTTCAGCCTGGTCTGCATCTCGGTGTGCCGTGGCGGGTCGGTGACCGCGAGTTGTGTACCCCCCGCTGGGTCGTCCGTTCCGAGCAGATCGAGCAACGTGCCGCGTTCGGACGTGAACAGGGCGTGATTGCTGAGCACGTAGTCGGCGTCGGCGAACCGCACGGCCGAGTAGAAGCCGCGCTCGGCGTCCACCTGTTGCCAGCTCAAGCCTTCCACGGCCCGGAGCCGCCGCCACACCTCGTAGGCGTTGCCGTCGCTGTACAGGTTCGGGTCGACCAGATCGTCCCCGCCGAGGTGCACCGGGCAGCGCGCGGCCGGAGTCTGGTGAATGGTTGATTCGTGTACTCGCAACATTCCGCCCTTTGCTTTCCCGGGACCGCTGCTGGGCGTGCGAAATGGATCTTCAAATAAGAGCACGTTCCCAGACACGGTCGACCGATCTCCCCAGTCGCCGGGCCAGCGTGACATGGCTGCGAACACCGTGTCAACGCAGCCAACTATGCGATTCGGTCCAATTGCAGATCTGCCTGCCCTTTAGGGCATCGCTCTGGATACATCGCTGCAGAAAGCTGAAATGCGTAACGTGAGCCTGTTTTGGAAGGGCGTTGACATCGGCAGTGAGCGGATTTAACGTACCCGGCAGCCACTCGGGGGGAAGTAGCGCAGGGGGTCAGTTCGCGTGGGTAACGCAGTGACAGATAACGCCATCTGGAAATTGGCGACACCGGCCCAGCAGGGCATTTGGGTTCTGGACAAGGACGACAAACTACGGCCGACATATCTCATTCCTACGGTGCTCGAGTTCACCGGTGGAGTCGATAACGCCATTTTGGCCGAGTCGGCTCAGGCCGCGCTCGGCAGGCATCCGGCATTGCGGTCGCGGTTCCGCCTCGACACCACCACGCTGCGCGTGGAGTACCGGACCGACGGACCGGCTGGTGAAGTCGGTTTCATCGACGCGCTCGCCGACGGCTGGACCGCCGAGGAGCTCGACCGGCTGGTCGACATGCTCTGCTGGACCCCGTTCGACCTGGCCACCGAGCCGCAAGCGCGCGGCGAGGTCATCAAGGCCGACGAGAACACGACTTTGCTGGTGCTGACCATGCACCACATTTCCTTCGACGGCTGGTCGCGGCATCTGCTCGTGAACGAGGTCATCGCGAATTACCAGGCGATATCCCGTGGCGAGCGGCCCGCCACGACCATGTCGATCGACCCTGCCGACGTGGTTGTGCCACCGCAGCCGGACGCGGAGCGCGTGGCCGAAGCCGTCGAACGCCTACGTGGCGCCCCCATGACTGTGGAGCTGCCATACGACCGGCGCCCGGCACACGCTTCGGTTCTCGGCGCGAACCTCTCCGTTGAATTGGACGAGGAATTGACCGGCAAGGTCATGGCGGTCGCCGGGCAGGAGGGCTGCACCCCCTTCATGACCGCGGTAGCCCTGCTGGCAGGCACTTTGTCGCGATGTTCGGGCCAGCGGGACTTCTTGTTCGCGCTCGGCTGGCCAGGCCGTGAGGATCCGGCGACCGCGGACGCGATCGGCATGTTCATGTGCACGCTCGTGTTGCGTGTCCGATTCGACGACTCCACAACCTGGCGTGAGCTGCTGCGCAACGCGCGAGCCGGCGCGATGGAAGCGTTCATGGACAGCGATGTGCCGTTGGACTCGATCGCGGCCGCGCTCAACCCCGGCCGGCAAGTGCTGTGGCCGCCGTTGACCCCGGTGCTGGTCAACGTGGACGACCTGCCACTCGAGCTGCCCCTCGCACCCGGCGTGACCGGCAGATACCGGCTCGACGGCCCGGTGTACACCAAGTACGACCTTGACCTGTTCGTCCGGCTGGACCAGTCCGGATCGGGCAGCCGCATGACGCTGGCGATCGACTACCCGACGGATCTGTTCGATCAGCCGACGATCGAAACACTGCTTTCCGGCCTACGCCGTAGTGCCGTTGACCTCGCCTATTCCACAGAGGAGCCGTTCCGTGTCCGACCAGCAGACCGCTGACGCGCATTTAACCGATGCCGACGAACGGCTGGAGATCGTCCGTTCGGTATGGCGGGAAGTACTCGGCGTCGCCGAAGTAGCCGACGACATCACCTTTTTCGACCAGGGTGGTGACTCGCTGCGTCTTGTCCTGCTCGTAGAGCGACTCAATCAGACAACCGGCCGCGCGCTGAAAACTGTCGATCTTTTCAGGGCCGGAACCGTCAAGGGTCATTCCAAGCTCCTCGCCGAATCGGACAATTCCGCCACCTCCGGTTTCCGTGGCACCAGTCGTGCCGATTTGATCAACGCAGCGCGGGCGCGCCGTCCGTAATAGCCGTCAATTCTCTTAATCTGCACCCTCACTCATTCCAATTGCCCACGGAGGCGAACCATGTCTTTGGACGAGTACGCGGTCGCGGTCCTGGGCCCGGACACTGACGTGACCGGGTTCGCCACGCGCAGTTTCATCGGGCTGGGCGGGGATTCGCTGCGCGCGATGCGCCTCGCCGCGTTGGTGCAGGAACGGCACGGCGTCCGCATTCCCGTCGCCGACCTGTTGTCGGCCACTCCCCTCTCCGAGGTGCTGGCCATACCCGGGATCGCATCCCAAGACGCACCGGTGGCCGAGTCGGCCGACGTCCTTTCCCCGACCCAGCGGGGAATGTGGATGACCGAGAAAGTCGTTGGCGGGTCGACGTACAACCTGGTGTTCACGTGCTTCGTGGACAGCGGGCAGGTGGACCAGGGCGCGTTCGAGCAGGCGGTCGCGGCGACAGTCGCGCGGCACGCCGGCTTGCGCACTGTGTTCCGTGAACAGGACGGGGACGTCAAACCCGTTGTACTCAGCCAGCACACGGCCGAGATCACCGATGTCCAGCACACCGGCAGCGACTTCGACGAGTTCGTCCGTGCGACAGCCGCCGAGTACGGCCGCAGGCCGTTCGATCTCACGGCTGCTCCGGCATTCCGGTTTGTTCGCGTGGTCAGTGCGGCTGGGGAGGCGATTGTGCTCGCCGGGCACCACATGGTGCTCGACGGCTGGGCCATCGGCTTGTTGTTCACGGAGATCTTCACCAACTACGACGCCTTCGTAGCCGGGAAGCCCTCGCCGTACACACAACCCGCTCCCACCATGCGCGCACTCATCGCCCGGCAAGAGATGTCGCGGGACAACGGCGAATGGGACCGTCAGGCCGAGTTCTGGCTCAAGCACCTCGACGGCGTGCCTACCGTGCTGGAGCTGCCCGCCGACCGGCCGCGCCCGTCGATCCAGGACCCGCGCGGCGAGCGGATCACGCTTGACCTGGGGCCGGACGTCAGTGCCCAGGTCAAGGCGCATGCGCAGGACATCGGCGTCACGCGGTTCGCTTTCCTGCTCGGCGCCTATGCCCTGACGTTGAGCCGATGGACTGGCGCGCGAAGCATGCTGATCGGCGTGTCCCTCTACGGCCGCGACACAGCCGAACTCGCTGAACTGATCGCGGTGGCGGGCAATCTGGTTCCGATCCGGGTCGAGGTGGCCGAAGACCAGCCGGTCACCGACTTCCTGCGATCCGTGCAGGAGTCGGTGGCACGGAGCATCGACGCGGGTGCGCTGCCGTTCGACGAGTTGGTCAACCGGCTGGGAGTCGACCGCAATCTCGGTGCGCACCCGCTGGTACAGGTGTGTTTCGGCATGCACGATCAGCTTCTGCCGCACCGTATCCAGACGAGCACCGGGCAGATCAGGGTCGAAGAGGGCCACGGCGGTGGCGCCCAGTTCGACATGTCGCTGCTGTTCGGTCAGTCCGAGCCGACGCTCACCGCGCAGGTCGAGTACGCGACGAGCGTGTGGAGCAAGGCGGACGCGGAAGGCTTCGCCGCCGACTTCGCCACGGCCGCACACGAACTGACCTCCGCTGACAATCCCGCGTTGGCGGACTTGCGGTGTATTTCCCCGGCTCGGCGCGCTGTGCTGGACGAGCTGAACGACGCCCGCCAGGACTTCCCTGAGTCCACACTGGACTCTTTGTTCCGGGATGCCGTCCGCCGCACACCCGATGCTGTGGCTGTCCGCGAGGGCGATGTCGAGCTGACCTATGCCGAACTGGCGGGAGCCGCGGCTGAGCAGGCCAGGGTCCTACGGGCGGCGGGTGTTGAGCCCGGTGACCGGGTCTTGGTCGGTCTGGACCGGTCGATCGCGCAGACCGTGGCGGTACTCGGGATCACGTGGGCTGGCGCGGCGTACGTCGGCGTCGACCTGAGTGCGCCCAGCGCGCACACCGCGAAGATCCTGGCCAAGGCCGACGCGAAGGCGGCACTTGTCGCCGATCCGCAAGCCCTTGGCCCCTACGGCAACCCGGTCTGCGCGACTTGGGAACCCGGGTGGCCATCCGCCGATGTTCCCGCAGAGCCCGGCCGGATCGCGTATGTCGCCTTCACCTCAGGGTCGACCGGTGTCCCGAAGGGAGTGGCGGTTCCGCACAGCGCGGGTGTGCGGCTTGTGCACGAGGCACCTTTTGTCCGGCTCGGCCCAGGCGAGCGTGTCCTGCGCCTGTCACCGCTGGCGTTCGACGCGTCCACCTTGGAGTTCTGGGGACCCCTGGTGTCCGGCGCCACCATGGAGATCTACCCCGCCGGGATCCCGTCGCCGACCGAGCTGGGTGCGTTCCTGATCGAGCGGCAGGTCAGCGTCGCGTGGTTGACCGCAGGGCTGTTCCGGCTGGTCGAGGAGTTCGCCCCGGACTCGCTGCGCGGGCTGCGCCAGCTCATCACCGGCGGCGACGTCGTGCCGCACGAGCACGTGGCACGTGTGCTCAAGCGGCATCCGGGCATTCTGATCACCAACGGGTACGGCCCGACCGAGAACACGACATTCACCGCGACGCACACCGTGGCCTCTCCTGCCGAGGTCGACGGCCCACTGCCGATCGGTACCCCGATCCCCGGCACCCGCGTGTACGTACTGGACGACCGGCATCGCCTTATCCCCCCTGGGGCAGTCGGTGAGCTGTACGCCGCGGGTGCCGGCCTGGCCGATGGCTACATCGGCGACGAGCAGGAAACCGCCCGGTGCTTCGGGCACTTCTCCCCCGATGTTCCCGAGCGGCTGTACCGCACGGGTGACCTCGTGCGGATCGACACGCAAGGCCGCCTGCGGTTCCTTGGCAGGCGGGACAGCCAGGTCAAGCTGCGCGGCTATCGCGTGGAACTGTCCGCGATCAACGACGTCCTGTCTGCCGATCCGCGCGTGAGCGACTCTGTCGTGCTGGTGAGTGACGGTGACAGCGCAGACAAACGGCTCATCGCGGCTGTTGTCCCGGCCATGAGCGTGGGCACGGATGAGCTTCGGGACATGCTCGCCGAGCAGCTGCCCGTGTACATGGTGCCGACGCTGTGGGCCGTCGTGGATCGGATTCCAGTCACCAGCAACGGAAAGGTGGATCGGCGTGCGCTGGCTGCGGTCGCAGTGCCTGCTGGGCAACACGTCCCGCACGAGCCCGAAGAGGACCTCGCGCCGATCTCGGCGTTCTTCAGCATGGCCTTGCCTGAAGCGCTGACCAGCGAGTTCACCGCGGAGACGGACTTCTTCACGGTCGGCGGCAACTCGATGGGCGCTCTGCGGCTGATCCGCATGGTCAAGGACGAGCTCGGGGTGACTGTGCGGCTGCGTGACTTCCTGTTGTCGCCGACTCCGGCCGGTCTGCACTCCCTGATCGAGAAGGCTGGCAAGGTATGACTCTGGCAGCCGACGACGTACGCGGCATGGACTGGGATGACGGCCTGGAGTGCTGGGTCGTATCCGACCCGGCGCTGGCCAGGCAGGTGCTCAACCACCCGGGTTTCTCCTCACAGACCTCGGCTCGGCTCTGCGAGCTGTACATGACCGAGCAGGCACGGCAGGAGCACCACCCACTCACCGAGTTCCTGCGGCTGTGGTTCGTCCACACCGACGACCCGCAGCACGCGGCACTGCGCAAACCCGTGCAGCGCTTGCTTTCCCCGTCCTACATCCGGTCGCTCGCGCCTCGGATCACCGAGATCGTCGACTGGTGCCTGGAGGATCTGGCACGAACTGGTGACGTCGTGCCCAGTCTGGCGGAGGCCGTGTCCGGGCGCGTGATGGCGCACATCGTGGGTGTCGATGAGCCGCCTTCGGTCCTGCACACGTGGTCGCAGCGGCTTTCGGCGTTCATTGCCGCGATGTACCGGCGTGATCACGCCAAGAGCGCACACGAGGTGATGCTCCAGATGCAGCAGAGCCTGGCGCGGGAATCACCGCAGGACACCGCGACGTGGGCGATGATCCTGTTCGGTGGCCTGGAAACCACCGCGTCGCTGCTGAGCTCGTGCATTCTGGCCGTGCTCAGCGATCCTGCGTTGTGGGCGGCGGTGCGCGCGGATGACGGCGTCGAGGCGATCGTCGAGTCGGTGCTCGTGCAGCGGCCGCCGCTGCGGAACGTCTCCAGAGTTGTCGCGGAGGATTTCCAGTTCGCCGGCTCGCGGCTGCGATCCGGGGACTTGGTCATGGTGTCGCTGGCGGGCGGCGCGCTGCTCGAGGACCGCCCCGGCTGCCCAGTGTCCGAACGCCAGCACCTGATCTTCGGGTTCGGTTCGCACTACTGCGTCGGCGCTCCCCTCGCCCGGCTTGAGGCCGCGACCACGTTGCGGCGGTTCGTACAGCGGTTCCCGGACGCACGGCTCGCGGAGAACGGGGCCGTATGGGGGCCGAACATCTCGTACGTCGGCCTTGACCACCTGTACGTCGAGCTCGGAGGCCGGTGATGGCGGTAGCCGTGGTCGGCATGGCCTGCCGGTACCCCAAGGCCGCGGACATCCGTGAGTACTGGGCGAACCTGCGCTCGGGCGTCGAGGGGATCTCCCGGTTCACCCGTGACGAGGCCGTCGCACGTGGGGTACAGGCTGAGGTCGCGCGTCGCCCCGAGTTCGTTCCCGCCAAAGGTTTCCTGGCGGGCTCGCACGCCTTCGACTGGAATTTCTTCTCCTACAGCCGGGCCGAGGCTGCCGGGATCGATCCGCAGCAGCGGGTGTTCCTGGAATGCGCGTCGTCCGCCATCGACGACGCGGGCATCGATCCGACTCGATTTCCTGGCTGGATCGGGCTGTACGCCGGAGCCGATGTCGTCGGCCGCGCGGCGGACGGTTCGCAGAGTGAGCTGGCCGAGGTCATCGGGCGGGAGAAGGACTTCCTGGCCACCCGAGTCGCGTACAAACTCGGCTTGCGCGGGCCTGCGGTGACTGTGCAGACGGCCTGCTCGACCTCGTTGACCGCAACCCATATGGCTGTGCGAAGCCTGCTTGGTTTCGAGTGCGATGTGGCTTTGGCAGGCGGCGTCACCGTGATGGCCAAAGGTGAATGGGGCTACCTGTACGAAGCTGGCGGCATCCTCTCGCCTGACGGGCATTGTCGGCCTTTCTCGGCGAACGCGGGCGGCACGGTCCCCAGTGAAGGTGTTGGCGTGGTCGTCCTCAAGCGACTTGAGGACGCGCTGCGTGACGGCGACCGGGTCGCGGCGGTGATCCTGGGTTCGGCGCTGAACAACGACGGCTCCGACAAGATGGGTTACACCGCGCCGTCGATCACCGGGCAGCGCGAAGTCATCGGATACGCCCAGCACATAGCCGGAATCGACCCGGCGGACATCGACTATGTCGAGGCGCATGGCACAGCCACACGCATGGGCGACCCAGTAGAGGTCCAGGCACTCACCGACGTTTTCCGAGCGAGCACGGACGCCACCGGGTGGTGCCTGCTCGGTGCCGTGAAGAGCAACCTCGGGCACACCGGTGCCGCGGCGGGGATCGCTGGGTTGATCAAGACCGTGCTGATGCTGGAGCACCGCGAGGTCGTGCCCACACTGCATTACGACGAGCCGAACCCGTTGCTGGACATCGAATCCACGCCGTTCCAGGTGTGCACGTCCACCGGGCCTTGGCCGGAACGAGGTGTTCCGTTGGCGGCCGTGAGCTCGTTCGGCGTCGGCGGGACCAACGCCCACGTCATCGTCAAGGCCGCACCCGAGCGCGGCCGTCCACTTCGGAACGGAAAGCGGATTCTCCCGGTATCCGCCGCGTCCGCCGATGCCCTCAGCCGCAGCCGCGAGGACCTGGCGGCCCACGTGCCCGGCCACATCTTGTCCGAGGTGTCACGAACACTCACCGGACGGCGGTTTCACCGTCATCGGCAGGCCATCGTCGCCGATGACGTCGCGCAGGCAGCGATCCTGCTGCGCGAGACCGCACCCTCGGATGAGCCTCGGACATTGGGCAAGGTCGCGTTCCTGTTCCCCGGCCAGGGGACGTTGCGCTCGGCCGCGGGTGCGGCGCCCTATCGTCTGCTGCCCGCGTTCAAAACGGCTTTCGACGAGGTCGCGGACGCGGTGACAGTCGACCTCTCCCCTGTCATCACCGAAGGCGAAGGTCTTGACTGGTTCGCCAACACGGTTCACCAGCAGCTCGGGTTGTTCGCGCTGGGTTACGCCCTAGGCCGTCAGCTCAACGAATGGGACGTCAACGCGACCGCCATGTTCGGCAACAGCGTCGGCGAGTACACCGCTGCCGCATTGGCTGGCGTGTGGACACCAGATGTCGCGGCCAACTTGGTCTTCGAACGCGCGACGGCGATGTGGGACACCGAACCCGGCTTGATGGCCACGATCGAAGCAACTGAGGTCCACTGTGGTCCGGAGATCGCGGTCGCGGTCGCCGGCCCCGGCCGTACCGTGGTTTCCGGTCCGGTCGCGGCCATGGAGGAGTTCCTCGCCGCACACGAAGCCCGCCCATTGACCACCCGACGGGCGTTCCATTCCCCCTTGATGAAGCCCGCCGCAGCCTCCCTGCAGGCCGCCCTTGCCGCCACGCCCGCACTTACCCCTCGCATCCGGCTGGTCTCCAACGAGACCGGTGACTGGGCAGATCCCGAATCGGTGCTCAGCCCGGACTACTGGACCGGCCAGATGCTCAACACCGTGCGGCTCGCCGATGGCGCGGGCGTCCTGCTCGCGGCGGGCTTCCGGACCTTCGTCGAGCTCGGCCCGGGCGCATCGATGATCAGCACAGTGCGCCATCATCCTTCCTGGTCCGCCGACAACACCACGATTCCGTTGCTGGGCACGTCAGACGATCCCGAGCGCGACCTGTTGCGAGCCTTGGGCACGCTGTGGGAACACGGCGTGGATTCCGCGCTCCCGGACGATACCGAGTCACTGCGGTGCTCGTTGCCGTCACATCCCTTCGCACCGACCGATCCTGATGTCGAAGTGACGCCGGGAAAGATCGCCACGGCTGCTCCCCGTGGGCCGCTGGCCGACTTGTGGTGCCGCACCTTGGGTGTCGCGTCAGTGTCCGAATCGGACAACTTCTTCGCACTCGGCGGCGAGTCGTTGATGCTGGTCACCCTGCTGCGGCAAGTCCGGGAGAAGACCGGCCGGGAAATCCCCACTGTCGGGTTCTCCGCGAACGCCACGTACGGCGAACTCGTCCGGCTGTCCGAAGCGGACGCCCCGGCGGAGTCACCACTGTTCCTGGTCGCGGACGCGATGGGGACCGCACTCGGCTATCAGCAGCTCGTCGAGCTGGTCGATCGCCCGGTCCGCTGCCTTGAGCCGTCCCGTCCGGCGCGGTCGGTCGAAACTCTTGCCACGCACTACGTCGAGCGCATCCGCGAGATCCAGCCGTCAGGTCCGTACACGGTCGGCGGCTGGTCGTTCGGGGCGATCGTCGCGCACGAGGTGGCCGCCCAACTCGGCCACGTCGACATGCTGGTCTGCCTCGACGGCCACATCCCCGCGATCGGCAGGCCGATCGGCCTCGATGCCGAATATCTCGTTGGCAGCGCCTGGTCACAGGCCAGCGCGATGCTGGGCATCGGTCCCATCGGCCGGCGGGTCCGGCGCGCGCCGGAGGTCCGCGACCAGTTCGTCCGCAACATCAGCGCGATGCTGCGATACCGGCCGAAGCCGGTCTCCTGCCCGGTCACGGTGTTCAAGGCCGATGCCGGCACCAAGACGGTGACCACGCTGCTCACCAAGCTCAACCGGGTCTACCAAGGCCCAGTCCGCATCCACCCGGTGGCGGGCGACCACTGGTCGATGCTGACCAGTCCGCATGTCCACGGCCTCGCGGCCGGGCTGCGGGACTTACTGCCCGTTCACGTCCACTCAGGAGACACCCATGGTCACTAAAGCGCCACCGGCTCAGGAAGAAAAACTCATCCCGTTGCGCCGCAACGGCAACTTCCAAGCACTCTGGACAAGCGAGGCCTTCGCCGCGGTGGCGAAGGAGACCGCCGAGTTCGCCTACCCGCTGCTGATCCTGGCCACCACCGGATCGGCACTGTGGGCCGGGTTGGTCGCGTCGCTCCAGCTCGTCGTCGCCGGGCTGACCTCCTTGACTGCCGGTCAGCTCGCCGACCGGTTCGACCGCAAGAAGCTGCTGATCTGGTGCAACCTGATCAGGGTCGCGCTGCTGGGTGGTCTGGCCGTGATGGTCATGACCGGCAACGCCGACCTCGGCGTGATCCTGGTGATCGCGATGCTCTCGGCCGTCTGCCTGAGCGTCTCGCAGCCTGCCAGCCTCGCGGCCATCAAGGCACTCGTACCGCCTCAGCAAGTACCGACCGCGATCTCGCAGAACCAGATCCGGTTCTTCGGCGCCACTCTGGTCGGCCCGCCCGCCGCCGGTTGGCTGTTCGGCATCGCGCGGGCCTTCCCGTACCTCGGTGCCGCGGTGTCGTTCCTGATCTCGACCGCGCTGCTGATGTTCATCAAGAAGCCGATGCAGGCCGCGTCGACGATCGCCGACGACGGCAAACGGCACGCCAAGGACGGTTTCCGGCTGATCCGCCGTGAGCCGATCCTGTTCTGGTCGCTGGCCTGGATCATGGGCTCCAACCTGGTGTTCAACCACACCGGGGTGTTCATCGCGCTCGCCGCGACCGCCAACGACAAGGGCACCGAGTCGGCGGTCATCGGTATCTCGGTCGCGTTCGCCGGCGCAGGTGGCCTCATCGGCTCGTTCTTCGCTTCCTGGGTGCTCAAGCACGTGTCCCCGAGCGGGATCATGTGGTTCGCCGCGTGGGTCGGACCGGTCGCGGCCGCTCTGCTCGCAATCGTGCCGAACGTGATCGTCATGGGCGTCATCGTCGGTGTGGTGTTCCTGCGCGGCCCGATCGTCAGCGCGCTGTTCCTGGCTTACGTGGCCGCTTTGGCGCCGGACAAGCTGCACGGCCGCGTGCTCGGTGCGGTGTTCTTCCTGTCGATGCTGGTCCAGCCGATCGGCATCTTCACCATCGGCGTGATCTTCGACCTCGGCGGGCCGTTCGCGGTGTTCACCTTCGTCGGCGCGATCGCCGTCCCCGTCGCCTTCACCACTCTCACGCCGACCATGCGCCGGCTGCCCCGTCCGGAACAACTGGAGGAGTCGAAGCTGTGACCGCCACCGACAAGACGCTCCCGCCCGAGTTCTTCAACTCACCCGGCGACGACCCGCACGGCTGGGCCGCGCAACTGCGCTCCGGCTGCCCCGTGCACAAGATCGACCACCCGCCCGGCGCCGAGGCGTACGTCGTGGCCGACTACGCCACCGCCTTGAAGGCGTTCACCGATCCACGCCTGTCGAAACGCATTGACGCGGCCCCGCAGTGGTTCCAGGACCAGCTGCGGGACGCCAGCCCGGTGCTGATCAAGAACATGATCACCGCCGACCCGCCGGACCACACCCGGCTGCGCAAGCTGGTCAGCAAGGCGTTCACGCCAAGGCGGATGGAGCTGCTGCGCCCGCGTGTCCAGCAGATCACCGACGATCTGATCGACGAGTTCCCCGCGACAGGCCCGGTCGATCTGATGAAGTTCGCCTACAGCCTGCCGATGCGCGTGATCAGTGAGTTCCTCCGGGTCCCCGACCACGACCGGCCGCAGGTCCAGGCGGACGTGGTGATGCTCAGCGAGGCGCCGTACCCGGACGAGGAGCGCAACCGGCTGCTGCGGGTGGCCAGCGACAAGATCGAGCAGTACCTGCTGGACCTGCTGGCCGATCGCCGCGAGGACCTCGGTGACGACTTGGTCAGTGTGCTGATCCGGGCCGCCGACGAGGACGACGTGTTCACCGAGGACGAGCTGGTGTCCACTTTGGTCTTGCTGATCATCGCCGGCCACAAGACGACCGCGAACCTGATCGGCAACGGCACGCAGGCCTTGTTGCAGCACCCCGACCAGCTTGAGCTGCTGATCAACGACCCGTCGCTGGCCGAGAGCGCGGTCGAGGAGTTCCTGCGGTTCGAGGCGCCGGTGTTCCGCGGCACGATCCGGATCGCCACCGAGGACATCACGCTCAACGGCGTGGACATCGCCAAGGAGAGCTTCGTCCACCTGTTGCTCAGCTCGGCCAACCGCGACCCGGACGCGTTCGAGAACCCCGACCGGCTCGACATCACCCGCACACCGAACAAGCACTTCGCTTTCGGCCACGGCGCGCACTTCTGCGCCGGCGCCCCGCTGTCCCGGGTGGAGGGTTCGATCGCGTTCCCGACGCTGCTGCGCCGCCTTCCCGGCCTGCGGCTCGCGGTGGCTCCCGGTGAGCTGGAGTGGATCTTCGACAACTCGACCAGCCGGGGCCTTGCCACGCTCCCGATCACCTACGACGCGAGGCTGCCGCGATGACTCCGTTGATCTGTCTGCCTTTCGCGGGGTCGGGAGCGTCGTTCTACTACGCGTGGAGCTCTCGGTTCCCGGTGCTGCCGTTGCAGCTTCCCGGCCGTGAGCGGCGCATCGACGAGGAGCCGTACCGCGATGTGCACGCGGCTGTCGACGGGTTGCTTCCCGAACTGCTCGGCTCACTGGGTTCCGACCGCCGGGTCGCGTTGTTCGGGCACAGCTTGGGTGCCGTGCTGGCTTATGAACTGGCGCATCGCTTGGTGGATCTGGACTTCGAGGTGGTCCGGCTGTTCGCCAGCGGGTCGACCGAACCGCATACGCCCCGGCCCGGGCGGGCGACCGGCCTGTCCGATGACGCCTTCGTCGCCCAGGTCCGCCAGTTCGCGGGCTTCAGCGACGAGGCACTGGACGACGAGGAGTTGCGGGAACTGATCCTGCCCACGCTGCGGGCCGACGTGCAGATGCACGAGAGCTACGTGCCTTCGACCCACCTGCCACTGGCCGCTCCGATCACCGCGCTGCGGGGCTCCTCGGACTCGTTGGTCAGCCCGGACCAGGTGGCTGCGTGGGTGAAGGCCACCAGCAAGGACTTCACGTCGACCGAGTTGCCCGGTGGCCACATGTATCTCACCACCGCCGGACCGCTGCTGGAGCTGATCAAGGACTCGGTATGCGACTGACTGGGAAGACCGTCATGATCACCGGCGCGGCGCGCGGCCTCGGCCGGGCGACCGCGCTAGCCTGTGCCCGTGAAGGCGCCGATCTGACATTGCTCGACATCTGCCGGGACATGCCCGGCGTTCCGTACCCGTTGGGCACAGCCGGCCAGCTGGAACACACGGCTTCGCTGTGCCGGTCTCTCGGATCATCGGTGCTTGCGTCGCCCGCCGACGTTCGGGATGTCCGAACGCTTCGGGCCGCGGTGGATCTCGCTGTCGACCGGTACGGCCGGATCGACGCGGTGGTGAACAACGCGGGAATCGCCGCGCCGTCGGGCAAACCGGTGCACGAGATCAGCGAGGAAGAGTGGACGCTGATGATCGACGTGGACCTGACCGGGACCTGGCGGATGATCAACGTGGTCGGCAAGGCGATGAGCGCGGCCCGATCAGGCAGCATCATCAACATCGCCTCGACCGCGGGCCTGGTCGGCTACCGGCACTTCGCCGGTTACGTGGCCGCGAAACACGGCGTCATCGGCCTCACCAAAGCAGCAGCGCTGGACTACGCCCCGGTCAAGGTCCGGGTGAACGCCATCTGCCCGGGCTCGGTCCGTGACGACAACGAGATGGAAGGCCGCATGCTGGCCGAAATCGCGCACGCGTTGGACGTCTCCGACCACGAGTCAGCCTTTGTGGAAGCCCAGCCGATGAACGCGCTGATCGAACCGGCTGACATCGCAGCCGCCGTGGTCTACCTGGCCTCCGACGAATCGCGTCAGGTGACCGGATCCGTGCTGACCGTCGACGGCGGATTCAGCGCACGCTGAGCAGAGGGGGAACTGTGCACCACGCACTGCGTATCCGGCTGACGGCACCATTCTCCACACCTGGGGTATGGGTGGAGGACGTGCCGGCACCTTCGACCGATGGCCGGCGGGCGGCGATCGAGCTGGCACGACCGGCTTCGGACACGCGGTGCGTGCTGTTGCGATACACCGACGGCGTGGCCGATCTGGTGATCGTGGCTCCTCGTACGGAGAGTGCTGTTTCCTGCGCACCGCCGGAATGGGGCCTGGGCTCGGGTATCGGCGTCGGCACGTATTCCTTGCCTTGCGACACATCCACTTCGCTGTGGCCCGCCGCGCTGGAGTTCGTCTTGCAGTGCTACGGACCGACTCCGGCCGTCGGCATGCTGTTCGAACCCGGCCTGCCACTGCCTGATGCCGAGTACGTTCCCTGCCTGTCCCCGGTTTATCCGCTGACTGTGTCGGTCCTGCACGGGTGCGTGCGCTTCGACTTCCTGCGCAGCCACTTCTCCCCGGAGATCATCGCCCAGTTCGCTTCGCACCTCGTGCACGTGCACGCCCAGCTTCGCGACGGTATCCCGCCTTCGCTGCTGAGTTCTGCCGAGGTCGCCCGGATTGTCGCGCTGGGCCAGTCGGAACCTTTGCCGGCCACTCCGGTTTCCATCCCCGAGGCCTTCAGCCGTGTTGTGGCCGCGCAGCCTTCCGCGGTCGCTGTCGGCGATCTGACTTACGCCGAACTGGACACTTTGTCCTCCCGCATGGCTGGTGGGCTTCGCTCGTCGGGTGTCGGCGATGGCGACAAGGTCGTTGTCTGCCTTGACCGGACACCTGAGCTGGTCGTGGTTCTCTTGGCAGTGTTGAAGGCCGGGGCGGCATACGTCCCTGTCGACCCGGCTTACCCCGCCGAGCGGCTGTCGTACACAACGCGGGACGCCGATGCCCGCTTGGTGATCACCCGACTCGCCGAGTTCCCCGGTTCTTCGGTCGTCACGCCAGACTCACTGCTGCACGAGGCGGTCTTTTCCGCGCCTGTGCCCCCTGACTCGCCCGCATACGTCATCTACACATCTGGCTCGACCGGCCGCCCGAAAGGCGTGGTTGTCCCGCATCGCAACGTCATCAGCCTCGTCGACGCCACCCGCCCCGAGTACGACCTGGGGCCGTCCGACGTGTGGACGTTGTTCCACTCCAGCGCGTTCGACTTCTCAGTCTGGGAGATCTGGGGTTGCCTGCTGACCGGCGGCCGTCTGGTCGTGGTCTCCTATGACGACTCCCGTGATCCTTCCCGATTCCGCGACCTTTTGGTGTCCGCCGGAGTCACGGTGCTCAGCCAGACCCCGTCCGCCTTCGCCCAACTGCTGGATGTCTCCCATGCCGACGTACCCGCCCGGTTGGTCGTCTTCGGCGGTGAGCCGCTGGACGCCCGGATGTTGTTGCGCTGGCTGGACTCCCACCCCGCGTGCCGAATGGTGAACATGTTCGGCATCACCGAGACCACTGTGCACGTGACACACCAGACGTTCACCCGCGCGATGGCCCTCTCGGCGTCCCGTTCAGTGGGCCCAGCCCTCCCCGGCTGGCATGTGTACGTGATGGACTCCTCCGGCGCGTTGATCCCACCGGGAGTCGCGGGCGAGATCTACGTCGGCGGCGCGGGTGTGGCCCAGGGCTATCTCAACCAGCCGGAACTGACCGCATCCCGTTTCCTGCCCGATCCCTATCGGGAAGGGACGATGTACCGCAGCGGAGACCTAGGCCGCTTGCTGCCCGACGGAACGCTGCAGCACCTCGGCCGAATCGACAGCCAGGTGAAGATCCGCGGCTTCAGAATCGAACTGGACGAGATCCGCGCGGTGCTGTTGGAGGACCCAGACGTCACGTCGGTCGCGGTAGTCGTCCGCGGCGATGGCGCCTCAGCCCGGATCGACGCCTACGTCTGCCCGGCTTCGCTCGACACGGCAAGCGTCCGAAAACGAGCGGCTTCGGTCCTTCCGTCCTACATGGTTCCAGCGACTGTGACCGCGTTGGCCGCCCTCCCCCTGACCACCAACGGAAAACTCGACCAGTCGAGGTTGCCCGAACCGGCTTTGTCGACGGCTTCGGCAGATACCCCGGTCGATTCCTCACTCGCCAGCACGCTCCAGGAGATCTGGGGACAGGTGTTCGGCGTCCCAGTAGGCCTGGACGACGACTTCTACGCGCTGGGCGGCAACTCGTTGCTGGCGGTCCGCATCAACGCCGCGCTGCGAGCACGCAACCAGCCCACCGTCAAACTGCGAGACCTGTTCCGTAGCCCCACAATCCGCGCAGTCGTGGCGTCGCTCAACCAGAACGGCCGAGGGTCGTAGGCTCAACACATGAACAGGCCACCATCGCCACCTGGAATGGAGCAGACCGTCCAGATTGGCGCTCTCGTTCCGCTGACTCGGCCTGGCTGGGCCGAAGCAGGCCGACACCTGCTCGCCGGACTCGAGCTGGCCGTTCGCGACGTCAACGACGCCGGCGGGATCGCCGGACGACCACTCGAGCTGGTGGTCCGGGACACCGCGGCCAATCCTCAGAAGGCCGAGGCGGCCGTCGACGAATTGGCCCACATGGGCGTGGCCGCCCTGGCGGGTGAGTATCACAGCGTCGTCGCTCGCGCTGCCGCTGCCCGTGCCGACGCCCTCGGCCTGCCGTTCCTGTGCTCGTCAGCGGTTCTCGACGCGCTCACCGACCAGCCGACGGAATGGGTCGCACGCCTCTGCCCGCCACAGTCCCGCGGCTGGCAGATCTACGCAGATTTCCTGCTCAGCGCGGGCCGACGGCGGATCGCCGTAGCCGCCCAGTCGAGTGTCTACTGGGCATCTGGGATCCGCGTTCTGCGGGACTACCTCGCTCCGCGTGGCGGCTCGGTCGTCGAACTCGACATGAGCTCACTCACCCCCGCGGCGGTGTGCGACGCGCTCGTCGACAGTCGCGCGACGGCTCTCCTTCTTCTGGTCGGCCACCCAGAACCGGCGGTGTCGATCGTCCAGGCTGTCCGCCGCGACCAGCGCCTCGCCGAGATCGTGCTCGGTGCTCCGGCCGGGCAACCGGAGTTCGCCGAATGGGCCGCGTTGCTGGGCGACGACGGCGCCGCGATCCCGTTCCTGCGCTACCTGCCCGAGCGCCTCACCCCACTTGGAGTGCGAGTCGAGACGGCCCTGCGTGAGCGGCTGGCCGAACCAGCCTCCTTCGTCGCCTTCGAGGGCTACGACACGATCACCGTCCTCGCGGATGTGCTGCGCTCTCACGGCGTGGACCGGGCGCGCATCGCCGATTCCTGGCCGCGCGTCGCCGTCGAAGGCACCCGCGGAAAGATCCAGTTCTCCCGCACGCCCGGCATCAACGTGTGGCAATGGACGTGGCCACCGGTCCAAGTCGTTGATCGAGATCCGGCGCGACCCGACCGCTTCCGGATCCTGCACGGCGGTTCGCACTAGCCCGCAACTGGGAACAACCGGATCCGAACGGACCTACTTCGCACAGCGAGTGCCAGGGAAGCTCACCTGGATCGTCCCCATTCTCGCTGGAGGTAGCACCCGATGCGTACGCGAACCCTGCTCGCCACGCTGACAGCCACCGCGCTGGCCGCGGGCGGGCTGTTGATCGGATCAACCGCGACGGCGTTACCGGCACCGCTTGCGGCGCCGGACATTCCGCTCGCGAACGTCCAGGCCCACGTCAACGCGTTACAGAACATCGCCACCAACAACGGTGGCAACAGAGCGCACGGCCGTCCCGGCTACCGGGCCTCTGTCGACTACCTCCAGGCTCAGCTCAACGCCGCCGGGTACACCACGAGCTTGCAGCAGTTCACCTCCAGCGGTGCGACCGGCTGGAACCTGATCGCGGACTGGCCGGGCGGCAACGCCGACAACGTCCTGATGTCGGGTGCTCACCTCGACAGCGTCTCCGCGGGTCCTGGCATCAACGACAACGGGACGGGGTCGTCGGGGCTGCTGGAAGTCGCGTTGACCGTGGCCCGCACCAACTTCCAGCCGGAGAAGCACCTGCGGTTCGGCTGGTGGGGTGCTGAGGAGCTCGGCCTGGTCGGGTCCACTTTCTACGTCAACAACCTGCCGGGCACCGAGCGCGCGAAGATCAAGGGCTACTTGAACTTCGACATGATCGGCTCGCCCAACCCCGGCTACTTCGTATACAGCGCCAGCGGCCAGCCCACCGGCTCCATCGACATCCAGCGGGCTTTGGAAGCGCACTTCACCGGCATCGGCGTGCCGACCGAACTGACCTCGGTGGGCGGGCGTTCCGACCACGCCGCCTTCGCCAGGGCGGGCATCCCGATCGGTGGCTTGTTCACCGGTGCCGAGGGGATCATGACGGCAGCGCAAGCGCAGAAGTGGGGCGGCAGCAGCGGAGTCGCCTACGACCGGTGCTACCACCGTTCCTGCGACACGACGAGCAACGTCAACGCCACCGCGTTGGACCGTAACAGTGATGCGATCGCCACCGCGATCTGGTCGCTGTCGGGCCCGGTCGCACCTCCTGGGCCGCGTTTCGAGAACCCCGATGACGTCGCGATCCCGGATCTTTCCACTGTGGAAAGCCCGATCACGGTGACGGGCGTTCCCGGCAACGCACCCAGCGCGCTGAGCGTGGGCGTCGACATCGTGCACACCTACCGCGGTGACCTCATCGTCGATGTCGTCGCTCCCGACGGCACCGCCTACAACATCCACAACCGTGCTGGCGGCAGCGCCGACAACCTGACCGGGACCTTCACGATCAACGCGTCCAGCGAGGTCGCCAACGGCACATGGAAGCTGCGTGTCCGTGACGCGGCCAACGCGGACGTCGGCCGGATCAACGCATGGAGCCTGCAGTTCTGACGTGCCCGGGTTGGCCGGGCCACCCGGCCGACCCACCGTCCACGCCGGTTCTGGTCCGTGCTGCCAGGCCTGATCACGAGCGCCGGGCTACTGCTGACGCCCTAGTCCACTGTGGAGCGAGCCAGGGCGGTCCGGAGCGGGCCGTTGAGCCAGGCGGTCACTTGGCGCTGGCCGCGTAGCCGGACCACGTGCAGCTTCGGGAAACGGTTCTCCTTGACGACCGTGATCACCCGTTGCCGGATCAACGGGTGCATCCGCCATGAGTACTTCACGATGTAGTCAGGGTCGGTGAAGAACTCCCGCAGCGGCCCTTCGGTGTTGCCCGACCAGAGCACGGTCTTGTTGATCCGCCTGCTCAACGTGCGTTTGATGACCCGGTAGGTGGTCAGCCACCTCGGGTGGTCCAGCCACACCAGCAAGTCCGCGTTCTCGCTGACCTGCGTGCGGACCTCTTCGCCCTGCCATTCGATGACCCAGGCGTCGCCCCTGACGATCTGTTCGACCTCGTCCATCCATGTGTCCCGGACTGTCCAATTAGGTCCGTGGTACAGCGAGTCGAGTTCGACGTACGGCAGATCGCCCCACTGCCCGAGCAAGCGAGCCAGACTCGACTTGCCCGAACCGGCCGCACCGGCCACGGCGATCTTGCGTGGACGGACGGGCACCTGATCGTCGAAACGCAGTAACGGCACAACGTTGATCATATGTGGCCAGCCCTGCGCCAGGGCCGGCCACATATGCATCCCTACACCTGTACGGCTTCCGCGAGTCCGCTCAGCGCCTGCGGCAACGGGCCCTGGTGCAGGACCCCCAGGCGCTGAGTGGCACGGGTGAGGGCGACGTAGAGTTCTGCCGCGCCGCGTGGGCCGTCAGCCAGGATCTGTTCTGGCTCCACGACCAGCACAGCGTCGAACTCCAAGCCCTTCGTCTCCGACGCCGGCACCGTACCCGGCACACCCGGCGGCCCGATCACGACGCTGGTGCCCTCACGGTCGGCTTCGTCGCGGACGAATTCCTCGATGGCAGCGGTCAATTCGTCCTCGGTGACCCGCTTGGACCACGGCTGGACGCCATTCGCGCGCACCGACTCCGGCGGCTGGACACCGGGTGCGAACTCGGCGAGCACCGCGGCGGCGACATTCATGATCTCCGCCGGGGTGCGGTAGTTCACCGTCAGCGACCGGTAGACCCAGCGGCCCGGCACGTACGGATCCAGCATCGCGCCCCACGACCGCGCTCCGGCGGCCGACCGGCGTTGCGCCAGGTCGCCGACGACCGTGAAGGACCGGTTGGGGCAGCGCCGCATCAGCACCCGCCAGTCCATTTCGGACAGTTCCTGTGCCTCGTCGACCACGACGTGCCGGTAGGTCCAGTCCCGGTCCGCCGCAGCACGTTCGACCAGTTCACGGGTATCGCGCTCGACGAAACGGTCCGCCAGCTCCGTAGAGCGCAGCAGGTCGTCGGCACGCAGCAGGACATCTTCGTCCATTTCCTCGTAGTCCAGCCGCATGATGTCCATTACGCCCGCGGCGTACTCCGCATCGGCCTTCCGCTCTCGCTCCGCCGCCTGCTCGGCGGCTTTGTCCACCGCCTTGTCGCGTCCCAGCATGTCCACCAACTCGTCGAGCAGCGGCACGTCCGACACCGTCCAAGCCTCGCCGTCGGTACGCAGGAGCGCTTGGTCAGCACCCGCGGCACGCAACCGCTCCGGCGACGAGTACAGCGGTCCCAACAGAGTTTCCGGCGTCAGGATCGGCCAGAGCTCATCGAGCGCCGCGGTGAACACCTCGTCCTCCGCGAGTTCCTTGAGCAGGTCCGCCCGCATCTCCTCCCATGCTTCCCGGTCCGATCTGGTCAGCCAGCCCTTGCCGATCCGGCCGAGCGCACGTTCGGTGAGCACGTACGTGACGATCTCGGCGAACACCGAGCGGGCCTCGTTGTGCGGCAGCCCGCTGGAGCGGGCCTCGTCCCGCGCCCACTCCGCGGTCTCGGCGTCGATGCGGACCGTGACGTCCTTCAACTGGATCGGTATCGGTTGCTCCGGCAGCCGCTGCCGGTCGGCGATCGCCGCCGTGAGCACGTCAAGGATCTTCAGCGATCCCTTCAGCCGCGCGGCGTCCGGTGCGTCCTCGGCGGTGACGCGCAGGCCGGGCACAAGATCACCCGGCGTCATGAACACCACGTCGGACTCGCCCAGCGATGGCAGCACCCGGCCGATGTGGTTCAGGAACGCCGGGTTGGGCCCGACCACGAGCACACCGTGGCGTTCCATCCGCTCGCGCTGGGTGTAGAGCAGATAGGCGACGCGGTGCAGCGCCACCACTGTCTTCCCGGTGCCCGGGCCGCCCTCGATCACCAGTACGCCCGGGTGGTCGAGCCGGATGATCTCGTCCTGCTCGGCCTGGATCGTCGCGACGATGTCACGCATCCCCTCGCCGCGCGGTGCGTTGACCGCCGCGAGCAGGGCCGCGTCGCCTCGGTCGTCTTCGCCGGGATGGCCGAACACCTCGTCGGTGAAGTCGACCACCTGACGCCCGCGGGTGAGGAATTGACGGCGCCTGCGCATGTTCTCCGGATTCGCGCCCGTGGCCGTGTAGAACGGGCGCGCGGCGGGTGCCCGCCAGTCCAGCAGCACCGGTTCGTACTGGTTCTGCTCGTCGAAAATGCCGATCCGGCCGATGTAGGAATGGTGCCCCGAAATGGTGTCCAAGCGGCCGAAACACAATCCGTTGTCCGCGACGTCCAGCCGCTTCGCCTCTTTGGCAAGCGCACGGACCTCGACGTCGCGTTCCACAGCCGTCCCGCCGTTTCCGCGCAATGCCGCCTGGAACTCCCCCTTCACTCGTGCGCGCTCGGCGTCGAGCCGTGTGTAGAGCCCTTCGACGTAGCTGCGCTCGGACCGCAATTCCGCTTCGTACCCCAGAGTTGACACATGCCCCTCACAGCGGCTAAGTTGGTACCAGGAAGGCGGGTTCACCATTTGGATAATGGTGGGCGCGCCAATTTTTTATTGTCCCCACGTTGTCAAGTCACCACGGTGATGATCGTCTTTTACAACGTTGGCACAACGTTGTAATGCCGCTACGATCGGGCGCACCGGACGACGTCAAGGGGGACGTGATGACCAGGCCCAGCCGTCTGCTGATCAGTGCACTGACCGGCTTATTCCTGACCGCCACGCTGGTCACCGCGCCGCAGGCGGCCGCGGCCACGTGGGTGCCCAAGACACCGCCGCTGACCACGCCATGGACCAGCCAGGTCTCCCCTGCCAACGCCCTGCCCGAATACCCGCGCCCGCAGATGGTCCGGGCGGACTGGCAGAACCTCAACGGCGTATGGGAGTTCAGCGGCGCACCGAACCTGAACACCCCGCCGATCGGACGGACGCTGCCGGAAGGTGTGCTGGTGCCGTACCCGATCGAATCCGCGTTGTCCGGGATCATGCGGCACGAGAACTACATGTACTACCGGCGCACGTTCACCGTGCCGTCCACATGGGACGGGCGCCGGGTACGGCTGAACTTCGGCGCTGTCACGTGGGAGGCCCGGGTCTGGGTGAACGGCACCCAGGTCGGCACGCACACCGGCGGTTACGACGCGTTCTCGTTCGACATCACCAATGCCCTGCGCGCGGGCTCGAACGAGATCATCGTGGGGGCGTACTCGCCGGTCGACGGCGGCGCGTTCCCGGTCGGCAAACAGCGCCTCAACTCCACGGACCGGATCTTCTACACCCCGGCGTCCGGTATCTGGCAGACGGTGTGGCTGGAACCGGTGCACGCCAACAACATCACACGCCTGGACACCACGCCGAACGTGCCGCTAGGCGCCCTCGACCTCGTCGTCCAGGGCACGGCTGGGCAGCAGGTGCGGGCCGAGGTGCTGACCGGCGGCACGGTCGTCGGCAGCATGACCGGCACCACCGGGACGAACATCAGGATCCCGGTGCCGAACGCCCGTTTGTGGTCGCCGGACGACCCGTTCCTCTACGACCTACGCGTGACCATGCTCACCGGCGGTGACGTCGTGACGGGTTACTTCGGTATGCGGTCGTTGGGCAAAGCCGTGATCGGCGGCGCGCTCCGCCCGATGTTGAACGGCAAGTTCGTCTACCAACTGGGCACCCTCGACCAGGGATATTGGCCGGACGGGATCTACACCGCGCCGACGGACGAAGCGCTGCGGTTCGATCTGGAACGGCAGAAGGCCATGGGCTTCAACATGGTCCGCAAGCACATCAAGGTCGAACCGGCCAGGTGGTTCTACTGGGCCGACCGGCTCGGTCTGCTGGTCTGGCAGGACATGCCGTCGTTGGCCCCCGTCGCCGATCCGCCCGCCGCCGGCCGCGCGAACTTCGAAGCGGAAGTACCCCGGATCATCAATCAGCTCAAGGGAATCACGTCGATCGTGCAGTGGGTCCCGTTCAACGAGGGCTGGGGTGAGTACGACAACGAGCGCATCGTCAACCTGGTCAGGGCGAACGACTCGACCAGGCTGATCAACCACAACTCCGGCTCCAACTGCTGCATCTCGGACCCGGAGCCACCCAACGGTGACGTGATCGACGACCACGCCTACCAGATGTCCAGCGGCACACGGCCGCCGACGCAGACGCGGGTGGCGGTGCTCGGCGAATACGGCGGCCTCGGGCGGCGGATCGTCGGGCACGAGTGGCAACCGGGTGCCGGAGGCGCCTACGGCCCGCTGTATCCGGACGAGAACTCGTTGACCAACCGGTATGTCGAGATCACCCGTGAGGTCGGCCGGTTCGTGCACAGCAGAGGGCTGTCGGCCTCGGTCTACACGCAACCGTACGACGTGGAGAACGAAATCAACGGGTTCTTCACCTACGACCGCCGGATCATGAAGATGACCGAGGCCCGGGTGCGCCAGGTCAACCAGGAGGTGCTGGCGAAGGCCAACGGGACCGAGGTCGGCCGGGACGAACTGATCTCGCTCAAGGTGACCACGTTCGGGCTCACCAACCGCTACCTGCGGCACCAGGACAGCGTCACGCGCACCGACGTGGTCACCAACACCAGCCCTGACCTGCTCAAACAGGACAGCACGTTCTGGGCGCGGCCCGGTCTGGCCAACCCGTCCTGTCTGTCCTTCGAGTCCCGCAACTTCCCCGGTGAGTACCTGCGGCACGCCAACTCCGTGATCCGGAAAGACCCGAACGACGGCACGGCGGCGTTCGCGGGCAACGCGACCTTCTGCGCCCGGCCGGGTCTCGGCGCGACCGCGTTGGAATCACACGACGCCCCGGGATCGTTCATCAGGCATTTCAACGAGAACGTCTACCTGGCCCGGCAGGGCGGCCCCAACCCGTGGGACACCGCGACGACCTTCGCCGCGGACACCACGTGGGCCGCGACGATCGGATGGTGGCGCAGCGGATTCTCGCTGCCGGTGAACTCGGCACGGTCGTTGCAGGTGACCACTCCCGGCTTCACCGACCGGTTCCTGCGCCACCAGGACAGCCTGGCCCGCACCGATGTGGTGACCAGCGGCAGCGCGCCGTTGCTCAAGGCCGACGCGACGTTCTACATCCGGCCAGGACTGGCCGACTCTTCGTGTTACTCCTTCGAAGCGCGCAACATCGCCGGCCGCTACCTGCGGCACGCGGATTTCCGCGTCCGGTTGAACCCGTCGGAGAACACGGATCTGTACCGCCGGGACGCGACGTTCTGCGCGCAGCCTGGAGCAACCCCGGGCAGTGTCAGGCTGGCGTCGATCAACGAACTGGGTACGAACATGCGGCACTACAACGCCGAGGTGTGGGTTGCTTCCAACGGAGGCGCCCAGGTGTTCGACAACCCCGTTTCGTACGCCGCAGATGTCAGCTGGGCGGTCGCCGCGCCCTGGACTCCGTAAGCAATAGTTTCCCGATCGGTCACCCAAGATCCGCAAAGCCGGTACGCTCGGGGGTGAGGGATCTCCGCGCGTCCACTCAAGGACGGCTGAACACACCCGTTCCGTTGAGATTGGGCGACGACTGGGGCTATGACTGACTTGATCATTGCGATCGTGCTGTGTGTCGCAGTCGCGATCGCGTATGCCGTGGCAGCTCTCATCCAAGCGCGCCACGCGCACCTGACTGTTGCCCAACTTGTCCGCGTACCGGTGTTATGGCTGGCGATCGGACTCAATGGACTCGGTGCGGCGCTGCACGTCGCCTCGCTGAACTTCGGTCCTTTGTCCCTGATCCAGCCGCTGGGCGTGCTCACGCTCGTGATCGCTGTCCCGTTGGCAGCGCTGACCGCACGACGCAAGCCAACCCGGCTCGAACTGACCGGCATGACCTACACGGTGCTCGGCCTGACCGGTCTCGCGCTGATCATCACGACCTCCGGCAAGGCCGACACGCTCACTTCGTTCGAGCTCATCGCGCTCATCATCGGAACTGTTGTCTTCGTCACCGTGCTCGGCTTCCTCGGCAGGCGCCCAGGGGCGTCGACCTTATGGGAAGCCGTCGCGGGCGGCGTGGCGTTCAGCGTCTGCTCGGCCTTATGCCAGACGCTCGTTGTCACCGTGGGCGACAGTGGGGCCGACGCATTGTTATGGCCCACGACGATCCTCGCCATGGTCGCGGTCGCGACCTTCGCGATCGTCGCGACCATCCTGACGCAGCGCTCGTACCGCAACGGCCTCAGCGCACCACTGGCTGTGACCAACCTCGTGAACCCTGCTTCCGCCACGATCATCGGCGTCGCGCTGCTCGGCGAGAATCTCGCCACCAGCAACCTCGAAATCGCGCTCGCAGTCATCTGCGGCCTGCTCAGCGGCTACGGAGTCGCCCAACTCGCCCGCGCCCGGGACGTCGCGACGACGATCACCGTGCCGCCAACGCCTCAGAAGGACGTCCAACCGGTCTCGTGACTACGTGATCAGGGCCCGGCCTCGCAGATCGAGCAAGATCCTGAGTGCCGCGGGCGCGGTGTTGGGCATGGCGGCGTATTCCTCGTGGCTGAACCAGGCGACTTCGGCGATCTCCCCCATCGGCGCCGGCTGGCGGTCCAGCTCGCCGAAGTAGCAGGCGATCCAGACCCGTGTGCCTTCGGGTTCGCCGTAGGCCTGGTCCTCGAACGTGTCGTAGCCATGCAGGCTTCCCACTGAACAGCCCAGCTCTTCCCGGATCTCGCGCCGCAGCGCGGCCTCGTCGTTCTCGCCCTGATCCAGCTTGCCGCCTGGCAGGTAGAACGCGAGCTTCTGGCGCGGGCGAACCAGCAAAGCCTTGCGGTCCTGGACATGGATCAGTGCGACCGTGTTGATCACCTTGTCGTCCATGCCGCCTCTACTTCGGCCGCTGGCCGTACGCTCACCTCTCCACCGGGATGCACCGCGGTGCTGAGAATCCTGTTGTGCCGGTCGATGATCTGTTCGGCACTCAGGCCTGCGTCGGGATCACCGTCTGCCGCTGGTGCGTGTCCATCGCCGACCAGCACGACGTCCAACCCGTGGCTCAACGACGAGCGCGCTGTCGCGTCGACGCAGTAGTCGGTGGCGACACCGGTGAGCACAACGGTGTCCACGTCCCGCTCGAGGAGCATTGCGGCGAGGTTCGTGCCGTAGAAGCCGTCCGTCGCGGTCTTGCGGATGACCACGTCGGTCGGTTGCAGATCGAGGCGGGCGGCGAGCTGTGCGCCCGACGACTCCGGATCGAACATCGACCCGCTCGGGCCGATCTGCTGCAGCGCGACCACTGGGACACCGCTTTCGCGTGCCTTGCGGGCGAGTGACGCGATCCGGCCCGCGAGTTCGTCGCCGCGCCAGACCAGCGGCATCAGCACTTCCTGCATGTCCACGATCACCAACGCGGTGCTCACGTCTGTTCCCTCCAGCCCGCAGCCACCGCCGCGAGATCACGCCATGCCTGCTCCGGGTGCTTCAGTTCCTCGGGGTCGCCGCCGAACGTGTCGAGCAGCACGGCTTCAGCGCCGAGCGACCGCAGCGTGGCGAGGTCCCCGACGATCTGCTCGAGGTCACCTTCACCGGCGAGCCGGTCCTCGCCTGTCACCGGCTCATCGGACGGTCGAAGCACGATCCGCGGCGCCAGCCCGGGAACCGGAAGACCTTCCTGTGCCGCAACGGACTTCAACCACTCAGCGGCTTCGCCCAACCAGGACGCCTTGCACCGCAGCGGATGCCACACGTCCCCGAGCCGGACTGACCGCCGGACGGCGGCCGCGCTGTTGCCGCCGACCCAGATGGGGATCCGGCCGCTGCGGTAGTCGTCTTCCTGCTGCCACGCGGTCCGCACCGCTCGCAGGTGCTCGTCGGTGAGCTTGCCGCGCTGCTTGAACGGCACGCCCAACGCGTCGAACTCCTGCTCGGCCCAGCCCACGCCGACACCGAGGATGAACCGGCCGCCGCTGAGGTCGGCCAGGTTCGCGGCCATTCGCGCGGTGAGCAGCGGATGCCGGTACGGCACGATCAGCACTGTCGTGCCGAGCAGGATCCGCCGCGTCGCACCGGCGAGCCACGAAAGCGTGGTGAACGGCTCGTAGAACGGCGCCGGATACTTCTCGGCGACGTCCGGCGTGACCGCGATGTGGTCGGACATCATCAGCAGGTCGAAGCCCAGTCCTTCAACGGTTTGCGCCCAGCTGCGCAGCACTCCCGGGTCGGTGCCCGGTCCGTAGTTGGGGATGTTCACACCTATTTTCACGAAGCACTCCACCAGTTGAGGACTCGCGTCGCGTACAACGTCAACCACTTCGAAGGCTCACCTGCGGGCACGTCTTCCTCGAACCACACCTGCCCTGGTGGCCGGCCAGCCTGCAGCCACGTGCCGTCTGCCTGCCGGGCCGCACGGATCAACGAGATCGCATCAGACATCCGTGGGTCTGGCCGCACGCCGTCGAACACCGCCGCCTGGCGGAAGTAGTCGGCCGCGTTGAGCACGTTGTAGCGCCAGCGGAACGGGTAGCCGAAGTGGTCGATCCACGGCCCCACCGGCTCACCCGTCGACAGGCGGCGGAAAAGCCCGCGCTGCAACAGGTATTCCTCACCTGAACGCCGGACGGCACGCGTCGCCGGGGTGCCTCCGGTCGCGATGTCGTAGGCGAGCAATCCCTTGAGGGAGTTCAGCGTCGAATGGAACGACGACCGTTTCGAGCCTTCCACCCATTCGCAGTTCCATCCGCCGTCGGCCAGCTGATGCTCCACGAACCAGTCGGCGATGCCAGTGACGTCCGCGCCGAGCCACAGGCCGTTCGCGAGCGTCCACGCGTTGATGCAGCAGTCGACCTCGCCACCCCAGTACGGCAGGTCGTCGTACTCCCAACGGCTGTTCTGAGCGATCAGGTCGGCCGTGCCTTTGAGGACCGCAGGGTCAAGCCCCCATTCCCGCAGGGAGTTCAGCGTCCACGTGGTCGCCATCCAGGGCTGCCCGGTCTGTTCGATGGTGGCGAAGTCGAAGCCCGCGGGGAAGAACGCACCGCCCGCCCATTGGCCGTCGGCGTCCTGCAGGGCCAGCAGACGGGCACCGAACCCTTCGGTCCCGATCCGCGCTCTTGTCGCCTCCCATATCTCGGCTGGCTCGCCGACGAGATCACGCTCGGCTTGCCACCGTAACGCCGGATCGGAATCGCGGAGCCACGCGTGCACGTCCTCAATCCCCATGGCGCGACCCTAGCGACGCTTGCCCTGCGACGGCAGCCTGGTCCTGGTTGTCACCGGCGTGATCGCCTTCAACGCGTGGTCAGGTCGACGCGCGCCGGTCCGTGTGCCCGAGGTCCCTGTCGGGGGCGATCCGGTCCCGCACCAGACGCTTGAGCTCGGCGAGCTCAGGGAAACCGCCCTGCTCCGCACGTGACCACAGCGTGTCACCGTCGAGCCGGACGTCGAAGACACCGCCCGTCCCGGGGATCAACGCGACCTCGCCGAGTTCGACGGTGAAGGTGGTCAGCAGTTCCTGTGCGGTCCACCCCGCGCGCAACAGCCAGCGGCACTGGGTGCAGTACTCGATCTCAAGGCGAGGCTGCCGGGTCATGCTGATCAGTATGAAGCGCGGCTCACACACGCGCCGCACCCCCGTGCGCCAAGATGGGTCAATGATCGAGGTGACTGACCACAACGGCGTGGCGATCCTGTCGCTGAGCCACGGTCCGGTGAACGCGCTGGACCTGGAGATCCTGACCGAGCTGCCGAACGTGTTGGCACAGGTCGCCGACGCCCGCGCGGTGGTGCTGACCGGCGCGGGCAGGTGCTTCTCCGCGGGGGTGGACCTGAAGCGGATCATCGACGGCGGCGCCGGCTACGCCCAGGAGTTCATCCCAGCGCTCAGCACCGCGGCTTTCGCCTGGTTCACGCACCCCAAACCGACCGTCGCCGCGGTCAACGGCCACGCGCTCGCTGGTGGATGTGTCCTCGCCGCGGCCGCGGATGTGACGCTGATGTCCGGCGGTACGATCGGGCTCACCGAACTGGCCGCCGGAGTGCCCTTTCCGACCGTACCGCTGGAGATCATGCGGCACGCATCCGCCGCAGTCTCATCGCTTGTCCTGACAGCGAAGACAATCAGCCCAGCCGATGCGGCCGCCATCGGCCTGGTCGACCGGGCCGTCATCCCCGAGGACCTGATGACTGTCGCGCTCGGCCAAGCGGAGAAACTCGCCACGGTCGCGGCGGAAGTCTATGCACTGAGCAAGAAGCAGCTCCAGCAACCGGCAGTGCAGCGCATCGAGTCGTTGCGTGCCCTCGACGATCCAGCTGTGATCGAGATCTGGTCCGCGGAGTCCACACGCGACTTCCTGGTCGAGTTCATGGCTTCGCTCGGCCGCAAGTAGACCGGACTGGTCGCTGACCGCCGAGGCGGTGAAGCAGCTGTACACCTCCGGCCGAACGGCAGGTCACCCACGGTGGCCCGGCATCGCTTTGGCGGTGCCGGGCCACCGGCTCACCGGTTCCGAAGTGAACGGAACGCGGCACGGATCTCCCGGCTGAACAGCTCCGGCTCCTCCCATGGCTCCCCTTTATGTCAAGAGGCGGCTGGGAAGTGGGGGTTAGGCTGGGTTGTGGTGGGTCCGGGTTGTGGCTTGTCCGAAGAGCCGATGTCCGGGGGTAGGTCGGTCACGCTGGACTGGCGAGTCGTCCCGGAGTGCCCTCCCGGGCCTGCCGCTTGCCTGGTCTGCTGGTCGTGCACCATCCGGCGATAAACCACATTGGATAGTCGTCGTTTGAGTGCGCGCATGGCTTCCATCGAGGTCTTGCCCGCGGCCTTCTTCGCATCGAAGTAGACACGGCCTGGAGTGGCGTTGCGCAGCTGAACGGCAG
>NZ_FWXV01000040.1 GCF_900176515.1 Kibdelosporangium aridum
CGCAACGCCAAGGCTGCCGTCGAGGAGGGCATCGTCGCCGGTGGTGGCGTGGCCCTGCTGCAGGCCGCCGAGGAGGCCTTCACCAGCCTGGCGCTACAGGGTGACGAAGCTGTCGGCGCCAACATCGTCCGGATCGCACTGGAGGCGCCGCTCAAGCAGATCGCCGTCAACGCCGGCCTCGAAGGCGGCGTCGTGGTGGACAAGGTCAAGGCACTGCCGACTGGTCATGGCCTCAACGCGCAGACCGGCCAGTACGAGGACCTGCTGGCAGCGGGCATCATCGACCCGGCCAAGGTCACCCGCTCGGCGCTGCAGAACGCCGCCTCGATCGCGGCTCTGTTCCTGACCACCGAAGCCGTTGTCGCCGAGAAACCGGAGAAGGACAAGGCACCGGCTGGTGCCGGTGCAGGCGGCGCGGACATGGATTTCTAAGCGACACCCCTTCCCCAGCCGTGTCCGGGCGGCTGTGACAAGCCGTCCGGACACGGTGCCGCAACCCGACGTATACGAAAGGAACGAAGGAAGCACAACCATGGTCCGCATTGCTGAACCGGTGTCGACAAGGTCTGCACCACTCGATGGAGCGGATCAAGACACTGCGGCATACGCGATTCCACCCCGCTACGCAGACGCGGCGCCAACGCCACAGTCGCCACTGCCGGGCACCGCCGCGATAACGATCACCCATGGCCCAGGCACGAGGGCCCCGGTCGAAATTCCTCTCACGGCCGACACCATCCTGATCGGGCGACATCAGGACTGCGACATCGTGCTGGCCGACATGACCGTCTCCCGGCGGCACGCAGAGATACGCCGCGTCGGCGACGCGTTCACAGTGACCGATCTGGGATCTCTCAACGGAACCTACGTCAACCGCACGCCGATCGACCACTCACAGCTCGCCGACGGCGACGTACTGCTCGTCGGTGCGTTCCGGCTGACGTTCCGATCCAACCCGGGAGAAGCGGTCCCGACACCACTCGGCGCGCAACCGCACACCGAGGCCGGAGGCTGGACACGATGATCGCAGCGGTGATCGTTTTCGGCCTGGTCGTCGCTGCATGTGTCGCATGGATCATCCGCGCCGCCCTGCACGACCACCGCCGCATAGACCTCGAGGACACAGCTAGCCCGACACCGCCAGTAGACCCGTCGGTCAGCTCAGAGGTCACGCGACGATGGCGCCCCCTCGTCGTGCCCGGCGTACCGGAACAGGCGAAGACGGCGAAGCACTTCAGCTACCTGAGGGACAGTCGTTTCGACCGTGCCGCTTCGACGCAGTGACAAGAACCTTCCCGGAGGCCGGGCTTTCCAGCCGGAGGTGGCTGACCGCGTCAAGTCCACCCTCCGGGCGCGCCAACACGACAACCTGTACCACGACATGGAAGAGGGACTTGTAACTCGTCCGACTCGGCACGTGATGGCGGGACGTCGAACAAGATCAGACTTCCACGCACCAGGTGCCGTTCTCCTGCACGATCGGCAGCGGCGCTCCCCGGGTGTCCACGCCTTTGGCCCCGAGGTTGACGGT
>NZ_FWXV01000011.1 GCF_900176515.1 Kibdelosporangium aridum
GTCGACCAGGGTCATGCCGTTGATCCCGTCGGCAAAGTGCTCTGGGTGATGACGGTTGTGCGCGTAGTGGTGTCGCAGCCCCTCGCCCATCGCGTCGACCAGGGTCCGATACTCCACGCTGCCGTAAGTCGTGGCGCGCAGTTGCGGCACGACCTCGTCGTAGACGGCCCGCTCCGGCTCGCGGGTCTTGCTCAGGTCGTGTCGGACCGACCGGTCAAGCAACTCCTTGATCAGCTCGCCCATCAGCTCGGCGACTCGCAGGCTATGCCGAAGAGTGTCTGGCGTGGAGTCGTACGACATGATCACGTACCCCCTGATGTGGGCCTCCTCAGCCCATCAGCCAGGACGCCCGTGATGCCATTCCCAACGCGCAGGACCAAGTGTGATCCGGAATGCCCACGTCGGCAATCTCACCACGGCCCAGCGCGTCTCCACTGTGGCCGCCACGCCCAGCCGGGACTGCACGACCCGCGGCAGAAGCGGATGCTGCCGTGAGGGTCAGAGCTCCGGGGTGTCGCATCGTGATGGTCTGCCGAGCGTGAGCCCAAACCCCACCCAGCATCACCCGTCGCGGCATGAGGTGCTGCGCGCTGTCCTCCTTTCCGAAAGCTGTACCTGACTGTGAAGTAGCAGTGAGCCAGATCACGATGGAGGTTGACCTCGGGTCAGGGCCCACGCTCGTCTCAGCGGCACGACATACCCGACCAGGGCATAACTGATCTGCAGGGAGCAACCACCATGTCCATCACGACCCGCACGACCACCGAAGCCCTCGACGCTGCCGGGCGGGACCGCCCGGAGCTGCGAAAGATGATCGAGGAGATCGTCGAGTCCGGTTTCACCGGGGTCACGCTGCGCGTGCACGATGAGCGGGATGAGTGGGTCGGCAGCGCCGGGGTGGCCGAGCTGGGTGGGACCGCGAAGCCGCCGATCAACGGGCATGTCCGGATCGGCAGCAACACCAAGACCTTCACCGCGACTCTGGTGCTGCAGTTGGTGGCCGAGGGCAAGATCGGGCTGGACACCCCGGTGGTGGGTTATCTGCCCGAGTTCGGGCTCGACGAGCGGATCACGGTGCGGATGCTGTTGCAGCACACCAGCGGGGTGTTCAACTTCACCGGCGAGGTTTACGACGACGGGACGATCGTGTACGGGATCCCCGTGCCCTACGGCACCACGGGCAAAGAGTGGGTGGACAACCGGTTCCGGACCTACCGGCCACAGGAGCTGGTGGAGCTGGCGTTGTCCAGGCCGGCGCGGTTCGAGCCGGGCACGGGCTGGAGCTATTCCAACACCAACTACGTGCTGGCCCGGCTGGTGATCGAGAAGGTCACCGGCCGCTCGCTCGCCGAGGAGATGCAGCGGCGGATTCTGGGGCCGCTCGGGCTGTCGGGCACGGTAGTGCCGGACACCTCGCCGGAGATCCCCGAGCCGCACGCCCACGCCTACTACCGGTACGAGGACGCCGGCCGGCAGAAGACGATCGACATCACCCGCCACAATCCCTCCTGGGTCTCCACCGGCGGTGACATGATCTCGACCACCCAGGACCTGCACACCTTCATCTCCGCGCTGAACGGTGGCCAGCTCCTGCCAACCGAGCTACTGGCCGAGATGCGCACACCGCACCCGACGGGCATCCCGAACATGGACTACGGCCTGGGAGTGTTCGTGGTGACCACGGACGACGGCGGCACCGTCATCTCCCACAACGGCGGCACCGTGGGCTCCGCGGCGGAGATGTACAGCACGCCTGACGGCAGCAAGACCCTGACCGCGGCGTTGACGTGGGTGGCCGACGCCGACATGGCCATCGCGACAGCATTTCATGACGCCCGGCAACGGCTCGTCAACGAGGTGTTTTGCGGCGGGCAGGCCGAACCAGCTCAGCCGACGGACTGAACACATGCTCGTGTTCGACCATGGTGTGCCTCGTCGCCGAGCTCGAGCACAAGGCAGGCTGAACAGATGAGGCACGGAGTGACGATCGGGCAGGCGGCGACCTTTATCGGCGTCACGGTGAAGACGGTGCGGCACTACCACAAGCTCGGTTTGGTCGAGGAGCCGGAACGCGACAGCTCCGGCTACCGGCGGTACGGATCGGCCGAGTTGTTGCGGCTGGTCCAGGTCAGGACACTGGCCACCGCCGGCGTACCGTTGGCCGAGATCGGACCTCTACTCAACGCCGACGCCGAGCAGTTCGCCGCCACCCTTGCCGCCGCGCAGCGGCGGCTGACCGATCAAATCGCGGACCTGATCAACCGGCGCGACACGCTGCACCGGCTTGCCGACGGCGACCGAGCCCTGCTGCCCGACCGCGCCTGCGCGATCCTGGACCGCATGTCCGCCCTCGGCTTCAGGCCCGACTACGTGGCAGCCCAACGCGAGGCCATGGTGCTGACCCGGGCCATGATGCCGCAGGGCTTCGAGGGCTTCCTGGCCCAACTCGAACACCGGCTCGACGACCCCGGGTACGTCGACCTGACCAAGCGCGCTTCGGAGGCCGAGACCTGGGAACCGGACGACCCGAGGATCGAAGAACTCGCGACCGCCATGGCCGACCACTACCTCGCCAACCCCACGCTACTGGGGAATCCCAACCGCCTGCATGCCTGGACCAACAACTCCACCCAATACAGGCTGATCAACAACCACCGCGAGGACCAAGCACCGATCTCAGCCCGGCTGACGGCGCTCACCGAGACCAAACTCCGCTCCGCGGGCGTACCCATCCCACGCCAATAACGGAAGCCTCGCGGCACATCGGCTCCGGCGTCCGACGACAATCGTCGAGCACCGACTGACGACCACACCGCGCGATCGCACATCGGCAGCAGAGTGCGGCCTCGGTTGGTTACGGCTGCGAGGGTGCGACCGTCGGTGGCGGCCATTTCCAGGCGGCTCGGGCGATGACGACAAGGAGTATCACTTCGATGAGGCTGCCGAGCAGGTAGTAGACCCACGTGTCGCCGATGCACGACACGATGATGCTGATCAGGTAGAGGAAGCTGACGACGATGTTGACGGTTCGGTTGACGCGTGGTGTCAGTAGGAGTGTCAGAACCACCATCAGGATTGGCGGCAGGATGTAGATCAGGGTGGAGGTCAGGAACACCTGGTTGACCGTGAATGCCGTGGTCGCCACCTTGCCGTCGAGCGCGGCGTCGAGGACATCAGCGCGGTAGAACCCGAAGATGTCGACGTAGGCGAACACGAGAAGCATCGTGACCCACAGGGCGCAGAGCACGAGCTTCACATCGACCGGGGTGTCTCGGTACTGCCTTGGCGTCGTCACGGAATCTGCTCCTCTGGTTGGGCGAGGATGTCCAGTGTCATCGCGTCGGGTACGTGGCGCACCGGGGTCTCGGTCAGTGTTGCCCTGACCGATCGGCCAGTGCTGGACCTGCCTTTTCGGTCGATCCGCCTTCTCGTCCGAGGCCCTATTCTCCTGCTGGTGAACAGAACGCCCGGTTGGCTGCGGATGGAGCCTGACGGCGAGAGTCCACCGGTTCGCGTGTGGCGCGACTGGTTGCTCGTCGCGGGCGTGACGGGAACGGCGATGGCGGAGGTCGTCGTTCGCGACGACATGGTGTGGCGCCCCGTCGGCGTCGTGTTCGGTTTGACGTTGGCGCTCACAATGTTGTGGCGGCGAGTTCGCCCGCTTGCCGCGGTGGCGCTCGGGTTCGGCGGGTTGATGGTGGTCGACCTGGCGGCGATCTTCGTTGGCGGCGAGCCCTTTTCTTTGTACGCCAGCATGTTCGTCGTGGTTCTCGTGTACTCGCTGTTCCGGTGGGGAACTGGCCAGCAGACGGCGATCGGGTTGGCGATCGTGCTGCTGGAATGGCTCGTCGCCGTGACAACCGACTTCCCCGGCGTCGCCGACGCCAGCGGTGGCTTGGTCGTGTTGTTGTTCCCCGCCGCGCTCGGCGTTCTGGTCCGCTACCGGCGCATCGTGCGCACCCAACGGTTCGAGCGGATCCGGTTCCACGAGCGGGAAATGCTGGCCCGGGAGTTGCACGACACCGTCGCTCATCACGTGTCCGCCATCGCCATTCAGGCACAGGCGGGACGATTCCTGGCCAGTTCACGTGACCTGGACGGAGCCGCCAGGGCTCTCGAAGTCATCGAGGGAGAAGCGTCGCGCACTCTGGCCGAGATGCGCTCCATGGTCGGGTCGCTGCGCCGGGGCAACGGCACGCCGGAGGTGTTCGCCCAACGCGGCGTGGCCGACATCGAGGGTTTGGCCACAGCGGAAGGAGACCAGGGTCTGCGGATCGATGTCGAGCAGTGCGGCGATCTCGACGATCTGCGGCCATCGGTCGAGGCGGCGCTGTACCGGGTTGCCCAGGAGTCGATCACCAACGCGAAGCGCCACGCACGGCACGCGACCCGGGTTCACGTCCTCCTAAACGGCGGCACCGACACCGTGCGGTTGAGCGTCAGTGACGACGGTGAGCGCGGCCTGTCCAACTCCCGTGTGCCAGGCTATGGGCTCGTGGGCATGGCTGAGCGCGTAACGCTGCTCGGGGGAACCCTCGAGGCGGGCCCGGGCCCCGACCAGGGCTGGACGGTCCACGCGGTGATCCCGAGGCGAGAGGCCCTCACATGACCATCCGTGTCATCATCGCCGACGATCAAAACATCATCCGAGCGGGACTGACCACGATCCTCAACGGCCAACCCGACATCGACGTGATCGGCCAGGCCGCCGACGGCAACGAGGCCGTCACGCTCGCCCGCCGGTTACGCCCCGACGTGTGCCTGTTCGACATCCGGATGCCACACCTCGACGGCGTCGAGGCAACCCGCCTGCTCGCGGGACCCGACGTCACGGATCCACTGGCCGTGGTCGTCATCACCACCTTCGACACCGACGAACACGTCAGCGGCGCCCTGAAAGCGGGCGCCAGAGGCTTCCTGCTCAAGGACGCCGGACCCGACCTGTTGGTCCAAGCCATCCACGCCGCCGCCAAGGGCGACGCCCTCATCGCCCCCAGCGTCACCGCCCGCCTGCTCGCCAGCTTCGCCGACTCCGCATCCTCCTCAAAGCGCTCCAGGCCACTCGTCGCCTTGACCGACCGGGAGGAAGAGGTCGCACTGACCGTTGCCCAGGGCCGCACCAACGCCGAGATCGCCGACGAACTCCACATCAGCCTCAGCACCGTCAAGTTCCACCTCGCGAGCCTCATGAACAAGATCGGGGCCCGCAACCGCGTCCAGATCGCCATCTGGGCATACGAAACCAAGCGAGTGCGGCCCTAGGGCCGGTGTGCCTCACGCGTCTTCGCGGCGTCCTGAAATCCTCGGCAACGGGGAAACAGGGGGCCATGATCGAGTCGTGCGATGAGGAGACCACTGTGCCGAGGACTACTCAGCTGCGAACTTACACGGTGCGTGAGGGGTTGCTGGACGAGTGGGCGGCCAAGTGGCGGGAGTTGGTGGTGCCGTTGCGGTTGGAGTTCGGGTTCGAGATTCAGGGCGCGTGGCTGGATCGGGAACGCAGTCAGTTCGTGTGGGTGATCTCCTATGACGGGCCGGAATCGTTCACGGAGCGCAATTCCCAGTACTGGGCGTCGCCGAAGCGAGTCGCGATCGGGCTGGATCCGGAGGATTACCTCGTGAAGACCGACATTCGGGAGGTCACGGCTGCTTGCTGAGCTTCGCAGCGCACATGGGCGTCCACGTACAAGCTCGATCAGCGGCAAATTCCCCTGGGGCTCAGAGGTCCCCTGAAGGCTCGAAGCCCTGGATGCCGATGACGCGCAGGAGGTCGAGCTTCTCGTGCGCATCGGTGCCGGGGGTCGGGAAGAAGGTGACCACCATGAGGTCATCGGCGGGGGTCAGCAGCACCTCGCAGGTCAGGTGCAGCTCGCCGACGTCCGGGTGCAGCAGCCTCTTGCGGTCGAACCGGCGCACGGAGACCCGGTGCTGTTCCCACAGGTCGCGGAACTCGGCACTGTGCTCCTGCAGGCCTCGCACGAACGTCGCCACGTCCTTGTCGCGCCCACGGCGTGCGTGCGTCGCGCGCAGGTAGGCCACGTGATCCGACGAGTGCCGCGGCCAGTCCTCCTCCGGCACCCGGGCGCGCGTGGCCGGGTTGGTGAACCACTGCCACACGAGGTTGCGGTCGCGCGCGTCGACCCTGGGGTCCTGAGGGCCCAGGATGGCGTCGGCGATCGCGTTCTGCCACAGCACGTCGTACAGGTCGGTGCAGATCGAGGCGGGGACGTCGGTGAGCCGGTCGAGCAGGCTGATCAGCCCTGGGCGGATGTGCCGAGACGCGAGCCTCGCCGGTGGCTCCAGCCCAGCCAGGTGGTAGATGTGGTCTCGCTCGTCGAGGTCGCAGCGCAACACGCGGGCCAGGGAGGCCACGATCGGCTCGGAGGGGTTGGCGCCGCGGCTCTGCTCAAGCCGGGCGTAGTAGTCGGTCGACATGCCGGCCAGGTGCGCCACCTCATCCCGCCGCAGGCCAGGGGTGCGACGGCGGACGCCGTCGGGCAGCCCGACGTCGGCCGGACGCAGCATCTCCCGGCGGCGGCGGAGGAAGTCGGCGAGCCCAGGACGGTCAACCATGCCCCCAGTGTCGGCCGCGCCGAGCCGCGTATCCAGGACCAGGTCGGTCCTGGATACGCGGCCGGTGGCGTCAGCCCGAGCGGAGGATCTGCGCCGTGTACGGGTTGAGCTCGATGGGCTCGTCCTCGCCGACGATCACGGTCCCCCCGACGTGGACCAGGTGGCGCCCGAAGGCGTACTGCGGCTCGAGGACGAAGGACATCCCGGGCTGGAGCACCAGGTCGGTCATGATGGCCGGGTGAGCGTTCACGGCCGGGTAGGCCTGCGCACCGGGAAGCTTGCTGATGTCCCCACGGCCGCGGCCGACCACGAGGCCCGGGTTCAGCGAGTGGAGCGCGATCAGGAACATCGAACCGTCGGCCGCGTCGAGCGGCGCGTGGACCGCCTCCACGACGTCGCCCCACGTGCGGCCCGGACGCAACGCTTCCAGACCGGCGTCGTAGGCCGCGCGGGCGACGTCGCCGGCCCGGTGGAAGTCGTCGTGCACGTCGCCGACGGCGATCGTGACCTGGTTCTGTGCCTCGCGTCCGCCGAACTGTGAGAAGACCTCGGCATAGATGACGTCGCCGTCCTGCAGGACCCGGGGTGCCTGCGGGCGGTAGCCCCAGGCCGGCCAGCCGACCGCGACGGGGTCCGGGCCCGACCAGAAGTGCATCGCCGGCGGCACCGTGCCTCGCCGGTAGCCCTCGGCCATGCCCGCCGCGAACACTTCGCTCTCCGCAACGCCGGGTGCGGCGGTCTCGACCATGGCCCTCGCCATGGCGTCGCCGACGCTCGCTGCGTGGCGCACGACGTCGATCTCCTCGGGGCTCAGCCGGCTGACGAGGAGAGCCAGTGCCATGTCGACCGACGTGAACCGCACCTTGGGGGCCTGCGCCAGGACGCTGTTCCAGAGCCGGAACGGAATGATGCCCTCCGGGTGCCAGGGCAGGTGAGGCCCCAGGCCGACGACACCGATGGTGCTATCGGTGAGCTCCAGCTCGTCGAGCGTCCGGGCGATCATGCCCGAGTCACGAGAAGCGCGAAGGTTCTCCGGTGGGATCCACACCGATTCGCCTCGGCGCGAGGACTCCAGGTGGTCCATGATGTACTGCCCGGAGGGCAGGAGCGCGACCGGATCGCCGGTCCTGGGGAAGACGACCGTCATGCCGGGCCTGCCGTTGGTGAACCACCTGTCGTAGGCACCTGACGCCGGGCCGGCGTCCTCGTGCTCACCGAAGACGAGCAGCGCGTCCAGGCCCTCACGGTCCATGAGCTCGCGCGCCAGGCCCCATCGGCGATCACGCTCGGTTGTCGAGTACGTAGGTACCGCCGGATCGGTCACGACCACTCCTCGAGCTTCGCCGCTGTGTCAGCGGGTGGCGGCCACGCCGGTCAGGGCCAGGCTGTCGTTCCATAGCTGCTCCGCGCGGGCGGCGTCGTATGACTCCTCGGACGTGCGTTTCTCCTGGCGCAGGTCGAAGTACTTGCCGGTGGCGCCGGCCAGCTCGGGCGCGGTGACGACCCAGGCGAGCGCCCGGCCCGACTCCTGGGCGGTGTTGATGTTGTCCGTGATAGTCCGCCGCAGCAGCCAGGTGATCCGCGGGAAGATGCGCTCCGACGCGAACCGCAGCGGGGCGGGTAGCGAGCGTCCCAGGGCAGTCCCCAGCATCATCCCGGGGTCGAACGCGTTGGCGGTGACGCCTGCGGGCAGGCGGCGGGCCAACGCATAGGTGAAGTAGACGTTCGCGAGCTTGGACGTGCAGTAGCGGGCCTGGCCCGTCATCAGGGCGTTGAGCTTCGCAGCCGCGGGGCCGAGCTGGCCCTGGGCGAGAGCCTGCGGGTCGTTCCACGCAGGGGGCGGCCCGAGCTTGAGTGCGGGGTCGTGGGTGCCGCTCGACACCACGACCACGCGCGACGGCGCCCTCAGCACCGGCAGCAGCCCGTTGACGAGGGCGAAGTGGCCCAGGTGGTTGACCCCGAACGTGGCCTCGAATCCGTCGGCGGTCTTGGCGAGGGTGGTCCCCATCTGCACGCCCGCGTTGCACACCAGGGCGTGCAGCGGGGGCAGCGCACCCGTCGCCAGCCGCTCGGTCAGCTCGGCGACGAAGGACCGGACCGAAGCGAGGGATGCCAGGTCCAGCACCATCGCCTCCACCGTGTGGCCGGCGGCGGCTCCGGCGGCCAGTGCGTCGACGGCGGTCTGTGCGCGGTCTGCGTCGCGGGACGCGATCACGACGTGCCATGACCCGTTGTCCGAGCCGAGGAGGGCCTGCGCGCACCCGTAGCCGAGGCCGCTGTTGCCCCCGGTGATGACGATGGTCCGAGTGTTGCCCCTGGTGTCTTGCGACATGTCAACTCCTGCTGCCTCATCTGCACTTCTCGCATTGGCGAGCTCACCAGACCAGCGTCGACCGCCCGGCCACGGCTAACCAGGACCACCTCATCCAGGACCGACCTGTACCCGTCTGCACGGGCTCCTCGGAATCGACCGATCAGCCCCGTCATCGAACGCTTCCCAGTTCACTGAGGACACTCACCAGCGCACGTTGGACCAGCTCGACGGGCCCACATGGGTTTAAAACCCCGGCAGGCTTCCTGCGGTCGGCGAACAGGTCCCCGTTATCTACCTGCCGGAATCACCGCACCTGGCGCAGATACCAGGCATCGCCCGCACACTCGTGGATCTCGCTCTCCGTTTGTCCGTCGGGCTGCTGCTCCTGCTTTTTGTTAAGAGCCTAAAATGAGGCTAGTAGTGCTTGTTTTACGAGGCGCCGACGAGTCCTGCCGGTGCCTGCGGACTTCACGGCAGCAGCCGCGACGGTGTGGCACGGTGGAAATGGACCAGCACATCGAACGAACGACCGAGAGCGATCTGTTTGTCCGCAGCGGGGAACGACTCGGCGTACTGCCGCGTGGACCGGGCTTCGGCGAGCCAGTCGCGCGCCGGTCTGGTCGCGTTTCGCATGTCCAGCACGAAGTCCTGCCGTCGCACTTGGTCCAGAGTGGACTCGTTGCTGCCCGGCCCGGCCGGGCCCACCGTCACTGTGCGCAGCTGGTTGTCGGCCGCGTCGAGCAGGTTGAACGCGCCCTGATGAAACGTGGTGCCCACGCTCAGGTACCCCTCGCCCAGCCGCTCCCGCAGGTAAGTGCCCTGCACTCGCGGGTAGCTCGACCAGTAGCTCTCGTCCGCGACGTGCCCGTCATGCGCGGCCAGCACGATCTTGTCGCCGGTGTGCTCACGCCACCACAGGATGTTGTCGGCCATCGCTTCGTCACGGTAGACGAAACCCGCGGTGACTTGCCCGGGATCGGTGAAGTCGGTGGCCCACAACGTCATCGACTGCGCGATCACCCGCGCGTGCTGAACCACCCAGGCGTCGGACCCGCTGTCTTCCAACAGACTCACCGCCTGCCACGCGCGGTGGCGGTTGTCCTGTCGCTCATCCAACGGACGGCGTCGGTAAGTCGACATCCAGTCGGCGACACCAACGGTCGGGGCCATGTTGCGGTGTAACCGATCGAGCTCCGCGACGAGTCCGGGGCGGTACTGGCGTGCGTAAGCGCTCACCCGGTCGAACAGCTCCGGTCCGGGATAGCCGATGTCGTCGCCCATGAACCGGATCGGATCCAGATGCCGCTCGTTGTACGCCCGCATCCACTCGATCAGGTCGAGATACTCCTCGGTGTTCCACAGGTAGCTACCTTGGAACTCCTCGCGCATGATCTGCCTCGGGTCGCCGGTGCCGTGCATGACGTACTCGTCGAGCCGGAGCCCGCCGCTCCAGCTCACCTCCCGCGCGAACGTGCCAAATCCTTTGCCCTGCACCAACTGCGCGAAGACACGGTGCTGCAGGACGAAGAACTCGTGCGAGCCGTGAGTGGCCTCACCGACGCCCACCACCGACGCGTCACCCACCGTCTCCGCAAACCTGTCGAGAGGCCGAGCAACCCTCTCAAGCGCCCGAACAACAGGATCGGCGTGCGAACTCCCAGATGCCGGTGCGGCCCCCACGAGCAACAGCCCCGCGGTAAGAGTCACGATCAGTTTTCTCGTCATGGCGCATGAGCATGGCCCGCAGGGATTCCTGCGTCGTCGTCCCGGAGATGACTGTTCCAGCTACGCCCACCAGCCGAGATCGCGCGCGAACTACTCCCCGTGCAGTAGGGCTGCGTCGGAGTGAATCGGGGACGGCCGCCCGGAAACGGCCGTCCCCCAAGGGTATTTGCGGAGGCGCGGGGTCAGCGGTTCGCCACCCCGCCGCCCGCGGCTGGCTGGATCCGCTCGAACCGCACTCGGTTCAGCCATCCCGGGAGGTCGCTGAGCACGTACAGCTCGCCGTGCACGTCGGTGCCGATCGCGGTCGGCTGGGTGGGGAAGTTGCCGATCGTGGCGGACTCGTAGCCGCCGTCGGACTTGGGACGCACGGCGAACACACGGGTCGAGCAGTAGTCGCTCGCGACGTAGGTGCCCCATGCCTCCGGGGTCCGGGTGCCTCGGTACACCACGCCGCCAGTCACCGAGCAGTTGTCGTTGTAGTGGTCGTATTCGAAGACCGGGTCGGTGTACCGCACGCCCGGCCGGCATTGCAGCGGGTCGAACACCGGGGTGCCCTCGCGGCAGGACCAGCCGAGGTTCGCCCCTCCCTGCCACGGGCGGATGTGGTTGATCTCCTCGACCAGGCCCTGGCCGACGTCACCGATCCACAGCGAGCCGTCGACCGGGTCGACGGAGAACCGCCACGGGTTGCGCAGCCCGTAGAGCCAGATCTCCGGCCGCGCGCCCTGGACACGGACGAACGGGTTGTTGGAGGGCACGCAGTAGGGCTTCGCCCCGCAGGTGCGGTTGACGTCGATCCGCACGATCTTGCCGAGCAGCGTGCCGAGGTTCTGACCGGCCTTGAACGGGTCGTTCGCGTGGCCGCCGTCGCCCGTCGACCAGTAGAGGTAGCCGTCGCGGCCGAACGCGACCTGTCCGCCGTTGTGGTTGCCGTACTCGGCGTGCTCCTGGGTGAGCAGCACCTGCAGCCGCTCAGGAGCGCTGATCGACACTCGCGCCAGGGTCAGCGCACCGGCTGGCAGGCTTGTGTAGGCCACGTAGAGAATCCCGGTCCGCGCGAAGTTCGGCGCAGGGGTGATACCGAGCAGGCCGCGCTCGTTGTCCGACGTGTCGATCCGGGCGGTCAGGTCGAGCACCGGCTCGGCCGCCAGGCCGGTGTCGGGGTGGTAAGAGCGGACTGTGCCGTCCTTTTCGGCGATCAGCATCCGGCCGTCCGGCAGACCGGTGATCGCGATCGGACGCCGAAGACCGGACGCCACCCGTTCGGATACCACGGTCAGCTCAGCCAGCGGCACCGCACGGGCGTGGGATGCGCTGGCCGCCGACACCGAAGGCAACAGGAACGCGGACAGGACAAGAACGAGCAGGCCGGCCAGCATGGTGGCCGGGCGACGACGTCGTCGCGACATGTCTCAGCTCCTCGGGCAGGGGGAGGACATAATCTGGGAGCGCTCCCAACCGTACATCGACTTCTGGGCAACATCCAGCCCGCCGCCTTGCCGCCTTTCCCGATCAGACAAGAAGTATCGGTTGGCAAGACGGCAAGGACACGACCACGATCGTCTGGAAAACTGGGAGCGCTCCCATGTTTCGACTGTCGCTGTCGGGCGATCGCGCAGCTACGAGGGCATGCTGGGCCCGTCAGTCAGCGGGCCTGCCGAACCAGCGAGCGAGGTGGTCGTCCAGGTCCTGCTGGTGCTCGCCGATCCACGCGACGTATCCGTCGGGGCGGAGCAGAATGGCCGGAACATCTAGTGCGGCAGTGGGATCCGGGATGAGGTCGACTCGGTCCGACCAGCCCTCGACGGTCAGCCGTTCGGTGCGGTCGAGCACCAGGCCGCGACCCCGATGTAGCTGGTCGTAGAGGTTGCCCTGTTTCACGTCGACGTCACGCAGGCGGCGGCCGAGCAGGTCTGGGCCTGCACCGAAGTCGTAGCGGATGTCGATCGCCGCGATCTTCTCGATCAGATAGCGGTTCACCTCGTCGAAGTCCATCAGTTCGGTCAGCAGCCTGCGCACGGCCTGCGGGCCCGGTTCGTCTGACAGCAGTTCCATCTGGGCGCGGGTGTTGTCCAGCACGTCCTCGGCGACCGGATGACGTTCGGCCTGGTAGGTGTCCAGCAGTGGTTCCGGCGCCCAGCCGCGGATCTGCCCGGCCAGTTTCCAGCCGAGGTTGAACGCGTCCTGAACGCCCAGGTTGAGGCCCTGTCCGCCGATGGGTGGGTGGATATGCGCCGCATCGCCGGCCAGCAGCACCCGCCCGGCCCGATAACGTTCGGCCAGCCGGGTGGCATCGCCGAAGCGGGACAACCAGCGCGGGGAGTGCACCCCGAAATCAGTTCCGGCGATGGTGCGCAGCTGTTGTTGGAAATCCTTGAGGGTGGGCGCTTCCGAGCGATCGCTGATTCCCGCGGCGGGGACTACGACGCTGTAGACCCCTTTGCCGAAGGGCCGGAGCCAGAAGGGCCGATGGGTCTTACTGATTTCGGTCACTGTGGCGGCGATCTCCTCCTGCGGCACGTCCACTTCCATCTCCCCCATCAGCGTCTCGGTCCGCGAGGGCTCGCCGGGAAAGCCGACGCCGAGCAGTTTGCGCACCGTGCTGCGCCCGCCGTCACAGCCGACGAGATAGCGCGCACGCAGCTGTTCGCCGTCGGCCAGCTTGACGGTCACTCCCTCGTCGTCCTGCTCGAAATCGGCCACCGCACAACCGCGCCGGACCTGCGCACCCAGTTGGATCGCATGGTCTTCGAGCAGCTGAACGATGACCGGCTGCGGGATGCCCAGCAGATAGGCGTGCGCGGAATCCAGGCTCTCGGGCGCGGGTTTGCTGATGGCGGCGAAGAATCCGGCGGCTGGACGCTGTCTTCCGTGCTCCTGGATGCGATCCAGCAGTCCGCGCATCGCCATCAGCTCGAGACTGCGAATGTGCAGACCGACTATGCGGACGAACGACACGGGCTCGGTTTCCTTCTCCAGAACGAGTACCCGCACACCGTGCAGCCTCAGTTCGGCGGCCAGCATCGCGCCGGTCGGCCCGCACCCGGCAATGATCACGTCGACCATGAAGTTCGACGACGGCTCGGCGGTGAACTGCGAAGAGTCCATTAGGTGTTGCCTTTCGGGAGTGCCTTGTTGCGAGGCGCTCCCGGCGACACCTACGTCAATCGCCGGCCGTGACGGTATAGGGGAGCACCCACGTCGATACAGCGTTCATGGGTCTCACCTCCTCGGGCGGTGTCACGGTCCACGGCAAGCTACAAGCCCGAGTACCGCCTCGTCCAATCCTTTGCCAGCCACGTGCGCGGGGTCTCCTATACTGCCGCGCATGGGGGGAATCAAAAACACCTGTCTTGTCGCATTCGCCGTTGTCACGTTGACCGCCGCGTGCACTTCGGAACCTGAGCCGACGGCCACACCACCGGGTACGTCCGCTGCACCGGCTGCCGCCGCGAGCGCGGGTCGTGTCGGTGGTGCGGATTCGGCTTGCAAACTGCCGCTGTCGTTCGACCTGGCGGACAAGTGGAAGCCGAAAGCCATCGAGGACGCGGAAAGCCTCGGTTCGCTGGGCAACCAGGGCGGCTTCACGGCTGCCTGCGAGATCGACGCCAAACCCGCTGGCCACCTTGGTTTCCTGCGGATCTGGACCAGTACGAAGACCGGCAGCGCACGTGCGGCGCTTGACGATTTCCTCGCCGCGGACCGCCACATCACTGTCCCGGAGCACAGTGAGGCCCAGGTCGCCTCGACGACCGCCGCTGAGGTGACGTACATCCGGGACAACCCGAATGCCGAGGTCAAGAAGCGAGAGCGGCTCCTTTCGGTGCCCACGCCCAGTGGTGCGGTCGTGCTTGCGCTCGGCGGCTTCGACGACGATGAGCACACGAACATGCTTCCCGCGTACGAACTGGCGAAGAAGTCGCTGCGCATTCCCTGATCGGCTTCACACAACAACTCTGAGCAGTGCGGTCACCGCAACGGCGACGGCAACGCTGACCAGAGCCGGTGCGCGGCACAGGTAAGCGACGACAGCACTCGACAGGCCGGCCGCGATCGTCCAGTCGGCTTCGCTCCAGCCTGGGCCGGCGAAATCGGTCACGATCAGCCCGGCCAGCAGGGCAGGCGCGAACAACGCGATCACGGCTGCCGCCCGCGCGGGCAGGGGACGGTTGCCGAGCAACGCCGGGCCTGCCGCCTTGAGCGTGAAGCTGACCAACGCCACGAGCACGATCGCTATCCACAGTGAACTCATCGGGCGGCCACCGCCGTCCTGGTCCGCAGTCCGATCAGCGCTGCCGCACCGGATCCGATGATCGCAAGACCGGCCGGGACGACCAGGCTGAGTCCGGCCGCCAACGCGGCGGCGGTCGCGGCAACCCATCGGGCTTGCACGGACCCGCGCAGTTCGTCGATGAGCAGCAACAGGAAGAACGCCGGGAACACCACGTCGAGCCCGAACCGGTGGATGATCTCGCTGGATGGCGCGGTGAGCGCGCCGAGGAGTGTCCCCAGGATCCACGCGGGCGCTTGGAGAAGCGTTGCCGCGATCATCTTCTCGCGGTCGTACCTGCCGTTGCCCTTGTGCGCCGCAGCCCACGAGGCGTCCACGATCGCCTGTCCCTCCAGCGCACGGCGTAAGCGCCCACCCTTCAGGTCCGAGGCGACGGCCACACCCATCGGCAAGAAGCGCGCGTTGATCATCGCAGCGGCACCGACGGCCACCGCGACGCTGCCGCCACCTGCCAACGAAGTCGCCAGTGCGAACTGCGCGGAGCCGGAGAACACCGCTAACGAGCAAATGACCGGCGCCAGGGTTCCCCAGCCCAGCGAGTGCGCCATGGCCCCGAAGGTGACACCCATGACGAACGTCGGCACGCCTATCCCCAGGCCGACGCGCACGCCGGCTGCGTATCCGCTTTCGGTCGATGTCATGACCTCACACTAACACCCTATTGGGAGTTTAGGGTGTTAGAATATCGGGTGTGACGGACAGCTGGCGCGGTTACCACTTGATCGGCGGTAACCCGACCCTCGACCTGGTCAACACGGTGTCCTGGCGCCTTGACGCGGCCAGGACCTTCGACCGGCTGGCCGTCCCTGGCTTCCTGTCGCTGTGGCTGGCCCGTACCGGCGTGGTGGCGGATCCGGTGACTGGTGAGACCGCCGTGGTCGATCCGGTGCGCGAGCTGCGGGAGACCGTGTACCGGCTGCTCACAGCACCGGTTCCGGCCGATGTCGCCCGCTTCGGCGAGTCAGTGGCCGCGGCGCGTGGCTTGGCCATCGCCGAGCCTGCGTTGCCGTTGCGGTGGACCGTCCCGATCAACCGGATCGACGATGTGGTCCCCGCCCTGACGCTCGTCGCGGACGACTTCCTCCGTTCCCACGACGCCGCCTTGGTACGGCAGTGCGCGGGGAGCGGCTGCGGCTGGCTTTTCCTTGACCGCACCCGGAACCACTCCCGGCAGTGGTGCAGTTCCCAGGACTGCGGCAACCGGGAACGGGCCCGCAGGCACTACCGGCGGGCTCACCCGGCACGGGGATGACCGCCGGTTGAGCTCCCGTCCAGTGGGTAGTCACTGCTCAAGACGGGAAGGAGCGGCTGACCATGTCCAGTAGGACCGATGATCGATCGATCTCGGAGTTGGTGGGGCAGGCGTCCGAGCAGATCTCCCACCTGGTTCGCGACGAGATGCGGCTGGCGGCCAAGGAGATCGGCGAGAAGGGCAAACGGGCCGGGATCGGCGCCGGACTGTTCGGCGGGGCCGGGCTGTTCGCGTTCCTCGGGCTCGGCGTGCTGATCACCAGCGCCATCCTGGCGTTGTCGTTGGTACTCGCCCCGTGGCTGGCCGCATTGCTGGTGGGAGTGGCGCTGCTGCTGATCGCCGGCGTGGCCTCGCTGGTGGGCAAGAAGCAGATCGACGCCGCGACACCGCCAATCCCCCAGGAAGCGGCCGAGGGCGTCAAGGCCGACATCGCCACCGTGAAGAAGGGCCTGCACCGATGAGTGACACGCGGCAACCGGATGCCAACGACATCCGCCAGGACATCGAACGCACCCGCCGCGAACTCGGCGACACGGCGGAAGCATTGGCGTACAAGACGAACGTACCCGCCCGGACGAAAGAGAAAGCAGCCGAGGTGCTCGACACGGCGAAAGCCAAAGCCGCGGACGTGGCCGAGCAGGCCCAGCGGAAGATCGACAATCTGCCCGAGCCCGCGGCACAACGCGCCAGGGGCCTGATCGTCGCGGTGAAGAAACGCCCAGGCGCCTTCGTCGCGGGTGCGGTGGCATCGCTCGTGGTCCTGCGGCGGCTGACACGCAGGAGGCGAAAGAGCTGATGTTGCGACTGCTGTACCGGCCGCTGGGCCTGATTTTCGGAGTGTTGGGCGGAATCGCCGCCAGCGCGGTGTTCGCCCGCGTGTGGAAAATGGTCACCGGCGACGACGAAGCCCCCAGCGCAACTGACGAAGACCGCGGCTGGACCGAAGTGTTGGCGGCGGCCGCCGTGCAGGGCGCGGTATTCGGCCTCGTCAAAACCGCGGTCGACCGCGGCGGCGCCGTCGGCTACCGCAAGGTGACCGGCGAGTGGCCCGGCGACAAGTCCTCCAAGACGGACGACGACTGAAGCAAAGCCGCCCAGCCAATACGGTTGGGCGGCTCGTCGTCGACTACCCCGCGACCAAGTCACGCACGAAGCTGGCGATTGCCACCAACAAGCTTGCCGCTGTGATGACGAGCGCCCATGCCTCAATCCCCTTTGCCCTCGCGCGCGATGCGGTCGCATCCGCGATAGTTGCCCTGTCCGCCGGTTGCCGCTCGTAACCGCCCGGTTGGTCAATTGAGCGTTTCCACATCAGCATCGGCAAGTGGAACCCGCCAGGGTGATAAAGCTGCGGCAGGCCGCGCTTATAGCCGACGTGATAGTCGCACGTACCAAGCAAGCCACGGACAAGCCATCGACAGGGTGCGCCCCTGTTGGTCTCGACCCGGCACCGAGCGAGTCGGATCAGCAGCAGATACGCGATCCAACACCCGAAAATCACACCGCTGACCGCCCACGAGTTCTGCGCTGCCGTGAAGACACCGAGGCCGAACATGACCGTGCCCCAATGCCGGAACGACGCAGAGCGGGTTCTCCGGCTCGTGTATGCCATCGCAGCGTCATCCAAGCGTCACGAGAAGCACCAACGCGATGATCACGGCGAGCAAGATCGCGGCAGCGGTCGCGCTCCCGCGTCGCGGATTTGATCGATAGTGGCCACGGACTCGCGTGCCATCACGCCGCCGATAAGACCTGACATACCCCATGTCCCCACCCCGATTCTCATGGAATCGGGCCAGACTAGGAGGAGATCTGCGGACGTTGTGGCGCGGACAGCGTGATTCCCGCCAATGCGCCAGAGTGGAACCCGTTCAGTCGCCGTGCCGATACCTGGCGTGCAGTTGACCAAGCCAGTCGGCACTCACATGAATCTCGGCGGTCACATTGGTTTCTCGTCCTTGGTGTCAAGGGAAAAATACGATTACGCCGAGAAATGCAGGGAACCATCGTAGATGCAGCTCGCGCCGCGACCTCAAACGGTCACGCCTGAGGCATGAACTCTCGGACCACATCGATGAACCGAGGCGGTGGGGGTGGCATTGGGCTGTTGACGAAGGTGCCGAGGGCGACGTCGTAGCGCGGGCCCCACGCCGGATCGACGACGTGGTATCCGTCCGCGCGGACGGCCTCGACGTTTCGTTTGACTGCCGGTTTCTCCCACATCTCGCCACTCATCACCGGGAAGAACACCACTGGGAACGACGCGGCAAGCACCGTCGCCGACAGCAGGTTTCCCGCCGCACCCGTCGCTGTCGCGGCCAACATGTTGGCGGTTGCTGGGAGCACGGCGAGCATGTCGTGTTCGGCGGCCAGCGTCACTTGGTTGTGTCGGGCCCAGGTTGATTCTGGTTCGCCGGTGACGACTTGGTCAGCGAAGAGGGCCGCAGTGTGCGCGGGCAGGAAACGGGTTGCTGTGTGGGTCATCAGCACTGTGACTGTTCCGGTGAACTGGCTACGCAGTGCGGAAAGGTATACGGGCAGCATTGCTACGGCGGCCGATCCGGTTGCGCCGATCAGCAGGCGGCCGCTGAAGGTTTCGTCGTTCGTCACGATGTCATCGTGAATTGCTGGGATGGCATCGCAGTGATTTTCTGTGCCAGTGTCAGTGACGATCTGTGCCACTTCGATAGGTGGCCGGGGTCGTGCCGGTGACCGCTCGGAAGGCGCGGTGGAATTGCGCCACGCCAGCGAACCCGCATGTGCGGGCCACCACGTCCAATGGGCTCGAAGGGTTTGACCGCAGCATCTGACGGGCGAAGGCGACGCGCTGGTCGCGGATCAGCGCGGTGAGCGACTCATTGGCCATGGCCCGGTACAGCGTCCGCCGCGAGATTCCGCATCCCGCTGCTACCGCGTCGGCGTCGAGGCCTAGTTCGCGGGCGTGGCGGCTGACGAACCGGTGCACCCGCTCACGAGTCAGCGCGGCATTCGTGGGCGTCGCGCCAGCCGCCCAGCCCAACGCACATTCCAGCAGCCCGACACCGTGCGGCAGCAATTGTGCCGCTGTGGCCAGGTCGAGGCGTTCCAAGCCTGCGAAGAAATCCGCCACCAACCGAACTGGCTCGGACGGCCCCAGCGCCACCGCTGTCGCACTCGTCAGCGAACGCCGAGACATCAGCGACCGCGGTACCCGGACGACGAATTGGGAGAACGGGTCCACGAAGTCCAAAGAGTACGGACGACTGCTGTCCACAAACGTCAAAGTCCCCGGCGCCAGCACGGCCACCCGGCCATCCTGCGCCAGTTGTCCGTGGCCGGTGAGCTGGATGTTGGCCAGCACGCTGTCTTCCTGGCCACGCGCGATCTGGCTCCGGGTTCGCCGCACCTGCTGCGCGCTCGACGACAGCGCCGAGATGGCGACCCTGTCAACCGTCGTGTGCGTCAGCTGCCCATGGAAAGCCTCTGGAGTTAACGGCCGTGCCGACACGTGCACGAACGCGTCACAGACGACGTCGGCCCAGTAGCCGAACGCCTCTTTGTCCGGAACGTCCGCAGTGGACCACACAGTCTGCCCCACTCCCCCATCATGACCACTGACCAGCAACGATGCCAATTCCCTTGTGGACACTGGCGACTAGTCGCCGTTCTCGCTTCGCGGCCTGACCGAGGCGCGAATACACTGATCGTGTGCAAACCGGGACTGGGGTGCGGTGGGCGCTGGTATGTGCGGGCACGGCACTGATCGGTACCTGCTATGGGTTCGCGCGGTTCGCCTACGGCCTGTTCGCGCCCGAGTTCCAGACGCAATTCCAGATCTCCTCCACCGTTTCGGGCATCATTGGTTCGGGCAGCTACATCGGTTACTGCGTGGCGATTGTGGCCAGTCTTGTGCTCACCGAGCGGTTGGGTGCGCGCAGAATCGCGGTCAGCGCGGGTGTCGTGGCAACGTTCGGGATCGCCATGATCACCTTTGCCCCTTCGGCGCCTGTGCTCGCGGCAGGTGTGCTCATCGCCGGGTCCAGCACCGGCCTGGCATCCCCACCGATGGCCGCGGCGGTGAGCCGATGGATTCACGCCCCAGCGCAGGATCGGGCGCAAAGCATCGTCAACGCGGGCACAGGACTGGGAGTTCTGGTCTCCGGTCCGATCGCGCTTGCCCTGATCGACGAGTGGCGGTGGGCGTGGGCGGTGTTCACCGTGATCTCAGCCGCCGTCACGGTCTGGCTGTCCAAGGCGATCCCGTTCACGGAGTCCGAAGGGCACACCGACACAGCCGGAAACGGTTGGCGGCCAGGCACTTTCCTACTGATCGCCGGGGCTTTCCTGATGGGGTTCAGCAGTGTCGCGATGTGGACGTTCGGCCGTGATCTGGTCACCTCGGTCGGTCATGTCAGTGACGTCGTGTCCACGTCGATGTGGGCAGTGCTCGGCGCAGCCGGTTTCGTCGGCGCTCTCAGCGGCGATTTGGTCGCACGCGCAGGGATGGCCCGCTCATGGACGACGGTGATGGTGGCAATGGCAGGTGCCACACTGCTTCTCGCCTTCCTGCCAGGTACCCCTGTGCCTATTTTCATTGCCGCAGCGGTGTTCGGGGCCTCATACGTGAGCCTGTGCGGCGTGATTCTGTTGTGGAGCACCCGGATCTACCCGCAACGTCCATCTTTCGGGGTGGGCGTGTCATTCCTGATGATCGCAGTCGGCCAGGTGGCCGGTGCCCCACTGGCCGGGGTGCTCACCGATGTGTCGGGTGGCACCGCGGCGTTCTACGCATGCGCCGCGATCGGGCTCATCGGCGCTTGTATCCGGCCCCGGCCGTCGTGACAGCGAAGCCGCGCGTGAGCAGCCATCCTGCCAGCACCATTTCGTTCAGCGCCAACGGGATGACGAGTACGGAATGGATCGCCGAGAACGGCGCGAGCGCACCGAACATCACCAGACCTGCGTCGGCGAGATACGGCAGCACCCCGATCAGCGCCCAGCCGGAGATCCACCGGGGAACGAGCCCTGACCGGAACAACAGCACGTTGAGAATCGCCGCACCGAGGCAGAAGAAGACCATGCTGCCCGGGTGGCCCCACACGTCATACGTCCCGGTCACGATCCGGACGATGTCATCGGGTGCGCCGGACAGGCTCATGAGCGGCCCGACGGTCGCCGGAAGCACCAGCACGACCTCGAGAGTTCTGGCCACGACGTAGCCGAGCGCGAGCGCCTCATTGTGCTCCTTGAGGATCGGGAACAGCACCGGCGGGATCATCGCGATCGCAACGGCCATGATCAGCACCATCAAGGCCGCTGCCGATGCCGGCGCGCTGGCTTGATCACCTGGCCCGAGCAGCACCGCGCTGACCACTCCCGCAGCCGTCGCCATGACGAAAAGGGCACCGACCACTCGTGCTGACGTTTTCCTGATTGTCATGGGCCTCACGGTCGACGACACCGGTGTGCTGCCGGTGTGGGCCGGGTTTGCTGAGGGTGTGCGCTGTGACAGGCTTGGCGGAAGGTCAACGTCTGGGAGCAGCGCTGTGGTGCGGATCGGTCTGCTCGGTGGTGTCCGCGTCACCTCCGACGACGGCGAGCCGGTCGATATCGGCTCGGCGAAGTCGCAGGCGGTGCTCGCGGCGCTGGCCCTGTCACCGGGCACGTCCGTAACGGTGTCACGCCTGGTCGAGCTTGTCTGGGCTGACGAGCCCCCGCAAACCGCGCACAAGGCGCTGCAGTGGCACATCGCCCAGTTGCGTAAGGGTCTTGGTTCCGAGGCGATCGTGCGCGTCGGTGCCGCGTACCGCCTTGACGTAGCGGCTGATGCGGTCGATGTGGCTCGTTTCCAGCGCCACTTCCGCGATGGTGATTTCAGCGCGGCCCTCGCCGAGTGGGGCGGCACTCCCCTGGCCGGTCTGGACGCACCAGGCCTCGCTGCGGCGGTGGCTGGGCTGACCGAGCAGTGGCTGAACGCGGTCGAAGCGGACCTTGAGCGGCGAGTCGGAAACGACCCGCGAGGCGTCATCGGTTCGCTTGCGGAGCTCGCGGAACGCTATCCACTGCGCGAAAACGTGTGGGCCCTGCTGATGACCGCGCTGTACCGTGTGGACCGTCAGGCGGACGCTCTCGCGGCGTTCCGGCAGGCACGGCACCATCTCGTCACGGAACTCGGCGTCGAACCTGGGCCCGCGTTGCGTGAGCTCGAGTCGCGGATCCTCGACCAGGACACGCGCCTGCGCGAACGTGCCGCACATGAGGGGTACGTACCCCGTCGCGTGGGACCGCTCTTCGGCCGCGACGAGGACCTACAGGCCATCGCCGACGCCCTGGCGCGATCAGCTGTCGTGACTTTGGTGGGACCGGGCGGAATCGGCAAGACCCAGCTCGCGCTGGCAGCAGCCGCCGATCACGGACAGCTGATCGAGTTGGCGGAGATCACCTCGCCCGCCGACGTGCCCCGCGCGGTCGCCGACGCACTGGGTGTCGCGCAGCGTCAGGGCCGCACCTTGACCCAGTCGATCGTCGCGGCGTTCCGGTCACGTTCGGCACTGCTGGTCGTCGACAACTGCGAACACGTCATCGACGGCGCGGCCGAACTCATCCGAGCCGTCGTGTCCGGCTGCCCGCAGGTTCACGTCCTCGCCACGTCACGGGAACGTCTTTCCCTTGCAGCGGAACAGGTACTGGCCGTCGGGCCGCTGGACCTCCACGCCGGTGCCGAGCTGTTCAACGCCCGCGCGACCGCCGCGGATCGAACTTATGACGCTGCTGCGCATCGGGATCACGTCACGGAGATCTGCCGTCAGCTTGACGGGATTCCGCTGGCCATCGAGCTGGCCGCGGCACGGACGATCAGCCATCAGCCCGCCGACCTCGTCGCCAGGCTCAACGACCGCCTGCGGGCGACCGGCAGCCGCAGGACCGGCGCCGCGCGGCATCGCACGTTGCGGGCAGCCATCCAGTGGTCATACGACCTGCTCACCCCCGCCGAACAGACGCTGTTCCAACAGCTTTCGGTGTTCAGCGCCCCGTTCGACCTCAGCGCGGCGGAAGCAGTGGCTGACGGCGCGGACGGCCTGATCAGCGCTCTGGTCGAGCGGTCGGTGATCACCGTCGACAATGGACCATTTGGACGGCGTTTCCGTTTGCTGGAGCCGATGCGTCAGTTCGCCGCCGAACACTTGCGGGACCGGGACGTCATCGCCGAACGTCATGCCCGTTGGTGCGTCAGCGAAGTCACCCACATCCACCGTCTGCTCACCGGACCGGACGAGATCGAAGGCGTCGCCCGGCTCGCCGAGCTCTGGCCGAACCTGCGCGCGGCGGTCACATGGACGCGAGACGTCGGTCTGGCCGACGCACTGGTCCGGCCGATCGTCACTGAACTGCCCTTGCGGGGGCGGCAGGAAATCGGCGTGTGGGCCGAACACATCCTGGCCATGACGTCAGATGCGGACGTGCGCGCCTTCTGGCTCGTCTGGGTCGCCGAACGCTACACCCAGAACGCCAATCCGGCGGGCTATCGCGAGGTCGCCGAGCATTACGGCACGGACCGGCCGCTGAGCCGCTACGCCGACGCGTACGCCTGCGGCGACGGCGAGGCTTTGTGGCAGTGTCTGCCGGATGCCGTCGCTGGTCTGCACAGCGATGATCTGGCTGCCTTCCTCGAAATGACGTCCGCGGGGATTTTGCTGGGCACCGGGCGCTTCGAGCAGGTCGACAAATCGGTCACGGTCCTGGCGGATCGGTATCGAGTCCACGGCCCGCCAACGCTCCTGCACTGGGCGCTGCAGACCCTCGGCTATCGCGCGTCGTTCCAGGGCAGAGCCGAGGACGCCGACCGGTATTTCGACGAAGCGTCCCGTGTCAGCCTGCCCGCGGGCACGCTCTCGGCCAACAAGAGCACCGAAGCCCGGTCGGCTTTCCGGCGCGGCGAGCGACAGCGAGCGTTCCAACTCCTGCGCTCCCACATCGACGAACTGATCGACACCGACAACGTGGTCGCGGCCAGCATCGTCTGCATCGAGTTCGTCACCATGATGGCCAAGATCGACCGGATCACCGAGGCCGCCCACATGCTCAGGTACCTCAAGGCTGTCAACGAGTTCGGCGCGTTGGCCGCCAGAACTCTCGTCGCGGAGGCCGCGACCAGGATCGCTGAGCACAGCGCCGATACGACACCGGCCGTCGACGACCGCGCGGCGCTCGCCTACATGCGCGACGTCCTCGTCGAACTCGAGTGACCGGGAAGTGACCCGGAAGTGAGCACCCCGGGGCAGCATGCGCGTCATGGAAGAACAGATCCTGACGATCAAGCCGATGCTGCCGGCTGACCGCACGCCGGTGAGCAACGGTGTACGCATCAGCGCCACACCATCAGCCGGACTGGACGAGTGCACATTGGACCGCGCCCCGGTCGATGCGCCTGACTGATCAGGCCATGCCCAGGACGACTCTTGTCTGCATGCCGTGGCACGCGTTGTCGCGACCCAGTCTGGCATTGGGCGTGCTGAGTTCCGCGTGCCGACGCGAAGGGCTCATGCCGCCCGCCGAGTACCACGGCGGACTGCGGTTCGCGGAGTTCCTGCTGGACCAGACCAACGGCGTGGTGACTCCGTCCGACTACGCGGCGGTCGCCGAGACCGGGTTCCCGCACGCGCTGGGCGATTGGGTGTTCGCGGGTGTGGTGAACGGCGATGAGTTCGGTCTCGATGGCATGGCGGATTACGCCGCACGGCACGGGATCGCCATGCGCACACTGCGCGCGATGCGCGACCTCGCCGCGTCCTTTGTCGAACTTGTCGTTGACGAGGTACTGGCCACTGACCCGGAGCTGGTCGGGTTCAGCACCACGTTCATGCAGAACGTGCCCAGCCTCGCCGTGGCGAAGCAACTCAAGCACCGCAGACCGGAACTGACCGTGCTCTTCGGTGGCGGCAACTGCGACGGGCCAATGGGAGTGGCGCTGCACCGTGAGTTCGAGTTCGTCGACATGGTGCTGCGTGGCGAGGCCGACGAGACCTTTCCCCGGCTGCTGCGGGCTTTGGACGGCGACGGCGAACTCGCCGACGTGCCAGGGCTGTGCTGGCGCGACACCGTCAATCCCGCTCGGCTGGTGCCACCAGCACGCATGAGCGCACCGCACTTCGAGGGTTGGTTCGGTGCGTTCGACGCCTCACCGGTGAGCCGGTACGCCGAACCGGAACTGGTGGTGGAATCCGCGCGCGGATGCTGGTGGGGCGAACACCACCATTGCACGTTCTGCGGGCTCAACGGCACGTCGATGGCCTTCCGGGCCAAGCCTGCCGAGACCTTCGTCGACGAGGTGGACGGCCTCATCCGACAACACCGGGTACTCGACGTGATGGTCGTGGACAACATCCTCGCACCGGGCTATCTGCGCACTGCGTTGCCGGAACTTGCCAGGCGGGGGTGGGACCTGCGCTTGCACTACGAGGTGAAGGCGAATCTGACCGGGGCGCAGATCGAGGTGCTGCGGGACGCCGGTGTGTACAGCGTCCAACCCGGCATCGAGTCGCTCGTCGACGACGTGTTGGGGCGGATGAACAAAGGTGTCCGGGCTGTCCGCAACGTCCGCACGTTGCGCGACTGCGAATCGGCCGGGCTGACTGTGGCGTGGAATTGGCTCTACGGCTTTCCTGGTGAGCGGGAAGAGGACTACAAAGCGGTGGTCGACCAACTGCCTGCGTTGGTCCACTTGCAACCGCCGGACGGGGTGACACGGATCCAGCTGGAACGCTTCAGTCCGTACTTCGAGGATCCGTCCCTCGGGTTCCCGGATCGGTCGCCTGCGGAGGCGTACCGGTACGTGTACGCGTTGCCGGCGGAAACGTTGCAGGACTTGGTCTACCTGTTTGACACAACTCCCCGTGGTCTCACCGAGCAGCAGGCCAGTCCTTTATGGACCGCAGTGCGGACGTGGACAGCCCAGCATGCCGCGAGCACCCTTGTGCGCAAACACATCGACGGCGTAACCGTGCTGCGCGACCGCCGCATCGGGTGGCCGGAGGAAGACCACGTACTTGAGAATCCCCGGCAACAGCGAGCGTGGACAGAACTGGAGTACGGCCGGTCTTTGGCGGGCATTGCCCGCCGGCTCGCCGACGCGGGACTGAGCTGGGAGGTCTACGACCTGGCACGCTGGCTGTCCGAGTTGTGCGAGCGCGGCCTGTTGTTCACCGAGGGCGGGTACTACGTCGCGCTCGCCACGACCTGGGCGGGTCCCCGATGAATCACTGGCCGGACGTCACGGTTCTGGACACCATCCCGTCGAATGACGCCGACATCGACACCGCAGACCGGAACTGCCAACGCTTTCGGTTGCGTGTCCCACTGATGTTCGGAGCGAACCCTGCGCAGGACGCGGCCGCACTCCGGTTCCTTGTCTCGGCCGCGGAGCGGTACGTACGGGTCGAGTGGCACCTTGTCGGCGAGTTGCCGTGGCCCTTGCACACCGTTGTGCACCTGCCGCCACCGGCCACAGCGGACGATGCAGCCAGTGACATCGCACGGCAATGGCGGGAACAGTCCGGTCTGGCCCTGTGCACCTACCGGTACGGCCCGGATTTCGTGGTGCTGCGCGACAATCGCCCTGGCAAGGATCGTTTCCGCGGCCTTTTGGGTGCCGACTGGGTGCAGCCGTTCCGCGACTTGGTAGCGAGGATCGCTGTGGACAACCGGTTGCTTGACGAACTGGTGGCCGCGGATCTTGCGATACGGCTGGGCGACGGCGAACACGTCGTGCTGGCCGTGCGGCTGCTCCGCTGGCCGGTGCCCTATTTCGCCGTCTGATCGCCTAGGCCCAGTTTTCGCGCTGGCGCTGCAGTCCGTCCAGAATCAGGTCAAGGCCGATGTCGAACTCCTCGGCGTACGCGTAACCAGGCTTCAGCGCACGGTCGACGATCATCTCGGCGAGGTGCGGGAACTCGTCGCGGGGCATCTCATCCAGGATCGAGCTCGCCACGTTCTCCAGGTCGACCGGGGTTTTGAACGGCACGCTGAGCTCCTGGAGCACGAACCCGTAGATGTAGCTGTCCAGCACCGAGAGCGCGTGTGCCGCACCAGCGATCGAGAAGCCTCCAGCCCGCAGGCACCCGACGACCGCGTTGTGGTGTCGCAGAGTCGCATGGCCAGGATTGGTCCGTGAGTCCATCAGGCTGATCGCCCACGGGTGGCGGATCAGCGCGCCACGCATAGACACTGCCCGCCTGCGCATCGCGGTCTGCCAGCCGACGTCGTCCTGCGGGAGCTCGATCTCGCCGAAGACGGTGTCGATCATGCCGTCGAGGATCAGGTCCTTGTTGCGGAAGTGGTGGTACAGCGACATCGCCTCGACACCGAGCCGCTCGGCGAGTTTGCGCATGCTCGGCACGCCTCCGCCCGCTTCGTCCGCCAGCTCGATGGCCGCGCGAAGAACCGTTTCCTTGCTGAGCGGGTTGCGTCGAGGCGTGTCGGTCGGCTCGGCGGCCACAAGGTCCTCCCGTCTGACTGCTTGACAACCTTACACCATAAGGCTGTACCTTACGGCGTAAGGCCAGACGCACGGTTGTTCCCGTGTGGCTGGCACATCATCCGCGGCGGAAAGGACGTGTACGTGGACTACGCGCAGTTCATGGTCGAGGCCATTGTCGGCCGGCTGGCCCCATCGACCCTCGCTCACGCCGGCGAGCCAGCATGAGCACCCCACGCGGGCTCGCGAGGACCGCGGGGTTGCTGTACTTGATCGTCGCCTCGTCCACCATCTTCGCCGGGCTGGTGAACTCGCGGATCGTGGAGTCAGGCAACGCAGCGGCCACAGCAGGCAACATCGAAGCGTCGGCGACGCTGTACCGCATCGGCTTCGTCAGCGAACTGGTTGGCGCCACGGCCTTTCTGCTGACGAGCATGACGCTGTACTTGCTGCTCAAACACGTCAACCAGATGGCCGCCGCGGCGATGGTCGTCTTCGTCGCCGTCAGCGTCGCGATCCAGACTCTGAACCTGCTCAACCAGAACACGGCGCTGACCATCGCCACCAGCCAGGACTACACCACTGCGTTCGGCCAACCAGTCGCCGCCCAGCTGACCATGCTGTTCGCCGACATGCAGAGCAACGGATTCCTCATTGCCCAGACGTATTTCGGCCTGTGGCTGCTGCCGTTGGGCTACCTGGTCATGAAGTCGGGCTACTTCCCCAAGGCGTTGGGCGTCCTGCTGGTGATCGGATGCTGCGGGCACCTCGTGGACGTGTTCTCCCGCTTCCTCGCACCGGACTTTGGCGCCGGCATCTCACCGTTCGCCCTGACCTTCGCGGCCGTCGCGGAACTTTCGTTCATCGCATGGCTTTTGGTCAAGGCTCCTGTCACTTATGGTCGCCGTAGGACTGCAGTAGCCGGTCGGCTTGACGGATGATGTGAACCACGCAACGCGGGCACGCCCGAAGCGCCCACCAGGCCACAGCAGACCTCGGGTCAGTGGATGGTCGACCTGGTGTTCGTCTCAGGGTGCGACGTCGGAGTAGGCCGTCCCGACCTTGAGAGCGTCGACGTAGTTGGCGACAGACGTGCCGCTGGCACCGTAGATGCCCCACTTGGGTTCGTTGATGCTGTCCCACGTACGGCAAGCCCAGCGCTGCGAGTTGTTGGTGAAGGTCTGTTTCTGGCCGTCGAACCAGAACTCGACCCACCCGCCGGTGGTCGCACTGGACAAGTGCAGGCCCAGCACATAGGTGTGCCAAGTGTTCGCGGTGATCGGCCGGGACCAGGTGATGCGTTCGACTCCCCCGGGTTGCCGCTGCAGGATGGAGATCCGGCCGCTGATCACCTTGAGCACGACGGGAAAGTTCTGGATGTGGTTGCCGTAGGACTTCCACTGGAAGGTGGCGTTGTTGTTCACCGCGCTGGACAGTTTGCTCCGCCAGCCGAGGTAGTAGGTCGACCCGTTCCGGAACTCGTACCGCTTGCCCCCGACAGCGATGCCGTGGTTCTCGCACCGATTGCTGCCACTGGGTTTGTTGTACCGCCAAACCCGACCGTGGGCGGGGTCGTCGACTGCCGTCACGCTGCCGGGCGAGTCGCAGTTCATATTGCCGAACACGCGCAACCCGCCTGACGGATCACCGCTCCAGATCGTCGCGGCGTGCGCCGGATTCGCCAGAAGGGACAGCGCCAGCACCGCCGTCAACGGCACAGCGAGAAATCTACGCAGAGTTTCCATCCGCCATCGAACCTTTCATGCGAAGGTTGCGGCGGACACTGTGCATTATTTCGGCCGTGTCAACCGCACACCGGCAGCGGTTCGGCATCATCGGATTCGATCTTCAACTCGTCGGCACGGACCGCCAGCTACGGCCAGCACTGGTGTGCAGCGGTGTCAGTCGGCGGAAAACCAGTCCAGGACGGCTTTGGCGACCTTGCCCGGCTGATCGAGGTGCATGAAGTGACCTGCGTTCGCCACAACCTGCACCGACGAGCCGGGAGCCAGACCTGTTTGTGCGTTGGCGAAATGCTCAGGGGGAATGCAGCCGTCATCCGCGCCGGCAAGTACGAGCAGCGGCACTGTTGCTGGTGCTTCGGTCCGAGCGGCCAGTGCGGCCAACTCAGGATCGTGCAATGTCATGTCGAAGTTGCCGCGATAGATCCGCAATGCGTTACGCAACAGCGTTGGATCACCGTAGAGTTCGTGCACCCGCACCCGGTGCTCGCCGGGATCCAGGCCGGGCGACCATGTTGCCCAGAGGTAGTCGATCAGTCGCCGGTCACTTTCCAGCACGGTTTCCGCCACATTCGGCAGCTGGAACAGCCACAGGTAGAAGAACCGTTGCTGTTGTGCCGGATCGAGGAGTATCGGCGGCAGAGCCTTGGGCGGTGGCACGGCCATCGTTACGCCGCGGCGGAGTCGTTCGGGCCAGGCGCCCGCCAGCCGGGCCACCACGCCCGCGCCGATGTCATGTCCGATCATGTCGACACCGGCGTCCGGCGACAGTGCCTCGGCGACCGCAGCGGCGTCGGCCGCAAGCGTGATGCTGTCGGCGTAGGTCATCTGGTCCGCTGTTACGGGATGGTGGCCGCGGAGGAACGGCGCAACCACTCGGCGGCCTGCGGCGACCAGGTGCTCGGCGAGCGGCCCGAAGGTGGCGGGGTGGTCGGGAAAGCCGTGCCAGCACACCACAACTGGCCCATCGCCCACGGCGAGCGCGGGAAAGTCAAGTCGGTCCGTGCGAATCACGATCTCTTCGAAGTCCACAGCCGCAATCTATCGCCCAGTCGCCGTACGGACGCCTGGTTCCGGCGATCCCGCTGATCACGACGTCAGCCGGGCGATCAGGCTGGTGCGGCTGGTCACGTCGAACTTCCGGTAGATCCGTTCCAGGTGCTTGTGCACGGTGCGCGGGCTGATCGACAGGGCACGGGCGACTTCACGATCGGTCGCCCCCGAGGCGACGAGGGCGATCACCTCACGTTCGCGTGGTGTGCAGTCCGCGAGATCCACGTCGGGCGCACGTAGCGCCGCGATGCGCTCACGGACCGCGAGTGCTGAGGACACGTGGGGCGCGATGAGGTCGACCACGGCGCGATCACGGTCGGAGAAGCCGTATCGGTCCCGGTTGAAGGTGATCACCGTGCCCAGCCTGCCGGTTGACCGGATCGCGCAGACCAATTGGTCGGCGGTGCCCTCCGGCCGGTAGAAGTCCACATAGAACTGAAACCGGCGGAGTACGGACGGCGCGGCCAGATCGGTCAGCGCCACCGACGTGCCCAGCCGCAGCGCGCCCGACCGATAGGCCCCGAACCCCGGGTGCTCGCTCACCGCTTCGGCGAACCCTTGCCTGTCCAGCAAGGATTCTCGCTCCGTTCGGTCGATCGTCGACTCGAGCACCCGGCGGTCCGTGTGGTCCATCGAAGTCGCTGACACCAGGTCACAGCCGACCAGATCGCCCAGGATCGCCAGGGTTTCCGACCCTATGGCGACATCGTCGATGTCCTCGTACAGCGCACCGACGAAATCCAACGCCCTACGCAGGTCGTCAGCAGCCAAGTCCACCATGTGCTCCCCTCAGACAGAAGTCCCCACGGAAAAGAGGCGCCCGGCGCCGGTTTGATACTCCGCAAAATTGCGTATTGCCCGGGAGTTCCGCCGCTTGGTGTCGTATGGCCCCGACCACGCCACCGAGCGGAAGTACCGGTTGCCCATGAACCACGCGAACAGATTCATCCTGGTCCGGCCGAGCGACCAGGTACGCGTCGAAGTCGACCTGATCGGGCTGGTCCCGATGCCCGCAGGGGCAGGTCACGTACTGCGGCCCACCAACGGCGCCACCGACTGCGGCATCGTGGTGACGTTGGCCGCGCAGCACGTGATGGAACGGTTGACCGGCGTACCATCCCGGCTGGTCATCTCGGCGCCTACCGTGCTCACGTTCAAGGTTCCGGCGAACCACCCGGGCATCCCGTTCTCCCTCACCGGAATTCTTGCCGCGGTCCGGGATCTGCCGCTCGTGGTCGACCCGCGAGCCGGGGAAGTCGCCCCTGCCGCAGCCGAGGCCGAGTTCTCCTCAGCTGTCGAGGTGCTCAGCGAGCCAACTGGCACCGCACACCGCGACGACCTGGCCAAGCGGGGCGCCGCACAAGCAGATCTCCCCGCTGTGCCGATTGTCAGCGCTCCGGCCGCCACGACGCTGCCCGCGTCGGCGTTGGCGGTGTCGTCCCGGTTGGACTTGACACCGCGAGGAAACTCGACCAGGTTCACGCACTCCGTCGACCCAGCTGACCACAATGGACGGATTGAGTACTGGCACACGCGGCTGGCCGTCGCCCGGCTCGGCGGTGGTGTCGTCGAGCGCAGTGCGGACCTGATCGGCTTACGGGCCAAGACAGCCTCGGGCACATCAGCGGCATGGGCAGCTGATGTGAACTCCGCGCTCAGCACGCTGTCCATCGAGGAGGCCACAGCAGTCGCGAACCAGGCCACATCAGCGTCGCCGTTGCGTGCGAGCCACGTGATCCTCAGCCCGTTGGGGGCCACTGTGGACATGCGCGGGGATTGGCCGGGCGCACCGATGCTGAAGGCGTGGCGGCATCGCACAGCATTGGGACGTGACCAGTACGAGCGCCGAGTGCTCTTCGGCCGGTTGTACCCCTTCGGCCACGAGGCGATCCTCACGATCACCCGCGAACGAGTGATCAACGGCGTTCCCAACGGCAGCAGGACACGCCTGCGAGCACGGGACCGCGTCACGGTGCGAAATCCGATCAAGAACTATCCGGGCAACGACAAGGCCGGTCGGCAGTTTCCGTTCAGCTCGGTCGAACTGCTCACCACCGAGACTCCAAACGGGACCGTCGAGACGTTGATCGGCTCGGCCCGCTACATCCGCGTCGGCGTGGGCACCAGCAAGTACACGGCCCACTTCAAATGCCTGGCAACGGATCGAGCGGGCCGTCCGGTCCGGTTCGAACTGCCGCTGGTGTTCGTGCCGGAAGGCTTCGGCACGGTCAGCGGCCAGCCGACGTTCGGCGACCTCGCCACGGCGTACGCCAACCGGCTGGACCTCTCGACCGCGCGGCTCGACGGACAGACCATCGCGATCGCCGATCCCGGTCCGGTTGGTGGGGCTTCGGCAGCCCCACGGCCGTTGGACGGCGTCGATGTGATCGCCAACCTGGCTCGCCTTGGGGCCACTCCGGACAGTTCGTTTCGCCCGGTGTTCCGTGAGCTGACCGGGCGCGTTCCGGGCATCGAGCGGTTCACTCAGGCGCCGGTGCCGCTCGAACTCCGTTATGTGACCACGTTCCTGGACAACGGCTTCGGGACAGCCAACCCGGGCGAGGTGTTCCTGCGCATAGCGGAGACGAGTCCGGTGCTGGGTCTGGCCGAGCGCGCGGTCAACGGCGGCATCGCGTCCGCGTTGTCCATGCATGTCACCGGATTGTCACGGCGGCTCGGCCCAGTCGGCGGCATCGTCGAACAGACGGTGGCCGGTACATTCGATCCGAAGCAGTGGTTCAAGTCCGCGCTCGACCAGTTCACCCTGCTCGGCATCGTCAAGATCAAGGAGCTGATCCCGGACAGCGGGCTGTTGGCCGACGCTCCGGTGATCTCGCAGGGCATCGTCGACGGCCTGCGGTCCCAGACGGTCCGGTGGACCACTCGGCTCTTCGCCAAGCAGAACGTGATCCCAGCGCCTGGCGGCTTCGCGCGGCTGCGCAAGGGATCCGGCGGGCAGCCAGAGCTCACCATCGAGTCGGTCGTCACGCCCGCGGCCGGCGGTGGCGTCGCCCGCACGACGTGCACGGTCAGCCACGTCGACCTGTGCTTCGGCCTCGGCCCGCAGGACCTGGTGGTGGTGCCGTTCCGGAAACTCTCGTTCACCTCGATCGACGGCCGCAAACCGGACTTGGACGCCGAGCTCGGTCGCGTGCAGTTCCTCGGCGTGCTCGCGTTCGTCGGCGTGCTGGCCCGGTTGGTCGACCCGGCGGGGTTCCACGACCCGCCCGCCCTCGACGTGCTGCCCGACCGGGTGCGGTCCACGTTCTCCGCGCCGGTGCCCAATGTCGCGGTCGGCATGTTCAGCCTGGAGAACATCGTGTTCGGCGCGCAGCTGGACGTGTTCTTCGACCAGGCGCCCGAACTGGCGCTGAACTTCGCCACGTTCGGCAACCCGTTCCGGCTGACCGTCTCGGCGCTGGGCGGCGGCGGCTATCTCGCGCTGGCGATGTCCGCGGGCTCAGGTCTGGTGCGGCTGGAGGGAGCGCTCGAGTTCGGTGCGTCGATGCGGGTCAATCTGGGGGTGGCCAAGGGTTCCGTCTCGGCGATGGGTGGCGTGTACTTCCTCGTCGAGGAAAATCGGGAGCGGCTCACCGGATACCTGCGCATTCGCGGCGAGCTCAACGTGCTCGGCCTCATCTCGGCCGCGATCGAGCTGTTCCTCGCGCTGACCTACGACAACGGCGTCCTGCGCGGCCGTGCCGAGATGTCGGTCAAGGTCAAGCTGCTCTTCGTGTCCAAGACCGTCCGCGTGTCGATGGAACGGACCTTCGCCGGGTCCAACGGCGACCCGACCTTCGCCCAGCTCATGGATCCGGGCGGGGACGGCCCCCGGCCATGGGACACCTACTGCCTCGCGTTCGCGTGATCCGGAGCCTGTCATGACGATGAGTGTGTTGTGGACCCTGCTGCCAGCCGGGGTCAGTGAGAATGGCACGCGGGCCACTCTCAGCCTGGTTGCCTCGCCACGGGTGCTCACCAAGCAACCGGGCGACTCCGTCGCCGCGGACTCGCTGATCGCCCGCTGGCCGACGGTGGTCGCCGGGCTCGGCACGTTGACTGTGGTGACCGCAGGCAGTACCGAGCTGATCCCGGCGACGATCACCAGCCCCCGGCCTGACCAAGCGTTGTGGGACCGGCTGCTGCCGCCGGACGCACCGGCTCTGCCGTACGCGGGAACGGCGGCCACACCGATCTTCGCACCGGCCGAGTCGGCGTTCCCGTTCGGCGCCGCCCTGTCCACAGTGGATCAGCTGTACGCGGCGACCGCGGACCCGCAGCGCGTTGGCGACCATCCCGTCCGGCGAGTCGTCACCGGGCTGGCGGAGTGGTTGTCCGCTGAAGCGTTGCGGGCCACGGAGATCGACGATCTGCTCGATCCCCGGCGGCTCACCGCGGCGCGGCTGAACCAGGCGCGGCAGGCTTTGCGTGAGCAAGGCCGGGACGCCGCGGCCGACGTCGTCGCACTGGTGCCCGTCCTGCGCAGACTTCTGGCGGCCAGTTCCGCGCCGGCTGTCAACCCGCCGCAGCCCGGGCATCTGACCTCGATCCCGACGCTGGCCGACGCCGAACTGCACCAGATCATCGGGCTGCTGATGGATCACCCCGCGCTCGCGGTCCGGGTCGGTCTGCGGATCGACCTGAGCATCCCAGTTTTCCACGGTGAACGGCTGATCAGGATCGGCAACGCGCAAGGCCAGCCGTTGCACCCGCAGCTGCGGCAGCCCTGGAGCGCGGTCCGCTGCACGCCGGCCGCCCGCAGCTTCACCATGACCACCCAGCCCGGCGCACCGGATACCGAGGTCCAGGGCGGTCAGCTTGACCTGCGTCCCAACGCTTCCAGCCAGCACTACGTGATCACCGATGTCGATCCGGTCCCGGTCGTGGCGCAGCTGGCCACCTTGGCCGGAACGGCGAACCTGGCCGCGCAGGGCCGTGCCGCGGCGGGCTCGCAAGCAGCAGCGGACACCGTGCCGACAAGACGGGACGCGGGAATCATCGTGGCGCAGAACGATCGGTGCGCACGTACCTTCGCGCACGTCCTCGCTCGTAACGCACGCTTCGACTCCGGAATGGGACCGGCCGAGGTACAGGAAGCGCCGGTGTTGTACGCCGATGACGTCACCGCCGGGTACCGAGTGGACGTCGCCAAGGACGACGGTCCTTTCCGGTCGCTCATGCGCCGCCGGATCAAGTACACGGTGGAATCGGCTGACGGCAAGGCACCGCAGGTCATCGAAGTCAAGGACGAAGGCGCGATCGACCCGTTCAGCCCGATCGAGCAACGAGGACCGGACGGAGTGCCGCACCTGTTCGTCAACGACGAGGTGTTCACCTTCGACGGCTGGAGCCTGGTGGCACGCAAGCCTGGCCGGACTGTGGCCGCCGAGCCGGGCCAGCCCGAAGTCGCCGATCCGGACCGCAGGCCGGTTCCAGGAATGCCGCTGCTGATCGACGTCGCCGCGGAGCCTGGTTCCTTGACACCACTGCGTTACGGCGCCAAATACCGGTTCCGGGTCCGCACGGCGGACTTCGCGGGCAACTCGATCGATCCGCAGATCGCCGGGCAGGACAAGGCATCCATGCCGTTCACCTTCCGCAGGCGGGAACCCGTCCCGGCGCCGGTACTGGTGCCCCGTGCGGCTTTCCAGCCTGGCGAGTCGTTGCGCCGAATCGTCGTGCGTTCCGACGGGGACGGCAACCCGCTTGGCACGTCCTGCGAGCGGCACATCGCTCCGGCCAAGGCGAGCCAGCACTTGGTCGAGCGGCACGGGATGTTCGACTCCGCGTTCGGATCCACGGTACCGCAAGGCGTTCGTGATCGTATGCTCGCCTTGGCCAAACGCGAGCAGGGCACATTCCTCGACGAGATGGTGCCAGGACCGGACGGAGTCGCCCGGCCGGCCGAAGGAATCGCGATCGTCACCAACGTCGGCGCACCGCCACCGGTCTCGACGTTGCCGATCCCGCGTGGCGAACCGCTGGCGGACGGCGAATACGTAGTGCACAACACCGACACACTCGTCGTGCCCTACCTCGCCGATCCGCTTTCGACCGGTTCGGCCTGGGCTGGGCTGCCCGGCACGACCGAACCAGTTGTGGTGCCGTGGCACGGCTCCTGGCCCGACGTCGGGCCACACCGCCTTGTGGCGCGGGCAGGACAGGAAGGCAAGACCACAATCGTGCCACCACCCCAGAAGGGCGAACGCTCCACAGTGGAAGTCGTCGTGCCGCCTGCCGCCGAGATCACGGTCACGCTCAGTTCCGCGTTGAGCAAGCCGGGTCTCGCCGCGATCGAACCGTTGCACCCGGCGATCGAGGCCGCCGCGCTGGCCGGGCAGATCCCGTGGCTCACCCCGGCCGAGCAGATCACCCTCGTGCACGCGGTGCGCAAGCCGTTGATCGCACCGACGATCAAAGTGGACCCACCACCGCCCTTCGGGTTCTCGCCGGATCGTCCACTGCACAGCACGTCCGACCGGATCAAGGGAACGGTGACCGCACACGCGCCGAGCACGTCCACAGTAGACATCGAAGGAACGTGGACGGAGATCATCGATCGCGGCTTCGGCCCGGTGCGGTACGAACAACGACGCGCGGTCGCGGGCACGGTCCGAATCAACCCGGGCACCTCCGGCCCGCTGCCTTTCGACGTCCGCCACCACTTCGGCGACACCAAACGCCGGATCGTGTCCTACCGTGCCGTCGGCACAACGCGATTCCGCGAGTACTTCCCAGTCGCTGAACCGGGCGACCGCAGCATGGTTCGTGAGAGTGAGCCCGCCAAGTACGACGTACGATCCACCAGACGCCCGGAACCACCCCGGATCCACTCAGTGATCCCGTTGCGCCGCTATGCGCGTACGGTCCACGGCAACAGCCTGACCAGCATCCACGAGACCATCGGTGTGCGGGTTTACTTGCGCCGCCCGTGGTTCACCACCGGCGAGGGGGAACTGCTCGGCGTCTCGGTGACCCAGAGCCAGGAATTCGGCGATACAGTCGCCAACGGCGCCTACCGGGACCTGATCTCGCACTGGGGCAGTGATCCGTACGAGATCAACAGCGAGCCCGCACCCCACCTGGCGCCCGCGATGATCTCCAACCGGGTGCACACCGGGCTGTCGGCCGACCTGCCGGACAACCCGGAGGGTTCGCTCGGCCACGCCATCGCCGGTGTGGAAGTCCAGTTCGACGCCGAGCGCGACCTGTGGTTCGCCGACATCGAGTTCGACATGGACGCCACCGAGTTGCGTGGCCGCGTCTTCCCGATGGTGCGACTGTCGTTGGTGCGCTACCAACCTGGCACGAGCGAGTTCCACCCGGAATGCTCGGCCACTGTCCTGACCGACTTCGTCGGCCTGCCGCCCACCCGCTACCTGCACGCCTCGAAGACCGGGGCGGACCAGATCCAGGTGAGCGTGCAGGCGTTCGGCGGCTCGAGCTTCATCGAGGCCCGCTGGCAGACCCGGCTGCTCGACGCGAACGCCCAGGACATCTGCGTTGACGCGCCCGCGGTGGAGCCGAAGTGGATCGCGCCGGTCAGCCCGACCGGAACCTTGTGCCAAGGCGTGATCCGCACCACCGCGACCGGAGCGGATCTTGATCGCCTGATGGCAGGCCGAATTCTGGTTGAGGAACGCCGCGAGGCCTGGTCGGTGGCCGATCCGGCGAGCACGTCCCGCGTGGTGTGGACGGACTACATCGACATCCCGGAATTCACCGCACAGTAATGAGGAGATCCCCATGCGTACCAAGGTATTTCTGATAGCCGCGATGGTCACGGGACTCGCCGTGACCGCGAGCCCGGCCGCGCACAGCGCCCAGCGGGCGGACGACGTGCTCGCCGCCCGCGCCTGGCACCCGGACGCGGCCCGCATCAGCTACGGCTACTACTTCGACCCAACGGACTCGAAGTATCACGTCTCGTTCCCGGACCGCAACCGAGCCGTCGGGACCGCGCTCAGCCGGGCACTCGGTGATCAAGTGGCGGTGAGCTACACCGCGGAAACACCCACCATCCAGGCAGGCGACCGGTTCAACAACCTGCCGCCGTTCACCGGTGGAGCGTTCATCACCCCTGACTCCCCCACTGCTCGCCAATGCACATCCGGCTTCGCGATCCGTGACGGCTTCGGCGTCCTCGGCTCGGTGACCGCCGGGCACTGCGCGGGACACGGCAACATCGTCAACTACCACACGGGAGCAGGCCTCTTCTACGGCCAAACCCAAGGCAGCCTGCGCACCACCACTCGGGACATGGCTCGCCTGCACGGGTTTTTCACCGTCAGCTACGAACCCTTCATCCACACCGACCCCGGCGCGCCGACGAAGCGACGGGTGATCGGCAAGGGCGACCCAACCCTGACCACCCCCATTTGTGTCAGCGGCTCGATCACCGGAGCCAGATGCAGCATCACAATGATCAGCCTGAGCAGCGGAACAGCGTGTGATGAGTTCGGCTGCACCAGCGGACTGATGGTGGGCAGGCGCCCCGGCGTGACGATCGTGCAGGGCGGCGACTCCGGCGGCCCGGTGTACTCCCAATCCGGCACCGCCGACGCGATCATCCGCGGCATGATCATCGGTGAGGCCAGCCCGGACACCGTGCTGATGCACAAGATCTCGGACGTGGAAAGCGGTCTGGGCGTCACCGTCGCCACTGCGTGAGACCAAGCCCGCACTGTCCCTCGGCGGCAGTGCGGGCTCAAGTTTGTCGTGGGTCAAGGGCTGAACGGCCGCTGCACCTCGTGAGGTCCGGGGTGTCATGCTGACGCGGTGGCCGATGACGAGTTGTCCGAGGAGTGGTTGGCGAAGATCCGGCAGGCCGCCGAGCAGCCGAAGGGCAAGCCGCTGGGCAAGCCGCTGCCGCAACGCCCGAAACTGCCGTCGATGCCGAAGGTCAGCGTCGATCTTTCCCGGACCGCCAAGCCGTACACCGAACCCTTCGTCGAGAAGTTGCTCACCCAGCTGTGCCACCTGCTCGAAGTGACGGCGCAGCTGTTGTCCGGGCCTCGCCACCAGCTGGACTTCGGCCTCTACGTGGCGTTCCAGCAGGGCCACGAGGTCGCGGCGGGCCTGCTGCGGCCGGATCCGTGGTGGAAGCTCGGCAAGCGTCGACGGCCCCGCCCGCAACAGCTCAACCCGGCCATCCGGCTGCTTCGCACCGAACTTTTCCGGGTCGCTCCCGAACTGGACCTCTAGCCCGCGGTGTGCCGGATCAGCGCCGGGACGAAGACGTCCCACGTGGGCCGCGGCACAGCGTGCCCCGCTTCCGGCAGGACCACCAGTTCGGCGCCCGGTATCGCGTCACGCAACGCCTCGCCATGCGGCAGGGGAAGCAGTGGATCCCGATCCCCGTGCACGACCAACGTCGGCGCCTCGATGTCACGAAAGCCTCCGTTGACGGGAGGGTCGAACGTGATGAGGTAGTGGTTGGTGAGGGTCGCCGCGTAGTCGCGGGCGCGGGCCAGATCGCGCTCGACCAGCGCCCGTGTGGCGGCTTCGTCGAAGTACGGGGAACCGCCCGATTCCGCCCGTACGGACTCGACCACGAAATCGATCACCGCGGTGAGGTCGGCGGGATCCGGTTCGGCTGGGAACACGGTCGAGGGCGGCGGGAGACCATCCTCACCCGTGGAGGTGCTCACGAACGTCAGCGACGCGATTCGGTCAGGGTGATCCACCCCGGCGATCAGCCCGACTCCGCCGAACATCGACTGGCAGACCAGGTGCCCGCGGTCGATGCCGAAGGCCTCCAGCATGCCGAGCGCGTCCTCGGTGACGTCGGTCAGCGAGTAGCCCGGCTGCCCCGGTGGATAGCTGGTGGACCTGCCGGTGTCCCGGTTGTCGTAGCGGATGACGAACCGGCCTGACGCCGCGATCTGATGGCACAGGTCCGCGTCCCACCAGAGCATCGACGCACCGGCTCCGGCGACGAGCAGGATCGTGGGGTCCGCGCGGTCTCCGAAGGTCTCGACGCACAGTTCGACACCGTTGACCTCAAGCACCTGCTCCGTCATGACCGCCACCCTAGGCACAGCGTAAGTTAGTTGAGGAATCAATCAACGCGGCGGGGTGTTGTCGAGGACATGAAGAACATCGGTTTCCTCTCGTTCGGGCACTGGTCGGACAGCCCGCACTCGCAGACGAGGTCGGCGTCGGACGCGCTGCTGCAGGCCGTTGACCTGGCCGTGGCCGCGGAGGAACTGGGTGCCGACGGTGCCTATTTCCGGGTGCACCACTTCGCCAGGCAACTCGCGTCGCCGTTCCCCCTGCTGGCCGCGATCGGGGCGAAGACCGAACGCATCGAGATCGGCACTGGCGTGATCGACATGCGGTACGAGAACCCGATGTACATGGCCGAGGACGCCGGTGCCGCCGATCTCATCGCCGGTGGCAGGCTTCAGCTCGGCATCTCCCGTGGCTCGCCCGAGCAGGTGATCGACGGGTGGCGGTACTTCGGCTACCAGCCCAGCGAGGGCGAGACCGAGGCCGACATGGCCCGCAAGCACGCCGAGGTCCTGCTGATGGTGTTGCAGGGCAAGGGGTTCGCCGAGCCCAACCCACGCCCGATGTTCGCCAACCCGCCTGGGCTGCTGCGTGTCGAGCCGCACTCGCCGGGGTTGCGCGACCGGATCTGGTGGGGTGCGGCGTCCAACGGCACCGCGGTGTGGGCTGCCCAGCAAGGCATGCACCTGATGAGCTCGACCCTCAAGAACGACGAGGGCGGGGCTCCGTTCCACGTCCAGCAGGCCGAGCAGATCCGGGCGTTCCGCAAGGCCTGGGCGGAGGCCGGGTGGCAGCGCGAACCGCGCGTGTCGGTGTCGCGCAGCATTTTCGCGCTGACGTCCGAGCTGGACCACCAGTACTTCGGCGGGGACGCCGGGAGCGCCGACCAGATCGGCTACATCGACGCCGACACCAGGGCGATCTTCGGCCGCACCTACGCCGCCGAGCCGGACGTGCTGGTGGACCAGCTCGCCGGGGACGAGGCGATCGCGGAGGCCGACACGCTCCTGCTGACCGTGCCCAACCAGCTCGGCGTGGACTACAACGCGCACGTGATCGAGAACGTGCTCACCCATGTCGCGCCCGCCCTGGGCTGGCGCTGAGGAGTTTTCTGGGGGCGGGCGGTCCGATTAGGGGTTGAACCGGGCCTGTCCCGACTGGACAGTCAAGTCGTCTGCTGCACGACGTCACGGGAGATTCGACTTGACTGGCAACAGCCATGACCCGCAGCTGTGGGTCCGACGGTTCCACCCGGCCCCGGACGCGAAGGTCAACCTGGCCTGCCTGCCGCACGCCGGCGGCTCGGCGAGCTACTACTTCCCGGTGTCCCGAGCGCTGTCGCCGAAGGTCGGCGTGCTGGCGGTGCAGTACCCCGGCCGTCAGGACCGCAGGCGGGAACCCTGCATGTCCAGCATCGCCGAACTGGCCGACGCGGTCGCCGCCCAGTTGCTGCTGTGGGCCGACAAGCCGCTGGCGATCTTCGGCCACAGCATGGGTGCGACTCTGGGCTTCGAGGTCGCGTTGCGGCTGGAGCGGGAAGGGGTGAAACCCTTGGCGCTGTTCGTGTCCGGGCGCCGGGCTCCTTCGCGCCACCGCGACGAGCGGTACCACTTGCTCGACGACGCGGGGTTCATCGCCGAGATCAAGTCACTCGGAGCCGCGGAGTCCACTTTGCTGGACGACGAAGAGGTCCTGCAATCCGTGCTCCCGGCGCTGCGCAGCGACTACCGGGCCGCGGAGACTTACCGCTACGAGCCGGGCCCGCCGGTGAACAGCCCGATCTACGCGATGGTCGGCGACGGCGACCCGAAGGCGACCGTGGACGAGGTGCGTTCGTGGGGCGAGCACACCACAGCGCACTTCGACATGCGCACCTACCCGGGCGGCCACTTCTACCTCAACCAGCACGCCCCCAGCGTCATCGACGTCATCTCCGAGGTCCTCACCCGCTGACGCGCCCGCGTTTCACGGAGTTCCCGCCCGCCATCCGGACCTGACGGCTAGGCTGCCCGATGCAGTGACGACGTCCGTCCGGCCCAAGGGGGGTCAGTGTCCGTACCGTTCGCCGAGAACATCCGTGATCCGCATGAATGGATGCGTGAGCAGGAGCAACGCACCGCGGCACTGCTCGCCAAAGCACAGGACGCCCAGGCCAGGCTGGCGGAGAACTCGGTCACCCGCACGAGCCAGGACCAGGTCGTGACGGTGACTGTGAACCCGGGCGGCGGGATGACCGCGTTGTCGCTGTCGCCCGAGGCCGACCGGATGGGCCACCGGCAGCTGGCCGGTCTGATTCTGACCACGTACAACCAGGCTGCGCGGCAGGCCGCGACGCAGACCATGCAGATCATGGCCGGCCTGGTCGGCGAGGACTCCGAGGCGTTGGACATCGTCCGCCAGGCCATGCCCGAGCTGCCGGCGACCGAGCAGGAAGAACGTCTCGAGAACTTCAGCCGGGGCCCGCGCACCGACTTCGACGACGAAGAGGGCTTCCAGGGCTTCTCCGACGGCGGTGATCGCAGGTGAGCACGCCCGGTTACGAGATCGAAGACCCGGCGACGCTCTCGACGCACGCCGGCAAGGTCGCCGGCGTCGCCGACATGATCCGCGAGGCCAACACCGCGGGCCAGCAGGTCGGCCTCGGCGGTGTCGGCGCGTACGGCGTGCTGTGCTCACCGCTGATGATTCCCGCGTTGCAGGCGTTCCAGGGCGACATGGACGACTTGCTGCAGAGCTCATCGGATCTCGCTGGTGCGCTCGCCGACGGGATCAAGCGCGCCATCACCGACTACACAGGCGTCGAGCAGCAGATCAAAGCGCAGAACGACGAGCTGGGGTGGACGAGTTGAGCGCCGAGGACCTGGTGGCGAAGCCGGACGCGCAAACCGGTTTCGAGGGCTCCGGTGGCGTCGAGTCGGTCGCCAACCTGGTCAAGGACATCGGCAACGAATCGAACTGGCAGGAACTGACCATCGACGGCGCGCTGGTCGGCCTGGACGCGCTGTCGATGGTGATGAACCCGCTCGGTGAGCTGGTGAAGGCGGGCATCGGCTGGCTGATGGAGCACCTGGACTTCATCCGTGAGCCGCTCGAAGTGCTGACCGGGGACCCCGGCCAGATCAACGCGATCGCCGAGACGTGGCAGAACATCGGCAAACGGCTGGTGGACGCGACGAACGAGTACCAGGCCGCGATGGCGCTCACCGAAGGCTGGCGCGGTGACTCGGCGACCAAGTACCGCGAGCTGGCGCAGTCCTACATCGACGCGCTCGGCCACATCGCGAAGCAAGCGCAGGACGCGGCATCCGGGGTGAAGATCGCCGGGGTCGTGGTCGCCACCACAAGGGCGATCATCTTCGACATGATCGCGACGTTCATCAGCAACGTGATCACCCGTGCCCTGCTGGCGCTGGCCTCGTCATGGTTCACGTTCGGCGCGTCGGTGGGCGCGTTCATCGCCAGCGTCGTCGCCGACGCCGTTCAGCTGGCTGCCAAACTGCAGAAGCGGGTTGGCAAGCTGTTGCAGGCGATCCAGCAGTTCGTGGCCAAGTACCGCGTGCTCGGCGACAAGTCGGCCGACGCGGCCAAAGCGCTTGGCCGCAAGTCGACCGAACTGGGCCGGGAAGCGAACAAGGCGATCAAGCAAACCACCAAGACACTGGACAACCTGGCGCCGGACTCGGGCAAACTCAAGGCGTACACGGACTACGTGGACAAGATGGGCAACTCGGCCATCGGCAAGCGCCTGGACGGCATGGGCACGAAGGTGGTCAAAGAAGGAACGAAGGCGACGAACGAGACCGTGAACTCCGACGAGGACTAGATGAGCCCAGACCGCCGGTACTACCACTGGCCGGCCTTCGTCCTGGCCGGCGTCCTCGCGTTGCTCGGCATCTGGGCGTTCATCGCGGTGCAGCACAGAATGGGCCTGACAACCAGTGAGCTCCCGCAAGCCGAGCGCACCGGCGAAGCCCAAACGCAGACGTGCTCCAGGGATCCGCTCTACCTGTGGATCACCTGGACCTGCGACGCCCAAGTGCGGTGGAACGGTGAAACGAACACCGTCGCCGAACGCGTGATCTCAGTCCGCGAGCTCACCGGCACTGTGGACGTTCACGAACGAGTCGTCCCCCGCAAACGAGTGAGTACGGCCCGGGAAGTCGTGTCAGCGGACTTCCCAGGCACGAGCGACGGCGCGTTGTTCTTCGTGATGATGATGGGCTTCCCGGTCGCAGGCGCGGCCGCCGGTTACTTCGCCGGGACGCGGCTGGCGAGGCTGCTCCCCGAGCCACCGGCGAAGCCTGCCAAACCCGAAAAGCTCGCTCTGCGCTCGAAAATGTCCACCCGGCACGACCGAGACAAGCGGTTCAACCGCTCCCGTAAGCGCCGCGGCTCCTGACTGAGCGTCCATCTAGGACCCGAGTGCTCAGAGGTTGGCGCATTGGTTGCGGGCACTGTCGAGTTCGCCGATCGACTCGTCGGTGAGCCGGAGCTTGCGGTTGATCAGCTCGTCGGCCCGGTCGATCGTCGAACTGAGTGTCGCGTAACGGGAATCGTCACGAGCCGCGGCCTGCGCGAGGGCTTTGGCGGCGGCGAGCCGGTCGGCGGCAGTGCGTGTGTAGTTGCTCTCGGGCAGCCTGTCCGCGCGTCCGGTCATGGGCTTCAGTTCGCCGATACGTTCCAGCGCCGCGCAAGCGGCGACGGCGTCGCCCTCGGCGCCGTCGGGTTCGCTGAAGTCCGCGGTCACCAACCAGAGCAGGCCGACGACCGCCGCACCGATCACCACCCCGATCGCCCATGAGGTCAATGGGGAGGTCCGGGGTTCGGATCCTGCGGGAACTACCACTGAAACCGCCTTCTACGCGTTGTCCGCACCAGGCTAGGCAGTGACGCCGGTGTGTCCTACCGCCAGTCGGTGTGCGTAGAAATGCCCTCTTACCCCTGCGTGGTCCGTCACGACCGAAGTCCGCTCAGCACCAGATCGACTGTCGCGACAAGGAAGTCGTCGGTCACCGGTCGCCCGGTGATCAGCAGCCGGAAGTACGGCGGCCCCAGCACGGCCTCGATCACCGAACCCGGGTCGACCGGGGCGATCTCCCCTCGGTCGATCGCCCGCTCGACGATCACGCCGTCCACCGCCAACCGCTCAGTCCAAAACGAACTGACCATTGTGGCCACTGAGCTCTCGTGCGGCGCCAAGGAGATTCCCACCCGGACCATCGCCTGAACCTCAGGGGTCTGCAGGTTGGCGATCGCCGCACGCACCAGCTCGACGAGATCGTCGCGCAGGGTGCCCGTGTCCGGAATGGGAACCTTGGTGAACGCGCGCTCGCGAACGGCGTCGAGCATCAACGCTTCCCTTGTCCCCCAACGGCGGTAGAGCGTCGTTTTGTTCACGCCGGCGCGTTTGGCGATGCCTTCGAGGCTCAGTGCGTGGAAGCCGACGTCCACGAGCTCCGCCAGCCCGGCGTTCAGCACCGTTGCCCGGACCTGGGCACTGCGCCCGCCGGTGCGCCTGACAGGACTCTCAGCCACGGGTTGACCTTAACCTGCCCAGCACGGCAGGCTAAAAGCAACAAAAAGTTGCTTTTAGGGAGACGGGTATGGGGACACCGAGCAGAAGAGCCGTGTTGGGCGGGGCCGCAGGTGTGGGACTCGGAGCGCTGGCCACGCAGGCGGCCGCCACGACGCCTGGCCGGTTCAGCGGGAAGGTCGTGATGATCACCGGCGCGACCTCGGGTATCGGCGAAGCGACCGCCCGCGCCTTCGCAGCGACGGGGGCGAGAGTCGTGTTCTGTGGCCGCCGCGCCAATTTAGGCCGGGAAATCGAGAGAAGCATCCGGGCGGCAGGCGGCGAGGCCACCTACATACAGGCCGATGTGCGGGTTCCCGACGAGGTCCGGCACTTCGTGGACGGCGGGGTCCGGCGGTACGGGCGGCTGGACATCGCCTTCAACAACGCGGGCGTGCAGATCAGCGCGAAACTGCACGAAGTGACGGCCGGGCAATGGGACGACGTCACGAACACCAACGCGCGCGGAGTGTTCCTGGCGATGAAGTACCAGATTCCCCACATGCTCGCTCGCGGCGGCCACATCATCGTGAACTCGTCGGTGGGTGCGATCGTCGGCCGCCCCAACCTGTCCACGTATCAAGCCACCAAACAAGCCGTGCAGGCGCTGGTCAAGTCGGCGGCGCTGGAGTACGGCGCCCAGGGCATCCGGGTCAACGCGATCCTGCCCGGCATCACCGACACCGCGATGATCCGCCCGCCTGGTCTTGACGACGCGACCTGGCAGCGCGCGCTCGCCTACCTTGGCCAGGAGAACGTCGACGGGCTGAAGAAAGTCGCCACGCCTGCGATGATCGCCCAGGCTGTCCTCGGTCTGGCGGGTGACGAATTCGCTTATCTGACAGGGGCTTGTGTACCGGTCGACGGCGGAATCGCCGCCGGGCGCCGGATGCTGGTGCCCTCGCTCTGACGGGGAATGGAAGGGAAGTGGCCCGCACGAGCCGCTTCCCTTACCAGTCCTTCAGCGGCCGAGTCTCAGACCGCCACGTAACCGCCGTCGGCGTTGAGCACCGCGCCGGTGATGTAGCTGGATCGTGAGGACGCCAGGAACAGCACGGCCTCCGCGATCTCGTCGGGTTCGCCGACCCGGCCGAGCAGCGTGTCGGCACCGAACTGCTCGAAGGCTTCCCCGACTTTCTCAACGGCGTTGTCGGTGCGGATCGGGCCGGGCGCGACGGAGTTGACCCGTACGCCCGCAGTCCCGAATTCGGCGGCCCACGACCTGGTCAGCGCGTCCATCGCGGCCTTGGAGGCGGAGTAGACGGATGTGCCCGCGGGACCGACCTGCCCGGCGACCGACGAGACGTTGACGATCGAGCCACGTTTGCGGGTGATCATCGACGGCACCAGAGCGGCCGTGAGGAAGTACGCCGCGCGCACGTTGATTCCGAACACCTGCTCGTAGCTTTCCAGCGACTGCTCGGGGGTCGGCGCGAACGGGTAGATGCCCGCGTTGTTCACCAGCACGTCGGTCTCGCCGACTTCCGCGGCCACCCTGCGCACGTCCTCGATGTCCGCCAGGTCAGCCAGGATCAGATGCGCCTCCCCACCGGCCTGCTCGGCCAGCCGCACGGTTTGCTTGCCGAGCTCTTCTCGGCGGCCGACGATGTGGACAGTGGCACCCGCCTCCGCGAGCTTGACCGCGATCGCGCGGCCGATGCCCGCGGTCGCGCCGGTGACCACTGCCCGCTGCCCATCAAGTTCGTTAGTTCGCATGTCTACGAACTTGCTCGGCACCGATGGTCCAGCCATAAATTCGCGATGAATCAGCTGGTCAGGATGGACGTGGGCAGACCGAAGTACAGCTGCACGAAGCGCGGCAGCCGATACCGGCCGAGCTCGATCGGCTCGATCAGGTGCACATCCGCGAGCGCCTCCATGGCCAACTCGATCGCGTCCGGCGCGAGCCCGGACGCCTCAGCGACGTCGACCGTCCTGAACTCGGCGGTGTCGCGGCGCACGAGCCGCATCAGGAGATGTTCCTCCACGGCGCCGAGTTCCTGCTGTGCCCTGACCAACGGCGTCAGTATCGCCTGGCAGTCCACCGGAGTGGCGTCACCGACCGCCTTTTCCTGGCACAACTGCCGCAGCAGCATCTCCACCGTCCATGTTGGACGAGAGGCCAGCTTCCCGCCGAGCACCCGGATCGGCAGCGGCAAGCGGGACACGCGGTCCAGCAACTCCTCCACGTGCTCGGGTTCGACGTCCACCCGGTGCCCGATGGCTGTGCGCAGGAACGCCACCGCGTCCTGTGGCGCCAGTCCGGCGACGTTCACCCACGTCACGCCCGGCAACTCGTTGAGCCTGCGCACGCTGGTGAGGATCATCGCCGAGCCAGGGGTCGCGAGGTCACGGACGTCCGCGGCCCGTTCGACGTCATCCACGATCACCAGGAACCGCTTGCCGCGCGCCTTTTCCCGCCACAGCGCCGCTTTGTCGCCCTTGGGGTTCTCCACGCCGACCGCGCGCAGCAGCTCGCCCGCGACGTCCGTCGACCGGACGAACAGCTGTCCGTCCGGGAATCGGTGTTTGACGAGGTGCCCGATCCTGGTCGCGAGCGTGGTCTTGCCGCTGCCGTGCATGCCGGTGATCCCGACGGTGGCCGGCAGCGCCTTGAGCACCTGCGCGATCTCGGTTTCCCGCCCGGTGAAGTCGGCCAGGTCCAAAGGCAGTTGCTCAGGCCGGTACACGTACTTGAGGTCGCCGCGCAGGATGGACTCATGCAGCGCGCGCAGCTCGGGCCCCGGCTCGATGCCGAGCTCCTGGTTGAGGATCGAGCGCGCTTCGTGGAACTGGTCGAGCGCCTCCGCTTGTCTGCCGTCACGGTAGAGCGCGTACATCAGCAGGGCACGCGGACGTTCGCGCAGCGGGTGCGCGGCACTGTGTTTCTGCAGCTCCAGCACATCGAGTTCACGTTCGAGCCAGTCCTCACGGGCCTTGAGCCGTTGCTGGGACAGCCGGATACGCTGCGCGTCGAAGTAAGCGGACTGGAGGCCTTCCAGCGGCTCGCCCTGGCAGTCGTCCAGGACCTCCGCGTTGACGGCGTAACCGCCGTTGGCCGACTTCACGTCCAGCTCAGGCAGCGTACGGCGGAGCCGGTACATGTATGTGCGCACTGCCATCACCGCACTCGGTGTGGGTTCGTCCCAGACCATGCCGATCAGCTGGTCGTTGCTCAGCCAGACGCCGTTGTTCAGCAGCAGGGCGGCGAGAACGGAGCGTTGCTGGCGCGGCCCCAATTGGACTTCCTGACCGTCTCGGCAGGCGCGGACCGGACCCATCAGGGAGAAGCGCAGGCTCATACTCCGCGGCAACGCCTGGCGCCCCGGTTCGCTTCCTCGAAATCCGCTCAGCACGTGCTCGATGTTCAACTTCATGCGAACCGGACCGGGCGTGCCAAGCACCCATGACAGAATCGGCCGGGTGCAAATCGGGGTGCTTGGATCATTCGAGGTTCGTACGGACGACGGCACCGTCGCCGACGTGCCGGGCGCCCGGTTGCGCGCACTGTTGATCGCCCTCGCACTCGACCCGGGCCGGATCGTCCCGAAAGCGACGCTCATCGACTGGATCTGGGGTGAAAACCCACCGGCCGACGCGGCGAATGCCTTGCAGCGCTTGGTTTCCCGGCTGCGGAAGGCTCTGCCGGAACGGGAATTGGTCGAAGGGTTGACCGACGGCTACCGGTTGACGGTGGAGCCGGACGCTGTCGATGCCGTGCGATTCGAACGACTCGTCGGGCAAGCACGCGGTGGCGATGATCACCAGCAGGTCAAACTGCTGCGTGAAGCCCTTGGACTGTGGCGTGGCGCGGCCATGCAGGACGTCGGCTTGCAGGACAGCGGGGCATTCGACGCGGCGGTCACCCGGCTCGAAGGGCTGCGCGTCGCCGCGCTGGAGGACCGGTTCGACGCGGAGATCAGTCTCGGCCACGGTGCCGAGCTGGTCGCTGAGCTGACCGACTTGGTGGCCGCGCATCCGCTGCGAGAGCGGCTTGTCGCCGCGTTGATGCGTGCCCTCGGCGCGGCAGGCCGTAGCTCCGAGGCACTGGTCGTGTACCAGCGTGCGCGGGAGGCCCTCGCCGACGAACTGGGCGCCGATCCGTCACCGGAGCTGTCCGCGTTGCACGTGGCGCTGCTGCGGGGCGAGGTGGGACGGCGGGAGACAACCCGGAACACCAACCTGCGTGCCGAGCTGACCAGCTACGTCGGCAAGGACGCCGATGTCGCCGCGGTCCGTGAACTCGTCACTGAACATCGACTGACCACCTTGATCGGGCCCGGAGGCACCGGAAAGACCAGGCTGGCCACGGAAACCGTACGCACACTGCTCGGCGACCTGCCGGACGGCGCCTGGATGGTGGAGCTCGCGGCCATCGGCGCCGATGGTGACGTGGCGCAGGCGACGCTCGCCGCGCTCGGTCAGCGGGAAGGGCTGCTTGGCGGAGCGCCGGACGCCGAGCCGACGGACCGGGTCGTCGCCGCGATCCGCGATCGGCAGGTGCTGCTGATCCTGGACAACTGCGAGCACGTGATCGAGTCGGCGGCAGCGTTCGCCCATCGAGTGCTCGGTGAGTGCCAGCGGCTGCGGATCCTGGCCACGAGCAGGGAACCACTCGGCATCACCGGCGAGGCGTTGTGGCAGGTCGTGCCGCTGGCTCTGCCCGCGGAGCGGGAAGCCCCCGCCCAGATCGAGTCCTCGCCGGCCGTCCAGCTGCTGCGGGATCGAGCGAGCGCGGTGCGCAAGGACCTCGTGATGGACGCGTCGACGTTGTCCACGATGGCCCGTGTCTGCCGGGCGTTGGACGGAATGCCGTTGGCCATCGAACTCGCCGCGGCCCGGTTGCGCACCATGTCACTGGATCAGCTCGCCAATCGGCTCGACGACGTGTTCCGCCTGCTGACCGGCGGCAGCCGGACGGCATTGCCACGGCACCGGACGCTGCGCGCGGTGATCGACTGGAGCTGGGAACCGCTCACCGAGGCCGAACGGATGGTCCTGCGCAGGCTTTCGGTGTTCTCCGGCGGGGCGAGCCTGGAAGCGGCCGAGTGGGTCTGCGCTGGCGACGAGGGGGAAGTGCTCGACCTGCTGACCGCGTTGACCGAGAAATCCTTGCTGGTGGTCACCGAAGGCGACATAGCGCCGCGCTACCGGATGCTCGGCACGATCAAGGAGTACGCCGCCCAAAAGCTCGCCGAGGCGGGCGAATCGGAGTTCGCGCGCCGTGCGCATCTGGCGTACTTCACCGACCTGGTCGAGACCGCGGAGCCACATCTTCGCAGCGCCGAGCAACTGGAATGGCTTGCCACGCTTGACCTCGAGCAGGACAACATCGTTGCCGCGATGCGTGGTGCGCTCGCGGCCGGTGAGGCGCAATGGGCAATGCGCCTTGCGGCGTCGGCCAACTGGTACTGGTGGCTCGGCGGGCACAAGACTGTGGGCAGCGAGCTGACCATGGCGGCCACCGCTTTGCCCGGCGAGGTCACCGACGAGATCCGGGCCATTGTGTACTCGTTCGCCGTGCAGTTCGGGGTGTCCGGGCGCAGTGGCCAGCACGATGTGGCGGAGTGGATCCGCGAGGCGCACCGGCTCAGCCAGGGTGTCCAGGGCGGTCATCCACTGCTGAAGGTCGCCGCCCCACTGGAGCGCCTGCTGCACGGGCCAGACGCGGCACTGACAGCGTTCGAACCACTGCTCACCGACGACGAGCCTTGGGTACGTGCCCTGGCCCGGATCCAGCTCGGCAAGCAGCGGATCATGCTGGGCCACGGCGGGCGGGAGGCGGACGCCCATCTCGAGACGGCGCTCGCCGAGCTGCGCGCGATCGGTGAACGGTGGGCGATTTCGTTCGCCCTGATCGAGCTGGCGAACCGGATCGCCGTGCGCGGCGAGTTCGCCGTTGCGTGCGAGTACTACGAGCAAGCGATCGCAGTCGTCACAGAGGTCGGCGCGCTCGAGGACATCGTCGGGATGCGGTCACACCAGGCCCGGTTGTACTGGCTGCTGGGCGACAAAGAGGCGAGCGCGGCTGCCATAGCGGACGCCCAGCGGGCCGCGGAACAGGTCGCCTGGCCCAACGCGCTCGCGGAGCTGGCCCTGACAAAGGCAGAGCTCGCGCGCTGGAACGGCGACAGCGAGGAGGCACACCGCCAACTCGGCGTCGCGACAGCCACGCTGGGCCCCGACGCCGAGCGAGCCAACTACCGCGCGTCGATACAAGACCTGCTCGGCTACCTTGCCGACGATCTCGACAAGGCCCGCCAACATCGTGTCGCGGCCCTCCAGGCAACCGACGAGTCGAACGCACCGCTGACCGCGGCGATACTCGTCGGCATCGCAGACCTGGCCCTGCGCCAGGAACAGTTCGAGCAAGCAGCACGGCTGCTCGCCGCGAGTACGAGCGTGCGCGGCCTGCCGGATCGTTCCCTGCCGGACGTGGCCAGGATCGAACAGGCTGCCCGGAGTCACCTCGGCGACGCGCGGTTCGCCGAAGCGACCAAGGAAGGCACGCGGACAAGCTGGCGTGAGCTGGTCACGGTCACGCTCGGCGCGTAAATGCAGGACCTCGGGCAGTGGACGATTTCGCCCTACTGCCGACCGGCCCTGTCCTCAGTGGACTCGTTGTTCTCCGACCACTTCCGGATGTGGGTCAGGGCCGGTTCCAACACGGCCGCAAGGACGGCACGTAACCGGTCGGTGTGGTCGAATGCGAACCACCCACTTCTCAACCGGCTGCGCAGTACCGGGTTGTCGGCGTACAACGCGCCGAGCTTGTTGCGGCCCAACGTCTTCTCAAGCGTGTGCGGAGAGATTTGCATCCGGGACTCCGGCGGTACGTTGCCCCAATCGTCCTTCTTCGAGGTGTCCGCCACGTCCAGCACGAATCCCCAACCCAGCTGGGAATCCCAGCCGAACTTGTCGAGCAGGACCTTGACGTGCACACCGTTGGCCAAGCGGTAGTTGCCACGAGTCCCGGTGAAGCCCGCGCGCCGCACAACGTCTTCGAACTCGCGCAGTACCCCGTCCACGTCCGCCCGTTTCATGGCGCTGCCTCCGTGCTTGTTCATCGCAGGGCGGAGGAGAAATGTACCCCAGAATGACTGCAACGACCGCACACGCCACCGCGGTCGAGCCGCCCACCCAAGCCCAGGTTCGACGCACCGCACCATCATGGCAATGTTCGGCGCGGCAGGGAACCTGCATACCAACCGGACAAGAGCTTCGGCATTGAGCTGGCGACGCAGCCTCGCGAACTTCGACGCGTGGGCGGGGCACCCCACTCACGTCGCGTCTTCCAGGCGTCATGCAGCATCCGCGCGGCTGCGATGTACCACGAAGCCAGCGTGTCCAATGTAGACTAACAGGAGCTCTGCTGGACGTTCGTCAGTGATCGGGCGGGCTGAGTTTCAGCCTGCGTGCCGCACCGTCCAGCACCATGGACAGGCCGTGGCGGAACCGGTCGCGTTCGGACGTGTCGCCGATGAGGTGGGGAAACACATCGCGGGGATCCTTGTCGCCGAACAGTGCTTGGGTGTTCGGGAACTCGCCGGTCGCGTATTGGGCTTCGGCGAATCGGATGGCATTTTCGATCATCTCTTCGTCCACCGGAGCGTCCACCGTCGTGCGGAATTCCGCCGCCCGCAGCACATTGCCGTGCACGTAATCGTCCACTGTGGCGATCAGGGCGAACTTGGCCGCAGGGTCAAGGCCGGTATCGGCCAGTGCGGCGAGCGACTGTTCGAAGTGCCGCATGGCGTTGGGTCCGGCTGGTGCGTTCTGCAGTGACTGCAGAGCCCATGGGTGGCGCATGAGTACGTCCCACGTGCGCTCCGCGACCGCGGCCAGTGCGTCGTACCAATGGGCCGGGAACTCGTCGGCGGGGATCAGGACCTCACCCATGATCGCGTCGTCCATCAGTGCGACCAATTCGTCCTTGGTGCGGACGTAGTAGTAGAGGGTCATCGTTCCCGCGCCGAGCTCGCTGGCGATGCGGCGCATGGACACCGCGGCGAAGCCCTCGGTGTCGGCGATGGCCAGTGCGGTCGAGGCGATCTGGTCACGGGTGAACTTCGGCCGACGGGTGCCTGGCTCGGGTCGGGTCCAGATCAGTGCCGAGTCATCGCCGGTTGCCATTCGTACACCGTACCGTTAACGTTGTTCGTACGTCGTACGAGGATTTCGTACACCATACGAACAGGAGTCGGATCGTGATCGATGTGCTGGTCGTCGGAGCAGGTCCGACGGGACTCACACTGGCCTGCGAACTCGCGGTGCGCGGCGTCCGGGTGCGGATCGTCGACCGGGCCGCAAGCTTCTTCGGCGGCTCGCGCGCCGACGGCATCCAGCCGAGAACCATGGAGGTCTTCGCCGATATCGGGGTCCTCGACTCGATACTGGCCAGCGGCGATCTCGGCATGGTGATCCGTGCCTACAAAGGTGACGAGGTCGTCTGGAAAGGCCAGATGACCGAGCCAGTCGAACCGACACCGTCCGTGCCGTACCCGAACATCTGGTTCGTGCCCCAGTTCCGCACCGAGAAGATCCTCCGCGAGCGGCTCGCCGAGTTGGGCGGGCGCGTCGAACTGTCGACCGAACTGACCGACTTCACCCAGGACGTCGACGGTGTTACCGCCACACTGACCACCGGCGGGACGGTCGAGACGGTGCGTGCCCGATACCTGGTGGGCGCGGACGGCGGGCGCAGCACAGTGCGCAGGCGACTCGGCATTCCCTTCCCCGGCGAGACAGACGAGACCACCACGATGCTGTTCGCCGACGCGAGGGTGGACGGGATCAGCCACGACCACGGCCGGATCTGGCAAAACGGTGACGGTGGCGTCTCGGTCGTTCCGCTGGCCGGTACCGAACTGTTCGTCGTGACGGCACGGCCACCGGCCGACGAGCACGAGCCGATCCGCGACTACCTGCAGCGGCAAGTCACCGAATCCTCCGGCCGGACCGACATCCTGGTACGGGAGGTCACCTGGCACACGACCTGGCGGGCCAACACCAGGCTCGCCGAACGCTTCCGGGAAGGCCGGGTCTTCCTGGCAGGCGACGCCGGGCACGTCCACCCGCCGACCGGTGGCCAGGGCATGAACACCGGCATCCAGGACGGCTACAACCTCGGCTGGAAGATTGCCGCCACCTTGACCGGAGCCCCGGACGTCCTCCTGGACAGCTACGAACCGGAACGAATGGCGGCTGCACGCACCGCGTTGGACATCAGCACAGCGCTGCTGGAGAAACACCGGCGAGGAGACGACGACGCCCACATCCGCGGCCCAGAGGTGCACGGTCTCACGTTGCACTACCGCGGCAGTCCACTTTCGATCGACGACCGCACCGAACCCGGAGCGCTCAGGGCAGGCGACCGCGCACCGGATGCGCCCGCAACCATCGACGGCACGCCGGTCCGCCTGTTCGACCTGTTCCGTGGTCCACATTGGACATTCTTGGCCTTCGGCACGCCACCGAGCGAGCCACTCGATCCCGCACTGCGCGCGTACACAGTGGTCCGGCCAGGCGAGCCAGCGGGCGAAAACACATTGGTGGACAACGACGGACACATCCGCGCCAGCTATGACGCGAACGACGGCACCCTCATGCTGATCCGTCCCGACGGCTACATCGGGTTGGTCACTGACAGCAGTAGGCGCGCGACCGAGTACTGGACCGCCGTCATGAGCTGACTGGACAACGTGGACCCAGGAGCGGCCCCCGATTGCCGCTCCTGGCGTCCACGTTCCTCACTTCGTCGGCGTCGGGCTCGTCGGTGTGGACGAGGGCGCTGACGGCGACGAAGAAGGAGGCACTGACGTAGTAGGCGCTGGCGTGGAGGAAGGCGGGGTCGCCCTCGGGATCGCCGCACTGAACGGCACTTCCGTATTCTCGCGACAAACACTCCGATAGCCGGCTTGGTTGCCCTGGCTGTCGATGAATGGCTCCGAGCTCCGGTCGATCTGCGGGCGCGGGAACCGGTTGTCCTCGCCGATCTTCTCGCGGTAGCCGGTCGCGGCCTTGCAGCCGTAGCGAGTGAGCGAAATCGGCCGGCCCTGTTCGTCGTAGAGGTAGACGTCTGTCAGTGGCTTGCCCTCCGCGTCGAACGCGTAGATGTTCTCCACCTGGTTGCCGCCGTACCTCAACTGCTGATTGCCGTATTCGTCCGTCGACGGGTAGTAGGACGTCGCGTTCTGGTACGGCGTGCGGTTGCCGATCAGGTCCACAGTGGCGCCGAACCCGCCGAGCAGTCCGCCGATCACGAAGGTCGACACCGGCGCGACCACCCACAGCAGGCGCCTGTCACCGCCCACCCGTTGTCCGGCCCACACCGCCGCCACCCCTGCGGCGATCAGGAACGGCATCAGCAGCACTGCCTGGCGGTGTCGCGCCATCAGCAGCAGTCCGAACGCCACGAGCGCCAACGCACACAGCAGCCACCACGCCGGTTTGAGCGATCCGAGCCACCGAATCGCCTTCCCGGTGTCGTCCTTCTCCCGGGCGCGGGCCACTGTCGTGGACAGCCACTTCATTTCCGGCAGCGCCATCACCGATCCCACGCCGTCGCGCAGCAGCAAGACGAGGCTGATCACGAACACCGGGGCAGGCCAGCCCAGACCCAGCAGCATGTCCGGGTCGAGCGAGACGCCGGCCAGGAAGGCCACCAGCCCGGCGGCGACGGCGGAGAGCACAAGTCCCCACAACGCGATCCGCGGCCGGGCGAGGCCCTGTTTCGCCCTGGTCTTCTTGGCCTCGCCTGGTTCTGAGGCCGGTGGGTAGCCCCCGGCGGCACGCAGTTCCGCGGCGTAGCTCTCCGGCGTGCCCAGCCGTTCGATCATGGCTTCGACCCGTGCGCCCGGCCCCAGCTCGGACTCCAGTTCGGCCAGGTGCGGGCGGACATCCTCGAGGATCTCCTCGACCTCGCTCGCGGGCAGGTCGGCGAGCGAGGTCCGGACCCGCGCCAGATACACACGAACCGCAGTCGCCGTGTCACTCATGCTGCCTCTCCCAAAAGCGAATTCATCGTGGAAGCGAAGCTCAGCCAGGTCTTCCCGGACTCCGCGAGCCGGAGCCTGCCCGGCTCGTTCAGGCTGTAGTACTTGCGGTGCGGCCCCTCTTCGCTGGGCACCACATACGACGTGAGCAGGCCTGCCTTGTAGAGCCTGCGCAACGTCCCGTACACCGACGCATCCCCCACCTCGTCCAGGCCGGCCGCCCTGAGTCTTCGCAGGACGTCGTAGCCATAGCCGTCCTCGTCGCGGAGCACCGCGAGGACAGCGAGATCGAGCACGCCCTTGAGCAGCTGACTGATCTCCACCGCACCCTCCAGTCTTACGGACCAAACACTACCACGCATTGCGCAGTAGTACGCACAGCGCAGGCTTGCAGGGTCCCGGCTGGTAGCTTCGACCAGGTGTTTCCAGTTGGCGCCGGGGTGACGGTCACCGAGCTGACGACGGATCCGCATCCAGTGCTGGCGCGGTTGCGTGCGAGCGAGCCCGTGTCGTGGCTACCGGCGCTGAACGGCTGGCTCGTCACGCGACACGACCTGGCGCTGCAGGTGATGCGCGACTCCACGGCATTCACTGTTGCCGATCCCCGGTTCTCCACCGCACGGGTGGTCGGGCCGTCGATGCTGTCGCTGGACGACGACGAACACGCGCGGCATCGGGCGCCGTTCTCGCGGCAGTTCCGGCCGCGGGAGATCGAGGAACGGTTCGACGCGTTCGTGCGGGCGGAGTGCGAGCGGCTCGTCAGCCGAATTCTGCCCGCCGGTCAGGCGGAACTACGGCGCGACCTGGCTGGGCCGTTGGCCGCCGCGGTGATGGCCGAGGCGTTGGGTTTGGCCGACACGGACGCCACTCAGGTGCTGACGTGGTACGACGCCATTGTGTCCACAGTGGGCAACATCTCCGCTGGCCTGCCACCCGATCCTGCTGGCACGCAAGCGTTCGGCGAGCTGCGTACACACATCGAAGGCTCCGTGGCCGAAGCCAGCCCTTCGCTGCTGACCGATGCGGCCAAGGCGCTGGCGCTGCCGGAAGTGGTGTCGAACGCCGCCGTGTTGATGTTCGGCGGCATCGAGACGACCGAAGGCATGATCGTGAACGCCGTGCTGCATCTGCTGAGCGATCCCGCGCAACTGGCCGCGGTCGACCGTGATCGGTCATTGGTTGCCAGCGCGGTCGAGGAGTCACTGCGGCTAGAGCCCGCCGCGGCCGTCGTCGACCGGTACGCGACACGTGACGTCGAACTGGACGGAGTACCAATCCATCGCGGCGACTTGGTGACCGTCTCGCTCACCGCGGCGAACCGGGATCCCGCAGTGTTCGCCGATCCGGACACCTTCGACGTGCGGCGGCCGAATCTGCGCAAGCAACTCGCCTTCGCGCACGGGCCGCACTTCTGCCTCGGCGCGGATCTCGCCCGGTTGGAGGCACGGATCGCCGTCGAGACCTTGCTCGATCGGCTGACAGGACTGCGGCTGGCCGCCCCGGCGGTACCGACCGGCCTGGTGTTCCGCAAGCCCGCGAGCATCCACGTCCGCTGGGAGGAGATCAGCCAGCCGCTGTAGCCGCGCGTTTCAAGGTCCGGATGACCGGGGCGGTCTCCAGGTGCTCGATCGCCTCGATTGTCCCGACTCGTTCGGTCAAATAGGTGTAGAGCGCGTCGACGTCGCGGCAGACGACTTTCGCGAGTAGGTTGGTCGGCCCGGTCGTGATCGCCGCGAGGGCCACTTCCGGTTGCCGCGCCAGGGCTTGCGCGACGGTCACCAGCTGCGCCGGTCGCACCGACATCCACAGGATCGTCTGGGCGTGAAACCCGAGCACGGTCGAGTCCAAGTCGATGTCCAGGTAGAGAATTCCACTGCCGCGCAACTGGTTGACCCGGCGGCGTACGGTCGGCTCGGACAATCCGGTCGCCGCGGCCAGTTCGGCGTATGTCACGCGACCGTCCTGGCGCATCGCGGCCAGCAGACGTTCGTCACCAGCTATGTCCACTTCGGACGAAGCTGGTTCACGGGCAGGCGTCAGCCGGGCGGTCTGATCGTCGGTGAGCACGCTCGCCCGGCCGTACCAGCCGATCGGGCCACCGACGAAGGAACGCAGCAGGCAGTGCGCGGACACCGACTCGACTCGAGGTGTTTTCGGAAGTTGTTGCAGCAGCAGAGCTTCTGGCGCGTTGTGACTCGGCGCACGAGTGACACAGGAGATCTCGGTACCACCTGACGTCAGCTGCACCCACGACGTGTCCGTCCGCCGCGCCAGCGCCCGAGCCACTGGAAGTGCCGCGTCCGGCGTGCAACGTAGCCGCACAAACCACTCCACCTGGCCAAGACGGCGGGCGTCGGTCATGCCGACCACACGCAGCACCCCGCCCGAGCGCAACTTGCGGTACCGCCTGGCCACGGTCTGCTGTGACGTACCGAGCACGGCCGCGACCTGGTTGAACGGGGCACGACCGTCGACGTGCAAGGCGTGAATCACCGCGCGGTCGAGATCGTCGAGTGTCATATTTCCGATGCTAGACCCTACTCGATGGAACTATCCGTCGATATCCGCGCATTTCGAGGTCAAGTAAGTCTTGAGAACATAGTTTCGCGTACATGACAAGTCAGCTCTATCGCTGGCGGTGGCTCGCGCTCGCCGCGTTGCTGCTCGCTGAGGCGATGAACCTGTTCGACAGCACCGTGATCCCGGTCGCCAGCCCGGTGATCCGCACGGATCTCGCAGTGAGCGACACCGCGCTGCAGTGGCTGACCGCCGGTTACACGCTTCCCTTCGCCCTGCTGCTGATCACTGGTGGCCGACTCGGCGACATTTTCGGCCGTCGGCGCGTGTTCGTCGCCGGAGTGCTCACCTTCGTGGTCTGTTCCGTGTTGTGCGCGTGCGCGCCGACGGTGGCGGTGCTGCTCACGGGCCGGGTCTTGCAGGGCGTCAGCGCCGCGTTGATCATCCCGCAGACGTTCGGCTTGATCCGCGCGATGTTCACGGGAACCGAGGTGGCCAAGGCACTGGGCACGATCGGCCCGGTGATGGCACTGTCCGCGCTGTGCGGCCCGGTGGCTGGTGGCATGCTGGTCGACGCAAACGTTCTCAGCCTTGGCTGGCGGCCGGTGTTCCTGCTCAACGTTCCGCTTGGACTTGCCGTGCTGGCGGTCTCGCCGCTGATCCGGGAAGACCACTCCCCCACCAAACCCCGGCTGGACTTGGTCGGGACATTGCTGGCGTCGCTGGGGATCGGGCTGCTGGTGTTGCCTTTGGTGGAAGGCAACGACTCCGGCTGGCCCGTGTGGACGTGGCTCTGTATGGCACTTGGTCTGGCCATACTGGTCGTGTTCGCCAGGCACCAGCGAGGCCGGACATCCCCGCTCGTCGAACCGAGCTTGTTCCGCGGCAAGGTTTTTCCCGCATCCCTGATCAGTTCGCTGTTGTTCTTCACCGTGATGAACGGGCTGCTGTTCGTGCTCGTGCTGTTCCTTCAGTTGACACAGCACAAAACCCCGTCCGACGCCGCACTCACGTTGCTGCCGTGGTCGGCTGGGCTCGCGATCGGTTCGTGGACCGCGGGCACGGTGCTCGTGCCCAGGTTCGGACCGAAGGTGATGCGTGCCGGTCTGGGGCTGGTGCTCGTGGGCCTGGCGGGGATCGCCGTGTCGCTTACGGCGATCCCGCTGTTCGTCACCGGAATCGGACTGGGCATGTTCACTGTGCCGTTCTTCGGCAACGCTCTGTCCGGTGTCGCGCCGCATGAAACCGGCTCGGCGTCCGGACTGCTCAACGCGGTACAGCAACTCGGCGCGACCATCGGGGTCGCGTTGCTGGGCACGGTGTTCTTCCGGTTCGGCACGCTCGAAGCCGTGATCATCGCGATCCTTCTCATCGTCGCGGTCCTGGCGCTCACCATCGCGATGATCCCTACCCGGCGGCCGCTGCGGCGATCGCCGGGCCGAAAGCCGCGCCCAGCAAATAGCAAAGGGTGATCAGCCCCACCGCGGTCGCACGGTACTGGCTGGGCAAGGCGTCCGTGGCGCGGACGATGAGAAAGCCCTGTCCGGTGGACGCCGCAAGCGAAGCCAGCAACATCGCGACGATCAGCAAGGCGACTGGCGCCCCGAGCACGACGATGATCACGGCCATCGCTGACGCGCTCGCCAGGCCACCCAACGCGAGCCGGGCTGCGACCCTGCCCGCCGCCGTAACCAGGAACCACGATGCCATTCCGCCAAGCAGATAAGGAAAGACCATCAGCATCCCGACTTCACCGGTCGTCCACGCCAACCGGTCGGCCAGCATCCGCGGTGCCGCGTACAGAATTCCGAAGTTGGCCACGGCCAAGGCCAGGCCAAGCAGCGCCGCCGTGCGGAACTCCGGTGTCCGCACAAGGATTGCCGGCAGGAATCCGTCCGGCTTCCGACGGACGTGCGTGGCCACCAGGACAGCGGCCACCGCCGCCGCCGTGGCCGCGATGAGCGGCTGATGAGGCACGACCGTCAACGCGGTCACGAGCGTGGTCAGCAGAATCGCGCCCGTCGCGTCGAACCGGCTCTCGACCGGTGGAGCGGGCAGCGCGCGTCCGATGATCACCGGGATCGCCAGCAGGCTGATCGCAGGCAACGCGAGAACCGCTTGCCAGAACAACAGATCAGCGACGACAGACCCGATCAGAGGCGAGATGGCACCGACCGACGCCATCGACGCGGTGACAACGCCCAGCGCTGCGGGCGACCCCGCCAAATGCATGGCGATGACCGTCTGCCCGGCCATACCCAGTGCTTGCAGTGCGCTGCCCACCACGAGCACGGCCAAGACCGGGACCGTCACCATGAGAACCGTCCCGAGTGCGACAAGTCCAGCGCACGCCAGCAGAGCGAATCGCGTCCCCTTGTGGCTGAGCAGCCCGGCCAGCAACGGCGTTCCCACCGCTACTCCCCATCCGAACGCGACCACGATGACGGTCACCGACGCCAGCGAGACCTGCAGGGCCCCAGCGGCCTTTGGCAAGATCAACGCGAGCCCGGCGATCCCGAACGACAGGGGCGCCGCCAGCAACGCCAGCCAAGGCGCGGCCACTCGCACCACAACGGTCGTCATGCCAGCACCTGCTTGCGCTCGTTGACCAGGGCACCCAGGTCGTCCAGCACCAGCGCGAGCGTCGCTTGCGCGGCCCTGTCACGCAGCCGGCCCTCGTCATCGAAGGCAGAGTCGGCACGAGGAATGCACAGGTGCCTCTCGACAACGTGGGCGCCGCAGACCTTCAGGACCTTGCGCAGGTCGTTCTGGGCCCAGTCGGCGCCGTAGTCGCTAGGGCTCACGCCCACAACGGCGACCGGCTTGTCGACCAACACACCCTCCAGGTACGGCCGAGACATCCAGTCCAGCGCGTTCTTCAGCTGGCCAGGGATGGTGGTGTTGTACTCCGGCGTCGCGATCAGCAACGCATCGGCCGCCGCAACCTCCGCGCGCATGTCGTGGACGGCCTGAGCGGGCGCGTCCTCGTGGTCTTCGCTGAACGGAGGCACGGTCGCGAGCCCGTTCCACAGCTGCAGTGAGGTCAGTCCGGCGGCCGTGCGCAGGAGTTGGGTGCTGTACGAGTCGGCCCGCAGGCTGCCGGAGATTGCCAGGATCTTCATTGTCTCTGTCCCTTCCAACTCGGTGATGTGTTCACCGTGCTGGCAGGCGCTTACGGTGTTCTTCCCGTGCGCTTACGGCCGGGCCGGTATGGTCGGTAAAGGGGGTTCGGCCTGGTGGTGGGGTTTGGTGGGGCCGAATTGTCAGAGGGGTGTGGTAAAAGCGAAGTGGTGGTGGCGCGCGAGTGGGGTGGGCGTGATTGCGTTGGCGTCCGGTGCGGCTGACGTGATTGTCGTCGGCGTCCGCTGCGGCTGCGGTTGTCGGCCTCGTTGTCCGCAGCCAGCCGGTCCACGGTGACCGGAGCTGACGTGGGTGACCGAGGTTTGGGACCGGAGTTGGGTGACCGGGGCTGACGTGATCGCCCTTGGTGTCCGCAGGGACCGACGTCGTCGACCTTGGCGGTTGGCGCCGGAGGTGATCGACCTTGGCGGCCGCAACTTCGGCCGCCGCAGCGCCAGCCGCCGCAGCGCTGGCCGAAGTTGCGGCTGCCGATGCCCTGCTGATCGCGACGGACGCCATTGCCCTCGGTGTCCGCAAGGGCCATTGCCTTCGGTGTCCGCAGGGACTGTCGGCCCGTGCCGCAACTACCGCGCCATCCCGCGTAGCCCGATATGCTCGGCGAATGCGGTTCGGCGTGCTTGGTCCGCTTGCCGTGTGGACGGACGACGGGACACCGGTCACGATCCCGGGCGCCAAGGTCCGCGCCTTGCTGGCCGTCCTGCTCGTGCACCGTGGGGAACCGGTGACCGCTGACCGGCTGATCGACGACCTCTGGGGTGGCACTCCCCCGCGGAACGCCCAGGCGGCGCTGCAGGTGAAGGTCTCCCAGCTGCGTAAGGCGCTGGACGACGCGCAGCGGGAGATCGTCGTGTCGGGTCCGTCGGGCTACATGGTGCGTGTCGAGCCGGACGCCGTCGACGCCGACCGGTTCGCCAGTCTGGTGCGAGCGGGAAGGCCCGCTGAGGCGTTGGAGCTCTGGCGGGGCCCGGCGTTCGCGGACTTCGCCGACGAGGCGTTCGCGGCCCCGGCGATCGCGCAACTCACCGAGCTTCGGCTGTCCGCTCTGGAGGACCACGCCGAGGCGCGGTTGGACGCCGGTCGGCACAGCGGCCTGGTCGGCGAGCTCACCCGGTTGGTCGAGCAGAACCCTTTGCGGGAAAGGCTTTCCGGCGCCCTGATGCGTGCTCTGTACCGTGCTGGGCGGCAAGCGGAAGCGCTCGAGTGCTATCGCACGCTCAGCACAAGGCTTTCCGACGAGCTGGGCGTCGATCCCAGCCCCGAACTGTCCGGGTTGTACGAGTCCATCCTGCGTCAGGACACCGCATTGGGTGCCCCAGCGGCGCCGGTGTCGAACCTCACGGCGCCGGTCGTCGATCTCGTCGGCCGCGGGGAGGCGCTCGAGGAGATCAGCCGGTTGCTCGATCAGTCCCGGTTGGTGACGCTCATCGGTCCCGGCGGGGTGGGCAAAACCCAGCTGGCGCTGGAATCGGCGCGTCGCCGGGACGACGTGTGGTTGGTCGAGCTCGCCGGGTTCGCCCGGGCCGGTGCGACGCCCGATTCGCTGGCGGACATGGTGAATTCCGCACTGGGCATCCGTGACGATGCCACGTCCTCCGGCGGATCGACCGAACGGTTGACGGAAGCGTTGCGGCGCAAGCGGATCCTGCTCGTGCTGGACAACTGTGAGCATCTGATCGGCCCGGTGGCTGAGCTCACCGAGCTGCTGCTGGGATCCGTACCGGACCTGAAAGTGCTCGCCACGAGCCGTGAGCCGCTGTCCATCGCGGGTGAACAGCTCTTCCCGGTCTCGCCGTTGGCCCTGCCGGACGCGCAGAACCCGGCGGACGTCAGCGAATCACCCGCGGTCCAGTTGTTCGTGGCGCGCACCGCGGCCGTCACACCGGGCTTCACCCTCACGAACGACAACGCCCGCGCCATCGCCGCGATCTGTCGCAGGCTCGACGGCCTGCCGCTCGCTCTCGAACTGGCCGCGAGCAGGGTGCGTGTGCTGGGTGTGCACGACCTCGCGCTCCGGCTGGAGGACCGGTTCCGGGTGCTGACCAGCGGCCACCGGACCGCGCCCGCTCGTCAGCAGACGCTGCGCGCGATGATCGACTGGAGCTGGGATCTGTTGTCCAGCACCGAACGCGCGGTGCTTCGGCGGTTGGCCGTACACGCTGACGGCAGCACGCTCGCGTCAGCCGAGGTTGTCTGCGCGGGTGGCGACGTCGAGGCATACGACGTCCTCGATCTGCTCGCGCGACTTGTGGACCGTTCGCTCGTGGTCACGAACGAGACGCCTCAGGGCGTGCGCTACCGAATGTTGGAGACAGTCGCGGACTACTGCCGTCAACGCCTGGCCGAAGCGGACGAAGAGACCACGGTCCGGCGGACACACGCCGAGTATTACGTGGAGTTCGCCGAACAGGCGGACAACCACCTGCGTGGGCCCGATCAGCGGCTGTGGCTGCAACGGCTGGACGTCGAAGGCGGCAACCTCCGCGCCGCTTTGGCCACTGCGATCCGGGACAACGCCGCCGAGCTCGCGTTGCGGCTAGTCAACGCGTTGTCGTGGTACGGGATCCTGCGCGGCAAGTACGAAGAGGCGCATCGGTCTCTCACCACCGCACTGTCCCTCGAAGCCGAGGCGCCAGTGGACATGCGGGCCGACGCCCATGCGTGGCAGATCGCGTTCGCGTTCATGAAAGGCAGCGACAGCACGCCGTTGGAGCATGGGCTGGCAGTGCTCGACCAGTACAAGGATCCAGCGGCGCGGGCGCGCGCGAGCTGGTTGTTCGGTTACGTCGGCCGCAGTGGCACGCCGGACGCCGCGACCAAGATGATCTCCGAGGCCTTGCCTGTGTTCCGGTCGCTCGGTGACCAGTGGGGCCTCGCGGCCGGGCTGAGCACGCTGGCCGAACTCGCGTCGATGCGAGGCGACTTGACCACGGCCAAGCACAACGCCAGCACCGCCGCGGAGATCTTCGCCGAGACAGGCGACCGGTGGGGCCAGATCCAGGTCGTGGAGATCCTGGGCAGGCTGGCCGAGATCGCGGGCGACCACCAGACGTCCGGCCAGTTGCAGCACGACGCCCTGCAGATGGCGCAGGAGCTGGAGATCTGGCCGCTGGTCGCGCAGCAGCTGGCCAGGATGGGCCGTCACGCGCTGCTTGCCGGAGATCACGCGGGAGCCCAAGAGTTCTTGGAACGCTCGATGCGAGTGGCCATGGACCATTCCTCCGAGGCGGGTGTGAACCTGGCCCGTGGCGGCCTGGCGATGCTGGCCCGCAGACAGGGCCGGTTCGAGGCCGCCGAGGAGTTGCTCCGGCCGTTGCTGCGCTGGGAACGTCAGATCAACTACGAGGTCGGGATAGCGTTCGGCCTGACCGAACTGGGGTTCAACGCCGCACAACGCGGCGACGTCACCGCGGCGCTGTCCCTGCACCGTGAAGGACTGGCGACCGCGTGGGCGACTGGGGACCCGCGCGCGGTCGCCCACGCTCTGGAAGGCCTCGCGGATGCCCGTGTCCTGACCGGTGAACATACCCTGGCGGCACAACTACTCGGCGCGGCCACCGCGGCGCGCGAATCCGTCGGTTCCCCGCTGCCTGCCGCCGAACGCGGCGACGTCGACCGGATCACCGCGTCGTTGCGCGCGTCCCTCGGCGACGATGGCCTGGCCGCCGAACTGATGCGGGGCAGGGATCTGGATGTCCAGGAGTTGGTTCACCAGATGACTGTCCACAACGGATAGGCGGCGCTACTGCGGGAATGGGTGCAGTTCGACGCCGAGTGACGTTTGTGGACCGCAGAAGTTCTGGTCTCGTCGCTGTACCTCACCGAACTTCGTGTCCTTGTCTGTTACTGCCACTGCCTGGATCTGCTCCGGGGTCATCCCGGTGATGTTTCGCAAGTCGGCCCCTTGTCAGGGAAGACAACGCGCGGGAAACGTGTCTGGGACAAGTCAGCGAAGTCGTCGCCCGCCGCGGTGAGCGACAACGCCGCGGAGAACGCGGCTTCGACGTCGGTAGGCAGAGGCGTGGCTGTGCGGGCCAGGTACATGTCCCGAATGGGAGCCGTGCACTGTTGGGATGGCGGCTGCGCCGAGCAGAAGTCGTGGTGGCGGACGAAGGCGGCGAGCACGTTACGGATGGTCAAGCGGTCCCTGGGAGATTCGGCGGCGATCCGTTGCAGGGCATAGATCCCGCCAAGGCGGGCGTCGACGGCGGGTGAGGCGAGTTGGTCGCCGGTGGGCTGCGACGCAGCAACCTGCCCAGCGGCGAAGATGCGCGCGGCGTGTCGGGACGCATCCGACCAGCAAAGCACGCCAGGATGTCGTTCAGGCTGACCCGATCGGGTTATTGGTCGCCCACGATCGAGTCAGCACGAACGTACTCCGACGAGGCAGGACACTCAGCCAGCCGCACGGTGGATGACGATGTCGTCGAGGCGCGTGTGGGCGTAGAGCTTGACCTGCTCGTCGAACTGGTCGGGGCTGTCCTGCGATGGCAGGGAGTTGCGCACCGCGCCCTTCGTGCTGGTGGCGTCCACCCAGGCGGCGGTGCCCTCGCTGATGCCGACCTCGATACCGCCGGAGGCGTTCGTCAGTTCCGCCTGGCCGCGCGTCATCTGGCCGATCCGGATAGGACAGTTGCTTGCCTTGGCGACCACACTGCCCTCGGCCCGGTCGATGTCGAAACTTCCACTGGAGCCATTGAGATCCACGTCGGACAACGCGTGACCGATCCAGACCTTCCCGGTCGAGCCTTGATACCGGACCGTGCCCGCCACCGCGTCGATCCGCACCGAAGCCGCGCCGCCCTCGATGTCGACGGTCCCGGCGACGTGCCCAACCTTGACCGCACCGGCCGCGACGTTCCCGTACAGCGCGGCGATCCGGTCGAGCTCCACCTCGCCCGAAGCCACGTTCAGCTCACAGTCGCCGAGCACGCCGTCCGCGTGCACGTCCGTCCACGCCGTGTTCAGTACCAGCTTCGAGCCGACCGGCAGTTCGATCGTGATGGCGACCGAACCATCCTTGTCCCCTGCTTTGACCGTGTCGACCGTCAGCGCGCCAGCGGAGAAATCGACCTTCGTCTTGGCGGCCACCTTCACGTCCTTCATGCTCGCCGTGTTGATCGGCTCGACCAGCACCACCGTGTCCGACCGCTCGCTCGCGGCGATCCGCACCTGGGCGCCACCGGTGGTCAATGTGGCGGTGATCGGCTCTGGCGTGGCAAAGGTAGTCATCGGAGTCTCCCGTTGTCGATCGTGTGCTTCGTTGTTGAGACCACGATCGACAAGGGACCTGACATACCGCTGCCGCAGCTCGGACACCGATCGACGCGGAGACGTCGTCGGTGTCAGTGGCGTGTCCGACCTACTTCTTCGGCGTGATGGTGACGCGTATTTCCATCCGCAGCGCAGGTGTGGAGTCTGTGGTCGCCACGATCGTGCCGCCCACTGCCTTCGGGCCCGCGAGCAAGCGGAAGACGAACGTCGCCGAGCCACCCGGCGCGAGTTGTTGCTCAGCCTTGCAGGTCACCGCGCCCTTGCCCGCCGGGCACGCGATCGTCCCCTGAGCCGCGCCGTTCAACCGCAACAGCGGCTCGCCAAGCAAGCTGTCGCCTGGTCCGACCACCTTGACGTCGTCGGGTAAGGACAACGTCAGCGTCGGGGGTGGGGCGGGCGCCGAGCCGGAGTTGCGGATGGTGATCGGCAGTCTGGTCGGCGGTCCGCCAGTGGACGTGGTGAACGTGCTGGGCGCATCAGGCGCCAGGGCTGGCGCGGCAACGGGTGTACGCGTTGCACTGCTCGGCGCAGCGGCGCTCGATTGCCCCGGCGCAGATGCCCCCGTCGGCGGCGGCTGCGGCGCGGTGCCCGTCACGACGGGGGCGGACGAACTGGGCAACGGGCCCGTTGACCCGGGCGGTTGGTTGGTGCTGGCCGAGACGGGCGGGTCGGCGACGGCGGTGGGGCCGACCGTACGCTCCGGCGTGTCGGTACCCACCACGACGGCGACAACGAGCGCGGCCGTCGAGACAGCCGCGCCGACCAAGGGAATCACCGAGGACGAACTGCTCGCGGCGAGTGCCACAGCGGCGCTTCCCTTGCCTGCCCCGGCGGCCAGGTAGCCGGCAGCGCCTGCGCCGAGTACCAGGGGTGCGATGGTGCCGCGTAGTGCTCCGTTGACGTCCGCCAGCTCCGCGGCCAGGGCCCGGCAAGCGACACACTGGTCCAGGTGCACCTCGACCTGGGCGGTCTCCCGCCTGGACAGGCCCCTACGGGTCCACGATCCCAGCTTGGCCGCAGCGGCGCGGCAACGCTCTGGGGGGTTGTGGGTGACGTGTGCCTGCAGGTAGGCCTTCCGCAAGCCCTCACGAGCCCGGTAGGCCGTCGCGGAGACGCCGTTGGGGCTCAGGCCGAGCAGTGGCGCGACCTCGGCGGGTGTCTGGCCCTCGATCTCCGTGTGCCATAACACCGTCTGCCATCGTTCAGGCAGGCTGGCGAACGCCCTGACAATCAACGAATTATCCAGCTTCGTCACTGCCGTGTCGTGAAATGGCAGCCTGGTAACCCGTTCAGCGCCGGAAATCGCCTCGACGTCATCAGCCAGCTCGACCTTCCGGTCCCGCCGTGTCTTGTCGTAGGCGGTGTGGCGCAAGGCAGTGAGCAGATACGCACGGAAGGACGAACCAGGGCCTCCACCGGCCCGCAAGGCGGAAAGGACTTTGGCGAAGGCGTCCGCCACCAGGTCGTCGGCTTCGATGGCCGACTTGGCCAACTGGCGGGCCAGGTTCTGGGCAGCATGCACATGGCGCATGTAGAGCTGGGCGTAAGCCTCGATCGTCCCACCGCGTACGGCTTCGATCAGCTCGGTGTCCGAGGGCGGGCGATCAGTACTGCGAGGCGAGTTCTCCACGTCCGCGACGAGGGCACGGTCGAGATCAGCGCGCATGACCGCCGCGTCACTGCTCCGCCACCGCTCCACGTCACCTTCGTCGGGGTACCCGATCACCGGCTGCCCCCTTCCCCGATGCCCTGTGCGACGAAGCAGGACACTATCGGGTGACGGCCGCAGGTCGAGCCCGGCCAGTCCGGTGCACGCTCAAGAACGCGACGGGCGAGCCAGATCAAGCCGTCGCGCCCGGCGCCGTCCCAGGACGGTTACCCCACCCAGGATCAAGATCGCGACAACTGCGATGAGCACGATGACGATCGTCGACGTCGAACTCTCGGCCGCGGCGGGTTGGACCGGCAGGACGTTCGACGTGATGGCGACGGTCTTCTGGGCATGGGACGGGCGGGTGGCGGTGACCGTGACCGTCCAGTTCCCGACCGGTAGCGGTTGTTCGCTGCGATAGAAGGCTTGGCCTTCGGACGAAGCGATCATCCGGACTGGTCCCGCTGTCCGGCCGTCGGGGGTGACGGCGGTGTAGCTCAACAGAACCTGGTCGGTCACCATGTGGCCGTCGTTCTGATAGGTCACGGTGGCGTTGACGCCCTGCCCGCCGTCGCTCTGCACTTCGAGTTTGATCGGCCCGCCGTGGGCGTGTGCCGGGCCTGCGGTCAGCAACGCCGTCACCACGAACGCGGCTAGCACTGCGATCGCGCGGTTCATCCGTTGTCCTTCCGGTGGAACAGGCGGGGCGCCCGGAAGGCGCCCCGCCTGGCTGGTTACTTGACTGGCCCGGACAAGCGCTTGATCAGCGCGTCGGTGTCCCTGGTCAGGGTCTGGCGGACTTCGGCGATCGGAACCGTCTGCTGGTTGGTGACCAGCTTGCGGAACTGCTGGAGTTCCTGCACGGTCTTCACGTCGTTGCCCGCCGCTTCGGCCTTGCGCACCTTGGTCAGCTGCGTCTGCAGCTTGTTCGCGCTGGCCTGGGACAACCAGCCCACGGCACGGAACCGGTCGACCAGGTTGCCGACGTCCCGTGTCGATGTGGTGACACCGAACGAGACGGTCTGCACGGTCTGGTTGCCTGCCTTGTCCACCGCTGTCACCGACAACGTGTGGATGTTGAGTCCCAGCTCGTACAGCGCCTGCAGCGAACCGGACGTGAACGGCTTGCCGTCCAGCGCACCGCTGACAGACTTGATCCCTGAGGTGGGATCCACTGCCTGCCAGCTGATCCGCAGATCCTGGCTGTCGCCGTAGATCTGCCCGTCGGCCACTCCCGAGACGAGGACCGTCGGCTTGGTGCCGTCGATCTTCACGGTGGCGGCCTTCTGCTGCTCCACGTTGCCCGCCCGGTCGGTTGACCGGTAGGCCACCGTGTGGGTGCCGTCACCGGTGACGTTGACCGGTTCGGTGTAAGGCGTCCACGGTCCACCGTCCAACGAGTACTGCGTCGAGGCGACTCCGGCGGCCGGGTCCACTGCGGACAGTGTCACCGGGATGGCACCGGCGTGCCAGCCGTCGTCGTTCGGCGCGGCGAACTCGGCCGTGGTCAACGGTGCTGTCGCGTCCTTGTTCACCGGCAGGGAAGCCGAGAACGTGTTGCCCGCGGCATCGGTGACCCGGTAGGCCACGGTGTGGCTGCCGTCGGCGGAGACGCTGACCGGGTCGGTGTACGCCGCCCACGGTCCATTGTCGACACTGAATTCCGTCTTGGCTATCCCGGAAGTCGCGTCGGTACCCGTCACAGCAACCGAGACACTGCCGACGAACCAGCCGTTCTGACCGTCCGGCGCCGCCGGAGTAGTCACCGCTGTGGCGGTCGGCGCGGTCGTGTCCACCTTGACCGTCAAGGTCTTGGCGGTCTCGACGTTGCCCGCCTTGTCCGCGGAGCGGTAACTCACCTGGTGAGTTCCGTCGCCGCTGACCGTGAACGGCACGGTGTACGGAGTCCAAGCGCCACCGTCCACACTGTACTCAGTGCGATCGACACCGCTGCCCGAGTCGGTCGCGGCCAAGGTGACCGTGACCGGACTCGTGGACCATTCCGGGACTGCCGGATCGGTGGTCGCCGTGGTGACCGGCGCCTCCGAGTCGGCGGGCTGGCCCCACGAGCCACGGAAGTAGTCGAACTTGACTGTCTTCGACGCTGTCTGGTTGGTGCCCAGGGTGAACAACCCGACCTTGCCGGAAGCCACAGCGGCGTTGCTCACCGTCTGTCCCATCTCGGTCCATGTCGTCCCGTCCGCGGAGTACGACCCGCGATACGTGTTGCCCTGCTTGGCCAACCGCAGCCACCAGACACCCTGGGTGAGGTTGCCTGCCGAAGGCTGCGGGTCCTGGATGGCGTCGCCGACCTCGCTGCGCAGCTCGATCCTGCGCGCGACCGGCGAACCGGCCGCGTTGTCGGCAACGTAGTCGAGTTTGACGTAGTTGGCGTCATCCAGGTACGCGATCAGCCCCGCCTGCTGGTACTGCTCGTTGAGGGCACTGGCATCCACCTTGGTCTCCACCGTCCAGTCACCGCTTGGCGGTGTCTGCAGGGTGAAGTTCTTCGGCCCGGTGTTGCCCGTGCCGTAGATGTCACCCGGGGTGGTGTCCATTTCCAGGTTGCCGCCGGTCAGGCGCATGGCAGCCGGGTCAGGACGGACAACCGTGCCCCACCGGCAGGTGTCCAGCGCGGAGCCGTCGAACTCGTCGTTCGGGCCGGGTGCGCTCGCGGTGTCGTCCGGCGTGATCTGGAACCAGTCGAACGCCGCGTCGATCACCGGGCGGTTGCCGGTGCTGGCGAAGGACGCCAGACCGATGCGCGGGTTTGGGATCCCGGCGATCAGCTTGTCCGTCTGCGGCATCGCCGTCCACGACAGGCCATCCGCCGAGTAGGACGCGGTCACGTGCGTCCCGTCGCTGGACAACCGGAGATAGGCGGTGTCCGGGAACGCCGCACCGAGGTTGGCCGTGTTGGACTCGGCGACCTCGTTCGGCGCGCCCTTGTCCTCCCGGATGAACTGGAAGACCCGGGCGTTGGCGTCCGCGGTGCCCCGCGCCTGGAACATCATCTTGGCGTAGTTGTCGTCGTCGCCGTACAGCACCAGACCTGCCTGCTGGTAGGCGTTACGAGCGGCCATGGTCACCTTTGTGGTGGCCTGCCACGCCCCGGACGGCATCGGCTGCGCGACGATGTTCGGGACCGGCGTGGAGTTGTCGGTGCCGTAGATCTCCGCTGCGGCAGTCGGGATGTGCAGGCTCCCGCCGGAGACCGACAGGTCCTGGTTCTCCCGGATGACTGTCCACTTTGTCCGGCTAAGCGGACTGTCGAAGGCGTCCGACCGGCCGGACAGGCAGGTCGTCGGCGGACTGTCCACAATGATCGGAACGTTCGCCGACCTTGCCGCACCCTTCGCGTCGGTCACGGTGACCTTGGCGTCGTAGGCGCCTGGCACCTGGTAGGTGTAGCTGGGGTTCGGCGTTGTCGGCTGCGGTGCGCCGGCCACCCCGAAGTCCCACTTGTAGGTCAGCGGGTCGTCGCCCTCGGGGTCGGTCGCGGTGGTCTGGAAGTTCACCGTGAGCGGCGCGGTGCCGCGGGTCGGTGTTCCGGTGACCGTCACGTTCGGCCGCTGGTTCTCCGTCACACCACGGCCGACGAAGTCGACCCAGTTGACGTTGAACAGTGAGGCGTTGGTGTTGTTGCCGACCGGCCTGCGGGCGATGAAGTACAGCGGCCCGCTGGTGGTGGGCGGATTGGACAGCGTCAACGTGGAATCGGTGTAGGTCTGCCAGCCGCCTGTCGCGGGCACCGTGACGGTGCCGACGATCGGGCCGTCGAGCGCCCCGGCGCGGACCTCGATGAGGCCACCCGCGGCACCCGAAGCGACCCGGAACCGCAACGCGTCCACATTGGACAGGTTCGCCGGATCGAACGACCACCAGTCGTCGGGCTCGATGAAGCCGATGTTGCGGAACCCGCCCTGCGGGTCCGACGCGGTCTCCACCTGCACGCCGGGGTCGCCGGAGCTGGTGCTGCCGGGCACCCGGCCGGTCGCGCTGAAGAACTCGGCCTGCTTGTGCTTGGGCTGCAGCAACGCCTCCGCCCGGCCGGTCAACGGCGCCGAGCCGCCCGCGCCGCCTTTGTCGGTGTAGCTGGCTTCCAGCACAGCGAACACGTTGTCGCTGTCACTGTGCCCGGACGACAGAGTCGTCTGCACCGCTCCCCCGCATCCGGTGTACTGGTCCAGCGGATGGCCGTGGGAGTCGTGTCCCAGGATGGACTGCAGGCGCACGTCGTCGCAGTTGATCGTGCCGTCTTCCGGATCGGTGATCGTGATGCCGAATCGCACCTGGTCACCCCAGTCGAAGACACCACCGTTCGGTGGCAGGTTCAGCGTCACCACCGGTGCGCTGTTGCCCACGGTGATGGGGACGTTCGCAGTGGCGGTCCGGCCGTCCTCGTCGCTCACGGTCAGAGTCGCGCTGAAGTTGCCGTTCTGCGTGTAGGTGACGGACGGGTTGGCTTCGGTGGAATCGGTCGTGCCGTTGCCGTCGAAGTCCCACGCGTAGGTGATCGGCGTGCCGTCGGGGTCACGTGAACCACCGCTGGAGAAACGCACGGCCAGCGGCGCCGGACCTGACGTACGGTCCGCTGCGGCCTTGGCGATGGGTGCTCGGTTCCCCTGCACGTAGTCGATCCGGTAGATGCCCGAGTCGGTGTTGTCGCCACCGAACCCGGATCCCCACTCGACCAGGTACAGCGCGCCGTCCGGGCCGAACTTCATGTCCATCGGCTTCTTGAAGCCCATGTTCGCGAAGATGCGGTTGATGTCGGCGAGTTTGCCGCCGTCCTCGTTGAGCTGGAACGAGAACAGGGTGCTCTGGTTCCACTCACCGAAGATCGCCTTGCCGTCCCAGTACGCCGGCCACTTGCGGTCGGACGCCAGCGCCGGGTCGTAGCGGTATGCCGGGCCGGCCATCGGCGCGCCACCGCCGCCGAGTTCGGGGAACGCCGGGTCGGCGACGTAGTGGTAGTAGACCGTCGCCGCAATCGACGGCGGCAGGTTTGCCAGACCGGTGTTGTTGGGCGAGTTGTTCACCGGTTTCGCGCAGTCGAATGCCGCACCAGCCGTGTTGGTGGCGAAGTCGTAGTCGTTGTACGGCTTGTTGTTGCCGACGCAGTACGGCCAGCCGTAGTTGCCGGGCTGGTTGAGGATGTCCCATTCGACGGTGTTCTCCGGGCCACGAGTCGGGCTCGGATTGCCCGCGTCTGGGCCGTAGTTGGCGACAAGAAGCTTGTGCGTCTTGGGATCCAGTCCGATGCGGAACGGATTACGCATGCCCATCGCGTAGATCTCGGCTCGCGTGTTGGCCGTTCCCGGCGGGAACAAGTTGCCCTCAGGGATGGTGTACGTGCCGTCTGGCTGCGGCCGGATCCGCAGCACCTTGCCGCGCAGGTCGTTGGTGTTGCCCGAGGTGCCCTGGGCATCCCACGGCGAGCGGCCGGGCCGTTCGTCGATCGGGGTGTAGCCGTCGGATGCGAACGGGTTGGTGTTGTCCCCGTTGGCCAGCCACAGGTCGCCGGTCTGCTTGTCGAACACCATGCCACCGCCGTGATGGCAGCATTCCGCGCGCTGCACGGGGACTTCGAGCACGGTCTTCTCACTGGCCACGTCCAAGGTGCTGTCGGCGTTCACGGTGAACCGCGACAACCGGTCGACGTCCTTGCCGATGGGCGAGTAGTACAAGTAGATCCAGTTGTTCGTGGCGAACCCGGGGTCCAGTGCCACACCGAGCAGGCCGCTCTCGTTGGCGGTGAACACGTTGAGATGGGCCGACGTGACCACACCACCGGTGGGCCGGATGGCCTTCACGTCGCCGAGCCGGTCGATGTAGAACACGCGTCCGTCCGGCGCGATGTCCAGCATCATCGGGTTGGACGTGTTGTCGTCCAGCGTGACCTTCTCGAAGCTCTTGCCCTGCGAGGCGGAGCAGTCGCCGGGCACGACGCCCGCGGCGGTCTGGATGCCGCCCAGCAGCAGGTGCAGGAAGTTCGGCTCGGTGTAGCTCTCCTTGGTGTGCCCGAGGCCGGTGTACCAGGAGCGGCCGCCGTCGTAGTCCTGACACCAGGTGATCGGATGGTCGGTGCCCATTGTGCCGCCGGTGTAGGACTTCTCGTCCAAGGAAGCCAGCACGTGCACGTTGGGACGAGGGTTCGTCTGGTAGTCGTACCACTCGTCGGCCCGTGACCACAGCGTCGGCAGGCCCTGTGTGGACGGGTGCGCGGGGTCCTCGACCTTGACAGTCGCCTGCTGCGGCACGGGGTGCTGCTTGAAGTACGCGCCGACCAGCGAGCCGTACCAGGCCCAGCCGTATTCGGTGTCAGCGGCAGCGTGCACGCCCGCGTAGCCGCCGCCCGCGCGCACGTAACGTTCGAACGCCGCCTGCTGGGTGTCGTCCAGGACGTCGCCGGTGGTGGACATGAAGATGACCACCTGGTAGCGGGCCAGGTTCACGTCGGTGAAGGCGGCCGCGTCCTCGGTCGCGTCGACCGTGAAGTTGTGCTCCTGGCCGAGTTTCTGGATCGCGGCGATGCCGTCCGGGATGGTGTCGTGCCGGAAACCGGCGGTCTTGGAGAACACAAGCGCCCGGAACGACGGATCGTTCTCGGGCGCTGCGGTGGCGCCAGCTGTCGCCACGGATAAGCCTGTCACTACCACGGCCGCGACAGACAGCACACGTCTGCCCACGGCTCTCAGGCCTTTGCGGATCATCAACTCTCCCAAGGGGGATCCGGGGGTAACCACGTCGTTGGCCCCGAAGCCGCGGACTGTCCGCACTGTCCCCTTTCGCTCCGCGTCCGCACGGTCGGCCTCTATTTGTACAATGCCTGAACCAATTAACGACACGGCCGGGATCACGTCAAGAGGTCAGACCGAGATTTGTCCACGCCGTGAACGAGTCGGCATTCGTTCACCAGCTGAACTAAATACCGGTCCTGACTTGGAGTTCGACGCGGTGGCGCAGGTACTCGTCGGGATGTGTCCGCCCGATGTGCACGGCCTCGGCGACAAGCGGATGCAGTTCCCCGGGGTAGTGCGACGGGTGCAGCGGGAGCTGAGGCAGTAGGCACCGGCGAACGTCGATGTCCTCGTTGACCACGAACTCACGCAACGCGGCCTGGTCCCAGCGCACCTGGATGTCTTCGACCATCTCCAGCGTGGCCCAGTACCAAGCTCGTGCCGCTCCGGCCCGTTCCTGATTCGTACCGGTGCGCAGAACTTCCAGGAGCGCTTCCTGCGTCCGCCGGGCACCGAACGCCACCCTGAGCGGCTCGACGAACTGCCGGTTGAAACTCGGATCCGGGTCATAGACCGCCGCACGCAGCAGAGCGCCGAAGAACGGCTCGGGCAGGTCGATGAGGTAGTCGGAGTCCAGATAACCCAGGGCTTTGCGCAGGGCGATCCGTTGCTCGCGCTCGCTGGGCCCAGCTCCAGCCATCCGGCCGGGAAGATGAACGCGGACCAACTGGAGCAGCTCGGACATGCAGAGCTGGAACTTCTGTTTTCCGGCGCCGACGGGATCCGGCAACGCCATCAAGTAAGGCGGGTCGTCAGAGCTCATCTCACCCCCTGGCTCACCACCATTATGGCTATACAGCAGGACGGCCTCGGCTCACCCGAGACCATCCTCCGCCTACCGATCCGCTTACCGGGAACCGTCGTCGTTCTTGGGCCACCACTTGCCGCTGGACGGATAGGACAGTCCCGGTGTCGGGGTGACGCCACCGGGCGTGGGAGTCACACGCAGCACCCCCAGTTCGGCGAACCTCGAATTTGACGTCGGCCAGTGACGCATCGGCCGGGCCGCTGGGTGATGATGGACATCCGAAGGAGCCATCCTGAGGACGAACTGCCGACGGTCGAGCGCGGAGGTAACGAGGCGGTGGATGGTGAACGCCATCAGCGACTCTGGCGACTCGTCACCGAACGCGCTGGTCGTCGCCACTTCCCCGGTTGGGCGGGCGTGGTCTGCGATGTAGCGGTCGACCAGGTCGACATCGACGCCGCGGCGATATCCCTTCGGTCCTCATCGCGGGTGGAGGAGCTCGCCGCGACCAGCGACGCGTGGGCGCGGCGGCTCGAGGAACTGCAGTACACCGCCGGAGACGGGCCGGGGGTGGAGGCGTTCAGCAGAGGCGGCCCGGTGCTGGTGACGGACATGGCCACGGTCGACCAGCGCTGGCCGGGTTTCGTGGACGCGGCCATCGCCGACGGGCTCGCGGCGGTGTTCGCCTTCCCGCTGCAGGCCGGCGCCATCCAGCTGGGGACCCTTGACCTCTACCGCCACCAGCCTGGGGCGTTGTCCGCCGACGCCCTGGCAGACGCGACCGTCCTGGCTGACCTGGCCACCACCGCCCTGCTGACTGACGTCGCACCAACCCGGACGGCGCCATGGGCACGTGAGGACACGCCTGGCCACTACGACGACGTGAACGTCGCGACCGGCATGCTCGCCGCGCAGCTGCGGATCAGTGTCGACGACGCGTTCCTGAGGTTGCGCGCCCACGCATTCAGCACCGGCCAAGCCGTGCTGGAGGTCGCGCGCGCGATCCTCGCCCGCCAGCTACCGTCCGACACCTTCCAGGACTGAACGCCACCGGGCAGCGTTGTCGGTGTCGACCGTATGCTGATCGGGTGCCTCCCGCGCAGGACGTCATCAGTGACACCAGCGCGGCCATCACGGCGCGGCTGGCTGCGCGGCACGATGCTCTCGACATCCTGCGGGCTGTCACCGCTGCGGCTGATGGAGTACGCCGTCGGCGGCCTCAACCTGTTCTCGCCGGTGCTCTTGACGTCACCGCGGAAACGGCTCGCGCCCTGCTGGCGGCGCTACCGGTCAGTCCCTCCGCGACCTGGCCAGGGCCGTAACCAGCGGGACCGTCGCACCACACGAACTGCGTGCTGAGTCAGGACGCCACTAACCGTACTGACTGGCGTCCATGGGCGTAGCGTGAGCAACGCAAGGTGGGCGAGGCGACACGGGACCCGCCGTCGCTCGGTATTGGCCTTCAGCAGCGCAGGGCCAGCATCACGGTTCTCGACCAAGCGATATGGAAACCCTGTTTCCAGCCGTTTCCACATATCGCGGGTACGTGCGTGAGGGAGGTTTGTTCCCGTGGTCACCAACGAGGCTGCTTGGGCGGCGGACAGGGCGGCATTTCGCAATGAGCGGGATCTTCCCTACGGCAGCCCTTTGTCCGAGCAGTTCACCGACTTGACGAGAAACCTGCTCGACGCCACCTCGGTGCGCGGCGTGCTCGAGCAGGTGGTGACGGCCGCGCTCCGGGTGGTGCCGGGTGTGGATCTCGTCTCGGTCACCCTCCGCTCCCGCGATGGCTCGTTTCACACGCCGGTGCACACCGATCCGGTCGCGGTCGCACTCGACCAGGTGCAGTACGAGACCGGAGAAGGTCCATGCCTGGATGCCGCGCTGTCGCCTGGTCCGGCCCAGGCCTGCAGCGATGACCTGGCTGTCGAGTCTGCCTGGCCCCATTTCGGACCCGCCGCCGCCGCGCATGGCGTGCGCGCGGTGCTCTCGGTCGCACTGCTGCCGAACGCGCGCCCGCCGCAGCATTCGGGAGCACTCAACCTTTATTCGCGGCGCCCGGGAGCCCTCCGTGCCGACGCCCACGAGCCCGCACTGCTGCTGGCCACACACGCCTCGCTGGCCCTGGCTGGCACCGCCGCGGTCACCCACGCCGAAATCACGGCGGCACACATGCTGAAAGCCATCGACAGCCGTGACGTCATCGGGCAAGCCAAAGGAATCCTGATGGCACGGCGCGGCATCACCGCCGAGAAGGCGTTCGACAAACTCAGCCGCGCCTCCCAGAACCTCAACATCAAACTCACCGAAGTCGCCCGCCTTCTTGCCACTCACCACACTGAACTCGACATCTCCGATTCGCCGACAGCCAGACCGTGAAAAGAGCGCACCAATGCCGATGACCCAAGGCCCCAATTCATGGCGCGAGGCATCGGCGCGCCGACTGCTGACCCGGCTCAGGCAGCGAACCGCGCTGAACGAAGGTGTCGGCATCCTCCAGGCGTGGAACCTGTGCCACCAGCAGGAAGCCCGCGACCGGTTGTTGTCCGAGCACGGCAGGGCCGGGCAGGAGGCCGAAGCAGACCGGATGATCGCGTTCGTCGACGCGACCGCGAACCGCCGGGCCGATCCAGACGCGCACTGGGACTGACACCAGGCCGCCCGATCCGCGACCCATCGCGCCATGGGCAATGCTCGGCCGATCGACTGAATGGAGGACACAGATGCAGGACGACTGGGACCGGGACAAGGCCGAGTTCATCGCGCACCCGCCGGACGCGCCTCATCCGGCCGACGGCGCCGACCAGAGTCCGCTGGCCCACCAGTTCGCGCAGTTGACCAAGACGCTGCTCAACGCCGACAGCGTGGCGGGCGTGCTGGAACAGGTGGTGCGCGCGACCTTCGCGGTGATCCCCGACGCTGACGTGGTCAGCGTGTCGCTGCGATCCGCTGATGGCGTATTGCACACGCCGGTGGAGACCGACCCGGACGGAGTGGAACTCGACGAGCTGCAGAACCGCTACGGTCACGGCCCTTGCCTCGACGCGGCCCGTAAGGAAGGCGTCGCCTACACCTACAGCGGCGACCTCGCCACCGAAACGAAGTGGCCGCAGTTCGGGCCGGCCGCCGCGGATCTCGGCTATTTCTCGGTGCTGTCCACCGCTCTCGTACCCGACGCCGTTCCACCCCGGCTGTCCGGCGCGCTGAACATCTACTCCCGAACTCCCGGCAAGCTCGGCAGCGAGACCACACGCGACCAGGCTCTGCTCCTGGCCACCCACGCCTCGCTCGCCGTCTCACGCACCCAGGCGGTCCAGCTGGCCGAACTGCGCGAAACAAACCTGCGCCGCGCCGTGGACAGCCGCGACATCATCGGCCAAGCCAAAGGCATCCTGATGCAACGCCGCGGCATCAGCGCCGACGAAGCATTCGACCTGCTTCGCCGTACGTCACAAGAGCTCAACGTGAGGCTCGCCGAACTCGCCTACACCCTGGCCAGCCGGCACGCCGAACTCGACCCGCCCGGCCAGTGATCCACCCCGGATCCGCTCATCCCTGCGCCGACGCCTTGCCGACGAAATCGGCCGCGATCTGGCGGAGTTTGACGTTCGTCAGCTGCGATTCGGTGATCAGGCGCTGCATCGCCTCGGTGGCGCTGATCTTGTGGGTGGCCATCAGGATGCCTTTGGCCTGCTCGATCACGGCACGCGACTGCATCGCGGTGTCCAGGTGGCGCGCCAGCTCGAGGGTCTGCTGGTAGCGGCGGGTCGTGCGCAACCCGAACGTCACAATCGTGGTGTACAGCTCCAGCAGCTTGGCGTCGGTCTCGTGGAACCCGTGGTTCTCGAAGCCGAACAGATTGATCGCTCCGGTCAGGGTGTCGTCCACGCGCAGCGGGGCCGCGAGATAGCTGCCCACACCGTGCCGCTTCGCCGAGGCGGCGAAGTCCGGCCATAGCTCACTCGCGGTGTCCAACGCCAACCGAACGATCTCCCCCGTCGCAGCGGCACGCAGGCACGGACCATCGCCCGCCGCGTACTGCGCCTCGTCGACCGTCATCGCGCGTTCATCGCTGAACGCGGCCGTACGCGCTCCGTCATCATCGATCGCGGTGATACTGGCCATGTCCGCACCAGGGACAACCCGAACCGCCTCAGCGCACACCGCCTCCAGCACCTCGGACGTGCCGGATGTGTTCTCCAGAACGTCGGTCAACGCCGACATGGCGTCTGTGACCTCGTCGAGCAGATCAGTCATACGTCCCACCCGCCACTCCAACGGCTGCAAATGTCAGCGGAGCGGTGAGCCGGAACGGACTCACCAAGCACATTGTGGCGGACCGCAGGCTCTTTCCCGCCACCCACAACGGCGGCGCCTGACTTCAGCTCCGAACCGAGTAGCCGGCGTTCACCCGTTTGAGGGGCATCTCCCGGGTAACCACCCTGATAGGTCCGAAGGAGCGCGCGCGTGGGACAACGGACCAGGCTTCGTCGTTCCAACCCTCGGGGCGGCGAAGCCGTCGCCTACGGTGTCGTCACCGCCCTCACTTACGCCGCCACTGAATGAGCGAGCAGCGGTCACGACGGATTAGGCGGATCGGCAATGCGGAACACCGGATGTGCGGACGCCTCCGCGGCGAATGCACGCACGGGGTCACGACGCTTGGCATCGAAATAAGGCCGGGTCACGGGCTCCTTACGGATGTACTCCCGCAGCACCGGCGCACTTTCCTCCGCCCCACATTCGAACACGCTGACTGTCCGTGTACTGCGGCCGTGCCGGAGTTCGACCTTGCCTGCTGCTCGTGCGTTGTGCACCCACGCGACCTCGCCATACGGCGCGACAAGCCATTCCTTGCCGTCGTACTTGAGAAGACGAATCGGTGTCGTGCGCGGCAGACCGGTGCGCCTTCCTGACGTCGTGAGCAGGACGTAACTGCGCGGTGCCACACCAGCGCGCAGCAATGCGCCGATGACGGCATTGCCGACCTTCCTGACCACCCCGTACTTGTATTTTCGGGCCATTTGACCACCTCGCGTTTCGGCAGACCCCGCGCAACCGGACGGCTTGCAACTGTCGCCCAGACGCCGTAGCGTCGAGTACACCAGAACAGCCCACGGCGGCATGGCGTTAAGCAGGAGCACCGAGTCGCCCTTCGTTGCTGCGGGTTTTGTATTCGGTTCGGGCATCGTCACCGCTCCGCGTGCATGACTTCGTGGTCGCACCCTCAGAGGAGCGCCCGATGAGCACGGATGCGTTCAACCAGATCATCGCCGTCACCACCAGCCGCGTAGGCGAGGTGGCCGTGGTCCATGTCGTCGGCGACGTCGACATGTCCTCCGTCGCACCATTCGCCTCGGCGGTGCGCCGTGAGCTCGACACCTGTCCTACCGGGCTGGTGATGGACCTCCTGGACGTCGGCTTCTGCGGGTCCGCAGGGCTCAACGTCCTCGTCCAGGCCCGCAATCACGCTGAGTCCACGCGGACCGGAGTCCGCCTGGTCGCGACCCGTCCGTCGGTGCTGCGCCCGTTGGAGATCATGGGACTCACCGAGCTGTTTCCCGTCCACCAGTCGGTCAACGCGGCGGTCAGCGCCTGCATGACGTCGACCATGACGTCGACCACCCAGACGGTCCACTAGAGACACGAAGCTGGCCTCGTCACTCCGTGGCGAGGCGTTCCAGTTCCCGGTCGACCGCTGCCGGGGCGTACACCGATTCCACCACCATCGCCCGCAGGCCGAGGACGCCCGCCCGGTCGCCGAGGTCGCTGGTGACGACGTCGAGGTTGCGTGTCGCACGAGGCAAGGCGCGTTGGTACAACACCTCTCGCACACCGGCGACGAACTGTGTCTCGGCCAGATCGCCCGCGATCACCAGCACCTGGGGATTCACCAAGCAGACGACCGTGCTGAGCACCTCGCCGACCAGCCTGCCCGCTTGCCTGGCCAGTTCGACGGCGTTCGGGTTGCCGGCTCGGACGAGTTCCACGAACTCGCGGCTTCCCGCCGCGGGCAAGCGTTGTGCCAGCGCCGTGCCGCTGGCGAGGGCTGCGAGGCAGCCGAGTGCGCCGCACATGCACCTGGCTTCGGAGGACGCATCGACTCGGACGTGCCCGATGTCGCCCGCACCGCCGTCGATCCCCCGGTACACGGCGCCCTCGAGGACCAGGCCTGCGCCGATCCCGGTGGCGATCTTGACCAGGACGAGTGAGGGACAGTCCGGGTATTGGGTGACGTACTCGCCGAACGCCATCACGTTGGCGTCGTTGTCGACGATGACGGGAACACGCCACTTCGCGCGGAGGTGTTCGGCGATGGGATATCCGTCCCATCCCGGCATGATCGGCGGCTGGTGCACCACACCCGTGTTGAATTCGACCGGGCCGGGCACCCCGACGCCGATGCCGCGCACCTGAGCGGCATCGCGTCCGGCTTCGCTGAGCAGTGCGTGGAACTGTTCGCTTGTCCAAGTCAGGATCTGGTCGGGGCCGTCCGCGATGCGCAGCGGCGCCGCTGTTTCGGCCAGCACGGCGCCGGCGAGGTCGAACACGGCGACCCGGGCGTGTGTCGCGCCGAGATCCGCCGCGAGCACCAGGCCATGGTCGTTGTTGAACTCCAGTCTCGCGGGCGGGCGGCCGCCACCGGAGGCGTGCACGCCGTCGGTGCGCAGAAATCCCGCCGTGCGCAACGCGTCCAGTCGATGGCCGACCGTCGAGCGCGCGAGCCCGGTGAGGTCTTGCAGTTCCGCGCGGCTGTTCGCACGCCCGGTGCGCACCAGCCACAACAGGTAACCCGCTGACTGGTGGACGCTGCTGTCAGCCTTTGTCAGCACCGCTGGTGAGCCCTTCAGTCAGCATCCGTTCCGCCGCGTAGAACAGCACGATGATCGGGACGGTCAGCACGACCGACCCGGCCATCAGCACGGTCTTGGGCACCTCGATGCCACCGGCCAGTTGCGCGAGACCGAGCGACACGGTCCAGTTCGACCGGTCTTCGGCCAGGAACAGCAACGCGAACAGGAACTCGTTCCACGCGATCATGAAAACGTACAGCGCGTTCGCCATGATCGCCGGGGTGGCCAGCGGCATGGTCACCCGCCACATCACCTGCCAGCGGGAACAGCCGTCGATCAGTGCGGCCTCCTCGATACCGGCGGGCACCGAGGACAGGTACGTGCGCAGCATGTAGATCGAGACCGGCAGCGTCTGTGCGATGTAGACGATCATCAGGCCGGGCAGCGAGCCACGCAGCCCGAGCTTGGTGAACAGCACGAACAACGGCACGGCCAGCACGATCGCCGGGAACATGTAGACCGCGAGGAACAGGAAGTGGACCTGCTTGTGGCCGAAGAACCGCAGCCTGCTGACCGCGTACGCGCCGGGGATCGAGATCAGCAGCGTGAGCACCACCGCCCCGAGCGACACGATGGCGGAGTTGGCCAGCAGGTTCAGCATGCCCTGCCCGCCGGACTCGGTGGACCCGAGCACCTCCTGGTAGGTCGTCGTCGTCCACTCCGAGAAACCCACCCAGAGCTTGCCGGGATCGGCGAGCAGGTTCTCGATCGGCCGGATCGACAGCAACACCATGTAGTAGAAGGGAAACAGCGTCAGCAGGGCGAGCAGGACGATGACGACCCAGCGCAGCACGCCGAAGAGCTTGGTCTCGAAGGCATCCCGGTTCATCGTGGCTCCACTGGCTTGGGGGCGAAGAACTTCAGGTAGCCGACCAGGAAGACGATCAGCACGACGGCGAGCACCAGCGCCTGCGCGGAAGCGGCGCCGACGTCGAACCGGGCGGTGAGGAAGTTGTAGACGCGCACGCTCGCCACGTCGGTCCCCGCGCCACCACCGGTGAGCAGGTAGACGTCGTCGAACTTGTTGAAGTTCATCGCGAACCGCAGCATCGCCAGCAGCGCGATCACCGGGGCCAGTTGCGGCAGGACGATGTGGCGGAACCGTTGCGACGGCGTGGCACCGTCGACCCGTGCGGCTTCTTCGAGTTCACCGGGTATCGCCTGTAACCGGGCCAGGATGAACAGGAACGCGAACGGGAAATAGCGCCAACCCTCGAACACGATCACCGTCAGCAGCGCGACCGGCACCGAGATCTCGATGCCCAGCAACGAAAGCGTGGCCTCGCGCTGGGTGAGGAACGCGACCGGCCGGTCCCAGCCGAGCAGCCGCACACCCCACTCGTTGAGGATCCCGTACTGCGGGCTGAGCATGACTTCCCAGACGAACGCGACCGCGACCACTGGTGCCACGTACGGCAGGAGCATCGCACCACGCAGGAAACCCCTGCCGCGGAACGGTTTTCGCAACGCGAGCGCGGCGGCCAGCCCGATGATGACCGACAGCACCGTGCCGCCGATCGCGTAGGCGAGGGTCGTACCGAGCGAGCTCCAGAACCCCGGCGAGTCGAACACGATCACGAAGTTGGTCAGCGTGTAGCGCTCGAACAGTCCGGTGTCCCGGATGTTGATCAACCGGATCCGTTGGAACGCCAAGATCAGCGTCCACGCCAGCGGCAGCACCACGACCGCCAGTACGACCAGCAACGTCGGTGAGATCAGGGCGAGACCAGTGCGGTTCTCCTGTTGTCGCAGAGTGGGCATGCCCCTCACCTCATGGAGGTCTGGATCGCGCGGACATCGGCCGCGGACTGCTCGGCCGCCTCGTCGGCGGTCGTCCCGCTGAGCATCGACTCGACTGCCTTGCTGACCGGCATCTCGCTGAGCGCCGCGCCCATCAGCACACCTTGGCGCTGGTCAAACCCCCAGCGGCGGAAGTGATCGGTACTCTCGCGCAGTTCCCGCATCGTCTCCGGCGGATAGATCTCACCAAGCGGCCGTTTCGTGTCGACGCCGGCAGGCATCCGCTCCCACGCCGTGGTGAACCGCTGCGGATCGGCCACCGTGCCCCGGCGAGCCGGGATCTTGCCTTCCGGCGCCATCCCGATCCATTCCGGGTACGCCTGTTCGTCCAGCATGTACTCGACGAACCGTTTCGCTTCCTCGCGTTTCGCACCGACCTGCACGGTCCATGACGTGAGTTCGCCGTATTGCGCGGCGGCGCCGCCATCGGGTCCTTTGATCGCGCCGACCACCCCGCTGTTGGCCGCGAGGAAACCAGGGTCCTGCTGGCACTGCGGGCACGACGGCATCGCGTCGGCACGCAGCGCGCCGAGTTCGTCGAGCAGGTACGACGACCACATGATCATCGCCGAGCGCCCGGCCAGGTACGTGGCCCTGGTGCTGTCCAGGTCCTGCGCTCCGGGCGACGAGTAGGAGGTGATCAGCTCGTTGACGAACCGGAACGCGCCACGGCACTGGGCGTTGTCCAGGGTGATCTGGCCGTTGCCGTCGATGAGTTCACAGCCGTTGCCCGAGGCGAGGCCTTCGAAGGCCTGCCCGGTGGCCGCGTCGTTGGCCGAGGTGGCGATCGAGATGCCGGCGATGCCGTCCCGGTTGAGGGTTCGCGCGGCCTGCGTGATCTTGTCGTAGGTGTCCGGTGTGCCCAGTCCGGCGGCGGCGAAGAGATCCTTGCGGTACACCAGGATTTGCGCCCAGCCGTCCGACGGCACGGCGAGCTGCCGGTCACCGTCCCTGGTCAGGCCCAGCGCGCGGGGCGCGAACGTCGACGGGCCCAGCCGGTCGACGATCTCCTGCGCGGCACGGGTGTCGAGCAGTTCGTTACCGGCCAGCTGCCAGGTCGCGGTGAGCGGCAGAGCGCCGATCACGTCGGGCGGTCTGCCCGCCGCCGCGGCCGACATGATCATCTGACTGAACTGGTTCTCGTCGATGGCGACCACCCGGACCGGAATGCCGGTCTGCTGGGTGAACCGCTCAGCGATCCGCTCGGTGGCCCTGATCCGATCTGTCTGGTTCTCCAGACTCCACACCACCAGGGCGTTGTCCGCAGCCACACCGGTGGAGCACCCGCTGACCAGACAGGCGGCCAGCGCCGCAGTGACCAGCCTGAACCGTCCCCGCACGATCAGCCCCCTTGCTTTTGATCGACGTATGGACACTACAGCAGTACTTATGCTTGTTGGCAATACAAAAGTAGGTATAGTGCCCGGCGGAATCGTCCAGAGGAGGGCCATTGCCGCGCGTCGTCCAGTTCACCGGTCCCCGACGCGTCGAACTCGTCGACGTCCCCGCGTTAGCGCTGAACCGGGGAGAAGTACGGGTGCAGACGCAGTACTCAGGGATCTCCGCTGGGACCGAGCTCACCGCGTATCGCGGCACGAACCCGTACCTGACCAGGACGTGGGATCCGCAGCGACGGCTGTTCACCACCAACGGCGACGGTGTGCACCCGAATTACCCGATCACCGGCTGGGGGTACTCCGAGGTCGGCGAGATCGTCGAGGTGGCCCCGGGTGCGCCGGAAGACCTGCGAGTCGGCGACACCGTGTGGGGAATCTGGGGTCACTGCAGCGAAGCGGTCCTGCCTGCCGACAAGGTGCGCACTGTGCCCGACGGTGTCGATCCGCTCGCCGCGTCCTTCGCCAGAGTCGGCGCGGTCGCACTGAACGCCCTGCTCGCCGCCGGTTTGCACCTCGGCGAGCTCGTGGCGGTCTTCGGCCAGGGCGTCATCGGCCTGCTCGTCACCCAGATGGCGATCCGCAGCGGAGTCGACGTGGTCGCCGTCGACACGTTGGCGCCACGCCGCGAACGAGCGATGGAGTTCGGCGCGTCGCTCGCGGTCGATCCGATCGCGGACTCGGCCGCCGAGCGTGTGCGGGAGTTCAACGGCGGACGCGGCGTCGACGTGGCGATCGAGATCAGCGGTTCGTACCTCGCACTGCACGAGGCCATCCGAACCGTGACGCCCGGCGGCCGAGTCGTGGCCGCGGGCTTCTACCAGGACGAAGGCCGCGGGCTGCGGCTCGGCGAGGAGTTCCACCACAACCGGGCCGAGCTGGTCAGCTCCCAGATCGGCGGCGTTCCCGCGACGCTGTCCGGCCGATGGGATCAGAACCGGCTCAACGAGACCTTCCTGCGGCTGTGCGCACGAGGTGTGCTCAACCCGGCCGCCTTGGTCACCCACCTGCTCCCGCCGTCGCGCGCGGCGGAGGCCTACCAGGTGCTGGACGCCAGCCCGGCGGACGCCCTGCAGATCGTCTTCGACTTCGGCGCCGAACTTCAGGGGCCGGACAACAGGGGTGAGGAATGACCAAACTGGCCTGCCAGGAACAGTTGCTGCCCGGCGACACGCTCGAGCAGAAGTGGGAGTTCGCGGTGCGCTCGGGCTACGACGGGATCGAGCTGCGCAGCAGGGGCGATTTCGCCTTCCGCGAGCGGCTGCCGGAACTGCGGCGCGCGGCCGCCGCGGGAGTCGTGATGCCGACGGCGTGCGTGGAGATGTCGCACTTCTTCGGCGCCTTCGACGACGAGCTGCGAGCGGACGCGATCGTTCAACTGAAGTCCCAGCTGTCGGTGATCGCGCAGATCGGCGGGCGGGGCGTGATGACCCCGGCCTCCTACGGCATGTTCTCGCGCAGGCTTCCCCCGTTCGAGCCACCCCGCAGCGAGGGAGCTGACCGCGAGGTGCTGCTCGCCGGGCTGACCGAACTGGGCGAGCACGCGGCGCGTGAGGGCGTGTCGCTCTACCTCGAGCCGATCAACCGCTACGAGGACCACATGGTCAACCGGCTCGGGCAGGCCGCTGACCTGCTGCGCGAAGTCGGGTTGGCGTCGGTGAAGGTCGCGGCCGACACGTACCACATGAACATCGAGGAGGACGACCTGCCGTCGGCGCTCGTGGCGATCGCGCCCTACCTCGGGCACGTCCACGTCAGCGAATCGAATCGGTTCCAGCCAGGCACCGGCCACGTCGACTGGCCCGCAGTGCTGGCCGCGCTGACGGCCATCGGGTACGACGGATACCTGTCGCTCGAGTGCCGGTTGCGTGGCGAGCCAGCCGCCGCTGTCGCGTCGGTCCCTCCGTTCCTGCGGCGGGCATCTTGATCGACCAGGTTTCGTTGCGCGCCAAGGCCAGCAGGGTGCTGCTCGGCAACTGGCGCGGGCAGTCCACAGTTCCTGCCGGTGGGCTGTACCCGCACCAGTGGAGCTGGGACTCGGCGTTCATCGCAGTCGGGCTACGGCACCTCTCCGCACTGCGCGCACAGCGGGAACTGGAGTCGCTGTTCGGTGCCCAGTGGCCGGACGGGCGGGTGCCGCACATCGTTTTCGACCCGGTGACGCCACCGGAGGCCTACTTCCCCGGCGCCGACTTCTGGCGTTCGGCCGAGGTGCTCGGCGCAGGCCGTCCCGCGACCTCGGGGCTCATCCAGCCCCCGGTGCACGCGCTGGCGGCGTGGCAGACCTTCCGCGCGGACCCTGATCTGGCTCGCAGGCGTGGTTTCCTGCCGCGGTTGTACCCGCGTCTGGTGGCGTGGCACCGATATCTCATCGAACGCAGATGCTTCGGCGGGCACGGGCTGGTGTCGATCGTGCACCCCTGGGAGTCCGGAATGGACAACAGCCCCGCGTGGGACGCACCGCTGAGCCGGATAAATCCCGTGCCAGCCGGGGAATTCCAGCGGCGGGATCTGGACCATGCGGCCGCGGCGGAACGCCCGACAGCCGCTGACTACGGCCGGTACGTCCGGCTGGCTGCCACTTACCGCGACCACGGTTACGCCGACAGCCTGGCCGTGCACGCGTTCGCGGTGGAGGACCCGCTCACCAACGCGTTGCTCGCCGCGTCGGAATCGGCGCTGGCGGACATCGCGGCCGAGATCGGCGCCGACCCCGCCGCACACCGCGCGGCCGTCGCTGAACTGTCCGCCGCCATGGTGGACGTGCTCTTCGACGAAGGCGAAGGGACGTTCCGGTCATTCGATGTACACAGTGGACAATCGCTGGGCGGTGGCAGCGTCGCCGGGATCGTGCCGCTTGTGGTCCCCGGCCTGTCGGTGGCCGACGCACTGGTGAAAACCGCGGTGGGACGCCGGTTCCGGATCGGCGAGACCGGACTGCCGCCGAGTTTCGACCTGACCGACGAGCTGTTCGACGCCAACCGGTACTGGCGTGGCCCGGTCTGGTTCAACATCGGCTGGCTTATCTGGCGAGGGCTGCTCCTGCACGCTGCGCACGACATCGCTGACACCGTGCGACACGCGCTGCTCAGCGCGGCCGACACAGCCGGTTTCCGCGAGTACGTCAACCCGATCACCGGCCAGGGGCTCGGCGCACGGGACTTCAGCTGGACCGCGGCCGTCACGGTGGATCTGCTCGCCGGCGCCACGCGTTAAACGCCTCCCTGCTGGGTAATCCCAGCTGCATGGCTGGTTGCCGGATTGGAATCGTTGGCGCGGGCGGCGTTGCCCAACGGCACGCGCGGATGCTCGCCGGATTTGACGACGTACAGCTGGTCTGCGTGACCGACGTGGACGCCGACCGCGCCCGCGCTTTCGCGCAAGATCACGAAATGCGTGCGGTGCCTGGCGTTGCCGAGGTGCTCGAGACCGATGTGGATGCGGTGTACGTCTGTGTGCCGCCTGTCGCGCACGGTTCCGCGGAGGAAGCAGTCGCCGCGGCCGGACGCGCGATGTTCGTGGAGAAGCCGATCGGTCTGGACTGTGCGGTCCCGGAGCGGATCGGCAAGCTGGTCGACGAAACCGGAGTGGTCACCGCGGTCGGGCACCACTGGCGGTACTCCCCCGCCGTGACGTGGGCCCGGCAGGCACTGGCCGATCGGCCCGTGCGGCTGGCGATGGGTGCCTGGCTGGACAAGGTCCCGCCGGTCGGCTGGTGGGTGCACCGCGACCGGTCCGGCGGGCAGGTCATCGAACAGGCCATCCACGTACTCGACCTGGCGAGGGTCCTGGTCGGGGACGTGGCCGAGGTACACGCCTTCGCCGACGGGAAGCCACCTGGCGAGCCGGATGCCGACGTGGACGGCGCCACGGTGGTCACCATGCGGTTCACCAACGGCGCAGTCGGCACTCTCGCGGCCACGTGCCTGCTTGGGTGGAAGCACCGCGCCGGGCTCGAGGTGTACGCCGAAGGCCTCGCCCTGTCCTTGACTGAAGACGGGCTCGAGCTGCGCGACGGCGGCGACCCGTCCGTACGCCCGGTGGATCCGGACACTGCGAAAGCGGCGGCGGACCGGGCGTTCGTGGATGCCGTTCTGGGCAGGCGGGACGACGTTCGTACGCCCTATTGCGAGGCGCTGCAGACCCATCGTCTTGCTTGTGCGGTCGCCGAGTCCGCAGCCAAAGGAGTTCCCGTGAAGGTGACGGAGGCATGATGCGCACCGAACGTGTTCTGGTTGTCCAACGGCCCGGCCGAGCGGAACTGCGCACGCAGACAGTGCCGGAGCCCTTACCGGAAGGGGCTTTCGACGTCGACACCGTCTACAGCGGACTTTCCGCTGGCACGGAGTTGAGCTTCTTCAAGGGCAGCCACCCGAATCTCACCGCCGGCTGGAACCCCGAACTCGGTTTGTTCCGCGGCACCGACCAGCCGACCGGATATCCGGTGCTGCGCTGGGGTTACATGCAGGTCGGCCGGGTTGTGGCCAGCCGCAGCCCCAGTCCGGCACCGGACGACCTGGTGGCCATGACATACGGCCACCGCAGCGGTTACCGGGGCGATCCGCTGCGTGACCGGGTGGTTCCCGTGCCGGAAGACCTGAATCCGCTGCTGGGCATCTACGTCGCCCACATGGGTCCGATCTGCGCGAACGGACTGCTGCACGCCGGCGCCGACCAACACGGCGCGGATGTCCGCTCGTTGGCCGACGGTGTGTGCGGACGGAAGGTCGCGATCACGGGCGCAGGCGTCGTCGGGTTGCTGACCGCGCTCTTCGCACGCATGCACGGCGCCGAGGACGTGGTGCTCATCGATCCGACGAAGGCACGCCGCGTGGTCGCGGAGTCCCTGGGCTTCGCCGCACTGGACCCTGACGCCGAAGACACCGCGGTGCTGCTGAAAACCCGCTGGCGGCATGGGCCTGCCGACCGGGGCGCCGATGTGGTTTTCCAGTGCCGCGGTCAGGCGTCGAGCCTCGCGCTGGCCCTGCGGTTGTTGCGGCCGCAGGGCACCGTCATCGATCTCGCGTTCTATCAGGACGGAGCCGACGCCGTACGACTTGGCGAGGAATTCCACCACAACGGCCTGGCAATTCGCTGCGCTCAGATCGGCCGGGTTCCCCGCGGGCTGTCGCACTCATGGGACCGAGAGCGACTGTCCGCGGAAACGGTGGCCATGCTGCGGGCGGAGGGCGAGACGATCCTCAAGCACGTCATCACCGACGTGCTGCCGGTGGAGCGCGCGCCGGAACTCCTCACCGAGATAGCCGAACGGCGACGCCATGTCGTCCAAGCGGTGTTCACTTTCGACGGCACCGCGTGATCAGGCGGTGGCTACGGCCACCCGACGAGCACGCCGCAGGACGGTCTCGTAGAAGTCGAGGTACATCTCGGCCATGACTCCTGGTGTGAAGCGGGTGGCCGCGGCCTTGCGGCAGGCTTTCGGGCTCAAGGTGCCGGCAGATCGAAGTCGTGCCGCGAGTGCGTCCTCGTCATCGGCGGCGACCAGGAACCCGGTGCTGCCTTCGTCGATCAGCTCGGGCAGACAACCACGGCGATATCCCACCACCGGCGTGCCGAGCGCCAGCGACTCCACCACAGCGGTGCCACCGGGTTCTTCCCAATGCAAGGGGAACAGGCTCGCCTTGGCCCGGGTGAGCAGCTGGTTGCGTTCGGCGGCACACAACGAGCCCAGCCAGCGAACACGATGCCCGTCGACGTACGGCATGACCTCGTCGCACCAATAACGCACGTCCGGGTTCCGTGCCGCCTCAGGATCAGTGGCCAGGGCATCCGCCAACTCGGCAGGCTGCCGGTACGGACCCACAGGTCCAGCCAGCACCACGTTGATGCCCGTGGCGTGCGCCAACCGGGCGGCCACGTGCTGCCCTTTGCCAGGTGTCACGCGACCGAGCACGACCGCGTAGTCGTCTTTGTCCGGCCCGATCACGCGGTCCGCGTGGTCGGCCAACGGCGTGGCGAGGTGGATGTGGCCGAGACTGTTCGCCTGCAGGGCTTTCGGTGCTCGCGCGAGTTGCGAGGCGGAGACGCCGTTGACGTACATCCGGTCTTGCCCGTCAAAGCCGCCGTAGAGCTCGGGATGCTTGGCGAGGTCCCAATGCAATGTATGCAGCACAGGCGGAGTGGCAGCGCCCATCGCACCGAACACTGTCGGCCCAACGGCTTCGAGGTGATCGTGCACCAGGTCGATGTCGTCTCGACCGCTCAGCTCTTGCACCACGCGTTGCATGTGCGCGGTCGCGCAGCCCATGACGCGGTTGTACGGCCGCTGCAGCTGACCGAACTGAGGCTTGTCGTACACGAAGATTTTCTCGTCGGCATCCAACGGGCTTTCACCGATGGTCGCGAGGACCACGTGCACCCCGCGCCGCCGCAGTTCCGGAACCAGGGTGGCAACCACGTTCTCGATGCCGCCGTAGCCATCGGGCGGGACCGGTAACCACGGACCCGCGTTGATCAAAACCCGGACGCTCATTGGAATGCCCGTACCTTCGCTAGCGGTGGTCTTTCCGGCACACCGATTTCGGTCGTCACGACATCACGCAACGCCCCGTGCGCGCTCTGCCGGAATTGCATGAGCAGGGGGGAGTCCGGCACCTCACCGATCCCCTGGCGGGCCAGGCGGGTGAAGGCCGTGAGCATGATCTGCGCCGACATCCGCGCCAGTGCTTCGTTGCTCTGGTGGCGGTGCTGCCGGTAGCCGAGATCCACTTGGGCCAACGCGTCCAGCCCGACCAGTTCGAGCAGGTCGATCAGCAAACCGATCTCGATGCCGTAGTGAGCGACGAACGGAACAGCTTCGAGCACTTCCCGCCGTCCGGCGTATTCGCCGGCCAGCGGCTGGACGAACCCGGCGAGCTGCGGCCAGTACAAATTGAGCAACGGCCGTGCGACCAGTTCGGTGACCCGGCCACCGCCGTCGGGTTCGGTGCGTCCTTCGTGCACCAAGGCCCGGCGGTAAAACCCTTTGACATACGCGATCTTCGGATTCATCAGCAACGGACCGAGCAGTCCGGTGATGAATGTCGGCGGACAGCCGATCAGGTCCGCGTCGATGAACGCCACGACGTCACCGCTCGTCGCGGACATTCCTTTCCACAGCGCCTCTCCCTTGCCCATCAGCGTGGGTAAGTGCGTCAACACCTCGTGCTGGTGGACGACGCGAGCACCGGCTGCCCTCGCTACCTCGGCGGTCGCGTCGGTGGAGCAGGAATCGACTACGACCAGCTCGTCGACGAGGGAATGGCGGCGCATCAGCGTTTCGCGGATCATCTCCACGATCACGCCGACGGTCGCCGCTTCGTTGTGCGCCGGTAACACCACGCTGACCGAGGCATCTCCCTTGGCCGCGACCAGTGCCTCCACCGGCCAGTCGTCGGCGCTGCTGCTGCGTCCGGCCAGCCAGTCGTGAACCTCGGCACTCATCTGACGCATGGCGGCGCTCCCTCATCGTCGGACCGAAGCTGGTGGGAGAGAAGTTGCCTTTTCAGATCGGTTCAAACTTCGTCAGGACGACGGCAGGCACGGCAGCCGAGCGGATGATGGGCTCTTTACAGGCATAACTCGATCGGGTCGATCCGTCGACGAGCGGACATGACGCACGGCGGTAGCGGGTAATAGACGTGGGCGTTCGCTCACGGGAGGTAGCGATGGGAAGACATCGGTTCGACAAGCACGACGGTGACAACTGGGGCGGACCAGACCTCATCGTCGACGGCAGCCGGCCGACCACACATTCCCACAGCAACCGGGCCCCGGATCCCACTCCGGCCGACAACACATCCGCCCAGCCGCCGCAGGGCAACACGTAACACCTGTATGTCTACTGTGGAGTAGCTCAGGCGTTGGCCCGTCTTGACCAACGCAGCACAACCGTGGTTCCACGTTCGTCGTGGTGCAGGTCGAAAACATCGGCGAGCCTGTCCATCATGGCCAGTCCCATCCCACGGCCTGCGGACGGGCTCAACGGTGCCGCCCAGGTCCCGTTGTCCGACACCACCACATGCACCGCCCGGGCCAACCGATCCCGCGCGGCGAACAAAGTCAGTTTGCCCATCCCGTCGGGGAAGGCGTGCTCCATCGCGTTGGAGAGGGCCTCGTCGGTTGCCATGACGATGTCCTGCCGCTCATGCTCGAGCAGACCGACCGCGTACGTCCAGTCGAGCACACGGGAACGCAGCGGCGCCAATCGGCTCGGCAACACTTCGACGGGGACATGAAGGTAAGGCTGGGTCAGATCGGCGTCGGTGACCACGTCGGCCGCTAGATCAGGCAGCGATTCCGCCCACGTCCACACGGCCGTCGGCGGTAGCCGGCCTGGCTCTTGCGGTTGCATCGGTCGCACCCCTGCCGGAACTGGAATTTGATTTCGTCCTAACCGAATTGTAGTCATCCGTCGCCTGGCGTAGTTCGCGCGGCAGCGGGTACCCCCGGCAGATGAGTACTCCCCCACCCGATCCCGACCCAGACCGGACCCCTGGCCTTGAACCAGGGGGCGGCGTGCGGCCCGGTGACACCCCACCGGACTCGGGCAGCACATCCGGGCTGTCGCACCCGCAACCCATGCGCAGCCGGGCGGTGCCGATCTGGTTCACCGTCCTCATCGGACTGTTTGTGCTGTGCGTGCTCGGCATGGTCATCGCTCAGACGGTGGGCCTGATCGACGTGTTGTGGTGACAGAGATCCCGGACAGTCAGTTCTCCAGGCACGCTCGCAGCCGCTTGAGATCAGCGGCGATGTTCTTGTGCACCTGCCGGGCCATCAACGGGGTCGCCCAGCGGAAGAACCACCCGGGCCGCCCGGTGGCGTGGATCGCGACGTCCGTGCCGTCCTCGGCATCAGCGAGCTCGTAACGAACAGTCATCGGGAACGGCCGTTCGACCCGCAACTCCACGAGCCGATCGGGTTCATGCTTGGTGACGACGTACCCATAGGTGAACGAGCGGCCCAGAAAACGCGCCCTGCGCTCGACCGTCGCCCCGGTGACGAGCAGTCCCGGCTGAGCTGGTGAGCTGGCCGTGATCCCGCCGGTCCACCGCAGATCGTTCGCTGGATCGAACATGAACGCCGCCACCTGCGCCCTCGGCCGGTGGATCAGCACCTTCGGACAGACGTCGACTGCCACACCAGGCTCCCTTCGTGCGGCCCTGTGCGCGAACAGTGCATCACAAACGCCCTGCTCGCGCACGGCCTGAACTCAACCGCGTCTGCCCAGGTACCCGAGCAGCGCGGTGAACGGATCGGCATCGGCCGCCACCGAGACGACCGGGCCGAACGGACCTCCGCGTGGCGCCTCACTGATCGCTGACATGGCGTACGTTTGCACAGCCCTGACGACGGCATCGTCCGGCTGGTAAGGCACGCCGGCGCCGCTGGCCATGTCCCAGCCATGCACCAGGACCTCAAGCGTGCTGATGCTGGCCAGCTGCAGCCCGGTGGTGCCAGGGGCCGGGAATGTCGACCTGCTGCTCCAGCACGCCGAATCACCGAATTTGCCGATCAGCTCGGCCGCCGTCTCGACAAAATTCAACGAAGTGTTGACCGCCGTACAAGCCGCCGTCTCGGTCATGCCGCTGGAGCGATTGGAGGACTTGGTATCGCGTCCGCGCCAACTCAACGTAATCATGCGACCTGCGACGCCTCGCCGCTCCAGCCTAGGCAAAAGCCCTGTTGCCTCAGTGCTCCGTCGACAGGGCGCCGGGCCCACTTCCATGGTGGAGTGCGCTCTACCTTCAGGATGCCCTTTGGCTGCAATGACGTCAGGACGATCAATTCCTAACGTTTGCGCCATGACTTCAACACCCTTCGCCCAATCCCTGAGCGCACAGCAAAACAGCAGGCAGACACCGGTTCTCCGGGCCAGCGGTCCGCCCAACTGGCTGCGGCGCCTGGCGCTCGGGCTCAGCCTGCTCGCCGTCGTCGTCCTGATCGTGGCCACCCGGGGCAAGCTGGGACTTTCCGCGAACGGAACGCAGGCATGAACCGCATGTGCGCACTGCGCCTGAACGCCGTGACCAAGACCTACGGGGCCGGGGAGAGCGCAGTCACCGCGCTGCATGAGGTGTCCGTTGAGCTCGCTCGGGGCACGTTCACTGCCGTGATGGGGCCGTCGGGATCGGGCAAGAGCACGTTCCTGCACTGTGCGGCTGGTCTTGATCAGCCGACGTCAGGCACTGTCCAGCTCGGTGATGTCACGCTGTCGGGGATGAAGGAAGCGGCGCTGACCGCTGTTCGGCGGGAGCGGGTCGGGTTCGTCTTCCAGGCGTACAACTTGATGTCCGCGCTGACCGTCGAGCAGAACGTCGCGCTCGTGCCGCGTCTGTCGGGGCGTGATGTCGATCGTGTGTGGTTGCGGGAGTTGCTCCTACGGGTCGGTATGGGTGATCGGCTCGACCGGCGGCCGTCCCAGTTGTCCGGTGGTCAGCAGCAGCGGGTTGCGATCGCGCGTGCACTGATCAACCGGCCTGACGTGGTTCTCGCCGACGAACCGACCGGCGCTCTCGACAGCCGCACCGGCCGCCAGGTGCTCAGTTTGTTCCGGCACCTCGTCGATGAACTGGGCCAGACCGTGCTGATGGTGACCCATGACCCGGTCGCCGCGTCGTACGCCGACGAGGTTGTTTTCCTTGCCGACGGCCAAATCGCGGGATACCTGCGGCGCCCCACGGCCGCGCAGGTGTCCGAGCGGATGACTCACCTCGGGGCGGCGTGACCGATGTTCTCCCTTGCATGGAGCACGATCCGTGCTCGTCGTGGCGGGTTCATCGCCGCGTTCATCGCACTGTTCTTCGGTGCCGCGGTGATCACCGCGAGCGGTGTCCTGCTGGAATCCGGGCTGCGGTCCGGTGTCACCCCAGAGCGTTACGCCGCCGCGGCGGTCGTGGTCGGCGGCAAACAGGGCCTTGACGGCCTCAACTCGTTCGCCGAACGCGCTCCCCTGCCAGCCGATGTGACGGACCGAATCGCACGGGTGCCCGGCGTCCGGCAAGCAGTGCCTGACCGCAGCGTCGAGGTGACTGTGTTGTCCCCCAATGCAACCCAGGGGTACGCGCACGGTTGGTCGTCCGCGCAGCTGGCACCGTTCACGCTGACCGCAGGCAGGCAGCCGGCGGCACCAGGCGAAGTCGTGGTCGACGCGTCGTTTGGACTGTCCGCAGGGGACACAACGCGGGTCGCTGTCGGGGGCGTGCCCGCGGACTACCGTGTCGTTGGGCTCGTGTCGGGTCCGTTGGCAGGCAGGCAATCCGCCGTGTTCGTCACCGATGAGGCGGCCGCGAGGTTGTCTGACCGGCTCGCCGCGGTCGGGGTTCTCGCCGAGCCGGGCGTGCATCCCGGCGAACTGGCGGACCGGATCACCGCGGAGCTGGCCGACGTCCCGCTGGCCACGTACGTCGGGCGGGACATCGGCGACGTCGAGTTCCTCGACATCGGTCAGGCACGGGGTTTCCTGATCGCGATCTCCGCATCGCTGATGGGGACCATCGCCATGGTCGTGCTGTTCGTGGTCTCCTCGACGTTGGGGTTGTCCATCCAGCAGAGGCGCCGGGAACTCGCGGTGCTGCGGGCGATCGCGGCCACCCCCAAGCAGATCCACCGGATGATCGGCGCCGAGGTGCTCCTGGTGTCGGCGACCGGAGCCCTGCTGGGCAGCGTGCCCGGTTTCTTCGCAGCCGGAGCGCTGCGGGACGCCTTCGCAGCCGTTGGCGTGCTGCCACCGGACTTCCAACTCGCGTTCAGCCCGCTTCCCGCCGTGGCCGCACTACTGCTGTGCGTACTCGGCGGATGGGCGGCGGGATACTTCGCGGCACGCAGACTCGCCAAAGCCAACCCTGTCGACGCATTGGGCGAGGCCGCGGTCGAACCCGCCGAGCTCGGCGCCAGGCGACGAGCATTCGGGATCGGTCTCCTCGTGTTCGGCGTGGTCGTGGGTACGGTGGTGCCTCTCATCGGGCCTGGCATGGCGGCCGTAGGTGGTGCTGCCGGGTCGGTGCTCTTGTTGATGATCGGCACCGCCCTGCTCGGACCGCGTCTCATGCAGATCGCGGTCACGTTCGTGGCGCCAGTGCTCAACCGCGGACGGATCAGCGGATACCTCGCGGTGGCCAACACCAGGGCGAACGCCCGCAGGCTCAGCTCGGCGGTCGTGCCGTTGGCACTCGCGGTGGCCATGGCGGCAGTGCAGCTTTTCAGCATGTCCACCACCGAGGCGGCCGCGGCGGACCAGGTCAAGACCGGGGTGACCGCTGACTTCGTACTGTCGGGAGGCTCGGCCGGGCTGTCGCCTGAGGTTACCGACACCGTCCGCCAGGTGGCCGGGGTCCAGTCCGCCATGCCGGTGGTTCGGACGCAGGTCCTGCTGGAGTTCAAAATCTTCGACGAGGTCGAGGCCGAATCCTTTGCCGCACAAGGGATCGCACCGCAACACTTGCGCACCACAATGGACCTCGCGGTGAAATCAGGGTCCATGGACGAGCTACACGGCGACACGGTCGCGCTGAGCACGACCGCGGCCGGAACCGTGGGAGCCGATGTCGGCGAAACTGTGCACGTGTATCTCGGGGACGGCACGCCCAAGGATCTCCGGGTGGTCGCGGTCTACGCCAACGGACTCGGATTCGGCGACGTCACGGCACCACACGACCTGCTCGCCCGGCACACCACCACAGGGTTCGACGACGCGATCCTCGTTTCGCTCACCGACGGCGCGGACGTCACCGCGCTGAGGGAGCTGCCGAAGCGCTATCCCAGTGTGGCCGTGGTCGATCGGTCCACGTTCGCAGCCGCCCAGCAAGAACAGCAGGCGCTGCAGTCCGCGACGAACCTCATCGGCAACGGGTTGCTGCTGCTGTACTTGGTCATCGCCGTGGTGAACACGCTGGTGATGGCGACCGGGGCCCGAGCTCGGGAGTTCGCGATGTTGCGGCTGATCGGCACGAGCCGCAGGCACGTGCGGCGGATGATGACGCTGGAAGCCGGTGTCCTGGTCGGCGCGGCAACGGTGATCGGCACCGCCGTCGCGATCGTGCCGCTGATCGGGCTCAGCGTGGCGACGACCGGACGAGCGTTGCCGTCCGTCAACCCGTTGGTATACGGGATGATCGTGCTTGCCACCGCGGTGATCGGGTTCTCCGCGATCGTGCTCGCCGCCCGCTCGGCCATGCGAGGACGTCCAGTCGACGCCGTCGGCTCGGGCGCCTAGCGTGTCCGCCGTGATCACCCCCGCTCCGAACCGGTCGTGGCCGAAAACATGGCGGTTTCTGGCCTACGGCATGCTCGTCGGATTTCAAGCCCTGTTCGTGCTGCTCGCGATGATCGTGACCATCGCGCCTGTCGTCACGCTGCCGCTGCTGTCCCGCGTGCTGCCGTTCGCCCACCGGCTCGCGGCACGCGAACGGGACCGCACCGGCCGGTTCCTGGGGATTTCGATCACGCCGCCACCGCCCGCGGTCCAGGATCGCCGCAACGTCGAGTGGCTCGGGCTGCAGGCGACACTCGGCCTGTTCATCGGATCGGTCGCGGTCGGGTCACCGCTGGGTGCCGTGCAGAACTTGGCGATCGCCGGGTTCTGGTGGCTCTTCCCCGGCGTCACCACCAGCCTGGATGTCCCGGTGCGGTCGTGGGGCGAGGCCGTGTTCGCGGTGGCAACCGCCGTCGGATACGGCCTGGTGGGCGTGCTTCTCGTGCCGCCACTGGCCAGGTGGTACGCGCGAGTCAGCGCGACACGGCTCGGACCGCCGAGGCAGTCGCTTGTCGAGCGCATCGAAGAGGTCACCGCGACGCGGGCGGCCGCGCTGGAGGCGCACGGCACCGAACTGCAGCGCATCGAGCGCAGCCTGCACGACGGCACGCAGAACCGGCTCGTCGCGGTGGTGATGCACCTGGGCATGGTGGAACGTGCCCTGCGCCGCGATCCCGAATCAGCATTGCCCGCGGTGCTCACCGCGCAGAACGCGGCCACTGACGCCCTCGCCGAGCTGCGCCAAGTGGTGCGCACCATCTACCCGCCTGTGCTGGCTGATCGTGGGCTCTCGGGCGCAGTGGCCTCGCTGGCCGCCCACTGCGTGATCCCGTGCACCGTTGACGAGCAGCCCCTGCCACGCGCGCCCGCCGCTGTGGAGGCGGCGGCGTACTTCGTAGTGGCCGAGGCACTGACCAACGCCGTCAAACACAGCGGAGCCGACCACATCACGGTGAGCCTGCATGACGAGCACGGCGTGCTCGTCGTGGAAGTCGCCGACAACGGCCGTGGCGGCGCCGACAACGCGCACGGCACCGGACTGCTCGGCATCCAGCGCAGGGTCGCCGCGTTCGACGGCACGACCAAGATCGTCAGCCCGCCAGGCGGGCCCACTGTGATCAGGGTGGAGATCCCTACGGGACCATGAGGCGTGCGCATCGTGATCGCCGAGGACGACGCCCTGCTGCGGGAGGGGCTCACCCACCTGCTGCGTGCCGAGGGCATGGACGTCACCGCTGCCGTCGACAACCCCGATGACCTGCTGGCCGCGCTCGAGGCCGATCGCCCGGACGTCGCCGTGGTCGACGTCCGGATGCCGCCGACGTTCCGCGACGAAGGCCTGCGCGTCGCGGTCGAGGCACGCAAACGGTGGCCCGGCCTCGCAGTGCTCGTGCTGTCGGCGCACGTCGAGGAGAGCTACGCGACCGAGCTGCTGTCCGACGGATCCGGCGGCGTGGGGTACCTGCTCAAGGAACGGGTCGGCAAGGTCGCTGACTTCCTCGACGCGCTGGAGCGGGTGGCGGCCGGAGGCACCGCGATGGACCCTGAGGTCGTCGCCCAGCTTCTCGTGCGCCGCCGTGCCGACGACCCCCTGCACGCCCTCACCCCACGCGAGCGGGAAGTACTGGGGCTGATGGCCGAAGGCCACTCCAACACCACGATCGGCAGCATGCTGGTGATCAGCGACGGCGCCGTCCACAAGCACATCGGCAACATCTTCGCCAAGCTGGGACTGCCGACCACGGACGCGGGCCACCGGCGAGTGCTCGCAGTGCTCACGTACCTGAAGGCGTGAGCCGCCGGAACGCCTCCCGTAGTTCCTGGACCAGCAGTTGCGGTTGTTCGAGGCCGGCGAAATGGCCGCCGCGGTCCAGTTCGTGCCACGAGCGCAGGTCGGTGTAGCGGCGTTCGGCCCACCGCCGAGCCGTCGGCCACGGCTCGGCTGGGAACAGCGAGCAAGCCGTAGGCACGGTCACCGGCTGCGCGTTCTCCTCCTCGGGGCCTCGCGGGACCCAGCGCAACGCCTCCCAGTACCACCGGGAACTGGATGCTCCGGTGCCGGTCAGCCAGTACAGGCTGATGCCGTCGGCTTGCTGGTGCAGGCTCACACCGCCACCGGCCTCGGGGCGGGTGTCGGCGTAGGCGGCGAACTTCTCCCCCAGCCACGCCGCCAACCCGGCCGGTGAGTCAAGCAATGCGTACCCGAGCGTCTGTGGTCGCGTGCCCATCTGCATCCCGAAGCTGTAGCCGTCGGCCAGGTGCAGGTCGCGACGCTCGATCATGCGCAGTTCGCTGGGTGACGCGGTCTGCCTGTCTTCCGGCAACGGCGACGCGACCGGCATTGTCAGGTGCAGGCCAGTCACCCGCGACGGGTAGAGCCTGGCCAGCTCAGTGCTGACGAACGCGCCCCAGTCACCGCCGTGCGCGCCGAACTGCTCGTAGCCGAGTCGGCTCATCAGCGTGGCCCACGCGTGCGCCGTCCTGCCGGGGTGCCAGCCGGTCGCGTTAGGACGGTCGCTGAACCCGAACCCCGGCAGTGACGGTACGACGAGGTGGAACGCATCGCTGCGATCCCCGCCGTGCGCCACGGGATCGCTGAGCGGATCGAGCACTTGCTCGAACTCCAGCACCGATCCTGGCCAGCCGTGGGTCAGCAGCAGCGGTGTCGCTGCCGGTTCCGGCGAACGGACGTGCCAGAACACGAACCCCAGACCGTCGATGACGGTGCGGTACTGCGGAATGGCGTTCCACTGTTCCTCGCGTGCCCGCCAGTCATGCTTGCGCCACTGTTGCAGAAGTGCGTGCATCTGCTCGAGCCGCAGGCCTTGCGAGGCGTCGTTCACCGTCTCCTGTTCGGGGAGACGGACCTGGTCAAGACGCGCGTGCAGATCAGTGAGTGCTGCGTCGGGAACGGCGATGGTGAACGGCTCGATATCGGCCGTGGAGGATGAACTCGGCACAGGACGAAGGCTAGGCACGCGCCGATGCGGTGAGAATGCGCGCGATTGCGGACAACCGATCAGGAATTGCGGTAGGTCGACGGCCGCACACCGGTGTGCCGCAGGAACGTCGTCGAGAAGGAGCCCGCGCTACCGAACCCGCACCGCGCCGCGATCCGCTCGAGTGACAGATCATTGTCGCGCAGCAGCCGGCGCGCTTCGTCGACCCGCAGACCGGTGAGGTACCGATGCGGGGTCTGTCCGGTAGCGGCCTTGAACACCCGGATGAAGTGGTACACGCTCAAGCCCACCTCGGCAGCGATGTCCGCCAGCGTCAACGGTTCAGCCAGACGTTCCCGCATCACCGCGACCGCCTTACGCACGGGGCGCTGGTCATCATTGGGCCCGCGTAGTTCTGCTCGCCCGCCGTGGTGCGTCAGCAGGTGCACGGCAAGGAACGCGGCGGCGGACTCCGCGTACAGGTCGTCGATCGCGTGAGATGTCTCAAGGGACCGCAAGGTGTGCTCGACAACCGGATCACCCGCCGCGACCGACGCGGCCATCTGCTCGTAGTCCACGGCCCGGCCAGCCAGCTGCCCAGCCACCCGGTCCACTGTGGTGTGTGGAATGTGGACTTGCAACGTCCGCAACGCAACCGCGGACCGATAGCGGCGCTGTGCGTCCTGCCCCGGGACAAGCACGTCGAGCTTCCCAGGCGTCCAACGCTGACGCTTCCAGCGCCCCGCGGTCCGGGTCTCCATCTCGGTTCGACCCGCGACGGTCATGATCAGGTGGACGTCGGCTGTCGCCGGTAACGCCATCTCCTCGACCTGCGACACGTGCTCGAACCGCTGAACCAGCAGAGACCGCCAGCCAAGCCTGTCCCAACTGCAGAACGTCCGGCGCACAAATCGATCCGCGTCGACGCCTGCGTACGGCTCAAGATCGAAATCTGGCGAGTCGAACACCTCACCGAGGCTACCCCGCACGCTCTTATGGCACCTTGGGAGGCAGTGAGCCGACGAAGTCGATCGCGCGGTCGACCCAGCGGCGCAAGTCGTCGTCCTCGGCATGTCCTTCTGGATCGACCATCAGCCAGCCCGTCATCGGCCTGCCGGTGAAATCGAACGGCCGGGCGCCCGGCTCAGCCAAAGCGTCCGCGGCCTCGTCGGCGTCCAGGCGCACGATCAACGCTTCGCCGAGTATTCCGACGGTCATGTTGCCGTTGAGCAGAAAGGCCAGGCCGCCGAACATCCGTTTCTCGGTCAGCGCGGGCAGCAGGTCCCGCAACCGGGTGGCCAGGCCTTCGTCGTATGCCATTGCCTCGATCCTCTCAAGTGCACCGGCCGCCCTTGCGCAGAAAGTCCCGTTCGGCCTGCGTGGGTGCCAGCAGAGCGGCACGCGCGTAGGCAGCCGCCGCCTCAGTATGGCGGCCTAGCCTCCGCAGAAGATCCGCTCGAGTGGCGTGGAACGGGTGATAGTTGTCCAAGTCCAGCTCGTCCACCAAGGCCAGGGCGGCTGCTGGGCCTCGCACCTCGCCGATGGCGACAGCACGGTTGAGCGCAACGACCGGCGTGGGAGCGACGGCGAGCAACTGGTCGTACAACGCGACGATCTGCGACCAGTCAGTCTGCTCCGCAGTGGCCGCGTCGCTGTGCACCGCGTTGATGGCGGCTTGGAGTTGGTACGCACCGGGTTCGTCACGTCGCAGGCACCACCGGACGATCGCCTGGCCTTCGTCGATCAAGGCGCGATCCCATTGCGTCCGCGTCCGGTCCTGGTCGCTGAGCAGCACGAGCGAACCGTCCGGTCGTGTCCGCGACGCCCGGCGGGATTCGGTCAGCAGCAACAATGCCAGCAGTCCGGCGACTTCGGGCTCGTCGGGCATGAGCGCCGCGACGATCCGGGTGAGCCGGATCGCCTCGGCGCTTCCGGCGTTGTAGAGCAGGTAAAGGACCGCGAGTACCGACTTGAGCCGGTCAGGCAGCTCGGGGCGTTCTGGCACGCGGTACGGAATCCGAGCGGCCTTGATCTTGCGTTTGGCCCGCACCAGCCGCTGCGCCATCGTCGGCTCGCTCACCAAGAACGAGCGAGCGACCTCCTGCGTGGACAACCCACCCAGTAGCCGCAGCGTAAGCGCTACCTGCGCCTCGACCGACAACGCCGGGTGGCAACACGTGAAGATCAGCCGAAGCCGGTCATCCGGTACATCGTCGACCACAGCACTGCCAACACTGTCATCACTGCCGTCGTCTGGAGAAAGCACCGCGACCTCGTCGAGCAGTTGCCGGCCCCGAGACTCCCGGCGCAGACGGTCGATCGCGGACTTGCGAGCCGCCGTGGTGATCCAGCCGCCTGGATTGGGCGGCAGCCCGTCGACCGGCCACTTGCGCAGTGCCGTGGCGAAAGCGTCCTGGACCGCGTCCTCAGCGACGTCGACGTCACCGAAGAACCGGATCAAGGCAGCCACCGACCGGCCGGACTCCGCACGGAAGATCCGGCCGATCATGGCCTCGTCGAGCACGCTCAGGCCCCGGCACCCGGTTCGGCCGCGAACCCGGCGAAGGGGCGCACCTCGATCGGAGCGTTGATCAACGCCGTCACCTTCGACGCCCAGCCGAGCGCGGCGTCCAGATCCTCCGCCTCGATCACGTAGAACCCACCGAGGTGCTCCTTCGCCTCCACGAACGGGCCGTCAGTGGTCAGCACAGCACCGTCGGACACCCGGACCACTGTCGCTGTGTCCGGATCATGCAGACGACCCGAGAAGACCCAGGCACCGGCCGCGCCCATCTCCTTCTCAAGGACGCTGAGCTGCGCGTCTGCCTGCCGCATCTCCTCCTCCGTCATCGGGGCACGGGTCTGCTCCGCGGCGGTGTGCACGGACAGCAGGTACTTCGCCATGGCACTGCTCCTTCCGGGCGGGCACGCCCCGCCTCACCCCACTACGAACAGGTCACGCCCAGATCGACACAACAGCAGCGAAATGATGTCGAGAAGGATGGCGGCTCATCGAGTCGACTCGCGAACCACCAGCTCCGGCTTGAACATGACCTGCTGATGGGCGTGGTCATCCGGGCTGTCGCACTCCTGGAGCAACAACTGGGCGGCCATCCGTCCGATTTGGATGGCGGGTTGCCTGATCGACGACAGCGGCACGGCGGCGTCGGCGGCGAATTCGATGTCGTCGTAGCCGATCAGGGCGACGTCCTCGGACACCCGGCGGCCGGTGCTCACCGCGGCGCGCAGTACGCCCAGGGCGAGCAGGTCATTGGCGCAGAACACGGCGTCGATCGCGGAGCCGTTGTCGAACAGCTCGCGGGCGGCCGCGTACCCGAAACCGGCTTTGAGCGCCGGGGTCTCCACGACCTCGACATCGCCGACCGCGCGGCGCAGGCCGGTCAGCCGGTCCGCGCACTGGCTCAGGCTCAACGGCCCGGTGATGTAGGCGATCCGCTTGCGGCCGAGCGACTTCAAATGGGCACCGGCCAGTTCGCCACCGGCGATGTCGTCGACGCCGACCGAGCAGCAGTCGGCCTGTGACGCGGTCCGGTCGACGAGCACGGCAGGCGTACCGCGGTGGCGCAATACGTCCAGCCGTTGCGATCCGGCCGTGACCGGGGTGATGAGCACACCTCGCACGCGTTGTTCCTCCAGCACCTGCAGGTACCAGTTCTCCCGTGCCGCCTGTTCGTCGGAGTTGCACAGCAGCACCGCGTAGCCGAGCTCGGTGGCGACGTCCTCCACGCCCTTGGCCACGTCCTGGAAGAACGGGTTAGCCATGTCGAGCACGACCAGGCCCAGCGACCGGCTGGCCCCCGCGCGCAGCTGCGCGGCCGAGGAGTTGCGTACGAAGCCCAGCTCCTCGATCGCGGCCAGGACCAGTTCCCTGGTCGCGGGCGCGACCTTGGCCGGCCGGTTGAGCACATTGGACACGGTGCCGACCGACACGCCCGCGCGCACGGCGACGTCTTTGATGCTCACGGCCATGCTCTGAATCGTATCAATCAAATCGATCGCCCCAGTGGGTCTTGACCGCACACAAATCAGGGCCTAGCTTGGGCGCGACCGCCGTGAAACGTTTCATCGAGGAGGCGTCGTGGCACCGTTGCTCGAGCTCCACGGGGTGAGCAAGGCCTTCGGCGCGGTCCAGGCTCTGCGCGACGTGTCGCTCACGCTGCACGCGGGCGAGATCCATGCCCTGGCCGGCGAGAACGGGGCCGGGAAGTCCACAGTGGTCCGGATCATCGGCGGTGAGCACCAGCCAGACAAGGGCGAGGTGCGACTGGATGGGGAACCGGTGCGGTTCAGTGGTCCCCGCGACGCCCAGCACCGTGGCGTCGCGGTGATCCACCAGGAGCCGACCAGGTTTCCGGACCTGAACGTGGCGGAGAACGTGTTCATGGGCCGTCAGCCCCGGCGCAGCGGGCGGCGGGTCGACCACAAGGCGATGCACCGGCGGACCGCGGAACTGTTCGAGACGCTCGGCGTGCCACTGGATCCGGCGTTGCCGACCCGTGGCCTGTCCATCGCGGACCAGCAGATCATCGAGATCGCCAAGGCACTGGCCAGCGACGCCCGCATCATCGTGATGGACGAACCGACCGCGGCATTGTCCAATGTAGAGGCTGAGCGGCTGTTCCGGGTGGCGCGCACGCTCGCCGACAACGGCGCGGCGCTGCTGTTCATCTCGCACCGGCTGGAAGAGATGTACGAGCTGTGCCAACGAGTCACCGTGTTGCGCGACGGTTCCCTGGTCACCAGTGCGCTGATGACCGACATCGATCACGACACCCTCGTCCGCAGCATGGTGGGCCGGTCAGTCGAACAGCTTTTCCCCAAGCGGGACACTGAAATCGCCGACGAGGTCCTGACCGTCCAGAACCTGACGCAGCCGGGCGTGTTCCGGGACGTTTCGTTTGCCGTGCGCCAGGGTGAGATCGTCGGCCTGGCTGGTCTGGTCGGCTCCGGCCGTTCCGAGGTCGCCAGGGCGATCTTCGGCATCGACGACCGTGAGTCGGGAACCGTGACCGTGGCGGGCAAGGAACTTCCCAAGACCAACCCGCGTGCCGCAATCGCGGCAGGCGTGGCCATGGTCCCTGAGGACCGCCGGGAACAAGGGCTGATCCTCGAGCTGTCCATCGAACGCAACGCCAGCCTGTCGCAACTGCGGAAAGTCACCAGCTGGGGCCTGGTCCGCGCCGGGCGGGAACGCTCGCTGGCCAGTACCTGGGCTCAGCGCCTGGGACTGCGGTTCGGCAGGCTCACCGACCAAGCAGGCACCCTGTCCGGCGGCAACCAGCAGAAGGTCGTCCTCGGCAAGTGGCTGGCCACCAAGCCGAAGGTGCTGATCGTCGACGAGCCGACGCGGGGAATCGACATCGGCGCCAAGGTCGAAGTGCACGCGTTGCTGTCGGACCTGGCCGCGTCCGGGATGGCGGTGTTGATGATCTCGTCGGAGTTGCCGGAAGTACTGGGGATGGCCGATCGGGTGTTGGTGATGCACGAGGGCCGGATCGCCACGGAGCTGTCACGGGCCGAGGCGAACGAGGAGGCCGTGATGCGTGCGGCGACGGGAAGTGCGGCATGACGGCCATGGCTCGCAGGATGCAGGAAGGCCAGTGGCACCGTGACCGCGGCAGCCACAAGCCCGGCACGACAAGCCCGCTCCCCAGCTACGAAAACGGCATGGCCGCGCTACCAGAAGGCCAACACCGTCACGACCGCCGCAGCCACAAGTGCGGCGCGGAAATCCTGCCGCACAACCACCAAAGCCGAATAGTCACGGTGCCGGAAGGCCAGTTCATCGCCATGGCAGCCGGGAGGGCGGCATGACTTCCCTGCTTCGCAGCCGTGAGACCGGCATAGTCATCGCCTTGGTCGCGGTTGTCGCCGCCACCACCGTGGCGAACCCGAGCTTCCTGTCCGGCCAAGGCGTGCACGATCTCTTCCTCAACGCCTCGATCATCGCGTTGCTCGCGGCAGGCCAATGCCTTCTGGTCATCACCCGCAACATCGACCTCTCCGTCGGATCCGTGATGGGCCTGACCGCGTACATGAGCGGTCAGATGTTCCTTGGCAACCAGGGCATGCCGATGATCCTGGTGATACTCGCCGGGATCGGGCTCGGTGCCTTGTGCGGGGCGATCAACGGAGCCCTCGTCGCGATCGCCAAAGTTCCTGCGCTGGTCGTCACCTTGGGAACTCTGTACGTCTTCCGTGGCCTCGACTATGCCTGGGCATCTGCGACAGGCGTGCAGCAGGTCAACGCCTATCAGATGTCGCCGAGCTTCCTGGAGTTCGGCAGCGGCTCCGTCCTCGGCATCCCCAACCTCACCCTGATCGCAGTCGTTGTCGTCGCAGTGATCGCATACGCCCTACGCAACTTCTCTTCCGGCCGTGAGCTCTACGCGATCGGTTCGAACCCGGACGCGGCGAGGCTCGCCGGTATCCCGACCGGGCGGCGGGTGTTCACCACGTTCGTGATCTCGGGTGGCTTGGTCGGGCTGGCGGGAGTACTGCATGCCGCGTACTTCGGCACGATCAACGCGGCGGTCGGATCGGGCAAGGAACTCGCTGTGGTGGCAGCGGTCGTGGTCGGTGGCGTGGCGATCTTCGGCGGCAGTGGCACGGTGATCGGCGCCGCGCTCGGCGCCTTGCTGCTCACCACGATCACCAGTGCACTGCCGATCCTTGGTGTACCGGCGTTCTGGCAGCGCGCGGTCGACGGTGCCGCGCTGCTGGTGGCGATCTCGCTGGACCGCACCGTGATGGTGCGACTAGCCGCACGGCTACAACGGGAAAGGAACCGGGCCCGTGCGTGAACGACTGCTCCGCTGGGAGACCGTACTTCTCACCCTGTGCGTGCTCGTGCTGGCGTACGGCGCGATCAGCACGGACGGGTTCGCCGAGGCGGACAACATCAGCTTCCTGTTGCTGGACTACAGCGAAGTCGCGCTGCTGGCGTTCGCGTTGCTGCCGATCGTGCTGACCGGCGAGATCGACCTGTCAGTCGCGTCTGTGCTCGGGTTCTGTTCGGCGTTGACCGGCGCGTTGTGGAACGCGGGCATGCCCTTCGAGACGATTGTGCCCCTCGTAGTGGGAGCGGGTGTGGTGCTCGGTTCGATCAACGCCGTGCTCATCGTCCGATTTGGACTACCGTCGCTCGCGGTCACCATCGGCACACTGGGCTTGTACCGGGGACTGGCCTACGTCGTGCTTGGCGACGGCGCGGTGACCGGTTTCCCGTCCACCTATCGGCCGTTGGCGACTGATTCGCTCGGGTTCCTGCCGTACGTGACAATTCTCGTGATCGTGGTCGGCATCATCGCCGCTGTCGTCGTGCACTACACGCCGGTCGGCCGGGCGCTGTACGCGATCGGTCTCGGCGAGCAGACGGCCCGGTTCTCCGGCATCCGGGTCGACCGGATCAAGATGTCGCTCTACCTGGTGTCCGGTGGGCTTGCCGCATTGGCATCACTGATCTTCACATTGCGCTACAACAGCGCTCGCGCGGACAACGGCAACGGCCTCGAACTGGCTGTGGTCGCCGCCGTGTTGCTCGGCGGTGTCTCGATCTTCGGCGGCCGCGGCACGGTTTTCGGCGTCGCCACCGCCGTGCTGCTGATGGCGGGCCTGCGCAACGTGCTGTTCCTGGGGGACGTCAGCAACGAGATCCAGAACGTGATCACCGGGCTGTTGCTGATCATCTCGGTGCTCGTGCCCGCGTCGGCGCGGCTGTTCGCCCGGCGCAAGCGCCAGCACCCCACTGCTGAACCCACCCTCGACGAGGAGGAATCATGTCCCGCACCAACCGTGTCCTCACAGCGTTCTTAGCCGTCACACTCGTCGCCGGTTGCGGCAGCACGACCAAAGGCTCGGATCCGGGCGCCGGGGGCGCAAGCACGGGCACGAGCCGTGCCGCGGACCCGAACGCCCCGATCAAGCCGGGCTTGAAGATCGCGTTCCTGCCCAAGGAGATCGACAACCCCTACGAGGTGATCGTCGACAACGGCGGTATCGCCGCGGTCAAGGAGCTCGGCGGCGAGGGCAAGGAGGTCGGCCCGTCCGACGCGTCGGCGTCCTCACAGGTGTCCTACATCAACACGCTGATCCAGCAACGGCAGGACGCCATCGTGATCGCCGCGAACGACCCGAACGCGGTGGCGCCTGCGCTGAAAGACGCCATGAGCAAAGGCATCCCGGTCGTCACGTACGACTCCGACGCGGCACCGGACGCCCGGCAGGTCTTCGTCAACCAGGCCGACTCCGAGGAGATCGGCCGATCGCAGGTCCGGCTGATCTCGCAGCAGATCGGCGGCACCGGAAAGATCGCGATCCTGTCCGCGACGCCCAACGCCACCAACCAGAACACCTGGATCCAGTTCATGAAGGACGAGCTGACCAAGCCGGAGTACAAGGGCATCGAACTGGTCAAGGTCGCCTACGGGGACGACGACGACCAGAAGTCGTTCCAGGAGGCGCAGGCGCTGCTGCAGTCCATTCCGGACCTGAAGGGGATCATCTCGCCGACGACCGTGGGCATCTCCGCCGCCGCCCGGTACATGTCGACCTCGCCGTACAAGGGCAAGGTCAAGCTCACCGGCCTGGGCACACCGAACCAGATGCGCCAGTTCGTCAAGGACGGCACGGTCACCGAGTTCGCCCTGTGGGACCCGGCTGAGCTGGGCTACCTTGCCGGTTACGCCGCGTCCGCACTCGCCTCCGGCCAGATCAGCGGCAAGGAAGGCGAAACGCTCAAGGCGGGCAAGCTCGGTGAGCGCAAGATCGGCAAGAACGGCGAGATCATCCTCGGCCCGCCGACCGTGTTCAACGCGGGCAACATCGACAAGTACAACTTCTGATGCGACGGATCTGTTTCCTGCTCAAGGTCAAGCCTGACCGGCTGGCCGAGTACAAGCGGCGGCACGCCGCGGTCTGGCCGGACATGCTTGCCGCGCTGCGGGAAACTGGATGGCGCAACTACTCGCTGTTCCTGCGTCCGGACGGCCTGCTGGTTGGCTACTTCGAAACCGACGACCTGGACGCGGCGCTCGCCGGGATGGCCGCCACCGACGTCAACAGCCGGTGGCAGGCCGAGATGGCGCCGTTCTTCGAAGGCCTTGACGGGCAGCCGGACGAGGGGATCGTTCCGGTCGAAGAGGTGTTCCACCTTGACTAAGGAGGGCAGCATGCCTGACCGTTCGACGGTTCTGGCAGCACTGCGCGCACAGCACATCGAGACCCCGTCGTGGGCCTACGGCAACTCAGGCACCAGGTTCAAGGTCTTCGCTCAGGAAGGCATTCCGCGCAACGCCTACGAGAAGATCGACGACGCGGCGACCGTGCACCGGTTCACCGGCGTGGCACCCACGGTCGCGCTGCACATCCCGTGGGACAAGGTTGACGACTACGCCGATCTCGCCGCGCACGCCGGCAACCAGGGCATCAGGATCGGCGCGATCAACCCGAACGTCTTCCAGGAGGACGACTACCGGCTCGGCAGCGTCTGCAACCCGGACCCCGCGGTGCGCCGCAAGGCATTGGATCACCTGCTCGAGTGCGTGGACATCATGGACGCCACGGGGTCGCGGGACCTGTCGCTGTGGTTCGCCGACGGCACCAACTATCCCGGGCAGGACTCGATCGCCGAGCGGCAGGCGCGGCTGGGCGAGGCGCTGCGGGCGGTGTACGACCGGCTCACCGGCGAACAGCGGATGTTGGTGGAGTACAAGCTCTTCGAGCCCGCGTTCTACACGATGGACGTGCCGGACTGGGGCACCAGCTACGCGCACTGCGTCGATCTCGGCGAACGGGCGAAGGTGCTGGTCGACACCGGGCACCACGCGCCCGGTACGAACATCGAGTTCATCGTCGCGTTCCTGCTGTACCGGGCCAAACTCGGCGGGTTCCATTTCAATTCACGGTTCTACGCCGACGACGACCTGATGGTCGGTGCCGCGGATCCGTTCCAGCTGTTCCGGATCATGGCCGAGATCGTCCTCGGTGGTGGCCTGGACAAGGCCTCGGGCGTGGCGTTCATGCTCGACCAGTGCCACAACATCGAGCCCAAGATCCCGGCACTGATCCGGTCGGTGCTCAACGTCCAGGAGGCCACCGCCAAGGCGCTGCTCGTGGACGCGAACGCCTTGCGCCAAGCCCAAAGCGAGGGTGACGTGCTGGGCGCCAACGCGGTGCTGATGGACGCGTTCAACACCGATGTCCGGCCGATGCTCGCCGAACTGCGTGAGGACATGGGCATCGACCCTGATCCCATCGCGGCTTACCGTCGTTCCGGGCACTTCGACAAGATCCGGGCCGAACGCGCCGACGGCGCCGCAGCGGGATGGGGAGCGTGACATGAGGTTACGAGTCCTGCTTGTCGCGTGTCTTCTCTTAGTCAGCGCACCAGCCGCTGCGGCTGCTTCGCCGACTGTGTCGCTGTTGCGGGACACCGAGCTCGATTCTTCGGCCCTGTACTTCGTTTCCTACGACGGGCTGGTGAACAACGAGTCCTACCAACAGGACGCGATCCTCAGCTACGCGGGCTACCAGTACGCGACCTGGTACACCGCCGACCGCAGCGTGGTGGTCGCGCGGCGCAAGCTGCCCAGTGGCGGCTGGCAAAAGGTCGTACTGCCGCACAAGCTGAGCGTCAACGACTCGCACAACGTGATCTCGTTGGGCATCTCCCCCACCGACGGGCGCTTGCACGTGGCCATGGACACGCACAACACGCCGGTTTTCTACGTCAAGTCCGAGCCCGGCCTGGTGTGGTCGTCAACGTGGTCCGCGGCGAGGTTCGGCCCTGTGCAAAGGACTTTGGACGGCGTGGACCTCGGCGCGATCACGTACCCGCAGTTCGTGGTCACGCCCGAACGACGCCTGCAGCTGAGCTACCGGACCGGCGGCTCGGGCAACGGCACCAACGAACTCGCCGAGTACGACGGGACTTCCTGGCGCAAGCTGGGCAAGTGGTCGTCGGCGACCGGCTCGTGGACCGCGCCCAACGGCGTCACGAGCACGACCCGCAACATGTACCTGCACGGCCTGACCTACGACCGCAACGGGCGTCTGCACGCCACATTCACCTGGCGTGAAGGCAACGCTGGCGTGCTGTGCAACTCGGGTGGCCTGACCAACCACGACACCGGATACGTCTACAGCGACGACCGTGGCCGTACCTGGCGCAACAACACCGGCAACGCGGTCATCACACCTGTTGCGGTGTCGCAGGATCTGGTGGTCGATCCGCTCGACCCGAACCACGGCCTGATGAACCAGGAAAGCCAAGCGGTCGATTCGGCAGGCACTCCGCACGTGATCATCAGCTATGTGCCAGGCCGGTTCACCCAGTGCGTCACGAGCTACGCCGCCGACCGCACCCGGTGGGCCCGATCGTTCCACTTGGTGCGCAACGCCAACGGGTCGTGGACCAAACGCGAGATCCCGATCCCGCCGAACGCGACCGGGCGCACCCGGATCGTCTTCGACCGCAACGACAACGCCTACCTCGTGATGCCATACGGCCGGATCGTCACCGCGTCGAAGGCCAGCGGCTGGACCGACTGGACGCTCGTGTTCGACCGGCCGAGCATGAACGTCTTCGGCGAGGTGACCGTCGACTCCTCCCGGGTGGCGAGCGACGGCGTGCTGTCCGTGTTCTACCAACAGCGATCCACCGGAACCACACCGTCGCCGATCCGGGTCGCCGATTTCCGTCTTGGATAAGGAGTTGTTGTGACCACACCGGTAACCGACCTGCTCAACCGGGCCCACGAGCTCGGGGCGGACCGGCGCAACACCAACTACGCGGGCGGCAACGCGTCGGCGAAAGGGCTCGCACCCGACCCGGTGAGCGGCAAGGACGTCGAGCTGATGTGGGTCAAGGGGTCCGGCGGCGACCTCGGCACCCTCACCGAGGCCGGGCTGGCGGTGTTGCGACTGGACCGGCTGCGGTCGCTGGTGGACGTCTACCCCGGCGAGGAGCGGGAAGACGAGATGGTCGCCGCGTTCGACTACTGCCTGCACGGCAAGGGCGGCGCGGCACCGAGCATCGACACGGCCATGCACGGCCTGCTCGACGCCACCCACGTCGACCATCTGCATCCGGACTCGGGCATCGCGCTGGCGACGGCTGTCGATGGCGAAGAGCTGACGGGCAAGATCTTCGGCGGCCGGGTCGGCTGGGTGCCGTGGCGGCGCCCAGGTTTCCAGCTCGGACTCGACATCGCCGAGATCAAGCGGGCCAACCCGGACATGATCGGCGTGATCCTCGGCGGCCACGGCATCACGGCGTGGGGCGAGACCAGCGAGCAGTGCCAGGCGAACTCGCTGGAGATCATCCGGACCGCCGAGCGGTACCTGGCCGAGCACGGCAAAGCCGATCCGTTCGGTGCCGAGCTTCCCGGCTACGGCGCCCTTTCCCCGGACGAACGGAAAGCCAGGGCCGCGCGGCTGTTCCCGGTGCTGCGCGGGCTCGTGTCCACCGACGTGCGCCAGGTCGGGCATTTCACCGACAGCCCCCAGGTGCTGGACTTCCTGGCGCACGCCGAGCACCCTCGGCTCGCCGCGCTCGGCACGTCGTGCCCGGACCACTTCCTGCGCACCAAAGTCGCGCCGCTGGTGGTCGATCTTCCTGGTACGGCTCCGATCGAGGACGTCATCGCCCGGCTGGCCGACCTGCATGCCGCGTACCGCAAGGACTACGCGGCCTACTACGAACGGCATGCGACACCTGACTCACCGCCGATGCGCGGTGCGGATCCGGCGATCGTGCTCGTCCCGGGCGTCGGCATGTTCAGCTTCGGCCGCGATCCGCAGACCGCACGAGTGGCAGGCGAGTTCTACGTCAACGCCATCAACGTGATGCGCGGCGCCGAGTCCGTCTCCCGCTACTCCCCCATCCCCGAGTCGGAGAAGTTCCGGATCGAGTACTGGGAGCTGGAAGAGGCCAAACTGCGCCGGATGCCCAAGCCCAAACCGCTCGCCACGCGGATCGCCCTGGTCACCGGCGGCGGGTCGGGCATCGGCAAGGCGATCGCACAACGGCTGGCCGCCGAGGGCGCTTCGGTCGTGGTCGCGGACGTCAACGCCGAGTCAGCGTCCACAGTGGCCGAGGAGATCGGTGGGGTTTCCGTCTCGGTGAACGTCACCGACGAGGAAGCGGTCGCTGAGGCTGTGCGGGCCGCGTGCCTGGCATACGGCGGGCTTGACCTGGTGGTGAACAACGCCGGGCTGTCGGTGTCGAAACCGTTGGTGGACACCAGTCTCGAGGATTGGGACCGGCAGCACGACGTGATGGCCCGTGGCTCGTTCCTGGTGTCGCGTGAGGCGGCCAAGGTGATGGTCGCGCAGCGGATGGGCGGCGACATCGTGTACATCGCCAGCAAGAACGCGGTGTTCGCCGGGCCGAACAACATCGCGTACAGCGCCGCCAAAGCCGACCAGGCGCACCAGGTCCGGCTGCTCGCGGCCGAACTGGGCGAGCACGGTATCCGCGTCAACGGTGTCAACCCGGACGGTGTGGTCCGTGGTTCGGGGATCTTCGCGTCCGGCTGGGGCGCGCAGCGAGCCGCGGTGTACGGCGTGCCTGAGGAGAAACTCGGCGAGTTCTACGCCCAGCGGACGCTGTTGAAACGGGAAGTGCTGCCGGAGCACGTCGCCAATGCCGTGTTCGTGCTGACCACGAACGAGCTGTCGCACACCACGGGCCTGTTGGTCCCGGTCGACGCCGGAGTCGCCGCCGCCTTTCTGCGCTGAGGAGGAACCATGGACCGCACACCCACGATCGGCCTGGTGGCCGGTGGGCTCGGCGCCTACTGGCCGCAATTCCCCGATCTGCTGCCGACCTTGCGGCAGTCGGCGGCGTACGTCAGCGAACGGATCTCCGGCTACGACGCGGAGATCGTGGACGTGGGGTTCATCTCCGACGCCCAGGAAGGCGCGGTGGCTGCGGAAAAGCTCCGTGCGGCGGGCTGTGACCTGATCGTCGGGTTCCTCACCACGTACATGACCGCGACCATGCTCATGCCGATCGCGCAGCGGTCCGCTGCGCCGGTGTTGCTGATCAACCTGCAGCCGACCGAATCGATGGATCACGCGACTGTCGACACTGGACAGTGGCTGGCGTACTGCGGCGCATGCCCGCTGCCGGAGATGGCCAACGCGTTCACCCGCGCGGGCATCGAGTTCCGCAGTGTGTCGGGCTTCCTGCGCGACGAACGGGCGTGGGCCAAGATCGGCAACTGGATCAGGGCCGCGAGTGTCCGCAAGGTTCTGCGCCATGGGCGGCACGGCCTGATGGGCCACCTGTATCCGGGGATGTACGACGTCTCAACGGATCTCACGATGGTCAACGCGCAGTTCGGCGGCCACGTCGAAGTCCTCGAGTACGACGACCTGCGGGTACGAGTGGACAAGGTCACCGACGCCGAGGTCGCCGCCAAGACGGCCGAGGCATCGGAGATCTTCGAGGTGACCGAATCGGTGAACGCCGAGGACTTCGCCTGGGGCGCGAAGGTCGCGGTCGGGCTTGACCGGCTGGTCACCGACTTCGGCCTGGACAGCTTGGCGTACTACCACCGAGGACTGGACGGCGAGCAGCACGAACGCCTGGCGGCCGGGATGATCCTGGGCGCCAGCCTGCTGACCGCGCGTGGCGTCCCCGCGGCCGGTGAGTTCGAGCTGCGCACCAGCCTGGCCATGCTGATCATGGACGTCCTGGGCGCGGGCGGTTCGTTCACCGAGTTCCAGGCGCTGGACTTCACCCGTGGCCACGTCGAGATGGGCCACGACGGCCCAGGACACCTGGCCATCAGCGCGGGCAAACCGTTGCTCCGCGGGCTTGGTGTGTTCCACGGCAAGCGCGGTTGGGGCGTGTCGGTCGAGTTCGACGTCGCGCACGGACCGGTCACGCTGCTCGGCGTCGGGCAGACCCGCGACGGCCGGTACAAGCTGATCGCCGCGCAAGGCGACGTCGTGGACGGGCCGCACATGAAGATCGGCAACACCACAAGCCGGGTGGACTTCGGCCGTGATCCCGGCGAGTGGACCGACGAGTGGTCGGCCAGCGGCGTCGGGCACCACTGGGCACTGGGAACGGGCCACCGGATCGCGGATCTGCGTGCCGTGGCCAGCTTGCTGGACATGCCGTTGACCGAGGTCGGCTGATGCCTGCGTTCGTCGCCGTCGATCTCGGGGCGAGCAGTGGCCGCGTGATGCTGGGCCGCGCCGACGGCGGGCCGATCGAGCTGGTGGAAGTCCGCCGGTTCGACACCGGCCCACGCACCAGACCCGACGGCGGCCTGCGATGGGACATCTCGACGATGCTGTCCGAGACCATCACAGGCATCCGCACCGCGGCAGCGGCGGATCCGGTGTCCATCGGGCTGGACTCGTGGGCCGTCGACTACGGCCTCATCGACGCTTCGGGCCGGCTGGACGGCGACGTCCGCTGCTACCGCGATCCCCGTACCGAGGGCAAAGCCGATGTGCTGCGGTCCCGGATCGATGATCAAACCCTGTACGGCGTCAACGGTTTGCAGTACCTGCCGTTCAACACGGTCTACCAGTTGCTGGCCGAACCACCTGAGCGGCTCGACGGCCACACCATGCTGCTGGTGCCCGACCTGCTCGGCTACCTGCTGACCGGCGAGCTGGGCGCGGAAGTCACCAACGCGTCCACAACCGGCCTGCTCGACGCGAAAACCCGGCAGTGGTCGCAGGAAGTGCTTGACGCCAGCGGAATTCCGCCGTCTCTGCTGCCGCCGTTGCGCCAGCCGGGTGAACACATCGGACTGTTCGAGTCGATTCCGGTCGTGGCGGTGGCGTCACACGACACAGCGTCAGCGGTTGCCGCGGTCCCCGCCACACGCGACGACTTCGGATACATCTCCTGCGGAACCTGGTCTCTGGTTGGACTGCGCCTCTCCTCCCCCATGCTCACTGAAGCCGCGCGGGAGGCCAACTTCACCAACGAGGCCGGTATCGACGGAACAACCCGGTTCCTGCGCAACACCATGGGTTTGTGGCTGCTGAGCGAATCACTCCGAGTCTGGAACGCCGAGCTGGCGCCGTTGCTGGCGGAGGCCGCCCGGCAACCCGCGTTCGCCGCCGTGATCGATCCGAACGACGAAGTCTTCCTTACGCCAGGCGACATTCCGGCCCGCATCGCCTCGCAATGCCGCCGGACGGGCCAGACACCGCCCGGCAGTCCACCGGGGATCGTCCGTACCATTCTGGAATCCCTTGCCCTGGCGCACGCGACGACCCTGCAGGCCGCCGCACGACTGGCCAACCAGGACGTGGCAGTCGTCCACCTGGTCGGCGGTGGCGCTCGCAACGAACTGTTGTGCCAACTCACCGCCGACGCGTGCGGACTGCCCGTGCTGGCAGGCCCGGTCGAGGCGAGCGCCATGGGCAACATCATCGTCCAAGCGAACGCCGCCGGAGTCCACGCCGATCCCAGCCCGCCCTTCGCCCGCTATGAGCCGCAAGGAAATCGGCACGACTGGATCGCCGCAGCCCAGCGCATCGGTTTGGCTTTCGGATAGGTATCGCCGTCCACATCAGACAGCCTGGAACCGGTTCCGGGGAGCTGGCCGCGATGCTCTGCGCGCATGAACCCGGCACCCGCCTGCTGAGCCGTGCTACTACTCCCCAAGCAGGGAGTCCTGGGGAGGACAACAAGTGGATCGCAGACTCAAGCGGGCCATGATCGGCGGCAGTACGTGCGCGGTCGCGGTCCTGGTCACAACGCTGTTGGTCAGTCAGCCCGACGAGCCACTCAGCGCGAAGATCACTGTGCCGCAGGCGCAGGATGCCGACATCGACCCGGGCATCCGCAACCCGCCGCCGACCAGTGTGTCTGTGATCCTGCCCGCGCCCCCGGTCGGCACGACGAGCGACGCACCACCACCCCCGCCACCACGGACACCGCCAACCACGTCGGCGCCTCGCGAACCACTCGCGCCCCCGGCGCGGCCGGCGCCCGCCCAGCCTGTGCCTGTGGATTTCCAGGCCGAGCAGGCCAGGATCCACAAAGGAAGTGTCCAGTCGAACCACTCCGGGTTCACCGGCTCCGGGTTCGTGGACTACGTCAACGAACGCGGAGGGTCGGTGGAATGGATCGTGACCGCGACGGCGACCGGACGTACCGACGCGGTGTTCCGGTTCGCCAACGGCAGTAACGCACCCCGGCCGACGGCCATCACAGTGAACGGGATCCTGGTCGCGTCGGTTGCCTTCCCAGTGACCAACGGCTGGTCGGACTGGCGGACATTGACTGTCCACATAAGCCTGCTGACCGGCTCCAACAACAGCATCAAGGTGATCGCGACGTCCGACAACGGCGGCCCGAACCTCGACAAGGTCACTGTGGTTCTGCCACCCAGTTGACAGGCATTGACGCCCACCGGCGGGCGTCCACCTCAGCGCGTTAGAACCGGAACCGCACAATGCGGGTGGACCGTTTCATGCCCGGCAGCAGGTTCATGAGACGGTACATGCGGCGTACGTTCGCGGGCGCCTTGGCCATCAGCACCGGTGAGTCGTTCATCGGCGCCTCGTCACGGTATTCGAGCCGCGGGTGCCATTCGGCCAGCGCGGCCGGATCGTTGAAGCCGCAGTGGAACTGGGTGCCGTACTTGCGCAGCGTGGGGTTCCATTTCGAGGTGCGCCACGCCCAGACCGCCACCGTGTCGAACTGTATTTGGCCGGTGGGGAAGGCGTCGACGACGCTGGTCAGCAGCCGCCGGACGTCGGTCTCGGTCAGGTAGGGCACCAGTCCCTCGGCGATCATCAGCGCCGGCCGGCCGCGCGGGATACGGTCCAGCCAGGTCAGGTCGGTGACGCTGGAGCCGATCAGGGTGTAGTGCTCGCGTGGTGGCAGGAATTGTTGCCGCAGCTCGATGATGTTGGGGTAGTCCAGGTCGTGCCAGTCGACGGTGGCGGGCGGGTCGATCCGGTACCCCCGGGCGTCAAGGCCGCAGCCCAGGTGCAGCACCACCGCGTCGGGGTGATCGGCGAGGAAGCTTCGGGCCCAGTCGTCGTGGGCCTTGGCGCGCACCACGGCGGCGAGGCCCATCTGGCTGGTGCCGAATCTGCGGTTGTCGTAGTCGGGGTCGAGTCGGCGCATCGCCTGCTCGGCGTACTTGTCACCGAGGATCGGGTCCGGCAGCCGGTTGTCCAGTGCTTTGGCCCTGAGGACGGGGCTGAGGGTCTTCTGCACTCCGACGAGTCCGGTGTCGTTCACGCCAGCGACGCTACTCTTATTTCGCGAATTTCGTGAAATCTGGAAAGGACTTAAACTGTCGGGGCCACGACGAGGAGGGGAGCTTCGGTGACGCGAGCGGACGAGAGCGCCATCGCCGGCTTCCGGGAACGGTTCGCACAGATCATGGTCGAATCCGGCATGCCCCGGATGGCCTCGCGTGTGTTCGCCGCGCTGATGGTCACCGACTCCGGCGAGCTGTCGGCCGCCGAACTCGCCGAGCAACTGGACGCCGGCGCGTCGGCGATCTCGGGAGCGGTCAAATACCTGGTGCAGGTACGGCTGGTCGAACGCGGCCGCGAACCCCGCAGCCGGCACGACTTCTGCCGGATCCACGAGCACACCTGGAGCCACTTCATCAGCCAGTCCGACCCCGTGCTGGTCCAGGTGCAGACCGGCGCCGACGAGGGCGTCGCGCTTATGGGTCTCGACTCCCCCGCCGGGCGGCGGCTGGACGAGACCCGCCGGTTCTTCGTGTTCCTACGCGAGGAGATCAACCAGTCGATGGCCAAGTGGCGGCGGCTCCAGGCAGCCGAAACCGAAGCCGGGAGCTGACCAATCCCTCCTTCCGGCTGCTGTCCGTGAGCCCGTTGATAACCGCGGCGTAGTCGCGTGTGAGTCCTACCCAACGATCAGCCAGCTTTCACCGAGGCAGAACGGTCCTGATGTTCCGGCTGAGCGTCTTGTGGTACGTCACAACCCACGGGCGAGGCGGTTCGCGATCTTGAACAACGGGTAACACTCCCCGTGCAAGGACAGCGATACTGCGAGGCTTGAGGTGATGCGGCGATGTCGGTCGAGCCGCGGAGCAAGGCATGTAACAGACCTGATTCGAACATGGTCATATGCGACGTGGACAGGGCGACCTTCGCCGAAGTCCGGCAATTGTTACGTGACCTGGTACGAGGCCGTGATGACATGGCGGTCCAGGACGCCCTCCTGGTCACCGACGAGCTGGTCAGCAACGCACGCCGTCACGGCCTGTCACCCCGGCAGTGCCGTCTGGGCCTCATCGACAATGGCAGGCGCCTGCTCGTCGAGGTGGACGACGCCTCATACGCCCCGCCAAGGAAGCGGACACCCGACCTCAACGGCGGACGTGGCCTGATCCTGATCGACCGGCTCGCGGCTTCGTGGGGCGTGCAGTACCACGCCGGCTACAAGACGGTCTGGGCCGAGCTCGTCCTCGACGGCCCAGGTAACGCTCGCAACACCCGGCACCTTGGCGCCGTCCGTGCGTCACCTGGTTCCACCGCGGCCGAGGGCGACTAATCTGCCCGACCATGACCGACGACCAGCCCGGCCGCGAACCACGACCAGCGAAACTGGACATCACCCAGCGCGTCGTGGACGGCGCCACGCTTGTCGTGGCAACCGGCGAGGTCGACATGGACACCGCACCCGTGCTCAGCGCGGCCGTGACCAGTGCGCTCGGTCAGGCCGCTGATCGGCTCCGCATACTCGACTTGACCGCTGTCACCTTCCTCAGCTCGCCGGGTCTCACCGCTCTGGTGAACGCGACCCTGCAGGCCAATGCCCGTCAGGAGCCCCTGCGGATCGTCGTGGACTCCAACCGGCCAGTGATCAGGCCCATCGAGATCACCGGCCTGGACAGCGTGCTCGCGCTGTTCCACAGCGTCGATGAGGCCCTGCGTCGTTGAGCCAAGCCGCATTGAAGCTGATATGCCCGTCGCTTCCGGGATGAAATCGCGCGGTTTCGCGATTGCATGAAGCGCTGTCCGGCCTGTACCAGCGACATTGGTGTGACATGAATTCGTTCGTTTGACCGATGCCAGGCAACCCTGCGAATGCCCTAAGATGACTCGGCGGCCACTGTCGGCCGCCATTTCCCGCGCCGGGTTCAGCTGTCGCCGTGCGCCATCGCACCCGGTCGTGCGAGCCGCGATGGGCGACTTCCGAAGAATGCGAACAATCGGAGGTTGGACATTGTTGAGCGGAGAAGATCTCCCGGCATCGCTGCCTCTCGCGCGCCACGAACTGATCCGTTCCCGCAACGCGGCCGAAGTACGGGAAGTCACCAGCCGCGTTCTGCGGCCACATCGCCTCACGGTGGCCGGAACCGGTGATCTCGACGCCAGTGTCAGATCCGTGCGGCTGCGCGACTTGTCGCTGAGCCTGATCAGTCACGGCACCGACGTCTGTGTCGACTTCGGGCCGCTGCAAACGTTTTTCGCCGTACTGATCCCGTTGTCCGGCACCGCCGACGTCACGGTGAGCGGTGAACGAGTCCGCTTGGGCGGTGAAGTGGCCGCGGTGCTCTCGCCCACCGACCCGGTGACCGTGTACTGGCCCTCGGACTGCACGCTGCTCATCGTGCGGCTCGAAAGGGCGGCACTGGAAGCACAGCTCACCGGGTTGCTGGAAAAGCCGCTCGGCAAACCGTTGCGCTTCACCCCGAGCATGGCTCTGGACTCGGGATACGGCCTGACCTGGCGGCGCGGGCTGGATCTGCTGGTGTCCGCATTGGACCGTCCGGACACCATGGTCGAACAGCCACTCGTCGCGCGCCCGTTCGAGCGGACGCTGATGAGCGCGCTTCTCGTGGCGCACAACAGCAACTACACGCCGATGATCCGCGGCGAGGCGCAGATCGCGCCGTCGCGGGCGGTGAGCATCGCGCTCGAGTGGATCGAAGGACACCCCAAATGGCGGCACACCACAGCCAGCTTGGCAAAGGAAGCAGATGTGACCGAACGCGCACTGCAGCGCGGCTTTCGCAAGCACCTGAACATGCGCCCGATGGAGTATTTGCGTGAGGTGCGGCTCCGCCGAATTCGTGACGAGCTTCTCGCGGCACAAGCCGACGCGGTGACCGTCACCGGGCTCGCCGCGGAATGGGGTTTCCTGCACACCGGGCACTTCGCAGCCACATATCAGCAGCGGTTCGGCGAGAAACCGTCGGATACGTTGCGTCGCTGACGGACCGAGCGGGTCGGTTCTCGGATTGTCCGCGACCGCCGTTTCCCAGAAGGATGGGTTATAGCGGAAGGAGCGCGGATGATACTGGCCGAGAATGTGGTCAAAAACTTCGGTAAAACGGTGGCACTGCGCAGTTTCGACCTCTCGGTACCCGCAGGCAGCGTAGCCGCGGTATTGGGGCCGAACGGCGCTGGTAAAACCACCGCGGTCCGGATACTGGCCACATTGCTGCGGCCAGACGGAGGTTGCGCCGTGGTCGGCGGGCACGATGTCGTGCGCGATCCGGCCGCGGTGCGCCGCGTGATCGGCCTCACCGGCCAGTACGCCTCGGTCGACGCCGACCTCTCCGGCGTGGAAAACCTGGTGCTGGTCGGCCGGTTGCTCGGGCTGAGCCGGGCCGCGGCCAAGGCCCGAGCCGTCGAGCTGCTGAAACGCTTCGGGTTGACCGACTCCGCGAACCGGCCGTCCACAACGTACTCGGGCGGCATGCGGCGGCGGCTGGATCTCGCGGCAAGTCTGGTGGGCCGGCCGCGTGTGCTGTACCTGGATGAGCCCACCACCGGGCTGGATCCCCACGCGCGCAGGGAACTCTGGGCCGAAGTCAGGCACCTCGTCGCGGACGGCGTGACCGTGCTGCTGACCACTCAGTACCTGGAGGAGGCCGATCAACTGGCCGACCGGATCACGGTGCTCGACGGCGGCAGCGTCGTGGCCGAGGGCACCGCGGACGAGCTGAAACGCCGGACAGGCGGGCACACCTTGCAAGTCCGGACAACATCACTGGCGGACACGGACACCGCAGCGCAGATCGTCCGGCGGATCACCCGCAGCACGCCGCTCCAGGACTCTGACACGGGACTACTCACCGCACCGGTGTCTGATCCGGCCGTACTCACCGCTGTGATCCGGGAGCTCGATCGAGCCGGTGTCACCGCGGCCGAGGTGGCACTGCGGCTGCCCAGCCTGGACGAGGTGTTCCTGACACTGACCGGAACCTCGGTATGAACGGCTCCTTCGTGCTCTGCGGGCGCGGTGTTCGCAAGATCCGCCGAAATCCCGAGTACCTGGTCGATGTCACCGTCCAGCCAACGCTGTTCCTGGTGATGTTCGGTTACTTGTTCGGTGGCGCGATCGCCGGAAACCAGGCCGCCTATCTGGCCAACCTCGTGCCGGGACTTCTGGTGCCGACTGTGCTGCTGGCGAGTATGGCGGCTGGGGCGGGACTCAACGCCGACCTGGCCACTGGGGTGTTCGACCGGTTCCGGAGCATGCCGATTCCCCGCTTCGCGCCGCTGGTCGGTGCCGTACTGGCCGACGTCGTGCGGTATCTGATCGCGTTCGTCGTCCTGCTCGGCGTCGGGACGGCCATGGGATACCGGATCCACAGTGGACCGATCGAGGTACTCGCCGCGGCAGGCGTACTCGTCGTCACTGGGCTGTCGTTCTGCTGGATCACCGTGTACATCGGGATGGTGGCCCGACGGGCCGACTCGGTCCAGGGTGTCGCGGTCGCCGTCTTCATGCCGTTCATCTTCGCCAGCAACGTGTTCGTCCCCAGTCACACCATGCCGGGCTGGCTGCGGTCGTGGTCGGAGATCAATCCGGTCAGCCTGCTCACCGACGTCATGCGCGGCCTGTTGAACGGCCAGCCGGTCAGCTTGGTCGGCGGTGCGGTGTGGCTGGCCGCGATCGCGTTGGTGTTCTTTCCCTTGGCCATGCGCGCCTACCACAAACGTGTCTGAAAGGAAGGATGGTTGATGACCACCGCCATTCTCGGAACCGGTTCGTACTTGCCGGACAACGTTCTCACCAGTGCGGAGCTCGGTCACCGGCTGGGTGTCGGCGAGCAGTGGATCGTCGAGAAGACCCAGATCTCCGAGCGGCGCGTAGCTTCACCCGACGAGGCGACTTCGGATCTCGCCGCCCATGCCGCGCATCGCGCTTTGCACGAAGCCGGGCTGCACGCGGCCGACATCGACCTGTTGCTCGTCGCGACCTCCACTCCAGACCAGCCGATCCCGGCAACAGCGTGTGCGGTGCAGGCCAAGATCGGTGCTGTGCGCGCTGCGGCGTTCGACGTGGACTCGGTGTGCGCAGGGTTCGTCTACGCACTGGTGACCGCGCACGCGTTGCTGAGTGCCGACCCTCGGCCGCAAACCGCTCTCGTGATCGGCGCGGACATCTACTCACGGATCCTGAACTACCAAGACCGGCGTACCTGTGTGCTCTTCGGTGACGGCGCGGGCGCCGTCGTGCTGAGCAAACACAGCAACGGCAGAGGTTTGCTGGCCAGCACGCTCAGTTCCGACGGAACGCTGGCCGACATAGTGAAGATCCCGGCCGGGGGCAGCCGGATCCCGGCCAGCGCCGAGTCAGTCGCCGACGGCCAGCACTACTTCGCCATGGACGGCAGACAGGTAAGGGACTTCGCCGCCCGAGTGGTCCCCGATCTGATCACCGACGTGGTGAAGTCGGCCGACCTCAGCCTCGCCGACGTCGACCTGATCGTGCCGCATCAGGCGAACGGCACGATGCTGCGAGCCATCGCCGACACCCTCGATCTTCGCCCCGGCCAGATGCACATGACCATCGAGCGATACGGCAACACAGGTGCCGCCTCAGTACCGATCACCCTCGACGACGCCGTGCGCAACGGCCTCGTGCACACCGACGACACGGTCTTGCTGGTCGCGTTCGGTGGCGGGATGAGCAGTGGCGCCGCCGCGATGCGGTGGGCCAAGCAGAAGAAGGGCAGCTGGTGATCCGGTTCGCCGACGCGCGCCGCCCGGAATACGAAGTGGAATTCCACGGTGACGTCAGGATTCCCTCCAGCGAACCAGGCGTCACGCTCGGCGGCGATCTCTATCTGCCCAAGGCCCGCGGCCCCTTCCCCGCGCTCGTGACACTCCACACCGGACGCAAGGACGGGCTCGGCGGCATAGCGGCACGACGATTCCTCAAGTATTTCGCGGAACGCGGCTACGCCGTGCTGTACGTGGACTGCTTCGGAATCGGGACGTCCGGCGGACTGCCGAGGCCGATCCTGGATCCCGGCGAGGTCGACGACGGCGTGGCGGTCGTCGAATGGACGGCACGCCAGGGGTGGTGCACCGGCAGTGTCGGGATGTGGGGGCTGTCGCACGGCGCCATGACCACGTTGGCGGTCGCGAGCAGACGTCCTGCGCCGTTGCGGGCCATCTTCCCGGTGATGGGGTGGACTGACGTCGGCAACCAACTCGTCCACCCGCACGGGCTGCGCGGCGGCATCGGGATGTTCGGGCATCTCAGTCTCTACAACATCTTCTGCTCGTTGTTGCCGCCACTGCGGGCGTACGACAAACAGCAGTACGCGACGCTGTGGAAGGAACGACTGGAAAGGGTCGAGCCGTGGTTCGTCGATTCGTGGCGGCATCCTCCTGGCCACGAGGTGTGGTCCGAGCGGCGGTTCGACCCTCGCTCGATCGATGTTCCCGCGTTGTGCGTCGCCGGTTGGCGTGACTTGTTCTGTGACGTGATGGTCGACGTCTACCAGCAGATCAGGGCACCGAAGCGACTCATCGTCGGACCGTGGCTGCATTCCTTCCCCGACGTGGCCGGGACCGAGCCGGTCCCCTCGGCGGCAATGGCGTGCGAGTGGTGGGACACGTGGTTGAACGGCAGGGACATGACCGGAAGGGGTGAGAAGTCGGCGACGTATTTCGTGCAGGGTGGCGTTGGCCGGTGGGTGCGGTCGGAGCAGTGGCCGCCGGAGAAGAAGGCGGATCACGTCTTTGTGGCAGCGTGTTCTGGTCACTTGTATCAGTCGTCCCGAATCGGGCGATCCGCGATCGTGGTCACGGCAACCCGGATGAGTGATGTCACGGTCGGCGCGTTGAGCGGCCTGACAAAGCACCCGATCGACAAGTTCGGCTATCCCCTTGACCAGCACGAGGACGACTCCAGGTCGCTGTCGTTCACGAGCGCACCACTACCGGAACCGCTGCTGATCGCGGGAAAACCGGTGGTGCGGTTGCTGGTCGCTCCGGAAACGACCGCACAACGCTGTGTGGTGAAGGTGACCGACGTGGACGAACGCGGGCGTTCCACCCTCATCTCGATGGGCACAGTGGACCTGACGCGATCGAGACCCGCGGGAGAACTCGTCGCGGTACACCTGGATCCGACGTGCTACCAGCTTCCGGCCGGCCACCGTGTCCGGCTGGTACTGGCGGAATCGGACATCCCGAGGTTGTGGCCGGTCGCGTCACCGGGCCGGCTCGTCATCCGGGTCATCCAGGCCGCCGGGGATTACGTGGGGCTCGCGGCCGAGGGGTACGGCGGCCTGGCGGCCACCACACTCAGCCTGCCAGTCTGCGATCCCGAAAGCCTCACCGGTGTCGTTGTCCCGCAACGCGAGCGTGTGCCACCGCGTGGCGTGCCGAAGGATCGGTGGGAGATCGCTCGTGACCACCTGCGTGGCTCGGTTCGCCTGACCGTGGCCAAGGAAGACCGGATCCGGTCGTCCAGCAGCGACCAGGATTCCCTGTCGATGCGCACACACGTGGTGCTCGCGGTGAATGAACACGATCCGGCGAAAGCACGGATGGCGGCGTCCGGCGAGATGGCCGCGGAGACCAGCGATGGCGACCAGGTCGCCGTGCGGGCGGCCATCGACATGGGCATGTCCGACGCGAACGTCGTCGCTGAGGTCGTTGTCAACGGAAAGCAGTTCCTGGCAAGGGAATGGAGACTGACGTGACTGTGCTGGAGCGTCCGCTGAACTACTTGGAGCTCGCCCACCTCAACCGGGTGGTCATCATGGCCGCGGAGTACGAGGGCGACCTGGAGCACAGCGCGGTGGAGTACGCGTTCCGGCAGCTGTGCGACGCGTACCCGGTGCTGCGAGCGCATGTCCGTGGCACGGGCCAGGACGCGGTCTTCCACGTCATGCCCGATCGTGTACCAGAGGTGATCGTCATCGACGACGTCCCGGACGTCCTGTCCAAAGTAGTCGAACTGCCGTGGGACGCCGGCTCGTCGGTGGCCGATCTCGTCCACGTTCGCGGGGAACAGCACGGCTACCTGGCCTTGCGTGCGGACCACTCGATTGTGGACGCGAACGCCTGGCTGGAGATGTTCCGTGAACTGATGCGGTTCCTGGCCGACGACCCCGAAGTGACGCCAGGAACGTCGCTGCCGCTGCCGCCGGCCGAGCTGTTCCACGAGCGGCTGGGTTCGATTCCCTACGACCGCAGGCTGTTCCAGACCGCGAACGATCCCGCGCTGGACGGCTCCGCGTCGTTGATCAGCAGCTACATCACACTCGGCGAGCAGGAAACCAGTTGGCTACGCCGGACCGCGAGATTCTACCGGTCGTCCGTGCACGGTCTGGTCTGTGGCGCGATCCTGGCGGCACAACGGTCGCTCGCGGGTGGCTCGGAACCCGCGAAGATGTTCTGCGTCTCGCCAGTCGACTTCCGCAGCCGGGTCGATCCGCCCGTCGAACTCCTCGAGACGACGAACTTCATGCTCTCCTACGCGGCCGAGGTCGACGTGAGCAGCAGGAGCAGCCCGGTCGTCATCGGCCAGTCGATCAAAACACAGCTGGACGCCGTGCTGACGCGCAAGGAAGGCGTGCGCTCAGGCACACCAATGGCTGATTATCTTGGCCGGAACCTGTCGTTCGCGTTGGTCAGCAACCTCGGCGTCATCGAGGATTTCGCCCAACCGGATGGAGTTTCCGTCGTCGGCTTCCGGGTGTTGAACACCGTGGGCGACACGTTGTTCCCCGGCCACTACGTCTGGACCTACCAGGGCAGGCTGACGGTGTTGTCCGTGCTGACTTCCCGGTTCTTCAGCCAGGACGAGGCCGACCAGTTGGCCAGGGAGATCACCGAGCAGTTGCTGATCGTCGGAGCGTCCTCGTGAGAGTCCTGCTGATCACCCACGGCAGCCGGGGAGATGTTCAGCCGTTCGTGGCATTGTCGTTGGCGTTGACAACCGCTGGGCATGAGGTCGTGCTGGCGTGCCCAGCCGGTTCGGCGAGCCTCGCGAAGGCCTACTGCGAGAAGGTGATCTCGCTCGACGACGGCACGAACAAACTCGTCGATGACCGAAAGGCCTGGAAAGCGGTCGAGTCGAACTTCCGCGGCGTGCGCGGCAAGGTGCTCGGCCTGCAGCTCATGTGGCACAACCGGACGGCGATGGCGCCGGTGTTCGAGGACCTCGCGGTGCTGGCCAGCTACGTGGCCGGCCAAGTCGACCTGGTGGTGCACCAGGTGAATGTCCCCGGGCACGCGATCGCCGAGAAGCTCGGTGTTCCCGCGGTCGTGGTGTGCCTGCAACCCTTCTGGGTGCCGACTGCGTCCTTTCCCGACCCGTTGTTTCCCTTTCCGGTACCAGCCGTGCTGAACCGGGCCTCGTACCTGACGACCAAGACATTCGTCCGTGCTCTGACCGGGAACTTCGGCGAGTGGCGCAACGAACGGCTCGCGTTGCCCGACCGGCGGTACGCCTCCGATGTGCTGCGCAATCCGGATGGCTCTCCCGCTGTGGTGTTGCAGGCGTTCAGCCGGCATCTTCTCCCCGAGGACGTGCGGTACCCGGACTCGGTGCACACTCCTGGGTTCTTTTATCTGAACGCGCAGCCGGACTGGTCCCCGTCGCTGGACCTGTCGCACTTCCTCGCCGACGGCCCGCCTCCGGTCTACGTCGGGTTCGGCAGCATGGTGGGCAGCGATCCGTCCAAGACGGCCCGGACAGTCGCGGAAGCGGTTCGCAAAGCGGAAGTTCGCGCTGTGGTCGCGGTGGGCCGCGGCGGAATTCGGCCGGAGGTGGTGGGCAAGGACATGTTCTGCCTCGACCAGGCTCCACACGATTGGCTGTTTCCCCGGATGGCCGCCGTTGTCCATCACGGCGGCGCGGGCACCGTCGGTGCTGCCCTCGCCGCCAGCCGCCCGCAGGTTGTGTGTCCGTTCATGTTCGACCAACCGTATTTCGGGCGGCGGCTACATGCGTGCGGTGTGGCGCCTCCTGCCTTGCCATTGCGGACTTTGACATCGGACGCGTTGGCGTCAGCCATCCGTCAGGCGGCGTGCGATGCTTCGTATGCCATGCGGGCCGAGGAGTTGGGGCACCTGGTCCGTACCGAGAACGGCGCGCATCAGGCCGTGAAAATCCTGGAGACAATCGCCTGAGGCGGCCGCTCAGCTTGCCGCCACCAATGCCCGCGTGTACAGCTCACGCGGCCGTTCGGTGATCTCTTCCACGCTTCCCTCCTCGACAATCCGCCCCTTCAACAACACCGCCGCACGATGGGACATGTACCTGACCACGTCCATGTCATGGGAAATGAACAGGTAGCTCAACCCGAGCTGTTCTTGCAGGTCCGTCAACAGGTTCAGGATCTGCGCCTGTACCGACAGGTCCAGCGCGCTCGTCGGTTCGTCGCACACGATCAGCTCGGGATCGAGCACCAATGCCCGCGCGATCGCGATGCGTTGCCGTTGCCCACCCGAAAAAGCACCGGGATAACGACTCGCCGCGTCGGCCGGAAGTCCGACTCGCGCGAGCACATCGGTCACCCGGTCCGCCGCCGCACGCCGGGACAGCTTGTGCACCAGTCGCAACGGCTCAGCCAGCGTTCCACCCACTGTCCTTGACGGGTTCAGCGAACCGTACGGATCTTGGAAGATGATCTGGACCTGATGTCTTCGTCGCGGGTCGACGTCGCTGATGTCGTTGCCATTCAGGACGATCCGGCCGGACACCGGCCAGACCAAGCCCACGATCGAGTGACCGATGCTCGATTTGCCCGAACCCGACTCACCGACGAGTCCCAGTGTCTCGCCCCGATCGACGCGCAGGCTCACACCATCGACGGCAACGTGTCCCGGGTACTCCACCCGCAGGTCATGGACATCCAGCAGACGTTCGCTCATGCTGCCCTCCCTCACTGAGCTTCACGTGGTGCAGGCACCGTGTCCGCCGCCCCAGTGCCGGTTCGAACATCGCGATCGGCATCTCCGAGCACTCGTCCGTGGCTAGCTCACATCGCGGGGCGAAATGACACCCGGACGGCCACGCCGATGGCTCTGGCACCGCGCCCCTGATGGCCTTGGGTCGTTGCCCGCGTTGCGGGCGGGCGGCCAACAGGCCTGCTGTGTAGGGGTGCGCAGGCCTGTTCATCAGATCCAGTACCGGCCCGGACTCCACGATGTGCCCCGCGTACATGACATACGCGCGACGGCACATGTCGGCGACGACCTTCCAGTCGTGCGTGATCAGCAAGATGGCCATACCTCGCTCGGACTGCAACCGCCGCAGCAACTTGAGCACTTCCGCCTGTACCGTCACGTCCAATGCGGTGGTTGGCTCGTCGGCGATCAACAATCCCGGTTCGCCCGCCAAGGCCATGGCGATTCCAACTCGTTGCGCCATTCCCCCGGACAACTGGTGTGGGTAGCGCCCCGCCACCAGGACAGGATCAGGCAAGTCCACATCCCGGAGCAGTTCCAGCACACGCGACCGGACCGCCGCACGAGATCCGCCGTGATGTCGCCGCACCAACTCCCCCACCTGCTGGCCCACGGTGAACACCGGATCCAGTGCGGCAATAGGGTCTTGGGAGATCATCGCGATCTGCGCGCCACGCAACCCATGCAGGCCCGTTGCCAGCAGATCGCGGCCGTTGAAGAAGATCCGGCCGCGCGGCACGTCACCCCCGGCCGGCAGCAGGTCAAGAACCGCCCGGCCGGTGATCGTCTTGCCACACCCTGATTCCCCGACCAGGCCCACGGTCTCGCCTTCATCGATGTACAGGCTGACGCCTTCGACGACCGTCGTACCGCTCAGGTCGACCGCGACATCCTCAATGGACAGCATGGCGGCTGGAACGGGACCTGCGACAGCCGGTCTACGCACGCGGCGATGCGACCTGGCCGGAATCCTGCGGGTACGTTCCGCCGTCGCGTCCCGGATGGCGTCACCGAGCACGCCGAACGCCAAGATCGCCAACCCCAGCACGACACCGGGCGGGACGAGCAGCCACGGCTGCCGGTCGATCACCGTCGATGCCTCGGCGATCATGTTGCCCCACGTCGGGTCCGGTGGCTGCGCACCGAATCCGAGGTAACTCAGGCCAGCGTCGATCAGCAACGCGCCACCGGCCAGCACCGACATCTGCACGGTGATCGGCCCGGCCACTCGCGGCAGCACGTGCCGGACAACAATGTCGCGGTTGCGGAGGCCACATACACGGGCCGCGGCGACGAACAATTCTTCCCGTACAGCCAATGTCGCGCCCCGCGTCACGCGTGCAAGCCCAGGCGAAACAAGGATCCCGAGCGCGATCATCACGGCGAGCTGGTTGCCTTGGAACACCGCCAACACAACGAGCAGCGTCACGATGACCGGAATCGCCAGCATCATGTCCACGACCCAGTTGAAGGCCCGGTCCAACCAGCCGTCGAGAAAGCCCGCCGCGATACCGCTCGCCACGCCGACCACCAACACAGTGAGTACGACAATGGCCGCGTTGACGAGACTGACCTGACCGCCGTACATCAACCGAGAAAGCACATCACGGCCGAGACCGTCAGTTCCGAATGGATGCGCGAGTGTCGGCCCGGACAACACGTTGTCGAGATCCGTCGCGGTTGGACTGTACGGAGCCAACAGTGACGCCAGGACTGAACCCAGCACGACGATGGCGAGATAGGCGATCGGCAATTTCGTTCTCACCGGACACGCACCTTCGGGTTGAGCCAGCCGTACACCAGGTCGACCACGAGGTTGGCGGTGACGACGACGAGGGTGAACACGACCACGACTCCCTGGATCATCCGGATGTCGTGCTGGGCCGTGGCTTGTACCGCGAGTCCACCCAGTCCGGGCATCGCGAACACCGACTCCACGAACACCGTTCCACTCAGCAGACTGACCAGCGTCAGGCCGACCAGCGTCACCACAGGAATGGACGCGTTGCGCAGAGCGTGCCGGAACACGATGGAGCGTTCCGAGACACCGTTGGCGCGCAGGGCAACCACGAAATCACGGGACAACACGTCCAGCATCGCGTCGCGGGTCTGTTTGGCGAACAACGCGACTCCCGGCAACGCGAGCGTCGTCACCGGCAGGATCATGCTCCGGAACCATTCGCCCGGCGAGCTGGACAACGGCACGTATCCAGTGGCGGGCAACAGGTTCACCATGACGGAGAACACCGTCACCATGCCGAGCGCGAACCAGAAACTCGGCAGGGCGTACCCGATCAGGGACAGCACGTCGACCGCACGACCGACTCGCCCACCCCGGACCGCACTCACCACGCCCAGTGCCACACCGGCGATCGTGGTCACCAGCGTCGCGCAGATCACCAGCGAGGAGGTGACCGACAGTCTGCTGGCGATCTCGTCCGCGACGTTCAGCCCGCTGATCGGTGACGTGCCAAGGTCGCCGCTCAGCGCGTTCACCAGCCAGTGCCAGTACTGCACGAGGATGTGCTGGTCGAGGCCCAGTTGGTGGCGTAGCCGTTCGTGCGCATCAGGAGTGTAAGTATCACCGAGGATCGTGCGGGCCATGTCGCCGGGCGCGGCCGACTGCAACAGGAACGTCGCCAGTGACACGGCGAACACCAGGCCCACGGACACCAGGAGCCTTCTCGTGATCAGCCGCGCCATGATCCCTGCCTCGCGATCAGGGCCTTGTACCAGTGGTACGACTCCTTCGGCGTCCGCTGCAACGTGGCGAAGTCGACGTGCACCAGGCCGAACCTGGGACGGTAGCTGTGCTCCCACTCCAGGTTGTCCATCAAGGACCAGACGTGGTAGCCGCGGATGTCCATGCCCATGTCGATCGCGGACTTGATCTGGCGTAGACAGTCAGCCAGATAGGCGATTCTCTCGTAGTCCTGCGTACCGCCGTCCAACGGCAGGCCGTTCTCGGTGATGTAGACCGGCGGCAAACCGGGGTAACTGCGCCGCAGCCACGCGAGCAGGTCACCGAAATACTCCGGCGCGATCGGCCAGCCGAGCATGTTTTTCTTCGGCGCACCGGGTAAATCCACCCGGGCGTACCCGAACAGTCCAGTCTCCGACGCGGCGATCCGCGCGGGCGCGTACCAATTGACGCCGAGGAAATCGATCGGCGTGGCGATGACGTCGAGATCGGCCGGATCGCAGTCCAGTACCGGCTCGCCGTCGACGCGGGGGAACTGCTTGCAGAACAGGGGATCCAGGAAAAGTCTGTCCTCGTAGGCCTCCGCCCGCACGGCCGCGCGGACATCCCCCGGATCGCTGCTCGCCGCCATGATCCCGGACAAGTTGAGCGCGATCCCGACTTCGCCGGACGAACGCAGCCGCTGCACCGCGAATCCGTGTGCCAGGAGCAAATTCCGTGCCATCGCGAGCCCGTCGCGGCCCAATGGCCCCGCCAGCCGGGATGATCCGGTCATGGCCGCGTACATCACCGAGAGCGGCTCGTTGATCGTGATCCACCGGGTCACCCGGTCGCCCAGCCGGTCGACGATCCCCGTGACGTAGTCGGCGTACCAGTCGGCCATGTCGCGGTTCATCCAGCCGCCCGCGTCCTCAAGCGGTTGCGGGTGGTCCCAGTGGTACAGCGTGAGGGCGGGCCGGATCCCCCTTTCGAGCAGCCCGTCCACCAGGCGCTCGTAGAACTCCAGCCCGCGGGGGTTCCAGCCACCCCGTCCCTGCGGCTGGACACGTGGCCAGGAGACCGAGAACCGGTAGCTGGTCAGGCCAAGCCCGGCCATCAGGTCCAGATCCTCGGCCAGCCGGTGGTAGTGGTCACACGCCACATCCCCGGTGGCGCCATCGGCGAAGCCACGCCGGTGCGCCACCGTGTCCCAATTGGACGGTCCTTTGCCGTCCGCGTCCCACCCGCCTTCCACCTGGTAGGCGGCGGTGGCCGCACCCCAGTGGAAACCACGCGGGAAGACCAGGTCGTCGTCGGCCACGAGGCCACCTCTCGCTCAGCCGGCCGGATGCCAGGACACCACGCTGGGGAACGGTTTGCCCGCCACCGCGTCGATGGCCACGGTGTCGCGGTAGAACAGGAAAACCGGGCTCAGGCAGACCGGCAGGAACCAGGCGAGCTCGACGACCCGGCCGATGATCTGCTTGTCCAGGTTGGGCCTCGCGGTCTCGTCGGCCGCGGCGGCCTGCCGGTCGAGGTCCTCGAGCATGGGATCCGAGCTGTGGAACGGGTTCATGCCGATCGCGTCACGCAACCACAGTCCACGTCCCATGAAATACGCGGGAAGCACGCCCCACCCCATCGAGGACGCGGGGAACTTGGTCAGCTCGGTCGCGGCACTCGCCGGTTCCCTGGTGGTGATCTTCAGCCTGACCTTGACCCGTTCCAGCTCCGCGGCGATGGCCTGGGCCATTTCCGCGGGAAAGGCGGGTGTCGACGGGATCACCACGGGCAACTCGAACCCGTTCGGATATCCGGCGTCGGCCAGCATCGCCGCGGCTCTGCCCGGATCGTGGTAGTAGAAGGGCTGGCGGTATCCGTCCTCACCGGGCGCGGACGGCTGGTCGACCGGAATGCCGTACTCACCGAGCAACGCCTTGGTGATCTTCACCCGGTCGACCGCGAAGTTGAGCGCCTGGCGGACGCGGATGTCCTTCAGCGGCGGGCTGAGTGTGCCCTCCCGGTCGTTGAGCTGGATGCCCATCACGATGTTCGGGCTCGTGGTGATGCGCATGCCCGCCGACTTCGCGCCGTCGGCGATCGCGTAGCTGCCCGCGATCACGTCGACTTGACCGGTCTTCAGCGCGGCCAGCGCGGTGTTCTCGTTGGGCAGCACCTTGATCGTGATCTTCTCGTAGTGGCGGCCTTTTCCGTTCCAGTACGAAGGGTTCGGCGTGTAGGTGTAGTGGTCGTTGGCGACGGTCTCGGCGGGTACCAGCACGTACGGCCCGGCGCCGAACGACTGGGTGGCCAGCAACTCAGGGCTGGCGATCCCGGCAGGGCTGATCACGTTGCCCGCCAGGAAGTCCTGGGTGAACAACGTCGGCATCCGGGGATGTGGCTCGGACAGCCGCAGCTGCAGGGTGGATGGACCGACCACGGTGATCTCGGTGACCGGCGCCAGGAACGCGGCCGCCTGACCGGCTGCTTTCCGGAAGTACTCGATGCTTGCCTTGACCGCGTCGGCGTTCACCGGGCTGCCGTCGCTGAACGTCACACCTTGCCGCAGCGTGATCTCGAAGGCCTTGTTGCCGGTGCCGAGGTACCGCCACGAATTGGCCAACCGTGGCTGATATGTGCCGTCCGGGGCGCGGTAGATGAGCGGTTCGTACGCGGGACTGAGGTAGTAGGACGATTCCCCACCCGCTTTGGCCGGGTTGAGGCTGACCGGTGGCCAGTAGGTACCCATCCGCAGCACGCTTGATCCTTGCGGCGAGCGGGGAGTCGACGTGCCGCACGCGGCCGTGGCCAGCATCAGGCTCGCGATGGTGAATTCACGTCTGGTCAGTACGGCTGTGGCGCTCATGGCTAACCCCTCCAACGCCGGTCGAGAACGGTGTCACCGTCGCAGGTGATCCGGCCAGTGGCTTCGACGCTCGACGACGTCGCGATCAGGCTGACGTCGATCGTGATGTGCGCGCCCGTGTCGATGTCGACGGTCCCGGTGATCGTCCCGGTGACGTTGGACGCCTCGGGGTCGGCGCGATTCGCCGTGGCGACAAGCACTTGGCCGATGCGCAGGCGGTGCTTGCGGATGCCTGCCCGGTCCGGGCGCACAACGTTGGTCGCCGCCAGCTTCAGTGAAACAGTGTCGTTGAGCAGATCCGTTGTGGTCTCCCAGACAGCGGGCTCCGGGGACTCCGGTTCGATGAGGGGAAGGTCCGTGGCTTCGTCCGGTGCCGGATAGCCGATCTCGGTGGCGTCCTGCGCCGAGACCACAGGCAGCGAGACAGTGTTCAGCGCCGGCCAGCCGGTCGCGGCCGGGGACTCCGGCCAGACACGGGGAAAGTCGCTCGGTGCGAGCACCACGCGGATCCGGTGACCTTCCGCGAACTCGTACGTGACCGGGTTCAGGCCCACGCCGAGTGTTTCCACCGCACCGGACTCGATGCCCGCGGTGACCAAAGTGGACCTTCCGGCCGGGTCGACGTCCGTCAGCTTCACCGAGACCCTCCGCCACGGATGGCCGATTTCGACCGCGGGGCGTCCACTGATCAGCAAGGGCTTGTCCAGCGGCGGCGACGTGTAGCACAGACTGTGGACGTCGTCGTCGTGCTGATCGAGCGGAAGTCCGAACAGTCCGGCCGGGGTGGACCAGAGGCCGGACTGCAACCCGACCGCTGGGTCGGGTTCCTGTGGTGTCCAGCGCTGCCAGGTGCTCACGTCGTCGGTCCGGCCGGTTCCGCGCGGCGGCCATTCGGGGAATTCCAGCCAACGCGGCTGTGCGCCCATCACGTGCACGCTGACAGCAGGTTCGTCGGCGCCGTTCTCGATGCCGCACAACCACTTGTCCCACCACGACTTCGCCAGGCCGAGGAAATCGATCGGGGTGTTCGGGCATTCCTGGGGCATCACGTGCATCCACGGGCCGGCGACCAATCGTTTCGGCCCGCTGATCCGCTCGTACGCGCGGATGGTGCCGTCGACGAACAGGTCACGCCACCCCGCCACGCATAACGAGGGAACCTCGACAGCCGCGAGGTCCACCGCGCGATCCTCCCACGTCGGCGCACCAGGACCGTTGCGGTAAAGGTCAAGCAGGTACGGCGCGGCGGTCAGTCGCCTACGCCAACGGGCTTGCTCGGCTGGATCCTCGTAGTCGTCGAGTGGTGGCAACAACTGGTTGAACAAGTTGCCGATCGCCCACACACCCAAGGGTGAGAACGCGCCACGAACACCACCTGGGTGCACGAAATCCCGCGCGGGATCCGTCAGCCCTTGGACCGCGATGATGGCCCGTAACGCCGACGGCTTCGCAGACGCCGTGCGAAGAGTGGTCATCGCGCCATAGGAATGACCCCACATTCCGACCATCCCGTCGCACCACGGTTGTGCCACGGCCCAGTCAATCGCCGCCAAGGCGTCGTCGGTCTCCGCCGGGTCGAACGGCGGCCTTTGCGAACCATCCGAAGAGCCGGTGCCACGCAGGTCGACCAGCAACGAGGCATACCCGCGCGACGCGAACCACCGTTCTGTGGTGGACCCGTTCATCGCCGAGACGTCCCGGCGATACGGCAAAGCAGTGATCAGCACGGGCACCGGGCCCGCGTCTTCCGGCAGGAACAAGTCCCCGGAAAGTGTCATGTCCCTTTCCCGGATCGGAATCCGGACATCGCGGCGGACAGTCACCGCGTAATGACGATCTGTTTCTGTGCGCACGGGCACCGTTGCCTCCGCCAAGGCCGCCGAGTGGGTACTAAATTGAATACTTGAGTACCGGTTCTCGTACGGTAGACAGGCGGGTCGGAAAACCGCAAGCCCCGCGCGGGGCGAATTACGTCGTTACGGATTGGCGAGAGCGGACAGTACGAGTGCACCCAACTCTGTGTAAGCGTCCGCAGTGGACAGGCCACTGCGGTCGAGCAGCTCGCCGTGCTGGATGCCGTCGATCAACAAGCTCACCGCGGCCGAGACGAACTCGGCGTTCACCGCGCGAAAGGCGCCGGACGCTACACCGTCCTGAATGGACTCGCGAACGCGGTGCGCGGTGGCGAGCGAATGCTTGGCGTAGATCTCGGCCGTCGCCTCGAAACTCACCATGTCCGCATAGCACTCCGGGGACATGTGCCGCATCTCCTCGCCCAGCCCGGCGAGGTAGGCCGCGATCCGCTGCGGCGGGTCGGTGATGGACGCGACCTTCTCGCCGACCCGTACGGCCGCCTCGCGGAAGAAGTGCTGCACCGCGGCCACGACCAGCTGCTCCTTGCTCGACGCGATGGCGTACAACGTCGACTTGGAGCACTGCAGCCTGCCGGCCAGGTCGTCGACCGTCAGCCGGGCGAACCCCTCGGCCAGGATGAGGTTCTCCAGGCGCTGCAACAGGTCCTCGCGCCGGGCGTCGGACATCTTGCGGGCCCGGCCCGCGCGCGCCGGTGGCGTCATCCAGGACGGCTTCGCGGTCATGGCTTCGTCCCCTTGCATGTTCGTCCCTCGCATGATGGCACCGCAGGAGACTCCTCAGGCCGAGCCACATACAATATCTGGTACTAACGTACCCTATTTCGTACCTTCACGGCAGTAGACCAAGGCGCCGGGCGGTGACCACGGCCTCCATCCGTGATCGGGCGTGCAGCTTGCGCATGGCCGTACGCAGGTAGCTCTTCACGGTCTCCTTGCTCAGCCCGAGATCATTCGCCACCTGGTCGTTCGTCCAGCCCAGCGCGACGCACGCGAGCACGTCCACCTCACGCGCGGACAGTTTCGGCCTCTTGTCGCGCGTCCGCTCGCCTAGGGTGGACAACCTGTCGCAGACCTGAAGCACCCGCTGCCGTTCGTCGCCCGGCAAGCCGTTCGCCACGACCCGCAGCTCGGCGTACGCCTCGCGGAGCGACTCCCATTGGGGCCGCGCGGGGTCTGCGACGTCGTACTTCTCCAACGACTTGATCCGCAACGTGACCTCGTCCTGCACAGCCAGGTTCTGCTCGAGGTCCCGCGCCGACTCCATCACCGACTGCACGACGCGGTCGCCGATCGGCAGGGCGCTGCGCAGTGCTCCGTAGAGCACAGCACGCACCACCCGCCGCACGATCACCGGAACCGCCACCATCGCGTGCAGGCCTTCGGCACGGATGATGTGGTCGTAGTGGTGACTGATCCCCTCGGCCGTGACGTAGTCGTTGAGCACGACCGGACGGCGCAGCACCACCACCTTGCCGCCGAGCCCACGGCCGTAGTCGAGCCGGACGCCACGCAGTGGACCCGCGATCGGCCCGGCGAACTGAGTGAGTCTGGTCTGCCGCTCGCTGTCGACCACACCCCCGAACGCCAGCGGGAGTCCGGTCGTCTCCTGGATGTGCGTCAGTGTCCGCTGAATCGGCGGGCGGTCGTCCGTGGTCCGGTACATGCCGCTTTCCTCCCCTCACCCGGGGGTAGCTCGATGACTGCCGGGAAAAGATCCTTGGAACATCCCGAAAACGATACGCCAGGAGCTCCCATGACAAGCCCAGCGCAGCACGTCGCCGGCCTGCTCGCCCTGTTCGGCCGTCCCGAGGCCTGCACCGCGGAGCTCCTGTGCGACCAGCACCCGTCGGATGCGATCGCCTTCACCGTCATCGAACCCGACCTGGCCTTCCACAATCTCACTTTCGGGGAACTACGAGAACGGTCCGCTCGATTCGCCACGGCGTTGACGGCGTTGGGCGTACGCCGAGGCGACCGGGTCGCCACGCTTCTGGGCAAATCCGCCGAGCTGGTCATCGCGACGCTGGCCATCTGGCGCCTCGGCGCGGTCCAGGTCCCGCTGTTCACCGCGCTGGCCGCACCCGCGATCGCCACGAGAATCACCGGTAACGAGACGAAAGCCGTGATCACGGAACCCTCTCAACGTGCGAAGCTCGGCGCGTGGCCGGGACACGTCATCACCACAGGCGATCCGGCCGACGGCGACATGTCGTTCGCCAGTCTGCTCTCCGCAGAGCCACAACCCTTTCCTGCCACCGTCGGCGGTGACGGCACGATCGTGGAGCTGTACACGTCGGGTACGACTGGTTCGCCCAAAGGTGTACTGGTTCCGTTGAAAGCCGTCGCGGCTATGCGTTCCTACCAGCTGTACGGCCTGGATCAGCAGGAGTCCGACGTGTTCTGGAACGCCGCCGACCCGGGCTGGGCGTACGGCCTCTACCAGGCCATCATCGGCCCGCTGTCCCTCGGCAGGCGAAGTCTTTTGCTGCACAGTGGTTTCTCGCCGGAGCTGACCGGCGCTGTGCTCCGCGAGTTCCACGTCACCAACTTCACCGCGGGCCCGACCGTGTACCGCGCCTTGCGCAACGCAGGCATCTCAGGTCTGCGTCTGCGGCACTGTTCCTCCGCGGGTGAACCTCTCCCCGCTGACGTGGCTTCGTGGGCGAAGGACGCGTTGGGGTCGCCGGTCCGGGACCACTATGGACAAACGGAACTCGGGATGGCCGTGGCCAACGGCTGGCATCCCGACGTCGAATGCGAGCCACGGCCAGGATCCATGGGCCTCGCCCTGCCCGGCTGGTCACTCGACGTGTTGCGACCGGACACGGACTCGATCGCGCCGGCCGGCGAGAACGGCAGGCTGGCGGTGAACACGGCCGGAAGTCCCATGATGTGGTTCTCCGGCTACCGGGGAGCACCTGGCCGGTTCACTCAGGACGGTCGCTGGTACCTCACCGGTGACACCGCCGCGAAGGACGCCGACGGCCACATCTACTTCTCCAGCCGCGACGACGACATCATCCTGATGGCCGGGTACCGGATCTCCCCGCACGAGGTCGAAAACGTGTTGCTGCAGCACAATGGCGTCGCTGAAGCAGCCGTTGTCGGAATTCCCGACGAGTTGCGCGGCGAGGTCCTCATCGCGTATGTCGTGCTGCGGCAAGGTATTCCGGAATCAGTGGGCAGCGAGCTGCAACACATGGTGAAAACCCGGCTCGCCGCGCACGTCTATCCCCGCGAAATCCGGTTCGTTCCGGCACTGCCCAAGACTTCCAGCGGCAAACTGCAGCGATCCGTGCTGCGCCGAAACCGGTAGCCGGTTTCATTACCAAGCCCCCGCCTTGAGCGCGGCGGTCGGGGCTGGAGACAACGCGCCCGTCTCCGGCTCCGGTCATTTTCCCTGTATCTGAAGGAGGCAATGGTGCCTGCCCAGATTACGCGCCGGACATTCGTGTTCGGCACAGCCGCCCTGTCATCGCTGGCTTTGTCCGGCACAGCCGTCGCGGAGAACGGAGCCCGCGTCGTCGGTGAAACCCAGATCAATCCCCGAATGCTGGACATCACCATCTCGTCGCCCGCACTGGAGACCAACGCACCCGTACGACTGCTTGTCCCAACCGGCTGGACGCCCGGTACGACTCGGGCCTGGCCCGTGCTCTACCTTTTGCACGGCGCTGGTGACGACTACACCTCGTGGACGCGATCCACTGATGTCGCAGCACTTACCGCGCAGAAGAACATGCTCGTCGTCATGCCGTCCGGCGGCCGCGACGGGTTCTATTCGGACTGGCGCAACCATGGCGCGGGCGGGGCCCCACGTTGGGCGAGCTTTCATCTCACCGAGGTCGTCCAGATCCTCGAACGTGGTTACGGCGCAGGCACTTCACGCGCCATCGCCGGACTGTCCATGGGCGGGTTCGGCGCGATGTCGTACGCGGCCCGCCGTCCAGGCATGTTCCGTGCGGCGGCGTCGTACAGCGGTCTGCTCCACACACGCCAATCCGCACGCTCGATCAGCCTCATCCAAGGCGTCCTGCTCAAAGACGGCTATGACCCGTACGCACTCTGGGGAGACGCCGCCCTCAACGCTGACGTGTGGGCCGCTCACAACCCGTACGACTTGGCGGACAAGCTGCTCGGCATCCCACTGTACGTCTCGTGCGGCAATGGCCAGCCCGGCGCACTCGACCCGAGCGGCGCGCTGCCCGACTTCGCGGTCGAACCGGTGTGTCTCGACCAGAGTGTCGCGTTCGTGCACCGGATCCAGCAACTCGGCGGCACCGTCACACCGCACTTCTACGGCGCGGGCCTGCATTCCTGGCCCTGGTGGCAACGTGAACTGCACACCTCCTTCCCGATGCTGACCCGCGCGATCGGCGCGTGATCCACTGTTCTGGGTGCGGGGCGAGCAGTCAGGCTCGTCCCGCACCCGATGCGCCCATCGATTGGTTGATCGCGGCCACATCGGGTACTAGCGGCAGGAGACTTCAACGACCTGCGCTAGGAGGACACGATGGACTTGTGGTCACTACTGCGGCGCAGCTGACACCCGATGACCGCGCTCGCCATCACACTCGCCGTCATCAGCGCTTGCTGTAGCGCGATCGGCGCCCACCTCCAGCACCAGGGCGTACGCGACGAGGCCGAAGTCTCCCGGCGAGGACTGCGTATCGCGAGGCGTTTGCTGCGCAACCGCCAATGGCTGCTTGGCTTCGTGACGCTGTTGACGTGCGCTGCGTTGCAGACCTTGGCACTCGCGCTGGCACCGGTGACCATCGTGGCGCCGATCGTTGTGCTGGCACTGCCTGCGACCGCCATCCTGAACGCGCACACTTCGAAGAAACGATTGGATCGTGTCGCCACCACGGCGGTCATAGCCAGTGCGCTCGGTATCGCGGTGTTCGTCGCACTCGCGTCCGGTACCGCGACCGCGGTGGCTTTCCCGGACTCATCGGTGTGGTTGGCATGCCAGATCATCGCGGGCACGACCGTGTTGCTCGGGCTGTCCGCGGTACTGCGCCGTGGAATCGTCCGCTGCGTGTTGCTGGCCAGTGGTGCGGGCGCAAGTTACGGCTTGCTGTCAATATTGGCCCGCGACGTGATGTACACCGTGCAGATCAACGGGTGGGCCGACGTCGCATTGGTGTCGGTGATCGGGCTGGTCGTCACTTTCGCGGTCGGTTCCTGGTTCATTCAGCTCGCTTACGCCAGCGGGCCGCCGGACGTCGTGGTCGGCTGCCACACGGTGCTCAACCCGTTGGTGGCGACCGGAATCGCGATCTGGTTGCTCGACGAGGCTCCGGCCGCAAGCACCTGGACAGCCGTCGGCATGGTGTGCGCGGGGCTGGTGGCGATCGGCGGAGTGGTGCAACTGACCCGCCACCACCCTCAGGTCACGCAGCACTGACGCGATGCTGCGAGCCATTCGATGTGTGGCGGGTCAGTTACCCGTACTGCGACTACTCAGGCATAGCCACGCAGGCCGACATAGGTGGTCAGCGTCATCGCATTGGTTCCGGCGCGTGCCGGCACACCGAGTCTCTTGCTCAGCAGGCGGTCGAACGCGCCGCAGTCATGTGGACCAGGTACCGCGAAGGCGTTGTCGCTGATGGTGAACCGCAACACCTGCGGGTTCGTGGAGATCACATCAGGGCCCGCAGTGCGAATGGGTCGGAAGACGATCGGGTCGGCGTCACTGCCGATCGTGCACTTCTTCGGAACCAGCGGTGAGACAACGCCGAGCTTGAGGTGCTGCGTGCCCATGCGGTCGCCGTCGGAGTAGAAGTCGGAGAACCCTCCATAGCGGAGCTGGATGTCCATGCGCAGCAACGGGTTTGCCTCGGCCTCGGGGATGCCGAGCAAGCCGCCGGGCACCCGGACCGGCTCACTGCGCAGCGCGCCGAAGACCTGTGCGTACTTGCCGTCCAGTTCGCCCTCGGCGAAGGTCAGCCGCATCGATCCGGTCGGTAGTTCGGCGAGCGTGCCTAATCGAACGGTGCCGGTGGAGACGAGGACCTCGCACCGCCACTTGGCCGGATCCGCGCCTGCCGGGATCGCCGGGCAGTCGCTGAAGTCGAATGCCGGTGGTTGCGCGGTCGCGGTGTGCGCCGTCAGCCCCAGAAACGTTGTCGCGGCAACGGTAACGGCGGCCGCGCGAAGGAATCGTGTGAAGGTCATGCCTGTAGAGGGTTCCGGCTGGCGACGCGGAATTGATCAGGTAAGTCCCCGACCGAACCCTGAACAGCGAACCCTCAGGGTGGTACGCACACGACGCCGACGCAGCCCTTCTCGTCGCCGAACGTGGTATTCCCGTCGCCGCCGGCGTTCTCGGCGTATATCCCGTATCCGGTGTTGTCTCGCGCGCGGTTGTTGGAGATGCTCACCTGGTCGTTTCGATCTGCCGTGTAGATCAAGCCGCCGTGATGCATGGGGCTTCCCTTGTAGTAGGGCCCGTTGGCGACGAACGTGTTCTCGGAGATCAGCATCGACCGGCCATGAAGTGCCTTCAGGCCGATGATGTGGTTGCCGAAGAAGGCGTTTCTCATGACGCCACCAGTCGGTCCGTGCACAGTCAGCCCTACTTGCATTTCCGAGAACGTGTTGTCCGCGATGAGCGAACTGGTGGCATTCTCGGCGAAGATCTCCATATCGTTCCGCTTGGGCCAATTGTGCTTGTGCGAGACGGTGTTCCCGGCGAACTCCAGAGCCCTGTCTGCTGTGATTCGGGCCGGGGTCATGGTGTTGTTTCTGACGATGACCGATCGGCAGATATCGCCGATGTTCCACACCCCGAGGACGCCGCCCTCGATATGGATGGCGGAGCTCACGTCATGTGCCGCGTTCGCGCAGTCGACACTGTGCAGCATGACTGTGCTTCGCAGTATCGTGCATGAGCTGCGATTCAGGCACTTGCCGCCAGCCGCGGCACGGTCCTCGACCTTTGAATCGCTGATTGTGACTTCCGAGCTGTCCTGGAACGTGAACGCGGCGTGCCCGCCGATACTCGCATCGGAAATCGAAACACCTTGAGCGTTGGCGGCACGGATGGCGACGCCCTTGTACAACGACCCGATGGGCTGGGATGCACTCAGTCCCACATGTGAGATTTTCACTCCAGCGACGTTGCTCAGGGCGATGCCTGAAGTGAAATCGCGAACACTTCCGTTTTTGATCGTGGTGTTCCGCACCACCGCAGGCCCGGCCACTTTGATCCCGGCACTGTTTTCTGTCGGGTTGCCGGTGGTGATGCTGTGGCCGCCGAGGTCCAGCGTCACGTTGTCAGCGGCGATGGTCAGCCCGATCTCCTGCGGGCACACGAGGTCGCTCTTCAGAACAGCGCTGGCGACAAGGACGTCACCGCAACCCACCGGCGGAGGCTCAGGCGCGACGGTCACCTGCCGGGACTGCTGAACCCGCATAGCCCCAGCCGTCACAGCGAGACTCACGGTATACGTGCCTGGGGCAGCGAAAGTATGCCGGAACTCCGGAGCCGAAGACGCCGGTTCGCCCTGTACAGCCCACTCCCACCGATCAGGCGACCGGCCCGTGACCTCCGCGCTGAAACGCACGACCTCGCCAACCCGAGGAGCCTCAGGATCGACACTGATCCCAGCAATCCGAGGAGGTGCGTCCGCAGGCTCGATGACAACCGTGGCGGTGGCGACTGGGGCAGGCAGGCCGATGGTGAGCGTCGTCGCCACGTTGACCTGGAATTCGCCAGCACGATCCCATTGGTGACGCACGACAAGCCCGGTCGCCGAAGTCCCGTCGCCGAACGTCCACTGTGCGGTAGCCAGGCCGATCGGGCTGCGCGCGACCACCGCGAGTTCGAACTCCTCGCCGACCAACCCGCGGTTGCGGGGCTTGATGACGATGTCCGCCATCGGAGCGCCCACGGGCGCGGGTTCAGTGACGCCTGGTCCAAGCACCGGTGGCACCGCGCCAGGCGGCCCGGAGCGTGGACGGCCGGCTGAAGGGGGTTGTCGCCGTGACGTGTCGCGGCTGTCCACGGCGACTTGGGCGGGGCCGGATTCCGGTTTGACCGGGTTGTACTTCGAGACCGCCCGGAGGTTTCCGTTGAGGTCCAGGATGCCTGCCTCGGCGCTGTCCGGGTCGTTGTAGAACACCACGCCGTCGCGGGTCAGCAGCTCGAAGCGCACCGGGTGGTCGAACAGTTGCCGTTGCACGACAACGCGCATGCTCTCCAGGTTGACGATCCACACCCGCCCGGTGGAGTAGTCGGGCACGATCGCGTGGTCACCCACTTCCACCGCCGCCCCGAGATCCGCCTTTCCCGCCCCCAAGGGGGCAGGGTTCTTGCAGGAGGCCCCGAACTCGCACACCAGGAGCAGGCCACGGGAGGCGACGGAGATCAAGATCCGGCGCTTGCCCGGAGAACCGGCCACCGCCACGGTGTCGTCGGACCGCACGCCCACGGGCATCGATTCGTCCACCGATCCGGTTTCCGGGTCGAGGAGTTCTGCCCTGCGGCGAGTCAGATCCAGCGTCACTGGACGACCGTCGGCGACCGCGAGCGCGGTACCCGCGCCGGTCCGGGAATGCTGGGTATTCAGGGAGAACCAAGTCAGGTCACCCGTGCGGGGGTCGAGAGTCCACAGTCGACCGTTGCCGTCCACTATGGAGTTGTCGCCATTGGCGGTAAGAGAATGCGGTGCGCCGAGGGGCGTCAGTGTGACCGGGTCATGTGGCGTGACAAGGCCACGGTCCGAGTCCAAGGCGTAAAGGGCTTGGGGTGTGGCAAAAAGCCTGGCTGTGGAGAGCGTGGGTGCGGACGGTTGCAGGGTCGCACCGTCCACTCTGACAACCGATCCGTCCACAAGGTTATGGGCGTATCCGGTCGATCCCACCTGGGACGCACGGATCGGTACGCCTGGTGGCGCGACCGGGACTCGGGCGGCCACTTCCGCCGAGGCACCGTCCAACAGGGTCAACTGGCCGACTTTGCTGGAAGCCAACCACGCGGCGCCACCGTGCAGCCGCACCTGCGGTGCGTGATGCGCCTTGTCCATACCCAGCACTACGACACCGGCGAGGCACGTCACGGCTGCCACTGCCGCAGCCCAGCGCTTGGCCTTGATCATCCTTGGCCCCCGTCATGATCGGCGCGAACACCGTTGTGGTCACCAAGGGCGGTCCCGGAGCCCGTTTCCCCCGCCGCGGTCGACGGGAAACCCCTCCCCGGCATCCACTCGGCTGCCCCATGCTGAACCTGCGTCAGCGCGACAGTCAGAGAGATTACCACGAGTGATCGAGGTGATCTTTGCCGTGACAACGACCCGATGGGGGCAGGAGACAGTGGGAATACGGAAGAGTTCACGTTTGCTGATACTCGCGGCGGCCTTGTCGGGAACGCTCACGGCTGTTCCCGCGGTTGGCCATGCGGCGCCGGCGTTGCCGAACGTGGGTGTGCCGGCGACCATGTTCGGCAAATACGAATACGCCGCCGGAGACACAGCAACAGTCACATACGTGTTGGTCAACACCGGATCGGTGGACGCGTTCAAGGTCGTGATCAACGCCGGTGGTTCCGGTGAGCCGTGGGAACTGGACATCACCGACTGGGGTGGGGTCGGCCCGTCCGACGAGGGCATCACGATCCCGGCCGGAGGGACCGTCCACGTGAAGCTCCGCGGCACCGTGACTGCCTCTTCGGCGAACGTCGGCCGGGTGACCATCGCCTACGGTTTCGGAGGAGCCAACGGCGACGCCGACGAGTCGAACAACATTGGCAGCAGCCAGGCTTCCGTACCAGGTGCTACGGGAATCCTTACCGGGCAAGCCACCCACGATCGCAATGGCGACCACCGCGTGGATCCGGGCGAGGGTGTGGCGGGCGTGCGCATAACCGTCGTCGGTCACTTTGACATAGACCGCACGGCAACGACATTCACCGATTCGGACGGCAAATTCCTCATCACCGATTTGCCGGTCGGGCGGTACGAGGTCAGGGTGCGGACGCCGGACGCCTACTGGCACGACCCGGTGACGTACGCGGACGTGCGTGCGAACGAGCACGGCCCGCTTTCCTTGCGGCTCTACCCGCGGGTCTGACGTCGTCTCCCAGGCGTGGCGCCCAGTTCACGCGCGCCGAGTTCACAACCGGGCACGTACCTCGGTGACGAGTGTCTTCAGGTTCTGGATCGCGGACTGGAGGTTGGCGGGGTTCTGGTGGAGGACCTTGACCAGCATCTCAAGGTCGTTGCGCAACTGGATGACATCGTCATCGTCATCGCCGAGCTTGTGCGCCGCCGCGGTGATGACAGCGATGTAGTCGTTGAGAATCGGTTCCAGTGTCTTGGCTTCGGGCAGTTCGCTCTCGTTCACCTCCGTCCAGACCTTCATCCACCGGTCCTGATCCGAGGTGGTCTTCACCAACCGCGGCGTTGGCGGTTCCGCTGGTCGTCCCAGGAACCAGTACATGGCCCAGATGACCGCGGCCACCGCCACCGCCGCCCCCACACCCAGTAGCCAGGCATACCGGCCCGCGGCGAAGAACGTGGCCACGCCGAAAGCGATCGGCAGGATCACCGCCCCGAGCCGGAACCATAACCGGTCAGAAGTTGCTGAAGGCATACACGAACATCCTGTCGACGTTCACCGGGTTGCTGGCGTCATAGCTGCGTGCCTTGGACTTGTCGGCGATCTCGGCCAGCACGCCCTTGTCAGCGTCCGCGCTGTAGGCGATGGTGAAGATCCGGACCGTGTTGTCCAATCTGGACGCGTCGATCTGTTGCAGCATCGCCTCCTTGGTGACGCTGCCATCGGTGTCCTCGCCGTCGGACAACAGGACGATCGCGTTGATCCGGTAAGAGTCGAACTCGTCCTGCATCTTCTTGTTGGCGTCCAGCACAGTCTTGTACAGCGCGGTCTCCCCTGACGGATTGAGGTCCGCGACAGTCGAACTGATCGTGCCGCGGACGTCCCCTGCCCGGCCGATCGGGACCTTTTCGGTGTAACCGTCCGTGGCGAACGTCCACAGGCCGACCATGTCGTCGTCGTGCAGCAGGGCCAGTTGTTTCTGGACCGCGGGTTTGAGCAGCTCGATCCGCTTGGACGCGAACGGCGGATCCTTCCTGTTCTTGTCGAAGGGGTCACCCATCGAGCCGGACGTGTCGAGCACCAGCAGAATCCGTCCTCGCCGCTGGGTGTACTCCCAGGCCTTGAGCATCCTGTCCTGGTCGGCCGCGGAGGGCACCGCGATCCGGTTGGGCACCCCGCTGTTCTTCGCGTTGGCACCTGCCAGCACCCTGCCATTGGCAGTTCCGGACCGGTCCCGGAAACCGAGTTCCTGGAACCGGTCCTGCTGCGGCCGCTCAAGCATGAAGTCGTAGAAGTCCTGCGCGGCGTCCTTCTGGTCCGCAGTGGCCGACGCGAGCGTGTAGAACGGGTGCTCCATGACCAGCGTGCCCTCTTTGGGCTGGATGGACACCAGCGGACGTTTGAGGTTGACCGGGTTGCTGCTGAGCTGCTTGGGATCTCCGGTAGGCGCGCCGTGGTTGTACAGGAACGCCATTTGTTCCTGCATCGCCATCGCACTGATGTACGGCGTGTCGGTTTTCTGATCTTCCTCGTACAGCGTCTTCAGGAACCGCACGGAATCGTCGATGTAGTACGCGACCGAGGCTTCGACTCCGCGCACGAACGCGACCGCGTCCGCCGTGTCGATGTTGTTGTAATCGCCTTTCGTGGCGGCGTGATACGTCGCGATGGTCGAGGCAAGACCGGACGTCGACCGCAGTGGGTTGTCCTTGCCGAGGGTGAACCGGCCCCAGTGCTCGTTCTGTTTCCCGGTCGCGGCCCAGCCGCCGCGGCTGTTGAGGTTCAGGTCGCCCCAGCCGATGTCCTTGTGCGGCCAGCCCAACGCCTCGGCCATCACTTTCGGCATGGCGATCACCATCGGGCTGACCGTCAGCGACGTGCCCTGCCCCGCGCCGATCTGCCCCGCCTTGCCACGCTGTTCGAGCAGTCCCAGCCACAGCGCCGAACTCGGCATCCACACCTGCGGCTCGGGCTGGCCCTCCTCGGTGTCCGCCCACTTACCGGCGGCCAGCAGATCGAGGGTGGCGCCCGAGGTCTTCTTGTAGGACTCGATCCGCGCGCAACGGCCACCGAAGGTCCGGCCGGCGGCGTTGTAGCGATCGGCCAGTTCCTTGATCAGATCGCCTTTCTCGGTGGACGAACTGGTCACCAGGGTCACGCAGTTGGTGGCCCGTTCGGTAGCCGGAACCAGGATCATCACCGCGACCAGCACGATCGCACCCATCACCGCACCACATACCAGCGCCAGCACCATTCGCGGCCGGCTCGGCAACCTCCCCATCCCGCAAAGTTAACTCATGACCGTGTGGATCACTGTGTCACCCTGAAACTTTCAGCGGTTCGACAAGGTCGTAGGTCTCGAAACTGAACCGGGCGATCGTCCCTGTCCAGGTGCGATACGTCGCGACATCCGTGTGCACTTGATCTTCCGGCATCGTCAGCCAGTTCGGCGGAAGCGCCTCAGCCAGGTCTTTCGCCGTTGCCAGGCGCGTGAAAACCGACCGCGCCTCTTCAGGATCGGCGACCAGCAGGGTGAGCAGGATCAGCACGGCCTGGTACGGCCCGGCCACGAACGCCTCCAGCTCCGCGTCCGGGATTCCGATGCGCACCAGGCGGTACAGGTTGACCAGCTTCTTCACGGTCCGGGGTGTCTTGAGTTTGGGTTGTAGCAGGTGTACGAAGTCGCGTTCGGCCTTGGTGATCCGCAGCCGGTCGGGCTGCAGGTCGGTGAACGTCATGTGCTTGCGGATCCCCGGCGACACAGACGACACAGACGACACAGCCGGTGCGCCCGGAGGTTCGGCATTCGCCAGGCCGGACTCCGGCGCCCGCACCGGATCCACGTACGGCATCAGTGAGCTGACCAGTTCCCCAGCCGCCGAACCCAAGGGGCGCAAGGCGAAGACCACCTGGAAGATCTTGTCCAGGTAGTCCGGCGGGCGCGCTTCACCGCGCTCGAACAGTTCGCTGTGGTGCTGGCGAAGGCATTGCTGCAGCCAACGGGGATCCACCGCGACGACCACCACGAACAGCCGCAACGCCAACAGCAGGTGCACCGCGGCGAGGACGTCCACGACCTTGGCAGGCGAGCAACGGTCGAGGTCGTCGATGTAGAGCACGATCCGTTCCAGCGGACACGGCTCCTTGCCGTCCGTCGCCTCCCACTGGCGCTTGGCGTCCTCCATGTCGGTGCTCAACCGTTGCAGGTCGTCGTGTACGCGGCCGAGCAGACCGCGGTACTCGTCGTACCGGCCGGTGCGGGCTTCCTCGATCAGCGCGGCGAGCCTTTCGGCCGCGTCGAGCCGGTGTAGCCGCTCGGTGGTCTCCCGTTCCGCCGTGTCCAGGCTGACCTGGTGTTTGTCCAGCTCACGTCGTACCACGTCCAGGGAATTGCGATACGGCGCCGCCAGTCTGGTGAACGGCGCGGCCGCCGCGAACAGGGCGGTCAACGCGGCACCGACTATTACGATCACGTTGCGCCACACCGTAAAGCCCAGCACCACAACGACAATCGCGAGCACGGCGAGGATGAACGCCAACCAGCGGCGACGCGTTTCACGCGGCGTGGCACCGAACAGCAGCAACCACCCGCGCGACCGCTGTTTCAAAGCCTGAATGGCCGTCAGGCGGGAACGCAGGTTCTCCCGTTCCGCACGGACATCCTCGACCTTCGGCTGGGCCTCCGGCGCGGCCAGGTTGCGGAACAGGTGGTCGACCATCCCGACCCAGAGGTGGTCGTCGTTGTAGTGCCAGGCGTTGAACCGGATCTGACGCACGTTGGCGGCGAACATGTTGCGGTCCCGGTCGCGCCGGGAGATCTCAGCCAGTTTGTCGACGCGGTCCTGGACTTGGCGCATGAAGCTCGACTTGCCCGACCCCCACTGGCCCAACAGCGCCACGCAGAGCGGCGGTTCGGTGGCCCGGTCGGCGATCATCGCGGCCATGGTGTCGACGTCGTCGTAGAACCCCAGCAGATCCTCGCCGGTTTCCTGGTCGCTGGTCAGCCCGACCCGCCGGGGCGGCATCCGCCATGGCGCACCGCTGCTGAGCACTTCGACGCCGGCATGGTGGTCCCACACCCGGATCGTGCCATCCGCCCCACCACTGACCAGGAACCTGCCGTCCGGCACAGCGGCGACCGCGTGCACTCGGTCGGTGTGCCCGACGAGGGTCGTCGTACCGCCACGGACAACGTCCCGCACCACGATGACGCCGTCCTGCCTGCCGGACACCACCGACCAGCCATCAGCGCCGAACGCGATCGCACTCACCTCGGCCGGTTCGGCGAACTCCGTGAGCACCTTGCCTTGCTCACTCCAGAGCCGGACCCCGCCTGCCTGGTCAGCGACGAGGACCTGGGTGCCGTCGGCGGCCAGCGCGACACGGCTGACCGCTGCCCCACCGCCAAAAACCTTGATGGAGTCGTCCCCGCGCCGCCAGAGCCGCACCAAGCCCTTGTCGTCGCCGAACGCCACGACGGACGCATCCCCTGTCGCCGCAACCGATTGGACCAACGCGTTGTCCGCGGTCCGCCGCGCGAGCATCTCGCCGCCAGCCACAGTCCAGACACCCACGTGGTTCAGCCACCCGCCCACGACAAGAGGTCCGTCCGGCGCGATCACCGTGGCCGCCAAGCTCCACCGGCAGGGCGCGGACTCACTGGTGTCCTTGCCCAGATCCCACCGCCAGGTCTCGTCCCCGTCGCAGGTCATGAGGTCGCCGCCGGGCAACACCGCGATCGCCTGCACTGGCCGCTTGTGACCGGTGAGCACGGCCAGGCCAGCACCGCTGACCAGATCCCACACGCGAACGACGCCGTCCTCGCCGCCAGAGATGATGCGGGAACCGTCCGCGGTGACCGCGATGGCACGGATCGGGCCGGTGGTTCCAGGAAAGGCCTCAGAAGTCACTCGTCCGACCTTAGAGTGTGTCCTTTTCCCGGCCCCGGCGATTCGGGAAGCTTGCCGAACGTGGCAACCGTCCATGGAGGACATCGTTGAGTCAGTGACGGCCGCGTCGTTGGCAACTCCGGCCCAACCATGGGCTACGCCGGACCGCCACAGACCGTCGATCATCGGACGACTTCCCGCGATCAGTTCAGCGGTCTCCGGCCGCGCGAGGAACGCCTTCTCGACCTGAGCCGAGGCGCCATCGACGAGCACAACCGATTGCCCGCCAGAGGCGGGTTCGGGTCAGGAACACCGGGGAACAGCGGCGCGAAGTTGAAATCGGTCAACCCGTTGTGAGCAGGCCCGAGATCACCGTCTCGGGCTGGAACCCGCTCAGCACGGTGACCGCCGCGGCGGCCGCCCGCTGCGTGTTGTCACGCTGGGGATAGAACACCGACTCGTCGGGCATGCGCACCTGCCCAAGGGCCGCTGACCACTCCGGTCAGCATGGTCGCCCTCAGGACCAGCGCGGCCAACCACACTTGTTATCGCTAACAATCATGCCCTCGTACGGCATGTTGCGAACGCTAGGGCGCGCCTCGGCGAGCAGGAAGCGTTGATGTCGCGCGGGTATCGGGTCTACTATCTAACAGAACAAAATGTTAGCGCTAACATTCCCCTGCAGTGATCAATCACGTGCTTGTCAATGAGGAGAAGCCGTAGATGTCCAGAGCGCTATCCCGGGTGACCGCGTTGCTCGCCGTCATCGTTCTCTCGTTCACCGCATGGTCGGCGACAGCATCGCAGTCCGCGGCTGCCGACCCGTTCACCGGATATCTGATGGTCCACTTCACCGGTGAGTCGGCCAACGGTGAACAGATCTACCTCGCACACAGCAAGGACGGCTTACGCTGGAACGATCTGAACACCTCCGCGCCGGTCATGCTGTCCACTGTGGGCACCAGAGGCGTTCGCGATCCGGCGATCGTCCGCTCCCCCGCCGGTGACCGTTACTGGATCGTCGCGACCGACCTGCGTATGGCGAGTGGGATCTCGTGGGACGACGCCGCCAAACGAGGGAGCAAATCGCTGGTCGTGTGGGAATCGCGGGACCTGGTGAACTGGTCGGCCCCATGGCTGCTCAACGTCGCGGGCGCGATCTCAGGCGCAGGCAACGCGTGGGCACCGGAGGCCATCTACGACTCCGCGACAGGCGACTATGTCCTGTACTGGGCGACGAACACCCCGGTCAACGGCGCGTACAAGCACCGTATCTACGCCGCACGCACCCGCGACTTCCGTAGTACCACCACACCGGCCGTGTACATCGAACGCCCTGGCACCCAAGGGATCATCGACACGCAGATCATCGAGGTGCCCGGTAGCGTCGGCGGGTTCCGTTACTACCGTGCTTCGGCTGACGGACACATCACGATCGAGGGCAGTAACTCGATCCTGGGTTCCTGGACGTCCATCGGGAACCTCTCGCACATGGGCATCTCCAACGGTGCGACCGGTGGCACCGTCGTGGAAGGTCCGATGTGGGCCCAGTTCAACGGCCGCAACGAGTGGAACCTCTGGCTCGACCAGTTCGCCACCGGTCGCGGATACATGCCGATCACGTCGACGAACCTCGGCAGTACCCGCAACTTCCGTACCCGCTCGGACTACAGCATGGGCGCCGACCGCAAGCGCCACGGCTCCATTCTCAACCTGACGGCCGCGGAGGAGAGCCGTGTCCTCGGCCGGTGGGGCAACTCCGCTCCGGTCAACCGGATCCAGTCCTACAACTTCCAGGATCGGTACGTCCGGCACGTGAACCTGGACGTCCGGATCGATCCCAACGTCAGTCCGCTCCAGGACGCCCAGTTCCGGCTGGTTCCCGGACTGGCGGACAACTCGGGCCACGTGTCGTTCCACTCGGTCAACTATCCCGGGTACTACCTGCGGCACTACGGGTACGACTTCGTGCTCGCGCCCGACGACGGATCGGCGGCGTTCCGGGCGGATGCCACCTTCCGCCAAGTCCCCGGCCTCGCCGACTCCTCGTGGACGTCCTTCCAGTCCTACAACTTCCCAGATCGGTACGTCAGACACCTGAACTACGTGCTCCGGCTTGATCCCATCACGGACGCGACGGGCCGCGCCGACGCCACATTCCGCATCACCAACTGACCCGACCGGAGATCGAGATGAAGCGTTTCCGACGGCGTTCGGCGACTGCGGTGGCAACTTTGGCGATCTCGGCGGTTGTCGCCGTCAGCCAACCGACTGTGGCCAGCGCATGGGACAACGGAACGGCCGACACCCCGCCGATGGGGTGGAACAGCTACGACGCGTTCAACTGGAGCGTCACCGAAGCGGACGTCAAGGCGAACGCCGACTACATGAGGACCAACCTGCGGCAGCACGGCTGGCAGTACATCGTCATCGACTGGGCGTGGTACTACCCAGGCAGGCACAACAACAGTCCCAATCAGGACAGCAACCTCAACCCTCGGCTGAGGATGGACGCCAACGGCCGCTTGCTGCCTGACACAACACGTTTTCCGTCAGCGGCGGGCACCAACGGCTTCAAACCGCTGGCTGACTACGTTCACGCGCAAGGTCTCAAGTTCGGCGTACACCTGATGCGCGGGATCCCCCGCCAGGCCGTGGCCGACAACGTGCCGATCCTCGGCACCAACTGCCGTGCCAGCCAGATCAACAACGACACCACCGCGGCCTGGCTCAACCTCATGTGGGGCTTGAACATGAGCCAACCCTGTGCCCAGGCGTACCTCGACTCGATGTTCCAGCTGCTGGCCAGTTGGGGCGTGGACTACGTCAAGGTCGACGACATCGCCGCCCCGACATACCGGCAAGCCGAGGTCGAGGGTTACCGGCTGGCCATCCAGCGCAGTGGACGGCCGATGGTGCTCAGCCTCTCCCCCGGCCCCACGCCACTCTCGGCCGGAACGCACGTGCAGAACAATGCCCACATGTGGCGCATCGTCAACGATCTGTGGGACGACTGGCCCGGCGTGAACACGCTGTTCGACCAACTTCGGAACTGGACGCCGTACCGCGCGAAGGGCGCATATCCCGACCCGGACATGATCCCCATAGGACGGTTGTCGAAGTTTGGGCCAGTTGGCGCGCCGCGCTATTCGAACCTCACTCCGGACGAGCAACGCACCCTCATGACACTGTGGACGATCAACCGTTCGCCACTGATGTGGGGCGGCAACCTCGTGGAGAACCGTCCGTCCGACCTGGCGCTGATGACCAATGCCGCGGTGATGGCCGTTGATCAGAACAGCACCAACAACCGCCAGATCGTCGACGGCACCCGCCAGGCATGGGCGGCCGACATACCGGGCAGCAACGACAAGTACGTCGCGTTGTTCAACCGCGATGGTGCGGCGGGCAATGTCTCGCTCAACCTCACCGCCCTCGGTATCGGCTCAGCCACCGTGACGGACCTGTGGTCTGGAGCCAACATCGGCACCGTCAACGGAACGCTCACCAGGTCACTCCCGGCACACGGCGCTGGATTGTACCGGCTCTCACCACAGAGCACTGCCGCCGCGTACACCCTCACTGCTCGGCACAGCGCCAAACTTCTGGACGTCTTCAACCTCTCCACCGACGACGGCGCGGATGTGGTCCAGTGGGCGGCCAATGGGCAGAACAACCAACGGTGGGACTTCCGCGATGCCGGAGACGGGTACTACAACGTCGTCAACGTCAACAGCGGTAAATGCCTGGACGTGTACGGCGGCACCGGCGCCACCGCCGACGGTGTCCGGATCACCCAGTGGACGTGCCACACCGACGCGAACCAACAGTGGCGGCTTCAGGACACCGGCAACGGTGATCTTCAGCTGATCGCCCGGCATAGCGGCAAATGCCTCACCATCCAGAACGCAGCAGCCACCGACGGCGCGCTCGCTGTGCAGATGACCTGCGGCACCGGCACCAACCAACAGTGGCAGCGCACCCGGGCCTGACATGGATACCGCCGCTGGTAGGTGGATCACCCGCCAGCGGCGGACGGTGCACTACGAAGCGGGTTCACCGGATGGCACGGCCAGCCTCGTTCCCAGCGCCACTGGGACGCCGAAGTTCGGTGTCCCGTCGGCGTTCCAGGTGATCTTCTGGGCGCGGGTGGAACGGTTCATGTCACAGCCACCACTGGCGGAACTGTTGGCGTGGTAGACGATCCAGTCCTCCGTACCGTCGGGCGACTTGAAGAACCCGTTGTGCCCAGGGCCGAACACCCCGTTGGCGTTGCTGCGCTGGAAGATCGGCTGACTGGATTTGACCCACGAGGACTGCTGCAGCGGATCACCCCCGTTGTAGGTCAGGATTCCCAGCTTGTAGTCGGGAGTGGAACAGTGACTCGCGGAGAAGACGATGAAGGTCTTGCCGTTGCGCTGCAGGACCTCGGCACCTTCGTTGACCGCACCGCCCACGGTCTCCCAGCTGTAGGTCGGGCTGGACAGGATGCGCCTCGTACCGCTTGCCGTCCAGGGGTTGGACAGCGGGCGGATGAAGTTGGGCTGGGATCCGTTGTAGAAGGTGCCGAGCAGGTAGAGCTTGCCGTTGAGCTGAAGGATGCTCGGGTCGAGCTCCCATGTGTTGTCCTGCTGGGGATCCAGCATGTCCGCCTTGAAGTTGTACGGTCCCATCGGATCGGTCCCGGCGCTCTCCAGCACGTGGATACGTTGACTGCCAAGGTTGAACGGTATCCGGCCGGCCGTGTAGTAGAAGTACCAACGTTTGCCGTTCGGCCCGTCGAGCAGGTGGAACTCCGGCGCCCACATCGTCCCGGCGCCGTTGGGCCGGGTCAGGTTGAAGATGACCGTCTCCGGCGCGGTCGCCAGCCCGCCCAGCGTGCGCGATTTGCGCATCGTGATCGTCGAGTTCCATGTGGTTGCGGCAAGGTAGTAATAACCGTTGTAGTAGTGGAGCCATGGGTCTGGCCCGTTGCGGTCCAACGGATTTGTGAATGTGGCCGCGGCACGGGCTTGCCCGACGGGAACCAGGGTGATCAGCGCGGCTGCCATGCACACGGCCATCAGCCACGTGGTCCACCGCGATCGCTTTGCCGAAACAGGACACATCATCGAGCCCTCATTTCTTCCAAGCAGAAAGGGAAAGAGGGGCGCCCGTCCACCACGCTACAACGAATACGACTCGCTTGTACACAGCCAGCAACCAACAAGCACCGATGTGGACGATGCCGACGTCGGCAGTGATCCCTTGTCCTGAAAGGAATGCGCGATGGTCAGCAGGGTCGGCGCCTCACCGGCCGCCGGAGGAGTCCCGGATGACCAAGCGACAAGGCAAGTGCCGTATGCCGGTGGCCTGCTCACCGCCGATGGCCGCGAACAGGTGCTGGGAGGCGATCGCACCGAGCCGCTGCAGATTCATGTCCACTGTGGTCAGCGGCGGGCTGGTCTCGGTCGAGAAGATCTCCCAGTTGTCGAAGCCGACCAAGGCGATGTCGTCGGGCACCCGCACTCCCCGCGCCGCCAACGTCTCGGTGACACCGGCGGCCACCTGGTCGCTGCCACAGAAGATCGCGTCCACGTCCGGGTCGTCGTTCAGCACGAACTCGGCCGCGTGCCTGCCCCAGCGCTGGGACCACTCGCCGTAGCGGACTTCCCGCCCAGCCAGCGGCAAACCGACATCGTCGAGAAACTCGTTGAGGCCGTTGACGCGCTCGACGGTGGCGCGGTAGTCGACCGGCCCGGTGATGTGGGCGATCTTGCGGCGGCCGAGCGAGTAGAGGTGCTCCAGCGCCATCTTCGCGCCACCACGGTCGTCCGGCAGGAAGGACAAGTCCTGCGGGTCGGTCGACTCGGCGTACGCGTAGACCACCGGAACCGGCACGTCCCGGCCGATCGACGGACGGCGGTTGCTGCTCTCCCCCACCACGATCAAGCCGGCCACCTGCTGGGCAAGCAGGGTGCGGACGTAGTGCCGTTCCCGGATCGCGTCGCCACGGGCATCCGCGAGCAGTACCGAGATCTGGTTGTCGCCCAACGCGTTCTCGGCACCTAGGAGCACCGGGATGCTGAACCGCCCACCGCTGTCGCTGGTCAGCAGGCCGATGGTGCTGGTGTTGCCGGACACCAGGCTCCTGGCCAGCGCGTTGGGCCGGAAGGCGAGCTTCTCGGCCGCCTCGAGCACCTTCGCCCGGGTCGCCGGGGCGACCTCGTCACGGCCGTTGAGCGCTTTCGACGCGGTCGCGGGCGACACGCCGGCCAGCGCGGCCACGTCGGTGAGCGTCGGCGTTCCACTACCCCGTCTGCCCATCGAAACCTTTCCACGACCCGATTTCAGCCTTCGGCCAAGGATACGACATCAGCCGCTCTTGACAGTGCACCCGCCGCCGCCTAGCGTTTCGAAAACGTTTTCGGTTTCTTTCGACCGAGGGGGACGTCCCGTGCCGCAGCCGATGGCCTGTCCGGTTCTTCCCACAACGGGCGCCCTTCGACCGATCGCGATCGACGACGTCCGGCTGACCGGGGGCTTCTGGGGCAAGCGACAGGAACGCAACGCGGACCGGACGATCGGGCACTGCCTGACCTGGATGCGCCGAGCCGGCTGGCTGGCGAACTTCACCGCTGCGGTCGACGGCACGCTCCCGGCGGCACGACGTGGCCGTGAGTTCTCCGATGCCGACGTGTACAAGGTGGCAGAAGCCATGGCATGGGAGGTCGGCCGCAGCGGCAACGAACGGCTCGACAAAGAGGTGCTCGACTTCGGTGAGCTCCTGGCCGCGGCACAGCATCCCGACGGGTATCTCAACACCAAGTTCGAAGCCGCGCGCTACAGCGACCTCGAGTGGGGCCACGAGCTGTACTGCTATGGCCACCTGATGCAGGCCGGGGTGGCGAGGTTGCGCACGGCCGGCGAAGACGATCTCACCGCTGTGACCATCCGCGCGGCCGATCACGTCTGTGCCGAGTTCGGACCGGACGGACGAGAGCGCGTGTGCGGGCACCCGGAGATCGAGATGGCACTGGTCGAGCTCCACCGGGCGACCGGCGAACGCCGGTACCTGGAGCAGGCCAAGCTGTTCATCGACCGGCGAGGGACGCGGACGCTGGCCGACATCGAGTTCGGCCGTCAGTACTTCCAGGACGACGTGCCTGTCAAACAGGCCGATGTCCTGCACGGACACGTGGTCCGAGCGCTGTACCTGGCCTGCGGCGCGGTCGACGTAGCCGTGGAAACCGGCGACGACGAACTGCTCGGGGCGGTCGTACGGCAGTGGGAGCAAACGCTTGCCAGCCGGACGTACATCACCGGCGGCATGGGGTCACGCCATCAGGATGAAGCCTTCGGAGAGGCGTTCGAACTGGCCCCGGATCGGGCCTACGCGGAAACATGCGCCGCCATCGCCTCGGTGATGTTGTCTTGGCGGTTGTTGCTCGCCACCGGCGAGGCCCGCTTCGCCGATCTGATCGAGCGCACCCTGTTCAACGCTGTCGCGGTCTCGCCGGACGAGCAGGGTACGTCGTTCTTCTACCGCAACACACTGCACCAGCGACGGCTGCCGGACCTCCCTGTCACGGACGCGGAAAGCCCGCGCGCCGCGGCCGGAATGCGCGCACCGTGGTACGAGGTCTCCTGCTGTCCGACCAACATCGCACGCACGCTGGCGAGCCTCGGCGGTTACGTCGCCACGACCGATGTCGAAGGCGTGCAACTGCACCAGTTCATGGCCGCGCAGATCCAGACCGATGTGGCCGATCTGCACGTCCAGACCGACTACCCCCATGACGGCAAGGTGACCGTGCACGTCCTGCGCACTGTCAGTCGTGAGTGGACGCTTTCGGTCCGGATACCTTCCTGGGCGGCGAACGCCACGATCCGTACCGGGGACTCCCAGCAGACAGTGCGGCCCGGATACGCGAAGGTACGCCGGAAATGGCAAGCCGGGGACCAGATTGTGCTGGACTTGCCGATGACCGCGCGGTGGACGTGGCCAGACCCCCGCATCGACGCCGTCCGCGGCTGTGTCGCGGCGGAACGCGGCCCGTTGGTCTACTGCCTCGAGTCGGTGGATCAGTCGAACGCGGACCTTGCCACCTTGGCCGTACTGACGACCCAGCCGCCCGAACCGTCGGGCGGGCTCACCCTGACAGCACCTGCCCGATGGTCACGTCTGCCCGACCGATCCTGGCCGTACGGCAACGCGATCACGCCGCAGGAGCTGTCCAGTACGGCTGTTTTCGTGCCGTACCACCTGTGGGGCAACCGAGGGCCCAGCACGATGCGGGTCTTCGTACCAGAACATCCACCACAATGAAAGGAGGAGCCGTGCGGACCGGATGGCAACGGTGCTTGGCCGCACTGGCAGTCTTCGGCCTAGGAACGTCCACTGTGGCATGTGGCGGCGGTTCGGCGGAAGGTGGTGGCGCGACCGGTCAGACGCTCTCGATCTGGACGAGGGCGGCGACCGAGGCGCAGACCCGGTCCTTCGTCGAGGCGTACAACAAGCTCGGGCGCAACCAGGTCGAGCTCACGGTGGTGCCCAACGACAGCTACTTGCAACAGGTCTCGACCGCGGCAGGCGGGCGCAACCTGCCGGACCTGCTCGGCGCCGACGTCGTCTACGCGCCGAACTTCATCAAACAGGGCTTCTTCCAGGACATCTCCGACAGCGTGAAAGCGTTGCCGTTCGCGGGTGCGCTCGCCAAGTCGCATGTGGACGCCACTACCGACTCTGGGAAGACGTACGCGGTTCCGCACACGCTGGACGTCTCCGCGGTGTTCTACAACAAGGTCCTCTACCGCAAGGCCGGGCTCGATCCGGAGCAGCCACCGGCGACCTTGACCGAGATGGCACAGCATGCGGCCAAGATCCAGCAACTCGGCGACGGCGTGAGCGGTTCGTATTTCGGTGGGAACTGCCCGGGGTGCGCGTTGTTCACGATGTGGCCGTCGATCTGGGCCGACGGCGGAGAAGTGCTGTCCGAAGACGGCACGAAGGCGTTGCTGGACGGCCCGCAGGCCAAGGCGGTTTTCGAGGTGTACCGCAAGATGGCGACCGATGGCGTTGTGCCGCAGGGTGTCCGCCAGGAGAACGGCAACACGTGGGTCTCCACGTTCGCCACCGGGAAGATCGGCGTCGGCCCGATGGGTTCGACCATGCTGCGGTTGATGAACGAGGGACCGGACCTCGAGATCGGTATCGCGCCGATCCGGGGCCTGAACGGCACCGAGTCCACGTTCGTCGGCGGCGATGTGCTCGGCGTGTCGTCCACGACCAAGAAGACCGCGGCGGCGTGGGATTTCGTCTCGTGGACGCTGTCGGACCAAGCGCAGTTGGACGTCCTGGCGGCCCGGGGTGACGTGTTGGCCCGTACCGATCTCACCGACCGGGCGCCCGCCGACAAGCGGGTCGCCGTGTTCAACGACGTCGTGAAGAAGGGACGGACTCCCAAGGCGGTCAACTTCGGGGCCACGTTCAACGACCCGCAAGGACCGTGGTTGGCGATGATCCGAGGGGCGCTCTTCGGCCCGGATCTGACCAGTGCCTTGCGGGACAACAATCCGAAGGTCACCGCGTTGCTGTCTGGTAAGTCCTGACAAGTGCGTGTGCTCCGGCGGGACGCCGGTGTCGGCTGGGTGCTGTCGCTGCCCGCGGCGTTCGTCGTCGGCGTCTTCTTCCTGATCCCGCTCGGCCTGGCCGTGTGGATGTCGCTGAACGAGTGGCCGCTGCTCGGTGAGCCCACTTTCACCGGCACGGACAACTACACCGCGATCGCGGACGACGAGCTGTTCACGTCCGCGATCTGGTTCACGGTGAAGTACACCGTGATCACCACGGTCGTGCTGTTCGTGATCGCTTTCGGAATGGCGTTGCTGGTGCAGCACTCCCGGCCGGGTGTGGGGCTGATGCGCACGGCGTACTTCCTGCCCGCGGCTGTCGGTCTGGCAGCCGCGAGCTTGTTGTGGTTCGCGTTGTACAGCAACGATGTGGGCCCGCTGAGCGATGTGCTGATCTGGCTGGGCGTGGTGGACCAGCCGGTGCAATGGCTGGACACGCCGGACAGCGCACTGTGGTCGACCGTGGCGATGGTGACGTGGCGGTTCGCCGGGTTCCAGATGCTGATCCTGATGACAGGTCTGCAGGCCATCCCGGTCGACGTCTACGAGGCGGCGCGGATCGACGGTGCCGGGTGGTGGCGGATGATGCGCTCGATCACGTTGCCGTTGATGCGCCCCACCATCGCTCTGCTCCTCGTGCTGTCGGTCACCGGTTCGCTGCTCGCGTTCGAGCAGTTCTACCTGCTGACCGGCGGCGGACCGGACAACTCGACGGTCACTGTCGTGATGGTGTTGTACCGGCAGGCGTTCCGGCTGCTGGACCTCGGCGTCGCGGCGGCCATGTCCGTGGTCGTCCTGGTGGCGCTGATCGCCGGGAACGTGCTCCAACTGTCCATTGTGCGCAAGGGCGGGGAATGAGATGCGCCTGGTGATCCGGATCCGGCACGCGGCACATCTGACCACCGGCCTCGCGCTGGCGATCCTGTTCGTGTTCCCCCTGGTGTGGACGGCGTGGTCGTCGGTGACCGGACCACGGGCGACAGGGGGTTCCGGCGGTGTGGGCGGCGAGAACTACCAACGACTGTTCGACTACGGCGCCGGATTGGGAACGTATCTGGTCAACAGTGCGGCTGTCGCTGTGATGACCGTGGCGGGGACGTTGTTCGTGTCGGTGCTGGCGGGATACGCCTTGGCTCGGTTCCGTTTTCCCGGCCGGACCGTGTTGTTCCTCGCTACGTTGGCGATCATGATGGTGCCGTACCCGACGATCCTGATCCCGCTGTACGTCCTCCTCGGCTCGCTGGGGCTGCAGAACTCCTTGCCGGGGCTGGCGATCGTGCTGGTGATGTTCCAGCTTCCGTTCGCGTTGTTCATGATGCGCAATTCATTCGAGGCCGTGCCACGAGAACTTGACGAGGCCGCGTTGGTCGACGGCTGCGGGCCGCTGCGTGTGCTGTGGTCGGTGCTGCTTCCCGCCGTGGTGCCCGGCATGGTGACGGTCGGCCTGTTCGCGTTCTTGGCCTCGTGGAACGAGTTCATCGCGCCGCTGATCTTTCTGTCCGACGGCGACAAGTTCACGTTGCCCACAGCTCTCGCGGCGATGCGTTCCGGCAACTTCGGGGCCATCGACTACGGCGCTCTGCAAGCAGGGATCGTGGTCTCGGCGATCCCATGCATGATCCTTTTCATGCTGCTGCAACGGCACTACGTCCGCGGCTTCAGCTCGGGCGCGCTGAAGGGCTGATTGACAAGAGGAGCCGGACGGTCCACTCTGGGAGCGCTCCCAGATTCCCTGCACCGTCGGAGTGGACATGTGGCGACACCATCTGGGTATGGCCGCCGCGGCAGGAGTGCTGGCCAGCCTGGTCAGCACTCCAGCGGCAGCCCAGCCGCGGCCAGCGGCGGTTGCGGGCCTGGCCGAAATCTCGGTCACCACCACGCAAGTGGCCTCTGGGCTGCGCAGACCCACGGCGATCGTCGCGCCGGACGACGGCAGTGGCCGCCTGTTCATCACTGAGAAGGCAGGCACGGTCCGCGCCTACCACCCGACGACCGGCCTTGCGGCCGACCCGATCCTGAGCATCCAGGACCGCGTCAGCCAGACCGGCAACGAGCGTGGCCTGCTCGGCATCGCCGCGTCGCCAGGCTTTGCCCACGACCAGACGGTGTACCTGGCGTACACCCGGGTTCCGGACAACGCAGTCACCCTGGCGCGATACCGGCTGACCGATGGCCAGGTCGAGGAGTTGTTGAACCAGGAGCACGCCACGTACTCCAACCACAACGGTGGCCACATCGCGTTCGGCAAGGACGGCTACCTCTACTGGGGAATCGGCGACGGCGGCGACGCGGGCGATCCGTTCCGCAGCGGCCAGCGCCTGGACACGTTGCTGGGCAAGATCCTCCGGCTGGACGTCAGCCGAGCCTGCGCTCCGCTGCCGTACTGCGTCCCGCCGGGCAATCCGTTCGCCGGCGTCGCAGGCGCGCGGGCGGAGATCTGGACGTACGGTCTGCGTAACCCGTGGAAGTTCTCGCTCGATCCGGCCGACGGATCACTGTGGATCGGTGACGTGGGGCAGGGCGCGTTCGAGGAGATCGACCACTTGACCGCGGGTGGCGCGAACCTGGGATGGTCCTGCCGGGAAGGTCCGCAGGTCTTCGACCCTGCCCGATGCACGCCTGGAGCCACGTACACCGATCCGGTGTTCAGCTACCAGACCTCGGTCGAAGGGTGCTCGGTCATCGGCGGGGTCGTCTACCGCGGCTCGCGGTACGCGGACCTGGCCGCGGGCACGTACGTGGCCTCCGACTACTGCAGCAACCCCGCGTGGGCACTGCGCAAGAACGCCGACGGCACGTACGCCCAGGCGAAGATCGGTGAGTTCCCCATCCAGCCGACCAGTTTCGGCACGTCCGCCGACGGTGAGATCTATCTGGTCAACGACCTGCCGGGACAACTGCACCAAGTCGGTTTCGCGCGCAAGGTGGACTGTTCGGTGTCCTACCGGGTGGAGTCGCAGTGGGGTACCGGGTTCACCGCGTCGGTGACGGTCACCAACAACGGCACCACGGTGATCGACGGCTGGAACTTGCGTTGGACGTTCGCCAACAGCCAGCAGGTCTCCAACAGCTGGAACGCCACGGTGCGGCAGAGCGACCAGGCTGTCTCAGCGGCAGCCGCGAACTGGAACGCGAAGATCGAGCCAGGCAAGTCGGCGACGTTCGGCTTCCTCGCGTCCCACCCGGGCGCGAATTCCCCGCCGACGTCGTTCGCCCTGAACGAATCGAGTTGCCGATGAGTCGCATCCCCGCACTCATCGTCGCCGGACTCGCCCTGTCAGTTCTGGCGGTGCCCGCGGCACAGGCTGAGCCGCGTGCCGCGGGCAGCATCACCTTCCGTCACAGCCTCCAGCCCATCGACGGGTTCGGCTTCTCACAGGCATTTCAGCGCGCGGACCGAATACGTGGCCTGTCACAGGGCAACCAACGGGAAGTGCTCGACCTCTTGCTCAACCGGCGCACCGGAGCGGGACTGAGCATTCTGCGGCTGGGCATCGGTTCGTCCGCCGACAACGTCTACGACCACATGCGCTCCATCCAGCCGGTGGACCCCGGCGGCCCCACCGCGCCGCCGAAGTACGTGTGGGACGGCGATGACGGCGGGCAGGTGTGGTTGGCCAAGCAGGCCAAGGCATACGGCGTGACTCGGTTCTACGCCGATGCTTGGAGCGCGCCCGGCTACATGAAGGACAACGGCGACGACGCGAACGGCGGAACACTCTGCGGCCTGCAGGGCACGAACTGCGCCAGTGGCGACTGGCGGCAGGCGTATGCGGACTATCTGGTGCAGTACGCCCGGTTCTACGCCAAGGAAGGCGTTGCCATCACCGACCTTGGGTTCACCAACGAACCCGACCTGACAACGTCGTACGCCTCCATGCGGTTCACCCCAGCGCAGGCAGCCGAGTTCACCAAGGTGTTCGGCCCTCGTGTCCGGCGCTCAGGTATGCCGATCAAGGTCGCCTGCTGTGACGCGGCGGGCTGGAGCCAGCAAATCGAGTACACCACGGCGATCGAGGCCGATCCGGTGGCACGTGCGGAGGTTGCGACACACACTGGCCACCCGTACCGCAACCCGGTCACCGGACCGTTGCCGACCAGCAAGCGGACCTGGATGTCCGAGTGGTCGCCGAACGGCACCACCTGGAACGAGGCTTGGGACGACAACAGCGGGTACGACGGTTTCGCGGTGGCGCAGAACATCCACGACACGCTGACCGCCGGGCAGGCGAACGGCTACGTGTTCTGGTTCGGTGCGTCGCTCGGCGCAACCCGTGGCTTGATCCAGCTCGGTGACGGCACCGACAGCTACCGGATTTCCAAACGGTTGTGGGCCTTGGCTTCCTACAGCCGGTTCATCCGGCCGGACGCAGTGCGTGTGCAGGCGCGGTCAGGCGATGCCGCGCTGAAAGTTTCGGCGTACCGCAACGTTGACGGCAGCCGGGTGGTGACGATCCTCAACACCGCGGCCACGACCGTCAGCACCGATTTCACCCTCGACGTGCCGGGCCGTCCGGCCGCTTACGTCACGGACACCACGCGTTCCGTATCGGCGACCGACACTGTCCGGGTACGAGGCCGGACACTCTCCGCGCACCTCGCTCCCCGTTCGCTGACCACAGTGGTGCTGCGCTGAGGCGTTGCGGAAAATAGCGCGGTGAACTTGGCACCATTGGACCCCGACCGGGTCGGCTGGGCCGGCGGGATCGAATCGATCACGCTGGACGGCACCCGGTACTTCTTCGGGTTCGACTACAGCAGCGACCTGGTCCTCTCCCCTCTGCTCGAGGACCAGGCGAAGATGGCGGCGTACGCCGCGAAGTACATGGCGCAGCGCGACGGCACCCATGATGAGGCCTACTGGTCGGAACTCGTCACCGACGCGGTGGACAATTCCGACCTGACCGAACCGGACGACCGTGACTTCTCCACCGACGACCTGCGGTCCGGGCGGACGACGTATCACCTGCGCTACCTGCTGGGCGCGGCAAGTTCGTGGAATACCGACTTGTTCGAGGACGACGAGGTCGTCGCCGCCTTGAAGCGCCTTGAACTCGATCCGGACGAGGACTGGGAGTCCGTCGACCGCTGCATGGAACTGACTGGTCCGGACGCGGAACTGGTGGTGTCCCGCTATTTCGTGTCGCTCGGGGAGAACCTGCAGGGTAACTGGCGGACGGTGTTCGCGCCCTTGATCGAGCGGTAGCCGGCGAAGGGCGGTGAGTGACTCACCGCCCCTGTCGTCCTAATACCCGTACCGGCTCTTCAGATGCCGCCAGAAGTCGCGGAACATCCACTTGTCGAACTCGGTGATCTGCGCGGCGCTGCCCGCCTTCATCAGGAAGCAGCAGACACCTGTCGGCGTCCAGTCGTAGAAGTCGTCAAGACCGAACGAATGACCGATCTCGTGCAACAAGATGTGGATGTTGTCGTTGTTGAGCGAGTTGACGTAGTACTCGCTGCCGATCCGCTGACCCCAGTCGCCACCGAAACCACCGCCCAAACCGGCGGTCAGCCACAACGACATGTCATAGTGCCGCGCGACTCCGCCAGGGCAGCGCGGGTAACTGCCGTTCTGGTTGAAGAACCGGCCACATTCGGGAGCACACTGCGGTGCGTTCTCGTTGATGTTGCCCACGTAGATGTCGACGGAACTGTCCGTCCACTGCAGAGTACCGCGGTTGCGCACGGCCCAGCCGACGACTTTCAGCGGGATCTCGCGGTACGGCCAGTTGTTGTAGCCTTGGCCGTTCTCCAGCTGGACGTCCATCCACTTCTTGAACTGCCGGGCCAGTCCGGCGTGGATCCGGTCGCGCAGGGCCGCGGACACCGGCTGGCTGGAGTCCCACCGCACGCAGTAGTTGATGTACCCACGGTTGGCCATGATCTGGTCCCAGCCGTAGTTCCGGAACCCGTACAGGTTCGGGTACGTGGTCTCGACGTGCCGCCAGACCTCGTCGATCGGCCGGACGAGGTTCGCGGGCGGGTTCCACTGGTCCGCCGCGCTCGCAGGCGCCGACAACATCGAGAACATGGACACCGTGGCCGCGACCGCGGCCAGCAGGGCGGTGCCCCTTCGTCGTTTCATCGCTCTCCTCCTATCGCATTCCCTTATGGGGCAGCGGAGCCGATCCTCCAGTACACCGTGTACCGCTGGCCGTGCATGGCGTAGAACGGCAACAGGTTCACCGGCCCGGTACTTGCCGTCGCGGTGAACCGCAGCGGTGTGCTCGTCGTACGGATCGACGCAGGGTTCAGTGTGGGCATTGTGGACAGATTCGTGGTGCCGTACGCGCCGGAAAGCACGATCGGGCCGTACTTCACGGCCTGCACGCTTCCGTCGTCCGGGGTGACCTCACGGTTCAACACCATCGGCAGGTCGAGCTCCAGGACGTCACCACTGGCCCACGTGCGGTTGATCGTCGCGAAGGTGCCCGGTGTGGCCGGCACGTTCTGGTTCGTGCCGTTGACACGGATCCGCACACCCGAGGTCCACGACGGAATTCTCAGTTTCAGTGCGGTCTGGCCGGACCCGGTGAATGTCAGCCTCGTCGACGGCGACTCCGGGAACCGCGTCTCCTGCCGGACGGTGATGCCGCGGCCGGGCCAGCGCAGCTCGGAGGCGATGAACAGGTTGACGTACAACGTGGTTCCGCTGAAGAAGTAGATGCTGTCGACGTACTTGGTGTTGCTTTCCATGCCGGTACCGTGACAGCAGGTGAAGTTGTCGTAGTCGTTGCTGTACGTCTTGATCCCACCGGGCCGCAACGGGACGTAGTAGCAGTGGAAGCCGTGTGCCGACTGCGGGTTCTGCGCACCGAGGATGTGGTTGTAGAGCGTCCGTTCGTAATAGTCCACGTAGGACACTTGCGGGTTGGTGCGGAACAACTGCCTCGTGAGCTTGAGCATGTTGTAGGAGTTGCAGCACTCACAGGTGGTGTCACTCAGTTCGCTCGCGATCCGACGCGGCGCCTTGAAGTACTCGCCGTTGGAATTGCCGCCGATCACGTAGGTGTGATCCCGGGTGACGATGTTCCAGAAGTTGACCGCGATGTCGCGGTACCGGGTCTCGCCGGTGGCGTGGTACTCCCTGATCGCGCCGATGGCCTTAGGGATCTGGGTGTTGGCGTGGTATCCGTTGAGCCGGTCCTGGTTCGCCGCCAGCGGGTCGAAGATCTCGGCGTGGTCGAAGTGCCGTGCGCCAGCGAGGTGCTCGGGGTTCCCGCTGAGCTGGTACAGGTTCGCCAGCACCTCGTTCATCCCGCCGAACTCGGTGTCCAGCATGTTCTGCCGCTGGGTCAGGGTGAGCCGGTCGTTGCGCCGCTTTGCCCACGCGGCCATGCCTGTGAGCACGGTCAGCGCTTGGGCGTTGCCAGCCAGCGTGTGCATGTCCAGCAAACCGGCCATGATCTTGTGCAGCGTGTAGTACGGCGCCCACACCGGCTGGCGGGCTTCGACGCGGTCGATGAAGCTCTCCGGGAACGCCGAGAGGTAGCCGGGCGAGGGCGCCCTGGCTTGGCACTTGGCCAGTTCGGCGACGAGGTAGTCGCCTTTGGACTTGAACTCCGCGCGTCCGGTGCTCGCGTACGCCTGGGCCAATGCCGTCAGCAGGTGCCCAGTGGAGTGTCCGCGCAACTCCGTGGTCGGTGATTCCCATCCGCCGCACGGCGTTGCCGATGAAGGCAGGCCGTAGTTCAGCCGGAATGTGTGGAGCAAACGGTCCGGGTTGATGAAGAGCAGGTAGCTGTGCGTTCTGCTGGTGTTGGCCTGGAACGGACCAGGCAACAGGGTCACTGCGGACAGCGGGAAGGCATCCGCTGAGACACCGATGTCGGCGGCCGAGGCAGGGCCAGCGCCCAGTGTGGTGGCCGCGGTCGCCATAGCACCGGCGCGGAGTACGGTTCTACGGCTGAGTTCACCCATTGGCTTTCACCTCCACGTTCGCCTGTGCGATCAGGGATGTGCCCGGAACCTGGCCAGTCCCGGTGAAGGTCCCTGGTTGCGCATAACGCGACGGATCGACAGCGGCCCAAGTCACTGAGGTGGTGACGTTGTCGCGCGAGCCGTCGTTGAAGGTCGCTGTGACGGTCGGCGGCAACACAGGTGCCACACCGACAGTGGTCACAATGTTCTCGGGTTCAACGAACGTGATGCTGACTTGGTCGGTCGACCGCACCCGCTTGAGCGAAACCGGAGTCTCCGCCAGTGCCTTGAACTCGACCAACCCGACCGATCCGGCGCCTGAGGTGAGCACTGCGCGCAACCGGGTTGTGGTCACACCGGCGAAGGTGGCGTTGTTGAACTGGTTGACCGCCACCGGATACTGACTCGGGATGTCGACGTACGCGGAACCGTTCCAGTACTGGAGTTTCCAGGCACTCGGCACCCGGACTCCCCCACCGTCGTCGAAGAAGTACAGCGCGGCGGCATTCACGCGTTGAGGCTGTGCCCAAGTGAGTTCGGCCCACTGCTGGCCGGTCTCCGGCCACGTGCCCCACCGCGGGCTGTCGTTCGAGCTTGCTGGTTCGAACCCGTCATTCACTGCCGCCACGCTTTCCCATGCAGACGTGTACGAGGCGGACGGTGTGGCGGACGGAGCGAGGTTGAAGGCGCCCTGTGTACTGGTCAAGGTCACTTGAGACGACGTGGATGCGGCACCGTCACTGGCGGTCAGCCGGAGCGTGTATGTGCCGGGAGCGCTGAAAGACGCCGTGGTGTTAGCCGTGTTGGGAGCGTCGAAGACGACGTTGCCAGGGCCGCTTACTTTGGACCACGTCGTGGTCAACGTGCCGGACGGCAGGGCGTCGTCCTTGACCTTGCCGAGCAGCCTCGCCTGCCCTGGCTGGTTCACGGCCGGATCGCGCCTCGCGAGAACATAGGGTGCTGTGTTCGTGGCTGTCGGTGGACTGCCGGTGTTGAAGATCTTCATCTCGGTCAGTCCGGTTTTCAGCCCGGGCTGATGCGTCATCACCACCCGGACCCGCTGTGCGGTGATCGCGGGGAACTGCACGCGGTTGTAGTTGGACCTTGGCACTGCCGGTGTCTTGTGGCCTGGCAGCGTCACCCATGTACTTCCGTTGAGGTATTGGATCTGGTACATCGCGGGTTCGGCATACCCTGCCCTGTCATTGCGGAAATGCACGCGAACGTCGTCGAACGTCTTGGCAGAGCCCAGGTCGAGTTCGTAGTGGTCCTGCGCGTTCGGTGATCCCTTGCTCCCCCAGAACGGTTCGTTGATCGTGAAGCCGTCCGCGGCAGCCGCCGCGGTTGTCCCGGTGGCCGTGTACGAGGCCGAAGCGGTGGCGCCCGCTGCCAGGTTCGGGCTGTTCGACTGGAGGTTCACACCGGCCTTGGCGAACACGTCGACCATCCGTGCGTCGGTGTGCACGACCTGGCTGGGTGCCTGCATACCGGGCACCGAGGTGCTGTGGAGCACGGTTCCCGCTTGTCCGAGGAACGTCACCGCGCCGGTCCGCGGATCCCAGACCGCATGAGTGAGGCGGTCGATGGTGACGGCCCGAGTTCCGTTGACGTAAACGGAATATCCCTGCGGCACGCCCGGATACCGGGTGACACCGTCGGCGGGGTCGTCCCAGACGATGGTCAGGTTGTTGTTGCGATACCGCAGGCTGTTGACCGTGAAATGCGACCAGCCGATGTTGATCGGGGACAGCTCGACTTTGTCGTCGTTACGTGGCCGCAGGCCCATCGCGTCCTCGACGACCGTCCAGTTGCTGCTGCCCAGTGTCGTGTGGTGGATCCACGATCGGTAGTCGATGGTCTTGGTGGCGGCGTTCCAGTCGGCCCAGAACTCATTGGAGTCAGGCCACCGGGTGTCGCCGCCGACGTACTGCGCCCACGCGTTCCAGTACAGCAGTTTCTTGTACATCTCCGTGGTGACGTACGAGGTCGGGTAGTTGCGCAGCGCCGAGGACAGCAGCCGGAACTGCACGGTCGAGTTGATCTGCGAGAAGTTGTTGGTACCCGGCTTGCCCGCGGCCGCGGCGGCGGCCTTGTCCCGCTGGTTGGCCGTGTAGAACGGGAAGATCGGGTATTCCTTCTCGTCGGCCAGTAACCGCAGCGCTTCCCGGTACTGAGCGGTGTTCGGCATCAGGCCGACCGAGTAGGGGTAGAAGTTGTTGATCTCCTTCCACGGCACCAACGAGTTGGTCGCCACATGCCTGTGCTGCAACACCTGAGCCTGCTGGTTCCACAGGACGTTCACGACAGCCTGCTGAACACGGGCGGCGATGGCACGCATCTCGTTGGCCTTCGCGGTGTTGCCGACCGTGTCGTAGGCCTGCGCCGCAGCCAAAGCGTTGCTGTAGACGTACGCGGACTCGGTGCGGTCCAGACGCCCGTCGCGCCAGTGGAACGAAACGGCGTCGGCATCGTTGCCGGTCAGCGCGCCCCAGTCGTACTCGATCAGGTTGTTGCGGTCCTGGTCGTAGAAGTCCAGCTGTCCCTTGACGTCCTGCTCGGCATAGCGGGCGAGGTTGCCCGCGATCGCTGGCTGCCCGCCGTGGATCTGGTAACTACGCCATGCCGCTTCGGAGATGTACTGCGCATAGCTGTTGCTCCAGTTCTCCGGATCGCCGGGATTGTCGGTGTACCGGCGGTTACGGGACACCTCTCCGGCCGAGACCCACGGCCCGAAGGAATACATCGGGTTGCGCAGGTACTTCAGGTCGTCGACGAACATCGGCACGGTCAACACGATCGCGTTGTTGTACCCCAACGCGCCTTCGACCGACGTGGGGAACTGGAAGTCGTTGCCGGGGATGTCCGCGTCGAGGTAGTTGAAGCGCATCAGCCACCAGCGGTAGTAGATGTGCTTCTTGATCGCCGGATCCGGGACGTCGAAATACGGCACATTGTCTGCCCACCAACGGTTGTAGGCACGCACATGGGAGGCATGGGCCGCAGCGGGAGTCGCGGCCCGGTAGGACTGGTACTCGGTCAGCGATGCCGGGATCTCCTCGGTCACGAACCCCATGACGACCTTTGTCTGTACACTTTGGCCAGACGGGACGGTGATCGAGCGGGTCAGATCGGTGCCGCTCACCGTGAACCCGTCGCCGGCCAGCCTGGGGAACACCGTGGTCAGCTTGTTCTTCGCGTCCACACTTCCGGTGAGCTCATTGCCTTCCACGGTCTTGGCGTACGGCGAACTGGCCCGCATCTGCACGGACTGTTGACTGCTCCCGGTGTTGGTAACGGTGAGGTTGGTGACCGCCACGTTGTTGTGCGTGATGAACTTCAGCGCCTCAACCCGCAGGGAGCCACTGGTGTACAAGCCCTTCCAGTAACTCGGTGCCTGCACGCGCTGGCTGACGTTCTCGGTGAACGTGCCGGGAAGACTGATCGAGTACGCACCGCGGTTGTGGATGCTTTCCCAATACGCGACCTGGCCACCGAATCCGATCACGGCCGGATCATGCGTCTTCATGAACACGGCACGGCCACGCGTCATCAACCACGTACCAGCAGGATCGTTGCCCTGCCGGGCTAGCAGGCGGTCCATCCAGAAGTCAGTGCCCTGACTCTCCTGGTCGTAGATGGCCCGCATCATGTCGTTGGTGGTGTACGCGACCGGCGGCTGAGCAATGGCAGGCCCCGTGAAGCTGGGGTAACCAATCGTCTGTGCCGCGGTAACGGGGTTTGCCATGGACAGTCCACATGCGACCAAAACGGTGACGGCGGCTGATCTGCGCATACGCATCACTTCCCGAAGGCAGGCGGGATTCGCGAGTGCCGAAAACCTTTTCGGAGGGTAATGGACGTGTTACAGCACTGTCAACGACAGCTTCTCCGGATTCGCACGAGATGATCATTGAAAGCGGTTGCCGAAATGTTTCGGCGTGTTTCCCGGACTCAGGACCCGGTTCCTCCAGCGGTGAAAGAGCGCGGCCTGGCGGCCGTCCTGAGTCCGTTCGCGGCTACCGCGCCGAGCAGAACGATCACCGAGGCCAGCAGCAGGGCGAGATGGTACCCGTGGTGCAGCAGCGGAGCGGCCAGCAGCGGGCCGAGGATCTGACCGGCGGAATACCCTGCGGTCAACGCGGAAGCCGCGCGAGGAACCCGCAGGTGCGCGCCAATGCCGAGGGTTGTCGTCGCGATCCCGACGAACGTGGCACCGAAGAGGACAGCCGCGACCAAGGCAGCCACGGGTCCACCGACGAGTGCGGGCAACGCGATGCCCGCTGCCTGGATGATCAAAGCCACCGGGAGAAGCCGGGTCTGCGCCCAACGGCGGCCCAACAGGAGCATCAGGGCGGGTGAACCGGCCGCAGCGAGGCCGACGAGCACCCAGGCGCCGCTGCCAAGCGGCCCATTGATAGCGGCGACAAGGAACGTCGCGGCGATGATGTAACCGACGCCTTCAAGGGTGTAGCTCGTGAACAGCGCGACGAACCATCGTCGAGGAGCGTCCGCCGACGGCGTCGCAGATGTAGCTGGCGTGCCTGGGCACAGCGTCCACGCACCGACGGCGAGCAGTGCGGACAACCCCGCCGCCAGCCACCACGCGACCTGCCACTGCGCGTGCGCCAGCACGACCAGGCCAGACAAGGCGATCCCCGCCCCGATGCCGCCCATGCCCCAGCCCGGACGTGCGCCGACGGCGATCACGAACACCAGCGCGCTCGCCAGGCCCGCAATGAGCCTGAGCACCAGCCAGACGACCGTGCTGTGGGTGAGCGGCATCGCGGCGAGTGTGGCCACGAGCAGCACGAGCGAACAGCGATGCACGGCTTGGGAACGGCTCAGGCCCGGAATGGCTGTGCAGGCGAGCGCGCCGACGAAGTAACCCGCGTAGTTGGCGGTCGCAAGACTCGCTCCCGCCTGAGCAGTGAGACCGGCCTGGGCGGCCATCAACGGCAGGATCGGCGTGTAGGCGAAACGCCCGATGCCCATACCCGCCGCCAGCGCCGCGGCGGCCTGACGTGCGCTCAAGACTGGCCGGGGTCGTTCGGGTGCGGTTGCACCGCGGTGACGGTGATGGCCATCCAGGACCGCAGCGGCAGCGTGTCGAGCACGTTCACCCATAGGTCGTGCTCGTCCTCGGCGCGCCACAGGCCGGTGCTGCGCAGTTCGCCGATCGGCCGCCACAGCCGGACCAGGTTTCCGTTGGCCGCGAGTTCTTTGGCCCGCAAGGCTTCCGCCGCACGACGTTCGTCCACTTCGGAGGGCGAGACGCCGTCGGGGATCGTCGTGGTGATCTCGACGATGAATTCTCGTGTCATGGCCTCATCGTGCGACTGGCCCGAACTCGCCGCCACGACATGTTTTCTCTCGTGTGAGAGGCTCAACCTCCTAGGATTCCGCTGTGGAACTGCGCCAGCTCCGGTACTTCGTCGCGGTCGCCGAGGAACTGCACTTCGGCCGGGCAGCGGCTCGGTTGCTGATCGCAGGGCCGTCACTGTCGCAACAGATCAAGGCCCTCGAGCGCGACCTGGGTGTGCCGCTGTTCGCTCGTGACCGCCGGACGGTCACACTGACCGCGGCCGGTGCGGCGCTGCTGCCCGAGGTGCGCGCACTGCTCGATCGCGCCGACGAACTGCGTCGCCGGGCTCAGCAGCTGTCCGGGTCCGAGCCGGTGCGCATCGGCTACGTCAACTGGCTGCCGCCTGATCTGACCAAGCGCACGTCCGGTGTCGCCCAGCTGTACGTGGACACATGGGTGGTGCCGTCGCACGCGCAGGCGGCACGCGTGGCCGACGGCAGCCTCGACCTGGCCGTGTGCTGGGTACGCACCGCGGATCTCACCCAGCACGGCTTGGTGGGCCGGCTGCTCGGCGCGGACCGGCTCTACGCGGTGTCCACCGGCACGGACACCAGCCCGGTGCGGGCACAGGACATCGCGGTGCTTGTGGACGACGACGTCACATCATGGGCGTCCTGGAACTCCTACGCCGAAGAGTTCGCCCGCGACACCGGCGCTCGCGTTGTGCGCATCCACAACGGCGCCATCACCGGACCCGCGTTCTTCGACCACGTCCGGGCATGCACCACGCCGGTACTGAACTCACCCAAGGGACAGAACACGCCGCTGCCGCCGGATCTCGTCCACCGCCCGGTGATCGACCCGCAGGTGGTGTGGACGTGGTCGCTCGTATGGCGGGAAGACGAGGTCCGAGCCACCGTGCTGGCCGCAGCCCACGCCATCACCCGTGACGTCGGCGACCTCGGCCTGCGGGAAAAGGGCGTGTGGTTGCCCGGGGACGACCCGCATCGGCCACTCGGAGACTGAACCTCTCACGAGGGAGGAAACAAGTCGTGGCGCGGCAACTCGTGCGCGCGCACGATCAGAACGTAAGTTCCGTTCCTCCCTCGAAAGCAGGTATTCGATATGTCCACTCGCAAGGTGGCAATCATCACGGGCGCATCGCAGGGAATTGGCGCGGCTCTCGTTCCGGCATATCGCAAGCTCGGTTATTCGGTAGTGGCCGTGTCGCGGTCCATCGGCATTTCGGACGACCCCGAGGTGCTGAACGTGCGCGCTGACCTGTCGCGACCGGGCGAAGGAGCCCGGGTCGTCGAGCAAGCGCTTGCCCGATTCGGCCGGGTCGACACGTTGGTCAACAACGCGGGCACCTTCATCGCCAAGCCGTTCACCGAGTACACCGACGAGGACTTCGACGCCGTCACCGGCACCAACCTGCGCGGCTTCTTCGACATCTCCCGCAGCGCCATCGCGGCGATGGCTGCCCAAGGCGATCCCGGCCACGTGGTGAACGTGTCCACCACCCTGGTCGACCACGCGCTTTCCCCGCTGCCGTCGGCACTCGCGTCGCTGACCAAGGGCGGCATCAACGCCGTCACCAAGTCGCTCGCGACCGAGTACGCAGCCAGAAGCATCCGCGTCAACACCGTCGCGCTCGGCGTCATCCGCACACCGATGCACGCACCGGAGACGCATGACTTCCTCGCCGCACTGCATCCGGTCGGCCGTCTCGGCGAGATCGACGAGGTGGTCGACGCCATCACCTACCTGGAACAAGCCGGCTTCGTCACGGGCGAGATCCTGCACGTCGACGGTGGCCAGAGCGCGGGGCACTGACATGAACGAGACAACGATCCTGCAGGACGTGATGGACCGGTGGAAGGACGCCGTCGACGCACACGAACCCGAGCGGGTAGCCGAGAATTTCACCAGGGACGCAATTTTCCAGGGCTTACATCCCTACGGCGTAGGCCGCGAGGCAGTGGCCGAGTATTACGATTCCCAGCCGCTCGGCCTGACAGCGGAGTACAAGATTCTCGAAACCCGCCGGATTTCCGACGACGTGGTACTCGGCTATCTGAGCGTCGATTTCTCCTTCACCGACCGTCCGGCACTGAACGTATATCTCAGCGTGCTGGTACGCGACGACCTCATCGCCCACTATCAGGTGTCCAGACTCCCCTGACGGCGTCCGAACCGTAACGTCGCGGTACGGAAGGTCGACCTTCGGACGTGGACATTGATCTGGCCGCCGCGGTGACGGCGTTGCGCGACGAGTTGATCGAGGCGGCCGCGCGGCACGACCCGGGGCAGCACATCGGGTTCAAGGTCGGCCCGATCGAGTTGGAGTTCGCCGTCGAGCTGCGGGCGGACGCGAAGGCGAAGACCGGGTTCAAAGCATGGGTGCTGTCCGCTGACGCCGAGGTCGGGGCCGCACGCGCCCGGACCCACAAGGTCAAGCTCACCGTCACCCCGACCACCCCGGACGGCGAGGACCTGATGATCTCCGGCGACCCGGCGCGCGCACCCGGTCCTGGTGTCGAAGGCGAGGACGACCTGCAGCGCTAAGGGGGTTTGGTGGACCGGGTGCGGGTTGTGGGTGTCTCCGGCCCCACTGTGCCCGGCTCGGGGTATCTGGTCACCGCGGCACTGGTTCTCACGTCGGCCCATGTGGTCGGCGAAGCCGGGACTGAGGTCGTGGTGTTCCGGCCTGGTCACCCGGACACCGTCCGTGGCAGTGTGGTGTGGCGCGGCACTCCCGGCGGCCGTGACGACGCGGCCTTGGTCCGGCTCGAACGCGCCATCGTGGACGGCGGTGTGCTGCCGCGCGTGCGCTGGGGCCGGTTGGTGACCAACCTGCCCGGCACGCACGGACAGACGTGGGGGCTGCCGGACGTGGTGCAACGCCGGGATCGGCCGGCGGAGACGGTGCAGCCCAGCGGCACGATCAACCCGGGTGACCGGGCGGTGGGCCACCGTTACGTGCTCTCGCTCGATCAGCCGCCGCCCCAAGGTGGCTCGCCGTGGGGCGGGTTGTCCGGCGCCGCGTTGTTCTGCGGAGATCTGCTCACCGGGGTCATCGCGTCGGATCCGGCTGGCTGGGGGCACGCGCGCCTGGAGGCTGTACCCGCTTATGTGTTGGTTCACGACGAACGGTTCCGCGCTGCGTTGGCCGAGCATGCCGATGGCCGGATTGTGTTGGAGCCAGCGGAGTTCCAGCACGTGGTCGAGCCGGAGTACGCCGGTCTGGTGATGTCCGCCGCGTCCCTGGTGCAGCCTCGGCGTGAGATCGTGCCGTTCCGGCACCGTGACGAGCTGCTGGGCGAACTGCTCGGGTGGGCCGAGCTGCCTGGTGTGAGCGTGCGGCTCGTGCATGGACCGGGCGGCCAGGGCAAGACGCGCCTGGCTCGGGAGCTGGCAGGCCGGTTGCCCGCGCAGTGGACCACGGTGTGGTTGGACCCACGAGCCACGCGGGAGCAGCTCAGTACCGTGGCCGCGGCGGCGGCGCCACTGCTGGTGGTCGTGGACTACGCCGAGTCTCGGATCGATCAGCTCGACGCACTGCTTGAGGCCTGCGCGCGGCACCCTACTGTGAGCCCGATCAAGGTGCTGCTCATGGCACGCACCGCGGGAACCTGGTGGGAGACTCTGCCAGCCGAATCGGCGCCGGCGCAGGAAATCCTGGATGGTGCCGCCGCGATCCCGTTGCCCCCGTTGGAACCCGAGCTCGAAGGACGGCGTGCGGGCTATCGGGACGCAGTGGCCGCTTTCGCGGCCGCGTTGCCCGCGGTACGCGGTCACACCGACATCGATTGGCTGCCGATCGCTGAGCGGCTGCCGGAGCGCGTTGTGGAAGGTGCGGGCTTCCAGAGCGCGCTGACCTTGCACATGACGGCGTTGGCCGATCTGCTCGATGCCGCCTACCCCACCGTCGTTCAGGACGGCGCCGGCGATGTCATAGACCGGCTGCTGGTACACGAACTGCGCTACTGGACGATGATCGCCCGTGCCCGTGGCCTCGACCAGTCCCTGAGCATGGAAACGCTGACCGACGCGCTGATCGCGGCGATCGTCCTCGACGCAGCCACCAGCGTTGACGCCCACGCAGTTCTCACCCGGGTGCCCACCCTGTCCGATCAGCCTCGCATCCGCGTCGACGCGGTCCGCCGCTGGATCGCCGACCTCTATCCGCCCGTCGTGTCCGCACGGCCGTGGGACGTCCTGCAGCCCGACCTTCTGGCAGAGCGCTTCCTTGGCCGTCATATCCAGCGTCAGCCCGACTTCCTCGACCACTTGGTGATCGATCTCGCGCAGGACCCGGCCGAACGGCTGCTCACCCTGTGTTCCCGCGCCGTAGGGCATCCGATCCTGCAGGCGCGGCTCGATGAGTGGTTGACGAGCTTGTGCGTACGGCATCACGCCACGCTCGCTCTGCCAGCCGTCCGGGTGATCGTCCAGGTCGAGCGTCCGGGACCACTCATCGACGCCCTGCACCGGATCGTCGAGGACCCCGCGTTCCCGGTGCGGGAACTGGAAATCCTCTCCGACGCCCTCCCGGCGAGCAGTCACGTCCTCGCCGCATGGGCTGCCGACATGAGCGGGCGGCTCGCCGCGCAGCACCGCGCGGACAACAACATTCCCTCCCTGGCAACCAGTCTGCACAACCTGTCAGCGCGGTTGATCGCATTGGGCCGGTGGGAGGAATCGCTGACGGCGATCACCGAGGCAGTCGGGCTCTACCGCACGCTGGTAGCCGACCAGCCGGACGTCTATCTCCCCAAACTGGCCGACGGCTTGATCAACCTCGCGGGAGCCATGGTCCAGCAGGGGCACGGCGAAGAAGGGCTGGCGGCGAGCAGGGAGGCCGTCAGCCTCTACCGCACCCTGGCCGCCGACCAGCCGGACGAGTTCCAGCTCGGGCTGGCCGACGCCTTGAACGGTCTCGCCGCGGACCTGGAGGATCTGGGCCAGTGGGAAGAGGCGCTGGAGACGATCACTGAAGCGGTCGCCATCCACCGTGCGTTCGCCGCGTCTTGGCCGGACGCGGTCGTGCCCGGCCGTGCCGCGAGCCTGGGCGTCATGGCGAGGCTGCTGCACCAGGCGGGGCGCCACGACGAGGCCATGCTGGCGAGCAGCGAGGCTGTCGGGCTCCATCGCGCACTGGCGGAGGCGATGCCCGACCTGTTCCGGCGAAACCTCGCCGACAGCCTGAACACCGTGTCGGGACTGTTGTCAGACCAGGGCCGGGGAGAGGAAGCCCTGGCAGCCCAGCACGAGGCCGTCGGCATCTATCGTTCGCTCGCCGCGGCACGCCCTGACGCCGTCGCCCCAGACCTCGCCCTCCTCTTGCGCAACCTGTCCAACCTGCTTGTGAAACTGGACAGGCCAGAGGAATCCTTGGCGGCGATGACCGAGGCAGTCGAAATCCGCCGCCGGTTGGCCGTGGCCACACCAGGCGCCTTCGCAGCCGAACTCGCGGAGAGCTTGGACATTCTGGCCGCCCGGCACTGGACTCTGGGGCAGCCGCGGCAGGCGATGACGGCCTTCGCCGAAGCCGTCGACATCTCCAGGACGCTGCCGGACGTTCCCTTGTTCGCCTACAGATTGACCAACCTGTCCAACCGGTTCGCCGAACTAAGGGAGGCGGCCAAGGCTGTTGCGGCGAGCACCGAAGCCGTCGCGATCTACCGCAGGTTGGCAGCCGTTGAGCCGGAGACATTCCTGCCGCGACTGGCTGGCAGCCTTGACAACCATGGGATGGACCTGGAGGACGACGGCCGGCAAGAGGAGGCCGTGGCCGCGTGCACCGAGGCGGTCGAGATCTATCGCCGATTGGCGACGGCCACACCGGGCGCCTTCGTTCCCGAACTCGCCAGCAGCCTCAACAGCCTGTCAGGACGGCTGTTTCACGCCGGGCAGTCCGAGGCGGCGCTGGCGGCGATCACCGAAGCCGTCGAGCTCCGGCGTCGGCTGGCGGCCGGTCGGCCAGAGGAGTTCCTGCCGGACCTCGCGACCAGCCTCGGAAACCTGTCGCACCGGCTGTCCGAGCTCAACCGGATGGACGAGGCACTGGCGCCGATCACTGAAGCCGTCGAGCACTACCGTCGGCTGGCCGCGGATCGGCCGGAAACCTTCCTGCCCGATCTCGAAGGCAGCATGCGCAACCTTGCCTACCGGTTGGCCGAGCTGGGCCGGTTGGCGCAGGCCAAGGCGGTGTACACCGAAACCGCCAGCTTCCTGAGCACCGCCCGGCCCGACCTCTTCCCACCCGGCTCGCTGGACGCTTGATGTCGTGGCGTTCGGGATGCGACCGTCGTGTTGAATTCACGGCGTGACCGATCTTGTGCTGGGTCCGGTGCTGCGGCACGTGGACGACTCGTCGGCGACGATCTGGGTGCAGACCGACGGGCCGTGCACCGTCACGATCGCCGGGTGCTCGGCAGAGACTTTCCAAGTCAGCGGCCATCATTACGCGCTCGTCGTGGTCACGGGGTTCACACCGGGTGCGCCGTACCAGGTTCATCTCGACGGTGCCCAGGTCTGGCCCGAAGCCGGTACGACGCTGCCACCGAGCCGGATTCCCGCGATCTCGGACGACGTCACCGTGGTCTTCGGGTCGTGCCGGATGCCCCAGAGCGACGACGCCGAGGAGCAGCGCGTGTTCGGCACGGACGCGCTGGCCGCCTACGCGCGGCGAATGGCCGGACAGGATCCCGTGCACTGGCCGAACTCGCTGGTGCTGCTCGGCGACCAGATCTACGCCGACGAGACGTCCAAGGCCACCGGGCGGTGGATCGCCGACCGGCGCGGGACCGGTGAGCCGGACGGCGTCGCCGACTTCGACGAGTACGCGCACCTCTACCGCGAGGCGTGGTCGACACCGGTGGTGCGCTGGCTGCTGTCGACCGTGCCGACCTCGATGATCCTCGACGACCACGAAGTCATCGACGACTGGAACACCTCGCCTGCCTGGCGCGACCACATGGCCGAGAAGCCGTGGTGGGCCGAGCGGGAGACAAGTGCCCTCATGTCGTACTGGGTGTATCAGCACTTGGGCAACCTGCACCCGGACGAGCTGGCCGCCGACGCGACGTACGCGAAAGTCCGTGCCGCCGAGGACGCCACCGAGGTGCTGCGGGACTTCGCCCAGTCGGCGACCGGGGAGGCGAACGGCCGCAGGACGACGCGGTGGAGCTTCCGGCGTGACTTCGGGCGCGTCCGGCTGCTGATGATCGACACCAGAGCGGGCCGGATCCTGTCCAGCGGACGGCGTTCGATCGTCAGCGACGACGAGTTCGAATGGATCGAGGCCAACGCCGAAGGCTCGTACGACCACCTGCTGATCGGCTCGTCGCTGCCCTGGCTGATGCCACACGCGATCAGCGCCATGCAGACAGCCAACGAAGCCGCCAGCGCCCGGCCCGGACTACCCGGCCGGATCGCCGAGAAGATCCGCCGGGCCGTCGACCAGGAACACTGGCCTGCGTTCAAGACGTCATTCGACCGCCTGACCCGGCTCGTGCAGCGTTCCGCCTCCGGCTCAGCGGCGACCGTGTGCGTGCTCTCGGGCGACGTGCACCATCTCTACGTGGCCGAGGCGAGCTTCGACACCCCGGTCAACGCCAAGGTGTACCAACTGGTCTGCTCCCCCATGCACAACCGGATCCCCCGCATCTTCCACCCGCTGTTCCGGATCGGCTGGTCCCGCGCTTTGGCTGTCGTACTGGGAAAGCGATCCCTGCGACCGCCTCTGGACTGGCGCAAGCTCGCGGGCCCGTACATGACCAACGCACTGGGCACACTCCGGATCAGTGGCCGGAAAGCAGTGGTGGAACTGGAAAAGGCCGACGTTCACGGCCTGACTCCGATCATCACCATCCCGTTGAGTGACTGACCCCGGCGAGATTACTTGCCGAGGCGGCGGCGAGCCGCGGTTGCTGTGGCGAGGGTCTGCAATACGGTCTGCGTCGTCGGGATGTCGATGCAGGCGTCCGTAATGGACTGACCGTACGTGAGTGGCTGGCCGGGGCGCAGGTCTTGGCGACCAGCGTGCAGGTTGGATTCGAGCATGACGCCGACGATGCCGTGCTGGCCGTCCTTGACCTGGTCGGCGATCTGCCCGGCGACGACAGGTTGCCGGTGGTGGTCTTTGCGGCTGTTGTCATGGCTGGCGTCGATCACGACCCGGCGGGGCAGACCCGCGTCCTGCAGCGCATTGAGTGCTGTGTGGACAGACAAGGCGTTGTGGTTGGGCGCGGAATTGCCGCCACGCAACACAAGATGGCAGTCGGGGTTGCCGACGGTATGCAGGATGGCGGGCAGGCCGCCGGGATCGACGCCAGGAACGACGTGACGTGCTGCCGCCGCGCGGATCGCGTCGATGGCCACGGTGATGTCGCCGTCGCGGCGATTCTTGAACCCGACCGGCATCGACAAGCCGCTGGCGAGCATGCGGTGGTTTTGGCTTTCCACTGTGCGGGCGCCGATAGCGCCCCACGAGACACTGTCTGCGAGGTACGCCGGGATGGTGGTGTCCAGCCATTCGCATGCGACGGGCAGGCCGCGTTCGGCGAGCTCGAGCAGGAGGTGCCGGGCGATCCGCAGTCCATGGTTGACGTCGCCGGTGCCGTCGAGGTGGGGGTCGTTGATGAGGCCTTTCCAGCCACCGATCGTTCGTGGTTTTTCGAAGTACACGCGCATGACGATCAGGAGGTCGTCGGTGAACCGGCCGGCCATGGTGGCGAGGTGGTCGGCGTAGTCGAGTGCCGCGGCGGGGTCGTGGATCGAGCATGGCCCAGTGATCACGAGCAGCCGGTCGTCCGTACCGTCCAGAACGCGCAGGACAGTCTCACGACCTCGTCGCACGGTGTCTGCCGCTTTGGCGCTGAGCGGCAGTTCGTGGTGCAGCAGGGCCGGTGTGACCAGTGGGACCATGCGGTCGATCCGTTGGTTGTCCAGGTCGACCGCGGCGGCGGCAGTAGGTGTTGTCATCACAGGTATCCACGGTTTCTGCCGGCACCAGGCGGTAGCGATAGCCAGGATTTCCCGGCCCGGCCGGCGGTCTGGAGGTCAACGACTGACCTGGCTCGAAACTGGTGGTCTCGGGTCAGCAAACCCATCTTCACATGTATTGCCCTGTCCAAACCGGATCCCGTTTCTCGGTGAAGGCCCGGACGCCCTCGACCGCGTCCTTGCTCCGCCTGCGGCGCTCCTCCCAGGGATACGTGGCGGTGAATGCCTCTTCGAGAGGGAGGTCGAGCGACCGCAGTGCGGCCTGTTTGATCGCGCGAACCGAGAGCGGGGCAGCGCGCACGAGGCTGTCGGTCCATCCGGCGACGCACTGATCCAGCTCATCCAGCGGCACGACCTCGTTCACCAGTCCGTATCGAAGGGCCGTCGCCGCATCCATCCGGCGACCGGTCAACAGGTAGCCCATCGCCACCTTCTGCGGCAGCTGCCGCGGCAGCCGGAACACGCCTCCCGCCCCCGGGATCAGTCCAAGTTGGACCTCTGGCAGGCCGAATACCGCCTCCGTCGAGGCAATGACGATGTCGCAGGCGAGCACCAGCTCGAAGCCTCCGCCCAGCGCGTAGCCATGTACCCGGGCGACCACCGGCTTGCAGAGCGTGAAACGGTCGGTCAGCCGGGGATGGCCTGCCTGGCCCCGGCTGCTGAATGTCGACTCTTCCTCGCCGGCGTCGTTGCGCTGAGCGCGTTCCTTGAGGTCCTGGCCGACGGTGAACGCGCGATTCCCCGCGCCGGTCAGGACTACCACCCTGATCTCGTCGTCGGCCTCGACGTCATCCCAGATGCCAGCGAGTTCCTCGTGCATCTGCCGGTCCATCGCGTTCAGCACTTCGGGCCGGTCCATCGTCACGTAGGCGACGTGGTCCTTTTTCTCGTACCGCACCCGGGTGTAGTTCATGCCGATCCCGCCGCGAACCTGCCGACCTTGCCGATCACGTCCGCGCCGTAGATGCGCAACGACTGCTGCAGGGCGAATTCGGCCATGTATCGGCCGAACTGCTCGGGTGGTTCCTCGGCCAGGTTGATCATGCGCCGGTTGGCCAGCACCGCGTCCGCGCCGAGGCGGGCAAGTGCGCTCTCGATCGCCGCGTCCATCTCCTCCGGCGGGACGACCTCGTCGACGATCAACCGTGCGTCCGGCTCGTCCGCCCGGATCTGACGGCCGCCGAGGATCACCTGCCGGGCCACGCGCGGCCCGGTGAACCGGGTGAGCCGGTAGTTCGACGCGCCGGGAATGATCCCTTCCTTCGCCGCGGGCAGGCTGATGTAGGCGTCGGACGCCGCGAGCACGTGGTCGAAGACCAGCAGGAGTTGGGCTCCGCCGCCGATGGCGAAGGAATCGACGGCCGCCAGCCATGGCTTGTCGATGAACCGCGAGTGCCACGAACCGCCCGTGAACACGCCGCGAACGATCTTGTGGATGTAGCCAAGTTCGCGCCGCAGCAGGAAATCCACGAGCGGAATGTCGCCAGAGCTCAGCTTCTTGAGGTTGATGCCCGCGCAGAACACCCGGCGCCCCCGGTACCGGGGATGCGTCATCTCTCCGCCCCGGACCATCCCGACTCGGACGGACGGGTCGAGCAGCGCCAGGTCGACCGCGGTCTCCATGTCGTCGACCTGCTGAACGTCCTCGGCGTTCAGGCAGTCGTCCCGGCACAGGGTCAGGTACGCGACGCCGTCACGGCGCTCCAGCCGGACCGCCTCCATTTCCACGACGCCGGACTCGGCGAACTCTCCAAGCAACCGCAAAGCATTGGGGCTGGGTCGAAGCATGGCGTCGAGCAGGTGCGGACCGGCCTTCGGGGCACGCAGGATCCCGCGCAGGAATATGCCCTGGTCGATCTCGCGCCCTTCCTTTTCCGCCTGTGGCCGCGAACGCTCGGCTGCCATCTGCTCGTCCGTGGGCACCAGGCCGGGATAAGCCGAGGCGGCGGCCCGGACGAGTTCGTCGACGCGCAGGTACTGAGTCCGGCCCGCGGTGAGTTCGTCGTAGATGTCCTCGGCATGCGCCTCGACGTAGTCCGCGCGCATCGCCCTGATCTTGTCCAGCGCCGAGGACGCGGTGTCGCGCTGCGCAGAGGTCCGGGCAGGAGGCAACGGCAGCTCATCGAGCAGGTCATCGACTCGTTGAGCCGCCATCGCCAGGGCTCGGCGGTCGAGCCCTGGCGACAGAGTCACGGAATCCGTTGTCACGACGCGGCTTCCCGCCGCAAGGCCCGGTCAGCCGCGGCCAAGTGAGCACCGAGCGCGTCCTCGAAGGTGGTCGAGCCGGCTTCGAAGATCAGCTGCCTGCGGATCGCCATTTCCTTGCCGTCCACGGCATCGACCGTCTCGGCCAGATCGGCCAGCGTCGCTGCCGGGTCTTCGGAGATCTCGTCGATCAGGTTGAGGGCGAGCGCCCGGTCGGCATCGATCGGGGCACCAAGCAACACAGCCCGCCGGATCGCGGCCGCACCAGCCTGCTGCGTGAGCCGGTGAACGGTCATCCCCGGCCAGGTGGCACCGCCGGCCTCGGCGAGCAGCAAGCGGGTGCCCGGAGCGACGATCCGGACGTCCGCAGCCAGCAGGAGGTCCAGTGCCATTCCGGCGCAGTCGCCCGACGCCACCACGATCGTGACCCGGCTGAGCCGTTCGAACCGGCGCACCACCCGTTCCCACTTGGAGACCAGACCGACTGTCAGCCCTTCGGACCAGCCGGCAGGCGGGGCACCCGTGACGTGGATCGTGACCGGGCCGGACTCCCGATGGTCCTCGGCGCGGTCACAGAGGCCGGCCAGCTCCTCGACCGACGCCGCCGACAGTGGCCGAGTGCCATCGAGCCGCAGCACCAGTTCGCTATTCACCATTGGATGAGCGCCATTTCGATTGTGGAGCCAGGCCCCATGGTCATGAGCACGCCGTAGTCCCCGGGCCGGGTGATGCCCTCTTCGGCGAGTCGCTCGTAGGAGAACAGGAAGGAGCCGCTGGAGAGGTTGCCGTAGTCACGCAGCACACCGGTGGTGTGGCGGACGTCGTGCCGGCTCAGGCCGAGGTTGACGACGACTGCGTCGACCACCTTCTTGCCGCCGGAGTGCACCAGCCAATGCCCGATGTCGCTGCGCCGCAGGCCCGTACCGGACAGCAGCCTGTTGACGACGATCTCGGCGTGCGCACCGACCACGTAAGGGATCTGCGGGTCGAGGAAGAAGCTGAAGCGGTCCTGGTCGCGGTCCCAGTCGTAGCGCATCGCGTCGACTGCGTCGGTGATGATGTAGCTGGCGAACTTCAGGACCCGCGGACCGGACACCCGCCCATCACCGGAGACGACGGCAAGTGCGGCGGCTCCGTCGCCGAACAGGCTGTTGACGACCGCGGTCCGCATCGTGCCGTCCAGGGCGTAAGCGGCGGAACATGCCTCGCTGCACAGGACGACGCCGAGCTCGCCCGGGTGTGCCGCAGACCAGCCCGCGACCACGTTGAGTGCGTTCAGGCCCGCGTTGCACCCCATGCCGACGATGTCCGAACGGCTGCAATGCGGGTCGATCCCCAGTTCACGGATGATCAGTGCGCTCAGGCCGGGGGTCAGGAAGCCGGTGGACGTGACGCAGCACAGGTGACGCAGGTCCGAAAGCGTCGCTCCCGCCGACTTCAGGCAGGCCTCGAGCGCCCGGCAGCCCATGTCGACAGCGATCTTCTTGTGTTTGTCCAGAAGATCGCCCTGCGGTTCGGATATCCGTCCGCCGCCGGGGCTCTCCGGGGGAAGCGTGAGGAAGCGCCGATCGATCGCGCTGTTGAGGAAGACCGACCGGATCTTGGGATCGTCGACGTCGAGGATTTCGAGAAGCTCGGACTGCGAGTAGGACGTGTCGGACACGGCGGTCCCGACGCCGGCGAACCTGGTGATCTCGGTCAGTCCGGTGAGGACGGAAAGATCCTCGGCCGGCGCGATGCTGGTCGTCATCGATACATCCACCCCCAGGTACGGAGCTTGCTCCTCAGTAGCTGCTTGACCTGTGACACGGCCATTGACCTCACCTTTCGTTGATCTCATCGCCTCATCGCGAAGGTAACCGCGGCCGATCTGGGCGGTCCAGATCGTCCAACGTCACGAGCGGTACGCCGGGGATGTCCACCCGTGGCAGGTGGACATCCCCGGAGTATCAAAGGCTGAACGCCAGTAGCACGCGTCCTGTGTCGGATGGGTACTGCGGCCAGTAGCCCGACTGTACGTAGACCATTCCGTTCGCGATCACCGCACCGCCGCCGGTGCCGGAGATCGCGCTGCCACTGCCCTCGATTCCGTTGACGCCGGTGAAGGTGCGGACCGTGTCGTAGGTCCACAGCACGCGGCCGTTCGCAGAGTCATACGCCCGTAGCTTGCCGTCGTTCGAGCCCTCCCACACGAGGCCGGGGCTGCTGGTCGCGGCTGGCCCGTGTGCCAGGGTGCAGCGGCCGGGGTTCTGCCCCGCGCCACCGGTGGTGCAGCCGTCCGCCGGGTTCGGTGTCTGCCACAACAGGTCGCCGTTCGCCGGGTTCACCGCGAACAGCGTGCCCGGTTTGGCGTTGTACGAGGCGATATAGAGCCGCTTGCCGTCGTAGCTGGAGCCCCACTGGATGCCGCCTGTACCACCACCAGCCGCCACGCCGAGTTGGCGGCGCCACACGACCTCGCCTGTGCGGGCGTCGAACACGTGGTAGACGCCCGACTTCTGGCCGACACCGACGAGCGTGCGGTGGCCGACGCGGAAGATGTTCGGTGTGGCGCCGATGTCGTAGTCAAGCGCGGTGCCGTCGGCAAGTCCCGGGCAGTAGCCTGCCGGATCCGGCTGGGTGCACTCCACCCGCCACGTGTCGGCCTTGGTGACCTGGTTCTTCCACCGCACGCCACCTGTCCTGGCGTCCAGCGCCAGCAGCGTGTCGAAGTCGCCGCCGCTGCCGGAGTAGTTCTGGCCGGTGCCTACGTAGAGTGTGCCGGTGAACGGGTCGATCACGGGCGAGCTCCACACTCCGACGCCAGACGGCTCGTACTTCGCCGCGCCGCTCGGCCAGGTGCCGACCTGCTGTGGTTGCGGCACAGTGTAGTAACGCCAGTCCAACTTTCCAGTGTCCGCGTCGAGCGCGTCGATGTGGCCGCGGAACGTGCAGCACGGGTAGTCCCGGCCGCCCTCGGAGTTCTCGGAATTGGATACGCCGACGTAAACACGTCCTTTGTAGACTATCGGCGAGCTGGTGACGGTGGCGTACGGGTGCGCGTCGAGGCGACTCGACCACTTCAGCGCGCCGGTGCGGACGTCGAGCGCGTAGAAGTAGCCACTCGCGTCGCCGAAGAAGACCTTGCCGCCCGACACCGCCGGCCCGTCCCACACGATCGCGCGCTCCGCGGGGTTGACCGACGCCAGGGCGAACTCCCACTTCGCGGCACCGGTCTTCGCGTGCCGGGCGTAGAACTTGCCGTCCGAGCCGCCGAAGTAGATCGTGTCACCGACGACAGCCGGCTCGCTGCGCGCGATCGAGTTCGCGGTCTTCGGATAGGCGAACGCCCATTTCAGCTTCAAGTCCTTGACATTCCGCGCATTGATGCGGTGCTCGGCCGCGGCGTATCGAGAACCGAAGAGATCCTTCTGCCACGTCGCCCAGTCACCGTCGCTTGTGGACCGTTCAGCAACCGACACACTGCCGGTCAGCGGGACGGTCAGAGCCACGACGGCACCGAGCGCGAGCAGTTTCCTGGCGCGCGACAACACAAATAACCCCTTCCAGAAACAAACCCCAATAAACACACCGATCTTCCCGCCAGACACCACACACGTCGATCCACCCGTTGGACAGTGACAGGACACGGGCGATCTCCTGGTGCAGCGGCCGCGGGCGTCGGCCATGGCCTGCTGCCAGCCTCGTCCAACCCGGGCGCAGCCGGCGAACAGCATGGCCGTCAGGATCTCCAACGACGCCGCAGGCTTCGTGTCATGCCAAGGACCGCTCAGTCACTTCCCCGGATCATCAGCCGTACCAAGGGTCCTGGTGCTCAGTCGACGGATCGCGCTCACCGAATCGCATCCCGCCAAGCCCATCGCGTTGCGGAACTCGTCGGCGAGCAGGTCGAGCACCAGCCGAACGCCGTCCTGGCCCGCCGCGGCCAGCCCCCACATCACGGGCCGCCCGACCAGCACGGCCGACGCACCGAGAGCGATTGCCTTGAGGACGTCCCCGCCACTACGGATTCCCCCGTCCAGCAACACTTCGCAGCCGCCGGCGACCGCGGCGGCGATCTCGCCGAGCATCTCGATGCCTGGCACGGCACCGTCCAACTGTCGCCCTCCGTGGTTGGACACCACGATGCCGTCGGCACCTGCCTCAACGGCCCGGCGTGCGTCCTCGACGGCGAGGACCCCCTTGAGCACCACCGGAAGGCCCGTGTGCGCGCGGACCGCCTCCACAGATTCCCATGTGGCCGGGGCGAATTCGCGGGCGGTGTGATCGGCGACGGCCGAAGCTCCTTGGGTACGACGGTGCGCGGCAGTTCCGGCGTCGAAGTTGGCCGCCGTCACCGACTCCGGCAGTGCGAAGCCGTTGCGCATGTCACGCAATCGCCGCCCCATCCACGGCACGTCGACGGTGAACACGATCGCCTCGCATCCGGAGTCCTCCGCGCGGCGGACGAGCTCCAGAGATCTCTTCTCCTCCCGCAGCCAGTACAGCTGGAACCACGGCCGGCCGCCGACGGCCGTGATCTCCTCCAGCGCGACGCTGCTCAGGGTGCAGATGGTGTAGGGCACGCCTGCGTTCCTGGCCGCGCGAGCCGCCGCGAGCTCCCCCTCGGGATGGAACAGCCGCTGGTACGCGACCGGCGCGACCGCGATCGGCAGCGCGGCGCGCCGGCCAAGGATCTCGACCTCGGTGGTGGTGTCCGTCAGGTCGCGCAGCATCCGGGGGATCAGGAAGATCCGCTCGAGCGCGGTGCGGTTGGCCACCAGAGACGACTCGGTACCGCTGCCCCCGGCGAGAAAGTCCCAGATCTCGCCGGGCAGCCCCGCACGGGCGGCACGTTCGAGGTCGGCCAGGGAAACGTACGTCATCGCCGAGCGGCGCCGAACTCGCTCTGCCCGGTCCGCTCCAGCTCCACGGCCTCGTACAGGGCCTTGATGTTGGCGCTGCCGAAGGTGCCGGCCCCCTGCCTCTCGATGACCTCGAAGAAGATGGTGTGGCGCGGATGAGTGGAGGCGGTGAAGATCTGGAACAGCTGGCCGCCGTGGTCCTCATCGGCGAGTACGTTCGTCGCCCGCAGGTCGTCCAGCGAATGCGTCTGCAGCTTGATCCGCTCACCGAGCATGTCGTAGTAGGTCCCCGGCGTCTTCAGGAACTCCACCCCGCGCTGGGACAGCGCCTTGACCGCGCCGACCGCGTCGTTGCTGCTGAAGGCGACGTGCTGAACGCCCGCCCCTTGGTGATCCTTGAGGAACTCGTCGATCTGGCCGGGGTCGGCGTTCTTGTCCGGCTCGATCAGAGTGAGGGTGACCGCTGCCGACGCACTCTGCACGACGGTGGAGTTCATCGCCTGAGCACCGACCACGATGTGCTCCTCGAAGATCTGCCGGAACCCCAGTGCCCGCTCGTAGTACTCCACCGTGGGACCTAGGTCACCCGCGGGCAGGCAGATCGCGAAGTGGTCGATCCCCAGCAGGTCCACATCTCCCCTGCCGTGGTGGGTGACATCCAGCGAGCCGGTGAAGCCAGGAGGCAGCGCGGGCGTTGCACCGTCGCGCTGGATCAGGGTGTGCACGACATCGCCGAAACCGCCGATGGTGGCCGTGACGACCTCTGCGTCCGTGTGCCGCCGCGGCGCGCGGACAGCTTCTGCCCCTGCTCGCACCGCGGCCTGGTAAACGGCGGCGACGTCCGAAGTGGCCAGCGCGATGTCAGCGACACCGTCGCCGTGCGTCTGGAGGTAGGCCGCCGCGGGATGACGATCCGACGTGGGTTCGGTGAGAACCAGCGTCACCTGCCCCTGCCGCAGCGCGATGCTCCGGTGGTCCGCCGACCGGCTCGTACCGGCCACGGCGAACGCGTACTTGTCCACCCAGCTGAACGCAGCCACCTCGAGATTTTCCACATACATTTCCACATAGTCGATCTCGAAATTCTGCACAGACGATCCCGCAGTCAAGGTTGTCCTCCGTGAAATATAGAAGTGCTACTCGTTCACAGGATGGCTTCAAGCAAAATGCACATCAATGGTTGTCCATTGACACCTCACCGGGTCACGACAACCTCAAAGCAAAAAGGTTTCTATGCCGAATTGACCGAGCGCCAGGACTCGGCCGATTCGCATTGACGTCTGTCAGCGCGCCCCCAGTCAACGCCCCGTGAACCGCACCGGAAGCTCCCGATAGCCCTGCACGACGATCGCCCGCAACCAGGTCGGCTCGTCCAACAGCTCCACTTGCGACACTCGCTCGGCGAGAACCCGCAGCACGACAGAGAGCTCGATCCGGGCGAGCGCCGACCCGAGGCAGTGGTGCATCCCATGGCCGAACGTGATGTGCCGGTTGGGCTTTCGCCCGGGGCGGAACGTGTCGGGATCGTCGAACTCGGCGGGATCCCTGTTCGCGGCCGGCAACCAGGCGACCACCGGTGTGCCGGACGGCAGCTCGCGGCCGTTGATCGTGACATCGTCGGTCGTCACCCGGAGCACGTGCATCGCGGGCGAGGTCCAGCGCAGCACCTCCTCCACGACGGTGTCGACGTCCGCACTCCCGTCCTGCAGCCCGGTCAGCAGGCCGGGCACCGTGGCGAGCGCGTGCACCGCACCGGTGATCGCGTGCCGTGTGGTCTCGTTGCCGCCGATCAACACGTTGTCGCAGTTGAGCAACACGTCGTCGATCGTGAGCGCGTCATCGGTCACCAGCGTGCTGACGAGGTCGTCGGTGGGGCGCTCGCGGCGCGCGGTGATCAACTCGTCGAAATAGACAAGGATCTCGGTGTGCGCCTGACGTGGCGTCATCCCGTCGAACAATTCGTCCTCGCCGCCGAACGCGTGGTTGGTCAGCTCGATGAGCATGTCCTCGTCCTCGCTGGGCACACCGAGGATCTCGCAGACGACAGCGGCCGGAATACGCGGGCCGATCGCCGCAGCCACGTCACAGACCCCACCGTCGAGCACTTCGTCGAGGACGCCGCTGACCTCGGTCCGCACCCGATCAGCCAGTTTGTGCGCGGCCGCCCTGGAGAGCAACGGCCCGATCAGCTTGCGCAACTTGCGGTGCTGCTCCTGTTCGGACACCACCATCATCCGGCCGCCCGACTGATCCGGGTGGTCCCGGTCGAAGCCGATCATCATCCCGTACTCGGAGGTCAACGACGCGGACGGCGCGAGGACCGCGGCGCACGCCCGGTGCGAGAACACCGACCAGAAGCCGGTCGGTGAACTGCCCGGCTCACTCCACACCATCGCGTCTTGCGCCGCGAGCTCGCGCCAGCGGGCGTGCCGGTCCAAGGTCGTGTACAGATCGGGGTTGCCGAGATCAACCGCATCGACGGCTTTCGTCGTCCGCATGAATGCCTCTCCAGGTCACGTCGATGCGCCGTCGAGCACCTTGGCCAGTTGTGCCACGGACGGCGCGTTGAAGAAGGCCTGCACCCTCAGCCGGACTTTCAGGCTGGACCGGATCCGGGCCACCAGACGAGTCGCCAGCAGCGAATGGCCGCCGACGTCGAAGAAGCTGTCGTCAACGCCGACGCTGCGGACACCGAGCACTTCAGCGAACAACTCGGCCAGGTGGATCTCCGTGGGTGTGCTCGGCGCCCGCCCCGAGGTCACGCGTTCGGCGCCATCGGGATCGGGCAGGGCGGTCCGGTCGACCTTGCCGTTCGGCGACGTCGGCAGCCGCGGCAAGCCCACGACCACGTCGGGCACCAAGTAACCGGGCAGCTGCTTTCGCAACTGTGGCAAGAGGTCTTCGGCAGCCACCCGCACACCCGCGGTGCCGACCACGTAAGCGACAAGCCTGTTGTCGTGCTCGGTCACCACGGCCTGGGCCACCCCGTCCACCGCGAGCAGCGCGGACTCGACCTCGCCTGGCTCGATCCGGTGACCACGAACCTTCAGCTGATCGTCGACGCGGCCGACGAAGACGAGCTGGCCGTCCGACCCTGCCCACACCCGGTCGCCGGTGCGGTACATGCGCTCACCCGGGCCACCGAAGGGATTCGGCAGGAACCGCTCCGCGGTCGCGGCCGGCCTGCGCAGGTAACCGCGGGCAAGGCCAGGGCCGGTCATGTACAGCTCGCCCACGTCCCCGTCTGGGACAGGCTGCAGCCGGTCGTCCAGGACGTAAGTGCTGACACCGGTGATCGGCCTGCCGATCGGTGGCGTGCCTTCGCCGGTCAGCGGGTCGCTCGCGGTCACCGCGACCGTGGCCTCGGTCGGGCCGTACGCGTTGATCATGACACGGTCCCGTGCCCAGCTTTTCGCGACCGGAGCCGGGCACGCCTCGCCCGCGACCAGGAGGGTCAGTCCCGGGGGCAGGCCGCCGCCCTCCTCAAGCGGTGCCAGCGCGGACGGCGGCAACGTGATGTGGGTGATGCGCTGGTCGCGCACCAGCCGGGCGAGCGGCTCGCCGGGGATCAGGTCCGGCGCGGGAGCGAGCACCAGGCAGCCACCGGCCAGCCAGATCGGCCAGAACTCGGCGACGGCGGCGTCGAAGCTGGGTGACGCGAAAGCCAGCAACCTGCTGTCCGGCAACAGGTTCTGGCGGCGTACGTAGTCGTCGGCCAGGTTCGGGATGCCTCGATGCGTGACCAGCACGCCTTTCGGCTGCCCGGTCGAGCCCGATGTGTAGATGACGTACGCGGGGTGATCGGCAAGCAACGGGCTGAGCCGGTCCTGGTCGGTCAGGTTCGGCTCGGACCGGCCTGGCTGCCGTTCCACAGTCATCACAACGGAAGCACCGGCCACGTCCTGCCCCGGCAGAGCCAGCAGGCAGTGCGCTGACGTGTCGTCCAGCATGTGCCGCTTGCGATCCTCCGGATAGTCCGGATCGACGGGCACATACGCGGCACCTGCCTTGTGCACGGCCAGGATCGCGATGACGAACTCGATCGACCGCGGCATCGCCAGTGCGACAAGCTTTTCCGGACCGACCCCGTGCGCGACGAGCCGGCGCGCGAGGAGATTGGCCTCCCCGTTCAGCTCGGCGTAGGTCAGTGTGGTGGTACCCATCGCCACTGCCGGTCGGTCCGGCACCGCGGCGGCGGTTGCCTCGAACAGTGCAGGCGCCGTGGATGGCGGCTGTAACGCGCCGGTCATGCGGTCTCCTCCAGTCGCGCGGCGGACTCGGCGCGGAGAAACCGGATCAGCTCCCGGTTCACCGCTTCCGGGTTCTCCAAGTAGCCGAAGTGCCCGCAACCGGGGATGGTGCGGTGTGTGGCACCGGGAATCGCGGCGGCCAGCTCCCGTCCGGCCGACGGCGGCGCCACGAGATCGTGCTCGAACGAGACGACGTGGCAGGGCACCTTGATCCCACGGTAGGCCTCAATGCGGTCGGGCAACGCGCTCAGCCGCAGCTGCGCCCGGACACCCGGTCCCCGGCCGTCCGACGCCTCGAACAGGTCGAGCCAGTCCGCGGTGAGGTCGTCGTCAGCGAGCGTTGCGGGTCCGAGGTTGTGCATGGCGCGGACGGCGGCAAGGTACCCCGATGGCAGCTCGGTGCCCAGTTCGATCAGCTTCGCCTCGCCCTCCGCGAGCACCCGCTGGACCAGGCTGCTCCTGCCGCACGCCGCCATCAGCACGACCGCGTCCAGCAGTTCCGGACGGGCCAGTGCCAGCTCCTGGGCGATGTACGAGCCCATCGACGTGCCGACCACGCGGCACGGCGCCACGCCGAGGTGCTCGATCAAGGCGGCCACGTCCGCGACGAGGTCGTCGATGGTGAACCCGTCCGCGCCTTCGTCGCTTGGCGGAATGCCACGGTTGTCCATGGTGATCACGCGGAATCCGGCGGCGCGCAGCGCGGGCACCTGGTGCAGGTCCCACACCGAGCTCGGCGCCCCGGTGCCGGTCAGCAACAGGACAGGAGGACCCTCGCCATGGTCGTGGTACGACAACCGGATCCCGGTCTCAGTTGTCATCAGCATGCAGGTCCTCCCCCGCCCACCGCACATGCACGGGCGCGCAGCGACGAGTTCTTGTTTCCCCTCAACGGTTGTGCCCTTCCCCAGGTGCTGTGGCGCACTCGTCCGACCGTACCGGCAGAGATCGAGTGTCTGGCGGAATTGACGATGGACATTCGACTACCACTCGTTCCCCGGTGAGTACTGGAGTGGAAATCAGCGAGAATCGCCGTCAGATCGCGTCCACTGCCGTTGCTTGACACCTCGACTGCGTACGGAAATCCTAGTATTCATGGATTCATACGGTCTGTCCACCCAGCTGAGCATGGAAACGCTACACGGATCGCTCACCGATCCGGCCATCTCGTCGATGAACCTTCTGAACGAGTTGATCGACGAATATCCGGTAGCCATTTCCATGGCAGCTGGCCGGCCGTATGAGGAGTTTTTCGACGTCCGTCTCATTCATGAGTACATCGACGCTTACTGCGAGCATCTGCGGCGCGATCGGAAACTGGACGAGGCAGTGGTCACCCGCACGCTCTTTCAATACGGCACCACAAAAGGCGTCATCGCCGATCTCATCGCCCGCAACCTCGCCGAGGACGAGAACATCGACGCCTCCCCTGAGTCCGTGGTCGTCACCGTGGGCGCTCAGGAGGCCATGTTCCTGATCCTGCGCACGCTGCGCGCGAACGAACATGACGTGCTGCTCGCCCCCGCCCCCACCTACGTCGGCCTGACCGGAGCGGCGCTGCTCACCGACACGCCCGTCTGGCCGGTCCGGTCGACCGGGAACGGCATCGACCCGGAAGACCTTGTCCTGCAGTTGAAACGCGCCGACGAACAGGGCAAGCGGGTCCGGGCCTGCTACGTGACACCCAACTTCGCCAACCCCACCGGCACCAGCATGGACCTGCCCGCCCGCCACCGCCTGCTCGAGGTCGCCGAGGCCAACGGCATCCTGCTGCTGGAGGACAACGCGTACGGGCTCTTCGGATCCGAACGCCTCCCGTCGCTGAAATCCCTCGACCGGTCGGGAAACGTGGTCTACATCGGCTCCTTCGCCAAGACCGGCATGCCCGGCGCCCGAGTCGGCTACGTGGTGGCGGACCAGCAGGTGGCCGGGGGCGGCCTGCTCGCCGACCAGCTCTCCAAACTCAAGGGCATGCTCACGGTGAACACCTCCCCCATCGCACAGGCGGTGATCGCCGGGAAGCTCCTGCTCAACGACTTCAGCCTGACCAAGGCCAATGCCCGCGAGATTGCCATCTACCAGCGCAACCTCCACCTCACGCTGGGCGAACTGTCCCGCAGGCTCGGTACCTGCCCCGGAGTCAGCTGGAACACACCGACGGGCGGCTTCTTCGTCACCGTCACCGTGCCCTTCACCGTCGACGACGAACTGCTGGCACACGCTGCTCGCGACCATGGCGTGTTGTTCACCCCGATGCATCACTTCTACGGCGGCAAGGACGGGTTCAGCCAACTCCGGCTGTCGATCAGCCTGCTCACGCCGGAATTGATCGAAGAGGGCGTCTCCCGGCTCGCCGCACTCATCACCGCACGCCTCTGAAGACGGGCTTGCGCGTCGATCTGCGCCGATCCGGGTCGTGGACAGCGGCGGGGCGAGCAGCGGGCGATGGTCAGCCCGTCAAGCAACCTGCTCGCGCCCGGCCGTGGTCTGCCTGCGCGAAAGTCCCGCACCACTCATCTGCTCATCCGCGCCGTACGGCTTCGGCGTGAGCGTGGCGGGTCACGACGAGGAGTCGCTCCTCGGTGTCGCCTCCAGCAACAACATTTCCTTGAAAGCGGGCAGAGTCCGCGTGATCACGTCGAAGCCGGCCTCTTCCAGTTCCGCCACCATCTGATCCACTTTGAGAATCCTGATGCGGCTCGTGCAGACGACAAACGGGTCAGCCGTTTCATCGGCAGGGTAGATGGTGACCTCGCGGATCTTCTCCGCAGGGAACGCTTTGACATGCATCTTGTACAGCCGGCCGCTCTTGCCTGGGAACTGTTGATGGCGCTCGAGTGACTCCGACTTGACGGCGTCCGACTGGGCAAGGCTGAGCAAGAATCGCCCGCCCGGCGCGAGATGCTCACGAACCGACGCGTACAGGCCGGGCCGGTCGGCCTCGTCAAGAAGATCGATGGTGCCCGGGCTGACGAGCACCGTTCCAAAGCGCTTGGCCAACGCGAAGGCGGTCATGTCTGCCTGGACCACGGTGCACCGGTCCCGGACGTCCGCAGGGGCGTCCGCCAACCGTCCACGGAGGGTGTCGAGCATCGCGGCCGACAGTTCAAGGGCGGTTACCTCGAAGCCGAGATTGAGCAGAGGAAATGTCAGCCGGCCCGTTCCAGCCGCGAGCTCAAGCACCGGTCCGGAGGCCGGGCGAATGTGGGCGGCGAACTCCCGCGCTTCCGGGGTGCCATCCTCTTCTTCGCGCATCAAATCCTGGTAAGTGCCCGCGGCGTCCTCGTCATAGAAGTCGCACAGAACGCCTCTCTCGCCTACCGAGGCCAGCAGGACATCCGCGTGGACGGTCCGCACGGATCCGCGCTCTATTTGATTGCTCATAAGGCCAAACTACTGGCAGAAATCCATCTCCGACATGATCGAAGGATTGACGATGCTGGGGCGTGAGCGACACTGGAATACCGCAGGAAGCTGAATGCGCATCACGGCATGTAGCGCTCGAGGAAAGCGCGCTCGAGGACAGTGAAGCGACGCGGCCTCGCGGTATCCGGGTTGACCGCCGCGATCGTCGAGCGGGCCTCGAGGAACACACCCTCGTCCGAGCAGATCTCCGCGGCCATCTCGCAACTGGCCCCGTTGATCTTGGTCACCCACGACTCGATGCGCACCGGGCCGTGCCGGAACTTGAGCGGTTTGCGGTAGCCGACCTCATGCCGGACGATCACGACCCCCACCGAGGGCAGCCCGTTGCGGTCCTCCTGCAGTACGCCCGCGTAGTCGAGGTAGAGGGCGATCCGGGCGTCCTCGAGGTACTCAAGGAAGCGGGCGTTGTTGACGTGGCCGTGGGCGTCGATGTCGGCGAAGCGGATCTGGCGGTGGTAGATGTGCCGCTTGGCAGCGTCGTGCACCTCGATCGGCCGCGCAGGGGCCGTGAGCTGGGTGACGACCTCGGTCATTCGATCCCCTCATCCTCATTGTCTTCACCGGGCTCACCTCACGCGGAGCCTGATGCCGGTCCGGCATTGGCGTCGAAGGAGTTGCCGGAGTAATTGGGATCAAGGACGGAGATGGCATACGTGGCGGGCGCGGCCAGCATGGCTGCGACGCCGACGGCGAGTCCGGCCGTGACCAGGGCGTTGGAGACGGGCTTGATCACTCGCGCCAAAACCAGCACAGCGAGGGCGGCTACGCCGAGCACGAGCGAGCCCCATTTCGCCCACGGCAAGAAGTTGGGGTAGTGGGACCACAGCCAGGCGCACCAAGCCAGTTCGGCCGCAACCGCGGCCGGCAGCAGCCAACCCTGTCTGCCGCCACGCCGGTATGCCCGCCAGAACATCACAATGCCGAGAGCGGACAGGGCAGCAATCGCAGGCGCGAGTGAGGCAACGTACGCGGTGTGCGCGACCGCGCTCGCGCTGAACACGAAGCCGAAGGTCACCAGCCACACGCCCCACATCACCACCCCGCCGCGCACCGGGTCAGTGCGCTCGGCCCGCCGCCACCACCAGAGCCCGCACAGCAGAGCCAGCAACGTGAGCGGGAACAGCCAGGCGATCGCGACGCCGAGGTGGCCGTCGAACAGCTTGGTCCACCCCATCGGGTCCGGCCTGCTCTCCACTTTGGACTGGTCCCCTCCGGGTGGCCCGCCCAATTGCCCCAGAGCGATCGGCGGGAGGCCGAGAGCCTTCGGACCGACCTTCCCGCGACCCGATCCCTCCTGGGGCTTCGGACCGTTCGGCCCGGCACCTTCCTGGGCCTGCGGACCATTCGGCCCTGGTCCCTCCTGGACGTTCGGACCGCCCCGTGGACCGCCGCCCCTCGGACCGACCTTCGGGCCGTTCCTGCCGTTGGCGTCCGCGGCGCCGGGGATGTCGATGCCCACGCGCCCGAGGCCGTTGTATCCGAACACCATGGCGAAGGCGCTGTTGTTCGTGCTCCCGCTGACGTACGGCCGGGCGCTGGCAGGAGTGACCGTGTAGAGCGCTACCCACGACAGCGACACCGCCAACGTCACCACCCCGGCGATCCCCAGGTGCTTCAGCCGGCGGCGCGTTTCGATCGGCGCGGTCAGCAGGTAGCCGACCGCCAGGGCGGGCAGGATCATCCACGCCTGCATCATCTTGGCCTGGAAACCCAGCCCGACCCAGACACCGGCCCACACCAGCGACCGGAGGCGTCCTTCCAGAACGGCACGCTGATAGCAGTCGACGGCGATCAGCAGGCACATCGTCAGCAGGCCGTCCTGCATGCTGTGCCCGAACATGGACGCGGCGACCGGGGTGAGGGTGAAGATGCCCGCGGCGAGCAGGCCGGGCACCACGCCCGCCCACCGCCGCACGACCCGGTACATCACCAGCACCGAGATCACGCCCTCGATCACCTGCGGCAGCGCCAGGGACCAGGCGTGATAGCCGAAGATCTTGGCGGAGATGACCTGCGGTACGAACGACCCGGCGAGCTTGTCGAGCGTGTACGTCGCCCCCGGGTCGACGGCGCCGAACAAGAACGCTTTCCAGCTCCCGGACATGCTCCTGACGGCGTCCGAGTACAGCGGCGCGTAGTCGACCAGCGGGAGGTTCCAGGCATAGAGCACCAGTGCCACGAACGCGATGCCCAGCAGCGCGGGCCGGGCCCATTTCGGCTGCCCAGGAGGCGAGCGCCATACCGCCCAGCGGTTGGGTCGGCCGTCATCGGACACGAGGTCCTGGGGCGGCGCCGGCAGATGAGTGAGTGTTGCAGACACTCTGTACCTCCGGGCTCGATATGGCGTCGATGGTGGAGAGCAGGACTTCAGTTCACGCGAGCGTGGATTTGCTCAGCTGTCGTCTTCCTTACAGATAACCGGCCAGGTCGTTTCGCCGTAACCGCCATGTGGGGAAGTTTTCCGAGCATGCTCGTCCAGCCGGTCGAACATACTGACGTCGTTTCCGTCGAGCATCGCCAGTTGGGAAACATAACACTCCACGGCTTGAAATTTCCGTGTCCGCATCTCTGTCGCGACGGAGCTGAAATCGGGAGAGCCGAGGTGAAAGCCCTGCGGCAATTCGACCGACGCTGGCCGGAATACCGCATAGGGAAGGTCTTCCCACAGCCGTATCGGAATGTTTTTCTCACGCGCGGCGAGCAGTGCGGCATCTCGCGCGGCCTCGTGGTCGGGATGACCGCCAATGGCCGCGCACGTGACGACCAACGTCGAAGCGCACTCGTCGATCATCGCTTTGATGTCGTCCTTGATCTCAGCAACAAGATCAGGGTCACCGTCCGGCGCGTGCTCGCTGACTGACAGCTTCCGCCCGCCCTCTGCGTGGTCTGCCAGCCACCGGCCATCGGGCAACGTGCGATAGATCGAATCAAGGAATCGGCCGTGCCGATAGCTCACCCCTAGGTGATCAAGCGCGGCGACATCTTCTTTTCGCCGATAAAGCGGTGCGTCGTCATCCGGCGAGAGACCCCAGACCGCGTGCATTCGCTCCGCCACCGGGGAATAAGGAGGTGGCGCGGTACCGGCAAACACCGTATAAACAGTCACTTTGGCACCGTCCTGCGCCGCCTGGGCGAGACCGCCCCCAATGGAAAGGACTGCGTCGTCCAAATGAGGAGATATTGCCAGTAGCCGAGTCGCCTCGGGGTCTTGAAACATAAGGATTAGTTTGGTGACTGCATTGCCACGCTACAACACGTGAGGACTGGACAGTCTTCACAGTGGCCTGTGTGACCGGCTCCGGACGGCGTACCGGTTATGGCAGCGGGACCCGGCCGACCCGGTCGTGCCAGTGACGCCCCGCCTTCAGGTGGGCGACCACCGCCCGCTCCAGCTTGGTTCGCTGCGGAAGTTCGTCCAGCGGCTGACCGTTGTAGCGGAACACGAACTCCAGAATCGAATCGTCCCCGATCGCGAACGGCTCGGAGTCGGTGAGCGTCCAATCCCGGCGGAGCCGCATGATGTGGGAGTCCTCGGGGAGATATTCCGTCAGCTGCGGATCGAGCAGCCACGATGTGCCCGTCGCCACCTGAGCGCCGTGCTCCGGGAAGTACCGGTCGAAGAACGGACGGGCCCGGCGTAACGAGTCGTAGAAGATCTCCGGTATCAGCGGTCCGCCCCCTTCGGGGATGTGCATGCCGAGCTCGGGCGTTCCGTCACTGCCGACGCCAAGGCTGAATTGGAGACGGCCGAGCCGGTAGACGATGCCGGACAGGATGTAGGCGGTCCAGAACTGCATGTTCATGCCGCCCTCGCCGTGCTTGCGGCGATGCACGGCGACCGACTCCCCCAATTGCGCCAGCGTCTCCCAGGTGGTCGCCTCGGGGATGCCTCGGCTCGCGTGGAAGCGGCGCACCGCCGGAACCGTCGCGAGGTAGACGTACACATGGAAGTAGCGCGCGGCTGGGCCGGTGTCGTACGCCAGGGACGGCGCACCACGCCGCTTGACCTTCCAGTCGCCCATGTTCCGGACGATCGCGTGGTGGGTGCGTTCGAGCAGCCACCACAGGGCCGGGTCACGATCCGGATCGGGGATGGCCGCCACGATCTCCTCGGCGTCCGCGTCCGCCACCTCCAGCCGCCGTAACAGCTCACGCGCGTCATCGCCTTGCGGCAGCCGGACCGGCTCAGCAGGCGGGCCGAGCTCGTCGAGCTGGGAGAGCCACGCCGTCATCCTCTCCCCGTCCCCCAGTTTCAGGTCACTGCGTACTACCTTGGCATCCATCGGCAACCGCCCTCGGCTTCGACGACTCGGTGTCTAATCTTCGTGACGGGTGACCGGCCAGGTCGTTTCGCCGTATCCGCCTTGTGGTGACGCTTTCCGGGCATGCTCTTCCAGCTGACCGAACAAATCCTTGCCTGGCCCGTTGAACATCGAAAGAAGAGACGGATAGTGCTCCACAGCCTGAAACTTCCGCGTCCGCGCATCCGGCTCGACAGAGCTGAATTCCGGAGCGCCAAGACGAAAACCCTGCGGCAGTCCGACAGCGTCCGATCGGAATAGCACATAGGGAAGGTCTTCCCACAGCAGTACCGGGATGTTCTTCTCGTACGCGGTGAACAACGCGGCGTCTCGCGCGGCCTCATTGTCGGGGTGCCCACCGATGGCCGCACACGTGACGATGACCGTCGGATCGACCTCGTCGATGATCGGCTTGAGATCATCCTCGATCTCCGCGACAAGATCAGGATCACTGTCCGGCGCGTCCTGGTTGGTCGCCAGCTTCTGCTTGCCCTCTTTGTGGTCTGTCAACCACTGGCCATCGGACAGCTTGCGATAGATGGAGTCGAGGAAGCGACCATGTCGATAAGCCACCCCCAGGTGGTCGAGAGCGGCAGCGTCTTCCTTTCGGCGATAGAGCTGCGCGTCGTCGTCCGGCGAGAGACCCCAGATTGTGTGCATTCGCTCCGCTGCCGGGGAGTAAGGAGGTGACGCGGTACCGGCGAATACCGAATAGACGGTCACCTTCGCGCCGTGCTGCGCGGCCTGGAAGAGGCCGGCCCCGATGGACAGGGCCGCATCGCCCAAATGCGGGGATATCGCCAGAAACCGGGCGGCACCAGGGTTTTCAAACATAGGGATCAGTCTGCTGACTGCATTGCGACGCTACAACACGTGCAGCCTGGACAGTGCTCCTCGGTGCGACCGGCGCGGCGAGAAACCCCGAGTCCAAAAAGGAATCGGTGCCGAGTGGCCGAAGGAGTCGCATCCTCCGGCTGCTCGGCACCGACTCGGCGTTGTTCATACGGAAACAGACGGCCTTTCCCGGCTGACGATGTCAAGCAGCAGTTCCGCCGCCACAGTTGCCCCGTCAGCGCGGATGGTGCCTGCCACGGCCGTCGCTCGCGCGCGGGTTTCCGGGGCCAGGGCCGTGGCGAGCGCAGCCGAAAAGGACTCGACAGTCGGGTTCCGGCCGTTGTGCGACACACCGATGCCCAACTCGGCCACCCGGCGGGCGAAGTACGGCTGGTCCGTCATCTGGGACACCACGATTTGGGGAGCGCCGGACCGAGTGGCCGCGGTCGTGATGCCCGCACTGCCGGCGTGCACGACCGCGGCCACTCGGCCGAACAGCACCTGGTGGTTCACTTCGCCGACGGCCAGGCAGTCGCCCTGGTTGTCGGGCAGGACCAGGTCGGCCCAGCCGCGGGAGAGGATCACCCGGCGACCCTGAGCACGGATCGCCTCAATGGCCACCCTCGCGGCGTCAGCCGGCGCCGGCCCGCTGCCGAAACCCACGTACACCGGCGGTGGACCGGCCGCCAGAAATGCTTCCAGCTCCGCGGAAAGCGGCCGTTCGTCCGGCAGGATCCACGCACCGGTCTGCACGACGTCCAGGTCTGTCGGCCGCAGCGGAGCCAGGACGGGGTCCGCGGCCAGCAAAGGCCGATCGGTGAAGCCGTAGCCGTAGATGTCTTCCACCGGCGGCAGGCCGAGTGAAGCCCGCTGACTGTTGAGCGCACCACCGAACCGTGCGTAGGCACCCTGGTTGTTCCGGTCCCACAGCGCCCGGTTGTCGGTCACGTCCGGCGGGTGCGAACCGCCGAGCGGCGGTGGCGGCGGGTAGTGCGGCGACGGCACGTACATCGGCGAGTAGAAGGCGTAGAAGTAGGGGATGCCCAGCTTCTCTGCCACCGACCGCACCGCCACCGCGGCGGCCAGCAGGCCGGTGGCCACCACCGCGTCACACCCCTCGGCAGCCGCCGGGAGCATGTCGAACTGCGTGGCGATCGCCTCGGCCGAGAGCCGGGGCCCGTCCCCAGGCGACGGCGGCTTCGCACCGTGCATCGCCTCGCGCACCGACCGGCCGACCGGCACCAGCGGCACATCGACCTCGGCCAGCCGCTGCACGTAGTCCGGAGGTGCGGCCATCCGCACCTCCGCACCGAGTGCCCGCAACCGCACCGCCAACGCCACCAGCGGTTCGAGGTCTCCGCGTGAGCCAGTCGTCGACAACAACACACGCATTTCGCAATCCTTGTCCCGTGGATGATGGCTATCGGCGAATTGACTGACGGGCGGTGGCGTCACACCGGACGGTGCGGCAGCCACTTCATGCCGTCGGGTGAGGTCACCAGTCCGCCGGGGAACAGTGGCAGCTCGGGCTCGGCGTCCTCGCCGAGAATCGCCCGCATCTGCTCCTGGCCGCCCTCCTGCATGACCTGCCTGACCACGTGCGACTTGAACAGCGGCACCATGCTGGCGTCGTCACCGCTCGCCATCTGGTCGACGGCCGCGGCGAACTCGGCACTGTGCTGGGCGATCCGGGTCTTCGCTGCCAGCGCCGCCTCGCCAGAGGACAGCCCGCCGACCAGGTCCACGAACGACTCGAGCTCGGTGTGCTCGATGTCCTTCGTGACCTTCTTGGCCTGCCAGAAATACGACTCCTCGTTCACGTTCATCTCGTAGAACGCCACGAGGAACTCGTAGTACACGCCGTACTCGCGGCGGTAGCGCGCCTCGAACTCGGTCAGCGCGGTCTTCTCGTCCAGATCACCGTCGAGGACGCTGTTGATCGAACGAGCGGCGAGCATCGCGCTGTAGGTCGCCAGGTGCACTCCGGAGGAGAACACCGGGTCCACGAAACACGCGGCATCACCGATGAGGATCATGCCCGGACGCCAGTAGGACGACTGCTGGTAGGAATAGTCCTTCCGGACCCGCAGCTCCCCGTAGTTGCCGGACGTCACCCTGGTCGCGTCGGCAAGGTACTCCGAAATCAGCGGGCACTCGGCGATCAACGCGTTGAGTGCCTTCTCCCGGTCACCCTGGATCTTCTCAGCGTCCTCCCGGCGCACCACGGCACCGACGCTGGTCAGCGTGTCGCTCAGCGGGATGTACCAGAACCAGCCACTGTCGAACGCGACGCTCAGAATGTTGCCCGAGTACGGCGCGGGCAGCCGCTTGCCACCCTCGAAGTAGCCGAACAGCGCCAGGCTGCGGAAGAACTCCGAGTAGTCCCGCGCGCCACCGACCTTGGAGTACAACCGGCTCTTGTTGCCGGACGCGTCGATCACGAAGGTCGCGGACACCTCACGCTGGTTGCCGTCGGGATCGGTGTACCGCAGGCCAGTGATGCGCTCACTGTCTTCCAGCACCTCGGTGACCGTGCAGCCCTCGCGCACGTCCACACCCTTGCTCTTGGCGTTCTTCAGCAGGATGTGATCGAACTTCGCCCGCTCGACCTGGTAGGCGAACGCCTTCGGGCCGGTGATCCGCGGCGAGACGGAGAAGGAGAACGTCCACGGATCCGGACGGGCGCCCCACCGGAACGTGCCGCCCCGCTTCACCGGGAAGTTCGCCGCCGCCAGCTCCTCGGTGACGCCGAGCATCTTGCACACCCCGTGAACCGTGGAGGGCAGCAGGGACTCACCGATCTGGTAGCGGGGGAAGACCTCCTTCTCCAGCAACAGCACCCGGTGCCCCTGCATTGCCACGAGGGTGGCCACGGTCGAACCGCTCGGCCCGCCACCAGCCACCACAACATCGAACTCTTCGACCGACATGTCCCACCATTCCTGTATCGAGTGCCATTGCTGCGGCTGATTTCGAGAACCGGGCCGCGCTCACGTGCTACCAGGCGACCGGTAACTGATCCGGGCAGTCAATGAACGCGTTTCTTAGCTTTATTTCCTCCCTGGGCACAGCCAGGCGCAGATCTGGGAAGCGGAGCCACAAGGTTTGATATGCCATACGCAGTAGCGTCCGGGCCACCGCCGCGCCTATGCAGTAATGAATGCCGTGCCCAAATCCGACGTGCGAGCCGGAATCACGGTTCACGTCCAGGACGTTGGCATTCTTCGTCAGCGCTTCATCCCGGTTGGCCATCAGGATCGAACACAGGACGTATTCCCCCGCCCTGATCAGCTGGCCACCGACGACCACGTCCTTGACGGCCATCCGTGGATTCGGCTGCTGCACGGGCGACAGATAACGCAGCAGTTCGGCGACCACCCGATCTGCCTCTTCACGGCCGGCGAACAGCACCTTCCGCTGGTCCGGATGTTCCAGCAGCGCGAGAATCCCGAAACCGATCATTCCCGCGACAGTCTCGACACCACCGAGGATCAACGCGGTGAACACACCCCGCAGCTCGGCGTCCGTGACCTCGTCTCCGTGTTCTCGCACGATCATGCCGATGAACCCCTCGTCGGGGTCCTTCCGCTGCCGGGTGATCAGGCCGTCCAGGTACCGGTTGAACGCCGCGCTGTCGGCCGCCCTTGCCTTGAATCCGCGGCTGAGAGCGACGTTCTGCCGGACCCGCCTGATGAACTCGGTTCGATCATCACGCGGGATGCCGAGCAACTCGCACAGGGCTCCGCCGCCGACCGGATCGGCGAACAACGCCTGGATGTCCGCGCCCGGCCCCTCGACCTCCAGCGCGTCGAGGCGATCGTCGATCAATTCCTGCATCGCGGGTTCAAGCCTGCGGATCCGCCGGGCGGTGAACTCCGGCGTCAGTATTCCGCGCAGGCGTGTGTGCTCGGGCGGGTCGTAAACCGACAACTGCCCGACAAGATCCTGCGGTATGGGTTCATCGAGGGGCGATTCCGCCGAACTCCACCGGGGCCGCGTCGTGAAGTTCTCGTGATCACCGAGTATCTGTCGCACGACGTCGTAGCCCAATGCCTGCCAGACATAGTCCGTCCGCAGCTGAGTGGACGCACTCCCGACTATCCGGACCAGCGGGCCGTGCGCCCTGAGCGTGAACATGTCCTCATGCGGATCGCAGAGCGTTCTCAGCATGTAGTTCGCCGTCGGCTGCACGATTGGCGCGACCTCATCGATATCGTGATCCATACCGATTGAAAACTCCTTCACTGACCACGAATAGCGTTCCGGAGACACAAACCGGTGCACATGACCCGAACGTTCGGACAATCCAATCTTCGCCTGCGGTCTTGAAATATGTCCAGCGCCTAACAATGGACGGTATGGATTGCCGTAGTGAACGTGCCTGCGTTCACCATGCGACCATCAGACTGGACAATCCATACGCCGGGGTGGTCAGCCGGAACATGGTTTCCTGCTCCGGGTTCGCCAGCCGCAGCGCGGGAAAACGCCGCCACAGCGCGGTGTAGACCGTTCGTAGGGTGATGCGGGCCAGCGCGGCTCCCAGGCAATGGTGCACGCCGTGCCCGAACGCGAGATGCGGGGCAGGCTCACGCGTCACGTCGAGGCGGTCCACGTCCGGCATCAGCGCGGGATCGCGGTTTGCCATCGGGAGCGAGCAGGTGACCGTCTCCCCCTCCTTGATCACCTGGTCTGCGATGGTGACGTCCTGCATGGCGATCCGGGGCGTCGGGGCATACGTGACCGTCAGGTACCGGATCAGCTCGTCGACCGCCCGGTCCGCCGACTGATCGTCACCCCGGAACGCGGCGACCTGTTCGGGGTGCCGCAGCAGCGCCAGCACGCCCAGCCCGATCATGCCGGAGATGTTGTCGTCGCCGGCCAGAATCAGCTGCACGCTGGCGCCTCTGAGCTCCTCGTCGGTGACCGTGTCGCCATGCTCGGCCACGACCGTCCCGATGAAACCCTCACCTGGGTCCTTGCGTTCCCTGGCGATCATCGCCAGCAGATAGCGGGAGAACGCCTCACCGGCGGCCATCCGTCTCTTCTGGCTCAGTGAGGCGTCCAGATGCCGGTGATACAGCTGCATGAAAGTGGCTCGGTCGTCCCGGGGCACCCCGAGCAGCTGGCACAGCACGGTCCCCGGCACCTCGTCGGCGACCAGCTCGACCAGGTCCGCCGGGGATCCCTCCTGCTCCATGGCATCGAGACGGTCCGCCACGATCTGGTCGATCTCCGGCTGCAGCCGCCGCATCTTGCGCATGGTGAACGCGGGCATCAGCAACTGCCGCAGCCGGGTGTGCTCGGGCGGGTCGTAGTCCATCAGGTTGCCGACCAGCTCAGCCGGCCGGTAGATGCCCTTCCCGCCGATCTCGTCCCGCCGGTCCCAGCGGCGCCGTGTGCTGAACCGCTTGTGATCGCCGAGCACCTCCCGCACGATGGCGTGCCCCGCGGCCAGCCAGGTGGTCTCCGCGTCCGCCCCTGATCCGATGGTGATCTTCGACAGTGTTCCGGCAGCGCGTAGTTCGTCCGCCGGATCGAAGCCCTGCCGGCGAGTGTGCACCGGCGGCAAGTCGTCACCACTCAACGGGAAGCTCCTCCACGGCGAAGGGTGCCGGCCTGCCGGGCTTGAACCGCAGTTCCTCCTCAGGGACCGCCAGCCGCAGCGACGGGAACCGGCGGACCACCGCGGGCAGCGCCACTCGTAGCTGGAGCCTGGTCAGTGGTGCCCCGATGCAGTGGTGGATGCCGTGCCCGAACGCGATGTGCTCGGGGTTCTCCCTGGTGATGTCGAATCGGTCCCCCCGCGCCCGGTTGACCGCGAGGATCGAACAGGTCAGGACATCACCGGCATGGATGTCGCGTCCGCCGATGCGCATGTCGACAAGTGCGGTCCTTGGCGAAGGGGTCTCGACGATCGACGCGTAGCGGAGCACTTCCTCAACCGCACCGTTCACCAGCTCCGGACGCTCGCGCAGCAGCGCCATCTGGGCGGGATGGGTAACGAAGAGCAGCACCGCGATCGCCAGCTGGGAGGCCATCTGCTCGACCGCCCCGATCATGACCCCCTCGGCGAGCCCGGCCAGCTCCTCGTCGGTGACCTCATCCCCGTGGTCGCGCACAATGCCGCCGATCATCCCTTCGCCGGGATCGTGACGTTTGCGAGCTGCCAGTTTCTGGGCGTAGCTGACGATGCCCAGCCCCGACAAGTTCCGCTGCCTGGGCAGGCGGCTCTCCCGGCTCTCCCGGAACATCCGTGACAACTCAGCCTGATCGTCACGAGGGACGCCGAGGAAGTCGCAGGCGATCAGCGCCGGGATGGGCCAGGCGGCGTTCCGGACGAAGTCGGCAGGCGAGCCCATGCTCTCCAGGTCGTCCAAGCACTCCTCGACGATCTCCTCGGCGCCTGGTCGCAGGCTCTCGATCCGCCGGACAGTGTTCGCCCTGGTCACGGTTCCGCGCAGCCGGGTGTGGTCAGGCGGGTCGTACGCCTGCAGGATTCCCGGCAACCAGGCTCGCTCCGCCTCGTCGTCGACCGGGCGCATGGAACTGAACCGGGTCGCGTCCGAGAGGATCTCCCGGACCTCGTCATATCCGGTGACCAGCCATTGCTTGCGGCCGTCCATCCCCGGCTCGGTGTCATATTCGTGCAGCGGCCCGGCCTTCTGCAGTTCAATGAGCTCCGGCACCGGATCGAGCCCAAGCCGCTGATGCGGCAGCGGAACTACCATGATTCTCCTCAGCTTCTGGCATTTACCAGTCGAGCAGCAGGGCCTTCACGTCAAACGGCGGCGGCCCCAATTTGATCTCGCGTTCCGGCTCGGCCAGCCGAAGTGTCGGAAAGCGGTGCGCCAGAGCCGGAATCGCCGACCGGAATACCAACTCGGCCAGCGGCCTGCCTAGGCAGTGATGGATGCCGTGCCCGAACGCGACATGCGGCGTTCTCTCCCGGGTGATGTCGAACTGATCCGCCGGGCCGGGGAAGTCCCGGCGGTTGACGGCCAGCAAGGAGCACGTGACGGTATCGCCTGCCTTGACAAGGAAATCACCGATGCGCACGTCCTCAAGCGCGATACGAGGAGTGAGCTTCTCGTCGGTGGTGAGATACCGGACCACTTCCTCAAGCCAGTCCGGCACGACGTCCGGCTTCTGCCTGAGCAGGTCGAACTGCTCGGGGGCCTCGACCATCAGCCACGCGCCTGCCACGAGGAACCGAGCCACCTGATCACCGCCCGCGCCCATGACGAACGCGGCCAACCCCGTCAGCTCCGAGTCGGTGATCTCGTCCCCGTGCTTGCGCACCACGACACCGAGCATGTCGTCACCGGGATCGCGGCGCGTGCGAGCCACGATCTGCTCCATGTACGTCATGAACTTGTTCCCGGCCGCTATCCGCCGGTTGCCTGCCCGTTGCGCCCGGCTGGCATGCAGGGTGCGCGACAGCTCCGTCTGGTCATCCCGTGGAATGCCAAGGAAGTCGCAAGTCGCCGTCGTCGCGATGGCCCACCCGAAGTGCGGGACGAAGTCCAGCGGGCCACCGATGGACTCGATGGCGTCCAGCGTGTCCTCGATGACCTGCTCGACCTGCGGCCGGAACCGCTCCATCCGCCGGACAGTGAACGCGGGTGACAGCACCCGGCGCAGGCGCGTGTGCTCTGGCGGGTCGTACTGGGTGATGAAACCGGGAAAGGTGATACCGGAGGCGGTCCCGCCGTAGAGCAACCGGGAGCTGAACTTGTCCGAGCCGAGAACCTGCCGGACCTCGTCGAACCCGGTGGCGAGCCACGCGGTCCGTCCTTCCGGGGAATCCTCGGTGCCCAGTTTGCTCATCGGGCCCTTGGCCATGAAGCCACGCAGCAGCGGTACCGGATCGAATCGGTCCCTCCAGTGCATCTGCGTGGGCAGCACGACGTTGAGCTCCTCGAACACTTCCACTTCACAGGTCCTTTCGCCTCATCCGACCGGCGCGTCTGGCGGCGGTGGTCCCAGGCCGGTCGGACGGGCTCGGCGCCCGTCCAACCGTCCGCATCAAGCGGCTGGACACCCCTCGCTCAGGCGCCGACTTCGGCGATGAGGCTCTTCGGCCGCAGGTCCGTCCAGTTCTCCTCGACGTAGGCGAGGCATTCCTGGCGGGTGGCCTCGCCGTGGACCCGGGTCCAGCCGGCGGGCACCTCCGCGAACGAGGGCCAGAGCGAGTGCTGTCCCTCGTCGTTGACGAGCACGAAGAAGGAACCGTCTTCGTTGTCGAACGGGTTGGTCATCGTTGTGTCCTTTCACTTCTCCGGCCGGGGCCGGAGCTTCTCGGCGACGATGGCTCCGATCTGGGCCAGCGCCGCGGGTTGCAGCATCTGCATGTGGTCGGTGGCGATCTCGTGCGGCTCCACGGTCCCGGTGGTGAGGGGCTGCCAGCTGGCTATCGCGTCCGCCGCGGGCAGATGCGAGGGACGGTTCACCGTGGCGACGAAGAGCAGGATGTCGCTGCTGAAGCTCCGGGAGGTGTGCATCGGCCCGACTCGGGCGAGGTGCTGCATGACCTCGTCCAAGCGCGTCCGGGTGCCTGCCTCCCTGGCTATGCCCGCGGCGAGCTCCACCTGCTGCTCCTGTTGCTTGTCGAAGTCCTTGGCCTCCTGGTCGGCCGCGTCACCGCCCGAGCGCCGGAACTTCCCCTTGTCGGTGGGGTAGGCGTCGAGCAAGGCGAGCAGGCCGACCTTCTCCCCCTGCGCCTCGAGCACCGCGGCCATCTCCTGCGCGATCCGGCCGCCGAGTGACCAACCGAGCAGGTGGTACGGCCCGGTCGGCTGCACGGCGCGGATCTGCTCGACGTAATCGGCCGCCATCTCCTCGACGCTGGCTGCCAGCGGTTCGGTACGGGCCAGGCCGCGTGCCTGTACTCCGTAGACCGGCTGATTCGGCGGAAGACTCCGCAGCAAGGGCGCATAGTTCCAGCTCAGGCCCCCGCTCGCATGGACGCAGTACAGCGGCGGGCGGTTGCCGCCTGCTCGCAGCGGCAGCAGTACCTCGAAGTCACCCGTGCCGGTGCGCACCGAAGTGCTCGATTGCCGCCGCTCGCCCACCACGGTCAGGGCGCCGGCGGAGTTCCAGCGGGCAAGCAGACCCGTGCGCACCATCCGCCTCCCCTCTGTACCGAATGGGCAGGCCACAGTCTTCTCGGCAGGGCTCGTGTCCACCACCGAACCGGTCAGGTACAGATCACCAACGGCCCCTGCGACGACGGGACGCAGCCCTTCGTCGAGCACGAGCGCGCCGAGCGGGCCGTCCTTGGCCAGGTCGGCGGCCACCGGAGGCACAGCCCCGGACCACGTCGCCGGTGCCTCCACCGGACGTCCGCGTTCGGCGTCGTCCAGGAAGACATCCAGGTCACTGATCCGCCGTTGGGGGTCCTCCGCCACCTGTTCGAGCACACGGACCAGCCGACGGGCCAACGACTCGGCCGTGGCCTGGTCGAAGAGGTCGGCGGCGAAGTGGAGAGTGCCCTCGATGCCGTCCTCGTTGTCATCCTCGTCGCGGCGCTCGGTGAGCTTGAACGCGAGATCCAGCTCGATCGCCTCAGGCCCGACAGGTTCCACGATGGTGCGTACGGCGGGCAGTTCCATCGCGTCCCACGCGCCGAGGTCCTCCTCCTGCACCTCCAAACTCACCTGGAACACCGGGTGGCGGGAAAGCGAGCCGGGCAGGTCCAGCAGCTCGACGATCCGTTCGAAGGGCACGTCCAGGTACTGCCGGGCGGTCCGGGCAGCCTCCTGCGCCCGGGTGACGACCTCCAGGAAGGTCGGGTCGCCCGAGAGGTCCGTACGCAGGGCAAGCGGCCGGGCGAACGGTCCGACCATCGGCTCCAGGTCAATCTGGTCGTCATCGCGTGGCAGCGTCGTGCCGATCACCAGGTCGTTGCCGGCTCCGAACCTGGCCAGCAGCATGGCGAGCGCGGCGTGCACCGCTTGCAGCGTGTGCGCGCCGGTCGGATCAATCGCCTTCAGCAACCGGGCGTGCGGGCCGGCGTCCAGCCGCAGTTCGACCGAACCGGCCCGCCGCGACGGGACAGCCGACCGCGGGCGGTCGAACGGAAGCACTGTCTCCCCGTCGATGCCGGCCAGGTTGTCCTGCCAGAAGACAATCTGCTCGTTGATCAGGCTGTCCGGCTCGCGTTCGCCCTCGAGCAGTCGCCGCTCCCAGATCGCGTAGTCGGCGAACTGCAGAGCCAGGGGCGCACGTTCCGGGACCCGGCCCGCGCGCCGCGCGCCGTACGCGGCGGCCAGGTCACGGAAGAACACGTCCATCGAGTCGTCGTCGGCCAGGATCCGGTGCACCTTCAGGTGCAACACGTGTTCCTTTTCCGAGAGCTCGAACAGCTCTGCGCGCCACGGCACATCCTGGGTGAGGTCGAAGACCGACTCGCCTGCCTTGGCCAGCAACCCGGGAAGGTCCTCCTCGGTGGCGGGTTGCGGAGTCAGCTCAACCGCCAAGACCGGGTGGATGTGCTGGTGAACGCTCTGTACGTCGCCTTGGAAGGTCGTCCGGAGAATCTCGTGCCTGGCCGCGACGTCGCCGAGCGCCGCCGCCAGCGCCGGCACATCCAACCGGCCGCGCAACCGCAGCGCGACCGAGATCTGCAGGCCTGCCGACTCCTCTCCGGGTTGAGCCAGCAGCCAGGAACGCAGCTGCCGTGCGGTGAGGGGCACCCGATCCGGCCGCTGGGCGGCTTCCAGCGCGGGGCGCGACTTCGCGGCCAGCGCCCGGGCGACACCCGCGGGTGTCGCCGAGGAGAACAGCTGCCGGATGGGCAGATCCGCGCCGAGCTCCTCACGGATCCGCGCGATGAGCCGCATGGCCAGCGCGGAACTGCCGCCGAGGTCATGGAAGGCGTCGTCGACGCCCACCTGGTCGACGCCGAGGATCTCGGCGAAAAGCCCGCACAGGATCTTCTCGGACTCGCTCTCCGGCGCCTTGTCCGACGCGCTTCCCGCGAGATCCGGAGCGGGCAGGGCCCGGCGATCCACCTTGCCGTTGGGCGTGACAGGCAGGCCAGGCAGGGCGAGAACGGCGATGGGAACCATGTACCCGGGCAGGACCAGTGCCATCTGCCTGCGGATCTCGTCTGGCTCCGCGGCACTTCCGTCGGAGACGAAATAGCCCACCAGCCGCTTTTCGCCCGGCTGATCCTCCCGCGCCATCACGACTGCCTCGACCACGCCCGGCTGGGCCGCCAGCACGGCCTCCACCTCGCCAAGCTCCACGCGGTAGCCGCGGATCTTCACCTGCTCGTCGGTGCGGCCGAGGAACACCACCTCGCCGTCGCGCGTCCAGCGCGCCAGGTCGCCGGTGCGGTACATGCGTTCACCGGCGAGGAACGGGGACGCCACGAACCGCTCGGCGGTCAGGTCCGGTTTGCCGATGTACCCGCATGCCAGCCCCGTGCCCGCGATGTACAGCTCCCCCGCCACACCAGGCGCGACCGGGCGCAGGAACGCGTCGAGGATGTAGATCTGACGGTTGGTCATGGGGTGACCGATCGGCAGTTCCCGATCGATCACGTCACCCGGCTCGATCGGCAGCCACGTCGCACACAACGTGGTCTCGGTCGGTCCGTAGGTGTTGCGCACCCGCAGGCCGGGCTGAGCCCGCCGCAGGTTCTCCACCGACTGCGCCGGAACCATGTCACCGCCGGTCCCGATCTCGACCAGGCCGGTGAAACATTCCGGGGACGTTTCCGCCAGCGCGCGGAAGGTACCGGCGGTGAGGTGGACGGCGGTCGCGCCCCGCTGCACGGCCTGGCGTACCCCGGCCGCGTCCAGCACTCCCGGCTCGGTGAGCAACACCCGGGCACCCATGACGAGCGGAACCCACATCGCATAGAGCGAGGGGTCGAAGACGTGCGTCGCGTGCATCAGCACGCCGTCGCCGGGACCGATCTGCCAGCCCGCGTCGCCTGCCAGGCCGGCCACCGCGCCGTGCGGGATGGCCACGCCCTTCGGGGTCCCGGTCGACCCCGACGTGTACATCACGTACGCCAGGTCGCCCGCGCTCAGCCGGATCTCCGGCGCCGTGCCGGCCGACTCGTCGACGGCCGCACGCGTCTGCGGCGCGTCGAGGACGATCGCGTTCTCCGGCACAACTCCGCTGGTGGCGTGGGTACAGACGACGGTCGAGATCTCGGAGTCGGCGAGGATGAACGCGATCCGCTCAGCCGGGTACTCGACGTCCACCGGGACGTACGCGGCGCCGGCCTTCCAGATCGCCAGGAACGTGATCAACAGGTCCGGGGACCTTTCCATGGCCACCCCGACCCGGTCGCCGCGGCCGACGCCACGTCCGACGAGGTAGTTGGCCAGCCGGTTCGACGCCTTGTCGACCTCGGCGTAGGTCAGGTCCGTGCCACTGGCGTCGGTGATCGCCACCGCGTCCGGCGCCTGCGCCACCCGGTCTGCGAACATCGCGACCACGGACTCCCCCGGCACCGGGCCGGCGGTCGCGTTGAATTCGTCCACCACCAAGGCGCGCTCGGTCTCGCTCAGCAGCGTCAGCCGGCCGATGAGCACATCGGGCTCGGTGACCAGGCGCTCCAGCACGCGGGCCAACGCGCCGACAACCGATTCGGCGGCTGCGTGGTCGAACAGGCCCTGGTCGTAGTCGAGGATGAGCGGCATCTGCTCGCCGGGCCCGGTGATCAGCGTGAACGGGTAATGCGAGGCGTTACGTCCCCGCTTCGCCGGGCGCAGCGCCAGGCCGCCGTCCTGCGGCTGGTCGAGTCCCTTGCGGGGGAAGTTCTCGTAGATGACGAGCGTGTCGAAGACCGCTCCGGGTCCGACGACGGCCTGCACGTCCTGCAGACCGAGGTGCTGGTGAGCCATCAGTGCCGACTGGTTGCGCTGCAACTCCGCGAGCAGCTCGACCGCCCGCCGCCCGCCGTCGAGCCGGACACGCACCGGCAAGGTGTTCATCAGCTGGCCGACCATCGACTCCACACCGGCCACCTCGGCAGGCCGCCCCGAGGCGGTCGCCCCGAAAACCACGTCAACACGGCCGGCGAGTTGCGACAGCACGATGGCCCACGCGCCCTGCACGACTGTGTTCAGCGTGAGGTCGTGGCCACGCGCCATCCTTGCCAGGTCGTCCGTCAGCTGCGGGGACAGCTCGATCACCGTTGTGCTGATGTCCGGCACGCGGGTCGGGTCGGCCGGGGCGACCGTGGTGGGTGTGTCCAGCCCGGCGAGCTCCGCCCGCCATGCCGCCCTGGCCGCCTCCTTGTCCTGCCGACCAAGCCAGGCGAGATAGTCCCGGTAGGACACGGTGGCGGGCAGCCCCGACGCATCCCCTCCCGCCGCGTAGATCGCGGACAGTTCGCGGTGGATGATCGGCGCCGACCAGCCGTCCAGCAGGACGTGGTGCAGGGTGTGCACGAGCCGGTGACTGTCCGGGCCGAGCCGGATCAGGTGCAGCTTCATCAGCGGCGCCGCCTCGATGCGCAGCCGCTCGGCCAACTCGTCGGCCGCCAGCCGGTCCACCTCGCTGTCGGCGATGTCGTCCGGCAGCCCGGAAAGATCCGTCTCGCGCCAGGGGATCTCCGCGTCGCGCGCGATGACCTGCACCATCTGCGCGCCACTGACGTAGCGGAAACAGGCCCGCAGCGCGGCATGCCGGTCCACGACCGCCTGCCACGACGCCTTCAGCCGTGCAGAGTCCAGCGGGCCGTCGATGGCGTAGACGGACTGCACGGTATAGGTGTCCTGCCCGTCGCGGTCGAGGGCCGTGTGATAGAGCATTCCCTCCTGCAGCGGCGAAAGAGGCCAGACGTCTTCCACGCCGGAGCGCGGCTTCGCCCGAGTATCGTCAACGGTCACGATTGCTCCTTATGGAAGTTATTCGCCGGCCAGTCCGGCCTCGAGTTGGTCCAGCTGGTCAGCTGAAAGATCGACGAGCGTGCCGCCTGCGGGCTCAGCCGCCGCGGTGTCCTCGCCCTGCGCCGGAAGCTCCGTGACCACGACCGCCAGTCGTTCCGGCGTCTTCTCCTCGAACACCTGCCACGGGGTCAGTTCCAGCCCTTTGCGGCGGGCCCGGGCCGACAGCTGCATCGACAGGATCGAGTCACCGCCCAGCTCGAAGAAGCTGTCGTCGGCGCCGACGCGGTCCAGGCCGAGAACGTCGGCGAACAGTTCGCACAGCCTCGCCTCCATGGCCGTGCGCGGGTCCCGCTTGGACGCCATCCCCGCGAAGTCCGGGGCCTGCAGCGCCCGGTGATCGAGCTTTCCGTTGGGCGTCAAGGGCATCCGGTCCAGCGGCACGAACGCCGCAGGCATCATGTACTCCGGCAAGCGTTCCGCCGCCAGCTCACGCAGTGCGGACATCAGCGCGCCCGTATCCGCCTCGGTGGCCGCCGGGACGATGTACGCCACCAGTTGCTTGTCGCCCGGCCCGTCCCTGCGGACGGCGACGGCCACCTGGCCGACACCCGGATGCTGCACCAGCACGGCCTCGATCTCGGCGGGCTCGACCCGATAGCCACGCACCTTGACCTGCGCGTCGACCCGGCCGGCGAACATCAGCTGGCCTTCCTGGGTCCAGCGGAACAGGTCGCCTGAGCGGTACATCCGCTCACCGGGAGCGAACGGGCTGGCGACGAACCGCTCCGCCGTCAGGCCAGGGCGTCCGAGGTATCCGCGAGCCAGTCCGACGCCCGTGATGTAGAGCTCGCCGACCACCCCGGGTGGCACCGGCTGCAGGAAGGCGTCGAGGACGTAGTGCCGCACGTTGTAGATCGGGCCGCCGAGCGGGACCTGCTCGTGTCCCGGAGACAACGGGGCACTCATCGTCGAGCAGATGGTCGTCTCCGTCGGCCCGTAGGCCTGGATCACCCGACGGCCCGGCGACCAGCGGTCCACCAGCGCGGGCGGTAGTGCCTCGCCGCCCGTCAACACCGTCCGCAGAGTGTCCGGCAAGTCGTCCTCACTGGCCAGGACACTCGGCGACACGGTCAGATGCGTGATCCCCGCCTTGCGGATCGCGTCACCGAGCGTCACCCGAGGCGGCATGCTCGACGCGTCCGGCAGCACCAAGGTCGCGCCGGCCAGCAGAGTCATGTAGAGCTCAGAGACGATGGCGTCGAAGCCGATCGCGGACAACTGCAAGATCCGCGACGCCGATGTCACAGCCATCCGCTCGATGTGCGCGTACCCCAGGTTGACCAGGCCGGAGTGGGTGACCAGGACGCCCTTGGGCACGCCTGTCGACCCCGACGTGTAGATCACGTACGCCGCGTCTTCCGGTGCCACTTGCGGCAACACCACTGCCGGATCGGCGGCGGGCAGCTCATCGAGCACCACCACTGTGCCCGTGAACTGCGCGGGCACGACCGCTCGGGTCGTCTTCGTGCACACCAACACTTCTGGCGCCGAGTTGGTCAGCATGAACTCGATCCGCTCACGCGGGTAGTCCGGATCGACCGGCACGAACACCCCGCCGGCGAATGACACCCCCATCAGGGTCACCGCCAGCTCGGCCGAGCGTTCGACCAACACGCCGACCCGGTCCTCACGCCGCACGCCCAACCCCACGAGCAGTCGTGCCAGCGCCTCAACCTCGCGGAGCAAGTCGCTGTAGGACAGACTCCGCACCGCGTCCTGCACCGCGTCGGCATCCGGCGTCTGCTTGGCCTGCTCACGGACCAACTGGGGCAGCGTCTCGGTCGTCAGCGGCACATCGGTCTGGTTCCACTCCTCGACGACCAGACGGCGCTGTTGCGGACTGATCAGGGCGACCTGGCCGACCGGTATCCGCGGATCTGCCACCACCTGCTGCAGCGCCTGGATGATCGCCGCGCGCATCTGTCCGATCTGGACCCGGTCGAACACGTCCGGACGGAAGACGATGTCACCACGCACGCCGCCGCTTTCCGACGCGCGCAGCGACAGCGGATAGTGCCCGTAGTGCCCGCTGTCGTTCAGCGTTCCCGCTGGGCGCAGGGAGAGGGTGTCGGGGTCGTCGGCCGGACGCGGCGGGCGAGGGTAGTTCTCGAACAACACGAGCGTGTCGAATGTCGCGCCCTGGCCGGCGAGCTGGTTGATCTCGGCCAGCCCGATGTGCTGGTGCGCCATCGTCGCGACCTGACGTTCCTGCAGGTCGGTCAGCATGTCGAGGAACGGTTGCGCGCCGATGAGGCGAGCTCGGACCGGCAGGGTGTTGATGAACAGGCCGACCGCGGACTCGACGCCGGGGATCTCGGGCGGACGCCCGGCCACCGTGGTACCGAAGACCACGTCATTGCGCCCGGTCAGCCGGGCCAGCAGCAGCCCCCAGATCCCCTCGAAGAGGGTGTTCATCGTCACGCCGTGGCGGCGGGAGAACTCCACGACCTGCCTGCTCAGCTCGTCGTCCAGTTCGAACAGCAGGCGCTCACGCTCGATGGGCGCGGTGATCGTGTCCGGCGGTACGACGTGGGTTCCCTCGTCGAGGCCCGCGAGTTCGGTCCGCCAGACCTCCCTTGCGGCCTCCTTGTCCTGGCGAGCGAGCCAGGCGAGGTAGTCGCGGTACGACGTCGCGGCAGGCAGAGCCGCACCGTCACCGCCGGCTTCGTACACCGCCATCGCGTCGGCGGAGAAGATCGGCAAGGACCATCCGTCAGCCGAGATGTGGTGCGAGGTGATGATCAGCCGATGCCTGCGTTCGGCGAGGCGCACCAGGTGCACGCGCAGCAGCGGCGCCTGGGCCAGGTCGAACCGCTCGGCCTGTGACTGCGCCGCGAGGCGCTCGAATTCCGCCAGCGCCTCGTCCTCGGGCAGGTGCGACAGGTCGGTTTCCCGCCACGGCAACGTGACCTCGGCCGCGATCACCTGCGCGGTCTCGCCGGACTCGACCTGATGGAAACTCGCCCGCAGGGCGGCATGCCGGTCGACAAGGGCCTGCCAGGACGCCCGGAAGCGGGCAACGTCCAGCGGGCCCTCGACGGCGAGAGCGAGCATGGCCGCGTAGACCTCCGCGCCGCGCTGGTCGGCGGCATGGAACAGGATGCCTTCCTGGAGCGGGGAGAGCGGCCAGATGTCGACCAGGCTCGGTACGGCAGCCTCGACCTCCTCCACGTCTCGCTGCGTCAGCGAGATCAGGGGGAAGTCGGATGGCGTGTGCCCGCCTGCGCCACCGGCGCCGACGTGTGCGGCGAGGCCGGTCAGCATGTCCAGCCATGCCTTGCCGAGCGACTCCGCCTCGGCGTCACCGAGAATCCGCCCTGCCCAGGTGACGGTCAGGGTGAACTCGGGTCCGTCGGCGGCGTCCAGCACGACCGCGTCGATCTCCACGACGTGCCGCAACGGCATGTCCTGCTCCGCCGCACCACCGATGGTTCCCGCCATCTGCCAGGGCACGACGGCACCGTCGGGCCGGGACGAGAAGCGGCCAAGGTAGTTGAACCCGATGTCCGCCTTCGGCAGCGCCGCCAGCAGCGGCCCTGTCTCGGCATTGAGGTAACGCAGCATCCCGTAGCCGAGCCCGCCGTCGGGCACGGCTCGCACGTTCTGCTTGACCTGCTTCAGCAAGCGACCAGCCGCGTCGCCACCCGCGAGCACCTCGGCCGTGTCGACCCCAGTCACATCCAGCCGGAGCGGATGGATGTCGGTGAACCAGCCGAGTGTCCGCGACAGGTCCATCTCGTCAATGGGCTGACGGCCATGACCTTCGACGTCCACCACGACGGCATTGCCGCCGCGCCAATCGGCGACCGCGCCCGCCAGGGTGGCCAGCAACACTTCGTGGACACCGCAGTGGAAGGCCGAGATGGCCTTCTCCACGAGCACACCCGCTTGTTCGCGCGGCAAGGTCCAGGACTTGCGTCCCGCGGTCGATACGGTGTCGCGCTTGGGATCGAGCTCGCCCAGCCGCGATTGCCCGCCGTCGAGGATCTCCGTCCACGCCGCCAGTTCCGCGGTCCGGGTCGACGCCTGGTCGGCCAGGGTTCGCGCCCAACGCCGGAACGAGACGTCCACCGGGTCGAGCGCCGGTTCCCGGCCCGCGACCACGGCTTCACATGCTGCCTGCAGGTCCGGCAGCAGGATTCGCCACGACACCACGTCGACCACAAGGTGATGCGCCGCCACCACGAGCCGTCCGACGCGGCCAGGTCCCGCGTCCACCCACACCGCCCGGAGCACCACGCCCGCGGCAGGATCCAGCCGTGCGGCAGCCTCATTGGCGCAGCGATCCGCGATCTCGTCAAGATCACCCGCACCGGCCTCGACCCGCTCGACCAACGTCGCCACGTCCACCGCACCCCGCTCGGCCACGAGCAGCCGGGGCTGTGCTCCGTCGGCTTCGACGATCCGGCTCCGCAACATGTCGTGGGTGTCGATCACCGCGGCCAATCCGGCCGCCAACGCATCCAACGACAGGTCATCGGGGGCACCCACGGTCACCCACTGGGCCAGTGCGCCTCGGGTCAGCGCACCGGGATCAGTTTCGATCAGTGCCTGAAGAACCGGCGTCCACGGGACATCACCGACGCCGTCGGCGAGGTCGGCCCGTGTCTGGTCGCCACGCGCGGCGATCGCCGCGATGCCCGCGGGCGTCTTCTGCTCGAAGACCTGCTTGGCACCAAAGACGAAACCCTCGCGGCGTGCGCGGGCAGCGAGGCGCATCGAGAGGATCGAGTCCCCGCCCAGCTCGAAGAAACTGTCGTCGGCGCCGATCCGATCCAGCCCAAGGACCTCGGCGAACAGCTCGCACAACACTCGTTCGGTCTCGGTGCGCGGTTCGCGACCGGCTGGCTTGCCGGTGAACCCGGGGTCGGGCAGGGCCGCGCGGTCGATCTTTCCGTTGACCGTCAACGGGAAGCTGTCCAGCACGACCACCACCGCGGGCACCATGAACTCCGGCAGCCGCGCGGCGAGGTGCTTGCGAACCGCTTCGGACTCCAGTTCCTCGTCCGCGGTGACGTACGCGATCAGCCGCTTCTCACCCGCACGGTCCTCCCGCGCCACCACAACCGACTGCGCGACTTGGGGAACCTCGGTCAGCGCGACCTCGATCTCCCCCGGCTCGACCCGGTAACCGCGGATCTTCACCTGGGAGTCGGCCCGTCCGGCGAACAGCAGCTCACCTTGGTCCGTCCACCGCGCCAGGTCGCCGGTGCGGTACATCCGCTCACCGGCAGCGAACGGGTTGGCGACGAACCGTTCCGCGGTCGGCCCGTTGTTGCCGAGGTATCCGTGCGCCAGGCCGGCGCCTGCGATGTAGAGCTCGCCGGTCACGTTCGGGGCTACCGGCTGGAGGAACGCGTCGAGCACATATGCCTGCCTGCCGGCCAGCGGCCTGCCGATCGGCAAGGTATCGCCCGTCTGCGCCCCCGGCTCGATGACGAGCCACGTGGCGCAGAGGGTGATCTCGGTGGGGCCGTAAAGCTGCCGGACACGAACCTCCGGGCATGCCTGGCGCATGCGTACGACCGACGCGAGTGGTACCGCGTCCCCGCCGGTCAGGATCTCTCGCAGCCCGATGAAGGAATCCGGCGATTCCTCTGCCACCGCACGGAAAGCGCCTGCCGTCAGGTGGACGGTGGTCACGCCACGGGAGATCGCTTCTCGCAGCCGCTGCGCGTCGACCGCGCCCGGTTCGGCGACCATCACGCGGGCTCCGTTGACCAGCGGCACCCAGATCTCGACCAGCGACGCGTCGAACGCGTGCGACGCGTGCAGCAGCACGCAGTCGTCAGGGCCCTGCGACCAGCCCGGGTCGCTCGCCAGTGCGGCCACGCTCGCGTGCGGCACCGCGACGCCTTTCGGCACCCCGGTCGAACCCGACGTGTACATCACGTAGGCCACGTCCTGTGCCCCGACTGTCAGCGGCGGCACCTCATGCTCGATCACCAGTGCGTCCATGACCACCGGTTCGACCCCGTCCGGCACCGCGTTGCGGGTCGCTGCCACGCAGACCGCCAACGATGCACCGGCGTCGGCCAGCATCCGCTCGATGCGTTCCGCGGGGTAGTCCACGTTCACCGGTACCTGCGCGGCACCGGCCTTCCAGACCGCGAGAAGCGCGACGAACAGGTCGGTGCCGCGTTCCATCACCACACCGACGCGGTCACCGCGCCGCACGCCCATCCCGGCCAGGTGCCCCGCCAGCCGATCCGATTCCCGGTCCAGGTCGGCGTAGGACAGGGTGCGTCCGCTGTCCATGACCGCCACCGCGTCCGGAGAAGCGTCGGCCTGCCGCCGGAACAGCTCCAGCACGGACGACCTGTTGGCCGCTTCGCCGGTCGAGTTCCAGTGCTGCACCACCGACGCGCGTGTCGATTCGCTCGTCACGGCCAGACGGCCCACGGGCAGCAAGGGCTCCGCCACTAGCCGTTCCACGACCCGTACGACCTGCCGGGCCACCTCGGTGGCCGTTTCCTGGCCGATCCGATCGGGCCGGTAGGACACGTTGATCCGCAAGCGGTTTCCGGGAGAAACGCTCATCGTCAGCGGGTAGGTGGTGCCGGTCCGCGTGTGAACCGAGCTGATCGCGACCCCGCTGTCGTCACCGAGACCGGTGGCGTCGTGCGGGTAGTTCACGACCATCACGATGGTGTCGAAGATCGCGCCGGTACCCGCCACCTTCTGGATCTCCGGCAGCCCGAGGTACTGGTGTTCGGTCAGCGCGGACTGGCGGCTCTGCAGGTCCTTGAGCATCTCCAGCACCGGCTGGCTGCCTTCGAGCCGGACACGGACCGGGACGGTGTTGATGAACATCCCGACCATCCGCTCGACATCCGGCACATCCGCCGGACGCCCCGACACCACCGTTCCGAACACCACATCGGTCCGGCCCGCCAGCCGCCCCAGCACCAACGCCCATGCGCTGTGCAGGATCGTGCTCACCGTCAAGCCGTGACCGCGTGCGAAATCGGTGAGGGTCTGGGTCGCTTCCTCGGACAGCCATTCGGAATGCTCGTCGGGCATCACCATCGTCTTGTCCGCGTCGGCGTCCACCATGGTCGGTTCGTCCGAGCCGGCAAGCTCGGACCGCCACGCCGATCGGGTCGCTTCCTCGTCCTGACGGCTCAGCCACGCCAGGTAGTCCCGATAGGACGGTGCCGTCGACGAGACCTGTCCACCCGAATAGCCGGTCGACATCTCACCCAGGACGATCGGCGTCGACCAGCCGTCCAGCAGAACGTGGTGCGACGTCACCACGAACCGGTGCTTGTCCTCGCTGAGACGGATCAGCAGCAGCCGCAGCAGCGGCGCTTGCGTCACGTCGAACCGTTGCGCCCGATCCTCTGCGAGAAGGCGTTCGACCTCCGCGGCCGCGGCCGCCTCGTCGAGATGCGACAGATCTGCCTCACGCCATGGGATTTCGGCCTCGCGGACGACGACCTGCACTGTTTCGCCGGAGCCGAGCTCGTGGAAGCTCGCCCGCAGCGATTCGTGCCGGGTGACCAGCTGGTTCCATGCCGCACGCAGCCGTTGCGCGTCGAGCGGCCCGTCGAGGTCCAGGATCCGCTGGGTCTGGTAGACGTCGACCCCGTCCTCGTCGAAGGCTCGTTCGAAGAGCATGCCTTCCTGCAGCGACGACAGCGGCCAGATGTCCGTCAGCCCTGGTGCCGCTGTCTCCAGCTCCGCCACGTCGCGCCGCGTCAGCTCGACGAGATCGAAGTCGGACGGTGTGTGCCCGCCCGCGGCGGGATCCTCGGCCAGGGCGGCGAGAGCGGTCAGCATCTCCAGCCAGGCCTCGCCGAGCCGCTCCACCGTGGCGGGGTCGAGATCCCTGCCATCGATGGCAAGCCTCAGCCGGGGTCCGTCCGGCGTGTCCTGGACGTCCGCACCGATCTCCAGTGCGTGGGACAGGACCACGTCCTGGCCGCCGCCCAGCGATCCTTCAGTCACCTGCCACGCGGTGTCCTCGGTGGTGGCACTGGAACGGCCGAGATAGTTGAACCCGATCTGCGTGGACGGCAACTCGGCGAGCCTGGCTCCGGTGTCGGGGTTGAGATAGCGCAACAGTCCGTAACCCAGCCCATCGCCGGGGACGGCACGGACCTGTTCCTTCACGGCCTTGAGCAAGTCGCCCGGTGACTGATCCACGCCGGAGACGTCGAGGCGGACCGGGTGAACGCCGGTGAACCAGCCGACGGTACGCAGCAGATCCTCGCCGTCGGCTGCGTGGCGACCGTGGCCTTCCACGTCCACCAGAACCCCGCCGTCAGCACCGCGCCAGCGCGCCACCGCGCCCGCGAGGCCAGCCAGCAGGACTTCTTGAACGCCGCAGTGGAAAGCCCCCGGCACGTGGCCGACCAAGTTGCGCGCGTCGGTTCCCGACAGGGTCGTGGACCACGAGTGCGACCACCCGGTGTGCTGCTCCGGCAATGGCTGCGCGCCATCCAGCACGGCGACCCAGTGATCCATTTCAGCGATCGTGTTCTCGCTGAACGCCTGCTCGGTCAGCCGCCGCGCCCACTGCCGGTACGACGTCGTCGCGGGTTCGATGGCGGGGGTCCCGCCGGAGTTCGCATCGTCGTACGCCGATCGCAGATCCGGCAGCAGGATTCCCCACGACACCGCGTCGACTGCCAGGTGATGCACCACGAACGCCAACCGGCCCGGCTCGGCGTTTCCGGCGTCGACCCACACGACCCGCGCCATGGTTCCCGCCGACGGGTCCAGCGTGCCCGCCGCCGTCCTGGCTTCCCGCTGGGCGATCTCGTCGATGTTCCCGGCCTGGGCCGCGACCCGCGTGAAGAGCCCGGCCGCGTCCACCGCACCGCGCTCGGCGACGATCAGCCGTCCGTCGGGCTCCACCCGTGCCCGCAGAAGATCATGCGCATCCAGCACCGCTCGCAGGGCGTTCACCAGTGCATCCGGGTTGAAGCCCGCCGGGGTGACGACGACTCTCGCCTGGGCGAAGCCAGGACGCACCGCGTCATCTCCGAGCGCGCGCATCACCGGCGTCCATGGGATCTCTCCCACGCCAGTGTCCACTGTAGAGCGTCGCGTGGTCTGCGTCTCCTGCGCCAGCGCGGCCAGGCGCTCAGGGGTCCGAAGCTCGAAAACCTGCCGCGGCGTAAGGGAAATTCCCTCGCGCCGGGCACGGGCCGCCACCTGCATCGACGAGATCGAGTCCCCACCCAGCTCGAAGAAGCTGTCCTCGATCCCCACCCGGTCAAGGCCAAGGACTTCGGCGAATACTCCACAAAGGATTCGCTCGGCCTCGGTGGCCGGCTCGCGGCCGGACGACTTCGCGGCGAAGTCCGGTTCGGGCAGTGCCTGGCGGTCCACCTTTCCGTTGACCGTCAACGGCAACTCGTCCAGCACCAGCAGGGCGGCCGGAACCATGTACTCGGGCAACGTCTCGGCGAGTTGTTCGCGCAGCCGGACCAGGTCGACGTCCTGGCCCGCTTCGGCGACCACATAACCGATCAGCTGCTCGTCCCGCGCGGACACCACGGCCTGGCCGACACCTGGCAGGCCGGCCATGACCACCTCGATCTCGCCAGGCTCGACCCGATACCCGCGGATCTTCACCTGGTCGTCGGCACGTCCGGCGAACGCCAGCGCACCCTGGCCGGTCCAGTACGCCAGGTCCCCGGTGCGGTACATCCGCGCATGGGCAACGAACGGATCGGCGACGAACCGCTCGGCCGTCAACGCCGAACGGCCCAGATATCCCTGCGCCACACCGGCTCCGGCGACATACAGCTCGCCGGCCACACCCGGGGGTACGGGTCGCAAGAACGCGTCGAGGACGTAGACACGCCGCCCCGCGAGCGGACGTCCGATCGGCAGCACCGATCCCGTCTCGTCGCCGGGTTCAAGCAGCCACCACGTCGCGCACAGCGTGGCCTCGGTCGGGCCGTAGAGATGCCGCACCCGCACGTCCGGACACGTCCGCCGGACCCGCTCCACCGCCGCCAACGGCACCGCGTCCCCACCGGTCAGCACCTCGCGCAGACCGGCGACCGACTCCGGCGATTCCTCGGCCAGCACGCGGAAAGCCCCCGCGGTCAGGTGCGCGGCCGTGACGCCGTCCGCCACGTATCCGGCGAGTGCCTCGCCGTCCACCGCACCCGATCCGGCCAGCACCACCCGGGCGCCAGACACCAGCGGCACCCACATCTCGAACAGCGAGATGTCGAACGCGTGTGAGGCGTGCATCAACACGGCGTCGTCGGGGCCCACGTTCCATCCCGGCTCGCCGACCAGCGCCGCGACGTTGCCATGCGACACCGCGACGCCCTTCGGCGTCCCCGTCGAGCCCGACGTGTACATCACGTATGCGACGTCATTGGCTTGCGCCTCAACCGAAACACGAGTGCACTCGGCCACTGCCTGCCGCGTCTGCGGATCGTCAAGGACGATCGGGTCGAGCCCGCCGTCCAGTACGGCATCCCGGTGCGCTTGCGTGCACACCACTGCCGCCGGCTCCGCGTCCGCCAGCATGAATTTCACTCGTTCTGCCGGATAGGCGGGATCCACCGGCACGTACGCCGCGCCCGCCTTCCATACCGCGAGCAACGTCGCGATCAGGTCGTGTGACCGGTCCATCACCACGGCCACGCGATCCCCGCGCCGCACCCCACGGCCGCTCAGGTGGCCAGCGAGGCGCTCCGCGTACTCAGCCAGCTCTCCGTATGTCATCGCCTGATCGCCATTGACGACCGCGGCCGCGTCGCGGCGGCGCTCCACCTGTCGGTCGAACAGATCCAGAGCCAGACGGCTCGGCGCCACCTGGGACGCCGCGCTCCATTCGTTCACCACCAACTCGTGCTCGGCCGCACTCGTCACATCGACGTCGGCGACCGTGATGTCGCCCGCAGCCGTCAGCTGACGCAACACGCCCGTGAACCGCTCGATGATGGCGAGTGCGGCGTCCCGGTCGAAGAAATCCGTTACATAGTCCAGATTGAGCAGCACCGACTCGCCAGGGACGGCGACCAGCGTCAGCGGGTAGTGGGCGGCTTCCTTGCCCTGGTCGATCCGGATGCGGAAGGTCTGTCCCGAGTCCGCTTCGCCGAGCTCACGGGGAAAGTTCTGGAAGACGAGCAAAGTGTCGAAGATCGCGCCAGGTCCGACGGTCTTCTGGATGTCCGCCAAGCCCACGTACTGGTCGGGGATGAGCGCCGACTGCCGCTTCTGCAACTCCGCCAGCAGCTGCATGACCGGCGTCGAGCCGTCCAGCCGCACGCGCACCGGGACGGTGTTGAGGAACAGCCCCACCATCCCCTCGACACCGGGCAGGTCCGGCGGGCGGGCCGACACCACCGCACCGAACACCACGTCTGTCCGGCCTGCCAGCTGTGCCAGCACCAAAGCCCACGCGCCCTGCACGAGGGTGTTCAGGGTCAACCCGTGGCGACGAGCCAGCTCGCCCACCGACCGCGACAGGTCAGCGGGCAGGTGGACCGTGATGTTGTCCGGCATGACGGGCGCTCGCCCCGGATCCGCTGGCGCCACCAGCGTCGGCTCCTGCGCACCACGCAGCTCCGCTGCCCATGCCGACAGCGTCCGTTCCTTGTCCTGCCGGTCCAGCCACGCGAGGTATTCCCGGTACGACCGCACCTCGGGCAGCTCCAGCGGGCCGCCGTCGGCCGCGTAGAGCATCGCCAGCTCGTCGAAGATGATGGGCATCGACCAGCCGTCCATGATCGCGTGATGGCAGGTCACCACCAGCCGGTGGTGCTCATCGGCGAGACGGATCAGGGTCAGCCGCAGCAACGGCGCGTTCGCGAGGTCGAATCTCTTCGTGCGATCCTCCTCGGCCAGCTCGCGCACGGCCGGCTCGGGATCGTCGAGGTGGGAAAGGTCGGCCTCCCGCCACGGCAGTTCCACCTGCCTGGCGATGAGTTGCACCGTCTCGCCCGATTTGCGCTGCCGGAAACAAGCCCGCAGAGCCGCGTGCCGGGCCAGCAGCGCCTCCCATGCCGCGCGCAGCCTGGCCGCGTCCACCGGCCCGTCCAGGTCCAGGATCCAGTGGCCCACGTAGAGGCCGGGCCCTTCGGTGTCGTAGACCGTGTGGAAGAGCAATCCTTCCTGGAGTGGCGACAGCGGCCAGAAGTCCTCGATCCGCGACTGAGCCATCAATTTCTCCCTCGATCATCTGCGGGCCCCGCAAAAGAAATCATCCGCCGGACGGGTCAGCCCGGACAATCTGTCCAACCGCACTTGGCGCAGTCGTTTGCCGGTACCGGAAAAGCGCCGGCACCGGCCACGTCGTGCGTTCTTGTCGCTATTTCGTACGAGCTGTCGATTTTCAGGCACCCGGCGACGAAGGCCGCCGCGATCAGCTGGATGCCTGCGGGACTTCGTCGAATTCCGCCTCGAATTCGTCGATCTCGTCCTTGCCGAGATCGAGAAGGGCGGCGTCGGCCGCGGAATCAGCCTGACCAGCCGCAGGCTCGGCGCCGGAATCGACGCCGGATTCGACGATTGTCGCGAGCCCAGCCGGTGTCCTGTGCTCGAACACCTCGACCACGGTGAAGGCCATTCCGGCACGCATCGCCCGCGCCGCCAGCTTCACCGAAAGAATGGAGTCCCCGCCTATCTCGAAGAAGTTGTCGTCCACGCCGACCCGGTCAAGGCCGAGCACCCCGGCGAAGAGTTCACACAGCTCCCGCTCGGCCGCCGTGCGCGGCTCCCGGTAGGTGACACGGTCGCTGAAGTCGGGATCCGGCAACGCCTCCCGGTCGACCTTCCCGTTCGCCGTCACCGGCAGAGCGGGCAGCACGATCACGTCCGCGGGCACCATGTACTCAGGCAGCACCCTGGCGAGAAGATCGCGCAGCCGTACCGGATCCACGTCGTCGTCGGACACGACATAGCCGATCAACCGTCCGTCGCGTGCCACCACCACCGACTGGTCGACGCCCGGCTGCTCGGCCAGCGCCGCCTCGACTTCACCCGGCTCCACCCGGTGGCCACGGATCTTGACCTGGTTGTCGTCCCGCCCGGCGAACACCAGCTCGCCCTCGTCGGTCCAGTACGCCAGATCCCCTGTCCGATACATCCGTTCCCCTGGGGAGAACGGATCGGCGACGAACCGCTCCGCCGTCAACGCCGAACGACCCAGGTAGCCATGGGCCACTCCGGCGCCGGCGATGTACAGGTCACCCGCGACGCCCGGCGGCAACGGGCGCAGGAAGACATCCAGCACGTACAGCCGCCGCCCAGGCATCGGCCGGCCGATCGGCAGCGCCGGTCCCACCTGATCGCCGGGCTTGATCGGTTTCCAGGTCGCGCACAGCGTGGTTTCCGTCGGGCCGTATGTGTGCACAACGCGTAACTGCGGGCATGCCTGCCTTACCCGCTCCACCACATCGAGCGGCACCACGTCGCCACCCACCGCCACGTCGCGCAGCCCCGCGAAAGACTCCGGCGACTCCTGTACGAGCGCCCTGAAGTGTCCTGCGGTGAAGTTCACCGCGGTGAGACCGTCCGCCACGTGTGCGGCGAGCCGCGCAGCGTCGACCACGCCGGGCTCGGTGATCATCACACGCGCACCCGATACGAGCGGCACCCACACGTCGTACAACGACGCGTCGAAGGTGTGCGGAGCGTGCATCAGCACCGCGTCGCCGGCATGCACGTCCCACCCCGGATCTCCGGCGAGAGCCGCCACGCCCCCGTGCGAGATCGCCACGCCCTTCGGAGTCCCGGTCGATCCGGACGTGTACATCACGTACGCCAGATCGTCCGCCCCGACCGGGACAAGGGAAACGTCACCGTCGTTGGCGTCGTCCAGGAGGATCTGCTGGTGACCCGATGGCACCACACCCGAGGTCTCCACTCGGCACACCACCGCCGAGACCGCGGCGTCGGCCAGCATGAACTCCACCCGGTCCGCCGGGTAGCCCGGATCGACCGGCACGAACGCCGCTCCTGCCTTCCACACCCCGAGCCATGCCGCCAGTACCTCCGGCGACCGCTCCAGCACCACCCCGACGCGGTCGCCGCGCCGCACGCCGTGATCCGCCAGGATCCGCGCCAGCCGACCGGACCACTGGTCCAGCTCCGCGTACGACCAGGCCCGGTCCCCAGCCGTCACCGCCGTCGCGTCAGGTGCTTTTTCCACCTGACGGCGGAACAAATCCACCGCCGACGGCGCGTCGATCGCGTCGCCCGAGTCGTTCCACCGCTCGACCACCAGCTCACGCCCGGCGTCGCTCACCACGTCAAGACGGCCCACCGCCGTCCCGGGCTCCGCGATCATCCGCTCAAGGACGCGGGCGAGCCCGTGCAGAGCCTCCTTGGCGGTCTGGTCGTCGATCAGCTCCGGCAGGTACTCCACTTCGGTCTGCAGGCTCTCGCCCGGCATGATGCCGAGCAGGATCGGGTACGGCGCCGACTGGTGGAACTCCTTCAGGCGCAGCCGCAGACCGCGGTCGGAGTCCGATTTCGCGGCCGGGTCGACGTAGTTCTCGAACGACACGACCGTGTCGAAACTCGCCCCGCCCAGCTTCTGGATCTCCTGCAGTCCGAGATGCTGGTGCGAGATCAGCGCGACCTGCCGCTCCTGCAGCTCGGTGAGCATCTGCAGGACCGTCCGTTCGCCGTCCAACCGCACTCGCACCGGCACGGTGTTGATGAACAGCCCTACGACCTGTTCCACGCCGGGCAACTCCGCGGGACGCCCTGAAACCACGGCGCCGAACACCACGTCACGACGGTGCGCCAGCCGGGCGAGCACCAACGCCCACGCCCCTTGCACCAGCGTGTTCAGCGTCAACCCATGACGGCGGGCGAACTCGGCCAGAGCGGACGTGAACTCCGGTGAATAGCCGATCGCCTCCCGTGCCTGCTGGCCAGGGGCCTTCCTGGCTCGTTCGGAGATCCCGAGCCTCGATCGCTCGGCACCGGCCAGCTCCGCCTGCCATGCCGCGCGGGCGCTCTGCTTGTCCTGCTGGTCCAGCCAGGCCAGATAGTCCCGGTAGGAGCGAGAGGGCGGCAGCGCGGAAGCAACGCCGCCCGCGGCGTAGATCTGCAGGAGTTCCGACTCGAGCAGCGCCCGCGACCACCCGTCCAGGACCAGGTGGTGGCTTGTGGTGACAAGGCAGTGTTTCTCCGGGGCGATCCGGATCAGCATCAGCCGCAGCAGCGGAGGCTTCGCCACGTCGAACTTCTTGGCGCGCTCCTTCGCCGCGAGCACGCTCACCTCGGCCAGCGCGTCCTGCTCGGTCAGGTGCGACAGATCGCGTTCCTCCCACGGGAGCTTCACCTCCCGGGGAATGAGCTGGACCATCTCGCCGGTCTTGCGCCGGTGGAAGCTCGCCCGAAGCGCCGCATGCCGGTTGAGCAGGGTCTGCCAGGACGTCCGGAACCGGTCGGTGTCCATGGGCCCGTCGACGATCAGCGTCTGCTGGATGCGATAAGTATCCGGGGCCTCGTCATCGAGTGCGATGTGGAAGAGGATTCCCTCCTGCATCGGTGACGGCGGCCAGACTTCCGCGAGCGCCATTCCGGAGGACGTGGTCGGAGTATTCACGAAATCTAGCCTCCATTGCTTTCCACCGCTATTGCAGGAGTTCGGCCGCAATTGCTTCGAATTCCTCGATCTCGTCCTGGTCCAGGTCGAGCAGGTCGAAGTCGGAAGCCGTATGTCCCCCCGCGGAGGGATCATCCGCCTGACGGGCCAGCCCTGACAACATGTCCAGCCATGCCCGGCCCAGTCCGTCGATCGCACTCTCGTCGAGCAGCTCGCCCGACCATTCCACCGTGAGTATCAATTCGGGACCGTCCGGCAGATCCTGGACGATCGCATTGACCTCGATCGCGTGCGGCAAGCCCATTCCCGGTTCCAGCGAACTACCGATGTCACCGACCGGCTGCCAGGCCCGCACATCACTGTCAACGGTGACGAACCGGCCCATGTAGTTGAACCCGATCTGCGGCGACGGCAATGCGGCCAGAACCGGACCCGTCTCGCCGTTGAGATAACGCAGCAAGCCATATCCGAGCCCGTCGCCGGGCACCGCCCGCGACTGCTCCTTGACCACCTTCAGCAAACGCCCGGCCGCCGAACCACCGGCAAGCACGTCCGCCAAGTCGATCCCCGCCACATCCAGCCGCACCGGGTGCACGCTGGTGAACCAGCCCACCGTCCTGGACAGATCCATCCCGTCGGCTGGATGACGGCCGTGGCTTTCCACGTCCACCAGCACCGAGTCCCCGCCGCGCCACCGCGCAACCGCGCCTGCCAACCCGGCCAGCAAGACCTCATGCACCCCGCAGTGGAACACCACCGGAGCCCGCCCCACCAACACCGACGTCTCAGCCCTCGGCACCATCCACGACCGCGAGCGCACTTCCCCAGCCGCGGCATGGCCTGCCGTCGTCTCAGGCGCACCGAGCGGCTGCTCCTCCTGACCGACGATCGCTTTCCACGCCGCCAGCTCGCTGACCCGCTCCGCGGAGACCGCCCACTGCTCGAGCAGACCCGCCCACCGCCTGAACGACACGCCCACCGGGTCCAGCTCCGGCTCCCGCCCCGCGGCCACCGCCTCACACGCCATTTGCAGATCCGGCAGCAAAACCCGCCACGACACCCCGTCGACCGCGAGGTGGTGCACTACCACCACCAACCGCCCCAGCCGACTCGGCCCCGCGTCCGCCCACACCACCTGCACCATCACGCCAGCCGTGGGATCCAACCGGGCCACGGCATCCCGCGCCGCACCCTCCACGACTTCATCCACCGAACCGCCGTCAACTTCCACACGCGTAACCAGTCCGCGCACATCCACCGACCCACGATCACTCACGGACAACCGCCGCCCCGCCTCGTCGTCAACGACGCGGGCCCGCAACACGTCATGCGTATCCACCACGGCGGCCAATCCGGCCACCAGCGTCTCCTCGGTCAGATCCGAAGGCGCCCCCACCACGACCCATTGCGCAAACCCAGGCCCCACAACGCCGTCGCCCAACACCCACATCACCGGCGTCCACGCGACATCGCCCACACCGTCAGCCATCGTGGAACGACCCGGCGCCGGCAGCGACGATTCGGCCGCCAGCTGCGCGATCCGCTCCGGTGTTCTCCCGTCGAAGACATCCGCCGCGGCGAACGTCAGACCCGCGTGCCGCGCCCGCGCCGCCAGCTGCATGGCGAGGATCGAATCCCCGCCCAGCTCGAAGAAACTGTCGTCCACACCAACCTGCGGCAGACCGAGCAGGTCGGCGAACAACTTGCACAACACCCGTTCGGCGTCGGTGGCCGGCTGCCGGGCAGGCGTCCCGGCGTTGAAGTCGGGATCCGGCAGCGCGCGCCGATCGATCTTCCCGTGTGCCGTCAGCGGCAGGGCATCCAGCGCCACCACCGCCGCGGGCACCATGTACTGCGGCAGCCGGGACGCGAGATCGTCCCGCACCGCCTGCGTGTCGATATCGCCCGGCGTCACGTAGGCCAGCAGGCGGTCCTCGCGGACGGTCACCGCGGCTTGGGTGACGCGTGGGTAGCCGGACAAGGCGAACTCGATCTCGCGGGGTTCGACCCGGAACCCACGGATCTTGACCTGGTCGTCGGCCCGCCCGGCGGACACCAGCTCACCCTGGTCGGTCCAGTACGCCAGGTCCCCGGTCCGGTACATCCGCTCACCGGGAACGAACGGATCGGCCACGAACCGCTCGGCCGTCAACGCCGACCGGCCCAGGTAGCCGCGGGCCACCCCGATCCCGGCCAGATACAGCTCACCGGTGATCCCCGGCGGCAACGGGCGCAGGAACGCGTCCAGCAGATAACCGCGAACTCCCGGGACCGGCTTGCCGAACGGGATCGGATCCTGGCCCGGCGACAACGGCATGCTCATCGTCGCGCAGATCGTGGTCTCGGTCGGCCCGTAGGCATTGATCATCCGCTGGTCCGCCGACAGGCGGTCCACCAGACCCGGCGGACAGAGCTCCCCTGCCGCCACCACCGTCTCCACCCGTGCCGGCAACGCGTCGGCTGTGCCCAGCACCGACGGCGGCGCCTTCACGTGCGTGATGTCCCACCGTTCCAACGCCTCAGTCAACGACACCCGCGGCGGCAAGTCCTGCTCCGGCGGCATCACCAGCGTCGCCCCCGACAACAACGCCATCATCACCTCGGAGACGATGGTGTCGAAGCCAAGCGCCGCGAACTGCAGGACCCGTGAAGACGGCGTCACACCGAACCGGTCGATGTGCGCCATGGCCAGATTCCCCAGCCCGGAGTGGGTGACGACGACGCCCTTCGGAGTTCCCGTCGACCCCGACGTGTAGATCACGTACGCCGCGTCACGCGGACCCACCCGTGGCAATGCCGCGCTCGGGGTCTCCGCCAGATCCAGCTCGTCGATCACCATCAGCCGGTCCGCGAACTCCGCGGGTACCGCCCCTCGCGTCTTTCCCTGACACACCACCAACATCGGATCCGCGCTGCGGAAGATCCACTGCTTGCGCTCGTCCGGATACGCCGGATCCACCGGCACGAACGTGCCGCCTGCCAGCATCACGCCCAACATCCCGGTGACCCACCAGGACGACCGCCCCACCACCAGGCCGACGCGGCGCTCGGAGCCGACCCCGTGAGCCCGCAACGCGGCCGCGAACTTCAGCGACCGCTCCCACAACTGCCCATACGTCAACTCACCATCGCCGTCCGCCAGCGCCACGTCATCCGGCCGCTGCGCCACCATCCGCCCTACCAGCGCGGGCAGCGACTCTCCCGCCAGCAACGCCGGGTCCGGGTGGCCCACCGTCCCGTCACCCACACCGACCCGCGCCACCAGGCCGGACGGATCGGCGGTCACGTTGTCCAGAGCACCGACGAACCACTCGAGAACCGAGTCGGCGACGATCTGGTCGACCTGTCCCTGCCGGTAGCCGAGCTGGATCCGGAACTGATCTCCCGGGATGATGCCGAGGGTCACCGGGTAGTGCGTCCCCTCGATCGTGCCGAGATACGTGAACTGGTCGGCGAAGTCCCGCGGGTAGTTCTCGAACACCAGCAGCGTGTCGAACACCGCGCCCGGTCCGGCCGCCTTCTGGATCTCCGGCAGCCCCAGATGCTGATGCGGCATCATGGCCACCTGCCGGCGCTGCAGGTCGGTGAGCATGTCCACGACCGATTGCCTGCCGTCCAGCGCCACCCGGACCGGCACCGTGTTCATCAACAGCCCCGGCATCGACTCCACGCCCGGGAGCTCCGCGGGACGGCAGGCGACCGTGGTGCCGAACACCACGTCGGTCCGCCGCGCGAGCCGCGCCAGCACCATCGCCCACGCCGCCTGGACCAGGGTGTTCAGCGTCAGCCCGTGGTCGCGGGCGAACTCGATCAGCCTGGTGTGCAGATGTGGCGGCAGGATGGTGACGCGGTAGTCGTAGTCCGTCCCCGCGGCCGTCTTGGCGATCAGCGCGGGCTCGTCGAGGCCGGACAGCTCGGCCCGCCAGGCCGCGGACGCCGCGTCCTTGTCCTGCCGGTCCAGCCAAGTCAAGTAGTCCCGGTAGGAGGCGGCACCCGTCCGATCCGGGAACTGCCCACCGGCCGTGTAGGCCTCGGCCACCTCGTTGAGGATGACCGCCACCGACCAGCCGTCGGTCAGGATGTGGTGGTTGACGACCAGCAGACGGTGCCGGTCGTCGGCCAGCCGGACCAGCACCAGCCGGAACAGCGGTGCCTTGGCGAGATCGAACCGCTGCTGCTGCTCCTGTCTGGCCAGCACTGCGACGGCCGCGTCGACATCGCTCGCACCCGTCAGATCCACCTCACGCCACGGCAGGTCGACCTGTCCGGCGACGGCCTGCACCGTCTTGCCCGACGCGAGCCGGTGGAAGCTCAGCCGAAGCTCGGCGTGCCGGGCGAAAACCGCTTCCCACACGGCCCGCAGCCGGGCCACGTCCAGCGCCCCGGTCAGCTCCACGATCCACTGCGTCTGGTAGATGTCCGGGCCTTGGTCATCGAGGGTCGCCTGGAAGAACAACCCTGCCTGAAGCGGTGCCAGTGGCCAGATGTCCTCCGCCCCAGGGACAGCGATCGCCAACTCCGCCTCGTCTTGCGCGGTCAGAACGATCAAGGGGCCGTCGACGGGACTGTCAGCCGGTACGGCCCGTGCCACGGCCGCCAGCCCCGCAGGAGTCTTCTCCCCGAAGATCTGGGAGGGCGTCACCAGAAGACCTGCCTTGGCCGCACGCGCAGCCAACCGCACCGCGACGATCGAATCCCCGCCCAACTCGAAGAAGCCGTCATCGACACCGGCTCGGTCCACGCCGAGCACCTCGGCGAACAAGTCGCACAGGACTCGCTCGGCCTCGGTGGCTGGTTCGCGGCCCGCGCCGTTCGCCGTGAATTCGGGCGCGGGCAACGCCGCCCGGTCCACCTTGCCGTTGCCGGTCAGCGGCAGCGCGTCCAGCCTGATCACCGCGGCCGGAACCATGTAGTCCGGCAGTACCGTCTCGACACGTTCACGGATGAGCACGGGATCCGCAGCCTCGTCCGCCACCACATAGGCGATCAGGCGCCCGTCGATCGCCAGCACCACGGCCTCGTGGACGTCCAACTGAGCGGTCAGCGCAGCCTCGATCTCGCCGGGCTCGATCCGGAACCCGCGGATCTTCACCTGGTCATCGGCCCGGCCCGCGAACAGCAACTCACCGCCCGAGGTCCACTGCGCGAGGTCCCCGGTCCGGTACATCCTCTTCCCTGGCGCGGACGGATCCGCGACGAACCGCTCCGCAGTCATCCCCGCCCTGTCCAGGTAGCCGTCCGCCAGACCAGCACCGGACAGGTACAGATCGCCGACCACACCCGGTTGCACGGGCCGCAGCGACTCGTCGAGCACGTGAGCCTGACGGCCGGACAACGGACGGCCGATGGGCAACACCGGACCCACCGCATCACCCGGCTCAAGCAGATGCCACGTCGCGCACAATGTCGTTTCGGTCGGGCCGTACAGGTGTCGAATCCGCACTCCGGGGCACGCCGCCTGGACCCGCTCCACCGCGTGTGCGGGCACCAGGTCACCGCCGGTCAGCACCTCTTGGAGGCCCGCGAACGACTCCGGCGATTCCTCCGCCACCGCGCGAAAGTTCCCCGCGGTCAGGTGCGCCCTCGTCACCCCGGCCGCGACGGCCTCCCGCAGGCGCTGGGCATCAACCGTCCCCGGCGCGGCGATCACCACACGGGCACCCGACACCAGCGGCACCCAGATCTCGAACAGGGACGCGTCGAAGGCGTGTGGCGCGTGCATGAGGACCGCATCGCCGGGTTCCACCGCCCAGCCGGGATTCCCCACCAACTCCACAACGCTGCGATGCGGGACGGCCACGCCCTTCGGCGTGCCCGTCGAGCCGGAGGTGTACATCACGTACGCCAGATCTCCCGGGCGCACCGGGACCGCCGGCGCATCGCTCGCATCCTCTTCCGTGACGACGATCGACTCGATGCCGTCCGATACGTCGTCGCGCGTCGCGACCGAACACACCATCAGGGACACGCCCGCGTCCACCACCATGAACGCCACCCGCCTGGCGGGATAGGCGGCGTCCACCGGCACATACGCCGCCCCGGCCTTCCATACGGCGAGAAGCGCCACCAGCAGGTCCGCCGAACGGTCCATCATGACCGCGACGCGGTCGCCACGGCGGACGCCCCGGCTGATCAAACGCCCGGACAACCCGCGCGCGAGCTCATCGAGTCGCTGATACGTCAGGACCCGATCACCGTCGACCACGGCCACCGCATCGGGCGTCCGGTCCACATGCGCGGCGAACAGGTCCAGCACCGACGGCGTGGCCTGGGCTGCGGAATTCATCGTCATCCTCCACGAACCACGTGGTGCACCGGCTCAGGCTCGTCGTCGACCTCGGCTGCTTTGCTGGCCGGCTTGGCTCCGTTGCTCTCCGGCTTGGCGAACTGCGTGTGATAAAGCTCGGCGTAGAGACCGCCCTGGGCGAGCAGTTCCTCGTGCGTCCCGCGCTCCCGCACCCCGCCACCGTCGATCACGAGGATCTGGTCGGCCTCGCGGATCGTGGACAACCGGTGGGCGATCACCACCGAGGTACGGTTGCGCAACGCGGTCTTCAGCGCCCGCTGGACGGCTGCCTCCGACTCGGAGTCCAGGTGAGCGGTGGCTTCGTCGAGTACGACGATCGACGGCGCCTTCAGCAGCAGCCGGGCGATGGCCAGTCGCTGCTTCTCCCCGCCGGACAAGCGATAGCCGTGATCGCCCGTGACGGTGTCCAGCCCGCTGGGAAGCGACTGGATCAGATCCCAGATCTGGGCCCCTTCGCACGCCTCGATCAGCTCGTCCTCGGTCGCGGTCGGGCGAGCATAGAGAAGGTTTTCCCGGATCGTGTCGTGGAACAGGTAGGTGTCCTGGCTGACCACCCCGACCGTCTGGCGCAGCGACTCGAAGGTGAGGTCCCGCAGATCGTGTCCGCCGACGCGAACGATCCCAGAGGTCGGGTCGTACAGCCGGGTCACCAAGTGGGTGAGGGTGCTCTTCCCCGCGCCGGACGGGCCGACGAGCGCGGTAATGGTTCCGGCAGGCACGCGCAGGCTCACGTCGCGCAGAACATCCGGCGTCTCTTCCCCGCGGCCGCGTCCAGCACGCACGTTCTGCTCCAGCGACGGCAGCGAGACCTCGTCCGCGCTGGGATAGCGGAACGACACGTTCTCGAACTCGATGTCCGGCGCTTCGTTCTTGGCGAGCCCGACCGCGTCGGGACGTTCCTCGATGAGCGGCTTCAGATCAAGCACCTCGAAGATCCGGTCGAAGCTCACCACGACGGTCAGCGCGGTCTCCTGGATCCCGGACAGCGCGGTGATCGGCCCGAACAGCCGCCCGAGCAGAGTGGCGATGGCCACCAACGTGCCGAGCTGGAATGCCCCGGCGAGCACGAGCCCGCCACCGACTCCGTAGACGAGCGCCGTGGCGAGTGAGGCCATCAGCGCCATGACGACGAAGCCCAGCCGGCCGTACACGGACAGGCGCACGCCGATCCCACGGATCCGCCCGGCACGATCGGCGTACTCGGCCATCTCCTCGTCCGGACGGCCGAAGAGCTTGGAGAGCATCGCGCCCTGGACGTTGAACCGCTCCTGGAGAAGCCCGCCAAGGCCGGTGTTCTCCTCCATCAGCCGTCTGGCGTACCGGTGGATCAGCCGCCCCCCGAAGATCCATGGCACGAGGAACAGCGGAATCAGCAGCAGCGAGACGACGGCGACAAGCCACGACAGGTAGAACAGCTCCGCTATCACCAGCACGACCGTGACCACGCTGGTGGCCGCCATCAGCATGGCGCTGAATGCCTGCTGCGCCATGACCAGGTCCGTGTGCAGCCGGCCGACCAGCACCCCGGTCTGGGTGCGGGTGAAGAAGGCGATCGGCAGCCGCCTGACGTGGTCGAGCGCTTGAACCCGGAGGTCGTAGGTGACTCCTTGCCCGATCCGCCCGGAAATGTACGCCGCCAACAGCGACAGCAGCGCGCCGACCACGGCAAGCCCGGCGGTCAGGAAAGCCATCAGGGTCACATACCCGGCATCGTTCTTGAGGATGCCGTTGTCGACGAGCTCCAGCAGTAACAACGGCGTTGCGACGACGATGAACGACTCCAGCCCGGCGACGAGAAAGAAGAGCGCCACCTTGCCGATATGCGGGCGAAAGTAGGCGAGGACTCTGCGCAGCGTTCCCGGGCGGATCTTGGTCTGCCAGGGATCGGGGTCGTCATCGCTCTTTTTCACCCCCCCGAAGCGCATAACCACATCCATGCAGGCACCCCTCTCACACGCGAAGTCGGCGATCACAATCGTGCTGAATCGAGTCGATGTCCACGAGTGGATCTGAGCGAACATTTCTGGCTATGACGGAAATGTCCGAGCGCGTCGGAAGAACGCGCCCGGCACTGGTCGGACGACTTACCGCCAAATCTGTGGGCTACAACACTTTCTCGCCACAACGTGCCCGGCGAAACGCACCGTTCAGGACGGCTGCGGCGATGTCGCCCGGCCACGCACCGCGGGACCCACCGCGTTCCCGCTGGGAACAGGCGGAACATGCCAGCCGTGGAACCGCAGTGCGTCGGCGAGGCGGTCGGTGTCCTGCGGGCGTACGGACATCTCGGCCACACCGACCGGCAGACCCGTCGAGTGCTCCAGCCGGACGTCCTCGATGTTGACGTTCGCCAGCCCCGCCGCGTTGAACAACCGAGCCAGTTCCCCCGGTCTGTCCTGCAGAACCACTTGAACCACGCCGTAATCGTGCACCGGCCCGCCATGCTTGCCGGGGATCCGGTCGTGGCCGTCGGCCCCACGCCGCAGCAGATCCGTCACGTCATCCAGATCGCCGGACCGCAGAGCCGACGCCGACGCGGCGAGATCGGCCGCGATCCGCTCGAGCACCTCGGCAACCGGCAGGGCGTTCCCGGCAAGGATCCTTTGCCACAGCAAGGGATCTCCGGCGGCAATGCGCGTCGTGTCGCGCAGCCCTTGCCCCGCCAGGCCCAGCGCGACATCGTCGCCGCCCATCAGACTCGCCGCCACAGCCGACGACACCACGTGCGGCGCGTGCGATACCAGCGCCACCGCCGAGTCGTGCTCGCGCGCGCCCACAGTGACGGCATTCGCACCGCACGTTGACACCAGCTCCCGCGCCAGCCGTACGGCACCGACATTCGTGTCAGGGCCGGGACACAGCGCCCAAGGACGGCCCAAGAACAGATCAGCACGAGCAGCGGCCGGTCCGGACCGCTCCCGCCCGGCGAGCGGGTGCCCCGGTACATAACAGGTCATGTCGCACCCAAGCCGCTGCGCGTCAGCGATCGGATCGACCTTGACGCTGGCCACGTCGGTGTACGCCCGGGCGGCCCGGTGCTTCTGCAGATCCGCCAGCACCTCCCCCACGAGGTGCGGCGGCACGGCGATCACCGCCAGATCCACGTCCTGGCCGGTCCACTCCTGGCCCGCACCGAGCTCTCGTGCCAGCCGCACGGCATCCGCGTCAATATCGGAGAGGTAGACCGCGACATCCTTCTCGCGAAGGGCAAGCGCGGCCGAAGTGCCGATCAGCCCGGTGCCGGCAACGAGCACCTTCTCCATGGTCACCGCTACTTCTTAGGCCGCTCACTTGGCGAAGTCCAGCAATGGGGCCTGGGCACCGCACAATGGACAGCACGAATCACCGAGCACCTCCGTCTTCTGTGGACCATCAAGCCCAGCATCTGTCCAATGTAGACATGCTGGTAGCCGTTGGCGGCCTGTATGCACAGGAAAGTCACGCGGCGGGTTGCCGAGCTTGCTCGATGGCCTGGTCCCGCTCGATCACCGAGGCCGGATAGATCAGTCGCAGCAACGGTCCCGCCATGGCTGTCGTGATCACCGCCATCGCCACCATGATCGAGTAGAGCGACTGGTCCAGTACGCCAAGCTGAAGGCCTACCGTGAGAATGATCAGTTCGGTCAGGCCACGGGTGTTCATCAGTGTGGCGAGCGCGGCGGACTTGCGAGCGGGCAGGCCATGCAAGCGGGCACCCACGAACGCGCCACCGAACTTGCCCGCGATGGCGACCAGCAACACAAGGCCGAGCTCGACGAGGCCCGTCGTGCTGAGCGTGGACAGGTTCACCTTCAAGCCGCTGACAATGAAGAACACGGGCAGCAGCAACGCCGAGTTGAACTCCTCCACCCGGTCGATGATCCTGTGCCGCAGCGTGTCGGTGCCTTCCCGCGGCACGATGACACCGAACAGGAACGCGCCGAAGATGAAGTGCAGACCGATCAATTCGGTCACCGCGCCGGAAATCAGCGCTCCTGCCAGAACCGTCGGCAGTGCCCCGGTGGCGCCGGCTGTGAAGAGCTTGCGCAGCAGCGGCCGTACCACCCAGAGCATGAGTGCGACGTAGATCGGTCCGAGCACGATCAGCCACTGTTCGACACCACTGGCACCGCCGGACACGATCACCACGACCGCGAGCAAGCACCACGCCAGCACGTCGCCGATCGCCGCGCACGTCAGCGCCAGCCCACCGAGCATCGTTCGCAGCATGCCGCGGTCTTGCAGAATCCTTGCCAGCACAGGGAACGCGGTGACCGACATCGCCGCGCCGATGAACAGCACGAAACCGAGCCGGTGCTCGACCGGACGGTTCATCGCCAGGTAGAACGCCAGCCCCACGCCAAGGGTGAACGGAAGAACGATCGAGCTGACCGACACGGTCACCGCGAGCTTCCCCCTGCCACGCAACAGGGTTTGTTCCAGTTCAAGGCCGACCATGAACATGAACATGGCGACACCGACGTTCGCCAATGCGGCCAGGAAGGGGCGTACGTCGGTCGGGAACAGCGCGGCCGCGAACCCCTCGCCGAACAACGTCGGGCCAAGCAGGATTCCCGCGAGCAGCTCACCGATCACCGGCGGTTGGTCGAACCGCCGTGCCACCGCGCCGAGCAGGCGCGCCAGCACGACGATCACCGCGAGATCGAGCAACAAGAAGACCACTTGATGGGTGTTCAAAGACATCCCCTTACATCCGTGCCATGGCAGGAGAATGCGGGGCGCTCGCCGATGGGTCTCACGATCGTGGCCGCGCAGCGAAGAGCCATCCACGCCTGATTCGCCCGCGTCGCAACGAGATCGGGTGCGATCTTCGCCGAAAGTAATGACCCGGCGGGCTACCGTCAATGCTTCACAAGCGACCGGCCAGCGCCGGGCGTCGTCGTCACCGCCGACACGGCGACCGGCGATGCTACGAGCCGTCCAAGAGTTGGACAGCGACCGCGTGTGTCGCTGTCCGCCCCTTCACCGAGCGCCTCAATCCTCCCGGCCCACCGCCGACAACGACGTCGGCAGGAAATCCCGGCCGGTGATTCCCAGTTTCTTGAACACGCGAGTCAAGTGCTGCTCGACGGTGCTCGGCGTGATGAACAGCCGCTCCGCGATCTCCCGGTTGACGCATCCTTGCGCCGCGAGTGCGGCCACCCGCAACTCGGCACGGGTGAGCGGCGGGTGTGTCGGACCGGCACCATTGCCATGACCAACTGGATTCACGGCTCGATCGCCGCGATCGGCGCTCTTCTGCCGAGGTAGCCAAACTCCGTCGGGGCGTTCGATGAGGCCTCGCGCATACCCCTCCGGCATCGTCGCCGCGTCCCCTCGTATCTCCGCGGACACCGCACACCGCCTCATCGTGCCGCTATCGGTCCCTGCCATTTCCCCAGCCCCAGTCACTCTGCCGTGATGTTTGTGCCGTGTACCCGATTTATCCTTTTCGTTGCTGTACACGGCTGGTCAACGCGTTCGTTACGCGATCATCCCGCGGCCAGATCGCTCGCCCGGTTTTCCAAGCGATCCGCGAACTCCGCCCACACCCGGGCGTGATCCCTGGCGAATCCGGCGACCACGCTGCACAAATGCGGTGGGACGCCGTGCAGGACCCGTCCCCACTCCTGACCGTCAATGGAATGCATGGCGAACATCCGCAACAGGATTCGGCCGGTCTCGGTCAGGCGCAGCGCGGGATCGGCCTTGAGGCGCTCCAGCACGGCAAGACGATCACGGTCGACGATGCGGCCGAAGTCAGGCTCCGTCCAACGCAATGGCTGCGGCTTTGCCTGTAATCGTCTGCTCCCGTCCGGGGTCGGGCTCTCACCACGCTCCAACCGGCCTCGCACATCCCTGACCGTCTCCGGCGAGATGCCGACCTTCTTGGCGACCTGCCGCAGCGAAAGACCCGGATCACTGCGGATCAGCTCGGCGGCGAGTCTCCTGCCCTCCGAACCGTCGACCGGGCGAATGCGCCCGTCCCGTCCGATCCTCGCCTCGTTTCCACCCTCGCCTCCTCGCCTGCGCAGGTCAGCCACTGTGCCGGCGGATATACCGGTCACCGAGGCCACCCGCCGGTCGGACCACTGCGGATGTGTCCCGATGATCTGGACTGCCGCACGCTTGCGATCGGCGAGTGAGAGCGGCAAACCATGCCGTATGTTCGCCTCGACAGCCATGACGAAGGCGTCTGATTCGGTACCGTCCACGAACCTCGCAAGGATCTTCGTATCGCCTCGGACTCGCGCCGCCTTCAACCTGTGCAAGCCGTCGATCACCTGCATCGTCGGGCGGTGAACGAGAATAGGTGGGAGTTCCCCTTCTGCCGACAACAGTGTCTCGACATGCTCCGGATCCTCGCCAGAGGTTCGTGGCGAGGATGTGGAAGACAGCCGGGACAGCTCGATTTCGACGACCGGGAGAGCGACTACGTCATCTCTCGTCGGATCCACTTAGCCCCCAAATTGGATCTCTTCTTCGTCAACTTTTCGGTGCGGCACAGAACTCGGCGTTACCACCGGTTGCTCGAACTGCGCCGATAGTGCACACTGAGAGTTCTCTCAGGATTTCCCTCGGTGAAGGCGAACCGAGTTCGCGTACGCGCGCACGGCCTACCCCCAGAAATGCATGGAACTCGGCCCGAACCTCAGGGGTTCCCGGTGAATTCGAATATGTGCAAGACTACGTCTCCCCCGCCATCATCTGGCGCGATGAACTCATAGTCGCGCGACTCATCGAATTGCAGAACGCTTCCCGCAAGCATTCCAGCCACTCCGGTTTTGTGGGCCCCTCACGGACATGTTAAAGGGGGTGGTATACATGAACCACCCCCCTATTCCGGACAGTCGCCCCCGCTCTTCGGCTGCCGCCGGTTCAGGATCTTGCGAGCCGTGTCCACCCAGACGCGTCCGACCAGGTCCGTGCCATCTCACAGTTCGACGGCGAGCAGTTCGAGTGCCTGCCGTCCAACCGTCCGGCCTCCGCGGTTGGACGCCACGATCCCCGTCCACGCCAGCCTTTGCGGCGCAGCGGACGTCCTCGCCAGTGAGGACCCCTCTGAACACCACCGGCAGGTCCGCGTGCGCGCGGACCGCCTCCACGGTCTGCCAGGTGCCCGGCGGCAGCGTGCCCTTCGACAAGTGACCGGAGCTCGCACCCTTGGCGGTGATCGCCGCTAAACCACTACTCATCGTGGGCCGGACCAAGGCCGACGCCCGCCGTAATGTGACACCTCAGGACATGCTCGATCTTGTGTTCTCCCCAGTAAGTCCACACCGGGCAGCATGGCACGGCCAATCGTTGTTGGCAATTAATGAACAACCACATTGCCTGCGCGAGGCGATCATGGTATTCGCTGGCCGCGTTCCGGCCCAGGTCGGCCATTCAGTAGGTTTCGACATGACGGCCGGTGACCACCCAACGTGATACGAACGGGTGATCACATGTTTCCAGCGCACGGTCCAATTGGCATGGTCTGCGCCAACCGGCTCCCCGCCGCGCGTCCCTACAGGCATTTTCAGCCACGGCTCGCTTGGCTCAGGGGCGTAATTGCTGCCCGTATTCCAAGAACTCCACGTCCTTTGTGGGCCGTCCACAGTGACTGAACACCGCCTTGAGTGGACGGTTGGCCCACTCGAGCATTTGTTGTTCCATGCCGCGCGTAAAAGCCGGAGGTGGGACGCACTCCTGGTTGCGGGGACCGTTCGTGCGTCCCACCTTCGGTGCCGGTGTCCATCTCGGGTTTGGGGGTGCCCGATCAAGCACACCGACAGATGCCCGTCGCACTGGACGGGCAGGTCATCCGAGTGTGATGTGCCAAGGGGACGAGCGCGGAACCGCGTCATGTGAATGCGGGTCCGATGGGACGGTCGTGAGCCGCTGTTTGCAGGGTGTTGGCGAGCGGAGCTCGAACACGATCGGACTGTAGATCAGGATCATACAGGCGAAAATAGGGAATTTTCGCGTTCAACAGCATTCAGTTGGGAGCCATCGCCCTGTCGTGCGCGTGCGATCAGCCACTTGGCTCGCTGTAGGCATGCCGTCAGTCAAGGCAGCGTGGTGTTGCCTGCACGTATGCGATTTTTGATCCGCCGACGATATACGCCGTCTCGTTGCATCGGACCGCGCGCGGCGTAGCTTCACCAACTTCACATTCTCGGCACTTGGACGTCGCGCTCACCGAGCTCGTTTCGCGCGGCGTTTGGCAAGTGCCGGCACCGATCTCTACGACGACCTGGCGCCTATAGTCCACAAAGGACTTTCCCAGCACTCTCAGAGGTACCGCCGGTACCCCTGAGCGAGCGGTTGAAAGCCCTGGGACTCATAGAAGGCGTGTGCGTCCGTCCGGGTGGCGCGGGACAGCAACTGGACCTTGTAGCAGTCCGCCTCGCGCGCCAGCCGGACGGCTTCCCGGAGCAGGGCGGAGCCGACGCCCGTGCGCTGGGCGGCCGCCACGACCACGAAGTTCTCGATCAACATCAGCGAGCGGGTGTTACGGGTGAGGTTGGCCTGGATCGCGCAGTCGGTCGTGCCAAGGAGACCCGAATCCGCCTCGGCCACCAGGATGGTCCGGCAGGGCTGCGCCTGGATCGCCCGCCAGGCGCGCTGCGCGGATTCCGTCGACGGGACTGGGTCATCCGGGTGGAGTTCGGCGTAGAGGCCAAGGACAGCAGGCAAATCGCTGACCGTCGCGGCTCGAATCGTTGGCACGCCATGCACTCTACGCACACATGCTGGCCCGACCTCAGAGCTCACCGCATGATGGCGGTCCCGAAACCGTTGAACATATGCGACATGGCGTCTTCCGGGTAGAAGCGCACGCCTGCACGGTAGATCGGGTCCGAGGGATCGACGACCGTGAACACACCGTTGCGATAGCTGTCGATGACCACTACGTGTCCGCCTTCGTAGAAAGCACTACGCACGGAGGCCAGGAAGAAGTCCGCGCTTCCGCTCTCGAACAGCCTCGCGAGTGCGGCGACGTCAACGTGGCGCAGCTCAGCATCCACCCCGAACCGCTGGAACAGCGCGGACGAGAACCTGTGGTCATACCCACCGACCATCGTGAAGGTGGGATTGAACCGCGATTGATCACCACGCTCGACCCGGTCACTGGCACGTGTGACGAGCGCGCCATCCGCGCATTCGGTCGACTGCGCCACTCGCCGGACCGTCACGGTCAGATCCTGGCCATCGCTTTCGTAGCTACGTCGCAGCACTTCGACGTCGCCATCGACGTGTTCGTCCAGGATGAATCGCACGAACGGCGCCAACGACTCACCGGCCCGCCACTTGTCGTCAAGCAGCCCGTAGTGTGACAACACGATCGCCGCCGACGTAGGACCGCACATCCGCCTGGCCAGGTCCGGGACGGAAAGTGCACGAAACTGGCAGAAGAACGAACCTTCGCCGATTCGGGGCGAATGTATCCCGCCGGGCCAAGTCTGCTCGTGCAGGCGCAATGTCACTTCTCCGTTCCCCGGCGACGAATAGGGTTCAGTCTACGGCAGCATGACGACGTCGTTGTCATACCCCGTACCGTGAACTCCGAGTGGCCGCGACACTGACTGTCACGACTATCGGCAAGCGCCGCCTCGGGCGGGTCAAGTGAGCAAAGGGCGAGCGTCCTCACGGATTGGCCGCATTTCGGTGATATCTGTCCCAATGCGACACGCTGGTGGCCCGTTGGCCTTTCGGCAAGCAGGTTCAGGAGTGACTGAAACTGTTGCCGCTCATGTGGCTGCCGCGTATTTTCCGGCGACGACACCACCCTGCACGAGAGACCCGACGGCACGGTCGGGGCCGAAAGCTGCCACCGCTGAGGTGAGTTTCTCCGGCGGTGGCAGTGCTGTGTTCGCACGGCTTTCCGCTGAGGAAGCACGTCTTCCTGGCTCTCGCCGCTTGTGATGGCTTCTACGTGTCGGCGTTGGTGACTCCTGCCGAGCGAACGAAGTCGAGATCGATTTCGGGATAAAGCGGGTACCGATCGAGCAGATCGGAGACGCGTCCCCTGGCTCCATCGGCGACTGTGTCTGGTAGCTCGTACTTCGCTTTGCTCACCGTGCCATCGCCTTTCGCCGTCGCCGCGGGCGATGTCTTGCTGAGGACTGACACGATGATCTCGGCGATTTCGGCCACTTCAGCGGCACCCATCCCGAGCGTCGTCACCGCCGCTGTGCCAAGCCGCAGGCCGCTGGTGTACCAGGGTCCGTTCGCGTCGAATGGCAACGAGTTCCGGTTGAGCGTCAACCCGCACGATCGCAGCGCCGACTCCGCTTGCCGCCCGGTAAGGCCGTACGAACTGGTGACGTCAAGCAGAACGAGATGGTTGTCGGTGCCACCGGTGACAACCGCTCCGCCACGCTTCTGCAACTCATCGGCCAACACTCGGGCGTTGTCGACAATGGAATGCGCGTAGGTCTGGAAATTCGGCTCCAATGCCTCGCGGAAGGCCACCACCTTGGCCGCCATGGCATGTGGCAGCGGCCCACCGAGGACCATTGGGCATCCTTTGTCGACCGCCGGAGCGAATTCGCTTGTACACAACACCATGCCGCCCCGCGGGCCCCGCAGTGTCTTGTGCGTCGTACTCGTCACGACGTGGGCATACGGCACGGGGTCGTACTCGCCGGTGAACACCTTGCCCGCGACGAGCCCGGCGAAGTGCGCCATGTCGACCATGAACGTCGCGCCGACCTCATCGGCCAGCTCACGGAGCCGCGCGAAGTTGATCTTGCGTGGATAGGCGCTGTACCCCGCGAGCAGGATCCTTGGCCGAACCTCGAGCGCCTGCCGGCGGATCGCGTCGAAGTCGAGCAGGTTCGTGCCGCGATCGACTGTGTAGGAGTGCGCCTCGAACAAACGGCTCGAAACATTGTGCCGATACCCGTGGGTGAGATGCCCACCCGAGTAGTAGTCCATCCCGAGCAGGCGCTGCCCGACGAACCGTTGACGCACGTTTTCCCAGTCGGCGTCCGAGATGTTCGCCGGATTGGTCTGGCCGAAGCGCTCGAGCTCCGGCGATTCGACAGTCGTGGCAAGGATGGAAAGAAAAGCAACGAGATTCGCGTCGGCACCGGAGTGTGGCTGGACGTAAGCGTGGTCGGCGCCGAACAGCTTATGGACCAGCTCCGCAGCCTGCAGTTCTATCGCGTCGACGTTGTCGCATCCGGCGTAGAAGCGGTGCCCCGCGAAGCCTTCGGCGTACTTGTCGGTGAAAAGGTTGCCTTGGGCCAACTGTACGGCCAACGAACTGTAGTTCTCGCTCGCGATCAGCTTCACGTTGGACCGCTGGTCGGCGAGCTCGTTGACGATGGAGGCCGCCACATCGGGCACGACCGCACCGATCGTGTCCAGCCCCGCGTAGAAGGCAGCCGCTCCTGAGTCGATGCGGTCGGCCGACGTCCTGGTCAAATATCGGTGGAGCAGTCCACCGACAGGACTGTGGCCCCTTGTTGTGTTGGCTGACGCCATCGCTGTTGGTCCTCCCGGCCGGGTCCCGGTGCAGTGCCTGGCACGTCTTCCTGGACTCTACGCATCGCCGCCGGCTTGACCTTGCCCCTGGGTCAACCCTCCATGCTTCTGGCAGGAGCTTCCGCGGGACAGCTCCGCAAGGAGGCAGATGACCATGTTCGTCGAGAAGACCCCCGGCCAACACGCGACTACGGCGACAGCACAAGCCCGATCGACCGCGATTCACGTGCAGGGTCTGGAGAAGTCGTACGGAAAGCTGGAGGTGTTGCGCGGTGTGGACTTCGACGTGGCGCGGGGCAGCATCTTCGCCCTGCTCGGCTCCAACGGGTCGGGCAAGACCACGACCGTCCGGATCCTCGCCACGCTGCTGAAAGCTGATGCGGGGACGGTCAGCGTCAACAGCTTCGACGTCGCCACGCAACCGGCGAACGTGCGGGAGTCGATCAGCCTCACCGGGCAGTTCGCCGCCGTCGACGAAATCCTCAGCGGCCGGGAGAACCTCGTCCTGGTCGCCAAGCTGCGGCACCTCAAGGACTCCGGCGCGATCGCGGACGACCTGCTTGAGCGTTTCTCGCTGACCGACGCGGCCGCACGCAGGGTGTCGTCCTATTCGGGTGGCATGCGCCGCCGCCTGGACATCGCGATGAGCCTCATCGGGAACTCACCGGTGATCTTCCTGGACGAGCCGACCGCCGGGCTCGACCCCGAGGGGCGCATCGAGGTGTGGCATGCGGTCAAGCAACTCGCTGGGCATGGCACGACAGTCCTGCTCATTACGCAGTACCTGGACGAGGCCGAACAGCTCGCCGACCGGATCGCGATCCTCCACAAGGGACGGATCATCGCGAACGGCACGCTGGCCGAGCTCAAGCAGCTCCTTCCGCCCGCCACGGTCGAATACGTGGAGAAGCAGCCGACCCTTGAGGAGATCTTCCTCGCGATCATCGGCGGCCACGACAAGAGCGACGCCACCGGCACGAACAACTAGGGAACAAGGATGACCACGTACTTCCTCGGCGACACCGGTGTGCTCACCGGACGGACCCTGCGCCACGTCACCCGCAGCGTGGACACCATCATCACGATCCTGATCACGCCGATCGCGATGATGTTGATGTTCGTCTATGTGTTCGGCGGCGCCATCGACACCGGTCCAGTCCAGTACATCGACTACATGCTGCCCGGCATTCTGCTCATCACGATCGCGTCGGGCATCGCCTACACCGCGCTCCGGTTCTTCGTGGACATGAAGAGCGGGATCTTCGAGCGATTCCAGTCCATGCCGATCGCACGGTCGGGCGTGCTGTGGGCACATGTCCTCACTTCCCTTGTCGCCAACCTGATCTCGCTCGTGATCGTCGTAGGCGTCACTCTGCTCATGGGTTTTCGTTCCGGAGCGGGCGTGCTGGCCTGGCTCGCGGTCGCCGGCATCCTGCCGTTGTTCACCCTGGCGTTGACCTGGATCGCCGTGATCGCCGGTCTTTCCGCGAAGTCGGCGGAAGGCGGGGGCGCGTTCTCCTACCCGCTCATCTTCCTGCCGTTCCTCAGCTCGGCATTCGTGCCCACAGCGACGATGCCCGGCCCGCTGCGCTGGTTCGCCGAGAACCAGCCGGTGACGTCGATCGTCAACACGATCCGTGGCCTGTTCGCCCAGCAGCCAGTCGGCGACGACATCTGGATCGCGCTTGCCTGGTGCGTCGGCATCCTTGTCGTGGCGTACGTCTTCGCGATGGTCGTCTACCGCCGCAAGATCGCCTGAGGCAGGCTGCGACCCATGCTCACCATCAGCCAGCTAGCGGCGTACGCCGGGGCGACGGTGCGGGCAGTACGCCACTACCACAAGATCGGGCTGCTACCGGAGCCTGAACGCGACCATTCGGGATACCGGACCTACGACGCTGCCGCGGTGGTGCGACTGATCCGGATCCGCACACTGGCAGATGCCGGCGTGCCGCTGGCCCGGGTGCAGGAACTCCTCGACGCCGGCCCGGAGGAGTTCGCCGACGGCGTCGGTGAGATCGACAGGAACCTGCGCGCCCAGATCCGGCGGCTGCAGGACACCCGCAAACGGCTCGCCCAGCTCGCCACCGGAGATCACCTGGCGCTTCCCGAGAGCGTCGTGGGCTACCTCGACCGGCTGCGCGGTCTCGGCGCCGAGGAGCGGTACATCGAGATGGAGCGGGACGCCTGGATCATGGTCGCCGCCCAGGTGCCGCACCTGATCGACGCCGTGATCGCCAAGAAGCACGAGCAACTGGACCACCCCGATATGGTGAAGCTCTACAGCTTTCTCAACGGGCCACTGGACTGCCCGGCCGACGATCCGCGGGTCGTCGAGATCGCGGACATCCTCGAGCGCGCGCAGATTCGCGCTGTGCAGGCCGGTGAGGTGGGTCCGGACGGCTTCGACGACCAGTTCGCGGACCTGCTGGACGCGACACTGGTCCAGTCCTCACCGTGGGCCAAGCGGGTGGTGGCGATCCTCGAGGAGCGGGGCTGGCGGGGCTGGACCCGCCTCGAGCAAGTGCCCGCCGACAGACTTAACACTCAGTCCCGATCCACCGACAAGCACTGATCAGGTCCCGAACTGCGCGAGGACACCCGTGTACAGCTTCGGTGGCGGTGGCGCGTACTCCCGCATGGAGCCCGTGCGCAGGCCCATCCGGACCAGCGACTCCACCTGGAGTACCGCGGCCTGAACACCGTCGATGACCGGGACGCCGACACGTGCCGAGATTTGCGCGCAATGCGCGGTCATACCGGCGCAGCCGAGCACGACCACATCCGACCGGTCCGTGGCAACGGCCTTCTGGCAGGCGAAAGCGACCTCGTCCAGCGCCGCCTCGACTTCGAGCACGGGAATGTCGCATGCGGACACGCCAAGGCAAAATCTGCTGACGCCATACCGTTCCGCGAGGTCCCATGCTCGGCCACAGGTGCGTTCGAGCGTGGTGACAACGCTGAAGCCGCGACCGAGATAAGCAGCCGTACGCATCGCGGCTTCAGCGATCCCGACAACGGGACCGTCGGCGAGCTCCCGGGCGGCATCCAGGCCCGGATCGCCGAAGCACGCGATGACGTAACCGTCGAACTGCTCCGCGGCGATCTCCGCGAGGACACCAGGAACGCTCAACGCCTCGTCATAGTGGCTCTCGATCGACTCAGGCCCCATGGCCGGGTTGACCGTCTCAACGAGACAGTCCGGACTCGCCCTCGATGTCGCCGCACGGTCGATCAGCGCGGTCATCGAAGTGCTCGTGTTGGGGTTGATGACCTTGATCCTCATCGGCGGCGCCGGGAGAGCCCGCTGAACACCACGAAGCCCAGCGCCATGCCGATGAACCAGCTGTACTGCGCCGTCGTCTTCATCCCTGGCCCGTCCGTCCACAGCACCGGGACCATCGCCACCAACGAACCGGCCACCGTGGCCACGATCGCGGACGGGTTGTATCCCTTGCGGTACCAGTACTTTCCCTCCGGCGACATGGAGAACAGGTCGTCGACGGTGACCTGCTGGCGGGCCACGACGTAGTGCCCTGCGATCAGCACACCGAACAGCGGGCCGATGAAGGCACCGAGGGTTTCCAAGGTGTAGTGGATGACTTCGGGGTTGTTGTACAGGTTCCACGGTGTGATCAGCACCGAGCCGATCGCCGCGATCATCCCGCCTGCCCGCCAGCTGATCCGTTGCGGGCTGACGTTGGAGAAGTCGAACGCGGGCGAGATGAAGTTGGCGACGATGTTGATGCCCACAGTGGCGATGCTGAACGTCAACGCGCCGAGCACGATGGCGAACGTGCTGTCGATCCGGGCGACAGTCGCGACCGGATCGGTGATCAGCTCGCCGAAGACCGGGATGGTCAGCGAGGACGTGACCACCACCAGGATCGCGAAGAGCAGGAAGTTCACCGGAAGGCCCAGCAGGTTGCCCCGTTTGACCGCTTTGAACGACCTGCCGTACCGGGAGAAGTCGCCGAAGTTCAGCATCGGGCCGGAGAAGTACGACACCACCAGCGCGATCGCGCCCAGCATCACCGGCAGCGCGTCGAACCCGGAGTACCGGACGTCACCGAGGCTGAAGTCGATCGCACCCCAGCCCGCCTTCGCGATCAGGTACCCGGTCAGCAGGAACATCACGACGTACACCGCCGGTCCGCAGAAGTCGATGAACCGGCGGATGGTCTCCATCCCCGTCCAGAACACCGCGGCCTGCAGCACCCAGAGCAGCGCGAAGGAGAACCACCCCAGCAGGGACAGCCCGAGGAAGCCGTGCTGGCTCACGTCCGCGTACGGCATCAGTCCGGGAAAGAGCTTGAGCAGCACGACATCCAGCGCGGCGGACGCCAGGTAGGTCTGGATCCCGTACCAGGCGACGGCGATCAACCCACGGATCACCGCCGGGATGTTCGCGCCGAGCACACCGAACACGCTGCGGCAGATCACCGGGTACGGCACTCCGGCCGCCTGACTGGGCTTGGCGACCAGGTTGCAGAACAGGTACACGATGCCGATCCCGATCAGCAGCGAAACCAGTACCTGCCAGCTGCTCAGGCCGAGCATGAACAGGCTGCCCGCGGTGACGTACCCGCCGACACTGTGTACATCGGACATCCAGAACGCGAAGATGTTGTACGACCCCCACGTCTGTTTCTCCAGTGGCGCGAGGTCGGCGTTGGTCAGCCGTGGGTGATGGACGGGCTTGACTACCTGCTGAGCGGTATCAGTCATCGCTGCGCTCCTGCCTGGTGGTTCCCGCCACCGTAGGAGCCGGTTGTTACACGCTCGTCAACGGAAACGTATATCTTCACGCCTCAGCGAAGAGCCCGGTGTGCCGAGGCACCGAGGCCAACGACGACTTCAGCCGCTCGTGGTGCTCACGGGCGGCTTCGACCAGGGCCACGCTGTCCCGCGCCACGAACGCCGCCAGCATCTCGTCGTGATCGCGGTGCAGCGTCGCCCGTTCGTCGGCGGACACGTGCGCCATCGGTTGGAGCGGCTCCGTCATGTTCCACGCGGACTCGAACATCCCCAAGAGCCGCAACATCCCGCACGGCCGCACCAAGGCCATGTGGAAACTCCGGCTTTCCCGGTGATACGCCCGGACGTCCCCGGCGGCCAAGGCGTCTTCCAACGCCTGATGGGCCGCTTGGGCCCGCTGATCGTCGTCGGTGTCGGCCTGTCCCACCCCCGCGCCCAGCGCCGCCGTCTCCAGCACGCCTCGCACGACGTACAACTCGTGCAATTCGGCCGGTGTCAGCTTGGCCACCGTGTAGCCGAAGTTGGGACGGTGTTCGACGAGGCCTTCACCGATCAACGTCTTGAGCGCCTCCCGGACCGGGATCCGGCTGACCCCGAACACGGCGGCCACCTCGTCGAGCGGAATGGAGCTGCCCGGCGGAACGCCGCCATCGAGCAGACACCGGCGCAACTCGGTGAGGATTGCCGCCTGCGAACTGCCAGGCCGCTCGCTGACCAGCCGCGCGACGATGACCGACCGGTTCCTCGGCATCCGCCTCGCCTCCTCAAGCTGAAAAGGAGACTGTAGATCAGCCCGGCAAGCCCTAGCTCCGTTCAGGCCACCATGGCCTGCTGGTCTCCCGGAACGTGTTCGTTCCACAGTGGACTTCGCCACCCCCGATGTGGTGGCTGCTCCAGTCATCGACATAGTGGACAGTCATGCCGAGCTTTCCGTAGGCGGCGCTCACCGCGTTGGCGAAGATGTCCTGGCCGTTGACAACCGGTCCCCACTGCTGCGCCGCGACGTAGTGCTTGGAGTTCAGCACGATGCCGTTGACCGCCCCTGGCACATAGGCGCCCAGTCCATGCATGTTCACCTTCGTCGTTTGCCGCCTCTTGCTCACCGCGCGGGACAGGTCCGCCGTCGTGAACAGCTGAGGCACCTTGACGATCTCATCGTCGCGGACGCCGGTCTCGCGCTTGAGGATCCGGAGGTTGGCCTCGATACGTCGTGTCGCGAGTGCGTTGGCACGCAACAGCGTGTCGTTACGCAGTACCTGGTCAATGGTCTCGGCACCAGCTTCGGGTTGCGAGAACATCCTGGTGGCGCCGTGCCCGGCCCGTTGTGCCGTACGCAGCAGGTCAAGGCCTGCCTGCGGGTCCGCCACGGCGATCGTCCAGCCGCGTCGGCCTGCGGCTGGCAGGAATTGGACGAACTCGTCGACATGGCCGACCGCGAGCCATGAGGTGTCCACCATCAGCGGCGTTTGATATTCCTGCGACCGCAAGAACGTCTGCATCGCCTGGTCGGGAGCGCCCTCACCGGCCGAGCCGGTGTCACCCATGACGATCCGGCCGACCGGGTAACTCCTCCCCCGGTTCTCGTAAGGCGGAATCGTCTCCAGGTTGCCCATCGAATCGACACTTCTGAAGCCGCCACCGCGGCCGGCGATCTGGATCGCCCCGATTCCAGGACCGCGGAGTTTCTCGAACACCTGCCTGCCCGCCGGCCGATCAGGCTGGGCCGACCGGATCGCGATACGCAATCCCCTGGGCTTTCCGTCCGCACCCGGCATGGTGACGTAGCCCGGCTCGAAGAAGTCCTGTGCCCACGGGTCTTCCTGGTCGAACAGTCGCAGTGGCGCGTCGATCCCGGCGGCCTTGACCCGGTCGGCCAGCTCCTTGACGAACCGCTGCTGCGCGGGCATCTCGTCGGTTCCTTCGGACGTCAGAACCTGTTGTGTCCGTTGGAGATGATGATGTGTCAGAACCGGCGACACGCGCAGCACCACATGATCCGTGGCTGTCTTCGCGCCGTCGTTGACGGTGAATCGCACCGTGATACGCCCGTTCCAGATCTTGCTGTCGCGCACGACGTCCTTGGCGTCGATGCCCAGGTTCACGCCGGAACGCAGCTCATCAGCGGTGAGCCGATCGGTACCGGAGACCTTGGTCCACGCGCCCGCACGGTTGACGAACAGCCTGACCTTGTCCTGTCCCGGACCGACCGTTGCCACTGTCCCCCATACATCGGACGGAGCGTTGCCGAGCGGAACCGTCTTCAGCGGGGCGAGATTCTCGGGAGCACGCGCGACGTCATCCGAGGCGTCGTTGCATTCGGCCAGTTTGTCATCCGGCAGCGGTTTGCCGTTGGCGTCCTTGACGGGGCATCGGCGGTGCTGGTCACCGATGTTCGGCAGGAAGATCGCACCCCGGTCCAGTGTCCAGGTCTGCTTGCCCGCCACATCCGACTGGCCTGCAGTGTCGACCACGCCATCGCGGTTCACATCCGCCCGCAGATCCGCGACCAGCCCTGGCTCCGCACTGACCACGACCGCACCACCAGCCAGGACACCGACCATCGCCATGGATATCCCGATGGACCGCCTTGTCGTTGGATTCATGCGGCCATGCTGTCGCCCCGGCTGCTTGGAACTCGCCCGCCGATCGGCCAGACGACCCCCGCCATCCGTCGGGATTCCACCTCGCGAACCCCACAGCGAAATCGTCCTGCACGGACAGCAGAAGGCGCACAATCAGTAACACTTGCGCATTTGGTAACAAGTGTGCACGATCGTGGATGTGGACCTGACTGCGGCCGAACCTGCCCAAGACCGCCGCGTGCGCCGTTCCCGCGCGGCGCTCATGAAGGCAGCGGTCGCCCTGGTCACCGAACGCGCCACGACGGCGATCCCGCTTTCCGACATCGCGGAAGCCGCGGACGTCAGCCGACGGGTCGTCTACCAGCACTTCGGTGATCGCGACACACTGCTGCTGGAGGCCGGTCTCGACCTGGTCCGGCAGGAACTGCTGCCACGCCTCAAACACGACACCCAGGCGACCGAACGAGAGCTGACGCTCGCGGTAGCGCGCCACTTCGCCGACCACCGGGTGTTCTACCGCTCCCTGCTGACCGGGTCCTGCGGGTTCGCCGTGGACCGCGGGCTGAGCGGCCTGTTCCTCCCGGTCAACCGGCAGGGCATCGAGCAGGTGGCGGGTGACCGCCTCGCTCCGCAGCTCGCCGACGACCTCGCCACCTTCCTGACCGGCGGTGCCGGTGCCTTCATCACGGCGTGGGTGGTCGACGGGCCCGACCCGCTGGACCCCGAGGCGTTCACCGACCGGGTGCTGCACGTGATGTCCGTCCTGATGACCGCCATCGGCGAGGGGACACTCCGATGAACCTGATCAGTCACGTCATCCAGCGCAAGCTGAAGCTGCGCCCGCCCCACACCCGCGACCTGGTCGTCCAGCGGGATCTCCGCGTGCCGATGCGCGACGGGGTCGAGTTGCTGGCGGACAGGATGGCCCCGCGCACCCAAAGTGAGAACCTGCCGGTCGCGCTGCTGCGCTCGCCCTACGGCCGCAGCGGACTCATCGCCCATGGGATGGCCCGGCCGCTGGCCGAACGGGGCTACCAGGTGGTGGTGCAGAGCACGCGCGGCGGGTTCGGCTCCGGCGGCACCTTCGACCCGATGCGCCAGGAGCGCGAGGACGGCCTGGCGACGCTGGACTGGCTGGTGAAGCAGCCGTGGGCGGGAGACGCGATCGTGCTCTTCGGCATGAGTTACCTGGGCTTCGTACAATGGGCCGTCGCCGACCAGCTGCCGCCCCAGGTCAAAGCGATGATCCCGGTCGTGACCGAGTCGGCACTGACGCTGGAGTTCCTGCGCGCCGACGGCATGTCCCTGGAGACGCCGTTCGCCTGGGGTGCGATGGTCGGCACCCAGCAACGCCCGCTGGCCCTGCTGCGCAGTCTGTGGCAAGCCAAGAAGACGGCCCGTGCGTTGTGGACGCTTCCGCTCGGCCAGTCCGACATCGCCGCGATCGGTGAGCGGTCGGACTACATCCAGGACATCCTCGCCCACGACGCCAGCAGCTCGCGCTGGGCCGGTCTCGACCACAGCCACCGGGTCGCGGACACGACCGTGCCGGTCAGCTCGATCGGCGGCTGGTTCGACATCTTCCTGCCCGGCCAGCTGCGAGACTTCCGGATCCTTCAGGACGCGGGACGTCCGGCCCGGCTGACCGTCGGCCCATGGGCCCATACCGAGTTCACCAGTGCGCCCGTCGAAGAAGCCCTCGACTTCGGGCTGGCCCACTGCCGCGGCGAACAGCCTCCCGCACGTCCTCCGGTTCGCCTGTACGTCATGGGCGAGGAAGCCTGGCGTGACTTCGAGTCCTGGCCGCCGAGCGGCTACGAGCCCAAGCGGTTCCATTTGCACGCCAGTGGCCTGCTGGCAGGCGAACCGGCGGCCGAGTCCGAACCGGACCGTTACCGCTACGACCCGGCCGACCCGACGCCTGCGGTGGGCGGAGTGCGCATGGTCAAGGACAACAGCCGGGTGGACAACACCGCACTGGAGGCCAGGGCGGACGTGCTCACCTACACCACGCCGGTGCTGGATGCGGACGTCGAGGTCATCGGCGAGGTCAGCGCCGAGATCTGGTTCCAGTCCAGCCTGGCCCACGCCGACGTGTTCGTCCGGCTCTGCGACGTCGACCCGGCCGGGCGCTCATGGAACATCTGCGACGGCCTCGTCAGCCTGACCGAGGCCGACCAGCTGAGCCGGGCAACCGTGCGACTCTGGCCCACCGCCTACCGCTTCAAACGCGGACACCGCATCCGCGTCCAAGTGTCCAGCGGCGCCTTCCCCCGCTACGCCCGCAATTCCGGCACGGGACAACCACGCGCGACGGCCACCACCCTTCTGGCGGCCGACCAGACCGTCCACCACGACCCAGCACACCCGTCCGCCATCACCCTCCCGGTCCGGGCCTAACCCTGCGCGTGGAAAGTGCGCACTTGTCCATCCGGGCCGGGTACGACCACGTCCGCGCCATGGGGGACTGGTCGAGTATCTGTCCACCTAGGTCGCGCCAGCCTGTGCCAGTGTTGACCGCGAGTCCTCGCGCCGAGGCACGGGCGAACACCGCGCCGGTGGTTGTGACGGTCGAATTTCCCCTGAGAATCCGGTCAACACCTTGTCCCCCAACGCGCGATCTAACCGGTGCCGGTCCGGTAGACGACCGCGATCCCGCCTGACACCAAGGCAGCGGACGGCGACGCGGGCCTTAGTTAGATTGCGTGGGGCCATACAGCGAGCGCGTAGGCGCCGAACCATAACCCGAACAGTGACACCAGTCCCGTGATCACCACTGCGACGCGTGTAGAGCAGCGCGTCAGCCGTATCGCCGCCAAGATCAGCAGCGGGAACGCGCTCAGCAGCAGCCGTACCCGGTCCTGGACGAGGCCACTGTGCACCACGATCAACGCGACCGTGCCCAACGTGTACAGCCACACCGGCCACGGCATCTGCCGCCGCACCATCACAACCGCCACCACCGAGGCGACGATGGCCACGGCGGTTACCACCACGAACAAATCGCGGTTCGTGGTCACCGCGTCGAACACCCATTCCGCGGTCACGAGACCGCCATCGATGCGGTTGCCCCAACCAACCTCACTGATGTGGAAGTACCCGCGGGCCGTGTTGGCCGCCACCCAGAACAGGTAGCCCAGCATCCCGGCGGCCGCGAGCAGCGGTGTGACGCCGGCCCACCAACGGCGCTGTCCCCGCTCATCGACGGCGGCACAAGCCGCGACGATCGCGACCACGATCAGCGGGCCTGCCATCGGGTTCGACGTCCCCGCGATGCCCGTGAGCAGCGCGAACAGCCACCATCGGCGCTCAAGCAGAGCAACCAGGGCCCACACGACGAGCGCGATCAACAGGCTTTCGGGGTACGGCAGCGTGTAGACCACCGACATCGGTGCGGCCGCCACGAGCACGACGGCGATCGCCTCGGCGCGCGAATTGCCTCCCAGCAGCCGCGTCAAACGAGCCATACCGTAGGGACCGACGACACCGGCGAGCGTGGACACCACAATGCCCGCGACGGTGTAGTTGTCTCCGAAAACGGCCGCGAAAAGCCGCACCACCATGGGGTACAGCGGGAAGAAGGCGTAGGCCCCGTCAGGTGAGGGCTTCCCGCTCGCGTCGAGCATGCCGACGCCCGACGCGACGTAGCCGTGCTCGGCGATCTTGAGATACCAGTCGGCATCCCACGGCCGCCAGTCGATGCGGTCCTGGGCCGCGGTCATGCCCCAGAAGATCAGGGTGCCGAGCCCGCGGACGGCGAGATACAGCAGCGCAGGACCCCACAGAGAACCAAGAACACGGGCGCCCGATCCCAGGACGGCCCTCATGAAACGCCGCGGTGCGGCCGCCGCATCACCCCCGTCCGGCGAAGCGCATTCGTCCCTTGTCACCTGTGCAGTCACACCAATCAGCACGCCAAAGACCGGATCAGCGTTGCCTTGAGCATCCCTCACGGCACCCTGACGGCGATCTCCTCGCCCAGCCGCGCGCCGTCCTGCAACTCGAGATCGTCACCGCTCCAGAACCGACCGGGGTCGTACCAGTTCGGCCGCCGCGCGGGCAGCAGGCCCATCGATTCGTAGGTCAGCGCGACGATCTCCGCGCAGAACGCCGTCTCCAAGGTCCCTCCTGGCCGGCGGCTGGGCAACCGTCCCCGCAGCCAACGGCTGGCCAGACGCGCGGTGGACGGGAACGGGGTGCCGTCAAGACGGGCGATCGTGCGCAGCACGGCGTCTTCCATCTCGCGGGTGATCTCGTGGTCGAGCTGGCGCAACCAGGCACGTTGCTTGTACTTGACCGTCCATGTGGTGACCGCGTCGCGCAGGTCGTGCAACTGGGCGCCGCGCTGGTGTGTCCCAGTCCACATGTCCGGCAGAGAGCGGCCCAGTTCCGCATGCCACATCAGCGGCGGGAGGTCCTCGATCACCACCGCCATGCCGACGTGGTTGACCGGGCTGTTGGTGGTCACCCGGATCGCGCGGTCGGCCGGTGAGCTGCCGCGGAACACCCACACGTCGCCGGTCCGGGTCAGATGCACGGCCTCGTCGAGGCTGATCGAGCTGTCAGGCACGGCTGTAGGCTACGCAAATGCGACTGTGGAAGATCCTGGGCATCGCCGGTTTCCTCGGTGTCGCGGCCACCGGCGTGGTCATCGCCCGTAGCGAGCGACGGCGCCGCGCCTACACCCCGGAACAGATCAGGCTCCGGCTGCACGAGCGCGCAGCCGAAGCCCAGGCATCCGATTCCTGACAGCCCGCGTCAACTGTCAGTGGTGATGGGCGTGCACGACCGCGTGCCCACGACCGCGCCCGATCATCCACTTGTTCACCGGTAGCGTGATCACGAACGCGACCACCAGCGCGAAGGCCAGCGCACCCCAGAACAGCGGATTGGCCAGGCCGGCGTCCATCGCGCCAGGAACGCCGATCATCACGGCGTTGTCCACGATCTCCATGACGGCGATCGACACGGTGTCCGCGGCGAGCGCCACCTTGAACGCCTGCTTCAGGCTCAGTCCGGCCTTGAGAACGCCGCGCATCGTCAGCGCGTAACCGAACACGAACGCGAGGGCGACAGCCAGCGCGATCGTCGCGACATTCGGCAGGCCGAGCCACGTCCCGATGACCATGCCGAGCACCTCGCCGATGGCACAACCGGTCAAGCAGTGCAGGGTGGCCGACGCGGCCGTTGACCAGGTGACTCCGGCGTGACCGTGGTGCTCATGCGCTTCAGACATCTCAACCCTCCGTTGATACCCCCATGGGGTACTTGACACATGGGGAGTTATATACCGGCTGGGGGTATCACGCAAGTGGCATTCACTCCGCCGGTACGCGTGTCTTCTGCTGCCTGCGCCAGCCGTATCGAGTCATCCCCCGCGGCTTGTAAACCGACAGCGCCAGAATTACGAGCAACAGCACCATTCCGCCGATCGAGTGCGGCAGCGAACCGGGCAGCTGGCGCGGGTCGGCGCCCGACGCGGCGACGTCCGCCAGAGCGCACACCGTCCGCGTCTCCACCAGCAGGATCACGGTCGCGAAGATCGTCAGCATTAACTTGGCCAACACCCAGTAATGACGGACGAGTCCCCATGTGGTGCCCAGCGCGTTGACCGTCCCGATCACAACCGATGCGAGCGCCAGCGGCACGATCGCGTACCACACCGTCACGTTCATCATCAGATAGGCGGCGCGGGAAACGTGGACCTCGCCACTGCTGACAGCGGTGATGTCGAGTGCGATGTAGGCGACGACCGCGCCGAGCCAGCCGACCGATGTGGCGACGTGCAGGGTGAGCACGAATTTGCGGAGCCGGGGCGGCATCGTCATCTGTGGCCGACGCCGACTGAGGGCTGCACCTGGCTGCCGGGTAGATGCTGCCCCGGGCCGTGTTGCCCGCCGAGGCCAGTCAGCTGCAGCACCACAACGATCAACACCAGGACACCGACCACGATCACCGACCACTTCACCCATCGCGGCGATCCACGTCCAGTTTGACGAGCCATCTTCGCGTCCTCTCGACACCGACTTTTCGATACAGTCTGTCTCTTTAAAGACAGCCTGTCGAGATGCAGCCAGTATGTACACTGCGAAGGTGCCGAAGCTGTGGAACGAGACGATCGAGGCGCACCGCCGCGAGGTGCATGACGCGATCCTGCAAGCCACGTGGGCGCTGGTGACCGAGCACGGCCCGTTGTCGGTGACGATGTCGCAGATCGCGGAGAAGACCGGCATCGGCCGCGCCACGCTGTACAAGTATTTCCCCGACGTCGAAACAATCCTGCACGCGTGGCACCAACGCCACATCGCGGGCCACCTCGAGCACCTCGGCCAGTTGAACGCCGGCGCCGACGATCCAATGCAGAGGCTAGAAGCCGTGCTCAACGCCTACGCGCTGATCTGCCGTCAACGCACTCGCCATGACGCAGCGCTCGCAGCCCTCCTGCACCGCGGCGACTACGTGGACGAGGCACAGCAACACGTCCACGACTTGGTCAAGCAGTTGATGGCCGCGGCAGCTGCAACTGGGACCGTCCGTGACGACGTCCGGCCAGAGGAGCTCGCGGCCTACTGCGTGCATGCCCTTATGGCGGCGGGCAGCTTGCGTTCCGAGGCCGCGGTCCGCCGTCTCGTCACGGTCACTTTGGACGGACTACGCCCGTGACCGAATCCGTATGAGGGAGAGCGACGAAACCCGCTGGCTCTGGATGTCTGTCCAGAACCAGCGGGCTTTTGAGCGCACGCCGCGATGCCGTCAGCAGCCGACGTAGACCGGCATACTCTTCTGCGTCAGCCGGGAACTACTGACGGCGGGGATGTTGATCGCCGCGTTCGCGGTGATGTGGGTAGCTGTCCGCTTGTAGTGGCACACCGCGGATCGAGTTGCCACTGTCCCGTAACAGGTCGCCCCATAGCCTCCGGACAGCCCGCTGTTGAGGCATCCGTCGTCCCGGATCTGCACAGCCGGACTGGGGACGGCCCACATGTTGATCACCGCGGCGCTCATCTGGACGCCCGTCGATTTGCCGTTCCAGATCTGCAGAATTGCTCGATACGTCGGTTCGACTCCGTTGTGGCCCTCTTCAAGGCACGTTTTGACCGTGACGAACCCATAGTCGTTCCAGTCGCAGTTGCTGCCGTTGTGATCGACCCATGGTGCCCAACTACGCACGGCGGCCGATGCCGGTTGAGTCAGCGAAAACACCATAAGGACGCTGGACAGCAGGACGGTGGCGACGACGCCAGCTCTTCTCTTGTTGATGGACCGCATTTTTCTCCTTGTAGGTACGGACGTCAGCCAGTGCCGACGGCATGGATGTGCAGGCGGCCGCCGCTGACTTCCGTCGGCAGGGTGACCGACTCCACGGTTTTGCCGGCCTGTAGCTGGAAGGTGGCCGCGAACACGTAGGTCGGGACGTTCTCCCGTTCGCCTGAGCCCTTGTTGCGGTACGGCATTTGGGCCGCGATCGTGTTGCCGTACTGGACAGGAATCTGGCCGCCTGCTCGCGTCCAGTCTGTGAAGCCCAATGTGATCGACTGTTGTGAGCCATCGGTGTAGTTGATCGTCGCGGGGCCTTGTGCACCCCAGCCATCGGCAGCACCGAGCACACCGAGTTTGGTCACGGAACCGGCGGACGCGACTGCGATCCGCTGGCCTGCTGCGATCATGTTGTCCCGGTCGCCTGGGTTTGTTGCCGGCCAGGTATAACGGACTCCGGCATGGACGATGCTCGCGCCTGGCGTCAGTCCTGCCGCGGCCAGTGCCTGCCGTGAGTAGCTGGAGCCCACGCTGTCGAAGTCGCCACCGCCGCGGTAACTGTCGTCGCTGATCCCGACGTTGTCGCGGTGCCCACCGAATCCGACGGCTGCGACATGGATCCGGCCGGCTGTGGGGCTGGGCAAGGTCAGGCCGATCACCGTCTTCGCTGGGTCGATCGCGATCGACGTGGCGAGCAAGTACGTCGTGACCTGCTCCTGTCCACCGATCAGGGCGTTGTTGCGGTACGGCATCGTCGCGGCTACCGCGTTGTCGGGGCGGAGCTGTCTCAAGCCGCCTGCGAGCGTCCAGTCCGAGAAGCCGACCGTCGCCTGCTGAGTCGTGCCGTCCGAATAGATCACTGTCGCCGTGCCAGCGGCGCCGTCCGCGTTGCCTTCGGCGCTGCCGAGCAAGCCGAGTTTGGTCGCGCCAGGCGGGCTTGAGACAGTCAAACGTTGTCCGGATGCGACGACGTTGTCGGGCGAGCCTGGTCGTACGTTGGGCCACGTGTAGGTGACGCCATCAACCGAGAGCCGGCTGCCCGAAACAACTCCTGCGTTGGCGAGTGCCTCGACTGAGTATCCGGATCCCCAACCGTCGTAGTTCGCCGCACCAGTAGCGGCATCGTGGCTGTTGCCCCTGTTGTCGGCGGCTGCGATCGCGTTCGATCCATACGACGGCGGCTCAGCACCGGGACCGCTCGCCCACGCGACGTTCGCAGTCGTACCCAAGGTGAGATCGATGGTGCCGCCGGCGGTTATCACCGACGGTGGCAGATATGCCTTGTCCCAGGCGGCGCCGTTGAGTGTCATCGATTGGACGTATGGCGCCGCGGAGGCCGCAGCCGGAGCGTTCACGGTCAGTGTCGCGCCACCGGGAAGGTGGACAACGGCTTGCGGGAACAACGGACTGCCCAACGCCAGGTCCGCTGTCCCGGGCACGGCCGGGTAGAAACCGAGAGCCGCGAAGACGTACCACGCGGACATCGCTCCCAGATCGTCGTTGCCCGGCAAACCGTCCGTTGCGTTGCGGAACAGTTCGTTCTGGATCCGGCGCACCACGATCTGGGTGAGGTAAGGCGACCCGGTCCAGTCGTACAGCCACGGCACGGCGAAGCTCGGCTCGTTGCCCATCCACGCGTGCTCGCCAGGAATGTCGTTGAGCGCGGCGAAGTGTGTGTTCAGGTACTCGACCATGGCACCGTTTCCGCCCTTCGCATTGATCAGCCCACGAGCGTTATGCGGCACCATCGGTGTGTATTTCCACGAGTTGCCTTCAGCCCAGTCGCCCAACGAGAAGTCCGTCGGACTGAACCCCGGCCGCCACTGACCGTTCGCGGATCGGGGCTGGACGAACCCGCTCTGCGGGTTCAGCAGGTACTGCCAACCCTGTGCCCGGTCAGCGAATCGGGCGTGCACGGCGTTGTCACCGAGCGACTTGGCGAAAGCAGCGAGCGCGGCGTCGGCGACGTGATATTCCAGCGAGCTGGACGTTGTCGCGTAGTGGTAGCAGCAGCCATACAGGCTCCCGTCTGGCAAGTATCCGATGTTGTCCAAGTAGACGTTGCCCGGCCGGATGTTTCCGGGCCGACTCGCTTGGGCGACCATCGCGCGCAACGCTTTGGCCGTGTCGAACCGACGGGCGCCGAACGCGTGCACGGCTGCGATAGCCGGGATAGCGGGATCGCCCACCATCACATACGTTTCGCCGTTCGCGACTGACCACTTCGGCAGCCTGCCGGACTGGTCGTAGTCGTTGAGCATGGAGGTGACGAAATCGGACATCACATCCGGCGCCACCATCGCGGCCAGCTGCATCTGGGTTCGGTACACGTCCCAGCCGGAGAAGTTCGCGTACTGATCACCTTGTCCGGCAGGCAGCGTACGCACAACGCCGTCGAATCCCCGGTACTGCCGGTTGGCGTCGCTGAACACGTTGGGGTGCAACAGCGCGTGGTAGAGCGCGGTGTAGAACATCTTTTGCTGGTCTACGGTCCCGCCACCGATCTGGATCCTGTTCAGCAGCGTGTTCCATGCCGTGACAGCGGCTTGTCTGGTGCCAGCCAGATCCCACCCGGTCAAGGTGTCGCGGTTCGCCCGCGCGTTCGCGACACTGACGAACGAAATACCTACCTTTGCTTGCACCACTGTGCCTGCAGGGAAGGACAGCGCGATCCCACCGTCACCGGTTACCAGCGGTGGCGGGCTCCACTTTGTCGCGCTGGTGAAGGGCTTGTCGAACGTCACGGCGAAGTAGAGCTGGTAGTGATTGCCTTGAGCGCAAAACGCGCCGTTGCCGACCGATCCGGTGACTTCCGTCGTGCCGGATGTCGTGACGGCCGCATCTGACACCGCCGCACCGGACGCGGCCTTGAGCAACAAGGTGGCGGCTTGCCCAGCCGGGAAGGTGAACCTGCCAAGGGCGGATCTCTTGGCCGCGGTAAGCTCGGTTTTGACCCCGTTGTTGAGCAACAACGAGTAGTACCCGGTGCTCGCGGACTCGTTGGCGTGGTTGATGCCGATGGTCGCCTTGTTCTTGTCCGCCGGTGGCGTTCCAGTCAACGGAAGAAACGGCACGTCGCCGTAGTCGAAACAACCAGCACCGCTCATCCGGTTGAGGCCAAAACCTGAGATCACTGTGGCGTCGTAGTTGTAGCCACCCCCTGGGTGCCGCGGCGAAGAGTCCGGTCCCCACTGCAGCATTCCGAACGGCACGCTCGGTCCGGGGAAGGTGTTTCCGTCCCCCTTCGTACCGATCATCGGGTTGACGAGTGCGGCCGGGTTGGTCACCAGGGATACAGCCGCTGTCGCAGGTGTCACGTAGACCAGTGACACCAGCGAGATCAGCACGCCGATGATGCCCTTGCGTCGCCCGGCCATCAGAAGCACTCGCCATACTTGTCGAACGGGGTGACGCCTGGCGCCGGCATCGGTGAGAACCTGAGATTGAGCTGCCCCTCACCCTGAACCTGGCCATACCCCACAACCCTCACTCGGTAGGTATGTGTCGAGTTCACATACACCGGTTCGGTACTCCCCTCTTCGGTGAGGGATGGGTTGTCCGGGTAGTCCCGCCGTTTCTGCCAGACCATCGTGCCGGTTGTGCAATCCCAGAGCTGGTAGATGAAACTGCCGAAGTAGAGATGGTGGCCCAGCGTCGTCCAGTACCACCGGACGTCGAAGTAGTCTCCCCGCCTCGTACCGCACATCTGCGAGAACGGATAGTCGTACTGCACGGCAGGTTCACCTTCCGGCATGCCTCGCCACGACGAGGCCACTGAAGCGCATCGAACCGCGCCAACCTGTGGCCCAGGGTTGGCGAAAACGTGGTTGGACTGTCCGCTCTCCCCTGCCAAGTTGTCCGCTGTCACGAAGAACTCGTAGCGATGGCCACCACGAAGCAGTCCAATCTCGACGGAACGGTTCGTCGTCGGGTAGTACAGCCGCCTGAAGCTCTCACCCGCCGTGACGTCTCGCATGTAGATCCAATAGAACACATTCGACGGTGTGGATGCGCCCCATGTCAGCCGGATCGAGTTCGAGCCGGTCCAGCTGTAGCCGAGGTTGCCCGGTGCGGTCGGTTTGGGCGGCATCGGCGTCGCGCTCACAATCGCCGACCGCGGGCCGGCACCGGCGCCATTGACAGCCTCGGTGTAGAACTCGTAACGGTGGCTGTTCATCAACCAGCTGACCGTCCAGTTCGTCACCGTGACCGGGTACTTGCTTCTGGTGAAACTGGTCTGGCCGGCTGTGACGTCACGTTGGTAGATCCAGTACATCAAATCCGGGCCAGGCGCTGTCCAGCTCAAGGTCACCTTGCCGTCGCCTGGGACAGCACGCATGTTCGTGGGCGCTCCTGGCAGCGGCGGCAGCGGCTTGGCCCGGACCGCGTTGGACATCGGGCTGTCACCGTTGGCGTTGTTCGCCGCCACCCGGTACTCGTAGACGAACGCGTTCAACACGCCGGTGTCGACGAAGCTCAACGACTGGGTCGGCCACTCGTACTTGGTGTAGTTCGCCTCGCCACAAGTGATGCAGCGCTTGTAGATCCAGTAGAAGTCACCGGTGTCGTTCCACGACAGGGTGACCTTGCTGTCACCGGCGCGCGCGGTCAGGGTCGGTGCCGCAGGCGGTTTTCCGCCGCGAGCGGTGATCCGGACGACGTTCGAAGGCCCACTGTCACCACCGCCCGCACTTGTCGTGACGTAGAAGTCGTACACATGCGCGTTGATCAGCAGGCTCGCGGTGAAACTGGTGCCCTCCACCGGGTACTGCAGCTTCGTGTACTGCGTCTGCCCCGCGGTGACATCGCGCTGGTAGATCCAGTAGAACAGATCCGGATTCGGGCCCTTCCAGCTCAAGTGGGCATGTCCGCCGTCCGACACGGTGATCGCGAGATTCGTCGGGGCGTCGACCCGGGTCGTCACCCTGGCGGTCGCCGACTGCGGACCCTCGCCACCCGCGTTGACCGCGGACACTCGGAACTCGTAGATGTGCCGGACAGTCAACGAAGCCAAGAAACTCGTGCCGTTCGACGGGTACTGCAGTCTCGTGAACGACGTCTGCCCTGCGGTCACGTCCCGCTGGTAGATCCAGTACAGCAGGTCCGGTTCCGGTTCCGTCCACTTGAGAGTCACGGTCGAGTCGCCGTTCGCCGTCACGGTCAGACCAGGAGCAGCGGGCTTGGGCGGCCGCGGGGTCGCTGACACCACATTGGACGGTGCGCTTTCACCTCCGTTGCTGATGGACGTCACGTAGAAGTGGTACTCGTGCCCGTTCGCCAGCAGCCCAGCGGTGAACGACGTGCCGCCGTCGGTCAACGGATAAGGCAATCTGCTGAACGAGGTGTCGCCTGCCGAAACATCCTTCTGGTAGATCCAGTACCAGACATCGTCGCCTGGCGGGGCGGTCCAGTTCAGCCGGACTTCACCGTCGCCTGGTGTAGCGCGCAGCCCTGTTGGTGGCGGCGGAGGGGGCATCCATACCGTGGCACGTACGGTGTTGGAAGGCGGTCCCGTCGTGACGCTGTTGATGGCCGTCACGTAGAACTCGTACACGTGGTTGTCGATCAACAGACCCGCTCGGAACTCAGGCCCCGAGGTGATGGGATACGGCAGTTGGGTGAACGTGGTCTCCCCCGCGGTCACATCCCGTTGATAGACCCAATACCAGAGCGGTTCATCGGACGGCGGCGGAGTCCATCTCAACAGGATCGTTCCGTCCCAGCCTATCGAGGCTGTCAGGTTGGTCGGCGCTCCCGGCGGACGATGTTTCGCGGTGGCTGTGACCACATTGGACGGTGCACTCTCCCCGCCGCCGTGCTTCGCGGTGACTCTGAACTCGTACACGTGGTTGTGCTCGAGGTTGCGAACGGTCAACGTGGTGTTCAACGGCTGGGGATGATCCACCGGCTCGAAACCCGGTTGCTGCCCGGTCACGTCCCGCTTGTAAACCGCGTACGTGACAACGTCGGGCGACGCGCCCCATTCGAGCTTGACGTCACCGTCGAGCCCAGCCGTGGCGCGGAGATTGACCGGCGGGCGCGGCGCTGGCACCTGGACGGTGTGGCTCTTTGTCGGCGTCTGCGGGCCTTCGCAGGTGCCGTTGACTGCCGAGACCCGGAACTCGTATGTGCTGCCGTTCTTCAAGAAGGGCACGGTAGTCGCCGGTGTCGTCAGAGTTTGTTCCTGCCGAGCGAAATGCGTCTGGCCCGCAGTCACGTCACGCTGGTAGATCCGGTACTTGAGGCCGCTGCCGGACGGTGGTGTCCACGTCAGACCGACAGTTCCATCGGCATTGTTCGTCGCAGCCAGGTTGGTCGGTGCCTGAGGCGCTCCCACGGTGCACGGCCCAGGCAGCGGAACGCTGACATCGACGAACCTAGGCCGGTAGATCCGGGCGTCCGCGTAGTTGTCCGCCGCGTTGAGGCTGTTGACGTTGTAGGACACGACCAGCCGGCCAGCCGGGCTGAGTTCCCGGTGAACATGGGCGTCGTAGTAGATGATCGGCTTGCCCGGGTACTGGACATCGCTGTCGAACAGGTAGATCGACTCGCCGAACGGGCCGGTGGGCGAGTCCGCGACGTGCGCGACGAACGACCTGCTGAACGGGATGTTCGTGTCCTGGGTGATCAGCACGTATCGGTCGTCGACCCGCTCGACGGCGAAGTTCGTACCCACTCCGCTGAGCAGTCGCGCACCGGCAGACTCGTCCCCCGACCATTGCGATCCGGTCCAGAACTGCCACGTCCCGCCGACGTTGCCGCGAGCCGCCCTCGCGACCTTGCCGAACTTCATCCCACCAGCACTCTCGGTGCCGTAGACGTACGTGTAGTCCTTGTCCTCCAACAAGGCTGAGCCCCACGCTGTCGTCGCGCCGGTCGGCAGCCGTTGCAAACCAGTGCGTTGCAAGGTGTTGGCATCGAAGGTGGCCAGTGACGTTCCCGTGAGTTGGAAGTCGAGTCCGCCGCTGCCAGTAGTGCGGTACGTGTTGTACAGCGCCCGGATCGAGCCGCCCTCGACCACCGCGTCACCGATCCAGTAGTGCTCCCCGGAATCAGGTTGCTCCACAAGCGACACCGGCTGTGCGGGCGTCCCGCCGGTCCGCGTCTCCGTCAACGCGTTTCCCTGCTGCACGACCATTGAGTTGCGAACGAACGGGGTGCTGGTCGGTCTGGTGAAGTCGGCGTTGACGGTGCCAAGGAACGTGTCGGAGAACAACCACGCCGTACGCCCATCCGGAAGCCGGACAGACACTGTGCCATCGCCGCCAGTCCAATGACCGCCTGCGTTGCCGTAGTTGTTCCACATGGTGTTGAGGTCGCTGGACGGGTTCACATGACACGCCGGATCGGTACCTTGCACGTTCACCGCGGTCCACGACGCTTGCACAGCCCGGTATTCGGCACTGCACAAGCCGTGGAGGTCCCGAGCGGCGTTCAGCGAGGCCTGGCGTGCGCCGGCGAAGGTGATGGTCGCGGTCATGTAGTTGAACGTCTGGTACCAGATCTTCGCCGCTTTGTCCCGGCCGATCCCGGTCACGCCGGGAGCGTTGCCACATGGTGGTGGCGGGGACTGGTTGAACCGGGTCGGCCCGGAGCCTTCGGCCAGCATGTAGAAGAAGCGATCGCCGATCCCGACCCAGTCATAGACGTTTTCCGAATACGGAGGTGGCGGTCCGTCCCAGCAGTTCTTCGTGTGTCCGTCTTGACTCGGGTTGCTCATCGACCGCTGGGCCGATGTTCGCTGAGCGAGTAGATAGTCAGCTGGCTGCTCCGGGTTGTTGGCGTGGAACTGGACCATCTCGCCAAAAATGTCGCTGGTGAACTCCATCACCGCGCGCGGTTCGCCATACCTCATCTGCAGGGTGGGCAGAATGGACTCCTCCACCCCATGCGTCAGCTCGTGTCCCATGACGTCAAGCTCCGCAAACGGAGTTCGGCCGTCTTCGCCATCACCGACGAGTATCTTGTTGCTGGACAACACCCACTCGGCGTTCTCCAAGTTCACATCAAAGTGGACACCGACCTGCACCGACTGCGGCGCGCCGGTCGTCCGGTCGGTGATCAAGCTGGACCGGCCATGCTTGGCCGCGAAGTAATCCGCTGTCTGACCGAGCGCATAGTGCGCGTCCACGGCGACACTCTCATCGTTCAGCGTTGTGCCATCGCCGAACTCAGGGTCCGCACTGGTGAAGAGTCTGCAGGTGGCGGAGTCGTTGTCTGCCCGCTGGTAGTCGCACGTCCAACTACCGTCGTGCTGCTCGTCGCGCAAGGTGAACGAGCCGTCAGGGTTCTGGGAGATGTTCAATTGCACCGGCTGACTTCCGGTGTAAACGCCACGGCCAGTGCCGACCGCCGGTGCCAACGCCGCCGTATCCGACCGCCGTTGCGCCGTCCCGATTTCTGCCGTCGACAGCACTTCGTCTGTTTGGGCATCGGTCACTACCAGCAAGCCGTGCACGGGACCGTTGACCTTGGTGCGCCAGGCGAGTCTCGGCGACTGCGGTCTCGCGTCGACCACCAGCTCCGGATCTTCAGCAACGGCTTCCGGGCGCGAAAGCTGGACCACCGCGGTCGCAGCTGCCTTCGCCGCAGGCACTGTCGGGGTCGTGGACACGGCGATCGGCGCAGACCGGGCGCCGGAAACGGTGTCGAGGTGGCCGCCTGGTGAGTGGTGCACAACGAAGTCACCGCCGAGGACCGGCAGGCCTCGATACGTGCGGTCGTAACGGACGTGCGTTCGGCCGTCCTGATCAACGGTCACGTTGACGAGCGGATGAGCCTCTTCGGGTGAAGCACCGACCAACTCTGGTCGTGCTGCGATGACTTGACTGGCTTGCGCGACAGCCTCGTCTCGGGTGGGTACGGTCCGCAATGGAGTTACTGCGGTTGGCTGAGCAGGTTGCGCCTGCCAGTCGCTTGCCACGAGCGTGGAAAGTGCGGCAACGCCGACCACGTAAGCGATGACCCGTCTGGCATGCCCAAAGTCGCGTCGCATAACCATCCCCACCTCGCTCAACCATTGAGCTCCGGCCGAGCATCATCCTCAGCGAGGCTTCCGGTTTTCTTGCGATACACCCAGGCGGAACCGCAAGGTAACGGCAAGTCGTCCGGCAGCACGTCAGTCCCGAGTGGACCACTAAGTACGCGGTCGCTGACTTTCCTGCTGTTCGCCGAGTTCCATGCCGGCCTGTCCGGTGGCCATCCTGAACACTCCGGCGCGGATACGCTCATGAAGTCCTTGTGGTGCCCGATCACCCCCGGCTCGCGCGAACAGGCGCTTCAGGCGTTCGACACGGGCCAGGAGTTCCAGGCAAGGCGTGCACTCGTCCAGATGCTCCAGAAGCTCCTCTTGGCGCTCCAGAGCCAACTCGACATCAACGAGGAGCCACAGCTCGTTTTCCTCGATGTGCGGACTCTGACGCGAGCGGAAATGTGCCGCGATCGAGCTGTGCCGGAGGCCGACCATTTCCGCGGCGGTGCCCGGATTTACGCGCAACAGCAGGGGTTGAAGTGACAACAGCACATCCCGAAGCCGCGGAACGCTGCTCGGTCCGCCGAGAGTGGATGCCGCAGCGAACAAGTCCTGCAGTGACATGACCGTTTCGGTCGTTTCGCTGGCAAGAACTGTGAGGACCGGGACCGAATCTGGTTGATCCATGAACTGGTCGTAGGCGTTGGCGAGAGCGTCTGTCATGCGTCACCCCGGCAGGCCACATCCGCGAGGGCGCGCGCCACCAGCCAGCTGCCTGCCGACCGGTCGACCAAGTCGGGAACGTCGGACTCGTGAACGGCACGTCTGGTGAAGTACGAGGTAAGTTCTGCTCGCGTCGGCAGGCAAGTTCGCACGGTTGTTCCGTGTGAGCCGACTGTGACCACCTGAACGGGGACATCGCGCAGGGACAGCAGTTGCTCCACGACGTGTTCATTGGCAGGCGCGGCGTCCATGACGACCGTGATCCGCCCGGTAGACCTGGTCGACATCCACTGGAGCAGTTCGGGCAAGGTGTGCGAGGGCGAGCCCAACTGCCGTGCGATCTTGACGGCGATGTCATCGGGCGAATCGCGCTCGGCGGGAAAGACCACGGCGTTGACGAACCGGCGGCCCAACGCTTTGGCCAGGTACGCCAAGGCCGTGGACTTCCCGCTACCGGCCGGCCCGCTGATCGTGACCAGTCTGTCCTCGGAGGCAACGGCCCTGGCCAGGTGACGAACCGGTCGCGTCAAGACGCACGACCGCGTCAGGTCTGTGATGATCGCGTCGGTGAGATCGTCCATCGCCGACCGCACAGAATTGCGCGCCAGCCACAGGGCCTCATCGCTGTACGGCACAGCTCGGTTGCTGTCAAAGGCAAGGTGCTGAGCTGTCTGCTTAGGACAATGGTCGGCAATGAGCCGCTTGAGGTCCGCGCATCGCAGGTGACTGCTGCTTCGGGGTTGGCCTTTGCGCAATATCGCGGTCAACGCGCGGGTGAAACAGCCGTCCGCCGCCGTTCTGTCGTCCGTGGCCGTCAGCACCTCGAATCTTCGGCCCGCCGAGCCGATCACTCGTACCCAGTGCTCCGCGGCCTGCGCCGCTCCCAATCCGGCGTGGCACGTGTCAATCAGGACGACAAGGCCGTCGAGCATCGAGTACTCTCGGACGGCTTCCTTGATCCGTTGTCCGAGCAAGTACGCACGTGCCGAGTTCGCCGGGCACGCGCTGTCGCGGGCCATGACGTAGAAGTCCTCGGACACGTACTCGCCATGACCCACCACGGCGAGGATGAGCGTCTCCTCAGCCTCCGAAGCCATCTGCACAGCCCGGTCGATCGCCGAGTCGAGTTGCGCGACCGTCGGGTCGATCAGCAGCTCCGCGTGGTCGCATGCCCCAATAGCCGGATCCGCCAGGACCGCGTGCAGATCGTGGGCGATTCCTGGCAGGAACGAGAGGCCAGGCAGCGTGTCGCATTGAGATCCGACGACCAGCGCACGTCTGCCTGCCACCCGTACAGGATCCATGTTCGTAGCTTCCGAAGCTAGTCCGCTGGACGGTCATCGCATACCGACACTGTGCCGGGACCACGCCTGTCCGAATCAGTGGCCATCGGTTCACAACGCAGGGCCGAAAGACCTCATCGAAAAATCTGTCGCCGAGGATGTCGAGCCTGGCCTGTCAGCTCCGTCCCAGGGCCGGACGCAGCCACCGGGCCGCGGCCCACCAGCACAAGGCGAAGGAGATCCAGCCATGGGAAAGATCGTTGTCTGCACCATGCTCAGCATCGACGGATACACCGACGGCGCCGGCGGCGACGTCATGGCGATGCCCATGGACGCGGCGTTCGCCCAGCACAACATCGACCGAACCCGCACTGCGACCTCGTTCCTGTTCGGCGCGACGACCTATCGCGGAGCCCTCACCTACTGGCCCGCCCAGCACAACAACCCGGACGCGTCACCACTCAACCACTACATCGCCAAGCGGTACGCCGACGGCATCCCCATCACCGTCGTCTCAGACACGCTGACCACCGACGAGACGGGCCCATGGCGTGATCAGACGACAATCGTCCGGCGCGCTGACAGCCACAATGCCGTCGCCAAGCTGCGCGAGCAGGACGGTGACGCCTTGATGTTCGGCAGCCGCACCCTCTGGACCGACCTGCTGGCCCACGGGCTGATCGACGAACTCCACCTGATGATCGGCCCCAAGATCGTGGCAGGAGACCATCGTGCCTTCACCGGAGTGCCCGAGACCAACCTGCACCTGATCGGTGTACGGACCTGGGGCGGATCGGACAACGTGGTGCTGAGTTACGCAACGAACCGCCAGTGATCACCGCTCCCGCGACACACTGCCTACCCCGCACGCAGTGTGTCGCGAGACCGCCATATCAGCTTGTCCACCTCGACCACCAGCAATGCGACCACGCCTGCGGCCAATGAAGGTATCGATCATGCCGTCGCGGTCTTGGCCGCCTGCGGCTGTCAGTTCACCCCAAGAAAATCGTTACCAGCGGACAGGGGCCGATGGGATCCCTGATCCGGCGTGCGTTCGGGGGCGGTAGCCGCTGCCGATCAACGTCGTGGCCTCCAGTTCGGTGACACCTCCGTCTCGAAGCGAAGAGAGGTAGAACCCGCGCACGGCTTCCACTGTGTCGGCAGAGAACTTGGCAAGTGCGCCTCGGTACCCGGATCCGAGGATCACCAGCCACGCCAGTTCGGGAGTCATCGTCAGCCGCAGCTCGTGCACAGCGACATCCACATTGGACAAGCCGCGCTCGGTCAGCCAGGCCGCGTAGCTGTCAGGTTGGTTGATCTGATCGAACAGGTGCGGCGGCCGTTTCTCCGGGAGTGGTGTCTTCGTGGCCTCTGCGACCGCCCTGCCGAGGTGCTCACCGGCAGCGGCCATCGCGTCGCCGCGCCAAATGGTGAACACGATCCGGCCACCCGGCCGGGCCAGGCTGATCAGCCGGTCGGTTCCGGCCGTCATGTCGGGGAAGAAGAAGATGCCGAGAGCCGACTGCACAATGTCATATCCGCCCGTTGCCCACGCGGTCACATCCGCTTGGTGAGCATGGAGTTGTGGCAGGTCTGTCGACAGCCGCCGCAACTCGTCGACCATGGAGGCGGACAGATCAACGGCGTCGACGAGACCGCCCGGCCCGACCGCTCGAGCCGTTGGAATTGCCGAAGCGCCTGCGCCACAACACGCGTCGAGGACACGCTCGCCCGGCTTCGGCATGGCGATGGCGACCGTGGCCGCGCCGATGGGATTCCAAAGGTGATGACCGAGCGCTGTGAAGTCGGCAGCGTCGAAAGCGTCACGGAGGCTCATCGGGCCTCGTTTCGACGTCGGCGAAGCACGAAGAGCAAGCCGCTGCCCAGCAGCACCAATGCCGTCCCAACAGCCAACGGCGGCAATATCGATACGCCTGTGCTCGCCAAACGGCTCGTGGCAGCGGAATTCGCTGTCCCGCTCGCGCCGCAGCCTGTTGTGGTGGTGGGCAGCAGAGTCTTCGGGTCGACGTCACCCACTGCGAAGGTCACGACCTGCTTGTCGGAGACGGTCGCTCCGGAGGTCAGCGTGACCGACTGGGTGAAGGTGAGCCGGTAGGCGCCGGACGCGGTGAACGCCCAGTTGCCGTGCGCGTGAGTGCCGAGCCGGATGCCGTAGTTGTCCGGCAGGCCGTCCTTGCTGTTGAAGATCACCACGGGTTTGCCGAACGGGTCCAGCTCGTACACGGCCATCGATCCCGGGCCGCTGACCTCGGTGAGCTGCCACTTCACGTCACCCGCCGCCTGCGCCGAGGTGATTTCCTCGGTGTTCCAGCCCAGCCAGACCACGTCCGGCTTCTGCGTCTGGGGGATTTGCCAGATCTTTGCCGAGACGGGACCCAGGAACGCGAACGCGTCGGACGGCACCGTGGTCGCCGCGGCGGCCTTGAGGTGGAATACGACCTGACCGGGCGCGCGCCACTGGGGCGTTCCGCCTGTGGTTCCGTCTTTTACTTGGGAGACAAGGCGCCCATCGATGACGCGGGCCGCGTAGTCGACATGGCCTTGGTCGAGGACAACACCGGTGCGGCTTGTCGTCGGCACACAGGATGTCGTTGTTGTGGTCGAATTCGAGGTGGTTGACTGAGTCGTGGTCGACGTCGGCTGCGTTGTCGCGCTGGTCGTCGTCGTGGTGCTCGTTGTCGTCGGGTTCGTTGTCGTCGGGTTCGTGGTCGTGGGACCGCCAACGACGTCATAGGGCACTGGTGCGGACACCGACGATAAGTAGTCGTTGGCGTAGCGCGGGATGAATTTCGCCGTCAGCGTGTGCTTTCCCGGCGACAGTGCCTGTGTGGTCAGCACGGCGGTGCCGCTGCTGACTTCGCTGTATCCCAACGATGTCGAGCCGTCGAAGAACTCGACCCAGCCCGGCGCGTTGGTGGGTGTCACGCTGCTCGTCAACGTCACGCCCGCCGCGGCCGTGAGTGTGGTGGTCGTGGCGTCAGCGACCACGTCCTGAGGATTGGTCCCGCCCACGAACCACGTGTAATCCACCGGCCCGGAACTCAGGCTGGCGCCCGCGGTCGTTGTGGCGGTGACCTCGAAAGTGAGCCGGTAACGGCCTGGCGCACCGAAGGCCCAGTTGGCGTGGACGTGGTGACCGGGCCCGACGCCTTCCCGCTTGCTGGTGTACGCGGAGTCGGCGGAGCTGAAGATCCGGACCGGCTGGCCGACGCCGTCGGTCTGGAACACCTCGACCCGGCCAGGCCCGGACACGCCACGCAAGTGCAAGTCCACAGTGTCCCCGGCCAGCACGCCGACCGGCACGCTCTCGGTGTCCCATCCGGCGAACAACAGCGACGGATCCTGCACCTGCGGCGCGATCCACACAGGACTGTTCGCGGGGCCGAGGAACGCGTACTCGGGTACGTCCGGCACGGCCAGCTGGCCTGCGTCGCGGAGTTGGAAGATGACGTCGCTCGCTTCGTAGAACTGGTACGGCGCGTTGCCTACCCGCGTCCTGAGCGCCAACCGACCGTCCGCGTACTGCACATCGACGGCATCGGTGTGCACATCGTTGAGCACCGTCCGGTTCTTGCTGTCCGGCGCGGCAGTCGCCGGAACTGCCGACACGACCCACGTGGTCGCGATCAGCACAGCGGCCGCCGCCCCGGCACTCAGCCAGCGTCTTGTCATCCCAGGTCCCCTCTCCCACTTACAGGGAATGATGTTCATCTTAGTTGAAAACGCTTATCGTGTTCAATAAGCCTCGCCGTGAGGCTCCTTCGATGAACGGAGAACCCATGCGTCTACGAAGCCGCACCGCCGTATTGGCTGGTGCGCTCGTGCTGGCCATCGGCACCGGCGTGCCTGCGCAGGCCGCACCGCTGGTCACCCTCGACACCGGACACGTCGACGTGGTCGATGTCGAGTACGCCGACGGCGGATTCGAGCTGCACATCCACCACGAGACCCAGGGCGAGCTCGACCCGGCCGACACGCTGTTGCGAGTGCTGCCCAAGGCCAAGACCACCGTGCCGGACGACCCGGCGTACGCCTTCCTCGGCGCGCCGGGCAGATCGGTCTGGATCCTGCCGCAGGTGCAGGACCCGGACCTGCTGTTCGCCGGGCTGTCCACAGAGGAACTGGAAGCCGGGGTCTTCACCGGTGACCAGGTCACTGTGACGCTGTGCGCGGTATCCGGTCCCGGCAAGGTCAGCGTGTTCACCACCGATGCCGTCGGCAACCCCGGCGTCGTGTTCAACAGCCGTGACGGTCTGCCGGACGCCACCGCTCTGCCGGTCGCCGGCCACCAGCACGCCAACTGGGCTTTCAGTGCGGCAGGCACGTACCGGGTGACGTTCCACGTCTCCGCGCGGCTGGCTTCGACCGGACAGGTGGTCACCTCCGAACCGATGACCGTCACCTTCAAGGTCCTCAACCCGTGACAAGGAACACCATGCGCTTACGCACAACCGTCCTCGCCGCCGTGACGGCAGTCGCCGCGACGCTGACAATTTCCCTTCCGGCTCAGGCGCTTCCCACCGTCACCCTGAGCGCGGGACACGTCGATGTGATCGATCCCGCATACACCGCGGGGACGTTGAAGATCGAGGTGAAGGACTCCACCACGGCGACCCCGGTGCACCGCGACCCAGCCGACGTGGTGCTCCAGGTCCTTCCCGGTGCCAAGACCACGGTGCCCAGCAACTCGGCGTACTCCTTCCTCGGCACGCCTGGTTCGACGGTGTGGGTCCTGCCCCAGACGCAGAACGCGAACCTGCTGTGGCCGGGTTGGAACACCGAACGGTTGTCCAGCAGCACCTTCACCACGACGCAGACCACCTTGTTGTCTGTCTCCGGTGGACAGTTCGCCATCTACACGACGAACGCCTTCGGCACCCCGACGGTGTTGTTCAACAGCGGCGATGGCGTGCCCGACACCCGGACAGTGGGCGTAGGCACACACGCGCACGCCAACTGGGCCTTCAAGTCCGCAGGAACCTACACGGTCACGTTCCAGGTCACCGGCACTCTCGCCGGTGGCGGGACGGTGACGTCCGCACCGGCCTCGTTCACATTCGAAGTCCAACCCTGACAGTACGGTGATTCCGGCAGCCGCCCTTGTGCGGCGGCTGCCGGTCTTCGCCGGCTGCAGTCACGCCGAAGGACTGCACATGCGCTTCTCCGGCAGAACCCAGCAAGTCTGGGACATCCTCGTCGAGCAGGACAGGTTCACGAGCGCGATCGAAATCCACCGCATGCTTTCGTCCCGCGGCGAGAACGTCGGACTGATCACGGTGTACCGCTCGCTGCACGCATTGGCGGGCGCCGGACACGTCGATGTCCTACTTGGACCAGATGGGCACCACCGCTACCGCCACTGTTCACCGGCGGCACACCACCATCTGCTGTGCCGGGAATGCCATCGCGCGGTCGAAATCTACGACTCACCACCCGGCTTGCAGGACCTCGGATTCGTTGACGACTCCGTCCGGATCACTCTCGTCGGGATCTGCGATGAGTGTACGGCGAGCTAGACCAGTTGTGCCTGACGCGCTCGCATCCGCGCCACGAGACCGTGTTTCGGCGCGAAGAACCACGCCAGCACGAAAACACCCGTCACCACAAGCACAATGAGCCCGCCCGCAGCCAAGTCGAAGGCATACGACAAGTACAACCCGACGAGACACGAGACACCGCCGATGATCGGCGCGAGCACCATCATCACGCCGAGCCGATCGGTGAGCAGCCGCGCGGTGCCCGCCGGGGTGATCAGCAGCGCGAGCACCAGGATGTTGCCCACGGCCTGCAGGGAAATCACGATCGCCAGCGTCACCATGACGTAGAGCGCGATGTCCAACGCGAACACCGGAAGACCGACCGACCGCGCCAGCTCACGGTCCAATGTGGCCGCGACGAGATGCTTGTGCAGCAACACAGCAACCAGCAGGAGAAGTGCACCGATCACGGCGACGTTGGTCACGTCCTGGTCGCTGATGCCGAGGATGGATCCGAACAGGAAGGACTCGAGCGAACCGCTGTAGCCGGGCGCGGTGGACAGGATCACGATACCGAGGCCGAACGCGGCGGCGAAGAGGATGCCGATCACGGAATCCTCTTTCAGGCGGCGGTTCTGTGCCAAGACCGCGACGAGGACCGCGGTGATCACACCCGCTACCGCACCACCGACCACAAGATCGAAGCCGAACACAAAAGCGACTGCGACGCCGGGGAAAACCGCGTGGGACACCGCGTCGCCGATGAAGGCCATGCCGCGCAGCACAACATGGCTGCCGATCACACCGCACACCACACCGGACATCGCCGCGACCAGGAACGCACGCTGCCAGAAAGCGAAATCCCACGGCGCGGTCAGAAATTCGATCACGCGCCCGCTCCCATCGTCCGCAACAACCCCTCGGACTGTGTCACTCCGAAGGCACGCAGCCAGATCGCGGGATCACGCAGCTCATCAGGATGCCCCGTGGCCACGACTGTCTCGTTGAGCAGGCACAACCGGGTCGACATTCCCGCCGCCGCGGCGAGATCGTGGGTGGTCATCATCAGCGCGTTGCCCTCGTCGGCCAACTGCGCGAACAACGTGGTCAGCAATTCCTGTGTCGGCACGTCCAGACCGGTGAACGGCTCGTCCAGCATCAACAGCGCAGGCTGCAACGCCAACGCCCGCGCCACCAGGACCCGCTGCCGCTGACCGCCGGACAACTCCCCGATCGGCCGGGCACGCAAGGCGGTCATGTCGACCCGCTCCAGCGCGTGCCCGACCGCGTCCCGATCGGCCTGCCGGGGACGCCGCATCCACCCGATCCGGTGCACCCGCCCTGACATCACCGCTTTCTCGACCGAGATCGGGAAGTCCCATGCGAACTCGTGGCGCTGTGGCACGTAACCGATCCGGCCACGGCTTTCGACCGCGGTCCGGCCATCGATCGTGATGACACCACGTCGTATCGGTGTCAGTGCGAGAACCGCCCGCAGCAGTGTCGTCTTGCCCGCGCCGTTCGGCCCGATCAGGCTGACCAGTTCACCGGAGTGCACGGTGAGCTCCACATCGTGTAGGACTTGGCGTCCTGCCAGATCCACCGCCAGGTCCCGGATCTTCAACACAGCCTTGTCAGCCACGTGTCCGTCTCCTCAGCGCCACAACAACAACGACCACACCCAGAACCACCACAGCGCCACCACCAACCCACGCCCACGGAAACGGCTGCGCTTCGCCGCTTACTGCAACTGGAGTCGGCGGGCTGGCAGGAGCCGATGTGGACACGTCGAACGCCTGCTCCGGCCGATCGTCACCAACGTGCACCCGCAGCGTCCGGCGATCAGCGAGGGCTTTGCCATCGATGGCCGTTCCGGTCATCTCGATGTCCAGCAGGTACGTGCCAGGCGCGGAGAACGCCCAATTGCCGTGCACGTGGGTGTTGGCCTCGATCCCGGTCTCCTGGGGATACGGCTTGGAACTGTCGAAAATCACCTGTGGCGCACCGAAGTTCCCGCTGAGGAACAACACGAACGTGCCCGGCCCACGCACACCGCCCAACCGCCACGCGACTTCCCGGCCGACCTTCGCGACCACCTCGGGGTCCTGGGTGTTCCAGCCCGGCCACACCACGCCCGGCCGCTGCACCTGCGGCAACAACCACACCGGACTGCCTGCCACACCAAGGAATCCATAGACAGCGTCGGATGGGATCTGTGTCTTGGCCGCGTCAGGAACTTGCACGACGACATCGGACAGATCCCGCCACACGGTCGGACTGACGGTGTCGTCGCGGATCTGCACAGTCCACTTGCCATCGACAAACCGCGGCCCCATGTCGATGTGACCGTCCGCGATCACTTTCGGTGTGTCAGCAGCCGCGAACGGCGCCACCAGCACCAGCACGGCGAAGGTCAGCGCGGCGAGACGCCGGATCACTGGTTGCCTCCCAGGCACTTCAGCAGTTCGTCGGCGTTGTGCCGCATCATGTCGAGATAAGTCGTTGCCTTGTCGTCGAACGCGTCGCCGTACAGCATGCACACCTGCACGTTCTGGTCCTTGGCCACTTGCGTGAGCACCGACGCGCGTTGCACCAGGTTCGGTTCCATGAACACCGCGGGCACCCTGAGGTTGCGGATCGTCTCGGTCAGCTTGCGGATGTCCTGCACACTCGGTTCCTGCGCCGGGTTCGGAACCACGAATCCGGCCACTGTCATGCCGTAGGCGTCGGCCAGATATCCGAACGCGTCATGAGTCGTGATCAATTGCCGGTTCGTGGCCGGGATACGCCCGATCCGCTCGGCCACGTACGCGTCGAGTTCGTCGAGTTTCCTGTTGTAGTCACGAGTGTTCTGATCGTAGGTGGCCGCGCCGTCCGGGTCCGCTCGCTTGAGCCCGTCGCGGATCAGCTGAGCGTATGCCTTGACGTTCTTGACGTCCTGCCACAAATGCGGGTCGATCTCGCCGTGCACGTGCTTGCCGAGCACGGCCTGCGGTAACTGGTGTATCTGGCTGCCCGGCTGGCCGAGGAACGCGAACCGCGGATCATCCGGCACGCTCACCAGCGCGCGGTTGGGAACGTCGATCACTGCCTGCTCGGCCGCAATCTCCGTCTGCTGCGCACCGCCCTTGGTGTCGTTGAACGTGTACAGCCTGCCGGAATCCAGATCGACAGTCAGATCCGTATGTCCCTTGTCCAGCACCGTCGTGCCCGCCACGGTGTGCGGGTCGATGCCGACAGCGAAGGTGAAAGTGCTCTCTCCCAACGGAGTTGGATTTCCGTCACCCTTGTCCAAGGCCGCGTTGAGCGTCAGCCGGTAGGTGCCCGGCTTGGTGAATGCCCAGTTCACGTGCGTGTGGGCGGCGGGCGGTAACGACGTCGAGTCCGTCGCCGCGCCAAGCCCGTCGGCGGAGTTGAAGTAGACCTTGGGTTGCCCCAACGACTCCGTCAGATACACCACCAGGTTCCCCGGCCCGTCAAGCTTGGTGGCCGACAACCGGACGTCCGAGGTCCTGGTGGCACCACGTTGGGCGCCTTCACCGCGTACCCGCAAACCGAGCCACAGCACGTCGAGCCCGATGTTCTCCACCAACGGGATCACATGCGCGCCATAGGTCTCCGACGCCTCGGCCAGCGAGATGTTCAGATCCTTGGTGCGCGCGTTGGCATCGATCGTCTTGATCAGTGACTGTTCTTCCAGCAGCAGATGATTCGTGAACGTCACGTCCGCCTCGGCGACGCGCGCGGCGTCCTTCGGCGTGGGTTCATAGGAGTGCGGATCACCCCCAGGCGGCACGATCGAGGAGACCTCGACCCGGTCACCGCCGACATTGCGGGCAAGGTCAGCGAGGATCTCCGTGGTCGTCACGACCTTCAGCCGCGTGGAACCGGACCCGCCGGCCGTCGAACACCCCAGCAGAAGTACGGCCCCCAGCACCGAGGCGACCCACCGCACACATCTTCGCCCGCGCACGAATCACTTCCCCAGGCCCGGTTCCACGACTAGCACACACTAACGCACATGGTAATCATTATCAAGTAGCGCTACCGGTGTGGACGGTTCGGGCAGTGAGCAGAGCGACGTCCGTACGACGGCCCAGCCAGTCAGGGGAATCTGGTTCGAGTAACCGGGTCCACGCGTCGCGGTCATCGGCATCCAGGAACTGCTGAGCCCGGCCGACTCTGGCGGCCAGTTCGGCGAGTGCGACGCGCCGAGCCGGACCTTGTAGCGGGGCAGGCAGGTCCAGCAGCACACTGCGACTGGTGACCTGCTCAAGACCGGCCGACCGCAGCAGGTCCGGCCACCCTCGCGGTTGACGTACAACCCCTTGCCTGTCTTGGAACCACGCGGTGAACCATTCGTTGTGCGCGGCGTCCAAGCGGACCTCGAGCCCAGGCCGGCCGACGCCCACATCCCACGGCAGGCAGCGCATCGGCAAGCCGCCTTCGCCCAACGCGAGCACACCTCCCGGGGCAAGCAGCCCAGCAAGCCCCGTCACGGCGACGCTCCACGACAAGGCGTGGTGCACACAGGCTCCGGACCAGACCAACGACACAGGCTCGGGCAGCGGTACCGGCCCATCGTCAAGGTCGTGCTTCAGCGTGCGAACCCGATCAGCCAGTCCGGCCTGTTCGGCCCGGTCACGTACGAGTTCGAGCATCGTTTCATCGTTGTCCACGGCGTAGACGCGACCGGTCGGGCCGACCCGCTCGGCGAGCCGCACGGTCATCGTGCCCGCGCCAGGCCCGATGTCGGCCACAGCGTCCCCGACGGGCAGCGGATCAACCAGTGCCCGCTCGGCAGGCGCGAACATTGCCTCCGCGGCAGCGGGATCGCCTGTTGATGGGCCGGTCATGACGTGTGCTCGTGCAGATCGGCGGTGTCCCACACTGGCAACGGGTCCACAAGCGTGCGCCAATACTCCGGCCCGGTCGCAAACTCCGCGTCGGTCAGCAATGCCGGATCCAGGCGGCGACGCGGTTCGTCAAGGTCGAGGCCGACGCCGATGAAGACCAATTCCTGGCGTGCCACGGGCTTTTCCAGCAACTGCCCGGGTTCCAGGGTGAGATTGGGTCCCGCCTGCGACCACACAGCGAGCACGTCGGGCCGCGTGGCGATGTGGCAGAAGCCCTTGCTGCGCAGCACACCGTCCCAATCGGACAATGCTGTCATCAGCCGTTCCGGGTGGAACGGCCGGGACGCGCGGTAGGTGACCGACCGGATGCCGTACTCCTCGGTCTCGGGCGTATGCCCGCCTGCCAGTTCGGCGGCCCATCCGGGAGTCTGCGCGGCAGTGATCGGGTCGTAGCGGCCGGTGTCGAGCACCTCTGACAGGTCGACGGCGCCGTGCTGGGCACGGATCATTCGTGCGGTCGGATTCATCCGGCGCAGTACGGCCTCGAGCATGGCGAGCTGCTCGGCCGTGACGAGGTCGGTCTTGTTGACCACCAACAGATCGGCGAACTCGACTTGGTCGACCAGCAAGTCCGAGACCGTGCGCTCATCCTCCTCAGCCGCGGCCATGTCGCGTTCGGCAAGCCGGTCCCCTACGGTCAGCTCGCGCAGGAATCCCGCAGCGTCCACGACAGTCACCATGGTGTCCAACTGGGCATGGTCGGACAGGCTCGTGCCGTCCTCAAAGGTCCAGTCGAACGTGGCGGCCACCGGCATCGGCTCGGAGATCCCGGTCGACTCGATCAGGATCGTGTCGAACCTGCCGCCACGAGCCAGCTCACCGACACTCTCGAGCAGGTCTTCCCGCAGCGTGCAGCAGATACAGCCGTTGGTCAGCTCGACCAGCCGCTCACTGGTGCGGTCCAGCCTGCCTTGACCGGCGACCAGAGCGGCGTCGATGTTGACCTCGCTCATGTCGTTGACGATCACGGCGACCCGCCGGCCCTCCCGGTTGGCCAGCACATGGTTGAGCAGCGTGGTCTTCCCGGAGCCGAGAAAACCGGACAGCACGGTGACAGGGGTACGTTCGACCATCTGCACATGATAATCATGTTCGACACTGCGGTGACAGCGGTCTTGACATCCTCACTTTCACGCGACCTGCGCGAGTCTCACGAACCAGGACGCGACGGTCCGCACACAGGCACGTCCATGGCGGGGATGCGGTCGCGTCAGGGGGCTCCGCCGCCACCCGGCGCGCCGCCCATGCCCAAGGAGATCTGCACGATGACCAGGACCATCCAGGCCGCCAGGAACAGCAGAACCCAGAACCGCCACTTGGTGAACATCGCTACAGCCACCTGTTCCACTGGCCACCCCGACGGTGACGGTGCACATATCCAGCTCGATCGGAGGTCGCGGTGACAGTCGCTCCGGATCCGAGCCACCCGCACCCCCTTCTGCCACGAGCCCTTACGCCGAGGCTAGCCACAAACCCGTTACGTGGGCGTCAATACTCAAGCGTGCAGGCTCGCGGCCTGGGAGAGGATCTCAGTGGCCCACTTGTAATCCGGTTTGCCTGACGGGGAACGCTGAATACGGCCCACGACGTGAGTCAGGCGCGGAAGTTTGTAACGGGCGATGAGCGGCGCGAGGTGGTTTTCAAGGTCTTGCCGGGTCGGGACGGGCGTGCCGGGGTGGAGTTGGAGTACCGCGGCGACTTTCTGGCCCCAGCGGGGGTCTGGGATCCCGGCCACCACGGCGTCGGTGATCGCGGGGTGGGTTTTGAGGGCGGCTTCGACTTCTTCGGGGTAGATCTTCTCGCCGCCGGAGTTGATGCAGATGGTGCCGCGGCCGAGGAAACGGACAGAGCCGTCGGCGTCCACTGTGGCCTGATCACCGGACAACGCCCAGCGGACGCCGTCGACTTCGACGAATGTGCGGGCTGTCTTGTCAGGGTCGCGGTAGTAGCCGAGGGCGATGTGGCCGCGGCGGGCTACCTGACCCACGGCACCGCTGCCTGGGATGACCGGTCGCAGAGCTTCGTCGAGGACGGTGGTGGTGTCGTTGACGGTGAACCGCCGGTCATGGTCCACTCCTGCTCCACTGTGGCCGGTCTCCGTGGATCCGAAGCTGTCCACTATGTACAACTCTGGCAGATGGGCTTGGAGACGGTCGCGGACGGGTTGGGTGAGCAGGGCTCCCGCGCTGGCGATGACGTGCAGTGATGGCAAGGACTGCGGTTCGGCGTCGAGTGCTTCGACTAGCGGCGTGGCCATCGCGTCGCCGACGATCATCATGGTCTGGCAGCTCTGTTCCTGGATCACGCGGATCGCACCGTCGCCGGTGTACTTGCGGACAAGGCACACCTTGCCGCCGCCCAGGAACGTGATGAACGTGGCGAGGACGGCGGTGCCGTGCATCAAGGGTGGCGCCGCGAACATCACGTGCGGGGCGGCGGCGGCCGCGCGTGGGCCGACTTCCTCGGGCGTGCTGAGAGGTGCGACGCCGCCGCTCATGGCGCCGAACAGCAGGTCCTCGTGTCGCCACATGACGCCCTTGGGAATGCCGGTGGTGCCACCGGTGTAGATGATCATGAGGTCGTCGGCAGACCGCTTGGGAAATCCTGAGCGGTCGCCCGGATGGGCACACAGCGCGTCCTCGTACCGTTGCGTGCCGGGCACGATCTCACCTTCGCCCACAGCCAGCAGGTGCCGAAGGCGGGGAACCTGCGGCAGGACAGCGGCCACGCGGTCAGTGAACTCGGTGTCGTACACCAATCCCACGAGATCAGCGTTGTCGTACAGGTAACGCAACTCGTCACGGACGTACCGGAAGTTCACGTTGATCGGCACCGCCCGGATCTTCAGCAGCGCCACGATAGTTTCGAGGTACTCGGGGCCGTTCATCATGTGACAGCCGACATGATCCCCCGCGCCGATACCGGCCGCGGTGAAGTGGTGCGCAAGGCAGTTGGCTCGCCGATCCAGCTCTTGGTAGGTCAGTGTCCGCCCCTCGGCGTACACGGCCTCCCGGCCGGGGACGGCGTCGACGATGTGCTCGAACAGGTCAGCGAGGTTGAATTCCATTGCCGTGCCTCACAAGTAGGCGGCGGTCGTACCGCCGAGCGGGAGCGCAGGCAGGCCGAGTTTGCGGTGGTCCCACGATCGGGTTCGCGTGACGTCAACCCGCACGGCGATCCGTTTGGCGAGCATGAACTCCACCATCGGCCTGGTTTCCTCGGTGTAGGGCCCGTTGTAGCGCTCCCACACGTTCACGCCGACCGCCCACAACGCGTCGGGGTCGTCGACGATCGTGGCGTGGCCTTCCAGCGCGACCCCGCGCAACGTGTCGTAGGTGTGGCCGGTCTCGATCATCACGGTGACCCGGTTGTCACGGCGGATGTTCACGGCCTTCTGCGACTTGGCCTTGGTCTCGAACCACACCACGCCGTCGATCACCGCGTACCACATCGCGACGAGATGAGGCTGCCCGGACGGGGCGATCGTGGCGAGTGTCGCGACCCGCTGTTCGGTCAGGAACTGGGTGATCTCTTCGGCGGACATCACGATCTGCGCGCGCTGGTTCACTCCCATGAGAGCCCCTTTGCCACTCGATGAGACGTAGTCCAGAATGAGACTGTGTCTCACAGTGAACCGGAGAGCCTCGCAGTTCGCAAGAGGCGGGCCACCTACGCCCGGATCGCCGCCTCGGCGGCCCGGCTCGTCGGCGCGCAGGGAATCGCCAACACCACGGTGGACCAGATCGCCGCGGACGCCGAAGTCGCACGCGCGACCTTTTTCCGTTACTACGACACAAAAGAGAGCGCTGTCGCCGAAGGCGTCACCGGGCCATGGCTCACCCTCGTCAGCGACGCGATCGCCCGCCAGCCCGATCACCTGCCCGCGAAAGACGCACTCGTCGCCGCCTTCAGCGAACTCGCCGGGCAATTCCCCGCCTACCACGACCAGATCCGGGAACTGGCCCGGCTCACCCGCTCGTCTCCCACCCTCGACGCCTGGACCACACAGGCATATCAGCGTTACGAACACGCCATCGCCGAACTGCTTGCTCCACGCTTCGCCAATGTCGAAGCACGCGATCCACGACCACGCCTACTCGCAGCACTCGTCATGGCCGCGGTGCGCATATCCCTCGACGACTGGATCGACCAGGGAGGCGATCTTCCCGAGCTCATCCACCGCGCCCTCGACTCGATCTCCATCGGGCCGTAACCGTTGACCTTGACGGCGGGCCGTCCCGCGTACCACAGTGTCTACGAGAGCGCTCTCATCCTCTCTCGACCCTGCGGAGAAGCGAGAGCACCACATGAACAGATCCAAGAAGCTGTGCGCGTCCGTCGCGGGCGCGCTCCTTGTGCTGGGCACCGGTCTCCTGGGTGGCGGCACGTCCGCCGCCGCGAGCCCGACACCACAAGAGGGCAGTTTTGTCGCCGCCATGCAGCGCGACCTCGGACTCACCGCCGACCAGGTTCAGACTCGGCTGAGCCAGGAAGCCACCGCCATGGCCGTCGACCCGGCCGCCAAAGCCGCGGCGGGAACCGCGTTTGGCGGGTCTTGGTTCGACGCGAGGACAGGGCGGCTCACGGTCGGCTTGTCCACGTCGGACAAGGCGGTGCACGACGCGGTCCGGGCCGCCGGTGCGGACACCGTCCACGTCGGACAGTCGCTCGCCGCGCTCGACGCGGCCAAGGCCAAGCTCGACACGCTCAAAGCACCAGTCGACGTCGCCGCATGGCGCGTCGACCCGCGGCGTGGCGGGCTGGTCGTCACTGTCCGGAAAGGCGGCGACACCGGGGACTTCCTCGCTGCGGCCCGCCAGTTCGGGCCCGTGATCGTCGAAGAGATCACCACGACGCCGAAGACATTCGCGGCCGGGACGGTCGGCGGCGACCCGTACTACATCAACGGCAACACGCGCTGCTCGATCGGATTCTCGGTACATGGCGGGTTCGTCAGCGCGGGCCATTGCGGCGGCGTGAACAGCTCCGTGGTGGGCTGGGACGGGTCATGGATGGGCACCTTCGCGGGCTCGTCGTTCCCGGGCAACGACTACGCGTTCATCCGCATCGGCGGCGGCTGGTGGACCGCGCCGGTCGTGCTCGGGTGGGGCGCCGTCCCCGACCGGTTGGTGCGAGGCTCGGCCGAGGCGCCGGTCGGCTCGTCGATCTGCCGATCCGGCTCGACGACGCGCTGGCATTGCGGCACGGTCCTCGCGAAGAACGAGACCGTCAACTACCAGCAGGGCGCGGTACACCAGATGACCAAGACCAGTGTGTGCGCCCAGCCCGGCGATTCCGGCGGCTCGTTCATCACCGGTGAGCAGGCCCAAGGCGTCACGTCCGGCGGGTGGGGCAACTGCTCCACCGGCGGTGAGACCTGGTTCCAGCCGGTGAACGAGATCCTTGGCGTCTACGGCCTTTCGCTGGTCACCGCCTGATCAACCCCACCAAGGTCGCAGTTCGCGGACTGCGACCTTGGTGGAGTTCAACGAAATCCGATCTTGACAACAGCTGGCCGCGTTGACCGCAGCGATGTTGTGCAGCGGTGACTCTCAGTACGCTGGCGAGTCATGCGACCCGACATACTGCGCACGCATCTACATAGCCGGCGCGATGTTCTTGGTTTGACAGCAAAGGCGGCGGCAGTCACGGCCGCTGTCTCGGTGGGCATGGACACGTCCACCGCGGCCGCCGAAGAGGAGTTCAGCGACCGCATGTTCTCGCTGGACGAGGTAGCGGGATGGGCCGAGCGCACCGCCCGCCGCTACGGCCGCGATGACCAACGGGGCACGTGGAACGAGGTGACGCCCGAACGGACCGGCCAAGCTTTGCGGCTGCTTGACGGGCGCGGCCCGGTGAAGACGTACAACCTGGGCGAACTGCTGCAGGACAACTTCCCGGCGTTCGCCGGTGTCCCGCCCAGGGTGCTGCGTCAGCGGCTGCTCGTCACCGGCTACCAGCCGCAGGGCGACTTCATCCCGTCCGCGAGCTACGACCCGCGGACGCATCCGGAGTCGGGCATCCTGCAATCGCCCACCCCGTTGGGCGCCAACATCATCTCCTTCCACGAGGAGCGGTTTCCGCACAGCGGCACGTACCAGATCGCCACCCAGCTCGACAACCTCGGGCATATCGGTGTCGGCGAGATCTACTACAACGGCTTCCGCGGGCCGGACATCGCCACTCCGCGTGGACTGGCCAAACTCGGCAACGAACACACCGGCCCGATCGTGACCCGCGGGATCGTCTACGACATCGTCGGGCTGAAGCTGGCGCAGGGAGCTCGTACCGACCTGTTCCGTTCACCCGTGAACGGTGAATGGGTGCTGCGCGACAACTATCGGATCACCCTGGCCGACCTGGGCGCTGCGCTCCGCAGGCAGGGCGTGCGCCGTGAGCCTGGGCCCGGCGACGTCGCGCTGTTGCGCACCGGGTGGACGCACCTGCTTGACCGAGCGGGGTTCGACAACCCGGAAAACCCGAACAACCGCCGGTACATCACCAACGAGCCGGGCATCTATCTGCGTGAGGCCCGGTACTTCGCGTCTCGCCGCGTCGCCATGGTCGGCAGCGACACCTGGGGACTCGAGGTGACCGATCCGGCCGTCACCGGCCAGAACGTCTTCCCGGTGCACCAGGTGCTGCTCACCCAGCACGGCGTGCGCATCGGCGAGGGGATCCGGACCGAGGAACTGGTCGCCGACGGCGTGTCGGAGTTCGTCTACATCGTCACGCCCCAGTTCCACGTCGGCTCCACTGCCGGAAACACCCCACCTGCCGCCCTCGCCGTGCCGCGACGCTGACCGTTCACGCAAAAGGCTCCGGTCGGCGGTCGCCAGTCCGCCGGCCTGAGTCAGGTCAGGTCGACGCTCGGGCTGACCCCATCGGCCGAGCTGATGAAGTCTGACTGCCGTCGCTCGGCCGCAGGCGGCCGAAGGATCATCCACCTTTTCGTGAACCTGCCCGCGTCAGCAGAACCAACGCGATCCCCATCCACAACGCCAGATAACCGAATGCGACGCTCGGCGCCACGAACGTGTACAGCAGACCCGCGACCGCACTGGCCGCGACATTGCCAGCAGCCTGCAGCGTCGCAAGGAGACCGAAAGCCGAACCTCGAAGTTCCTCGGGTGCCAACGTGGCCACAGCCGCGTGTTCGGCTGTCTCCGCGCACCCGATACCCAATCCGGCCAACGCGAACGCCGCTCCCAGCAACAGGATCACCGGCCCGGAGACCGCGAACACCGAATAAGCAAGCAAAAACGCCGCCACACCCAGCATCGTGACCACAAGCGGCCCGAACCGATCAGACCATCGGCCAGCGGGAAACGACACAACGGTGGCCGCCATGTTGTAGACGACGTACAGCCCGATCGCGATCTGGGTTGCCGTGTCGACACCGTGGCCGGGAGCGAGCAAGTCGGTCGCCCTCAGGATCAGCAACGTGGCCGCGACGTTGCCCACTTCGAACGCGGTGAACCCGGCCATCACGCGTCCGAGCTGTCCCCGCAGTACCGGCCGGACGCGGAAACGCAGCTCCCGTCGCTGCGCCACCTTGGGCGCTTTCGTTCGCCGGATCGCGTAGACGATCGCTGCCGCGGCAAGCAATCCGGGAATGACCGAGAGCAGGATCGCTGTTCGTACCCCGACCAGCGACACGAGACCAAGCGCGAGCAGCGGCCCGGCAATCGCGCCGAGGTTGTCCATGGTGCGCTCAAAGCCGTAAGCACGACCGTAAGCGTGCTTGGGCACTAAGTCCGCCAACAACGCGTTGCGGGCCGGTACCCGCAGACCACGAGCTGCCCACGCCGCCCCGCGCAGAACACCCGCCTGCACAGCCGAGCTCGCGGTGCCGATCAACGCCGAGAAAACCGCCGTGGCGGAATATCCGCCCACAGCAACCGATCGCCTCCGCTTTGGGTCGTCGGCCAACGCTCCGCCAACGAACCGCCCTGCTCCCGCAAGCCCTTCCGAAACACCTTCGATCACTCCGAGCGCCGCAGCGGGGGCACCCAACGTCGAGGTGACGAAGCTGGCCATGAGCGACGTCGGCACCTCATGACCCACATCGGCCAGAAAGCTGGCGGCGCCGATCCCACTGACTCCACGCGTCAACCACGGCCGTTCCGACACCGTCACCCACTCGCCCACGCCCCACAGGCAACAGCAGGCGAAACAGAATCGGCAGACTGTTTCCGCAGCTCGTGGCGGGATACAATGAGATCCCGAACCAATCTGTGTTCCTACTCAACGAAGCAGAGCACGCCGAATGGCCCGCTACATCGAGATCGCGTCACAGCTCGCCCAGCGTGTTCGGTCCGGTGACCTGCCGCCAGGCGCCTCGTTACCCGCGGTCCGGGCGTACGCGGCGGAGCTCGGGGCAACGTCATCCACGATCGTGCGCGCCTACCGCCACCTCGCCCGCGCTGGCGTCGTCATCGTGGCTGACCGCCGCCGAGCCCGCGTAGCCACCGATGGCGTCATCGCCGCGGCGCGTCTCCTCGAAGCAGACCGCGTCTTCCGCCTCGCCGGAAGCGACGACCCAGCGCTCCAGCTCCTGCTCGACCACACCACGCCCTCGGTGACACCAGTCGGCACGCGTGGCAGCTTCCAAGCATTACGAGCCCTTGCCCGTAGTGCCGCCGACGGCGCCGCGATCCACTTGCGACACCGCGACGGTGACTACAACGCTCCCTTCGCACGCGCGCTGCTGCGCGAGAACGACCCGCACATGCTCCACCTGTGGCGACGTGAACAAGGTTTGCTTGTCCCACGGGGAAATCCACGGAATCTCCGTAGCGCGGCAGACCTCGCCAGCTTGTTGGTCGCCCGCCGTGAACAAGGCGCAGGCACCCGTGTCCTGTTGGATCAACTGCTCATCGCCGACAACATCCAGCCGGACACCATCGCCGGGCCCGAACTGCACTCCCACCTCGAGATCGCACTCGCCATCGCGGCAGGCATCGCCGACACCGGCCTCGGCATCCGCGCCCACACCAGCGAACTCGGTCTCGACTTCGTCCCACTGACATGGGAGTCCTACGACATCGCCCTGCCCGGATCCGCCCTTGGCGCCGCGCAACCACTACTGACTGCCCTCAAAAGTCCCACCCTCCACAACGCCATCACCGAACTCGGCGGCTACGACCTCACCACCACCGGGACAGTCACGCGGCTTGTGCCAGCCCGTACTTCCGGATAGCCCGCCAGTCCTGGACCGCGATGTGTCCGGTGCCAGAAGATGCGCACTGTATTGGTTGTTGGGACGCCGTGTCAGGGGAGCTGACAGCGCGGTGACCGTCCTGTGTCAGGACGGTTGGCGATCGTTGCTGCCATGAACAGCTCATCGATTGCGGCCCCGGAGCCGCGAATGACCAGCGATGCCAACGACAACAAGGGCCGGATGCAGCGGCTCGTCCGGCGAGCGGGGGTCACGGCGGTGGCGGCCGCACTGCTGGCCGGGGCGGCGTTGTCCGGGGTGGCCGAGGCCGGGCAGGATCGCCCGGACCTGCAGGCGACGGTCCAGGCGATCGTCGACTCCGGTTTCGCCGGAGCGCAGCTAAGGGTGCACGACCAGCGCGGCCACTGGGTCGGCAGCGCCGGCGTGCGCAAGCTGGGCGAGACCGCGAAGCCGCCGACGAACGGGCGGTTCCGGATCGGCAGCAACACCAAGACCTTCGTCGCGACCGTGGTGCTGCAACTGGTCGCGGAGGGCAGTGTCGGCCTGGACGCACCGGTGGCCGGCTACCTGCCCGAGTTCGGCTTGGACCGGCGGATCACGGTGCGGATGCTGTTGCAGCACACCAGCGGGTTGTTCGACTACACCGGCGCGATGCTGCCCGACGGGACGATCGTGCCGGGGATTCCCTTGGTGGGCCAGGAGTTCGTGGACAACCGGTTCCACACCTACCGGGCGGAGGAGTTGGTGCGGTTCGGCTTGTCCAAGCCGGCGCTGTTCGCGCCGGGAACGGACTGGACCTACACCAACATCAACTACATACTGGCCGGACTGCTGATCGAGAAGATCAGCGGCCGCCCCTACGGCGACGAGCTCCAGCGCCGGATCCTGCGGCCGCTCGGGCTGCGGGACACCGTGGTGCCGGGCACGCAGCCGGGGATCCCCGGGCCGCACGCCCACGGCTACTACCGCTACCAGGACGCTGGGCAGTGGAAGACGGTCGACATCACCCGCCAGAACCCGTCCTGGGCGGGCAGCGCCGGTGAGCTGATCTCGACCACCAAGGACCTCCACACGTTCTTCTCCGCGCTGCTGGGCGGGAAGCTCCTCCCGAGCCCGCTGTTGGCCGAGATGCGTAAGCCGCACCCCAAGGGCGGCTACGGCCTCGGGTTGTGGGTGCAGGACGCGGGACCGGACTGCGGTGGCATCGTCCTCAAAGGCATGGGCGGCTTCCACGGCTACGGGACGATCATGGCAAGCACCCCGGACGGCAGCAGGGCCTTCGAGCTGTCGCTGACCTACGGTGACTCCGCGGCCGACCTGGGACAGGCGTACGACAAGGCCGACCGGACGCTCGTCAACAAGGTGATCTGCGGCGGACAGCCCGGTCGATGAAGTCACGAACGCCCGGCCGAGCAGGCAGACCCGGGTCGACACCCCCAGTCGGCCGACGGATTGCCTGCTCGGCCTTGGCGTGCGTCAAGGCGCCGAAGGCCGGGCGTGGTGCACGGAGTCCTTGGAGATGATCTCGATGCCGTGGCCGGTGAACCGGTCCCGCACCTCGTCGAAGCCGCTCGCGAGCGTGACCGGCAGTTCGTAGAACTCGTCAAGAACGGCCCGAGCCATGTCGTTGTCACCAACAGCCATGTCCCAGGCGACCTGTTGGCCTAAAAGGGAAATCTCGTAGGCGAAGAACGCACAGCAGGCCTTCTCCCGTGCCGCGAGGTCCCGCACCCAGGCCTCGACGCCAGGGTTGGCGTGGAACAGAAAGCGGATGCCCGTCCCGGTCCTTTCCCTGCCCGCAAGCGCCTCGCCGAACAGCCGCTTGTATTCGGCGAGACGCTCGTCCTCGGTGTCAGGCGCGGTGGTCATGTCACACACGATCGGTGTGGAAGCAGCTGGAATATCCATACCGCAGACCTTAGAGTCTGGACCTAACTCCAGAGTCAAGGGAAATCGGGCATGAAAATCGGACAGGTCGCCGAGCAGGCCGGTGTCAGCGTCGACACCGTGCGTTTCTACGAACGCCGCGGCGTGCTGCCCGCGGCACAACGCCGCCCATCGGGGTATCGAATGTTCGCACCGGACGCGGTCGACCGGATTCGCATGGCCAAGGCGTTGCAGGACTTGGGATTCACGCTGGACGAGATCGTCGACGCGCTGCACTCCCACGGCACCTGTGAGACCGAACGCTGGCGGCTGGAGGCCGTGGTCGACCGGCTCGACGCCAAGATCGCCGAACTGCGCCACGCCCGGCGCAACGCGATGAAAACCTTGCAGGACTGCCGATCCGGCCAGTGCGGACTCACGCCGCCCGAAAACCGAACGTAGCCGCCAAGACAGAGGGACGCGAAGGCACCAGGTCAGTCAGCCTTCAGCACGAGCATGCACCGGAACAGGTGTGTGGCCGCGTCCGCCGGTGGTGGAGGAACCACACTAGGCCTGCGATCACGAACAGCACCGCGGACACGACGAGCAGGCCGGTCGTCGCCGCGGCGACACCTGCACCGCCGAGCAGCCCCAGCGGCACCAATAGAGGCACTGCGCAACACCCTGCACAGGCGACTGCCGCTACAGCTGCGATCACCTTGCTGCGTTTGGGCGGCCCTGAAGCGGCATCGGGTCTGCTCATTCGAGTCCTTCCTGGACAGTGGCGAGGTCGACGAAGGGCAGCGGACAGTCCTCGCACGTGCAGTGCGACAGGCTGTCGCAGCGGGCGTCGATGACTTGGACGAGTCCCTGCCTGATCTTCGCGAGATCCGCCATCCGCTGGTCGACCTCGGCGAGCTTGGCCCGTGCGCGTGCCTGCAGATCCGGTGTCGGATGCCGCGGACGGCCGGTGTCCAGCAACTCAGCGACCTCGTCGAGTGTGAAGCCGAGCCGCTGGGCCGCTTTGACCATCCGCAGCAGTGCCACCGCGTTCTCGTCGTAATCCCGATAGCCGCCCAACGACCGACGCGGCTCCGGCAGCAACCCTCGCCGCTCGTAGTAACGCAACGTCTGCACGTTCACCCCGGCCGCCGCGGCCAACTCTCCCGACCTCATCGCCCACCCCGAGCGGTCAGGACGGCCTCGGCCTGCGCAGCCAGTCCATCCAGCACCAGTTCCTTGTCAGCGGGCACCCGGACGTCCACGATCACCTGGCCGCCATCGCGGCCAACAGCGAAGTCGAAGAACGCACAGCACTCCGCCTCCCGCGCGGTCAGGTCCCGCGCACGGCTCTCCACATCCGCGCCACCGCCGAGCCGCAACCGCAGCCACCCTGACTCTTCGCGGCTCATGTCGAGCAAAGAGGTGGTGAACAGCCCGTCGAACTCGGCGATACGCACCGCCTGCCCGGCAGTCGGCAAAGTGCACGCCTCAGTCAGCACCCATCCGGTCATCGCCGCCGAACCACCGAGTCCACCCTCGGTGGTGCAACCACATCCACAAGTCATGCCCTACCTCCGGGCTGCGCGAACCAGAACCAACACCGACAACGCTAAGGCTGTACCTCAGTACAACCTTCAACGAGACCTGCGTCACAGTCCGGTCGTGCTCGGACTCCAGCTCCATGGCCTGGTCCTGCCGACTCATCGCGGTTGACGCTTGACCTTGTAGTTACCGCAAAGGTGACCATGGGGGCATGTTGTCCATCAGCGATTTCAGTGAGATGTGCTGCCTGTCGCCGCAGACGCTGCGGTTTTACCACTCCGAGGGCCTGCTTGTCCCAGCTGAGGTCAACGAACAGACCGGCTACCGCTCGTACACGTTCGACCAGATCGAACAGGCCATGCTGATCACCGTGCTACGCGGCGCGGGGATGAGCGTCAAACTCGTCCGGCGTGCACTCGACGAGCCGGACACAGCCCACGCCTTGTTGCGGCAACACGCTGCCGACGTGCAGCGCGAGCGGGAGGCCCAGGACGAGGCGATCAGCGATGCCCACGAACTGCTCAGCTCGTGGCCGCAAGCCCATGTGCGCCACGTGCCGGAAATGACCGTGGTGTCAAAGGTGGTGCCTGGCCCGTCGGCCGGGCTCAACCAGTACGACTGGGACCAAGCCGATGCCGCCCTCTACGCCACAGTCCGAGAGGTCATCGAGACCGTGGAGTCCTGCGGAGTCGTTGTGTCGGGAACCCCGTGGCGAGCCCCGGCCATCGAAACCCCGGAACAGAAGAAACAGAACCTCACCGCCGCGGGACCGCACTGGCTGGTGAAGGTCCCCGTCGCAACCGACGACAACGCACTCGCGGCACTGCCCGGCGACATCGAGGTGCAGACCTTCGAGGCTCGTACGGAACTGTCGATACGCATCCCCGGCAAGAGCTCGATGGCCAAGTACGGCACCGCACTCTCACGCCTGGCCGCGCATCCCCTCGACGACGCCTTCATCGACTTCTCACGCATCCGCCAGGTACTGCACGACGACAGCGTGGAAACCACCGTGGCCATCTGCAAGCTCGACGAGGCCACAAACCTATAGCCGGAAAGTCGCCCCGATCCGCATGACGGCTCCGCCAATCGGTTCCTTGACACGCATTCAGGTCATTCATACATTCAGTGTCACTTTGTATGAATGATGACGTGGGGAGTCGGTCCGCATGGAGCTCGGCAAGACCGCCGTCGTCCTTGGTGGCAGTGCCGCCGGTCTCTGCGCCGCGGGGGCGCTCGCGCCGTACTTCGGTCAGGTGCTGGTGCTGGAACGCGATGAGCTCCCCGCCGAGGCTGAGCACCGGCGTGGCGTGCCGCAGAGCAAGCACCCGCATTTCCTGCTGAACTCCGGCCGTCGCGCGATTGGCGAGCTGTTCCCCGGGTTCGAGGACGACCTCATCGGTGCTGGCGGGCTGCATCTGATGCCGTCGATGGATGCCGCCTACCTCGGCGGGGAGGGCTGGTCGGCACGCAAGCGCAGCTCGATGACGATGGTCTACAGCTCTCGCATCCTCATCGAGCGCGTGCTGCGCGACAAGGTGCGGGATCTGTCCAATGTGGTCATTCGCGAAGGTGTCTCGGTGACCGGCCTGACGGTTCGGGGTGGCGGCACCCGCGACGGGGCGGTCACTGGAGTCGACTTCTCCACTCCCACTGGTGACGAGCACGTCGACGCCGATTTCGTGGTGGACGCGATGGGCCGTGGTTCCTCGGTCGGCAACTGGCTGGTGGCGGCGGGCTGGCCCGAGCCCGAGGTGCGGACCCTCGACGCCAAGGTCACCTACACCTCGCGTTGGTACGACCTGCCTGCGGAGCGACCGCCGTCCTGGTGGTGGCAGCACCTGGTGGTCATGCCGACGTTGGACAAGGGCGAGCACCCCGCCGAGCACGAGTTCCTGGTGAACTTCTTCCCGATCGAGGGCAACCGTGTCATCGCCTGCATGGGCTCGTGGGGCATCGAGATGCCTCGCACCGCCGACACGTTCGTCGAGTCGGCCGGCCGAGTGCGGACGCCGTTGTTCGCGGCCGCGATGGCCCGGTGCACCCCTACCTCGGAGGTTCATCTGACCCGGTCGACCGGCAACAAGTGGCGCCGCTACGACCGGTGGGCCAACCCTCCACTGGGGATTGTGTTCATCGGCGACTCGATCTGCGCGTTCAACCCGTTCTACGCACAGGGCATCAGTTCCGCCTCGGCTTCGGCGCTGCTGCTGCGTGAGCACCTCGCCCGCGCCAGCCGTCTCGACGCGGCGTTCCACACACGCTTCCTCGTGGCCCAGCGCAAACTGCTCGACGTGCCGTGGCGCCTGGCGATGGCCAGGGACCAGGGCTACGAGTGCGCGGTGGGGACCGAGAAGTTGCGCGAGTGGCGACGTCGCATCGTCGCGGCCGCGTCAGGCCCGGCGTTCAACCTCATCGTCGGTGCGGCCCGGGAGGACGATGCGGTCGACGAGCATTTCGCCAAGGTGTTCAACATGGAGGAGTCGCTGGGCGAGATGATGAGGAACCCACGTGTGCTCGCAGGGCTCGTGCGCTACCGCATCCGTGCTGCGCTGGGGCGCCACCGGGTTCCCTACGGATTCGATCCCCAGGTCGATCCTCCGGCCAGGGACTACAGCGCGGCGACGCGATGAGCGTCCTGTGCGGGCCGCAGGCCGAGGCCGTCACCCGCGAGCTTGGCTTCGACTGCCACGACGTCTCCCCCGTGGTCTCGATCCGCTTCCCCTGGGATCTGGCCCACTGGACGATGCCGCTACTCGAAGTGCTGATCATCAGCGGCGCCGTTTTCGCCCTTGTGCACGCCATCCGCCGCCATCGTGCGGGCGATCCGGTCAACCTGGCGCTGTGGTGCGCCTCGCTGGTCTATCTCTTCGTGACCGAACCGCCGCTGTACTTCCCGGAGTGGTTCGGTCTCGACAAGCTGTACGGCTTCATCTTCGCGCACAACCAGTTCACCGTGCAGTTCATGTGGGACCGGTTGCCGCTGTACATCGTGGCGTTCTACCCGGCGATCAGTCAGCTCGCCTACGAGCTTGTCCGGTCGCTCGGCGTTTTCCGCCGTGGCGCGCTGACCGGTTCGGTAGCCGTTGCCTTTGCCTGCCAGGTGTTCTACGAGGTCTTCGATCACGTCGGCCCGCAGCTGAAGTGGTGGGCCTGGAACATGGACAACCACATCGTCAACCACCCTGCGATGGCGTCGGTACCGATGAACAGCATGCTGCTGTTCGCGTCTGTCTCGATGGGCGCCATGACCTACCTGGTCGTGCGTCTGACCAGTGGGCGGCGCGGGCGGTCACTGGCGCTGCGCACCTTGCTGGCCGGTGTCCTCACGCCGCCGACCATGGCCATCGCGGGCATCCCGTCGAGCTTCTTCAGCGGAAACACCACTGCGCAGGCGTGGGTCCTCGGCATCGAACTGGCCCTGGTCTGGTTGGCAGGTGCGTGGATTGTGATCGCCCACGCAGGGAAAACGGACGAGCCCCTGTCCGCCTTCGCCCGGTTCTATCCTGCGGCCTACCTAAGTGGGATGGCTGTGTGCTGGATCGGTGCCCTACCGGCATACCTCGCCGCGGAGAACGGCATCACCAGCGACGGCACCCCGATCGGAAGCGGAGCCTACGCGCTCGCGTGTTTCATCGGGGCCGGTCTGTTGCTGGCCACGCTGTATCGCGTACACCGCAAGACACCTGCCAACCCCGTTCGTGGAACATAGAGCGCATGGGGCACCACGGATGGCAGGGCAACCCACCCGGTTCTGAAGACGAGGCACGCCGCCGGATCGTCGAGGCGGCGACGGCGTGCATCGACCGTTTCGGGCTCGCCAAGACCAACCTCTCCGACGTCGCAGCCGAGGCCGGAGTGACCCGCCAGACCGTCTATCGCTACTTCCCGAGCCTGACGGACATTCTCAGCGCCGTCGCCCTCGCCAGAGTCGAAGAGTTCGCGGGGCGGATGGAACGTCACCTGGCCAAGTTCGACAGCGCCGCCGAGGTTGCCGTGGAGTCCGTGGTGTTCGGCGTCCGGACCGTCCCCAACGAGCCCTACCTCGGCCTGCTCTTGCAGGCAGGCGAAGCCGACGTCTTCACCGTCGCGGTCACCTCTCCCATGTCCTTCGCCCTTGGCGCACGGATCCTGCGCAACGTGCCGGTCGACTGGCCTGCCGTCGGCGTCACCACCGACGAGGACCTCAAGGGACTCGCCGAGATCCTGATGCGACTCTTCCTGTCGTTCCTGCAGTACCCCTCGACACCAGCGCTCACTGACGATCAGCTGCGATCTCTGGTCCGCCGCTGGATCGCACCGGCACTGCGCGGATAGCTCGGGGCGAACAACCCCAATTCGTCGCTTTCGCCTGTTGCCTACCGGCCGGTAACGTAAAGGGGCTTCGGTCTCCCTGCGACCTATGAGGTGTACGACGACGTGCATACTCGAAGTCTGTTCGCCCTGCTCACGTTGACGATCGCCACGCTTGTCAGTCCGGCACAGGCACAGGCGGCCGCCAATCCCTACGAACGCGGTCCCGCTCCTACCGTCGCCAGTATCGAGGCGTCCCGCGGACCGTTCGCCATCGCGCAGACCACTGTGGCGGCGAGTGCTGTCCGAGGGTTCGGCGGCGGCACGATCTACTACCCGACATCCACCAGTGAGGGCACGTTCGGTGCCGTCGCGATCTCCCCCGGATTCACCGCGCGCCAAACCAGCGTCGCCTGGTACGGCCCGCGGCTGGCCTCCCAGGGGTTCGTGGTGATCACCATCGACACCCTGTCCACATTGGACCAGCCGGACCAGCGCGGTGCTCAACTGCTTGCGGCACTGGACTATCTGGTGCAGACCAGTTCCGTCCGCTCAAGGATCGACGGCACCCGGCTCGGCGTGATGGGCCACTCGATGGGCGGCGGTGGCAGCCTGCGAGCCGCGGCCACGCGGCCGGCTCTTCAGGCGGCCATTCCGCTCACCGCGTGGCACACCACCAAGAACTGGTCATCGGTACAGGTTCCGACGCTCATCGTCGGTGCCGAGAACGACACGACAGCGTCGGTCAGCGCGCATTCCGAGCCGTTCTACCAAAGCCTCTCGTCCACACCGGACAAGGCATACCTTGAACTCAACAACGCCGGCCATTCCGCGCCGACATCCGCCAACACCACGATCGCGAAGTACAGCATCTCGTGGTTGAAGCGGTTCATCGACAACGACACCCGCTACGAACAGTTCCTCTGCCCGCCACCACCACCGAGTTCACTGATCGAGGAGTACCGGCACACATGCCCGCACTCCTGAATCGCTGACGCCGGGTAGCGCCTTGGCCGGCTGTCGGCCAAGGCGTGGCGTTCGAGTATGTCGGGCATAGTGGGGTCATGAAGTATGTCTTGCTGATCTGTGACGATGAGAAGGCGTCGCCGACCATGGAGGAGATCGCGGCGGACCCGGCGTACCAAGCCTTTGACGCGGAGGTGGAACGGCGGGGAGCCAGCCTCGGTGGCGCGCGGCTGCGTCCGGTGGCCAGTGCGACGACGGTGCGCGTCCGCGACGGAGAGACTCTGGTGTCCGATGGCCCGTTCGCGGAGACGAAGGACTTCGTCGGCGGTATCGACATCATCGAATGTGCCGATCTGGACGACGCGATCGCGATCGCGGCGCGGCACCCCTACGCGAGCTGGGGTTGTGTCGAAGTCCGCCCAGTGTGGGAATGACCGCGCCAGAGGCGGTTCGAGCAGCGGTCGATGCGGCGTATCGGCACGAGTGGGGCCAAGTCGTCGCCACGCTGATCGGGCTGACCGGAGACTGGGATCTGGCAGAGGACTGCGCGCAGGACGCGTTCGCCGCCGCGCTGACCACGTGGGCGCGCGATGGGGTTCCAGATCGTCCGGGTGCGTGGCTCACCACGACGGCCCGGCACCGGGCGATCGATCGGCTGCGGCGTGACACGACGGGGGCGGCGAAGGTTCGGCAGCTCGCTGTACTGGAGCGCAGTCCGATTGAGCCGCCAGCCGAGGAGATTCCGGACGAGCAGCTGCGACTGATCTTCACGTGCTGCCATCCCGCACTGCCGTTCCCCGCGCGGGTCGCCCTGACGTTACGCACGTTGGCGGGACTGAGCACAGCTGAAATCGCCAAGGCGTTCCTGACCGCCGAGCCGACGATGGCGCAACGCCTGGTACGCGCCAAGCGCAAGATCGTCGAAGCCGGGATACCGTACCGGGTTCCACCAGCGGAGCTCCTGCCGCAGCGGCTGACAGCCGTCCTCGCGGTGCTCTACCTGATCTTCAACGAGGGCTACGACGAACAGGACGGACGCAGGGCGCTCGCGGCTGAGGGAATCCACCTCACCCGGGTACTGGTTCATCTGATGCCGCGTCAGCCCGAGGCACGCGGCCTGTTGGCGTTGATGTTGCTGCTCGAAGCCCGGCGCGCGAATCGCACCGACGACGGCGTGCTGGTCACGTTGGAGAACCAGGACCGATCCCTGTGGGACCGCGCCCTGATCGCCGAAGGCGTTGCGACGCTTGACGAAGCGTTGGCCATGCGGCGTCCCGGGCCGTACCAGGTACAGGCCGCGATTGCCGCCTGTCACGCTACGGCGCCTGACGCCGCGGCCACCGACTGGCCGCAGATCGCCGCCCTCTACGCAGAGCTCGCGCGGTTGGCGCCGTCCCCCGTGGTCGACCTCAACCGCGCCGTGGCGATCGCGATGGCCGACGGCATCTCCGCCGGACTCGCCCTCGTCGACGAGCTCGCCGAGTCCGGCAAGCTCGATGGCTACTACCTGCTGCCCGCGACCCGCGCTGATCTTCTCCGCCGGGACGGCCGCCTCGCCGAGGCCGCCAGGTACTACGAAGAGGCACTGGGTCTGGCGCCGACCGACGCCGAACGCCGCTATCTGACGAGTCGCCTTTCTGCGCTCTGACCAGCACAAAGACCATCGCGGCCAAGTTTTTCGAAGTTTTTCGCTGATCGATGTCGATCCCGGGCGGGCCTGGTTCGTCGGTGGGGCAAAACCACCAGACGGAGAGGCAAGAACGATGTCGAACACCGAGTACCTGACCGCCACCATGACCGTCGACCAGACGCCGGACGAGGTCTTCGAGGCCATCACCAACGTCCGCGGATGGTGGAGCGAGAATCTCATCGGCAACAGCGCCGCGCCGCGCGACGAGTTCGTCTTCACCGACGACAGCAAGTACCCCGGCGAGGCCGCCCGGACCAAGACGGGCATCCGGTTCGCCCGGTTCCAGGTCACCGAGGTCGTGCCCGGCCGCCGAGTGGTCTGGCACGTCGTGGACTCCTACCTCGACTTCATCGACGACCACCACGAGTGGACCGGCACCGACGTCATCTTCGAAATCACCACCGATGCGCAGGGCACCACACTGCATTTCACGCACGAAGGCCTCACCGCGACGGAATCCGCGTGCTTCGAAGCCTGCTCGCGCGGCTGGACCTTCTACATCACCAGGAGCCTGCCGCAGCTGATCACCACCGGCATCGGTCAGCCCATTCCCGCCTACGAGCACTGACCCGCCGCGAGCCGCGAAGGACACCGAACCCATGTCTGTCATCAACAGCCCCGTGAAAACCACGGGCCAGCAGAAGGCAAGCGCTCACCAAAAGCTCGTACTGGGACTGGCGTGTGCCACCCAGGCGATGGTGGGCCTCGACATCGCCATCGTGAACGTGGCGCTGCCCTCGATCCAGCGAGACCTCGGCGTCAGCCAAAGCAGTGTGCAGTGGGTTGTCGTCGCCTACGGCCTGCTCCTCGGCGGATTCCTTCTCGTCGGTGGCCGGATGACCGATTTGCTGGGACGACGCCGCATCCTGCTCGCCGGTCTCGGCTTGTTCACTGCCGCATCGTTGCTGGCGGGCATGGCGCAGCACGGCGGCGTGCTGATCACAGCCCGTGGGCTGCAAGGTCTGGGTGGCGCACTCGTGGCACCGGCAGCCTTGTCGCTGTTGGCCGTCACTTTCCGCGAAGGACGGGAACGCAATCGGGCCCTCGGTGTCTTCGGAGCAGTCGGCGGAGTGGCCGGAACTGTCGGCGTTGTCGCGAGCGGTCTCATTGCCGCTGGCCCGGGCTGGCGGTGGGCGTTCTTCATCAACGTGCCCGTGGGCCTCGTGCTCATCGCGCTCGCCATCACCTGCCTTGCTGCAGATCAGCCCCGTCGCCGTTCCGGGCGGCTTGACGTCGCGGGGGCGAGCACGGTGACCGGCGGACTGCTGACGTTCGTCTACGCACTTCACCATGCCTCGACCCACGGATGGACCTCTGCCTCCACGCTGGCGTGGTTCGTCGCGGCCGGCGTGCTGATAGCGGCGTTCGTGCGGATCGAGAAGCGTTCGCCCGCCCCGCTCGTGCCGGCCAGTGCGCTGAGGCACCGCACGCTCGTCGCGGCGAACCTCACCGCGCTGCTCGCGTTTGGCGCGTTCTTCTCGTTCATCTTCCTCGGATCGCTGTTGATGCAGCAGGAACTCGGCTACTCGTCAACGCAAACGGGTCTGGCGTGGCTGGCCACGACGGTGACCGAGTTCGTGACAGCCTCGATCGCCGGCCGCCTCGCGGCCGCCATGGGCGTCCGTCTCCTGCTGGGAACTGGCCTGACGCTGTTGACCGCCGCAATGGTGTGGCTTGCCCAGGTTCCCGCCGACGGCAACTACGTCACCGACCTGCTTCCAGCGTTCCTGCTCGCCGGACTCGGCTTCGGGCTTTGCGTGCCCTCGCTGCAAATCGGCGCGCTGTCCGGTGTCACCGAATCGGAATCAGGACTCGCCTCGGGCTTGATCGAAACGACGCGCGAGATCGGCGCCGCGGCAGGTGTTGCCGCCATATCAACAGTTCTCGTGGCCGGAACCGGTCTCGACGGCTTCCACACAGCGTTCGTCGCCATCGGAATCCTCGCCGGCCTCGGAGCCATCACCGCGATAACCGGGTTTCGGCGCGCTGCTTGATTCACCTCGAACGGTCCTGCCTCGCACACCATGTGGGCAGGACCGTTCGCACGTGAGTCTCTGGACAACAACCATGTGCCCAAACCAGACCCTCAAGGGTTCGCCGACCGCTACGGTGAGCCCCGTGACCGCCTCGACTGCGTTTCTGGCGACCATCCCGAGCCCGCCGCAGGGTGTGTGGGAGATCGGTCCCTTCCCGATCCGCGCCTACGCACTGTTCACCATCATCGGGATCGTCGTGGCCATCTGGTGGGGCCAGAAGCGCCTGGAAGCCAGGGGTGGCGCTGCCGGGACAGTGGTCGACGTCGCCATGTTCGCCGTGCCGTTCGGCGTGATCGGCGGCCGGGTGTACCACGTGATCACCGACTATCACCTGTACTTCGGCGAAGGCAAGGACCCGGTCCGCGCGCTGTACGTCTGGGAGGGCGGTCTCGGCATCTGGGGCGCGATCGCCCTCGGCGCGGTCGGCGCGTGGCTGGGCTGCAAACGTAAAGGCTTGCCGCTGCCGGTGTTCGCCGACGCGGTCGCTCCTGGTATCGCGGTCGCGCATGCGATCGCCCGGATCGGCAACTACTTCAACCAGGAGTTGTACGGCGCGCACACCACGCTGCCATGGGGCCTGGAGATCTACCAGCGCGTCAATGCCCGCGGCGAGGCCGATCAGCTCAACGGCATTTCCAACGGCATCCCGCTGCCGGAAAGCCCGGTGCACCCGACGTTCCTCTACGAACTGCTGTGGAACCTCGGTGTCGCCGCGCTTGTGGTGTACGTGGACCGCAAGCAGCGCCTCGGTCACGGCCGAGCCTTCGCTCTGTACGTCGCGGCGTACACCCTGGGACGGACGTGGATCGAGCTGATGCGTACCGACCCGGCGACGCCTGTGTTCGGCGTCCGGGTGAACGTGTGGGTCTCGATCCTGCTGTTCGTTGGCGCGCTGACCTACTTCTTCCTGGCTCGTAAGAAGGGCTCGCGCGAAGTCCTCGGCGAAACAGACAAGCCCACCGAGACCACGCCACCCTCTGACACCAAGCCTGACGACGGCCTCGACAACGGCAAGGAAAAGGCCACGATCAACGCCAAGTCGACCACCCCGGACGTGACCCAAGAACCCCGTCCCGAGGACTGACCCGCCGGAAATCCGCCCGCATCATCCACAAGAGACAGTTCAGAACAGGAAACTGCCGTGCGGGCCGTTGCGGATCGCGTTTTTCTGTTGCTCGTTGAAGTGCGTGTTCGGGTAGTTGTAGAAGGACGCGGACATCGGCGTGCCGTCGGTGTACGACGAGTCCGGCAGCCCGAAAGTGTGCCCGAGTTCGTGCACCATTCCGCCGTACCAACGGTTCAGTTTTTGCTTGTAGTACTGCTGCGCCTCGGCCATGACGCGCGCGATGCCGTCCGGATAGCGCTGGTCATACGGCACATCGTTGGGACGCAGCCAATACACCCGCACGGTCAAGCATGTGCCGACGTGCAGTGGTGTAAGGCATCATCAGGCCCTCACCTCACTTCATTGGCCGAACCTCGTCCGGCTGACGCCGGTCGCCGACACGGTAGCGCCCGGTCAGACTCGCAACCACGATTTCGTCGCGGCCATCGACCGGTTCGGGACGAACGTTTCCTACCCGTCGACTGCCACACTGACCTCGTCCGCGCCAGGCTATGACACGGCATACGGCCAGATGGCGGCGTTCTGGAACGGGCGCGTCAACGACACCGCGCAACCTGCGTTACCCAATCTGACGCTGCCGAACACCGGCCTGGCCCATCCGGGAACCGCACTGCGCAACGCTTATCGGGCCGGCACCGTGTACCACCTGATGATGCAGGTCGGCAAAGCCCCGTTCTCCGGCGCGAACAACTACGCCTGGCTGCTCAACCACGACATCCCCGGTGAGCTGGTCGCCCGGTTCACCACCGGTGACTTCTCCGACGCACAGAACCTGCTGCTCACCGGCCGCGCCTCGGAGCGTCCCGGCTTCCCGTCGGTGGGCGCGAACTGGTACTGGGACGGCGTGTGGAAGACGCCGTGGGCGTGGGCGGTCTATCTGATGAAGACCAATGACACGGCGTTCGTCAGCGAGTTCTTCAACGACAACCAGACTCAGTTCGGTCCGAGTCTGCGCACGATGATGCGCACCCACTTCGTGTCCCAATTGGACACCGACGGGACACTGAAGGCGAACTTCGACAACGACTCCACCGGAAAATGGATCCTGTCCAACTACTCAGCGCTGATCGGCCTTGCCGCGTACAAGTACATCGCGACGCGGATCGGGCAGACCGCCGAGGCGCAGTGGGCCCAGCAGGCGTACACCAGCCTGCACAACGCGTTGAACACCGTGATCGCCCGCAACCAGCAGGCAGGCGGGTTCAACTTCCTGCCCTGCGAAGTGCATCGGCCCAACACCGCGAACCGGTGCAACACGTACAACGACGCCAACTGGGCCCAGGCAGGCTGGTCCGGTCAGAACCAGTGGGACACCATGCTGATGGGCGGCGCGATGTCCGGCATCATCGGCGACCCGGCTCAACTCGACCGGATGTACGCCTGGGGTTACAACCGGCTGGCCGGCCGCGTCCCATTCCCGTCCATGGGTTCCTTTCCCGGCTACAGCACCGGATACAACACCGCGTACGCCGAGGGCGGGCTCTACGCCAACCAGTACCGCGACCTGGCCATCACCAGCTACGCCTGGCAGATCCAGAACACCACCGGCGGCCCGAACGCCTGGTGGGAAGCCAACGGCAGCGGCCCAAGCCCCAGCAACATCTGGGCAGGCAACCACGCCGGGCCACAGTTCGGCGCGATCCCCTACGCCTGGCCCATCGCCCACCAGCAACTCGCCCTGATCCGTGCCATCGCCGCCGAAGGCCTCACCGCCACCGGCAGCGGGCCGTTCACGTACAGCAAGCCGCTCTACATCGGCCGAGGCATTCCCGACACCTGGATCGCCCCCGGCCAGACCGTGGCAGTCAACAACATCACGTCCTCCTACAACATCACCACTGGCGCCCGCTCCACCTATGGGGTTTCACTGTCCACCACGCGCCCCAGCACCGGTCGGGTGATCACCGTCAGCCTGACCGGCACTCTGCCCGGCGGTCCGGTTTTCCTTCAACTGCCCGTCTTCGCCAGCTCCACGGTGACGAGCGTGGCAGGCGGGACCTACAACTCCTCCAGCCGGACGGTGACGGTGACACCAGGGAGCAGCCAGATCACGATCACCCTCAACAACTGACCTGCCCTGCTCACGGTCGCCCATCGACGACCGTGAGCAGGTTTGCCACCGGCTACGTTGACCGCCGATGCCAAGAGCGAGCGTGACTGGCTGACCCCGGCCCTGTCCTGACCGAGTGCACCAGGCCCGGTGCGCCACGCGACACCGGGCCTGGCTCATACCGGGGTGCTCGTTGGATCCACGACACCCAACGGTCGCACGGCCGGCATGACCTCGGCGCTGAACAACTCCATGCCATGAACCGTCTGTTCGTGCGTCATGCCGCCGAGCGCGAACAACCCGATGAGCTGGCCGAAGCCGAGTTCGTCGTGCAGCTCACGCAACCGGGCCGTCACCGTCTCCGGGCTCCCGACGACCGCGTACCCCTCAGCCAGCAATTCCTCATAGGACAGTTCGGCGAACGGCTTCATCCCGGCCATCAGCAGGCCACGCAACGACGAGGGCGTCATGTACCCCGGCGGGTACACCAGCTCGAACCCCTGCTTGAGTCCTTTGTGGAACAGCCACATCAGGTGCTTGCGGGCTTCCCGGTGTGCCTCGTCGTCGCTGTCGGCGACGTAGATCGGGATGGACAGCGCGATCTTTTCCGGATCGGGCACGTAGCCCAGTTCCCCGGCGGCTTGGCGGTATCCGTCGAACCAGCGCCGGACGACGCGCGTCGGCGCGTAGACCGACATGTAGGTGTAGCGGCGTTCGGCGACGAACCGCATCGTCTCGGTGCTGCCCGCGCCCGGGATGTAGATCGGCGGGTGCGGTTGCTGCAACGGCCGGGGCCAGACGTTGACGTAGCGGTATTCGTAGTTCGGGCTGATCCACTGGAACATCTCGTCCGACGTCCACGCCTTGATGATCAGGTCGTGTGCCTCGGTGAACCGGTCGCGTGACCGCGTCGGGTTGACGCTGTGGGCGAAGTACTCCCAGCCGATCCCGCGGACGAACCCGGACACGACCCGCCCGTCGGTCAGGTGGTCGAGCATGGCGATCTCCTCCGCCACGCGCAGGGGATTGCCGCGGATGCCGATCGCGTTGCCCAGCACCATGATCCGTGCCTGCTGCGTGCGCCGGGCGAGGGCGGCGGCCATGATGTTGGGCGAGGGCATCAGTCCGTAGGCACTCTGGTGGTGTTCGTTGACGGCGATCCCGTCGAACCCGAGCCGCTCGGCGTACTCGAGCTCGTCCAGGTAACGGTGGTAGAGCCGATGCCCGGCCTCGCGGTCGAAGTGCTTGTTCGGGAACGTGAGGGACGGCGACGGGTACTTCTCGTCGAAGTCGTCGGGCAGGTACGGGTAGGGCATCAGGTGGAAGAAGACGAACTTCACCGGCTCACCCCGTTCAGCTCGGCGGCCAGGAACTCACTGGTGACCGCGGCGAATTCGGCCGGGCGTTCGAAGTACATGGCGTGCCCGCAGTCCTCGACCACGGTGAAATCGGCGTGCGGGATCAACTCCGCGTACCGGTGGCCGTGCGCGATAGGAATCAACCTGTCGTCGGACGGCCAGACCACTTGGGTGCGTGCGGTGATGCGGTGCAGTCTGCGCTCCAGCTTCGGGTTGCACAGGAACGGAGTCCACGCGAACCGGGCGAGTGCCGTCATGTCGCGGTAGCCCGCCAGTATCGCGTCGATGTCGGGCTCGGCAGGAAACATTCCTGCGGCTTTGGCCGGACCGTGGAACAGCGCAGCGACCAGCTGTTGTGGCGTCATCAGGAACAAGTCCGCGATCGGGTGCCCGGGAAGCCGCAGCCCAGCCGGGCTGAGCAGAACCATCGAGCCCACAGCGTGTGGAGCGGCCACGGCCAGCTCGGCGGCGAGCCAACCACCGAAGGACGCACCCACGACGTTCGGCCGGTCCAACCCGAGCCGCTCGATGACGTCGAGGTAGTGGTACACGAGATCGTCCATTCCTTCGATCTCGGCCAGGTCGTCGGACCCGCCGAAACCGGGATGGTCGGGCGCGAACACCTCGAACCGGCGGGCGAGCAGCTCGTGGAACTCGTGCCACTGGCCTGCGCCACCAGCGGCGTGCAGGAAAAGCAGAGGTGGGCCGTCGCCGCCGCGCAGCACCTGTACGCGGCCACCGGGAAAGTCCAGATGTTCGGTCTTCGACATCCCCCACCTCCGCATTCGCGCCGGCGCAACGACCCTAGAAGGTGCCTGAACACCTCGACGAGCCACTTTCCGCACTGTCGGGCCAGTTTCCGCATCGAACACTTGACCTTGCTCGCACGCAGCCTCGATCCTGCTAGCCAGACGTCAGTCCGGGCGGAGGTGACGATGGGCGACATCGACGTTCCGTACGCCCTGTCGATCCACACCGATGACCCTTTCGAAGCACGGGTCCGGACGCAGGAATTCCTGGGCTGTGCGCATCGGATGACGGTGCTGGACCGCGACCGTCCGTTCCTGGCTCGCGTACGGCATCGATCGATGAACGGGCTCGGCCTGATGTCCTCGGTGTACGGCTCGGCGGTGGAAATCGGCTGCTCTCCCCCGATCCACCTGGTGACGGTGAACTTCGTGCACGGCGGCCAGATGTTCGTCGACGACGGCGGAGCCACCACGGTCGCGGATCCCGGCCGCGGCGCCGTGTTCTGTTTCCACGAAGAGCTCACCATGCGGTGGAGCCCCGGGATGCGGCAGTTGATGCTGACCATCGACAAATCCATGATCGAGAGGCACCTGCGCACGCTGCTGGACACCGCGCCGCACGAGCCAGTGCGCTTCACCGGCGAGGTGGACCTCGCTGACGGCGGCCAAGGCATCGTGGCCGCGGTGGGGACTTTCCAGCGGGCACTGGAACTGTGCGGCAAACAAGGGCCGCCACCCGTACTGGCCGCGGAGATCGAGCACGGCATCCTGACCGCGCTGCTGCTCGGTCAGCCGAACAACTACACCGACCGGATCTTCGGTGCTCGTACACTGCCCGCGCCCAGGGTCGTCCGGCGTGTCACCGAACTCATCGACTCAGCGCCGCAAACCGCTTTCACGGTCGCGGACCTCGCTGCGTTCGCTGGCGTCAGCGCGCGCTCGCTGCACGCTGCGTTCCGCAGGCAACTGGGCTCGACACCCATGTCCTACGTACGCAAGCGCCGTCTGGAACACGCGCACGACGAGCTGCTCAGCCTCGATCCCGCTGCTGGGATCAAGGTCATCGACGTGGCACTGCGCCACGGGTTCACCCATGCTGGCCGGTTCGCCGCTGCCTACCGTGCACGCTTCGGCGAGTCGCCGTCCGCCACGTTGCGACGTTGACGGCCCGTCACGGTCTGCTCAATACTGGCTCGAAGTGTTAGCGCTAACGCTGCCGCGGGCGAGGAGATCGCATGGCCAGCAGAACCGTTCCGCTCTTGGTGGCCATGGCGCTGATCGCCTCGGTCCCGGTACACGCCACGGCCGACCCGAACGGCCACTTTCCGGCAGTTTCGCCAGCACCGCAGGACATCCGGCGCGGCGGACCGGACGTCGTCGTCGGCAGACGAGCGGAACTGGTGGTCACTGACACCACCGACCCGGTCGCGCGTGTCCTGCTCGACAAGACCCTGCGTGAGCGTGGCGTGCGCGACATCGATGTCCGTGCCAAGGCGTCCGGCAAGGCCCCGTTGACCATCCACCTTGGACCGCTCGATCGGCCGGACATCGTGGCCGCGCTGGGCAGGACACCGATCCCGCACGGCGCTGAGGCTTACGCCCTGAACGTCACCAGCAGGCGTGTTGTGGCTATGGGTGGCGCGGACGCTGCCGGACAGTACTACGCCGTGCAGACATTGCGGCAGTTGTTCGTTGGCGCGCACCACCGTTGGCGCATCGCCGGCGTCATGGTCAGTGACTATCCGGCGATGCCGTTGCGCGGCACGATCGAGGGCTTCTACGGTTCGCCATGGACCCACAGTGAACGCCTTGCTCAGCTGGCGTTCTATGGCGCGGTCAAAGCCAATACCTATATCTACGCGCCCAAGGACGATCCATTCCACCGCGAGCGGTGGCGTGAGCCGTATCCGCAGGACACGCTGAAAGAACTAGGCGAGCTGGTCAAAGCCGCCGCTGACCACCATGTGCGGTTCACGTACGCGCTCTCCCCTGGAACGTCCATCTGCTACTCGAGCGAACTGGACCGGGCGGCGCTCACCCAAAAGCTGCAAGCCATGTATGACCTCGGCACCCGCGCCTTCTCCATTCCGCTGGACGACATCAGCTACACACGCTGGAACTGCCAGGGAGATCAGGAAACTTACGGCGCGCCCGGACGTGCGGCGGCCGCCCGGGCTCAAGTTGACCTTCTCAACCATGTCCAGCGGGACTTCGTCGCCTCTCATCCCGGAACGCATCCGCTGCAAATGGTTCCGACTGAGTACGGCGATCTGACCGACACCGCCTACAAGCAGGTAATCCGCGCGACGCTCGATCCCGCGATCCTGGTGATGTGGACCGGAACCGACGTTGTGCCGCCCAGCATCACGGTCGATCAGGCGCAGCGAGCGTCCGCGTTGTTCGGCCGCAACGTCTTTGTCTGGGACAACTATCCGGTGAACGACTACAGCCAGTCCGCCGGCCGGTTGCTGCTCGCGCCGTACGACCACCGTGAGGCAGGCCTTTCACGTCACGTCGCAGGTATCGTGTCCAATCCGATGAACCAGGCAGCCGCGAGCAAGGTCGCCGTCTTCACCATGGCCGACTTCATGTGGAACGACCAGGCCTACAACCGCGACGCCAGCTGGACCCAGGCGGCGTCGTACCTGGCAGGCGGTAACCCGGCTGGTACACGGGCGTTGCTGGTCTTCTTCGACCTCAACCACCTCGCGCCGACGTTCGGTCCTCAGCCGTGGCAGCCCCAGGCCCCGGCTTTGCGTGCACGGATCGACGGCAATCCTGATGAACTGCGCCGCTACGTCAGGCAGATGATCGAGGCGCCAGCGACGATCCGCGCCACCGTCACCGACAAGGCCTTTCTCGATGACGCAGCAAACTGGCTGGACGCCACCGAACTCTGGGCGCGCGCCATGAGCAGCGGCCTGGACACGCTGGACGCCATCACCGCGGGCGACCGGGCAGCCGCAGCGGCGGCGCGGCAGCAGATGGACGCGTTGGCAAGTGCGGCAGGCAAAATCCGGTCGGTGCCCGGCGAGAACCGAGTCGAAGGCGTGGTACGGATCGGGGATGGTGTGATCGACGTTTTCCTCGACCGGGTGCGCGCCAGGCACGACGAGTTCGTGGCGACGCCGCCTTCCGGATCACAACTTGACGGGAAGGACAGTCAATGACGACGATCCTCCGCCGTGCGGCCGTGCTGGCTTCGACGGTCGTTGCGCTGATCGCGGGATTGCCTGTGACGCAGGCGAATGCCTCGCCCGCAGTGCAGTACACGAATCCGATCGCCAACCGGCGCGCCGATCCGCACATCGTCAAGCACACCGACGGCTTCTACTACTTCACCGCCACAGTGCCGGAGTACGACCGGATCGTGCTGCGGCGAGCCACCACGCTGCAAGGACTCGCCACCGCACCGGAAACCGTCATCTGGCGCAAACACTCCAGCGGTGAGCTGGGCGCACACATCTGGGCCCCGGAAATCCACTTCATCAACGGCAAGTGGTACATCTACTTCGCCGCGGGCCGGACAGACGACGTCTGGCGCATCCGGATGTACGTACTGGAGAACTCCAGCGCGAACCCGCTCACCGGCGGATGGACCGAACGCGGCCGGATCATGACTCCATTGGACACGTTCTCGTTGGACGCCTCGACGTTCGTAGCGGGCGGGGTGCGGTACTTGACGTGGGCCCAGAACGACCCGGCGGTGGGCTCAGGCACCAACCTCTACCTCGCGCGGATGGGCGCCAACCCGTGGACGATCACGGGCACGGTCGCGAGGCTGTCGGTGCCGACGTACAACTGGGAGACTCGTGGCCACCGTGTCAATGAGGGGCCGTCGGTCATCCAGCGCAACGGCAGGATTTTCCTGACGTATTCGGCGAGCGCCACCGATGCCAACTACTGCCTCGGCCTGCTCACCGCGTCCGCGTCGGCCGATCTGCTCAACCCGGCGTCGTGGACCAAGACCGCCAACCCCGTCTTCGCCAGCAACGACGCCACCGGCCAGTACGGCCCCGGCCACAACTCGTTCACCGTGTCCGAGGACGGCCAGAGCGACATCCTCGTCTACCACGACAGGAACTACCGCGACATCAGCGGTGATCCCCTCAACGACCCCAATCGGCGCACCCGTGTGCAGAAGGTCTACTGGAACGCTGACGGCACACCGGACTTCGGCATCCCGGTGCCGGACGGCAGTACACCGGTCCGCCTGAAGTCCTACAACCTGCCGGACCGGTTCGTCCGGCACTACGACTTCCGTGCCCGGGTGGAGTCGAACGTCAAACCGGTGGCGGACACGCAGTTCCGGATCGTTCCCGGCCTCGCCGGTTCGGGAACGGTGTCGCTGGAGTCCACCAACTTCCCCGGCTACTACCTGCGGCACCGCAACTTCGAGCTATGGGTGGAACGCGACGACACCACCACGGCATTCCGCGGCGACGCCAGCTTCTTCCGCCGCACCGGGCTGGCGAACAGTTCCGGCGTGTCCTTCGAGTCGCACAACTACCCCGGACGCTACATCCGGCACAGCGACTCACTGCTCAACCTCCAGCCGATCAGCGACGCAGCCGGCCGGGACGCCGCCACGTTCATCCTGGAATGACTGATTCAGCAGTGTGGTGAAGCTCCGGCTTCAGGGGCGCGATCCGCTGGCACGCCGACGTCGCGCAGGCGGTGCAAGCCAGCGACGCCGCTGCCGCCGAGCGCGCCATGCGCGACATCGTCGAAGAGGCCACCGCGGCGATGCTCGGAGAGCAACCCCCGGCCGAAGACTGACGACCGCGTCCTCATCCAGGCCTTCGGGCGCGCGGGTCGCGCCCGTCAGGTGAGCCAGCGTCGCCCTTCTCCGGCAAGAACCCTGCCGAACCGCAGTTCGGGAAAGTGAGCGCCTGCGCCGAGGGTCACGCCGTCCTCCAGTTCGCGAAACAGCCGCTCGCGAACCTGCCGGGCGAGCGTGGGATCGACGTCGCCCATGGACTGCCAGGTGGGCTCATCAAGCTGGACCGGGCAGACGATCGCGTCGCCGAGCAGCAACGCGCGCTGGCCTGCGGAGGAAACGATGACGCAGACATGCCCGGGTGTGTGCCCCGGGGTCAAGGTCAGAGTGACGCCGGGCGCGATGGTCGTGTCGCCGCTGACAAGCCTCAGTCGGTCGCCGCTCTGCGAGGCAGCCAGCAAACCGTGCCGGATGTGCTCGCGCATCGCTGCTGGGCCTTCGACGAAGTGGTCCCAGTCCCCAGCCCCGAACCAGATGGTGGCGTCGGGAAACATCGGGACGGCGTCGGTGTCGAAGAGCCAGCCGCAGTGGTCGGAATGCAAGTGGGTGCAGACCACGTCGGTGACGTCGGCTGGCGCGACGCCGAGGGCACGCAGCCCGAGCGGCAACTGGCCGCCGATGAGCAGCCGCCGAGGGCTTGCGTCGGCTATGTCGGGCCCCATGCCAGCGTCGACGAGGATCGTCCGGTCACGGGTTCGCACGAGGAAGCAGCCGATGGGCAGCCAGGCCATTCCGTGCCGGGTGAAGAGGTCCTCGTGGCCGTCCGGCCGGGCGTGGTCACCGAAGTAAGCGGGCGACGCCCGGAAGACCCCGTCAGTGAAGGGATGGATGTCGATGTCACCGATCAGCATGTGTCTCCCTGGGGAGTGGGCTGTTCACCGAACACGGTTACCCAATAAGTCGAGGTCGCGCCGGGGCTGATCGGAATCCAGCCGACCCCACCGGCTGTGCATCGCCGGTGGGGTCGACTGAACGCTATGCCCTTAGAGCATTAGGCGGGGTTGTAGAAGGCGTAGTCAGCGGTGTAAGGCACCGAGGCGGTGACGCCCTCAGTGCACGATCCGGTGGGAGCGAGGCCGCCCTTGGTCTTCAAGCGCTGGATGAACGTGACCGTGCTGAGCTTGCCCGGGCCACGGTTGCCGGTGGACCGCAGCAGTAGCTCCGGAATGGCGTTCGGGACGGGTGAGTTCGCGACGGCGGCACCGGTCACCGAGCTGCCGTCGAGCACCGAGGTCCACACTGGGCCCTTGGAGTGCAGAACCTCAGGACGGCCTCGGTTGGTGAGGATCGCATCCGGCTGAACGAACGTCCACGCGCTGTTCGTGCACTGGTAGGTCTGCACGCCTCGGGCGGGCATCACCGCGATCAGCTTGTTGCCGTCCGGCACTTTCAGAACTTCGGGCACGTTGGGAACGTGTGTTGCGGCGGCAGGCGCTGCGGCAGCGCCCAGACCGACGGCCGCGAATGCGGCGACTGTGAGACCGACAGAGATTTTCCGAACCCGACTCATGTTTTCGCGTCTCTCCGTGTGGTTTCCGGCGGTGGCGATCGCCAACCGACTCCCATACGAAGCACACGCTGTTGCGGTTCGGCGGGTGCCCCACCTCGCCCGATCGTGGCAACTAAGCGCCGTTTTGCTTCGCCTCGAGGCGTGTCATTCGTAGAGATCTTGTATACGGCGTTGATCCTCTATGCCGCCGAGCCAGTCGTCGTACGCGGAGGCCCATCTGCCTTCGGCGGCGCGGTCTTCGGCAGTAGGCCGGTACCACTGCAGGCCGGTGCGCATGGTGAGGAGGTCGGCGATGTAGGCGGAGATGTCCACCTGGTCGTGCTCCGACAGGCCCTTGCCTGAAACGTAGAAGCCTCTGTCGCTGACGTAACCGACGAGCTTGGCGACCTTCTTGCGGTCAATCCCGACAACGCCGATCAGCCGGAGTTTGAGACCGAACACTTCGGCGACATGGGGATACCAATTCTTCGGCTGCTCAACTTCGGCGAAGGTGCAGTTCAGCGCCTGCCCGACCCTCGTGGCCACCTGTTCGAGCGTCTCGTCGGTGTCCGCGCGCACGTCGAGATGGATCACCTGTCGCTTTTCCACTTCAAGCCCCCTGTCCTGCCGCGAAGGTACATGGAAACGATGCCGCGCGCACATGATCACTTGACTGTCCACCGTGCCCGCAATACGCCTTCTCGCGGGAGCACAGGAGGAGCACGCAAATGATCGAGCACAGAGGAGATCCGCGTGGGGCGCAGGGCAAAAAGAGTAGTGGCCGGTGTCATGGTCGCGGTCGTCGCCACGACACTGGCCGTGATCGTGTCAGACTCAGACGATCGAGCCTCCGGCATCGTCGTACCGTTGCCAGACAGCACTGACCCTGTGCCGCCGGTGACTGCGACGGAAATCGCGGCGACAGAACTCACCGTGGTGGCACCGTCTGTGGCGGCACCACCGGAGACATACAAGCAACCGGTTCGGTCGACGCCGCAACCACCGGCCAGCAAGCCATCCCCGACGAACTCACCACCGCCGCAGCCCTCGACCGGGCAAGGACCCGTGGCGGCCCGGTTCGATCCATCGGCGTCTTACCGGATCGTCAACCATGTGAACTCGCTGGTGCTCGACAGTGGCGGTCCGGTCCACCCAGGAACCGCGATGAAGTTGTGGGAACCCGGCAGCCCGAGCACGAACCTGCAGTTCCAGCTGATCGAGACCGGGGACGGTCACTACCGGCTGGTCAACCGGACCAACGGTCTCACCGTCGACGGCCGAGGAGCCACGACAGCCGGATCATGGGTGGGGCAACGCTGGTGGGACGGCAGCTCTGCCTTGCAATGGATCCCGGTCGAAGTCGGCAACGGCTTGTTCACGCTCACAAACCGCGCGACCGGTTTCCTGCTCGACGGCGCAGGCCGTGGCACGCAGATGGGAGCGCAGGCCAAGCAGTGGCCGCCGACCGGCAGCCAGAACCAACTATGGCGGATCGTGCGTGTCTGAGATCTGACTGTCGCGGTCCGGTGGACGCCACCGGACCGCGAAGTCTCTCAGGGTCCCCGCCGCCAGCCCAAGGTCCAAGGGTGACACAACGTCCACTGCGGACTGTCCACCGTTCGCTAGGACCGTTGCAGTTGGAACCGCTGGTTTGCCGCCCCGGTGACTGTCCACTGCGAAATGCGGGCGCCGTCGGCGTTCGACATGTTCCACACGTCCATCGCCAGGCCGCTCTGCCTATTGACCAGACTGACCGTGCCGCCGCCCTGGTCGGCCACGCGCCATTGCTGGCTTGTGGCGTTGGTGTCCGGTTGCTGGGTGATGTCGGCCCCGGTGCTCGTACTGGCGACCTGCAGCACCAAGCCGCTGTGCCGGGCCCGGATCCGGTAGTGGCCACCACCGGAGTCGAGGAAGTCGAACTGCTGGTTGGGGCCACCGGTGGCCGACCACTGGATCACCGTCGCACCAGCAGCCGTGGACCCGCCGTTGATGTCGACGGCCTTGCTGCTGTGCGCAGCCGTCAACCTGTAGTACACGCCCGGTTCGGGGTCCGAGGGCGGCGATCCGACGGCAGTCGCGCGGTAGGCGTGTCCGGCCTGGACAGGGAACTCGATCAGGTCGGGCTCGATCCGTTGCGGCTGGATCTGGTTGCCACTGGTGCGGTCATGCAGTTCGTAGCCACTGGTGAACATCCGGCTGCGGACGCGGACAGTGCCGTCGCGGTCGGGCGTGACGGACAGCTCCATGGCCCGGCCCGCGGTCCACGCGGCGCCGACCGTGTACCCGCCGCGCCCGCGCAGGCCCTGGACATTTCCGGTCGGCCACGCCGACGGCAACGCGGGCAACAGGTGCAGCTCGTTGTTGTGGCTGTGCAACAACATTTCCGCGATGCCGGACGTCGCGCCGAAGTTGCCGTCAATCTGGAACGGCGGGTGCAGGTCGAACATGTTGGGGGCGAGCCTGTCCGGCGTCACGAGGAACCGGAGCAGATCGTGTGCTCGGCCGCCTTCCTCCATGCGGGCCCAGTAGTTGATCTTCCAGGCCAGCGACCAGCCGGTTCCGGCGTCGCCACGCAGCTGCAGAGTCCTGCGGGCGGCCTCGAACAACTGGGGCGTACCGCGTTTGGTGATCTGGTTGCTGGGATGCAGGCCGTACAGGTGCGATATGTGCCGGTGGCCCGGCTCGGTCTCCACCCAGTCGTGCAGCCACTCCTGGATGTTCCCGCGCGAGCCCACCTTCATCGGGGCCAGCCGGTTGCGTGCGGCCACGACCTGCCCTCGGAATTCGGCGTCCACACCCAGCACTTCGGTGGCGCGAGCGCAGCCGTCGAACAGGTCACGCAGGATCTGCATGTCCATTGTGGGCCCCGCGCACACACTCGCGTTCGCGTGGTGTGCCAGTTCCGGCGAGTTCGACGGATTGGTGACGAGGTATCCCAAGCTCGGTTCGGTGACCAGGGTGTCGAGGAAGAACTGGGCGGAGCTTTTCATCGCGGGATAGTTGGCGCGCAGGAACGCGACGTCACCGGTGAACCGGTAGTGGTCCCAGATCATCGTGGCCAGCCAGGCGCCGCCGGTCTGCCACATCCCCCAGAACGCGCCATCGACGACCGACGATCCGCGCCAGGCGTCGGTATTGTGGTGCGTGACCCAGCCGCGGGCGCCGTACTGCACTTGCGCGGTACGGGCACCAGTCACTGTGAGGTCGTTGATCATCTTGAACACCGGCTCGTGACATTCGGCGAGGTTCGTCGTGTCGGCTGGCCAGTAGTTCATCGGCAGGTTGGCGTTGATGGTGTACTTCGAGTCCCACGACGGGGCCATCTGGTCGTTCCAGATGCCCTGCAGGTTGGCCGGCTGCGTTCCGGGCCGCGAGGAGGAAATAAGCAGATACCGGCCGTACTGGAAGAGCAGGACGGAGAACTGCGGGTCGTTCGCGTTGTTGTGCTGCGCGATCCGGACGTCGGTCGGCTGGTCGGCCGCCGGGGTGCGGCCGAGGTCGAAGGTGGTGCGCCCGAACAGCTTCTGGTAGTCGGCGATGTGCCGGCTTCGAAGAGTCTCGTACGCGGTGCCCTGGGCGGCGTTGAGGTGCCTGCGGGCAATGCCCTGGTAGTCACCGTTGACGTTGCGGTAGTCGACGTAGCTCGTGCCGATCGAGATCAGCAGGGTCACACTGTTCGCATTGGACACTCGGAGCGTGCCGCCCGAACTGGTGGTGCTTCCGCCTTCGGTGACGGCCTTGACCAGAGCGAGGAACCGCACCGAGCCGGCGATGCCTCGCTGGTCACCGGAACGGCCGTCCAGGGCGATCGTTGTGTTGTCAGGGCTGGATGCCGTGGCGCGCTGCGGAGTGCTGAACGAAGCCGTGAACGAGATCGAACCCGGGGTCTCCGCGGTCAGTCGCACGGCGATCACCTGGTCCGGAGCGCTGGCGAAAACCTCACGCCGGTACCGCACGTTGTTCGCCACGTAGGTCACGACCGTCGTGGCGGTGGTGAGATCGAGCCGCCGCTGGTAACCGGACACCCCGCCAGCACTGGGAAACGTGAGCCTGAGATCGCCGACAGGCTGGTACGCGAGCTGGCCCGCCGGGTTGCCGAGCATCGCCTGGTTGATCAGATCCTGCGCCTGCGTCCACTGGTTCGCGAACACCAGGCGCCGGATCTCCGGCAAGGCTCCGGCGCCCCGCGAGTTGCTGTAGTCGTGTGGGCCGCCAGCCCAGACCGTGTCTTCGTTGAGCTGCAGCCGCTCGGTGTCGGTATTGCCGAACACCATGGCACCGAGCCGTCCGTTGCCGACCGGCAGCGCTCGGAGCCAGTCCGTGCCAGCCGGTTTGTCGTACCACAATGCCAGATCGTCGGCCGCTTGCGCGTCGATGGTTCGAGCGTCCGCCGTCCACTGGGCCGGTAACAGCACCGCTCCGGCACCCGCGGCTCCGAACTTCATCGCTTGCCGTCGCGTCACATCCGGCATGTCGATCCTCCACTGGTCCTTGCTGTGTTGGGACTGACCGGACTCACGTGCGGGCAGTGCGACCCGGTCCGCCAAGGCGCTCCATCAGTGCACAAGGCTCGTGTCAGCGATAACACTCATGATCGACACGGCTCCTGCGAAGAAGAGGCGCCCACAGGCAGTCCTTCACATGGGAGTGTGAACGTCAGGCGCAGCACAGGACGAATGTTGTTCCACTGTGGACTCCCTTGTCCTGCCGATGAGCGGCGACCAGTCCATTGATCCGCTTCGACTCACCAGGATCGCAAACAACATATGTATGTATAGAGGACGCGCCCACATCCGTCCAGCCCTATACCCACAGACACCGCACGACCTAGGCATTCCTTGCGGAAAGACGATAGGGACCACCCAGCATCCCGTTAGCCAGACATCATATGTTTGGTCACACCGATCCCAGAGGCGAAAGTTTCGAACTTCAGGCCGTGGACGACATGCCCCCTGGACGGCAGAGCCGGCCGTCAGTGCTCCACATTGGACAGTCACAGCGCTTGATCGCCAAGAGCCAGGCCGATTACGCGTCTTGACTATTGGAACGTTGTCGTTCAGAGTCTAGGGCAAGCATTGCCAGGGTTGCATCCATCCTTGGAGCCCCTGGCTTCGCCCACCCATGAGCCGATTCGCGCCTGCACGACGAACGGACAGTTATGTTAGCGCTAACACTCACGCTGAGCGCACTGCAGGTGGTTCGTCCTGAACCACCGATGGTCCTACCGCTCGCGATGGCCCAGCATCGTCCGAAACAGGGACTGCCGCCGCGATATCGGGTCTCCGTGGCCTAGCCCGGGAACATCCGACGGATCCGCTTCAGCGGGTTGATCTTGGATTTCTGAGTACTCACAACAGCCGTTCGGCACGGATCTGCCCGCACCTGCCCGGAAGGAGATACACGATGTCTGCCGTACAGCGACGTGGCTGGCGGTCAAGGCTGGCGTCGATCATGGCAACGGTCCTGGTGAGCGGTGTTGTGGCCGCGCTCGGTGCGACACCGAGTACGGCAGCCACAGTCGACACGAGCGCTTGGTACGTCCTGGTGAACCGTAACAGCGGCAAGGCATTGGACGTCTACAACCTCGCCACCAACGACGGCGCCCGGATCACCCAGTGGACCCGCGGCAACAGCGCCAACCAGCAGTGGCAGTTCGTCGATTCCGGCAACGGTTACTACCGTCTGAAGTCTCGCCACTCGGGCAAGGTTCTCGATGTCTCCAACTGGTCCACCGCGGACGGCGCCGGCATCGTCCAGTGGGCCGACGGCAATGGCGCCAACCAGCAGTTCCGTCTCAGCGACTCCGACGGCGGATACGTCCGCCTGATCAACCGCAACAGCGGCAAATCCGTCGAAGTGCAGAACGCGTCCACAATGGATGGCGCCAACGTCGTCCAGTACACCGACTGGAACGGCGCCAACCAGCAGTGGCAACTCGTCCGAGTCGGCACCGGCAGCGGCGAGTGGCCACCGTCGACGCCGTACACCAACCCGGTCGTCTGGCAGGACTTCGCCGACATCGACATCATTCGCGTCGGCGACACGTACTACGCCTCCGCATCGACAATGCACTACTCCCCCGGCGCCCCGATCCTGCGCTCCTACGACCTCGTCAACTGGGAGTTCGCCGGTCACTCCGTCCCCTCCCTGGACTTCGGATCCAAGTACGACCTCAACGGCAGCCGCGGCTACGTCCGTGGCATCTGGGCCTCGACCCTCAACTACCGGCCCAGCAACAAGACTTTCTACTGGGCAGGCTGCATCGACTTCGACAACACCTACATCTACACGGCAAGCACTGTCGAAGGGCCGTGGACCCGGCACACCACGATCGACAACTGCTACTACGACGCCGGTCTGCTGATCGACGACAACGACACCATGTACGTCGCCTACGGCAACACCACGATCAGCGTCGCCCAGCTGTCGGCCGACGGGCGCAGCCAGGTTCGGGCCCAGCAGGTGTTCAGCACGCCCCCGAACGTCGGCACCTTGGAAGGAGCCCGCTTCTACAAGCGCAACGGCAGCTACTACATCTTCCTGACCCGCCCGGCCAACGGCCAGTACATCCTGAAGTCCGACAACGGCCCGTTCGGCCCGTACACCATGCGGCAACTCCTTCTCGACCTTCCCGGACCGATCCCGGGCGGCGGTGTTCCGCACCAGGGCGGGCTCGTGCAGACCCAGAACGGCCAGTGGCACTACATGTCCTTTGTAGACGCGTACCCCGGCGGCCGAGTCCCCGCACTGGCACCGATCTCATGGACCTCGGATGGATGGCCTGTCCTGCAAACCGTCAACGGCACGTGGGGCGTGAACTACCCCTATCCCAACGTGCCTCGACCGCCGCGTACGGTCAAACCCCTCACGGGCACTGACACGTTCCCAGGCACCACACTCGGGCCGCAATGGGAGTGGAACCACAACCCCGACAATTCCCGTTGGTCGGTCGACAACGGTCTGCGGCTGCAGACCGCGACCGTCACCAACGACCTGTACTCCGCCCGCAACACACTGACGCACCGCATCCAAGGCCCCACGTCGACAGCGACGATCGAACTGGACTACAGCGGCATGCGTGACGGCGACCGCGCCGGGCTGGCCATGCTCCGCCAATCCTCGGCGTGGGTCGGGGTCAAACGCGACAACGGCGGCACACGGGTCGTGATGACCAACAACCTGACCATGGACAGCAACTGGAACACCACAGGTACCGGCACCGAAGCCGCGAGCGCCAACGTGTCAGGTGGCAGGATCTGGCTACGCATCCAGGCCGACATCCGCCCCGGGGCGAACCGGCAAGCCCGTTTCTCCTACAGCACCGACGGAGTCACCTTCACCGCACTGGGCCCCGCCTTCACGCTGAACAACACATGGCAGTTCTTCATGGGCTACCGGTACGGCATCTTCAACCACGCCACCCAGGCCCTCGGCGGCACGGTCACAGTCCGGCGCTTCGATCTGACAACGCCGTAATCCGCGATCTTGGGAGAACAATGTCGTCCTCACCGTTGAACCGGCGAAAGCTCTTTCAGGCCTTGGGTGTCGCAGGTGTGGCCACCACCGCACCAGCGCTGTTCACCACGCCCGCGCAGGCGGCTGCCATTCCTCCGGTCCGCACTGACATCGGCGTCTCGGCCCATCCCTTCGACCTCGGAGAGGTCCGGCTCACCGCGGGCCGCTGGCTGGACAACCAGAACCGCACCCTGTCCTACCTGCGGTTCGTCGACGTCAACCGGCTGCTGTACAACTTCCGTGCCAATCACCGGCTTTCGACCAACGGCGCGACCCCGCTCGGGGGCTGGGAAGCGCCGAACTTCCCGTTCCGCACCCACAGTCAGGGGCATTTCCTCACCGCGTGGGCGCAGGCGTGGGCCGTTCTTGGCGACACCACATGCCGTGACAAGGCAAATCACATGGTCGCGGAGCTGGCCAAGTGCCAGGCGAACAACTCCGCGGCCGGCTTCTCCACCGGTTACCTGGCGGGGTTCCCGGAGTCGGATCTGGATGCGCTTGAGGCAGGCACGCCCAAGGCCGTCTCCTACTACGCCATCCACAAGACGCTGGCCGGTCTGCTGGACGCGTGGCGGTACATCGGCAACACCCAGGCGCGTGACGTGCTGCTCCGGTTCGCCGGATGGGTGGACTGGCGCACCGGAAGGCTGTCCTACAGCCAGATGCAGACCGTGCTGCGAACAGAATTCGGCGGGATGAACGCCGTGCTGGCCGATCTGTACCAGCAGACGGGTGATTCCCGCTGGCTCGTCGCGGCGCAGCGATTCGACCACGCGGCCGTCTTCGACCCGTTGGCCGCAAACCGCGACCAGCTCAATGGCCTGCACGCCAACACGCAGGTACCCAAGTGGATCGGTGCCATTCGTGAGTACAAGGCCACCGGCACCACGCGCTACCGGGACATCGCCCGCAACGCCTGGAACATCACCGTCGCAGCGCACACCTACGTCATCGGAGGCAACAGCCAGGCTGAGCACTTCCGTGCGCCCAACGCCATCGCCTCCTACCTGAACACCGACACCGCCGAGGCGTGCAACACCTACAACATGCTGAAGCTGACCAGGGAACTCTGGCTGCTTGACCCCAATGACGCCGGCTACTTCGACTACTACGAACGTGCCCTGCTCAATCACCTCATCGGCCAGCAGAACCCGACCGACAGCCACGGCCACATCTGCTACTTCACCGGCCTCAACCCCGGTCACCGCCGCGGCAACACCGGGCCTGCGTGGGGCGGCGGCACCTGGAGCACCGACTACGGCACCTTCTGGTGCTGCCAGGGCACAGGCCTGGAGACCAACACCAAGCTCGCCGACTCCATCTACTTCCACAACGGCACAACCCTGACGGTGAACCTCTACACGCCGTCAGTCCTGACGTGGTCGGCTCGCAACATCTCGGTCACCCAGACCACCAACTATCCGGCCAGCGACACGACCACCATCAGCGTGACGGGCAACGTCAGCGGCTCGTGGACAATGCGCCTGCGCATCCCCGGATGGACCAGCAACGCAACCGTCAGCGTCAACGGGGTGGCCCAGAACATCGCAGCCACTCCCGGCAGCTACGCGAACCTCACCCGCACATGGACGTCCGGCGACACAGTCACCCTCCGCCTGCCCATGCGAGTGATCATGCGGCCCGCTAACGACAATCCGAATGTCGCAGCCATCACCTACGGCCCCGCGGTCCTGGCAGGCAACTACGGCAGCACCACGTTGAACCGATTGCCATCACTCAACGTCAACTCCATCACACGCACCAGCACCTCGTCGCTCGCCTTCACCGCCACCGCCGACGGCACAACCGTGAACCTTGGCGCGTTCCACGACGCGCACGGCTACAACTACACCGTCTACTGGAGCGTCGCCAGCGGCTCCGCGAGCTACCGGCTCGTCAACGCGGCCAGCGGCATGGTGCTCGGGATCCAGAACATGTCCCTCGCGGACGGCGCCATGGCCGTGCAGTGGCACGACAACGGCACCGCCGACCACAACTGGCAACTGATCACCGACGGCGGCAACGTCCGGATCCGCAACCTCAACAGCGGCAAGGTCCTTGGCGTCGAGAACATGTCGACCGCGGACAACGCCCGTGTCCTGCAGTGGTCCGACACCGGCACCGCCGACCACAAGTGGACTCTGATCGACAACAGCGACGGCACGTACAAGATCCGGAACGTCAACAGCGGCAAACTCCTGGGCATCCTCAACGGCTCCAGCAGCGCAGGCGCCCAGGCGGTGCAGGACCCGGACAACGGCTCAGCCGACAATCGATGGCGACTGGTACCCAACAGTTCCTGATCGCGCCGATCACGGGCCGCTCGCGGCGAGCGGCGGTGTGGCAGTTTCGTCGAAATCGCCGCCGGCCGCGGACGTTTCAACTGGTCCCGATGTTCATGGGGCGCTTCGATTTCAGCCCCTGAGTGACGGGAATGAGCTGTGCCGTAAGCGATCTTGGTCGCGGGCGGCGGGTTGACACCCGAATGCTCCGGATGCTACCCATTTCTGGGAGCGCTCCCAGAAATCCTCACCCCTGCACCCGAGGGAGACATCTCGTGCGACATCGACGCAACGGCGCGTTCCTTGCCGCTGTGCTTGGCTCGGCCGTGGTCGGCGCCTTGCTGGTCGTTCCAGCCACAACAGCACAGGCCCACGGCGGCATGACGTTTCCGTCCACCCGAACACATGCCTGCTACGTCGACGGGAAAGCCGGGGGTGGCGGCGACCTGAACCCGCAGAACCCGGCGTGCAAGGCGGCCGTGGCCATCGGCGGCAAACAACCGTTGTGGGACTGGTTCGGCAACCTGATCAGCAACGCGGGCGGCAGGCACCGCGAGATCATCCCGGACGGCAAGCTGTGCGGCCCCACCACCAAGTACGACGGCTACAACCTGGCCCGCACGGACTGGCCGACCACCCAGCTGCAGTCCGGCGCCGCGATCACGTTCCGGTACAACGCCTGGGCGCCGCACCCCGGCACATGGAGCCAGTACATCACCCGTGACGGCTGGAACCCCAGCCAGCCGTTGAAGTGGTCGGACCTGGAGTCAGCGCCGTTCAACAGCGTCACCAACCCGCCGATCAACGGCAGCGGGCCGGAAGGCGCCGAGTACACGTGGAGCGGGCGGCTGCCGAACAAGTCCGGCAGGCACATCATCTACTCGATCTGGCAGCGGTCGGACAGCCCTGAGGCGTTCTACAACTGCTCGGACGTGAACTTCGGCGGCAGCAGCGGACCTCCGGACACCCAGCCGCCCACCGCGCCCGGAACCCCAGCCGTCAGCGGCGTCACCGGTACGACGGCACAGCTGAGCTGGCCCGCGGCAACCGACAACGTCGGCGTGACCGAGTACGAGGTATACCGCCGGACCGGCACCACCGACGTGCTCGTCTCCTCCTCCGGCGGCACCTCGCTCGCCCTCACCGGCCTGTCGCCGCAGACCGTGTACGGTTACTACGTCGTGGCCAAGGACGCTGCCGGGAACCGCTCCCCCGCGTCCACAGTGGTCAGTTTCACCACGACATCCACGCCACCGCCTGGCAACTGCCAGGTCGGCTACACCGTGCCCAGTCAGTGGTCCGGCGGCTTCACGGCGAACCTGAAGGTCACCAACACCGGTTCGGCCGCCATCGACGGCTGGACTCTGCAGTGGACACACGCCGACGGGCAGAAGGTGACCCACGCGTGGAACGCGCAGGTTTCCCAGCCAGCGGCCGAGGTGAGCGCACAGAACGGCGGTTCCAACCGCGTCATCGCGCCGGGTGCGACTGTCGAGTTCGGATTCAACGGCACGATCACCGCATCGACCGCCACCGCACCAACCACCTTCACGCTCAACGGAACGAGTTGTGCCACATCCTGACGCGCGTTCCCAGCAGCGAAAGGAAATGACCCGCATGCGGCGAATCGTCACCGTGGCTGTGCTTCTGCTGGCCGGCTGTTCCAGCGAGCCGCAGTCCCACAGCCACGGTGTCGTTCCGGCGGCCAGCTCCGGCGCCGCGGCGCTCGGCCAGCACTTCACGTCGTTGCCTGATGTGTCCGCCTGGGTGCAGCGATCCACCGACGAGTGCGACGACGTGAAGACGGCGTCGAAGGAGGAACTGGCCGACTATCTCGGTCCACTGCGGTATTCCTGGTACGAGCCGTTCGTCGCGGAGTGGGCGACGTGCTCGGTGAAACCACACGCCAAGCTCGGCCTGGTGCTGTTCAAACCGGACCAGCAGCGGGCGCTGCAGGAGTTCTGGCAGCGCGGGATGTCGACCGGGCAGCTCACTGACAACCCCGACTGGGCCTTCGGCAACGGGTTCGCGATCACCGCCGGGCAAGTGGGCACCGAACGCCTTGGCTTGCACTACCTGTGGTGCCGACCAGTCGACATCCCCAACGCCCACACCGTGCCCGCTGACGTCGACGGTTGCACGTACGTCACTTGGCATCACCATTAGGGATTCGTACAGATACGAAGGGCTCGCCGGTCGGCGAGCCCTTCATCGCGGTCAGATCAGGTTGTCGTTCAGAGTCCGAAGAACGCGATGGCCTGCGCGGCCATGCCACCGGACGGCAGGCTGTGCCCGGCGCCTTGGATGCTGTACGCCTCCACTGGGACAGTGCCGGAACTGCTCGCGTAGCGACGGCGGTTCCAATTGGGCTGAGGCGTGTCACTGGACGTCGGCGTCTGGCTCAGCCCGAACACGTTGGTCCACTGCTCGATTTCCTCTTCCAGCAACGAGTACGGCACGAGTGTGTCGGCAGTGCCGTGCCACAGTTGCATGCGCGGGCGAGGGCCGGTGTAGCCGGGGTAGGCCTGCCGGACCGCGTCTCCCCACTGCTGCGGGGTACGGTTCATGCTTCCGCCTGTGCACTTGCTTCGCCCGGGCGGGAAGTCCGCCGCGCCGGCGAAGCAGTTGAAGGGCACGCCCATGAACGCGGCGCCTGCCTTGAACACGTCCGGGTAGACAGCCAGCATGTGGTTGGTCATCATGCCGCCGGACGATGATCCGGTGGCGAAGACCCGGTTCGGGTCGCCGCCGTAGCGCTGCTGGGCATAGGTCACCATCGACACGATCGAGACCGGGTCGCTGCCGCCGCCACGGCGCTTGGCCGCGTCCGACCAGGTGTCGAAGCACTTGCCGAACCCGGCCTGCTGCTGCGCGCTCGGGTAGATGACGATGAACCCCTGCCGGTCGGCCAGCGAGGCGAACTCACTGCTGGAGTAGAAGCCGGGTCCCGAGCCACCGCAGCCGTGCATCGCCACCACGATGGCTGGGTTGGCCGGACGGGAATCAGGCACGTAGATGTGCATGCGCATCCCGCCTGGGTTGTTGCCGAAGCTGGTGACCTCGGTCAACGACGCCGCGGCCGCGGGAGTGGCCATCGGGAGGACGAGACCGGCCAAGGCCAGTGACACGACTGCGGCGACTGAGAGCTTTCGTCTGATCTTCATTGCCGAACTCCTTTGTTCCGCGCGGAAACTGCCGACATGCGCGGTTGAGTGCGGGCGTGCGTGCACGACCCGCGTTACAGGGCTGGAGTACGCGTGGTGTGTCCGCCGACAAGCCGCGTGGGTCGACCAGTCGGCGTAGCAACAGTCACAGAGGCGACGCGCGCCTTGGGTGCCACGCGATCAGGTGCCAGGCGGAGTGGGCAGCGACTGCTGTGCCTGGTGCCTGGATCGGCCACCATGACCATCGCGTGACACTTAGCATGTACCTCGGTACAGAAAGTGTCAATGCACCGTCCCGGTCGGTGAGAACCCGTGCGACACAAGGTGATCACGCAGACCGACAGCACGGCTCAGGCCGTCTACAGTCAGGTGTCGAAAGGTCCGCCTGAACCTTGCCGGAGCCGTCGCTGTGACAAGCCCGTACGACATCGAGGAGATCTTCCCTGGCGAAACGGTCCGGCTTCCCCGATGGCAAGCCGGAAACGCGCCACAGGGCTTGGCCGTGACGCTGCTGGCCGACTACACCCTCGCCAGCCGGGCCGCGTTGCCGTCGGCTGCCATCGTGGCCCTCCTGGGCGAGGCCGGCGTGAGCCACGCGGGTGCCCGGGCAGCCATCAGCCGGCTCGCCCGGCGCGGCGTGCTGGAGGTCAGCAGGCAAGGCCGCAACAGTTCCTACCGGCTGACATCCGCCGCCGCGCTCGTGTTGTCCACCGGCGGCAGGGCGATCGTCTCCTCGGCCGCCGGAACGAAGACCTGGGACCAACAGTGGACGCTGATCGCCTTCTCGCTGCCGCGGGACGCGGTCACCCAGCGGCGCGAACTGCGCAGCCGCCTGCGATGGCTCGGCTACGCCCCTTTGTACGACGGCCTCTGGATCTCACCACGCGATCTCACCGAACGCACCAGAACACAGTTGGCCCGGCTCACTTTCGGCACCTTGACCGTGTTCCGCGCCCGGCACGTCGACCTCGACTCGACGATCCGCCGCGACCCCATGGACGCATGGGACACGGACGCCATTGCCCGGCAGTACGAATCCTTCATCCGGCAGTGGAGCCCACTGCCGGACCGGATACACGCCGCCCGGATCGTCGGCGCTGACGCGGTGCGGGCCCGTACCGAAGTCATGGACAGCTACCGCCGCCTGCCCATCCTCGACCCCCAGCTACCCATCCAACTGCTCCCGCCGGGCTGGCTGCGAGAGCCCGCCCGAAACCTGTTCGCCGAGGTCTACGACGGCCTCGCGACGCCGGCCGAGGACTACGTACGGGCGGTGGCGAGCAGGTTCACCACCGACCCCCTTCCCGGCATCCGCGCCCACACCGTCGCCGACCTGCTCAGCGGCCTGTCGGACACCCGCGATACCGACGAGTCCAGCGCAGAACCAAGCAGGAGTTAGAACTGGACCACCAAGCGAGGGCGCCAACACTGTGCTAGTTCTGCCGTTTGCCGCTGGTGATGCGCGACATCACCAGCGCGACCAGGATGATCGTGCCGTTGAGTGCGCCGATCCACTGCGCGGGCACACCGGCGAGGGTGAGCACGTTCTGGATCATGTAGAGCAGCAGGATTCCGGTGAAGGCGCCGAAAATGGTGCCACGGCCGCCGTTGAGGCTGACGCCGCCGATCACCGCTGCCGCGAACACGGTGAAGATGTATCCGTCGCCCTGTGCGGCGGCCACGGAAGCGAGCCGGCCGGAAAGCAACAGCCCGCCGAGTGCGGCGAGGGCGCTGGCCGTGATGAGGACGATCCAGATGATGCGATCGGTCCGGATGCCCGCGGCCTTCGCCGCGTCCACGTTGCCGCCGATCGCGTAGAGACTGCGGCCGAACCGGGTGTGGCCCAACAGGATGATGCCACCGGCGAACAACAGCAGGCACAGCCAGATCGATGCCGGGATACCGGCCCACAGCGTGGTTCCGAGGTACAGCATGGAATCGGGCAGGCCGAAGAACGTCTGTCCACCTGAGACACCAGTGAGCAGGCCGCGCAGGACGATCAGCATGCCGAGGGTGACCACGAACCCGCTCAGCCCGAACCGGACGATCAGCAGGGCGTTGAGCGCGCCGACCAGTACCCCGACGAGGAGTACCACGGGCAGCGCGGCCCAGCCGGGCAGCAGGCCAAGGGAATGACCGCCGGTGATCGTCAGCCAGGCCGCCACTCCCGGCGCCAGGCCGAACGTGGACTCCAATGAGAGGTCCATCTTGCCGACGACGAGCACCATGGTCTGGGCGAGCACCAGCAGTGCTATCTCCGACATGGTCTGCACGATGTTGATCACGTTGTCGTATTGCAGGAACACCGGGTTGACCAACTGTCCGACGACAGCGATGGCGATGATCCCGGGTACCAGCGCGAAGTCGCGCAGGCGGGCGAGGGCGATTCGGCGTGACGGCACGGCACCGGACTCGGTCCGCGACTCGACGCGTAACGCGGCGGGACTGTCAGGCATCGAGGTCGACTCCTTCCATGGCGGCCACGACATCTCGGTCCTGCCAGCCTGCGGGCAGTTCGGTGGTCAGCCGTCCATGCACCATGACCAGCAACCGGTCGCACAGCCTCAGGTCGTCCAGTTCGTCGGAGGCGATCAGCACCGCGGTGCCTTGGGCGGCGGCTTCGGCGACCTTGCCGAGGAGGAACTCCTTGGAGCGCACGTCCACTCCGGCGGTCGGCGTGATCAGCACCAGCAGGCGGGGATCCGCGGCCAGTGCCCTGGCCATGACGACCTTCTGCTGGTTGCCGCCGGACAACGCCGACACCGGCAGTTCGGGGCCTGGGGTCTTGACCTCAAGCCGGGTGATCATCGCCCCGGCCAGCCGGTCACGCTCGCCCGCACGCACGAAGACCCCCGGTCCGAGCCGGTCCATCACCGTCATGGTGATGTTGTCCGCAATGGACATCTCGGGCACGAAACCCTGGTGGTGACGGTCTTCCGGGACAAACCCGATTCCGGCGGCGAGTGCCGCCGGAACGTCGCCGGGACGAGGACTGTCGCCTCCGATGAGGATGGATCCGCTGCTGGCCTTGCGCAGCCCGGTGAGGGTCTCGGCGAGTTCGGTCTTGCCACTGCCGCCTGCCCCGGCCAAGCCGACGATCTCGCCTGGCGCGATGTCGAAGGACACGGTGTGGTACAAGGAATCGAGGCTCAATTCGCGTACCTCGAGCACCGGTCGCAAGCCCTTCTTGACCGATGTGGCCCGGGTTTCCGCCGTGACGGCGTTCTCACCGGTCATCGCCGCGACGAGATCGGCCTTGGGCAGTTGGGCCACCGGTGCGGTCATGACGTGCCTGGCGTCGCGGTACACCGTGACCGTGTCGCAGATCTCGTAGACCTCGTCCAAGTGGTGGCTGATGTACAGGAACGTGACGCCCTGCCGCTGTAACTCGGTGATGTGCCGGAACAGTCGGGTGATGGCGGCCCCGTCAAGCTGTGCGGTCGGCTCGTCGAGGATGACGAACCGCGCGCCGAACGACAGCGATCGCGCGATCTCGACGAACTGCCGCTGCTCCACACCCAGCTCCCCCGCCATCCGCCGGACGTCGACGTCCACCGACCAGCGTTCGAGCAGTTCAGTGGCCTGCCTGCGGACCGAACGCCAACGGATGAGGCCACCGCGGGTCTCCTGCCGGTTCAGCATGACGTTCTCGGCCACCGACAGCTCCGGGATGATCGTCGATCTCTGGTACACGCAGGCGACCTTGGCACGCCAGGCGTCCCGATCGGACAGTCCCGGCGCCGGTCGCCCATCCAGTTGTACGGTCCCGGAATCCGGTTCGCTCAGTCCAGTGAGGATGGACACCAGAGTCGACTTGCCCGCGCCGTTGCGACCGACGAGGGCGTGTGTATGTCCAGGAAGGACAGTAAGGTCGGCATGGTCCAGCGCGACCGTGGCACCGAACCGCTTGACCAGCTGACGTGCCTCGGCGACCGGCACCGTGCTCATGTTTCGTCTCCTCCTCCGCAGGCGCGATCAGCTCTTGCTGTTGCCCCACAAGGACTTGTCGTCGACCTTGACACTGGTTACCGGCCCGAAGGTGCCGCCGTCCGCGGTGACCAGCGGCGCGGCCAGCTGGTCCTCCATCAGGCCCTCCCGAACCTGCACGATCGTGCTGTCGTGATCGGTCTTGCCCGCTACCGGCGTCTTGCCGTCGATGGCGTCCTTGATGTACTGCAGCGAGTACTTGGCGAACTGGTCAGCGGGCTGCGACACGGTGGCATCGATCTCCCCCGCCCGGATCTTGTCCAGTTCCTCGGGAATACCGTCGTTGGACACGATGAACACGTGCTTCGGGTCAGCGGCGGGCACGAGCAGCCCGCGCTGCTTGAGAATCTGGAGGGTTCCCGCGAGCGCGAAGCTGGACTGCATGTAGACGCCCTTGATGTCCGGGTTCGCGGTCAGCCGGACCTGGAGTTTCTGGGCCGCGGTGTTCGCGTCCCAGTTGGTGGCCTCGCCGAAGACCGTGACCCCGGGGAAGTTCGCCTTCATGCACTCGTTGAAGGCCTCGGTGCGGTCCCGTCCGTTGATCGAGGCCAGATCGCCTTGCAGCATCACGACCTTGCCCGCACCACCCAGTTTCGCACCGAGGAACCGGCACGCTTTCTCGCCGTACGCCCGGTTGTCCGCCCGGACGACCATGTAGACGTTGCCCTGATCCGGCCTGGTGTCCACGGACACGACCGGGATCTTCTTACTGGCCAACTGTTGCAGCGTCGGGATGACCGCCGCGGTGTCCTGCGGCGCCATCACCACGCCCTTGACGCCTTGGCTGATCATCGTCTGCACGTTCGCGGTCAGGGTGGCGACGTCGTTCTGCGAGTTCGTGGTCTTCAACTCCAGCCCGGACTGCCCGCCGAACTGCGGCACGTACTTGATGTAGGCGTTCCAGAAGTCGGTGTCGGAGCGTGGATAGTCGACGCCCACGACGGTCGCCCCGGACGAGGTGGCGGTACCCCCGCCGCTGCAAGCGGCCAACGCGGCTGCGGTGAGCACGCCGGCACACAGGTGCTGGAACTTCATGACCTCTCCTCGTTGACAGGTTCTCTGGCGAAGGTGGCCCCTCACGCGACCACCGCCTTGGTCTCGCGCCACGCCGGGCCGTCGGGAAACCGGTAGCGAGCAACGGAATCCGCGTGCAGCCGGGCGCCGAGTCCGGGTGTCAGCGGCGCGAGGTATCTCCCGGCCTCGATTCGCACCGGGTCGACGAAGTGCTCGTGCAGGTGGTCCACGTACTCGATGACACGGTCCTGCTGCGTACCGCTGACCGCGACGAAGTCGAACATCGACAGGTGCTGCACCATCTCGCAGAGCCCGACACCACCCGCGTGCGGGCACACGGGAACGCCGAACTTGGCCGCCAGCAACAGGATCGCGATGTTCTCGGTCACCCCCGCGACCCGGCTGGCGTCGAGTTGCAGGATGTCGATCGCATCCGCCTGCAGCAACTGCTTGAACATCACGGCGTTGTGCGTGTGTTCGCCGGTGGCCACCTTGATCGGCGCCACCGCCCGGCGGATCGCGGCGTGCCCCAGCACATCGTCCGGCGACGTCGGTTCCTCGATCCAATACGGGTCGAACTGCGCCAGCGGCCGCAGCCAGTCGATGGCCTGCCCGACGCCCCACGCCTGGTTGGCGTCGATGGCGATCCGGATACCGGGCCCGACGACCTCACGCGCCAGCCGCAGCCGCCTGACGTCCTCGTGCAGATCGGCACCGACCTTGAGCTTGATCTGGCTGAATCCGTCGTTGACCGCCGCCGCCGCGAGCGTGGCCAGCTTCTCCGGCGAATAGCCGAGCCAGCCTGGAGTCGTGGTGTACGCGGGATAGCCCGACGCGAGCAGTTCGGCCTGGCGAGCGGCACGCCCTGGTTCGGCGCGGCGGAGGATGTCCAGCGCCTCATCGCGGGTAAGCGCTTCCTGGAGGTAACGGAAGTCGACGAGGTCCACCAACTCGTCGGGCGACATCTCGGCGAGCAGGCGCCAGACTGGTTTGCCTTCGCGGCGTGCCCGCAAATCCCAGGCCGCGTTGACGATCGCGGCCGCGGCCATGTGGATGGCTCCCTTGTCCGGGCCCAGCCACCTCAACTGGCTGTCTCCAGTCAGGCGACGAGAGAACGCTCCGAGATCGGCGAACGCGTCGGCCACAGGCATGCCCAGCACGAGCGGCACCAGCGCGCGGACGGCAGCGACTTGGACGTCGTTGCCGCGGCCGACAGTGAATGCGAGGCCGTACCCTTCCTCACCGGCGCTCGTCCGGATGGTCACGTAGGCCGCCGAGTAGTCGGGTTCCGGGTTCATCGCGTCCGACCCGTCCAAGCTGAGTGAGGTCGGGAACCGAACGTCCAAGGCTTCGATGGCACTGATCACTTCGACCACGTGATCACCTCTCGCTCGGTCCTCACCACTGCGGAGACATCACATGTATGGCTACGCCATCAACCTAAGAATGTCCAGATTCGATCCGAATAGCGTCGATACATCATATGTTTGTTAGGTTGACGCCACCGCAACCACGCGACTACCGGCCACCACGTCACTACGATGGGATGGACCAGGCCCGATATCCGTCCGGCCGCCTGAGGTGTCGAGGAGTTCAGCCGAGATGTCACTGACCGACGAGGCCATCTCGCGGATCCGTGAGCTGGTTCGGTCTGGCCGGTTCCCGGCTGGTGCGAAGCTGCCTGCCGAGCATGAGCTGACCGCGGAGCTCGGCATGTCGCGCAGCCCGGTGCGTGAGGCTGTGAAGGCGTTGGCGGTGGCCGGTGTCCTCGATGTGCGTCGTGGTGACGGCACGTACGTCACCAGCCTCGCGCCGAGCCTGCTGCTGGCGGGGCTGGGCAGCGCGGTGGAACTCATGCAGGGCAACACACTGCTTGAACTGATGGAGGTCCGTCGGCTGCTGGAACCCGCCGCGACGGCACTGGCCGCGACCCGGATATCGCAGGCCGATCTGGCGGTCGTGCACGAGCACCTGCAGGCGATGCATGCGGCCGCCGACGATGTCGAACTGCTGAACTTCCACGACGCGGCCTTTCACCGCGCGGTGATCACCGCCACGGGCAACGAGGCGCTGGCGACGCTGCTGGACGGGATCTCCAGCAGAACCTTGCGGGCAAGGGTATGGCGGGGCATGACCGACAACAACGCGGCACCTCTCACCTTGGCCCAGCACACCGCGATTTATCAGGCGTTGGTCGACGGTGATGCAGCTGCGGCGCACGCGACCGCTTTGATCCATGTCGGTACGTCCGAGCGCTGGCTGCGCGAGCACATGGCCGAGGGCGATGGAGAAGCCACCTTCTAGGCACCGTCGTTGGTCCGTCGCCTGGCGCCTACGCGGTCCGCAGCCGGATCATGTTCCAGGACAGTGCAGGCAGCACCGCGGTGATCGTTCCGTCGGCGGTCTTCACGTCGGCCAATCGGGTCGGGGTGACCCGGTCCGGGTTGTCGCGGGTGTTGGTGGCGTCGGGATCCTCGTCGAACAGCGCCACGTGCTCGCCGATCGCCAGGCTCGGCAACGACCGTATGTCGATGTCGAGTGTCAGTGGCTCGTGTTGGTCGCGGTTGACCGCGAAGAGCGTGACCGCACCGGATTCCTCGTGGTGGACTGCGGTGGCGTCAACGACCGGTACCTCCCCCATCCATGAGGTCTCGTAGGTGGGGCTGATGGGCTCGACCCGCAGGACGACCCCGCGCCCATGGCGGGATGTCAGTGCGTACGGATGGAAGGTGGTCTGCCGCCACGCCGGACCGTCCGGTTCGGACCGGATCGGTGCGATGACGTTGACGAGCTGGGCGAGACAGGCGATCTTCACCCGGTCGGCGTGGCGCAGCAAGGAGATCAGCAGGCTGCCGACCACGACCGCGTCGACCACCGAGTACTCGTCCTCGATGAGGCGCGGGTGTGTGGCCACGTCGAGGTTGTCCGGACCGGCGAACCTCTTTTGGTACCAGACATTCCACTCGTCGAAGGCGAGGTTGACGCGCTTCTTGTGCTGTCCTGCGCCACGGACGTGGTCGCAGGTGGCGATGACCGACTCGATGAACCGGTCCATGTTGGTCCCGCTGGCGAGAAAGCTGCCACGATCGTCGCCGCGTTGTTCGTAGTAGCTGTGCAGTGAGACGTAGTCGACCAGGTCGTACGTCTCGCTGAGCACAGTCGCCTCCCACGTGCCGAACGTCGGCATCCGTTGGTGCGAACTGCCACACACGACCAGCTCGATCGACGGGTCGACCCGCCGCATCGCCTTCGCTGTCTCGGCTGCGAGTCGCGCGTACTCCTCCGCGGTCTTGTGGCCGATCTGCCACGGCCCGTCCATCTCGTTGCCCAGGCACCACAGTTTGATGCCGTGTGGCTCCGCGGTTCCGTTCCGGCGGCGCAAATCGGACCAGTAGGTGCCGCCTGGGTGGTTGGTGTACTCGACGAGGTTCTGGGCCGCCTCAATGCCCCTGGTGCCGAGGTTGACCGCCATCATCGGCTCGCTGCCGACCTTGCGGGTCCATTTCGTGAACTCGTCGAGGCCCACCTCGTTGGTCTCCACCGAGCGCCAGGCGAGATCGAGCCGGGCCGGCCGCTTCTCCCGCGGGCCCACGCCGTCTTCCCAGGTGTAGCCGGACACGAAGTTCCCGCCCGGGTACCGTATGAGCGGCGGGTCGAGTTCCCTGACCAGTTCGGCGACGTCGCCCCGGAACCCCTCACCGTCCGCGGTGGCGTGGCCCGGCTCGTAGATTCCGGTGTAGACGCACCGGCCCATGTGTTCCACAAAGGACCCGTAGAGGCGTGGGTCCACCTCGCCGATGCGAAACGCGGGGTCGATCGTCAACGCGACGTGCTGCATGAACTATCCCTTCAGGCCGGTGCCGGCGATTCCTTCGACAATGCGGCGCTGGAAAAGCAGGAACACCAGCACCAGTGGAAGTGCGCCGAGAATGGCCGAGGCCATCGTGTCGGCGTAACGGATCCCGTACGAGCCCTGCACCGTCGCCAGACCGACCGGGATCGTCATGATGTCCGGGTTGGTCAGCGCGAGCAGCGGCCACAGCAGGTCGTTCCACGCCCAGACGAAACTGAAGATCGCCACCGCCGACACGGCCGGGCGCGCGAGGGGCAGCACGATCCGCCGGTAGGTATGGAAGAAACTCGCTCCGTCGATGCGCGCTGCCTCGTCGAGGTCCTTGGGAATTCCGTCGAAGAACTGTTTGAAGACGAACACCGCGATCGCGGTGGGGATCGCGGGCAGGATCACTGCCCAGTACGTGTTCAACAAGTCGACAGCGCCGAGCTCGCGGAACTGCGGCACGATCAGCACCTGGCGCGGGATCATGATCCCGATCAGGATGAACCAGAACGCCAGCCAGCGGTACCGGAACCGCATGCGGGACAACGCATAAGCGGCCAGGCTGGCGGTGAGCACCGTCCCGGTCGCCGCGAGCGCCGAGATGATGAAGCTCGCGGCGTACCAGTTGATGATGTTGCCCTCGGCGAGGATCGTCTGGAACGAGGCGAGAGTGGGGTTCTCGATGACCCAGGTCGGGTCGATGGTCTCGCCGTTGGGTTTGAGGGCGGTGTCAAGGGCCCAGGCCAGCGGCACGAGCCACAGCAGAGCGAACGCGATGAGCACCCCGGTGCAGCACCGGTTGAACAGGCGTGTGCGGCGGTCCGCGGACGCGGCGTAGCGCTCCGCCTGTGTGGCGGTCAGCGGCTGGGCGTCTTTGTGCGCGAGGATTGCCATGTCTACAGCTCCGGTTCCTGGCGGCGGGTCATGACGAGCCAGAAGGCCGACACCGCAAGCACCACAACGAAGAACAATGTGGACGCAGCCGCGGCGGCGCCGCTGCGGAAGTCGGTGAACCCGATGTCGAAGACGTACTGCAGCAGCGAACGGGTCGCGAAGTTCGGGCCGCCCTGGGTCATGATGTACATCTGGTCGAACACCTTCAGCGAAGCGATCACCTGCAGCACCACGACCAGCGACGTGGTACGGGCCAGCAGCGGCACGGTGATCAGGCGGATCTGCTGCCACGGTCCGGCGCCGTCGATGGCCGAGGCCTCGTACAGCTCACGCGGGATCTCCTGCAGACCAGCCAGGTACAGCACGAAGTTGAAGCCGAGTGTCCACCACACGGTGGTGATGGCCAACGACACCATCGCGAAGTCCGGATCGCCGAGCCAGTCCGGTTCGGCGAAGCCCAACGACGTCACCGCCTGGCTGAGCAAGCCGAGCTCCGGCGTGTACATCCAGATCCAGATGAGCGCGACGACCGCCGACGGCAGGATGTAGGGCAGGAAGAACGCCAGGCGGAAGAACCACCGCGCCCGGCGAGCCCGCTCGGCGAGCAGTGCGAACACCAGCGCCAGCACGATGAGCGGCGGCGTGGTGAGGATCGTGAACCAGATCGTGTGCCACAGCGCCGACCAGAAGTCGCTGCTGGAAAGGGCTTCGGCGTAGTTGGCGAAGCCGGCGAACTCGCCGAGGCCCGGAGCGACCATGCTGGTGTGGAAAAAGCTCATCACCAGGCCGTAGATGGCCGGCCCGACGATGAAAAGCAGGTACAGCCCGAGGAACGGGGCGAGGAACAACAGCGCCGGCCACCCGTGCCCGGACAACCGGTTCTCGCGCTTCGCGCCCCTCGGCGGACGCGTCGGGCCAGTGGTGCGCGGTTCGGTCCTCGCCGGTGTGACTGTTCCGGCTGGGCCGGTGGTTTCGGTGCTGGCCACGGCCAACCTCCTCGTTGCGGGTCACACCGGTGACGCGGTGGCAGCCAGAACGGCCAGCTTCGAGCGGATCTGTGCGACAGCGTCCACAGGCGACATGTCGCCCGCCTCGACGGCGCCGACGGCCGAGCCCATGACGGTCTCGAAGTTCGACCCCGAACCGGAGTACCAGCCGGGCGGGTCGTAGACGGCGGAGGCGGCGGCCGCCGCGTACTGGGACTGCGGCGTGAGCTTCTGGTATGCCTCACTGGTGGCGACCGGTTGCCACGTCGGCACATGACCGCCCTGCGCCCACGTGAGGCTCTGGTCGAGCATCGACCGGACGAAGCCAAGCGCGCGGTCGAGCGCGGCACGATCCTGGTCGGGCCGCACCGGTAGCACGAGGGTGTGCGAGTCGGCCTGCACCGCGTACGGACCGCCAAAGACGTTGGGCACCAACGTCATGCTGAACGGCATCCCGGCCTCCTGGAAGGAAGAGACCTCCCACCCACCGTTGAGGTGGAATCCGGCCGCACCGCCTGCGAACAGCGCGATCGCACCCTGGTAGTCGATACTGCCGGGCATGAGTCCTTTCTCGACGGTAAGCACCCGCAGGTAGTCGAGCACCTGTTTGGCCTTGGCATCGTCCAGCACGATCCGGGTGCCGTCGTCGGCCAGCACCTCGCCGCCCAGTTGGGCATACAGGGTCTGGAAAAGCCGCCACGGCGCCGAGGAAGGGGACGTGATGCCGTGCGTCGCGCCGTACCGTCCCGTGACTTGCTTGACCTTGCTCAAGGCGTCCTGGAACGCGTCCGGGCCCTCGATCGGTTCAAGGTTTCCCTCGGCGTCGAGCAGGCCGGCCTGCTCGCAGATCTTCGTGTTGTAGAACAGCACGAACGGGTGCGTGTCGATCGGGATCGCGTAGATCTTCCCGTCGACCAGACCGGCCTCCCACGCCCGCCGGGTGAACTTCTCGGCCGTCATGCCGTGCCGTTCCAGGTCTTCGGGATGCAACTGCTGCAGCAGGTTCCCCTGCACCAGGGTCTTTATCCGGCTCAGGTGCGCCGCCCCGACGTCGGGAGGGCGGTCGCCGACCGTGGAAAGCGCAAGCTTCGTGTAGTACGGATTGCCCCATGAGAGCGTGACGGACCGCAGTTCGATGTGGGGATTCGCCTTGCGGTACCCGTCTTCCATCTGGCGCATGCGGTCGCCGTCACCACCGCCGAAGAGGTTCCAGTACGACACCGATGCGGCGTCGGGCGGTGCGTTGAGCAGGCCTGCGCCGACAGAGGAACAGCCTGCGGTCGTGAAGGCTCCCAGCAAAGTCGCTCTGAGCAGGTCGCGCCGGGTGAACGCTGATGGCGGTAAAAGCGGACCGTTCATTTCACCGTCCTAAGGGGACGAGGTGGACTCACGGACGACAAGTTCGACAGGCAACAGGTCACGTGCGGGAATGCGCTTCCCGCCGATGCGGTCCAGCAGCAGGGTCGCCGCCCGTTCACCGGTCTCCTCGAACGGGATGCGCACGGTGGTCAGCGCTGGTACGAGGTAGCCGGCGAAGGACAAGTCATCGCAGCCCACGACGGAACAGTCGGCAGGCAACCGCAGGCCGCGCTCGTGCAACGCCTTGAGCACGCCCATGGCCATGACGTCGTTGTGCACGAAGACAGCCGTGATCGTCGGATCGCTGTCCAGCAGACGATGTGTCGCCGACCAACCACCGTCATAGGTCCAATCCGCCTCGACGATCCGCCGTTCGGGCAGCGGTTGGCCCGCCGCACGCAGCGCCTCCCGGAACCCACGCATCCGGCGCTGCACCACCTGCCGTCCCCGCGGACCGATGACCGTGCCGATCCGTTGGTGGCCAAGGCCGAGCAGGTGCTCGGCCGCCAGGGTCCCGGTCATCGCGTGATCAGACCCGATCAACGGCACCCCGCCGCCGTGGATCCGGTTGATACTCACCACGGGCAACGGACCACGCAGCGCGGCACCGAGACTTGGCTCGTCCTCCAGCGACGGCGCCGCCACCAGAATCCCGTCGACCCGATACTCCAACAGCTTGCGAACGGCCAGCTCAGCATCGATGTCGGCGTGCACGCTGCTGATGAGCGCACCATGACCGCGGCTGGCCGCAGCACGCTGCGCAGCCAATACGAACTGCGAGACCGCCTGATCGGAGAAGTCATCCGCGAGCACGCCGATGGTGACCGATGCCTGCCGGACCAGCCCACGGGCCATCGCGTTGGGCACGTAACCAAGATCAGCAGCGGCACGCAGAATGCGCTCCCGCGTGCTCGGTGATGCCACCCGGGAGTGACCGTTGAGCACCTTGCTCGCCGTCTGAAAGCTCACGCCCGCACGAGCCGCGACATCCTTGAGCGACACGTACACGGACGACCCCCAATGAGAGCGAACGTTCGCCTAACTGTGCCCGTACGGACCTCGACCGTCAAGCACTGGCCGATCCGGGGTGGGCGAGGTCCGCGCCGTGTCCCTGCGGCGAAGATCAACGGCGCGCCTGGGCGAACAGCCAGTCGATGACCACATCGTTCTCGTAGGTCTGTGCCCAAGAGAGGTGTGGATTGACGGGCGTGGTCCCCGCCGAGTAGCTGGTGAACAGCACATGGCTGCCTGCCGCGCGGGCTTGCGCCAGCAACGTCCGGGACCGTGCTTCGAACTGTGCCTTCGGCAGGTTGTTGGCCCACTCGCCGCGGGTCACCTTGGCACCTGCGGACTCGAGGGCGTTCATCAGCGTCCAGGTGCCAGGTTTGCCGAACCGGCCTTCCCGGTAGGGCACGACGGGGTCGTCGACGGAGTGGTCCGCCCACAGTGGAACGCCGGTGATTTTGTCCATTGCAGACACTTCACCCCATCCTGCTGTCGGCATGGCCGCGGCGAATTTGCCCGGGTACTTCGACAACAGGCTGAAGATCCCGCGGCCACCGGAGGACAGCCCGACGAGATAGATCCGGCTGGTGTCGACCGGATACGAGGCGACGAATGTGTCGATGAGCTCGACGGTCGCCGCCTGGACCCGTGCGTCGGTCCAGTCGGTGCCGTCGGGACCTTCCATCGGACGGGGCAACGGGATCTGGGGTGACAGCACGAATGCCGGGTGCTTGCGCTGCCGTTCCGGCTTGGCGAACGTCACCGCGACCCGGTTGCCCGTCAGCTGGATCATGTTGTTGTCGGCAACCTCACCACCGCCGTGCAAAGTGATCACAAGCGGGTACCGGCCGGAGTTCCCAGGGTGAAAAGACCTGAAGGCCAACCGGAACCCAGCGGAATCGGTGAACGAGCCCGCGGTGAAGTCGTCGACAACAGGGTTGATGACATCGTCGTTGCGGACCGCGAGTGGGCTCGCCGCAAGGACAATGTCGCCGCGTGGAGTCGCGATGTCGGCCACTTGACGGATGTCGTACGCCCGGTCAAGCTGGAACGGGTCCGCGTTGGAGGCACGGGCGTTGGCATCCGCCTGGTCCAGCTCGACGATCAGATATTCGCCTGGCCGGCCTCGATCAGCCACGTCAGGCGCGATGTTCGGATAGACCCGGGTCACGGTCCGGGGTGCTCTCGTCCCGCCGACGGTGGCGGTGACCTGAAACGCGGACGGCGGAATCGTGCCACCGCGAAGGTCGATGCGACCGGTAGTCCGGATCGCCACCGCGACCACGCGCCAGTTGTCCCGTGGCGTGACAGCAGTGATGAGATGGGCTCGTACGAGCATGGAACGGCGGGGCGTCGCGAGCGGTTCCTGCGCGGCAACGGCTGGTCCCGCGATTGGTGCGCCGACCGTGCCCGCGGCCAAGGTCAATGCCGCGCGTCTGGAGATCCTTCTCATGATCCCTCGTCTCGTCGCCGGGCGATGGGCAACCATGAGTGTGGGACCGCAAGATGTCCGTGGTCCACGATCAGTATCCGATGCATTGATGCGTTGAAAGCATCGATCCCACCCTTCAGGAGTCCTTGTTGTCCACAGTAGACGTGGCGGAGTGCGTCAGGCGTTGTCGGCCAGCAGGTTGGTGAAGAAGTCCACGATCTGCGGTCGTGTCCCCGCGGCGCTGTGGCCCACCCCGGGGACCACGACCTTCTTGACCGCTATGCCTTGCAGGTTCAGGCTTTCGGCCAGCCGGTCGAGGCGCTCCGGACGGCTGTGCCCGGGATGGCCCATGGCGGCCAGGTCGGCCCGCCCGTCGTCATCGCCTCCGACGACGAGCAGCACCGGCACCCGAGCGACCGCTTCAAGATCCACCGTGATCGCGAACCGCTGCCGGGTGTCGCCAATGCCTTCCGGCCAGGCAAGCGAGTCGTCGAGCAGGGTCACGCTGCCGGGTGCGCTGACCGCGACGGCGGCGACCCGGTCCGGATGGAGGTAGAGGAAGCGGTGCGCGAACTGGCCACCGCCGGAGTGCCCGCACAGCAGCACGGGGTCGACGTCGGCGTTCCACCGCAACCGGACCTGTTCCAGGATGTCGAGCAACACCAGGTCGAACCGGATGCCACGAGCGTCCATGAACTTGTAGTTGTGCACGTCGTCCGGGTCGCCGATGCCGACAGGGAACAGTGGTGTCACGACGATGACGTTGTGGCGCTGGGCGAAGGGAATGAAACCCTCGCGCAGTTCTCCGACATTGCGGCCGGTGCCGTGCACGGCCACCACGACGGACAGTCTGGTCTCAGGAGTCCAACCCGTGGGTACGTAGACGCAGTAGCTGCAACGCGGCTCGCTCGGTGCGACGAAGAAGGGTGTGCGTTTGGTCAGCAGCCGTCGGCCGGGGTGTGTGGCGGGCAGGTCAGCGACACGGATCACGAGGTCTTCCCGCGACGGCCAACAACCGGCATCCGCGCGAGCGGGACGTGGTGCTGTCCCGCGTGGATGTCGCGGTCCCGCAGCGAGCCCTGGCTGACCGGGCGGGGAAAGGAGATCTTCACGACGTTGAGCGAGGGGATCCGGAACATCTGGACCGTTTCTCCTCCACCCGGTAGAGATCCGCGATCACGCGCTCGTTCAGGAAGGACTCGTCCGCAGCGATCCGGTAGCCCTCGGCATCACGCATGAAGAGTTCCATGGTGACCCAGAACGGACCGGCGTTCTTCGAGCGGACCTCGATGGCGAGATCCGCGAGGGTGGTCTCATGCACGGGTCTTCTCCCCCATCTCGGTCCGGAACAGGCTGGTGGGACTGGCGCAGTCAACGACGTGGTTCAGCACGAACTCATACGCCGCACCGCGTTCGACCTCGGCGGGTGAGGACGCGAACGCGAAGCTCGGCAGGTAGGCCATTTCCGGTGTCGGCAGGTGCAGCATCAGCGGGTTGGCGACCTTCGCGACCGCCGTGGCGGTCGCCTGGTCGGGCGCGTTTACGAGCAACATGACGCCTACTTCGCGCGGCGGCCCGCTTTCCGGCTCGAGGTCGTCCAGCACTGCGTTGTGGCCGTAGAGACGGAGATCGAAGGCGTACTCGTCGTCCGCCAGCCCCAACGTCTGGCCCACCCGTTGCCTGATCATCGTGCGCATCAGGTCCGCCCAGGCGTCGATGTCCGCGAGGACGATCGGGTCTCGCACCGCCGAGAACGACATGGTCTCGTAGCCGGTGATCCGGGCGCCTTCCAGCTTGATCGTGTACTGGTCGGCGTTGTGGAACGTCGAACCCTCGACGCGGACGATCCGGTCGTCGACCGCGGTGTACCGCGCGTCGCGAACGTTGAGGGTGCCAGCGGGCTCCCGCATCTCGAACGGGTTCGCGGTCTCGTAAAGCATGTGGGCGGCGACCGAGATCGGCGTGCACGACACGGTGGGGTCGAGCGGTTCGATGGTGAAGCCGTCGGCGTCGATGGTGGCGAGAACCCCGCCCGCGCGCGGGTTGCTGGTGCACTGGCCACCGCACTCGACGATCTTGGCGGCGTGCCACGTCGGCCCGGCGGGCATCCCCTTCATCAGCGGGTAGGCGGCCGCCACCGCGGTGTCGGTGGCGCGGCCGGCGAGCACGACCTGGGCGCCGGCGCGGAGTGCCTCGACGATCGGCTCGTGGCCCATCGCTCCGACGATGTGGGTGCAGCTCTCGAGTGTCTCCGCCCGCAACTCCCCCAGCGGTGGCAGTGGGTGGATCCGGCCCGCGTCGAGGTGTTCCTTCAAGTCGGTCGCGTTCTGCTCGCTGTAGATCCTCGCGACCTTGAGGTCCAGGCCCTCCTCGGCCATCACCTCGGCGGCGATGGCAGCAACCCAGTCGACGCCGCTGTCGGTTCCGCTCGTGCCGCAGGAGCCGATAATCACAGGGATACCCGCGGCGGAGGCGGCCGTCAGCAGGCTACGCAGGTCGCGCGCCACTGCCTTGGCCGTCGTCTTGGGCGTCGCCGACCCGAGGTAGTAGGGGCCGGAATCCGTGGACCCGGCGTCAAGGCTGATGACGTCGGCACCCAGTGCGATGCCGCGCTCGATCGTCGCGTGGTCCCAACCGGCACCGAGCATGCCGCTCGGCGACAGGATCCGGACCGACTCGACCCGTTGGCTGTGCATATTCCTCTTCTCTGCGTGTCAGTTGACCGGGAACTGTGGCCGGCCTTCCAGTGCTGCCACGACTTCCTCCGCTCCTCGGCGGCCTGCGGCGGCGCGTGCTTCTGCCGTTTGCCCTGCCATGTGGGAGTAGATGACGATGCCGTCCACGCCGCGTAGCGGGCTGCTGGGCGCAAGCGGCTCCTCGCACACGACGTCTAGCGCGGCGCCCGCGATCTCCCCCGCGCGCACGGCCGCGACGAGCGCGTCCTCGTCGACGATGGGGCCACGTGCGGTGTTGATCAGCAGTGCCGTCGGCTTCATCCGCTTGAACGCCGATTCATCCAGCAGGCCGCGGGTCCGTTCGGTGAGCGCGGTGTGCACCGAGACGTAGTCGGAGGTGGCCAGAAGCTCAGGCAGAGCTACAAACCGGACCTCGGGATCGCTCCGCAACTGGGTCGGCACGTTGGTGGTGCAGACGACGCTCATGCCGAACGCGCGTGCCAATGGCACCACTGCCCGTGCTGATGCCCCGTAGCCGATGAGTCCGAGCGTTGAGCCGCGCAGTTCGTGTCCGTCCTCGCGTGGCCAATTCCCTTGTGCCACGCCTTGCGCGGACTGCACGAGACGTCGGGCTCCCGCGAGCAGCAGACCGACGGTGTACTCCGCCACAGCGTTGGCGTTGATACCGGGCAGGTTGCTCACCGTGATGCCGAACCGAGTTGCAGCGGCGACGTCGATCGAGTCGTAGCCCACGCCTGTCCGCACGATGGCGCGCAACCGTGGTGCACGGGCAAGAACGCCTCCTGTCAGCGGTTCGTTGGCGACCAGCGCCGCGTCGATCCCGGCGAGGGCTGCCACGAGTTGAGCGGGGTCACGCCGACCAACCATGGGCAGGTGCACGGTTTCCAGCCCTGACCGTCTCAAGAACAGGTCGACGTCGTCACCGGGACGCAGGTAGTCCGTGGTGATCAGGACGCGAGGCACGTCTTTCTCGCTCACAGCACGCGACCGGAGGAAAACCGTCGCTGCAAAGCATTGACGCGCGCGACCACCAGCACGGCGAGCATCGCGACGATCGCGACGTCGAGCAGCAGCAGGGGCCAGCCCGTCAGGTCGACCATGCCGCCGACCGCTGCCGGTCCGAGGAAGCCGCCACTGACCCATCCGACGGTGTAGAGCCCGGTGTAGGTCCCGACCACGCGGTCGGACGGGGCGAGGTTCCACAGGATGACTACCGCGTTGACCAGGAACGAGGACGCACCCGCTGCCGCAACGCAAAGGCCGACGACAGCGCCAGTGGGCGTCTGCACGACGGTGCCGAGCACCATGCCGGCAGCGAACACCGTCATCCCGACCATCATCACCCGCAGGCGGCCGAAGCGCTCGGCGAGCCTCGCCACCGGGTAGGCGGCCACGATGAAGGCCACTCCGCTGGGCAGGGTCAGCCCGCCCGCTTCACCGCGGGACATGTCCAGCACCTCCATGCCGTACGGCGTCATCAACGCCCGCGAGGCAGCCCACGCGCCCCCGAACAGGAGGATGGACACGATGAGCAGCAACCTGCTGCGGTCAGCGTCTTTCACGATGTCGCGCACCGTGTCCCGCACCCGCATGTCCTGCTGTTCGCGTTCCTCATCGAGTGCGGTCTGGTAGGCCGACGACTGGTTGTCCCGCACCTTCGCGGCGAGCACGACCATGGACGCCACCATCAGGATCGCGGGAATCGCGAAGGACAACCTCGGATAGTCGTCGATCAGGAAGATGCTGATCAGCGCCGCGACCATGACCGTGAGACTCGAAGCGATCTTGACCACCGCGTTGGCCCGGCTTCGGCGCTGCGGCGGGATGAAGTCCGGGAGCAGGGATTCGGCGATCGGCTTGAAGGAGTTCGCGACCAGCGCGTAGCTGAACATCACCACGATCAGCAGCGGCAACGAGGCCGCGACGTGCGGGATGGTGAGGAACAGCAGCGCTGCCAAGGGCATTCCGACGACGAGGTAGGGGATGCGCCTCCCCCATGACGTACGAGTGTTGTCCGACCGGTTGCCCATCCACGGTTGGATGAAGATGCCGAGCAGGTTGTCCATCCCCATCAGCAGACCGACAAGCGCGGCACTGCCGATGTGCTCGCGGAGCAACGGCGGAACCTGCGCGTCGTAAAGGTTCCACGTCGACTCCTGCGCGAAGACCGCCAGGGATACGAAGAACGTGATCCGCCCCGTTCGCATGCGCTGTGTGCTCGACGTCGTCGTCATTCGGCACCTTCCCTGTCATCACCGCTGGTGCGGCGGTCGCCAAGGTACTTTTGCTATAGCAAGATGGTCAAGAGTTGCGTATGCTCTTTGCAATGGTGACTAGAGTGATGCCATGGCGAGCGAGACGTTGAAGGGCCTGACGGCCGACACGCTGGCAGACCGCGCCTACCGGGCCATCCGCGACGCGATCTCGACCGGCGAGCTACGACCGGGGCAGAAGGTCACCGAACGCGGGCTCGCCGAGCGGCTGTCGGTGAGCCCGACGCCGGTACGCGAGGCCATCCGGCGCCTCGAGCAGGACGGTCTGCTCGAACGGACCGGACCGCGGACGGTACAGGTGGCGGCGTTCCGCGACGCCGCGCTACAGGACCTCGCCGAGGTCGAGGTGGCCCTACGCGGGATGGTGGCCCGCTTCGCCGCCCGGCACGCGTCCCCGGCACAACTGGACGAGCTCGACGCCGTTCTCGACGAAGCCGACGACTTGCTGATCGTCATCAAGCAACGTCAGAAGGCCGGACAGGAGGTGTCGCGGCACCTGGACCGGTTGCTCGACGCCATGCAACGCTTCAACGAGGTCGTCGAGGCGTGCGCGCACAACCCGGTTCTCGTCCGCTTGCTCAGCCAGACGCGGGTGTTCTCCTTGCCGGAACGGCGGGCCAGGATGATCGAACGGATCAGCAAGAACGACAAGTTCGGCCTGGATCGTTACGGGAGCCATCGTGCGCTTGTCCGTGCGTTGCGGGTGGGCGACTCGGCGACGGCTGAGGCGCTCGTCATCGAGGACGCCCGTGGCGGGCTGGGAGATCTGCTCGCCGCACCCACGACGCCGGCTTCCGTGGCCCAATCCTGAGATCGTGCGCTCGGAATGGCAGACATCAGTGAGCGTATCGACCCGCAGATCCGAGCACGCCTCGATCAATACCTGCAACTGGTCGGGCCCGACGGCCTGAGCGGTATCACTGACATTCCCGAGCGGCGTCGCAGGCAGGCCGAGTTGACCGCGCTGCGAGCCGAACCGCTCACCCCCGACGGCATCGACGTGCACGACCTGTCAATCGAAACCCAAGGCGAGCCGGTATTGCTGCGCATGTATCGGCCCCGAGGGACGACGCGGTCGGCGCCCTGCGTCTACTACGTCCACGGTGGAGGCATGGTGGCAGGCAGCGTCGCCAGCGATCATGCGAAGACCGTCAAACTCGCCAACGCGACCGGCCACGTCGTCGTTGCGGTCGAGTACCGACTCGCACCCGAGAATCCTTACCCCGCAGCGCTCGACGACTGCTACACGGGACTCGTCGGGCTCGTGGGCAGACACCGCGAGCTTGGCATCGACCCGGCCCGGATCGCTCTCTACGGCACCAGCGCGGGCGGTTGTCTGGCCGCGGCGGTGGCATTGCTGGCGCGCGACCGAGGCGGGCCGGCCATCGCCTATCAGATGCTCTTGTCCCCCATGCTGGACGACCTGTCGTCGACTCCTTCTGCCATTGCCAACACCGGATTCGGCGCATGGAGCCGGGAGGCGAACATCCAGAGCTGGCAGGCATGGCTCGGCCAGGACTTCGGCACCGATCGGATCTCGCCGTACGCCGCACCGGCCCGCACACGCGACCTCACCGGTCTGCCCTCGACCTACATCGACGTCGGCGACTTGGATCTGCTGCGGGACGAGGCGGTCGACTTCGCGCGCAGGCTGTCCTGGGCGGGCGTTCCCGTCGAGTTGCACGTCTATCCGGGAGGCATTCACGGCGGCGAGAACCTCGCACCCGATGCCGAACTGAGCACGCGAATCCGTGGCTACCGGCGGGATGCGCTCGATCGAGCGCTCCGGGCAGAGCCGCGATGACCGTCCACTTTGCTCATACGATCCCGACCTCGCTCCGCAGCGGGAGCGAGGTCGGGATGGCGAATGAGCAGAGTCCTACCAGCGAACGGTGAGGCTGACCGGGCCCTGAGGGCCGATGACGTAGGCGTGGACATTCCCGGCGGGCATGAACTTGCAGGTCCAACTCTGCGGTGGGGCCGCGGCGTCGAACAAGGTCTCGCCGCACGCGAGGCGTCCGTTGATCACGACGCCCCATTTCCCAGTTCCAGAGCCATGTACGTCGGCGTCGACGTGCAGGTCGTTGCCGGGGAACCCGGATGCGTTCAGGTTGCAGGCGGTGGCCGTGGGGCTGTAGCAGGAGTTGCCGCCGGCCAACGCGATCTGCGGTGACAGAGCGAGCATCGAACCGACGACCGCGGTCGTGGTCACGCCACGCATGATTGCTTTACGCATGTTCCCCCTCGATGCTTGGGCTTTCACACCACCAGCATGGTGGAGGATCATCTTGGCGTGCAACGGTTTCAAGCACGGCTGAAAGCGTCGTAGGGCACGAGCATGATCTCGCCGGCGCCCAGAGTTTCAGTCTTGCGGGGTGAGCAAGACGATCGGGATCACCCGGTCGGTCTTCTGCGCGTACTCCTCGTACAACGGGAAAATGCCCACCATCTGGGCCCAGAGGGGCTCGCGTTCGGCTGCGGACGCGACACGAGCGCGGGCGGTGAACCGGCGAGTGCCGACCTGTACTCCGACGCTGGGGTCCGCCTGAAGGTTCTTGAACCACGCGGGATCCTCGTCGGCGCCGCCCTTGGAGGCGACAACGACGAAGTCATCGCCTGAGGTGCCGTAGATCAAGCAGGTGCGACGTGGCGTGCCCGTCTTGCGTCCGGTTGTGGCGAGCACGAGTGTGTACACGCCGTTCGATTCGTGTCCCTCGGTGCCGCCCGAGGCGAGGTACGTGCGGGTTTGCTCAGCAACCCAGTCCCACGTCGAGTCGGTGGCGCGGTCGAGGTCATCGGCGACGGCCATGGGGCAGTCCTTCCTGATCCGGCTAGTACTGGCTAGTCAAGCAGCCACTGTGGCCGCTCGTGTCCCTGGGACGGAGCCAGCGCCACGTTCTCGACACCGGTGAGCCTCGTTATGTCAGCGTGTGCAGACAAAGCTCTGGGCGGCGTCCGGATCGCCGGCGCGATACCTGGGCCAGGCCGGATATTCGCACAGTGGACGAGCGCGGTTGTGAGTCGTGTCGGCCACGATCGGATTCGCGGGCGGCTGTCCTGCACCGACCCAGCGCTCGAGTGCCGAGAGCGAGTCCCAGCCTGCGGCGAACGCCGGCGTGCCGAAGTTCGCGTGGTTGGCACCTGGCACGAGGTAGTACCGCATGAAGGCGTGGGTCGGCTCAGGACCGAGCAAGTCGCGCACCCGCTGGTAGTAGTCGTTCGTCGAGCGGTGGGAGACCAGCTCGTCCGCGGCGCCGTGGAGCAGGATCAGCTTGCCGCCCGCGCGGGCGAACGGGCGGAGATCCACGTTGTTGCGATCCTGGATCGTGGACAGGTGGCTGATTCGGTCGAGCCACTTCCCGGGACGCTTCGGATCCAGGTCGAGCGAGTTGTAGCCGGGGTCTCGAGTCAGGAAGTACTTGACCCACTGTTCCCAGTACTGCATGCCGTAGCCGCTCGTCGCCGGCATGGGATTGGCTGGCGCGGTTGTGCCGAACCCGAGGAACGGGGTCCTCATGTCGGCCCCCGAGAGGAACGGGAAACCTGGGTATCCGGTCTCGCCACTGGCGATCCGGTACGGCCACCTGAACGTCGTGGACATGGCGGTCACGGCCCTGATCTGAGGATCCGACAGGCAGTCCGGGCCGGTATCGGCACCGCCCGTGCAGCGAAGTACGTGAGGGTCGAAGTGACATCCGCGCGGGTTCGAGATGACCTTGTCCTTCACACCGTCCAGACCGTCACACGCGTTGATCACGCTGTCGTAGAGGAGCGTCTGTTTCACCGGTCCAGGGAAAGCGCCGGGGCGGGACAGGACATGGGCCAGGTACCCCAGGTCCAGGACCTCACTGAGGTTGTTCCAGGCGGGATAGGCGGAGATCACGCCGTCGAACGCCTGTGGCCACCGCTGAGCGACGATGAGGGCTTCACGGCCACCTGTCGAGCCTCCCGAGAAGTAGACCTCGGCAGGGTTCTTCCCGTAGGCGTGCCGGATGAGGAACATGCTCGCGTCGCGTGTCTTCTTGAGCGCGTCACCGGCAGCGAAGTTGTGCAAGGCCTCGTCGTTCATACCGAACGACCCGTCCAACGACGGAACGGTTCCGGGGCCGTGTTGGTGGCCGGAGTCGCTGGCGAATGTCACGTATCGCCGGGCCAAGGGCACCGGCTGATCCCTGGGACCGAACGGCATGTTCATCGTAAGGTCGGGAATGGTTCCGTTGTAGCCGCCGCCACCGAACATCATCGCCTTGCGATTCCAGCCGTGCGGCAAGGCAACGCGCATCTTGATAGCGGGCGCGGTGGGATCCATGGGAAAGATGTCGGCGTCGAGAAGGCAGTACTCGATCGTCTTGCCGCTGACAACGCTGGTCTTGACGGAGGCCGACTGAACGCGACCGCCGGTGGTCGGCAGGCTCATGACCGATGCCGGGATCTTCATTTGATCCAGCTCGGCGCACGCTGGCACGGTGGACGTCGTCGCGGTGGCGAGTTCAGGCCCAAAGGTCGTGCCCGCCAACAGAACCATGGCCGCCAGCACGGCAAGCCGACGAGCCCTTGGTGGTGTGCTGTTCACGCCAGCCTCTTCTCTGGATCTCGAAGGCACGAAGTCAGCGGTAGAGCTGCGTTCCCGGGATCGCTTGCGGATCCTCGCGGATCTCGGCGGTGTTGGTCTCAGGGAGGAACCACGCGCTGGCGAAGGTGATCAGCCCCATGGCCATGATGTAGATCGCGACCGGAATCGTGCTCCCGGTCTGCGCGATCAGTGCTGTCATGAGGAACGGCGTGCCACCGCTGACGATGATCGCGGACAGCTGGTAGGACAGCGATGCGCCCGAGTAGCGGACGTTGGGCGCGAAGAGCTCGCCGAGGAAGCTGGCGATCGGGCCGTAGGTGAGGCACTGGAAGGTGAAACCCACCACCACCGCGACGAAGATCAGCGGCAGCGACGCGGTGTCGACGAACTGGAAGTACGGGAAGGCCCAGACGGCAACGCCCAGACCACCGATGAGGATCAGCGGCCGGCGCCCCACCTTGTCGGACATGTGACCGGCCCAAGGGAGAACCACGAGCATGGCAACGGAGCTGAGCAGCACGACCGCGAGCAGCGGGTCACGGTCGAGTCCGAGCGAGGTGGTGCCGTAGTTCAACAGGCCGGAAATGCTGACGTAGAAAAGACTGTTGGTGGCTGAGAGGATCCCGCAGCCGAGCAGGATCGTGCCCCACTTGCTCCTGACGACGTTCACCAGCGGGGCCCGGACCACCGCGCGCTCCGGCCTCGACACCTCCCGCTGCAGCTCGCGAAACTCCGGCGTGTCCTCCACTTTGGACTGGATGTAGAGGACGACGAGGAACATCACGATGCTGACCAGGAAGGGGATCCGCCAGCCCCAGCTGAGGAAGGCGTCGTCGGGCATCAGGCCGCTGGCCGCGACGAAGATCAGGTTCGAGATGATCACGGCGACGAAAACGCTGGTCTGCCCGAAGGTTCCGGCGAAGCCGCGCCGCTTGGGACTGGCGGACTCGGTGAGCAGGAGCATGATGCCGCCCCACTGGCCGCCGGCCGCGAGCCCCTGCAGGAAACGCAGCGTCACCAACAGAATCGGGGCCAGCGCGCCCACGGCCGATGCGCTGGGCAGGCAGCCGATCAGGAAGGTGGCAGCACCCATGAGCGCCAGGCACGTGACGACGACCGGCTTGCGCCCGTATTTGTCACCGAAGTGCCCGGCGAGCACCCCGCCGATCGGACGCGCCACAAAGCCGGCCCAGAACGTGCTGAAGGCGAGCAGGGTTCCGGTCAGCGCCGAGGATTCCGGGAAGAACACCCGGGGGAACACCAGTGCGGCCGCGGTGCCGTAGAGGAAGAAGTCGTACCACTCGATCGAGCTGCCGATCAGCCCCACGGTCAGCAGCTTGCGGAAACCTCGACGTCGAGCCGGGGACACGGCGGCGCCGGACTGTTCGTCGGGTTGGGCGAGTGGGGTTGCCATACGTGCCGCCTTCGTCGATAGGACAGGCAAGTGATGACGGCCATGTTAGGGCGCAGTTACCCTGTGGCTGAGGTCTGCATCACACACGCCTCGCACCGATTCGGTGGGGCTTTCTCCCACCTGACGCTCCAGGAGGGATGGCACTGTGGCCAGTGACCCCGGAGGCGATGCAGAGTCGCACGCGCTCGTGCGCCGCCAGCGCGAACTGGCGTCGTTGTACGCGACAGCCAAGTCGCTCACCGCGCTGGGCGAGCTCGATGACGTACTGCAGTCGATCGTCCACCACGCCCACGATCTGATCGGCACGGACTTCGCGTACCTCTCGTTGGTCGCGGACGGCAGACTGTCGGCCAGAGCAACGGAGGGAACGATCTCCCCCGCTTTCCTCACCGCGTGCATACCGGCCAATGTGGGGCTTGGTGGCAAGGTGCTGGCCACCGGAAGCCCGCACTGGGTACGCGACTACACCGCCTCGACCCTCATCGACCACGATCCGGACTTCGACCGCCTGGCCGTCACCGAGGAACTGGTCGCGCTTCTCGGTGTGCCCCTGGTGATCCGAGGTGAAGTGGTGGGAGCCCTGTTCGCCGCGAACCGCTCGGAGCGTTCCTTCCACGCCGGTGAAATCGCGCTGCTGAGCGCGTTCGCCGATCACGCCGCGGTCGCCCTCGACAATGCCCGGCTTTACGAGGCGAGCCGGAATGCCCTGCGGGAGCTGCGGATCGCGTACCGGAAGATCGAGGAACACGTGGCGGTCGTGGAGCGAGCGCAAGCGATTCACGGAGCCCTGACCGGTGTTGTGCTGCATGGCGGGACACCGGACGATGTCGCGCAGCTTCTCGCCGATCAACTGGGCGGAAGGGTCACGCTGCTCGACCGGACCGGTACCATTCTCGTGCGCCGCGATTCAGCGTCGAGTCCATTTCGGACTCCTTCGGAATACGATCTGGCCGATACTGTAAGCAATGCACACCGCTCCGGCCGCTGCACGACCTCGGTCGACACCGTCGGAGTCACCCACAGTGTGGCTCCGATCCAGGCAGGCGACAGCTATCTCGGTGCTCTGGCGTGGAGCCGAAAGGCAACCGCCCATCACGGCGCCTCGGACGACATGGACCTGCGCACCCTTGAGCGAGCCACTCACATCCTGGGGTTGCTCATCCTCAAGGAGCGCGCCGTTGCCGAGGCAAGCGAGCGACTGAGCGGAGAACTCCTGACCGAGCTCATGGTCGGCAGCCCCGGGATCAGCCCCGCGCAGCGCGCCCGCACCCGCGCGCGCAACATCGACGCCGACCGCCTGGATCTGGTCCTCGTCGCGGACTCCCCCACGTTGTCGTCGACCGCTCTCGCGCGTCACCTGCACGACATCGCCCGAGACTGCTCCGGGCTGGCAGGTGAACATCTGGGCCGGGCCACGATGATCGTGCACAGCGTCGACGACGACCAGACCGTCGAGGAGGTCCATAGTCGACTGCGTCGCGCGCTGGGTGGCCCCGTCGCTGTCGTCGGGGAGCGGGCGGTCAATCACGACTGGTCACGCGCGTTCTCCCTGGCCAGTCGCTGCGGCGCTGTGATGCGAGCTATCGGGCACACCGATGTGGGCGCCACAACGGGTCGATACGCCCTCTACGCCATGATCTTCGACACCGAACGGGTCCGCGAACTCGACCGTTTCATCGCCGACTCCATAGGACCGCTCATTGACTATGACCAGCGCCGCGGTACTGACCTCGTCGAAACCCTCGGTGCCTACTACGTCCACCGCGCCAACGTCGCGGCGACCGCCCGGGCGTTGCACGTGCACGTCAACACGCTGCTCAAGCGACTGGACCGCGCCAGCGAAGTCCTCGGCTTCGACTGGCGCCATGAGAACGACCTGGAACTGCAACTCGGACTTCGGCTGTACCGGCTCAAAGCGGTCGCGCCGTGATCGCGACTCAGGCGATGCGCATCAAATCCCGCAGGGCGCTCTTCGACAGCTTGCCGGTGCCCGTCTTGGGCAGTGTGGACATGAAGACGAATTCGTCGGGCAGCCACCACTTGGCGACCATCGGCGTGATGTGCCGCAAGAGTTCTTCGGCCGTGGCGGCGCTGCCGTCGCGCAGGACGACGTAGGCGACAGGGCGCTCCATCCACCGCGGGTCCGGACGGGCGATCACGGCGACTTCGACGACATCGGGATGCGAGACGATGGCGGTCTCGAGCTCGACCGACGAGATCCACTCACCTCCGGACTTGATCAGGTCCTTCATCCGGTCCACGAGTCGCAGGTAGCCGTCGGCATCGATGGTGGCCAGGTCGCCGGTGCGCAGCCAGCCGTCGTCGGTGAAGCTCTCCCCCGCGTCCACCCGGAAGTAGCCACCCGCCACCCAAGGACCCGCGACCTGCAACTCACCGACAGCGTCGCCGTCGTGCGGCAACTGCCGGCCTGTCTCGACATCGACGATCCGCACGTTCACGAGCGGCAAGGGCTGGCCCTGGGCGGCCCGCACGGCCACCTGCTGCGCCGCGGTCGCGTCCCCGTGCTGGGTGCGGATCCCGCCGATGGTCCCGACAGGGCTGATCTCCGTCATCCCCCATGAATGGGTGATGGGTACGCCGAGCGCTGCGCGATAGGTCTCGGACAGCGCCGGGGCAATCGCAGAGCCGCCGCCGAGCAGGAACCGAGTGGCGCTCAAGTCGTAAGCCCCCAACTCGGGAACCAGGCTCGTCCACACCGTGGGAACGGCACCGGCGACAGTCACCCGCTCGTCCTGCATCAACCGCAGCAGGTGAGCCGGATCAGCGGATGCGCCAGGAAGGACCAATGAGGCACCCGCCATCATCGCGCCATAGGGAAGACCCCAAGCGTTTGCGTGGAACATGGGCACGATCGGCATCACCACGTCACTCTCGCTGAGGCCGATGAAACCGGCCGCGAGCGTTCCCAGGCAATGCAGGATCGTCGATCGGTGGCTGTAGAGCACGCCCTTGGGAGGTCCGGTCGTCCCGGACGTGTAGCACAGGCCAGAAGCCAGGTTCTCCTCCGCGAGCGTGAACGTGTCCTCGAACGAGCCCACGAACGGCTCGGCTCCGGCCATCAGCTCGTCGTAGTCCAAGATGCGGGGGTCTGGCGGGATCGCCGTGTCGGTGCCGTCCGGCAGCATTACCCAGTACCGCACCCGGGGCAGCCGGTCGACGCCCGGCCAGATCCGCGGGAGCAACCCACGATCAACGAATATGACGTCGTCCTCGGCATGGTTGACGATGTACTCAAGGTGCTCCGATGAGAGCCGGATGTTGATCGAGTGCAGCACCCGCTTGGTGGCCGGCACCGCGAAATACAGCTCGAGGTGGCGTCGGCTGTTGCTCGCGAACGTGGCGACACGGGCGCTGGCCGGGACGTCGAGGGAGTCCAGAACCGTTGCGAGGCGCCGGATGTGATCGGTCACCTCAGCGTACGTAAGCCGCTCGGCGCCAGCCGTCACAACGCGCTTGTGCGCATAGAGCCGCTCAGCACGCTCCACGATATGTGCGATGGTGAGCGGCCGCGGCTGCATCAGCCCGACCATGCTGTCGTCCGTCTCGAAATCCCGAGCGGCTCCGGTGACGATCGCGACGCGTGACTGATCAGGCATGGGTATTCGCTTTCGGTCGGCCACGAGTGTCTTCCTGCCCCAGTGACCCTAGGTGCGGTTCTGGACGGAAAAGAGGTACGAACCTCCCACTCGTTCACCGGCTTTGGCAGCGATTCCTCACACTCCGCGCTGGTTCGGGCCGACGTCAGTCCACTTCGGACCCGATCGTCAACTCGCCTCGTAGATCTCGCCGTTCAGAATCGTGCGCGTCGGCACCGTACGACCACGATGCATCTTGACCAGCAGGTCCACCACGCACCCCGCCAGGCGATGGGTGTCTTGGACGACAGTGGCGCGCAGCGGACTGTCCGCGGTGTCGATCAGCGCTTTCGCTTCCAGGACTCCGTCGACACCGATCACGACAGTGTCCCGGGTGACTGGGGAGGACCTCGACAGGGCGTCGACGGCGCCCAAAGCCATCTCGTCGTTGGTACAGAAGATCGCGTCGAGGCACTCGTGTGAGTCCATTTGCCTGACATGAGCGCGTACAGCGTCATATGCGCGAGAACGTACAAAACCGCATCGATCGTCGGTCGTGATCATCACGTCCGACAATTTCTTACGCAGGATTTTCTCGCATCGCTCCTGCCGGTTGCTGTGTTCGCTGCTGGCGATGATGAGGACACGCGGTCGCCGCTTTTCACGAAGGCGCCTTGCCAGCCACTGACCGGCCAGTTCACCGAGTTCGCCCGTGTCGTATCCGATGTACGCGCTGTTGTGCGGATAGTCGGCCGCCTTGTCGAAAGGTTCGATATCGGTGAAGACGACCGGTAACCGGGAATCGCGGCAGAACGCCAGCAGGTCGTCGCGCAGCCGCTGCACCTCGCCGGCGAAGATGATCCCACCCACGTACTCACGTCGCCTGTCCTGGAGTCTGCCCAGGTGGTGGGACTGCGCACTCGCGTCGTAGTCCCGGTCCGGCACCTTGAGCACAAGGTCGATGCCTTCGCTGTCGAGCTCGCTCTGCACGCGTTGAACGAAATCCGCGACGTAGTACTTCTGACTGAACGCCGACGTGAGCAGAAAGGCCCTTCTCGAACGTTTCCGCGCACGACGGATCATCGATAACGCGCCCCAGGAGAATGCCGCGACGCCACCGGTCGCAAGCGCGAACCACATCAGGACGGTTCCTTCAGGAACACCGGTTCGGAATATCCTCACGATGGCTGCCAGTATGACTCCGCTCGTCACCGACGTCACTATCGCGAACCGCACCGGCGTTCGATCACGGTCAAGCCACGCCATCGAAGTCCCCTCCTCAAGAACTGTCACGCGCGCCATCTTCCCGCAATATCAACTCCATCCCTTGGCGGTCCTCGGCGCACTCCCGGCGAACGTCGTTGTACGACTCAGATCTGACCTCGCAGTAGAATTACGTGAGCACGAAGCAGACGTGATTACTCCACCTGGAGTTCGGCAGTGGCTGACCTGGGACTACCCGTGCCGGAGACCGCTGATCTCGACGACCTGATGTGCGCGGAGGCTGTCGACCGGCCGTCTGACTTCTACCGGCGGATGCGCGACGTCCATCCGGTGTACTGGAACAAGCGCTGGAACGGCTGGGTCGTCACCGGATACGCGGAAGTGCTCACCGGTTTCCGTGATCATTCGAGACTGTCCTCCGATCGTTTCGCGGGACCGTTCGGCAAAGATCTCAAGACGTCGTCCGACCTGTTCAGCGTCCTGTCGAAGTTCTTCGTGTGGAAGGATCCGCCGGAGCACACCCATATGCGTGGCCTGGTGCAGAAGGCATTCACACCACGCAGCATCGAGCGGCTGCGGCCGCGTATCCGCCAGTTGACGCGGTCGCTGATCCCCGGCCTGCGTGACGAACCCAGCGCTGACTTCCTGGCTCGCTTCGCGTTCACGCTCCCCCTCGCCGTGATCGCGGAATACCTTGGAGTTCCCGCAGAGGAACGAGAGGTCGTCCGCAACTGCTCGCAGGAGCTGGCGGCCGTGATCTTCGGACAGCGCAACGATCCAGCGAGGATGAGCAACGGCGAGCGCGCGATGCACGACCTGGTCGAGCTCATCCGCCCACTCGTCCAACGCCGTCGCCGTGATCCCCGAGAAGACTTGATCACCGGCATGATTCACGCCGCCGGCCGCACCGAACCCCGCTCCGACAACGACATCGTCGCGCACGTGATCGCGGTGCTGTTCGCAGGCCATGAGACGACGACGAACCTGCTCGCCAACGGAATCGTCGCGTTCGACCAGTTTCCCGGCCAATGGCGGCTGCTGGGCGAACATCCGCAGCTCGCCCGCACAGCGCCGGACGAGATACTACGGTTCGACTGCCCGGTTCGCGCCCAGGCGCGATGGGCCAAACATCCGCTCGACCTCGGCGGCCGCCGGATCGCACAGGGCGACCGCGTCCTGCTCGTGCAGTACGGCGCCAATCGGGACCCCGCTTTCTTCGAGCATCCCGACCACGTGGACATCACCCGCTCACCAAACCGGCACTTGGCCTTCGGCCACGGAATACACACGTGCCTCGGCGCCGCACTCGCCCGTGTGGAAGCCGAGATCGCCTTCGAAGAACTGGCCCGCACGTTTCCCGAGTACACAGTGGACCACGAACTGCACTACCAGCCCACCGTGACCTCCCGCAGCCTCAGCCGGCTGCACGTGACCTTCCACGAAGCCTGAGCACTACGGCGAAAGTCTCTAAGGGCAGGAGTCAGGGGTGGCGATACGCGCCAAACCATCGCATGTCCGCGAGCGCATTGGCCCACTTTGCCATCATCCTTGCGGCCACCCATCGTGACCTGCCCATCACACAGGACAAACTGCTGTAGGTGGCCGACTGGTGACCTCTCACAGCGACGCCCACCAGGGCCGCCCTTTTGGGCCGTGTTTCGCCCACGCCCGCGATAACGCTGTGACACGTGGAATCGTGGGGCTGTGCCTGGACGGGAGCGGCAGGCCAAACGGTTGTCCCACGAGTCGGAGCCGGTGGGTGACTCCTCGGCCCCACCAGGGCCACGATTTGGTGCCGACCACATGCTGTGGCTGCAGCGCACGGCCGGAAACCGTGCTGTCGCGGCGCATCTGAGCGTGCAACGGTCAGCCGAGAGCGACCTGATCGACGAGCACACGAGCTGGGGCAACCTCGCCGAGGACGATCTCGGCAGAGCGCTGCTGGCCCGAGCGGTACGCGGGGAACACCAGTTTGTCCAGGCTGTACTCGGCGAACTGGGATGGCACAACCGCGACGACGTGTCCCTCGAGCTGATGCTGGCGGCGAGCAACGACCAGTTGGTGGCGATCGCCGGGTCGGAAAGCGGCAGGCGCTTGCTCGACCGGATGTACGACGAGCTGTCCGAGGGCAACCTGAGCGACGACGAGCGGACGCAGAGCGACCGGATTCTCCGGGTCAAGTCCCAGGGTGCGGATCCAGCTCAGGCACAGGAGCAGATGCTCAACGGCAAGGTCTTCCCGTTCCGGTCGTCCGGCATCACCGTGCTCGACGACGCGCCGATCATGGCCGAACGCCGGGACGGCGGTCAGGTCTGGGTCAAGCAACCCGTCCGGGTACTGGGCACGCGGATGTTCGCCGACGAGGTCTCGACGGTGCCGCGAGAGGCGTTCATCGGCGGTATAGTGCTGCCGGAGAACGAAATCGTCGGCGTGAAGTTCTACGACCTCGGCGGTGAGGTCGTCTACCGGCCCGCGCTGTTCCTCGTACAGGTCTCCCACCAGAACGACACCGAGACGCTGACCAAGATCGCCGAGATCGCCGGGATCGGGCTGACACTGGGCACGGGTGCCCTTGTCGGCCTTGGTGTCGAGGCGAGCATGGCGGCACGCGTGCTGCTGTGGGCCGACCGAGCCGCGTTCGTGCTCGGCACGATCACGACAGTGATCAACGAGCACCGTGGCGAGATCATCGAGCGCTTCGGCGACTCCGGCCGGGAATTCCTGCGTTACGTCGACATCGTGCACAGCGCGACGGCGATGTACGGTTTCGCGCGCCTGGCGATCAGCATGGGGCAGATCGTCAACGGTTTCCGCACGTCGTACACGAACTGGCGGGCGGCGGTGCGTTCGGTCGAGAGCGAACTGGACGACGGCGAGCGCGTGGTGGTCCAGCAGATCACCCAGCAGACAGACGAGGTACTGCAGAACGCCGACGACGTCAGCTCTGCCGCACCGCGCCAGTTGCCCGCGGGCGAGCCGACCACGATTCCGCCGGAACGCCAGCTGGGCCCGGGCCGACCGCCCACCGCACGTGAGCGTCTTGAGGCCAACCGGGCCGCACGGGCCGAACAGGCCAGGCAGGCCGAGATCCAGGAAGGCATCGCCAGGGTCGATCGGGAGCTGGCGGCAGGCACCCATCGCCGCCGGATCAGCCAGGACGACCTGGACTGGCTGAACGCGAACCCGCGGCACAAGGAGATCGCCTACGACCCCGACATCGGCACGTACCGGGTGTCCGAGGCGCGCCAGGCGATCGCCGCGGAGGAATCCGGCGTGCTGACCGGTCCGGTCTCCCGGTCGACGGCACCCGGCACGGATGTGCTGGACGGCGCCGGCGTAGCGTGGAGCGTCAAGGGAATCGGGCCGAGCTCGACGGTCGACTCGACGGCGAACCTGATCGCCGGTGAGGCGCTGGCCGGACGGCCCTGTCTCGGCGACCTGCGGGGAATGAGCATGAGGGATCAAGCGGCGGTGCGGACACTGGTCACCCAGCAGCTGGGGACACGGACGCACGCCGAGATCCGGTTCCTTCCGCCGGGAGTGGAACGGATCCGCGCACAATGATCGAACGTGAACTCGCCGAGCACGCGGCTTGGCTCGACGACCCGGCCGCCGGCCGTCCGCTCCGGCTGAGCGATGTCGACCTGTCCGGGGCGGATCTCTCGGACGCCAACCTGTCCCAGGCCGAGCTGTCCAATGTGGAGCTGACGGGGGCCGTGCTGCGCGGCGTCACCCTGTTCGAGGCGACGTTGTCCGGCTGCCGTCTCGACCGCGCCATCCTGACCGGCGCCGACCTCGCCGGCGCCCGGCTGTTCGACTGTGACCTGACCGCGGCCGATCTGAGCGAGGCCGTCCTCGTCAAAGCCGAACTCTGGCGGTGTGATCTGACTGGTGCGTCGCTGAAAGACGCCCGTGCGCAGCGTGTCTCCATCGGCCGCGGCTCATTCGCCGACGTCGATGTCAGCGGAGCCGACCTGAGCCACGCGGTCATCCGGTCCGCTGAGCTCACCGGAACCGATCTGACGGGGGCGACCACCACGGACATCTACGTCGAGTGAATCTCCGGTTGCTGGGCGATCAGTGCGCCAAGACCAGGTAGGCGAAGCCGAGAACACCTCGGTAGTCCTGAATGTACTGACGTTCGCGGGTGTCGAGCCATTCGCCCACTTCCCCAGCCCGTGGATCGGAGCCGTTGGCCAGCAACCATTCCTGCCAGCCGGCCCGTGACGAGGACTCGAACTCGTCCCACTCCCTCTGGTCCGCGGTGCTCAGGTGGAGGACCCGCCAGCCCGCCGAGCGACTGCTGTCCACCAGTTCGGGCAGCGTGAGGATCTGGTCACCGAAGATCTCCACAGCGGCAGGCTTGGGCGATGCCTGCCAGAAGCCATCGCCGAACAACGCTCGTCCACCAGACGGCACAAGTGACGCCAAGGCCTCCAGCGCAGCCCGGGTACCGCCGAACGCATGCGAGGAACCGATACACAGGGCACGCTCGGCAGTCCCGGACCAGGTCGAGACGTCAGCCTGGACGAGCTCGATCCGTTCTGCCAGGCCACGCTCCCGCGCCAGCAGCCGTCCACGCTCCAACGCCACTGGGTCGGTATCCACGCCCAAGCCCCGTACGCCGTGCGTCCGCTCCGCCGCACGCATCAGCAGCTCGCCCCACCCGCTACCCAGATCGACCACCTGCGCACCGGCGTCAAGGTGCAGCCGATCCAGCAGCACATCGGCATGGGCCACCGACAGTGGCGTGTTCCATCGCATGCGGGCACGCCGCAGCACAGCAAGATCGTCATCCATCCCGACAACCATCACCCATCAGGCACTCCCTGTCACACGAATTAGCATCCCGCCTCACCCGTGTCCGCCCGTTGACGTGCCGACCCGTGACGGGCATCACATCACGGTCGCCGCCGGGTGCGACGGGTTTTCCTGCCTCGGCTGGTCTTGATCTCGACCGAATCAGACCACCACGCCGCAGCGGTGGCAGCCGGGATGCGTCCGATCAGCTGACCGCTGTCCACCGTGAACGTCACCGAATCCACTGGAGACGCGATGCCGTCGGATGCCGAATTCGCCGCACTGACTGAGCCGTTGCGACCGGAGCTGCTCGCGCACTGCTACCGGATTCTCGGCTCGATCCACGATGCCGAGGATCTGGTGCAGGACACCTACTTGCGAGCATGGCGTGCGTTCGACCGGTTCGAAGGCCGCTCCTCGGTACGGCGATGGCTGTACAAGATCGCCACCATGGCTTGCCTGACGGCATTGGAAAGGCGCTCCCGGCGGCCACTTCCCTCCGGGTTGGGTGCCCCTTCGGACGATCACCGGGTGGCTGTGGCGCCCGGTGAACCGACGGTGCCGTGGCTCCAGCCGGCGCCCGACAGGCTGTTGGGGGCCGACGATCCGGCGACCATCGTGGCCGGCAGAACTGGAGTGCGGCTCGCCTTCATCGCAGCCCTTCAGTTGCTGCCTGCCCGGCAGCGGGCCGTGCTGACGTTGCGCGATGTGCTGGCGTTCCAGACCTCCGAGGTCGCCGAGATGCTGGACACGACGAGCGCCGCTGTCGACAGCGCACTGCGCCGGGCCCGCACCCGGCTGGCTGAGGCCGGACCCGTCGAGGACGAACTGGCCGAGCCGGACGGGGAAACCCAGCGGACGCTGCTCGACGGCTACGTCGACGCGTTCACCCACGCCGATCCCGACGCGCTGGTGGGCTTGTTGCGGGCCGATGCCGAGTTGGAGATGCCGCCGATCCCGACCTGGTTCACCGGCAGGCAGGCCGTGGTCGGTTTCCTGGCCAGCCGCGTGCTGCGCAGCAAGGACCAGTGGCGGTTGGTGCCCACGCGTGCCAACAGCCAGCCCGCCTTCGTCGCCTACGAGCGCACACCCGATGGGCGATACGAGGCCCACGGCATCGAGGTCCTGACCCTGGTGGGCGACCGGATCGCCCGGATCACCGCGTTCCACGACCCGAGCCTGGTGCCGGCATTCGGTGTCGCGCCCGTACTCGCGAGCTGATCACCGTCCACTTAAGACCATTCCGCGTGACAAGGAAGCTGGACATGAGCACACCACAGATGGCGCTGAGCGCTGCCAGGACGAACCTGGCACTGGCCACGCTGTTCTCGGGAATGTTCGTTCTGGGCAGTGCCGAACTGCTCGTCGTCGGCGTGCTGGACCTGATCGCCGCCAACCTGCACGTCTCCATTCCCGCGGCAGGCACGCTGGTGACCGTCTACGCGCTGGGCCTGGCCATCGGCGGCCCGATCCTGACGGCGCTGACCATCAGGCTGAACAAGCGCACCGTCCTCGTCGGCACGCTTGTCCTGTTCATCATGGGCAATCTGGTCGCGGTGCTGACCACGAGCTACGGCGTGTTCCTCGCGGCACGGGTTTTCACCGGCGCGCTGCAGGGCCTGTTCATCGCCGCCGCGTTCGCAGCGGGCATCGCAGTCGTCCCGCCGGAGCGCATCGGCAGGGCGATCGCGCTGATCGTCTCCGGTGTCGCGGTGTCGGCCGCACTGGGCGTGCCGCTGGGCACGTTGGTCGGCCAAGCACTTGGCTGGCGTGGCTCGTTCACCGCCATCGTCGTACTCGCCGTGATCACGCTGATCGCCACGCTGGCACTGGTTCCATCGACGCCAAGCATCGGCGAAAGCGCGGGCAACCAAGCGAAATACGCCTTCGCCCCGCGCGTGATCGCTGTTCTGGTGCTGAACTTCCTCGTGTTCGCGGCACTGTACGCGGCATTCACCTACATCGTGCCGTTCTTGCAGAGCGTCACCGGTGTCTCCGGCGCGCTGCTGAGCGTGTTCCTGCTGGCCTACGGCGTGGCCACGGCGGCGGGGTCGTTCGGTGGCGGCAAGTTCGCCGACCAGAACGCCGCACGCACCCTGGTCGTCGCGAGCGTCGGCGTCGCGGTCTGCCTGCTGGCGCTCTACTTCGTCGGGACCGTCCCGTTCCTGGTGGCGCTGGTGATGTTGGCGTGGGGGTTGTTCGCCTTCGGCATGGTGCCGTCGCTGCAGTACCGCGTGATCAGCTTGGCTGGCCCTGGCGGCGCACTGGCGCAGTCGCTACCCGCTTCCGCGGCCAACGTCGGCATCGCCGTGGGATCGTTCGCCGGTGGCGTGGCCGTCGGCAGTTTCACCGCCGCCGCCGCGGTGATCACCGGCCTGGTCATCGCAGTGCTCACGATCCCGGTCGCCTGGGCCACCAGCTTCCTCAAGCCGCCGGTTGTCGACGAGACAACGCAACCGGCGCAGGCAGGCACCGGAGGGTGACGTGACCGCGTGGCGCTGTTCATCGATCGGACGTGCAGCGTCACAAACGAGCCATGACGGCGGCCGCGACTTCGGTGAGCTTCTGCTGCGGCAGGACTTTCGGCCCGGTCAACGCGATCAGCCGAACGTTGTCGCCGGAGTGCTTGGCACCGGCGAGCAGCACACCAGTGCCGTCGGAAGTCTCGTAGAACACCGCCGTCTCACCGACTCCGCTCACCGGAGTGGGTTTGGACTTCGCAGCCTGGCTCATCGAGTCGATCGCGGAAGCCGCACTGCGGCCATTGGTCGCCGGGAACTCCCTGGCGATGAGTTCGAGTGCGGTGTTGCCACCCCGGGTGTAGGCGCACCGGTAGATCTTGTTGCCGTCGTCGTCCTCGGGCTTGCGCTCAGTGGGAGTGAGTTTGGCGTCCTTGCCGTTGTTGAGCAGTCGAGTGAGGTCGTCGTTGGACAGCAACGGACACGCTGCCGTGATCGGTGCCGATTGCTGTCCTGTATTGGAGGTCGTGAGGGATGTGGAGCTGCTGTTGGCCGCGGGCGGCTGCGCAGCGGGTGGGTTTTCATTCGCCGCGCAGCCGACGGCTAAAAAGGACAAGGTGCTGATCGAGACAACCCAACGACGTGTCATGGCCGCGCATGCTAACGCCCTAGCCAACTGCCCACGGCCCAAGGGGCGGATCAGTGACTTGTCAACCACGAACCCCGGCGGAACTTCAGGCCGTGCGGAAGTCGGTGGCGGCGGCGGTCTGCGTTGTGGCGTCGAGGTTCGCGCGCAGGGCATCGACTTTGGCGGTGGCGTAGGAATGCGCGTCCGAGCCGAGCAGCTGACGCAGCGGGCCGGCCCCGCTGACGACCTGGCCGATGATCGCCGCCGCGCCCTTGACCGGGTCACCGAGCTGGTTGCCCTGCAGGCTCAGGTGGTTCGAGGTCATCTCACGGATGGCCGGGTAAGCATCCGTGGTGGCGGCGGGCAACGCGAGCGAGTCCTTGGTGAGGAAGTCGGTGCGGAAATAGCCGGGTTCGACGATGGTGACCTTGACGCCGAAGCTGGCGACCTCGGCGGCGAGCGCCTCACTGAGGCCTTCCAGCGCGAACTTGCCCGCGCAGTAGAGCGCCCACCCCGGGACGGCGGTCAGCCCGAGGATCGACGACACGTTGACGATGTGGCCGCTGTTCTGCCTGCGCAGAACCGGCACGGCGGCACGCAACATGTTCCACACACCGACGACCTGGACGTCCAGCATGGCGCGCACGTCTCGATCTGTGGTCTCCTCCACCGCGGCCAGAAAGCCGTAGCCAGCGTTGTTGACGACGACGTCAAGGCCGCCGAAGCGCTCGACCGTCTGATGCACGGCCTGTGCGACAGACTCGTCGTCGCGCAGGTCGACAGCGAGCGGCAGCAGCCGTGAAGTGTCGATGCCGTCGCCGAGTGCCGAGCGCAACCGTTCGGTTGAGCGTGTCGTCGCGGCGACGTTGTCGCCGCGCTCGATCAGCTGCTTGACCAACTCAAGGCCCAGGCCGCGGGAAGTACCGGTGACGAACCAGGTCGCGGGTCGATCCGTTGGGAAACTCATTGTCATCCTCAAGTCAGGAATTGCGGGAGAGCACCGGGCGATATCCGGTACTGGCATGACTCAAGGCTGGCGCACGAAAAGCCGCTGTGGACGCCCATCTCGCGCCCTGCGCGGCCTCGGACTGGGCAACCTAGGACGCACAGGTCCACTCACAACCGGACGATGTCGGCGACAATGCTTTCCGTGGCAAAAACCAACCGCGAGCTCGCTGATTTCCTGCGACGAGCCCGTAGCCAGATCGACCCGGCACGAGCGGGCCTGCCGCCCGACGGCAGGGTGCGCCGCGTGCCCGGCCTGCGCCGTGAAGAAGTCGCGCTGCTGGCTGGAGTGTCGACGGACTACTACGCCCGTCTCGAGCAAGGCCGGCGCATCACACCTTCCGCTGCCGTGGTCGAGGCGATCGGCCGCGCTCTCGGACTCGACGCCGCGGGACGTGCACACCTCGAAGACCTCTTCGGGCTGACGACGGCTTCCGCCCCTCGACGGGCGCGTGACGTCCAACGAGTGCGTCCCGGGCTCTATCAACTTCTCGATTCCCTCGACGGCGAACCCGCACTCGTCCTTGGCCGCCGTACCGACATCCTGGCCGCAAACCGAATGGCCAAGGCATTGTTCGCCGACTTCGACCAGCTGCCGCCGAGGCAACGAAACTACGCCCGCTGGATGTTGCTCAGCCAGGACGCGCGATCACTGTTCGTGGACTGGCAGGACCAGGCCCGTGCCGCGGTGGAGAGCCTCCGATTCGAGGTCGGCCGCGACTCCGATGACCGCGCCACAGCCGATCTCGTGGCCGAGTTGCGCGAACACAGCCGCGAGTTCGACCAGTGGTGGGAGCAGCACCGGGTCCACCAGCGCACCCACGGCTCGAAGCGACTGCGTCACCCCATCGTCGGGGACCTGACCGTCGAATACGAAACCCTTGCGCTGCCTGGCGATCCCGACACGACCCTGTACATCTACACGACCGAGGCCGAATCACCGTCGCGGCGAGCCATGAATCTCCTTGCCAGTTGGGCGGCCGCCGGCCCAGGACAAGCGACGATCCGTAACTGATCTCCGTGCTGCCGGATGCACAGACTGAGTGCGCAGGAGCGGGCCGCGACCACCGGCTGGCAGGATCGGTTCAAGCACACCGGACACGCGTTCGTCCCTCCTCACGAGTCCAGGCCGTCGGTCACGTCCGCGTTCTCGGGCTCGAGCGTCAGGCCGCTGCGGCGAGCCTGCTCCTGCACCAGAACCGCGAAGTCCTGGTCCACCAAGCCCGCTCCGGCCGCCGAGGCGACCAGCTGCGCAGTGGCCGCCGCGACCGGCATCGGCGTCTCCAGCTCACGCGCGGCGGCCAATCCGAGGTCGAAGTCCTTGAGCAGCAAAGGCATCGTGAACGTCGGGGTGAAGTCCAGATTGACCAGTGCCGGTGTCTTGTACTGGCTGAACACCGAACCCATCACCGACTGGTTGAGAAACTCCAGGAACGCCGCCCTGCTGACACCCCCTTTCTCGGCCAGCACAGTGATCTCGGCCATCGACTGGATCACCACGCCGAGGAAGACGTTGTGGCAGATCTTCACTAGCCTGGCCACTTCGTCCTCGCCGACGTAGGTCACCGCGCGGCCGAGGCGCTCCAGCAATGGCTGGACGGTGTCGAAGGCATCCCGGGGACCGGACACCGCGAGGGTCAGCTTGCCGGAGCTCACGACCTTCGGGTTGCCGCTCACCGGCGCGGCCAGCAACGTGGTCCCCCGCTTGGCCGCCGCCACGCGCACCGCCGCCGAAGCCGCAGTGGACACAGTGGACGAATCGACGAGGATCCCCGGAGCCTTGCCCTGATCAGTGAACAGACCGTCCTTCCCGGACGTCACCTGCTCCAGATCGGCGGACGCGGAGACCATTGTGAACACGACATCGCGGTCAGCGAGATCAGCCGGACGATCCACCACCGTCGCGCCCAGGTTCTCGGCCTTGGCGCGCGTCCGGTTGTGGATCGCCACGTCGTACCCCGCGTCGATGAGGCGTTTCACCAGCGCGGCTCCCATCCGGCCTGCGCCGATCCAGCCGATCGTGGTCTCGTGCGGGTTCACCATTCGTCATACCCCTCGCTCGAAGCACAGGAATGCAATCGAATGCACTGTGCACGTGGCGACACCCGCCCGTCAAGCCGGAACGGCCGAACATCGGCATAATAGTCATGAGATGTGACTACATGACTCAAGATTGCCTGATAAAGGAGACTTCTTCACCGAGCTGGCTGAATGGATGGCGATCGGCAGGCAGCGCAGCCGCGTCGACTCAAAGGTGTTGACGGCACCCGCTTGCCGTCCTACCTTATGCAATCGTTCGCATTCGGCAGCAGGAGGTCAGGATGGCCAGCACCGAACCCTCATCCGTCACCGCTCGACCGGCGACACCCGTCCCGCCACTCGTGGTCATCGCCGGATTCACGTTGCTGGCCGTGTCATTCATGATCAACGCGATGGACCGGCAGGTCTTCTACCCGCTGCTGCCCGATATCCGCACCACGTACGGCTTCTCGCTGTCGGAAGGCGGCCTGCTGGCGACCGGGTTCACGCTCGGCATGGCAGGCGCGGGCCTGCCTGCGGGGTATCTCGCGGATCGCGTGTCGCGCAAGACGCTGCTGGTCATCAGTATCGTCATCTACTCCGTCGGAACGCTGCTGACACCGGCCGCGACCGGATTCGCCGACATGGCGGTCTACCGGCTGGTGTCGGGATTCGGCGAGGGGATGCAGGCGACCGCGCTGTACGCCGCGATCGGCGCGTTCTTCTTCGTGCGCAGGTCGCTGATGCTGGGGCTGTTCGGGTTCGCGTTCGGTGCCGGGGTGTTCTTCGGTCCGATCATCGGAACCAGCCTGGCCGGCTCGTACGGCACATGGCACGCGCCGTTCATCGCTTTCGGTTCCGTCGGGCTGCTGCTCGCCGTCCTCATCGGACTGTTCGTCGGACGTCGGCTCACCGAGGCCGTTGCCGGTGCGGCACAACGGGAAACCGTGAACTACGACTACCTTCCGGCGTCGCCGTACAACCGCAACACAAGGCTGCTGGCCGTCGCCACAGCCGCGGGTGGGCTGACGGTGTACGGGTTCCTTGGGCTGTACCCGACCTACCTGCGGACCGAGCTGCACGTCACTCCGGGGCAGACCGCGCTGGCCACCAGCCTGATCGGAGCGGGCGCCGCCACCTCGCTGTTGTCGGGATGGCTGGCCGACCGGTTCGACCCGCGCAAGGTACTTCTCGTGACGTACGCTGGGCTGGCCGTGTCCGCGTGGTTTGTGTTCAACGGCGCGGACACGCCGACGTGGCACTACGTCACCTCGTTCATCATGGCCACATTCGGCCTCGGATCGTTGTTCACCAACTGCAACAGCACAATCCAACGGTCTGTCCGGCCCGAACATGTCGGCCGCGCCGCAGGATTGTTCGTGACCACCTACTACGTGCCCGCAGCGGTCTCCGGGTATGTCTTCGCCGAACTCGTGGACGTACTTGGCTGGACGCAGGCCGCGTTGTGGCAGTTCACGATTGTCCCGCTGGCAGCGTTGATCCCACTGTGGTTCGTCCGGTCCGCCAAGATCATCAGGAGTGTCACATGAGGACGTTGTTCACCGGTGGTGCTGTTTTCACCGAAGGAAAGCTGCTCCCTGACACGGACGTTCTCGTCGACGGCACCACCATCGCCTCGATCGGGGCCACAGACGGGCGGCCTGCCGACCGCACGATCGATGTCACCGGATGTCTGGTGCTGCCAGGGCTGATCAACACGCACCAGCACGACTGGTACGTCTACGGACGGGGCCTTGGTGGCGGAATGCTGCTCGAGCAGTGGATCTCCGACTGCCTCTTCCCGATGAAGTCGCACGTGACCGTGGACGACCTGCGGCTGGCCAGCGAGGTCGCGTCGCTCGACATGCTGCGCGGCGGTACGACAACTTCGGTCAACCACCAGGTCAACGAGACGACACTCGCCGAGGAAGAGGCGATCCTCCAGCCCGTCGCGGATACCGGGATCAGGCAGTTCTTCGGGAAGGTCATCCGGCCGCACGACGCGTCCGACGGGTACGCCTCGGCACAGGAGTCCTTCGCGAAGTGGGACGGTTACGCCGATGGCCGCGTCCAGGTCGGGTTCGTGCTCGAGGCCACCGCCCACTGGGTCCACATGGGAACCTGCTCCGAGGAGATGGTGATCGGCGGCCACGCGCTGGCAGTCGCCAAGGACACCTTCGTCTCGTCGCACATCGCGGGCGGCACGATGTCCCGCGACAGCGGCTACCTCAAGTTCGTGTTGGAGACCGGCCGTACCGATCTGCAGTTCCTGCACCGCCTGGGAGTCCTCGACGACCGCTGGATCCTCGCGCACACCATCCATCCGCGCGACAACGACCTCGACCTCATCGCCGCATCAGGCAGCACAGTCGCCCACACGCCCAGTTCCGAGGCCGCGCGCGGCGGTGGCATCACGCCGGTCGCACGCATGCTGTCCAACGGTGTCCACGTATCGGTCGGCACCGACGGTCCCATGGTCGACCTCAGCAACGACATGGTCGAGCAGCTGAAGTGGACCCGCCTGCTGCAGAACCAGGTCCACCTCTCCCCCTCGTCGATCTCGCTGGAGAAGATCGTCTCGATGGGAACCTCGGCCGGTGCCCGTGCGGTGCGCGCCGAGGACCGGATCGGCACGCTCGCACCCGGAATGGCCGCGGACATCGCAGTGTTCGACCTGCACACGCTGCACTCCATGCCCGTGCACGACGTATTGAGCACCTTCGTGCACACCTCCCGTGGCCGGGACGCCCGGCACGTCATGGTCGACGGCGAACTGCTTGTCGAGAACGGCAAGTTCACCCGCGTGAACGATCTGTACATCACCTCGCTGCTGGACCAGGCAGGCGCGCGTGGCCAGGCACTCGCTCGCCGAGCGGGTCTTCTGCCCGCATGAACCAGATCACGACGCCCGCCACACCCAAACGGGGCGTCGCTGCAGCTGCATTGTCCCAGACAGCGAAGTGGAACCAACCGGGTAAGCCAACCGACGCGGCGCACATCTCAGTCATGCCATCGTCCTGGAAGCCGAAGACCTGACACATCACCGCGCCCAATCCTCACCCGGTGTTCCGGTCGCGGGCTCCTGGCCGGCGCATATCCGCGAGCTGGCGGTCGTGGACGCGGCGCAGCAGCAACTGCGCGACAAGCGCGCCGCACAAGCACAGGAACATGTCCCAGTGGGTATCCCATACGTCGCCTTGTGTGCCAAGGAAGTCGTCGGCCGCGGCATCAAGGACGATGGCCGCCGCCCACTCCACGAACTCGAAGCACGCCGCGATTGACAGGCACACCGCGGCTGTGAGGGTGAACGTCCAACCGCCCGGCCGTAACGGCGTCAGCCGCAACAGCAGTTCACGCACCAGGATCGCCGGTACGAAGCCCTGCACGAAGTGGGCGAAGCGGTCGTAGTTGTTGCGCTGGGTGTCGAGCAGGTCCTGAAACCAGTTACCGAGTGGCGTCTGCGCGTACGTGTAGTGCCCGCCGTAGCAGAGGACGATGGCGTGGCACACAAGAAGCCACAACACCAGGCGTGTCAAGGGAAACCGGGTGCGGTTGAGGATCACCAGCGGCGCACCGATGACGATCCACACCACTTCGAGCGCCCATGTGCCGAGACTACGGGCGCCGATCGCCGACCACACCAGCGCGACGATGACAATCCCGATGAGCACAGCGCCCTCACGGCGGGAGACACCCATCCGATCACTGTGCCGCATCATCTGGCGATGCGCAGATCATGGTCTGCTGACCGGGCGGTGACACCCGCGTGAGCCGCGGTTTGTCAGTCCTGTTGGCGCAGTTCGGCGTTGAGCTGCTGCGCTTCGTGGAGTTGGTCTTCCAGAGTGACGATCCGGCAGGCGGCGGCCAGAGCGGTGCCCTGATCGACCAGTTCCCTCACCCGGGCGGCCAGCCGCAACTGGTAACGCGAATAACGTCGATGCCCGCCGCTTGAGCGCTGCGGCTCGATCAGCTTTGCCTCGTCCAGACTCCGCAGGAAACCCTGCGTGGTACCCAGCATCTCCGCGGCCCGCCCCATGGTGTAGGCGGGGTAATGCTCATCGTCGAACTTGTCGCCCGCGTCTGACGCAGGCGTGTCACGCGGATCAGGGATCATCGCACCTCCACATCACGAAGGGCCCCGGCGCGCGACGCGCCGGGGCCCAAAGGTTGGGTTTCATCATTGTCGACCGATCGCGAGATCGGTTTCCAGTACCCGCGTCCGTCGAATAGCCGGATATCGCGGGGATCGCTTGTCAGTAACCGAGAACCACCTACCAATCGAGTGGGACTGCGGTACCCGCGCGGCGAAAAACGACAGCCGCGGCGGGCGATCAGCTGATGCGACCCTTCCCTTCTTTCTCGGGTGTTTCCTCTACTGCGTACTCCTGTGACGGCCACCGCCTGGAACCCCTTACCAAGATCGGCCCCAGAACGCCTGACGCGCCACTGGTCAGTGGCCGGAGCCGTCAACTGCCCGGCTCCGGCACACCTGACCGTCTTTACTGCTACTTCACCAACTTCGTGAGCGCACCATCTCCGCCCACGTCTTGCACTACCTCTTCAGGGCCACTACTACCTTCGAACTGCCGACCCTGGTACTGCCCGGCCACCGGGTGTTGACCAAACCACCGCTCGATGACCGTCTTCGTCTCACTCGCGGGTAGTTACGTTATCTCCCGCGCCTGCTCGACTTTGTCTCTCTGGTACGAGGAGAAGACTACACACATCGATCATCGAATGTCTACCCCAGCCACCATAGATTTTCTCAGCGGCTCGCCCGCCCGACGGTGGACGCGCGTCGGAGTCCGATCCGTGAGCTGCGCATGGGGCCGGTCTACCCGCCAGTAACACTGCCGGAATTGGGTCCGATCTTCCGCGTACACACACGGCTAGCGACACGTTTGGAGACTTCACGGTCATGGGTACCTGCTGGGCGTGCAGCCGGGGGCGATCGACCAACACGACAACCGAAATCCGCCACAGCCAGGTCGGGCGGACCACTCACTGCTGTCCACCTTGCTCTGGCTCAAACTCGTGACCTACTGGCCGTACCTGCTGCCCGCCATGGACCAGCGAGACGTCACGAACCACGTCGAAACGCTGGCAGGGCACGTAGCCGACCTGCTGACCAAGCCGGAGCACCAGAGCGCACCGAGCAACGTGGTCGATCTCGCCCATCAGGTGCTCGACATCTGCTGCGAGTTCGTCCAGCGGTGGACCGGGCAGCCCGCCCCGGACGAGGAGTTCGCAGTCGACGTCGAGCGGCTTCGAACCCGATTGCGTGACATGTGCCATCAGCTCTCGCCGAACAACGCCGCCGTACAATCCGAAGCGTCGTGAAGATCCAGCATCAGGTTGCCGTCGACGATCACGGCGTCCGACAAGGGTAGGCCGGGTTCAACTTCGCGAGCTCGGTCAGCGGCGTAGCGACCAGTCGGAGCTAGCCAGCGGACTTGCGGGCGCGGTACTGCGCCGCCTTGATCCGGTTCCCGCACTCCTCCATGCCACACCAACGTCGGTTCACGGTCCTGGACCGGTCGATGAACAACCGGGTGCACAACTGCCGTCCGCATTCCCGCAGGACGAGGTTCCCGCTGTCCGCCAGCAGCTCAGCAGCGGCCCGGGCGGCAACGCAGGCGATCACGGCCGCGTTTCCGGTGCGCGCAAGCCCAGTAGCGGACAGCGTGTAAGCCGGCAGCGGACCGTTGGCGAGTTCGTTGATGGCGTCCAGGTCTGCCTTTCGCCACCGTTCGCCGGACAGGGTCGCCACGGCGAGCCGGTAGATCGTTTCACGCACGTGTCGCAAGTGGACAAGCTCGTCCGGTGTGATTTCCGGCCCGACAGTGAGGATGCCCGCCTCGACTGCCCACTGTGCCGCGTCAGCGGGCGCCACGAGCAGCTCCTCGGGAGCCTCCCGGCGCCACTTCAACGTTCCCGCGAAGTCAAGCGCGAGGTCACCGCTGACGAACACGAAAGTCACCGCGTCATCTTGACGGAAGAAACTTGCATGTGCAAGGTTGTCACCTACTAAGAAGGTGACAAAGATGATCACTCGTGAGCAGTACCTCTACTTCGTCGACCGCGCGTTGGACGGCATGATCGCCATCGTCACGGACCTCGGCGACGAACTGGCCAATCGCAAGCCGGACCTGCCCGGCGCGAACAGCCCTTATGCGCTGCTGAACCACTGTCTCGGGGTGGTGGCCTACTGGGGAGGTGAGCTGGTGGCGGGCCGGGACGTGCCGCGCGACCGGGTTGCCGAGTTCGCCGCTGCCGGTCCCGTCCAGCCGCTGATCGAACGCGCCTTACAGGTGAAGATGCAGTTCCATCGTGATGTCATGGCATCGGCTCCACGCGAACCGTTACGGCACCAGCCCGCAGCGGATTTTCAGGGCCCACAGCGCGAACTCGATCAGGGTGGCGCCCTGTTGCACGTGTACGAGGAACTGGCACAGCACCACGGCCATCTGGAGATCACCCGCGACTGTGTTCTCGCCGGAACCCAACGATGACTGCCGACTCTGCCTTCTCCCGGATCTCCCCTGCCCGGCTGCGATCAGGCTGGGGAGTCAAATGGGGCTCGGTGCCCGCGGAGACCATCGGGGCATGGGTGGCCGACATGGACTTCGGCATCCCGGGCCCGGTGCGTGCGCGGATTGTCGAATGCACCGAGCGAGAAGACTTCGGTTATCCGTTCTGGCGTGGCGAAGACCCCGTCATCACGGCGTTCGAGCAGAGGATGAGCAGCCACCACGGATGGCAGCCGGCGCCAGGCCGGACCCGGGTGTTCACCGACCTGATCCAGGTGCTGCAGGTCGTGATCGAACACGCGACCAAGCCAGGCGACGGAATCGCGCTGCACGTACCGAACTACCCGCCGTTCCTTGCCAGCATCGAACGTTCTGGTCGTCGCATGGCGCCCATCCCGATGCTCTACGGTGACAACGGTTGGAGCTTCTCCCCCGACAACCTGGCTGAGCGGCTGCGAACCGCGGGATGCCGGTTGATGCTGTTGGTCAATCCACACAATCCGACTGGCCGGGTGTTCCGCCGTGACGAACTACTCGTGCTCGCCGAAGTGGCTGAGCAACTCGACCTCATCGTCCTGTCCGACGAGATCCACGCCGATCTTGTTTACCCTGAGAACAAGCACATCCCCTTCGCGGCACTCGGTGACGGCATCGCACAGCGGACCATCACGGCCACTTCCGCGACGAAGGCTTTCAACATCGCCGCATTGCGGTGCGCCGTCATGCACGTCGGCCCAGACAGTGTCAAGTCCACATTGGACGCAGCACCGCTGGACTACTTCGGTACGCCGAGCATCCTCAGCCGGGTCGCGACGGTGGCGGCGTGGAACGAGAGTGACGGATGGCTCGACGGCCTGATGAAGACACTCGAGCACAATCGGACGACCATCAACGACTGGATCCCGGCGGGCAGTCGTTATCACGCACCAGAGAGCACCTACTTGGCGTGGTTCGACCTGCCAGACGTCGACCTACCGGCAGCCCGGCTGTTGCGCGAAGCGAAAGTGATGCTGAGCGACGGAGCGGAGTTCAGCGAAGGCACCACAGTGGACACCTCGTCGTTCGTCCGGCTCAACTTCGCCACCAGCCCGGATACCCTCGCCGAGATCCTCGACCGGATCTCGCGGGCCTCGCCCAGCCTGGCACGGCGGCCGGACCGGTAAGCTGCCGCGCATGGTCGACAGCCAAGGAATGCTCGGCGGGGTCCTGATCGCGTGCGCGTTGGCGATAGCCGGATGTACGTCAGGAGACAACGGGATCACCCTTGACAGCGCGCGCAAGACCGCCACTTCAGCCGGGGCATCGCCGGCCGCGTGTCCGATACCGTTCGATGTGTCCGCCGCGTTGCCCGGCGGTCCGGCGGTGCGGCCGGGCAAGGTCGAGGTCCAGGCCTCGAAGACCACCACTCCAGCCGCTGACCCTCTTGCAGCGCAACGAGATCAGGGCATGACCGGATTGGACGCCGCGGCTGGCGTGTCGTTCGAGTGCGACTACGAGGTCGACGGTAAGACCATCCACACCTGGCTCGTTGTCACGCCCGGACCACTGTCGATCAACCTGATGGCGCCGCAGATCGCGGGGGACAGCGGCATGCCCATCGCGCAACTGGGTGACTTCGTGGCGAACCCGCCCGAGCCCGGCAAGGCCAAACTGACGCCCGGCGGCGAGGTCGCCGTGGGACGCGTCCCCGTCGACGGAAACGGCGACGCGTCCCTGTTCGTGAACCCCGACGGCGTGGTCACCGGGGACGCGCTGAACAAGACGACAGAGAGTCTCCTGAGCCAAATCCGCCTCTGAACACTGCCACGCGAGACCTCGCCACGAACAAGTACACAGCTCACACCAAGACGCGGCAGCGCCCTTCCACCCATTGCGGTCTGTCCGATGTGGACAACTTCGCAGAACTGTCAGCTGTCGAATGTCTGCGCGCCAAGCACCTGGAGGAATTCGAAGTTCGCTGCGGTGGTCGATCCTGGTTGTGGCCGGAAGATCACCAGCCGGTGTCCGGTACCGCTGAGGACGAAGTCGCACTGCACGTCCAGCGGCCCCGCGTGCGGGTGGACCAGTATCTTGCGGGTGGAGCGAAGCGGCTCGACCGTCATCTCGTCCCAGTACCGGCCGAACTCGTCGCTTGCCGCGAGGAGGTCCGCGATGAGGCTGTCGACCTTGGCGTCCTTGCCACGGCGCGCGGCCGTCACCCGCAAGTCAGCCGCGTAGCCGCGGCCGATCGCTTCGTGCTCCTCGGGCACGTTGAGCGCTCGCGACTGCGGATCGGTGAACCACCGCCACGTGACGTTCCCCGCGCGCTCATCGCCAAGTTCCCACGGCCCGATCAGCGCATGGCTCAGCCTGTTCTGGGCGAGCACGGTGGTGAGGTCGTCGATGACATGGGCAGGCACGGTGGTCAAGGCGTCGAGCAGGAACATCATCGCAGGGTCGACGTACCCGCCCGTCTCGCCCGCGAGCGGCGGCGAGTAGCCGGCGAGCCGGTAGAGGTGATCGCGCTCATCGACCGACAGACGCAGTGCCGTGGCCAGGCTCGCCAGCATGGCAGGCGAGGGGTGCGCATTGCGGGACTGCTCCAGCCGTTCGTAGTAGTCGACCGAGATGTTGGCCAGCAACGCCACCTCGGCTCGTCGCAGCCCAGGGGTACGGCGGCGACCGCCGGGAACAAGGCCGACGTCGGCCGGGCGCAGCGCTTCACGCCGGGCCCGGAGAAAACTGCCCACGTCGTTGTGCGTCATCGCTCCTACTCCTGAATGGCACTCATCGCGGCCGCGACGTACCTCTCGCCCGCCACCTCGTCGGCCGGGATCACCGCGCTGAGTGCGGCCAGCGTATCCGAGTCCACAGTGAACTCGGCAGCGGCGACGTTCTCCTCAAGGTAGGCGCGCCGTTTCGTGCCAGGAATCGCGGTCACACCTTGGGAAAGCACCCACGCCAACGCCAATTGCCCTGGGGTGGCGGCGTGCTGCTCGGCGATCGCTCGCACCCGGTCGGCCAGAGCGAGGTTGTGCGCGAAGTTCTCGCCCTTGAAGCGGGGCGCGGTTCGGCGCCAGTCACCTTCCGGGAGCCCGTCGAGTGACCGCAGCTCGCCAGTCAGGAAGCCGCGGCCCAGTGGTGCGTACGCCACGAACCCGATACCCAACTCCCGCACCGTGTCGAGCACCCCGTTGGTCTCCACGGTCCGCGTGAACAACGAGTACTCCGTCTGCACGGCCGAAAGCGGTGCCGCCGCATGGGCCGCGCGAATGTTCTCGGCGGACGCTTCACTGATGCCCAGGTACCGAACCTTGCCTTCGGCGACCAGTTCGCCCAGGGCACCGAACGTCTCGGCCACTGGCACGGCCGGGTCGACGCGGTGCTGGTAGTACAAGTCGATGCGATCGGTGCCGAGCCTGCGCAGCGAGCCTTCCACCGCCCGCCGCACGTAATCGGGACGGCCGTTCGGACCGCCGACGATCTTGCCGGTGTCATCCAGCGTCACGCCACCGAACTTGGTAGCGAGCACGACCTTGTCCCGGTGGGACGCGACCGCGCGGCCGAGCAGTTCCTCGCCGGTGAACGGGCCGTACATGTCCGCCGTGTCGAACAGCGTGACCCCGAGTTCGATCGCCCGGTGGATCGTGGCGATCGACTCGGCGTCGTCCGGGGTTCCGTACATCGCGGTCATCCCCATGGTGCCCAGCCCTTCGACTGACGTCGTCAAGCCCTGGCTACCGACCTGGTGCGTCCTGATGGTCACGTGCTCCTCCTGCTGCCCCTTGCCGCCGATCCAGCGGCCACCCGGCAAGCATGCGCCCGGGTCTTGAAGCTTGGAGCGTCTACTTCAGACCCGTCTGCTGAGGACGACGCTAACGACGGGCCCCTACTCCTCGACCGTGGCACCTGCCAGCGTGATCAAGGCGTCACGCGAAATCCGGGATCCGTCCCAGACCGAGGTCATCCGCGTGATCTTGCCGTCCCGGTTGGTTTCCAGCGCGGTGATGCCGAGCTTGACGGGACCGTCGGCGCTCCACTCGTAGCCGCCGTTGACGACGTGCCTGACCCGTGTGCCCGCGCCCATGTAGGGCAGCGACGCCGTGGTCAGGAAAGCCTCGATGCTGCGGTGGCCGACGACCTGGATGTGCGACGGCAGATCCTCGATCACCCCGTGCAGGTCGAAGAATCCGACGGCTGCCGCGATGTTCCGGGTGCGCAGCGCGTCGGCAAGGCCGCGAGCCACTCGTTCGGCCAATCGCGACGCCTTTCCGCCGAGCGACTCCCTGAAGTCAGGCGGAAACTCCGGCCGCCGTATTGCTTCGAAGTTCTCGATGCCGAAGTGCCTGCCGTCCCAGTAATCGACCCAGCGGACAATTTTACTGTTCCGGTAATTGACCGCCGCGACCGCCCGGATCTCGACCGGTCCGAACATCCCCGGTGAATTGTAGAAGAAGACGATCGCACTGTCGCCGTAGCCGACGATCCGCAGCGGCTGTGACACCGACGTGGCCGGCCAGTTGGGCATGAACTCGGCGAACCTGCTGCGTTGCTCCTCCCAGGTGACCGACAAGGCACCGACGGCCGCGTCACCGTACGCCATGCTCGAACGGGAGAAATGCGCCATCGTCGCGTCGACATCGCGATTGCTCTTGTCTCGGAAGTACGCTTTCAAGCGCGCTTCGATCGAGGATCGATCGGCGGCGTTCGCAGTTCCGGCCGGGATGAGAGCGGCCGTGACAACAGCCGCCTGTAAGAGGTTTCGTCTGGTAGCCATAACGCCATGGTCGACCGATTCTGGCGAGGTCGCGCCATTCATCTGGACGGTCTCCACCTGGTCGAAAGTACAGTCGACGGCATGTCCAAGCTCGGAATGGCGCTGCGGATCGTGCGGTCCGCGCCAGACGAGGCGCTGCAGCAGCTGTCCGACGTGCTGGCCGAGACGATCCCGCATCGCGCGGCCATCCAGATGGGCACCCACTGCCCGACTGCTGCGATCAAGAGCGTCGGCAACACCAGCCCACAGGCGACGGGCACCGAGTTGTTCGCCCTACTCGCTTACGTCAGTGCTGGCCAACCTTGGCTGGGCACCGCCAGATTGGCAGGCGACGATCATCCTGTGCTGGCGTGCACCAGTGACTGCGTGCCGGGCGGGGCGCTGCTCGTGCTGGTGCGGCCGGACTCCGGTCCGCTCGACGCCGACGCACTCGCCCTGGTCCAACAGCTGTGGGATCTGGTCGTCACGCACCACCACCAGCTCACCGTGAACGCGGAGCCCGCGATCATCACTCGGTCGCGTGCCGTCGTCCAAGCGCGGGAAGCAGCCGTCGGTGAGATGAGCGAAGCGCACTCGGCGGTCCTGACAGGACTGCTGGGTGTGTTGCGCAGCAAGCAGATCGACGATGCCGCAGCACGTTCCACGACCATCGACCTGGTGCTGAACGCGCTCGACGAGCTGCGCGCGGACGCCCAGCGGCGCCGGTTCGGTGGCGGGGAAGAGCCGCTGGGACGGGCCTTTCACCACCTCGCGGACGCGTTGCGGCCGTTGTTGGGGCACAGCCAGGTATCGCTCGAACTGGATCCGCCCAAGGACGATGTGCTGCTCGGGTTCGAACTGGCCAATTCCGCACGGGTTGCCGTTCGTGCCGTCGTACTCGCCGTGTTGGGACAGGACGACGTACGCAGGATCCGCGTGCGGTGGCGGGTGTCGGACGCTGAGCTCGTAGCGACCGTTCGGGACGATGGGCCTGGCGTGCTTGGCGAGCACGTTGACATCGGGGACATCGCCGCCCGTGTCCGCATTCAGGGCGGGGACGTCGATGTGGACGCCGTTCCCGGCTGGGGTTTGACGATCAAGGTGACCATGCCGCTGACGCCCGCGGCGGTCAGTCCGCTCACCGGGCTCGGCGGACGCGAGCTGGACGTGCTGGAACGACTGGCTTTGGGGCAGCGCAACCGGACCATCGCGCGGGCACTGAACATCAGCGAATCCACAGTCAAGTTCCACGTGGCCAATATCCTGAGCAAACTGTCGGTCGGATCACGCACCGAGGCCGCGGCCGTGTTCCACGCCTCAGCGGGCAGGGCCTAGCTCCCGGCTCGGCACTGTCGTCCACAACGCCGGCCACCTGTTCCTCGGCTACGTCGAGGCGTTCACCGTCGAAGAGGTCCAGCACCTGTTCGACGTCAACACCTTCGGTTTCCAGCGCGTGAAGGGCTACGGCGACCTGCTCACAACCAAGATCACCGCGGCGCCGTCATGACCGCTGGGAAATAGCACGTGGCCGGGCTGCCGGAGGAGCCGTTGAGCTGCGCGACACAAGTTCCGTTGGCACAAAGATGGTTTCGGGCGAGACCTCCTCCGAAGCACCGAGAATGTTCATGATCAGTCGAGCCGCCTCGACGCCCATGTCGTACTGCGGCATGCGCACTGTGGTCAGGGCTGGGCGTAGGTGCTCTGCCAACGGCATGTCGTTGTAGCCGACCACCGAGATGTGCTTGGGACAAGAAAGCCCCAACTGCTCCAGGGCCGTGTAGCAGCCAACGGCGAGCATGTCGTTGCCGGCGACAATCGCGGTGACGTCCGAGCGCTCGATGAGCCGTAGCGCCGCGTCGTGTCCGGCGGCTGCGGTGTACGCCGAAGCGTGCACGAAGTAATTGCGGGGGTGGCGCAACCCAAGGGACGTCATGCTGTGGCTGTAGGCGTCGCGCCGTGCCTGGGTGATCGACAGGTTCCGTGGACCCGCGAGGTGACCGATCGCCTTGTGCCCCAAGTCATGCAGGTGAGTCACTGCGGCGGCGACGCCTGACTGGTCGTCGCTCAGGACCGCTGATGCGGTTGTGTCGTCGAGGAGACGGTTGATCAGCACTACCCTGTCGCCTGCCGTCACGAGCTCGCGGACAACCGGATCGTCGCGCAGGGCGGAGGCGACGATGAAGGCGTCGCACTGCCGGGCCTTCAGGGTTGCGATGAGCTCGGCTTCGCGAGTGACTTCGTTGTCGGTGTTCGCCAGGAGGGCCGCGTAGTCGTGCGCGCGCAGCTCGTCCTCGATGCCACGGATCATTCCGGGGAACACCGGGTTGGTCAGGTCGGGGACAAGCACACCGACCGTGCGGCTTCGCCCTGTTCGCAGGCTGCGTCCCATGGAATCGACCACGTAGCCAAGCCGCTGCGCTGCCTCGCGGACGCGTTTCGCGGTCGCCGCGGTGATGCGATCCGGCAAGTCGGGATTGAGCGCGCGGGACGCCGTGCCCGGATGCACGCCGGCCGCCCGGGCGACGTCGGCGAGGGTTGGTCTCGGCATACCCACTCCTTGACAATCGATTGCCAATGTCCTCATCCTAACGTGTGGCAATCGATTGCCATACACCTAGGGACAGGAGGGACCATCATGCCCCGCATCAGCTACGTGCCGCCGGAATCGGTCACCGACCCGGAGATGGCCGAGGCGCTCGAGCAGTCCCGCAAGTACGGGACCCCGCGCCTGGAGAGCCAGGCCATCCGCGCGCACGTCCCCGACGTGCTGCGCACCTTCACCAGGTCCTGGCAGCTCGTCTTCCGGCAGGGCGTTCTCGACCACAGCATCAAAGAACTGGCGCGGGTCTTCATCGCCAAGACCCTCGAGTGCGGTTACTGCGCGGGTCAGCGATCCCATCTCGGCGCGGAGGCAGGGTTGACCGAACGCGAGTTCGACGAGGTCATCGAGTTCCGGAAGTCGACAGTGCTCGGTGACCGCGAGAAGGCAGCCCTTCGCTGGGCCGAAGCCATCGCCTGGGACCCGGCCATGGCGGACGACGAGGTCTGGGCCGAGCTGCACAAGCACTTCACCGAGCCGCAGCTCGTCGAACTGGGCTACTTCATCGGCCTGACGATGGGCCAGCAGAAGTTCCTCAAGACCTTGGGCCTCAAGCACGGCGAACTGGGGACCGAGTCGCTGGCCGGTCTCGCGCCCGAGGTCGCCGCGTCGCTCAGCACACCGGCCCCGCACGCTGATGCGTGACGTGACCATCATCGGATCGGGACCGGCCGGCTACACGGCTGCCGTGTACACGGCCAGGGCTGGTCTGGATCCCTTTGTGTTCGAGGGGATCCCGTCCGGTGGAGCGCTGATGCAAACCACCGATGTGGAGAACTTTCCCGGGTTCCCGTCAGGGATACAGGGTCCCGACCTCATGACTGCCATGCGCGCGCAAGCCGAACGCTTCGGCGCTGTGCTCACCGCGGACGAAGCAACCAGCATTGACCGGACAGACCGCGGCTTCTCGGTGTCGGGAAGCGAGGGCACCATCGAGTCACGCACGCTGATCCTGGCAATGGGATCCCGCTACAAGATGCTCGGTCTCGACAACGAGACCCGCCTGCTCGGACGCGGGGTGTCAACATGCGCCACATGCGATGGCTTCTTCTTCCGCGGCCAACGAGTGGCCGTTGTCGGCGGCGGCGACTCGGCCATGGAAGAAGCTATCTACCTCACCAGGTTCGCCACCGAAGTCACCGTCATCCATCGACGAGACCAGCTGCGGGCCAGCACCATCATGGCTGAACGCGCCCTCGACCACCCTCAGATCACGTTCGTGTGGAACACCACCGTCGACGACATCCTAGGTGACACACAGGTCACTGGCCTCCGAATGCGAAACCACGTCGACGGCAGCGTTGCCGACCTCGAATGCGAAGGAGTATTCGTCGCTATCGGTCATGTCCCGCGCAGCGAACTGGTCCGCGATCTCGTCGACCTGGATCCAGCAGGCTATGTGCTCGTGAAAGATCGGACCAGCGAGACAAACCTCAGTGGCGTCTTCGCCTGCGGTGACCTCGTCGACCATCGATACCGCCAGGCAATCACCGCCGCGGGCAGCGGTTGCGCCGCGGCCTTGGACGCCGAGAACTGGCTGACCGAGCACTCGACGGCACCCTTCGGGGCCGTTGACGGTTGCCGGTCTTCCGCCGGGGATCCAGCCTGAACATGCCCCTCGTCATGGCACTGTCCCGGTCTGTCCCGTCCAGGCGGGACACCTTCCGCTCCCCCGGATGCTGCGATGCGCTGGTGCGCACGCGGATTCGAGGGGGAAGTGACCTTGGAGTTCAAGATCCTGGGGACGCTGCGCGTCTACACGGCGTCGAATGAGGTACGGCTGACCGCACGCATGCCACGCCTGCTGCTGGCCATCCTGCTCAGCGGCGCCAATGAGCCTGTATCGGTGGACGTGCTCATCCACGCCTTGTGGGACGGCCGGGCGGTGGGCAACGCTGCGAACAAGCTGCACCTGCACGCGCACCGAGTACGTAGGGTGCTGGACGACCGGAGCCGATTACGTTACGAGCACGGCGGTTACCTGCTGCGGGTCCACCCTGGCGAGCTTGACCGCGACCACTTCGAGGAGCTGCTCGACCGCGCAGCCGCCAATCCTGTGACGGCTCTGCGGGATCTGCGGGCGGCCAACGCACTGTGGCGTGGCAGGCCGTTCGGCGAGTTAGGTGACTGTCAGGCGCTGCACAGCGAGATCCACCGGTTGACCGAGCGGCATTTGGCCGGGCTGGAGGACCTGTGCGCGGCCGAGATCAACCAGGGCGCGCACGCCGCCGTCGTCTCGGAGTTGACCGAGATGGCCCGCGTGCATCCGTTCCGGGAGCGAGTGCACGCGTTGCTGATGACTGCGTTGCACCGCAGCGGGCGGCAGACCGAGGCACTGGCGGTCTACCAGCGCGTCCGGCAGACCTTGGTCGAGGAGCTGGGACTGGAACCGGGACCGCTGCTACGCCGCGCGCACGCCGCGGTGCTCGCGTCCGTTCCGTAAAACGCCGAACTTGGAAAGCGATGGGAAATCGCACTCGGGGACGCTCGCGGTGTCGGATCACACCAACCGAATGGAGCGGAACCATGCGGAAACTGCTGACCTTGTGCGGCATCACGGCTGCGCTGTTCGCAGGGGCGGCGTCGGGCGCGGCAGCACAGGAGAACGCCGACGTGTTAGCCACCTACACCGCCTGGGGACCAGGCAGGGCCTCCAGCGCTACGTACAACAATGCCAACAACCACTACGTCATTCGTGACCGCGCAAGCGACAACCGGGCTGTCGCCGTGATCTTCCAGCGGGCCAACGGGGTTATCGTCGGCTTCCAGTCCTGCCACGAGGGTGCGGGCCAGAGCTGCCCGGGTGACCTGCCCCGCACGGTCACCGGACGGCTCTACATGCGGGCAGGTGTCGGATTGGGCCCCAACCCCACTGGATACAGGTGGGGAGCAGCGGTGGTCATCCCGAACGCGTGACGCACATGGTGTGGCGGGTACCGGCCCGCCACACCTCCTTCATTTCCTTCATGGCCCTAGTGGGTGCCATCCGTCGGGTCCAGGATGGAATCGTCCTGACACGAGGTTGATCGTGCCCCAGCGGGCCTCCCCGACCCGATACTGGGTGGCGAACACCCATGGGCCGTAGTTGGTTTCCGTGGAGCCGTATCCGCGGGCCCACGCTTCGACTCCGTCGGTGGCCAGCACCGAGCCGTCGTACCACTTGGTCTCGACGATGCCCGACCAGTTGGTCGTGGGATTGAACTCACCGGTGATCGGGCTGTAGAAGCCCGACCGGGCCTGGCTGTCCGAAGGCTGCGTGCACTGAGCGAGCGGCCCGTAGCCGGTGCCGAGGTACGGCATTGGACAGTGGATCACCGGCTGGCCGGGCAGCTCGATCGTTCTCCTGCCGGGCTCGGCCGGGGGAGGCGGTGTTTCCGGCGGTGTTGTCGGCTGCGATACCGGCGGTGATGACACGGTGGTGGGCGCCGGAGGCGAAGCGGTCGTGGTCTTGGCCGTGGCAGCCGGAGCGGTCGACGGCGGCGTTCGCTCGGCCTGATCGGGCGGGATGACTTGCGGCGCACCGGAAACGATGCCGGATGGAGGTGGGGAGGAGGACGGCGGGGGCTGGCTCGAACCAGGCCCCGCCGGTACCGCTTGGTCCGGACGCTGCTGAGCCACGCTCGGGCCGCTGGAGTCGAAGAGCCGTGTGCCGATCACGGCCACCACGGCGAGGGCTAGCACGACAATCGCGATACGCACTGGCCATTTGGCACGCCGCTTCAGCGGGAGCGGCGCCAACACCGTGCCAACTGGTTCTTGTTCGACGGGCGTTCCGCCCGCAGCGATGCGCCGGCGGACAGCAACCCATTGGGCGGTTTGATCTTCGTCGCAACCGCACGCGCGGGCGAAAGCCACGACCAGATCCTCACGTGGCAGCGCGCTTCGTGCCAAGGCGGCGGTCAAAGTGCTGCGTGGCAGCACTTGTCCTTCTGCGGCAGCACGCTTCTCCAGCTGCCGGTACCCCAAGCCTGTCCACCGCTTGAGACGGCGCATCACTTCGACGAACTCCGCTGAGGTGTTCACCCCGGCCGGATCAGGTCTGCCAAGATCCTCAGGCACGTCAAGCGCATCAGCCATCGCCGCCACCTCCCAAGGCAACGTTGGAGCGGCCAAGCGTAGTGAGTATCGACCGCGCTCCGGAAGGGATTGGGTCAGGAGCACTGTCTTGCGCCCGACTGCCCAGAGCACATCCCCTCAGTGAGCGGGTTCGTCGTCGCGGACCCGAATTTGCTCCTCCAGGGCGACGATCTGTGCTCGCGCCGCGGCAAGCGCGTCCTCCAGCTCCACGATCCGCGCAGTGGCAGCCAAGGTGTGCCCTTCATCGAACAGCACGCGAATACGAATCGCACGTTCCAGCTGCCGACGGCTGTAACGCCGGTGCCCGCCGTCTGACCGTTGTGGGCTCAGCAGGCTGGCGGTGTCCAGGCTTCGCAAGAACGCTTGCCGCACGCCGAGCAGGTCGGCCGCCTGACCGATCGTGTACGTCGGATGGTCGGCGTCATCGAGCTTGTCCAAGGTCACGACGGCTGACTCCCCATGCTGACGGCCCGCACCCAGAGAATAACTACAGCGCCCCCTTGACACAATCTACAGTGCGCACTATAAGAAAAGTATCGGTCGATGACCCCGGTGAGGACGCCCTGGGAGTGATCGTGATGCTGACGCAGACCGAGCAGACCGCGTTCGCGGAACTGGTTTTCGCGGAACGCGACTGGCTGGACGCGGAGTTCGACGCGATCGTGTCCGGCGGCTTCGGCTTCCCGGTGCAGCGCACCCGCCGACCACATCGACCACCGCGAAACCCTCGTGCCGGGAGCGGCGGCCTCCCCACAGAGGCCTGCCCACCCGCCTCGGCCGGCGAGGACGGCGCGACACCTCCGCGCGTCAGTGCGCGGGAACGCGCGCCTCCGACTGGTCAGCCACAAAGGACAGTGGACAACGTCAGGAGGTGATGACACACCGGGTACGGTGCCGCATGGCAGTCGCCCATGACTGTGAAACGTAGGCTGGGCAGTATTCCTCAACGCCAGCACGGCGTCTCGTGACGCGAAACCGGCGACTCCCCTCAGCACCTCCCGGCAGTGACGACCCAGTGCTGACACGTGTTCGACAATGGTTGAGTCCGTCCCGCTCGCTACCGCGCCCTGCGGTAGCGAGCCCTGGCGGCCAAGAAACGTGGAAAAGGCCAACGCCTGACCGTCACTTTTGGACAGAGAGATGGACCCGTACCGAGTACTGGGCGTAGCTCCGGACGCCACCGCCGCGCAGATCACCGCTAGCTACCGGGCCAAAGTACTCGCGCTACACCCCGACACACGGCCCGAGACTGCCGAACCCGCACGGCTGGCCGACGTCCTGGCCGCCTACGCCCTGCTGCGCGATCCACAACGCCGCGCGGCCTACGACGCCAAACACACCACACGCGAAACCCGCATCGAGGTTCGGGTCCGACGTGTTCAGCAGGCCCCGGACATCCGCCTCGACGTGTGGGCCGAGCCCGATATCCGTGTCGGCCCGGTGCGTCGGCTGTCGTAAACGGCCGGCTCGGTTACGGCGGACCTCCACGCCCATTCGGGGAGCACGCCACCTTGAACATCAACAGTGGATCGAAGCAGCATCAGCTCTGCGCGCCGGTTTTCTGGGTATTTGGAGGATATGACCGAGACACGTTGGATCAGTGCTGCGCTGTTGGCGGCGGTCATAGCGACGTCGGCGTGCACAACCGGACAGGACGCCGTGCAGCCGCCGCGTGAACCAGTGGCCACCGCTCCGGCACCGCCTGCGCCGGACGCCGGCCTGGCAGATGTGGTGGACCGGATCGCGCCGAGTGTGGTGACCGTTCAGGTCGGTGAGGGTGGCGGCAGTGGCGTGGTGATGCGGCCCGATGTGGTGGTGACCAACCAGCACGTTGTCGGTCAACAGCGCGAAGTGCTCATCGCATACGCCGACGGCGGGCGCTCACCAGGCACAGTGCTGGCAACCGACACGGTCACCGACCTGGCCGTGGTCCGCACCGAACGCAAGAACCTGCCGGTTGCCGAATTCCGGACAACACTCCCCCGGCCCGGCGAACCCGCTGTGGCGATCGGAAGCCCGCTCGGTTTCCAGAACTCGGTGACCGCGGGGATCATCTCCGGTCTGCACCGCGAGATCCCCGGCTCGGGCAGCCGGACCCAGTCACTGGTGGATCTCATCCAGACCGACGCGGCGATCTCCCCCGGCAACTCAGGCGGAGCGTTGCTCGACTCGCTCGGCCGCGTTGTGGGCATCAACGAGGCGTACATCCCACCCACCGCGGGTGCTGTGTCCCTTGGTTTCGCGATTCCCTCGGCGACGGTTCTGAACGTCGCTGAGCAGTTGTTGGCCGACGGCACCGCGACACACCCATACCTCGGCGTGTCACTTGGGCGCCTGACACCGGACATCCAGCAACGACTCGGCGTCCGCACCGACCACGGCGCACTGGTGATGAACGTCGACCAGACAGGCCCAGCCGCCACCAGCGGACTACGCATCGGCGATGTGATCGTGCAGTTCGCCGGTCAAGAGATCCGCACAGTCGAGGATCTACTGTCCGCGCTGCGCCAGACAAAGCCTGGCGGCAAAGCGCCCGCAACCGTTGTCCAGGGCGAGACTCGCAAGCAAATTGAGCTGACCATCGGTTCACGGACCGGCTGAACCTCAGCACGGTCCGTGCATGACGTGGGGTCTATGGCTTTCGGGCGATGCCCGCGTAGGACAACTGGTTCATCTCAGCGTCCTTGGCCAGGTCGCCAGGGCCGGCGGGGCGCCAGTTCCCGGTGGCGACCAGGCCGGGCTCGATGAGCTCGAAATCGCCGAACATGGCGGCGATTTCTTCGTAAGCGCGCGGGAAAACGTTGCCGTCGGCCCGGCTGCGGTTGACGATCCCGGCGACGTCGCTGATCTTGTCTTGCTGGGCGTCGGCCGTCATGTGCGTGATCGCCAGGTAGCTACCGGATGGCGCCGCGTCACGGTAGCGGGCCAACAGGCCGATCGAGTCGTCCGGAACCCAATGCAGCACAAGCAAGAACAACAAGCCGATCGGCTCGTCGAAGTTCAACAGCCGCCGCACCTGCGAACTGTTGAGAATGCTGTCCGGATCACGGAAGTCGGCGTGCACGATGTCGGCTCGGTCGTTGGCCGCGAGCATCAACTCGCTGTGGGCGACCGCGACCCGCTCGCGGTCGACGTACACCACGCGGCACTCCGGGTCGGCGTGCTGCGCTACCTCGTGCACGTTGCCGACGGTCGGGATGCCCGACCCGACGTCCAGGAACTGGCGCACTCCCTGAGAGATCATGAACCGCACGGCACGCCCGAGGAACGCCCGGTTGATCCTCGCGGCCTCCTGGATCCCCGGTACGGCCTGTTTCACCTTCTCGGCCATCACGCGGTCGACTTCGAAGTTGTGCGCACCGCCGAGCAGGAAGTCGTATGTGCGCGCTCCGCTCGGCTGGGTCTCGTCGACGTTCGGGGGGATCCATTCCGACCGAGTTGTCATGGCACATCCATTTCACGAGCTAGACAGACAGGAGAGCATACCGATTCGGGCAGGCTGATCGAATAGGCCCAGTCTGGTGAGCAGAGCCACCCGATCGGGTGCTGTCCAGATCGACCGAATAGCCCCTACTGTGGACCGTCCGTTCCGCTCGACGAGGAGAGAGGAATGCCGGTCCCTGTTGCGCCCGGCCGTTTGCCGCTCCTAGGTCACACACCCGCATTGTTACGGCGGCGATACGAGTTCACCTCCACACTGCGCGACTACGGCGACCTCGTGAAGATTTACCTCGGACCCATTCCCGCGTATTTCGTGACCAGCCCGAAGCTGACCCGCCAGATCCTCACGACGGACTCAGCGAGTTTCCGGAAAGGGGCGATGTTCGACAAGTTCCGACCTTTTGTCGGCAACGGCCTGGTCACCTCGAATGGCGCCTTCCATCTGCGGCAACGACGATTGATCCAACCGGCGTTCCATCGCGACCGCATCGCGGACTACGCACAGACGATGCAGAAGACGGTGGACGAGTTCACCGGATCATGGCAGCCGGGCCAGGTCCGGGAAGTGAACGACGACATGCAGCAGCTCGCGATGACCATCGTCGGGCGGGCGCTGTTCGCCACGGAACTGGGCCGCTCCGCGATCGACCAGGCCCGCGAGTCGCTGCCCATCGTGGTCAGCCACGGCATGAAACGCGCGCTGGCACCCGCGTTCCTGGGAAAACTGTTCCTGCGCGGCAATCGGAGGTTCGATCGGGCCGTCAGTGACATGCGCACGGTTGTCAACGACGTCATCGCGGACTGGCGAGCCACCGGCACCGACCAGGGTGACTTGCTGTCGATGCTGCTGATGGCCCGTGACGACAGCGGCAAGGGCATGACCGACCAAGAGGTCTACGACGAGGTGGTCACGCTGCTCAGCGCCGGGATCGAGACCAGCGCCCTGGCACTGGCGTGGCTGTTTCACGAGATCGGCAGGCATCCCGAGGTCGAGCAGCGGCTGCACGACGAAGTCGACGAGGTACTGGCTGGACGGCCGGTCGGCATCGAGGACCTCCCCCGGCTGACCTACACGCAGCAGGTCATCAACGAGGTGCTGCGGATGTACCCGATCTGGATCCTGATGCGCCGCACCACCCTGCCTGTCGAGTTGGACGGCACCCAACTGCCTGCGGACACCGAGGTCACCATCAGCCCGCACGCGCTGCACTTCGATCCGCGGTCGTTCCCCGACCCGCACCGTTTCGACCCCGGCCGGTGGTCACCAGAACGGGCCAAGGACATTCCCGACGGGGCGTTCATCCCGTTCAGCGCCGGCAACCGCAAATGCATCGGTTACACCTTCGCCCAGACCGAAATGGCGATCACACTGGCCACGATCGCCGCCCGTTGGCGACTCAAACCGCTGCCGGACAAGCCTGTCAAAGTGAAATACACCTCGACGGCTTACCCGATCAGACTGTCGATGACAGCAGTACCCCGAGACTGAAAAACCCGTCCACTCTCTCCTGGAAGGTCATCCTGTCGTGCGCTGGTTCCACAATGGACAAAAACGTGCCCGTCTCCGCCGCATATGCGCGATCATGCTCACCGTGATCGCGGCCGGAGCGGTGACCACGCCGCACGTGCAAGCATCCAGTACGGCATGTCAGGAAATGCAGTTCCCGGTGTCTGTCGCCGGGCTGCCGTACACCATGGCCGGAACACTGTGCACACCAGCCACGAGTGGGGGCACCGTTCAGGTTTTGATTCCTGGCGGGTTCTACAACCGCTCATACTGGGACATCTCAGTCGAACCGCAGATCAGGTCCTTCCGCCGTGCGATGAACAACGCCGGATACGCCACACTGACCATCGACCGGCTCGGCACCGGCCGAAGTTCCACACCACCGAGCGTCCTGCTGACGGCAATAGCCCAGGCCGGTGCGGTGCACCAAGTCGTGCAGGCGCTGCGCTCGGGCAGCGAAGGGCCGCGGTTCGACAAGGTGATCCTGGGAGGCCACTCGCTCGGCTCGGCGATCGCGGTCATCGAGGCGGCCACCTACCGCGACGTGGACGGCGTGCTCGTGACCGGAATGGCACACCGCTTGAACGCCACCGGCATCATCCCGATCTTCGCCACCTTCGTCCCGGCCGCGCTCGACCCGAAGTTCAGCGCCAAAACACTCGACCTCGGCTATCTGACCACCATGCCAGGCACCCGGTTCGACTCACTGCACAAGCCGGGACCGTTCAACGCGGCGGTCGCCACGTTCGAGGAGTCCACAAAGGACGTCGCGGCGCCCACTGAACTGGTCGACGCCGCACTGCTGGGCACCGTCACCCCGTTCACCCGTCTCGTCGACGTGCCAGTGCTTTCGGTCATGGCGTCGAACGATCCGACGTTCTGCGGCTTGCTGGCCACCGACTGCAGCTCGTCCGAGGCCCTGCGACGGTCCGAGCAGCTGTTCTACTCACCGGCAGCACAACTGCAGACCTTTGTGGTGCGCGGATATGGACACTCGTTCAACTTCGCACCGAACGCTCCCGAATACCACAACGTCGTCGCCCGATGGGCGCAGAGCACAGTGGGCGCCTGATTACCCGCAAGTCACGCTCTGGTACCTCGGTGTGGAATGAGAATCAACAAAGCAGGATCCTCATTCCACACCGATGCGGCAAATACCGCGGACTTGTGCTGCAATCGCAGGTATGTCCTTGGACGAGCTACGCGACTTGCTGCAACGGCATGCACGACCCGATCTGACCACCGCCATCGACGGCGTGCGGATCTGCCGCTTCGAGCACACCTCTTCGCCGGAGTCCTCGATGTCCGGTACGTCACTGGCCATCGTTGCCCAGGGCAGCAAACGGTTGGCGCTGGGCGATCAGGTGTACGACTACGGCGTCGGCCAATACCTCATCGCCTCGGTCGATCTCCCCGTGACGGGCCACGTCCTGGACGCCACTGTGGACAAACCCACGCTGGGTTTCGGGATGTCACTGGAACCGGCTGCCATCGCGGAACTCCTGCTGCAGGTCGAGGCCGAGGATCTGCCACGCCCCGCCGGCACTGTCCGCCCGGGCATCGCGGTCAGCCAAGCCCCGGAGGACTTGCTCGATGCCGTCGTCCGGCTGCTGCGCCTACTGGACCGGCCACGGGATCGCAAGGCACTTGTGCCAGTGTTCAAGCGGGAGATCCTGTGGCGGCTGCTGACCGGGGAGCAGGGCGATGCTGTGCGGCAACTCGGCCTCACCGACTCCAGCCTGAGCCACATCTCCCGGGCCGTGCGGTGGATCCGGGAGAACTACACCCGGCCGTTCCGGGTCGAAGACGTGGCACGGCTGTCCGGGATGAGCGTGTCCGCCTTCCACCGGCAGTTCCACGCGGTCACCGCGATGAGCCCGATCCAGTTCCAGAAGCACATCCGGCTCCAGTCAGCCAGGTTGCTACTGGCCAACAACCCCAACGACATCACCGGCGTGAGCTACAGCGTCGGATACGACAGCCCATCCCAGTTCAGCCGGGAATACCGGCGCCTGTTCGGCGCACCGCCCAGTCAAGACGCAGTACGCATGCGAGATCGCGTGGGCGCCGCCCTGCCCTGATGATCGAACGCCGAAGCCAGGTTCACCCTCGCACTCGCTCCGCGCGGCTACGCGGCGGAACGTTCGACGACGGGCCGACGGCGCAGACCCACGTTCGCGATGGCCGGTGGCGTGTAGGCCACGTTGTTCGGGCCGGCTTCGGTGCCAGGTGGCGCTATTTCGTCAATACGGTCGAGGATCTCGTCGTCCAACGTGACATCGGCACCAGCGAGCAGGTCGTCGAGTTGCGCCATGGTGCGCGGCCCGATGATCGCCGAGGTGACCCCGGGATGCGCGATGACGAACGCCATCGCGAGGTGCGTCAGCGGCATGCCCGCCTTCTCGGCCAAGGGGATGAGCTGTTCGACCACTTCGAGCTTGCCGTCATGGTCGAAATGCACCGGCATCAGGCCCGAGCGATGGGTCCTGTTGTCCTGTCCCTTGCGGATCCGGCCGGTGAGCAGGCCCTGCGCCAGCGGGCTCCACACCAGCGTGCCCATCCCGTATCGCTGGGTGACCGGCAGCACTTCCTGTTCAATGATCCGGTTGACGATGGAGTACGGCGGCTGTTCGGTACGGAAGCGCTCGAAACCACGCTTCTCCGACACCCACTGCGCCTCGACGATCTCCGACGCCGGGAACGTGGACGAGCCGATCGCCCGCACCTTGCCGCTGCGGATCAAGTCGGTCAGCGCGGAGAGCGTCTCCTCCACATCGACTGTCGGATCTGGACGGTGCACCTGGTAGAGGTCGATGTGGTCGGTCTGCAAGCGGCGCAACGAATCCTCGACGGCCCGCATCAGCCAGCGACGCGAGTTGCCCCGGCGGTTCGGGTCGTCGCCCATCGGCAGACTGGCCTTTGTGGCGAGCACGACGTCGTCGCGACGGCCCTTGAGTGCTTGGCCGACGATGACTTCGGACTCACCCGCGGAGTACACGTCGGCGGTGTCGACGAAGTTGATCCCAGCGTCGAGTGCTTTGTGGATGATCCGGATCGACTCGTCGTGGTCGGTGTTGCCCATGGCACCGAACATCATGGCGCCCAAGGCATACGGACTGACCTTCATGCCAGTGCGCCCCAATGTGCGGTATTTCATCTTGTTCTCCTGTTCGGGGCTGACGCTGTCCGCCCCTTTGCCGTACTGGAAAAGCTCTGCTCTTCAAGCAAAGCAAGGGCGCCGCCGACGGGCTAGCAACATCGTCTCGCCCGCTTGCACAATCCTCTCGAACCAGCGGTGAGGGCATGCTCGAGTGGCGTCTCGCCGGCCTGCCGGTGGCGAGGTGAGCTCAGTTGCCTGCTGCGGCGGGCTTCGTGGCGGCCACCCGCTCCACCATGCCGGCCTTGAGCCGCTCCTGCCGATGGACGACGAACCCGGCCTGTTCGACCAGCGGCAGCGGGCGTCGGGTCTGGTAGTCGCCCAGCATCCGCACGGTCAGCTTCTCGACCAGCCACTGTCCGAAGTAGATCAACCGATGATGGCTGCCGACGTGGTCGAGCAGCAGCAGTGTCCCGTTAGGACGCAATACCCGGTGCATCTCCGCGATGGCCGCACGTTCATCCGGGAACCCGCACAACCCAAGGGTGCACACCACGGTGTCGAATGACGCGTCCGGGAACGGCAGCGCCTGTGCGTCCCCTTGGCGCAGGTCGATCTCCCGGCCGAGTTCGGCAGCCCGAGCGCGAGCCAGCTCCAGCATCGCTTGACTGAAGTCCACTCCGGTCAACCGCACGTCAGCCGGGTAGAGCGCGAGGTTCAAACCGGTGCCGACAGCCACTTCCAGGACCTCGCCACGGGCTTGCGAACAGACCCATTCGCGCCCGCCACGGAACTGCATCCGTTCGAAGAAGCTGATAGCGCGGTCGTACCTGGGCGCGTACTCGTCCCACTTCGCCCGTAATCGATCGGCATTGACGTCCTTGCTCATCACGTTCGCCCTCTCGTCGATACCAATCCGTGGGTAAGCAGCCCAGCCAGTGTGGCGGCCATGGTGTCCGGCGGTGGCAGTTCGCGATCACCGGCGGGATCCCAGTGCAAGTGCACCGCCCACAACACGCAGGTCTCCAGGATCGTGCGCGCCACCACCGGTCCCGGGCCGGGAAGCCGAACCACTCCAGTGGCCGCGCGCCGCGCCAGATAGTCGGTCAACGCGCTGACCAGCCCCGACCGGCCCGTTCCGAACCACACCTCACCGAGTTCCGGCAGCTCAGGGGCGCACCGGTCGACCAACTTGATGCTCACCCGATGCCGCGCGAGCCGTTGGTACAAGTCGGTGATGATGCCGGTGAGCTCATCCGCAACCGGCTGACGCCTACGTCCCGCCATTGCCTTCACCAAGCGCAACTCGGCGACCTCTCGCCCGAGCCGCTCAGTCACCAGTGCCGCCAGTTCTCCCGCAGCGAGGGCCGGTACCGGCAGCTCGGACAACCCTGGCGGCTGCTCCACGCCGTCGGCGTAACGCACCACGGCCGCCAGCAAGGCGGCCTTGTTCTCCACATACCCGTACAGCGTTCCTTTCGCCACCCCCAACGCATCCGCGACATCCTGCATCTGCGTGCGCTGAAAACCGTGCGCGATGAACGTCTCGGCCGCCGCCGACATCAACCGCGGAAAGAACTCCGCCGACCGAACCCTGGGCACGCCATCAGAATAAATGACCGACTCGGTCAGTCAAGGGGCCAATCACCACAGCACCGGAACTTCGACCGGACCGCCGGTCAGCACGTCGCGGCGCATGGCCAACTCCTGCACGTCGACGGCCAGCTGCAAGGTCGGGAACCGCATGGCGAGTTGCGTGAACACAACCTGTAACTCGATACGAGCCAACGGCGCTCCGATGCAATAGCGGGCGCCATGGCCGAAAGTGAGGTGGTTGGCAGCCGGGCGGGCAATGTCGACCTGATCCGGTTCGGCGAAGACAGCAGGGTCGTGGTTGGCCGCGCCGTTGTCGAGGATCACGAGGTCACCAGCCCGCACCCGGACACCGTCGATCTCCAGATCGGTCCTGGCGTAGCGGGGAATCCCGCCGCCCTTGCCAGACGCCCGGAGCAACTCCTCGACCGCGCCGGGGACCAATCCCGGGTCGTTCACCAATGCCCGCCACTGCTCAGGACTGGCAAGCAACAGCAGGACGCCCATGCCGATCTGCACCACCGTGGTCTCATGGCCAGCAAGCAGCAACGCCATGGACAACCCAGCGGCTTCGACGTCCGACACGTCCTCAGTGGCACACAGCCGGGAGATCACGTCGTCACCAGGACCCGCCCGCTTGTGAGCGACCAGCTTCTGGCCGTACTCGAACAACGAGCCCAAGCCTTGCTCGGAACGGGCACGGTCGCGAGTGTTGACCGCGTCGTCAGTCCAGGCCTGGAACTGGTCACGGTCCTCGTACGGCACCCCGAGCAGTTCGCAGATCACCAGAATCGGCAGCGGCAGCGCCATGGCGGCCTGCAGGTCCGCGGGCGACCCTTGTTCGGCCAGCTCGTCCAGCAGCCCTGTGGCCAAGGCTTCCACTCTGGGACGCAAGGCCCGCATACGTTTCGGCGAGAAGTGCGGCTGCAACAGCGACCGCATCCGCGCATGATCCGCCTGTTCGGTGGCGAAGTTCCCCAGTGGTCCACCGAACAACGCCGAATCGCCCATTCGAGCCGCGGTCTCCGGTACCGGATGCCCACGGCCGAGCCGGTCGTCGTCCAGTAAACGCCGCACCTGCGCGTGGCCGGTGACCAGCCACGCCTCGTCCCCGACCGCGGTACGAACCCGATGGACCGCGCCTTGGGACTGCAACTCACGCAGCCGAGGCGCGACACGCAACGGGTCTACCCGCTCGAACGGCAACTGCACCGGAGCGTTCATCCCGACCTCCGTCGTTACAGATCACTTGTACAAGAAGTCTTAAACAAGCTACTTGTATAGTCTGCCTTAAACAAGAGGAGGTTGGCGCGATGGCGACGGACCGGCGGTCCACCACGGATGTGGAGCGTGTCCGGCGCATGCCCCGCGCCGAACGGCGCGAACAGATCCTCGACGCGGCCACCCGCGCGTTCGCCCGCACCGGGTTCACTGCCACCAGCCTCGACGACGTGGCCGCCGAAGCAGGCGTCACCCACGTGATCCTCTACCGCCACTTCGCGTCCAAAAGCGACCTTTACCGGGCGGTGCTCGACCGCGCCTGCACCCGGCTCGGCGAGGCCGTCGGAACCGAGAACTACGACGAGAGCAGCCTTCCGGCGCTGCTCCGCGCCGCCGCCGCCGATCCCGACGGGTTCCGCCTACTGTTCCGCCACGCGGCAAGGGAACCGGAGTTCCGCGACATCACCGACACAATCCGATGGGACTCAACCGACATCGCCCACCGCCACATCGCCGAAGCAATTCCCGACGGCCCATGGCAAAACTGGGCGGCCCAAGTGATCCCCGCCCTCACGCTTGAATCCGTCATCGCCTGGCTGGACACCGGCCAACCCGACCCCGACCGTGCCGCCGAACGCATCGGCCGCGCCATCGCGGGCATCATCGAAGCGGCCCGCGTTGACTGATCCACGCAGCGGCCCCGAAGTGGTCTGACCCCCAAGCCTTTCCGATGGCACAACAGTCGAGGTCAGGAAGCGACTTCTTCGGGCTGCCGCGACCATTCGCTGGCCGGACGGGAAAGCAACGCGGCGAGCTTGTCCGTGGTTTCGGGCAGCAGCCAGTAGTAGACCCAGGTACCGCGGCGTTCGGAGTCGACCAGTCCGGCCTGGCGCAGCAGCTTGAGGTGGTGGGAGATCGTCGGCTGGGACAGGTCGAACGCCGGCGTCAGTTCGCACACGCAGACCCCGGTGTCGGCCTGCGCGGCGGCGATCATCGACAGCAGCCGTAGGCGGACCGGGTCACCGAGTGCTTTGAAGACGGCGGCCAGATCGGTCGCTTGGTCCTCGTCGAGGGGTGCGGACTGCAGGCTCGTGCAGCACGAGGCGGTCTGCGCGATCGGCAGCTCCTGTTTCGACATGTCTCTATATTGACAGCCTTCGATGAGAGCGGCAACATTCATCGAAGAACGTCGATACAAGGAGCTGTGATGTCTGAATCCACCGATCTTCGTGAAGTCGTCCGGTCCCGGTATGCCGCCGCCGCGATCAAGGTCACCGAAGGCGGAAGCGGCTGTTGCGGACCGGAGGCCGTCGAGGTCGACGAGAACTTCGGGTCGGCTCTGTACTCCGTGTCAGAGCGGGACGCGTTGCCCGCGGAGGCGATCGCCGCCTCGTTGGGCTGCGGGAATCCGACCGCGGTCGCGGAGTTGCGCAAGGGTGAGCGTGTGCTGGACCTCGGATCTGGCGGTGGGATCGATGTGTTGTTGTCGGCTCGCCGGGTCGGCCCGACCGGCAAGGCCTATGGGCTGGACATGACCGACGAGATGCTCGCGCTCGCACTGGCGAACAAGGCGAAGGCGGGCGCGCAGAACGTCGAGTTCCTGAAGGGCACGATCGAGGCGATTCCGTTGCCCAGCAACACCATCGACGTGGTGATCTCGAACTGTGTGATCAACCTGTCGACCGACAAGCCTGCGGTGTTCGCCGAGACCTTCCGCGTACTGGCGCCCGGCGGACGGTTCGGCGTATCGGACATCATCGCCGACGACGACCTGACCGCGGAGCAGCGAGCCGAACGCGGCTCGTATGTCGCATGCATCGCCGGGGCCTTGAGCTTCAGCGAGTACCGCGAAGGCCTGCAGGCAGCCGGGTTCACCGACATCGAGATCACCGCGACCCATCAGGTCGCCGACTCGATGCACTCAGCGATCATCCGCGCCGTAAAGCCGGTAACCGCCGTCAACGCGACGACAGCCGGGAGTTCGTGTTGCGGGGTCAGCGCCTGCTGCACCCCCGCCGAGCAGTCCGTGGATACGAACAAGACGGTCGAGCAGGCGAAGGCCGACGCGGGCTGCGGCTGCCAGGAGTGACTTGCCGACAGCAACGCCGCGGCGCAGCCCGGTAATGGTGCGCCGCGGCAGTGACGTCACTCATGTGGCTCTAGTTCGGAGCACCGACAGACAACGTGACGGGCTGCGCACCGACCGTGCCGCAACAACCGCCATCAGCGTCCTCTGCAGGTTGGTCGAACACCCCGGCCCCGCCGCAGACGCCAGTCTCAGGCAGAACCAACTCCACGCGTTCGGCTGACGCCCGGTCGCCCGCGATCGCCGCCACCACACTGCGCACCTGCTCGTATCCGGTCATCGCGAGGAACGTCGGTGCGCGGCCATAGCTCTTCATGCCGACCAAGTACACATTCGGCTCCGGGTGGCTCAACTCCTTGACACCATGCGGATACACCGTGCCGCAGGAATGCACGTTCGGGTCGATCAACGGCGCCAGTGCGACCGGTGCCTGCAGCGTCGCGTCCAACTCCAGCCGCAACTCCGACAGCCACGACAAGTCCGGCCGGAATCCAGTCAGCACAACGACTTCGTCCACAGGGTCGAGCCGATGCCCATCCTGCGACGTAAGCACCAGCCCGTCCGCGGTCTGCTCCACCTCCGCAGTCCGGAAGCCAGTCACGGTGTCGACGTAACCAGCGCGAGCATGCGCCTGAGCCAACTGCCCCAAAGCACCTCGTGCCGGAAGCTGATCCGCATTTCCACCACCGAACACGTTCCCCACCGCACCACGCCGCAACAACCACACGACCTTCGTGCCCTGCACCTGCTCCGCCAACTGCCCCAACGCAACCAGCGCGGTCAGCGCAGAATGTCCGCTGCCAGCGACCACGATCCGCTTCCCCGCATACCGCGCCCGCACATCCGCATCGCTCAGATCCGGCACTCGGTAGGTGATCCGCTCCGCCGCAGCCACCTCGCCCACCGCGGGGAGCCCGTCTCCGCCGAGAGGGTTCGGCGTCGACCACGTTCCCGACGCGTCGATCACCGCCCGCGCCGTGATCCGCTCGTCCCCCGCGTGCACGGTCAACGGCTCGGAGTCCCGGCCCGCGTCCACCACCCGGTCACGGCCCCGGCGCGCGACGCCCGTGACCTGCGTGTTGAACCGAACCCGTTCGCCCAAGGCCTTGGCCAAGGGCTGCAGATACAACTGCGCCCACTGCTGTCCCGTCGGATAGACCTCCGGGTCCGGCCGCTGCCAGCCGGTCGATTCCAACAGCCGGGCAGCCGCCGGGTCGACGAGTTCCGACCAGGCCGAGAACAACCGAACGTGATGCCACTGAGCCACTGCGGCACCCGCCACCGGGCCCGCTTCCAGTACCAACGGCTCCAATCCACGTTCCACAAGATGCGCCGCCGCAGCCAAACCAGCAGGCCCAGCCCCCACAACGACAACCGGCAAGTGCTCCACCGGAGCCTCCCTTTATCGAAGAACATCGATCCAACAGGAGGCAATGTATCGACCGTCATCGATTGACGCAACCATCGATCGTCATCGATACTGTCCGCATGACGACGCTGGAAGCCCCGGTGCTGCCGGAACAGGAAGCCGCTACTTACGCCAGTTGGTTCGCCTGCCTGGCCGAGCCAACCCGGGTCCGGCTGCTGCACACCGTCGCCACCTCCACCGGCGATGTCACCGTCGGCGACCTCACCGAGGCGCTGGGCATCAGCCAGTCGACCTGCTCGCACCACGTGCGCAAACTCGCCGAAGTCGGCTTCCTGCAGATCCGCAAAGCGGGCACCACCACCCTGATCTCGGTCAACCCGGCCTGCTGCACCGGACTTCCGCACGCGGCCGACGCTGTCATGGGAATACTGGCGCCCCGCCCGTGCTGCCCGGCCGACGTCCCAGCGGACGTCACCGTCCGAGCACTGCGACCCTCCGACTGGACCGCGGTTCGCCGCATCTACGCCGAAGGCATCGCCACCGGCAACGCCACCTTCGAAACAGACGTCCCCAGCCGGAAGTCCCTGGACGCCAAGTGGCTGCCAGACCACCGCTGGGTCGCCGAAATCGACGGCCACGTCGCCGGCTGGGCCGCCCTCGCACCGGTGTCCACACGCGAGTGCTACTCCGGCGTCGCCGAGAACTCCATCTACGTCGGCGAGGACTACCGCGGTCAAGGAGTTGGCAAAGCCCTGATCCGCCAACAAGTCCGCGCCGCCGACGACGCAGGCCTCTGGACCCTGCAAACCTCGATCTTCCCGGAGAACCGCGCCAGCCTGGCCCTGCACCACTCCGCGGGCTTCCGCACCCTCGGCGTACGGGAACGCATCGCCCAGCACCACGGCAAGTGGCGCGACACCGTCTTCATCGAACGCAGAAACACCACCGTCTGACAGGGACAACCCTGTCCCGACGGCACCCGTGAACACGTCGACAGCGTCATCCAGGCCACCGGACACCGCGCCGACCTCAGCTACCCCACCGACCTCGGCGCCCCGATGGAGCCGGAAACCCACTACACCGCAAGGGAATCTCCACCATCCACACGCGATCCGTGGAGCCGGATCCTCGGCGCGAGGTGATCGGACAAGAAGCTGGTGCCGCTGTCCAGGTGTACCGGTTCGGCGAGGATCAGGTCGGCGCTCGTCACCGGCTGGCCGGACACCAGCAGGTAGTCGATGCGGTTGGCCGTTCGTCCGGCGGGCAGGTATTCGGCTCGGTAGGTGGGCTGATCGGTGAGCGCGAAGGGGTCATGCCAGGCCCCGTTGTCGACGATGAGCGGATACAGCGGGCTGGTGCTGGCGATGTTGAAGTCGCCACCGAGCACCGACAACGGCGCGGTGTGGGCGCCGGCGGTGCGCATCGCGTCATGGACGATGCGCACCTGCTGCCGGTGTATGCGGTGGTGACGGTTGGCCTGCGACCAGTCGCCGTCGCGATTGGCGGTCAGTTGAGTGTTGCCCAGCACGAGTTTGCCGTCAGCCGTCCGCACGGTGAGCACTCCCTGCAGTCGGCAGCTCACGGCGGATTTCCCACGAAAGACCGGGTTTCCGTTGCCGGGACGTGTCTTGGTGAAGGCGGTGTACGTCGGTGCGCACAGCGAGCGGCGGGAGAACACCGCGAGCCCACCCGCGGGTTGACCAGCCAAGCCTGGCCTACAGGCAACGTGAGGCAGGGACGGCAAACGGGCGCCGATGAACCGCAGCAGCGAACGAGTCCACACCTCCTGCAGCAACAGGACGTCCACGTCCAGGTCCGTCAAGCGGCGGCAGAACTCGACCGCCCTGCTCCGGGCGGGCGCGCCTCGGGAGCGAAGGCCGACGAAGACATTGAGCGACACCACATCCAGCGTCGTCGTCATCGATCCTCCGGACGGAATGCAGGTGGCACCACTCGGCAAAGAACGCGGGCAATGCTATCGATCGGGCATGACCGCCAGAACTGGAACAATCCTCGGCGAGTACCACCAAGCCGCCTGGCCCCGGCAAGCGCAGGGACCGGTCCCCGACGACCTCCCTAACCTGGCCACTCGCAACGCCAAGTCAAGGAGCGCCATGTCCAAGCGGCTGTTCACAGCCCTCGCGCTCGTGCTCGTCGCGGGCTGCTCGTCGAACCCACCAACGGTGTGCAGCGGCGGCTTCTGCACGGGTCCGGCGCACACCTACACGACCTGGGACGACCTCGTCTTCATCTTCACGACGGTTGGCGTCGTCCCGGTCCCCCCAGGAACCGCGGATGGGCCTGCCCGGATCGTCAAGCCCATCAGGCCCGTCTCACCACGCCTGCCGGGAGGATTCTGATGATTCTCACGATCGCGCGCGTGATCATGGTCTGCCAAGCGGTGGCATCCCTCGGGGTCTGGGTGGGCCAGCTCCAGGACACCTTTTCCCGTATGGACCACAACCAGGACGTCTATCCGCAGGCCGTCCTCGTGGACATTCTCAACCCGTTGATCGCAGTGGCCCTGCTCGCCGGCGCGATCTTCCTTGGCTCGCGGCCGTGGGCGCGTCCACTCTCCCTGACGATGGAGTACGTCGGCATCATCAGCGCGCTCGTCAACGTGGTCACCGGCTTCTACCAGGCTGGTGTCGCGATCGCGGTGGCCGTGGCGGTGATCGTGCTGATCCGCCGGTCGGACCGAGTGCCGCAAGTTCAGTCGTAGCCGACCGCTACATCTGCTTGGCAAGACCGCGCGCGACGTCCATGGCGATCTCCCGTGTCCGGATCGCGAGTGGGGACTCGGTGCGCCCGGCAGGCCAGTACAGGGACAACTCGCGGGACGGTGACGGCTTCAGCCGGTGGATGCTGAGCTGGTCGTCGGACCAGGCATCGTGTCCGTACAGGGCAAGCCATGGCAGTACCGCCCAGCCGATACCCACCCGCACCATCGACAGGAGGGTTTCGTGGCCCGCGGTGCGGAACACGAACCGTGGCTGCGCGCCGGCGCGGGCGAGCGCCCGCTCCAGCCATCTCTGGTGATAGGTCGGCGGCCAGGCCACCATCGGAGCATCGTCGAGCAGCTTCGCCTGCACCGGACCATCTGGGAGCGCGCCTGCTCCCGCCACCAAGAGGTATGACTCGTCGAAAAGCTTGACGTGCTCGACGTCGCCTTCGACCGGGCCGTCGTGGAACACCAGGTCGCGATCCCCGATCCGGGTGTCCTCCGGTTTCACGTCGGACAGCCTGATGTCGCAGCCGGGATGCTCGTCCAGCAGCCGGCGTATGACGACCGGCAGGATCAGGTTCGACACGCCAGGGAAGGTGCCGATGTCGATCCGGCCGTTGCCCGCCCGGAAACGATCGACGGCGTCGGTCAGCGCCTCAGCCTTCGCCAGCAGATCGCGGCCATGGGCCAGGACCACCTCACCGAGCGGCGTGATCCGGACGGGCTTCGGCCCGCCGGGCCGGTCGAAGACTGGGCCGCCGACGGCCTTCTCCAGCGCGGCGATCTGCTGGCTCACCGACGATTGGGTGTAGCCGAGCCGGGCGGCCGCGTGCCCGAAGGTTCCTTCCTCGGCGATCGCGGCCAAGGTCCGCAGGTAACGCAGTTCAATATCCGCCACGGGATCTAGCATAAGCGATAGCGATCGATTCAATCAGAAATCATCGCTTTTCGTAATGCATGCGCGAACCTAGCGTGGTTGCCATGACGACATCGAGCACGATCAACCCGGCAGCCACGGCAATCCCGAGCCAGCCGCGCCTGGGGCTGCCGAAACTGGTCTGGGCCCTGGCAGCCACGCACTTCGTCGGCAGGGCCGGGGGTGTGGTGCGGTCGTTTCTCGTGCTGTATCTGACGCAGGCACAGCATCTCTCGCCTGCGACCGCGGGCGCCGTGGTCGCGGCTGTCGGTCTGGGCGACATCGGATCCCAGTTGCTCGGTGGCTGGTTGGGCGACCGGATCGGCCGGCGCAACACGATGCTGGTGGGTTTCGTGGGTGCCGCTGTGGCACTCGCCGCGCTCGGCTCAGCGGATTCGATGCCCGAGATCTGGGCGGCCGCCGTCGGTGTCGGGCTGACGATCGAGCTGTTCCGCCCGGCCGGTTCGGCCGCGGTGGCTGATCTGCCCGCGCAGCAACGGATCCGTGCGTTCGGGTTGCTTTACTGGGCGGCCAACCTCGGCTTCTCGGTCGCCACGGTCACGGCCGGGATCTTGGCCAAGTACGGATACGGGCTGCTGTTCTGGATCAATGTGGTGGCCTCGCTCGCCGCGGCGCTGATCGTCTGGCGTCTGGTGCCGGAAACCCGCCCGGCCGGGTCGATGCGCACGCGGCAGGCGCTGCTGCCTGTTCTGCTGCGTGACCGGTTGATGATCGCGATGATGGCGATCCACGTCGGCTACTTCACGCTGTTCCTGCAGACGTTCACGACGTTGCCGCTGCTGATGACGGCCGACGGTCTTGGTCCCGCGACGTACGGCGCGGTGTTGGCGCTGAACGGGATCGCTATCGTGGTTCTGCAGCCGTTGGCGGTCCGGCTGCTCGCTGGCCGCAACGCCTACGCGGTGTCGGCCGTTTCGATGCTGCTGGTCGGAGTTGGCGCCGCGCTCGGCGCCATCAGCCACGGCACCGCTGGCTTCGCCGGATCGGTCGTGATCTGGACCCTCGGCCAGATCGGTATCGCCGTCCGGTTCGGCGACACGTTCGCCGACCTCGCACCGGCCGAGCTGCGTGGCAGGTACATGGGCCTCGCCTCGACCACCTGGAGCATCGGCGCGGTGATCGGTCCGCTGGCCGGAACCGCGCTGCTCGACCTGGCCGGACCCACCGTCCTCGGATCGGTGTGCGCGATCGGTGGGATCGCACTCTTCGCCGCACAGCGGGCGCTCGCACCAGCACTGCGCCGCCGGACCGCGGCACAAGACGAACCAGGCCCGTCTGTCCGATGAGGACAGTCCTGTTCGGAACAACCGGATGGACTGCGGCCACCGGCCCAACGGGAAATCGCACGATCGAAATGAAAGGAACCACCATGGCGACAATGACCGACAACCAATGGCGATCCTTCGTCACAACGGGAACAAAGCTCGCCCACATAGCCCTCACCCGCCCCGACGGACGACCCCACGTGACCCCTGTGTGCTTCATCCTGGACGGCCACGAACTCGCCTTCGCCCTGTCGCCTGGGAGCGTCAAAGGCAAGAGCCTGGCTCGTGACCAGCGCATCGCGGTTTGCGTCAGCGATGAGCAGCAACCCTACAGTTTCGTGACCATCGAAGGACTCGCACAACTGTCTGCCGAACCGGACCAGGTCAAACGCATCGCCGCGGGCATAGCCAACCGTTATTACCCATCACAGCCCTTGGATGCGTTGGTTGAGTCATTCGTACAGGAAGGCTTCACCGCAGTTCGGATAAGCGTCACCAACGTCATCGCCCGGACCGGCCTAGGCTGACACGTCCGAAGCCCGAGCGTGAGCGACGGATGTCCCGCTGTGTGGCTCAGGTCGGGTTGAGGGGGATGTGTACTCGGACATCGTGGAGTCCGGCGAGGGGCCAGGCCACTATCAGGTCGAGCAGGTCGTCGTGCGGGCGGTTCAGTGTGAACTCCTGGAGGCAGGAGAAGGTCTGGTTGCCGCCGGAGGAGGTGCTGTCACCCGGTCGGATCCAGAGGGCCTCGTGTCCTTGGATGACTGCCACGGAGGCGCCAGGGCCCGTTGCTCGGATCTGGGCTGGGTCGTCCAACGCACCTGACGTTGGTCGCGGAGGGGGAAACGCATGGGCGTTGACCGCGTCCGCGGAATCTCCCTTGGCAATGCTGAGCAGTTCCATGGACAGCATCGAGTTCATGGCGGTCAGTCGAGTGAGCACGACGGCGACGCGGTGATCGCGGCGGTGCAGCACTCGGGGTGGCGCGACGTTCGTACCTGCTTCGATGGCCGGCGAGCCGTGGCCACGGTCGGCATGATGGGTGACCCCTTCTGGCACAGGACGAATGTCCAGTGGTGCTTGCCAAATCGAGGTTGTGGCTCGCTCGACGGTGGTCCGGTCGGGTAGCGGCACGGTGATGACTGTTTCCGGGAAGCCGATCTCCGGCCATGCGAGCACGAGCGATATCTCGTCGAATGTCGGTGGAAGCCGGAACACCGCCCGGTAGGTGGGACCGGACGTGCCAAGGAAGTAGTCACCGTCGCTCGAGGAGCAGGACGTAGCGAATTCCCACTGCGCGTGGCCAGCGTGATCGAGCCAGCCGACGCGCAGGTCAACGCCCTCATCGTAAGCCGGCAGCAACCGGCGGGACGCGACTGCCGGCTGGCTCGAGAGCCCGTCGCGGATATCCCGCTGCCGTTCGGCCGCACTACGACGATCCAGCGGACGGCGGGCCAGCAGTTCGATCTCCAAAGCCGACAGCCCGGACACCGCACGCACGACACCAACAGTCAGTTCCGGTCGACGCACCAGCAAGCCACCGGAATGTGCCACAGCACCCAGGCTTTCAGTCGTGTCCACGCACTACCATCCCATGCCAGGTCGGTCATCTGGGCACGTGACCGACGCGAGGACAGGCAACCCTGTCGGCGAGCAGGTCAGCCTTTTGTGGATGTCGGTTGGCCTTGTGGCTCCCCGCCACCGGAGTCTCGGCGGGGCAACAGGCCCCCAACCGCGCCGAGCAGGGCGACGACGGCGGTCACCAACAGCAACCAGCCGAAGCTGAGGTCCATGTTCCATGCCGCGCTTAGGGTCCACAACAGCATTGCGAACGGAATCGTTGCCAGCAGTACCACCCGCGAGCGTTGCGCCGGCCACCACCGCCATGCCGCGGCGGCTCCCAACCCGACGCAGATCACGAGGTCGACGACGAGAAGCCCGCCAGTCGCCAGCGAATAAGCGAGCAGCACGCCGCAGACGACCAACGTGATGCGACGGGAGCCGAGGATCCAAGCCACTGCGGCGGCAAGCCGAAGCAGAGCGGGGATCAGCAGCGCGAGGGCCACGTTTCGGATGGGAAACTGACTGCCGAGACTGACCGTTATCGCGCCGGTGCTGATCCGGTAAGCGGTGGCGGCGGCTTCTGTGCTGACCGCGACGATGAACGCCGTCAACAGCAGGGATGCCGCGCCGGGCAGGCGAAGCCGCGACGCGAGGCCGACCACGCCGACGGCTTGCCGGAGACTGGGGCGGGCGCGACCTGGGTCGAGGTCGAGCAGCAACCCGAGGAGTTCTTCACCACGGGCGGCTCGGTGATCAGCGGGCAACAGGCGCAACAGGCGGCGGTAGCGCCGTTCCAGTGGCCCCATCGGCTCCGACGGGCTCATCCGATCAGCCCGAGCCGGGCACGCCGAGCGAGGCGGCGCTTGGCCGCACGGGACTGGATGATCATCCGCTGTGTCTCGGCCTCCACCGCAGCCGCACCCGCGTCTGTCAGACGGTAGTAACGGCGCAGCCGGCCGTTCTCCACCTCGTCGCGTTCAGGCTGGACGAGGCCACGGTTGGCCAGGCGCTCCAGCGCCGCGTAGAGCGTGCTCGCCCGGAGCTGAATCCGATTCTCCGACATCGCCGCGACCTCCGTCACCAACCCGTACCCGTGCCGGGGCTGGTCGGCGAGCGCCGCGAGAATCAAGAACGACTGTTCGCTCATGGAATCCATGATCGGAGCATATACCATCTCGCGGTATATGCCATCGACAGGAGCGGGACTGCTTCCCGACGGTGAAGGTCACCACGCCGAGATCGTCCTAATAGGAGTAAGCGCCTATGTCAGAACCCTGATCGTGGGTCCCGGACATGGGATGGGCGGCTGCTCATGCCGACTCCGACCATCGCACCGACGGCGATGCCGAGGATCAGCGCGCCGATAGTCGCAGGCCAGTGCCGGCGTTGCACTTCCGGCTTGGATTTGTGCGTGTGTCGCATGGTGGCCCTATCTCCAAGGCCGGTTGTCGCCCTGGTTGAGCCCACCCGTCCCGGGGTCACCGGAAACGAACAGGCTCAACCGAAAGACAGGGGTCACGACCACGCCGAAGCACTCGGCACGCCCCGCATGAGCGCCATCGGCGTGACAACCGCCGAGGCTGCTCGATGGCCATGGCAGCCGGTGGGGCACGATGAACTCGCTCCGAGCCGACGACGAGCGGCGACTCCTGTCAGGGCCGGGGATCCGGCCTCTCATACCGAGATCGCCGGATCCAACACCGGCGCCGAAATGTCTCGACCAGGTTGACTGTACTCCATATTCACGCTGATCACCGGGCCAAAAGAAATCGTGCGGCCAACGGTGCCCGGCCGCGCGCTCAGGCATCCCGGGACCACGGAAACGGAACAGGCCGCTCCACAAGGGACGGTTAGGAATGCCGCCAGGCACTCGAACCTCTGGTTCGCGGGATCGATGTCACCGTGGGACGCGCGTCGCAGCGATCAACAGGCTGTCGGCGAGCCAGCGATAGCGTTCGGCCACCGCGGGCCACCGCAACTCCGGCGCCAGGGCCGATGCCCTGCCCGTCATGGCCACAGCCAAGCCCGGCTCAGTCAGCACGCGGCGCAATGCCACGCTTGTCGCGGCCGGGTCCTGGTGCGGGATCAAGAGGCCGCAGCCGCCTGCGAGCATCTCGACCGCGTGCGGGAAGCGGGTCGCGACCACCGGCCGTCGCGCGGCGATCGCCTCGACCAACACTCCGGAGGCGACCTGTTCAGTCGAGTCGTAGGGCAACAGCACGACTCTGGCTTGCCGGATCAACTGGCCGAGCGAGTGCGGATCCAGGTACGACGGGATGAAATCGACCAGATCGGCCACGCCCAACGCGGAGGCGTGAGCACGCAGCGAGTCGTAGTACGAACTGCCAGAGCGGGCAAGCACCTTGGGATGCGTCTGCCCGGCGACCACGTATCGGGGTTCGAGGTCTCGCAGGGCAGGTAGTGCCGCGATCGCCGACTCGATGCCTTTGCCGGGCCCGAGCAGGCCCCAGGTGAGGATGGTCGGCCTGGACCTTGCCAGCGCGGCCGTGGCCAGTCCGTCCGCCGGCGCACCGTGTGGGATCACCAGAAGCTTGTCCGGGTCCATCGTGTACCCGTCAAGCAACCGTTGGGCTGCCGCGTCGGACATCGCCACCACGGCGTCGGCCCGCTCGACCACGCGCGTCAGCACCATCCGCTGATGCCTGCTCGGCTGCGCCAGAACGGTGTGCAGTACGACGATCACCGGTACGTCCAGCAGGTCGAGCAAGTCGAGGAGTTCCTCGCCGTCCCGGCCACCGTAGATGTCGTAATCGTGCTGCACGATCGCCACGTCGAACCCGTTGAGCAACTCGGCGGCGATCACCAGACTGCGCGGGGAACCTTTGACCAGGTCGTGCACGACCTCGGCTGGCGCAGGCGATCCGGCTTGGTCGACGACTCTGACCACATCAGCGCAACTGTCCGGCTCCAGCGCGATCAGATGCCGCCGCAACGCCGCGCCGAACGTCGCAACGCCGCATGGAGTAGGAGGATACGTGGTGAGAAAACCATAATTGCCTGCCACATGGCACCTTCCGGAAAATCGGGCGGATCAGGTGGCCGTAGCAGGCGAGATGCTGGACAAGCAGACTGCGACCCGGTGTTTCACTCTCCGGCGAGAGTAACAGCAAGAACGGCAACGGGCGCCGCGAAACTTGCGCGCTGGTCATGGCACCGAGCTCATGGGCTTGACCAGCCTTCGGTCCACAATAGACCCAGAGTGCCGACCGGCACTCTGCTCAGTCATCGTGCTCGCCGAGCACGTCCGCGGCGGACGTCTACCGGGATTCGTTGAAGGGGTCGCGGGGCGGAGGCGTCGTCTGGGCAGCCGGCTCCGGCGGCGGATCGGCAGCTTCGCTGAACAGGTTCTCGCGCGAAAGCCTGCGCTGACTGGCAGGATCGCGCCAGTCAGCCGCCTGATGCGGCTCTGAATGACTGAACAGGTCGTTCTCCGGTGTTGATGTCGAGATGACAGAAAGTCCTTTCAGGGCAGTCATGATGCGGCGTTCGCCAACGCCGTCGGCCGGCGGAGTGCCGCTCCGGCATCATGCAGATGCCGCAGAACTTGGGCGTAGGACGCGAACAGACCACATTGACGGTAGGAAATGCCGTGCCTGGCACAGAAGGCCTGGACGACAGGCTGTGCCCGGCGCAGGTTGACGCGGGGCATGTGCGGGAACAAATGGTGTTCGATCTGGTAGTTCAGGCCGCCGAGCATACCGTCCAGCCACCGTCCGCCGGAGATGTTGCGGGAGGTCAGGACCTGCTTGCGCAGGTGATCCACGTTTTCCTCACGGGTGAGGATGGGCATGCCCTTGTGGTTCGGCGCGAAACAACACCCGAGATAGACACCCATCACGCCCTGATGCACCAGCATGAACAGCACTGCCTGCAGCGGGGACAACACCAGGAACAACGCGGTCAGATAACCCGCGAGAGGCACGGTCAGCAGCATGGCCTCCAGCACCGGACGCTTGACCTCACGGCGGAAAACGGCCTGGATGCCCGCGATGCGCAGGATCACCGCTTCGAGCGTCAGCAGTGGGAAGAACAAGAAGGCTTGGTACTTCGTGATCCATCGGTAGATGCCCTGTTTGGTGCGGGACTGCTCACGGCTGAACGCCAGCGCGGGGATGTCGATGTCCGGGTCGTCGTCCTCGTGGTTGGGGTTGGCGTGATGCCGGTTGTGTTTGGCCACCCACCACTGAAAACTGATCCCGGTGACCGCGCCGTGCAGGTACCCGACGACGTTGTTGCCCCGGCGGGACCGGAAGATCTGGCGGTGCCCGGCATCATGACCGATGAACGCGAACTGGGTGAACACGACCGCGAGGTACACCGCGGTCAGCAACTGCCAATACGAGTCGCCCAGCAGCACGAACGCGATACCGCCTGCCGCGAGCAGCAGCACGTTGATCGCCATCCGCAGCACGTAGTAGCCACGCCGCCTGTCCAGCAGGCCGGCGCGGCCGATTTCTCGCGCCAGGAGCGCGAAGTCACTGCCGCGCCTGGCATCAGCGGGCTGGGTATCGGTCGTCATAGGACGCATTACCTTCCGGAACAATGGAAAAATCGATGGCCTTCGGCAGGCACGGCACAGCGGGGCCGGCTTCTCTGGCTTGTCCCCCTCCGAGAGGGAGAAGTGCCCACACCATCGCTTCCACAGCAAGGCCGCACTGGGCACTACACAGTCTAACGCCGACGATCGCGGATTGGTTCCAACGGGGCCAGTGTGTACACCCGTTGGCAGTCAAACCCGCGAGCGCCGATACTACAGCGTGGGATCCAGACCAGAAATCGTCCACAAAAGACACTACTGGCAAGCCGTCAGTGCTGGGTGGACGCGCCACAGGCGGCCAGGATATGGCGGGACAACCCGTTCTGCGTGCACGCAGCGGCCAGCGCGGTACGTCCGGTGTGTTCATCGGCTTCCGGTGGGACGACCAGCAGGAACAACACCCTGGACGTCATGCCGGTGATCCTGAGGCTGTAGGGGTCCAGACCGGTGAATCCCTCGAGCCGGATGGCGTGACCATCGACGGCGATGTGCCTGGGCAGCAGACCCCAGGTGTCGGGGTTGTACCCGATTCTCCTGACCATGCCCAGCCGCGGGGTGAGCGCACCGATGAGGATGGGCAGCTCAGTCGCCAGCGCAGCCGAACGAGGCCACCACCCACCGTCGAACCGGCTGGGTAACGCCGTGTCGGCTTTGATCATGAGCCGCAAGGACTTCGGCTGCTCGGTCATGTCCGGCTCCGGTCTCCGGCCTGCGACGACAGGACCGGTGTCGGGATCGCCCCGAGGCGACGCCGGCCTGGCTGCGGGCGTCCGGGAACCTTCGGTGACCTCACTGTACGCCCTCATCTGGGCATATTGTGCATGAACCGCGGTTCGCGGCCACGCAGGCAGACGATTTCTTCGATCTTTCACCGCCCGGCACGGACAATGGAGCGGTGATGACAAGTCGCCGATCCGCGCCGTCCGTCGACGTAGCCCGCGCGGACTTGTTCGCCCGGCTGGCGCTGGCACTGCTTGGCGGTGCGCTGCTGGTCACCAGCTACATGACCGCGCTGCTGAGCGGGCAGGTGGACCCGGTGACCGATCCGGTGAGCGACTACGCGTTCCACGGCGCCGGTGGCCCGCTGTTCGTCGTGGCCGTGTTGCTCCTGCTCCTGTCCGGGCTCGTGATACGAGCTGGGATGAACGGCGCCCGGATGCCGCGGCACCGGGCGATAAGCGTCCTCTTCGGACTCTGGTATGCGGGATTGTTGATCTGCGTGGTGTTTCCCGGCGATCAGCTGGTAACCGACCAGACCCTGTCGGGACACCTGCACCGGTTGGGCGGCGCGATGTTGTTCACGTGCCTGCCGCTGGCCTGCTGGATTCTGGCCCGTTCGCTGCTGCCCGACCCGCGTTGGGCGGGTGTTGCCGCGTGGATCCGTCGTTTCGCCGTGACTGTCCTGTCCTGCGCGACGATGTTCGGTGTGGCCCAGCTCGTGCCGTGGCTTCCGAAAGGGCTGCTGGAGCGCGTCGCACTGGGCGCGGAACTAGCGCTGCTGGTCGCACTCGCATTGGCCGTGCGGAGGGCCGCGCGTTGACGGGGGCATGGTCTAGTGGCCTAGCACGCGTTGCCGGGCTGTCAGGCGTTGGTAGAGCGCCAACAGGTGGTCGACCGAGGTGTCGATGGGATACCTCCGTGCGGCTGCGGCGTGGTCGGCGCGGGCGGCTTTCAGCTCGTCAGGGTGCTCGATCAAGTGGTCGATCCGGGCGGCCAGCGCCTGTGGTGATCCCGCGGAGAACCTGAATCGCTCCGACCGGGCTATCCGCGCGGTCCCATCGGTTGCCGACTCGGCGATCAGGCACGGCAGCCCGCAGGCCATCGCCTCGAGTACGCTCATGCATTCCACCTCGATCTCCGCGGTGTGCACGTAGAGGTCAGCGGTGTTGTAGTACGAGATCAGCTCATGCGGTGGCAGGCAGTCGAAGAGTACGGGGTTGGTCAGGCCGCGCGCCTGGTCACGCAGCCGGCTCCGCAGCGGGCCGTCGCCAAGGACCACGAGTTGGATATCCGGTTCGTGCCGCGACCGCCGTACCGCCTCGATCAGCACGTCGTGCCGCTTCTCCGGAGCCAGCCGGCCGACCGACAGGATCACGAACCGGTCGTTCGTGATCCGGTCGGTCGGCCGGTATTCCTCGGGTATCCCATTGGATATCACCGTGGCCGGCCTACGCAGCCCATGACCGCGCAACTCGTGCTCGCCGAACTCACTCGGACAGATCACGTGATCGCAGCGGTTGTACACGCTACGAAGAAAGAAGCGGGAGAGCAGATCCACTGTGGTCTGACTGTGAACACCGATGTTGCGCAGTATGTGCTCGGCGCGAACGTGGAAGGTGGCCACAGTGGGCACTCCGGCCCGCTTCGCCATGGTGATCCCCCGCATCGCCAAAAGGAAGGGAGTGTGCACGTGCACAACATCGGCATCAGCGATTGCCCTGGCCAACGACCGCCGGTCCGGCCACGCCAGCGGCGTGCGCATCTTGGTGATGATCGGCTGGGCGAAGGGCACCCGCAACTCGGGCAGAGCGATCTTGTGCTCGGCCCTCGCCCCGGTGGAGACGACGGTTACGGTATGCCCACGCTCGCGTAGCCGCTCGGTGAAGCGTCGGGTGGAGATCACCGCGCCGGTCGGTGCGTCGTCCCAGGCGTCCAGCAGCATAGCGATGCGCATACTTGCAGTGTCGCAGGAAGCGGACCAACAAACGACATCATGCTGATCGATGGGCGGCGCGGATTGCCCATTCCTCGAGGCGGTTCTACTAAGGACCGATTTGACCCGATGGGTCTCGAGCGGCGCTGCCGCAATGCGCACGAAGTGCTGTCGACAACTCCACGGTACGCCTTCCGGCGGCCGCACCGCCCGGATTCCTGACGACGACAACTCCGCGGTTGACTCGCCCCGCGACACTCTGCCGGCCACACTTCGTAGCGCGTGAAAATACCCTGTGAATGGAGCAATCGGCACGCCATGGTGGCAGGATCAAGCCTGTCGGCAAGCCAGCAGGGCCAACCCACGGAAGGAAGCCCATGATGGGTATCCGTTACACCGGTCCGTATGCGGAGCAGGTTGCGGAACACGAGGGGCAGGCCGCGCGCAAACTCACTGACGGCACGGTCAGCACGGGGTGGACCGAGGAGACCAGCGCACTGGAGGCCTTCATCGCTGCCTGTTCGTGCGGATGGCGCGCGGCAGCGGAACACCCTGCCACCGAAGCGGGCAAGGAAGCGGCAGAAGCACAGTGGAACACCGAACACCTGAGCCCGCTGATCGAGGCCGCCCGTTCCTCCTGGGAGAGCTGGCCGGATGACCTGGCCGGTTTGGCACGGTACGCGCGGGACCGGGTATTGGCCCAGGACAACGCTGAGGCGCTGCGGATCCTCGACCAGATGGTCGCCGACGTCGACTACCGGCGTCGCACCGTTGCCCAGCTGTCGGGACAGCAGGAACGCGGAGCGCAAGAGTAGGGTGCGCAGACGACGCCGCTGGTGGCCTCGTCGGCACGTGGGCGTATGATGGACCTATCGAGAGCATTTCGCGCGTCGGCAGTCGAGCTGACGCCGTCCTCGATATATCCCCATCGGGTCGCGAGGCGGCCGGGACGGAGCACTGACTCGTGTCAGTCTCACCCATGAACTGAGATACCCCGCACGACCCGATGCAGTCTCTGGGCTGACCAATTGCGGTTGCGGATCAGATCGAGCACAGCTGCTCCCGGCACCGTCCACGGAGCCGGTGAACCACGGTCAACCGATCCGGCCGTCAAGCACATCCATCTGCCGTCCGCACGACCGAGGAGACCTGATGACCACTGCTGTCGACTACACGTCCCTTTATGACCAACGCGTCAACCTGGTCAAGGACACACTGAGAAAACACTCGAAGCTCGGTGAGAAGGCTTCGCTCGAACTCGCGGAGCGCATTCTGGACGCACTGGACCACATACCGGAGAAGGTCCGCTGAGCACAGCACGCCTGAATGTCCTCAAAGGACTGGGCGGTGGGCCGCGACATCGCGTCTTGCCATCCCGGTTCCGCCCGCGGGCCATGGTCGGTTCGGCCGGTCCCTTCACTCCACAGGAGATCGTCCATTAGCGTTCCCGTCGAACTGCCGCCTGCTGTCAGTGCTCCTCGCTCTCTCACCAATGTGTACGGCCCGGGCATCGCCGTATGTGCGCGGCCCGAGCTGCCCGCCAGCGAGCGGGCGAGCAGGCATCGGCACACCCGCGACGTGGTCTCCGCACGACCGATTGCTGTCGCGGCTGACACGCCGGTGATCTGCAGTGCCGGCGGCACAGACCCGGACTTGTTGGCGCACTTGCGCGACAGCGGTCTTCCGGTTGGCACAGACCTGCGCGAGTTCCGAAGCGAAGCGGAATTCGCTTGCCGCGTAACGGAAGCGATATCCGATGGTCTGCTCCTGTCGATGGAGTATCCACAGCCGACCGCGTTATGTCCGGACGAGCGCTCGCTCAAGAGCGCGCGCCTCGTCGGTTACTTGAACAACAAGGCCAGCATCACCACGTTGGTCGACCCACGTTTCCAAGCCGACCGCAGCACCGTGACACGCGATCAACTCGCAGCGGCGGCACCAGCGGAGAAGTCCTGGGTGCTCAAGGCCGCGACCAACGACGCACACGGCGGCAGCCTCGACGTGTACCTGCACCGAGCCATGGAGCACATCGAGCTGCCCGGGTTCACCGATGTGCTCGACGAGTTCGTCGTCGAGGAGTACCTGCAGATCCAGCACAACTGGGGACTGCAGTTCTACGTGGGAGCGGACGCACGGGCCCGGTTGCTGGCCGTGACCGAACAACGCGTCGACGTGACCGGCGTCTACGCAGGTGGCAGGTTCGGTGCGGTCACCGATCCGCCTGCCGAACTACTCGCCGAATGCCTGGCGATCACCCAGCGCGCCGCCGACCTCGGCTACCGCGGCCTGTGCAGCCTTGACTGCGCGCGAACCAAGGACGGCAGGCAGGTCGTGCTCGACCTGAACTTCCGGATCACCAGCGGCTCGATCCCGTTGCTGGCCCTGCAGTCCATCCGGCAGGACGCCCTCGACGAGCCCGCTGAATCGGTGAAACTGACGGTGTCCGGGCCGCTCACCGATTTGCTCGACCACGTGCGTCCGGTGCTGGCCGCCGACGGCCTGCTCATCGTTGCCGGTCATGACACGGCACGCACGGACAATCCAGTCCGGCAGAGCACCGTGCAACTGCTGGTGTTCGGCGACGATCCCGACGAGGTGACCGCTCGGCGACGGACGCTGGAAGCGAAAACCGCCGGAAAAGCCAGGCTTGGCCTCAGCGTTTCGGTCTGACGGATCCGGCCACCCGGACTTGCCCATCCGCGGACAGCTCGTCGAGGTCGAGCCGAGGGCAATCGCCTTACGTGACGACCGCCTTGATGAGCTCATAGGACGCGTTCCCGGCAATCCCAGAAGCGATCGCCACCGCGGTGGCTCGCAACGCCCTTTCGATTGGCCGCGCTATACGACTATTGGCGGCTCACCGGGCGCGAGGCCGCGGATGTCGTCATTGTCGAGATCGCGCCAGTCGCTCATCACCTCGACGATCTCGCTGAGCGACCGGTCGAGGTAGTTGCCGGTGGCGTCAACCAGTCGCACAGCGCGAAGCGAAAACCAGTCGATGACGCCGGGAAGGTCGCGGTAGGCCATGAAGCTGACCATCTCCGGCCTTCCCGAGTAGCGCCATCCGGCTCCCACGAAAGGCGCATCCGGCTGCGCCAGCGCCTCGGCGTGCTTGCGCTGTAGGTGTTCCCGCATGTTGTCGAAGGCGCCAGCCCGGAATCGCCACAGCGGCATGCCCGCGACTGACAGAACACCAGGCTGATCAGTGCGCTGCCGTCGTCACTACGGTCGCATCGATCTTTAGCCCGATCGGGCAGCGTATCCCGGGTGTGCCGTGCCAATCCGGCGCGTGGAAACGGGCGTAGGCGGGTCCGTAGCCGCCGGTCAGCAGTTCGACGTCAGCCTCATGATTATCGCGTAGCGGGACCGTCAGGTTGCCGTCGTCGTCTGGGACGTCCGCGGTCATGGGTGACCACAGTCCCGGCGGGCCTGATTTGCTCTCGGCCCGTATTTGCGGCATCTTTACGCGCGGCGTGCCGGGAAGTCTGGTCGGCACCACCCTCCACTGGGGAGTGTGGTTCAACGACAGGGAGCTTCTGCGTGGCGCTGGTGCTCGCGTTTGGTGTCGTACTGCTGATCAGCGTGTCCTTGTCCGGTGTAGCCGCCCGGACGGTCTTGTCGACCGCGTTGATGTTCCTGCTCGCCGGTGCCCTGATCGGGCAAGGCGGGTTCGGGCTGGTCGACATCCCGCCTACTGGTCCGCTGGTGACCGGGTTGGCCGACATTGCCTTGTTCATGGTGCTGTTCACCGACGGACAGCGCGCGAGCCTGCCCGCGTTGAAGGAGGGCTGGCGGCTGTCCGGCCGGGCTCTGGGCTTGGCGATGCCGCTGACCATGATCGGCATAGCGGTGCCCGCCCATTTCCTCGCCGGGCTGGACTGGCCGACAGCGTTGTTGCTTGGCGCGATCCTCTCCCCCACCGACCCGGTGTTCGCCTCCGCGATCGTCGGCCGTGACGACGTGCCACTGCGGCTGCGCAGGCTGCTGAACGTGGAATCCGGCCTCAACGACGGCCTCGCGCTGCCGTTCGTGCTGATCTTCCTGGCCACCGCGAATGGACAGGAATCAGACCTCGGCAAGGTAGGCGTGGAACTCGCGCTCGGCTTGGCGTTCGGCATCGCCATCCCGGCAGTCGTCGCGGTGGCGTGGCGGCTGAAGATCCTCACCGCCGAACCCCGGCTGCAGGCGCTCGGACCACTGGCCATCGCCGTGGCCCTGTTCGCGACCTGCGACCTGACACACGCGAATCCCTACCTGGCCGCGTTCATCGCGGGGTCCACATTGGCCACACTCGACCGGACCGCGGCCCACCACTTCGAGCCGCTCGGTGATCTGCTGTCCGAACTGACGAAGTTCGGTGCGCTGCTGGTGTTCGGAGCGTTGATCACGCCCGAACGCATCTCGCATCTGAGCGTCGGCGACTGGGCGGTAGCGGTGCTGGCCATCCTGCTGGTGCGCCCGGCCACCATGTTGCTGTCCCTGCTACGCACACCGCTACCCAGGCGGGAACGCACCGCGGCGGCGTGGTTCGGGCCCAAGGGGTTCGCTTCGGTGGTCTACGGCCTGCTCGCTCTTCAGGCCGGGATCCCAGCGGGCGAACACGTCTTCGACCTGGTCGCGGTCACCATCGCGCTGTCGATCGTGCTGCATTCCTCCACCGACGTTCCGGTTGCCAAGGCGCTGCGAGTGGAACCACCGGACAACTTGCCGACCGGCGCACGTAAAGACGACGACAAGGAACCTGCATGAGCCGCCTTTCGGCCGTACGCTGTGAATGTGCAAGCACGAGCCATGGCCGAGGAGTATCCGGTCACCAGCTTGGACGCGGACGCACTGGACGCAGCCAGGCTGCTGGGCGAACACCGGATGCCGGGCCTGGTCGTCACCGACAAGGACGGCAAGCCGCATTCGGTGCTGGGTGCCTCCCAGGTGGTGAGGTTCCTGGTGCCGAGCTACGTGCAGGACGATCCGGCGCTGGCCGGGGTGATCGACGAGCAGTTCGCCGACCGGGTCGCCGAGAAACTGTCCGGTCACACCGTGCGCGAACTGCTGCCGAAGGAACGGCCGGAACTGGCTGTCGCGGAGGCGGACGACACGATCATCGAAGTCGCCGCGGTCATGGCACGAATGCGTTGTCCCTTGGTCGCTGTGGTCGAGAACGACAGGATCGTCGGCGTGATCACCGCGTCCCGGCTGCTGGAGCACGCCCTGCCACGGTGAGGAGCGCCCGGTGATCGCCGTCGCGGTCACCGTGTTCGTGGTGGCCTACATCCTCATCGCGACCGAGAAGGTCCATCGCCTGATGGCCGCGCTCGGCGGCGCCGCCGTCCTGCTGGCGCTCGGTGTAGTCGGTTCCGAAGACGCCTTCTACTCCCACGAGACCGGCATCGACTGGGACGTCATCTTCCTGCTGCTCGGAATGATGGTCATCGTTGGTGTGCTGCGGAAAACCGGTGTCTTCGAATACGTCGCCATCTGGGCGGCCAAACGCGCGGGCGGCTCACCGCTGCGCGTGATGATCCTGCTCGTCCTGATCACCGCGATCGCGTCCGCGTTCCTCGACAACGTCACCACGGTGCTGTTGATCGCCCCGGTCACACTCCTGGTGTGCGAACGGCTCGCGGTGAACCCAGTGCCGTTCTTGATCGCCGAAGTCCTCGCGTCCAACATCGGCGGGGCCTCGACCCTGATCGGCGACCCGCCCAACATCATCATCGCCAGCCGGGCAGGGTTGTCGTTCAACGACTTCCTGATCCACATGGCGCCGATCATCGTGGTCGAGTTGATCGTGTTCACCCTGATCCTGCCGCTGTTGTTCCGCGGCTCGTTCACCGCCGACCCCGACCGGGTCGCCGGAGTGATGGCACTCAACGAGAAGGAAGCGATCCGCGATTCACGGTTGCTGATCAAATGCGGTGTCGTGCTGCTGGCCGTGTTCATCGGCTTCGTGGGCCACTCCGCCTTCCACATCGAGCCGTCCGTGGTCGCGCTGCTCGGCGCCGGTCTGCTGGTACTGGTCTCCGGCCTGCGCCCGAAGGACTACATGCCCAGCGTGGAATGGGAAACCCTGCTGTTCTTCGCGGGCTTGTTCATCATGGTCGGCGCACTGGTCAAGACGGGTGTCATCGGCCACCTCGCCACCCTGGCCACCGACGCCACCGGCGGTGATGCGCTGCTCGCCGTAATGCTCATCCTTGGTGTCTCCGCGGTGCTGTCGGGCGTGATCGACAACATCCCTTACGTGGCCACCATGAGCCCGCTGGTGCAACAACTCGCGGCAGGAGTAGCCGACCCGGCCCAGTCCCAGGCACTGTGGTGGTCACTCGCACTCGGCGCGGACCTCGGCGGCAACGCGACGGCGGTCGGCGCCAGCGCCAACGTCGTCGTCCTGGGCATCGCCGCCCGAGCCGGATCACCGATCAGCTTCTGGGAGTTCACCAAGAAAGGCATCATCGTCACGGCGATAACAATCCTGATCGCCGCGCCGTACCTCTGGCTTCGTTACTTCGTCTGGCCGTGACCAGGCGCTACCATTTCGGTCACGGTCATCGAAGCCCTGCACTGAACGGCTCACGCTATGCCTGAAATCGTCTTCCCGCTCATCCTGATCGGCGCGTTCGTGCTGATCGCTCTCGCACTGCGGGCGATCGAGAAAAAAGGACACTAGATCACCGCTGCCCGCACGCTGGGAGTTGTCCGAAAGGATCAATCCCGGCGTAGTAGTGGCGGCAGCAACCAGCCTGCATTCGGTCACGGCACCTCGGGCCAGATGACGTTGCCCAGCTTGTGGGGCCGACGGTGCCCTCCTCTTCTCCTGTCAGCGCCTCACGCTGCGTCAAGGAACACCAGACCAGTGACATCACTTGCTATCAGTTTCACAATGTTGTGAAATAGCTAGCATGACGCCTGGCCGCGACGAGCTGCTGAACTGGGTGGAACGGGTGAGCATGTACCTGGCCGCTGAGGGGGTTCCGCCCATGGCGGGGCGCATCCTGGGCTGGCTCATGGTGTGCGACCCACCTGAGCAATCCGCCGGTGAGATCTGCGAAGCCATCGGCGCGAGCCGGGCGTCATTGACGACCAACATGCGAGTACTGATCACCATGGGGTTCGTCGTACGGAGCAGCCGTCCCGGCCAGCGCACGGCGTTCTACCGAGTCGACCGGAACGCATGGGAACGAGTGGTCCAGCGGCAAATCGACGGCATGACTGCCTTTCTCGACATCACCCGTGACGGGCTGGACATGTTCGGCGCTCGCAACGCACGAGCCGAACGGATACGCGAGGCCCAGGAAGTCTTCGACTGGATGGCCAAGGCATTCGACAACGCCCCGCCACCTCCCTCAACCACAAGGAAGAACCGATGACCCGGTCAGCCATCATCGTCGGCGGCGGTATCGGCGGACTGGCCACCGCCATCGCCCTCCAGCGGATCGGCTGGACCGCCACCGTTCTGGAACGTGTACCGGCCATCGCCGAGGTCGGTGCTGGTTTGTCCCTGTCCCCCAACGCGGTGCGCGCACTTGATGCTCTCGGGCTGGGTGATCGGGCTCGGGCAATCGGCATGCCCACCTGGGCGACACACAATCTGCGTACCACCGACGGCGGGCACCTGCTTCACCCGCCGGCGGCTGGTACTCCGCCATTGATCGCGATCCGCCGAGCGCGCCTGCACGACCTCCTGCTCCAGGCAGTTCCGGCGAGCTGGCTACAAACGGGAATCGAGGTGACCGACGTCCATCAGGACGATCACAGCGTGACCGTCACTCACTCCGCCGGAGAACTGACCGCCGATCTCGTGGTAGCCGCCGACGGGATCCACAGCCCGATCCGGCAACAACTGTTCCCCGGCACAGTCCCGCGTTTCCTGCACTACACCGCCTGGCTGGGTCTGCTGAACACCAGCGCCTTCAAGGACGTTGACTTCATCGGCAGCATGACGAGCGGACGCGGACGCTACTTCCTCATCCATCCGGTTGCGCAAGACCAAATCTACTGGGCATTGGGCACCGCGGCCGACGCGCCAGCGATCCGTCACGACGACGAGCGGCTCGCGGCACTGCGCCTCGTCGGCGACTGGCACGACCCGATCCCCCGTCTGGTCGACGCGACTCCGGCGACGGACATCCGCCGTGTGGACATCCACGAGGTCCCGCGCCTACCCACGTACGCCGCCGGACGAGTCGCGTTGCTGGGCGACGCCGCACACGCCATGAGTCCCGATCGCGGGCAAGGCGCCGCTCAGTCCATTGAGGACGCGGTCACGCTGGCCGCCGCACTCACACGGACACCCGATATCCCCGAGGCATTTCGCCACTACGACCAGGAACGACGACCACGAACCCAGAGAATCGCCCGCGACGCGCGCCGCACCGGCCGCCAAATGACCGGCAGCGGCATCACCGCGACACTGGCCACCAACGGTCTACTTCGGATGATTCCATCGTCGACATGGCACCGCATACTCCCCCGCGCCATGGCTCCACTGTGGGCGTGGCAGCCGCCAGATCTCGGGGGTCACGCCGCGAAGGCGAAGTAGCGCAACCACACGTACGCCGTCGAGATCAGGATGGTGACGAACGCGACCACGAGTCCGTACTTGGTGAACTGCCAGAACGAAATGCGGTGCCCCGACCGTTCCGCCAGGCCGAGCATCACGACGTTCGCCGACGCGCCGACAGCCGTTGCGTTGCCACCAAGATCCGCGCCTAGCGCCAACGACCACCACAACACCTGCGCCGAATCACCACCGTTGGCTTGTACCAGGTCGGCGACGACTGGGCTCATGGTGGCCACGTAGGGGATGTTGTCGACGATCGCGGAGATCCCCGCCGACGCCCACAGCAAGACCCCGGACGCCAGCATCAGCCGCCCTTCGGTCGCCTCGGTGGCGGATTTCGCCAGCGTGTCGATGACTCCGGTGTTCACCAACGCACCGACCATCACGAACAGCCCGGCGAAGAACACCAGCGTCGGCCACTCCACGTCCTTGGCCACCGATTCCGCGTTCAACCCCGACAACGCGAGCAGCACCAGCCCGCCGATCAAGGCGACCACAGAGGGCTCAAGGTGCAGAACGGTGTGCAGCACGAATGCCACCGTCACGGCGGCAAGCACCACCAAGCTGATGACCAGCAGCCGCACATCACGTATCGCGTCCCGCTCACGCAGAGCCATCACTGCCTCCGCGCGCTCCGGATTGGCCACGAAAGCGCGGCGGAACAGCCACCGGCACAGCCCGATGAACACCACCATGAGGACCACGACGATGGGAGCCAGATGGATGAGGAAGTCGTTGTAGGACAAACCCGCCCGGCTTGCGATGATGATGTTCGGCGGATCGCCGACAAGCGTCGCGGTGCCGCCGATGTTCGACGCGAGCACCTCAGCGATCAAGTACGGCGCCACCGGTACCGCAAGTCGTTCGCACACCAACAATGTAACGGGCGCGACCAGCAGCACGGTCGTGACGTTGTCCAGCACAGCCGAGGCGACCGCCGTCACCACCACCAGCAGCACCATTACTCGGAATGGACGTCCACGCGCGCGTTTTGCTGCCCAGATGGCGACGAACTCGAAAGCGCCGGTGCGCTGCAGCACCACGACGATGAGCATCATCCCCAACAGCAGGAAGATGACGTTCCAGTCCACACCGGACTCTTCGGAGAAGAACGCGTGCTCGGCGTTCGTCGCGCCGAGCACCAGCATCAGCACGGCGCCGCCCAAGGCGGCCGCGACGCGATGGACCTTCTCCGTGGCAATCAGAATGTAGGCGACCGTGAAAACAACGATCGCCAGCCAGGCGACCACGGTCACTGGGCAAGCACCCGGTCCAGCAGCGAGTCAAGCGTGATCGCACCTTGCAGGACACCATCGGATTCCGCCACCGCGACAAGAGGAACACGCGTCCGCGCCATCACAGCGGCTACCTCGAGGACCGTCGCATCTGGATGGACTACCGGCAGTTCGGGACGCTCACCCGGGAGAGATTCCTGGACGGTCCGCTCTCCCAGACCACGGAGGAACACGTCCGCGGCAGCCTCGTCAATGACTCGGGCGAGGTTGGGGTCGTCCTGGCAGTAGTGCGGCACCGCCAGCCGCAACACCTGTGTGCCCGCGAGGATCGTCCACGGTGCACCACGGTCGTCGACCACGATCAGGCCTGGCAGGTCTTGGCCAGCCAGCAACCGCGCGGCTTCGATGACGGGTGTATCAGGCCGGACAGTCGGATAGCTCGACGCGAGTTCATGAGCACGCAACAGGAACACCTTCCCGCGGTCGGCAGCAACTACATCGCCGACCAGGCTTCCCGGCACACCTGCGGAGTACCTTAACCGATGCGGTCCACTCGAGCGCGACGAATCTCAGACCTGCAGTGGCCGCTCGGGCCAGTTCAGCAACCGCGCACCGAGAATCGCGGCCTCGAGGGTGAAGCGCTGCGCGGGGTCTCGTGGGTCCTGTCCGGTGAGCTGTTTGATCCGGTCGAGTCGATAGGTCAGGGCTCGAACGCTCAGGTACAGACGCCGAGCCGCCGCGGTGGCGTTGTCCCGTTCGGCGAAGTAGGCCGCCAGCGTCGCCAGTAGCGGTTGTGCACCGCCACGGACCTGATCGAGCGGGCCCAAGACAGTACCGACCAGGTCGATGATCGCCGCTCGGTCCCGGAACAGCACCTGGAACACCAGCAGGTCCGTGGCCTTCAGCACGCGGGTGTCCAAGCCCAACGACGCCGCGAGTTCGAGCGCGCCACGAGTTTCCTCGTAGGAGCGAAGGATCCCGCCCGGGCCGGGGTGGGGCCTGCCGACCGCGACCTGCCACGTCTGGCGCACGCCCAGGACGACATCCAGGTGACGGGCGAATTCCGCCGGCACGCCGGCGAGTGATCCGGGTGCGATGCACACCAGAAGCCCTTGTTTGGTCGTCACCAGGACTTCGCGTGTGTCGAACTGCCGCAGCAGAAGCGATTCGATGCGGCGAGTGACCGCGTCACCGTCGGTGAACGGCTCGTCTGCCTTCGCTGCCGTGACAACGTACGTACCCGCGAGGCGAAATCCGAAGCGCTCGGCCCGTTCGGCAAGGCGGCCCAAGTCGCTGCGGCCGTAGAACAGATCATCGATGAATTCGCGCCGCTCGGCCTCCTGTTGGCGCAGCGTCGACCGCTGCGCCTCGTCGTACCCGTCGGCCAGTGCCACCACGGCATCGTCCGCGGCGCGCAGAATCGCTTCGGCGATCCTGGCGATCTCGCGCTTGTCCGAGGCCGACGCGACAGCGGGGAGCTCCCGCCACACCAGCCAGTTCGCGCTGAGGTAGAGATCGACGAGCGAACGCAGGGGAATGCCCTGTTCGGCCGCGCTCGCGCCAAGCGCACGGCGTGATTCCAGTTCGTCACGCGCCAGCCTGCGCCCGGTCACGCTCACCGCGTCCAGCATCTCGATGTATCCGGCCAGGTATTCCGAGGAGACGCCACCGGCATCCTGGGCGGCACGTCTGGTGACGGCGGGGACGTCGACTCGGTCGGTCACGATGAGAACCTCCTTCGTTGTTGCCGGTATCCGGCAACCAACTGGCCTTGACCGTAGCCGGAACAGCGCCTAGTCCGCCGCGCGGGCCGCGGCGACCATCGAACCCGTGCGTCCTGCGACTACTCCACTGCCCGCCGCCGACCACGGGCTCATCGGCGACGGCCACGAATGGGCCCTCGTCGGCCGGGACGGCTCGATCCGTCATATGTCCGTCTCGCAAGACGGAGACGCGCTTGTCGTCGACGACCAGAGCTTCGTGATCACCGTTGAGCACCTCCACGGCAGCAGGCAGTACTACTTGCCAGACACCAATGTCCTGGTCACCGAGATGCACGGCCCGGCCGGCGTGGTGGAGGTGACCGACGCCTTCACTGTGCGTCCTCCTGCAGACCGCATCGGCGAACCTCCAGTCCCCCGTGGAGAGCTGTTGCGATACCTCCGTGTGCTGGAAGGTCACGTCACCCTGTGCGTGGAAAGCACCTTTCACGTGATCACCGACCGGCAGTTGGGGGCACCAATCACCGTGGCGGCGGGCGAGGATCTGTGGTTTCTGCTGCGCTGGAACGACAGTTGCCCGCCCTTCCCACCTGAGCGCCTGATCGACGACACGGCCGCCGCGTGGCGACGTTGGACCGACGCGATCACGTATCAAGGTCCGCACGACCACATGGTCCGCCGATCCGCCTTGCTGTTGCAGGGAATCAGCCGTTCCGGGTCTGCTGAAGCGGCAGCCGCCTTCCACGCGATCGGCTTGGTCGATGAGGCCGACGGCGGCGACAACGCCTTCCGCAGTCAACCGTTCGAACCGTTGCGAGAAGGGCACTGTGCTCTTGTGCGCTATGGCTACCTACTCGTCGAGAACCTGCTCGGCCAAGGCTTGGTCGAGCAAGCCGACATGCTGTACGAGGCACTCAGCGCCACAGCGAACTCCCTTGGCCTGCACGGCGAACGCACCAACCCGGCGACCGGGCGGATCCTGGATTGCTTCCCAGCACCCGCTACGCACGTCGCAGCGATCAGCAGCGCTGTCGCGCTGACCAAAGCGGCGCGTTGATTGCCGGGTTCCGGCAACCAAACAGCCGTCAGTGTGGCCGTGTGACCACCTTGTTCAACCGGATCCCACGCACGACCATGGAGCACAGGGAGGCGTCGCCATGGACGAATGGGTCATCTGGCTGATCTTCGCGGTGGTACTGGTCGTCGCCGAGATCTTCACCCTCACTGCCGCACTCGGCGTACTGGGCGCGGCCGCGCTCGTCACCGCCGTGTCCGCCGCGTTCCTGCCACTGCCCTTCCAGCTCATCGTCTTCACCGCCGCGGCGACAGCGGGTGTGATCCTTATCCGGCCGATCGCGTTGCGGCACATGCACAGGCCCCAACTCGAACGGTTCGGAGTGGACGCTCTGGTCGGCAAACCCGCCTACGTCCTCGAAGAAGTAACCGGCCTCGGCGGCCGGGTCCGGATCGGTGGCGAGGAATGGACCGCCCGCGCCTACGACGAAACCTTGGTCATCCCCAAGGGAACCGTCGTCGACGTGATGGAGATCAGCGGCAGCACGGCACTTGTCTACCCACGGGAGTGAACCATGGAAATCTCAGCTCTGCTCATCGCGGGACTCGTACTGGCCGTACTCGCGATCTTCACCGTCCTGCGCGCCGTCCGGATCGTCCCGCAGGCACGTGCCCGCAACGTCGAGCGGCTCGGCCGCTACAACCGGACCTTGCAGCCAGGCTTGAACTTCGTCATCCCGTACATCGACAGAGTCTATCCAGCGATCGACCTGCGCGAGCAGGTCGTCTCCTTCCAACCGCAGCCGGTGATCACCGAGGACAACCTGGTCGTCGAGATCGACACCGTCCTGTACTTCCAGGTCACCGACCCACGCGCCGCCTCGTACGAAATCGCGAGTTACCTGCAGGCGGTTGAACAGCTGACCGTCACGACACTGCGCAACGTCGTCGGCTCCATGGATCTTGAGCAGACGCTCACATCCCGCGACACCATCAACAGCCAGCTGCGCGGAGTCCTCGACGAAGCCACCGGCAAATGGGGTATCCGCGTCAACAGGGTTGAGATCAAAGCGATCGACCCGCCCAGAACCATCAAAGACGCGATGGAAAAGCAGATGCGCGCCGAACGGGACAAGCGTGCCGCCATCCTCAGCGCCGAAGGTCAGCGGCAATCCCAGATCCTCACCGCCGAAGGCGACAAGCAGGCCGCGGTCCTGCGCGCGGAAGGCAACCGGACAGCCGAGATCCTGAAGGCCGAAGGGCAAGCCCGCGCGATCGACCAGGTCTTCCAAGCCGTGCACCGCAACGACCCCGACCCGAAACTCCTGGCCTACCAATACCTCCAGACGCTGCCGCAACTAGCCCAGGGACAAGGCAACACGTTCTTCGTCATCCCGAGCGAGGTCACATCGGCACTGTCCGGGATATCCAAGGCGTTCACCGAAGCACTGCCGAAGTCATCAGCCACCCGCGACATCGCGGCACCGGACGGCCTTGCCGAACAAGCAGCCGACGACGCCGCACGCGCTGCCGAAGCGGCTGCTGAAGCCGTGGCCGACGCGGCGGAAGCCGACACAAGCAGACCATTGCCGTCCACGATCAACAGTCAGAAACAGCAGGCATGACGTCCAGTGAACGGACGTACGCACAAGACCAGCAGGCGCGGCCCTGCGTCACGCCCGCGACAACCTGAGCTGGGATTACCGCTGCATCCGGGTGGGCGCGCCAGGATCGATCCCACGCACGATTTCCGCACGGTTCCAGCAGCTAGGCTCTGGTGCCATGTTGGTCGGCCGGGATGGGGAACGGGACCACGTCGAGCGATTACTGGGGCAGGCGTCTTCCGGTCGCAGCGCGGCGCTGGTCATCCGAGGCGAGGCGGGGATAGGCAAATCCGCGCTACTTGATCATGCCGTGGCCACGGCTCACGGCATGCGCGTGTTGCGCGGCGTCGGCATCGAGTCCGAGGCCGAACTGGCGTTTGGTGCTCTGCACTTGCTGCTGTATCCGCATCTGGATCGGCTTGACGTGCTGCCGGGCCCGCAAGCAGCCGCATTGCGGGCCGCGTTTGGGCTGAGTGACAGCACGGCGACCAACCCTTTCCTGATCGGTGCGGCGACGCTGACGTTGCTCGCCGAGTTGGCGGCGGAGAAGCCGTTGTTGTGTCTGGTCGACGACGCGCAGTGGCTGGATCGCGGGTCGTCGGACGCGTTGCTGTTCGCCGCTCGCCGGTTCCAGGCGGACCCGGTCGCGATGCTGTTCGCGGTCCGCGACACGGCAGTACCGTTTCACACACCTGGCATCGAGGAGTTGCGGCTGCCGGGCTTGTCGTCGGACGCGGCGGCCGGTTTGCTCGATCACAGCAGCCCTGGGTTGACAGCGCCGATGCGTGCACGGGTCTTGGAGGAGGCCAACGGGAACCCGCTCGCGTTGCTCGAACTCGGTGCGGCACGTCTGGCCGCGCAGCGTGAGGGCCGTGCGGAGCCCGCGCACCAAGTCGGCCCGTTGCCAGTCACACGCCGAGTGCAGGAGACGTTCCGCGAACAGATCGTCAGCCTGCCCGAGGCGTCCCAGTCCATCCTGCTGGTCGCCGCGGCCGACCGCTTCGCCGGGATGGACACGGTGCTGTCCGTCGCCCGTGCCGTCGGTGCGGACATATCCGACCTGGACGCGGCCGAACGCACAGGTCTGATCAGCGTGTCGGACGGGGAGTTGGCGTTCCGGCATCCGCTGGTGCGTGCCGCCGCCTATCAGTGCGCCACCCACCACCAGCGGATCGCGGTCCACCGGGCATTCGCCGACGCACTCACCGCCCCGGACGTCCTCGACCGTCGTGCCTGGCACCTCGCGGCGGCCACCACCGAGCCCGACGAGGCCGTGGCCGCCGAGCTGGAACGGACCGCGCTACGGGCAGAACGCCGCGGCGGGGCCATGGCCGTGTCCGCCGCGTACGACCGCGCAGGCCGGTTGAGCGTGGATCCCGAGCTCAAGGCGCGTCGTATCGCCAAGGCCGCGCTTGCCGCCTACGACGCGGGCAAACCCGACCGCGCGGCGCGCCTGGCTGTCGAAGTCACGTCCCTCACCACCGAGGTGAGCGTCATCGCGGAGGTGACGTTGCTGCGTGGCCAGATCGAATACGAGCGGACGTCCCCCGAAGCGGATGCCGCGCTCGCGTCCGAGGCAGCACGGTTGATCATGGACAGTGACCCTGAACGAGCGGTCGTCATGTTGACCGAGATGATGTGCGCCGGCCGGGACGCGGGCGCTCTGCCCCTGGTCGCCGAGGGCGGACGGCTGATGGCCGAGTTGCGGCTGCGGCCGGAGTCCACCGTGCGTGCCTCCGCCGACGCGCAGATCAGCTGGGGAGATCTGCTGAGCGGCAGGCCGGAGAACGCCGTTGGACCGCTCCGCGCCATGATCAAGGCCGGTCGCGAGGACGACGACGGGGACCTCGTGCACCGGGTCGTGGCCGGGTTCAGCGGGCTGATGCTGGCCGAGGACGAAGCGGCCATCGCGGTGATGGAGATGCTTCTGGCAGAAGTCCGAGCCAGCGGTGCGTTGACTTGGATTCCGTACGCGCAGGAGGTCGTCGCGTTGGCCCAGGCGCTGCGCGGTGACTTCCTCACGGCGCAGACTTGCCTGGCTGAGGCAGTGGCGCTCAGCACCGAGTTCGGGATGAACATGGAAGTCGCAGTGCTGCGGGCGACGTCCGTGTGGCTGGCCGCGGTGATGGGTGACGAACCGCGATGCCGTGAACTGGCCGCCGAGGTGCTACCGGTTCTCGAGGGACGGCACGCCGTCGGCACTGCGGTGACGTACTGGGGCCTTGGCCTGCTCGATCTCGCTGCGGGACGGTATCGCGCGGCGTTCGATGCGCTGTACGCCGCGTGCGTGAGTCCTGCCAAGTACGACTTCCCCATCCGCGCGGTCGCGGATCTGGTGGAGGCGGCGGTTCGCGACGGCAACCCCGACCGGATCGCCGATCAGTTCACGCAGTTCGAACGGTGGGCTGTGCACGTGGACAGTCCGGTCGCGACGGCGTTGCTACGGCGCTGCCAGGCGATGCTCGAGGACTCGGAGGAACACTACCGGGCCGCGCTCGACCTGTACGCCAAGCACGGCGGCCGATTCGACCAGGCCAGAACCCAGTTGCTCTACGGCGAATGGCTACGCCGCAGACGCCGCCGCAGCGAGGCACGAGCTGAGCTGGACGCCGCGCTGACCGGGTTCAAGCGGATGGGCGCGTTGACGTGGGAAGCGCGCGCGACGAGCGAACTCACCGCGCTGGGTGAGCGCCCGACGCTCGAGCCAGTCGCCGACGACCCGCTGAAGAACCTGACGCCGCAAGAGGTGCAAGTCGTTCGACTGGCGGCGACCGGGTTGAGCAACAAGGAGATCGGCGCGCAACTGTTCCTCAGCCCGCGCACGATCGGCCACCACTTGTACCGCGCTTACCCGAAACTGGGTGTCACCAGACGGATCGAACTGGCACAGCTGGGACTCGAATGACTTAATCGCCGCCTCCGGCGAGGAGTCGTACGCCAGTCACGTGACCGATGTGAACCGATGTGCCCAGGCCATAGCTTCTCTGGCAACGAAAGGAGAAGCCAATGATGCTGGAGAACAAGACCGCGGTGATCTACGGCGGCGGCGGCTCGATCGGTGGCGCGATGGCCAGTGCCTTCGCCGCCGAGGGCGCGCGGGTCTTCCTGACCGGCCGGACACCGGCGAAGCTCGAGACGGTCGCGGACAGAATCCGCACCGCGGGCGGTCAGGCCGAGACCGCCGTGGTCGACGCGCTGGACGCGTCCGCGGTGAACGACCACATCGACGCCGTCGTGGAGAAGACCGGCAGCGTGGACATCTCGATCAACCTGATCGCCCAGGAGGCGATCTTCCAGCCTCTTGCCGACATCTCGACGTCAGACTTCGTCGCGGCCATCGCCAAAGGCCTGACCACGCAGCTGATCACCACGAAAGCGGCGGCCCGGCACATGGTCAAGCAGGAGTCCGGAGTGCTGCTGTTCTTCGGCGGGTCGGACAACGCGAACACCAGCCCCAGCCTCGGCAACGTGCAGGTCGGCATGGACGCCATCGAATCGCTGCGCAGGCAGTGGGCGGTGGAGCTGGCGCCGCACGGCATCCGCACGGTGACGCTGCTGACCGGCGGCATCGTCGACACCTTCCCGGACACTCCCGAATGGGCCGGCGCCAGGCAGAGCATCACTGACGCGTCGCCGCTCAAGCGTGCCGCGACGATGGCCGACGTGGGCAATGTCGCCGCTTTTGTCGCGTCGGACAAGGGCCGCAGCATCACCTCGACCCAGGTCAACATCTCCGTCGGCGCGTGCTACGGCTGACGGTCCCGCCAAACGGACGCGAAAGCCCTCTGATCTGACGGTTTACCCAGGTCAGAGGGCTATCTCGGGATAGTAGGGACGAGCGACCGCTGGGTTCCACGCATCCGCACTACGGACTTGGATCCATGATTTGCCCGCGGAGCGTGGGGGTAACTATCCGGCGTACCTACTGACCGAGCGGGGGTGCGCATGGGCAAAGTAGAGCGTTCAGTGCAGCTGCTCAGGGCGTCGTCGTCCGTTGACCCCGACAAGTCCGAAGTGGACACGAGCAGGACCGTCGTCGGACGGCGGTACCTGCAGTACATCATCGACCAGGCTTTGTCGTTCGTCCTGGCACTGCTGGTCTTCTTGGCGTGCTTCGGGTTTGCCGTGTTGTCGACCGAATTCGGCGCACGGGGCAAGGTGTTGCTCATCGTCCCGTTCGCGGCCTGGATCCTGACGCTCATCGCCACGAACCTCTGGTTCGGGATTTGGTATCCACGCAGCATGGGCGGTGCCACACCGGCCATGCGGTGGCTTGGGCTCAGAATCGTCACACTGCAGGGCGGCGAACCGTCATTGCGTGACTATTTCCTGCGGTGGCTGTTGATGGTCGTGGACGGACTGTTCCTCGGTCTGCTTGGTGCCGTGCTGATCGCCGTGACACCGCGCAACCAGCGGTTCGGTGACATGGTGACCCGTACCCTCGTCGTGCGAGTCACCTGACTAGCTGGTTCTGCCACGCCCAGATGGCGATTTCAGTGCGGTTGCGGGCTTTGATCTTGCCTTGCACGCTCGCCAGATGCGATTTCACCGTGGACAGCGAGATGTCCAGACCAGCCGCGATCTCCGCGTTCGTGCTGCCCTTCGCGACAGCCAGCACGACATCCAGTTCCCTCGCGGTCAAAGCGACATCAGCTGATGCGGACCGCTGCGCAGGCGTCTTTGTGAAATGCGACAGCAGCCGCACAGTGACCGAAGGCGACACCATGGCCTCGCCCTTCGCGGCAGCGTGCACTGCTTCGACGAGCAACCGCGGCCCGGCATCTTTGCGCAGGAAGCCACACGCTCCGGCAAGCAAGGCCGCGTAGACGTTCTCGTCGATGTCGTAGGTCGTGACGACCACGACTCGCAGCGGATCCGGCACTTCCGGCCCCGCCAGCATCCGCGTTGCCCGGATCCCGTCAAGCCCTGGCATCTTGATGTCCATCAGCGTGACGTCCGGCCGCAGTTGCCGCGCCAGCTTCACCGCGGCTGGCCCGTCGGCGGCCTCGCTGATCACCTCGATCTCCGGCTCCGCGTTGAGGATCAGCCGGAAACCGGTGCGCACCAGCGTTTGGTCGTCGGCGACAAGAACACGGATGGGCATCAGACTCCTCGCGGCAGCGCTGTCTCGTCGAGCGGAAGGCGCGCAGTGACACGCCACTGGTTGCCGGGCTGCGGCCCCGCGGTCAACGTGCCGCCCAGTGCCGCGACCCTCTCGGTCATCCCGACCAGACCGTATCCCGGTGGCTTTTCGACGGTCGAGGTCATGTCGTTGCAGATATCGAGCACGATCTCGTCGTTCGCCACCCGGACCACGACCGTGACGCTGGACTGTGGCGCGTGCCGCCGTGCGTTGGTCGTCGCCTCCAGCATCACACGGTGGATGGTGCTCGCCAGTTCCGGCGGCACGGGCATCTCGTTCACGTCTTCGGGGATGTCCACTTCCTCGGCTTCGGACGTAGCCGAGCGGACAATGTCACCGAGGCTCGAACTGGGCAATGGGAGGGCGTGTTCGTTGCTACGCAACATACCCACGAGCTTGCGCATGGCCACGAGCGCCTCCGTCCCCGCCTGCTCGACCTCGCCGTACACCTCGGCGGGATGCTGGGCGGGAACGTCCGGCCGTCCGGCGAGCGATTTGGCGGCCTGCACTCGCACCACAATTCCGCTGACGTAGTGGGTCACCAGGTCGTGCAATTCCCTGGCCAGTTGCAGTCGTTCGTTTGTGCGCATCTGTTCGACCTCGCGTAGATGACGGGTGTCGGCGTCCCGCAGGACGAGCCCCATCGCGAGCGCGACACCCCACATCAGCGCAGCTGGCACCGCCACCAGCGCCACCGGTGAGTCGATGCCGTAGCGCAGGACTGGCGCCGCGACAACTGCCAGCCCTGTGGCAGCTGCGAGCGTTCCTGCCTGAAGCGGTGGTAACCGCCGGCAACCCGCGCCCGCCAACAACGCCGCAGCCAGCACCTCGGTCACCATGGGCTCCGCTGTCCGCTGCAGTCCCAGATTGCTTGCGACCACAGTGGACGCGGTACTCACCAGAGAAAGTCCTGTGACTGCCGCGCCAAGCCTGCCGATACGGCGGGGAAACCGACGCCGTAACACGGCCAGCACGGCGACCGCAGGCCCGACGGACGCCACCATGGACACGAACCCGGCAGCCAAGGCGTTGTCCGGCCGGCCCTGCCGGAGCGCGAGCACCGTGTCGACGGCGATCGCCACAGTCAAAACGACGATCTCCGCGACGAAGACGCTCCGCCGCGCCCGCGGTCCGGCTGCTGTCATGGCACCGATTCTCGCGGCAACTCACCTGGAGTGCTTGACAGCGGCAATGTACTCGTTGGACGCAGGCAAGTAGCTCAGCACCAGTGCCACAACGGCGATCGCGCAGCTGCCGTAGCCCCACAACGAGTTGCCTTGTGTCGTGAACAACGAAGCGACCTGCAGCAACGTGACCACAGTGAGCACGACTCGCGCCCAGTTGCGGCCGGCCTTGAGCTTGAACGCCAGCCACAGGTAGAACAACGCGACCAGCACCGCGACGCCCACGGCGAACGCCTGGGCGACGGTAACCGCCTGATCAAGTTGCTCCTCGGTCATCTGAGTGTCCGACGTACGCAGGGCATTGGCGAGCTCTTCCCGCGCCCCGAGCAGTAGGCCGGCTGACACCAGCGCCGAAACCGTGGAAACGAGAAAACCGAAGAACGCGGCAACGACGGTAACCGGTGGGGTGATTTTCTTCGATGACGTAACCATGATTGGAGCGTATGGCGCGACGAAAGTGCCTGCAGTCCAAGACAAATCCATCTAGTACTTTTGGCCGACCCGACTGCGTGTCCGCGCCTGCACTGAGATCGAGGGAAGCGTGGGACGCTGTTGATGACCAGGTCGAGCAGGCGGTCAGCCTGCTGGGCCCGACGGTGTCCGCCATACGGCTCCCATCACCAGCAGGACGTCGTCTGGGGTCAGCGCATCGCCGAGGCCGCGTTTGATCCGGATGTAGCCCGCGAGCCGTTCGAACCACTTGCGCATGGCGACCAGCGGTGGGTCCTGCTCGAGCAGTTCCGGCGCCCAGTCGACGAGGCGCTGCGCTGCGCCATGTGATCCCTTCCACTCCCGTTGCCAAACGGAGAACTCTCCGCTAGCGTGACGACCCGAGCGGAGAACTCTCCGTTTCGGGGTAGACCATCCCCGGAGGCAGCCTCATGCGTTACATCAAGCTGGGCAAAACCGGTCTCGACGTGTCCCCGATCGCGATCGGCGCGATGACCAACGGCGAGCCTGAGCGCCACCAAGCTGCGGCGCCCGATGCGCCCCGGCCCCAACGGCAAAGGCTTGTCCCGCAAGTCGTAACTCCTGGCAATCCATAAAGGAGCAAGTCAATGTTTCGCCGTACCCAGGCCGCCACCGTTCCAGGGCTCGCAGGCCAGCATCGACAACGGGCAGATCCTGTACCACCTGATCGGTGCGCAGACCACGATCGTCTGCGGAAACCTGTTGTCGATCCTCGCGGCCTCCTTCCGTGGCCGCCTGGGCATGTCACGGGGAGTCGCGCGAGCCTTGCTCGTGCTCGGCGTGATCGGTTTGCTCGGGTTCGCCGCGTTCATGATCGATGTCCGAGGTGGCATCAATATCGCCATCGGCCTGTTCGAACGGCTCGCCATCTACCCGATTGTCGCCGCGCACGTGGTGTTCGGTGTCTCGCTGCTCGCCAGCCGGGCGGCACGCACAGCCATTGTCCCCAGCACAATTCCCGCGACGGCGTGAGGACGTGACCATGTTGAGAGCACTCGTTCTCGTGGCTGCTTTGCTGGCCACGGGATCCGCCCTCCAGGCCGAGGCCGGCCAGCCGCTGGCGATCACCACCGTGGCCAACCCGCGCCCCGAGTTGATCAGTGGAACCCGGACTCTGCTCAGGATCAGCCCGGCCGCACCCGGTCTGCGGGTGACCCAGGACGGCCGGGACGTCACGACCGTGTTCCAGTCCCAGCCCGACGGCAGCGTGCTGGGACTGGTCACCGGACTGACGCCGGGCAGTCACCAGATCACGGCGACCGCTCGAAACGGGCACGGGACAGCGCGTCTGACGGTCCGTCCGAGCACAGGCCCTGTGTTCTCCGGACCTCAGCAGCAGCCGTTCTTCTGCGAGACAACGGCTTTCGGTCTCGAACCGGCGACCCAGCCGGATTGCTCCGCACCGGCGGTGGTGAGCTACCAGTACCGGAACACCGCTGGCCGGTTCGCCCCGCTGGCTGACCCGGCTTCCCGACCGGCAGATCTGGCGACGGCCACAGTGGACGATCGCAGCGTGCCCTATGTCGTGCGTGTCGAAACAGGCACCATCGACCGCGCTGTCTACCAGATCGCTGCGTTGACCGACGGTGCGACGCCGTCCGCGCTCCGGCCAGAGCCGGCGTGGAATGGCAGGCTTGTGTATTCGTTCGGTGGCGGCTGCAACGGTGGCTACCACCAAGGCAACTCGACCGGCGGCGTGCTCAACGACCTCATGTTGTCCCAGGGTTACGCGGTCGCGTCGTCGACGCTCAACGTGCTGGACCAGAACTGCAGCACCATGTTGTCCGCCGAAGCCGCGATGATGGTCAAGGAGCACTTCGTCAACACCTACGGCCCGGTGCGGTACACGATCGGCTGGGGCGGATCGGGCGGTGCGATCCAGCAGTACGCCATCGCCGACACCTATCCGGGAATCCTGGACGGAATCGTCCCAGGGGTGTCCTTTCCGGACCCGCTCAGCGTCATGCGGGTGACCAGTGACTGCGCCCTGCTGGAGGACTTCTTCGCCGGGCCTGGCGGGGCGTTCTCACCGGATCAGCGCCAGGCGATCGCCGGGTTCCCGGCCTACAGCAGCTGTGTCTCGTGGGACCAGTCCTTCGCCAACCGGATCACGCCGACCGGAAGCTGCAACAAGCAGATTTTCTCGGTCAGCAACGCCATCCCGGCCGAGGCGATGTGGAACCGCGACACGAACCCGGACGGCGTCAAGTGCAGCATGAACCAGCAACTGGCCAACCAGTTCGGGATCGACCCGCGGACCGGGTTCGCCCGCAGCGCGCTCGACAATGTCGGAGTCCAGTATGGGCTTCAGGCACTCAACGACAGGCACATCACGATCGACCAATTCCTCACCCTGAACCAGCGGATCGGCGGCTTCGACGTCGAGGGCAATCCTGTTGGCCGCCGCACCACGGCGGACCAGCGCGCGTTGACCGCCGCATACCGGGACAACGTTCTCGTCTCCGGCTCGCTCGGGCTGCGCACCACGCCGATCATCGACCAGCGCACCAATCTGGACCACGGCGGGTTCCTCGGTGACATCCACACCACGGAGTGGTCATTCGTCATGCGCACCAGGCTCCAGCAGGCCAACGGCACCGCGGCCAACCAGGTGATCATCCAGAACCAGCGAACCCCGGACCAGACGGCGGAAGCCAGCCGGTACCAACTGGCGGCCATGGACCGCTGGCTGGCCGCCATAGCCGCTGACCACAGCCAGCGATCGGCCCAGCAGAAGGTGATCGCCAACAAGCCGAGTGATCTGGGAGACGGCTGCTACCTCGCAGCGACCGAACGGATTGTCAGCCCGTTGACCTACCCCGCCAGCGGTCCGTGCGCCACCCAGTATCCAGTGGGCACGAACCCACGCCTGGTCGCCGGTGCACCCTTGGCGTTGGACATCCTCAAGTGCCGCCCGCGGCCCGTCGACTTCGCCGAGTACCGCGTCCCACTGTCCGCATTGGATAAAGATCGGTTGCGATCGACGTTCCCAGAGGGAGTATGCGACTACCGGGCACCGGGTGTCGGCCAGGTGGCTCCCCTGGGTAGCTGGCTCAGTTACGGCGACGGTTCGGTCGGCACGTTCGGTCACGCCCCACCGCCTATCCGGCTCCGTTAATTGCAGCAGTTCGTGAGCACCTCGACGTGATCCCACGTCGAGGTGCTCACGACGATTGACTTGGCGTCGTCGCCTGGTTTCGCGCTACTCCTACTGTCCACTATGGATCCCTTGTTGCCTTCACCAGCCGCTTGTCGGTCAATCCATTGTCGCTCCCTGGTTTCACGCCCAGCTGAAGCGGGTTGCCGACGCCGGACTCAGGACGCTATCGATACACGTCGAAGATCCAATACGAACTGGGGTGCGAATGAGAAAATTCCTTACGCTCGGCCTGACCGCGGTGCTCACCGTCGGCACTGCGGCGGCCGTCAGCACATCGGCGTACGCCGCTCCACAGCTTGAATTCGGGGCCTGCCCGCAAGATGTCGCGCAGGTGTACCCGGGACTGAAATGCGCGACGGTCAACGTCCCGCTCGACTACTCGCGCCCGTTCGGCGCCCGGATGAACGTGCTCGTCTCGAGGCACGCCAGCACCAATCCGGCGAAACGGCGCGGCGTGCTGTTCGTCAACCCCGGCGGCCCCTCGGGTTCGGCAGTGATGCAGGCGGGCAAGCTGTCGCATCCGAACACGACCGGATACACCCGGCTGCCCAAGGAAGTGCTTGAGGCCTACGACATCATCGGGGTCGACTCGCGCGGCACCGGCCACAGCGAGCCACTGAGCTGCGTCGGCGAGGACTACTGGCGCCAGCTGCAGCCCGACCCGGACCTGCCTGAAGAGCGGGACAAGAGCTGGGAGCGCTGGAAGGCCTTCGCCCGCTCGTGCGCGGAGAAGAACGGCGACAAGCTGAAGCACATCGGCAGCCGCAACGTGATCCGGGACATGGATCACGTGCGCACACTGCTCGGCGAGGAACGCATCAGCTACCTGGGCTACTCCTACGGCACCTATCTCGGCAGCGCCTACGCCGAGCTGTACCCGGGCCGGGTCGACCGGATGATCCTCGACAGTTCGATGAACCCGGTGGAACCGCAGATGTGGTACCACAACTCGACCGGGCAGGTCACCGCGGGCGTTGCCCGCGAACGTGACTACCTGAACTGGATCGCCAGGTACGACACCGTGTTCCACCTCGGCAAGACCTACGAACAGGTGAACGCGGCGTGGCAGAAGATGCTCGGCGACTTCCGCAAGCAGCCGCGCGGGCCGCTCAAGAACGTCGGCGCGGTGGAGCTGATGGACGTCTACATCGCCAACCTCTCCCACGAGCTCTACTGGGAGCCGCTCGCGAAGGCGATGGCCGACTACGTGCTGCGCGGTGACGAACGGGCCGTGCTGGACTGGGCGACTCCCGCGGGCGGCGCGGCAGGCGAGAGCTTCATCGCCGGGATGATCTCGATCGCCTGCATCGACTCCGACGCCCCGGCGGACCGGACGAAGATCGAACGCGACTTCAGCGAGCTGGCCAAGACCAGCGATTTCGCCTGGTACAACGTATCGATCCCGTCCGCCTGCGCCAACTGGCCCGCCGGACACGACCAGCGCGTCGTGCCTTCGGGCAGGAACCTGCCGCCGATCCTGATGTTCGGCACCGACGGGGACTCCGCGACGCCGTACGTGAACACGGTCGCGATGCACAAGCAGCTGCCCAGTTCGGTGCTGGTGACCGAGCGCGGCTCGGGCACCCACTGCGTGTTCGGCAGCAACACGGCGATGGTCAACTGGGAGGCACAGCGGATCGGCAAGGAATACCTCGTCGACGGCGTGCTCCCGAACGGTGACATCGACATCGCGCCGCACCCGCTGCCGGTGCCGACCGCGGGAACCGCTGCGGCCGCACGCCCAGCCGTCCTTTCAGTACACGCGTAACGCCGCACCACCAAGTAGTTGCCGCCAAATGACAAGCGACGTACGCACGAAAGGAAACTCAACTTGTTAACCAGATTACGAGCAACTGCGGCGGTCGCGGTCGTCGCTGGGCTGCTCGGCCCGGTGGGTGCGGCGGGCGCCGCGCCCGAGGAGGACATCCTCGACCAGCTCAAGCGGATCCCGGGACTGACGGTGCTTTCCGAGGGCCCGCCACCAATCCCGGACCACCGGTACTTCGTACTCGGCTACACCCAGCCCGTCGACCACCGCCAGCCGCACGGAGCCACCTTCCAGCAACGGTTCCAGTTGGTGCACAAGTCGGCCGACCGGCCGATGATCCTGCACACCACCGGGTACAACCTCTACCCGACCTCGTTTCGCAGCGAACCGACGCAGCTCGTCGACGGCAACCAGATCTCGGTCGAGCACCGGTTCTTTCCCCCATCCCAGCCAGAGCCGGCGAACTGGGACCACCTCACCGTCTGGCAGGCGGCCACCGACCACCACCGGCTGGTAGCTGCTCTCAAGCCGCTCTACCCCAGGAAGTGGCTGTCCAGCGGGGCCAGCAAGGGCGGGATGGCCTCGATCTACCACAGCCGGTTCTACCCGCTTGATGTGGACGGCGTTGTCGCGTACGTGGCCCCGAACGACCACATCAACGACGAGGACAGCGCCTACGACCGGTTCTTCGCCACGGTCGGTACCGATGCCTGCCGCGCCGCGCTCGCCGACCTCCAGGTGGAGGCGTTCAAGCGCCGCCCGGAGCTGGTCGCTCTGCTGACCGAGTACGCGGCCAAGTACGGCTGGACCTACGACAAGATCGTTGGCAGCGTTGACAAGGCGTTCGAGAAGTCGGCGATGATGCTCGGCTGGGCGTTCTGGCAGTACTTCGGCCAGACCGAGTGCGGGAAGGTGCCTGCGACCTCGGTCACCACCGAACAGATCTACGAGTACATCAACGCCACCGTCAACTTCGGTTCCTTCGCCGACCAGAACCTCGGTCAGATGACGCCGTACTACTTCCACGCGATGACCGAGCTCGGCTGGCCGCAGCCGCAGTTCGCGCACCTGCGTGGCTACCTCAAGTACCCAGACTCGTCGACCGTGTACTCCAACGTTCCGGGTGAACTGCACCGGCCGCACCGCCCGGGTCCGATGCTCGACATGGACCAGTGGGTGCGTACCCAGTCACAGCGGATCCTGTTCATCAACGGGCAGAACGACCCCTGGGGTGCGGAGCGGTTCACGCCGAGTCAGCACGACTCCCACAGCTACACCGCACCTGGCGCGACCCACGGGGCGCGGATCTCCCTCCTCGCCGGCAGCGACCGCATCGCGGCGACCGACATTGTGCGGCGCTGGGCCGACGTCGGGTTCCAGTCAGCCGGCGAGTTCCCCGCGGTCAACCCGAACGAGCTGGACGTCGTTCGAGCGCCGCTTCCGTTCTGATCCTTCTCTCCTCGTGGGTGCTTTCCTTCCTCGGCCGGAAAGCACCCACGAGGCGAGGTCTAGTCCTCGTCGGCCAAAGTCATCTGAAACCGCCTCCACGGAGATCATCGCGCTGCCACCATGTGTCGCATGACGACAACTCCCACCGAAGTGGCGACCCTGCTAGTCGAGATCGGCATGCTCACGGCATTACCGGACGAACTGGACGACGAACCGTGGGATGACGAGGACGTGCCGGAACTCCTCGTCGAGCTCGGCGTCGCGATCGCCGTGCACGGCGGCGACGTAGACGACCTCGAGACCAGCTACAACCACCTGCTCCAGGACGCCGCAGCCTGTTCCGGCAACGCCGTGACGATCACCGACGTCCGGCTCACCGAAGACGGCAAGCAACTGCACTTCGTGCGCAACGGCGTGCCGACCTACTGGCACGTCGAGCACATGTCGGACGAATACATGGACCACCTCGCGGTGTACGAGTTCATCCACCTGCTCGAACCGGACGACGACCGCAGGTTCCACGCGATGCCACTGCGGGACTCCGGCGAGGACAGCTACTACGTACTCGCGACGGACGAACAGGCGAAAACCCTCACGGACCGACTCGGACTCGACTTCGGCTGAGCGCGGTCGCGGTCTACTGGCGACTGGGCAACAAATGCACCTGTACACAGGAAAAGCCCAGTCCCTGACCGTGAGCCGGACGGGCATCGAACGTGAGCCTTCAATCGCCCTGAGGGGCGTGATTCGCGGTGAAGGCCAAGAGGGGCACGGCGGTCCGTGCCGGATCTTCGAGGTTGGGGGAATGGCCGAGGCCGGGCAGCATCTCAGCCCTCGCACCGGGAACGGCGCGGTACTCGGCGGCGGACGAGGAGCGCCACCTGCGATCTTCCTCGCCGAAGATCACCAGCAACGGTTTGCCAAGCCTCGCCAGCCGTTCCGGCAGCGCGTGCTCGTCGAGGTACGCGCCGATCGCCTGTGACGTTGCGGCGAACACGTGGAAGTCCATGTCGCGCACCTGATCCAGGAACGGTTGGGGGATCTGGTGTCCCGGGGCGAACCCGGAGCTGACGGCCTGGCGGAGTTGTTCGTCGGTGAAGGCCGGCCACTGTTTCGGGTCGATCTCGTGCAGGATGGCCTGATCAAGAACCTCTACACCCTGTTGCTGACCGACTGAGAACAGACAGCACCGCCACGGCCGCACGGTCCTCACAACCCGCGTCTTACACGACCGCGCCGACAAAGCCGCACAGCTGGTTTCATCGACAAGATCACCGGACAGCGTTATGGACCTCGGCCAGGTCTTCGGCTGTAACCAGGCGATATTCGGCTATCCGTTTGCCGACGGCGAACCGGGGGTTCTGGATGCGGCCGTGGCGTGCCTCGGAGTACGGATCGGCCAGTTCGCCGAACGCGACCCGGGAGATGGCGCGGATCGCGTCGTCAACGCGTTGGGTGCGGTCGAGATTCCACGCGTCGCCTGCGCGCCATTCGCGTACGCGCTCGTATATCCGGCGATTGGTCGGCGGGAACGGTGAGTCGTCGTCGCCGGCGAGCCATGGCTCGGCCAGCGCGAGAGCGACGTACCACTCCTTGGAATACCTCGCCAACTGTCCTTTTCGGATGTGCGGTTTGTGTTCGGTGTCCCGGCGGCTGGGTGTGAGCGACTCGTCGGTGGTCGCGTCGTGTGCGGTGATGGCGAACGTCAGCAAGAGGTCGGTGTACAGCTCGTGACCGACCTGTTTTCCGCTCAGCACAACGAGTTCGTTCTTCCCAAGGTCGAGCATCGCCGACATGCCACGGACAAGCGTCACTCGCCGGGCGCCGCCGGGCGCGTCCAGCAGGCTGGACAACCGGCCTTCGCCCGCGCCCAGCCAGCGCAGCAGCGCAGCCTCCTGACCGACGACAAGCTCGGCGAGCACTCCCGAGACGTGCGGGGCGCACCCTGGCAATCGCAAGGCGACGCGGCCGGGCCGTTGCGGGCTGCCGTGCGGGTCGCGACCGAACACCAGACGCTCACCAGACGCGAAACGCATCGGGTGCAGATCGCTCCCACGCACCATCGCCTGCAGCATGACGCTCCTCGCAGAAAAGTCGAGGAGCCGAGAATACGTCAGCCGCAGCCGGTCTTGCCCAGGGTCGCCTCGTCGATGTTCGCGCACACTTGGCGGACAACGTCGTCCGGGTCGACTCGCCACACCGCGACGTTGGTGTCGGTGCCGCCGCTGGCCAACTGGCGGCCGTCCGGCGAGAACACGATGTCGTTGAGTGGCGACAAGTGGGCGTTGAGGTCGGCGACATGCTGGAACGTGTCGAGGTTCCACAGCCGCACGGTCGAGTCCTGGGCGGTCACCGAAGCGAGCAGGCGCCCGTCCGGGGAGATCGCGATCCGGCGGACCATGGACGGGTGCCGGCCGAACTCCTTACGCATCTCACCGGTGACAGCGTCACGGACCTGCAGCACTCCACTGACACCTGCGGTGATCAAGGACTTGCCGTCCGGCGTGTAGGTCACAGTGTTGAGTGTGTTGCCGCCGAGCGGTGTGCGGGCCGCGTCAACGAAACCGACAGTACTCCACGTCACCATGCTCGCCGCGTTCTTGCCGTCGGGGTCGCTGCCGGTGATTCCCGTCCCCGCCGAACTGGTCAACGCGAGCAGCTTGTCGTTGCTGGGCGAGAAAGTCAGATCCAACGGCCACTGCGAGCCCATCTCGAGCACAGCGTCCTCGGCGAGCGTCCTGACGTCCCACACTGTGATCTTGTAGTCCTGCGTGTTGGGTGTGACGCTCGCCGGCTGGTGTACCGCGGCGAACCATCGGCCGTCCGGGGACACGGTCAACGCACCCCGGCCGATGAACAGCCGGCCAGGAAGGGTGACCGTTCGCGGCTTGGCCGCGCGATCCGGTGGCGTCACGGTGAATGTGGCGTTGCCCGTCGCGGTGATCCGGGTACCGTCCGGGGTGTAGGAGACCGCGAGGACTCCCCCGCTCTGCTCGGTCGTCCTGACGATCTCCGCGCCGGTCTGCGCGTCCCATGTATACAGTCCACTTTCGGCATCACCGGCCGAGATCTCCTTGTTGTCGGGGTGGAACGCGAGGCTCATCACCGAGGCGCGGGGGTCGGCGTACCAGTTCGTGTTGGTGCTCCAGCGTTGCACGGTGCCGTCGCTGTTCGCCGCCACCCACGTTCGCCCGTCCCGGGAGACCGCGATCGCCATCACCGTCTGACCCACCGTGGTGCCCTCGCGCGGGCCTTGCAGCCGGTTGCCGAGGAAGGTGCCGTTGAGCGGATCCCACGCGGTGATCGAGTTGAGATCACTGTTGGTGTACAGGGTTCTGCCGTCGGGGGTGAACCTCAACGAGCTCGGTCCCGCCGCCCCTGCCGAGTCCGCCTGACGTGTGACATCGGGAAAAGCCAGTCCTGGGGCGCCGGTGCGGGGATCCCACAGCCGGATCATGTTGTCCAGCACGCTCGAACTGGCCAGCAGTGAGCCCGAGAACGTCACCTGCACCGGCATGATGCCGCCGGGGCCACGCCTGGTCGTGGCGTCTGCGTGGCCGGTCTGCCGACTGACCCGAGTGGACGTTGCCGTGTCCCACAGTTCCACGCTGCCATCGCCCCGGCCGATGGCCAGCCGGTCACCGGTCGAGCTGTAGGCGATGCTCGTCGGGTCGACAACGCCCTTGGCGATGGTCTTGATCAGCCTGCCGGTCCGGGCGTCCAACTCGCCGATGCCGCGCTTGTCGCCCTCCTGCGGCAGCAAAGCCGCGACCACCGGCTGATCAGGCCGCCAGGCGAGCTGCCCGATCGCGGGCAGCTCGTCCGCGAGCCTGGCGATCTCCCGGCCGTTGACGGTATCCCAGATCCGGATGGAGCTCGCGTTGACATCACCGTTCCGGTCGACGTCCGAAGTGGCCAGCAGGGTTCCATCGGGCGAGAACTTCACCGCGGAGACGAATCCCTTGGCGGTGATACCGGTGTGCACAGGACCGCGTTTCCTGACGTCCCACACCACGATCTTGCCGCCGCCCGACCCTACCGCGACCAGTGCGCCGTCCGGGCTGACGTCCACAGCGGACACATTGGACAGTCCGGTTGTGAACGCGGACGGGTACGTGATCAGCGGTGCGGACAGCAGCGCGCCACGGGCCTCCACGGTGGGGCTGGCCCGCCAGCTCTCGACCGCTTTGCGCATCGCGCCAACGGGATTCACTTCCGCCTGGGCCTGCGACTCGGCCGCCAGCTGCCGTGACAACGCGTCCCGTCTTCCTTGTTCGGCCTCGTTGCGCGCGACCAACGCGAGCACGCCCGCGACCAGCGCCGCGACGAGCAGCACGGCCAATCCAGCCACCGCACCTTGCAGCCGCCGGGTTCGCCGCCGCCGCTCCCGGTCACTGGCTTTCAGGAACGCTCGCTCGTCCGGCGTGAGATCGGTCCGCCCGGCAGCCCATTCCTGTGCTGCCGCAAGGCGCGCGCCACGGTAGACGTCGGACCGGTCCCGGCTGCTGGTCTGCCAATGGGCGACGGCGACACCGAGCTGCTGGCGGACCAGCAGACCTTCCCGATCCTCAGCCACCCATCCCCGTAACCTCGGCCACGCGGTCAGCAACGCGTCGTGGCTGAGCTGGACATAGTCTCCGTCGATCGTGACAAGCCGCGCGGCGACAAGGCTTTCCACGACACGGTTGGGCACTTCCGCGCGGTGCGCCCAGCGCCGGGCAATGCCACCGCCGTCCAGCAACGTGATCATCCGCAGCACCGCGGCGCGCAACGCATGCCGGTCGGGCTCGTTGAGCCGCATGTACATGCTGTCAGCGGTCAACGCCACAGCACGGTCGACTCCCCCGGTCTGCTGGTATCCGGCCAACGTCAGCCGGTTGCCGGCCCGGTGGTGCCAGGTTTCCCGCAGCGCGTGGGCGAGCCGGGGCAGCGCCCCGAGTTCGTCACCCGCACCGACATCGGAGATGAGCCGGTCGACAAGGCCAGGCTCAAGCTCGAGCCCCGCGGCCTCGGCCGGACTGACGATCACGCGCGCGAGTTCCGTGGCGGTCATCGGTCCCAGCACGTAGGGCGCGTCCAGGGACCGCTTCAGCGCGGTCAGCGTGATGAACTGCTGCACGAAGTCCGCACGCATCGCGAACACGACACGCGCTGGCCACGCGGTCGCCAGCGCGGTCGCGAACGCCTCGCGCTCACGGGGATCAGCGCATTGCGTGAACAATTCCTCGGCCTGGTCGATCACGATGAGCATCGGCGCGTCCACGTGCCTGACCGCGGCCTGGCACATGGCACCGAACGATCTGGGGTGCTCATACAATTGCCGCGCCAGGTGGTTCGGGTCGGCATGCAGGAACGTCGCCAGACGCGCCGCCAACGTGCCGATCGGACGGGCACCCGGTGTCATCGCCAGTTGCGCCGCCACTTTCGCCGCACCCGCGTGCGCGGCGAGTAGCCCAGCGTGCAACAGCGAGGACTTCCCCGCGCCCGACGCGCCCACCACGACCAGCGGCCCGGAGTCGGCTCGCTGCCGGGACAATCGGGCAAGCAGGTCACGGACCGCCTGTTCCCGGCCGAAGAACCACTGGCTGTCGGCTGAGCCGAAGCTCTGCAGACCCGGGTACGGGCACTGGTCGCGGATCACGTCAGTGCTGTCCGTCTGCTGCGCATCGCCGACAGCGGCCAGCAGCCGCACGAAGTATGACTGGCCGCGGTCGTTGGTACGCGGTGCTTCGGGCGGGGCGCTCGCGGGCGCTTCGGTCAAGACCGCCGTCGCGGCGGCCATCAGCTCGCCCGCGCTCGGGTATCGGCGGCGCGGATCCTTGTCCATGCCGGTCTGGATGACGAGGTCGATCGCGGGCGGGATCCAGCGGTCGAACAGCGACGCCGCCGGTGGCGGATCGTTGAGCTGGGCGGTGAGTTTGCCGACCGAGTCCGCGGCGGGAAAGGGAACCCGGCCGGTAAGGCACTGGAACAGCACGCACGCCAACGAGTACACGTCCGACGCAGGCCCTGCTTCGCCTGCTGTCAGGCGTTCCGGCGCCATGTAGTCCAGCGTGCCGACGGCGTCACCGGTCTCGGTCAGCCGGGTCACGTCCGGCGTGAACAGCCGGGCGATGCCGAAGTCGCCCAGGTAGGCGGTACCGTCAGCGTCCAGCATGACGTTGGCGGGCTTGACATCCCGATGCAGCACGGAACGCGCGTGCGCGGAGTCGAGCGCGAGGGCCACCTGGGTGAGGATCTCGACGGTCCGTTCCGGCGCCGGTGGACCGTCGGCCAGCAGCCGTTTGAGATCCGGCCCGTCGATCAGCTGCATGTCGATGTACAGGCGGCCGTCGATCTCGCCGTGCGCGTGCACCGGCACCACGTGTGGCGCACGGAGTTGTTCCGCGATCCTCGCCTCGCGCCGGAACCGGTTCTCGAACTCGCGGCCCGCGAGCAACGGCAGGCGTTTCAGCGCCACATGACGTTCATGCACGGTGTCGAAGGCGCGATGCACCTCGCCCATGCCACCCCGGCCGAGCAGTTCCTCGATCCGGTACGGCCCGAACAACTCCGGTGCCGCGTCCACGGAGACCGTGTCGGTCATGCTCGACCCTCCCAGTCGTTGCGCGGCAAGCTTATTGCCAACCTCGCCTGCCGGGAATGGCTACTTGCACTTGGTGAGCAAGTCACGGGCCGCGGCGGTCCGCTGCGCCTCGGCAAGGCCGTCCCAAAGGTAGTGCTGCATGGCTTTGACACAGCCGGAGATGTCCGCGTTGGCCGACTTCACCGCGGTGTTACGCTCTTCGGCCCGCTTGCGATCCGCCTCCGCCGCAGCCACCCGATCGTCCAATTCGGTGAGTTGCCGTTGCCGATCGTCAAGCTGTGTCACTGTTTTCGTGTGGTCACTGGCCGCGATCAGGAACAGTGTCACGAAAATTCCCGTCGTCACCAAGAACAACGCGGCGAGCGCGATCAGCACGGTCATCCCGGTACGGGAGCCGCGCACGGGAGTCGACGGCGGTAGGGGTGGCGGCGTCAAGGTGCCGTAGCCAGGTGGCTGCGACTGCGCCGCAAAGGCGCCATGGGCCGGAAATGAGTGGTAGCCGCTGGGGCCGGTTTCGTATCTGGCAGTGTGCATGTGGTCACCTCCTGCAGTTGATGAAGGCCTTGGCCATCGCCGAGTCGAAGCCTGTCCTGTCCGACCGCTGCGCGGCGGCGATGGAGTCCCTGGCGGCGTTGGCACACGCGCGCAGCTCCGTGTTCGTGGTCGTCAGCCTGGAATACTCGGCCTTCATGTCGTCCACTGTGGACGTGATGGCGGCGACGCGTGCCGTCCGGTCGGCGATCGAGCTCTCGGTCGTGCCGACCTGTTCCGCCAGACGGCCGATGTCGCTGCGCTTCATCACGTACAACACAGCGAACAACGCCGTCGCCGCAACCAGAATCCCGACTGCGACCGTGAGCGGGACGACCCCGCGACGCCCGGCCTGGTGCTCCATCGTGCCCTCCAGTCGTGTGAACTTCGGCAGGAACACTGTCGCGTCAACACCTGGCCGGGCGTAAGCGGAACGTTCCGGTACGAACCGTGTGCTGCCGTTGCTGGTGCTTGCGTGCTCACACCATGGGTGCGAAGAATGCCCGAATGTCGTCGACCAGCAGGTCCGGCACCTCCATCGCGGCGAAGTGCCCACCGTGCTCGTACTCGGTCCAGCGGTCGACCTTGCCGTCCGGATCGATCACGGCCCTGACCGAGTTGTCCGCCGCGAACACCGCGACGGCCTGCGGCGGCGCTGGTGGCGCCTCCCATCCGCTCATGTCCTGACCGGCCATCGCGGCCCATTCCCGCATGCCTTCGTAGAGGAAGTGCGCCGAGGTCGCGCCGCTGCGTGTGAACCAGTACAGGCTGATGTTGGTCAGCAGGTGATCGCGGTCGACTAGGTCGTTCCGGTCGGTCCACTCGTGGAACTTCTCCACGATCCACGCCAGCTGCCCGATCGGCGAGTCGGTCAGGGCGTACGCCAGCGTCTGCGGCCGGGTGGCCTGGATGCGGATGTACCCGTCACCGTTCTGCAGGAACTTGGCGTGCCGCTCGAGCCGGACCTTGTCCCGGTCGGACAGGCCCTCGATCTGCGGCGGCATCCCGGTCGTCGGGAGTGACGGGCCGTTGAGGTGCGTACCGATCACGCGGTGCGGCGCGATCATGCCCAGCACGCTGGTGATGCCCGCGCCCGCGTCCCCACCTTGGGCGGCGAAGCGCTCGTAGCCCAGGTGGGTCATCAGCTGGGCGAACGTGCCGGCGACCCGCATCAGTCCCCAGCCGGGCTGCGCCACCGGCGTGGAGAAGCCGAACCCCGGGATCGACGGCACCACGACGTGGAACGAGACCGGCGCGGCCGGGTCGGTCAACGGACCGATGATCTTGGTGAACTCGGCGAACGATCCCGGCCAGCCGTGCGTGATCAGCAGCGGGATCGCATCCGGGTTCACCGAGCGGACATGCAGGAAGTGCACGCGCTGGCCGTCGATCTGCGTGACGAACTGGGGGAACTCGTTGAGTGCCGCTTCATGGGCGCGCCAGTCGAAGCCGGTCCGCCAGTACTCGGCCAGCTCCCGCAGATGCCCCAGCGGCACACCGCGGTCCCAGCCCGCCTCCGGCGAGTCGTCCGGCCACCTCGCCGCGGCCAGCCTGGCGTGCAGATCGTCCAGATCGGCCTGCGGTACGTCGATGCGGAACTGTTCCATGCTGCATCCCCCAGCATTGTGCGTGCGAATGCCCGCAAGCCTCTGCGGCACGCCCGCACCCGGCCAAGGCCCGTTCGGCCTATTCCGCTGAGCCTGAACACGTCGATTCAAATGCGTTGCGGAGCCAGTGCCCCGAAGGAAGGACGCTGGCCGAGCACGGAAACTGACTGTCCATTGTCGACAGCGGGCCGCCAATGCCGGAAAGATCACCATTCCCGAACAAAACTCTTACATTTCTTGCGGCTGTTCACTTTTACACTGTCAAGGACGTCGACGCTCCGCCGCTGCGCCTGCACCATCGGAGGACTCGCATGTCTCAATCACGCATATCCCGCCTCATGGCGGTCGCGCTCGCTGTTGCCGCCGTCGCGGCACCGATCACGGCCGGTGCACCGGCCGATGCCGCGACCGCCAAGCCCAACGTCGTCGTGATCATGGTCGACGACATGAACGTCTCGGCCCTGCCCTACCTGCCTGGCGTGCGCTCGTTGCTCGCCGACCAGGGCACCAGCTTCGACAACAGCGTGGTGTCCTATTCGCTGTGCTGCCCGTCCCGCGGCACATTCCTCACCGGGCAGTACGCACACAACCATGGCGTGCTCGGCAACGCACCGCCAGACGGCGGATACGCCAAGCTACGCGCCGAACAGACGCTGCCGGTATGGCTGGGCCAGGCTGGCTACAACACCGCACATGTCGGCAAATTCCTCAACGGCTACGGCACCGCGAACCCCACGCAGGTCCCGCCTGGATGGGGCGAGTGGTACGGCTCGGTAGACCCAAGCACCTACAGCATGTGGGGCTACACCCTCAACGAGAACGGCTCCTTGCGCACGTACGGCTCACCGGCCGTGGAAGACCCTGCGCTGTACCAAACCGACGTCTACGCCAACAAAGCAGTCGACTACATCAACCGCAAGGCTCCGGCAGGGCAACCGTTCTTCCTGTCCTTCGCTCCCCTGGCCCCACATGGCGAACGAGCTGTCAACGGAGTGGACCTCTCCGAGCGCAACCCACGCCCGGCACCGCGCCACCGCGGCGACCTGGACGCGGTGACCGTCCCCAAACCGCCCAACTACGACGAGGTCGACGTCTCCGACAAACCTGCCGCCGTCCGTAACCGGCCCCGAATCACCCCTGCCGCCGAACAGCGAATCGAGGCACGGCTCAAGGGACGACTGGAGTCACTGCTCGCTGTGGACGAGGCGGTCACGCGGATCATCTCCACGCTGCGGACCACCGGCGAACTGGACAACACCGTCATCATGTTCACCTCGGACAACGGCTGGATGCAGGGCGAGCATCGCATCCCCTCGGGCAAAATCGTGCCCTATGAGGAGTCCCTCCGGGTGCCGTTGATCATCCGGGGACCCGGCTTGCCAGTCGGCAAGCGAGTCACCACGATCGCCGCCAACATCGACCTCGCACCCACGATCCTGGACATCGCGGACGCGACTGCCGCGCTTCCCATGGACGGGCGCTCACTGCTGCCGATCGCCAACGACCCCGGATCGTTCGCCCGCGGAATCGTCATCGAGACCGGCCCCAAACAGAACGGCGCCTGGTACACCGGCCTGCGCGCACCCCGATGGACCTATGTGGAGCATTCCACCGGCGAGCGGGAACTCTATGACCTGCAACAGGATCCCTTCCAGCTCACCAGCGTGCACAACGACCCGCGCTACGCGGCCACCCAGCAAGCCCTCGCCAACCAGCTGGCGACCCTGCGCACCTGCTCAGGCGACCCATGCCGGCAATGGACCCCGGTACCCGGCCCACGCCTTTAGGCACAGCTTCATCGGTCAGCGTCTCGGCCAGGATGCAGCGTTCCCTCCTATGAGAAGTAGTCGCGCAGCTCGGGCGGGACGGTGTGTGGGTGAAAGAGCTCGATGAGCAGGTGGTCAGGTCCTTCCGCCATGGCGTAGTCCGCGGTGGGGTGGCGGCGGATGTCGGTGACGGACACACCGAGCTGCCTGAGGTGTCGCACGAGAGCGTCGAGCTCGTCGGTCTGGATGCCGATGTGGTGGACGGTGCCCTGGCCCATGGTTTTCGGCGGCTGGTCGTAGAGGTGGATGCGTCCGGTGCCGATGCGCAGGAACACGTTGCGCGCTCCGGCGAACTCGGTGTCGTAGACGACCTCGGCGTCGAAGCCGTTGCGCCAGAAGGCAATGGTGGCGTCGATGTCAGTGGCCATGAGGTGGGTGTGGTGGAGGGTGATCACGGTGCGGCCTCCGAGTCGGCGGTGAGGGGGTCGCGGTGCAGAACGAGTTTGGTGGTTCTGGCCGTGTAGGCGGTGGGCGCCTCGTCCCAGGGGGCGGCAAGGGTGGTGACGCGTTCAGCGGGGAAACCGGTGCGGTGCAAGAAGGCCAGGAGATCCGGAAGGACAGCGCGGGCGTGGGAAACACCGACGCGGAGGGTGGCATCGGTGGCGTACATCCGCATCAGGGGCACGCGGGTTCCGGTGGCCATGTAGTAGCCGACCGCGATGCATTCCCCGCCGGGTGCCAGGGCACGGACGGCCTGCCGGAGACCTGCGGCGCGGGAAGTGGCTTCGACGACGACGTCGTAGCCACGGCGGCCGACTGACCGATGTCCAGCTCGATGTGCATGTGCGCCAAGCGATTCGGCGATGGCTCGACGCCCGAGGTCGTCGTCAACGTAGTCGACGTCGGTGGCACCGTGGGCGACGGCGAGTCCGGCGGCGTAGAGGCCGATGCTCTTCGCCCCACAGCCAAGAACAAGCACCGAACCGCCGGGACGAGCAGTCAGGCCGGGCACCACCGCACGCCAGGCGTCGGCGAGGTTGTCGCTCGCCGCCGCGGCCCGGGCCAGCGGGACACCAGACGGCACAGGCACGAGCATGTGCTCGGCGAACGGAACGCGCAGGACGTCGGCGACCATGCCGCCCCACGCTCCACTGGCCGACCCGAATCCGTACGCGGCGATTTCGCCGTCGCCGACGGTGGTGGCGCACTTGGACGTGAGGCCGCGCAAGCAGAGTGGGCACGCGCCGCAGGACACCGCCCACGGCACCACCACTCGTTGCCCGATCCGGAGACTGGTCACGTCCGGACCGAGCGCGATGACCTCGGCTACGGATTCGTGGCCGATGGCGAACGGTCCACGGAACGGTACTGTGCCGCAAATGGTTCCGACGACCGGATCGACGAGGCCAAGTGCCATCCCGGCCTGCAGGGCGCGTGACACTGGGCGGTGAATGGGCACGGTGTCGCCGTCGCATCGGCCCGCGAGGAACGGCCGTACAAGCGCGTCACCGAGTTCGATCAGCTCCGGCGCCGCACACTCGTACCAGGCCAGCCGCCCACTGCGCAGGAACCGCAACTCACGCACGTTCACCGGTCCTGGTCGCGGACGAATACCGGTTTGAGGTGCCGTTCCGGCAGCGCGTCGGACTGCACGACGGGATCAGGCACCTCGCGCCACTCCACCGTCCGCCGCGCGACATAAGTCAGCTCACGCATCCGCGGCACCCTTGGCGAGCGCGCCCTGGGGAACCGTGACGTCCACGGCGGCCAACTCACGCTGCACATCCGTCCGTTCCGCTTCGGGCAACGCCCCGGCAGGCACCGTCAACTCGATCATCGGCATGACGACTCCCTATGACGACTGTGGACACGATTTTCAGTCCGTGTGCAACACCGCCTCGGACGACGGGAAACTGCTCGCCGCAGCGTCCCGACCAACGTCCCGGCCAGCCACGAATTGTCGCCCTGACCGCGTCGGCTACCTGGTCTCGCGCTGGGCATGCCATCGGTCAATGACCGCTGGCAGTTCGTTCATCAGATACGTGTAGAAGTCCCGCATCTCAGCCAGCCGTTGCCCGGCGATGCTGTCCTCGCCGACGGCGTCGATGCCTTCGTTGGCGGCTTCCTGCATGACCTTGACGACCTCGTTCTGGCTCGACATCAGGATCGCCCACGCGCCTGGCCGGAACCGAAAGTGCTCGCGCCTGCTGCCCGGTGCGGGCACCCGCTCGATCAGTCCGACGGACGTCAGCGACTTGATCGCCGTGGACACCGTTCCCGGACTGATGGTGAGCCATTCGGACAGCTCGCCCGCGGTCACTGTCTCCTGCTCGGCGAACAGCAGGGCACACATCACCCGCGCTGTCATCCGCTGCATCCCGCCGGTGGTCAGCGTCAGCGCGAGCCGCTCAGCTGCCTCCATCGAGTCGCCCATCACCCTCCCCTTCATGATCCTGACGCGATCTTAACAGTATCGAATCTTCGCAAATCTGCGAAAACTCGATATGGTCGGATCATGACCGTCATCGAGGTGGACAACCTCACCTTCACCTATCCCGGCAGCGCCGAACCAGCGGTGCGCGGTATGGACTTCGCCGTCGGCAAGGGCGAGATCTTCGGTTTCCTCGGCCCCAGCGGCGCGGGCAAGTCGACCACCCAGAAGATCCTGATCGGCCTGCTGACCGGCCACGGCGGTACTGTGTCCATCTGGGGCAAGGACCCGGTCGCCTGGGGACAGGACTACTACCAACGCGTCGGCGTCTCCTTCGAATTGCCCAACCACTACCAGAAGCTCACCGCACTGGAAAACCTTCAGTTCTTCGCTTCCCTGTACGACAAGTCCACACTGGACCCGATGGACCTGCTCGAGTCCGTCGGGCTCGCGGACGACGCCAACACCCGCGTCGGCAAGTTCTCCAAGGGAATGCAGATGCGGCTGGTGTTCATCCGCGCCCTGCTGCACGACCCCGACCTGTTGTTCCTCGACGAGCCCACGTCCGGGCTCGATCCGGTCAACGCCCGCAAGGTCAAAGACATCGTGCTGAGCGAGAAAGCACGCGGCAAGACCATCTTCCTGACCACACACGACATGGCGACTGCCGACCAACTGTGCGACCGCGTCGCGTTCGTCGTCGACGGCCGCATCGCCGCACTGGATTCACCACGCGAGCTGAAAGTCGCCCGCAGCCAGCGCGAAGTGCGCGTCGAGTACCGCAACGAAGCGGACTCGTTGATCTCCAAGGACTTCCCGCTCAACGGACTGGCCGGCAACCCCGATTTCCTCGCCGTGCTCCGCACCGAACGCGTGGAAACCCTGCACAGCCGGGAAGCGAGCCTGGACGACGTGTTCGTCGAGGCCACCGGCCGGAGCCTGACATGAGCAGGCTGGCAGTCACGCTGAAGTTGGAGATGACCCTGCAGCGGCGTTACAAGTTCCTGCACGCCGCGGTGTTCTCCGGCATTCTGTGGCTCGCCCTGCTGCTGCCCATGCCCGGCCACCTGCGCTCAACGGCAGAGCCCTACGTGATCCTCGGCGATCTGATGATCGTCGGCTTCTTCTTCGTCGCCGCCGCCGTCTTCTTCGAGAAAGGCGAACGCACGCTGCATGCGCTGGTCGCCACACCGCTGCGGTTCCATGAATATCTCGCGTCCAAAGTGCTCACGCTGACCACGTTGTCCGTTGTGCTCGCGGTATTCGTAGCGACCACAACTCACGGCGTGCACTACAACCTGCCGTTGCTCGTCCTCGGCGCCACGCTGGGAACCGTACTCATGCTCCTGCTTGGCTTCGTCAGCGCACTGCCGTTCACCTCGGTCAGCGACTGGTTCATGCCATCGGTGCTCCCGATCGCGCTGTTCAACCTGCCGATCTTCCACTATTCGGGGCTGTCGGACGCGGTCTGGTTCTACCTGATCCCGACGCAAGGGCCGCTCATGGTCCTCGGGGCGGCATTCGACCAGAAAACGTTGACCACTTGGCAATTCGCCTACAGCGTCGCCTACCCCGTGCTGTTCGCGGCCGGGATGTGGCTGCTGGCCCAACGGATGTTCGACAAGTACCTCGTGGCCAAAACCGGAGGAGCCTGACATGGCCAACGCGTTCACCGCATTCGGCCGCAACGACTTGCGTGGCGTCGGCCGCGACACTCTGCTGGCAGGCATGTTCCTCGCACCGCTGGTGTGGATCGCCATGGTCCGGTTCGCTACGCCACCGGTCACCCGCCTGCTGGCTGAGGACTACCAGGTCGACCTGAGGCCGCACTACCCGCTGATCCTCGTCGGCTTTCTGTTGCTCACCAGTGCGATCATCGTCGGCGGCGTCACCGCCCTGATAGTGCTCGAGGAGCGGGACGCCAACACCCTCGCCGCCGTGCGGATCACCCCAGCGTCCCTAAGCCAGTACATCGGCTACCGGGCGATCATCGCTGTGCTGCTCACGACGGTCTACGTGATCGGCACGATCACCGCCAGCGGTCTGCTCCCAGCCCGTCTGATCCCCGCACTGATCCCCATCGGCGTGTTGACCGGCCTGTCCGCGTTGGTGATCACACTGGCCATCCTGGCCGTCACCAAGAACAAGGTCGAAGGGATCGCCGCGATCCGCGCACTGGGCATCGTCGTCGCCGGACTGCCCCTGTTGCCCGCCTTCATCGATTCGCATTGGCACCTGGCCTTCGGGCTGCTGCCGACCTACTGGCCCGCCCAAGCCTTCCTGGCCGCGAGCGACGGCGAGGTGTGGTGGCCCTACCTCGTCGGGGGCGCCGTCTACCACACACTTGTCGCGTGGCCGTTGTACCGCAGCTTCATCAAGTCGAGCACGTGAATTCGCGGATCACGTCAGGTCTGCGAACTGTTCCGCTTAGTTCAGTACCGGCCGGCCTGCGTAAAGCGCCAGCAACGCCGACATCTCCTCCGACCTCCCAGGGACCAGTCGTCACCGCCGACCGGAACATTCGTACAAGCCACCGGCATGCCTTGGCGGTGACAGTCCCACCCATGACTGTTTCCAACGACGAATCGCCTCTGTCTCTCGACGGCAGTGAGATCCACGTGTGCCAGGACGGACCTCGCGACGCCCCCGCACTCCTGCTGATCCACGGGACCGCTGCGTCGCTCCGCTGGTGGGACCCCATGGTTCCGCTGCTGGCCGGATCCCATCACGTCATCCGGATCGACCTGCTCGGCTGCGGTCAGTCAGCCAAACCGGACGACGCGAGCTATGCGCTCCCGGACCAGGCCCGCCAGATCGGCGCGGCACTGGACCGGCTCGGCATCGAGCACGCCATCGTTGTCGGTCATTCCAGCGGCTCGGCGTTCGCCACGGCCCTCGCCGAGCAACGACCCGACTTGGTGACCGCGCTCGCGTTCATCAACTTCGGCCCCAACATGGCCGCCTACATCGCGGAGGACATCGCCATCGAGCCCCTGCAGTGGCCCCATCTGACCGACGAGCAGCTGCGCCAGATGATGAGCTCCGGGTTCAGGCCAGGCTACGAGATTCCCCAACCATACGTGGACCACTTCCGCGACATCGACCTTCACGTGTTCGCCGCGACATCACAAGCGATCCGCGTGTACCTGGAGGAGCAGGGACTCCCGGAACGGCTGATGCCACTCGGCAAGCCACTTCTGGTGATCTTCGGTGAGGAAGACCGCAGGTGGCGTCCCTGCGCCGCCGCCGAATACCGCGCCGTTCCCGACGCGACAATCGAAATGCTGCCCGGTGTGGGGCACTCGCCCAACATCGAGGATCCGCCGCGGACAGCCGTGCCCCTGTTGACCTTCACCGCGAACCACACCCAACCTGCCACGTAACTGGTGTATGTCGTCGCTCGTCATGACCTGTACAAGCGTCGTGACGAGCACCGTGCTGACCGACACTGCGATCGTCTCCGAAAATTACGGACGAAGCGGCACCGGAACGGACGTCAGCACGTAGCCGAGCGAAGCGACCTGGCTCCATGTCCGGACAGCCGTTTGTACCAGCCAGGTCACCCTCGAGTGGCCGTCGCAGGACTGCTGGAACCACGACACGATAGGACCGTCGAGACTGCGATTTCTCCGGCGTCCTGGAGGCGAGGCCGTGAAGAAGATCGTCCTGGCCCTGATGCTCGGTTTGGCTGGAGCCGGGTTGACCGCGCCCGCGGACGCCGAACCACAGCTGGACAGTGTCCGAGTGTGGAACGAGTTCGCGTTGGCCGCGGTGCGCGCCACCCGCGCCACTGACGCCGACGCCGCCCGCACCTACGCGCTGCTCAACGTTGCCATCTACGACGCGGTCAACGGACTCGCCAGCCCGGCACGCGCCCACGCGCTCATCCCTGGGCCTGGCCCGCGCGGCGCCGATCCCGAGGCCGCGGTTGTCGCCGCGGCACACGCCGTCCTTGTCCGGTTGGACCCCGCCCGAGCTGCCAGCTACGACACGCAACTGGAGGCTGATCTGGCCGGTCTGCGTCCCGGCCATCAGCGCGACGCTGGAGTGCGCTGGGGACGTGAGGTCGCTCAACGCGCGGTGGCCTCCCGCGCCGACGACGGCTCAACTCCAGTGCAAAGCCAGCCCGCCGGCTCAGGCCCCGGTGTGTTCCGAGCCGAGTGGTCCGGCGTGCAGTACCGCGACGTTCGTCCGTTCGCCGTCGTCAACCCCGACGTGTACATACTGGGTCCGCCACCTGCCTTGGACAGCCTGGACTATGCCGCCGCTTTCGCCGAAGTCGCGCTGCTCGGCGACGCCGGGATACCCGCCCCCGACAAACTCGCCACCTTCCAGTTCTGGTCTGTGCCGACCGGCACCGGCCAACCCGCAGGCGAGTGGGTGAAGATCGCACTGACCGTGTCTCATGGCCTGCGGTTGCCCACTTCGGCGCGCCTCATGGCTTTGTTGACGATGACGCTGGCTGACACCACGGTTCCCACCGTCGGCACCAAGTTCAACTACCGCCATTGGCGTCCCGCCACGGCGATCCGCGAGGCGGAAACCGACGGAAACCCGTGGACGCAGCCGAACCCGAACTGGGCTCCGCGGGCAGGCAGCACAGGCGGAACACCGGAATATCCGTCCGGACACAGCTCTTACAGCGGCGCGGCGGCAGCCGTACTCGCCGGGTTCTTCTGCGTGGACAACATTCGCTTCACGCACACCACGGACACCGCACCCGGCGGCCAGGCGCGCACCTACCCGAGTTTCTCCGCGGCCGCCGCCGAGGCGGGCCGGTCGCGGGTGTTCGGTGGACAGCACTTCGAATTCAGCAACCAGGCAGGTCTTGCCATCGGCCGCAACGTCGCGACCGAGGTTCTCGCCACCCGGCTGCTGAAGCGAACCGGACCCACACACCACGGTAGCTGTCCGTTGTAGACGGACGGGACGCCTTTCGTCCCGTCCGAAACGGACGGCAGGCCCACGGTTCGGGTGTCCGCGATTCGTTCGCATAGTTTCAGGACATTTCGGGCAACCTTGTACGGTGTCAGCAGGCCGGGAGTTCACCGCGTACGGTGCGTCGCACTGGGTCGTGCTGGTGTTGTTCGCACTGGGATCCGTTGCCTTGGTAGTGGTGGGACGACGGTGGGGTGGCACGGTGATCGTGCGGCGCGTGGCACAAGGGCTCGCCGCCGCGGTGCTGCTGGTGCACGTCGCAGCGCAGGTCTACCTGATGATTCCGCCGCGCTGGAATCTCACGCATTCGTTGCCGCTCCAGCTCTCCGACCTGGCCGGGCCGGTCGCGGCGTATGCGCTCTGGACTTCTCGGCGGTGGGCCGTCTCACTGGCGTACTACTGGGGCCTGACCTTGAACACCCAGGCTCTGGTCACGCCGGTGTTGCGGGGACCGGACTTCCCGGACTGGGAGTTTGTCGCGTTCTGGGTGAGCCACCTTTTCGTGGGGTGGGTGGCGGTCTATCTCACGTGGGGTCTTCGAATGCGCCCCGACTGGCACAGTTACCGCCTGGCCGTCGCGATCACGGTGTGCTGGGCTGTTGTCGCCCAGGTCGTGAACCTCCTTGTGGACGGCAACTACGGGTACCTCAATCGCAAGCCTGTGACCGGTTCGCTGTTGGACGTGCTCGGTCCTTGGCCGTGGTATCTGATACCGGTGGCGGCGCTTGTGCTTGTCGTGTGGGCGTTGATGACCTGGCCGTGGACCATCGCACGGCGGCAAACCGTGTCCTGATTGTCCACAGAGGACCACGCACCAGTCCAGCACATCAGCCGCCGCGACGGCTCGGACCTCGGTGGTCCGAGCCGTCAGCGGCCGACCTGCTACCTCAGCAGATAGTCGATCAAACGGTCCATCATGTCGTTGCGGGTCGCACTGCCGGAGACACCCTCGAAACCGAAGCCGAGGTAGACGGTGTCCGCGGTGGCCAGCGCCGCTCCTTCCTTGATACCGAAGCCCGCACGGCGGACCCAGTCATTGGCGTTGGCTCCCTCGATCCCGGCTGGGTCCTGCGGTGCCCCGGCGACGACCCATCCGTCCATCGGATCGGCGTCATCCTCGAATGAGGTGCTGCCCTCCCCGGTGGACAGGACGATGTCGTCGACGAAGACGCCAGGGAACTGCTGCAGACCCCAGTCGCTCAACACAGTGATCGAGACTTCGACCTGCTGGCCGGCGAACGGCGTGAGGTCGACGTCCCACTGCTGCCAGCCCGACGAACTGCCGTTGGCCGCGTTCCACTGTCCGGTCGTGCCGGTGTTGGCGCACGTGCCGGTGGCCGGATCGAAGGTCTGGTAGTGCGTGAGGAACGGGTGCAGCACATTGGCCGTGTCGGCGGGGTTGCTCCAGCCGTTCGTGCAGGACTGGTCATTGCTCAGATCCGACGAGGTGTGCCCGTTCCGGTCCGGCAGAGTCGTCCAGTTGTCCTGGCCGACCGTGTGTGCCTCGACGATCATGTAGTCGAAGTCGAGTTCGAGGTTGTAGCTCGTCCAGAACGACAGCGAGGCGCCGTCCGCAGGCACGGTGACCGTACGGGCCAGGCGTTTGTACGCCTGGTCGGCCCGGTCCGACCACATGAACCTCTGCCCGGTACGCGGGTCGAACGGACCCGCCACCCCGCTCAAGTACTCTGCCATCGGCTTGCTGGCCAGGTGCGGGAAGTTACCGGCGGGATCGGTGACTTTCAGGAAGTCGCCGGTGGCGATGAACGACGAGTCGATCGCTTGGTTGTCGGCGCTGTCGGCGCCGTTGCGAGTCAAGCTCAGTCCGCTCAACGGATCGGCGATGCCGGAGATCGGGAACAGATCCCCGGTGTTCGGGTCAAGACCGCCACCCGGGGTGGTGATCGCGGCACCGAAGAAGTACTCGATCGGGTCGCCCTGCGAGTTGCCGGAACCGGACAGGGCCAGGCACCGGGCCTCCACGGCAGGATCAGAACTGCACTGCTTGTTCTCGAACGGGTCGTACAACTGCGTGCCCAGCGCGGTTGTGTACTGCTGACCGGCACGTTGGCCGGTGTAGAGCACGCGCCCGCCCTCGTTGACGAAGTCGCGCATTTCGAGCAACTCCTGCATCGCCAGACGGGATGCGTTGCCGGGACCCCATCCCAGTTCACGGGTCACCGTGTCGTCACCCGTGTACCAGACCACGGCGTCGTAATGGCTGAGCACGCCGAGGTTGTCCGGCGCGACGCGGCCACGCGCGTCCACGTCGTAAACGTCGAACGCGACACCGTTCGCTGACAAAGCATCGGCGTAGAAGGACAAGTACTGCGGTGCTGTCACTCCCGGCTTCCCAGGCGATGCACCGGTGTAGTCCTCGGCCGCCACGATCAGCACGCGCCGATTGGTGTCAGAGGCCACCGAGTAGGTGAACGAGTCACTGCTCTGGCCACCGCCCTCGAACCAGACCTTGACGCTGTTACCCGGCGCCGTACCGGTCACCTCCCCGCGCATCACGTGGTAGTACTTGCCATTGCCGGGGCCGTAGCGCTTGCCGCCAGTCCACTCCGAGGTCGGTTTGGACTGCACTGGCCCGCCGTTGACTTGGTATTTCAGCGTGACGGCGCCCAGGTCGCGCTTCGCGAGCACGCGCACTTCCTGCGGATCGCCGTAGGAGACCGTGAAGCGGAAGTCGAACACCGACTGCTGGCCGTTCTGCGGGTCGATGTCGTCCTGGTCGAGGTAGAACGGCGCGACACCAATGCCGACCGGGGACACCGGGTTGGCTGGGTTCGTCGCCGACCGCGCCAGTCCCAAGTGGAACGGAAGGATCTTGGCGAACTCGGCCTGGATGAGCGCCTCGTCGTCGGGGAACACGAAGCCCGCGCCGGGAACGCCCTCGCCGAGTTCCGGCGTGTACGCGATGGTGCCCGCCTTCGTGTCGGCGTAGTCGGTCGTCTCGCCATTCGTCACGTACAGCGTGTCGGCCGACTGGCCCGGGTTGAAGCCGGGGATCGCCGGCTTAGCGTCGGTACCGCCGAGGGCGACGTAGAGCGGGTTGTCGGCGTCCGGGGTGCCGGTCTGCCAGCCTTGCGGGTACAGCAGCCACTGACCGTAGGAGTGCAGGTTCGACTGGAACCTCGGCTTCACCCGGTCGATCAGGCCCGCCATGGCGCGGGTCTCCGGCTCCGACGCGGGACCAGGACCCCGGTATGTCTCCTCGGCCGGAATCGGTGAGGATCCCTCGTTGTCGTGGCCCCAGTGTTCGTTGAAGTTGCGGTTGGGGTCGACGCCGTCCCCGACGGTGATCTGTCCGTCGCCGTTGTTGTCGCGCAGGTTCTTGCGCCATAGCCGCTCGTGGTCGAACGTGTACTGGTAGCCGTCGGGGTTCGCGACCACGACGAACCACAGTTCGGTGCTCTTCAGCAGATCCTTGATCTCTTGGTTGTTGGCACGCCACTGGTCGACGAAGTGCCGCAGCAGCCGGCGGTTCACCTCAGCGCTGATCCACTCGCGGGCGTGCTGCAGTGAGGAGTAGAGCACCGCGGGGCGCGAGCCGTCTGGCACGTCGCGTGCACCCTGGGTGAGCTTGAGCGCGATGATGTCGCGGCCCTGATGCGACCGTCCGAGCGTGACCAGCTTGACGATCTGGGGATTGCGGCGCGCGACGTCGGCCAGTTCGTCCCTGATGCCGCCGGGCTGGTCCCAGGAGCGCCAGACCTGGTAGCCGGCGGCTGCCTGGGCAGCCGCCTGCTGGCTGACGGTCTGGCCCTTGTCGTTGCGCTTGACCGTGACCCGCAGCCCGGCCGCAGCCAGCTTGGCGCGCTGCGGCTCGGCCAGTACGGCATCGGCCCGCACGCCCTCAGCAGTTCGCTGGAGCCCAGCGAGTTCAAGTCCCGGAGCGGCTGCCGAGATCTTGTCGGCCGCCCCTTCCACTGTGTACATCTCCAGCGCCGCTTCTGGCGGCGTGGCTAACGCGGGTGATGACATGACCGTGAGCGCGAGGGTGGCAAGCACAACCGTCGCGGACCGTGTCGGGCGCATGGTGCCCTCCCGGATGGGGTGTCCCCTGTCCCCGTGACCGGTATGTCGTCAGCCGCACCGCATTCGTTATGAACTTCGAGTCCACAGAGGATGCCTGTCCACTGTGTGCGGAGCGGAACACGTTGGCCTCGATGATGGTGATCCATTTTCCGTTGGCGCGTAAGTGATCCAACGCTCGGTCGCCACATACGTGTGTGCTTCGCCGCCGGGGATTTCCCGGTGGAGGGCGTCAACCGTGAAGATCTTGCCACTGATCGGCTGGCTCGTGACGGATCGTCAGCAACAGACTGTCAGTAGTTCGATCGGGTGAACATGGGGATGGGCTGGTTGACGGAATCGGTAGGCGGCTGAACGATCACCGCAGCTTCACCCGCCCGCACCTGGAAGGCTTCGATGACCGGCGAAGTTCGGCCACGTGAGCGAAACATCCGAGCATCCATTCAGCGGATCGGCGGCAGCCTCGCGGGAATGGTCATGCCCAATATCGGGGCGTTCATCGCCTGGGGATTGATCACCGCGCTGTTCGTCCCTGGCGGCTGGCTGCCGAACGCCAGGATCGCCGAGATCGTCGAGCCGATGATCAAGATCCTGTTGCCGGTCCTGATCGGGTACACCGGCGGACGGCTGGTGCACGGTCCCCGCGGTGCGGTGGTCGGCGCAGTCGCCACGATGGGGATCGTGGTCGGTGCGGAGATTCCGATGTTCCTCGGCGCGATGATCGTCGGCCCGTTCGCCGCGTTGCTGGTCAAGCTGTTCGACAACACCGTCGGAGACCGCGTCCCGCCGGGCTTCAAAATGCTCGTCGACAACTTCAGTGCCGGCATCATCGGTGGTGCTGTCGCGATTTTCGGCATGCTGGCCATCGGCCCGGCTGTCGAGGCCGCCACCACCACGCTCGGCGACGGCGTGCGGGCGTTACTCGCGACGAACTTGCTGCCACTCGTTTCGCTGCTCATCGAGCCGGCCAAGATCCTGTTTTTGAACAACGCGATCAACCACGGAGTACTCGCGCCGCTCGGGGTCACCGACGCGGCCGAGAACGGCAAGGCGATCCACTTTCTCCTCGAGACGAATCCGGGCCCCGGACTCGGGATCCTCCTGGCTTGCCTGGTGTTCGGGGGGCAGGCGATGCGGGCGACGGCCCCGGCCGCTGTCGTGATCCACTTTTTCGGCGGCATCCATGAGATCTACTTCCCGTATGTGCTCGCGGCGCCGCGACTGGTTGTCGCGGCGATCGCGGGCGGCGCGACAGGTGTGCTCGTGTTCAGCCTGACCGGCGCCGGGCTCACCGCGACTCCCTCGCCCGGCAGCATCATCGCGTTGTTGGCGGTGACGCCGAAGGGAGGCTACGTCGGGGTGGTCGGTGGCGTCGTCGCCGCGGCCTGCGTATCATTCCTTTTCGCGGCGCTGTTGCTGAAGTTCGGCCGTGGCAACGATTCGGCCATCGAACAAGGCGGCGCGGTGCGACGTGCCGCCAGCCACCGAGCGCGCTGAGCCAATGGAATGGTTATGGCCACCCGGAAGTCGCGAAAACGCGACCTGTCGAACGCTTTGCTCCGGCCGTTGTCCTTCGGTGGCTGGATGGACTACCAGCAGTGGGCCGACCACGGGTTCATGCCGTGTCCTTCCCCGCCGCAGACCGACCGCCCGGACGAACCCGCCGAGCAACACTTCACCGCAGTTGTCGCCGCGATCGAGGAAGGCGTCATCGTGGTGGGAGCAAGTGGGACGATCGAGTCGGCCAACCCGGCGGCGGAGCGCATCCTCGGTGTCCAGGCACGCCACCTCGTCGGTATGCCGCTGACCGCGACCGAGCTCTACGACCAAGACGGCACCCGCGTGGCGTACGAGGACTCTCCTTTTGCTCGCACGAGCCGTACCGGCCATCCTTGCAACGGGCAGATCATCTCGATACGCCGGCAGGACGGTGCCGAGATGTGGCTGTCGGTGAATTGCCGCGCGCTGAACGGCAAGCGCCCCTCGGCCGTCGTCCTCTCGTTCATCGACATCACCGAACGCAGGATGATCGACGAGCGCAGGGAATACGAGGCGACTCACGACGCACTGACCGGGCTGGCCAACCGAACGATGGCGATCAAGCTGCTCAGTCCTGCGACGCGGCGCGACCATGCGCCCGCGACCGCGGTGCTGTTCGTCGATCTGGACAAATTCAAGGTCATCAATGACTCGCTCGGGCACAGTGTGGGTGACCAGGTGCTCAGGGTCATCGGCGATCGCCTTGGCCGGCTGGTCACCGGCGGAGACCTGGTCAGCAGGCTGGGCGGCGACGAGTTCGCTGTCATCGTGCACGGCATCACCGCGCCTGACCAGGCTGCCGTGCTGGCCGGGCAGATCCGCCAGACGCTGAGCCAGCCGATCACGATCAGCGGTCGGCAGCTGTGCATCGGCGCGAGCATCGGCATCATGATCGCCGACCCAGCGGATCCGCGGGCAGGCGAGGAACTCCTGCGCGACGCCGACCTCGCGATGTACCACGCCAAGACCCAAGGCAACGGCCCTGCCTTCTTCGACGTCGAACTGCGGGAACGCTCCCGGCGCCGAAGCCGGCTGGAACAAGACCTCAAGACCGCCCCGCGCGACGGCCAGTTCTGGCTGGCTTACCAGCCCATCTTCGATCTCGGCGGCAATCGGGCCAGAGCCGTGGAGGGCCTGCCCCGATGGGCACACCCGAGCTTCGGCGCCATCGCGCCGACCGAATTCATCCCGCTGGCCGAGGAAAGCGGTCTGATCAACTTCGTCGGCGGGCACATCCTGCGCGCTTCGGCCGAGCAGATCGTCCGGTTGCGTGCCAGGCAGTATCCGGATCTGCACCTCGCGATGAACCTGTCGGCCCGCCAGCTCGAGGACCCTCACCTCGCCACCCAGGTCGGCCACACGCTGGCCGTCACTTGGTTGCCGCCGACGGCGCTCTGTCTGGAGATCCCGGAAAGCGCCTTCGCACGCGATCCCGCGGTCGCCGCCCGTACCATCGCGCAGCTTCGTGACCTCGGCGTCCGCCTGGCCATCGATCACTTCGGGACGGGATACTCCTCGCTGTCCCAACTGCTGCGGCTGCCATTGGACACTCTCAAGATCGACCGGAGCGTCATCGCCGGACTCGGCCAATCGCCCCGAGCCGAGGCGATCATCACCAGCATCGTCGCCATGGCACACACGGCCGGGCTGACCGTCATCGCCGACGGCGTCGAAACCGCGGCCCAGCTTGACATCCTGCGACAGCTGCACTGCGACCAGGCCCAGGGCGATCACATCGCCGTGCCTGCCCGCATCGAGGACCTGTCGGTGCGCAGCCAGGTGCACCAGGCATAACCGGACCAGCATGGATCTGGCCGGAGTGACAAAAACGAAGCCGTTGGCGCTGAAGGATAGGTGGCAGTCACTGGGGGACACGAGGTTTTCGCGCGCCTGACGATCTCCGAGGAGGGCGCGGACCCGCGGGAAATACGGCAGTGGGTGGCCTGGCATGTCGCGGATATGCCGCTGCTCCAGGTGGACGTGGTGCTGTTGTGCGATCAGTTGGTAAGCCATGCCGAAAACCATCGTGGTGGTGTTCGGGAAATACGGCTGCTGCGCGCCGAACCAGGTTGCGTGCGGGTGGAGGTGGACGACGGCGCTTCCTGGCCGGTTGTCAGGCCGGTTGTGCAGGAATGGGCAGCGGAGACCGTGCGACTGCTGTTGATCGAGCGCCTGTGCACTCAGTGGGGAGAGACACCACGCCCAGACGGAACGACCATGTGGGCAGAAGTGCAGGTGGCGTAACGCCAAACCACGTCCGCTCAGGAGGCGAGTTTCCGCAGCAGTTCCAGCAGGATGCCGCGTTCTCCCGGCGTCAACTCCTCCGTGCGACGCGCGGACAGCGTCGCTAGTAACGCGCGCGCCAGATCGGCCGCGGCGGCCCCGTCGTTTTCGGACGGCTCGTTCTGGCGGAGCACGGCACCGAACACGGCATCGCGCATCCGGTCGGCCAATCCCTCGGTCCGGGGACCTTCCGAGAGGGACAGCAGGCTGAGGGTGGTGCCGACAGCGGCGGTGTGGATCATCGTGGCGGCCTGTTCCGGGGGCAACCGGAGTCGGCCTGTCTCGGCCAGCCGGTCGAGGATGCCGACGAGGACGCGGTGACCTTCGCGGGCCGATGGTCGTTGCTCGGCGTTCGGCGTGCCGTACATCAGTCGGTAGAAGGCCGGGTGCTCAAGGCCGAACCCGACGTGGTCCGTCCAGCCCCGGTGCAGGTCGGCGAGCGGGTCCGCGGAGGGCTTGCGGCTGTGCTTGGCGCTGAGATAACGCCGGAAGCCCTCCGCCGCCACGGCCTCGAGCAGGTCCTTCTTGTCACCGAAGTGGTGGTAGACGGTCGGTGCGGTGACTCCGGCCGCCTGGCACACGTCCCTGATCGAGACCTGCTCCGCGCCAGCGCGCTCGAGCAGTGCGGCGGTGGCGTCGAGGATCTCCTGCCGGGTGTCGCTCATATAGCAACAATATAAGACTCCTTGCTTTTCGCTTTAATGGTGTTATATACCTAACGACGGTATAGGGAGCCATGTAACGGCGCTAGCCACTTAGACGGCAGGAGACTTCGGTGACACACGAGAGATCGGCGCACACTCGCCGTACCGTCCTGAAATCCACCGCAGCGGCCGCGGCCGGGACCGTCGCGGCCACCCACCTCACGTCCGCCGCCCCGGCCATGGCCGAACCCGCGCACCCGGGCAGTGGCTCCGCGGAGATCACCCTGCTGGTCAACGGGCAGCGGCGCCGGGTTGTCGTCGAGCCGAGGGTGACGCTGCTCGACGCGCTGCGGGAACGGCTTGGCCTGACCGGCACCAAGAAGGGCTGTGACCGGGGCGAGTGCGGCGCATGCACGGTCCTGGTCGACGGCGACCGGATCAAGTCCTGCCTGACCTTGGCCGTGATGCGGCAGGGCGCCGAGATCACCACGGTCGAAGGGCTGGCCCGGGGCGAGGAGTTGCACCCGGTGCAGGAGGCCTTCATCCGACGCGACGCGTTCCAGTGCGGCGCCTGCACGCCTGGCCAGATCATGTCCGCCGTGGCCTGTATCGACGAGGGCCACACGGGTTCCGAGGCGGAGATCCGCGAGTGGATGAGCGGCAACATCTGCCGCTGTGCCGCCTACCAGAACATCGTGGCCGCTGTCGCCGACGCCGCGAAGGAGGTGCGGCGATGAGGAACTTCGGCTACACGGTCGCCAGGACTCCGGCCGACGCGGTGCGGATCGCCGCCGGCACGGCGAACTCGACGTTCGTGGCGGGCGGTACGGACCTGCTGAACCTGATGCGGGACGGCGCGCAGACCCACGACCACCTGGTGGACGTCAACCGGCTCGACCTCGCCGGGATCGCCGTCGACGGTCAGGCGCTGCGCATCGGCGCGCTGGCCAGGATGCGCCACGTCGCCGAGCACCCTCAGGTGCGGCGGGAGTTCCCGGTGCTGTCGCAGGCGCTGCTCGCCTCGGCGTCCCCGCAGGTCCGCACCATGGCCGCGATCGGGGGAAACCTGTTGCAGCGCACCAGGTGCGGGTACTTCCGGGACGCGGGCTCGGCGTGCAACAAGCGTGTCCCCGGTAGTGGGTGCCCGGCGATCACCGGGCACAACCGGGGACACGCGATCCTCGGCGGCAGCGACCACTGCATCGCTACGCACCCGTCGGACCTGGCGGTGGCGTTGACCGCGCTGGACGCGACGGTGCACCTGCTCGGCCCGGGCGGCGATCGAGCCGTCCCGATCGCCGACTTCTACCTGCTGCCTGGGGCCACTCCCGACCGGGAGACCGCGTTGCGTCCGGGCGAGCTGATCACCCGGGTGGATGTTCCGCGCACCTCCCTCGCCGCTGACTCGCGCTACCTGAAGCTGCGTGACCGGGCCACTTTCGAGTTCGCCGTCGTGTCGGTGGCGGCGGCGTTGCGGATGACCGGCCGCACCGTGCGGGACGTGCGGCTGGCGTTCGGCGGCGTCGGCACGCGTCCCTGGCGGGACACCAGGGTCGAGGCGGCGCTACGCGGCAGACCACTGACCGAGGCGGCGATCACCGAGGCGGGCCGCGTCCTGGTCCGGGACGCCGATCCGCACGAGGAGAACAGGTTCAAAGTCGAGCTCGTGCAGCGTGCGCTGGCGAGCATCCTCAGCGAGTTGGGAGGCATCCGATGACCGGGCTGATCGGCAGGGGCGTGGCACGGGTGGACGGCCGGGCGAAAGTCACCGGCGCGGCCCGCTACGCCGCGGACAACGCGGTCCCCGGCGTACTGCACGGCCACCTGGTGCTCAGCACAGTGGCCCGCGGGGAGATCACGGAGCTCGACACGAGCGCGGCGCTGGCACAACCCGGTGTCGTCGCGGTCTACACCCACCTGAACATGCCGCGCCTGACACTGCCGTCCTTCCCGTATCTCAAGAGTTTCCTTCCGCTGCAGGACACCCGGATCCACCACAACGGGCAGCCAGTCGCCTACGTGGTGGCCGAGACCGTGGAGCAGGCGCAGGAAGCGGCGAACCTGGTGCGGGTGCGCTACCGCGCCGAACGGCCGACCGCGCACCTCGCCGACGCGCTCGACGAGGCGTTCCTGCCGCGCCCGTTCCGCGAGCGGCCCAACGAAATCTCGCGCGGTGACGCCGCCGCGGCGCTCGAAGCTGCCGAGGTGCGGATCGAGCAGGACTACACCAGCCCGATGATGCACCACAACCCGATCGAACCGCACACCACAACCGCCGTATGGGACGGGAACTCCCTGACGCTGTACGAGAGCGCGCAAGGTGTCGTCTTCGCTCGCGGGGTCGTGGCGAAGGCGTTCGAGGGGTTCGGCGTGCGGCAGCAGGACGTCCGGATCGTCTCGCCCTACCTGGGCGGTGGTTTCGGCGCCAAGGGCCCCACCTGGCCCCACACGCTGATCAACGCGGCGGCCGCGCGGGTGATCGGCCGGCCGGTCAAGCTCGTGCTGACCCGGGCGCAGATGTACACCATGAACGGTCACCGCGCCGAATACCGCAGAAGGCTTCGGCTCGGCGCCACCAGGCAGGGCGTGCTGACCGCCATCGTCGACACCAGCACCGCACAGCTGACCCGCACCGAGGAAAGCATCTTCAACTCCAGCGATTCCACGCTCCACCTCTACGCCTGCCCGAACGTCCACGTGCGACAAATGGGTGCACGACTGGATCTGCCGTCGTCGAGCTACATGCGCTCACCGGAAACGACCGCCCACTTCGGACTTGAGACCGCGATGGACGAGCTGGCCCACGAAGTCGGCATCGATCCGGTTGAGCTTCGGGTACGCAACCACGCGACGGCGGGCCCGAACTCGAGCAAGCACCTGCTGGAGTGCTACCGGATCGCGGCCAGGGCGTTCGGCTGGGCGCGCCGTAACCCCCGACCACAGTCCATGCGGGACGGTGACGAGTACGTCGGCTGGGGCATGGCCACCGAGACGCACACCTACTCCGCGATCCCGTCCACCGTCGCACTGGTCATCGGTGTGGACGGGCGGGCAACCCTGCGGGCTGCCACCCAGGAGATCGGCACCGGCACCTACACGGTGATCACGCAGGTCGTCGCCGACGGGCTCGGCATGCCGCTCGAGCACGTCACGACGCTGCTCGGCGACACGACGTATCCCGCGGCGTCCTTGTCCGCGGCGTCGGCCACGATGCCCAGCGTGATCGGCCCGGTGTCCCACGCGGCACAGAGCGCACGCGACGCAGTGGTCGCGCTCGCCGTCGCCGACCCGCGTTCCCCGCTCCACGGCGTGCCGGCGGAGGACGTCGTGGCCGAACGCGGATACCTCTTCGCTCGCGGCGACCGTGGCCGCAGGGACACCTACAGCGGCGTCATGTCCCGCCACGGTCGTCCCGTCGAGGTGACCGGCAGCGCACAGAACACGCCGGGACACTCGTTCGGCGCGGTGTTCGTCGAGGTCCGGGTCAAGCCGAGGTTTGGCGCGGTGCGGGTGAGCCGGGTGGTCGCCGCCTACGACCCGGGTCGGGTACTCAACCACCGAACCGCGCACGGGCAGGTGATCGGCGGCGTGACCTGGGGCATCGGCTTCGCGTTGATGGAGCACACAGTGGTGGACCGCAACACCGCGCGAGTGGTCAACCCGAACCTGTCCACCTACCTGGTGCCGGTCTGCGCCGACACGCCCTCGGTGGAGACGTTCTTCGTGGACCGCCCGGCCCCGGACAGCACCGCACTCGGCGCCCGCGGCTTCGGCGAAACGCCGGGAACCGGCGTACCCGCCGCGATCAGCAACGCGATCTTCCACGCCACCGGCCGTCGACTGCGCGACGTGCCGTTCACTCAGGACAAACTGTTGTGACCGAGCCGGGCGCGCTCACGATCTTCAACCCACGCCTGGATAGTCGTGATCTGCAGAGAACCAACGGCTGACGTGGGCGGGTGGGAACACCTTGCCCCGATGGAGGTACGTGTCGAGGAATCGTTGCGCCCGGGTCATCACGTCGGCCGCTGTCTCGACGGAGATCGCGCCGGTTCTCGTCGCGGTGCCGAATTCGTCGAGGTCGATGATCCGGTAGCCCGGTCCCATCCCCTCCACGATGATGTCGAGGTACATGTCGGTGATGACCAGGTTCTCCGTGCCGGCATCGCGTTTCGAGGTGATGCCGACAAGATCGACGTACCATTCGCCGGTCCAGCCGAAGGGTTCGTAGACCAGTTGCGTGCCCACGTCCAATAGCCAGAAGTAGCGCCTCGGCCCGGTGTGATGGTGATGATTCGGCTCGTCGCTGAATACGAGGTTGTCGATCCGAAATGCGGGCCGTGGCGCGTTGGGAGACATACGGTGGGTAACAAGGATAGGCACCGGTCGCGCTGAGGACATCGGCGTGAGGTCGCCCATGGCGTGAATGTAGCGAAATCCTCACCAGGCGGCGCGGACCGCACGCGCCGCCCGGTCTTCGACCAGCGGCAGAAGGCGGCAATCGCTTCGAAGCTCAAGAGCCGTCGCGTAGGCCCGGCAGTGTCTCCTGAACGAAGCTCACATCATGGAAGGTGACGGCGCACCCGTCACCGGTCGGGGACTGTGCCTCGAATCCGATTGCGGCAGCGTCGGACGGGTTGCCGAGTACGAAATACCGAATCATTTGCCAGGTCTGGCCATCGAGTGAGGCGTGGTAGGCGTAGGTGTGGGCGATGCGTGAGACGCGCAGCCAGACGGCGTTGCCGTCGACGACGAAAGCGTTGGCGTCGTCGGCCACATCGCGGTTGACGACGGAGACGACCATGGGGTCGCCGGAAGGGGAAAACTCGAAGCAGAGTTTTGCCCAGTGGCGCTCGTCGAACCACAGCAGCAGAACGCCTGCGTCGAAGGTGGAAGCGAAGTCGACGGTGATGCGAGCGCTGAACTGGAAGTCGCCCGGAGGCGGAGTGCCGAGCAGGGTCGCGGCGTTGAGCATGCTTTCGGCGTTGGCGGTCGTACCTTTGGCCGGGTCGACGAAGATGTCACTGTGCGGCAGTGCCACGGTGGACACGCTTCCGTCGGGGTTGATGGTCCAGGACGAGTCGTGCGACGCGGTGAGTTCGAACGGGACGGGCGGCACGGTGTGAGTGACTGCCATGAGGTTCCTTTCCTCCCAGGAAGATTCCCGGAGATCGGGCAGTGCGCGGCGGCACAAACGCAGTGCCGGAGTGGAGACGACTGGCCTGGAATCCTAGGACGCTCCGGTGAAGTTGCCCTGGTGTCCGATCCCCGCGTGGCCGAAGAGTCGGCGCGGCAGCAGTAGCCGGAGCTGGTCGGGATGATCGCCGCGGCGATCGTTTCCGACCGGGAAGCCGGCTCCACAGGTAGTTTGGATCACGTGATCCGCCTGGCAGGAGGGAGGGCCATGGGCCTGACGAAGGTGTGGTTGAAGACTTTTACCGATGGGCTTGTCCGGGCCGACCAGGTCGTCGGCGTGTCCGCCCACCAAACCCCAGCTCTGCCTGGTAAATCGGTGAACTGGCTCGTCGACGTCACACTGGCGGTGTCGGTGGGCAGCGGCGGCACAGCCGGGTGGGAGGTCAACGCCCTGCACCGAACCTTGATCCAAACCCGCTTCGAACCCCTCGGCGCGGCCGAGGCGCTGACCGAACTGCTCGCCCGGCTGCACGACACCGACCCAGCCGGGCTGATCACCACGCGGATAACCAAGTCCCGGGTGGAGTTCACGTTCCAGCCATTCACCGCCCCGGCCTCGAAGACGTCCAGCGAGAACCACACGAGCTCCTAGTGCCCCTGTTGGCGCAGACTCGGCCGGAATGCTGTGGCCACGCCGCCGAACCGGCCGCGGATCCGCTGGTGACCGCGGTGCGAGCGTTCAGTTTCGGGACTCCGCCGCGGATCCAGCACTGGGGTGGCGGCGCCGCGCTCCTTGAGGGAAATGAGGAGTGAGGTGCGATGAAACATCGCTACCAGTCAGCCGCTACCCGATTAAGTTCGCCCTTAGATCAAGTGTGACTTATGCTGCGGACAGTCACTAGTCTGAACCGGTGCGTAGCGGAGACGTCATCGCTGGCCGGTACCGGCTCGAGGATGCTGTCGGAGCGGGCGGCATGGGAATGGTCTGGCGAGCCACCGATCTCGAGCTTCGCCGGGAGGTGGCGCTCAAGCAAGCCAGCTCTGGCAACGGCGAAGAGACTCGCCGGGAGGCCCGGATCGGAGCGGGACTGCACCATCCCAACGTGATCGTCGTCTTCGACGTGGTCGTCGAGGGCGACCAGCGGTGGCTGGTCATGGAATACCTGCCCGCGCGCAGTCTGGCCGACATCTGCCGGGCCGACGGCCCGATGGCGCCGAACCTCGTGGCCCGTATCGGCGCGCAGATCGCGACCGCGCTGTCTGCCATGCACGCCAAAGGCATGGTGCACCGGGACGTCACGCCGTCCAACATCCTCGTCACCGACGACGGGGTAGCGAAGCTGGCTGATCTCGGCATCGCGGCATGGGGGCAGGTCACACTGACCGGGACCGCGCGGGACGCCGGCACTCCCGGTTACGTGGCCCCTGAGGTGCTCGACGGCCACGGCGCCACATCGGCGTCCGACCTGTACTCGCTCGGCGCGGCGCTGTCGGCGGCCGTCGAGGGCCATCCGCGGCTGGACGGACGCCTTGCCGGCGTCCTGTCCGCGTTGACCGACCCGGACCCGGATCGCAGACCCACCGCGGCCAAGGCCGAACAGCTCCTCGGGAGACACGGCGCATGGTGGCACTCCCGCCCCGCGCTTGTGGCGACCGGCCTCGGCGTCACCGTGGTGCTGGTCGCCGCCTTCGTCGTCATATTGTCCGGATCGCAGAGCACGCCGAACAACACGGCCGGGACGCCGGACACGTCGGCCCGCCGCCAGGTGCCCGTCCCGTCGGCCGCTGGCGGGGCCAGGCTGCTGTACGGCCTAGGCGACCAGATCAACTCGGCGCTGGCATCCGAACTGGTGCGCGACACCCCTGTCCGGATGCTCACCACCAACTACCACAAGCCGACCGACCTGTCGAAACTGGCGGGCTCACGCGACACCATGGTGGCCAACGCCTACGCGCAGGGCTATGCGCTGCATGTGATCGTGTCGGACTGGGAGGTCGACGATCCCGAGGTTCCAGTCGACACCAAGTACGGCGTCGGCTGCGGCCGACCCCACCCGCTGTCCCCCGACTTCCCCCGGCACATGCGCACCCTCGCGCGCATCTTCGCCGGCCAGGCCGACGGCCCACCCCTGTACGTCACGATGTTCCAGGAGGTCAACAAGTTCGCATGCTTCGATGGCGCGTACGCCGCCGACCCCCAGACCACGGTCTACTACAAGGCATTGAAGGATCGTTACCTCGAGGTCCGGCAAATCATCCAGGACGAGGCGCCCAACGCGCGCGTCGCGCTGGGCTGGGACGGATACCAGTCCAACAGCGACCACCCGGCAACGAGTGGCGGTCGATCCATGTTCGCGCAGTTCGCCGACGTGCTGCGGGCATCGGACTTCCAGTCCGTCCTGGCCAGGCAACCGGACGGCAACGTCGAGCAGGTGCGGCGAACCGTCCGCATCCTCAGCGAGTACGGCCCGGTCATGATGGCCGCGTACGGCAACAAGAGCACCCCAGGCCAGGTCGTCGACCAGGACATGCGGACGCTGCTGACCGACCAGTCGATCGCCGAGCTCACCGGGCTTGGCATGTTCGCCTGGAACTTCAACACCGAGCCCGTGCTGCTCCGGGCCGGCAGACCCACCCTGGACTTCGTCAAGGACGTCGTGCGCCGCACCGGGCGAGAGCCGCGGTAGGCAAGCACTGTTCAGCTACAGGTGGCCGCCTTCGGCGCCACACACTGCGTCGAACTGCCATTGCTCCTCGGGTTTCCCGGACCGAGCGGATCCCGGCCCGGGAAACCTGGAACGTCAGTCGGTGTCGCTGATCCGCACTGGCGAGATGACCTTGCGGGTGACGGTTGCCACCGGCGAATCCACAACGACCGGTGCGATGGAGTCCGGGTCAGCCAGAACGCCATCGACGGTGCGGAGAGGCATCCGGTCAGCGCGATGCCTCACGCCAGCAGCTTCACAAATATGAGAAAGCCTGCCACCACAGATGGCTAGACCACCACCAAACGATACCGCAACTCCGCAGCCCCCGAGCAATTCCGCAGCGGGTTTCAGGCACCATTGAAAGGGTGCATGCTTTACCCAGGTTGCTTGATGAAAATCCCGCAAACGGCCGCACGTTCTGCGCGTTCGGTGTAACGTCCCGGCCCGTGAAGAAACTCGCTATCGCATCCGCCGGGGCCGTGCTCGCGTGTATCGCTATCGCGCCGAGCGCGGGAGCGGCCGAAAATTCGTCGGCCAGCACTCAGTCCTTCTACGACTGCGGATTCATTGAGGGGTACAAAACGCCTGGCGGTCGTGCTTGGTACAACCACTGTGGCGAAAGCCCGGTCAAGATCATCGTCGAGAACATCTGGTTCACCGACAAGGAAAAGTGCGTCCCTGTGGGAATCACCGACATCGAGTACTACGTCGACGGCTGGAAAACCCGTGACGCCTGGGCCGTCGGCAGCTGCTGAACCTATCCATCGTAAATAAGCCCGGCGGCCCCACTCGGGCCGCCGGGTTCAGCATTTCCTCGATTGATTCATCCTGCTCAACCCCTGATGAACAAGGTGGTCCGGCCACCGGGAGTTGAGCGGCCACGGCGCTGACGAGCGCGAGCACGGGAGTGGAGCGTTAGGTTCGATCGGGCCGCAATTCGAGCCAACGCATGTTTATACCAGCGTGAAGGCCGTCAGGCGCGAACGGTCAACTGCCAGATCCGACCGTTATCGCGCCAGTCGGTGAGCAAAGCCGTCCCCGACCGGTCCAGGGTGAAGTCCATCGGATGCAACCCGGCCAATTGACCGACCGGGGTTTCCTTCTTGGCTACCGGATCAATCCGGTGCAGGATCGAAGCGGCCTCAAGGAAGTACACGGTGCCGTCGTTGAGCACGCCGATGTGTGTGGGCTCGTAGAAACCACTCACCACCTGACTGGTGACGCCGGTGGTCAGGTCGACCTGCCAGACACTGCCGGACAAGTCGGCCACATATGCGGTGGTGCCGCTGACATCGACGTCCATGCCCATCCCGATCGTGCGGCTGACCAGCCGCGTTGTCGTTCCGATCTCCCACAGCTGATTCCCTCCCACGACATACGTCAAGTCGCGGTACCTGACGATGCCTTGCAGGGCACCAAGACCACTGGCGACCACCTGGCTGGCGCCGCTGATCGGGTCCACCCGGATCACCCGGCCGGCGAAGTCGGCCACGTAGACACCAGTCAAGTCGTAGGCGACACCGCGCAGGTTGCCCAGACCGCGGGCGAGCACCGTCTTGGCGCCAGAACGAATGTCCACTTTGCTAAGAATGCCGTCCGAGGAACTGACATACGCGACGCCGGCACCGTCACCAACGATGCCGCCAATAGCGCTGCTCACGTCAGTCGCGACACTGGCACAGGTAGCGGAAGGACAAGCAAAGACGCTGGCTGCGCTGACGGGTATCGTCGCGGTCACACTCAAGGCAGTAGCGAAGCTGACCGCGATGGCACAGCGGGCAAGGAAGCGCATCGGACTCCGTCCGTCAATGGGAAAGTAACCGGGGGTGGACTACGTCTGCCGATGCGATCCGGTTCACCGAGCCAAGTGGCAACAACGCGCCATGACGGTAGTCATCCACACCGAGCGCCTACCGCAACGCGGGCTATCAGCGTTGCTGCGCCAGCAGATCGGCCAATCATGCACAGAGTGTTCAAATTGGACAGTCTACATTATCCGGCGCACCGAACAGTTTCCTGATTTCGCTTGAACGGTAACCAAACGAGCGTGAGAACGGGTCCGAACACGATCCTCAGCCCAGCGCCCGGCCGCTGATCCGTTGGAACGTGCCGTCGTCCAACGCGATGTGCAGCCACTGGTCGACCCACTGCTGGAACACCACGTCGCCGCGCGGCACCAGGTACGCCTTCTCCACAAAGGTGAACGGCTGGTCCGGGTGCACGGCGCACAGCTGCCCCGGGTGCAGCGCCGCCTGGTAGCGGGTCTCGGTGGCGTCGGTGATCATCAAGTCCGCCGCGCCGGCGAGCAGGGCCTCGAAGATGGTGTTGTTGTCCGGATAACGCACGATGGTGGCCTTGTGCAGGTTCGCGGTGTCGAACTGCTCGTTGGTGCCGCCGGGGTTGACGATCACACGCACGCCGGGCTGGTCGATTTGCGCCAGCGTCTGGTACTTCGCCGTGTTCTCGCAGCGGGTGATCGGGGTCTTGCCGTCACGCAGATACGGCTGCGTGAAGAACACCGACCTGGCTCGGTCCAGCGTGATCGAGATGCCGCCCATCGCGATGTCGCACTCACGGCCGACGTCGGTGGCGACGGTCGCCCAGGTCGACTGATGGAACGCCAGCTTCACGCGGAGCTGCTTGGCCAGTTCGCCGGCCATGTCGATGTCGACGCCGCTCCAGTTGCCGTTCGCGTCGCGGAAGCTGAACGGCTTGTAGTCACCCGTGCTGCACACCGTCAGCACGCCGTGCGCGACGATCGTGTCCAGCCTGCTATCGAACTTGCCGCTGGCGGCCGCGTCCGTCGTGGTCGCCGTCGCCACCACGGCGAGAACCACCGCGACCCAACCGGCTCGACGGCTCCTGTGCCAGGAAACCATGCCATTCCCTCGAATTTGTCTGATGTAGGCGGTTAGTACACCGGCGCGTCGGGCTGGATGCCGAGCATGAGCTGCCCGGCGAGTTCAAAGTGCACGGCGGCGTTGTTGACGTGCTGGGTCGCCGCCAGGCCGTCCCGGACGAGTTGCTCGAGCGGATTGGCCCGGTACAGCGAGGTCGAGCCACCGAGCTCGTGCATCGACACGAACACGTTCCTGCCGACCTGGTTCGCGTGGCTCATGGCCGCGCGCAGCGCAGCGCGCTGCTGGTCGGTGATCGGCACGTCGGCGGCGGCGCTGCGATCCAGATCCGCGGCGGCGTCCAGCAGAAGCAGACGGGCCGCGCGCAGTTCGGCGTCCATCCGGCCGAGCGTGGCCTGCACGGCGGCATTGCTCGCAAGGGAACCCACGGTGATCCGCACTACCTCGTCGATGGCTGCCCTGGCCATGCCCAGCACCGCCGCCGCGCCGCCGGGCGCGACCACGCTGAATGCGGGGACGCGGTACAGCGGGCGGTCGATGACCGGCGGCAGGCCGAGCTGCCCGGACAGTTCGGCCGGCACGAACACGTTGTCGGCCGTGACGCGGTTGCTGGCGGTGCCGCGCATGCCCGTGACGTGCCACGTGTCCGACACGGTGACGTCGGCCCGCGGTACCACGAACAGCCGCACGTCGGGATGATCCGCCCCCTGCCCGTCGGCGACGACGGCGAACAGCGTGATCCAGTCGGCGAAGTCGGCCCCGGTCACCACCGGCCAGCGGCCGGACAGCACAAAACCGCCGTCCACCGGCGTCGCGACACCGGACGGTGTCGCGTAGTTCGCGATGATCTGGTCGGCTCCGGTCGCCCAGATCATCGCGCTGCCTGCGGGCGGCAGGATCGCCGCGTTCACACCGATGTTGCCGTTCCACACCACCCACGCCGTCGACCCGTCCAACCGGCCGAACGCCTCCAGAATCTCCAGCGCGGTCGCCACCGGCACCTCGAAGCCACCCAACTCGGTCGGCGTCAACAGCCGGAACGCCCCGGCCGCCCGCAGCTCGTCAACGAGGCCGCCCGGCAGCCGCCGAAGGTGATCGGCCTCCCCGCTGTGCGAAAGCACGGTGTCACGCAGGCGTTCCGGCAGCTCGCGCGGATCGAAGTCGAGAACGGCGTGCGAGACACCACAGTCGAAAACCATGTCCACCTCAGAGGCTGTGTGATTGACGAGATTCGGTCGAGAACACCAGCCCGGTGGCCGGACTCTGGCGTCCGCCGCCTGAGACAAGGGATCCACGAAACGGGGTGTTTGTCCGGCGTGTGCGCGTTCGCCTTAGTCGACCTGAGTGTGTCCCGACAGCGGTCCGTCCGATTCGGACACCACCTCACTGCCGATCGCACCCAGGGCTAACGATGCACGTCCGACCGTAATGGACAGTCCGGTCCACAGCCGCCGAACAACGGCCGACGTAAGAAAAACGCAACCGGTTCACCGCCGAGGCCATCGACAACCGTCCCATCCACCAACCACATCGGTATGAGGGCAACTGCCCTAGTCGGCGATCTGGGTCTCGATGTACGTGATCAGCGAATCCACCGAAGCCGCCCAGATCTGCTCGTCGGTGACCTCGATCAGTGCGTCCGCGTGCGCCCGGGTCGCCGGGAATTCCTTGCCGGGCAAGGCCGCGTAGACCCGCGACCACGCCGATACGTCCTTTTCCAGGATGTCGGGCGGCAAGGTTCGCGCGGTTGAGTTCATGCCCGCCAGAGACAGCAATGTGTCCACGAAGAGGCGGTACATCAAGGCTGTTTTCGCCGGTGTCATGCCGAGTGGTTGCAGGGTACGCAGGATCGTCTCGACCACCTGGCGTTCCGCGGGCCCGCCGGTGGTGCGGGCGAACGTCAGCGAGAAAACGACGGGATACGACCGCGCCTGGTGCCACATCGCGTCGGAGATCAGACGCAGCGCCTCACGCCAGTCCGTCTCCGGGGTGATCATGGTGATCCTGTCGAGGATCATCGCGATCGTCCGGTCGCTCAACGCGAGGACCAACTCGTCCTTGTCGCGGAAATGCCGGTAGAACGCCGTGGCGTCCACGCCGAGCTCACGGCCGAGCCTGCGCATGCTCAGCGCGGCCAGTCCCTCCCGTTCGGCCAGCTCAAGCGCCCGGTCCACGATCGTGGTCAGGTTCAGCCCCGTCGCCTTGGTCAACTCCCACCCCTTCCGCGTCAAGCCGGTTCATCTTCTCACACGTCGTGGACAACAGTGTTGACAACGGCGTTGAACAGGTGTGTGATCTGCGACAACGAGAGGTGGTGACCAATGCAGGTCCGCGTCTTCCATGGTGGCCCGGTGCTCACCATCGATCCGGCAGGCACGCTGGCCAGCGCGGTCGCCGTCGCGGACGGCAAGATCGTCGCAGTCGGTGGAGAGGATGTGGTCGAGCCGTATCTCAAGGACGCGGACGAGGTGGTGGATCTCAATGGCCGCTTACTGATGCCGGGGTTCATCGACGCACACGTGCACCCGGTGGCAGGCGGACTCGAGCGGATCCGGTGCGATCTCAGCGAAGTCTCGGCCGACCAGTACGCCGACGTGATCGCGGCCTACATCAAGGAGCATCCCGAGCGGGAATGGGTCCTCGGCGGCGGCTGGTCGATGGAGGCCTTCCCCGGTGGCCGTCCGACCCGTGACCACCTGGACGCGGTCGTCGGCAACCAGCCCGCGCTGCTGCCGAACCGGGATCACCACTCGGCATGGGCCAGTTCCAGAGCACTCGAACTCGCCGGGATCGACAAGCACACGCCCGACCCGGTCGACGGCCGGATCGAGCGGGACGCAGACGGGGTGCCGACCGGCCTGCTGCACGAAGGCGCGATGGACCTGTTGAAGGCCATCGTTCCGCAACACGCGCCGGAAGATTTCACCGAGGCCTTGCGCGCCGGGCAGAAACACCTGCACTCACTGGGAATCGTCGGTTGGCTGGACGCTCTTGTGGACGAGAGCACGCACGAGGCGTATCTCAAGGCCGATCGCGAGGGCTGGCTCACGGCCAAGGTCTCCGGTGCCTTGTGGTGGGACCGGGACTGCCCGCCGGAGCGGATTCACGAACAAGTGGCGCGGCTGAAGATGATGCAGGGCGGCTCGCGGTACCGCACCCCGATCGTGAAGGTGATGCAGGACGGCGTGATCGAGACGTTCACCGCCGCGATGATGCATCCGTATCTCGACCCGTGCGGCCACCCGACCACGAACAGGGGCCTTCGATTCCTTGAGCCTCAACAACTCAAGGCCGTGACCAAGGCCCTCGACGAAGCCGGGTTCGCCGTGCACTTCCACGCGATCGGCGACCAGGCGATCCGGGACGTACTCGACGCAGTGGAAGGCACACAAGGCACGAGGCATCAGATTGCGCACGTCCAAGTTGTGCACCCCGATGACGTGCCCAGGTTCCATCGCCTTCGCGTGACAGCGAACCTGCAGGCATTGTGGGCGACGCACGAGCCACAACTCGATGAGCTCACCCTTCCGTTCATCGGCGAGGAACGAAACCGCTGGCTGTACCCGTTCGGCGACCTGTACCGCACGGGCGCGCCACTGGCCATGGGCAGTGACTGGCCGGTCAGCACCCCGGACCCGATGGCCGCGATTCACGTTGCCGTCAACCGGATCAGCGCACTGGCTCCAGCCGGGACGCCACCACTCGGCCCGGAACAGGCGTTGCCACTCGCGGTCGCGCTTCGGGCGTACACCGCCGGTTCGGCTGCGGCGTCCCAATTGGACAGACGGTCCGGCACGATCGCGGTGGGCTACGACGCGGACCTGGTCGTCCTGGACCGCAATCCCTTTGAGCACCCCCACACCGAGCTCGCCGACACCAGGGTCGACCGGACCTACGCCGAGGGCGTCGAGGTCCACCGAGCCGATTGATCAGGAGCCATCATGGCAGTTGCTCGTTCCGCGATACTCGCCTTAGTGTTGACTGCGGCCGCGTGTTCAAGCGACACCGGGACCGCGTTGGTGACCACCGAAGACGACACGACGATCACCGGTGTCGCAAAGTCCGATGTGGACTCCGTGACCTGGTACGGCGATTATCGCCCACTCATCACGCTCGACCCGATCAAGCTGGCGGATTACCCGGAACAGACCGTCATTCCCAACATCTGTGAGCCGTTGCTACGGATGACACCGGGCTACGAACTCCAGCCAGGACTGGCGCGGTCGGCGACCTACGTCGATCCACTCCGGCTGGAAGTCAAGATCCGCACGGACGTCCGGTTCAGCGACGGCACCCCGATGACCGCCGACGACGTCGTCTACAGCCTGCGCCGCAACCTCGATCCGAAGTACGCGTCGAACTATGCGGGCCTGTACGTCAGCGTGCGGTCAATCGAGACGACAACCCCCGACACGGTATTGATCACGTTCAACTCCCCGGACTACGTCTTTCGCGCCAACTTGGGCTCATTGTCCGCAGCGGTGATCTCGAAGAAGTTCGCCGAGACAGCCGGCGACGCCCTCGGCACTCCGGCCACCGGTGTGATGTGCACCGGTCCGTTCGCGTTCGATTCCTACGACGGCACATCCAGGCTGACGCTCAAGCGCAACGATCGGTACTGGGACACCGCCAATCGAGCTCACGCGGCACGGTTCACGTTTGTCTTCCCGAGCGATCTCGGCGCGCTGACCAACAGCCTGGCGTCCGGCGAGGTGGACGGCGCCTTCAACGTGCCGAGCAACCTGGTGTCCCGCTTGAAATCCAGCGACACCGGGACTGTCTATGTCGGACAGGAAGCGTCCACACCGATCAACATCGACATGATCGTGGCAAGGCCGGACGGCGTACTGGCGGATCTCCGGGTGCGGCAGGCGATCTCGCAAGCGCTGGACCGCGAGTCCATTGCGAGCACGATCTTCGGCGGTACGGCCGATCCGCTCTACCTGGTGACCGGCCCCGGCATGTGGGGCAACCAGAAAGCCGTATATGAACAGGCATACAGCGCCCACGAGACCAAACCGGACGTCGCTGCGGCCAAGGCGAAGATCTCACAGGCGGGTGCGACCGGGAAAACGGTGCGGTTCGTCTACCCGGCCGGTGATCCGCAGAGCATGCAGCTCGCGACCGTGATCAAACAAACGGTCGGCCAGATCGGACTGACGATGGAGATCGTCGGCCTGCCCAACCAGCAGTACGGCGCCCTGTTCTCGGATCCCGCGGCCCGCGCGGGTTACGACGTGTTGTTGTCGAGGAATTACACCGAGGTGCCCGAGCCGTTGCTGATGGACCACCTGTTCGGTGGCAAGGACGGAAACACGAACTTCTCCGGCTACAACAATCCTGTGGTGGAGCAGAGCTTCATCGCTGCCCGCGGCATCGAAGACCCAGCGAAACGGGCCATCCCGGTGATTGCGGCGGAGAAGCAGCTGGCGCTGGACCTGCCATCGATCCCGATCGTTCAGCCACGGTCAGTGACCTATTTGAACAACCGGCTCACCGGAGCGACACTGACCTTCTCATTCATGACCTCGCCATGGGCCGCCGCCATCGGAGGCCGCTGACATGATGACGTTTCTCGCCAAACGGCTGGCTGGGCTCGTGCTGACCCTGCTGGTGGCGAGTTTCGTCGTGTACGTCAGCATTTATCTCGCGCCAGGCAGTCCGGAGAACGCGTTGTTCGGTTCACGACAGCCGACGCCCGAGGTTCGGGCCGCTGTGCGTGCACACCTCGGGCTCGACCAGGGGTTCCTGACCCGTTACTGGCACTGGATCACTTCCACCGTCAGCGGTGACCTAGGTCGTTCTTTGATTTCCCAGCAGCCGGTGAGCGATCGGATCGGTCAGCCGATGCTGATCACCTTGCAGCTCGTCGGATACGCCGCCGTCCTCATCGTGATCGGCGGCGTCGGACTGGGGTTGCTGGCGGCGTTGCGGCCGGGTGGTGTGGACGTGGCTGTGTCCACTGTGGTCTCGATGACCACCGCCGTCCCCGCGTTCGTGGCATCGTCGGTGCTCATCTCCATTTTCGCAATCGGATTAGGGTGGTTTCCCGCGTATGGTTACAAGCCGGGATTGGTGAACCTCACGTTGCCCGCGGTCGCACTCGCCGTGATCGCCAGCGGCCTTGTCGCGCGGGTGACCAGAGCCGAAGCTATGGAACAAGTGCAGTCACCGCATTTCCTGACCGCTGTGGCTCGTGGAGTGTCCCGGCGGCGGGCGATTCGCAGTCACGTACTGCGCAACGCCGCCGGGCCGGTGGTCACGGTGATCGGTGTGCAGATCGCGTCGCTGTTCGCCGGTGCCGTGGTCGTCGAACAGGCGTTTGGGCTCGGCGGGCTCGGGCAGTTGCTCATCTCGTCCGTCCAGCAAAAGGATTTCCCTGTCGTACAGGCGATCTCGCTGATTATGGTTGTCGCTTTCGTACTGCTGAACCTGATCGCCGAGATGACCGCCGCGCTGATCGATCCCAGGATGTCAAGGTGAAACGCGACGCGGCTTTCGTCGGCGCCTCCACGACGCTGGTCGTGGTCGTCGTGATCGCCCTGTCCGCTCCCCTGCTGGCCCCGTACGACCCCCACCAAGGCGTTCTGCTAGCCGCGTTCCAGGGCCCAAGCTGGGAACACTGGTTGGGCACGGACGCAGTCGGCCGTGACATCCTGTCGAGGCTGATCCACGGCGCTCGGACCAGCCTGCTCGGTCCCCTCGCTATCGTGGCACTGTCGCTGGCGATCAGCCTGCCGGTCGGCATGGCCGCGGCCTGGTACGGCGGAGCCGTGGCCTTCGCGGTCACCAGGACGTTCGACATCGTGTTCGCGATCCCCGGTCTGCTGCTGGCAATTCTCGCGGTCTCGCTGTTCGGGCCGGGCCTCACGCCCGCGATCCTCGCACTGGCGATCGCGTACGTTCCGTACGTCGCAAGGCTGATCGTGACTGCGACAGAACGGGAACGGCGCCTTCCCTACATCATGGCGCTGTCCGTGCAGGGCCACGGTGCGCCGAGAATTGTGGTCCGGCACCTGTTGCCGAACTTGGCGCCGGTCATCGCCGGACAGGCGACCATCACGTTCGCGTACTCCCTGATCGATCTGGCTGGACTGTCGTTCCTCGGTCTTGCCGTGCAGGCACCGCAGGCGGATTGGGGCGTCCTGGTCAGCGATCAGGACGCCGTCCTCCAAGGACATCCCGGACAAGCGATCGCCGCGAGCGTGGTGATCGTGGTGACCGTTCTGTCGCTGTTTGTCGTCGGTAGCAGGCTAGCCGGGGAACGACCGCGGAGGTGGAAGCGTTGAATCTGCTCACCGTCGACGATCTCTCGGTGGATCTGGCCGGAGTCCCGGTACTGCGCGAAGTCGGGTTCACGATGGCGCACGGGGAGGCGCTGGGCGTCGTCGGCGAGTCGGGGTCGGGCAAGTCGATCACACTCCGAGCGCTCGCCAGACTCCTGCCGGACAGCGCACGGCAAACCGGGACGATCACGTTCGACGGCAAGGACGTTTCGAAGTTGCGCGGTGCCGCGTTGCGTGAATTCCGCCGGCATGAGGTGTCGTTCGTCTTCCAAGACCCACGCTCGGCGATCAACCCCATCCAACGCATTGGCGATTTCCTCCTCGAATCGGTGCGAGACGCAGGCGAGGACGTTTCCGCTGTCCGGACCCAATCGCTGCAACTGTTGCGGCGAATGGGAATCGACGACGCTGAACGTCGGATGACCCAGTATCCCTTCGAGCTGTCCGGCGGTCTTCTGCAACGGGTGATGATCGCGTCGGGATTGCTGCCACGGCCCAAACTCCTGCTCGCCGACGAGCCGACGACCGCGTTGGACGTCACCACCCAGTCCGATGTCCTTGCCCTCGCCGACGAGCTGCGCCGCGAGCAGGACACGGCCCTGATCTTCGTGACCCATGACATCGATCTCGCACTGGCCATCTGTGACCGAGTCCTGGTGCTCTACGCGGGCCGGGTCCTCGAGATCTCGCCTTCCCAGGCCGCGGTCTCGCATCCGTACACCAAGGGCCTGCTCGACTCCCGGCCGCCGATCGACACCCGGCTTGACCGATTGCCGTCGATCGAAGGCACGCCCATCGCGGCCGCCGAGGCCGGTTCCGGGTGTCCGTTCGTCTTCCGCTGCCCGGTCGCTCTGCCACAGTGCCGCGATTCCCTGCCGGACCTGGTCGAGCATGGGCCAACCTTGGTGCGGTGCCATCTCGTGGAGGCATCCCGTGGCTGATGTGATCGTCGTCGAGAACCTCGTCAAACGGTACGGCACGCTGGAAGTCGTCCACGACGTCTCGTTCACCGTCCGCACAGGACGGACGACGGCATTGGTTGGCGAGTCCGGTGCGGGCAAATCCACGATCGGCGGGATCGTCACCGGACTCGTCGACGCCACCGCCGGCAAGGTCACGGTCTGCGGCGAGGATCGCTCGAAAGCCGCGCGATCCAGCCGCGACCGCCGCAGGCGAGCGGCCCAGCTGCAGCTCGTTCCGCAGGACCCGATCACCTTCCTGGATCCACGCCAGCGCGTCTCGGCGGCACTGGCCGAAACGATCGCCTTGCACAAGTCCGATCACACGCCAGCAGACCTCATGGCCGCGGTCGGTCTGTCCACAAGGTACGCATCCGCTGTCCCCCGTGAGATGTCCGGCGGGCAATGTCAACGCGTCGCAATCGCCCGTGCGTTGGCTGCGGATCCGGTCGCCATGGTATTGGACGAAGCCGTGTCCGCTTTGGACGTCTCCGTACAAGCCCAAGTGCTGAACCTCTTGCGGGACTTGCAGACTAGAACAAGCACAGCATACCTGTTCATCACGCACGACCTGTCCGTCGTTCGGCAGATGGCAGACGATGTCGTTGTGCTGCGGCGTGGCCAGGTGGTGGAGGACGGGCCGGCCGAGCAGGTGCTTGACGATCCGCAGGCGGACTACACCAAACTGCTGCTTGCTTCCACCCCACGACCGGGCTGGAAGCCAGTGCGCCGCACGGCTTAGGAGTCGAACCCCAGGCCGATCCTGTCCAATGTACGCAGCCATAGGTTGCGTCGTCCACCGCGCTCGTCCGCGCGGTTGAGCGACCACCGGGTGAGCTGGATTCCGGCCCACCGCAACGGCTCGGGCGGCAACGGCAGCGGTTTCGTATTGCTCAGCTTGAGCCTTGCTCGTTCGGTGTTACGGCCGTACAGCTTGTCCAGCACAACGGCCGCAGCGAACTTGCTGGATCCGACGCCGAGTCCGGTGAACCCGAGTGCATAGCCGACGCGGCCACCCATGGCTGTCCCGACGAACGAGCAGAACCTTGTGCAGGTGTCGATCAGGCCGCCCCACCGGTGGGTGAACCGGACGCCCGCCAACTGAGGGAACGTGTCGAAGAAGTGCTGCGCCAACAAGGCATATGTCTCCGGGCGCACAGTCAACTCGGACCGCACGGGCCCGCCGTAGTAGTAGATGGCGTCGTAGCCGCCCCACAGGATTCGGTTGTCCGCCGTCAATCGGTAGTAGTGGAACTGGTTTCCCGCGTCGCCGATGCCTTGCCGTTTCCTCCACCCGATCGACGCGAGCTGGTCGCTGGTCAGCGGTTCGGTGACCAGGACATAGTCGTACACCGGGACGATGTAGTTGCGCAGTCGCTTGAGCAACGGCGGAAACCCATTGGTGGCAAGCAGACCGCGAGCCGCGTGGACCTTAGCGTACGGCGTCGTGACCACAACCCCGGCCCTCTGCTCGCGGATGGCCTGCGCGGGCGTCCACTCGTAGATGCGGACGCCGCGTTCCAGGCACGCCTGCCGCAGTCCATACGCAAGCAATGCCGGGTTGAGCATGGCCGTGCTGCGCGGCATCTCAAGCGCACCAAGGTACGTCGGTGAGTGGATCTCGTCTTGGATCTCATCGGCCGCGAGGAGCCTGACTTCGTGACCGAGGTCCTTGGCGACTGTCGCGCACCGCTCCAGCTCGGCGACCTGCCACGACTGCGTCGCGACGTTCAGCTCGCCGGAGCGCTGGAAGTCGCAGTCGATGCCGTACTCGCTGACCGATCGTTCGATGTCGTCGAGGTTTTCCAGCCCAAACCGTTCCAGTTCGGCCATCTCCTCGGCGAACCGGGCGACGCCGTTGAGGATTCCGTGGGTCAGACTGGACGCGCAAAACCCGCCGTTGCGGCCGGACGCGGCTGAGCCACATCGGTCGGCGTCCAGCAGGACGACATCGAGACTCGGGTCGTGTTCCTTCGCTTGCAGCGCGGCCCAGAGCCCGGTGTAGCCGCCGCCGACGACGGCGAGATCAGCACGGATGTTGGCGGTCAATGCCGAGCACGGCTCGGGCTCTGGGTGCACGTCCAGCCAATACGGCTTGGGCATGGCGTCCGCGAGGGAGGCCATCGGCGTGTGCGGATGGGGAATCGGCGAGAGGGTACGACGGGTTGGCAGGAAATTGGTCATGGCTGCGCCTGGGCCTTGGTGAGCGGGGACGGATGAACCGGGGACGAACCCGTGGCTCAACCGCCCAGCTGCCGCCCGCCGCCGCAGCGCGCGAACCACCGCACACCCATGACCAGCCCCTACGCTGGCGTCAACACTAAAGTCAACACCGTTGACAACACTGTTAGGGACAGTAACAGTCCCCAACGGGAGATCGCAAGCACAAGCATGCTGGACCAGAAGAAGGATCACGGTCGCCGGCGCGGATGGTTAGCTTCGCATGTTGAAGCTGGCCGTCAAACAAGGCGTACGGCGCGTGGTGTTGCTGTCGGCCACCACCGTGGAATACCCAGCAGGCGAAGTCCGCTTCGCCGCCCAGTTCAAGCTCACCGAGGATCTCGCCACACAATCAGGTCTGGAGTGGACGGTCCTGCGCCTGGCCGACTTCGCCGCAGTCACCGCACAAGCCCTCCGGAGCGGCGCTCACGCGGGGTCGACCTACACACTGACCGGCCCGCAGTCACTGAACCAATGCGAGAAGGCGCGACTCATCGGCACCGCCATCAACCGGACGCTGTCTTTCCAGGAACTCCCACGCGAGCAAGTACGGCACAGCATGCTGGCGCAAGGACTACCCGATGAAGTCCCCGCCCGCCTGCTCGGATCTGGTTTCGTTGCGAGTCAAGGAAATGGTCGCCGACAAGATGGGAGTGTCCACGAGCACTGTGAACACATACCTCGACCGGGTGCGCATCAAGTACGCCAACGCGGGCCGTCCCGCGGCAACCAAGGCCGCCTTGCTCGCCCGTGCCATCCAGGACGGTCTGATCGGTCTCGTCGAACTGTAGGAACTGGCGCCTTGCGGGACCGGCACGCCCGGTCCCGCAAGGCATCTGGTGGGCTCACGCCCAGATGACCTCTATGTTCTGGCTGCCTTCACGCACCGAGCCACGGTTGCACTGGGCCCAGTTGTACGGAGTCCGCCACGCGTTGCTGAGCCCTGGCCAGCCCACGTGCACCACACTCGCACCTTGAACCTGTGCGTCCCGCTGCAGCGCGCCCAGCCGATCGATTCGTTGTACCCACCCTTGGAGCACGCGAACACCTCCATCTGTTCGGGCGTCATGACCGAGCCACTCAGTCCCTCCGATACCCGAGTAGCGGTCTCGCTCGCGCCAGCTGGCGCCGCGCCAGTCCAAGAGTTGCTGCTGCGGTCACCGCGAGCACGGCAGGTGCCAGCAGATTTCGGATTCTTGACATATCGATCACTTTCCCTTCCTGTTCTTCCTATCCGGTCCGGCCGCTGAGGAGCGCAGTTCTCGGGGTCGGCCGCGTTGAAGCGAAGCCGATAAGAAATCGGTGTCATGTGGGGAGATCGATCTTGGCGAGCACCGAAACGCGGCAGTCGCCACCGAGTCGAACGATGTGAGGCGGATCTGAATCTGCCCGCCAATTCGCATATACCGACCGTTCTTCGCGTGCGGTATCGACGAGGCGGAGCGTGTTGTTCAGGCTGTTGTAGTGCTGCCCCATGACCGTACGATGCCTCCACTGGCACGCCGGGCAACGTCATCAAGGCGGCAGCTGAAATTCCGGCCACAACAGCAGATCGAAATCCCATTGCTCACATGGCGAGCACCTTTCGATCAATTCTGCGGTTCGAGCGGATGACGATGACTTTATGGCCGGAAGGAAGCGGGCGGTGTCAGTCGTTCGACCGACAAAACGCAAGTCGGCCGTACGGTGTGACTTGAGAGGCCGTGGTCGTGGCCGGATGCACCGTTTCCAGTCCCCGCCCATCGGGTGAACTCGGCGTGCGTTCTCCCGCACACGGCTCAATGGCCACCAAGGACGCGGAGGACTCCGCCGCGTAGGCGATGCGGTTGGACGGCGAGCGATACCTGCGTCAGTTGGCCGGGAACAGCATGATGTGTCGCTCCGCGTTGCGTTCGACGGCGGTCCGCGAGTAGAGCAATGGGAAGTACTCCGTGCGGCTCCACTTGCCGGCCAGATCACGGTAGTGCGGATCGCCGGGACGGCCGGACTGCCCTGGTGTGTTCACCGCTCGGGAAGCGTCCCAGTTGCCGACATCGAGCACCATCCGGAACGACGGCCCAGCCGTCTGCTCGAAGTTGGCGTTGTAGCTGGACGCGTTCACGGTGTGCTCCGATCCACCGCGGGGGAACGGTCCGACATTCAGACGTGCCCGTGTCTGCTCGTCCACGGCCGGTGCGAGTGGATGCGCGAAGGTCGTGCGTTGCAACCGGCCCCACTGCCAAGTCGTCGCATCCGGGCCCAGCAGCTTGCTCACGTCCTTGTACGCCTCACCGAGCGTGTTGAGCAGCAAGGCGTTTCGTGCGGCGATGTCACTCGGGTGTTCCAGAGCGTCCAGCATCGTCACGAGGTCCGGCTGCCCGATCAGTGGCACCGCCTTTGGGGGTACGACGGATTTCACGTACGCGGGTCCGAGGTGCCGCTTGCGCCACACCTCGAACAGGGCAGCGGCGGCGCTGTCGACGGACTCGTTGCCGTCCCAGCCGATGAGCAACCGCAGCGCCGCCGCGGTGTCCGGGTCAGAACTGGACAATCCGGCCAGCAGCGCTACCATGCGCTGCGCCACCAGCGACACCTGGTCCCCTTGCAGACGCATCGAGTCCGCGACCGATTCGTGCGTGGTCTTCGAAAGCACATCCGCGATGCGGGTGTACCGGGCGGGATTCGTCCATTCGAAACCGAGCGGGTAGGGATAGCCTGGCGGCAGGTTGAACTGGTTGGCCGTGGCGATGAATCCCTCTGTGGGGTTGTAGGACCGTGGCAGGATGTCACCGTTGTAGAAGCCGTTCCACTCGTAGCGGCCGTCTCCTGGTACCGGCATCAGGCCGTCGTACCCGCGCCGGATCGGGGCCATCCCGCCAGACACCCAGCCGATGTTGCCACGGACATCCGCGTACACCTGGTTCTCCGTCGGCGCACCCCAATCGCGCATCGCGTCGGTGAATTCGGTGAAGTTCCTTGCCGTCATGTACTTCTGGCTGCCGTAGTACGGGTTCATCCCTGGCTGCAGCCATGCTGTGCGCACCGCGTAGGCGAGATGGCGGGACTCGTCGACTGCGATCACCGGCCCATGCCGGGTGTAGGCCAGCTCGACCTGACGCGCCGGCGCACCCGCCACAGCGATTTTCTCGGTGCTGGTGCGGATGCGTTCCCAGCCGTCGCCGTAGCGATATCGGCTGTGGTCGGCCGGGTCGAGCTGGTAGACGTAGAGGTCCTCTTGATCGATCGGGAAGATCGTGAGACCGAACGCGATGTTCTCGTTGTGTCCGATTGAGACACCGGGCAGGAATGGCTCGTTCGCGCCGACGACATTCATGCCGGGCGCGACCAGATGGGAGATGTAGCGCAGCGACGGTGCCGAATACACGCGGTGCGGGTCGTTGGCCAGGATGGGACGACCAGTCGCGGTCCGCTGCGGGGCGACGACCCAGTTGTTGCTTGCTTCCAACGCCTCGTCGGGCTGGGTGGGCAGCGCCCGGATCTGGCCGTTGGCGAATTTCACGTCCTGCGTGGCCAACTGGAACACGCGCAGCACATCGTCCGGCAAAGCGCAGGGATCGAAACCAACGGGCACAACGATGTCCCGCTTCGGCATGAGCGCGACGCGCTGCCGGTCCGCCGCGGCGCCTGCCACGCAGGTGACCTTCGACCTGGCCACCTCGCTGGTGAGGTTTCTGGTCAGTCCGTGGCTGCGGATCCGCACGATATCCGCGGCCTGCCAGTGATCCGGGGTATAGCCGAGGATCCGGAACTCCTCGGGCATCGCCTCGGGATGCCGGCCGAGCCAGTCGACGTAGGCGTTGACGCCCTGGGTGAACCGGGTAGCCGCCAGCTCGGCGCCCGGGCCGTAGCTGTCCCACTCGCGCCGCATGTCCCCGCGGTACAGAAACAGCCGCGCGGCCCTGTCCTGCTCCACATAGGACGGACCAAGGACGGACGACAACTGGCCGAGTCCACGCCGTCGCCACAGATCGATCTGGAACAGCCGCTCACGCGCGGCGTTGAACCCCTGCGCGAGAAAGACGTCCGCGACGGATTGGGCGTAAATGTGCGGAACACCCCAGCGGTCCATGACAAGCTGTACCGGCTGCTGTAGTCCAGGCACCCGGAAATGACCCGTGTCCCGGTTCAGCTGCGCGGCCGCCGCCGGGGTCACGCTGAGCAGGATGCTGGTCAGGACGAACACGATCAAGAGTCGCTTGTCGGTGCCGAGCCTCCGTCGAGTCACTCCACTCGTTGTACTGCAAAGCCGTCGGCCGAACAAGTCAGTTTGGCCACTCTCGGACGGCGTTCTGACTCGATTGACGCGAATCGGCGCGATCAGGACTTCATGGCCACATGGCCATTTCATCCAACCGGAGACCGGCGATTGGACGTTCTGTCCAATGGGACGTCGGCCGCACGCCTGGTTAGGTTCGCCGCAACAGCCGCACGCATTGCCTGGCAGGTGACGTGATGTCCAAGAGTTCCGCAACCCAGCCGCCCATCACCGAGGTGGAAAGCCACGGGGTGGAACGGATCCCCGACCCGGACCGCACCGCGACCCCGTTCGACCTGTTCCGGCTGGCTTTCGGCGGCGCCAACACGTTCTCCACCTGCGTGCTCGGCGCGTTTCCGATCCTGTTCGGGCTTTCCTTCTGGGAAGGACTGGCCGCCACACTGCTCGGTGTGCTCGTCGGCGCGTTGATTCTCTGCCCAATGGCGCTCTTCGGGCCCATCAACGGGACGAACAACGCCGTCTCCTCGTCGGCCCATCTGGGAGTGCACGGCCGTATTGTCGGCTCATTCCTGTCTCTGCTCACCGCGGTGGCGTTCTTCTCACTGGCTGTGTGGAGCTCCGGCGACGCCCTGATCGGCGGCGCTCATCGGCTCTTCGGCTTGGAACGAGAAACCCTGTCGTATGCCATCGCATACGCGACTTTCGCCTGCCTGGTCCTGATCGTATGCGTGTACGGGTTCCGATTCATGCTCTTGGTCAACAAGATCGCCGTCACCTCGGCGACACTTCTCTTCCTTGTCGGGATCGCAGCCTTCGCGGGCGACTTCGACCCGTCCTACCCCGGTACGTTCACCTCGCCGAGCGACACAGCGCTGTTCTGGCCGGCCTTCATCGGGTCGGCACTGATCGTGCTGTCCAACCCGATCTCGTTCGGTGCCTTCCTCGGCGACTGGTCGCGCTACATCCCCGCACACACCCCACGCCGCCGCGTGCTGGCCGCCGCGTTCCTGTCCCAGATCGCCACGTTGGTGCCATTCCTCTTCGGACTCGCGACAGCCAGCATCATCGCGGCCAAACAACCGGCCTATGTGGACCCCGCGGCGCCGGACTTCGTCGGCGGCCTGCTGGCGATCGCACCACAATGGTTCTTCCTGCCCGTGTGCCTGCTCGCCCTGATCGGCGGAATGTCCACCGGCACCACCGCGCTCTACGGCACCGGCCTCGACTTCTCCTCGGTGTTCCCTCGCCTGTCCCGTGTCCAAGCGACAGTGTTCATCGGCGTACTGTCCATTGTGTTCATCTTCGTCGGCCGGTTCGGCCTCGACCTGGTCCGTAGCATCTCGACGTTCGCGACCATGATCATCACATGTACGACACCGTGGATGGTCGTGATGATGCTCGGCCTGTTCACCAGGCGCGGCTGGTACGACCCGGAAGCCCTGCAGGTGTTCAACCGCAGGCAGCGCGGGGGCCGCTACTGGTTCACCCACGGCTGGAACTGGCGCGGCATCATCGCGTGGTGGATCGCCGCGGTCACCGGTGTGCTGTTCACGAACATTCCTGGCCAGTTCGTCGGGCCGCTCGGTGATCTCGTTCTCGGCCTGGACATCAGCCTGCCGCTGTCGATCGCCATCGCAGCGGTGCTGTTTCTCGCACTGCTGTTCCTGTTCCCCGAGCCAAGGGCCGTGCACGGTCCTGCCGGCCCGCGTTTGGTGCCCACCAAAAATGTGTCCGTACCGGCGATCACCAATCCATAGTGGACGGATAGCGCGCCATCACAGCGGTGTTCAGCGCAGGCTTGTCAGCAGTCGTGATACCTGACGAAGGTGGCTTGCGGTCCGATGTAGGTGTCGCTCTTCGGAGGTACGCAGACGTAGAAATCCGTCGACTGCTTCGTGTCAGCCTTCACCAGCATGCTGTAGATGGAAAAGTGGTTTCATGCAGCGATTGAGTGGTTAATCCCTGCTTGACTTCAGCTGGACATGCTCGACGAGGCGGCACGACGGCTGACGTCGGCAGGTGCTCCGACGAATGATCACGTCCCAGTGAATTCTGGTGGTTGATGGGTGGAACCGCGGCGTCGGGTGCGACCGTCTACCCCAGGTATACGGACGCAAGCAGGAGGACCGGTGACGTATCCACCGCAGCAGCCACCACCACCTGGCCACTACCCGGGGCCACACGGTCAACCATATGGCGGCCAACCGCCGTACGGCAGTCAACCGCCGTACGGCCCGCCACCAGGATGGCCACCTCCGCCGCCTCCGCAGAAGAACAAGACGGGCCTGATCGTGGCCATCGTGGTGGCCGCCGTGCTACTGATCGGCGGCACGGTCACGGTCGTGCTCCTGACCACCGGTGACGACAAGCCCACGAGCACCGCCTCCGGCAACACCCCGGTGCCACCGCCCCAATCAGGATCCAAGCCACCCCCATCCGGATCCAAGAAACCGGGAACCGGGAACGTGGAGAACAAAGCCGAAGTGGAGGCGGCCGTCACCAAGGTCGCCCAGCAGTACGCCGAGGCGATGAACCGTCAGGACGCAGCCGCGGCGACCCAGCTCACCTGCAAAAAGGCCGACCCCGGCGTGGTGTATGAGACCGCGGCGGGCAAGCTGGAGGCCACCGTCCTGCACGTCACGATCTACAGCGCGACCCGCACCACCGTCAACCTCGGGGCCAAAGGCGTGGACACCCGGGGAGCGCCGCTGCCGATCGTGCAGGAGAACGGCACCTGGTGCGTGGAAGTCTGATCTTG
>NZ_FWXV01000034.1 GCF_900176515.1 Kibdelosporangium aridum
CAGCATCTGGGCGTAGCCGGTCTTGTCGGTGCCGTACGTGCCGGTCGCCAGGACGTGTGCGCGTTGGTCGATCACCTCGATCGTGGCTGATCGTTTGTGGGGGTCCATGCCGATGATCACCGTCACCGGGTTCCTCCTTGGCTGAGGTATGAGGTGTCAGCAAGGAGGGCACCGCTACTTCGAGCTGGGCAAACCCCTTTTGAGCCTCTCCTCACGCGGTGCCCGGCGAGACCGCAAGCCATGAGAGAGCCACGCCAACCAACCGGCGGGCAGCCGCAATGAGAGAGCGACTCGCCAGGCACCTGGACCGAGTCTGGCCAGACATCGGTCCTACGCCAAGTCTCTAAGTAGCCGATGACCGTACGGATGGGGTCATATTTGCAGTCGCTTGAACTTCCTCGGTGTCGAGAGGCTTGCTGTCATCGCGGCATGACCCGTTTCGCGGACGCCGAGCGATTCGCGGGTAGCTTCCAGCGCATGACCGAGCGTGCTGTCGAACCCTTCGATGTGTCCGAGACGCGAGCCGCCTACGACACCGTTGCCGTTGCGTATGAGGAGGCGCTGCGGGACGCGCTCGCGGCCAGCCCTTGGGACCGTGCGGTGCTGGGCGCTTTCGCGGACCTGGTGGGGCCGGCGGCGCCGGTGGTCGATCTCGGGTGCGGTCCGGGGCGGATCACCAGTTACCTTGCAGGGCTGGGGTTGGACGTGTTCGGCGTGGACCTCTCGCCTGGCATGGTCGAGGTGGCCCGACGGGTGCATCCGGGGCTGCGCTTTGAGGTGGGGTCGATGTCCGCGCTGACGCTGGCGGACGCGTCGCTGGCGGGCGCGGTGGCGTGGTACTCGATCATTCACACACCGCCGGAGCGGTTGCGGTCGCTGTTCGGCGAGTTGGCGCGCGTGCTGCGGCCGGGTGGGGTGCTGGCGCTGGCGTTCCAAGCAGGTGACGAGCGGCTTCGCATCTCGGGGGGATATGGGCACGAGGTGTCGATGGATGCCTACCGATTGCAGCCTGAGGACGTGGTCGGGGTGCTGGCCGAGGAGGAGCTGATTGTGGAGGCGAGGCTGGTGCGGCAGCCGGAACCGAGCGAGAAGACGCCGCAGGCCTACTTGGTCGCCCGCAAGGCTGCGTGACGGCTCAGCACGGCGTTGCGCCCATGCGCACAGCGGGTTCGGTGCGGGTCGGGTCGGAGTCATTCCTGACCATGAGGCGCGGGGAATGATCACGCGCACGGCAAACGTCCGCTTCTGCTGCTGATCGGGAGCTATTCGTCCCGCTCGGTCTGGCCGTGTACCGGGAACTTCCGGGCGGCATCGTGTTCTTCCTCGGTCAGGGCCTGCTCGAACTGTCCGGATCCAGTAGCGGGCCGCCCAGTGTCAATGTGGGGATCTGGCTGCAGATCACGGACGTGGTCGGCAACATGTGCGATCGTGCCCGAGGCCCGGAGGCCAGAAAGACTGTGCAGCGGCAGTATCGATTGTGGTCGACCGGGATTCGTGGACAACTGAGCGGTAGCCACGATCGCCGCATTCGTGCTGAAAGTCAGCCGCTTCAACCGGCCGCTGATTCCGCGACGTCCCGTGCCCGATTCTCGTAGGGCACGTCACGGCGCACTGTCACCACGTTGCGTCTGAAGTAGGCGTGGTCGACGACGTTGCCCTTTCCTTGTGACTGTGGTTGAGGATCGAGCGGCAGGAATGGGGGCTGGCAGTCGCGCTGTGTCTAGCCCGGAGGCCTCCGCGCCGACGAGCCTGGCAAGGCCACCATCCAGGTCCAATCCAGCTCAGTGCAGGTCCTGAGCGACAGTGACCTGCGGGCTACGCGCGCCTGGGTGACCTGTAACGACAACGCCAACTGGCAGGGCGAGCACTGAATCTAGTGGCTTTTCCCACAACGTTGACGCGCGTAGTCCTGGTTTGGGGTTCATGGCCATGTTCGAGCCAGCCTGTGAAACGTCTCGGGATCGCTGTGTACGGGAACCACGCAGAGCAGGTGACCGCCGGGCGCGCGCAGCGTGTGGCATTCCAGCCAGCGGGAGACCACCTCCGCGCCCAAAGCCGTCAGACGGGCGACCTCTGCCGCCACGTCGTCGGTCTCGATGTCGACGTGATAGCGCGGTGCGTCGTCGACCGCCTGGATGTCGATGGTCAAGCCGGGGACAGCGCCGTCCAGAGCCGTGAACTGTTCCTCGCCCGCCACGGAACGCGCCGGGACGCCCAACGCGGCGGACCAGAAGTTCGCGGCCGAACCGGCTTGCGTGACGGGTGTGTCGATGAAAATTCCAAACAGTCGGCTGCGATGCACGGCACCGAGGCTATCCGTGATCGATTACCCGTCCCAGGTTGCGGGACACATCACTAGCTTGAGTTTACCTGTGAGGTGGTGAAGGCGCGCACCCCAGTTGATCATGGTTGAAGTCCCTGGTTGATCATTCTTTTGTCTGGAGTGGTCGCCCGCGAGCTTGCTGGCGCCGAGGCTCGTGCCGTTGACGGCGAGCCGCGTCATCGCACGCACCTCAGCCGGTGATTCGACCGCGGCGATCTCATCTCGGCACCAGACGACCGCAAGCGATCAATGAGGTAAGCGAGATATCGCGGCATATCGACCAGCGGTGTGGTGCACGCGGTAGCGATAGCCCGGCGGCAACTCGTCCACTGTGCACGGTCGAACGTCTGATAGCAGGCTGAATCAGTCGGGTGGTTCGTGTTGGACCATCGACACGTCGTTGCCGCGTGCCGCGGCGTGCGCCGAAGTGGGGGCCGGCCAACGATTCGTCTGCTGTCCAGATGCCGTCGACCGCAGCTGGCTGCCGCTGAATCAGGTTGGCGCTGTATCCAGTCGAGCAGTTCTGAGATCGCGGATCACCGCGGAGGTGCCCATCAGGCCGGGGTCGAGTTCGTCATCCACGTAAGCGAAACCGGCCTCTGGATACGAAGTCTGATGGCGCAGACGTGGACTCACATGGCTGGCGTCCGTTTGCGGGGTGTGCTCTATGGGTATCTCCGCTGCGTGCTCCAAGAGTTTCCTGACCTCGCTGACCGGTTTCCGGAGTTCCGGGAGCAACGTCTCGTTGTCGACTACGACGACGCTGATGATCCCGTTTTACGCCGTGCCGATGGTGCCACGGTCGATACGTGGCGAGAGAACTACCCGTACTCGAGCCGTATGTCGCGCGACGAATACGAGCCGCTGAAACGGTTGCTGCAGATCGAGTTGTTGAAACTGCAGTACTGGATCAAGGATACGGGCGGGCGGTTGGTGATCCTGTTCGAGGGACGGGACGCGGCGGGCAAGGGCGGCACGATCAAGCGGTTCACCGAGCACCTCAATCCTCGTGGTGCCCGTGTGGTGGCTTTAACCAAGCCCTCGGACCGGGAACAGGGGGAGTGGTACTTCCAGCGCTATGTCCATCATTTGCCCACCGCCGGCGAGATAGTCCTCTTCGACCGATCGTGGTACAACCGCGCCGGGGTCGAACGGGTGATGGAGTACTGCACCGACGAACAGTATGAGCGTTTCATGCGGCAGGCTCCGACGTTCGAGCAGATGCTTGTCGACGACGGGATCTCGTTGGTAAAGCTATGGTTCTCGGTGTCGCGTGCCGAGCAACGGACCAGGTTTCTGATCCGCCAGGTCGATCCGGTGCGTCAGTGGAAGCTTAGTGCCAACGACATCAAGTCGCTGGACAGGTGGGATGCCTACACCATGGCGAAGGTCGCGATGTTCCGCTGCACTGACACCGAAATCGCGCCGTGGACGGTGGTCAAGAGCAATGACAAGAAACGTGCGCGGATAGAGGCGATGCGTAGCGTGCTCGCGCGTTTCGAATACGCGGACAAGGACCATGACGTGGTCGGCGAACCTGATCCGCGCGTGGTCGGAGCCGCGGCGACCCTGCTGGAGCAGGGTGAGGAAGACTCGTCACTCAGCCCGACGCCAATCACACCGGTCGCGGATCCAGACCACGGGCCAGGCCTACACCCGGATCCGTAGCAACCCCTCGTAAGCCGCTAGGAGTTCAGCCAAGGCCACGCCTGGGCCGACACAGCTACAAGACGCACTCGCGTCCGGCGTAGTCCACAAGAGACCATGACAAGCAGGAACCAGCAACCTGCAGGGGTGTAACCGGCCCCAGTTCCGTCGTATTCAGGGCCTGGTGCGCTCCCACTGATTGCCACACGTGGACAGGACGCGAACATGAGTAAAGCTCGACAATCTTTCATCGCCGCCGGTGTCGGGGCAGTGCTCGTTGTCGTCCTGTGGCTGGTCGCTGAACCAAGCCTGGCGATGGGCCTGCTCGGGGCGACTGTCGTTGTGCTGACTTCGGGAATCTACTTCGCGATTCGCGACAGACGGAGCGCGAAGTAGCCGATGGCGCCACGCAGCGACCGCGACGCGTTTCCCTACGGCTCCGTAGGCGGTGCGCCTGCACCACCTGCCAGGTGCTGCTGCGCTGCGCGCTCATTCCCCTACCCACCCACGTACTCCGTGATCGTGACCCGGCCGAGCCGGTCAGCCAGGTGGGGGCGGTGATCTCCACGACCAAGGGGCCGCTGCGCTTGTCCTGGCCGCTGGTGAAGCTGTGGGCACGGTCGGACAAGATGCGGTTACTTGATCTGCGGAGCGCGGGTTCGCCAGCTGCTGCAGGGCGCAGCGGCCCTTCCCAGCTAGGTCGACCATCGCCGATGACGTCCTGCGTCCGTCCGCAAAAACGCCAGTTCCGCTTTGGACAGCGGGAACGGGGGTGACGACAAGTCGCCACCCCCGTGTCGACCGTTGCGGGTCACGTGCACAGCGCTGTGTCCAGCGCTGCCTGCATGTGCTGCAGGTCGGTGATGTCCCTTGGCAGGCTGGTGATGCCGATGGTGGCTGCCTTGCCGTCTGGTGTCACGGCGTTGTAGGTGGAGTAGCCGACTGCGAGGCCGCCGTGGGTCCAGGAGAAGCCGCCGCAGCTGAGCGCGAACGTCGCCAGGCCCAGGCCGTAACGCGCCTGTCCGGTGAGGTCGAACTCGGGGGAGGGGATGGTCTTCTGCATCTCTGTTAGCTGCTCGGGGTTGAGGAGTTTGCCAGTGATCAGGGCGGTCATGAAGGTGTTGAGGTCGGCCGGTGTGCCGACCAGCGCGCCCGCCGCCCAAGCCGCCGAGGTCTCGGACTCGCTGACGTCGGTCCACGCGTCGCCGCGCTTCATTGCCAGGTACCCGTGCGGGTGCCTGCCCCTGATGGCTTGCTCGCCGACGCCCGGCCAGTAGGTGTCCCGTAGGCCGATGCGGGTGATCACCCTGTTGGTGATCTCCTCGCCGATCGGGCGGCCGGTCACCTTCTGCACGACCAGACCGGCCAGGATGAAGTTGGTATTGCTGTAGCTCCACTGGCCGTGGGCCGCGTCCGGCTTCTCGCCCAGCGCGACGTCGACCAGCTCTCGCGGTTCGTAATACCGGTGCAGTGCTGCGAACAGGTCCGACATGAGCTTCTGGTCGTAGTCAGCCAGGCCGCTGGTGTGCTGCAGCAGCTGGCGGATGGTGATAGTGCGACCGTCGATTCCCTCGGCTCGCACGACGTTCGGCAGGTACTTGTCCACAGTGTCCTCGAGGCTGAGTTTGCCTTCGCCGACCAACTGCAGCACGACCACAGCGGTGAACATCTTGGTGTTGCTGCCCATGCGGACTTGACCGTTGCGTGGTACCGGTGTCTTCCTGGCCAGGTTGCCCACGCCTGCCGTGTAGTGCCGGGTCCGTCCGTCCCGCTCCTGTACCGCTGCGACGACGCCCGGGAACTTGTCCTCGTGGACCAGTGTGTTGAGGCGCTGCTGCAGTGGGTTGTCACGAGGGGTGCTGTCGCTTGCGCTGGCCTGAGTGCCGGTCACCCCGTTGAGCAGGGCGGCTGCGGTCAACGTCATCACGACGACACTAACCTTCGACTTGCTGGTGTGATTGCGCATGGCGAACCCCTTATGCCAGTGGTGTTTGATCTGCCATGGCCACAATGTCCTAATGAGGTGGTGCGATGAATCCCTCTGGCTGGAACAACCGGGGTATAGCAGGCTCTACCACTGCGTGCGAGTGGTCGTGGCAACGTCCGACGAAGTGTGGGGTGTGCGTAGATGGAAGGCGGCACTGTACGCAGGCAGTTCACTGATCCTTCGCGGGCGGGATCGCCAAGATGTAAGGCGCGGTACGCCGCACACGGTCGACGCCTACAGCCGTGCGGTTCAGCATCATCCAGCGTTCGATACGCGGACCCAGTGACCGTGCGCGGTGATGTGTGGCGGCCTGCATCGCCGATGCGCATCAGCGTCGACATGCTCCTGCCGACACCAGATATAGATCGTCTGCTCGCTGATCTGCACGTCATGTGCGACCTGCGCAGCCGCTCTGCCAGCCTTGAGCAGGTCGAGAACCTTGAGACGGAGCACCAGCGGATAACTCCTGGGTCTGCTCGGCTGGTATCAGCGTCCAGCCCTCGGGGGCGCGGTCTCTCCAGCCGCGCTCCGATCCGTTTTCGGTAACTTCGAAGGGTGTTACGCATCCTGATCGCGATGCTGGTCCTCACCGGCTGCGCGACAACGCCGACACCAACTCCAACACAATCGACGCCACAACAGCCGACGGGCACTCTGCCCTCGACGCCCGTCGAGGTCCCGACCGAGGCGCCGTCACCGCCTCCGGCAGACTGGTTCGAGGTCCTGGTGAACTCGTTCGGCCGCCGGACCCCACCGTCGGGAGAAGGCGAGTGGAGGACGTTCAGCCACCGGCACCAGACCACGGCGATATACGTGACCTTCCACAACATCGGCGAAGAACCGATCACCGCACCGAAGATCGAGTTCTCGCATTTCATCGCGGTCGTCGGCGATCTGCGTTACGAAGCCACCGTCCACTACGACACCAGCACATAGGTACTGGTCAGAGACGCAGGGATAGGAAGACCCTGACCGCCGCGCTGCGTTCGTCCGCCTGCGGAGGTCGCGGCACGCGAGAACTGGTCATGATCCACAAGATAACCGGGCGGCTCGACGCCGCCCGGTCGGTTCGAAAACCTCAGGCCGCGGTGGTGGCCGCCGCACACAGCCGGCGGACCGTGGCGATGACCGCGCAGGCCGAGGGAAGAGGCATGGTGATCGCGTCGAGTACCGCGAATCGGAATGGATCCTCGGACGGGCGTAGCTTGTCGGTCACTCGATCCAGTAGTCGCGTCTGTTAGTTCGTCGGGGGTGGATCAGTCTGGGCGCTGGCCGTTGGCAGGGTGGCTCCGAGCGCCTTGTCCGGGTCTCCGCGCAACTTGGCGATGAAACCCTAGTTCGGTCAGCACCATGGCGAGGTATATCGCGTGTGAACCGTCGGTGTGACGGGTGGCGGACGTGATCAGGTTGCGCAGGTGGATCTCGGCGATGTCGAGTTACCCGGCCCGCCGGGCGGAGAAGCCCAGCCCGAGTTCGGCGAAGCCCATGTTGGGCTGGGGAATTCTGCTGGGTGGCCAAGCGTGCCGCCTGCTCGCACAATTTCCGAGCCTGCGTGTAATCGCCCAATTCGAGCGCGATCCACCCGAGCCAGCACAGGTACCTGGACACGGCGGGCCACAGTTCCAGCTCTTCGGCAAGGTGCAGGACTTCTCGACACAGGCGGGTGGCCTGCTCATGATCTCCGGTCATCTCGGCCAGTCCGGCGAGCCATTCGGTCGCCTGCAGCAGACCCCACCGGTCGCCAAGCAGTCGGAACAACTCGGCGCTGCGCTTTCCGTCGCGTTCCAGCGCGACCGTGTTCGCTCGGGCCTGGGCCAGTTTCGCCCGTGTTGCCAGCGCTGCCGCCGTCCCCCATTGGTCACCGGTCCGGTCGAAGATGTCCAGCGTTTGCGCCAACAGTCGCTCGGTGTCGTCCACGTCGTTGATCCCGGCCTCGGCGAAGGCCAAGAACCACAGGGCCCTGGCCTTCGTGCCGGCGTCGGAGATGCCGCCGCACTCGTCAAGTACAGCTTTCCGGCGGCTGGTCCAGTCGACCGAATCGCCCCTGCAGCAACGTGATCGCGGCATGCCCGATCCGCACCCTCGCGCGCTGGTCAGCGGTCGTGTCATCGTTGGCGCGCGGTAAGAGGGTCAGTGCCGCGGTCAGCGACCGGCGGGCTTCGGCCAGCCGGCCACGCAGACACCAGTACCACGTCAAGGCGTTTACCAGGCGCAGTGCGAATTCCGCGGCACCGGTGGAGATCGCGGTGTTCAGGGCGGTGTGCAGGTTGGGTGATTCAGCATCCAATCCCACAGTTGCTGCTCGGGGCCACGCAGCGACGAGTCGGCCCGGACGGCCAGTTCCGTGTAGTACTCGGCGTGCCGGGCGCGCACTTGGTCGAGCTCCCCGGCCTCACGCAGCCGTTCGACGCAGTACGCCGCGACGGATTCCAGAAGCCGGAACCGCGGGCCGTCCGGCTGGTCGGTCATGACCACAAGGGACCGGTCCACTAGCCCGTCGTGCCGCACCAGGACTCGGAGAGGCCACAGATCAAACCCGCCGTCGTGCGCGCCCCCGCCGCTCATCATGGTGGTCAGTGGATACACCTTGTCGGTGTCTACGACCGCGCTGAGGGCCGGATTCGGCTGTACGTCAACGGTTCGTACGTCGGCGAGGACCAGCGGTTCCCGTCAATGAACGCCACCGGGCTGCTGCGGATCGGTCATCAGATGGGCAGTGTTCCCAACCAGTTCGAGGGCGCGATTGACGACGTGCGGTCTATGACCGGGTGCTGAGCACGGACGCGGTCCGAGCTTTGGTGGCCAAGGACGACATCCAAGCCGCGCATTGGC
>NZ_FWXV01000013.1 GCF_900176515.1 Kibdelosporangium aridum
GATGGTGATGGGCTTGCCGTGTGCGGTCAGGGTGGTTGTGCCTTCGCCGGTGAAGACGGTGCGTTGTTCGGGTTTGTAGGTGACGTGTCCTTGTGAAGTCACGCTGAAGAGAGTGTTGACTCCGTTGGAGGTGGTCAGGTGGTGGTTGCCGGGCAGCAATTTGTAAGTGCGGTTGGTGCTGGGCGTTTTCCAGGTGAAACCGAGGAGTGAAGTGTCGGCGTAGTCCAGGTCGGCCGTGTTGACGGTGATCGGCTTGCCGTGCACCGCCAGTTCGGTTGTTCCCGCGCCGGTGAAGGTTCCGTCCTGTTCCGGTTTGTAGCCAACGCGTCCTTGGGGAGTCACGGTGAAGGGAACGGTGATCCCGTTGGACGTCAACACATAGTGCCCGCCGGGCAGAAGCCGGTAGACGCGGCTGGGTTGCGGTGTCCGCCAGTTGATCCCGCCGAGCGTCGTGTTGGCGTAGTCGACGCCAGCCGTGTGCAGGGTGATCAGCTTCCCGTGCACGGCCAAGGTCTTCGTGTCCGCACCGGTCAGCATTCCTTGCAGTTCCGGTGCGTAGCCGACGTTTCCTTGCTGGGTGATCGCGAAGGGGAGCGAAGCCTGGTTGTTGAAGACGAAGTAGTGGTTGCCCGGCAACAGTTTGTAGGTGTGAGTGCGGTCAGTCGTCTGGTAGGTTCCGCCGACTCCGGTGGAGACGTAGTCGACGTCGTCGGTGTTGAGGGTGACTGGTTTTCCGTGCACGGACAACGTGTTCGTGCCGCTGCCGGTGAGCGTCCCTTCGAGGTTCCGGTCGTAATCGACTGTTCTCGTGTCGGTCACGGTGAACGTGAACTTCTGGCCCAGCGCCGTGGACAGGGTGTGCACGCCGGGATCGAGCCGCATCCGGCGGACCTGCTTGGAGTCGTGCCATCCCTCGGCACCGGACACCGTGAAGGTCGAGTAGGCGACGTCGGTGAAGTCGATGACGACTTCGTCATACGAAGGCGGTGGTGGTGGGGGTGTTCCGTCGCGGGGTGTTTGGCTCGCCGGTGGTGTCGGCCCAGGCGTGGTTCCAGGTGTCGTTGCCGCGGGTTGGGGCGTTTCGGCGGGCGCCTGCCGTTGCTGCGGCGCAGGCGTGTTCCCGGGGGCAGGCGTGTTCGCGGGCGCTGGCGTGTTGACGGGTGTGGCTGGCCGGACCGGCGGAACGCTGGTCGGACCTGGAGTGCTGGTGGTCGGCGAAGCGGGCCGGTTGACGACCGGATCGGGCTTCAGGTCCACCGGAGCCTGGGACGCGTCGCTGAACGGAGGAGGCGGCGTGACCGGTGTTGAGGACGTCAGCAACCCGCACACGCCAAGGACAACCGCTGCGGCGGCACCGGCCACGGCGCGGAAAACCATGGGGTCCTGTGTGATGTGGCTGACCGAGTTCATCACCCGCGAGCTGCTGACCCGCACCAACGTCCCGAACGACCCGCCCGATGGCGGACGCGTGCCCGCCACCTGCCGCCCGACCGCCACGACCGTGGGTTCGGCGACGGCCACCACGTTTCCGACCGGCACGGAGTCTGCGCGGCTGAACAGCGCTGCTACCGCGCGGCGCCGTTCATCGTCGTCACTCACGACGATGAGTCCCGGGCCTATCGCCCACAGCACGTACTTGCCCGCGGCATCGGCGCGAGGTGCGCAGTGGACACAGGCCTCGGCATGCTTGGCGACTGCTTTGGACTGCTTGACGTCCAGGACGAGCTTCTCGCCCGCACGCTTTTGCTCGTCGGACAACATGCCGTCGAGAACCGAACATGAGTTTCGGCCCGTCCGCGCGAGCACCAGGGCGGTCGCTGCGGTCACGGTGGCCATGCGCGCCCGGTGCAGTTGACGCTCAACGCGGTCAGGCGGCATGTCCAGCTCACTCGCGAGCTCCGCGGTGGTGGTTCGGCGTTGCTCGCGCAGAGTCAGCTTGATGTGCGTGTCCATGACACGGCTGAGGTTCGGAGTGATCGCCGTGATGGCGACCCGGACCGTGCGCCACAGTTCGCGTTTGCCCAGGAACTCCTCGAGGTCCTCGGTGAGCTCCGGCAGTTCGTCCTCGGCGAGTTCCGGCTTGTCGAGCTGGAGGCTCACCTCGGCAGGCGTGGACGGCTGCTCCGGTATTTCGCCGTCCGCGCGGTGTTTCAGCTGCTCGTAGTGTTTGGCGAGGAGTTTCTGCGCGATACCGGTGAGCCAGGCCGCCACGTTCTGCGGCTCGTTTCCCCGGCGGATGGTTTCCAGTGCGCCGGTGAAGACCTCGTGCACGTAGTCGTCGACTTCGCTCGCGTACCGCAGCCGCCGGCGGAAATAGGGGACCAGTTGAACCCGGCAGAGTTCGTAGAGCTGGGTCTGCGCGTGGTGCCGGACGTCGGACTCGGTCGACCGCAGTCTGCTGACCAGATCGCCGTTGTCGGTCGATGCCACTTGTGCCCTCCCGGAAGGCAGTCGTCGGGTCGTGTCGGGAGGTACGTGCATCCGTACGGCGAGTTCTCCCCGCCGTTGAACAAGATTTTTTGGACGGTGCCCCTCATTTAGCTCCCTCGGCACGAGATTCGCAGGATGCCTCGTCCAGCCGGACCATGCGATCGCCCAGAAGTGTGGAATGAAGGCAGAACCCGTATTTGTGCGAGTTCGTCAGGAACAGAACACCAACGGCCCGATCTTTCCCTGCCAGTCGGACAGCTCACCGATCCACCGGGCCACGTCTTTCCGGTCGGTGTAGAACTCGGTCACTGTCTTCGCCGCGGTGAACACGAGCGCGGCGGCGACTGTCACACCGATGAGCCGGTACGGCCCGATCGCCGCCGGGGCAAGGATTACCGCGACGATCTCCAGCGCGAGAATGCTGGCCAGCCAGCCGAGGTAGGCGGTGATCTCGCCGGAATGACCGGCTTTGATCCACTGCGGCAACGACTTCGCGGCCCGGTCGCGCAGTGCCAGCCGGACTTCGGCCAGGTCCAGGTACACCGACACCGCCTGCCACTGGTTCGCCCGCGACCGGGTGCCACGCCAGTCGGGATCGGTGGTCAGCCGCTCGTACAACCGGTTGGCAGCTCGCCGGAACACCGCGGGTTCCGTGGTGACGGGTGGCGGCCAGTCGTAGTCGCGTGCGGCGGAGCGCCGCCATGACCGGTGCACGAAGAACGCCGCGACAATGCTGATGACGATCAGGTACCAGACTTCCCACTCCTGCCACACACCGTCCTGGTTCGTGCCGAATTTGGACAGCAGGTACACGAAGGGAAGCAGGGCGAGGGCGAGCAACAGCCATCTTCTTTTCGTCGCCTCGCTGAGTGACATGGTGCCCGCCTCGACGTCCCAGCGGTAGGTCAGCCGTTTGACCAACGGAATGGCGATCATCGTCAGCAATGACATGACGGCCAGGATCACTGTGGACCCGAACGCGGCGAACGTGAACCATTCCCACAGCTGCCAGTTCGAATCGGGAAGCATGAGGACCGGGCTGATCAGGAACAGGCCGAGCGCCCAGGCGAGCATCCGGCCGGCGACCCGTTTCGGTCGCGGCGTTTCCGCGGGCTTCGGCGGCGCGACGGCGACCGGCGCGACGTGCCGCTCCAGCATCCGCACCAGGTGGTCGATGTCCGAGGGAAACGTGGCGCCGCGGACCCGCGCGGCCTGCAGGACGGCCACCTCGGTGATCTGCTGGGGAAGTTCGTGCCGCTGCGGCGGATCGACGTCCTCCAGCAACACCGGAATCACCGGGATGCCTTCCCGCAACGCGGTGTCGATCTCGAAAAGCACCCAGTCGACGGGTCGTTGCTCGGCGAACTCGGCCAGCCACCCGTCATGGATCACGGCGACGACCACGTCACTGCCGGACAGTTTCGCGCGCAGGCGGTCGGGATACCGGACACCCGGCTCGATCTGGTTGTCGACGAAAACCTGGTCCGCGCCGAAATAGCGGCTCAGCCGATCCACGAGGGCGCCGACCGTCACCGAATGCTGCCCTCGTCGTCGATAGCTGACGAAAATCCCGGCCATGCCCCCATTCTTTCGGCTGCGCGCGGAACGGGCTTCGCGGACGCCAAAAGGCCCAGGTCGACACTGCCGACCTGGGCCTTGGGGGTGCGCCGCCAGGGACTCGAACCCCGAACCCGCTGGTTAAGAGCCAGCTGCTCTGCCAGTTGAGCTAGCGGCGCTCGCAAGGTCTCCCTTGCGAACGGGGAAAACCTTAGCATGGGCTACGCCGGCGCTCGAAATCGGACCCCCGGTTGATCCACTCCCCCAGCTAGAGGGCACAATTGGCATGTTCGAGCCCTGCTGGGGACGGGGAGGAAGGGCTCGGGCACCGGATTCGGCGGGGCTGACGTATGGGTGGGGTCTTGATGCGACGATCGATTGTGGCGCTTGCCACAGCCATGGCTGTGCTCTCGGTCGCGAGTTGCTCGTCGGGCGACTCGAACGCGCAACAGCCATCCGGCACGCCCACAACCGGTGGCGGTACGACGTCGAGCAATTCGCCTGCGCCGCAGCCGAAGCCGATCGCCATGTCGATCACGCCCGCGGACAAGGCCGCCAACATCGCGCCCGGCGACCCGATCTCGGTGACGGCCGCCGACGGCAAGCTCACTCAGGTCACTGTGACCAATCAGGACGGTAAGGCAGTCTCCGGCGCGCTCACCCCGGACGGCATGAAGTGGGAGTCCACCGAGCCGCTCGGCTACAGCAAGTCGTACACGATCAACGCGGCGGGCACCGGCACCGACGGCAAGCCGTCGACCATGACGTCGTCGTTCACGACCGTCAAGCCGGGCAGGCAGATCGGCGTCTCGATGATCCCGCAGGACGGCCAGACGGTCGGGGTCGGCCAGCCGCTGGCGTTCTACTTCTCCAGCAACGTGGCGGACAAAGCGGCGGCGGAGAAGGCGCTGAAGATCACGACCGAGCCCGCGACCGAGGGCGCGTTCCACTGGTTCCGCGACAACGAGGTGCACTGGCGGCCGAAGGAGTACTGGAAGTCCGGTACCAAGATCACGGTGAACGCCGCGATCTACGGCAAGTCGCTCGGCCCAGGCGTGTTCGGCAAGGAAGACCGCAAAGCCGCGATCACCATCGGCAACAAGGTCGTCGCGGTCGCCGACGGCGCCACGAAGCAGATGACGGTGTCGGTGAACGACGAGGTCGTGAAGACCATCCCGATCTCGATGGGCAAGCCGAAGCACGAGACGCCGAACGGCATCTACACCGTGATGACCGAGCAGCAGAACTACACGATGGACTCCGGCACATACGGTGTCCCAGCCGACTCGCCCGGCGGCTATCGCACGAAGGTCGCAGTGGCCAGCCGCCTGTCCAACAGCGGGATCTTCTACCACTCGGCGCCGTGGTCGCTCAAGCAGCAGGGCAACAGCAACGTCAGCCACGGCTGCATCAACATGTCGACCGAGAACGCCCGCTGGATGCAGGAGATCGGCGCGAAGGGCGACATCTTCGAGGTCCGGAACTCCGGCGGCAAGGCCCTGCAAGCCTGGGACGGCCTGAGCGACTGGCAGCTGCCGTGGGAGGAATACCAAAAGGGCGGCAAGAAGTAACCAGCCTCCGCAAAGCCCCGGGCATTGCTGTCCGGGGCTTTCTGCTACCCGGGGTTCTGTCCTTCTTTTCGGCCTGCCCCATGGCAACCGCGATCTACGGTGATTCGGCGCGTTCAGACGATCGGACATGAATAGCAGACAGACGGACATGGATCGTCTCATCAGGCGCTCGTAGCGTGGATTGCATGACAGAACTGCCAAGCGTGGTGACTCGATTCGTCGAGGCAGGCAACGCGCACGACGCCGACGGAATGCTCGCGACCTTCGCGGACGACGCCTTGGTCAACGACGATCAGCGGAACTTCTGGGGCGCCGAGGCCATCAAGCGATTCATCGACAAAGAGATCATCGGCAACAAGGTGACCATGGACGTTGTCGGTGCCCGGAAGCACTACGACACCTGGATCGTCGACGCCAAGCTGGACGGCACGTACGACAAGACCGGACTGCCCGACCCACTCGTGCTCAGCTACTACTTCACCGTCACCCGTCAGCGGATCACCACGTTGATGATCATCGCGGTCAAACCGGGGTACTGAGATGGACCTGAGCGGAAAGCGGGCACTGGTCACCGGCGGCACCAAGGGAATCGGCGCCGCGATCGTCTCCCGTCTCATGGCCGGCGGCGCCCGCGTGGCGACGACCGCCCGTTCGGCGGTGGATTCACCCGCCGCCTTGTTCATCAAGGCCGACATCAGCACCGCCGCCGGGGTCCACCAAGTGGTCGACGGTGTGCTGGAGGCCTTCGGCGGCATCGAGATCGTGGTGCACAACGCCGGTGGCTTCCACTTCGAGCCAGGCCCGGCCGAGTCGTACCGAGATCAGGACTGGCAGGACGTCCTGGACCTGAACCTGCTGGCGCCGATGCGGATCGATCGCGCGGTCATCCCGCACATGGCCGAGGGCAGCGCCATCGTCCATGTGACGTCGATCGCCCGGCTGATGCCGACAACCGGGCCATTGCCTTACGCGAGCGCCAAGGCCGCGCTGACCGCGTACAGCAAGGGCCTCGCGGCCGAGCTCGGCCCGCGAGGTGTCAGGGTCAACTCGGTACTCCCCGGGTTCATCGAAACTGAAGGCGCACAACGGGTTCTGGAGAAGTTCTCGGCCGACCCGGACATCGCGCGGGCCGAGCTGTTGAAGGCACTCGGTGGTGTGCCGCTCGGCCGGCCCGGCAGACCACGGGAAGTCGCGGACCTGGTCGCCTTCCTGGTGTCCGACCAGGCGTCCTGGATCACTGGTGCCGAGTACCGGATCGACGGCGGCAACGTCCCGTCGGTCTAACGACGCCGTTTCGCCGTACCGAACAGGCCACGGGTGATCTCCCGGCCCAGCGCGCTGGCCGCCGACCGCAGGAACGACTTCACCGGGGCGCTCGTCAGGACTTTCTCCAACGCGCCGGGCTCGTCCTTCTGTGGTTCTCCCTGTGGTTCCTCCTGCGGTTGGCCAGAGGGCGGCGGCGCCACCTTGGCGGCGAGCTTCTCGTACGCCGACTCGCGGTCGATGGTCTCGGCGTACTTCGCGTGCAACTCGCTCGCCTTGGCGGCCTCACGGATCGCGTCGACGCCGATGGTGCCCATGAGCGAACGCGGTGCGCGCAACCTCGTCCACGCGACCGGGGTGGGCGCGCCGCGTTCACTGAGGACTGTGACGATCGCCTCGCCTGTGCCGAGTGATGTGAGCGCTTTGTCCAACTCGTAGTGCTTGGTTGTCGGATACGTCTTCACCGTCTGCGCCAACGCCTTCTGGTCGTCAGGCGTGAACGCGCGCAACGCGTGCTGGATCCGGGCACCGAGCTGGGACAGCACAGCGTTCGGGATGTCCGTGGGCAGCTGTGTGCAGAAGAACACACCGACGCCCTTGGAGCGGATCAGCTTCACGGTCTGCTCGATCTGTTCGAGGAAGGCCTTCGAGGCGTCGCTGAACAGCAGATGCGCCTCGTCCAGCACGAACACCAGCTTGGGTTTGTCCAGGTCACCGGCCTCGGGCAGCTCCTGGAACAGTTCGGCGAGCAGCCACATGAGGAACGTGGAGAACAGCGCGGGCTTGTTGTGCAGCTCACCGACCTCTAGCAACGAGATCGTGCCCGCCTTGAGCAGATCGGCCACGGCCAGCTCCGGCTCGCCGAAGAACTCGTCGCCGCCCTGAGCCTCCAGATTGGACAACGAGCGCAGGATCACACCGGCCGTGCTGGCCGACACGCCACCGAGCTGTTTCAGGTCGGCCTTGCCCTCATCGCTGGTCAGGTGGGAAATGACCGAACGTAGGTCCTTGAGGTCCAGCAGCGCCAGTCCGCGCTGATCGGCCCAGTGGAAGATCAGGCCGAGGGTGGCCTCCTGGGTGTCGTTCAGCCCGAGCACCTTGGACAGCAGGATCGGCCCGAAACTCGTGATCGTGGCCCGCACCGGAACACCCGGACCGCCCGTCCCCAGCGATATCGACTGGACCGGGAAAGCAGTGGGCTGCCAGTCGTCACCGGTCTCCTTGGCCCGCTTGGCGACCTTGTCACCTGCCTCCCCCGCCCTGGCCAGACCGGACAGATCCCCCTTGATGTCGGCGAGCAGCACAGGAACACCGGCCGCCGCGCACTGCTCGGCGATCAGCTGCAACGTCTTGGTCTTGCCAGTGCCCGTGGCCCCGGCCACAAGACCATGCCGGTTGAGGGTCGCCAACGGGAGCTTGATCACCGCGGACGCGTCCACCTGCCCGTCCACCACGACCGACCCCAGCCGCACCGCCTGGCCCTCGGTCACGTAACCGGCGGCGATTTCCTGCGCTTTGTCCACGTTCAGCACGGTAGAACCGGGACACGCGTATCGCAGCTCGAAGCCCGCCGCACGCCCCGCAAGATAGGCTCGACCAGGTGAGTGACCATCTGGTGTGGATCGACTGCGAGATGACCGGGCTCGATCTGGTGAACGACGCCCTGATCGAAATCGCCGCGTTGGTGACCGACGCCGAGCTGAACATCCTCGGCGAAGGCGTGGACGTCGTCATCCACGCATCCGACGACGTACTGGCGACCATGCCCGAGGTCGTCCGCGAGATGCACGCCAAATCCGGCCTCACCGAAGAAGTCCGTCGCTCGACGGTGACACTCGCCGACGCGGAGCAGATGGTCCTCGACTACGTGCGCACCTACGTGCCCGAAGCCCGCAGCGCACCCCTGGCAGGCAACTCCATCGCGACCGACCGCGGCTTCATCGCCCGTGACATGAAACAACTGGACAACCACCTGCACTACCGAATGGTGGACGTCTCCTCGATCAAGGAACTGTGCCGGCGCTGGTACCCCCGCATCTACTACGCACAGCCAGGCAAAGGCCTCGCCCACCGGGCACTCGCGGACATCCGCGAATCGATCAAAGAACTCGCGTACTACCGCAGCACAGCCTTCGTCCCCCAGCCAGGACCCTCCAGCGAAGAAGCCCGGGCTGCGGCAGAACGCGTGCTCAAAGCCGACACCTGACCCCTGAATTTCAGCTGCCCGGACGCGCGCGCTACGATACTGTCGCTTCAAGCAAGCATGGTGGGTGTAGCTCAGTTGGTAGAGCACCTGGTTGTGGTCCAGGAAGTCGCGGGTTCAAGTCCCGTCACTCACCCCAGGTCAGAGGCCCTTTCCTCGCTCAGGGGGAAAGGGCCTCTGCCATGTTCGGGGAAGACTGGGAGACGATCTTGGTTCGGGGGTTACCGCGCGACGTGCGGTGGGCATCCGAACGGTTGTCAGATTGCCCCTCCATGGGGTTCCGGCCCGTCATAGCCACCGGTGACGCCGGACAGATCGCCAGGCGAGCGTCCAGCGCCGTTTCCCACTCGGCTGCCAGCACATCCACGCCGTCGCAGCATCGGCAGACATACTGGTCCCGTGGACATCATCGGGGAGGCGATCGCGTCGATGCGGGCCGGCGAGCCGACCTCGGCGCGCTGCAGCCTGCGTGCGCCATGGGGGATGCGCTTCCCGGCGCTGGGCGGCGCCGGATTTCACGTGATCCTGCAGGGTGCGGCCTGGATGCTGCCGCCGGGCGACGCCGATCCGATCCGGCTCAACGTGGGCGATGTCGTGTTCGTGTCACACGGCCGCAGTCATGCCTTGGTTGACGACCCGAAATCGCCCCAATTCCCGATGGGCGGTGTCGCGGCGGAGGACATCCCGGACGGTGACGGCCCACGGACCTCGATGTTGTGCGGTTCGTACTACCTCAACAACATCCGGCCGCATCCGTTGATCGCTGCTCTGCCCGAAGTCATCCACCTGCCCGCGAAGGTGGCGCCCGAGCCGGGCGTGCGGTCCATTGTGGAGCTTCTCGGTGCCGAGATGGACGAACGGCAACCGGGTACCAGCGCCGCCGTGCCTGCGCTGCTCGACTTGTTGCTGCTGTACATCGTGCGGACTTGGTACCACGGCAAGAGCGGCGGTTGGGCGTCCGCATTGGACGATCCGGCGATCTCGGCGGCGATCGGCCGGATCCAACAAGAGCCGCAGGCACAGTGGACGGTCGCCGGCCTCGCCGAGCACGTCGGGTTGTCCAGGGCGACGTTCGCGCGTCGCTTCGCCGAGCTGGTCGGTGAGCCGCCGCTGAGTTATCTCACCTGGTGGCGGATGACCAAGGCGGGCCAGTTGCTGAGCAGGGGAGACCAACCGCTGGCCGCGATCGCCCGTCAGGTCGGCTACCAGTCCGAGTTCGCGTTCAGCAAGGCGTTCAAGCGGGAGTTCTCGTTGTCGCCCACCGACTACCGCCGTCAACGCCGGGCCGGAGCGCGGATGGTCGACGCCTGACTATTCTCGTGATGTGCCGATCGAGCTGACGCTGCTGAGCAAGGTGGCGTACCAAGGGCAGGAAGTGACTGCCCCGCGGTTACGTGCCCTGCTCGCGTTGCTGGCAGACGACCTGCACAGAGGCGCGAGCCTCGGCACTCTGATCGACGGGCTCTGGCCGGCCGGACAGCCCGAGAACCCGGCAAAGGCCGTGCACATCCTCGTTTCCCGGCTACGCGGCCAGTTCGGTCCGGACTTCGTGGTGAGCACGCCAACTGGCTATCGGATCGCACTCTCCGAAGCCGAAATCGACACCGAGGCCATCCTGATCAGCGCGTCGGCCAGTGCGAAGGCATTGACCACCGCGAACTACGAAACCGCATTGACTCAAGCGCAAGCCGGGCTTGCCCTCTGGAACGGCGAAGGCGCCGACGGTACGGACCCACTGTCGTTGCTGCGCTTGAAAAGAACGCAGGCGCACCGGTCGCTGTGCAGGACTCACGCGCTGGCTTTGTCGAAGTCAGGCAAGCACGCGGAAGCCAAAGAACCCCTGGAACACCTCGTCGCGCAGCACCCGCAGGACGAAGAGCTGATCCTGGAATTGATGCGCACCCAAGCCGCGATCGCGGGCCCAGCGGGCGCACTGGCCACGTACGAGGAGTACCGCCGCCGAATCAGAGACGAACTCGGCACCGATCCGGGCCCTGCGTTGCAGGCCCTGCACCAGCGCTTGCTTCGAGGCGACACGCTCAAAAGAGGTGTGGCGCACGAACCGAACGCGCTGCTTGGCCGGGACGAAGACATCGCGGCCGTGACGGACCTGCTGACGAAGTCGCGAGTCACCTCGATCGTCGGGCCCGGTGGGATGGGCAAGACCAGACTGGCGCACGCGGTCAGCCGGGAAGCCGAGTGTCACGTGTATTTCGTGTCTCTCGCCGGTGCCGCGACCGATGCGGACGTCGAGAACGAGGTCTCGTCAGTCCTCGGCGAGCAACGCCTGAACTCGCTCGAGTCCGCCCTGCTGGTACTGGACAACTGCGAACATGTCCTCAATGGAGCCGCACAACTGGCGCAGGCACTCGTATCGGCGAGCAAAGAACTGCGGATCCTGACCACGAGCCGTGCACCGCTCGGCTTGTCCTCGGAAACGGTGTATCTGCTCGGTGAACTGCCGTTGCCCACGGCGATCGAGTTGTTCAGCCAACGCGCGAGGGCCGCGCGGCCTGGTGCCGACCTGCCGCCGGACGCGGTTACGGAGTTGTGTGATCACCTTGACGGACTTCCGTTGGCGATCGAACTGGCGGCCGCGAAGGTGCGAGTCATGTCGGTTCCCGAGATCGCCAGCCGCCTCGACGACCGGTTCACGTTGCTACGGGGCGGTTCCCGTGACGCGCCGACCCGCCACCGCACGCTGCACGCGGTGGTCGACTGGAGCTGGAACCTCCTCGATGACGCCGGTAAACAGGCAATGCGCGTGCTGTCGCTGTTCCCCGCTGGCTTCACCTATGCGGCAGCCGAACACGTGGGCGTCGAACAGGCACTGGAACACCTCGTGGACCAGTCGTTGCTCAAAGCACACGACACCGCGGCCGGAGTCCGGTTCCAGATGCTCGAAACGGTCCGTGAGTTCGCTGCGGCGGAACGGGAAGATGACCACGACATCGGCCTTTTCCTGGCGTGGGCCCGTAACTTCTGCCTGACCCACTACGATCTGGTCTTCGGTCCCGATCCGCTCGGGCCGTTGTTCCAGGTTGACGCCGAGCAGGACAACCTGATCATGGCCCTGCGATACGGCATCGAGCGCGTCGACGGTCCGACGGTCGCCGCCACCGCGGCAGTGCTCACCTGCGGATGGCTGCTGGGATCCAACTACAGCAGGACAATGGCCTTCGCCAACGAGATCGCCTGGATCCTCACGCACTACCGTCCTGAACCGGAATACCTGGAGGCGACCCGAACCGCGGCGGTCATGTGCGCCGTCACCACGTTGATGATCCAAGGGCCACGGGCAGTGCGCAGCCTGGTCATTCTCAAGCGTATGCCGCCTACGAAACCGGACACGTTGCCCAAGGCGCTGGCGGCCTTTCTGGCCAATCGGGACAGTCAGGAGCCACTGGTCGCCGCAGCGGCGAGCTTCGTGGACAGCTACGTCAAGGAAAGCGAGCTCGACCCGCGCGCGGCGCTCGCAGCAGCGCGCCAAGCGCATGCGTTGGTGGCGGACGCCACGCCGTGGCTACGAATGGCCACGCATGTCAGGGTCGCCGACCTGTACCTCCACTTGGGCGAGCACACCGAAGCGGAAGCGCATTACCTTGCCGCGCTTGACATCTTCGACAAGGATGTGACCGGCGTCGGTATCTCCCTGATCCTCACCAATCTGCACGCGGGAAAGCTCGACGGCGTCGAGCAGTGGCTGGACTCGGTGGCGGACCACGGGGCCGACAGTGGCACGGAAGGGTCGTTCGGAGTCGGCGTCCGGGCGGAGGTCCTGCTGGCGCGGGGCGAGATCGATGCCGGTCTTGCGATGTGGCGACGAGCGCTCGACCGGATCAACCCGCACGTGGGCACGCAATACCGCGTCGGATCCACCGGCATCGACCCGTTGCTGAGTGAAGTCCAAGCGGCCGCCGTCGTCGCGCACGCCCAGCACGGTCGCCTCGATCTCGTCGCGGACCTGGCGAAGCACCTACCGGAAAGGCTGGCCTGGTTGCTGGAACACCCGACCGCCAACCCGTCGCCCTTCCTGCGGGAATTCCCGATCTGGGGAGCGTTGCTGCTCGCGGTCGGCATGACCGAACCGCGCCCGGGCAAAGCGGCGAGGATGATCGCTTTGGCTGAGCGTTTCCAATACCTGCGAAGCTTTCAGCCGACCATGTCGCCCGCGCGGGCGCGTGCCGCGGTGGACAAGGTGGCGTATGCCGAAGCCGTGCCGCAATACGCCACCCTGCCGCTCGATCGGCTACGAATCGCCGCGTTGGACCTGCTTGACCGGTAGGTGCCTGGGCCCGCACATCTCCGGCGACGGGTGGAACACCGGTGGTGTCTCGATGCGCAGGTCACCCAGCCGGTCGAACAGGATGTTCATCGCGATCCGGCCTTCGAGACGGGCGAGCGGTGCGCCGAGGCAGAAGTGCGCGCCACGCCCGAATGCCAAGTGCGGATTGGGATCCCGCGTGATGTCGAACACCTCGGGGTCGGCGAACTGCCGCGGGTCCCGGTTGACCGCGCCGAGCGCGAGCATCAACAGCTGATCCGCGGGCACCGCGTGGCCGCCGATCTCGGTGTCCACGGCCGTCGCCCGGAAGATGGCCGGAACCGGGCTGACGAACCGAAGCGATTCCTCGATCAGTCCGGGGATCAAGGACCGGTCCTCGCGCACCTGCCTGGCGACGTCCGGATACCGGTCCAGGCACATGATCGTGCTGGCCAGCAACAGAGTCGTGGTCACGTGCCCGGCGAACAGCAGCAGGATGCCGAAGTGGGTGATCTCGTTGTCGGGCATGTCGGCCTGAACCAACATGGTCAGCAGGTCCTCACGCGGCTGACGACGCCGTTCGGCCGTGTGCTGGTTGAGGTAGTCGACCATCGGGACGAATTCCCGCAACGCGGCCATCGAAGCGGCCTGCACGTCTTGGCTGGGCTCCGCTTCGTGATAGATGTTCTTGCTTTCCAACAGCTTGTCCGCCCAGTAGACGAACAGGTCGCGATCGCTCACCGGCACGCCGAGCAGCTCGGCGATCACGGAGATCGGCAGCGGATAGGCCACTTCGGACACGAAGTCGAACTCGTCCCGGCCGACCAGACCGTCCACGAGGTCGCCCGCCAGCTTGGCGATCCGGGGCTCCATGGCGGCGACGATCTTCGGCGTGAACGCACGGCTGACCACCCTGCGACGGTCGCGGTGGGCCGCGCCGTCCATCTGCAGGATGTTGCCTTCCGTCAGCTGCTTGACGAGTGGGTCGTTGGTGTCGCCCTGCGGGAAGAACCGCCCGATGTCGGAGGCGTACGTCACCGGATCGGACAGGATCTGGTGTGTCTCCGAATACCCTGAGACGGTCCAGAACCCCGTCTGCTCGGCGAATTCGACGGTCTTCGCAGGCCGGTGACCGTGCATCCAGAAGTGGGCGGGATGGGCGTTCCAGTCAGTCATCGGGTTGTCCTCTTCGTGAAGGCGCGGCGGGACCACAGGTATCCGACGGCGGTGAGGCCGACGCACCAGACGACCGCGATCGGCGCGTCGTCGGTCGGCGTACCCATCAGCAGGCCGCGGAGTGTTTCGTTGATCGGTGTGAACGGCTGGTACTCGGCGAACCACCGCAGCCAGCCAGGCAGCGAATCCGTTGGTACGAAACCACTGCCGAGCATCGGCAGGAACGTGAACGGCAGCGGCAGGTTGCTGGCCGACTCCGGACCGCGGGCGGTGAGACCGATCCCGGCGGCCAGCCATGCCAGCGCGAACGCCATCAGAACGAGGATGCCCGCTGCGGAAAGCCATTCGACCAGACCGGCGTTCGGCCGGAAGCCCAGCAGGACAGCCACGACGACCACGAGAACGATGCTGAGCATCGTCTGGATCACGCCGCCGACGACATGTCCGGACATCACCGCGGCACGCGAGATCGCCATGGTGCGGAAGCGATTCATGATGCCCTGGGTCATGTCCAGGCTGACGCTGACAGCGGTGGAGATACTGCCGGACGCGACCGTCAGAACGATGATTCCTGGTGTGACGTAGTCGATGTAGTCGGTTCCGTTGAGGCCCGCGGTCAATGTGCTGCCGAACACTCCCACGAACAGCAACAGCATCAGGACCGGTACGGCAATGCTGCTGATGGGTAGCGACGGATACCGAATGGAGTGTTTCAGGTTGCGCCGCAACATGATGAGCGAGTCGGTCATGTCCTTGCTCCGTGAGTGGTGAGGGCGAAGAAGACGTCGTCCAAGTCCGGCGTGTGCACCGTGAGCTGCTCGATGTCGATGTCGCCCAACCGGTCGAGCGCGGCCCGTAGTTCCCTGGCACTCCCATCGCTGGGCACTTGGAGCGTGAGCGCCTCGTCGTCCTTGATCGCGTGGGGAAGCCGGCGTGCTGCGGCGTCCAGCCCGTGGATGTCCGCGAACCGCAGGCGGATGTGCCCACCGGGGACGAGTCGCTTGAGCTCTGCCGCGGTCCCCTCGGCGACGATCTTCCCGTGGTCCAGCACGGCGATCCGGTCGGAGAGCTGATCGGCTTCTTCGAGGTACTGCGTGGTCAGGAAGATCGTGACCCCGTCTGCGACCAGGGCACGGATGATCTCCCACATGGTGCGGCGGCTGCGCGGATCCAACCCGGTCGTCGGCTCGTCGAGGAAGATGATCCGCGGGTCGCCGACGAGCGTCATCGCCAGGTCCAGCCGCCTGCGCATACCCCCGGAGTACGTGGCAGGCAGCTTGGACCCGGCCTCGACGAGATCGAACCGGCTGAGCAGGTCCTTGGCGATCTCGCGGCCGTTGCCCAGGTGCCGCAACTGCGCCATCAGCAGGAGGTTCTCCTCGCCGGTGAGCAGTTCGTCGATGGCTGCGAACTGGCCCGTGACACCGATGCAGTGCCGGACATCATCGGTCTGCTTGGCCACGTCGAACCCGGCGACGTGCGCGACGCCGTCGTCCGCGGTGATCAAAGTGGACAGGATCTCCACAGTGGTGGTCTTGCCCGCGCCGTTGGGCCCCAGCAGCGAGAAGACCGTGCCGGACGGGACGGCCAAGTCGATCCCGTCCAGCACGAGCTTGTCGCCGTATGACTTCCGCAGCCCGTTGGCCGCGATCGCCGGTGAATTCATGTCGGCGAGGGTGACCGCAGGCCGGATCAGCCGGGTTTCAGCGAGGTATCAGTGGCTTGAAACCCTAGCGTTTGACCCGGCTACGCAGGGCTAACGCGCCCAGAGCGAGCAGGACAGGGCCGAGGTGGCGCAGGACAAGTACGAACCATTCGCCCGCTGCTGTGAATGTTCCCGCCGGGGCGCGCAGAAGTGAAGTCGCGGACTCGAGTGAGACGCGCAGGCCGGTTGGCCAGCCGTTGCCGGGTGGCATTCCCCAGATCGTGAAGAGGACGCTTGCCACCAGGATGATCGCGAGGAGACCGGTGAATGCGCGCCAGGCGCGGGTGCCGTAGCCGGAGGTCAGCCAGTGGAGGCTGAGGATGAGGTGTTCGACGTTGAAGAAGCCGCGAGTCCGGGCGGACGCACGTCGCATTTCCATTTCGCCGTAGTAGAAGTCGATGGCGCCGGGTTCGTCTTTGGCGTCCTCACGACTTTTGCGCAGCCGCCGGTAGATCTGGGCCAGCTGTTGTGGCTTCGGCACCTCCCCGGATTCGCCATCCGGACGTGACCGTCATCGCTCGTCGGGGCAAGGGTGAGAAGCCAGACAAGCAGGTTGCTGTCAACGGTCACCCCGCGCAGGAAGTCGCAGGACGAGTCGAGGAGCATGCGCGACACATCGTCCCGGACGGGTGGCTCGAGATGCGCGATGCAGGCTGAAGTGCCCCGAGCCCGGACTCCGATGCACTCGTCCTCGTCACATGTTTCCCAGCCGACCGTTGCCACTGCGACAAGATACTCAGAGCTTCCGCCACACCAATCTGGTGAGGGTCGCGGCCACGCTGGCCAATGGCGGCTGCGGACGGGATCGGGCCTCCGGCGCGGTCTCCGGCATCATCCGGTACAGCGTGTTCGCGACCCGGCGCGACGTCCGCGGTGCGGCCATCCTGGCCAGCTCCATGGCCACGCCCTCGGGCCGGTTCTCGACTTCACGCCGGTGCACCAACGCGTTGATGACCATCTCGGCCGCGCGTCGCGGGCTCATCGCGGGCATCGCCCGGTACGCGGCCTTCGAGATCATCGGCGTACGGACCAATGGCATCCGGACCGACGTGAAAGTGATGCCGTCGGCCAGCGTCTCCCGGCCGGCGACCCGGCCGAACTCCTCGATCGCCGCCTTCGACGCCAGATAAGCCGCGAACCTGGGCGTGTCGCTCTGCAAACCCATGGTCGTCACCGTGACCACGTGTCCAAAACGACGTTCCCGCATATGTGGCAACAAACCCAGAGTCAGCCGCAGGGGAGCGAAGTAGTTCAGCGCCATCGTGCGTTCGAAGTCGTGCAGCCGATCCACCGACAGGTACACCGAGCGGCGGATCGACCGGCCCGCGTTGTTCACAAGCATGTCAACGGATTCGTGCTCGGACAGCACCTGCTTGATCAGCGCGTCGACTGCGGCACCATCCGTCAGATCGCACGGATAAGCCCACGCGGATCCGCCTGCCGCGACGATCTCCGCGCGGACGGACTCCAGTTCGTCGACGCGCCGAGCCACCAGAAACACCTGCGCTCCACGGCGAGCAACCGCCAACGCGGTCGCGCGGCCGATGCCGGACGAGGCGCCGGTGATCAGGATTCGTCGTCCTGCCAACGGATCTGAGCGGTCGGCACGGCGGGCACGGTACGGGTCCAGGTGTGACGACCAGTACCGCAGCAGCCGGGGTGCGTAGGAAGACAGGGATGGCAACGTGATTCCGCTGCCTTGCAACGCCGCGACCGTCGAGGAAGTCGAGAACTTGGGCTCCATCACCATATGCGGGATGACCTGGGGCGGGATGCCAAGCTCGGTCAGCACCGCGTCCCGGGCTTCGCGGCCGCCCGGAAGCCGGTCAACCAGGCGACCAGCCGCCGAACCGACCGCGCGGCCGGCCCGGACCAACGCCGGAACCCGCGGACTGGCAACGATCCGAGGCGCACCTGCCGGGGCGGCGAAGGCGTTGTAGACCTCGGTCAACGACTGGTTGCGTTCAGCACCAAGGTGATACGTCGACCCCGACGGCGCGTCCTGGTGCATCAGGTACACCAGCGCTTCGACCACGTAGTCGACCGGAACGATGTTCGTCGAACCGAGGTGCGGGGCGATGAGAGGCAATCGGGAAGGCAGGCGGGACAACCGGGTTATCGCGGGCAGGAAGTAATAGGGGCCGTCGACCTTGTCCATCTCTCCGGTACGGGAGTCACCGACCACCGCGGACGGCCGGTAAACGCGCCAAGGTACTGCGTCTTGCGAACGAACCAGCTTCTCGGCGGCGAACTTCGTCGCGTGATAGGGCGAAGGGAGGTTTTGACCGAGATCGAAATCCCGTTCAGTGAAACGCCCGCGATAGTCACCGGCCACCGCGACCGAGGAAACGTGGTGCAACCATTTGGCGCCGATCCGGCCTGCGAATTCGATCACATGACCGGTACCGTTCACGTTCGTGATTTCGTTCGCTTCGGCCGGCGCCGTGAAATCGTAGATCGCTCCCAGGTGCACCACGTGGTCAACGCCGGGCGGCGAGGCGCTCAGCGGTTCGGTCAGATCGCCGGTGACCGGGACGACTCGCCCGGAGTCCCAGATCCGGGCGAGCTTCTCGAACCGAGCCAGCGAACCGGGGCGTACCAGCACGTACACCGCGGTGCAGTCAGGCAGGGTGAGCAGCCGCGATACCAGCCTGCTGCCCAGGAAGCCGGTTCCGCCTGTCACGAAGTATCCGGTCATGACGGAACCTTACCTACTGACGAGTAGGAATCAAACTCTACTGCTCATGGATCACCGACGCGTCCACTACCGCATCTCGCAGCGCCGCACGCAGTCTGCCCACGTCAAGTGGGGTCAGCACGGCCGTCTCGCCCGGCGGGGAGACGAGCACCACACGCCCACCGCTGACGAACACCGTCAGGTCGCGTCGCCGACCCGCGATGTCGCGGCAGCTCACCGACCATTCCTTGCGGGTGTTCACCTTTGTCCTACCTCCCCGGTTGTCTGGCCAAGGCCTTCCCTGCCCGTCGTTGAGACGGCTGCCGTGCGACGCCGTGACGCGTCCGCGAAGGTTTTCCGCACTATTGTTTCCCGAACCCGTTCCGTCCCGTAGTTGTCGATCTTGAACTAGCCGAGCCTACTAGGTGATACGGCCGGAGAACGGCCACAGTTTGGTATATCCGCGATTTTCGACTCGACCAATCGGGTGACGAGAGACCTTCGATCGTGTAAGCCGGTGATCGTCGGTGGCATCCTGTTGCGGTGCTTGACCCTCCCTGGCTGACGGACTCGACAGTTGACGTTGCAACTATCGCATATCCGTTTTGCCGGGTGAGTACCTCGGAACGGCAGCGGTGACCGGCCGAGCTCCCAGTTCCTCGTCCCACCTCCGGCTTGCCGACGAGTTCTTTCTGGTCGCCCACAACCACGACGCGGCCACCATCGTGCCGCGGCTGCACGACACCGGAATCGAACTCGGCCTCGCCGGGGCGCTGCTCGCCGAGCTGGTGCTGGAACGCAGGCTGGAGATCGTCGACGGCAGGGTGATCGTGTTCGACCCGTCACCGCCCAACGACCAGCTGGCCGCCAGCATGCTGCGGGACATCGTCACCGAACCACCGCACAGCATCCGTGTCTGGCTGGAGTACCTGAGCCAGGACGCGCGCGACAAGGTGGGCAGCAGGCTGCACGTCGCCGGGCACCTCGCCCAGGTCCGGCAGCGCAAATGGTGGGGCGGCCCGGCCGTGCAGTACCGGGCGGTCAACGCCGAACAAGCCCTGATTCCCGAAGTCCGGCTGCACGACCTGCTCGCGCGGCCGCACCCGGGACTCGAGTTCACCAGGATCAGCATGGATCACAAGCTGATGCAGGACGTCACGCTGGCCGCGCTCGCGCACTCGACCGGCCTGCTGTCGGCGCTGCTCTGGTACCACGGACCGCATCGGGCACGGTCCCAATTGGACGAAATGCGCCGTGCACTCCCGGCGCCACTGCTGGAACTCGCCAAGCAGACTGAGGCCGCGGTTGGCGACGCGGTGCTTGGCCGTCGCCGCTGACTAAGGAGCCTTGTTTTGGCAGACAAAACCATCTCCTCGACGCAGAGCACCGCGCTGGTGCGCGTGGGGCCCAGTCGCGTGTCGTCCGCGCTGGCGCGAAACCGCCTCGGTGTCTCGTCGATCGTGTTCTTCATCGTGTCCGCGGCCGCACCGCTCACCGTCATCGGCAGCGGTGCTGTGCTCGCGTTCGCCAATACGAAGACCATCGGTATCCCGATCGCGTACGCGGTGATTGCCGTGGTGCTCGCCCTGTTCGCGGTCGGTTACGTCGCGATGTCGCGCCACATCACCAATGCGGGTGCCTTCTACACGTATGTGGCGCAAGGCCTTGGCCGAGTCCCGGGTGTCGGGGCATCGTTCGTCGCTGTCGTGGCGTACAACGCGATGCAGATCGGGCTGTACGGCGGCTTCGGCGCGGTGCTTGCCAGCCACCTCACCACGTGGTTCAGCTGGAACGTGCCGTGGTGGGCGCTGGCGTTGGGGGCGTGGCTGGTGATCGCGGTCCTCGGCGTGCTGCGGATCGACTTCAACAGCCGGGTGCTCGCCGTGCTGCTGACCGCCGAGTGCCTGATCATGTTGGTGTTCAACGTGGTCGAGCTGACCAACCCGGCCGGCGGGACGATCACCTTCGACTCGCTGGCGCCGTCCAACCTGCTGGCCGCCGGTGTGGGTGCGCTGCTGGTGACCGCGGTGACCGGCTTCGTGGGCTTCGAGGGCGGCGCGGTGTACGCCGAAGAGAGCCGTGACCCGAAACGCACTGTGGCGCAAGCGACTTACATCGCTGTGGCGTTCGTCGGTGTGCTGTACGCCGTTTCCGCGTGGGCACTGACCGTGGGCATCGGCCCGGACAGGATCGTCGACGCGGCGACCCAGCAGCAGGCCGACCTGATCTTCAACTTCAACGGCGGCTTCCTCGGCCAGTGGATCGTGGACATCGGCCGCGTCCTGATCGTGACAAGCCTGTTCGCCGCGCTGGTGAGCTTCCACAACACAGTCGCGCGGTACCTGTTCGCACTGGGCCGCGAACAGGTCCTGCCCGCCGGGCTCGGTTCCACGAACCGCCGCACTGGATCGCCGTACGTGGGATCGCTGGCCCAGACTGTGCTGGCCTTCCTGGTGATCATCGTGTCGGTCGTGGCCGGGCTGGATCCGCTGATCGACCTGATGTACATCGGCACGACCTTCGGCGGGCTCGGCGTGATCATCCTGATGGTGCTGACGTCGATCTCGGTGATCGGGTACTTCAGCAGGCGCACGGACACCGGCGAGAACACCTGGCACAAGTTCGTGTCCCCAGGTATCGCGGCGGTGCTGTTGCTCGTCGTGCTGTGGCTGACGTTGGACCAGTACTCGTACTTGCTCGGCCTGCCGAGCGGGCACCCGGCAGTGTGGATCCTGCCGTCGAGCTTCGCGGTGTTCGGCATCGCCGGAATTGCCTGGGGGGCTTACCTGAAGTCACGGCGGCCGGCCACCTATGCGGCGATCGGCCTCGGCGCCAACAGCGTGATCGGCCGCGCCAGCCAGGATCTGCCGCAGCGCACGGATTCCTCCGGCGTGATCCCGTCGGTCACCAGCCCAGGCCTGGCGATGGGGCCGATCCGGCACGAGGTGTTCCGCGTCGGCTCCGACCACCCGGTCGGCCCGGTCAGCCGGGTGCTGAGTGAGGCCTTTGTGGAGGGTGAGATCGCCGAATGGCTCGTGCCCGACCCGGAGCACCGCCGCCGGATCTACCCGGCTTACTGGGCGATGGCCGTCGAACACGCGCTGGGTGCCGGCGAGGTCTTCGCCGGGGGAGAGCTGTCGGGCGTTTCGGTGTGGTACCCGGCGGTGTTCGGTCCGCCGAACGGGATGCCGCGTGACCTGGACCAGCGCATCGACGTGATGTGCGGGCCGTACGCGCCGCGTTTCCATGCTTTGCACCGTGCGATGGAAGAGGCGCATCCGGCGATGCCGCACCACTACCTTGCGTTCGTGGCGGTCCTGCCCGAATTGCAGGGCAGGGGAATCGGGACGGCACTGGTCCAGCACCGGTTACGGGAACTGGACGTCGCGGCCATGCCCGCGTACCTCGAAGCGACGAACCGGCGGAACCTCGCGCTGTACGTCCACCTCGGGTTCCAGCCGACCGGCAGCCCGATCCCGCTGCCGGACAACGGGCCGAGGCTGTACCCGATGTGGCGGCCCGCGTCGGTCCACCGTGGCCTCTGACCGGCCTCTGACCGGCGTCCAACTTCATTGCCCGGCAACAGTTTGCCAATCCCTTGGTGTTCCGCGACCTGGGTGGTCAAGCTGGTGGTGTGACCGCGGTTTACCGGCTTCCGGCGATGGGGGAGGAGCTTCCGCAGACGTATGCCCGGTTCCGTGCGGCTGGTCCGGTTATCCCGGTCGAACTCCCTGGCGGGGTGCAGGTCTGGGCGGTCACCACGCACGCCGCGGTTCGTGAGGTCCTTGAGGGGGACAACACGAGATTTGCCAAGCATTACTCGCGTTGGGCGGCTCTGAAGGACGGCAGAGTGCCCAACGACTGGCCGTTTCTCCCCTTGGTGTACGGCGAACACATGTTGATGCGCGACGGCCTTGACCACGCGCGCTTACGGGACCTGCTGGGCAGCGAGTTCACCCTGGTCCGAATCGAGGCGCTCCGGCCGCGCGTCACCGAGATCGTCGACTCGTTGATCAAGGACGTGATCGCCAAAGGCGACGCCGTCGACCTGGTGTCCTCGTTCGCCGAACAGGTGCCGATGGCGGTCACCTGCGAGCTGTTCGGCATTCCGGCGGGCGACCGCCCTCGGTTGCGCGAGTGGACGCGTACCTTGTTCTCCCATCAGGCAACGGCCGAACAGACCCATCTCGCCGGGCACCAGTTGATCACATTCATGAGTGCCCTGGTCGAGTGGAAACGCCAGGACCCCGGCGACGACCTGACCAGCGCGTTGGTGCGTGAGCACACCGCGGACGAGTTGTCCGACCAGGAACTCGTCGAGTGTCTGTTCCTGATCCTGGTGGCGGGCCACGAGACCACACTGCACATGCTCGGCCACGCGATCGTCGGCCTGCTGGCCAACCCGAGCCAGCTCACCCTCGCGATCACCCAGAACCGGTGGGCCGACGTGGTCGAGGAAGCACTCCGCCGCACACCACCGGTCTACGGCTCACTGTTCCGGTACGCCTTGGCTGACACCGAAGTCGCGGGCGTCCACGTCCCGGCGGGTGACGCACTGCTGCTGTGCATCGGCGGCGGTGGCACGGATCCGGCGCAGCACGGACCCGACGCGGACCAGTTCGACATCACCCGTGACCAAAAAGGACACTTGGCGTTCGGGCATGGCGCGCACTACTGCCTTGGCGCACCGCTTGCCCGCATCGAAGGCGAGGTGGCGCTCTCCGCGTTGTTCAACCGCCTGCCCGACATGAAGGCCACCATCCCGGTCGACGAAATCGCTTACAGCCCTTCGTTCCTGACCTATGGGCCACTCCGCGTCCCTGTCGTGCTCAACGCATAGGAAGCGGCCCCAGGCGAACGCCGTGGGGCCGCCGCAGCGAGCTAGTTGTTGGCCACGAACTGGTTGGCGCGTGATTCGCCGGCGCTGGTCGCGGCCGAGTTGCTTTCGATCGGGCGGACCTTGGAGTTCTTGAAGCAGATGTACGTCACCGGTCCGTCGGTGCCGCCGACGGCCGGGTCGGGGTTGATGCCAAGGCTTTTCGCGGTGGCGTAGGACGCCTCGCCGATGATGTCGGCCGGGCCGGTGTCGCCGATGGAGGCGTACAGGACCTTGTTGTTGTAGACCACCGCACACGCTCCCGCGCCCGCCAGACCGGAAGACGTGTAGCGCCAAGTGCTGCTGGGGCTCGGCACGACGATGAAGTGCGTCTGGTCGGCGATCAGCGGTTTGCCGTCCGAGCGGTGGAAGGCGGTGTCGGGCTGGAACCACGGGTCGGTTTGCTCGTTGCACCGGGCGGTGCGTTGACCGTCGCAGTCGATGTCCATGTCCGCTCGCCACCAGACAGCACCGTTGGCGTCGCACACCGAGATGGTCCGGCCTAGTTCACTGTCTGTTTTGTACTTCCCGTTCGAGATCTGGCGGCAGGATTGGGTTTTCGCCAGTAGCTGGCTGGCCGACGGGCCCGCCATCGGAGTGGCGCTCGCGCTCGCGGTAGCGGTCGGCACGACGGTGCCGGCCGCCAGCAGGGTCGCCGCGAGCAGAAGGAACTTCCGCATCGGGTCTCCTTTATTAGGAAACTTTCCATACATACGTGGCGGCGACCCCCACTATCTCGTTGACCGGAAGCCAAACTCAAGACCTCGCCCGAAACTTCCGTAATTGTCCGGTTACCCTCGGTAAATCGGTTGAGGCCGGTGCTTACCCTCGAACCCATGAGAGAGCTGCTACGAAAGTTGCCTGTCGCGCCGGCGATGGGGACGCGCCGACAGCAGCGTGTGTCCTGGAGGTGCGACGCTCCCAAGAAGTGAGCGCTGATCATGATCAGTGCTTTCGTTGCGGGAGTAGTGGCTGGTTACGGCGTCGCGATCCCCGTCGGGGCGATCGGTGCCTTGTTGATCAGCCTGACCGCGAGAACCTCGTTGCGTGTTGGTGCGGCCGCGGCCCTTGGTGTGGCGACAGCGGATGGTCTGTACGCCCTCGCCGCGGTTTTGGGTGGCGCCGCGCTGGCCAAGGTGATCGAGCCGGTAGCGGATCCCATGCGGTGGGCCGCCGCGATCGTGCTTGCCGGGCTGGCGATCAAGACGGTCGTCGATGCGCGCAAGCAAAGCCAGCGCAAGGAAGTCACCGCCCGGAGTGCCTACTTCGGACTACTCGGGCTGACCGTCCTCAACCCGGCCACGATCATCTACTTTGGAGCATTGGTGCTCGGGATGCAGGCCGACGTTGTGCCGGATCTGGTGCACGGCATGGTGTTCGTCCTCGGCGCGCTGCTGGCGTCAGCAAGCTGGCAACTGCTGCTCGCCGGCAGCGGCAGTCTTGTCGGACGCGTGCTCACCGGCTCGCGTGGCCGGTTGGTCACCGCGCTGGTCTCCAGCGGAGTGATCATCGTCCTGGCCGTTCGCCTGGTGGCGGGTTAGTACGACGAAAGCCAGCGTCGACCCGACGGCGAACGAGGCCATCAGCACCGCCATGGCCAGCGCCCCGTGCCCGGCCAGCGGGGCGAGGCTGCCGCCGACGATGAACTGGGTGATCCCGATCAGCGCGGACGCCGCACCGGCGTTGTCCGCCTGATCGGCCAGTGCGAGCGCGGCGGCGTTCGGCATCACGATGCCGACGCTGGACACGATGAGGAACAACGGAATCAGGATCAGAACCAACCCCGCGCCGGCGGTGACCGCGGCCATTAGTCCGGCACCGCCGGCCAGACCCACGGTGAGACCGCCGGCGACGAGACCACGCAGCGGGAAGCGGCCAGTCAACCAGCCGCCGAGTTGTCCGGCGACGATGATCCCGACCGAGTTCGCGCCGAACACCCAGCTGAATTGCTGTGGCGTCAAGCCGTAGATGTTCTGCAGGACGAACGGCGATCCCGAGATGTACGCGAACAACGCGGCGAACAGCAGCGCGGAAGTCAAGCAGTACCCGAGGAAGAACCGGTTTCGGATCAGCCCGCCGTACGACCGCAACACCGGGCCGAGCCGGGCGGGCCGCCTGCGCTCGTCCGGCAGTGTCTCGGGCAGACCGAGCACAGTGGACAGCAGCAGGAGCGCGCCGAACACCGACAGGACAACGAAAATCCCGCGCCATGACGTGAACCGCAGCAACTCGCCGCCGATCACCGGCGCCAGGATCGGCGCGAGCCCGGTGACCAGCATCAAGCTGGCGAAGAACCGGGCCAGCGCGGTGCCGGAGTACAAATCCCGGACCGCGGCGCGAGCGATGACGATCCCTGTCGCCGCGCCCAATCCCTGCAAAGCCCGGAACGCCACCAGTGTGTACGCCGTCGGGGCGAAGGCGCAGGCGACCGACGCGATGGCGTACAGCACGAGGCCGAAGATCAGCGGTCGTCGCCGTCCGTAGGCATCGGACAGTGGCCCGGCGATCGCCTGCCCGAGCGCGAGGCTGATCACGAACGCGGTCAGCGTCAGCTGGATCGCCGACGCGGAAGAGCCGAGCTGGGCCGTCATTACCGGAAAACCCGGCAGATACATGTCAATCGACACCGGCGCGAACGCGGACAACGAGCCGAGGATCAGCGTGATCCGGACCCGGCCGGGCGCATTCACATGCACGAGCCCTCGACGTGCTCCATCGGGATGATCTTGCGCAGCAACGACCGGAGGGTCTCGCGCTCCTCGGGCGTCAACGGGTCCAGCACGCGGGCTTCGACCGCTTTGAGCAGGTCGTAGAGCTTGGCCTGCAGTTCCCGGCCCGCTTCGGTGATCACCGGGATCCGGGCGCGCCGGTCGTTCGGGTCAGGCGTACGCACGACGAGGCCGGAGCGCTCCAGTTTGTCCAGCAGAGCGGTCATTGTGGTCTTGTCCACACCCAGCGCGTGTCCCAGCGCCAGCTGGCTGTACGGGCGGCCGTCGTTCTGGACAAGGGCAGTCAGCACGATGTGGCCACGGATGCTCGTACCATGCGCGTTCGCCTCGGCGTCCATGGCTTCGCGCAGGCCATGAGCCGCCCTGTTGATCAACCAGTTCACGTCGAAGTGCTGCAGGCACTGCTGCGTGATCGCCTCGGCTGACTTGACCGTCTCGTCCACATTCCAAGTTTACGTGATGCGCACTACTCAAGATATTCTTGACTCAGAACATCTCGGTTCGTATCTTCTCGGTTATGACCAACTTGCTGCACATCGACTCGAGCATCCAGGGCGCCTACTCGCACTCCCGGCCGGTGACCGCCGCGTTCGCCGAGTCGTGGAAGACGGCCAATCCGGATGGCGGGTACACGTACCGTGACTTCGCGGTGGAGCCGGTCGAGCACGTGACCGGTCTGTACATGGCGGCGGGCAACACGCCCGCCGGCCAGCGCTCCCCGGAACAGGCGGCTGAGTACGACAAGTTCAAGCCGTTGCGTGACGAACTGCTCGCCGCGGACGTCGTGCTGCTGGGTGTGCCGATGTACAACTTCACGATCCCGTCGACCATCAAGACGTGGATGGACCACGTGCTCGTGCCGGAGTTGCGTGCTGACCCCGAGTCGGGCAAGGGGCCGCTGACCGGCAAGAAGGTGTTCGTGGCCACCGCGCGTGGCGGCTCCTACGCGCCGGGCACCCCGAAAGAGGACTGGGACCACCAGGAGCCGCTGTTGCGGCACTACTTCGAGGGTCTCGGGCTGGACGACGTGACGTTCATCCACACCGAGATGACGCTGGCCTACTCGATCGAGCACCTCAAGCAGTTCCAGCACATCGCGGACGCTTCGAAGGAGAACGCGTTCAAGTCCGTGCAGGAGCTCGCCGCCATTGCCTGAAGCTCAGCCTGAAGCACAGCCTGAACTTCGGCCTGAACTTCGGTTGAACATGAACCGGATGTTTGGTCCGAAAGTAGGCTGACACCTCCCGCTAACTGTGTGAATCTGCTTGCAATCGAGCTCGAATGTGCAGATTCGCGCAGGAGGTGTCATGAGCGATCAGGTCTCCCGCCGGTCGTTGCTCGCGGCTGGTGCAGCGCTCGGCCTGGGGTCGGGGGCCCAGGCCGAGGCCTCGCAGGAGCAGGAAGCCCCACCTCAGCGGGGGCGAAGCATGGTCGGCGTGCCGTTCGAGCGGCACGACACGGTCCGCCTGGCGATCATCGGCCTCGGCAACCGGGGCGGCGGCATGATCGGGTCGTTCCTGGCGGTGCCCGGCGTCAAAGTCACCGCGTTGTGCGACGTCAACGCTACGGCCGCGGCCCGCGCGGCGAAGGCTGTCACCGACGCGGGGCAACCCGCGCCGGCGCTCTACACCAAGGGCGACCACGACTACGAGAACATGCTCCGGCGCGACGACATCGACCTCGTCTACGTCGCCACGCCGTGGGAATGGCACGTACCGATGGCGCTTGCGTCGGTTCGTGAAGGCAAGCACGTCGGTGTGGAAACACCGTTTGCAACGTCAATGGACGAGCTGTGGCAGCTGGTAGACGCCTCGGAGCGCTACCAACGCCACTGCATGCAGCTGGAGAACTGCTGCTACGGCCAGAACGAGATGCGCATCCTGCGCATGGTTCACGCAGGATTGTTCGGCGAACTGCTGCACGGTGCTGGCGCGTACAACCATGACCTGCGTGAGTTGCTGTTCTCTGACACGTACTACGCAGGGGAATGGCGGCGCGCGTGGCACACCAAGTCACGCCTCAAGGGGGATCTCTACCCGACGCACGGCCTGGGTCCGGTCGCTGGGTACATGGACATCAACCGCGGGGACCGGATCGTGCGCATCTCGTCGATGGGTACGCCCGCCCTCGGTCTCGCGGAGTACCGCAAAGCGCATGAGGAGCCCGGCGATTCGTCGTGGCGCGAGCGGTACGTCGAGTCCGACATGACCATCAGCTTGTTGCAGACAGCCAAAGGCCGGGTCATCCGGCTGGAACACGATGTGTCCACTCCGCACCCCTACAGCAGGCTCAACCACATCGCCGGTACCAAGGGCGTTTTCGAGGACTATCCACCCCGGATCTACCTCGAACCGCGCAACACCAACCACCAATGGGCGAATTTCGACGAGTACAAGTCCTACGACCATTGGTTGTGGACAGACGTCCCGCCCGGACCCGGTGGCCACGGCGGAATGGACTACTACATGGTGTACCGCACCATCCAGACGATGCGGCTCGGCCTGGTCCCGGACATGGATGTGTACGACGGCGCGGTGTGGAGCGCACCCGTGCCGCTGAGTTCGAAATCCATCGACCAAGGCGGCGCGCCGCAACCGATTCCCGACTTCACCAGGGGACGGTGGCGCGAGAACCGTCCGGGTGTGGACTCAGTGAAACCGGCATAGAGCGGAGAGTGCAAGACTGTGGCCATCCGAAACCCCGATCCAGGGAGTCAGGATGGCCGAGGAGCCGATCGCGGTCGCGTTACGTCGCGCGGCCGATCTGACCGCTGCCGGTAACTCCGACGCGGCGATCCACGTAGTGCGTGGGGTGCTGGACGAGCACCCCACGCACTCCGAAGCGTGGTGTCATCTTGGCGCCGCGTACCTCGACGCGGGCGACGCGGAATCCTCGCTCGACGCGGCGAAGCAGGCGATCCGGCACGGCGAACGCTCGTGGGGCTACCGGCTCGCCAGTGTTGCCTTGATGGAACTGGGCAGGCGCGACGAGGCTGTGGTGTCCGCGCGCGAAGCTGTACGGCGTGACTCCCAGGACTGGCGTTGCCACGTGGCTTTGGCCGAGGCGCTGGGCACGGACGATCCACAGGAGTCGTTCGCCGCGGCGTGCCGCGGGATCCAGCTGGCGAACAACGAGGCCCGGCCGTTCGAAGTCCTCGGCGACGCGGCGTTGCGCGTGCACGACAAGGAAACCGCGCGACGCGCCTACTACGAGGCCATCAAAATCGATCCAGCCAACCAGCACGCCCGCACCAACCTGGTCCGGCTAGGCCGTCCGCAACTCGGCACGACCACCACACCCGCCCAAGCCGAACCCCTCGTGCAGGTGCACCTCGGCCGGATCGAGGAGCTCGGGCTGTGGCTGGCGCTGCGGCGCGCGTCGATCGGCCTCGCCATCGGCAGCCTGGTGCTGATGTTGGTCGGGATGGACGAGACCTACAGCGTCCTCGGCTGGTTCGGGTTGGTGTTGCTGCTGTTCGTGGTGTTCGTGGTGGGCAGCGCGTGGGTGAAGTTCGCGCGGGGCGTGCCGGTGAAGAAGACCTTGCTCGACCACCGGATGCTGGCCGTGGCCGCGGGGCTGCTGGGGCTCTCGTCGGTGCTGTTGATCGTGTGGACGGTGCTGGTCGCGCTCGGCGCGCAGACGTTGAACCCGCTCACGATCGTTCTTGTGACCAGTGTGGCCAGTGTGGTCGTGGCCGCGCTCGCCATCTGGCGCAGGAGCCATCCCAAGTAAGTAAGTTCTTGGGGTATGACCCAACCTTTCGGCGGCTACCAGAACGAGCTGTACCTGCACGGCCTGGCGGGCGAGCGGCCTGCGTTCACCACAGACGCGACCAGGCTGGCCGAGTCGGCCCGCGAGATTCTGGAGCCTGGGCCGTTCTGGTACGTCGAGGGCGGAGCCGGATCGGGTGCGACGATGCGCGCCAACCGTGAGGCGTTCGACAAATGGCGGATCGTGCCGCGAATGCTCCGCGATGCAGCCACGCGCGACTTGTCGACAACAGTGCTGGGAACGCCGATGCCCGCGCCCGTGTTGCTGGCGCCGGTCGGCGTGCAGTCGATCGTGCATGCGGACGGCGAATTGGCGACCGCGCGTGCCGCGAGTGCGCTTGGCGTGCCGATGGTCTTGTCGACAGCGTCCTCCAATACGATCGAGGACGTCGCTGAGGCGAGCGGCACCGGGCCGCGGTGGTTCCAGCTGTACTGGCCGAACGACCCGGACTTGTGCGTCAGCATCCTCAACCGGGCGGCCAAAGCCGGGTTCAGCACGCTTGTGGTCACGTTGGACACATGGACGTTGGCGTGGCGGCCCAACGATCTCGATCACTCATACCTGCCGTTCATCCGCGGGACCGGTACCGCGATCCCGTTCTCCGACCCGGTGTTCCGGTCCGGTCTGGCCGACACGCCGGAGGACGACACGCCGATGGCGGTGCTGAAGTGGATCCAGATGTTCACCGGCGCCGACCGCGACTGGGAGGCGTTGCCGTTCCTGCGTGAGCACTGGGACGGACCGATTGTGCTCAAAGGGATCCAGCACGTCGACGACGCCAGGCGCGCGGCCGATGCCGGAATGGACGGGATTGTCGTGTCCAACCACGGTGGCCGGCAAGTCGACGGTGCGATCGCTTCGCTGGACGCGTTGCCGCCGATCGCCAACGCGGTGGGCGATCGGCTCGAAGTTCTGTTCGACTCCGGCGTCCGGACGGGTGCCGATGTGTTCAAAGCCATTGCACTGGGTGCAAAAGCAGTGCTCATCGGCCGTCCGTTCGTGTGGGGACTGGCGCATGCGGGCGAAGCCGGTGTGCGGCACGCGCTCCGGAGCATTCTCGCCGACTTCGACCTGACAGTCGGATTGTCCGGTTACCGCTCGCCCGCCGAGCTGACGCCGGACGCGCTCACCCGGGTTTCATAAGGATGAAGTCACGAATGGTGCGTGCATGAATCCAATGACCACAACTCCAGTCGCGGGTAGGTGAAGCGGGAAGATCTGTGTAGTCCGTTGTACTCTTCCTCCTGATTGATCACCCTCGCCCAGGGAGCGCCGTGGAAGTGAGTTCCGATCAGCTGCGCAGCTGGGTCGAGTCATGGTCTTGGCGCATACCCCGTGGGCCACAGCACGGCGGGATGTCCGGTGACGTGCGCGAGTGGTGGAGCCTGACCATCTGGCGTCGCAACGATCACGCGGAGTTGCAGCTGGACGTCAACCGGCTGCGGCCGACAAGGGGCTCGGAGGTCCAGACCTTCACGCGGACCGTCATGCATGACAAGTTGCGCCCGGTGCCGGATTACCGGATGCTGGTCAGCAGGCTCAACCTGGAACTGGGCGAGTTGTTCACCCAGGCCGGGATCAAGCCGCCGCGGTTGCCGGACGGTTCGCTGTCCGGTGACACGTATGAGCTGTAGACATTCACATTCCGTTGGGGCCGAGTTCTTTTCCGGGACGTAGTTTCCCGGCGTGTCTTCGAGCAGACGTCTTTTTCTCCTGAATGCCGGGCTGATCCCGGCTGCCGCCGCACTGCCCGTTCCGGCTGCGGCCTCGCCATCCGGCGGGGCGCGGCCGGACACGGACAGTCCACGGTTCACCCTCGCGGTCATCCCGGACACGCAGTACCTCTACGACCGTGATCGTGGTGACGCAGCGCCACTCGAGGCGTCCCTCCGCTACATTGTGGACAGCGCACGCGAGCACAACATGGTCTTCGTCGCCCACCTCGGTGACATGACCGAGAACGGCCTCGCGTCCGAGTTCTCCTCGATCAGCCGGACATTCCGGATCCTCGACCGGTTCCCGTACAGCGTGCTCGCCGGAAACCACGACATCGACGCGTCCAAGGACGACCAGCGTGGCCCAAGTCCGTACCTGGACAACTTCGGCCCGGCCCGGTTTCGCAACAGCCCGAGTTTCCGTGGCGCGACTCGTGACGGCTACAACTCGTACCACGTTTTCCGTGCCGCAGGCCGGGAATGGGTAGTCCTGGCGTTGGATTGGCGCCCGTCAGCCGGAAGTATCGCGTGGGCGCGGGATGTGTTGCGCAAGCATCCGCGTAGCCCGGTCATTCTGACGACCCACGAGTTCGTGCACGCCGACAGCGGTGACGGAAACGCGGTGTTGTCCGATTTCGGCCAGCGCCTGTGGAACGACCTGGTCAAGGACAACGACCAGATCTTCTTGACGCTGAACGGGCACTTCTGGCCGCCCGGCCGCACGGTCTTGCGCAACAGCGCGGGAAACGACGTGCACGCGCACATCACCAACTACCAGGACCGGTACTACGGCGGCAGCGCGATGATCCGGCTGTACCACTTCGATCTTGCCCGCGGCGTGATCGACGTGCAGACGTTCTCGCCGTGGCTGCTGGCCCAGCGCAAGCTGAATGTGCTGGCGCAGCAGGAGATCGAGCGGTCCGGGCCGCTGGACTACTTCAGCGTGGAGATGGACTTCGCCAAGCGTTTCTCCGGGTTCGCGCCGGTTCCCCCGGTTGCGTCGCGCCCGGCCCGTGAGATGGTGATTCCGGGGACGGTGGCGTACTGGCGGTTCGACTCCCGCGATCTTCGTGACTTGTCCGGCAACGGCAACGACCTTGTCGCTTCGGGTACCCCGACTTGGTCGCCTGAGCACCATGCGTCACAGCCCGGGCATGGGAGTGTCTTCCTTGATGGGGCGTACTTCAAAACTGTGTCCGGTGCGCCGTTGAACCGGGCCACGTTCCAGCGTGGATACACGATCGAGGCGTTCTTCAAGCTGCCAACGGACTTCAACAGCTCTCACGCGTGGGGCGCTCTGCTGTCCCGGCTCGGCACTGGGCGTGACGCGGGCAAAACGGGTGATGACCCCAGCGAGCCCGTGGCGACGTTGAGCCTGTCCGACGGGCATGCTCTGCAGTGGGCGACGTTCCCGTTGAACCAGAACGGGATCTCCACCAACTGGGGCCATGAGTTGCCGCTGGGCAAGTGGTGGCACGTTGCTGTGGTGAACGATGGCCGCTGCACGACTTTGTACGTCGACGGCGCTCGGTTGCTGCGCAACCCGTCGACTCCGGCTGTCGGGATCTCCACGGCCAACGATGTGTGGCTGATGGGTGCGTACACGTACGACCGGAAGATCGACAAGACGTTCTACGGCTGGATCGGGGATGTGCGTGTTGTCGACCGTCCGCTCGCGGAACGGGACTTCATGGTGAGATCATGACGTATGAGTAAGTGGCTCCCGATCGTGCTTGGCGTCCTGCTGGTCTTGGTGGGCGGCGTGTGGACCGGCCAAGGCCTCGGCTACATCACCGGCAGTTTTATGACTGGTGAGCGGCTGTGGACGAGTATCGGCCTGGTTTGTGTCGCCGGCGGCATCGTGCTCATCGTCTGGGCCGTGCGGCGGCGGCGCACCTGACGGTTGGGGTTTCTTCTATTGGTCGCCGCGGCGCGCTCTGTGCCTACTGCGGCGCGCTTTGGCTCACTGCGGCGCGCGCTGTGGTCGCCTTCGGCGCGCTCCTGTGACTGGTCGGCGCGATTTGGTGTGGAGCCTCTGCGCCGCAAAGGGCAGGGAAAGCGGGCAGGACCTGCGGCCCTGCCCCGCCGACAAGCTTATTTGCGGCGCCACTCCACACAAAATCGCGCCGACTACCACTTTTGGCGCGCCTCTTTCGTGCTCCGGGCGCGCCTCCACTTGGGCCAGGGCGCGCCTCCACTGTGCTTCTGGCGCGCCTCCGCTTTGGCTCTGGGCGCGCCTTGCCCCTCTTTCTGTCATATCCCCTCTGTACTTTGGGTCATCGGGGGGTGCTCAGGTCGCGCACCGATTTCTGTCGGTGGCATGCCGTAGCCTCATCGGGCCAGGTCTGCCTTCTCGCAGGGCTTTTGGTTGGGCGCGCCTTGCTCTACCTAGGCCATCACCAACAGCACCTTCGAGTTTGCGGGGACCTTCAGGATTGTCCCGCCGAAGGGGCCGTCCTTGGTCGTCCAGCCGGTGGCTTTGCCGCGCAGTTGTTCTGGCGATGAGCGTGGCATGGGGTGGCTGCCATCGATCGACGCCAGCATTGGCGCTGGGCCGGGGATGGTGATCTGGGTTTCCTTTGCCGAACCGGAGACTCGCACTTCCAGAAGTCTGCCCATTCGCCGGGTCTCCACCTTGCCGCCGGTGTGGTTGGTGACCGATGTGCCGCCGTGCGGTGAGATGAGCCAGCCGGTGCGGTCTTTGGGGTTGATGTCGTTCAGGCCCCACGGTGTCGGCCAGATGTCCGGGTCGCGTTGGTTGAACGCGATTCCGCCACCCGCTCGTAGATACAGCGGGAACTCGTCCAAGGTGGACTCACGGACCACCCACCGGCCGCCTTCGACCACGTTGCCGTTGTGCAGGTCGATCCACTTGCCCGTGGGCAGCCAGACGTCGACCGGGGTGGGCCTGCCCGCCGCGCCGTCAGCTTCTGCGCGGTCGGCTGTCACCGGCGCGGCGAGCAGGTCTTCGCCGATCATCAGCTGTTGGTCGGCTCGCCATGCCGCCTCTTCGTGCGGGTAGTCGAACGCCATCGGCCGGGTGATCGGAACTCCGGTCGTCGACGCCTGCTGCGCCAGCCGGTAGAGGTACGGGAACAGTTCGTAGTGCAGGACCGCCGCGCGCCGGAATCGGTCCACAGTGGCCTGGTCGTAGACCCATGGGGTCGCGTTGCGGCCGGGACCTCCTACCTGGAACACCGGCGAGATCGCCGAGAGCTGGGCCCAGCGGGTGAACAACGACGGCGAAGGCGAGTCGTCGGCGACCCTGCGGTATCCGCCGGTGTCCGAACCCCACACCGGGTGCCCGGTGAACGAGTTGTTGACGCCACGCCGAAGAGTCAGCCGCAGCCCGTCGAAGCTCATGTCGGCATCGGCCATCCATGATCCACGCAGAACCTTGGGCATCCCGTCATAACCGGCGCGGAATAGCATCGCGTAGTCGTCGCCGTGGACCTTCTGCAGCGTTCGGGCGACGGATTCGGCATACAGCAGGGGATAGGTGTTGTGCACCAGCGTCCCCGGGCCGCCTGCGAAGGTCGACTGCTCGAAGTTGTGCTCCTCGCCGCGGTCGCCCTTGACCATGTTGACGCCCATCCGGAAGAGCTTCTCCAGCTTGGTCTCGAAGTGCGCCCGCGCCACCGGGTTGGTCAGGTCGATGTCCCACACGTTCGTCCGGTCCGACTGGACGAACGAACCTGGCGGATAGTCATTGACACAAGGCTTTCCGTCGGACTGTTTGCTCAGGAAGGGGGCCACCCAGGTTCCCAGGCTCACGCCACCGGCCCGCAGCTGGGCGATCATCCCGGCCGGGTCGGGGAACTGCTGGTTGTCGAACGTCAACGCACCGATACAGGCATACGTCACGCGCCCGCCTACCGGACCTTGCTCCCACGGGTTGTCGATCCAGATCGTGTCCAGTGGGATGCCGCGCTTCTGCAGTTCCACCATGTCCTCGATCACCTCGGCCTGCGAGGAGATCTTGTCTCGCCACTTGGTCATCGCGAACTGGCGTGGAGGCGGCAAAGTCGGCATGCCGACGCGCTTGAAGTACGACGTGGTCACCGCTGCGGGATCACCGGCGTAGACTTCGTAGTCCAGGCGGTTGGTCTTGAAGCAAAGCTGGATCCGGTCTGGCTGGTTGTAGGAGACCGGGCAAGGCGCGGGGGCGTCGTTGCAGTGTGTATCCGGTGCAGCGTCCGGAAACGCCAAACGCCCGATGGCTGTCGTGTCCGGGTAGATGCCGTAACCCGCTGAGCTGACGAAGAACGGTGTCGGGGCGCCGTTCTTGTTGCACTTGCCGAAGTTGCTGGCACCGACGAACACCGCTTTGTTGAGCAGAGTCTTGCCGCGCAGGTCGATGAACATCGTGTGCGCGCCGCCGCCGAGGAAATGCTCCGATGTGGAGCCGACCAAGGTTTCGGAAACCTGCACGACATCCGTCGCCGGTTGCAACGACATGGACACTCGCAAGCCGCGATCTGTGCGCACCACGTCAACGGTCGCACTGCGGCCGGGTTCGGAAGTGTCCACCGTGTACGTGCCGCCATTGGACGAGCGCAACGCGGTCAAGGTGTGTGCGGTTCCATCGGCGAGCCGGTAGCCCATCCCGGGCAGCTGCGCGGTGATCTGCTTGCCGGAACTCGTGTAGACGAGGCGGAACGGGGAGTGTTCGACTGTCCACGATAGTCCTGGAGCGGCAGAAGCCGTGTACGCGGGTGACGCACCACCCGAATACACGGCAAGCGCTGCCGCGGCCGCCGAAATCGCCAGTAGCCGCCGCATCCGATCAGCCCCCGGTTCTCATCAGTTGCTCGTTCATGATCAGGAAGGCACCCAGGCCGTGGAAGTCGTTGGTGTTGCGCTTGCGGCCGAAGTAGTAGTTCAGGTCGCCGACGTTCGTGCCCTCGGAGATGTCCCGCAGGTTCGTCCGGTTGTCCGAGCCGAGCGAGATCTTCGCCAGAACGCCCTGATACCCCTTGCTGGCAACGGCTTTGTAACCCGGGTCGAGATAGCCGCGTTCCACGCCGCGCGACACCATGAAGGTATACATCGCCGAAGCTGAGGTCTCCAGCCAGTTGCCTGAGGTCGTACCGCGGTCGACCACCTGCCACCACCGGCCGCTCGCCGGGTCCTGGAAGCGCTGGTAGCCAACCGCCAGGTGCTTGATCATGTCGATCAGCGCCTGGCGGCGAGGGTGAGTGGCGGGCAGCACTTCCAGGATGTCGATGGCGGCCATGCCGAACCAGCCGATCGCCCTGGCCCAGTGGTACGCCGAGTGGCGGCCGGGGTTCTTGGCCCACGACTCGGATCCGTCGGCGTCATAAGCGTGGTACAGCAGGCCGTTGGTTTCCTTCAGGTGTGTGAAGTACGCGACCATGTTGCGAGTGGCCTCGTCGAAACCATAGGTCTGGTTGTACTGCTTGGCGTAGTCGGCGATGAACGGCTGTGCCATGTAGACACCGTCGGCCCACAGCTGCCCGACCTTGCTGGTGGCGTGGAACATGCCGCCGTCGGACGTCCGTGGATAGCTGTTGAACCGGTTGCGGATCTTGTCGGCCGCGGTCTTGTACCGCTGCTGTCCGGTTTCCCGGTGCAGGATGGGCAGCAACTGACCGGATCGCATCGAGTCGAGGTTGTTGAAGCTGTTGCTGATGTTCCCACTGCTGTCGACGAACCTGTCCACCCAGGACTTGATGTAGGTGAAGTACGACTGGGTGCCGGTCCGTTTGTACACCAAGTACTGCCCGTAGAGGTAGAGTCCGCGTGTGTAGCCCCAGCCGCCTAATGTGGACGGTGTGTGTCGTGCCATTGTGGACCGGACGACCTCGACCGACCAGTCGACATTGGGCGCTGCCAGTGCGGGTGATCCGGCTGCGAGCACGGCGGCCGTTCCGCCGAGCAGCACAGACCTACGGGAGAGTTGCGACATTCCGACCTCTTCGAATGCAGGGTGAAGGGCGTCAGTCAACCGGTGTGCCGTTGATGCGCACGTTGCGCAGCACGATGTTGTCGGTGTTGCGGATGGTGTTCGGCTCCACGATTGCGGTGAACTCGCTGTTGGCGATCGTCACGTCGCGGATGTGGCTCTCGGGGAAGCCGTCGAAGTGAATGGCCTTGCGGCCGCCGGCGATCGTCATGCCGTCGACCGTGACATTGTTGATCTGCGGGAAGTGCGTGCCCGATCCGCCGCCGCTGTAGTACATGCTGACGAACAGGATCTCGCGCTCCACGTTGCGGCCCTTGATGTTTCGCAAGTGGATGCCGTCGATGACGCCGCCGCGATCCTTGTTCGTCTTGATGTACAGCGCATGCTTGATCGGGTAGCGCCCGGGGAAGCCGGGCGCGTTGATCTCGCAGTCCCGACAGAACGCGTTGCGCACTCCGCCGGACATCTCCGAACCGACGGTGATCCCACCCCATCGGCCGGAGAACTTGCAGCGTTCGACCACCACGTTGGAGGTCGGGATGCCGATCCGCCGCCCGTCGGCATCCCGACCAGATTTGAGGACGACACAGTCGTCATTGGTGTTGAACCGCGAGTTGATGACGTGCGCGTAGCTCGTCGAGTCGAGATCGACGCCATCGCCTTGCGAGTTCGTGCTGTAGATGTGGACGTTGCGAACGGTCACGTTCGTGCAGAAGACCGGGTGCAGTGTCCACATTGCAGGGTTGCGCAGGAACACATCTTGGAACAACAAGTTCTGGCAGTCAATGAACTGAATCATGTTGGGGCGCATTCGTTTGCCCTCGCCCATGATCCGTTGTTCCACTGGCACGCCATCCTCGCCCATCTTGCGCAGCTCCGGCGTGGATCCCGCGCCCCAGCTCGGCCACGGCCCGTTGGGCGCGTCGCCGTCGATGGTGCCGGATCCGGTGATCGCCATATCGCGTTGCTGATAGGCGTAGATGAACGCTTGGTAGTTATAGCAGAGCGTGCCTTCCCAGCGCACTAGTACGAGGGGAAGGAAATCTTTGGGGTCATTGCTGAACTTCAGGGTTGCGCCTGCGGCGACGTGCAAGTCGACGCCGGTGCGCATGCGGATGCCGCCGGTGAGGAACGTGCCTTCCGGGACGAGCACGCGCCCGCCGCCAGTCCGGCTGCAGTCTTCGATGGCGTTGTTGATGGAGTTGGTGTTCTTGGTCCGTCCATCGCCCACGGCGCCGTACGCGGTGATGTCGAAAATCCGGTGCGGGAACGTGGGCGGACGGATCCTTGCCAGGATCTGCGGTACCAGTCTCCACTGGTCTGGCGGCTTGACCTCAGCGGCGGCAGGCAGTGCCGACAGTGCGAAACCGGTTCCGGCAAGCATTCCGCCCGCAACGAGGCCGACGCCACGAAGGACATCGCGTCTCGTGTGACTGCTGCTCACTGTCGGTCTCCCTTGACTGACGCGGTGAAGGTCGGTGTTGCACCCTGTCGATGTAACCGAGCGAAAACGGTTACATACGTAGGGTCTACTCCATCGACCGATCCCTCGTCAAGAAGAGAGCTCCGACGTTTTGGGTCTTCTGAACCCATAAAGGGGCGTTTGTTCCTGTGAGCGGGAATAGAGGTCGGAGGGGAGTCTTGACTGGGCGGGCTCCAGTGGAGTAGACCAATCCCGGGATGCCGCCGCGCCCGGGCTTGACCATACCCACATGGGAGGAAGCCGTGTCGCGCAAAGGGATCTTGGCGGCGATCATCGTGCTGGCCGGTTTGGTGAGTGCGCCGGCGGCGTCAGCGGAGCTGCAACATCCACGCCAGCAATGGCTCCGGGACTCGCAGGCCGGGCTGTTCCTGCACTGGGGGATGCGCACGTCGCCCGGCTACACCAGCTGCAGCGCATGGGAGTCGGCCGTCACCAACGGCGGGTGGAGCCCGCAGTACTGGGTGAACGAGGCGAAGAAGGTGCACGCCCAATATCTCGTGTTCGCTTCCTTCCACAGCAGGCTCGGGTACGCGACGGCGTGGCCGTCGAAAGTTCCGGGCAGTTGCTCGACCAAGCGTGACTTCCTCGGCGAGCTGATCAAGGCCGCCGGCGCACAGGGCGTGAAAGTGCTGGTGTACATGACCGATGACCCGCAGTGGCACCAGGAGGGCCTGTCGTCCGGCAGCTGGCTGAACTCCAGCGCGTATTCCGCATACAAAGGGCGGAACGTCAACATCACCACCCGGGACGGCTTCGGCGAGTTCAGCTACGACCGGATCGTGGAGGTGACACAGCGCTACCCGCAAAGCGAGTACCCGGCGATGGCCGGCTTCTGGATCGACAACGACAACGCCTACTGGGAGCGCAACGGCCTGTACGAACGGATCCGGCGCGACCGGCCGGACCTGATGCTCAGCAACAACAACGAAGACACGCCGATCATGGACACGATCTCCAACGAGCAGAAGACCGGCATGTCCCCGGCCTACGACTACCCGCAGGCGGTCTACACCGCCGCGCCCCGGCTGATCGAGGCCTGTTACAAACTGCCCAGCTCGGGCGCGTGGTGGTACAGCGGCTCGAACTCGCAAGTGGACTACCGGCTCAACATCGGCCGCTACATCACCAACTCCGGCTCCTCGGTGAAGTCCAACATGGCCGAGACCGCGATGGTGAACGGCCGGTTCCCGTCGAACCAGGAGGCGTACAACAACTTCCTGAACGGTTACCTCAACCAGATCTGGGAGTCCATCGACGGCACCGAAGGCGGCGGCTACATGTACGGCGGCCTCAAGCCCGGTTTCTGGAACGACGGCGCGCATGGCGTGACCACGGTCAAGAAGAACAACCCGAACCTGCACTACATCCACGTCCTGACCCGGCCATCCGGCAGCACGCTTCGCGTGCGGGACAACGGCTACAAGGTCAGCCGGGTGACCAACTTGCGGACCGGTGCGGCGGTGTCGTTCTCCCAGAGCGGCGGCACGGTGACACTCACCGGTGTGTCCAACTGGGACCAGTACGACACCGTGTTCAAAGTGGAGACCACAGGCCGAGAGGGAATCCATAGCGGTGTGGTGCTCAGCGCTACGGCTTCGGCCAGTGGGCGTGCCGCTTCGGCCGCGGGCGACGGCAACTACCTGACCTATTGGGACAGCAACAAGACAACTCCGGTGTCGTTGAACTTCGATCTGGGCAGCGCCAAGCGCGTCCAATACGTCGGCATCAACCAGCGCGAGGATTCGGTCAGCTACGCCCGGTCGGCAACCGAACAGTCGGCACGCATCCGGGACTATCGGGTTTTTGTCAGCAATGACGGGACGAACTGGGGTTCCCCGGTCAAAACCGGCGCTCTGCCAAGCCATCGCGGTGTTCAGTTCATCGACATTCCGGCGACGACGGCCCGGCATGTCCGGGTGGAAATCCGCAACACCCACGCGGCGTCCAGCGACAGCACCCGCTACAAGCGGTTGCGTGTGGACGAAGCATGGATCGGCTCGGCCTACGCCGCACCCGTGGGCATGTCGAGTGGACAGTCGCCTTGGTGATCAACAAGACCGCGCCGAAGATCGACTAGCCGCCCCCGGCCGACAAGGGACCGTCCAATTGGATGGTCCCTTTTTGGTGCGCATGGGAACCAGTGCGTTCGCTGGTCCGTCGGAACATCTGTAACCGGATCGAGCTACACCGAGTAAAAATACTCTCACCGATCATTGCTCCGTTGTGTCAGTATTGGGCCGTTCGCGGCGTGAGGGGCCGACGAACAGTGGACGAAGAAGCGACACCGCGTGACGCCGAGTCCACGTCTGGCCTAAAGGCAGATCAATTAGGGGAGGAAGATCAGCATGACCAGCACCGCCAAAGAAATCGATTACCCGGGCGACGACGAGGCTGTCGGCACCGCTACCGCCACCGCGCCCGCGGAGCCCATGACCGAGCCGGCACCGCAGACGGACGAGCCTGACTGCCCGACCTACACCCACCAGCACCCGGACGGCACCACCCACCCGGGTATCCAGTGCTCAGGCGGCTGCCCCCGGTAAGGTCGTATACCTAGCGTGATGGCCCGCCTAATGGGTTTTCTCCCAGTAGGCGGGCCCCATTCGACTACGGGCTGTGTTGTCATAGAGGGGTGCCTGTGACGAAGTCCGGTCCGTCCGAGATCCTTCGCAAAGCGAGTGAGCTGCACCGAGCCGGCCTGGACGCCGCGTGTTCCTCGCGCCAGCACGAAGGTTCACGCATGTTACGGCGCGGGATGACGTTGCTGGACTCGATCCACCCCGTCGCGGCGGAGCACTACGTCGAGTGGTTGCGCATCCGGATCCGGCTGGCCTGCTCACTGGCGTTCGTGGAGTCCGAACTGGGTGGCGCCGCCGAGGGACTGGCCCGGCTGGACGACGTCCGGCTGATGATCCAGACCATCGACGACCGGGCGATGCGCGAGGAGCTGCTCGACCCGCTCGACCACAACTACGGCCTGCTGCTCATGGGGGCCGGGCGCAACCAGGAGAGCATCGCCTACTTCGACGCGTCCATCCGATACCTGGAGGGCTGCATCGCCCGCGCGGACGATCCACGCTCGCTGGTCGAGGTTTTTCTCAACACCTTGTCGACAAGGGGATTGGCATATACCCGCCTCGGTGATGTGCGACGGGCGCGGGAGGACCTGACCAGGGCCGTCGAGCTCGCCGAGCACCATGACCTGCCCACACCGGCCGCGGACATCCGTCGGCCGCTGGGAACGTTGGAGCTGCGGACCGGGGATGTGCCCGCCGCGTTGCGCGCTTATCAGGAAAGTGAACGGATCTACCGCGCCTTGGGCACCACCGTGCCCGCGCTGCTTCGGCTGCACCAAGCCCAGGCGTTGCTGACTGCGGGGTTGGCAGTCGAGGCGGGAAAGCACCTTGACGAGGTGCTGCCTGTGATGCGTGAACAGCAGAGCGGCTCGCGGGATCTGGCAGATGTCGAGTTGTACCGGGCTACCGCGGCGCTGATGAACGACGAGCTGGACATGGCGCGGGAGCTGGCAGGCCTGGCACGACGGCGAATGCGCCGATTCGGCTGCGAGACCTGCGTCGCGAACGCCGCGCTCGTCGGCCTGCGCGCCGACGTTCAGGATGTGCTGCGATCTGGTGACGTTCCAGCTGCGTTGCCCGAGCGTGCGTTGCGTATCGCGCGCACCATGCCCGCGCCTCGATTGGCTGATCAGGCGGCCGTGGCGCGAATGCTGGCCGCACGGCTGGAGATCCGCCGCGGCAAACTCAAGCGCGCGGCCGACTTGGTGCAGCGGATTCCCCGGCCGAGCCAGCTCACTCCGATCGACCAGCGCATGCTGCGCCGCTTGTGCCGGGCCGAACTCGCCGCCGCGCAGGGTGCGCAGGCCAAGGCACTCGACGAGATCAAGGTCGCCCAGCAGGAACTGGAAAAAGTCCGTGACCGGATGGGCGGGCTCGAGCTGGTGTCCGGCACCGCGGCGCACGGCCAGGAGCTGGGGGATCTGGCCGTACGGCTGGCGTTGGCGGGTGGGAACCCGAAGCGGATCTTCGAGTGGCTCGAGCGGACCCGTGCCCAGACATACAGGTACGAGCCGGTGGCAGGCGGCGACCCGGAACTGATCGAGCGGATCGCCGAAGTCCGGAACCTGACCCAGTCGATTCACCAGGCCCAGCACGACGGTCACCCCACCGCGGCGTTGAAGGCGCGGCGCAACGAGCGGCTGCGCGAAGCGCACCGGCTCGGCTGGCATTCCGGCCGGTGGGGCAAGTCCCGGCCGGTCGCCGACTTGACCGAGGTAGCCGAGCGGCTCAAGGACCGCGCCCTGGTCAGCTTTGTCGCCTCCGAGGATTCACTGGTGGCCGTGGTGCTGGTCGACGGTGACGTCCGCATGGTGCATCTCGGGTCGGCGACGCTGGCCGGAAAACACGCGCGGATGCTCAACGTGGATCTCAACGCGTTGGCGCCGGATCATTTGCCCGCCCCCATGGTGCAGGTGGTGTCGGTCTCGGCGCGCAAACAGGCCGAGCAGATAGACAGCCAGATCGCGCGTCCTTTGGGGCAGCTGATCGACGACCGCGACCTCGTGATGGTGCCAACTGGCGCGCTTTACGGTGTTCCGTGGGGTGTTTTGCCGTCGTTGCACGGGCGGCCGACCGTCGTCGCACCGTCGGCAACGGCGTGGTTGGCGGCCGAACGCGCGTCGACGCGGCAAAACGGGCACACGGTATTGGTGCGAACGCTCGGGTTGCCTGCTGCCGTCGGTGAGATCGACAAGCTGGCCACGCACCACCAGACGGCACAACTGATCTCCGGTGAAGCAGCCCAGGTTTCCGCTGTGCTCAAGGCACTCGACGGTGCACGCCTCGCGCACATCGCGGCGCACGGCGCACACGAACCGGAGAACGCGTTGTTCTCCAAGCTCGAACTCGCCGACGGGGCGTTGTTCGCTCACGAGATCGCCGAGTTGGAACGACCGCCGCAACACGTCGTCCTCGCCGCGTGCGAGCTGGCGTTGAACCGGATCCGGCCCGGCGACGAGCCTCTGGGGTTCGCCAGTGCGTTGCTGGCAAGCGGGTCACAGACGGTCATCGCGCCGCTGAGCAAAGTGGGTGACCACGCCTCGGCGGCGGCGATGGACGACTACCACCGCCGCCTGGCCGCGGGCGCGAGTCCTGCGGTGGCACTGGCCGACGCGATCGCCGTCGACCCGTTCCGGCGGCCGTTCGTGTGCCTGGGCAGTTCACGCTAGGCGCCGCCGAACGTACGCCGAGAGCTGATCGACGATCACCACAACCAGGACGACCACGATGATGTGCGTCACCATCTGGTCGAACCGGAACAGCTTGATGGACTGGTTGATCAAAAACCCGATCCCGCCCGCGCCGACCAGCCCGAGGACAAGCGAGGAGCGCACGTTCACGTCCAACCGGTACAGCAGCAGCCCGACCATTTGCGGAAGGACGGCGGGCAGTACCGCGTTCGCGGCGATCTGAGCCCCGGACGCCCCGGCGACACGCAACGCTTCCCTTGGTCCAGGATCGGTTTCCTCCATCGCCTCGGCCCAGAGCTTGCCCATCACCCCGGTGTTGTGGAACACCAACGCGAGCACACCGGCGAACGGCCCGAGCCCGACCGCCGTCACGAAGATCAACGCGAACACGACGTCCGGAATGGACCGCAGAACGGACAGGATGGAGCGGGAGATCTGGTACGTCCATGCGTTCGGCGTTGTCACGCGTGCTGCCAGGACGCCGAGGATGAGGGCGAAGGGAATGGAGAACGTGGTTCCGAGGAGTCCGATGTAGAGGGTGATGACGGCGGCTTCGAGGCTTTCGCCGAGGACACCGGGATCGGGTGGGAAGGACTGGTCGAGGAAGTCCGCCATGCCCCGCCAGCCCTCGACAAGCGCGCCAGGCGAGAACCCGGTGCCCTGCCACGCGAGGACGTGGATGCCGATCAGGACCGCGATGACGATGAAAGCAAGGGGAGAAGGAGCCTTGCGGGCCGGTGGACTGATCATCGGACAACCTCGTACAGAGAATTGACCGCGTTCGGGTCGACTGTTGTCGCGGTGCTGGTGAACGCGACTTTGCCGTTGGACATACCGACGATCCTGTGGGCGAACCGTTTCGCCAGTTCGGGCTGATGCAACACGGCGAGCACCGCGAGGCCTTCATCCGCCAGGGACGCCAGCAACGACACCACCTGCTCAGCCGCACTAGGGTCCAAAGCAGACACCGGCTCGTCGGCCAGGATCACCTTGGCGCGTTGGCACAATGCCCTCGCTATCGCGACCCGTTGCTGCTGACCACCCGACAACTTCCCGGCGCGTTCTGAAGCACGATCGGCCAACCCGACGCGCGCCAGGCACTCCATGGCTTCTTCCCGGACCGGGCGCGGGAAGAAGACCGACTGCCTCAGCTTTAACCGGCCGAGCGCGCCGGAACACACGTTGTCCAGCACGGTCCGGCGGCTGACGAGGTGGATCTGCTGGAACACCATGGCCGCGCCGCCGTTGACCTCGACTGTGCCGGAGTCCGGTTGTTGGAGGCCGACCGCACATCGCAGCACGGTCGACTTCCCTGATCCGTTCGCGCCCAGCACCGCGACGAACTCGCCGGGCGCGACGGTCAGATCGACACCGGTGAGCACCTGTTTGCCGGTGAAGGACTTCCGCAGTCCCCGGATTTCGATGCTCATACGTCGTTCTCGGTCAGGCCCAGTGCCGCGGCCAGGTCGAACAGTGGCTGGTAGGTCTCCTTCGTCACGGCCACCAGCGGTCCCGGCGGTGTGACGTCGAGGAAGGCACCGACTTGGGCCACATCGGACGGTCCCAGTTCCAGCAGTGCCTTGCGGATCTTGTCGGTCAACGCCGGGTCCAGGTCGCCGCGGACGGTGATCGGGTCGTTGGGGATCGGCGCCGATGTCCAGATCTGCCGGAACTTCGACGGGTCGAACGCACCCGCGGCCTTCGCGCTCGCGGCCTGCTGGCTGTTGATCTCCGCGGCGTCCACTTTGCCGTTGGCCAAGGCCAGCATGGCCTCGGGATGGCCGCCCGCGTAGTCCACCTTGACGTCTTTGACGTCCTTGAAAGCAAAGCGGGGCAAGGCGTCGCCGGACGTCGATCCCGGACTGGACAGTGCCACCGTCTTGCCGGACAGGTCGTTGATGGACTTCACCGGGGAGGTGGCCGGGACCCAGATTCCGGCGGTGTACGTGGTCAGCTTGCCGGTGGCGTCGGCGAATGAAGCGAGCGCTTGGGCGTTGGCCTTGGTGCTGGCGAACACGAAGCCGAGCGGGCCGAACTGGGCGATCTCCAGCTTGCCGTTGCGCATCGCGAGCACTTCGGCCGAGTAGTCGTCGACGACCTGCAGTTCGACCGGGCAGTTCAGCTTGCTCTGCAAGGCTTTGGCGAGTACTTCGTAGGCGGGCTTGAGTTTGGCGGGGTCCTCGTACGGCTCGACGCCGAACCGGATCCGGCCGTCCGGGCACGTCCCGCCCGCGGCGGGCGAGCTGCCGCAGGCGGTCACAGTCAGGCACAGCAACGCGATCACACCGAGCAGTGCGCGCATGGGGTTCCAGCTCCCTGTTTCACAACGTGTCGAGAACGTCCGGGGCGAGCCCGAACGCGGTGGTCATGCCGATCCCGGAGGTCACGGCGGCGACCCGGACCCCGTCGGCCGGACTGGCCACGAGGTACGGCTGCGGCGCGGACGCGTAGACGCCGCGCCAGTGTTCGCGAACGGTAAGATTTGGCACGCCGAGGAAACGCGCTGTCTCGGACAGCACTGTCCGGTCGAGCTCGTTGTCCTCGAACGGGTCGAGAGTCTTGTGGTAGGTGTGGGTGTCGCCGATGGTCAGCGATCCGTCCGGTCGTTGGGTGTACATCAAGTTGAGTCCGATGTGGACTAGGCCAGCGTTGTCCCGTGAGATCCTCGCCCGGACTTCGGGCAAGGTGGGACACAAAGCGAAGCCTTCGTAACGCAGTAACGAGTGTCCACTCAGAACGGCAGGGTGGATCTCCTGCCCCTGCGGATTGTCGACGCGGAGCATCCGCAGAGCACATCGGCGGACCTCGAACTCATCGGCCAGGTCCGGGAAGTACCGGTCCACGTTGTGGCCGACCGCGACGACGATCCGTGGTGCCCGGACGCGTCCCCGGCTCGTCACGACCTCGCCGGGTTCGATCAGGTGAGCCGTTGTGCGCCAATGGAATCGCACACCGCTGCGAGCCAGCCACCGGGCGATCAGGCCGACGCTGGTCCGTTGGTCGACCCGGATGTCCAAAGGGAGCCAGGCGCCACCGACGACGTCTGGCCCGGTCGACACGCGGTCCTTGACCTCGGCCGCGGTCAAAGCAACCGCCGTACGGATCTCGGTGAATTCTTCCAGCACTTGCAGTTCGTCCTCGGCACGGGCGACGACCACGCTGCCGCCGTCGTTGACCCACAGGCCAGCGAGTTTGGCCAGCTTCAGCCACGTTTCCCTGGCTGTCTGGGCGTACTGGTACGCGACGCCGTCCTGGGCGGTGAAACAACCGTGCCCGAAGTTGCGGACCGACGCTCCGGTCGCCCACTCGTCCCGTTCCAGTACGACGACCGACATCCCCCGCTCGACCGCCTCGACGGCATGCGCCAGCCCGACGATGCCCGCCCCGACGATCACCACATCGGCCGTGTCCAGACTTGTCATTACAAGAGCGTCCGAAACTTCCGGTTGGAAAGTCAACGCAGCTCGAAACTGTTCATTTCCAGTTCACGTAAGGGCTTTTCGTCGCAAGAGCCTGTACAGTCAAGTTCGTGGACGAGTCGTTGCACGAACGCATCGCCGCCGACATACGCCGCCGGGTGCTCTCCGGCGAACTGCCCGTCGGCGCCGCCGTGCCCTCAGAGTCGCAGTTGTGCGCGCAGTGGGACGCGTCGCGCGGCCCGGTCCGGCAGGCGCTGGGCACGTTGCGCGCGGAAGGGATCATCGGCGGTGGCCGTGGCAAACCACCAGTGGTGTTGCGGCAGTCGATGAGCCAGCCGTTCGAGACCTTCATGTCGTTTTCCCGGTGGGTCACCGGACTTGGCCGTACGCCAGGGCAGCGGACATTGGAGATCGCACGCCGGCCGTCCAGTCCGGAGATCGCCGCGGCCTTGCACCTGGCCGAGGGCACACCGGTCGTGCAACTGTTGCGGCTGCGCCTGATCGACTCGCAGCCGACCATGATCGAACGCACGACCTTTGTCGAACCGGTGGGGCGCTTGCTGTTCGACTTCGACTGCGACTCCGGGTCGATCTACGCGCACCTGGAGAGCCAAGGCGTGGACACCACGCACGGCAGCCACCTGATCGACGCGGTCGCCGCCGACCAGACCGACCACGAACTGCTTGACGTGCCAGTGGGTTCGCCCTTGCTGCGGGAACGCCGCACGGCCACCAGCCTGACCGGCGAGCCCTTCGAATACTCCGACGACCGGTACCGTCCGGACATCGTCAGCTTCTCCATCGAGAACTCCCAACGGGCACACCCCGCGCTGTCCCGGATAGCCGAGAGGGCATCATGATCGAACTGGCTGTACTGGACATCGCCGGCACCACTGTGGACGAGCACGGCGCGGTCTACCAAGCACTTGCCGACGCCACCGGGGTGTCCGAGGACGACGTCGAGCCGTGGATGGGTGCGGACAAGAAGGAAGCGATCGCGGCTTTACTGGGCAAGTCCGGCCGGATCGTCCAGGACACCTTCGAAGACTTCCGGCGCAGGCTCGCCGAGGCGTACGAGCTCAAGCCGCCGGTCGCGTTGCACGGCGTCCCCGAGACCATCGATCGCTTGCGGGTCAACGGTGTGAAGGTCGCCTTGACGACGGGCTTCGACCGGGACGTCACGACGTCCATCCTGAGCACGCTGCGCTGGGAAGACAAAGTGGACGCCGTCGTGTGCACCGACGACGTGCCTACAGGGCGCCCGGCGCCGTACATGATCTTCCGGGCGATGGAGGCGACCGGTGTCGTGGACGTATCCCGCGTCCTCGTCGCCGGTGACACGACTCGTGACCTGGAAGCGGGGACGAACGCGGGCGCACGGATGGTGGTCGGTGTGCTCACCGGCGGCCAGAACGCCACGACGCTGGGTGCGGTCCGGCACACGCATCTGCTGCCGAGCGTCGCGGATGTCCTGCCCTACTTGGCATCCGCGTAACTGTCCACGGTGGCGACCTCCAGGGGGAACTGCACCGGGGTGTCACCGAAGACGAGCTTGCTGGCTTCCTTGGCCGAGGCCAGCAGCTCGGTGCTGACCAGTTCGGCGGTCTCGGCCGGACAGTGCACCATGAACTCGTCGTGCTGGTAGAACACGATCTCGGCCTTGGGCGCCAGCGCGGTCAGCCTGCGTCTGAGCACCACGAGCAGGACCAGCGCCCAGTCGGCGGCGCTGGCCTGGACCACGAAGTTGCGCGTGAACCGGCCCCAGTCCCGTGCCGCTTGGCGGGACTTGCGCATTTCCTCCTCGGTGCCCTCGGAGCGCTCCATCAGCGTGCGCCAGCGCTCGGACGGCACCGGTGACGTCCGGCCGAGCCGCGAGCGAACCATCCGGCCGAGTTCACCGGCCTGTGCGGCCTGCTCGACGTGCCCGACCGCCTGAGGAAAGCGTTTGCGCAGCACGGCGAGCAGGGGACCGGCGCCGCCCGAAGTGCCGCCGTACATGGCCGACAACATGGCGATCTTGGCCTTGCTGCGGTCGCCTTCGAAGGAGTCCTTGGCCAGGCCCGCGTACAAGTCCACGTCCCGGGAGAACTCGGCCAGCTTCTGGTCTTCGGACAAGGCCGCGAGCACACGCGGCTCCAACTGCGCCGCGTCGGCCACAACCAGCGACCACCCGGGCAGAGCGCGAACGGCCTTACGCAAAGCCTTCGGCAGCTGCAAGGCGGCGCCGCCGCGCGTGGCCCACCGCCCGGAGACCACGCCGCCGACGACGTACTCGGGTTTGAAGCGGCCGTCGTGCACCCACGACTCAAGCCAGCTCCAGCCGTGCGCGCTCCACATCCGCGCCAGTTCCTTGTATTCCAGCAGCGGCTCGACAGCGGGGTGATCGATTTCCCTCAGCACCCACGCCCGGGTGTTCGGGATGTCGATGCCTTCCCTGGCGAAGGCCTTCACCACGCTCGGCGGGCTGTCCGGGTTGAGCGACCGGCCGCCGAACGCCTCGATGATCTTCTCGGCGAGCTCGGCCACCTTCGCCGGTCTCGCGCCCGGCAGCGGACGCGGGCCGAGCATCGACTCCAGCAGCTCGAGGTGGACTTTCTCGCTCCACGGCAGCCCGTGGTGGCTCATCTCGGCGGCCGCGAGCGCACCGGCCGACTCGGACGCCAGCAGCAGCCTGATCCGGTCGGGGTGCGCGGTGTTCAGGACCCGGCGCTGCTGGTCGGTGTACACCTCGGCCAGCTGGTCGAGGGGATAGAACCGCTCGTCGACATCGAACAGCGCGGGCTGTGCGTCCTTGGCGGGCGGCGGCTTGTCCTCCGGTTCGACCCGGCCGTGCAACCGCGCCCACGCCGCGCCCGGGTTGCGATGCGTGCCGTGGCGGCCTTCATGCGCGAGGAGCAGGCCCTCGGCGAGGGTGAGGTCGTAGCAGCGGGACAGCCGGATGTCCTTCTGCAACAGCTGCGGGTACAGCTCGTCCACGGCGGGCAGGATCCACCGCGGATGCTCGCTGACCTCGAAGTTCGCCATCCAGGCCGCGAGGTCGGCCGGCCTGTGGTCGGCCAGGGTCTCGGCGGTCGTGGCGTCCACGACGCGCGCGCTGCCTGCGCCTGCACGCCCGGGCGACACGAAGACCAACATGTGGTGATTGTGCACCGGGGGTACGACAGTTACCGTCGAACTTAACTCGCCAGTAGCTTTGGAGGAGCCAGTGCCGACCCTCGTGACACGCATACCTGAGACGCTGCAGAGCATCAGGATCCTGCACCGAGCCGGGCTGGTGCCGCTGCCGAGACTCGACGAAGGCGTGCGGGCACTGCGTTATGTCAAACAGATCGGCGCGATCGCCGGGCCGGTGCGCATGTCCGCCCGGCGCGACCCCCGCAAACTCGGGCTGGTCGACGAGCTCGGGCCGTTGACGTTCCAGCAGCTGGAGCGACGGTCCAACGCGTTGGCGCGGGCGTGGGCCGAGCGCGGGATGACCGAGGACTCGGTGATCGGCGTGCTGTGCCGGGACCACCGGGGCCTGATCGACTCGATGCTGGCCGCGGGCAAGCTCGGGGCCCGGTTGCTGCTGTTGAACACCGGCTTCGCCAAGCCGCAGTTCGTCGACGTGATCGAGCGCGAGAACGTCTCGGCGCTGGTGTACGACGAGGAATTCACCGAGCTGCTGGACATCGACTCGGCGGTGCCGCGCTATCTGGCGTGGACGGACGGGGTCGCCGACGGCACGACGCTCGAGGACCTGATCGTCAACACCGACGACCGCCCAGTGCCCAACCCGCCCCGGCCTGGCGGGTTCGTCCTGCTGACCAGCGGCACCACCGGAACGCCGAAGGGCGCGCCGCGGCAGGTCAAGTCGGGCCTGTCGGCGGCCCAGTTCCTCGACCGGATTCCCTTGCGTACCAACGAATGCACGGTACTTGCCGCGCCCTTGTTCCACGGAACCGCGTTGTCCCAGTTCATCTTGGCGTTCGCACTGGGCTGCACGGTCGTGGTCCGCCGGAAGTTCGACGCCGAGGCGACGCTGAAGATGGTCCAGGACAACAACGCCACCGAGTTGGTGCTCGTTCCGACCATGCTGCAACGCATCCTTGACCTCGGTGACGAGGTGCTGAACTCGTACGACACGTCCTCGCTGCGGATCATCTTCTCCGCGGGGTCGGCGTTGTCGCCCGAGCTCGGCAACCGGGCCACCAAGGTTTTCGGTGACGTGATCTACAACCTTTACGGCTCAACGGAAGTCGCGGTCGCCACGGTCGCGACCCCGGAGGATTGGCGTGCCGCGCCCGGGACCGTCGGCAAGGTCCCGTGTGGCTGCCGGGTCCAGCTGTACGACGACCACGGCAACCGGATCACCGAGCCCGACATGATCGGGCGCGTGTTCGTCGGCAGTGACCTGGCGTTCGCCGGATACACCGACGGTCGCAACAAGGAGGTCATCGACGGCCTGCTGTCCAGCGGGGACGTCGGGCACTTCGACGCGGAGGGCCGGCTGTTCATCGACGGCAGGGACGACGAGATGATCGTGTCCGGCGGGGAGAACGTGTTCCCGGTCGAGGTCGAGAACCTGCTGGCCGAGCATCCCGGGGTGGTCGAGGCCGCGGTGATCGGTGTGCCCGACCCGGAGTTCGGCCAGCGCCTGCGGGCGTTCGTGGTCCGCAGGGACGGCGTCGAGTTGGACGAGGCGGGCGTGAAGGACCACGTCCGGGCGAACTTGGCCCGGTACAAGGTGCCCCGCGAGGTCAGGTTCCTGGAGTCGTTGCCGCGTAACCCGACCGGCAAGCTCCTGCGCAACCAGCTGGCCGACATGCGGTGACACGGCCGTGTCACCTTTTGTCACATGTGGACGATTATTCCCATTCGATCCCAAATAGACCGGGTCCGAAATCTATCGCGACGGCATGCACGCTCTGGCATGCGTCCAGCGTCAGATTTCGCATCCGGGCATGTTTCTGTCCGGCTGGCCGGGCGAACTGCTGGCAGCGCCCCGGCGCGCTGGACGAATTGAAGTGGATCTCGAGGAGATACTCGCGAATCGGCCTGCGGAACTCGCGCCAGTGCGTCCTGTTGCACTTCGGATACGGCGGTCCGGCATTCCGCAGTTCGTACTCGATCAAGTAGGTCTCGCCGCGCCTAATCGGCTGGTCGAACAACAGCTCGGCGACCATCAGCCCATTCTCGTCGTCCACCTGCTGGCGGCCGAGATGACAGTTGCGGATTGCCGTCAGTGCCGGGGTGCCTGCGCCAGGATCGTCCGATTTGTAGATCAGCAGCCAGCGGTCCTGGCCGTCGGTGCGGGCTTCGAAGACCGCTCTTGTGGTGATCGACTGCTGGCCGCCGTCGTCGCCGAGCTGGCAGCGGTCATGCAGGCCGACCAGGGTGAGTTGCTGCTCGTGGTCGAGTGCTTCCGGGCAGCCGAGCGCGGTCAGCAGGCCGAGCAGGATGCCGCGTTCGAACTGGACTGTCTCGCTCACCGGCTGCACGGCCGCCGCCTGTTTGCCGCGCGGCCGGGGCGGCGGCAGAAGCGCGAGCAGTGAACCGGGCGGCAGCTTCAGGATATTTTCCAGTTCGCCGAGTGCGGTGAGTGAGTCGTTGCGCTCGGGTTGGCGCTTACCGGATTGCCAATAACTCAGTGCGGCAATGCTGACCGGAGTGCCACGGGCTCGTAACCGCGCTTGTATTCGGTCGAGACTCAGCCCGCTGGACCGAATGGCCGAGCGGAGCGCTTCGGCGAACTGATTGTCCCCGTGCGTGTTTTCGATTTGACCCCGAGCAGAGTTCCCCGACATGTGTGACACCGACTAGTGCGAAGCTTTCCGACCCCTGAGTAGATGCGAAAGAGAGTATCAGCACCCATCGGCGTGTCGGCAGGTTCACAACGACCATAATCCGAGTCCGTCCGGCGTAATGTGACTAGGCTGAACGGAGTACTACTGGCAACTGGGAACGGATAACATCCGCGGATGCCACTGGTGTACCTCATCCGGCACGGCCAAGCATCGTTCGGCGCCGACGACTACGACGTCCTCTCACCCGTCGGGCACCGGCAGGGCAAGCACGTCGGAGCCGAGCTGCGGCGCCGCGGCGTCCGTGCCGGCCAGGTGTACAGCGGAACCCTGAAACGTCAGCGGGACACCGCGCTCGCGGCCGAGCTGGACGCGGAGCTCCAGCAGGATCCACGCTGGAACGAGTTCGACCACATCGGGCTCGTCCGGGAGATCCAGGGCGATTCGGTGACCCCGCGCGGTTTTCAGGAGTCACTGGACGCGGCATTGCGGAACTGGGACGGGCTGGTCGACTTCACCGAAACCGTCGGCTCGGCACTGGACGATCTGCTCAAAGCGTTGCCAAGCGGGCAAACCGGAGTCGTGTTCACGTCCGGCGGGGTGATCGCGGCGGTCTGCGCCAAGCTGTGGGGCTTGGACGCGGCCGGTTTCGTCGCGGTCAACCGGGTGTCGGTCAACTGCGGCATCACCAAGCTGGTGCACGGCCGGTCAGGCACGAGCCTGGTCACCTACAACGACCACGCGCACTTCGAAGGCGAGCACCGAGACCTGTTGACCTACCGCTGAACCTCGGCGGCTGCGATGAGCAGATCCACGATCTTCACGGCCTTGTCGGTCTCCGGTGGGGCGCCCGTGATCATGTCGCTCCACACGAACGACTCGCATACCCGCACGATCACGTACGCCAGGTCGGCGAGGTCGATGTCCGGCCGCAGCTCGACCTCCTCGCGCAGGAACTCCGCGGTCCACTCGATCAGCCGGGCCTGCACGACACTCTGCTTCGAGGTGATGATCCGCAGTGCGTACTCCGCGTCCTCGGCCACGAACTGTTGCAGCGCCTCGAAACTGCGTATCTGGGCGAGCGAACGCTCGAGCACGCGGGTGATCAGGACGCGGCCGGACCCGCGCGACTTCGACCGTGTCTCCTGCAGAGAACGTTCGTTGATCGCCCAGATCACCTCGCCGATCAGCAGCTCACGGCTGCCGCACCAGCGGTACAGGGTCGCCCGGCTGACGCCGAGTTCGGCGGCCAGCTGCTGCATGTCCACTCGTCGTCCGTCCAGAAACCACTGCTTCGCCAGGCGGAACGCGTCGATGGGCGCCGTGCGGGGCGTCGGTGACGGTCCGCGCAGTGCGCGGGTGAGCGGTGTCGCGGACATAAGCGACACCATACCTGGCGTCGCATCGTGGAGACACATTCAGCTGTTGACCAGTTTTGAGTCAAAGTGCAAACATGTCTCATGGACTTCCGTGACACCGCCGCCGAGGCGGCGTTCCGAGCGAAGCTACGCGAGTGGTACGCGGAGAACTTCGACCCCTCCGAGATTCCCGGCGCGGGCCGCCCGGAGGTCGACTACATGCGCGCGTGGAGCCACAAACTCTTCGAGGCGGGCTACGTCGGGCTGACGTGGCCGAAGGACTACGGCGGTGCCGGTCTTTCGCCCAGCTACCAGGCCATCTACTTCGAGGAGATGGTTCGCGCGCAGGCGCCGGAGCACATCGGGATCATCGGCCTGAACATGGCAGGCCCGACGATCATGGCGTGGGGCACGCCCGAGCAGAAGCAGCGGTACCTGCCGAAGCTGTTGTCCGGTGAGGAGATCTGGTGCCAGGGCTTCTCCGAACCCGGCAGCGGCTCCGACCTCGCGGGCGCGCGCACGACCGCGGTGCTGGACGGCGACCACTGGGTGGTCAACGGCCAGAAAGTGTGGTCGTCCTGGGCGCACATCGCCGACTGGTGCATCCTCGTCGTGCGCACCGATCCGGCGGCCGGGAAGCACGCGGGCCTGTCGTACCTGCTGGTCGACATGCACTCGCCGGGCGTGGAAGTCCGCCCGCTCAAGCAGATCACCGGTGACCCGGAGTTCAACGAGATCTTCTTCGACGACGTGCGCGTGCCCAAGGACTCGATCCTCGGCAAACCCGGCGACGGCTGGAAAGTCGCGATGACCACGTTGCTGCACGAGCGCGGCACCCTGGCGTTCGCACTGGTCGGCCAGTTCCGGCAGCACTTCACGAAACTGGTCGAACTGGCCAAGCAGCCCGCACCGGACGGCAGCATTCCCGCCGATGACCCGGTCGTGCGTGACACGATCGCCCGCGAGTGGATCGCGCTGCAGTCGTTGGTGTTCACCAACTACCGGACTTTGACGACGCTGTTGACCAAGGGGCAGCCGGGTCCGGAGAGCTCGGTGGTGAAACTCGTGTGGAGCGAGGCGAACCAACGGCTCACCAAGTTCGCGCGCAGCCTGCAGGGCCTGTCCGGGATGCTGGACGACAAGGGCGGCGTCGGGGACGGCTACTGGCAGTACCGCCAGCTGCGCAGCCGTGGCAACACCATCGAGGCCGGAACGTCCGAGATCCTCCGCAACATCGTCGCCGAGCGGGTGCTTGGTCTTCCTCGTAGTCGTTGATACAGAGCCGGTGGGATAAAAATGGACTTCGCTTTTTCGTCCGAACAGGACATGCTGCGCACGGCTGCCCGGGAGTTCCTGGCCGAGCAGTACCCGTTGACCGGTGTCCCCGCGATCATCGACAGCGAGCTCGGCTGGCAGCCCGACAGCTGGAAGCAGGTCGCCGATCTCGGCTGGACCGACGACGAGCTGACTCTGCTCGACCAAGTCGTGCTGTTCGAGGAGACCGGCGCCGCGCTGCTGCCCGGGCCGCTGTTCACCACGATCGCGCTGGCGCTGCCTGCGATCCGGCACGACAAGGACCTGGTCGCTTCGGTCGCGTCCGGTGATCTGCGGTTGTCGTTGGCGTGGGCGGAATCCGGCCGTCCGCAGGGCATCACCGACACCGACCTGGCCACCACGGTCGACGCGGACGGCCGCGTCACCGGCCGTAAAGTCCTCGTGCCCGACGCGGCTTTCGCCGACGCACTCGTGGTGACGGTCGCCGGGCCGGAACTCCGGCTCGTCCGCACCGCCGACGCGACCGTCACCCCTGTGTCCACTTCGGACCAATCGCGCCGGTTGTACGAAGTGGAGTTCGCCTCGGCACCCTCACAGGCGTTGGGTGACGCGTCCGTGCTCGCCGAGATCGAGAACCGGGCGTTCGTCCTCGCCGCTGCCGAGGCGCTCGGCGTCGGGCGCCGTGCCTTGGACGAAGGCATCGCGCACGCGTCCACACGCGAACAGTTCGGCCGCGTGATCGGCACCTACCAGGCCGTCGCGCATCAGCTAGTGGATGCCTACGCGGACCTGGAGCTGGCCAGGTCGCTGACCTACTGGGCGACGTGGGCGCTTTCGGAGGGTGACGAGCAGGCCAGCGTGGCCGTCGCCGCGGCCAAGTCGGCGGCCGCCGAGGCCGCGGTCACGGCGTGCGAGCGCGTGATCCAGGTACACGGCGGTGTGGGCATGACCTGGGAACACGTCCTGCATCGGCTGTACAAACGCGGCCAGTGGCTTGAGGCGTTCGGCGCGAGCGCACGAGCCCTGCGGTCCCGGATCGCGGACACCGTCCTGCGCTGATTTTTTGGGGATGATTTCCCGGGATGGCTTCCCGGCCGGATTGGGTGCTCAGTACCTACTGCGTGGGGTGCCCGGGAAGCCATCCTGACCGGGTGAAGAACCCAGTAGCCGATGAGGCCCTGCTGCTGAGCCACGAGGTCGCTGCCATGTTCAACGACCTCGGCGTGCTGATGGCCGTGCGCGGCCACACCGAGGAAGCCGAGCTGTTCTACCGCCGCTCGCTGGAGATCCGTCAAAGACTGAGCCAAGACCCGTCACAAGACACCGGGGAAACCGCGCTGACCAGGCGCAACCTTGCCATCCTGCCGGCTGGCTGAAGGCGGTCCTCGGCGTCTAGGGGTCGCCGAGGACCGCGGCGCGGGTGATTTACCTCGTAAAGTCCTGCCATCATGATGTCTTCCGACATGGCAGGAGAAAACGAGATGTGCAGCGCCGGCGATGCTCGATCCGATAGCTGAGGCGCGCAGACGCCTCGGCTTGGCCCGCCGGTTCTACGACGAGGGAAGGGCCGAGGAAGCGGTCGTGGTCGCCGAGACCGCGCTCGCCGTCGTCGAACACGCGGGCAGCCCCAACCACCCCGCCATCGCGGGCGCCTGCATCGAGCTGAGCCTGCTGCACGAACGCCTGTCCCAGTACATCAAGGCCGAGCGGTACGCGCGGCGCGCGATCGTGATCACCGAGGAGTACTCCCGTAACGACGAGACGCTGGTCCGCTTACGGGTCAAGGCGCTCGGTTGCCTGGCGATGGTCGAGCGGGTCCGCAACCGCTTCGGCAGTGCCGAGGTGCTCTACAAATCCGCGCTGGACCTGTCCGAGAACGGCACGTGGCCGCATCCGGAGGAGCTGGCCGAGCTGATGTGCGGGCTCGGCGCGGTGTACCTGTTCTCCAGCCGGTTCGACGAGGCCGAGACGCTCTACCGGCAGGCGTTGGACCTGGTGGGTGTGGACAAACCGAACTCGGCCGTGGTCTGGCATCACATGGCTGAGCTCGACCTGATGCTCAGCCGGTTCGTCACCGGCGAGTCCTACGCGCGACGGGCGCTGGTACTGCGAGAACGTGCGCTGGGGCCAGACCACGCGGCGACCGCGAACGAGCGTGCGATGCTGGCCGCGGTCCTGGCCAGGCAGGGCAACCTGGACCTGGCCGAGAAGCTGTACCGCAAGGCGATCTCGACGTTCGAACGCGTGCTGCCGCCCAACCACTACGACTTGGCCGTGGCGTGCGCCGACTTCGGCATGCTGATGGCCGCGAAGGGCAACATGGCCGCCGCGGGCAGGCTGGCCCAGCGGGCACTGGACATCAAGACCAAGATCCTTGGCCGCAACCACCCGGAAACCCTGCAGGCCGTCGAGGACCTGGCCCGCTACAACTAGTTGGTGAGTGTTAACCGGACGAGACACTCACGACAGTCTCCTGCACGCCGCGCAAGGCACCGATGCGCTCTGCCTCCGCTGTGAGGCTTTCCCGGACGTCCGGCTCGATCGGCGTGAACTCGGTGATCGTGACCTGGAGTTTCTTCTTGCCGGACGCCTTCGTCCGCCAGATCCCGGCGACGTCACCGTCCACAAGCACCGCGCCCGGCTGACCGATCACCGGCCACATCGTCTTGTGGTGCGCCTTGTCCGGCAGGAGGAAGAGCTTGTTCCGTTCCTGCAGGAACGGGTCCGATGTGGGCACCAGCAAAGCCCGGGGCGGCTCAGGGGGATCCAGCAGCAGGTCTATTTCGGACTCCGGAATCCAGGTGGTGCGTCCTTCGACGTCCACTTCGACCAGTCCGTCCTGTGGCCAGACCTGCTTGACCTCGGTCTGCGTCGTGCTCAGCCACATGGCCACGTCGCCGTAGCTCGCCGGTCCGACGAACGTCAGGAAAAGCCTGATCAAGTCGTCCGTGCCGTGCTGTTCTTCCGGGATGCCCGGCCAGTTCTCGATCGGCACGAGCAACGGCGGCGACTGGTCCAGATCCAGGCGCAGCCCGCCGGGCAGCGCGGCCAGCCGGAACAGCGACTCGAAGACGTGTTCCGCCTGGCAGCCACGGCAGAAGCTGACCAGGGCCTTCGGCACGATCTTGGACACCGCCGTGCTCGCGACACCCTTCACGGTCGGCTTGGTGATGCATTCCCGCATGGCCTCGGCGGTGTAGCGGATCGCTTGTGTCGGCGTGATCCCGCTCTTGTCCATAACCGACCGTTGCCATGCGACTTTGCTCAGCGCGTCACGTTCGCTGTGCGGCCACAGCGCGGCGGCGAATTTGGGTAGGTCATCCGCATGATGCAGGAAGGGCGACGCGCGTAGCGTCCAAGCGCGTACCAGGTTGTGGTCGTCGACGTCGGCTTCGGTCCGTACGCCCAACGCCAGCCGGGACGAACCCGGTGGGGTGTCCTGCACGCCGAGATCAACGATCTCCAGGTCATCCACGGGTGTCGTCGTCCGGTGCAGGCCCTGCCTGGCGATCCGGTACGCCAGTACCTGCGCGCGATCAACCGTTGTGCTCACCGGCCCATCGTGGCACCGATGCCTGACACGTGCTGTCAGGTTCCGGATGGGTGACAGCGGTCGCGCACCCCGTGTCAGCCTGGGTACCTTCGAGTAACTCCAGGGGCCGGCCATCAGCGCCACTACCTAATACGGGTGGTCCCCACCGGGAATGTGGGGAACTGATACCCATGTCCGCGCGCGAGGCCGCTGCCAGCCTGTTTACTTGTGAGCCAAGCGATTTCGCACCGCGACAACGGGATCAACTCCGGACCATGGTGGACCGGCGCGCTGACCGCCGCCGAACGCCGATGGACGGTCCAGGGCCGCCCGCGCTGGGCGGAACTGATCGACCAGGCGGTGGCCACCGGCCCGGTCAGCGCCGAGGGGGCTGTGCCGTCCGACTGGCCAGACGCGTTCGCCTGGGTGTTCCGGCCACTGGCACGGATTGCCCGTGAGCGGGTCACCGAGGCGGCCTCGGCCGGCAAGATCGACGCGCACGCCGTGGCTGCCGCGTTCGACCGGCAGCTGGGCAAGCGGCTTGCCGGCCTGGCCGCCCGCACCCTCGTACTCGAACTCAACGTCGAGCGCGTGTCCGGCAGGCTCACCGGCGCCACCGCGGAGCAGCGGTTCGCCGACTTCATCCGTTCGCAGGCCAGCTCCGAGCGGCTGACCGCGCTGTTCGCCGAGTACCCGGTGCTGGCGCGGCTGCTCGGCCAGGCATGCCAGTTCGGCGCGGACGCGCAGGTCGAGTTGATCGAGCGGTTCATCGCCGACCGCGACCTGATCGTGGCCCGGTTGCTCGGCGGCGCCGACCCGGGCGACTTGGTGGAGATCAAGGTCGGCACCGGGGATTCGCACCAGCGCGGGCGTTCCGTGGCGATCCTGCACTTCGCCAACGGCCGTAAGGTCGTCTACAAGCCACGGTCGCTGGACCTGCACCGGCACTTCAGCGGACTGGTCAGCTGGCTCAACTCCAAGGTCCTCGGCCTTGGGCTGCGCAGCGTGGACTCGCTGGCGCGCCAGGGCTACGGCTGGCTCGAGTTCGTCGAGCACCGGCCGTGCGCGCAGGTCGCCGAGGTCGACCGCTTCTACCGCAGGCAAGGCGCTTTGCTGGCGTTGCTGTACGCCGTGGACGGTGCCGACATCCACTACGAGAACCTGGTCGCGTGCGGCGACCAGCCGGTGCTCGTGGACGTCGAGACGCTGTTCCACCCGATGCTCGAGCAGCCGACCGCGACCGGGCCGGACCCGGCGGCGCGCGTGCTCGCGTCTTCCGTGCACCGCATGGCTTTGCTGCCGCAGATGCTGCTCGGCGAATACGGCGCGGTCGACGTGTCCGGCCTGGGCGGCGACAAGGGCGTGCAGTATCCGAACGAGACAGTCGCGTGGGACGGCGTCGGCACTGACGTGATGCGCCTGGTGCGTCGGCGTGGCGAGTTCCAGGGCGCGTCGAACCGGCCGCGACTCGGCGACATCGACGTCGAACCGTCGGAGTACCGCGCCGCGATGCTCGGCGGGTTCCGTGAGGGCTACGACGCGATCGTGCGCCACCGGTCCGAGCTGATCGGGCTGCTGACCGCGTGCACCAACGACGAAATCCGGATCGTGGCCCGGCCGAGCCAGGTGTACGCGACCCTGCTCGACGAGTCCACGCACCCAGACGTGCTGCGCGACGCCGTGCAGCGTGAGCGCGTGTTCGACGCGCTGACCATCGATTCGGCCTGCGACCTGGCCAGGCAGCGGCTGATCCCGAGCGAGCTGAACGACCTGTGGGCAGGCGACCTGCCGATGTTCACCAGCAAGCCGGGATCGCGCGACCTGTGGGCCGCGGACGGCGAATGCCTGCCCGACCTGCTGGAAGGCCCCGGCCTTGCCACGGTCGTGCTGAAGATCGCCGCGATGGACGAAGTCGACCGGTACGACCAGGAGTGGCTGATCTCCGCGGCGCTCGCGACCCGTGCGCGCCCGGTGGACCACCGCACTGGCGAGACCCGGCCGAGGGCAGGTTCGTCGGCGATACCGGACCCGCAGCGGCTGCTGTCGGCGGCGTGCGGGATCGCGGACGAGATCGGTGCCCGCGCTATGCACGGAGACGGCCGTGCGAACTGGCTCGGACTCGAGCCGATCATCGACAAGCACTGGGCGGTTCTCCCGATGGGCGCCGGCCTCGCCCACGGGTATTGCGGAGTGGCCCTGTTCCTCGCGCAGCTCGCCGACCTGACCGGCGTGCAGCGGTACGCGGAACTGGCGCGGGACGCAGTCCGCCCAGTGCCCCGTCTCATCGACCAGCTGATCACCGAGCCAGAGCTCGGCGTGACAATCGGCTGCGGAGGCCCACACGGCCTAGGCGGAATCAGCTACGCCATCGCCAGGCTCGGAAACCTCCTGGACGACCCGGAAATCCGGAGCTGGCTGCCCGCGGTCGTGGACCTGACCCGCGCGGCGACCGACGACGAGCTCGCCTGCTTCGCGGCCGGAAGCGCCGGAGGCCTGGCGGCAATGCTGGCGGTGCATACCGAAACCGGCCTGCCCTCAGCAGGACGCCTGGCATGGGACTTCGCCGACCGGCTGGTCGAACAAGCACACACGGTGCCCTGCACCTGCCTGGACGTGCCAACGGCGGGATTCGCCCACGGCCACACCGGAATCGGCTGGGCACTACAGCGTTTCGCGGCGACAGGAGCAGGCGACCACTACTACGAGGTCGGTCAAGCGATCCTGGACGTCGAAGTGCCCGACGGCACGGACCTGAGCTGGTGCGGAGGCCTGTCCGGCTTCACGATGGCCAGGCGCGACGCCCCCGAAGAATGGTCCCGCACGCTGGCAGAACACCAGCCGCTGCGAGACATGAGCCTCTGCCACGGTGAACTGGGCGTGACAGAAGCCCTAATGGTGCTGGGCGAACGCGGGAACTACGAAGCCGCAGCCGCCGCGACCCGCCACGCAGGCCTCCTCCTCGGCGCCATCGACCGCGGCGGCGTCCGCTGCGGCACACCCCACGGCGTCGTCTCCGCCGGCTTGCTCAACGGCCTCGCCGGCATCGGCTACGGCCTGCTCCGCCTCGGCTTCGCCAGCCGCGTCCCCTCCGTACTCCTCCTCGAACCCGCTCGCTGAGGAAGACACCCTCATCCCTCCCTTGAGATGCCCCGCTCACAGGAAGAAGATCGTCATGCGCACCCACACCACCCCGAACCACAACGTCGACGATCACCCCGCTGGTCAGATGGTTTTGTCTACTCGGCGCAACGTTGGCGCGAGGGTTAATGCGCTGGCCGGATACCGTGTGGGCACCATGTTCGCATTGTCCAACAAAATCACAGCGCTACATGCCGATGGCCTTGGTGGCTACGGCGCGACGAACTAGTCACATATGAAATCTCCTGGTGCCCGGACTTCAACCGAACAGGGACTTCTGGGTACTGTCCGACCGTGTGGTCCCGCTCCCCGCTCGTGATCGGCCGAGACCGTGAGGTGGCCGAGCTGACGAGAGCGATCGATGCTTGCCGCGTCTCGCGCGGCGGCGCGGTCTTCCTCGTCGGCGAGCCAGGGATCGGAAAATCCAGACTGGCTTCGGAAGCCGCAGGCATCGCCTTCGCGGCTGGAGTTCGTGTCCTACGGGGACGCGGTACCACGATTGGGCCGATCGTTCCGTTCCGGCCGCTCACCGAGGCACTGCTCCGGTTGTTCCGTAGTGGGCAGCCCCCAGATGATCCGGCGTTGGGCCCCTACCGGCCGATCCTGGGTAGGCTCATACCCGATCTCCAGCAGCCTGACACGGGCGGCGGCGGGGATTCCCTTGTTGTTCTCGGTGAGGCAGTACTACGCCTTCTCACGGTTGCTGGACGGCCCGACGGTTGTCTACTGGTCCTCGAGGATCTCCACCACGCGGATGCGGAGACTCTCGCAATCGTCGAATACCTCACCGACAACCTCGTCGACCTGCCCGTCTTGCTCATCGGGACGATCCGGGACGAACCTTGCGCGGCGCGTGATCTTGCACGGTCGGCTACCCAGCGCCACGCGGCTTCGATAGTCATGCTCAACCGGCTTGGGCCTGACTATGTGACCCAGCTCGCGGCGTCGTGCCTCGACTCGGATCCCGCAGGCCTACCGGATGAAGTCGTTACCAGGCTGATCGAGGACAGCGCCGGCATCCCGTTCATCATCGAGGAGGTCCTGCACCAGCTGGTCAGTGACGGCGTGTTGGCCAAGAGCACCGCGGGCTGGCAAGTGGTCGGAACGATGCGCACCGATGTCCCCGAGGCCGTTCTCAGCGGTGTCATCGATCGGGTGGAGCAACTCGGGCCACAGGGCAACATGTTGCTCTCGGTCGCAGCTGTACTCGGTGACCGATTCCCACTGACGGTGGTCGGTGAGGTTACGCGCTTGGACCAGCGCAGCATGCTGTCACACCTGAGAGCCGCCGTTGCGGCTCAACTTGTTGCCCCAGATGAAACCTCGCCTGACTGGTACGCGTTCCGGCACCCCCTTACGGCCGATGCCTTGCGGGCGAGCCTGGCTCCCGCCGACCGGGCCGAGTACTCACGGCGAGCCGCGGACGCAGTGAAGGCGCTCCATCCCGAACTGCCGGGTGAATGGTGCCAACTCGTTGCCACTCTGCAGGCGGACGCAGGTGATGTCCAGAGTGCGGCGAAGCTGTACGCCGAGGCAGGACGCAGAGCCCTCACCGATGGGGCTTCCGAATCGTCGGTCAAGTTGCTGGATCGGGCGAACGCCCTGCTGCAAAGTGAGTCGTCCGCCGAGAGCAAGGCGGAAATCCTTGAAACTCTCCTCTACGCATTGGCCGAAGCTGGCGAGATCGATCGAGCTCGGATGCTTGTGGAGACCCTCGATGACCTCGGTGGGTCAGGCATCGGTCCCATTCCCAGGGCAGCACTCCACACACGCCTCGCGCAGGTGTACAACCTCGCAGGTTTGTGGACCGAAGGAATGGAACAAGTACAAGCGGCCCGAGATGTCCTTGGTCCACAAGCGGCCGAGGAACACACGGCGCCGATAGATGCTGTCGCCGCCAACCTCATGTGGCAGGGAGGTGGCGGAAATCGATCGGAAAAAGCCGAGTGGCTTGCACGGCGGGCGATCGCGGCTGCCGAACGAGCCAACTTGTCCACAGTCCTATGTGACGCATGGCAAGTCGTCGGCGGTGTGGCTCGCGAGCGAAGCCTTGAGGAATCCAGTGCTTGCTTCAGACGTGCCCTGCAGTACGCGGAAGACGAACGACTGCCAATTTGGCGTGTCTACGCATTGAACGCGTTGGCTGGCAACGACTGGCTGGCGACTGGCGACCGCACGGGCTTGGAGCGCGCGATCGAGGAGGCCCAACGAGTCGGTGCGGTGACCATCGGATACGCGATCCAGGGCAACCTTGCTGCCGATGCAGTGCTTCGCGGAGATTTCGCGAAGACCGCGGAATTGGTCGAACAGTCTAAGCAAGACTTGATTCGCCTTCGACTCAGCTCACATGTTCGCTATCTGCTCATGGTCCAGGCGACCCTCGCTGCGCACCAGGGCAAGCGTGCTGAGATGGAGGACGTACTCGCGGAGTTCGCCGAGTGGCGGGACGAGTATCCACAAGAGCTGCCGTTGATCTTGGGCTTTGCTCGAACGTTCTGCGCGTTGCTGGAAGAAAACCGTACCCTTGCCAGGGAAGAGCTGGTCAAGATGTTGAAGGCGACGCAGGACGTGCCTTCGATGTTCCAGCTTGCCGGACGCCACGGGTTGTACCTGTTGCTGTCGGTACTTGACGGCGACGCGGGATGGGCTGAGTACGAGGAGAGCGCCGCAACAGTCCAGAGCACGATGCGGTGGAACAGGCAGTTCGTCGGGCTTGCCAAGGCGGTCCTGCTCGGCAGGGATGGTCGTCCCGAGGACGCCACGGCCGCCGCTCTGGTCGCTCAGGAGGATGCGGCCATTTATGAGATGGTCAGTCACCTCGTGCTGAGACTGGCGGCTGAAGCGGGTATCGCCGATGGCTGGGGAGAGCCGATTTCCTGGTTGCGGCGTGCCGAGGAGTACTTCCACCAGTTGTCGGTGGCCCCTGTCTCCAGTGCTTGTCGCTCGCTGCTTCGCCACGCGGGTGCGTCGGTCAAACAGCGGCGCACAGGAATGGACAAGGTGCCGGATGACCTCCGTGCGATCGGCGTGACGGTCCGCGAGCACGAGGTGTTGCAGTTGTTGCGTGAGCGGTTGACCAACAAGGCCATCGCGAATCGGCTACACATCTCGCCGCGCACCGTGGAGAAGCACGTGGCGAGCCTGATCATGAAGGCGGAGGTCGCTGACCGGATGGAGCTCAGCGACTTCGCAGCGTCGGCTTACGACGAGACCAGATAGGCCATCGTGTTCCGATGGGCGCGAAGCCGTCGGATTCGGCCGGTCGCGTTGACACCGCCAAAGTCGTTCCTCGGTCCTGAAACTTAGCCTTGACCTGCGGTAATGGTTCCCTGTGGCGGCGGCGTCAACGGTGCGGTCAATCTTGTGAAAGATAAATGAAAGGTCTGGTGGGTACGGTTGTCACGCATCCCGGGATAGGGGTGGAAGTGCCAAAGGAGGGGCATCCGGCGGCACCGTGATCCCGGGCGCGAACCTCGGCCGCGTCAGGACCAACCCCCAGTCTTGGTCCTGGCGTGGCCGGGCCTTTTACGCGGTAGTGTGTCCGATTGGTTGTGTCGTCGGACCTTCCGGGGAACAGGGTGGAATTTCGGGTTCTCGGGCCGCTTGAAGTCGTGGTTGACGGCCGGGTTGTTCCCATCGGCTCCTCGCGGTTGCGCTGTTTGCTCGCGATGCTGCTGGTACGGGCCAACAGGTTCGTGGGGTTCGACGAGTTGGTCGAGGCGATCTGGGGTGATTCGGTTCCGGCTAATCCGCGCCCGGCGGTCTACACCTGTGTGACGCGCCTGCGGACGATCACCGGCGCGACAATCGAAGCGGGCGCCGACGGATATCGAATCGCTGTCAACGAAGCGCATGTTGACCTCAAACGATTCGAAGCCGCTGTTCTCACCGCGCGTGCGGCCGATGAGCGGGAAGCCGAGGTTCTCCAAGAGGCTCTCGCGTTGTGGCGTGGTGAACCGTTCGTCGATGTGCCGTCGGATTACTTGCACCGAACTGTTGTCCCGGCGTTGGCGGAGAGGCGTTTGCATGTGCTCGAGCGCAAGCTTGAGCTCGATGTGCGGGCCGGACGCCATGACATCGCACTTCCGGAGTTGCAGGAGTTGACGGCCGCGTATCCGTTGCGGGAGCGGCTATGGGCTTCTCTGGTGCTGGCCTTATACGGCAGTGGTAGGCAAGCGGATGCGTTGGAGACCTATGCGACTGTGCGCCAACGACTTGTCGATGAGCTCGGGGTCGAGCCGGGTGTGGTGTTGCGGCAGGCGCATCAGACGGTGCTTGCCGGTGACAAGCAGAGCGACTGGCAGGTGGAATGCCAGCTGCCCATCGACATCGGCGACTTCACCAACCGCGATGACGAACTCGACCAAGTCCTGGAGTCATTGCGGCCCAGCGCGACCGTCCCGATCCTGACGATCAGTGGCCCGCCCGGTATGGGCAAGTCGGCATTGGTGGTCCGTGCGGCGCATCGCCTGATCCCGCATTACCCGGACGGACAATGGTTCCTCCGCCTCAACGGCGCCAGCGAGGCGCCACGCTCGGCAGCCGAGCTGCTCGCCGAGTTGCTCCGCACAGTCGGCGTGGCGCCTGCGGCAATCCCAGACGGTGTGGATGCGCGGTCCGCTTTGCTCCGCTCGCGTCTCGCTGACCGGAAAGTCTTGCTGGTACTGGATGACGCGGGCAGCGTCGACCAAGTCGCTCCTCTGCTGCCCGGCCGTCCAGGTAGTGCGGTGGTGGTCACCAGTCGGTCGGAACTCGCGGGCCTCTCCGTTCTGTACGGAGGAAATCGCCTTTCACTACAACCGCTTTCGCCACATCACGCCCGCGATCTCGTCGCGCGGATCGCCGGAGCCAAGCGGTGCGATCAAGACGAAGCCGCTGCGACTGAGCTGACATCGCTGTGCGGGCGAATGCCCTTGGCGCTGCGGATCGCCGCCGCGAATCTCGCCAGCCGTCCCGGCATGCAGATCAGCCGGTACGCCGAAGATCTGCGTACCGGTGACCGTCTGGCGAAACTCCGGACACACGGCGAAAGTGGACTCGCCGTTCGAGCCGCCTTCGACATCTCGTTCGCGACATTGAGTCCGGCCGACCGGCGTGCTTTCAGCTTGCTCGGCGTCATTCCCGGCAACGACTTCAGCGCGTCGGCGGCTTCGGCGTTGGTTTGCTGCACCATGGATGAGACCGTCGAAATGTTGGACCGGCTTGTTGCCGCGAACCTGCTGGAATGCCACCACGCTGACCGGTTCCGTTTCCATGACCTGATCCGCGTGTACGCCGCTGACCGATCGCGTGAGTACGACCACGTCGATGCCTTCAGGCGGTTGGCTGACTGGTACCTGCACAGCATCCATGCCGCCGTGACCCGCTGTCTTGCCTCGCTCTACATCTCCAGCCTTGGTCCGGTGCCAAACGATGTCACGCCCCTGGTGTTCGCTGCGGACGACGAGGCCCTGCGCTGGCTCGAAGTGGAGCGTACGAACTACTTGGCGATCATCGACTACGCGGCAGTGCACGGTCCACAGCGATACACCTGGCAGCTCACCGACGCGGCCCGCCCGGATCTGCACCACAGGTACTGGACAGCGGAGCTGGAGCATGCGGCAACGTTGGGACTGTCCTGCGCCAGAGAAGCGGGCGCTCGCCGTGGCGAGGCGATGATGTTGCTGGCACTCGCCGCCTTGAAGTCCATCACCGCCAGGTTCGACGAATCTGTCGAAGATTTCGCCGAATGCCGTCGGATCGCAGTAGAGCTTGGCGAGACAGGGATCAACGCGACCGCGGTGATCAGCTTGGCGGGAATGTACTCCGAATCGAGTCGTCCGCACGAGGCGATGCTTGCTGCTGAGGAGGGATTGGCACTGGTCGAACGCGGTGCCGAACAAGGCGGAGGACGCAAGATCGCCGCTTTGCTCCAACTCGGCTCCACCTGCCTGCAGCTAGGGCAGCTCCATCGCTCACGGGATGTCTGTCACCAGGCGATGGAGTTGGTGCGAGACTCCGGGCCGATTATGGCAAGCCTGGCCGCACATTGGATTCTTGGTGAGAGCTACCGGGAGACCGGGGACTATGACGACGGGATAGTCCACCTGTCTGCCGTTCTGGACTCCGAGATGTCCCATCACATCGTGTACGACGAATGCAACACGGCCATCGCATCGGTGTACCTCGACAAAGGAGACTTCACGTCGGCGCTGCGCCACGCCGAAGTGGCCATCGAGCGGTCAGCGGATAGTGGTCCTCGGAAGTACGAAGCGCAAGCACGAATAATTCGTGGTGAGGTGCACCGTTCGGCTGGCCGGCTGGACCTTGCGCTGACCGAATACAGGTTGGCACACGACGTTGCGGTGAAGATCGAATCGCCGGCCATGGGAATCCAGTCAGCGATCGGAATCGCATCGGTGAGCGGTGACGCTGGGTTCGCTGACCACGCGATCGCGCTTGCCCGCAAGCAGGGCATGCGTTTGCTTGAGGCCAAGGCCTTGATCGCGTCCGCTCAGGTTCGGCTGGATCTCGGTCAGATCGTCGAAGCCCGCGCGGGGGCTGACCAAGCTTTGGTCATGTACCGGGAGTTCGGTGCACGGCCGGGTGAGGAGAAGGCTGTCGCGCTACTCGCTCGACTGTCCGAAAAGGATTAGTCATCCCGGCGCTTCAGCAAACTCGGCGGAATCCGGATGGCGCGGTTGGTCACCGCTTGGTAATTGGCCAGCTGGGCCGCGACTGTGGCCGCGGCTGTCGGCGCGACGTCGATTCCCGCCAGTTCTTCAAGGAGCTGCTCTTGCCACAGCGTGCCAGGCCGGTGATGTGACATCTCTGCGACTGCGTGTCGTGGGCCGCCTCGGAGTAGGGCGACAGCGGCCGACGCGGCGTGAACACGGCCGCGAATCGCCTCGATCTCCGACCGCTGTAAGTGGAACGTGGGTGACGCGGTGATCATCCACTCTTCGGCGAGGACCTTCCGTAGCGCCTTGCCCGTCGGCGAATCGTCACTGAGATGACCGTCGAAGCGGATGCGCTCTGTGCTCACGCCCGCATCCTCCAGCATGTCCTTGACGTGTCGGCTCACAACTGGCCACAACTGTTCGTCAGTGCCCGAGGCCACGAGCGCGGCCAGTTTCGCGTCCCTCTCGGAATGAACTCGACTGTTCACCGTCGACGGTGACGGCAGCAAAGGCAGGATCGCGCCTACCAGTCCAGGAAAGGTGACGAGGTCGTCTTCGATCGGAAAGCCGCAGATCTGGTGGAGGAAGTCGATTGGCTTCGAATCGCCCAGGCGTGTCCCGGAAACCCGCTCGAACTGGTCCCGTTCCGGTGATGGTCGATCCAGCACACGAACAGGCCCGGCCACCTCACCGTTCTCGGCGTACGCCATTCGGTGCTCTGGCAAATGGTCGAGCCCGAGCACCGCCGCCCGGGTATCGACTGACAGCCTGGCCAGTACGGGCGGCCGTAAGCCTTGGAAACTGTCCATCTCGATCGCCAGACACCACCCGTCGGCGTCCACGATGCGAACAACCGGCCAATGCCGTGCTGAGTTGTGATAGAGCTCGAACGCTTCTTCGATTCCGCCCCGAATGCCCTGCTCACCACCGAACGCGGCAAGCACGCCTGCTGCGTCGTCGGTCCGGACGACGGTCACGCAGTAATTGGTGTATTGGCTGATCCACCGGAACGTCGGCGCCACGATCCCCCTGTCAATCGGCTGACAGAGGATTGTGGCATGTGCTGCGCGATTGATGTGTCCGATCATTGAAGCCGTCGGATCTCTGGGGCTACCTCGGCAAGACATTGGTGGAACTCGGTGACTACGAACAGGCGCTCAAGCACCTGCGGTCGATGGAGGACTCGGCAATGCTGCGGCACACCGCGCTGGACGAGTACGGCCTTCCGATCTCGACTGTCCACCTGGCAATGCACGAAACGTTGGCGCGGGAAGCGGCCGCGACGTCCGCGGAGATCGAAGCGTTGACCGGAATGGCGTGGGCTGGCCATGACAGCGACTACGCCGTCAAGGCGCTGAACCTTGCTCGCACACAAGGACTGAGGTTGCTTGAGGCCAAGGCACTCACCGCCTTGGCCGATACCAAATTGAGACGTGGCCACGCTGTAGAGGCATTGCGCATCGCTGAGCAGGCGTTGGGGATGCATCGGGAATTCGGGTGCGTTCCCGGCGAGCGGGAGGCGTTGGCGGTGGTCAGCCGAGTGAAAGAGAACTGAAAGCGGCCAGCGTTACGGTCCCTGTGTATCACCAGAGGTGGGGCAGGGGACCGATGTCGCACGTGGGGGTCGGCATCGGCACCCGGGCCTGCCTCGGCTTCAGCGCATCAGCCACGCGCGGCACGCCAGCTGCAGCGCGAGCCGCTGCTCCGGGTCGGCGAGGTCCACGCCCAGTTGGCGGGTGATTTTGTTCAGCCGGTAGTGCACTGTCTGTCTGTGCACCCTGAGCACTTCCGCGGCCCTCGCTGGGGAGTTTTGGTGGTCCAGGTATGCCTGCAATGTCCGGATTGCCTCTTCTGCCGCTGCGGGGCCCAGGTCTACGAGGGGGGCGAGGAGGTCGTCGACTGACGCGCGGGTGTTGTCCGAGGCGTACCACTCGACCAGCATCCGGTTGAGGCCCAGTGCGTCGATCGCTACGACGTCTCGCTGGGGTCTGGCCTGTCTGGTCACGGCCAGCGCCGCTTTCGCGTCGGTTGCCGATGTCCGCAATCCCTCTGCTTGGCGGTGCACGGCTCCGATTCCACAGCGGACGACTATGCCGGGGAAGCGTTTGCGGGCTGCGGTGAGCGCGGTTGTGGCTGCTGCCAACGCTGTTCGTGCTGCCGATGGGCCGGGGTCGGCGTCTACGCTGTGCACCAGCAGTGGTTCGCCGCCGATTCGGGTGCTGTGCCATTTGGCGTCAATTTCCGCGCGTACGGCGTGCAGCATGGCTACGCTGATCGCGTCCACTTGGTCCGCGCTGACCGTTGCTCCTGAGTCCAATGAGGACGATAGTTCGAAGCGTAATACCTGGTGCCAGCCGTCAACGGGCAAGCCGACCGTTCTTGCGTGGGAGACCAGCTGCACGCGTTCGGAGTCGGGCGCCAGCAACAGTTCTCCGAGCAGACGGCCGCGGTCGGCGAGCGGTGCCAGTTCTGTACGGCGTTCGTCGGCGATGACGCGGGCGTACGCATCAGCGGTCAAGGTTGTGACGGCGCGCGCGGCTACGACCCAAGATCCGCGTGCCTCATCGGGCACCTCGGCGGCGATGAACGTGTCAACGGAACCGTCCACCAGAACGGGGGCGGCTGGTTCACCGTGCGCGGGTTGGCGGGCCGCGACTGGGGCACCTAAAGCGTCCGAGGCGGCCAAGAGGATGGCGGCGCGGCGGTCGTGCGTACGCGTCTCGGCTGAGGCGAGCAGCCGGCGGGCGGCGTCGATTCGTGCCAATGCAGAAGTAGCGTCTCCTGCCAAGGCCTCGGACACGGCGACAATCAGCCGAGTTGGTTCCAGGCTCACCGGCGCCAGCAGTAGTGACACCGCATTGCGGTTGGCGATCCGCACGGCCGTCGATTCAACCGCCGTCGCGTCGATCCCGTTGAGCACAATCGCGCCGACGCCGCTCGCAGTCGCGTCTCGCATCGCTATGTCGAACAGGTGCCCCCGGGCCTGCGCGGACGCTGTTGGCAAGACCACCACGAAGCTGTCGCGGGGAGCGGATCGCAGGTCAGTGAGCTTGTCGATGACACGGACCGAACTCACGCGGCGTTCGGGTGACGCGGTCAGCACGGTGAGCTGGTTCAGGTCTGGCCCGGCGAGCAGGTCGTGGAGCGGAACGTGGCTCACAGTGGCCCTCCGGAGCACTGATTGTTCGGTGGGGATAGCCGGGGCTTGGATTCTATTGGGCAAGGACAAACACTCAGAGTGGCTGTCTTACTACCATTCACTCGTGCGACTTAACGGGGGTTGCCTTGTCGACTTCGCCCGGGGCTGCGACGTGCTCGCCGCCGGCGGGGGTGGTTACGCGGGGGGAACCGTACCGATGGCGCAGGTCGCACTGGACACACAGGGTCCCGTGGAGATCATCGGACTGGACGACCTCCCGCCGGACGGCCTTGTCATGCCATGCGCTTACCTGGGATCACCGGCCGTCTGGGTGGAGCGGATCGGCACTGGGCGCGAAAGCATCGCGATCCGCCGTCAGGTCGAACAGCATTTCGGTGCCGAAGTCGTGGCAATGATGTGCACCGAGATCGGCGGTAGCAACGGCCCTGCGTCGGTGGCACTGGCAGCGAACGCACGGCTGCCGTTGGCCGACGCGGACGGCATGGGCCGCGCCTTCCCGGGCGTCGAGCAAGTCGCGATGCAGGTCGCGGGCGTGCATCCAGGCCCGTCAGTCCTGGCAGACGACCACGATCACGTTGTCCTGGTTCAAGCCGACACGGGGGACTGGCTGGAGCGCCTGGCGCGCAGCGCGGTCACGGCCTTCGGGGACACGGGCGTGAGCTCCGAATACGTGATGACGGTCGAACAAGCCAGGACGAGCGTGGTCACCGGCTCCATCAGCCGCGCACTGAAGATCGGCCAGGTACTCGCGAACTGCGCGGGCATGCCCGTGGTCACGGCGGTACGGCGGCTCGCGGCGGAGTTCGGCGGGATCTGCCTGATGGAAGGCAAAGTCAGCATGGTCTCGGCGGTCCAGACCAGCGCGTCGTCGACCTTCGCGGCGAGCCTGCGGTCCACGGCGTTGCTCGACGGGATCAACGGCGACAACGGCCGCTGCCTGCGGGTCGAGATCGGCCATGAATACCTGGCGATCCTCGAGGACGGCGAGGTCCGCGCCACGACCCCGGACATCATCACGCTGTTCGACGTCTACAGCGGCGATGTCGTGGCCACGGATTCGTTGCGCTACGGGCAACGCGTCGTCGTGCTGGCGCTGCCGTGCCCCGACCTCTGGCTGCAGCCCGCCGGTCTGGAGCTTGTCGGCCCTCGCGCATTCGGCCTGGACCTCGACTACCACCCCTTGGTGGTGAGATGAGCTCGTATCGGCTTGGGGTTGCGCTTCCTGGAAAAAGGACGTCCGCGGCCATCCTCGCGCCCGACGGCCATGTGGTCGCGACGGCCGAACTGGAGTCCGACACCCCTGGCGACGTCATAGACGCGGCCCTCGAAGCAGCCGCGGCACACGGAGTCACGGCCAGCGTCATCGACCACGTCATGTTCGCCGTCACGGATCTGCGTGCGCTGAACGGTTTGTCCACCGAGACCGGCTACTGGCGCGGTTGGCCAGGCCGGTTGGCGAAGGTCGCGGCCGTGCGACTGGGCGCGGCGACAACATCGGTGCCACCGTTGACGATGTGGCCGAAGGAACTGTGCGAACGCGTCGTGGTCGCGTCGACGTGCCTGTCCGGCGGCGCGATGCTGGACGGCAGCGACTACGAACCCCTTGACTTCGAAGGACTTCTGGCGTTCGCCCGGAAGATCTCCGGAATCGTCGGCGCGGTCGCGATCACCGGCGTGTTCTCATCGGTCACGCCACGGCACGAACTCGCGGCGGCCGAGGTGCTCCGTGAGGAAATGGGCGCCTGCGGGGCGATTCTGTTGTCCCATGAGTACGGCGGCCTTGGCCTGGTCGAACGCGAGAACGCCACGATCCTGCAGGCCGCGTTGACCGCACCGGTCGCCGAGGAGGCCGCCAAGCTGCTGGCCGCGGTGAGTCAGCGCGGCATGGCACACGCCGAAGTGTTCCTCGCCCGCAGCGACGGGACGATTGCCACGCTCGACAACGCTGTCACCCATCCGTTGTCACTTCTCGGCGGCACCGACGCGACATCCGTCGTGGGCGCCGCCGTGCTCGCGGACGAGAAGGACGCACTGGTCGGCATGACCAATGTGGACGGTACGGTCCGGGCGGTCTGCGCACTGACCGACGGCAGCCCGCGGATGACCATGGGACACACCAAAGTCGCAGGCGTGCCAACGGGTTTGAGCGTCCCCGCACTGGTGCCGATCCACGCTTCGGTCGAGGAAGCGATCGACCGGGCCAAGGACGCGCCGGGCGACTTGCCGCTGCTGCTGGTCGGTCCTGGCGCGCGGATGTTCGTGAAGTCCTTGTCGCCAAGGATCGTCGGCACCGCGCTGGCTGGGACCGTGAAGGTCGAGTCGCCGGACAACGCCGAAGCCGCCGCCGCTGTCGGCGCCGCCTCCGCCCCCGTGGTCGGCGAGGCGCGCCGGATCGTGCCGTTGAACAGCGCACGCCTTGAGGAGATCCGAGCCGCTGTGCGCGAAGCCGCACGGGCGTCGGCGATGCGCGCGGGCGCCGATCCCGCGAAGGTCGCGCTCGTGTCGGTCGAGGAGAAACCATTGGCGTACTTGTCCGAGCCGACCGTGGTGATGCGCGTGCGCGCGGGCGGCCCGCCGAGAGACGGAGGAACCAGGTGACGCCACAAGACGACTATGCCCTCAGCCGGGTGCCTGAGAAAGCCAGGTACGGCTGGGGCTGGGTGGCTGTCCAGCAGTTCGGCCAGATCTCGGACCTGATCACGTTCTCCACCGGTGTCATCCTCGGCACCGGGCTGTCCTTCTGGGGCGCGTTCTGGGCGCTGACGCTCGGATCCGTTGTGCTGGAACTGGTCGCGGTGTTCGTCGGGATCGCCGGCTGCCGCGAAGGACTGTCCACTTCGGTGCTCACCCGCTGGACCGGCTTCGGCCGGTACGGCTCGGCGCTGCTCGGGTTGATCATCTCGGTCAGCCTGATCGGCTGGTTCGGGATCCAGAACGGCGTGTTCGCGCTCGGCATGAACGCCATCGCGCCGTGGCTGGACGTGTGGGTGTGGTCGTTGATCACCGGCTTGGTGATCACGGTCCTCGTGATGTACGGATTCCGCGCGATGCGGTGGATCGCGGTCGCGGCGGTGCCCGCGTTCCAGATCGTCATCGCCTACTCCGTGATCACCGAATTCGCCAAAGTGGACGTTGGCTCGCTGTTCTCCTCCGGGCCGCTGGGCGAAACGATGACGATCGCCGCGGGCGCGACACTCGTCGCCGGGTCCTACATGGCCGGTGCGACGATCATGCCGGACATGAACCGGTTCAACCGCAAGCCTTCCGACGTGGTCAAGCAGAGCGTTCTGTCGATCACGCTGGGGCAGTACGTGATGGGCCTGATCGGTGTCCTGCTGGCCTACGCGGTCAAGGGACAGGACGCCGTCGCGATCCTGACCACCACGGTCGGCGTGATCGGCGTGATCACGCTGGTCGCCGCGGTCGTGAAGATCAACGACTGGAATCTCTACAGCTCGTCGCTCGGTATCACCAACGCGATCGACACACTGACCGGGATCAAGGTCAACCGGGTCTGGGTCACGCTGGTCATCGGCATCGCCGGGACGGCCTTGTCCGCCGTCGGCATCCTCGACCGGTTCGTGGACTTCCTGATGATCCTGGGGGTCACGCTGCCGCCGATCGCCGGGATCGTGGTCGCCGAGTACTACCTCGTCAAACGCTGGCGCCCGGCGCTCGACGACTCGCGGCAACGCGGTGTGCTGCCCGCCACCGAGCCGACCCTGGTGCCGGTGACCCTGGTGATCTGGGCGGTCGCGGCCTGGTTCGGCTGGTGGAGTGAACGCGAGGCGCTCGGAATCGGGTCGCTGAACTCGTTACTCCTTGCCGGACTGCTGTATCTGATCGCTGGGAAGATCGGTCTGGTCAAGGGCATCAGTGAAGTGCCGGTGGGCGAAGACAAAACGGGGAAGGAGGAGACGTGCGAATCGGTATCGACGTAGGCGGCACGAACACCGACGCGGTACTCCTTTCCCAAGACAATCGCCTGCTGGCCTCGGTCAAGACACCGACAACGCCCGAGGTCACCGACGGTGTCGCCTGGGCGGTCACGGATCTGCTCGCCGCGGCGGCCGCATCCGGTGCGCTCGAACGGATCGACGACCTCTCCGCGGTCATGATCGGGACGACGCACTTCACCAACGCGATCGTGCAGCAGCGTGGGCTGACACCCACCGCGGTGGTCCGGCTGGCTTTGCCCGCGACAGGTGCGTTGCCGCCCTTGACCGGCTGGCCGCCGGTGTTGCGTGCCGCGATCGGCAGGAAGCACTACCTGGTGCACGGCGGTTACGAGTACGACGGCACCGAACTGGCCACAATGGACCCTGACGAGCTCAAGCGGGTCGCCGCCGACGTGGCCGAGCGCGGCCTGCGGTCGGTGGCCATCTCGTCGGTGTTCGCGCCGGTGAACAGCGAGATGGAGCTCAGGGCCGCGGAGATCCTCCGCGCCGAGGTGCCCGACCTGCACGTGTCGTGCTCACACGAATTCGGCCGGGTCGGCTTGCTGGAACGGGAGAACGCGACCGTCCTGAACGCGGCGCTGATCGAGTTGGCCGGGCAGATCGCCGACGCGCTGACCGCGGCGTTGCGCGGCGCCGGAATCACGGCTCCGCTGCTGTTGAGCCAGAACGACGGCACCGTGATGGAAGTGGACTACGCCCGGCGGTTCCCGGTCGCGACGTTCGCCTCCGGTCCGACGAACTCCATGCGGGGTGCGACGTTCCTGGCCGGGCTCAGTGACTGTGCGGTGGTCGACGTGGGTGGGACCACTGCCGACATCGGTATCGTCACGGGTGGTTTCCCGCGGGAGGCGGGTGCCGTCACTGAATTGGCAGGGGTGCGGACCAACTTCCGGATGCCTGACCTGTTGTCGCTCGGTATCGGCGGCGGAAGCCTGGTGCGTGGCAACGAGTTCGGCCCGGACAGTGTCGGCTATGAACTGACTGAACGAGGGCTTGTGTTCGGCGGCAACGACTTGACGCTGACCGATCTCGCAGTGGCCGCCGGCATGGTCGACCTCGGCGATGCCGACCTGGTGTCCCACTTGGACAAGACGCAGGTCGCTGCCGTCCTCGCAGCGGTCGGTGAGCGGATCGCCGAGGCGGTGGACCGGATGCGTACGTCCCCTGATCCGTTGCCGGTCCTGGTCGTCGGTGGCGGCAGTGTGCTCGTCCCCGACGTCCTTCCTGGACTGGACGACATCCGGCGGCCCGAGAACTTCGCCGTGGCCAACGCGGTCGGCGCGGCCATCGCCGAAGTCGGCGGCGAGGTCGACCGGGTCGTGCACATCGGCGAGGGAAAACGGGACAAGGTGCTCGAAGACGTCAAGATCGAGGCGATCGAACGAGCGGAGGCGGCGGGCGCGTTGCCCGACAGCATCCGGGTCGTCGACGTCGAGGAAGTGCCGTTGGCGTACGTGCCCGGCGGGGCGGTCCGGGTCCGGGTGAAGGCGATCGGGCAGCTCAACCTCGCCAGGCTGGGGGCAGGCGATGCGTGAGATCCGGCTGTCCGACATGGACGACATCGCGCGTGGGGCGGCGATCCTCGGCGCGGGCGGCGGCGGGGATCCGTACGTCGGCAAGTTGCTGGCCGAAGTCGCCATCGAGAAGCACGGCCCGGTGTCCGTTGTGGACATCGACGACGTGGAGCCGGACGCGGTGGTCGTGCCGATCTCGTCGATGGGCGCACCGACCGTGGGCACCGAGAAGCTGCCGTCGGGCCACGAGGCGATCACCGCGTTGCGAGCGCTCGAGCGGGTGATGGGCAAGAAAGCCACGCATCTCGTGCCGATCGAGATCGGCGGTGTGAACTCGGTGATCCCGATCGCGGCCGCTGCCGAGACGGGCCTGCCGCTGGTCGACGGCGACGCGATGGGCCGCGCCTTCCCGGAGGCGCACATGGTTCTGCCTGCGTTGATCGGTGTGAGCTGCACGCCCATGGTGATCGTCGACGACAAGGGCAACACGATGGTGCTCGACACCGTCAGCAACGAATGGGCCGAACGCTTCGCCCGAGCCGCATGCACCGAGGCTGGGTGCTCGGTGTTCACTGCCGACACTGTCCTGACTGGAAGGCAGTTGAAGGAAGGCCTGGTCGCCGGAACCTTGACGCTGGCGCACAAACTCGGCCGGGCCGTGCGCTTGTCACCGGAGCCGGTCGCCACCGCGGCCGCACTGCTCGACGGGCAACTGCTGATAACCGGCAAGGTCGTCGACGTCCACCGCGCCACCACCGGCGGATTCGCCCGTGGCCAGGCCAAGATCGAGGGCATCGGTGCCTACCGGGGCATGCGGATGACCTTGTCGTTCCAGAACGAACACCTCGTCGCCGAGCGCGACGACGAGATCGTGACCAGCACACCGGACCTGATCTGCGTGCTGGACAACGAAACTGGGGATCCGATCACCACTGAGGGGATGCGTTACGGAAACCGGGTCGCCATCCTGGGCGTCCCGTGCGACAGCCGATGGACGACGCCGGAAGGGCTGCGGCTGACCGGGCCGCGCGCGTTCGGCTACGACCACGACTACATGCCGATTTCCGTTGGGGGTAACTGATGACCACCGCGTCGAGTGCCTGGGAGCGCGCGCCGCTGATTCCACTGCCGAGCCGAGGCCACGAGCACGAGCACGAACGGTGTGACTCGTGTGGCCAGCCGATCGGCTACTGGGCCGTCGACCGGCTCACCGGGCTGCTGGACCGCTGGGGATGGGACACGTACGCACCGGAGAGCTTGCGGCGCGCCCACGAGCAACGCCAGCCGTTGGCGCTGCTGTTGCTGGATCTCGACCACTTCAAGGAGATCAACGACCGCTACGGCCACGTGGCCGGCGACATGGTCCTGCATGCCGTGGCCGAGGTGCTGCGCGCCTCCTGCCGGGAGAACGACGTCGTCGGCCGCTACGGCGGTCACGGCGGCGACGAGTTCCTGGTGCTGCTGCCGATGACCAACCGGGACCGGGCGATGTCCGTGGCGCTGCGGGTGCTGGACGGCGTGCGGGCGCTTCAGGTGGGCGTGCCGGACGTGGACAAGGGCACCAGGACCACCCTCACCGGACTGACCGTGTCGATCGGCGTCGCGCTTTATGTCCCGGCCCGCGGAATGGAACCGGTATTGACCGATCTGGTTCTCGAGGCGGATGCGGCACTTCTTGTGGCCAAGCGGGAAGGCCGGGACACCGTGCGGATGGGAAGGCGCCGCTGATTCCCGGCCATCGGGACGTTCTTTCGGATAATCGTCGGCTTTTTTAATACCTCCGGCCGTCCTATCATCCTTTCCCAGTTTAAGTCGGGGAAAGGGGACGCCTTACTCCGTTCAGCGGGTTTTGAGCTGTGATAACCGCGCTACGGTTGGTCACCGCCGCGAGTCGCGTGTGACGCATTTGGAGGTATCTGATGCTTCATATGTTGGCCGCAGCCGGCGTCGCTTTATCGCTCGTCGGACAACCCGTTCAAACCGCCGGGTGGCCGTCAACCCCGCCACCCGACAAGATTATCATCGATGTTGCCACCGTTAACGGCTCCGGGTGCAGACCCGGCACCGCGGCAGTCGCCGTCTCGGAAGACAACGAGGCGTTCACGGTGACGTACAGCGAGTTCCTTGCCCAGGTCGGCGTCGGTGCGGCGCCGACGGACTGGCGCAAGAACTGCCAGATCAGCCTGAAGGTGCACGTCCCGTCTGGTTTCACGTACGCGGTGGCCCAGGCGGACTATCGTGGTTTCGCCCATTTGGAACGAGGCGCGACCGGCCTCGAGCGGGCGAACTACTATTTCCAGGGAATGTCACCGACCCAGTTCGTGAACCATCCGCTCAACGGTTCGTACAGCGACAACTGGCAGTTCACAGACAAGACCGATATCGCGGCACTCGTTTACCACCCGTGTGGCGAGTTGCGCAACTTCAATATCAATACGGAGTTGCGGGTGAACGCTGGGACTTCCGATCCGAAGAAGACCACCAGCTTCCTCGCGATGGACTCGACAGACGGAAGCATTAAGACCACCTACCATTTCCACTGGAAGACCTGCCCTCGTTAGTATGAATTAACCCGATCTCGCGGCGGCGTGGTGCGCCGAACGTGGTTTTTGGGGTGCCCTCGTCCGCAAAAGCCACGTTCGGTCCAGTGACGCACCGCTCAGCGCGATCGGGAAGAAAGCGACCGCCACGCGGTGTTCGCCCGGATATGCGGGAGACGGACGTGGTGGTCATCGGGGCCGGGCAGGCTGGCCTGTCCAGCGCCTACTACCTGCAGTACTACGGGATCGACGACTACGTCATGCTCGACTCCGCCGATGGCGCCGGAGGGGCATGGCGGCACCGCTGGCCGTCCCTGCGATTGGGCAAGGTGAACGGCATCTACCCGTTGCCTGGCTTCCCTCCTGTGGACGCCGACGCGGATCTACCTGCCTCAGAAGTTGTGAGCGAGTACTACGCCTCCTATGAGCGGCACTACGGCTTGCACGTGATCCGGCCTGTCGAGGTCACCTCGGTCGACTATGGCCCCGAGGACATTGGGGCTGGCGAACGGCTGGTGGTCTCGGCAGGGCCCGATCGTTGGGCCGCCCGTGCGGTCATCAATGCCACGGGTACGTGGACACGGCCGTTCTGGCCGTACTACCCGGGGATGGCGTCGTTCGAGGGCCGTCAGTTGCACACCGCGGACTTCCGTGATGTCGAGGAGTTCCGCGGCAAGAAGATGATCGTGGTGGGTGCGGGGTCGTCGGCGACCGGGCTGCTGCTCGAGCTGTCCGATGTCGCCGACGTCACCTGGATCACCCGCCGCAAGCCGGTTCTGCGGGACGACGAGTGGTCCGAGAACGTCGGCCGCGAAGCAGTGGCCAAAGTGGACGAACGGGTCCGTGCCGGTCTGCCGCCGTTGAGCGTGGTCAGTGCGACCGGGTTGTGGGCACCGCCGGACGTTCGCGCGAAGCTGGAAAGCCTGCCGTGGCGCCCGATTTTCCACGAGCTGACACCGCGGGGCGTGCGGTGGCGTGATGGTACCGAGTTGGAAGTGGACGCGATCCTGTGGGCAACCGGATTTCGTGCCGCGCTGGATCACTTGGCACCACTGGGGTTGCGGGCACCGGGCGGCGGGATCGTGATGGACGGCACCCGCGTGGTCGCCGAACCTCGGCTGCACCTTGCCGGATACGGCCCGTCGGCCAGCACGGTCGGCGCGAACCGTGCTGGCCGGCAGGCAGCACGCGAGATCCGCGCACTGCTCAACTCTTCGGAACTGGTTGCTTCTTAACGGTTTGCCACGTCGTAGACATCCCTCCTGCCGACGGTGGTGGCGACACCGCCTGCGAACAACTGGTTCACCCGAGCTGCTTCCTGGGCGTTGGGGTACGGGTTGCGGCACGAGGTTCCGGCGCTGCCGCCGGACATCAGGTACGAGCAGATGCCGTTGTAGTTGTCCGGCAGGCCAAGCCCGTGCCCGATCTCGTGGGTGACGATCCGCAGCGCGTTGTGGCCTGCGGCGATGTCGCGGGAGTCGATGTAGATGGTCGCGCAGCCGAGCCCACACGGGTACGCGCGTGACCCGCCGCCGGTGGTGCCGTAGATCCGGATCGTCGCGTTGCCGCCACGCACCATCTGGACGTTTGGCGCCCGCGAACTCCAGATCTGCGCGGCCTGCGCGGCCTCGTTGGAGTACCCCGACGCGCTGTAGTACACCGTCCTGGCGAGGACGGAGGCTTCAGCTGAAGCCGGTGCGGCGGTCGCCACCGCGGCCCCGGAGACGAGCATTGCCGAGGCGGACGCCGCCGCGACCAGCGCAGCGCTGAACTTTCGCAGGGACACTCGAAGATCTCCTTGCGGTGCAGGGTGCAGGGATCTTTCGAGGATAAGTACCTATGCGCACCTGGCCATATCCACGACCGTCATAAGGCCGGTTTATCCCCCTTCCGGCGTTGCCGGATCACCAACGCCAGTGCGACACCGAGCAGGACGGCGATCCCGAAGATCCACAGTCCAATCGGGACACCGTCGTCGTCCTGAGTGGACGCTGCCGTGTGGTCGTGGACCGGTTGCGGTTGGGGTGGCGGTGGCTGTTCTTGTTGTACGGCAAGCGGTTGGCCGAACGATGTGGTGATGTCGAAGGTGATGTCGCCGACGACGAGGTGTCCGTCCTGTCCGGTCACCCGGTAGTTGATGGTGTATTTGCCCGCGGGCCCGTACGGCGAGTCGGCGGGGACCGTGACGACCTTGTTGTCCTGAGTCGGGCGGCCCATCAGCCACGGGGTGCCGTTCGGGTCGGTCACCGTGATCGTCGGCGGCGCCTTGAGCGGCTCGTCGAACGTCAGCTGGACGCTGGACGGCGGTTTGTCCAGCGCCTGCCCGGGTTCCGGGTTGCTGGTCAGCAACCGGACGTGCGCCGACGCGGGGACGGCCGTGGCGAGCAGCAGCGCCACGACCAGCAGCAGGGTCCGCAGGGTCATAAAGGCATATCTTTGCCCAGGAAGAGTGGATGAAGTCAAGTGCCGTGTGCGAAGGACGAAGGCCCTTGTCTCGGGTGCTCGAGCGCCGTCAGTGCGGGCAGCATCTGTTTCAGGTCGGTCATCAGCGCGTCCGCGAGGTCGGGACTGAACCCGTTGCGCACCACGATCCGCAACACAGCGAGGTCGGTCCGGTTCGCCGGGAACGTGTACGCGGGTACCTGCCAGCCGCGGGCACGCAGCCCGCTGGACACGTCGAACACCGAGAACGGCTGGCCGTCGGCGACTGTGAACGCGAAGACCGGCAGTTGGTCACCCCTGGTCAACAGCCGGAACGGGCCGAGCTCCTCGATCTGCTTCGACAGGTTCGTGGCGACGTCCCGGCAGGCCTGTTGCACGCGGCGATAGCCGTCGAACCCGAGGCGCAGGAAGTTGTAGTACTGCGTGACGACCTGGGAGCCCGGCCGGGAGAAGTTCAGCGCGAACGTGGGCATCGTGCCGCCGAGATAGTTCACCTGGAAGACCAAGTCCTCCGGCAGTGCGGCCGTGTCCCGCCAGACCACCCAGCCGACACCCGGGTACACCAGGCCGTACTTGTGGCCGGATGTGTTGATCGACGCGACCCTGGGCAGCCGGAAGTCCCACCGCAGATCGGGATCGCAGAAGGGCGCGATCATCGCGCCGGACGCGCCGTCCACGTGCACCGGGATGTCCAGCCCGGTCTTGGCCTGCAGCTCGTCCAGTGCCTGGCAGATCTGCTCAACCGGCTCGTAGCTGCCGTCGAAAGTGGACCCGAGGACGGCCACGACCCCGATCGTGTCCTCGTCGCAGAGTTTCACGGCTTCTTCGGCGGACAGGTGGAACCGGTCGCCGTCCATCGGGACCAGGCGGGCCTCGACGTCCCAGTAGTTCGCGAACTTCTCCCAGCAGACCTGGACGTTGACGCCCATCACGAGGTTCGGCTTGCCGGTACCTGCCGCGGAAGCATTGTGTTGCCAACGCCGCTTCAGCGCGAGGCCCGCGAGCATGCAGGCCTCGCTGGAGCCTGTGGTGGAGCACCCGGGTGCTTCGTGGGTGTCGGGCGCGTTCCACAGCCCGGCGAGCATCCGCACACAGCGCGCTTCGAGCTCGGCCGTGCGCGGGTACTCGTCCTTGTCGATCATGTTCTTGTCGAAGCACTCGGCCATCAGCTTGTCGGCCGTCGGCTCCATCCACGTGGTCACGAACGTCGCCAGGTTCAGCCGCGCGTTCCCGTCGAGCATCAGCTCGTCGTGCACGATCTGGTAGGCGAGCTCGGGGTCGAGCTCGCGTGCGGGCAGTTCGTTCTTCGGGATGTGCATCGGAACCCTGGCGTACAACGGGTTCACCGATACTTCGGAGCTGCCCGGTTCGGGCTCGCGGGACGGGTGCGCCAGCGCCATGACGGCAACGCTAGAACGTTGATCAGCGCAGCGCAGCCCGAGCGTCCATCAGCGCGAAACCCAGCAGGTTCCGGCCACGCCACTGGGTGGGATCCTGCGCCTTCGGGTTCTGGGCGCCCAGCCCGATGCCCCAGATGACGTCGCGGGGCGCGGCCTCGACGAGCACCTTGTCCCCGGTGCCGAGCAGGAACTTGGTCAGCACGGGGTCGGACCCGAACTTGGCGATACTGCCCCGCACCACGATGTCGTACCTGTTCTCGGCCCAGATGTCCTGGTCGAAGTTGCGCACCGCCCGGCCGAGCTTCTTGGCGTCCGCCGGTGTCTTGCTGGCGAGGATCTGGTCAAGGACCTCGTCGTCGCCGAACAGCCGGGCCTTGCCGGCCATCATGAAGTGCTCGGCGCTGCGGTAGGTCACGCCGTCGACGCTGAAATCGGCCATCCACCACTGACTCAGCACCCACCGGCCAGCCTCGTGCCCCGGCGTGGGCGTGTGCCCCCAGAAGAAGAGGAACTCCGGCCGCTCGCCGTCCGCCATCCGCTTGATCAACTGAGCCCTGTCCACGAGCCGGGAGCGTAGCCATTACCCCTGACATAATCGCCGAGGTCTCGTGGCCGCCGTAGCGTGGATGGCGTGACGTTGACGCAACGACCCGTGGGTGAGCTGCTCAGACAGTGGCGGGAGCAGCGCAGGCTCAGCCAGCTCGACCTGTCGATCCAAGCCGACATCTCGACAAGGCACCTGAGCTTCGTGGAGACCGGGCGCTCCGCGCCGAGCCGCGACATGGTGCTGCACCTGGCCGAGGAACTGGACGTGCCGTTGCGCGACCGCAACCGGCTGCTGCTGGCGGCCGGGTACGCGCCGGTCTACGGCGAGACCCCGTTGGACGCGCCGGAGATGGCGCCGGTGAAATCGGCAGTTCGCCGGATCCTCGCTGGGCACAACCCGTACCCGGCTGTTGTGGTCGACCGCCGGTGGAACCTGGTCGACAGCAACGCCGCGACCTCGCTGTTCATCGCGGACGTCGCGCCTGAGCTGATGAAGCCACCGGTCAACGTGCTGCGGCTGAGCTTGCATCCGAAGGGGATGGCGCCGCGGATCCGCAACCTGGGGGAGTGGCGGGCGCACCTGCTCGGGCGGTTGCGCCGGGAGATCGCGGTAACCGCCGACGCGGGGCTGCAGGAGCTCTACAAGGAGCTTGTGGCGTACCCGTGTGACGACCCGGAGCCGCATTTGGACAACGACGTGGTGGTGTCGTTGCGTATGACGCACAAAGGCAAGGAATTGGCCTTCCTGAGCGTGATCGCGACGTTCGGCACGCCCGCCGACATCACTGTCGCCGAGCTAGCGATCGAGTCGTTCTTCCCGGCCGACGACGCGACAGCCGAGTTCCTTCGGGGGATCCTGTAGATCACCTCTCGACAGCGGACCCATGCGCGATGTCTACTCGGTTGCGCACGCAACGATGCGGGAGGTCGAGAGTGGCTGAAGTCCGTGCAGTAGTCGCACGCGCCAAGGGTGAACCGGTCGAGGTGACCACGATCATCGTGCCCGATCCCGGACCGGGCGAGGCCGTGGTGAAGGTGCAGACCTGCGGGGTGTGCCACACAGACCTGCACTACCGCGAAGGCGGGATCAACGACGAATTCCCGTTCCTGCTCGGCCACGAGGCCGCGGGCGTGGTCGAGTCGGTCGGCGAAGGCGTGACGGACATCGAACCGGGCGACTTCGTGGTGCTCAACTGGCGCGCGGTGTGCGGCGCCTGCCGGGCCTGCAAGCGCGGCAGGCCTTGGTATTGCTTCAACACCCACAACGCCAAGCAGAAGATGACCCTGGCTGACGGCACCGAGCTGTCGCCCGCGTTGGGCATCGGTGCGTTCGCGGAGAAGACGCTCGTGCACTCCGGTCAATGCACCAAAGTGGACCCGTCGGCCCGTGCCGCGGCGGTCGGCCTGCTCGGCTGCGGCGTGATGGCGGGTATTGGCGCCGCGATCAACACGGGCAACGTCGGCCGTGGCGACTCCGTGGCGGTCATCGGCTGCGGCGGCGTGGGCAGCGGCGCCGTCGCCGGAGCGCGGCTCGCCGGTGCGGCCAAGATCATCGCGGTGGACGTCGATCCCCGGAAACTCCAGTGGGCGCAGGGCTTTGGCGCGACCCACTCGATCAACGCCCGCGAGGTCGACGACGTCGTCGAGGCCATCAAAGCGGTGACCGACGACTTCGGCGCGGACGTGGTGATCGACGCGGTCGGCCGCCCGGAGACCTGGAAGCAGGCGTTCTACGCCCGTGACCTGGCCGGGACCGTGGTCCTGGTCGGTGTGCCGACGCCGGACATGACGCTGGAGATGCCGCTGATCGACTTCTTCAGCCGGGGCGGCTCGCTGAAATCCAGCTGGTACGGCGACTGCCTGCCGTCACGCGACTTCCCGATGCTCGTCGATCTGTACCAGCAGGGCCGCCTGGACCTGGACGCCTTCGTCACCGAGGAGATCCCGCTCGACGGCGTCGAAGACGCCTTCCACAAGATGCACACCGGCGACGTGCTGCGATCGGTGGTCGTGTTCTGAAATAGGCCATGTGGAGCACGCGGCGCTGGAACACGTTGGTACACCGGCGAAAGAGCTACTGGGAGACCGGTTGTGCGCGTAGAGTAACGAGATGGGGTTTTTCAGCCGGAAGAAGTCCGCGCTGCCGCAGCGGGACGTCATCCAAGGGCACACCTACGAGGACGCGGTTCTGGACACCGCGGTGGAATCGGCGTCACAGGGGGAACTGAAGGTCGCGCTGTCGGCGCTTGCCGAGTGCCGCACGAAACCGGAAGTGCGCGCGTTGCGAGTTCGAGTGCTCGCCGAGAAACTGGTCGGCCGTGCGGAATCCTTGGTGGAAACCGCACAGACCACCGGCGACCCCGACACGTGGCTGCTCGCGGGATCGACCTTCATCGAAGAGGCGTGGGCGATCCGCGGCCACGGATGGGCCAGTTCGGTCGGCGAGGACCGGTTCCGGATGTTCTTCGCGACGTTGCGCAAGGCCATCGCCCCGCTGCACGAAGCAGCCGAAGGCCTTCCGCAGGACGCGGTGCCGTGGGCGGAGATGCAACGCGCCGCACTGGGACTCCAGGCGGACCGCGAGGAACTGGACGCGGTCTGGCGCGAGATCACCTCCCGCACCCAGACGCTGTATCCGGCGTACTACACGCGTTTGCAGATCCTGGCCAAGAAGTGGGGCGGCTCGCACGAGGAGATGCTCGCGTTCGCCCGGCTGAGCGTGGACGCGGCGCCGCACGGCGACCCGATCGCGGCGATGATCCCGCTCGCGCACTTCGAGGTCCTGCTCGCCGACCAGAACGAACTGATCAACAACAAGCACACGATCAGAGCGGCGATGCTGCCGAACACGTACTTCTCGAAGGTCCGCGCGGAGGTCGACACAGCGGCGGACAAGTGGATGGTCGCCATCCCACGCCCGCACCCGCGTGCGCTGGAGGCACACAACGCGTTCGCCGCCGCGTACGTCCTGGCCGTCGAACCGATCCGCGCCCGCGCGCACCTCGTCGCGATGCGTGACCACCTCCACGACCTGCCGTGGAACTACTACATCGACTACGACAAGCTACGGGACGAGTACCTCAAGGCGTATGGCAAGTTCGTAATGAAGGCGCCAAAACCCGCCGAAATGTACTGACGAGCGAATAACCGCAGTTCAACCCTCTGTGAGCAAAACGTGCTCACAGAGGGTTGCGTAGTGGTGTTGGATGGCCCGGTGGCTGTACGACTTGATGCCGACACGGTGTCCTCGTTGGTAGGACCGGACCTCGCCCGGATCGGGCGAGAACATCTCGACCAAGGCCGTGTCTTCGAACTCGGCGAGGATGACGGCGGCGTAGCGGCGACCGTGCTGGACTCCGCGCGCAAGGAATACGACGTCTGGGTCGGCGTAGTCAACGGCGCCCTGACCGGCGAATGCGACTGCGAAGACACCGAGGCCCCACTCTGCGGGCACGCCGTAGCCGTGACCCTCGCCGCCCTCGAGGACGGCATCCTGTTCACATCGGTGACCGAACAGGACGACGAGGACGACGAGGAACGGTTCGCCGAACTGGCCGCGAGCCTGACATTCGACCAACTGGTCGACCTGGTGGCCCGCCAGGCAGTCGCGGACCCCGACTTCGCCGACGACCTCATCGCCCTGGCCGAGGAAGACGACGAAGCCGAGGACTGATCAGCAAAGGCCCACCCAGCCACCCGGAACGGCGCCAACCGCAGGCACGCCCGAAGAACGGTGAAGGCGCGCCCCAACAGCAATGAAGGCGCGCCCGAAGCCCAAGTGGAGGCGCACCAAAACCAAAAGCGAAGGCGCGCCCGAAGGACAGTGGAGGCGCGCCCCAAGCACAAAAGGCGCGCCAAAAGTGGTAGTCGGCGCGATTTTGTGTGGAGTGGCGCCGCAAATAAGCTTGTCGGCGGGGCAGGGCCGCAGGTCCTGCCCGCTTTCCCTGTCCTTTGCGGCTGCCCCGAAAAAGACACAGCCTCCATGGAGACCACAGCGGCAGGAGCCAGGCTGGGTGCTCCACACCAAATCGCGCCGACCCCTCACAGCAGCGCGCCGAAAGCAACCACAGCGCGCGCCGCGGCGACCCAAGAGCGCGCCGAAACCAACCAGCGCACTCAAATCAGGCGAGCCGACCCGGCAGCGGCGCCAACTTGTAAGCCTTCCAAAAGAACAAGTCCGCAGCATGCTGGTCCGAAGCGAAGTTAACCGCCTCAACGATCTTGCGGTTGCGAATCCGGAACCCCAGCGCCCAAAGGATATCCAACCCCTCAGGCCTCGTACTCCAGCCGCGATGCAGGTCAACAACCCAGTCGCCGTCCGCACCCAAAAAGATCGTCTCCGCCCGGAAACCGGCCTTACCCAGTTCACGAAAGAACGCCAGCACCTCATCGATGCCCAGCTTGGTCCCGGACAAGGGATGGTGGCCGGGAATAGTCCACCGAATATCGTTGGCGAAGAACCTCCGCAGCCTGTTGAGGTCCCCCGAACCGTACGCCTCGTAATAGTCCTTGATCAGCCGTACGTTCGGGTGCTCACCCTCTTGAGCGCTGGCCGCGGTGCCAGTGAGCAAGGAGCCCGCTGCCACCAGTCCCAGGCCACCACGCAACAGCCCCGCTCGCGACACGCCTGCCTGGTCTTCAGACGTCGTCATCAGTCAACTCCTGTCCTCGGAAACGACCCGGAACATCAACAAACCACGGGAACCGCACCCAAGACCAAGACCCATGCTCATAACCTGGCCGCATAGATCGCTCACCAAGGGGGACTTCAGGATGGACGTCGACACCCGCGTCCTGCGTTATTTCGTCGCCGTCGCCGAGGAGCTGAGCTTCACCAGGGCGGCTGAGCGCCTGTTCGTCTCCCAGCCGGCACTGAGCAGGCAGATCCGGCAGCTGGAGTCGGACTTGAAGATCAACCTCTTTGCCCGGACGAGCCGGGAGGTCCGGCTGACGTCCGCGGGCGAGGCGCTGGTGCCCATCGCGAAGGGCATCATCGCGGACTGGCAGGCCGCGCAGCGCACGGCACGTGGCATCGCCGCACTGGAGTCGCGTGTACTGCGGATCGGGTTCGAGGCGACTGGTGCGGGCCCACTGGCCACCAAGGCGCGCACGACCTTTGCCGCGCGTCACCCGGACGTGACGATCGAGCCGAAGCGGTTCGACTGGGGCGGCGAGGTGGCGGCGCTCAGGGACGGCCTGGTGGATACGGCGTTTCTGTGGCTGCCGGCCGACACGACAGGCCTGCACACCGAGATCGTCGCGGTAGAGCAGCGCCTGGTCGGGTTCTGCGCGGCGCACCGGCTCGCCGCGAAGGACAGCGTGTCCATCATGGACCTGAAGGACGAGCCACTGATGTGGACGCGCAAAGCGCCGAAGCACTGGGTGGACTGGTGGGCGGTGAACCCCCGGCCGGACGGGTCGCAACCGGTGTGGGGCCCGGAGAACGACAACGTCGAGGAGATGCTGGAGCATGTCGCGGCCGGTGCGGGGGTCTGCATCAGCCCTGAGTCGATGGCCGCCTACTACGCCCGTCCCGACCTGGTGTGGCGCCCGATCATCGACATCCCGCCGCTGCGCATCGCCCTGGCCCGCCCGGCGGCCAGCACCAATCCGCTGGTCGCCGCGTTCGCCGACGTGGTCAGTGAGCTGTCCGAAGTAGATCTCGCCTAGCCCGTTGGACCGCGGATCGCCACTCTGACGAGTGAATTTCGACGTCTCGGTCAGCGATTCGCTGGCCTCCGCAGTAATGACCGGGTAGGACAGCGGCCATGCCGAGGTTTCCCCGCTGGTGGTTCTGGGCCGCCGTTGTGATCCCTGCCGTGATCACGGCGGTCGGGCTCGTCGTGCAGACGCCCGGGATCGAGCGCACGGTCGAAGCCGAGGCCAGGAAGGCCACGACCCAGGGCGACCTTGTCGTCGACGGCCGGGACGTGACCATCAGCGGAATCCCGGTCGAACAAGCCGCCAGGGTCGAACACGAAGTCGAAGCCGCGACCGGCGTCCGCGATGTGTCTGTTGTGGATCCTGAGCTGGCTCCGATGAGATTCTCCTTCATCGCCAACGAGATCACGGTCACCGGGTCCACCGAGCAGCAGGCCTGGCGGGACCAGTTCGTGCGGGCGATGAGCAAGCAAACGCACGGCCGCACGCTGATCGACGAGACGAAAACCCAGCGCGGCACCGACTTCCCGATCACCACGAAGGCCGCCGAAGCAGTGGTGGCGTTGCTGTCCCAGCAGCCCGAAACGATGACGGTGGACGTGAAGCCTGGCCGGGTCACGGTCGCTGGCGTCATCGCCGACGAGGACCGCCGCAAGGCCATCGTCGCGGTGTTCAAGCGCTTGTTCGGCGACAAGACCGTGATCGACCAGACGAAAACCAAGGAGTGACATACGTTGCTGTGGCTCGCCGCCCAGGTCTTCTTGCTGTGCCTGGTCTCGTTCCTCGCCGGTGCGGGGATCACGGTCCTCGCGTTGCGCCGGAGGCCCGAAATCCCCGCCGGCACGGGCGACACGGCCGACGAAGTCGTGACTGAGGATCTCGTGGAGGAGGAGGAAGTACCCGGGCAGCAGGCCGAGCCGGTGGTGATCAAGGCATCCAAGAAGTCGATGCGCTACCACACCCCGGACTCGCCGTACTACAACCGCGTCTCGGCCAGCCTGACGTTCATCTCCCCTGAGGAAGCCGAACTCGCCGGCTACAAGGCGTGGAACGCCGAGAAGGTCACAGCGCCAACCGCCTGACCTTCTCCTCGTCCACCTCGATGCCCAACCCTGGCCCGGTCGGCACGTACGCAGTCCCGTCGGCGACCTTCACGGTGTCCCCGCCGACGTAGACCGAGTCGACGAACTGACGCCCGTTCAGGTCGACGGGTGTGGTGATACCGAAGGCCGCGAAGAGGTGCAACGAAGCGGCAAGCCCGATGTCCGAATCAGTCAGCCCGGATCCCATCAGCCGGACCCCGCTGTCCTCGGCGAGTTGCAGCAGCCGCCGCGACAACGTCAACCCGCCGCTGCGCTGGACCTTGGCGATCGCGATGTCCACGGCACCCAGCCGGACGAAGGTCGACATGTCCGACGGATGCCGCAAGCTCTCATCCAGCGCCACCGGCACCGCGGACAGGTCACGCAACCGCTGCAGCCCGGCGATGTCGTTGGCTGGCAGAGGCTGTTCGAAGGCCGTCACGCCGAAGTCTGCGAGCGCACGGGAAATCTGCACGGCCTCGGCCACCGAGTAAGCCTGGTTCGCGTCCACCCACAGCGGTGCCGAGCCAGCCGCGTTCCGCACTGCCTCGACGATCCGCAGATCCGTCGGGCCCAGCCCGATCTTGACCTTGAACGCCTGGTAGCCCAGGGACTGCCCTTCGGCCACGGCGTCCGCGACCTCCGCCGGGCCCTGACCGGAGACGACCCAGCCGAGCTGGATCGACGAAACCCGCCGTTGCCCCCACAACTCGCCGACCGAGACGCCGAGCGCACGCCCCAGCAGGTCGTGCAGCGCCACGTCCACCGCGGCCTTGGCCAGCGGGGCCCCGATGCTGAAGCCCCGGTTGATCGCCCGGTCGAAAGCCGAAGTCACGCCGTCGAGATCCCACGCCGGTCGTCCGACGATCGCAGGCGCCAGGTAGCCGTTGATCGTGCTGACGATCGACTCCTGCGTCTCATAGGTCCACGCGGGGATCGGTGTCGCCTCGCCCCAGCCGAAGTGGTCGCCCGCGGTCACCTTGACCAGGATTCGCACGCTGGGCTTGCCCATCACAGCGATGGCCCCACCCGATACGCCGAACGGACGCAACGTAGGCAGTGGCACGGCGAACGTCTCAACCCGGTCGATCGTCAGCCCGGCCAGCGTCATGAACGTACCCTTCCCGTGCTTTCGCGGATCACCACTTCGCCCTCCACTCGGAGGATCCGGCTGCGCCGCCCGGAGTTCTCCCGCAGCGCCAGTTCCATCGCCCGTTCGCCCAGTTGCTCCAACGGCAACGCCACCGTGGTCAACGGTGGCGTCAGGTCCCGGACAATGGGAATGTCGTCGAACCCGGCGACCGACACATCACCCGGCACCGACAAGCCGTTGTCACGCAACGCGGTCAACGCACCGATCGCCATCACGTCGGTCACCGCGAACACGCAGGTCGCCTGCAGCCCGCGGGAAATCAGCGAGGCCATGCCCGCATACCCACCGTCACGGGTGAAGCCACACTCCACAATGTCCTCTTCAGAGATGTGAACACCGGCGCCGGACAAGGCGTCCCGGAAGCCCGCGATCCGGTCGGCCACAGTGGTCAGTGCGCGCGGCCCGGCCAGAATGGCGAACCGGCGATGCCCCATTTCCAGCAACGCGTTCGCCAAAGCGGCTGCGCCCGAACGGTTTTCCGGCAGCACACTGTCCACCCGAAGGCTGCGGTGCCGTGACACAACTGCAACCCGGCCACCGCCGCGCAAGTATGGATCGAGTTCGGCGGCCAGGGAACGTTCCCACGCCTTGTCCTCGAAGCCTGAGCCGATCAGCAGAATCGCCGGGGCGCGCTGTGCCCGTAGCATCGAGACGTACGCGACCTCGCGATCGGCGTCCCGGAAAGTGCTGGCCAGCATGACAAGCAGTCCGTTGTCCCCAGCCACCTTCATGATTCCCCGTGCGATCACGGCGAAGTACGGGTCGCTGACGTCGTGGCAGATGACCCCGACCGTCCGTCTTGACGCGCCTGCGAGGGCCTGTGCGTGCGCGTTCGGCGCGTACGCCAGCCGTCCCGCCGCGTCCTGCACGCGTTCGCGCAGGTCGTCGCGGACTTTCGCGGTGCCGTTGAGCACTCGGGACGCCGTCGCGGGGGACACCGCGGCGGCACGCGCGACGTCTTGCAACGTCACGTGTGTCCGTTCTGCCATTGGCTCTCCACTTCTTGACCCGCCGTGCCGGGCGTGTCTACTCTAGCGCAGAAAGCGCTTTCTGAAAGCGCTTTCTGAAGTGCGTGACAAGCGGTGCTAGCTGCGGGTAAGCGCTTTCACGCACGAGGATTCCCGTGGCGGGAAGGCGGAGGGGCATGGCGGTAGAGAGCACGCAGGGCGCGCCGGCGGGGGTGGCCGAGCGCGATCGTGCAAGCACTGCTGAGCGGGCTCTTGGATTCATCCATCAGGCGTGGCGTCCGGTCGCGCTGCTGGCGTTGTTGTTCGTCGCCTGGTGGGTGATCACCGCAACCGGATTGGTCCAGCCCTATCTCGTCGCCTCGCCAGGGGACACGTTCTCGACCATCGCGGAGAAGTCCGACTACTTCTGGGAACACACGTTCATCACGCTCTGGGAGACGGTGGCGGGCTTCCTGCTCGCGATCGTCGTCGGCGTGGTGACCGCCGTGATCATGGTGTACTCCACGACACTCGAGCGCACGCTGTATCCCTTGCTGCTCTTCGCCCAGGTGATCCCGAAGATCGCGGTGGCCCCGTTGTTCGTGGTGTGGCTGGGTTTCGGCACCGAGCCGAAGATCCTCGTCGCGCTGCTGATGGCGTTCTTCCCCATCGTGATCTCGATGGTCACCGGGTTGAAGTCGATCGACCCGGAGATGCTGCAGCTCTCCGCGACGATGGGCGCCAGCCCGATGAAGACCTTCTACAAGATCAGGCTGCCTGCTTCGCTGCCGCATCTGTTCTCCGGCTTGAAGATCGGCGCCACGCTCGCGGTCACCGGTGCGGTGGTCGGCGAGTTCGTCGGGGCCAACGAGGGACTCGGCTACGTCATCCAGCAGGCGAACGGGAACTTCGACACGCCCACCCTGTTCGCCGGTCTCGTCATCATGTCCGTCCTCGGCATCCTGCTCTTCGCTCTTGTCGAGGTGCTTGAATACTTCGTCCTCCCGTGGCACGCCAGCCGCCGTATCGATGCCGCTACGACCAGCATGTGAAAAGGGAGTTCCACCATGAGGTTCCGCACGCTCCTCGCCACCGCTTCAGTGGCGGTGCTGGCACTGGCCGCCGGCTGCGGCGGATCGCAGCAACAGACCACCACCAACCCCGAGGGCAAGCAGCTCGACAAAGCCACCCTCATGCTGAACTGGTATCCGTACGGTGAGCACGCGCCGTTCTACTACGGCAAGGCGCAGAAGATCTACGAGAAGCACGGCATCGACCTGACCATCCAGGCTGGCCAGGGTTCGCAGAAGACCATCCAGGCCACCGCGGCCGGCCAGACCGACTTCGGCTGGGCGGACACGCCCGCGTTGCTGGCCGGTGTCGGCCAGGGCATGGCGGTCAAGAGCGTCGGTGTGTTCCTGCAGACCACGCCGTCGGCGGTGCAGTTCTTCAGCGAGAAGAACATCACCAAGCCCGAGGACCTCAAGGGCAAGACCATCGCGAGCACCGCCGGTGACGCGCTGAGCAAGACGTTCCCGGCGTTCCTGAAGGTCAACGGGCTGGCCGACTCGGACGTGAAGCTGCAGAACCTGGACGCCGCGGGCAAGATGGCCGCCGTGCTGTCCGGCCAGACCGACGCACTGCTGGGCTTCGCCACCGACCAGGGCCCGACGATCCAGGAGAAGGGCAAGAAGCCGGTGTCGTACCTGAAGTTCGCCGACCACGGGCTGAGCTTCTTCTCCAACGGCCTGCTCACCTCGCAGAAGAACCTGTCCGACAAGAAGGACCTGGTGACCAGGATGGTCGCCGCGACAAGCGAGGCGTGGACGGCGGCGCAGTCGAACGCGAGCGCCGCGGTGCAGTCCATGAAGGGTGCTTCGGAGCAGCTGCCGTCCGAGACGGTGCTCACCGAGCAGTTCAACGCCACGATCAAGCTGCTGCACACTTCGAAGACCACGGGCAAGGCGCCCGGGGTGAACGACGAGGCCGACTGGCGCGAAACGATCAAGGTGTTCGCCGACGCAGGCGTGATCCAGAAAGCCCAGGAGCCGTCGGCGTACTGGGATGTCAGCTTCGCGCCGAAGGGATGAGGATGCCCGCCAGCAGCTCGACAGCACAGGCACCGGCACAGATGGACATCAGCGTCGAGATCGAGGACGTGGCCGTTCGCTTCCGTACCAAGAAGAAGGACGTCACGGCCCTGCACAACGTCTCGTTGAGCGTCGCGCCGAACGAGTTCGTCGCGATCGTCGGCCCGTCCGGCTGTGGTAAGTCCACTTTGCTCAAACTGGTGTCCGGATTGCTGAAACCGTCGAAGGGACGGGTCAGGCTGCTCGGCGAGGACGTCAAAGGACCGAGGCGCGACATCGGGTACGTCTTCCAGCGTGCCGCACTGCTGGAGTGGCGATCCGCGCGTCGCAACATCCTGCTGCAGGCCGAGATGCGAGGCATGCCCTCGGCGCAGGCAAGAGAACGTGCGGACGAGCTGATCGCGATGACCGGGCTGACCGGCTTCGAGGATGCTTATCCGCACGAGCTTTCCGGGGGTATGCAACAGCGCGTGGCGTTGTGCCGCGCGCTGTTGCATCGTCCTCCTGTGCTGCTGATGGACGAGCCGTTCGGCGCGCTGGACGCGCTCACCCGTGAGCAGATGAACATCGAACTGCGCCGGATCTGGCGCGAGACAGGCACAACCGTGCTCCTTGTCACCCACTCGATCCCCGAGGCCGTCTACCTCGCGGACCGGGTGGTGGTCATGTCGGCGCGTCCGGGCACGATCGACGAGCTGATCGCCGTCGACCTGCCGACCGAACGCGACTACGGCAAGACGATGGCCGAACCCGAGTTCGCCCGGGCCACTGGCCGAATCCGCGATTTGCTGGGCGCCGCCACCAGTGCTGATTGATTGCCGATTTTGAACCCGTCGACTGAGCATAAGCACCTGGAGGGATCCAATGAGGGCTCGTTCCGTGTTAGCCGTCGCGGCCGTTGTGGCTTCGGCGTCCGTCGCCGTCGCACTGCCGGCAAGCGCTGGACTGACCACGTACTGCGAGGGTGAAGCAGGAGCGGTGACCGTCCCGGGCGACCTGAGAGTCGCCGCGACGAAATCCTGTGTCTTAACCGATGTGAACGTGAGCGGAACCGTGACGGTGGAAGCGGGCGCGAGCCTGGTCGTCAACGGTGGCACGTTCAACGGCAATGTGTCCGTTTTGGACGACGGCTACTTCGATGCCAAAGGTACCACGCTGAACGGTTCCCTGACGTCGACCGACGGCTGGGGCTTCTTCCTGTCCGGTGGCACGAAGGTCGGCGCCGTGCGCGTGGTCGCGGACAAGGTCCCCGACCGTGCCACCGCCGCGTACTTCAACGGTGCCAAGGTGAACGGTGACCTGACCGCGAGTGTCGGCGAGGTCTTCCTGCAGGCCGTGAACGTCACCGGCAACATCAGCGGCACCAATGTGTCCTATGTGGACCTGATGGACTCGGTGGCGGACAAGAACGTCACGGTGACCGGCGCCAAGCAGGGATCCGTCGTCTGCGCCAGCGAGGTCTACGGCAACGGCAGCTTCACCAACAACTCCACCGCCGTGCAGATCGGTGCGAACGGCCCGGTCGTCGGGTGCGAGCAGGCCAGCTACTGGGGTGGCGACCTGACCGTCTCCGGCAACAAGGCCGCCGTCGCAGTCAGCAACAACATCGTGCGTGGCAACCTCGCGGGCGTTGACAACGACCCAGCTCCGACTGGTTCCAACAACCGCGTCCGTGGCACGGTCTCCGGCCAGTTCGAAAACCTGGCTCCGGAAGCTGCTGGCCGTGGCTCCGCGGCTGTCGACACGCACGAGCGTTCGGCGGATGTGGAGAGCCGCAAGGCTGCTGCCGTGGCCGCTGCCAAGGCACACGGTCCCGCGGACCTGTAAGGACTGACAGCCATGAATCCCGCCGCACGCCTGCGGGCGTTGTTCTGCGCTGTCCTGCTGCTGGCGGGCGCCTTCGGGTTGCCCGCGGCCGCGGCTGAGCCGCGGTTCTCCGTACTGGTCTTCTCCAAGACGACCAACTTCCGGCACGACTCAATCCCCGCCGGGGTCGCGGCGATCAAGAAACTGGGTGAGGAGAACAACTTCACGGTGGAGGCGACCGAGGACGCGGCCGCCTTCACCGACACCAACCTCGCCCGGTTCGCCACGGTCATCTTCAACAACACCAACTCCACGCCGCAGTCCGGTGATCTGCTCAACGCCGATCAGCGCGCGGCGTTCCAGCGCTACATCCGCGCGGGCGGCGGGTTCACCGGTATCCACGCCGCCACCGCCAGCGAGCGGGACTGGGCCTGGTACGAGGGCCTCGTCGGCGCGATCTTCACCAACCACCCGCCGATCCAGCCGGGCCGGGCCAAGGTGCTCGACCACGTCCACCCGTCCACAAAGCACCTTCCGGACCTGTGGGAGCTGGAAGGCGAGGAGTGGTACAACTGGAAGGCCAACCCGACCGGCAAGGTGCACACCCTCGCGCAGGTCAAGGTCCGTGACGGGATCACCGGTCTCGACCAGGGTATCGACCACCCGATCACGTGGTGCCAGAACTACGACGGTGGCCGCTCGTGGTACAGCATGCTGGGTCACGGTGCCCCCAGGTTCTCCGACCCCGTGTACCTGCAGCACCTGCTCGGCGGTCTGGAGTGGGCGGCAGGCGCCAAACAGGGCGACTGTTCGGCCACAAAGGACAACATGTTCCAGAAGATCCCGCTCGTCACGCAGGGTCTCGCGGATCCGTTCGAGCTGGCCGTCGCGCCCGACCGGCGCGTGTTCTACGTCCAGCGCACCGGTGCGCTCAAGATCCTCGACCAGCGCACGCTGAAGATCTCGACCGCGCTGGACTTCGCGTACACCCCGCAGATGACCAGTCAGTCCGACGGTCTGCTGGGTATCGCGCTGGACAACAACTTCGCGCAGAACAACTGGGTCTACTTGCTGTACTCCGACAAGGTCGAGAAACGGCAGAACCTCTCCCGGTTCACCGTGGTCGGCGACAAGGTCGACGTGGCGAGCGAGAAGCGGCTGCTGGAGATCCCGACCTTCCGTGACGAGTTCCGGGCGAACTCGCACATGGGTGGGTCGATCCAGTTCGACAAGCACGGCAACCTGTACATCGCGACCGGCGACAACTCCGACCCGTTCAACTCCGACGGGTTCACGCCGATCGACGAGCGGCCGGGCCGCCGCGCGCTGGACGCGCAGGGAACTTCCGGCAACACCAACGATTTCCGTGGCAAGATCCTGCGGATCACGCCGCAGCCCGACGGGACGTACACCATCCCGCAGGGCAACCTGTTCCCGCCGGGAACCGAGAAGACCAAGCCCGAGATCTACGTCATGGGCATGCGCAACCCGTTCCGGATCACGATCGACCCGATCACCGACGCGCTGATGATCGCGGACTACGGCCCCGACGCCCGGGCGGCCAACCCGAACCGCGGTCCGGAAGGGACAGTCGAGTTCACCCGGCTGACCAAGGCGAGCAACCAGGGCTGGCCGTACTGCATCGGCAACAACACACCGTTCAACGACTACGACTTCGCGACCGGCACGTCCGGCCCGAAGTTCGACTGCGCCAACCTGGTCAACGACTCGCCGAACAACACGGGGCTGCGTAACCTGCCGCCCGCCGATCCGGCGACGATCTGGTACGCGTACTCCGCGTCGGCCGAGTTCCCCGAACTCGGTACCGGCGGCGGTGGCCCGATGTCCGGGCCGGTCTACCAGTACGACCCGAACAACCCGTTGGTCACGAAGTTCCCCGAGTACTACAACGGCAAGTGGTTCGGCTACGAGCTGACTCGCGGGTACTTCAAGACGTTCTCGTTCCAGCGCACCGACCAGAGCTTCGCCAACCCGCGGTTCCCCGCGGTGAAGCAGGGCGATCTGCAGTCGATCAACAAGGTGTTCACGAACATGAGCTGGATCCAGGCGTTCTCCGCGCACATGGGTCCGGACGGCTCGATGTACGTGATCGACTTCGGTTCCGGCAGCGGCACCGGTCGTGGCGGCAGCAACGAGGGATCGGGTATCTACCGGATCGACTACGTGGCCAACGGCCGCAGGCCGATCGCGAAGCTGCAGACCGATGTGGACTCCGGCCGTTATCCGCTTACGGTGAAGTTCTCCAGCGCGGGGTCGGCCGGTGGTGACGGCGAAGCGATCGACTATGCCTGGGACTTCGACGGAAACGGCACGGTCGACTCGACTGAGCCCAACCCGACGTACACCTACGCCAACCCGGGCCAGTACGACGTGCTTCTGACGGTGAAGAGCCGGAAGAACGGTCTCGACGGCACCGCGGCGACGACCATCACGGCGGGCAACACCAGGCCTGAGGTCAGGGTCGTCATGCCGGTCAACGGTGGCGCGTTCGACTGGGGCGACACGATTCCGTTCGAAGTCCGGGTCACCGACCGGGAGGACGGCCGGATCGACTGCGCCAAGGTCGTTGTGCAGTCCCAGTTGGGACACGACTCGCACCTGCACCCGATGGACAACGTGACCGGGTGCCGTGGCGAGATCAAGACCGACCAGGGAGCCAGCCACGGTCCGGGCCAGAACCTGTACGTGGCAGTGGCCGCGCAGTACACCGACGGTGGCGGGCCGCGTGGCGTGCCGGCGTTGACCGGTTCGGCGCACCTGGTGCTTGAGCCCAAGCGCAAGGAAGCCGAGCACCACGAGGGACTTGGTGGTGCGCAGGGCGGACCGGTCGTGGTGAACAACACCGGTGCCTCGGCGGGCAAGCGCCTTGGCGAGATCGAGCACGGTGACTGGGTCGCGTACGACCCGGTGAACCTGACCAAGATCAACTCGGTCACGGTCGGCGCCGCGTCCGGCGGTCTCGGCGGCACGATCGAGTTCCGTGCCGATTCACCAACCGGGCAGTTGCTCGGCTCGGTCGCGATCCCGAACACGGGTGACTGGGGCAACGTCATCTCACCGACGGTGTCGCTGACGAACCCCGGCCGTACGGTCAAGTTGTACGCCGTGTTCACGAATCCGGCGTGGACACCGGCTTCGCCCGACCTCATGTCGCTGGACTGGTTGCAGTTCAACGGCGAAGGCATGGCGAAGCCCGGTACCGCGACGGGAATCGTGATCACGCCGTCGGTCCGGACCGGCCCGGCACCGCTGACGGTGAACTTCACGTCCGCGGTGAACCCGCCGGCAGGCCGGACGGTCACGGGGTACTCGTGGGACTTCGGCGACAACACGCCCGCGGGCTCAGGGGCATCGGTGTCGCACCAGTACACCCGCAAGGGCGTCTACACGGCGCGTCTGACCACAACGGACAACACAGGAGCGCACAGCTCGAACACCGTGCTGATCACTGTCAACTAGGGGTCAACGATGACTACCTCACGGCGTCGGTTCCTGAAGGCTGCTTTGGGAACCACCGTGGTCGCGGGTGGTCTGCAGGTCCCGGGTGTTGCGGCCGCTGACGAGCCGCAACACTCGGTCCCGCTCGACCACATCGGGATCCAGCTGTACACCGTCCGCAACATCATGACGACCGATCCACAAGGGACACTCAGCGCGCTCGGCGGTATGGGTTACGCGACCGTCGGCGTCAGCGGTCTCTACGGCCACACACCGGAGAAGTTCCGGGACATGCTGGACATCGGCGGGGTGCGTGCGGTCCTGACGCACACCAGCTGGGACGCGATGAACGCGAACGTCGAGCGGGAACTGCAGATCGCCAGGATTCTGGGCGTCCGGTACGTGGTGGTGCCGTCCCTGCCCGGGTCACTGCGCACAGTGGCCGGCTACACCCACGCGGCGGCCAAGTTCCAGGAATGGGGCATCAAGTGCCGCAGCGCCGGTATGAAGTTCTTGTTCCACAACCATGACGTCGACTTCCTCAAAGTGGACGGCAGGGTGCTCTACGACATCCTCGTGGAACAAACCGATCCCCGGTTCGTCAACTTCGAGCTGGACCTGTACTGGATCGTGAAACCCGGGTACGACCCGGTGGCGTACTTCGAACGCTACCCGCGCCGGTTCCCGGTGTTCCACGTCAAGGACATGGCGGCCAACGGGTCCTTCGAGGACCTCGGCTACGGCACGATCGACTTCCCGAGGATTTTCGCCCGGTATGCCCAATCCGGCATCAGCGAGTACGTGGTGGAGCACGACACTCCGCGTGACCCGCTGCTGACCGCCCGGCGAGGGCAGGAGTACCTGGCGAAAGTCAGGTTCTAGATCGCTCTGGCTCGTGGGTGTTCTAGTGTTGGGACACCCACGAGAGGAGACGCACGTGAAGATCACGACCCTGGACGGCGCGGCCACCACGCTGGACGAGATGACCGGCGGGAAGGTCGCGCTGGTGGTGAACGTGGCCTCCAAGTGCGGTCTGACCCCGCAGTACACCGCGCTGGAGCAGCTGCAGAAGGAGTACGGGCCGCGTGGGTTCACCGTGATCGGCGTGCCGTGCAACCAGTTCGGCGGCCAGGAGCCGGGCAGCGCGCAGGACATCCAGACGTTCTGCTCGACCACGTACGGCGTGAGTTTCCCGATGACCGAGAAACTGGAGGTCAACGGGCCCGGCAAGCACCCGCTGTACGCCGAGCTGACCGAGTTCGCCGACGAGGAGGGCAACGCGGGCGACATCCAGTGGAACTTCGAGAAGTTCCTGCTGTCGGCCAAGGGTGAGGTCGTCGCGCGGTTCCGCCCGGCCGTCACGCCGGACGACGAGAAGGTCCGCTCGGCCATCGAGTCACAGCTGAAGTGACCTTGTTCGCCCAGTCCCGGGTCTATTCGATCCCCATGCGCACCAAGTTCCGTGGCATCACGGTGCGCGAGGGCATGCTGCTCGAAGGCCCGGCGGGCTGGGGTGAGTTCTGCCCGTTCGCCGAGTACGGCGACGCCGAGGCGGCGTCCTGGCTTGCCACCGCGGTGGAACAGTGCACAGTGGGCTGGCCCGCGCCGGTGCGTGACCGGATACCCGTCAACTGCACGGTTCCCGCCGTAGCCGCTGCCAAGGCGCACGACATAGCGGCGCGTTCCGGTTGCCAGACAGCCAAAATCAAGGTCGCGGACCATGTGGACTCGCTGTCCGAGGACATCGCGCGGGTTGAGGCTGTCCGGGATGCCTTGGGGCCGACGGGAAAGATCCGTGTCGACGCCAACGCGGTGTGGGATGTGGACACCGCGGTGGCGCATATCCGTGCGTTGGACAAGGCGGCGGGTGGGCTGGAGTACGTCGAGCAGCCGTGCCCGACGATCGACGAACTTGCCTTGGTGCGCAGGAGGGTTGACGTCCGGATAGCGGCGGACGAGTCGATCCGGCGGGCCGAGGATCCGCTGAAGGTCGCGGTCGCGGGTGCGGCGGACATCGCCGTCATCAAGTGCACGCCATTGGGTGGAGTTCGACGGTCCCTTGAGGTCGCCGAGGCCGCCGGGTTGCCGTGTGTCGTCTCGTCCGCGTTGGAAACAAGCATTGGTTTGGCCGCTCAGGTGGCCTTGGCGGCCGCATTGCCCTCGCTGGACTTCGCGTGCGGGTTGGGCACGTTGTCGTTGCTGACAGGCGATGTCGTGGATGACTCGCTGGTGCCAGTGGACGGTTTCATCGACGTCCGCACACCCGGGCCGCCGGTGCCGGGGCGGTTCGACGCGGCCGACCCGGAACGCGTCGCCTGGTGGCACGCACGGCTGGACCGAGTCAGTGCTCTTGTCCCTGGCGCTTAGCTTATGTCTATTGTGGACATACTGCGACCAATGCTTGTGTGGCCGGTGAAACGGCCCTAGTGTGGTATAGACCACCGCCGCGCCAGGTGTCCCGTCGGTGTGCCCACGCCCGGGGCACTCACGATGGGAAGGAGCACCACATGCAGCGTTCCCGCGCGGCGAGATGGACGGTCGCCGTAGCAGCGGCCATGACGGTCACCCTGCCAGCGCCAGCCATGGCGGAGCCGATCGGTTCCGGATGGACTCAGGTCAACCCGGCAAAGAAGATCCAGGTGGTCAGCGGTGGCGTCAACCACCCGCACAACTGGAACACCACCACGCACGCCGAGAAACCCGGGGCCTCCTACGACCGGTCGGGCGGTGTGGAGACGTTCAGGCTGCTCAGCACCAAGTCCAACCGGGTGGAAGTCCGGGTCCAGAACGACTACCGCACCGGGCTGCGTCAGTTCGAAGGCGAGCTGCGGGTGACCGCCCCGACCAATGACGAGTCGTGCATGCAGATCTTCGGCAACGACGGAGCCGGCGCCACAACCCTGATGATCAGGGCTTTCTCGGCTAACGGCGGGGAGTTGCGCGACGGCTCCAGCCGGGTGCTGACCAGCGGGATCTACAACAAGTGGGTGCGTATCAACGTCATCCACGACGGCACGGCGAACAAGGTGTCCATCTACGTCAACGGGGCACTGAAGATCACCCGCTCCGGTCCGCCGGGCGACCACTACTTCAAGTACGGCGTGTACGGCACGCTCAAAACGGCGAGCGCGCAGACCCAGTGGCGGAACGTGAAGTTCTACCAGAAGTGGACGCCACTGGCTCGACCGGGCGAAACGGTTCATGATCGCCTGATCGAGGCAGGCGTAGTCGGCCGATTGGCGGTACCGTCCTTGCGACCGTAAGGAGGAAGCCGTGACCAAGGTGAGCGTTTCCACCTCGATGCCAGTCAGACCGGACAAGGCGTGGGCGACCGCGTCGGACCTGTCCCGCTTCGGCGAGTGGCTCGCGTTGCATGAGGGCTGGCGAGGAGATGTGCCCAGCGAGATCAAGACAGGCACAGTGCTGACATCGGTGGTGTCGGTGAAAGGCCTGCGCAACCGCATCACCTGGTCGGTCACCTCCTATGACCCGCCGAACGGCATCACGCTGTCCGGCGAGGGCAAAGCAGGTGTGAAGGCGTCGCTGGAGCTGAAGTTGAAGCCGGACGGCGACGGCGCGACCGGCGAGCTCGACGTGGAGTTCACCGGCCCTGGGATGTTCGGCCCGATCTCGGCGGCCGTCGGCAAGACCCTCAAAGGCGACCTGCACAAGTCACTGGAGAGGCTGGTCGAGCTGATCGACTAGATTGATGTCCCATGAGTTGGGACGTCCTGCTGGTACCCGTGCCCGACGACCTCGAGTCGATGGATCAGCTGCCCGCTGACTTCGATCCCGAGGTCGTCGGCACGATCAGCGAGGTGCACGCCGCACTGCGGTCCGCTGTGCCGGACATCGGCCTCGGCGATCCCGCGTGGGGCGAGGTGATGGGCCCGACCTGGGTGATCGAAGTCAACATCGGCACCGAGGACCCGGTTCGCTCGATCATGCTGCACGTCCGCGGAGGTGGCGACGACGTGCTGCCAGTGGTCTTGACCATCGCGCGGGCGCTCGGCTGCGGCGCGATCGACCTGTCCACGGGTGACGTCCTGCGAACCGCTGATCCCACTGGCTGGCATGCGTTCCAGGCCTACCGGGACCAGATCATGACTGCTGTTCAACAGGATCCGGCAGCGCAGCCGGGGCCTTCCGGCGGATGACCAGGTAAAGCCCGGCCGCACCGGCGAGCGCGCAAGCGCCGGAAACGATGAGGCCGATCGGGTTGCTGAACCCGGTGAGCGTGTCGCCGATCAGCACGGCGGCCGTCGTACCCGGAAGGCTGCCGATCACCGTGCCGGCGATGAACGGCGTCATGCGTACGGAAGAGACGCCGCAGCAGTAGTTCATTGGTGTGAACGGGATGAGCGGGATCAGTCGCAGTGACGCCACCGCGAGCCAACCGCCGCCGCTGAGCTTCGCGTCGACAGTCCGTACGGCCGCCTTGTCCAAGTGGCGAGCGACCAACCCGCGACCGACCCAGCGGGCGAGGGCGAAGCCCAGGACTGCGCTGAGCGCGGTCGCCGACATCGCCACGAGGACGCCGAGCACAGGGCCGAGCAAGAGCCCCGATGCCAGTGAGAACACTGTGCGAGGGATCGGCACGATCGTCGCGACGACGTACGTCACGAACATCAACAGGGGAGCGGCGGCGCCCGCGCCGAGCGCCCACGTTCGCACGTCGCTCGGGCCCGGGACGGGCAACACGAACGCGGCAGCTACCAACACCGCGAGCAGACCGACGGCCAGCGCGGTACGAACTCGCGGCATGCGCCCAGTCTAGACGTCCACTAATTGGGAGCTCGCGGCTGTTCGGCGCGTTGTCACGCTCTGTTGGGGTATAGCCGAAATTTATCGGTAACAAAAGGTAGATCATCGCGATGCAGTGACCGGTGGTGTCGATCATCGGCACATTTCCCGGTCCGGCCTCGCTCTAAACGCCTCCAGTCGAGCCAAAGTCGACGTTGCTACAACTCCGTAGCGTTCCCGGCCATAGATGCTTGCGGTTTCAATCACTACTTTCACAAACCACGACACCACGAATGGCGGTATAGGCCGGGTTGACGGCGAGTGCAGAGTGGGTATGCGTTGGGAGTCAATGAACGGGGTTCGACGGGGAAAGGGTGCGTCCCAGTCGGCGGGGAAACCGTTCGGCCGAGGAGTGGACGAGAGGAAATCGGGGTGTTATCGGCATCGGGGGATGGCGGTGGGGGATTAATCGGGCTGGCCGGCCGAAGTGATTTAGCCGGGCTTTCCGAAGTGGTAGCGGCGTTGGTCAGCGCGCACCACGTGCCGGGAGCGCAGTGTGCCCTGTGGCATCGGGGACAGCTGGTCTCTGTGTTCTCGGGTGTGGCCGAACACGGCACAGGACGTCCAGTCACACCGGACTTGGCCTTCCCCATCGGTTCCATCGGGAAGGCGTTCACCGCGGCGACGGCCATGGTTCTGGTCGCCGACGGTGATCTTGACCTGGACGAACCCGTCGGCGAGCACCTGCCCGAGCTCGACGGCAAGGCCACCGCGGCGATCACGCCGCGGCAGCTGCTCAGCCACACCAGCGGCCTGGAATCCGGCCCGGACGGCGGGCCGTCGATGCGCAGGCTGGTCGCGCGAGCCGGGCTGATCCAGCCGCCCGGCCGCGACTTCTCCTATTCGAACGCCGGGTTTGTGCTGGTCGGCGCGCTGATCGAGGCAGTGACCGGGATGACGTGGTTCACCGCGGTCGAGTCGATCGTGCTGCGGCCGCTGGGCATCGAGCCCGCGTTCGTCGTCGGCCCGGCCACCGGCAGGCCGATCGCGACCGGGCACGCCGGCCGGGCCAGGCCGGTCGACCAGAACATCACGCTCGCCGAAGCACCGGCTGGAGCGCTCGCGGCCAGTGCCGCTGACCTGGTCACGTTCGGCCGGATGCTGCTCGACGGCGGCGACGTCCTGCCTTACGAACTCGCCCGTCTGATGCGTCAACCGGTGGCCGACGCCTTCGGCCTGGCCGACGCGTGGGGCCTTGGCCTCGCCGTTTTCGACGGCTTGGCCGAAAAGAAATGGATCGGGCACGACGGCACCGGTGACGGGACGTGGTGTCAGCTCAGGATCGACCCGGCCACCGGCACGGTGGTCGCCTTGACCTGCAATTCCAGTGCGGGCGCGGGGTTATGGGACGACGTCGTGGACGAGCTGGGCCGCCGGGGTTTGCCCATCCCGAGCGGCTCGTTGACGGCCGTGCCCGACGTCGTCCTGTCACCGCCTGCCGGCTGCGCGGGGAGTTATTGGAACGGCGATACGGAATATTCGATCGCGGATGACCTGGTCTTTTCGGTGGATGGCGATCCGCAGGCGACGATCACCTTTCATCGGGATCTTACTTTTAGCCTCGAAGATGACCAGACCGGTCAGCGATTGTACGCGGGTCGATGTTTGAAGAACCCGAGAACCGGGGAAATAGATCGGATTCACGTCAACGGCAGGCTTGCCCTGGCCCGCCGGTAAACAAACACGTTGCCGCGCTGGTTCATTGCCCGAACTTGTGGCTGCGTAAAAGCACACGCATGAAAGGTGCCCCTGATCATGCTGGCGAACAATGCTGTCCTTGGCACGGGCGAAAAAGTCCAGGTGCCAACCCTGACATTTCCGCGGCTGTTCGAACGGCAAGCTGCCCGCACCCCGGGATTACCGGCTATCCGGCACGACGACGCCACCGTTAGATACGCCGAGCTGGAGCAACGCGCCAACCGGCTTGCTCACCTGCTCGTCGCCCGTGGCGCGGGCCCGGAGCGGATCGTCGCGCTGCTGCTGCCCCGATCGGTCGACATCGTGGTCGCTCAACTGGCGGTTATGAAGGCCGGTGCGGCCTTCCTGCCGGTGGACCCCGACTACCCAGCGGAGCGCATCGAGATGATGCTCGCCGACGCCGCTCCCGTGCTCACGCTTACCCGTTCGGACTTGCGCGATCCCGCGATCGACGAGATGCCGTCCTGGCCGCCGCGGGTGGAGCTGAGTGTCGATCACCCCGCGTACGTGATCTACACGTCCGGCTCCACCGGCCGGCCGAAAGGCGTCGTCGTCACCCACCGGGGGCTGGCGAGTTTCTCCGCCGCCGAGATCAGCCGGTTCGGGGTTCAGCCGGGCGACCGCGTACTGCAGTTCTCCTCGCCGAGCTTCGACGCTTCCGTCCTCGAACTCTGCATGTCACTGCCCGCGGGCGCCGCGCTCGTCGTGCCGCCGCCGGGTCCGCTGCTCGGCGAACAACTCGCCGAAGTGCTCGGCCGTGCCCGCGTGACCCATGCGCTGATCCCGCCGGTCGCGCTGGCGACGGTGCCGTCATCCCTGGCCAGCGCCTTGCCGGACTTCCGATGCCTGATCGTCGGCGGTGACGCGTGTGACGCCGAACTGGTGCGCCACTGGTCGCCCGGCCGTCAGATGATCAACGCGTACGGCCCGACGGAATGCACAGTCGTGGCCACCTGGAGCTCGCCGCTCGCCCCGAGCGAGTCGGCCCCACCGATCGGTGGCCCGATCTGGAACACCACCGCACATGTACTTGACGAATCGCTTCAGCCGGTCGACTGCGGTGAGCTCTACGTCTCCGGCATCGGCCTGGCGCGTGGCTACCTCGACCGGCCGGGCCTGACCGCGTCCCGGTTCGTGGCCGATCCGTACGGTCCGCCGGGCAGCCGGATGTACCGCACCGGGGACGTCGTGCGCTGGAACGAGTCCGGCGAGCTGGAGTTCGTCGGCCGCGCCGACCACCAGGTCAAGATCCGTGGCTTCCGGATCGAACCGGGTGAGATCGAGGCCGTGCTGCGTAAGCACCCTGAGGTCGACGGCGCCGTCGTGGTCGCGCGGTCGGACCAGGGCCTCAAACGGCTGGTCGCGTACGTGACATCGACCGGCGAACCGGATCTGCGCGACTGGGTCGCCGAGGTGCTGCCGGAGTACATGGTCCCGTCGGCCTTTGTCGTGCTCCGCGAGTTCCCGTTGAGCCCCAACGGAAAGCTGGACCGCTCCGCGTTGCCCGCGCCGGTCGTCGAGGCCGGACCGTCCTACGCCCCGCCGCGCACACCCGTCGAAAGCGCCTTGGCGCGGATCTGGGCCGAGGTGCTCGGGATCGACCAGGTCGGCATCGAGGACGACTTCGGGTTGCTGGGCGGCGACTCGATTCTGAGCAGTCGCGTCCTGGCCCGCGTGCGAACGGACCTCGGTGTCGAGTTGCCTGCGCGTGCGGTGTTCGACGCACGGACCATTGCCGGACTCGCGGCGTTGATTCCGGCTGCTACGACCGCCGCGCCGATCGAGCGCGTCGCGCGGGGACATGTGTATCCGCTTTCTCCGGCCCAGCACCGGCTCTGGATCCAGGACGAGCTCGTGGGTGCGGGCAACAACACCGCGATCGGTGTCCGGCTGTCCGGTCACGTCGACGTTGAGAAGCTGCGCTCCGCACTGGCGGCGTTGGTCGACCGGCACGAGATTCTCCGGACCACATTCGGCACCGCGCACGGCGAGCCCGTGCAAGTGATCGCAGCCGACAGTGAGATCCCCTTGTACATCAGCGATTCTGTGTCGTGCATCGATACCGAGCTGGCGCGGCCGTTCGACCTGCGGCATGGGCCGCTGTCCCGCGCGGTGCTGGTCCGGCTCGGCACTGACGAGCAAGTGCTAGTTCTGTGCCAGCACCACATCATCACCGACGGCTGGTCGGTCGAAGTCCTGCTCAACGAACTGTGGAAGCTGTACTCAGGCGGTACGGACCTGCCGTCGCTGCCGATCCAGTACGCGGACTTCGCGGTGTGGCAGCGCGATCGTGACGTCAGCGGCCAACGTGCGTACTGGCAGCAGAAGCTGGCCGGAATGCGGTCGCTGAAGTTGCCAGTCGACCACCCGCGCGCCGCAAGGCCCGGCCCGACGGGTGCGGTGCACCGCAGCCGGTTTGACGCCGAGCTCGTGCAGCGGCTGACCCAAGTGGGCCAAGCGCATGGCGCGACGCTGTTCACGACCTTGGCGGCGGCGGTCAAAGTTCTTCTTTCCGGCTGGACCGGCGAACGTGATGTCGCGGTCGGCAGCGTGAGCTCCGGCCGCACCAGGTCCGAACTGGACGGTGTGGCAGGCTTCTTCGTCAACACCCTGGTCCTGAGGTCCGATGTGGATCCCGGGACACGCTTCGCGGACTTCCTTGCCCAGGTACGGGAAACCGTGCTCGGCGCGTTCGCCAACGAGGACGTTCCGTTCGACCAACTCGGCACGGATCGACTGCAGGCCATGGTCGTCTTGCAGAACCCGATGGTGCAGCCGCGTGAGGTGGCAGGCCTGCGCATCCGGCCATACGACCTGCCACGCCCGTACGCCCGATTCGACCTGGTCGTCGAGTTCTGGCCGCGCGGCGACGAGATGCTGCTGGTCCTCGAATACGACACGGACCTGTTCGAGCCGGCCACCATCGAGCAGTTCTCCACGTGGCTGCACGAGCTGCTGGACGCGGTCGTCACCGATCCGGACCGGCTCGTCGGCGAACTCGGCCCACGCCAAGTCGTTGCCCCACAGCAAGTCGCGCACACGTCGAACGGGTATGTCCCGGCCCGCACGCCGACCGAGGCCAAACTCACTGAGATCTTCGCGAAGGTTCTCGGTGTGCCGCGCGTCGGTGTCCGCGACAACTTCTTCGAACTCGGCGGTGACTCGATCCTGGCGATCCGGGTTGTCTCCCAGGCAAAGCAGGCCGGGATCACGGTCACGGCCAAGGACATCTTCACGCGCCAGACCGTCGCGGCACTGGCCACAATGGTCACTGAGACCGTCACTGGGACGACTACTGGGACCGTCGCGCTCGTCGAACAGGGACCAGTCAGTGGTGAAGCGCCGTTGACCCCGATCCAGCGGTGGTTCTTCGACAACCATCCGGTCGACCCGGAGCACTTCAACCAATCGCTCGTGGTCGAGCTGGTCGAGAACTATGACGGCGAGGCATTGGAGAAGGCCGCCGCCGCGATTGTCGAACACCATGACGCGCTGCGAATGCGGTTCGAGACCGTTGAGGGAAAGCGGATCCAGCGCAACGCTCCCGCCGAGGAGCAGATCCTCGTCGGCCGCGGCATCGACCTCGCGTCCGGTCCGATGGTGAAGGCCGTCCTGATCGACACGACCACGGTGTTGCTGGCCGTGCACCACCTCGTTGTCGACGGGGTGTCCTGGCGGGTCCTCCTTGAGGACCTGAACACCGCGTACCAGCAGGCTGTCCGCGGCGAGCCGATCGACCTCGGCCCCAAGACGACGTCCTTCCTGGACTGGTCACGCCTGCTGGCGAGCCATGACTTCAGCGCCGATGCCGGGTACTGGAACGCCATCGCCGATCCAGGGCCGGTTCCGGTGGACAGCACGGGACCCAACACGGTCGCCAGCACCCGCTCGGTCACCACCCGGCTGACCGAGCAGGAAACCGAAACACTGTTGCGAGAACTGCCCAAGCGGTATCACACGCAGGCCAACGACGTCCTGCTGAGCGCGGTCGGCCGCGTACTGGCGAGCTGGACTGGCCGCGATGACGTGCTGATCGACTTGGAAGGCCATGGCCGTGAGGAGTTCGGCGGCGCCGACCTGTCCAGGACGGTCGGCTGGTTCACCACGATGTTCCCGGTCGGGCTGCACGTCCCGGACCGGATGTGGTCGGACACACTGAAGTCGGTCAAGGAACAGCTGCGAGCCGTGCCGCACAACGGTTTGTCATACGGCGTGCTCGGGCCGAGGCTGCGGCCAGAGATCAGCTTCAACTACCTGGGCAGGATGGACTGGCCGCAAGGCGAGCTGTACCGCGGGATCGGCGGCCTGGACCTGGACGCGAGCCCGGCGCACCACCGGTTCCACCTGATCGACCTCGTGGGCAAGGTCGAGCGGGGCTGCCTTGAGCTGACGTGGTTCTACTCGTCGAACGTGCACACCGGCTCGACCATGCGGAAGCTCGCGGACGATCTGTCGGCGGCCCTCCGGCAGATCATCCGCACCCCCGGCAGTGTCGGCCGTACCCCGTCCGACTTCCCGCTGACCAGGTTGACCCAGGAGCAGATCGACCACATCGGCCCGACCGCGCAGGACATCTACCCGCTGACACCGATGCAGGCAGGCATGGTCTTCCACGACCTGTCCGAGCCGGACGAAGGAACGTACTTCCAGCAGACCACATTCGTGCTCGGCGGCGTGACCAACGTGATGCGCCTGGCCAAGGCGTGGCAGTACATCGTCAGCCAGACCCCGGTGCTGCGCAGTTCCATTGTGTGGCAGGGTGTCGAGGAACCGGTCCAGGTCGTGCGGGAAGGCGTGACGCTGCCGGTCAACGTACTCGACTGGTCGAGGTACTCCGAGGCCCGCAGACAACGGGCGCTGCAGAGCCTGCTGGCGAGGGATCGCGCCGAGGGCATCGACCTGTCCAAAGCGCCGCTGATGCGGATCACCATGGCACGTCTGCCCGGTGACGAAGTCCGTGTGCTGTGGACGTTCCACCATGTGCTGCTGGATGGCTGGAGCATCTTCCAGGTCCTCAACGACGTCTTCGCCCGGTACGCGGGCGCTGAGGTTCCCGACCGGCCGCCGTTCCGTGACTACGTCGAGTGGCTCCAGGGACGCGACGAACGCCAGGCTGTAGAGCATTGGCGTCGAGTGCTCGGCGACTTCACCGCCCCGACACCGCTTCCGTACGACCGGGTGTCGTCACGCGCACCCCGCTCGGCGGCTCAGGTTCCGTTCGAATTGGACGAATCAGCCTCGTCGAAGCTCTACGAGTTCGCCAAACGGCACCGTCTGACGCTCAACACTGTCATCCAAGGTGTCTGGGCCGTGCTGCTGTCGCGCTACAGCGGCCAGCGCGACGTGTGCTTCGGCGCGACTGTCTCCGGCCGCCCCGCGGACCTGCCTGACGGCATCACGGGAATTCTTATCAACACGTTGCCAGTCAGGTCCGATGTGGACCCGTCGGTCACGGTTGCCGAATGGTTGCGGGCGTTGCAGGAAGCGCAGACCGAGAATCGCCAGTTCGAACACCTGCCGTTGTCCCGGTTGCAGGCATGCAGCGGTGTGCCCGGCGGTGTGGAGCTGTTCGACAGCATCCTGGTGTTCGAGAACTACCCGGCGGATTCGTTGCACGGACTGCGGATCACGGACATGACCGCGATCGAGGCCACGAACTACTCGCTCAGCGCGACGATCTACCCCGGGCGCACGCTGAAGATCATGCTCGGGTTCGAGCGGGACCGGTTCGACGAACGCACGATCGAGCGACTGGCCGAACACCTCGGCGTCCTGATCGACCAGCTCGACCCGGATCGGCAACTCGGCGAGCTGTCGATCCTGACACCCAGTGAACGTGCGCAGATCGAGTCGTGGAACGACACGACGTGTGCGGTCCCGCAGACCACCCTCCCGGAGATGTTCCAGCAGCAGGCAGCCCGGACACCTGACGCGGTCGCAGTGCGACATGCCGATGGAAACCTCACGTACGGCGAGCTGAACGCGCGCGCCAACAGACTGGCACGTCAGCTGATCGCCCAAGGCGTCGGTCCAGAGCGGACAGTCGCGTTGTCCCTGCCACGCACACCCGACTTGATCGTGGCGGCGCTGGCGGTCCTCAAAGCAGGCGGTGGGTACGTGCCGGTCGACCCCGCGTACCCACCTAGCCGTCAGGAAATGATCCTTGCCGATGCCCAACCCGTCTGTGTGCTGAAGGAGGTCAATGAAAATTGTGCGTTGCGATGTGACGACGACGTCGATGTGACCGACAAGGAGCGGATCGAGCCACTCCGCCCTGACCACCTCGCGTACGTGATCCACACCTCTGGATCGACCGGACGTCCCAAAGGCGTCATGGTGTCGCATCGCAACGCAGTCAACCTGATGCACTGGGCGGCACAGGAAATCGGCAACCTTTCGCACGTGCTCGCGTCGACCTCGCTGAACTTCGACGTGTCGGTGTTCGAGATCTTCGGCCCGCTGCTGTCCGGTGGCAGCATCGAACTGGTCCAGGACTTGCTCGTGCTCGCCGAACGCCCGTGGCAGGGCAGTTTGGCCAGCGGTGTCCCTTCGGTGTTCGCGAACCTCCTTGACGGACCCGGCCTGCGAGTGGATGCCGACGTGCTCGTCCTGGCGGGCGAAGCCTTGCCACCTCATGTCTTCAAAGCCCTCCAGGCGGCCGTCCCGGAGGCGAAGGTAGTCAACGCCTACGGCCCCACAGAGGCCACTGTGTACTCGACCGCCTGGTACTCCGACGGCGCCGAGATGCCGACCATCGGCCGGCCGGTCATGAATGCCAAGGCTTACGTCCTGGACAGCAGCCTCCGCCCGATGCCCGTCGGCGCGGCAGGCGAGTTGTTCATCGGCGGCGCCGGGGTCGCACGCGGATACCTCGGAAAGCCGGGCCTGACCGCGAACCGGTTCCTGCCGGACCCGTTCACCTCGGACGGGGCCCGGATGTACCAGACCGGCGATGTCGTCCGGCAACGACTGGACGGAACCATCGAATACCTTGGCCGGGCGGATCATCAGGTCAAGGTCCGGGGCTTCCGCATCGAACCGGGCGAGATCGAGACCGTCCTCACTGGACATCCCAGTGTTGCTTCCGCCGTTGTGGTGGCACGGTCCGACCAGGGCCGCAAACACATTGTCGCCTACGTGGTCCCGTCCAACGGTCACGTCGACATCGAGGCACTCCGCTCGTTGACGGCAACGTCGTTGCCGGACTACATGGTTCCAGCGGCCTTCGTCACCCTCGACCAGTTGCCGCTCAACAGCAACGGAAAGCTCGATCGCAACGCATTGCCCGCCCCGGACTGGAACCTGACCGTGCGGACCGACCACGTCGCGCCACGGTCGGACACCGAACAGGTCGTGGCCGAGATCTGGTCGTCGGTGCTTGGCGTCGACCGGATCGGCATCGGGGACAACTTCTTCGACCTCGGCGGCGATTCCATCCAGAGTGTGCTCATCTCGGCCAAGACGAACGCGGCCTTCGACGTTTCGCTGACGCCACGTGACGTCATGACCGCACAGACAGTCGAGGCACTCGCTCAGACGGTCGAGGAACAGATCCTCCGTGAGCTCGAGCGCATCGCGGCGGGTGGTGAGTGAACCATGGCATCAAGAGCGGACCGGATCTCCGCGCTGCCCGCACACCTGCAGGAAGCGCTGCGCAAAAGACTCGCAGGCAAGGGCTCGGCGGACGCGATCGCCAAGGCGGACCGCACTGGCCCGCTGCCGCTGTCGTTCTCCCAGCGCAGGCTGTGGTTCCTGAGTGAGTTCCAGCCGGATGAGAACGAGTACAACAGTGCGTTCGCGCTGCGCCTGACCGGCCAGTTGGACGTTGACGCGCTGTCCGCGGCACTCCAGGAGCTGTCGCGGCGGCACGAGTCCATGCGGACGACGTTCGATGAGGTGGACGGCGAGGGTGTGCAGATCGTGCACCCCGCCGTCGACCTCCCACTCTCCATCGTGGACTGCACACCAGCCGATGTGGACGATGTGCTGCGCGCGGAGTTCGGCAAGCCGTTCGACATCAGGAACGGCCCGCTGTTCCGGGCCGCACTTGCCCGGCTGTCCTCGACCGAGCACATCCTGCTGCTGAGCTCGCACCACATCGTGGTCGACGGCTGGTCGATGGGTGTTCTCGCCGAAGAACTCAGCACGCTCTACGCGGGCGGCTCCTTGCCGGAACCTTCGCTGCAGTACGCGGATTTCGCGGTATGGCAGCGTGAACAGGACCTCACGCCACACCTCGACTATTGGCAACAGCACCTGGACGGCATCGCGCCGCTGGAGTTGCCGACCGATCACCCACGACCGGCGGTCCGCACTTCAGCGGGCGCGATGCACGAGTTCGTGGTCCCGGCTGAGCTGGTCACCCGGCTCGCTGAGCTTGCCAGGGCCAGTGACACGACGTTGTTCTCGGTCTTGCTCACCGCGTGCAAGGTGCTGTTCGCGCGGTATGCGGGGCAGCAGGACATCGCTCTCGGCACAGTCACGTCAGGCCGTGGTCGCGAGGAGCTGCATCGGCTGGTCGGATTCTTCGTCAACACCGTCGTCGTACGGTCCACAATCGACTCGTCTCGTTCCTTCACCTCGTTGCTGACGGACGTCCGTGACACCGTGCTTGACGCGTTCGCTCACGACGCAGTGCCGTTCGACCGGCTCGTGCACGCCGAACGGGACCTCAGCCGAAATCCGCTGTTCGACGTGATGGTTCTGCTGCAGAACGCGGACAAGCCGCTGCCGACGTTCCCCGGCCTGGAAGTCGAGGAGGTCAGCCTGCCGCGGTGGGCGTCGAACTTCGATCTCACTGTGGAGTTCCGTGAACGCGGCGGCGCGGTCGAAGGCGTGCTCGAGTACAACACCGATCTGTTCGACACACCGACCATCGACCGCACAGCCAAGCACTTGCTCGCCCTGCTCGAAGCCGTGACCGCCACGCCCGGCGTTCCTGTCGGCGATCTGGCGCTGGGTGAGGTGCCGGACGGGCTCGGAGTGGTTGTGCCTTTGCCGGACGTGACCTATCCGGCGCTGTTCGAGGCGCAGGCACATCGGATCCCGGGCAAACGAGCGCTCGTTTTCCAGGACAGGGAGTACTCCTTCGCGGAGCTGAACTCGTGGGCCAACCAGATCGCGCACTGGCTGATCGCCCAGGGTGCCGGGCCGGAACGCGTTGTGGCGCTTGCGCTGCCGCGAACCGCGGAGATGATCGCCGCGATCCTGGCGGTGTTCAAGACGGGTGCGGTGTACCTGCCGGTCGACCCCAAGCAACCGGCCGACCGGATCGCGGAGATCGTCGAGGACGCCACACCGGTCGTTGTGGTGACCGAACTGCCAGATCTCTCCGGCAACCCGGAGACCGATCCGTTTACCCAGGTGCGGCCGGACCAAGCGGCTTACGTGATCTACACGTCCGGCTCGACCGGCAAGCCCAAAGGCGTCGTGGTCGAGCACCGGCAGCTGGTGAACCTGCTGTTCAACCATCGTGCCCAGTTCCCGGCGAACATGCGGGTCGCGCTGACGGCGGTGTTCTCGTTCGACACCTCGCTGGAAGGCCTGGTGTTCCTGGCCGACGGCCACGAACTGCACCTGATCGACGAGTCGGTCCGGCTCGACCCTGAGGCGCTCGTCGACTACGTGGCCCGCCGGCGCATCGACTTCATGGACCTGACGCCGTCGTTCCTCCAGCAACTCATCCCAGCGGGGCTGTTGGACCATGCGCGGATCCTGATGCTCGGCGGCGAAGCACTCGGCGAATCACTGTGGCAGCAGCTCGCCAAGTCGACCGTGCGGGCATACAACTTCTACGGCCCAACCGAATGCACGGTCGACGCGTTGTCCTGCGAGGTCACCGGGGACCGACCCGTCGTCGGGCTGCCATTGCAGAACTTGCAGGCTTACGTCCTTGATGACCGGCTACGCCCGCAACCCGTTGGTATTCCCGGCGAGTTGTTCCTGGCCGGGGCGCAAGTCGCGCGCGGCTACCTGAACCGGCCAGGGTTGACCGCGGATCGGTTCATTGCCAACCCCTTTGAGCCCGGCACGCGGATGTACCGCACGGGCGACCGCGCCCGCTGGACGGACACCGGCCTGGAATACCTGGGCCGTACCGACGACCAGGTCAAGATCCGCGGGTTCCGGATCGAGCCGGGCGAGGTCGAGGCCGCGCTGCTGCGCCATCCCGGTGTGGCCGAGGCCGTGGTCGTGGCCAGGGAAGACAACGGGCACAAGCGCTTGGTCGCGTACGTTGTCCCGGTCGGTGCGCTCGACCTGCGTGGCTGGTTGAAGGGCATCCTGCCCGACTACATGGTCCCGTCGGTGTTCGTCGAACTCCACGAGCTGCCGCTGACCTCCAGCGGGAAAGTCGACCGGCGCGCCCTGCCGGAACCGGATTTCGGTTCCGAAGCGCGCGGAATTGTCGAACCCCGCACCGAAATCGAACGCGAGCTGGTCCGGATCTGGACCGAAGTACTTGGCGTCGGCCGGATCGGGGTCGAGGACAACTTCTTCGGCCTCGGCGGCGACTCGATCCTCAGCATCCAGGTGGTCTCCCGAGCCCGCCAGGCCGGAATCCGGCTGACCTCGCTGGACATCTTCCGGCATCAGACCATTGCCGAACTCGCGACCGGTGCCCGGCTCGCGACCGAAGCCGACACGCCCGCACAGGAGCCGGTCGGACCGGCACCGCTTGGCCCGATCCAGCATTGGTTCTTCCAGACGCACGGCCAGTTGCCCGATTACACGATGTCCGTGCTGCTTGAACTCGAACCGGACATCGACGCATCGGCGCTGCGGACTGCCTTCGAAGCCGTCGTCGCACATCACCCAGCGTTGACCACGTCATTCTCGGACAGTCAGCAGACGGCCGGGACAGGTGAAGCGATCTTCGAGGTCGGCACGCCGTTCACCCGTGACGGCCTCGACCTCGCGCAGGGCCGGATGATCAAGACGGTCCTCACCGGATCCCAGCTGTTCATCGCGGTGCATCACCTCGTCATGGACGGTGTGTCGTGGCGCATCCTGCTCGGCGATCTGGAGACCGCCTATCGCCAGGCCCGATCCGGCCAACCGGTGCATCTGCCGCCGGCGAGCACGCCGTTCGGTGTGTGGACTCGGCGCCTGGCTGATCATGTTGCGGCAGGCGGGTTCCAGGACGATATCGGCTATTGGCAAGCCGAGATCCCAGTTGACGACAAGGCAGTCGGATCATCGAAGAGTATTGAGGTCCGGCTGCCCCCGGCGGAAACTGACGCGCTCCTGCACTCGGTGCCTGATGCGTACCGCACTCAGGTCAACGAGGTACTTCTCAGCGCACTGGGTCGCGTCCTGTCCGACTGGACAGGGCGGGACGAGGTCGCCATCGCGGTCGAGGGCCATGGCCGCGAGGAGATCTTCGACGACATCGACCTGTCCCGGACCATCGGCTGGTTCACCACCCAGTTCCCGCTCGTCCTGCGGCTGCCGGCCGATGATTGGGGCGACACGCTCAAGTCCGTCAAAGAACAGGTGCGGGCGGTCCCGCACCGGGGACTGAGCTACGAGGCGCTGAAGTACCTCGGCGGCGAGCCGGTGGGTGAGTTGCCGCAGATCTGCTTCAACTACCACGGGACTCTCGAGCTGACCGGTGGGTTCATCCGCGATCGGCTGGAAAGCCCCGGGCAGGACGGACCGAGGACCTACCTGCTGGACGTCACCGGTCTTGTCGAAGCCGGTGAACTGGCCCTGACCTGGGAGTACTCGCCCGAGGCGCACGACGAGCAGACCATCCGCACGCTGGCTTCGAACCTCGTCGAAGCGCTGCGCGCGATCGTCGGGCATTGCGCCGAGCCGGGTGCGGGCGGCCGGACTCCGTCGGACTTCCCTCTGGTCAAGCTCACGCAGCAGCAGATCGACCGGCTCGGCCGGACGGTCGAGGATGTCTACCCGTTGACGCCGCTGCAGGCCGGAATGCTGTTCCACAGCTTGGTGGAAGCCGACGCCTATGTGGACGAGATCGCGATCGTGCTTGACGGCGTCACCGATCCGCAGGCGTTGGGCGCGGCTTGGCAACGGGTCGTCGACCGCACGCCGGTGCTGCGTACGAGCGTGCTGTGGCAGGACGTCGACCAGCCCGTGCAAGTCGTCCACCGTGACGTCACTGTGCCTGTGACGTATGGGAAACCTGAATCGGGCGGCTTCGATCTCACTGAGCCGCCGCTGACCCGCATCGCGATCGAACAGCTCGGTGCCGACCGGGTCAAGGTGACCTGGACGTCCCATCACATCCTGATGGACGGGTGGAGCACCGCCCAGGTCTTCGCCGAGGTGTGCGACGAGTACCGCAAGCCCACAGCGGTTTCCCGGCGGCCGTTCCGCGACTACCTGCGATGGTTGGCAGCGCAGGATCACCAAGCCGCCGAGCAGTACTGGCGCGACACGCTGTCCGGAGTGGACGCGAAGACGCCACTGCCGTTCGACCGGCCACCCCAGGAAGCGCACCAGGCCGAATCAACCGAGTCGATCAAACTGACGATTCCGGACGTTCGCCGTGTCGCGCAGCGCAACGGATTGACTGCCAACACGATCGTCCAGGGCGCCTGGGCACTGTTGCTCGGGCGCTACAGCGGGCAGTCCGATGTGGTCTTCGGCACGACCGTGTCCGGCAGGCCCGCGGAGCTGCCAGGGGTCGAGTCGATGGTCGGCATGTTCATCAACACGGTGCCGGCCCGTGTCGACGTCTCCGGTTCCCAGGACGTGGCTGCCTGGCTGAGGGATCTGCAGGCAGCGCAGAGCGAGTCGAGGCGCTTCGACTTCATGTCGTTGGCCCAGATCCACGCGTCGTTCGACAGCGTGGTGGTGTTCGAGAACTACCCCCTCAGCGACGCGACGACCGAGCCGCGTGTGGTCGAAGTACAGGCGAAGGACAACACGACGTTCCCGTTGACGTTGTCAGCACACCTGGACGACGACCTGCACCTGGAACTCGCTTACGACCCAAGGCTGTTCGACCGCACGACCGCGCAGCGGATGGCCGAGCGGCTGGAAATGATCATCACCGGGCTCGATCCGGAGATCCGGCTCGCGGACGTGCCGTGGATGTCGGCCGCCGAGCAGGACTTCGTCCTGGCTGAGGGTGCCGGTGTCTCGCTGGAAGTCCCGGAGTACACCTACCCGGAGATCTTCCAGCGGCAAGTCCAGCGCACGCCAGAGCGAACCGCGCTGGTGTTCCAAGACCAGCGCTACAGCTATGCCCAGCTGAATGTTCAGGCGAACCGGCTGGCGCATTGGCTGATCGCTCAAGGAGCCGGGACTGAGCAAGTCGTTGCTCTGAAGCTGCCGAGGACGGCCGAGATGATCGTGGCCATCCTCGCGGTGTTCAAAGCGGGTACGGTGTATCTCCCGATCGATCGGGAGCTGCCCGAGTCCCGGGTGGACATGATGCTCAACGACGCCCAACCCGCCGTCGTCCTGGAAGCCATGCCCGATCTCGAAGGCTTCTCAGCCTCGGATCCGGCTCCGCCGCGGATGGATCACGCCGCCTACATCATCTACACCTCCGGCTCCACCGGCTTGCCCAAGGGTGTGGTCGTCGAACACCGAGGACTGGCCAACTTGGTGGCCAACCATCGTTCGGTCTTCCCACCGGACATGCGAGTGGCCCTGACCGCGGCGTTCTCGTTCGACACGTCGTTGGAAGGCTTGGCGCTGCTGGCCACCGGCAACGAGTTGCACGTGATCGACGACGATGTCCGCCGGGATCCAGTGGCCCTGATCGGCTACGTCACCAGGAACGGCATCGACTTCCTTGACCTGACCCCGTCCTATCTGCGGCAGCTGATCCCGGTGGGGTTGCTGGACGTCGCCACCGTGTTGAGCATTGGTGGCGAGGCGATCGACGCGGACCTCTGGCAGCACCTGGTCCGAGTGAACGCGTACAACTTCTACGGTCCGACCGAAGCCACAGTGGACACTGTGTCCTGCCGGATCGAGGGCGACCGGCCGGTGATCGGCCGGGCCCTGGCCAACCAACAGGTTTACGTCCTCGATGAGGAGATGTCGCTGGTACCGCCTGGCGTTCCCGGAGAGTTGTACCTCGCCGGCTCGCAGCTCGCGCGTGGTTACCTGAACCGTCCTGGCCTGACCGCGGACCGGTTCGTCGCGAACCCCTTCGCGCCTGGCCGGATGTACCGGACCGGTGACCTGGCCCGCTGGACCGACTCGGGACTTGAGTACCTCGGTCGTGCCGACGACCAGGTGAAGATCCGTGGCTTCCGGATCGAGCCGAGTGAGATCGAGCAACGCCTGCTCCAACGCACGGATGTGCGGGCAGCGGCCGTGATCGCGCGGGCTGGCCGGTTGATCGCCTACGTGGTGGGCGAAGTCGATGGGCTGCGCACCTACCTGAGCGAGATCCTGCCGGACTACATGGTTCCCGCCGCCTTTGTTCCCCTTGCCGAACTGCCACTGACCACAAGCGGAAAGCTCGACAAGCGCGCCCTGCCGAACCCTGATTTCTCGGTAGGCGAAGGCTATGTCGAGCCCGTCGGCCGAGTGGAATGCGCGGTTGCCCAGATTTGGTCGGACGTGCTCGGTGCCGGGCGAGTCGGCGCGCAGGACAACTTCTTCGAACTCGGTGGCGATTCAATTCTCAGCATTACCGTGGTGGCTCGCCTGCGGGCGGAATTCGGTGTGCAGCTCTCGCCACGCGTGATCTTCCAGAACCCGACCGTCGCAGGCCTGGCCGCGGCAATTCCGCTTGGCGGGCAGGAAACTGCGATTCAACGGGCTTCGCGTGAGAACGTCCCACTTTCCTTTGCCCAGCAGCGACTGTGGTTCCTTGACCAGTTCGAGCCGGACAGCTCCGAGTACATCACTCCGACGGTCTTGCGGCTGCGCGGCGAACTGGACGTCGACCGGCTCACCTACGCGATGACCGAACTCGTCGCCCGGCACGAATCACTGCGGACCACGTTTCCGTCGCAGACACAGGTGATCCACCCGCCGTCGGCGATCGAGCTGCCCGTGATCGACCTGCCGGAAACCGAGCTCGATCGGGTTCTCGCCATCGAGAGCAGGCGGCCGTTCGACCTGAGCACCGGCCCGTTGTTCCGGCCGTTGCTGATCCGGATCTCCGATGTGGACCACGTCCTGGTGCTGAGCCTGCACCACATCATCACCGACGGATGGTCGACCGGTGTGCTGACCGACGACCTCAGCGCCCTGTACAACGGCTCCCCGCTCGAAGATCTGCCGATCCAGTACGCGGATTTCGCGGCGTGGCAGCGGGAACGGCTGTCCGAGCCGGTCCTGACCGGTCAGCTCGACTACTGGCGGCGCAAGCTGGACGCAATCGAGCCCCTGGACCTGCCGACCGACCGGCCACGGCCATCGGTGTTCACGTCAGCGGGCGCGATGACCGAGTTCACGATCCCCGCGGACGTGACGGCCCGGCTGCGTGAGGTCGCACGGGCCAAGGACAGCACCCTGTTCATGACCCTGATCGCGGCATGTCAGGTCCTGCTGGCCCGGTACTCCGGGCAGGACGACATCGCCATCGGCACGGTCGCTTCCGGCCGGGAACGCGCGGAGCTCGAGCGGGTGGTCGGCTTCTTCATCAACACCCTGGTGCTTCGGTCCACTGTGGACCTCTCGGCGACCTTCGACGATTTCCTCAGCGACGTCCGGGAGAACGTCCTGGCTGCGTTCGCCAATCAGGAAGTCCCGTTCGAACGGGTCGTCGACGCCGTGCAGCCGCAGCGCGACACCAGCCGTAACCCGTTGTTCGACGTGATGGTGTTGCTGCAGAACACCCCGGAGTCGGTGCCCAGGCTGAACGGCCTGCAGGTCGACGAGGTCGTGGTTCCGGTCGTATCGGCCGCCTGCGACATGACCTTCGAGTTCCAGGAACACGACGACGTCCTGCTCGGCGCGGTCGAATACAACACGGACCTCTTCGACGCGGCGACGATCGAGCGCTTGGTCGACCATCTGAGGACTCTGCTGGCCGCGATCGAGGGGGACCGGAGGCTAGGGACACTCCTGGCAGCGGACGACCGGATACCCACGACCACGGTCGCGGTGCCTGACGCGACCTACCCCGAGCTGTTCGAGGCTCAGGCCGCACGCACACCGGACAAGACAGCTCTGGTCTTCCGAGACGAGGTACTGACCTTTGCCGAGTTGAACGCTCGCGCGAATCGACTGGCGCACTGGCTGATCTCGCACGGCGCCGGGCCTGAGCAAGTGGTTGCGCTGAGCCTGCCGCGGACCACCGACATGGTCGTGGCGATCCTGGCGGTGTTCAAGGCCGGTGCGGTGTACCTCCCGCTCGACCCCGATCTACCCGACGACCGAAGGAAATTCGTTCTCGACGACACAAAACCGCTGCTGGTGCTGGAGAACCTGCCTGATTCCGGTGAATGTTCGAACCCGGTCCGGGCGCTGCGAAGCGACCACGCGGCGTACATCATCTACACCTCGGGTTCGACCGGTCAGCCCAAAGGCGTTGTCGTCGAACACCGGCAGCTCGTCAACCTCCTGGCCAATCACCGTGCGGTGTTCCCGCCGGACATGCGCGTGGCATTGACAGCCGCGTTCTCGTTCGACACCTCGCTGGAAGGCCTGGTGCTGCTGGCCGACGGCCACGAACTGCACCTGATCGACGACGACACCCGCCGCGATCCGGATGCCTTGGTCGAGTACGTCGCCGCGAACAGGATCGACTTCCTCGACCTCACTCCGTCCTACCTGCGACAGCTGATCCCGGCAGGCTTGCTGGATCACGCGCGAGTGCTGATGCTCGGCGGCGAGGCTCTGGACACCCAGCTGTGGCAGCAACTTCATGACGTGGAGGCGTACAACTTCTACGGCCCGACCGAGTGCACTGTGGACGCGTTGTCCTGCCGAGTCACGGGTGACCGCCCGGTGATCGGCGTGCCGCTGCACAACCTGCGGGCGTACGTTCTGGACGACTACCTACAGCCGGTACCTGAAGGCGTCCCCGGCGAGCTCTACCTTGCTGGGCCCCAAGTTGCTCGCGGCTACCGCAACCGGCCAGGTCTGACGGCGGCCCGGTTCCTGGCGGACCCGTTCGAGCCTGGCCGGATGTACCGGACCGGTGACCGTGTTCGCTGGACAGGCGCGGGCGTGGAGTTCCTCGGCCGGACGGACGACCAAGTCAAGATCCGTGGCTTCCGGATCGAGCCGGGTGAAGTCGAGGCGCGTCTGCTTGGGCATCCGTCGGTGCGGGCCGCGGCGGTGATCGCCCGGGACAACAGGCTTGTCGCGTACGTGGTCGGCCCGACGTCCGGCCTGCGTGAGTACGTGAGCCAGACTTTGCCGGACTACCTGGTGCCATCGGTGTTCGTCGAGCTGGACCGGTTACCGCTGACCATCAGCGGCAAGCTGGACCGCCGGGCACTGCCCGATCCGGAGATCAACGTCGAGACCGCGCATGTCGCCCCTCGGACCCCGGTGGAACAGGTCCTGGCCGACATCTGGGCCGAGGTGCTGGGTATCGCGAAGGTCGGCGTGGAAGACAACTTCTTCGCCCTCGGTGGCGACTCCATCCTGAGCATCCAGGTGGTGTCCCGTGCGCGGCAGGCGGGACTGCGGGTCACGTCCAAGGACGTTTTCCTGCACCCAACGGTCGCTCGTTTGGCCGCGGTGACAACGGCTTCGCAGACCCATGAGCTTCCTGAGATTGCTGGACCGGCGCCGCTGACTCCGATCCAGCACTGGTTCTTCGAGCATGGCGCGCCCAAGCACTTCACCATGTCCATGTTCGTGGAGCTGGCGGAGGATCTGGACGAGGACGCTCTGCGCGCCGCGATCGAGGCCGTTGTCGAGCGCCACGAGTCCCTCCGAACGCGGTTCTTCAAGGTCGACGGCGAGTGGCGGCAGGACGTCGGTCCTGCGCATGACGTCTTCCGCAAGGGCGAGGACTACGAAACCGCAGTGGCGGCTCAGGCCAGTGTGGACTTCGAGCACGGCCCGATGCTGCGTGCGGTGCTGTTCCCCGGCCGTAGGTTGTTCCTGACCGTCCACCACCTGGCGATCGACGGCGTGTCCTGGCGGATCCTGCTGGGCGACTTGGAAACGGCGTATCACCAGATCAAGGCCGGGCGTCCGGTGGACCTCAGGCCGAAGGGTGTTTCGTTCCGCCAGTGGGCGCACAGGCTCGTCGAGTACGTGCAGTCCGGCGCGTTCCAGGATGATTCCTGGACGCCGACCCAGTTCGCCATCCCGATTGACCACAGTGGACAGAACACGGCCGAGTCCGCGCGGAACGTCCAAGTCCGGCTCAGTCGTGCCGAGACCACAGCGTTGCTGCATGACGTCCCCGGCGTCTATCGGACTCAGGTCAACGATGTGCTGCTGAGCGCGCTTGGTCGTGCGCTTGGTCGGTGGACCGGTCAGGATGAAGTGGCCGTGACACTGGAAGGTCACGGCCGCGAGGAGATCTTCGACGACCTCGACCTGTCCCAGACCGTCGGCTGGTTCACCACCCAGTTCCCGGTGTCCCTGCGCGTCCCGGGTACTGACTGGGGCCGGACGCTCAAGGCGGTCAAGGAACAGCTCCGCGCGATTCCCCATCGCGGCCTGAGCTACGAGGCGTTGAAGTACATCGGCGGACGTGAGCTCGGGGAACTGCCCGAGATCTGTTTCAACTATCACGGCCAGTGGGGTGCAGCCGAGGAACAGGGCCTCTACCGTCGTTCGCTGCCGGGGATCGGTTCGGACGTCGCGCCCGGCCACGACCGGGGTTTCCTCGTGGACATCACGGGTGCGATCGAAGATGGCGAACTCCGTCTCGACTGGGAGTACTCGAGCAACATCCACGACCACGAGACCATCCGTACGGTCGCCGAGGACGTGCTCACGGCCCTGCGAGAGATCATCGCCCACTGCGGACAGTCCGAAGGTGGCTACACGCCGTCGGACTTCCCGTTGGCGAAGCTCACCCAGGAACAGGTGGACTCGTTCGGCACTGGCATCGAGGACATCTACCCGTTGACGCCACTGCAGGCAGGCATGCTGTTCCACAGCCTGACCGACAACAAGGCGTACTTCAACGAGACCCGGCTGCGCCTGACCAACGTCACGGACGTCCAGCGGCTGATCGACGCGTGGCAGGCGACTGTGGACGCCCATCCGATCCTGCGTACCTCTGTGCGCTGGGAGGATGAACCCATCCAGATCGTCCACAGTGACGTGCGGTTGCCGGTCAACTCGGATGACGAACTCGACCTCACTCAGGCACCCCTGATGAGCCTGGCGATCACACAACTGCCCGGCAACGAGGTCGATCTGGTGTGGACCTCGCATCACATGCTCCTCGACGGCTGGAGCAACGCGCAGGTGTTCACTGAAGTCATCGAGCGGTACGCCGGTCAGTACACCCCGGTGCACCGCAGGCCGTTCCGCGACTACCTGGAGTGGCTCAGCAACCAGGACACCGAGGCAGCCGACCGGCACTGGCGCGAAGTGCTTGCCGGGTTCGAGTCACCGACTCCGCTACCGTTCGACCGGCCGCCGGCAGCGTCCCACCAGAGCGAGTCGTGTGCCGCAGTCTCGCTAGCCGTGCCCTCCGATCGGCTGCTGGAAATCTCGCGTCGCCGCGGGCTGACCGTCAACACGTTGGTGCAAGGCGCGTGGGCGCTGTTGTTGTCGCGGTACAGCCGTGAACGGGACATCGTCTTCGGGACCACTGTGTCCGGACGTCCCGCCGAGTTGCCCGGCGTGGAATCGATGATCGGCATGTTCATCAACACCGTGCCGACGCGGGTCAAGATCGACGGCCAGCAGCCGCTCGCCGACTGGCTCGGCGCGATCCAGCGCGCTCAGGCCGAATCGAGACGTTTCGAGTACACCGCGCTGAGCAGGGTGCAGGCGTTGTCCGGGGTGCAGAACCTGTTCGACAGCCTCGTGGCGTTCGAGAACTACCCGATCGGCGCGGAGACGATTCCGGGTGCGCCCGGAGTCGAGGAGATCGAGGGCGTCGACACCACGAACCTGCCGCTCGCTGTCCGGGCGTACCTCGATGATCAGCTCCACGTCGAACTCGCGTACGACCCGAAGCTGTTCGACCCGCTGACCGTCGAGCGGATGGCCAAACGCTTGCGCCTGCTCATCTCGGCACTGCCGGACGCACTCGACCAGCCCGTCGACACCTTGCCGTGGCTGACCGAGGCCGAGCACGAACGCCTGCTGGCCGAGTGGACGGGCGCGGTGACCGAGCTGCCGGACGCGTCGATTCCCAAGCTGTTCGAGGCGCAAGTGGACCGTACGCCGGATGCGCTCGCCGTCGACCACCTGACATATCGCGAGGTCAACGCGCTCGCGAACCGGCTGGCCCACCGGCTCTCGGTGCAACCGGAGGAGCGCGTCGGTGTCCTGATGGAACGCTCGGCCGACCTGGTGATCGCTCTGCTGGCCATTGTCAAGGCTGGCGGCGCCTACCTGCCGCTGGACAGCCGGGCACCGCTGGACCGGTTGCGTTCACTGCTGACTGAGAGCGGAGTGTCAGTACTCGTCACCGATGACGCTTGGCAGTCCGTGGCTTCCCAGGTCCACAGTGGAGACGTCGTCCTGGTCGCAGGGGACGGCCCTGACCACAACCCGGGCGCCCCGGTTCATCCCGATCAGCTCGCGTACGTCATGTACACCTCGGGGTCGACCGGCAAACCGAAAGGTGTGGCGGTTCGGCACCGCGATGTCGTGGCCTTGGCTCAGGATCAACGACTGCGCTGCCATGAGCGCGTGCTTTTCCACTCACCGCAGGCGTTTGACGCGTCGACATACGAGATCTGGGTGCCGTTGCTCAACGGCGGCTCGGTCGTCGTCGCTCCTCCCGGTGAGGTCGACACAACGCTGCTCCGGCAGATGATCACCGAACGGGACGTGACGGCTCTGTTCCTGACCGTCGGCTTGTTCCGCATGGTGGCCGCAGACGATCCCGGGTGTCTGACTGGCGTACGCGAGGTGTGGACCGGTGGCGAAGCTGTTCCCGCATCGGCAATCCGGCGGGTTCAGGAAGCCTGTCCCGACACGACTGTGTTCGATGTCTACGGGCCAACGGAGACGACGACCTTCGCGACCTGTCATCCGCTGGCTGAGACTCCGGACTCCGTCCCCATTGGACGACCACTGGACAACACGCGCACCTACGTACTGGATCACCGGTTGCAGCCCGTTCCGCCTGGCGTGCCAGGGGAGCTGTACATCGCCGGTGCCGGGCTTGCTCGTGGCTACCTGGACCGGCCTGGGCTCACCGCTGAGCGCTTCATCGCCGACCCGTTCCACTCCGGTGAACGCATGTACCGCACCGGTGATGTCGTGCGGTGGACCGGTGTTCTGGAGTACCTCGGCAGGATCGACGACCAGGTCAAGATCCGTGGTTTCCGGATCGAGCCGGGCGAGGTGGCGGCGGTGCTGGCCGCGCATCCGAGCGTCTCGGACATCGCGGTGATCGCCCGGGACAAGAAGCTCATCGCTTACGTCGTCCCGTCGCTGGATCCGGCGTTGCAGGAGTTCGCGACCCGGATGCTGCCGGACTACCTTGTGCCGTCAGCGTTTGTCGGCCTGGACGAACTGCCGCTCACGGTCAACGGAAAGCTCGATCGCCGAGCGTTGCCCGATCCGGCGATCGACGCCGTTCAGTACGTCGAACCGCAGACCGCGGTCGAACGCGTGGTCGCCGAGATCTGGGCCGACCTGCTCGATGTGGACCGGGTCGGTGCGCACGACAACTTCTTCGAGCTGGGCGGAGACTCGATCATGAGCATCCGCGTCATCTCGCGGATCCGGGCCGTCTTGGGAGCTGAGGTCTCCGCGCGGGCGGTGTTCGACACGCCAACGGTGTCCGGTCTGGCAGCCGCCATCGCGCTTGATTCGGGCGCCAGAATCTCTGTGCGTGCGCGAGATTCCGTGTTGCCGTTGTCGTACGCTCAACAGCGGCTGTGGTTCCTGCACGAGTTCGATCGGGACAGCACGGAATACGTGACACCACTGGCCGTCCGCCTTTACGGTGAACTCGACACGGACGCGCTTTCCCGCGCTCTCAACGCCTTGGTCGCGCGGCACGAGTCACTCCGGACGACGTTCGAGTCGGTCGATGGCAAGGGCGTTCAGATCGTGCACGATCACTTCGACGTGCCACTGTCCGTCCTGGAAGTGTCCGATGTCGAGCAAGCGCTGGTGGAGGAGAGTCGCAGGCCGTTCGATCTCTCGACTGGCCCGCTGCTGAGGGCTCGGCTGCTGCGGATCGGGCCGGACGAGCACGTGCTCGGGTTGATCATGCATCACATCGTGACCGACGGCTGGTCGGGTGGGGTGCTGATGAACGACCTGGCCGAGCTGTACCGGGCCGAACTCACCGGCACTACTGCCGATCTGCCCGATCTGCCGATCCAGTACGCGGACTTCGCCGCGTGGCAACGGGAACAGGACTCCAGCGGGCACCTCGACTACTGGCGCAACCGCCTGGACGGTGTCGCGCCAGTGGAACTGCCGACCGACCGGCCACGGCCGCCTGTGCACACGGACAACGGTGACATCCTCGAATTCGAACTGCCGTCCGTGGACGCATTGAAGTCGCCCAACACCACGCTGTTCATGTCGCTTGTCGCGGCATGTCAAGTGGTCCTGCAGCGGTGGTCCGGGCAGAACGACATCGCGATCGGCACGGTCACCTCGGGCCGGGAACGCGCCGAACTCGAGCGCTTGGTCGGGTTCTTCGTCAACACCCTGGTTCTCCGATCCACTGTAGACACTGCTAGGACCTTCGCGGAGTTCCTGGCTGAGGTCAGGGAGACCGTGCTGGAGGCGTTCGCGCACCAGGACGTGCCGTTCGAGCACGTGGTCGACGCGGTCCAACCCGACAGGGACACCAGCAGGACTCCGCTGTTCCAGGTCATGGTCGTACTGCAGAACACGCCGGGCGGCTCGGTCGAGCTCCCAGGGCTGACAGCTGAGGACCTTGACCTTCCTGTGGTGACCGCGAGCTTCGACATCACCTTGGAATTCAGGGAAACCGCCGAGGGCTTGCACGGAGTCGTCACGTACAACACGGATCTGTTCGACGCGACGACGATTCAGCGGTTCACCGAGCACCTGACGATGGTTTTGTCCGCTGTCGCCGAGGATCCGCATCGTCCGATCCGGGAAATCCCAGCACTCACGCCGGTTGAGCAGCAACTGCTGGACGCGTGGAACGACACCGCGCGCGACGTCAAACCCTTCACTTTCCCGGAGTTGGTGGAGGCGCAGGTTGCCCGCACGCCTGACGCGCCCGCGTTGGTGTTCGAAGGCGGAGCGATGACGTATGCCGAGCTCAATGCACGGGCGAATCGGCTGGCACGGCGACTCGTCGCGCGGGGCGCTGGACCGGAACGGATCGTGGCGGTGATGTTGCCGCGTTCGGTGGAGATCATCGTCGCCGAGCTGGCCGTGGCGAAGACCGGGGCGGCCTTCCTGCCCGTGGACCCGGCCTACCCGCAGGCCCGGATCGACTTCATGCTGGCCGACGCCGCACCGGTGCTCGTCCTGACGTCGGCCGAGGACGTGGACGGCGACTCAAGCAATCTCCTGGTCGACCGGAGGCTGGAGCACCCGGCCTACGTGATCTACACGTCCGGCTCGACCGGCCGGCCAAAGGGTGTCGTGGTCAGCCATGCCGGTCTGGCGTCGTTCTCCGCAGCGGAATGCGCGCACTTCGATGTCCGGCCAGGAGACCGGGTGCTGGAATTCTCGTCGCCGAGCTTCGACGCATCGGTACTGGAACTCTGCATGTCACTGCCGGTCGGCGCGAGCCTGGTCGTCCCGCCACCAGGACCTCTGCTGGGAGAGCACTTGGCTGAGGTGCTCAGGGACAACCGGGTGACGCACGCGCTGATCCCGCCCGCCGCGATGGCGACTGTGCCTGACGTTCCATTGCCGGACTTCCGGTGCCTGATCGTCGGCGGTGACGCGTGCTCGGCCGAGCTGGTGGCCCGATGGGCTTCCGGTCGCCGGATGATCAACGCCTACGGCCCGACCGAGTCCACTGTGGTCACGTCGTGGAGCTCGCCATTGACGGCCGGTGGCTCGCCGCCGATCGGCCGGCCGATCTGGAACACCCAAGTGCATGTGCTGGACGGTTCGTTGCGGCCCGTGCCGATCGGTGTCGCCGGAGAGCTTTACGTGTCAGGCATTGGACTGGCCCGTGGGTATTTGAACCGGCCTGGGCTCACCGCGGAACGGTTCGTGGCCAACCCGTTGGGTGACGGCAGCCGGATGTACCGGACCGGTGACCTGGTGCGCTGGACCGTGCACGGTGAACTGGAGTTCCTCGGCCGGGCCGACGACCAGGTGAAGATCCGCGGCTTCCGGATCGAGCTCGGTGAGGTCGAAGCCGCCCTGCGGTCGCATCCTGCGGTGCGGTCCGCTGTCGCCGTGCTCCGGGAGGACGACGGGCACAAGCGCTTGATCGCGTACACCGTGCCGGTCGTCCCGGAAGACATTCGGGAGTTCCTCGGCCAGAGCCTGCCTGAGTACCTGATCCCGGCCGCGTTCATGGCCTTGGACTCGGTGCCGATGAGCCCGAACGGCAAGGTCGATCGCGCCGCCTTGCCTGAACCCGAAGCCGGATCGGACGAGGGATATGTCGCGCCCGAAGGGCCGATCGAGACGGCGTTGGCCGAGATCTGGGCCGATGTTCTCGGCTTGCCCAGGGTCGGTGTGCACGACAGCTTCTTCAAGCTGGGCGGCGACTCGATCCTGAGCATCCAGGTGGTGGCCAGGGCCAGGCAGGCCGGGCTGCGGATCGCCACCAAGGACGTGTTCCTGCACCAGACCATCGCGTCCATGGCGCCGCTGGTGACCGTGATCGAAGCCACCGAAGACGACCGTGCGCCCGTGGTCGGGCCGGTTCCGCTCACGCCGATCCAGCGGTGGTTCTTCACCGAACGGCAAGGAAACCCGCACCACTTCAACCAATCACACCTGGTCGAGCTGGCGCCGGATGTCAAGGTCGACGCGCTGCGGTCGGCCTTCGAGGCGTTGGTTGTGCACCACGACGCTCTGCGCATGCGGTTCTCGTGCACGGATGGCTCATGGTCGCAGGAGAACGCCCCGATTTCGCCCGCCGAGATCCTTCAAGTGGTGTCCGATGTGGACATGGTGGGGTTCGCCGACAGTGTGCACGCGAGCTTCGACATCGGGACTGGCCCGCTGATCAAGGCTGTGCTGTTCGACAACCAGCAGCTGTTGATCGTCGTGCATCACCTTGTGGTCGACGGGGTGTCGTGGCGAGTGCTTCTCGACGACCTCGACACCGCCTATCACCAGGCACTGCGCGGCTCGCCAATAGACCTCGGCGCCAAGACGACCTCGTTCCGCGACTGGTCACGCAAGCTCACCGAGCACGTTCAGGAGGGCGGCTTCGACCAGGAACTGGACTTCTGGTCCGGGGTGCGGGTCGTCGAAATGCCGGTGGACCACCAGGGGACTGGCCCGGTCGACTCGGTGTCAGTGCTGCTCAGCGCCGAGGACACCGACGCACTTCTGCGTGGAGCCCCGACCGCGTATCGCACCGGGCTGCACGATGTGTTGCTGGCGGCATGTGCTTGGGCATTGGCCGAGGACGGCCTGGTTTCGTTCGATCTCGAAGGCCACGGCCGGGAAGACGTCCTGGACGACGTCGACCTGTCGAGGACCGTCGGATGGTTCACATCGATGTTCCCGGTCACCCTCACTGTCCCTGATGGACGCTGGCGTGACATTGTCAGGTCTGTCCGCAAACAGATGCGTGCGGTCCCGCGCAACGGCTTCGGCTACGGCCCGCTGCGGTACCTCACCGACCGTCTGCCGGAGATTCCACGCCCGCAAGTCTCGTTCAACTACCTCGGCCAGTTCGACTCCGGCGGTGTCTCGTCGGGACTGTATCGGGCGATGAAGACGTCCATCGGCCAGGAACAGGACGAGAACGCGGTGCCCGAGCACCTGATCGACATCGTCGGCGAGGTCGGCGACGGCCGGCTCGGGTTCTCCTGGTACTTCCGGTCCGACCGCTACCGGCGCGCCACGGTCGAAGCACTGGTCGAGAAGTTCGCACAAGCCCTCAGGACGATGGCCGAGGAGTGCCGATGACGACCGTTCCGTTGCGGCGTAACCGGAACTACACCTTGCTGTGGGCCGGCCAAGCAGTCTCCGAGGTCGGCTTCAGCACCACGATGATCGCGTTCCCCTTGCTGGTACTGGCGATCACGGGCTCACCTGCGGCGTCCGGTTTGGTCCTCGGAGCCGATGCCGCGGCACAGCTGCTGGCCGGGCTGCCCGCGGGAGCGCTCGTGGATCGCTGGGACCGCAAGCGGATCATGCTGTGGTGTGAGGCCGCGATGGCCGCGGCGGTCGGCAGCCTGGCGCTCGCCTTGTGGTGGGACAGCGCGAGTTTGGCGCACATGGTGCTGGTCGCGGTGATCATGGGAGTCTGCCGTGCCTTGTTCGAACCAGCTGAGGACGCGTGTCTGACTCGGCTGGTACCCGAAGAACAGCTGGCGACGGCGATCTCGCTGAATGCGGCCCGGTCGTCGATCGGCCAGATGGCCGGAACCGCGCTCGGTGGCGTCCTGTTCGCGATCGGCCGGGTCGTGCCGTTCCTTGTGGACATGATCACGCACCTGATCTCGCTGATCTCGTTGGCATTCCTGCGGGTTCCGTATCGCGAGGTCGAGCGGGCGCCGATCGGGAACATCGGCAAGGAGATAGCCGAAGGCCTGCGGTGGGTGTGGAGCCATCGGCATGTCCGGGTGACCGCGCTGTGCGCGGTGAGCCTGAACTTCTTTTTCAACGCGTTCTACATCGTGATCATCGTGCTGGCCAACGCCAGGGGAGTGCCTGCGGGGCAGATCGGCCTGATGGCCGCGATGCTCGGGTTCGGCGGCTTGCTCGGGTCGCTGCTCGCGCCGACACTGCACCGGATCCTGCACCCGTGGGTGTCCATCATGGCCGTGTTCTGGATGGTCACGCTGCTCACCCCGTTAACCATCCTGGCGCCCAACGGATACGTGCTCGGTGCGTTGTTCGCGGGCATGTCCTTCCTCGCGCCGACAGCCAACACAACCATCAACACCCACCAGTTGCTGCTCACCCCAGACGACCTGCGCGGCAGGTTGAGCGGCGTGATGAACGTCGTCGTCGGCGCAGCGGCAGCCGCCGGACCTGCCGCGGGCGGCGTGCTGGTGGAGTTCGTCGATGGCACTGTCGCGGTGCTCTGGTGCACCGCGGGCATGGCCGCGGTCTCTTTGCTCGTCACAGTCAGCCCGGTACTGCGCCGGTTCCCGGTATCTGTCTAGAAAGGACATCCACAATGGACGACAACGCCCGTTACCAAGTCCTGCGCAACGACGAGGACCAATACTCACTGTGGCCCGCCGACCTGGCGATCCCGGGCGGATGGCACGCGGTGGGCAAGGCGGGCAGCAAGCAGGAGTGCACCGACTACGTGGACGAGGTCTGGACCGACATGCGTCCGCGCAGCCTGCGCTCCTGATGCCCTAGCGGCCGGGCCGGTCACCCGGCCCGGCCGCCAACAACTCACGCACCTCGCCGTCGCTGACCTGGCTGAAGTCCTTGTACGCCCGGCCAACAGCGCCGAATGGCTCAGGCATCGTCACGCAGACAACCTCGTCAACGATCCGCGTGAACGCCCGACAGGTATGCGCCGGAGCCGTCGGCACAGCCACAACGATCTTGCCGGGCCCTCGCTGCCGCAACGCCTGCACCGCGGCCCGCATGCTCGCGCCGGTCGCGAGGCCGTCGTCCACCACGATCGCTGTCTTGTTCCTGACGTCCAGCGGGGTCCGCCCGTAGGCGGTGTTGCGGCGGTGGAGTTCTGCCTGCTCGGACTCGATCACCCGGTCGATCTCGTGCTGGGGGACGTGCCGGGCCACCTCCTGGTTGAGCACGATGTCACCGTCCGCGATCGCCCCCATCGCGAGCTCCTCCTGCCCCGGCACCCCCAGCTTGCGCACGAGCAGCAGATCCATCGGCACGCCGAGCCGGTCAGCGACCACTCTGGCGACCGGCACCCCACCCCTCGGCACCGCGAGCACGAGCACGTCCGAGTGACCCCGATAGTGTTCCAGCTGGTCAGCCAGTCGCCGTCCGGCATCTTCCCGATCGCGAAACCGCATGGTTCCAGGTACCCGAACCCCGCGACTTGTGAACAATGTGCTCGTGGACGAGATCGAACTGCCCAAGCCGGTGGCGTTTGTCCTGGGCGGGGGCGGCAGCCTCGGCGCGGGCCAGGTGGGGATGCTGCGGGCGCTCGCGGAGCGCGCGATCGAGCCTGACCTGGTCGTCGGGACCTCGGTCGGGTCGGTGAACGGTGCGTTGCTCGCACTGGACCCGCAGAACGCGCCGACCAGGCTCGAGGCCATCTGGCATCGGATGACCCGGGCCAGGGTGTTCCCCGGTGGGCCGCTCGCGCAGTTGCGGACGCTGCGCCAGCACCGCAACCACCTGTTTCCCAACACAGGGCTGGCGGAGATCATCAGGACTGAGCTTGAAGGCGTGGATGACTTCGCTCATTTGAGCCTGCCGTTCGGTGCGGTCGCGGTGGACGCGCTGACCGGCAAAGCGGTGTTGCTCAACTCAGGGCCGTTGACGCCAGCGATCCTGGCGAGCAGTGCCATTCCGGGCATCTATCCGCCCGTGTTCCACGAAGGGCACGTGTTGTACGACGGCGGCGTGATCGCGAACGTGCCGATCAGGCAAGCGCTTGCCCTGGGCGCGAAGTCGGTGGTGATTCTCGACTGTGCGTTTCCCGGGCACCTGCCTCGTGTCCCCGAGACGCTGGCGGACGCGGTGTTGTTCTGGGCGACGCTCGGGATGCGCAACCAGGCGGAGCTGGAGTCCGAGCGCGCGGCGTCAGAAGTCCCGGTCGTCTACCTGCCGGGTGCGCCGGTCAAAGCGGTGACGCCGTTGGATTTCGGGCACACCGCGGAATTGATTGCGAACGCCTACGACGGTTCTCGGGAATTCCTGTCCGGAATCACCATCACCGGACCCGGGCTTTACGGACCCGGCGGCTCCGCGTAAAGCCTAGGTACTCCCGTCGGATTCTCAGCCCAACGCAACAACCCGGCGATGTCAATGTCATAAGGCGGATCAACCTCATAAGGCCATATGTTGTCGACACCGCGCTGAATCAACGCCTCGGCGCCAGCCTCGTTGCCGCGCGCGGCGTGAGTCAAGCCAACCGCGATCTGGGCCAAACCACGCCACAGCGCGCGCTCAGGCTCGTCGGCTGCCTTCCACGCGTCCTCGAACACCTCGTGCGCATGGAAGGGCTTGCCGTCGTCGAGAAGTTTCTGGGCTTCGCTCAAGGTCTGCTCGGGCGTGCGGCTGATGCCCTCCGGCAGGCGCTCGACACCTTCGGCGCCGTAGGGCAACGGCCGCCCCAATCCATCCCGTGGCCTGGCATTACGTGCCCGTCCGGCCGGATCCCGGTCTCGATCCATACCTAGATCTTGCCATCGGGTTCCGTTCTGATCGCTTGCAGCGCTTCGGTTGCGGTGTCGATGAGGTTGCGCAGGCCGTCCTGGGTGGCGGTCACTGACAGGCCGTCAAGCCTGCCGCCGAACTGCAACTCGGCCATATCCCCGTCGAGTGTGTAGGAGATCTGACACGCCTCGAGTTTGATCCACGTATCGACCTGGATTCCGTTCATGTGGGAAATAATGGCGGAAGACGAAAAATGTGCAACGGCCCCGATGGGGTGAAGTGGGGTCAGTGCTCGGTAACGGTGGATGGCGGACGTTTTTGCATACCCTGCAAAAGGAGTGGGCGGAATGCAGCGGCAGAACGTGAACTCGCGAGGGATCGGCATAGGGCTTGCATGGCATCGCAAAGCCGCATGCAAGACCTTGGAGCAGGTGAGTAGGCAGGTCGGGATCTCGATCAGCTCGTTGAGCCGCTTGGAGAATGGGAAGAGAGAGCCGACGACTGAGGAAGTGGCCGCGATCCTGGCGGTTCTTGGAGTCGTTGGGGCAGAACGGGACCAGCTGCTCAACCACGCCCGCAACACGTCGCACTCGAGCATGGTCGTCGGCTCGAAGAGCCGCACCTACCGAGCCTTCGAAGCGGATGCCACGGTGATCACAAACTTCGAGTTGATGTTGGTGCCTGGCCTTGCGCAGACTGCAAAATACGCCCGCGCCGTGTTGTCAGCCCTTCGGGCGAATGGCAGCGAATCTGAGATCAACGCCACGGTCTCCCAACGCATGGAACGGAAGGCGATTCTCACCCGAAAGAGGCCACCACAGGTCAACTTCATCGTGACTGAGTTGGCTATCCGACAGCTGATCGGCGGCGCGAAGGTGATGGCCGAGCAGGTGAGGCACCTGATCGGCTTGGCCGACCTCGACAACGTGTCAATTCGGATCATCCCGGCGACCGTGTCCGCACACGCAGGTCTCAGCGGCCAGTTCGTGATTCTCGATTTCGACGACCAACCCAGTCTGGTGTTCATCGAGGCGATGACCACAGGTCTGTACCGCGATGAACCAGAGGACGTGGTCGCCTATCGGCGCCAAGTCGAGAATCTGGAAGCAGTAGCTCTGGACATGGCTGGTTCAGTGGAGTTGTTGAGATCCATCTCCTACGACCTGGACGGGCTGGTTAGTGGACTTGATGTGGCGGAAGAGCAGCTTCAGCGGTGACGAGAACTGTATCGAGGTGGCCTGGCGGAAGAGCAGCTTCAGCGGTGGCAGCGTGGACTGTGTCGAGGTCGCGTGGCCTGGCGCCACCGTCAGCATCCGCGACTCCAAGAGCCCGGATTCCGGGCATCTCACCATCCCCGCATCAGTCTTCTGGCAGCTCCACGAATCCCTGCGGCGAGTCGAGCGCTGACTCGATGATCTCCAGGGTGGCGATGGCGGACTCAGGAGCCACCGGCACCGGCGAACCGTCCCGCAAAGCCGACACCATCGCCGCGTAGAAGTATTGGTATGAACCGGGCTTCGTCTCCACCGGCGTCGTCGTCTCACCCGCCACGCCAAGCAGACCCCACGCCTCCTCAGGCTCCACACCCCAATCAGGAGACCCGGGACCCTCACCCGCCCGAAGCGCCGCTTCCTGCACATCCAAGCCGTACTTCACATACGCCGACGAAGACCCGAGCACACGGAACCGGGGACCTGGCTGCGCTGCGAGGGTGCTGGAGGCCAAGTGGGACAGCACACCTGACTCGTGCGTCAATGCCAGGAAGAAGTCGTCGTCGACCTGCACTCCGTCCCGTTGCTTGTTGACCTCGGCGTACACCGACCTCGCCGGTCCGAAGAGCTGCAATGCCTGGTCGATCAGGTGCGCTCCCAGGTCGAACAGGACTCCGCCTGCCTCTTCCCGGCCCGGCAGTTCCTTCCACGTGTCCTTCGGCGTCGGACGCCAGCGGTCGAAGTGCGACTCGAACCGGTGCACCCGGCCCAACGCCCCTGAGCGGATCAATTCCTTCACGGTCAGGAAATCGCCGTCCCAGCGGCGGTTCTGGAAGACCGTGATCGGGACGTCCCGAGACGAGGCGAGCGACGTCAGCGCGCGGGCCTCCTCGACCGACGGCGCGAAGGGTTTGTCGACCACGACGGGCACGCCTGCGAGCACCGCCTCCGTTGCCAGCGGCACGTGGGTCCGGTTCGGGGAGGCGATGACGACCAGGTCGTGGTCCTCCCAGAGCTGGTCGGGCCGGTCCAGCCGGCGCACACCGTCCGGCACCTCGCGGGAGGTCACCACGGACCGCAAGGTCATGCCCGGGGTCGCGGTGATCAGCGGCGTGTGGAAGAACGCGCCCGCCGTGCCGTACCCGATCAATCCGACGCGCAAGCTCATGCCGCCAACCTACCGAGTCGCGAGCTATCCGGATCAGACCTAGTCTGCGACTGTCCACACAGGAGGCCGGGATGGTAGAGGCTGAGGCCGCACCCGTCGGCCGCGGGGCGCGCAACGCGATCGTCGCGGCGATCATGCTCGGGATGCTGCTGGCGTCCCTTGACCAGACCATTGTGGCCACGGCGTTGCCGACGATTGTCAGCGACCTCGGCGGCGGCAACCACCTCTCCTGGGTTGTCACGTCGTACCTGCTCGCTGAGACGATCATGACCGCGCTCATCGGCAAGTTCGGCGACCTGTACGGCCGCAAGCGGATGTTCCTGGTCAGCGTGCTGCTGTTCATGATCGGCTCGTTCTTCGCGGGCTGGGCCGACTCGATGACATGGCTGATCGCCTCGCGCGCTGTGCAGGGCCTCGGTGCTGGTGGGTTGCTGGTGACGGCCACAGCGGTGATCGCGGACGTCGTGCCGTTGAGCGAACGCGGCAAGTACCAGGGTGCGCTGGCGTCCGTTTTCGGTGTTTCGACGGTGGTCGGGCCGCTGCTCGGCGGCCTGTTCGTGGACCATGCGAGCTGGCGGTGGGCGTTCTACATCAACCTGCCGCTCGGTGTGCTGGTGCTGATCGTCACCGTCCTGTCGATGCCGACGGTCAAGGCCGCGCTCCGCCCGAAGGTCGACTACCTGGGCATTCTGCTGATCGGTCTGGCGGCATCTGGCCTGACACTGGTGACGAGCTGGGGCGGCACCGAGTATCCGTGGGGTTCTCCGACAATTATCTGGATGGCTGCCGGATCGGTTGTCGCGCTTGTGCTGTTCGTGGTTGTCGAAATGCGTGCCGCGGAACCGATGTTGCCGATGCGGCTGTTCCGCAGCCCGGTCTTCACCGTGTCCAGCATCCTGAGCTTCATCGTCGGGTTCGCGATGCTCGGCGGTGTCACGTACCTGCCCACGTATCTGCAGTACGTGCAAGGCGCGTCGGCGACCGGCTCCGGCCTGCGGATGCTGCCGCTGGTGTGCGGGCTGCTGGTCGCGGCCATGATCACCGGCCAGGTGATCAGCAAGACCGGGCGGTACCGGGCGTTCCCGATCGTCGGGTCGCTGCTGATCTCCGGCGGCCTGGTGCTGCTGTCGCTGATGGACGCCAGCTCGACGTTCTGGACCATTTCCGGCTACATGCTGGTACTGGGCCTCGGTGTCGGTCTCGTCATGCCGGTGCCGACCGTGGTCGTGCAGAGCACGAGCGACTACTCCGACCTCGGCGTCGCGACGTCCGGCGTGAGTTTCCTGCGCACGCTCGGAAGTTCCTTCGGTGTCGCGATCTTCGGCACGATCTACGCCAACCAGCTGCCGAAACACCTGACTCCGGTGACCCCGCCCGACATCGATCCACGGATCGTGCTGAACGTCAACGGGGTACACGCGTTGCCGCCAGCGGTGAAAGCACCTGTCATCCAGGCCTATGTGGACACGTTGCAGACGATGTTCCTTGCCGCCGCACCCGTTGGCTTGCTTGCCTTCGTCGTCGCACTGTTCTTGAAGGAAGTTCCGCTCAGGGATACCTCACGAGTTGTCGCGGCCGGAAACACCGGTGTGGGGGAGAGCTTCGCACCGCCCGCGTCCAGGGACTCCCACGCGGAGCTGGAAAAGCTCATCGCGATGGTCGTGAGCAAACAGCAGAACGACCCGCGTCCCGAGATGCTCGCCGCCTCAGGCGTTCCGCTGAACTACGCGCAGGCGTGGATGCTCGTCCGGATCTTCAAGCACAGCATCGACGACGGCGACGCCACCCTGCACGAGATCGCCGAGAGCACCAAAGTGCCCGCGGGGATCTTCCAACCCGTTGCCCGCCAGCTGGTCGAGGTCGGTTACGTCAGCGAAGCCGAGGGCCACTACCGCTTCACACCGGCAGGAACCGAAGCGTTCGCCCAGTTGATCGGCGCGGCTCGGGCCTGGCTGCTGAACCGTCTCGCGGACTGGCATGAGGACAGCGACACGAAGTTCGCGAACGCAGTGGAGGAGATGGCCGAGAAGCTGATCGCCAGCAGCCGCGACCTGTCGACCGGCAAACACGCCGCCCGGGTTTAGGTGTCCGGGTGGGACGGCGGGCCCACCCGGACGGCTTCATCACTCGGTGCCCGAGCACAGGTTCATCGGAAGCACGCCGTCGCCTGTGATCGTGGTCTGCACACTGTGGATGGTCACCGGCTGGTCGGAGGCGATCCGGAAGTCGGTCTGCTCGTTCTGCCGCTCGGCGAACTTGGCATCGTCCACCGTGACCGTCATGGTCTTCCAGGTGTTCGTGTTCTGGTTGACCACCGTGATCGCGCTCTTGTAGGGGTGCTCAACGGAGTCGTACTGCACCTGCCAGCCGTGTGTCCCGGAGTCGTAGTACGTCACGTCGAATGTCGCCGTGAACGTACCGTCGAACGCCAAGCGCCGCTCGACCCGGAAGTACATGTTCAGGTTGTTGGGCACCCTCAGCACGGTCTTGCGTGCCTCTTTCCCGCCGACTGTCACGGGTGTGGTCACGCCGTCGCCAGCGAGTTCCCGCTGGGCCAGTCCGAACTCGACGTTGTTCGCGCCAAGTGTGGTGCACGCCTTGGCCGTCTTGCCCGGCCCGATCACCGCGACCGGGAACTCCAGCCGGGGCAAGGCGACCGAGGGCGTGCTCAGCGAGATCGGGATGGCGCCGAAGCCTTGCTTGGCGTTGGCCGCAGCGGACACCGTCACATCGATCCGAGCGCTGCCGTCGGCCGCGACCGGAACGGTTCCGGAGCTTGGGGTGACACTCAGGCCGTTGACGGGTTGCGCCACCCAGTTCACGGACTGCACCGAGATCGGCTTGGCGGGTTCAGCGCCCGCGCCCACGTCAAGGTTCAACGACGCGGCGGTCTGCGCGCCCGCGGTTACCGTTGTCGAGTCCACTGTGAGCTCGACCGGGAACACGCCAGGCGGGAACTCGAGCGGCCCGGCGTCATACGAAGGCGGCGGGTTGTCCTTGCCCCAATCAGTCGGCTTGTCCGACAACGTGAACTGGAGCAAGTTGAAGCCGCTGAGACCCGGCAGCCACGTCTGCTGGGACGGACGTCCGCTCACGGTCAGCGACTTGATGTACTTGCCCGGTGCGGCGCCTGGCGCTTGGATCACCGTCACGCCCCGTTGAGTGCGGATGCGCACGCTGGAGAAAATCGGCGCGCTGATGGCCACTGTGGACGTTCCCGGCGTGGTCGGGTACAGGCCCATCGCCGACCAGACGTACCACGAGCTCAGCGCACCGAGGTCGTCATTGCCCGGCTCACCGCCAGGAGCGTTCGAGTACATCGTGGTGAGCAGTTTGTGGACGCGCTCCTGAGTCTTATGTGGAGTCCCGGCGTAGTTGTAGAGCCAAGGCACCAGCATGTCGACCTCGTTGCCCGCCCAGTAGTACGGACGGTTCGGGCCCGCGTTGGACTCGGTGAAGAACGTGTCCAGCCTGCGCTGCACGTTGTCCTGGCCGATCGCCGAGAACAGCCCGGCGATGTTGTGCGGCACCATCCACAAGTACTGGCCCGCGTTGCCCTCCTGGAAACCGGACTGGCCGAAGTTCGTCATTCCGGTGGTGACCGGGTTGCCGGCGGGGAAGGCACCGGTGTCGCTGCGCGGCTGGAGGTAGCCGGAGTGCACGTTGTACAAAGTGGTCCAGTTGTGTGACCTGGCCAGGTAGTGCCGGTACTTGTCCTCGTCGCCGAGAGCGCGGGCGAACTGCGCGAGGCTGAAGTCCGCCGAGGCGTACTCAAGGGTGGCCGAGGCACCGTTGTTCACGTCGGAGATGTCGCTGCGCACCGTGTTGGGCACGTAGCCGCGGCTCTTGTAGTCGGCAAGGCCAGGCCGCTGCTCGTACCACCCCTGACCGAGCTGATCGGGCGTCGGAACGACCTCCGCGCCCTTGACCATCGCGGCGAGTGCGGCTTTGGTGTCGAAGTCCCGTGCACCGAACGCGTATGCGGAGGAGATCATCGGCACGGCAGCGTCGCCGTTCATCACGCCCGTGTACCCGTTGGCGACCGGCCACTTGGGCAACCAGCCGCCTTGCGCCGCGTTGTTCACAAGCGACTGCATCATCTGACTCGACTCGGTGGGCGCGATCAGTGCCTGCAGTTGGATCAAGGTGCGGTAGACGTCCCAGCCGGAGAAGTTGGCGTACTGGACCTTGCCCGGCGGCAGGGTGTGCACCTTGTTGTCAAAGCCGATGTACTGGCCGTTGACGTCGCTGAACACGTTGGGGTGCAACAACGAGTGGTACAGCGCGGTGTAGAACTGGATCCGCTGGTCGCGTGTCCCGCCTTCGATCTCCACTGTGGACAGCAGGCGGTGCCACGCGGCCTTGGTCCGCGCTGCGACCGGATCGACGCCCCAGCCGGGGTTCTCGGCCTGCAGGTTCGCCCACGCGTTGGCGGCGCTGACATAGCTGATGGCGACTTTCAGCCCGACTTCGGCTTTCTGCGTCGTGTCGAACGTGACCCACGCGCCGGAACCCGGCCCCGCTGTCTCCTTGGCGCCGGGCGTCACGGTGTTCGCCTGCCAGGTGCCGTGGGAGGTGAACGGCCGATCGAAAACGGCAGCGTAGTAAAGCGTGTAGTTGTTCTGCCGGGCGCAGAAACGACCGCTGGTGATCGACCCGGACAGCCGGTCCGGTCCTTGGATCGACACGGTCGCAGTGGTGTTGCCGTTCTGCGACGAGCCTGTCTTGAACAGGAAGTTCGACTGGGTGGAGGCCGGGAAGCCGAACTCGCCGACACCAGTCCGCTGCGTGGCGGCCACCCGCACGTCCACGCCGTCGAGTTTGGTCCGGTAATACCCCGGCTTCGCCACCTCGTCGGCGTGACTGAACGGCTTGGTCGTTCGCGCGGGCGCCGCCTCGATCGCTCCGACAGTCGGCAGGATGGGCAGATCACCCTGGATCGGGCAGCCGACGCCGGACAGATGCGTCAGGCTCAGACCAGTGACCGCGGAGTCGTCGTAGTTGTAGCCACCACCGGTCGGCCGGGATGACGTCTCGGGGCTCCACGACAGCATCCCGAACGGCGCCACCGCGCCGGGGAACGTGTTCACCGAACCGACGAACTGGCCGCCGGTTCCCGTGCCGATGAACGGATTCACCAGTTCGGTGGGGTCGATGACCGGCTGCGCGGTCGCTGTTGCCATGGGGATGACGCTAGTGAGCGCCACCGAGAGAACAACTCCGAGGCCTAACCGCCGGGCATGTGCGCGCATGCGTGACTCCCGCAGGGCAGAGATGACAACGTTGTCGTGGATCGGCGCGTAAGTTTAGGCGTTGTACTAATTGAGGGTCAAGGCGGCCAAATGGCGTCCATAAGCCACAGAGATGGCAAAGCCTGACCTGACGGCTCCACAGTGGGCGGAAAGTCCGTGCTGCTCGCTACGAGCTTTCTGCTCCCACGCGGAATAGAACTCACGGGCTTTCGGATGAGGAACACGATGCGCGCCATGTTGCGCTGTCCGTCTGGGAGCGCTCCGAAATCCCTGACACGTGTCTGCGGTCCCCGCGCAACGCCAGCATTGGCGGGCAAGCCTCGGCTGCGGGATATATGAGGGTATTCCACGTCTGTCAGGCCTGGCGGAACAGTTCGCGGGCGATGATAGTGCGCTGGATTTCCGATGCGCCTTCGTAGATCCGAGGTGCGCGGACCTCCCGGTACAGATGTTCCAGCAGGTGCCCGCGTTGCAAGGCGCGGGCACCATGGATCTGCACGGCGGCATCGACGACGTACTGGGCTGTCTCCGTGGCGAAAAGCTTGGCCATCGCGGCCCGTGAAGCGATGTTCTGCTCGCCCGAGTCATAAGCACGAGCCGCGGAATGCACCAGTAGCCGGGAGGCCTCGATGCGGGTGGCCATCTCGGCCAGTGTGTGCGAGACGGTTTGCTGGTCCTTCAACGGTCCGCCGAAAGCGATCCGGCTTCCGGCATGTGAAACCGCCGCGTCCAGAGCAGCTTGCGCCATGCCGACGGCGAAGGCGCCGACGCTGGGGCGGAACAAGTCCAGGGTGCGCATCGCGACCCGGAAGCCCTTGTTCTCCTCGCCGAGGAGTTCGTCTTGGTCGACGTAGACGCCGTCGAACGTCAAGCGGCCGATGGGATGCGGGCTGACCATGTCGAGGTGTTCGCCGGACAAGCCGGCTCGATCGCCTGGCACCACGAAAGCCGAGACACCCCGTGCGCCCGCGTCCGAAGTCCGGGCGAAAACCGAGTAGACGTCCGCTTCGGGAGCGTTGGAGATCCAGATCTTCTCTCCGGACAGCCGCCAGCCTGAGCCGTCACGGGTCGCACTCAACTGCAAGGCAGCCGCGTCGGAGCCTGCGTCCGGTTCGGTCAACGCGAAAGCCGCGACCGCGTCGCCCGCGGCCACGGCCGGAACCCAGCGGGAGACTTGGCTGTCCACACCGGACTGCAGGATGGGATACGTGCCCAAGCCCTGCAAAGCCAAGGCTGTCTCGGCTTCGGTGCAGACCGTCGCGAGGGCTTCCCGCAACAGGCACAGATCCATGGCCGCGGCGTCCCGGGTGGGCTTGCCGGACTCGACGCCGGGGAACAACCGGGCGAGCAGGCCCAGCGAGCCCATGGTTTTGATCAGTTCCCGGTTCACCGCACCGGGTTTGCCCGCTTGGGCCAACGGCACCAACTGCTCGGCCGCCAACGCCTTGACGTCCATGGTCATCCCCTCCAGCGGGCGTGCGCGGTCTTGGGCTCGCCGGACCGGATCAGGTCCAGGCGTGGCTTCGGCCCGTCGGTCCGGCCGGTGCGAGGCTTGCGGTTGCCCGCCGCGAACGGCTTTGGCCACGTGACCCCGGTGTAGTCCTGGTCCGCCGCCGCGTGCAATGTCCAGTGTGGATCGTAGAGATGGGTGCGGCCCAAGGCACACAGGTCCGCTCGTCCCGCCAGGATGAGCGAGTTCACGTCGTCGTATGAGGAGATCGCGCCCACCGCGATCACCGCGACGCCGTACTTGCGTCCGATCTCATTGCGGATCCGGTCGGCGTACGGGGTCTGATAGCTGCGGCCGTACGCGGGTTTCTCCGTGCTTACGACCTGGCCGGTGGACACATCGACACCGTCGACGCCGTGCTCGGCGAACGCACGGGCGATCTCGACCGAATCAGCGGCGTCGATTCCGCCTTCGCACCAGTCGGTCGCGGAGATGCGCACGGTCATCGGCCCCTGCCAGACCGCCCGGATGGCATCGAAGACTTCCAGCGGATAACGCAGCCGGTTTTCCAGCGAGCCGCCATACGAGTCAGTGCGCTGGTTGGTCAGCGGAGACAGGAACGACGACAGCAGATATCCGTGTGCGCAGTGCAGTTCCAGCAAGTCGAACCCGGCACGCGCGGCTGCCTGCGCCGAAGCCACGAACTCCGCCTTGATCGAGGCCATCTCGTCCAGCGTCAGCTCACGGGGAGTCTGGTTGGCCGGCGAGTACGGGATCGCGGACGGCCCGCACACCTCCCAGTTGCCGGACGGCAGCGGCTGGTCGATGCCTTCCCACATCAGCTTGGTCGAACCCTTGCGGCCGGAATGGCCAAGCTGGATGCCGATCTTCGCGTCCGACTGGGTGTGCACGAAGTCGACGATGCGTGTCCACGACTCTTCGTGTGACGGCTTGTACATCCCGGTACAGCCGGGCGTGATCCGGCCAGTCTCCGAGACGCACACCATCTCGGTCATCACCAGGCCCGCACCGCCCATGGCCTTGCTTCCCAAATGGACCAAGTGGAAGTCACCGGGCACGCCGTCGGTGGCGCTGTACATGTCCATGGGGGACACGATGATGCGGTTCTTCAGCTCAAGGTCGCCGATCTTGTACGGCTGGAACATCGGTGGCCGGACGTCGGCGAAGTCACGCGCGAACCACGCGTCCATGTCCGCGACGAACTCCGGGTCGCGCAGACGCAGGTTGTCATAAGTCACGCGGCGGCTGCGCGTGATGATGTTGAAGGCGAACTGATGCGGGTCTTGATCGGTGTACTGGCCGATGTTCTCGAACCACTCAAGGCTGGCCTGCGCGGCACGCTGGGTCGACGTGACGACCTGCCGCCGTTCGTCTTCATAGGCGGCCAATGCGGAGTCCACATCGGACTGCTCGTGCAGGCAAGCCGCCAGGGACAACGCGTCTTCCATGGCGAGCTTCGTGCCCGAGCCAATAGAGAAGTGCGCGGTGTGGGCAGCGTCGCCCAGCAGCACGACGTTTTCGTGGCGCCATGTCGCGCACCGGATCGTGGCGAAGTTCGTCCACTTCGAATTGTTCCCGACGATCGAATGGCCGCCGAGCACGTCCGCGCAGAGCTCCCGGATCATCTCCAGGGACTTCTCGTCATTCTGACCGGGCAGAAGTCCTTGCGGTGCGGTGAAGCCCGCTCGCTCCCAGACGTCGTCGTGCATCTCCAGGATGAACGTGCTGGCGTCGCGGCTGTACGGATAGCCGTGCACCTGCATGACCCCGGCCGGGGTGTCGAGGATGTAGAACTTGAAGGCGTCGAACACCAGGTCCGTGCCGAGCCAGATGTACTTGCAGCGCCGAGTTTCCACGGTCGGCTGGAAAACCGAGGCGTATCGGGCGCGCGTGGCGGAGTTGGCGCCGTCCGAGGCGACGATCAGGTCATAGCCGCTCAGATCCTGGGGGACCTCGGTACGGAAGTGGATCGTCACGCCAAGGTCGAGGCAGCGCTGCTGCAGGATGGTCAACAGCCGCTGCCTGCTCATCGCCGCGAAGCCGTGCCCGCCCGAGGTGAACGTCGTGCCCCGGTAGTGCACGTCGATGTCGTCCCACTGGGCGAACTCTTTGCTCATCTCGGCGAAGATCGTGGTGTCGGCGTGCTCGATCCCGCCCAGTGTCTCGTCGGAGAACACCACGCCGAAGCCGAACGTGTCGTCCGGGGCGTTGCGCTCCCACACGGTGATCTCGTGACCGGGGTTGAGTGCCTTGGTCAACGCGGCGAAGTAGAGCCCGCCGGGTCCGCCGCCCGCTATCGCGATCCGCACGCTGCCCACCTCTTCTGTCGTGAGCCTTACGACCGTCAAGGATACAACATATCGCGTTCTGTTGACGACCGTTACGAAAATCTGGCACGCTGGGTCGGTGACGACAAGGAATTGCCTGGTCACGGGCGCAAGCCGGGGTATCGGCAGTGTGATCGCGGGCAGGCTGTCGGCCGCCGGTCACCGGGTCGCGCTCACCGCCCGCAGTGCGGACCAGCTCGCTGAGGTGGCGGAGAAGCTGCCCGGGCCATCATTGTGCCTTCCCGCCGACGTGACCGATCCGGCCGCCATGCAGAACGTGTTCTCGACGGTAGAAGAGACGTGGGGCACGGTGGAAGTCCTCGTCCTCAACGCCGGAGCGGCGGTGGCCAAGCCGATCGCCAAGCTGACCGACGAGGACTGGCAGGGCCAGCTCGACCTCAACCTCACCGCGCCCTTCCGGGCGATCCGCCGGGCAGTCCCGGCGATGACCGAGGGCGGATGGGGCCGCATCGTGGTGATCTCGTCGATCGCCGGAAAGGCAGGCGAGCCGAACCTCGCCGCGTACACCGCGAGCAAGCACGGTGTCATCGGTCTGGTTCGCGCCGTGGCGGCCGAGGTGGCCAGGAAGGGTGTCACCGTCAACGCGGTCTGCCCTGGTTACGTGGACACGCCGATGACTGACGGCTGGGTCGAGACGATCTCGTCGCGCACCGGCAAACCTCAGGACGAGATCCGGACGGCACTGGAGCGCAAGCAGCCGATCCACCGGCTGATCACGCCCGAGGAGGTGGCTGACGTGGTGGATCTGTGCGTTGCCAGCTCGGCCATCACCGGCCAGGCCATCAACGTCGACGGCGGTGCGGTGCAGTCATGATCGAACGGGTGAACCCTCCGGAGCTGGGCAAGCCGTCCGGCTACTCGCACGCGGTCGCCGTGAACACCGCCGACGCCGAGCGGATCGTGTTCCTGGCGGGTCAGACCGCGTTGAACGACGAGAACAAGATCGTCGGCGACGGTGTGGTCGAGCAGTTCGAGAAGGCACTGGGCAACCTGCTCGCCGCGTTGCGCGGTGCAGGTGGCGAGCCGAAAGACCTGGTCAGCGTCACGATCTACATCGTCGACATGGACGACTACAAGGCGCACGCCCGCGAGATCGGCAGCGTGTGGCGCGCCCTGGTCGGCACCGAATATCCGGCGATGGCGGGCATTGGCGTGAGCCGGTTGTGGGACGTCGAAGCACTCGTCGAGGTTCAGGGCTTCGCAGCTGTGCCGATGAACCGCGGTCAAGAGGACCCAAAGCATACGAACGGCATCAGCGGCTGAATGAGCGTGGCGTCGGCCAGCGCATGCGCCGGTCGACGTCCCTGCAACAGACCTCGGTGATACGCGGCCATCACATCGACAGCGGCATCGTCGTCGACTGAGGCCACACTGGACACCACAGTTTTGGTTCCGCTGTACAGCAATGCGGCCGTGAACCCGAGAATCTCGTCGCCGTTGCGCACCACGGTCTGACCGACATCGCACGAGGACAGCACGACATGCGCGGGCGCTGACTGAAGCTGGTGAATGTCGTAGGCCATCAACGGTCCATCACTCAAATCCAGGCGGGAGAACAACACGTTCTCTCGCTCGTGATGCCCGTGCGCCGCGAAATGCGCTGTGGTGCATCCGTCCAACGCTTGCAGCGTGGACGCGACGGTGGCGTCCGGCCCGAGCAGAACCGCGCCCTCGCCGTAAACCTTGGCCAGTTGCAGCACTTCGTCGTCGGCATGCGCCAGATCCGGGCCCGCGACGAACAACCACCGCGACGGCGCCGAGAGTTCTGTTCCCCGGCCAGCCAGCCATGTTGAGGCGCTCGGCGACACCGTTACCGGACGACCGGTCATGTCCGGCAGCAAACCCCATGGCACAGCGGACAAAGCTCCCGTCGGGATGATCACCACGTCGGAGTCGCCGAGCATCGGCCGGACCGGCTCGACCAGCTCCCGCGTCAGAGCCTCCAGCCTGCGCTGGATCGACGCCTTGATCACCCGATCCAACGCGGCGGGCAATTGCCGCCCGCACGACGCGTCCAGATCGCTGTGCAGCTTGGCCAGCGACTCGGAAACCGTTGCCAGCGAACCCAACCGGACCAGCCGGGCACGGGCCGACGTGATCACCAAGGCCCACAGCCGCCCGTCGGCGGACGCGTAACTCACCATCGTCGCGTCCCCCAAAGCCGCGCGCACCTGGCCGAATGTCGCGTCGGCGAAGTGCTCGCCGGTGCCTTCGGCCTGCCAGCCGCGGGCCCGGATCACCCGTTCCAGCTGGGCACAGCGGCGTCGTGCGTCGGCGTCGGGCTTGCCCGCCAATTCCGCGGTACGCACCTGATGCGCGAGTTGCCGCAACTCGGCGACCGCCTCGACCGTGTCGTCATCGTCGGGTGGCCGGGCGGGCTGGAACCGGAAGGCTTGCGCGCGTGAGCGTTCCAGCCAGCCGAAGACGACGGCAGGCGAGCCGTGGTCCAACGCGGCGGCCAGCCCCGCACGAGCCAGCTCCCGGCCGAGGGACGTCGTGGTGGTCCGCAAGTCGAGACTGCCCACCCGGCTGCGGTGATCACGCAGCAGATCCAGGCCCGCCCGGGCATTGGCGAAGATCGCCCGGCGATCACCCGTGGCCGCACCGAGCTCCGCCAAGGCCAATCGGCGCATCAACCGCGTCTCCGGCAACGACTTCGGGCCACTACGAGCCCGGATGTGCCCGCGTGCCTTGCCGATGTCGCCGCGGGCGAGACAAGCACGCGCCGCCACCAACTCGGCGGCTTCGGCGTCGTTCTGAAGTCCGAGGTCCGTCAGCCGCCCGGCGAGTTCGGCCGCGTGTGCCGCCACCACGCCCAACCGCTTGCCACTCTTGAATTCCGCGCGGACCTTGGTCACCGCCGCCACCGCGGCCCAGGTCTCGTTGCCCCGTCTTCGAAACCGGCTTTCCGCGCGGCTGGCCCATGTCTTGGCGGCCGTCAGGTCACCGGCGGCGAGCGCGACCTGCGCCCGGGTCAGCAACGCCTCGGCGTGCTCCTGGTCCATGCGGGTCCGGGGGAATCTCGCCAACGCGTAGTCCAGTTCGGTCGCCGCGTCGCTGTGCAACCCCGCGGCCAGCAGCGCTCTGGCGCGTTCAACCGCGACCACCGGCAGCATCCCGTCGGCGTGCGACTCGTAGACCACGCGTGCCCGGTCGAAATCCCGCAGTGCCGCGGGGATGTTGCCCGCCAGCAGTTCGCACGAACCTCGGCCGTGGACTGCCTTGGCGACCAGCCGGTCGAGCCCGAGTTCCCGGCCCAGTCGTTCACACCGTTCCAGGTCCGCCAACGCGGGCCGGACACGTCCGGCGATCTGGTGCAACATCGCCCGGTTCAGCAACGTCCGGGCGAGCACGAGGGGATCGCGGCGCAGCAAGGGAATCGCTTGGTCAAGGCAGACCAGCGCTTCGTCCATCCGGCCGACGAGGATCAGCAGCAGGCCACGTTGTTGCCGCAGCAGCCCCGCGGTCTCCGGCGTGGCCAGCTGGTCCGCCCGGTCGAGCAACGCGAAACCCTGTCCGGTGTTGCCCAACGCGGCCTCGGCCGCGGCCAGGCTGTTGAGCAACCGCACGTCATCCGGCGCGATCCGCAGCCCGGCGCGGAAAGCGCGTGCGCCGAGCAACGGACGTCCCCGGTTGAGCGCGTTCAGGCCGCGCTGGTGCAAGTCCCTTGCCCGTGTCACCGGCCAAGTATGGACTTGATCTACAGCGAGATCGACGGGGTCGTCACCGTCCGGGTCGAGCCGTTCGGCCGGACGATCAGCTGGACGAGGCCGGACGGCACCGCGTCCAGCACGAACCGTCCTTCGTCGTCGGACATCGTGGTCATCGGGCCTGTGCTGGTGCGTAGTTCGATCGGGTGACAGCCTGCCGGGGTCAGCCAGCCGTCCACCCGGATGCTCCGGTCCGGGTTTTGCTTGATACCGACCATGATGGTGACTGTCTCACTGTCGAAAGTGATCAACCGCGGCTGCTCGTCCCCGCGCACCGCGGCCGGTTCGCGGACCTCGCTGGCCCGCATCACCTCGAGGTCGATGGTCTCCAGTTCGATGGCGAACTTCACCCGGTCGAGCAGATCGACCGGCATGGGGTCGAACCGGCGCCACATTTCGTTGACACCGGCCAGGATCGCGTGGTCGCGCTCGTCGAGCGGCTCGTCCGGGGAAGTCATGGCTAGCTCTCTTCGGCGAAATCAGCGGACAACGCGTCCCGCAGCTTGGCAAGGCAGCGGCCCCTGGTCGGGCCGATACTGCCCCTGGGCATACCGAGTGCGGCACTGACAGTGTCGTAGTCGGGCCTTCGGGTGAACGCGATTATTCGGAGCAACTGTTGACATCGGTCTGACAAAGTGCTGACGGCCGTCCACAACTGACGGACGCGTTCGACCTCGACCCGCCGTTCCTCCGGTGTCGGACCGAGATCGGGCAGCTCGGCGAACAGCACGTCCTTCGCGGGCACCTCCATGCGGGTGGAGTTGCGCACGCGCCATGCCTCGCGTCTGGTCACCGTGACCAGCCAGCTGGTCAGTGCCATGGGACTACGGATCGCCTGGATCGCGCCGAGCAGTTTGAGCCATGCGGTCTGGACGACGTCACTGCTGGTGTCGCGGTCGAGTCCTTGTGCCCGTGCGACTTGCCATAACAGCGGCGTCAGTTCGTCGACCAAGTCGGCGAGACGGGCCTGGTCGCCGTTGCGCGCGGCTTCCAGCAGGTCCGCCATCTTGGCGTGGTGCAGGGAGGTGTCGGGCATTTCACCCGCCGGCTCTCGTGAGCGCGGCGCGCGCTCGTTTGACGGCGACCTGCCGGTCCACAGTCTTCAACGCCAGCGCGGGATCCTCGGCGGAGCACTGGATCATGGCTGCGGTGATCTCGGCCGCGGCCAGCGGTGCGGCGAACGATGTGCCGTCCCAGACGGCGAAACCGGCGCGGTAGTCGTCCAGGTCCAACGCGCTGCGGCCATCGACGGGCACCATGGTCGCGCTGATCGAGCCCTGCACGTCGATCGGGAACGTACTCACCACACCAGCGCCTGTGGCCCAAGCGCGCACCCATGGCGCCTCGTTGCTGAACAACGCACGTGTGGTGCTCGGGTTCAGCGCGCCGACGCTGATCACCTGCGGCGCGACGTCCGGAGGGCTGGTGCGTTCGGCGAGCGCGGCCGGATAGAACCGCCTGCTGGTCGCGTCGTTGCCGGCCGCCGCGATCACGAGCACGCCGAGTTCACGCAGCCTGTCGATCGCCTCGGTGAGCAAGCCGGTGAACGTGCTCGTCGACCCGGCTTCGTCGAAATAGCCGAGCGACAAGGAAACGACGTCGACCATGCGGTCCGGATCGTTCTGCTGCTGTGCGTCCTGCACCCGCAGGATCAAGCCCCACAACGCAAGCAGAACATCGCTTTCGTACGCGATGCCGTCACTGTGCAGTACACGGATCGCGAGGACGTTCGCGTCCGGCGCGGTCTGCCGGATGATGCCAGCGATGAACGTGCCGTGCCCGGTGTCGCGATCGAGCATGCCCACCAACGGGTTGTCCGTGACGGGCGCGTCCCAGAAGTCGGTCAGGATCCGTGTCGGTGTTGTCAAAGCGGCTTCTTCGCCTTGTTTGCGGATCGCGTCCTGCAGCTCAGGGAAGACGTTCAGGAACCCGCCCGCGGGCGGCGGCGCGGTCCGGTCAGGCAAGTCGAACCACGGATGCGGACCGATGCCCGTGTCCAGCACCGCGACAACGGGACGCCGGTCGATCGGGCCGCGCGGTGGTGGGGGAGCGGCCAACGCCACAGGGATACGCCCGGTCGTGCCGCCGCGCGCGTAGCCGGAACCCGGCGCTCCACTCGCTTCCCAAGGCGCACCACCGACACCGCTGGCCTCCCACGGCGTTCCTCCGATGTCGACGGTGCCGACAAGCAGGTGATCGACGGAGATCCGGTCGACGAAGTCCTTGCGCAACCGGCCGTTCATCGCGGCCACGCGCAGTTCCTGCAGCGCCAGCCAGCAATCGACCTGGGTCGGCTTGGTCGTCCGGCCGACCGCGCGTAACGACACCGGACGGGGCAGGCGCTGCAGACGTTCGGTGTACTCGTTCTGGTGCCTCGGGGTGACCAGTTCGAGGTCGACCCGGCTGAGCACTTCGTTGAAGGCAACGGTGTTTCGGACGTCCCTGGCGATGTCGTTCGGGATCAGCATCGACCCGGCTCGGTACACAGTGGACCTGGGCGGTTCGTACGGTCCGCCCGCGACCAACGCGTTGACGGGGTTCAGCACGCGAGCGCCGTGCCTTTCCAGCAAATGCTGAGGCATCTCCGGCACCGCGCTGCGGTCGTCATCGCCGTACGGCTTGCCTGGCTTCCTGACGAACTTGACCACCATTCGCTCTCCCCTTCGGGTCGCTCTGGTACCACAGGTGCGCCTGACCTGCGTGCCAGATACGTCCCGTGAGGTCACGAAGACGTTACGGCGTGCCTTTCCGCAGGTACGGCCAGTTGGGCCTGAAGGGTGAAGAACAGATCGGCGGCCTTGATCCCGACCCAGTCGTCCGGCAGCAGTTCGGCGGGCAGCCCGGGGTCGAGATAGGGCAGCCGGCGCCAATCGGTCAGCAGCCGCACGTATTTGACGAACGCCTCCCGGTCGTCGCTGGCATGTTCGGCTCGGTGTGCCTGGACGAACTCGTTGTACAGGTGTTCCAGCTGGTCGAGATCCCACCAGCGCCTGACCTTCTCGGCCAGGTCACCGAACGCCAAGTGCTTGCTGTGGAACAAATCGGCGTAACCGCTCAGATCCAGGCGCCGCAACATGTCCTCGGTCGCTTCGGACAGGTGCGCGGGTGCGATCCACACGCCCGGCGCGGTCGTGCCGAAACCAAGGCGGGTGAGCTGCGAGCGCAGCAGATGCCGTTTGTAGCGTTCGGACTCAGGAACCGAGAACACCGCGAGCAGCCAGCCGTCGGCCAGAGTGGCTCGTTCCTGCCGGAAGATCCGACGATCCCCCTCCTTGAGGATCGCCAAGCCCTCCTCGGACAGTTCATAACCGGCCGCGCCGCCCTGCCGCAGTGCCTGCAGCATGCCCCTGCGCTTCAGTCGTGAAATCGACGAACGGACCGCCGCCTGGTCAACACCAAGGTCGGCCATCAGGCTGATCAACCTGGCCACCGACATCCAGCCACCCGCGCCGCGCGCGTACAACCCGTACACGGTCACGATGAGGTGCCGCGGCTGGGCAGTTTCCATGGCGACCGTCACGTACCGACAATATCTGTTACCGGGGGATGGGGACCGTCGGATCGCGGTCGTGCGGGTAGTTGAGCTCCTCGGCCAGGTCGTTGGGCAGTGACGCCCGGTCGAGGCCCACTCGCATGAGCAGTTCGCGGATCTGCTGGGGCTTGGCGCGGGTCAGGATGTCCACGATCCCCGCACGCAGGCGGTTCAGGCGGCGGACGAACTGCTGCACGTCCATCTCACGCCCGGCGCGGATGGCGTCCCAGCTCTCCTTGTGGGCCCGGGCCCAGGTGGTCAGCTGGACGAGGTCGAGCAGGGTGGTGCCGTTGCTCTGGCGTTTGATGTCCACGAACTCGCTGCCGTCCAGCACCGGGTGCGGCCAGCTCAGGTGGTAGTCCGCGCCCGACTTCGTGGTGTAGCCCCAGATGAACACCTGCCGGTTCTCCGCCATGGTGCGCACCACGATCGAGCCGTCCGGCAGGTCGTACGCCTTGGCGATGTCCGACACCGCGTCGATCACGGTGCCCGCGCGCTGCCCCTCGGCCAGTTGCACGTGCCCGCACCAGCCTTGCGGCGTCACCAACGGGTCGAGGACCGAGCCCGGCAACGGCCCGTCCGCGCACGCGATCCGGTCGTTCCACCTCGTCCGCAACGCTTCGCAGTCCCGCCGGTACGCGCTGTCCTCCACTTGGTCGATTATGCCGGTCGTGCTGGTGGAGGCAGATGCGCGGTGTCCGGAAAGATCGACAATGCCCGCAGTGCCGTGCCGATCTCCATGATGTCCGCCGGATCGGTCAAGGTCCGGCCCAGTTCGTCGGTGATGCGCTTGAGGCGGTGCCGGATGGTGTTGGGGTGGCAGAACATCTGCTGCGCGGTCAGCTTCGTCGAGCCTTGGCATTCGAACCACGCCCGCAACGTCAGCAACAGGACATTGCGCTCCTCGCCAGGCAGATCCAGCAGCGGCCTGAGCACCTGATGCGCGAGCTGCACGGAGGCTTCCGGTGCACTGGCCACCAGCCCGGCCAGCGGCGAATCGTTGAACTGCACCATGCTTGCCGTGCCCGGCGGCAGGCTCGAGAGCGCGACCCTGGCCAGGTGCAACGCCCGCGCGGTGTTGCCGAGTCCGCTGTAGACCGGGCTGACGCCGACTCGCCCGGATATGTCCTGGCGCACCAGTTCCACGATCGCGGCCGACGCGCCGGAGTACCTCAGCGACACGACGCCGACTTGCAGATCCGGGGTCAGCCGCCAGGCCGACGCGAGGCACCGTTCACGCAGCCGCGACTCGATCCGTGGCAACGCTTCCTGGCCGAGCACCGGGGTTTCCGCGGCGACCACCACGAACGTGCCGTCCAGCGACAGGTCGAGGACACGCGCGATGTCCCAGAGCGAGCCCTCCGAACTGCCCGCGAACAAGGCCTCGACCAGTGCCGAGCGGCGGTTCTGGTGCGCCAGCATCAGCGAGGCCGTGGTGTCCCGATAGGACGTGGTCAGCGCTTCGGCGTAGTCGTCCATCAACGCCCAGATCGCGGTGGTGACCGCGACCAGTTCGGCCGTGTCCCTGGTCAGCTCGGTGAACTCCAGCCAGACCTGGGTGAGCCCGATCCGGTACGCGCGCAACAACTCCGGCAGGGGAGCGCCCTGTTCCGCCCGGGCCCGGCCGGTCGCGGTGGCCTGCGACATGTCCGGCGGCTCGACGCCACGCAACGTCCGCAGCACCACGGAGATGTTCACCGTGACCGACCGGTTGAGCTCGTCGTGCGAGACGAACTCGGCCCGGCCGTACACCGGCATTTCCTCGAGGATCTGCGCGACGGTGTTCTTGATCAGCTCCGGTTTGTGCCGCTCGACCTCGGCAGCGAGCCGGGCAAGCGCCGGTTGGGTGTCCACGAAGTGCATCGACGCTCCACGCTGAGCCTCTAAGCAGGATTCATGGACGATAACACTGCCGTTCGGCTCAGTGCGTTACATCTTTTGGGCGGCGTTCTTGATGGCCTGGCGGATCCGGAAGTACGTGCCGCACCGGCAGACGTTCTCGATCTTGTCGATGTCCGCGTCCGTCGGGTTGGCCGTGCGCTTGAGCAACGCCACCGCGGCCATGATCTGACCGGGCTGGCAGTAGCCGCACTGCGGGACGTCCTGTTCCAGCCACGCTTCCTGCACCGGGTGCAGGGTGTCGCCGTCCGCGAGGCCTTCGATCGTGGTCACTTCCTTGCCCGCGCACTGTGCCACCGGCGTGACACACGGCTGGATCTCGTTGCCCGCGAGGTGGCTCGTGCAGGCGCGGCAGACACCGATGCCGCAGCCGAACTTCGGGCCCTTCACCCCGAGCTTGTCCCGCAGCACCCACAGCAGTGGCATGTCCGCGGGCACGTCGACGGTGACCGGGTTCCCGTTGACGGAGAAGGTGTACTTCGGCACGGTGAATCTCCTAGCGCGGGAACGGGTCGAAGTCGACGGGGAAGTTGATCGGGAAGCTGCGCGGCTTGATCCCGGTCGCACGGGCGTAGGCGTTGGCGATCGCGCCGACCGCCGCGGGCACGCCGAGTTCACCGCAGCCGCCCGGCTCGCCGTTGGCGGGCATCACGTGGATCTCCACCTGGGGCGGCGAATTGCGTTGCCTGGCGTAGTGGAACTGGGAGTAACTGCCTTCCAGCGGCAGGCCTTTCTCGATGTGCAGTCCGGCCCGCAGGGTGGTGGAGATGGCGTCGGTCAGTCCGCCGAGCATTTGTGCCTGCACGCCGAGGGGATTGATCGGCCTGCCGACGTCGACGGCGATGAAGGCCTTGGTCACCCTGGGGTTCTTGGGATCCCGGGCGTCCATTTCGACCAGACACGCCGTACACGACTTGTACTCGTCGTGGAACGCCACGCCCTGGGCGAACCCCTTCGGCATGGTCCGGCCCCAGTTGCCCATTGCCGCGACCTTGTCCAGCACCGCGCGTTGCCGGTCGGTCTTCAGGGTCTGCCTGCGGAACGCCACCGGGTCCTTGCCGAGTTTCGCGGCCAGTTCGTCGACCATGATCTCCTCGGCGCCCCTGGTGTTGGCCGAGTAGACCGAACGCCAGCTGCCGGTGTGCATCCGCAGCGGGACTTCGTTGAGCAGCTGGGTGACCACGCCGAAGTGGTATGGGACCTTCACGGTGGTGAGAAAAACCGTCTGGGCGAAGCTGAGGTTGCCGCCGACCGGCAGATGTGCCGCGGTCGCGGTGAGGATCTCGCCGAGACCGTGCCGGAAGTCGGTTTCCACCGAGGCCACGCGGTGCTCGAACGTCAGCACCTCGCCGAGTGCGAACGTCGCGCGGATCTTGTGGTGGCTCGCCGCGCGGGCCCGGCCGTGGCGCATGTCGTCGACCCTGGTCCACATCAGCTTGACCGGTCGGCGCATGGCTTTGGAGATCTGCGCGGCTTCCAGTGCGGCGTCGAAGAACAGCCGCCTGCCGAACGACCCGCCACCTTGCGTGACGTGCACGGTGACTTTGTCCTGCGGCAGGCCGAGAGTGGCCGCGATGGTCTGCTTGGCCACGATCGGCGACTTCAAGCCTGCCCAGATCTCCGCGCGATCCGGCCGTACGTCGGCGATCGCCGAGTTGGTCTCCAGCGGTGCGTGGCTGACGAACGCGAAGTCGAACTCCCCGTCGACGTGCTGGGTCAGCAGTGGCGGCACAACGAACGGCAGAGCAGCCGCACGGAGTTTCGCCTTGATCTCCTTGTCGGACAAGTCGTCGACAGTGCCGCGGTTCCAAGTCACCTTGAGGGCGTCCTTGGCCGCGATGGCCTGGCCGAACGTCTCGGCCATCACGGCGACCCCCGTTGGCACGACAGCGATTGCCAGCACACCGGGCATGGACTTGGCCACCGAGTCGTCGACCGACTTGACCGATCCGTTGATCGTCGGCGGGCGGCGCACGACCGTCGGCATCGCGCCGGGAACCTCAAGGTCCAATGTGTACTTCATCTTGCCCGTGACCATCGCGCGGGCGTCTACTCTGGACTGCGCGGTGCCGACAACCCGGTGCTCCGCCTCGGATTTCGGCTCGGCCGAGCCGACAGCGGTCAGGCTCGCCGCCGCCTTGGTGAGCGTGCCGAACGAGAGGGACCGCCCGTCGGGCGCGACGACTTTGCCCGACTTGGTGGACAGCTTCGCCGGCGCGAGATTCCATTTCTGCCCGGCCGCTTCGACCAGCCGGGCCCGAGCGGTCGCGGCCGTGCGCCGGACCGGGTCGTAGACCGAGCGGATCGTGTTCGAACCGCCGGTGAGCTGGTTGAACAGCAGCTCGGCACGGGCGTCCGCGAGCGTCACGCGGACCTTGCCGACCGGGATGTCCATCTCCTCGGCGACCAGCATCGCCACCGCCGTGGTGATGCCCTGGCCGACTTCGGACCTCGGCAGCTGGAACTCGACCGTGCCGTCCGGCTTGACTTCGAGCACGAGCATGTTCGCCGTCGGCGCACCGGCGAGGATCAGCAGGTCACCGAGATCCGTGATGTCCGCGGGAGCGGGCAGGCTCGGCAACGCGTCCGCGGACAGGTTCGTGGCGACCGTCAGCGTGGGTGCGGCGACAAGGAACGTCAGGAATCCGCGCCGGGTGGTGGGAGTGGCCATCGGGGCCCCTTTCCGGGGTGGGAACCGACGTCACCTTAAGGACCGTTATGCCCCTATTCAACGTTCCGTAGTCGTGTTGGGCGATTTGTGTGACGACGTGACAGTCGCGGGCCTTGCAAATGTGGCCCGCCACAGTCACGAGCCCTCGAAGCGGATGTCGTGCTCGGCTCCCGGCGCATAGAACTCCAGCAGCGGCATGCCTTCCTTGGACAGCGCGTTGATCTCCTTCTTCAACAGATTGCGGTACGGGTGCACGACGAGAACGGCCTTGTCCTTGGCCTTCTCCACCGTCCACCAGCCGGTGGTGAAGCCGTCCACCAGAAAGAGCCTCGGCAGCATGCCGTTGCGCGGGCGCTGTTGTGAGTAGTCGACCAATACGCGACTGCGATCGTGGTGCGACAGCAGGAGGTTGTCGAAGTCGTAGAGGTACCGCACCGGCGCCGGAGTGTTCTCGTCGGGCCGTGGCGCGCCGGGCAGATCGAACAGTTCCTGGCCGTTCTCGTCCGCGAACGTTGTCAGCTGTGGGCGCAGGCGGTTGAAAACCTCGGCCAGCCGGGTCAAACCGGACCACGTCTGCGCGTCCTTGACCGACGCCGGGCCGAACGCGGCCAGGTAGCGCAGCACCAGCTTGTCGAGGTCCGGCTGGGCGTCGACTTCCTGGCCGAGCCAGGTTTCGACCGTTGAGTGGACCGCTTGGCCGCTGCCGCCCCACAGCCCGCGCGGCGGGATCTGAACGAGCGGAACCCACGCGCGCACGGCGTATGCGAGCGAGTGCTCGTCTCGGTCCGGCCAGCGCTCGGCCATCCGCTTGCCCAGCTCGGTGAAGGTCATCGGCTTCTCGTCCAGCAGCTTGCGCCCTTCCTCGATCAGGTCGTTCTGGTCCAGGCCGACGAGGTTCTTGCCGTATGTGCCCATTGTCATGCGTTCGATGACGCCTTGGATCAACGGCCGCACCGTGAGGCTGTCGCGCGCGGTGACCAGGTGGATCGTCGACCGCATCAAGGCCATCCGGAGCACTTCACGGTTCTTGAGCATGTCGGACAACGCGTGCGGGTCGAAGTCCGTCAGCCGGGTCCATAAGCCGTGGTACCAGCTGTGCGTCGTCTGGGCCTGCAACCCGACCAAGTGCTCGATCGCGTCTGCGATGGGCATGTCCGAGCGCTCGAGGAGCAGCTGACGGGCCAGCGTCGCGCGGTTGAGGGCCTTGCGGGTGAGCTTCGCGGTCATGACACGAACACTATGGCCAATAACGGACAGGTTCTGGCCTCAATACGAGATGAATGGTAGACACTGTCTACCTGAATCCGAGGTTACTAGGACGTGAATGAGATACCAACGCTTTGTCGCTCTCGGCGACAGCTGCACCGAGGGCCTTGACGACCCGTACCCGGGCGGAGCCGTGTACCGCGGCTGGGCCGACCTCGTCGCGCAACGACTCGCTGCCGGCAATCCGGACTTCCGGTACGCCAACCTCGGCGTCCGCGGCCGTCGGCTCGACCAGATCATTGTGGAGCAGATCCCCGCGGCGGCTTCGCTGGAGCCCGACTTGGTCGCGCTCTTCGGTGGTGGTAACGACATCATGTCGAGCGGCTACTCCGACCGCGTTGTGGCTCGTCGGGTGGATCACGCGGTGCGGGCGCTGACGGAGCTGGCGCCGACGGTGGTCGTGTTCACGTTGAGCGACATCGCCAAGCGGATGCCTTTCGGCTGGCGGATGGGCCCGCGTATCGAGGCCCTCAACGACGCCATGCGGGAAGCCGCCGTCAGTTACGGCGCCATCCTTGTGGACCTCTGGGGTGATCAGGCTGCCCGGGATTCCCGCTACTTCGGGCCGGATCGGTTGCACCTCGCGGAGATCGGTCACCGCCGGCTGGCCGCGCATTTGCTGGGGCGCCTGGATCTCGCGTACGACTCGGCTTGGCTGGAGCCGTTGCCCGGGGTGCCTGCGCCTCCGAGCATGGTGTCCAACGTTCGCTGGGTCTTCGAGCAGGTGTGGCCCGTGGTCCGGGGCCGGGTCCGCAACCGGTTGATCGGCCGCCAGCCCGGCGATGGTGTCTTGCCCAAGCGCCCGCACCTGCTCCCGGTCACCGAGCTGCAGCCTGTGCCCGGCAACGCGTGAGCGCCGCTGTGACCGACAGCACCCGCAAGCGCCTGATCGGTTGCGCGCTCGAGGTGCTCGCTCACGAAGGCGTCGACGCGGTGACCTTGCGGCGAGTCGCGCGCGATGCGGGCATCTCACACGGCGCGCCGCTCAGGCATTTCCCGAACCGCACGGCATTGCTCACGGCCGTCGCGTCGGCTGGGTACGTCGAACTCGACCGGCGGTTGCGTGCCGTTCCGCCGGGGCAGCTGACCGCCGCGTGCGAGTCCTTTGTGGACTTCGCGCGGGGCGGTCCGGCGTTGTTCGAGTTGATGTTCCGGCCGGACATGGTGCCGCTCGGGACCGCCGTATTCGAGCAGTTCCGGCGGTTCGTGCCAGGTCCTGAGCTCAAGGCGGCCTCGTTGTGGGCGGCGTTGCGCGGGCTGGCGCTGCGGCCCGACGCATCCGCCGTCCTGGCGGTGACCTTGGACGCCTATGTGCGGTAGTACTGCAGGCCCGCAGGGCTCTGTGCCACCGGCATCAACTCGATCACGTTGATGTTCACGTGCGCGGGCTGGTTCGCCGCCCAGTGCACCGACTCGGCGATGTCGTCCGCGGTCAACGGCTCGACTCCGTCGTACACCGCGTCGGCCTTGGCCTGGTCGCCGGAGAACCGGACCGTGGAGAACTCCGTACCGCCGACCATGCCCGGCTCGATGCACGTCACGCGCACGCCGGTGCCGTGCAGGTCGCTGCGCAGGCCGAGGCTGAACTGGTGGACGAACGCCTTGGTGCCGCCGTAGACGTTCCCGCCGGCGTAGGGGTACGTGCCCGCGATCGATCCGATGTTGATCACGTGGCCACGGCCGCGCTCGACCATGCCGGGCAGCACCGCGCGCGTGCACGTGGCGAGGCCCTTGCAGTTGGTGTCGATCATGCGGTCCCACTCGTCCTGGTCCGCGCGGTACGCCGGTTCGATGCCCAGCGCCAGGCCCGCGTTGTTGACCAGGACGTCCACGTCCCGGAACGCGGAGGGCAGGTTCTCCACCGCCGCGTAGACCGCCGCGCGGTCGGTCACGTCCAGCTCAAGCGGCAGGACGCGGTCGCCGAGTTCGTCCGCGAGGTCCTTGAGCTTGTCGGCCCGCCGGGCCGAAGCGATGACGTGTGCGCCTTCCGTCGCGAACCGGCGGGTGATGGCCGCCCCGAACCCGGTGCTGGCCCCCGTCACGAACACGATCATGTCTTTGCTCATACCCATACCGTATTCAGAAGTCGTTCGAATGCCTCGTTGAACTCCGTGGGCCGCTCCAGATTCGGCATGTGCGCGGCATTTCGGATCACCACGAGTTCAGATCCTGGGATCAGGGTGTGCATGTGCTGCGCCACATCGACTGGCGTGTACTCGTCCAGTTCCCCCACGACCACGAGCGTGGGCACCGAGATGGTCCTGAGCAAATCGGTGTAATCCGGACGTTGCGCGCGGCCTCTCAACGCCGCCGCCGCACCTTCGGGCGGCGCGTTCTTCATCATGTGCATCACATGATCGGAGTCGTTGCCCCTGGCGACCATCTTCCATTGGACTTCCTCGGCGTACGGCCCCATGCCCTCTTGCTCGAGCCGGTCGGCCATGTCGTTGCGGGCTTTGACACCTTCGGGCGTTTCCGCGCCGGGAAAGGTGTCCGCGAGGAGCAAGCCGGTGACGCGCTGGGGGAACTGCCGGTAGAAGTCCATGACGATCTGGCCGCCCATGGACAGTCCACCTAGGACGAACCGGTCGACGCCGAGCCGGTCGAGCAGGTCGGCGACGTCCCTGGCGAACACGTCGAGCGTGGTCTTGCCCGGGATCACGGTGCTTTCCCCGTAACCACGAAGGTCGGGGACGATCAAGCGGTGGGTCTGGCTGAATCGCTCGACCTGCGGCCGCCACATCGTGCGGTCGAACGGGTGGCCGTGGATGAGCACGATCGGATTGCCGGAGCCGATGTCGTCGTAGGCGGTGAGCACGTATTTGACGCTAACCTCGATCCCATGCTCGGAGCAATAGAAACATTGCTCTCGGTGCAATATGGTGCAATCGTGGACGACTACAAACGCATTGCCGACAAGCTCGCGGCGGCCATCGCGGCGGGCACGCTGAAGCCGGGGGACCAGTTGCCTCCGCAGCGTCAGATGGCGCGCAGGTACCGCATCGCGAACTCGACCGTCGCACGCGTGTACACCGAGCTCCGGCGGCGCGGATTGGTCGTCGGCGAGACAGGCCGGGGGACGTTTGTGCGGGCGTCTCCGCCAGCGGATGCGCCTGCGCTCACCGAGCCACCTCTGGCCACAGTGGACATGGAGTTGAACTTCTCTGTGCTGCCAGGGCAAGCGGCCATGCAGGCCGCGAGTCTCACCGGACTGATACGCGGGGACGTCATGGCTTCGGCGCTTCTGCCCACGACGGCGACGGGGAGTCCTTCGCTACGCGCGGCGGCTGTGCGGATGATGTCGCGGGGTGGATGGTCGCCTTCCAGCGTTGTGTTCACGGGCAACGGCAGACAGGCGATCGCGGCGGCACTGGAGGTTCTGGTGCCCAATGGCGGACGTCTGGGTGTGGAGCCGCTTACGTACCCTGTGGTGAAAGGGATCGCGGTTCGGCGTGGGATCACTTTGGTGCCGTTGCCGATGGACTCGCACGGACTCGCGTTGCGGCCGTCGGACTTGGCTGGCGTGGACGCGGTCTACATGCAGCCGACTCTGCACAATCCGCTCGGTGTCACGATGCCCGTGGAACGCCGAGCCGAGTTGGGCGCGGTGCTGACGCAGGCAGGCATCTACGCCATCGAGGACAACATTTACGGGTTCCTGGCCGAGGATCTGCCGCCGCTAGAGCGGACTGTGGTGGTCGACAGTTTGTCAAAACGGCTAGCCCCTGGACTCACAGTCGGGTTCATCGCGCCTCCGGCGGAGTTGACCGACCGTGTTGTCGCAGCGGTGCGGAGTACCGGGCTTGCAGCGCAACACTTCGCGATGGAGGCCGCGGTCCGGTGGCTCACGGACGGCGTCGTCGAACGGATCTGTGCCGCCAAACGCGAGGATGCTCTCGCACGGCAGGAGGTCGCACGGGAGTACCTGACGGTGACAGGGGATCCGCGCGCCTACCATTGCTGGTGGGAGCTTCCTGAGCCTTGGCGCGCGGAAGCATTCGTCGCCGCAGCCGCCCGGCTCGGCATCGCTCTCGCTCCAGCCGCGGCATTCGCAGTGGCACCCGGGCATTCACGGAATGCTGTGCGGTTGTCGCTGTCGTCTCCGCCGCTGGAGACCTTGCGTACGGCGCTGCAGACCCTTGCGCGGCTCGCGGCGAGCGATCCTTACGAAGGACTGGACACCTGACCGGCCACACATGGCACAGTTTCATCATGGGCATGAACGACTTGCCGGAATGGTTGCCTGCTTGGTGCGTTGACCACCTGGGCAGCGAACCCGTCGACGTGTTGTTCCAGGCACAACAGATATCCACGGTGTTCGGACTCCGATTGGCCGATGGCACGGACGTCGTGGTCAAGGCGCGTGCCGACGAAGGCCGGGCTGTGTCGTGTGTCGCTGCGCAGGCACGGTTGGCAGAGCGCGGGTTGCCGTGCGCCCGGCCGCTCACACCGGTGGTCCGTGTCGATTCGCTGGCCGTGCACGCCGAGGAATACCGGCCCGGCGGCGAGGTGTTGCACGGCGACTCGCCGGATGTGGCCGTGCGTTACGCGGAAGTGTTCGCCGCGCTGACGGCCGGACTGTCCGACGTGACCGTCGCGCCACCACTGCCGAATCCGCGCTGGCTGCGCTGGGATCACACGGATCCTGGACTGTGGCCCGCGATCGACTTCCTCGACGAACGGGACCAGAGCGCCGTACCCGCGTATGTCGTTGACATAGCCTCGCGGATCCGCGCGCGGCTGCTGGCCGCTCGTTTGCCTTGCGTGCTGGGGCACGGGGATTATGAGGCACAGAACCTCCGATGGCACGGTTCGGAGGTATGGGTGGTGCACGACTGGGACAGCTTGGCGTGGCAACCGGAGGCCGCGCTGGTTGGCGCGGCGAGTGGGGCTTTCGCCAACGCCGGACCGCCCGCACTGGCGCCGATTTCGAGCTCCGAGGCGTTCATGGAGTCCTATCAGGACATTCGAGGCCGGTCGTTCACTGCCGTCGAGCAGGAGGTCGCGTGGGCTGCGAGCCTGTGGACGGTATCGCACAACGCCCGATGGGAAGTACTGCACGGGACTGCACCTTTGTCCTGTGACGCGCTGCAGGACCAGGCCGCCGAACGGCTCCGCCGAGCCAACGCATAGCGGCGGCGCGCGCCTAAGCAACGCGCGATGTGGTTCGGCGGATTTACTGAGTCGGAGTGGGGACGCTTTCGGGACCCTCGCCAGGCTCGCTCTGAGTCCCTGTGCGCGGCTGCGGACAGCCTCCGGCCCCCGGAATCCAGCCTATCGAAGGGGACCGACAGTTTTGGGCCTCAAGATCCGCTGTGGCCTTGGTTGTCCACAGCCGATCGCCTCCGCCGGACCAAACGCCCAGCACCAGCGGACACGGCACCCGAGGGCAGAACCTGTGATTGTCAGGGGCGGGACAGGTGCAGGACCTCGTAGCGATCCGGCGCCGTGTCCGCGTGCAAAGTGAAATGCACTAGTTCCCAGTGGTCCGGGTCGATCGCGATTGCCGTGGCATACACCGAGTCCGCTGAAGCGAGGTCCTTCACCTCTCGCACCGTCTCCGCGACGAACTCCGTCAGGTCGACCCCTTCAGGAATCGGCGTTGTCGTACGCGAAGCAGACCGTGCGACGTCAGCCGGGCCGAACTCGAGCGTCACGCCAGTCCAGTGGCGCACGACCGGCCTGCCGAAATCCCGGACTATGCCTTGAAAGCCCCCACCGCCCCACAGGAAACGGCCCATTCCGCCCACGTCGTTCCAGACGTAGAACGGCGCGTACGAGTTCACCGGCGATCCGTCGGCCACCGAGCGGATCAGGTATGCCTTGAACGCCAGCCCTTCGAAGTTGTCCATCATGTGGCCGCGGGTCGCCACTCTGTTGCGGATGATGCCCATGTCGTAGTCGGTGGGCAGCGTGATCGAGTACTGCATCGCGTACATGGTGATCCCCCAGTTCGCTGGTCTGCGAACGAACCTACCAGCGGGCTGGGGGATCCAGGGAGCTAGCTGGGGTTGTTGGCGTGGGTCAGGGTGTACCAGGCGACGAACAGGTTGTTCGAGCCGTGCGGACGGCCGGCTTCGGTCCACGCTTGGGTGTTGGGCATGGTGATGCCCTGGCGTGTCACGAAGTGGTTCATGCCGACCTCGGTCACCGGGCCGAGGCCGCGCTTGATCGCACCGCCGCACAGCCACGACGGCGGGCCTTCGCGCTCGTACCGGGTGTGGAAGCCCAGTGCGGTGCGCAGCCGGTCACCGATCTCCGGGTACAGGTCCTGGCCCTGGATCCGGGTTGTCTCGGCGAACGCGGCGATCGACGCGATGCCGTAGCCGGTGTGGGTGAAGTCGCGGCAGGTCTCCTGGCTCAGGCCTTCGACGAACGTCGATTGGTTGTGCCAGTAGGAAATGATCTCCGCCCTTGTGTCGATTCCGCTGCCCGGCGGGGTCTTGGGCAACGCGCCGTCGCTGGGCAGGTAGATGAAGGCGGGCACCCGGGTGCGGAAGATCCCGACTGCCTTGTCGTAGACGGCACGGTCCTCAAGGAACACCGCGATTCCGAGCGACGCCTCCATCATGGTCAGTTCCCAGTTGCCGTTCGTGTTCGCCCGTCCGTTCACGATCTCCGGCAGGTACACGTTGCGCAGCATCGTGCCGAACCGCCCGGAGTTCGGCCAGCTCGAGTACGTGTGCTTGATGATCTCCGCGGCCTTCGTCCACGACGCCGCCGACCATGCGGTCTGCAGGGGTGCGTTGGAGTTCGTGTGGTCGCGGATGATGTTCGACCACGCGTCCATGATCTGGATGGACTTGGTGGCGTACTGGGAGTTCTGGGTGATGTACCACATCAATGCCAGGGTGTACGCGGCGATCGCGTCCTGGCGTTCGTCGGTGCAGCCCAGGTTCGGGTTGGAATAGGGGCCGCACTCCACAACCGCACGCGGCCTTGGTGTGCGGGACAGGGATCCGTACTGACTGCCAGCCATCTGGTTGTAGGCGTTGCGCCATGGCTGGGCGTTGGCATTGACACGGCCGCGGACGAAGTCCAGCTGGGCACGGCTGACCATCACACCGGGATGGGTGAAGACCGCAGGGGCCGCGCTTGCCGGAACCGCGGGTACAGCGAAGGCGATAAGCAGGGTCAGAACGCCGGAAAGCAGCCCTAAGCGGCGACCGGATGCAGGCATCGTTCTCCTTTGAACGTTCCGGTGGCGGCGGTGGGGTCACGCCCAGTGTGTGTGGTCTGGACCACGACCGTCAATAGAACCGGGCATTTCGATCAAACGCTCAGCGATCTCCCAGTGTGCGTCCAGGATCATCTGGTGTTGTCGACCCCGTGACCCGAATAGCCCGCCCTGGCCAGGCTTTCTTCGTCGCCGCCGCGATCGTGCCGCTCACCCTCGCCGTCCGGCTGGTGCTGGTGGACTTCCAATCGATGGACTACCGGGCCTTCGTGGCGCAGTGGTACGACTTCATCAAGGCCAACGGCGGGTTTTCCGCTCTGCGATACGAATTCGCCAACTACAACGTTCCGTATCTGTATCTGCTCGCGATCCTGACCTATTTGCCGGTGCCGACTCTGATCGGCGTGAAAGTCATCTCGATCCTGTTCGACCTGCTGCTGGCGTTCTACACGTACAAACTCGTGGCGCTGAAGTATCCGCGTGGCTGGGTGCCTTTCCTGGCGGCGGTCACGGTCAGTTTGCTACCCACCGTCGTCACCAACGGCGCCATGTGGGGCCAGTGCGATTCGATCTATGCCGCGTTCGGGGTGGGCGCCGTGTATTACGCGGTGCGCTCGCGGCCCTGGCTGGCGTGCGTTTTCTTCGGGCTCGCGTTGGCTTTCAAGCTGCAGATAGTGTTCCTGTTCCCGCTGCTGCTGATCCTTGTGTTGCTGCGCAAGGTGCCTTGGCCTGGCCTGCTTGTCGTGCCTGGCGTGGTGTTGCTGCTCGACGGACCCGCGTTGCTTGTCGGCGCGAACCCGGCGCAGTTGCTGTCGGTGTACGTCGATCAAGCAGGGGAGTACACGCGGCTGACGTTGAACGCGCCGAACGTCTACCAGTTCCTCACCGTCACCAACTCCGCGGACATGATCAGGAACGCGGGTGTGCTGTTCACCGGCACGCTGGTGCTGATCGTGATCCTCGGTGTCGTGGCGAGCCGGATGGCGTTGACCATTCCCCGGGTTGTCCTGCTCGCGACAGTGTTCGCGATCCTGGTGCCGTTCTTCCTGCCCGCGATGCACGAACGCTACTTCTACCTCGCCGACGCGCTTTCGGTGATCGTCGCGTTCTACTTCCCGCGCAGGCTTTGGCCGGTCCCGTTGCTCGTCCAGTTCGCGTCGTTCTTCTCGTACACGCCTTTCCTGTTCGGCCGGGCGGGAGTGGACCTCAAGTGGCTGGCGTTGGCGATGCTCGCCGCGCTCGTGCTGGTCGGGCGGGAACTGGTGCTTCAGACCAGGCGGCCCTTGACGCCGACGGGAGACTGATTAGGAAACCTTCCGAACTAGTGGGGGTGACATGATCAGGTCCTTGATCGGCACCGCCATTCTCGTTCTGGCGGTCGCAGTCCCAGCGAATGCCGCACAACCACTGACGGTCTCCGTGAACCATGCACCGTCGCACTTCATGCCTGGCATGGTGGCCGCGTACGCCACCATCACGGTCACCAACCCCGGCAGATCCCCAGCCACAGGCGCGGTTACGGTCAGCGACGCGCTTCCCGCCGGACTGACCGCGACCGCGGTCGCCGGTGAAGGGTGGACCTGCACCGGAACCACATGCCAGCGAAGTGACGCTCTGCCAGCACGTTCGTCCTATCCGCCGATCCGCGTGGTCGTGAACGTCGCGGCGGACGTGCCGGACCGGCTCGTCAACACCGTGACGGTCAACGGTGCTTCGCGCACGGACGTGATCCCGGCGCGGGACGCCTGCCCGAACGGATGGGCACCGGAGCAAACGATTTCATACGGTCGGCGCGATTCCGGAGTCCGAAATCCGCAGCGCGGCGACGGATGCACGATGCAGGACGTAGTGTGGAACGCCGAACCGTTCCACGGCAAAGCGGACTTCCTGAGCACAGTGGACAAGGCGGCCACCGAGTTCCGGCTCAAGCCCTGGCAACGCCTGGCCGTCCTCGCCACGGCGGCACGTTCGGACGTCGGCACGAAGCCGCAGGCCGACAACTCGTGTGACCGGCGGATCGCGTTCACCTTCGACGACGGAACCTCGATCTACCGGCCGGAACTGTTGCGTGTGCTGAGGGACAAGCAGGTGCTCGGCGTGTTCTTCGACAACGGTGTGCGCGTCGAAGCCAACCCGCAGTGGGCCAGATTCCAAGCACGTGAAGGACATGTCGAACTCAACCACACGTACTCGCATGTCCACATGGACCAGCTCACGCCCGAGCAGAACCGCGAAGAGGTGCTGCGCAACGAAAAGGTGCTGGCCGACGCGGGCGCACCGCTCGATTTCAAAGGCATCCGGCCACCGTTCGGCGGATCGAACCCGGCCGTGCAGAAGCTGTTGATCGAGCTGGAGTACACGTACTTCCTCAACCGCGTCAACACTTCCGACTGGCTGCCGGAGATGAGCGCGCAGGCCATCAGCGACGACATCGTCCGTCAGCTGAGGCCTGGAGTGATCATCGGGATGCACGACGGCCCGATCGACACCCCGTCCGGTGCGGCGACGGTGCAAGCCGTCGGGATGATAATCGACAAAGCGCGCGAACTCGGATACTGCTTTGGTGTGGTCGATGCGTCCGGTCAGGTGATCGCCGACCGTTATGTCTCGTCTGGTGAACCGATTCCGGCCGTCCAATCACCGGTGCCGTACCGGATCCCGCTCGCGTTCGGCACCGAGGAGCAGATCCCGCACCCGTGGCGGCCTATTCGCTAGAGCAGCGAACTGGGGTCGGCGGGAACGTCGACCGCGTTCTCCTGCAAGGCCTCCAGCGGAACAACGTCCAGTGCACGGGCGTGCGTCGCGGCGAGCACCACCGGCGCCGCGACGCCGGCCTCATAGGACTGCAGCCACCGCGAAGCACACACGCACCACCGGTCTCCCGGCTTGAGGCCGGGGAAGCCCAGGTGCGGCCGGGCGGCGGCCAAGTCGTTGCCGATTTCCCGCTGGTGCTGCAGGAATTCGCCGGTCATCACCGCGCATACGGTGTGGTTGCCCGCATCCTGCGGGCCGGTGTTGCAGCAGCCGTCTCGGTAGAAACCGGTCACCGGATCAGTGCCGCATTCCTCGAGGGCGCCGCCGAGTACGTTCCGGTCGTCGCTCATACCTCACAGGGTCGCACAACCGACCGATCATGCGGGAGAGACAGATCGTGTGTATGGCTTCAGGGTGATGGCGTTGGCGGACTTCTCGATGCCGCCCATCATCCTCTTGCGACCCGGCAGATGCGGCAGCAACCGCATGAACTGGTTGCGCAGCCAGATACCTCGCCTGGTGCGGGGCAGGAAACCGTTCGTGCCGCCGGGTGGGCGCTTGCGGTGCGTGGCCACGTAGTCGCGCATCTCGCACTGGTACTGGGCAAAGGCTTGTTCATATCCGTTTTCGGACAGTTCACCCGCGAGAACATAGGCACCGACCAGGGCCATGCTGGTGCCCATCCCGACCGAACCGCCGAACGCCGAGTCGCCGAGCAACACCACCCGGCCGTTGGACCACTGCTCGATCCTTACTTCAGCGGCACGGTCGAAGTACAGGTCGTCGGTCTGCCGCAGTTGCTCGACGAGGCCGGGGACCTCCCAGCCGACGCCGTCGAACACCTTGGCCAGCACGGCTTTCGGATCGCTCCGGGCGTCCGGCACCTCCGGGCAGGCGAACGCGAAGCCGGCCCGGACTTCGCCGCTGTCGCCCACCGGATAGATGAGCACTGCGCGCCGAGGCACGCTGTACATCAGCTCCCATCCGTTGAAGTCGTAGTCCATCTTCGCGGCGAAGTAGGACATGTAGTAGCCCATGTCGCGGATCTCCGCGTCGAATACCAGGTCGCGCACACCGGAACGGATACCGTCCGCGCCGACGACGATGTCGAAGGTCCGCGTGCCTGCCTCGTCGAACGTGACGTCGATGCCGTTGTCGTGTTCGGCAAGCGCGGTGACGGTGTCGCCGAAGATGTACTCGACGCCGGACGGCAAGGCGTCGTGCAGGATCTGCACCAGGTCACCGCGCAGGATCTCGATTTCGGCCACGATCCCGCCGGAGTCGCCGAAGTCGTCACCGCCCATCCTGGCCACGGGCTCGCCCGCCTCGTTGAGGATCGCGATGCCGTGCGTTCCGGTGTGGCGCGCGCGGATCGCGTCCATCAAGCCCATTCGCGAGACCGCTTCTCGTGCGGTGCCGCGGATGTCGATCGCGTGCCCGCCAGTCCGTAAGGACGGGGACCGTTCCACCACTGTCGGGCGGAAGCCGTATTCGGTCAGCCAGTAAGCCAGGGAGAGCCCGGCGATACCGGCCCCTGAGATCAGTACAGTGCGCATGAATACACCGTACAGACGCTACGCGTACGCTGTATAGTGAACTAGTGCGCTATGCGGTGTTAAGCTGGTTGAGTCGGATAGAGCACTAGTGCGCTGGGGGTATGTGGTGGCTGAAGCGCCCTATCAGAAGATCGCGGCGGAGATCAAGGCGCGCATCGCGCGCGGGGAGCTCAAGCCTGGTGAGCGGGTCCCGTCCACGCGGCAGATCACACAGCAATGGGGTGTCGCGATGGCCACCGCGACCAAGGTGATCGCAGCCCTGAAGGACGACGGCGTCGTGGACACGAAACCGGGCGCGGGCACGGTCGTCCGGTCGGCGCCGCAGGCGGCGCGCAAATCCCCGAAGGAGCCGGACCTCGGCCGGGAAAGGGTGGTACGAGCGGCCATCGCGATCGCCGACGCGGAAGGCCTTGGCATGGTGTCGATGCGCCGGGTCGCCACCGACCTCGGGGTGGCGACGATGTCGTTGTACCGGCACGTGCACAGCAAGGAGGACCTAGTGGTGGACATGGCCGACGCTGTGTTCGCCGAGCAGCCGTTCCCTGAGCAGATGCCGCCGGACTGGCGGGAGTGTGTCGAGATCGCAGCGCGTCTGTTGTGGACAGTCTGCCGCCGTCACCCATGGGCGGCCGCGGCGATGTCGATGACGCGCCCTCGCGTGTCACCGAATCTGATCATGTATACCGAATGGACAATGACCGTGCTGCGCCGGTTGGGTCTGCCCGTGGCCGACATGTGGTACACGCACCTGAGTATTTTCGGCCATGTTCGTGGACTCGCGTTGACGTTGCAGGACGAAATGCAGGCACGGCAGGACACTGGGGTGACACATGAGGAATGGATGGCGACCGAGGAGGCCGCCCTTGAGCGGCTGCTGGAGACCGGCAGGTATCCGACGATGGTGCAGCTCAGCAAGGCCGGCGACTTCGATTATGACTTGGACAAAGTATTCGAGTACGGCCTGCGGTTATTGCTCGACGGGGTCGAGCACATGCTGCGGGCCCGAGAACTACACTGACCGGTTACTGGCCGGTATCCAGATCGGCACAGCGCGAAGGCGGAGCACATGACGACCCGGGCACAGCGGAACAAGACGAACCCCGATCTCGGGGTGCTGGCCGGGCGGTTGCTGTTCGCGGTACAGAACGAACTGTTCAGTGCGCTCGCCGCCAAGGGGTTCGACGATCTGCAGCCGCGGCACGGCGCGGTGATGGCGTACATGGATCCCGAAGGCGTCCGCGCGACCGACCTCGCCCGGCTCTCCGGTCAGCACAAGCAGGTGATCGGCACGCTCGTGGACGAACTGGAGCGACTCGGTTACGTCCAGCGGCACCCCGATCCGGCCGACCGGCGCGCGAAGCTCGTCTGCCCGACCGACCGTGGCCTCGAGCAGATGAAGGCCGCCGACAAGATCATGAACGCACTGCAGGACCGGCACGCCCGCAGGCTCGGCCGGGACGCGTTCGCTCAGTTCAAGGCCGCGTTCATGGACGTGACCGAGCATCAGCGCCGGGCGGTCGCGAAGAAGTCATGACGTGGGCAGCAATCCGTCGTCGACGATCCCGGAGTCCAGTACGGCCTCCACGGTGAGCGTTGACGCGCCGGGGAAGTAGCGGTTGCGCAGCCCGACCACGGTCTGCAGCGCATCCGGCGACATCCGCCCGTCGGCAACCAGGCCGTCCACCGGGTCCACCAAGGTCTTGAGGTAGCGCTGAGCGGTCGTGCGGTCCAAGCCGAGGCGGTGCTGCGTGGCGTCCAGGGCCAGCTCCATGTGCTTGCCTGCGACCAGCTCGGCGGACGTGTGCAGCAGCGTCTCGATCAGCAGCGCAAGCACTTCGCCTTCGCGCTGGATCGTGTCGCCACGTGCTGCGAGCACAGTCCCGACGTACGGTCCGATGCTCGTCACACTGCTCAGCCGGGTGGCGCCCTCGCCTTCGGCCCGCAGGTCGTTGCCCGCGTTGAGGACCGTCATGCGGCATTGCCCCGCCAGCAACGCCTCGGCGCGCCGCGGCGTCGACCCCATCGCTTGGATGGAGTAGCCGTCGTCCTTGTGCAGCCCAAGCTGGTCGAGCAGCTCGTAGGCGATGAACGCGAACCCAGTTGTCGGCGCGTCGACGCTCAGCACGCCGCCGCGCAGTTGCTCCGGGGTCGTGCATCCGGGCTGGCCGAAGAGCGACAGTCCCAGCCCGCCGTCCACCGCAGCGAGTATGCGCACGTCTGCGGTTCGGCTCAGCGGGTTGTCCGGCAGACAGCGGTACGCCACCACGTTGTCGGGATTGGTCAGCACGGCGTCCAGCTCGCCGTCCAACAGTGCGGCAAACTGGGCCGGCGACGATGTGGCGGGGATCTCCTGCACGGCGAGTCCGGCGTGCTCCAGCGCGCCAGTCCGGGCGGCGACCTCGACCAGCACCGACGGGCTGAAGGTTCCCAAACTCACTGTGCGCACGACAGCAATCGTTCGCACATCACTGCCCGGAGTCAAGCCCTTGACGACGGCAGAATCGAGAGGCATCGTGAATGCGAACGATTGCAATCACGGGAGCGAGGTAACGATGGCGGCCATTTCAGCGGACCGTCCCCGGATCGGCTGGATCGGCTGTGGCCGGATGGGTGCGGCCCTGGCCAAACGCTTGCTGCTGGCCGGCTACGACGTGACGGTCTACAACCGGACGCGGGCCAAGGCGGAAGCACTCGCCGAGCACGGCGCGTCCATCGCCGACCGGCCGATCGACCTCGCCGACCGGGATGTCGTGTTCACCATGGTGGCCGCCTCGGCCGACCTGGAGGACGTGACCGCCGGCAAGGACGGCGTGCTGACCAACCCGGACATGGCGCCCAAGGTGCTGATCGACTCGTCCACCGTCTCCGAGGAAGCCTCAGCGAGCGTGCGTGTCGTGGCGCTCAAGCGCGGCACCGAGTTCCTCGCGGCGCCGGTCAGCGGCAACCCCAAGGTGGTCGACGCGGGCCGCGTGACCTTGGCGGTGTCCGGCCCGCGCCCGGTGTTCGACCAGGTCGAGCCGGTGCTCACGGCCCTGGGCCGCGCGGTGACGTACGTCGGTGAGGACGAGGTCGCCCGGCTGGTCAAGATCTGCCACAACGTGTTCCTCGGCGTGGTGATCCAGTCGATGGCCGAGATCACCGTGCTGGCCGAGAAAGGCGGCGTGAGCCGCGCGGCGTTCCTCGAGTTCCTCAACCAGTCGGTGATGGGCTCGGCGTTCAGCCAGTACAAGACGCCCGCGCTGGTGAACCTCGACTTCACCCCGACGTTCACCATGCCGTTGCTGCGCAAGGACTTCGACCTCGGCCTGCAGGCCGCACGGGCACTCGAGGCGCCGATGCCGGTCGCGTCGGCCGCCGCGCAGATCGTGTCCGCGGCCATCGGCGCCGGGCATCGCGACGAGGACTTCGCTGTCCTGATCCAGGAACAAGCGCGCCGGGCCGGGTGGGTGCTGGAGCCGGAGGAGGCCGACGTGACCGACGGTCTGGAGACGAAAGATGGCCGATAACCGGCCCATCCCGGCTCCCGGGCACGGCGCCGTCGACTACGAGCAGCGCGTCGACTTCGACAGGTTGCGCGCGTACCGCATCGAAAGGGCCAAGGCCGCGCTCGAATCCAGTGAGTGCGGGGCGTTCCTGCTGTTCGACTTCTACAACATCCGCTACACCACACAGACGTGGATCGGCGGCGCGCTCGGCGACAAGATGACCCGCTACGCGCTGCTCACCCGCGACCGCGAGCCGATCCTGTGGGACTTCGGCTCGGCCGCGCGCCACCACAAGCTGTACTCGCCGTGGCTGGAGCCGGACAACTGCCGCGCCGGAATGCTCGGGCTGCGCGGCGCGATCGCCCCCAGCGCCGGGCTGATGGCCTCGGCCATCACCGAGATCAAGGACATCCTCACCCAGGCAGGCGTCGCGGACGCGCCAGTGGGCGTGGACATCGTCGAACCGCCGTTCCTGTTCGAGATGCAGCGCCAAGGCTTGACCGTCCTCGACGCGCAGCAGCTGATGCTGGACGCGCGGCAGATCAAGTCGGTCGACGAGATCACGCTGCTGTCGCAGGCCGCCGCCATGGTCGACGGCGTGTACCAGGACATCGTCGAGGCGCTGAAGCCCGGCGTGCGCGAGAACGAGATCGTCGCACTGGCCAACAAACGGCTCTACGAAATGGGTTCCGACCAGGTCGAGGCGATCAACGCGGTGTCGGGGGAGCGGTGCAACCCGCACCCGCACAACTTCTCCGACCGGTTGATCCGGCCAGGGGATCAGGCGTTCTTCGACATCATCCAGTCGTACAACGGCTATCGGACGTGCTACTACCGGACCTTCAGCGTCGGCAGCGCGACCGATTCGCAGCGCGACGCCTACCGCAGGGCCCGTGAGTGGATGGACGTGGCCATCCAGCTGGTCAAGCCCGGTGTCGGGACCGACGAGATCGCGTTGTCGTGGCCGGCGGCGACCGACTTCGGGTTCGCCGACGAGATGGCCGCGTTCGGCCTGCAGTTCGGCCACGGCCTCGGGCTCGGCCTGCACGAGCGGCCGATCATCTCCCGGCTCAACAGCCTTGAGCATCCCGTCGAGATCCAGGCGGGCATGGTCTTCGCGCTGGAGACCTACTGCCCGGCGTCCGACGGGTTCTCCGCCGCCCGGATCGAGGAAGAGGTCGTGGTGACCGACCGCGGCGCCGAGGTGCTGACGAAGTTCCCGGCCCAGGACCTGTTCGTGGCCAACCCGTACTGAAGGTGTCTGTGATGAAGACCGAGTTGCTGATCGGCGGGAAGTGGCTGCCCGCCTCCGATGGCGCACGGATCCCGGTGCTCGACCCGGCGACCGGCCAGGAGATCGCGTCCGTCGCGAGCGGAACCGTCGAGGACGGCCTGTCCGCGGTCGACGCGGCGGCGTCCGCGCTGCCTTCGTGGGCAGCGACCGCGCCGCGCGCGCGTGCCGACCTGTTGATGGCGGTGTTCAACCTGATGCAGGAACGCGCGGACTGGTTGGCACGGCTGATCGTGCTGGAAAACGGCAAAGCCTTGCCGGACGCGCTGGGCGAAGTGAAGTACGCGGCCGAGTTCTTCCGCTGGTATGCCGAGGAAGCGGTGCGCGTTGCGGGCACTGTGCAGACCGCGCCGGGCGGGCAGAACCAGATTATGGTGCTGCGTCAGCCCATCGGCGTGAGTGTGCTGGTGACCCCGTGGAACTTCCCTGCCGCGATGGCGACCCGGAAGATCGGGCCCGCACTGGCCGCGGGATGTTCGGTGATCCTCAAACCTGCCAGCGAGACGCCGCTGACAGCGTTGGCAATCGGTGCCCTGCTTGAGGAAGCCGGTGCGCCACCGGGGTTGGTCAACATCGTGCCGTCACGCCGATCCGGGCCGGTCGTCTCGGCGATGCTGGCGGACCCCCGGGTGCGCAAGCTGTCCTTCACCGGCTCGACCGAAGTGGGACGACGGCTGCTCGCGGTCGCGGCCGAGAGCGTGCTGTCCTGTTCGATGGAACTCGGCGGAAACGCGCCGTTCCTGGTGTTCGACGACGCCGACCTGGACGCGGCCATCGAAGGCGCGATGATCGCCAAGATGCGCAACGGCGGACAGGCGTGCACCGCGGCCAACCGCTTCTATGTGCAGGAAGGCATCGCGCCCGCGTTCGCCACGCGGCTGGCGTCAGCCATGGGCGGCTTGACGATGGGACCGGGCGCGTCTGAAGGCGTTCAGCTCGGGCCGCTCGTCAACGCCGAAGCAGTGGACAAAGTGGACTCCCTGGTGTCCGAGACGGTCTCGTTGGGCGCTCGGGCCTTGGTGGGCGGCTCTCGCCCGGACGGGCCTGGGTTCTACTACCCGGCGACCGTGCTCGCCGACGTGCCGTCGTCGGCGCCCGTGCTGGCCGAGGAGATCTTCGGGCCGGTCGCGCCGATCGTGACGTTCGCGGGCGAGGAAGAAGCGGTCAGGCTGGCCAACGCCACCGAACACGGCCTGGTGTCCTATGTGTACACGGACGATCTCGCCCGTGGGCTGCGGGTGTCCGAAGCGCTGGAGTCCGGCATGGTCGGGCTCAACCGTGGCCTGGTGTCCGAGCCCGCTGCGCCATTCGGGGGCGTGAAGCAAAGCGGAATCGGCCGGGAGGGTGGCCACGAGGGCCTGTTGGAGTACACGGAGTCGAAGTACATAGCCGTCAATTGGTGATTCTTTGAGTGATCGCAATAGGTGACGGGGTCGTTACCGCTAGGGTGGCCGCCGTGGAAAAGCCACCGACGATCAAGGATGTCGCCAACCTGGCCAAGGTGCACGCGGCAACAGCCAGTCGCGCCTTGAACCCCCAGACCAGGGGCAAGGTCAGCACGCGGACCGCCAACCGGGTGATGGACGCGGCGAAAACCCTGGGCTACGCGCCCAACTCAGCCGCGCGGATGCTGCGCACGAAGACGTCGTCGGTGGCCGGGGTGATCATCCCCGACCTCCGCAACCCGGTCTTTCCTCCGATCGTCCGAGGAATTGAGGACGGTCTGCGCGAAGCGGGCTACATGGCCCTGATGGGCAATACGGACGGCGACGACGAACGCGAACGTGAGCTCCTGCTGGCAATGCGCGGCAGGCAGACCGACGGCTTCATCCTCGCCACCGGCCGCCGCAACGACCCCTCACCCGCCGACCAAGTACCCACCGTGCTGGTCAACCGCCGCACGGACGCAGGCGACATCCCCTCGGTGACCAACGACAACAACGCAGGCGTCTACTCCGCCGTGCAGTTGCTCGCTTCCCTTGGCCACACCCGCATCGGCCACGTCGCCGGCCCACAGGAGTTGTCCACAGGCTGGGAGCGCTACCGGGCGTTCGTCGATGCCATGGCAGCACACGGTTTGGAGGTCGACCCGGGCCGGGTGACGTTCTCCACGGCGTTCACCGAGGAAGCCGGATACCGCGCGGCGGTGGACCTCCAGCGCGACGTCACAGCGATCATCGCGGGCAACGACCTGATCGCCTTGGGGTGTTACTCCGCTTTGGACGAACGCGGTCTGTCGTGCCCGGATGACGTGTCCGTGGTCGGCTTCAACGACATGCCGTTCGCGGACAAGCAACGGCCAGGGTTGACGACCGTCCGGATCCCGCACTACGACATGGGCCTGGAGGCCGCGAGGCTGTTGCTGGAACGCATCGCCAACCCGACGACTCCGCCCAAGCGCGTGATCTTGCCGGTGGAGTTGATTCGCCGGGGTTCAGTTGCGCCGTTGCGTTAGTTCGGGGTGGCGGGTTTTGGGTGCTGGGCGGGTGGGGTCGGCGTGAGGCGCGTGATTTGCCGGTGGAGTTGATTCGTCGGGGTTCGGTCGCGCCACTTCGGTGACGGGACGGCCTCCGGCCCCCGACGCCAGCCTAGCGGCGAGGGCCGACACTTCCCCGGCCATCAAGAGCATGACACCCGAGTTGTCCACACCCGGCACTTGTCCACAACCCAAGCCCCGCCGAACTTCCGCCCCCGAGTTCCCTGTCATAGCCTTGAATCAGGGGTCCCCCTTGTGGGCGGGGAGGGGAATGGGCGTGACTGGGAGCGGTGCCAGGGGCCGCGCACCTTGGGAACACTGTTGTCCTCACTGGACTAATTCGGCATGGCGGCGTCCTCGGCGCTGGCTGAGAGCGGGCTCGGCGCAAGGCGCATGAGCTTGCCAGGGAAGTGATTCGCCGGAGTTCCGTCGCGCCACTGCGTTAGTCCGGCATGGCGGCGACGATGTTCTCGGCGCTGAGTGGGAGGTTGCGGACGCGGACGCCGAGTGCGTCGTGCAAAGCGTTGCCGATGGCGGCGGCGGTGGGGCCCTGCGCGGCCTCGCCCGCGCCGCAACTGGGCAAGTCGGGGCGGTTGAGCAGAACCACGTCCACCGCGGGCACTTCGGAGAACCGCAGGATCGGATAACTCTCCCAGTCCGAACTCGTGACGTGCGTCCGGTCGAAACGCACCTGTTCCTTCAATGTCCAGCTCGTGCTCTGGATCGCGCCGCCTTCGATCTGGTTGCGCAGGCCGTCGGGGTTGACGATCAGGCCGGCGTCCACGGCGAGCGTCAAGCGTGTCACCTTGAGTTCGTTCTCGGCGCGGACCTCGGCGACAACCGCGCAATACGCGCCGTGGTTGCTGTACCGGGCGAAGCCGAAACCGTAGCCGGAATCGGGCTTCGGCGAACGGTCCCACCAGCCTGCCTGGTCGGCCGCGGCCAGGATCACCGCACGAGCGCGATCGTCCGCCAGGTACCGCAGCCGGAACTCCACCGGATCCACCTCACCGGCCAGCTCGTCCATAAAGGACTCGATGGCGAAGACGTTCAGGTACGCCCCGAGCGAGCGCATAGCCGATGTGCGTAGCGGCATGTGGAGCAAGCGGTTCTTGATGATTTCCCGCTGCGGGAACGTGTACAGCGGGATCGCGTTGCGCTGCGCTCCGCCGCCGCGGGCCGTCGGTGGGTCGTTGGACGCGACCAAGGGCTTCCCGCCAGCCATATACGCCGCCGAAAGGAGCCCGGGAGCCACAGGAGACGTGCCTGGGCGGGACGCGTGACCGTTGCCGAAAGTCTCGTGGCGCCAACCGGTGATCACGCCGTCCTCGACGCGGGCGGACATCTGGACGGCCATCGCGGGGCCGAAGGGTGCCCATGACAGCTCGTCGGCGCGCGACCAGACGACCTGGACAGGGTGCCCCGGAACCGCGCGCGCCAGCAACACCGCGTCGAACGCTGCGTCGTCGGCACCGTTGTGGCCGTAGCATCCGGCGCCTTCCACGTGGTGCACGGTGATCTGGTCCAGGCTCAGCGGCAACGCCAGTGTGATGGCTTTGCGGAGGTTGTACGCGCCTTGCGTGTGGCTCCAGACTTCGAGGAGCGTGTCGTTCCATTGCGCGATACAGCACGCGGGTCCGATGGACGCGTGCGCCAGATACGGACGGGTGTATCGGGCGGACACGGTGGTGACGAACTCAGGGGACTGTGCGTCGACGGTCTGTGTCTCGAAGTCCTGCGACGACAGCAAATCGTCAACTGAGGGCAGTGACGCGCTCTCGTCCCAGACGGCGTGTTTGCGCAGCAGTTCGGCCCCGGAGATGGCGGTTTCCTCATGCGTCGCGACCACGCCTAGGAAACTGCCGTCACGGACAACCTCAACGACGCCCGCGAGTTCCTTTGCCGCTGACGTGTCGAGTGAGCGCAGGGTCGCGCCGGGAGAGGGCGGACGCACGACGCGTCCGTACAGCATGCCCGGCAGGGACATGTCGTGGATGAATCGAGGGCGGCCGTAGACCTTGTCCGGCAGGTCAAGCCGTGGCGCGCTCGATCCCACGATGCTGTGCTGCGCAACAAGTTTTGGCGTAGGTTCACCGGTCGCGTCGATGTCCAGGCTGACGGACTCGGCGAGGTCCCAATAGCTCGTTGTGCCGGCGCCGGAGCTGATCACGCCGTCGTGCACTGTGGCGTCCGGGCCGAGTCCGGATGCGGCCACGAACAGCGCCCGGACCTCGGCGGCCGCCTGCCGCAGTGCGACTCCTGACTCTTCCAGGGAACGGCTGCCCGCGGTGAGCGTGTCCTCGGGAGTGACGGGCGCGGTCATCGGGACCATCGTGATCCGCGCGAGCTCCACGTCCAGTTCCTCGGCCACGATCTGGCTGAGCGCGGTGAGAATTCCTTGGCCCAGTTCGACTTTCCCGGATCGCACGGACACCGTGCCGGACGCGTTCACGGTGATCCACGCGGAAAGCCGTGGCGCAGCGGCGAGCGCGGGCGGGATCACGACGACGCCTCGCTGGCTCGGAGCACCGCACGGACCATTCGGTTGTGTGCTCCGCAACGGCACAGGTTGTTGTCCAGCGCGGTGCGTACTTCGTGCTCGTCAGGGGATGGGTTGTGCTCCAGCAACGCGGTCGCGCTCATCACGATCCCGGATACGCAGTACCCGCATTGCGCTGCCTGCTCTTCGACGAACATCCGTTGCACCGGGTTGTCCGCCAGGCCTTCGACAGTGCGGATCTCCTTGCCCGCGACTGACCACAGTGGAGTGTCACACGAGTACACCGCGCGGCCGTCGATGATCACGTTGCACGCGCCGCACAGACCGAGGCCGCACCCGAACCGGGTGCCCTTCAGGTCGAGGTGGTTGCGCAGGACGTAGAGCAACGGCGTGTCCCGGTCGCAGGTCACCTCGACTTCGGTCCCGTTCACCGTCAGCTGGAACGTCTCTGCCATGCCCATTCCCGTCTTCAGTGCTAACGATTGCACGTTACCTAGCGTCATGGGATCGGTCAACAACGGCTACTTGTCTGCAAACGATATCAGCCGGTCGATCAGGTCGAGCAACGTCCGCAAGGCCCTGCTTGGCGGCTTGCCTGCCAGCGTCACGATCGTCATCGGCCATGTCATCCCGTCCGCCAGCCGCACGCGCACGGCGCCCGGTCCGACGTCGAACCCCAGGTCCGGGACGACCGCCACACCGAGCCCGGCCTGGACGTACGCCGGGACGGCGCTCAGGTCGGCGACCTCGGCCCCGACTCGCCGCGGCGTTCCCAGCGCGACGTAGGCGCGGTCGATCACGACCCGGTTGCCGAACCCCGCCGACGTGTCCACGAAAGAGTCCTGTGCCAGGTCGCGCAGTGAGACCGTCTCGCGATCCGCCAGCGGGTGACTCGACGGCAGCAACACCACGTACGGCCAGCTCGCCAGCGGCCGCGGGTGCAAGCCGACCAGGTCGGACTCGGGCAGGCCGAGCAGCGCGAGGTCCAACCTGCCCGAGCGGACGTCGTCGGCCATCCCGCTCGAGCCGGTCGTCGAGACCGTGACGTGGATGTCGACGAGCGGATAGCGCTGATGGAACGCGCCGAGCACGCCGGGAAGGTCGATCACCGAGAGGTTGGTCATCGTGCCGATCCGGATGCTGCCGCGCAGCCCGGCCGACGCCTCCTGAGCCGTGGCGATCGCCCGGTCGACAGCCTCGAGCGCGGTCTTCGCCTCCGGCAAGAACGCGCTGCCAGCCTCGGACAACGTGACCCGCCTGGTCGACCGGTCGAACAACGTCGTCCCGAGCTCGGCCTCCAGTGCCTTGATGGCCGCGGACACCGTCGACTGGACCGCGTAGAGCCGTTTCGCGGCCCGCGTGAAGCTCAACTCCTCGGCCACGGCGACGAAGACTTCGAGCTGCCGGGTCTCCATGACCTAATTATCGATGATGACGATGGATCTGACCAAGATCTTTCGTTGGACTTGATGAGTCGGCGCGCGCACGGTGGAAGCATGACTTTGACCGCCGTCCGTCCATCCGCTCGCACGTGGCGCGTCAGCCACGGCAGCGGGTACTGGGTGATCGCCGCCGCGTTCACGCTCGCGCTGGCTTACTCGACCGTGCCGACCCCGCTGTACGGCATCTACCAGCAGCGTGACGGCTTCCCAACCTGGGTGATCACGGTCATCTTCGCAGCGTACGCGGTTGGCGTGGTGACCAGCCTGTACCTGGTCGCCCACCTCAGCGACTGGTTCGGCCGCCGCCGGATGATCCTGGGCGCGACGCTCGTGGAGGCCTTGTCCGCGTTCATCTTCGTGGCCTGGCCGGACGTTCCAGGCCTGATCATCGCCCGGCTGATCGGTGGCGCGGGAGTCGGCGTGATCGTCGCCGCGGCCACCGCGCACCTGTCGGAACTGCGGCTCGTCGCACGTCCGGGCACAGCCGACTCCACCTTGGTGTCCACTGTGGTCAACACGGGCGGGCTGGCGATCGGCCCGGTGGTCAGCGGAGTCCTGCTGCAGTTCGTCGACTCACCGCTGACCACGCCGTACCTGATCTTCCTCGGCCTGTTGCTGCTGAGCGCGCTGTCGATCAGCCTGGTGCCCGAAACCGTTGAGCGCAAAGAAGAACGCCCGGCATACCGGCCGCAGCGGGTGACGCTGCCACGCGACTCGCTGACCAAGTTCTTCGGTGCCACAACCGGAGCGTTCGCGTCGTTCGCGATGATGGCGCTGTTCACGGCGCTCGCGCCGACACTGCTGACGCTGGTGTTCCACCAGCCGTCGAAACTGCTCGGCGGGCTGGCCACGTTCGCGCTGCTGGGTTCCGCGGCGGCAGCGCAGGTGGTGTTCATCCGGATGGAAACCCGGCTCCAGCTCAAGCGCGGCTTCGTGTTGATGGCCATCGGCCTGATCCTCGTGCCGACAGCTGTGCTGACCGACGCGATCTGGTTGTTCTTCGTGGGAGCCGTGATCGGAGGGACAGGCGTCGGGATGACGTTCCGCTCATCGGTCGCGTCGGGGGCCGCGTTGGCCGAACCTTCGGTCCGAGGTGAGGTGCTCGCCGCACTGTTCCTTGGGGCATACGCGGGACTGGTGCTTCCCGTGCTGGCCATCGGAATCGCGCTGGTCTGGCTGCCAAGCCAGGCCGCGGTGGTGCTGTTCTCCGTGCTGGAACTGGGGTTGCTCGCGTGGGCCGCCCGCCGCACGCTCAGCCGATAAGTTGGGTGGATGGCGGAGAGATACCCGGAGATCGAACCGTACGAGCACGGAATGCTGGATGTCGGCGACGGCAACCAGATCTACTGGGAACAGTGTGGAAATCCGTCCGGAAAGCCCGCCGTGGTCCTGCACGGCGGGCCCGGGTCGGGGTGCACGCCGGGGATGCGGCGGTTCTTCGACCCGACGGCCTACCGGATCGTGTTGTTCGACCAGAGGAACTGCGGCCGGAGCACGCCGCACGCCAGTGACCCGGCGACGGATCTGTCGGCGAACACGACCGACCGTCAAGTGGCCGACATCGAACTGCTGCGTACCAAACTGGGCATCGACCGCTGGTTGGTCTTCGGTGCGTCGTGGGGATCGATGCTGGGGTTGGTGTACGCCCTGCGGCACCCGTCACGAGTGTCCGAAATGGTCCTGCTCGGCGTGGCCACCGGCCGCGTCGCCGAAGTCGACCTGTTGATCAACGGTCTCGGCAGGGTGTTCCCCGAGGCGTACGCGAAGTTCCGTGCCGGGGTCAAGGCGGACGGCAACAACGTGGCGGCGGAGTACCTGAAGCTGCTGTCCCACCCGGAATTCGAGGTACGGGACAAAGCGGCGAGGAACTGGTGCGACTGGGAGGACGCGATCATCCCGACATCAGCGCCGAGCCTGAGATACGAGAGCCCGGAGTTCCGGATCTGCTTCGCCAGGCAGGTCACGCACTACTGGAGCCACGACTCGTTCGTCGAGGACGGCTACGTGCTGGACAACGCCTCGAAACTCGCCGGCATCCCAGGCGTTCTGGTCCAGGGCGCACTGGACATGACCAACCTGCTGGGCGGGCCTTGGCAGTTGCAGCAAGCTTGGCCGGGCAGCGAGCTGGTGATCACGGATGCGGGCCATGACGCTCATTCACCCGGCATGGTCGAGGCCTTGATCGCCGCCACCGACCGCTTCCGACAACCCACCCGCGGGCCCGGCCCTCCCGCAACTCACCCACGGGCCCATCCCTCCCGCAACCCACCCACAAGGCCCACCCCTCGCGTAACCCCCACGAGCGCCGCCCCTCCCGCAACTCACCCACGAGGCCGCGCCCTCCTGCAACCCCACCCATGAGGTCCGCCCCTCCCGACAAAACCCGCCATCCAGGGGAGCCCTTGATTCAACGCTATCGCAGGGGTACGACAGTTTTGGGTCGGCGCTGACCGTTCATGCTGGCCAGACCCGCATGAACACCGCCACCGACGCCTCCGGTAACCGAGCCCCGCCCTCCCCACAAACCCCATCCGGGGAGCCCCAAAGGCGGACCGGCGGACATCGCCGACGTCGTCGCGTTCGTGGCCTCTTCGGACGCTCGCCAGGGCCGTGGCCAGGACCTCGACGCGACCGGTGGCTCACGTCTCTGATACCCGCGCGTGTATACCGTGTGGCGAGTGCCCCTAGAGTGAACCCGACACAAAGGGCAGGAGCAGGGGGTTTCAGTGACTGAATCAGGTGGATGGTCGTCACCCGACGACCAGTCCCGCAGACCACAGGATCCCCCCGCCGGGCAGCAGCCGCCGTACCCGATGCCGCCGCCTCCGCAGCAGTGGGGCCCGCCGCCCGCGGCCAAGCCTGGGGTCATCCCGTTGCGGCCGTTGGGGTTGGGCGAGATCCTCGACGGTGCGATCGCCGCCATCCGCAGCTACCCCAAGCAGATGCTCGGGGTGTCGGCGCTGGTGTCGACGATCTCCAACCTGCTGTTGGTCGGCGTCATGTTCTTCATGATCTACCAGACCGACTGGCTCTACACCACGCTGCCGCTGTCGGCCGACGAAGGCGACCGTGCCATCGCGGAACTGCAGGCCACGCTGATCCTCACGATTCCGTCGATCGTCATCACGATGCTGGTCGGCACGTTCCTCAACGGTGTGCTGACCGTCGTGATGGGCAAGGCGGTGCTCGGCCAGCCGGTCACCGTCGGCGAGGCGTGGAACCACATCAAGCCGCGGTTCGGCGCCCTGCTCGGCCTGAGCGTGCTGTACACCCTGATCGTCATCGTCGGCACGGTTCTCCTGGTCATCCCGGGCATCTGGCTGTACGTCCTGCTCAGCCTGGCCAGCACGGCGCTGATCCTGGAAGGTGCCACGGTCGGCAAGGCGTTCGGCCGGTCACGGCTGCTGGTCACCGGCGCGTGGTGGCGCACGTGCGGCATCCTGCTGCTCGCCGTGATCATGGCCAGCCTGCTCGCCCAGATCGTGCAGATCCCGCTGATCCTGGCCGGTGGCGGGCTGAACGCCGCGACCGGCGGCGGGTTCGAGCCGAACAACGACCTCATGCTGCTGCTCACCGCACTGGCCGGGATCATCGCGGAGACCATCACCCGGCCGTTCACCTCCGGCGTGACCACGCTGATCTACATCGACCGCCGGATGCGCCGCGAGGGCATGGACATCGAACTGGCCCGTCAGGCAGGTGTCACGCCGCCGCAATACCCGCAGCAGCAGCAATACCCACCGCAACAACCACCGACGGCCTGGTGAACAACACCGACATCCCGGTCGACATCGGCCGCGACGCAGCACGCGACGCGGCCGTCCGGGAGCTGTCCGACCCCGCGTACCAAGACGCAGAACCCTCGTTGTTCGTGCGGTTCCTGAATTGGCTGGTGGACCGGTTCATGGCGCTGCTGGAAGGTGCCGCGAGCGTGGTCCCCGGCGGGATCGCCGGCTTGGTCGTCCTGCTCGCTCTCATCGTCGCCGTGATCGTGATCATCCGGCTGCGGGTCGGGAAACTCGCCCGCACCGCGAGCGCGTCCGTGTTCACCGGGCGCAAGCTGACGGCGGCCGACCACCGGCGGGCGGCCGAAGCCGCTGAGGCGCAAGGGGATCTCGCCGAGGCCGTGCGGGAACGCTTCCGGGCGATCGTGCGTGGCCTGGAAGAGCGTGGTGTTCTCGATGAACGCTCCGGGCGGACGGTCGACGAGGTCGCGCACGCCGCGGGCGCCAGACTTCCGGACTACGCCAACGCATTGCGCGCCGCGGCGAGGCTGTTCGACGACGTCTGGTACGGCGGCCGTGAGACCACTGTGGACGAATACCGGCGGCTGGTCGACCTCGACCTCGCATTGGACGGCGCCCGCCGATGAGTACCTCGCTTTCCCCTGACTACAAGCGGATCTGGCGCGCTGCCCGTGGCCCGGTCATTGTCGGGCTGATCATCGTGGCTGCCGCGATCGTGATCGCCTTGGCGCGCGGCGGCGGTGAGGATGGCGCGCTGGACCCCGATTCGGTCTCGCCGCAGGGCAGCCGCGCCATCGCCAGACTGCTCGAACAACAAGGCGTCCAGATCCGTCAGGTCGGTTCGATCGCGGACGCCTACGACGCGGTCACCGGGGACAGCACCTTGCTGATCACCCAGCCGAACTGGCTGACGGTGGAGCAGTTGGAGACTTTGCGCGAGCAAGCCGGGGCGACGGTCACGATCGGAGCCACGGATGGGGCTCTGGTCGGGTTGGCTCCGTCCACGCGGCGAGAAATCCTCGTTGAGCCACAGAACCGGCAACCGGGCTGTGGCTTCGACGCCGCTGGTGTCGTCTACATCGGAGGCGTGACCTACGACGGGCCAACCCGTTGCTACGACGGCGCCGTAGTGCGCGACGGCGACGTCACGCTGCTTGGTGACGCCGCGCCAGTGGTGAACGACACCCTTGACCAAGAAGGCAATGCCGCGCTGGGGTTGCGGGTTCTCGGTCAGCACCGGCAGCTCGTCTGGTACATGCCCACGTTGGCCGATGCCGCGGCCGGCGGCGGTGGTGGCGGCGACCGCGACGCCGAAGGCAGTGGGCTGGAAAGCTTGTACAGCCTGGTGCCCGGCGGATGGTGGTTCGGGCTCGGTCAAGTGGCCGTCGCAGTCCTGCTTTTCATGGCATGGCGGGCTCGCCGCCTCGGTCCGATCGTCACCGAGCCGCTGCCGGTTGTCGTACGGGCAGCGGAAACCACCGAAGGACGGGCCAGGCTCTACCGGCGGGCCAAAGCGACCGACCACGCCGCGGACGCGTTGCGGCGCGCCACGATCGGCAAGCTGATCCCGCTGCTGGGCCTGCCTTCCGACGCGACGCCCGCGGCGATCACCGAAAGTGTCACCGCCCGGACCGGGCGGCCCGGGGTGGAGGTGCACGCCGTCCTTTTCGGACCGCCACCCACGACGGAACAAGCGCTCGTTCAGATCGCGGACGATCTGGATGCCTTGCTGAATGAGGTAGGTTCACGCTGATGGGAAACTCACGCGAGGCGCTGATCGCGCTGCGATCCGAGGTCGGCAAGGCGGTGGTCGGCAACGACGCCGCGGTCACCGGCCTGATCATCGCGTTGCTGTGCCGCGGTCACGTGCTGCTCGAAGGCGTGCCGGGTGTGGCGAAGACGTTGCTGGTGCGGGCTTTGGCGACCGCGCTCGACCTGAAGAACGCGCGGGTGCAGTTCACGCCGGACCTGATGCCCGGTGACGTGACCGGGTCGATCGTCTACGACCCGCACAAGGCCGACTTCGTGTTCCGCGAAGGACCGGTGTTCACCAGCCTGCTGATCGCCGACGAGATCAACCGCACCCCGCCGAAGACCCAGTCGGCGCTGCTGGAGGCGATGGAGGAGCGGCAGGTCTCGATCGACGGTACGCCAAGGCCGTTGCCCGACCCGTTCATCGTGATCGCGACCCAGAACCCGGTCGAGTACGAGGGCACGTACCCGCTGCCCGAAGCCCAGCTGGACCGGTTCCTGTTGAAGCTGACCATGCCGACGCCGTCCCGTGAGGACGAAGTCGGCATCCTGACCCGGCACGCGGCCGGGTTCGACCCGCGGGACCTGACCGCCGCCGGGATCCAGCCGGTGGCCAGCAAAGCCGACCTCGACGAAGGCCGGGCCGCGGTCCGGTCGTTGACCGTGCACGAGCAGGTTCTCGCGTACATTGTGGACATCTGCCGGGCGACTCGCAGCTCACCCGCTGTGCGTCTCGGTGTCTCGCCGCGTGGTGCGACGGCGTTGCTCGCGGCTGCCCGCGCGTGGGCGTGGCTGTCCGGCCGGGAGTACGTGACGCCGGACGACGTGAAAGCGTTGGCGCGTCCCGCTTTGCGGCACCGTCTCGAACTGCGGCCGGAGGCCGAGCTCGAAGGCGCGACCACCGATGGGGTGCTGGACGGCGTGCTCGCTGCCGTGCCGGTGCCCCGCTAGCGCCGATGGCGATCAGCGGGCGCGCGGGGCTGCTCGCTCTGCTCAGCGCCCTTGTCGTTGGTTTCCTGATTCCTTCGTGGGCCGGGATTTTCCTGGTCACTGGGCTGATCGTGGCCGCGATGCTGATCGACCTCGCGCTGGCGGGATCGGTCCGCGCCTTGACGTTCTCGCGTGGCGGCACCCGGGCAGTGCGGCTCGGCGAGCCTGCCGAAGTGACGTTGACCGTGGTGAACCCGGGCAACGCCAGGGTTCGTGGTGTGCTGCGGGACGCGTGGCCGCCCAGCGCGGGCGCGCAGGACCGGCACGCGCTGGACATTCCCGGCGGCGGCCAGCAGACCGTGACCACGGCGCTGCTGCCGACTCGGCGCGGCGACCGGATGGCAGAGCGGGTCACGGTTCGGGCGTTCGGGCCGCTGGGTTTGGCGGCACGGCAGGGATCGCACAGCGTTCCGTGGACTGTGCGGGCGTTGCCGCCGTTCACCAGTCGCAAGCACTTGCCGTCCCGGCTGGACCGGTTGCGCGACCTCGACGGCAGGCTGCGGACACTGGCTCGCGGCCAAGGCACCGAGTTCGACTCGCTGCGGTCCTATGTGGCCGGTGACGATGTGCGCTCGATCGACTGGCGCGCAACGGCTCGCTCAGCGGACGTGATGATCCGGACGTGGCGGCCGGAACGCGACCGGCACCTGATGGTCGTGCTGGACACCGGCCGCACGTCCGCCGGACGCGTCGGCGACATTCCCCGTCTCGACGCCTCGATGGACGCCGCGTTGCTGTTGGCCGCGCTGGCCGCACGAGCCGGTGACCGCGTCGACTTCATCGCCTACGACCGGCAGGTACGGGCCAGCGTGCAGGGCTCGTCGGCCGCAGACCTGTTGCCCGCCTTGGTCAACAGCATGGCGCCGTTGCAGCCGACATTGGTGGAGTCGGACGCGTCCGGCATCGCCGCTGAGGTGCTGCGCCGCAGCCGACGACGCTCGCTGGTCGTGTTGCTGACCGGGTTGGACCCAGATCCGTTGGAACAAGGGCTGTTGCCAATCCTGCACACGTTGACGTCACGCCATATGGTGCTGATCGCGTCCGTCGCGGACCCACGGATCAGCGAGATGGCCAGCGCTCGTGGCGACGCCGAAGCCGTGTTCGACGCGGCCGCGGCAGCACGCGCGATGCAAGAGCGTGAACATGTCGCGGGTTTGCTGCGGCGTCGTGGCGTGGAAGTCGTCGACGCCACACCGGACGAGCTCGCTCCAGCCCTCGCGGACGCGTACTTGGCGCTGAAAGCCGCTGGCAGGCTCTAGGCGGCTGTCGGCAGCTTGTCGCCCGCGTACTTCGCGTCGACGTCGCCGGTCTCGCCAGCGTGAGCGGCGCGACGGCCGATGATGAACACGTACGCCAGGAACGCCAGCTCGGCGACCACGCCGATGCCGATCCGCGCCCACGTCGGCAGGCCCGACGGGGTCACGAACGCCTCGATGACGCCGGAAATGCCCAGCACACACGCCAACCCGAGTACGACGACGACCACCGGCCTGCCCTCTTCCGCAAGCGCTTGCGGACGGGTCCGGCCGCGCGGGTCGATGACCGTCCAGCCGAGCTTCAGCCCGATGCCGGCGGCCACGAACACCGCGGTCAGTTCGAGCAGGCCATGCGGCGTGATCAGGCCGAGGAAGACGTCACCGCGCCCGACGGACATCATCAAGCCGCCGCCGATGCCGACGTTCACCGCGTTCATCCACAGCATGTAGATCACCGGCAGGCCCAGCAGCACACCGAGCATCAGGCACGCCGCGGCCACCCAGGCGTTGTTGGTCCAGACACCCGCGGCGAAGGAAGCGGCCGGTTTGCTGGAGTAGTAGTTCTCGAACTCGCCGCCCGGCTTGGTCATCTCCCTGATCTCGTCCGGCGCGTAAATGCTCGCTTGGACTTGCGGGTCGCCCGCGATCCACAGCGCGATCAACGCGGTGACCCCGATGAACAGCAGACCCGTCGGCACCCACCAACGCCAGCCCAGGTACAAGGCGGCAGGCAGTCGCCGGGAGAAGAACAAGCCGATCTCACGCCACGCTGGGCTGTGCGTGCCGGTGATCGCCGAACGGGCCCGCGCGACGAGCGTGGACAACCGGCCGATCAGCGCGGGATCGGGCAGCTCGGTCCGCACGATCGACAGGTGCGTCGCGGTGCGCTGGTACAGCCGGACCATCTCGTCGGCCTCGGCGCCGCGCACGGATCCACCGCGCCGGACCAGCTCGGCCAGCCGGTCCCACTCCGCACGGTGTGCCGCGACGAACAAATCGATGTCCACACCCCGTACTATTCCGCATTGACCAGGGGGTGGGCATGTCAGATCTAGTCAGCGGCGAGGCAGTGCTGCTGGAGATGCGGGTGGCCAGGCTGGCCAGCCGCGGTCTGGCGTTCGCTCTCGACGTGCTGATCCAGTTCTTCACCCTGCTGATCCTGTTCCTGGTGCTCGGCGCGGCCGGTCTGGTCGGGTTCGACGGCGCGCTGCAGTCCGCGACCACGCTCGTCGGCCTGGTCCTCGTACTGGTCGGCTACCCGGTGCTGGCCGAGACGCTGACCCGGGGGAAGACGATCGGCAAAGCCGCTGCGGGCCTGCGTGTGGTGCGGATGGACGGCGGGCCGATCCGGTTCCGGCACGCGCTTGTCCGTGGCCTCGCCGGGTTCTTCGTCGACTTCTGGGGTGTGGGGCTGTTCGGAGCGGTCGCGGTGATCGTGTCGCTGTCGTCCCGCAACAGCCAGCGAGTCGGGGACATGCTCGCGGGCACGTTGGTGATCCGGGAACGCATTCCCGAACAGGCCGTGGCTCCGGTCTACATGCCGCCGCCGCTCGCCGGGTGGGCGACCACGCAGAACGTCTCAGGCCTGCCCAACGACCTCGCGCTGGCCATCCGCCAGTACCTCGGCAGGCTGCACGAACTGGCCCCGGAAGCCGCACACAACCTGGGCAACCGGCTCGCCGCCGAGGTCAGTGCACGCCTGGACAGCCCGGTGCCGCCCAACGTCCCGATCCCGGAGTACCTGGCGGCGATCCTGGCCGAGCGGCGCACCCGCGAAGAAGCCCGGAAGACTCAGCAGCAGCAATATCGGCCGCAGGATCCACAACCCGCCGCAGAACCGCCGTCGCAGGACAACCCGTTCGCGCCGCCAAGCTGATTTCAGGCTGCGTAGTTCCGCAACAGCCGGAGCGCGGTGGCCGCGTGGGGTCCTGAGGTCGTCAAACCGGAGTCTTCGGGCTTGAGCCGTTGCGCGCCGACCCGGCAAAACGCACCGAGCGATCCACTGATCACGTCCTCTGCGTCCTCGGGGCCAAACTGCCAGCTCGTGCCGTCCGGTCCGGTCAACTCCGCCCGGACAGGCACGGGTTCGAGCCCGGCGAGCTGGAACGCGTAGGGCAACGTTCGATGCGCCAACCGTGCGATGTGCCGCAACCTCTCGGTGTCCGGATACGGAATGTTGAGCGGGCCCGTGATGTCCAAGGCATGCGCCCAATGCTCAGCCAGTCGCGTTGTCGCCATCGTGGCCGGCCGCAGCGCAGCGGATGCCCACGCCGACGCCTTGGTGGGATCGGCCGTGCGAAGGACCTGGACGGATATCCGCCTGGCCGCTTGCCAGCGTGGATAGACCACATCGGGCCCGGCGCGTTCGCTGCGTACCCAGAGGTCCATCGCCTCGTCCACGCTCATGGCTCCGCGCTCCCGCATCGGGTCGCCTTTCACCGTCGCGGCAACCGTTTCCTCGGTCTGCGCGAGATGAAGCAGAACGTCGGCATTGCTCCAGCCCGCCGCGGATGACGGGCGCATCCAGTCCTCGGCCGACAGCGTGGCGAAGATGCCGTCCAACCGGTCGTACTCAGCCTCGAGGTCGTCGAAGATCTCCACTCCCGACAGCCTAGCTGGGGCGTGATCTATCACACGAGCTGTCCGAACCACTCGCCGGCCACCGTGAACCATTGCGTCGCTGGTGATACACACGGGTCTCCCGTGCAGGTCTCGCTGTTCCACACAAGCGCGATGACGAACACGAGCATGGCAGGCACTAGTGGAGGTGCCGTCCGCATCCGCGGCAGGACATCAAGTACGACGTGCGCGACGGACTTGGCCGCGTTCGCCAGGCTGACCACGCTGTCGCCATATGTGTAGGCGGTCGATAAGGGGGGTTTCCCCTTCCTGGTTCGGATGCGGGTGGATACCAGTTCCGGCACGAGCAGCAGCATCGCTATGCGGTCGAAGGTCCACGCGAGCGCCTCGTCCAGCAGTGGTGCCAGCCACGGCAACACACGCCGGAAGACTTGTGTGAGCAACACGTGGAGCAACAGCAGCAGTCCGGCCAATTCCACGACCTGTGCTAACCACAGCGGAATGTTCAGATCCCGCAACAGGCTGTCCGCCGCTTGAACCACACCGCCGACAACGGGAAAATCGGTGAGCGGATTCGTGGCCGTTTGCTCGCTAGTCATCATCGTCATCAAAGTCGTCATCTTCGTCCTGCTCCCGCACCACCTCGGCCGTGACCGGTGCTGCGGCGAGGGCAGGCGGGTCAACGACTCCGTTCCTGGCTGGATCCTGTCGGCTTGACCGGTCGACTTCGAACGGCGCGCGCGTCATGTGGTCGGCGACCACGCTCGTGGCTCTCGCCATGATGTCGGCGACATCACGCTTGTTCACCAAATGGTTCTCCAGCAACGAGTTCAGCATGCCGCGGGCGCCTTCGAAATCGAGCTGCCGCTGCTCAACGAGAACATTGAGGACCTCCTTGACCTCATCCGGGTTGGCAGCGAGCCGTAGTGCCACCAGGTTGAGGCTGCCCGCATTGAGCGCCTGTGCGTAGAACTCGATGTTCTTCTGCAAGAGCTCGAGCTTGTGCTCCTCCTCTTTGGCGGCGAGCCGCTGGGCGAACGTCGCGCGCTGCTCTTCCAGCAACTGCTTGGTCTGCTCCAGTTCGATGGTCAGCGTGGTGTCCAACGTGGTGGTCTTGTGGTCACTCAACAACCGCTCACGCGCGCGCTCGGCGAACGTGCGAGACGCCATGTGTCCATGGGTGCTCGTGTCCATCTGCAGCGTCGTCTCGCACGCCACCAGCAAGAGGCCATGTGAGAGGCGAACAGAGCGACCTGTGAAGTGCTTGCGGATCGCGTCCTCGGCAGCGGCATTGCGTTCGATCGGGTACGAACGGCTGATCTCGCGCAGTTGCCCTTCGACCGTCGGTTTGACGACCTCTTCCGCGTCCGACAGTTTGCTGCGCACCGCCTCCCTGGGGTCATCGACGCGCCAGTGCGCCACGATCTTGGCACTGAAGCTGAATGCCTCCTCCGCGGCGGGCAGCTGCAGCTCGAATTTCGTGGTGTGCATCGAGATGTCCACCTCGAACGATGCTTTCGGGGTGTCCCAGGCGATCTCGCCAGCGGTGAGCGCGCGCGTGGATTCGTACAGGTTTCCTCGCTTGTCGAGCAGGATGATGGCGACGTCCGCGCCGGGAACCGGCCGCGATCTCCACATGTCCGCCTTGCTCAGCTCAGCCCGGTTGATCAATGGTTTCGGCTCGCTCACGGTCTCACCCTTCCCTCGTCCAGCGCGGCGATGATGTCCGCCACGGCTTCGGTCCTGTTGGTCTTCCGCTCGGTGGCCCATTCGTTGAGGTAGAACCGCAAACTGTCCTCGTCGCCGGTCTCCGCGGCGAGACCGGCGAACAATCGGCCAAGCGGCGCCCGTTGCGCGGGATCCTTCTGCGCGGTGTCCACCCAGGATTTCAATTCGGCGTACAACGATTGCGCCCGGAACGGCGCGTCGAGCAACCGGGCAAGGGTGATCACCACGGCACGCCGGTAACTGATCGTGTCATTGCGAAAACGGATCGGCCGTTCGGCTGTGGGTTCGTTCTCGGCTACATGCAACAGCGCGGGCCAGGGCTCAGGACTCTCCTCAATGGACACATGGAGGAACGTGGCAAGCTGGAGGGAACAGAACAACCCGGTGTTGCGGATGGGAAAGCGCATGTTGTCCGTCCATCTGAGCAGACTCGACAACACCTGACCGAGGCGTCCTGGAATCATGGCCATATTCGTCAGTGCGTCGGCGATCGCGAACCGGTCCTTGGTGGTCGAGTCCTCCCTGCTCGCGACGCGGCGCATCTTCGCCATCGCCACGTCCGGGGTGACGATGCCAAAGGTCCCCAACGCCTTGATCGCCGCGGTCCGCCGGCCAACCGAGTCCGACTTCAGCCACTTGTCCAGCATCTCGACCAGCAGCGGCTGGAGTTCCGGTTGCCTGCTCGGCAGTTCCAGTGCTCCCATCACGGCCTGCAGTTCGCGGAAAGAGTCGGCGTCCGCCCACTTCTCGATCACGAACTGGCGGGCATGGTCGAATTCGGACAGGCTGAGCAGGCCGACCGCGACACCCGCGCGAGCGCAGACCCTCTTGTTCTCGGACGCCCCCAGCTTGCGCAGCCAGTTCCGTACGACCGCGTGCGCTTCGTCGTACTCCCACCACACGTGTTGCAGCACCTTGCGGGGCCGGCGGTCGTCGCGATATTTGACCACGTGGGCCATGAGCGGACCCAACTCGGTCGTCTCCATCTCGGTCACGACTTCCGCCCCGACGGTTTCGATCAGGTCGCTGCGGCGCAAAGTGAACAGCGACCGGGTCCGGGTTCGCTGGTCCGGGTTCTCGGCTGCCTGCATGTCCTTCGCGAGTAGCGTCGCCGTTTCGGCCACGATGTGCATGGGCATGCCGTTGAACGCCGCGAGGGCAACGGCGAAGGCACGTTGGTCGTTGTCGATGAGCGTGTCGAACCACTCCCGGAACTCCGCCTCGGCGGTGCCGGCGTAGCGGCTTCGAATAGTCGCGAAGTCGGCTCGCCGCAAAGCCACCTCACCAAGATCACGCGCGAACTCCGCGAGTTGGCCGACTCGGCGCGCTGTCCGGATGGACTCCGTCACCAGGTCGGCGAACTCGGGAAAGTCCTCGATCTGCTGTTCCGGCTTGCCCGCCGATCGCAGATGCGCCCGGAAATGGTTGGCGACGACAGCGGCCCCGTCGGGGAACGCGGTCGCGTCGAGGATGTAAGCCGACAGCGCTTCGTCGCGGATCTCGGTCGCCGGATCGAGCAGGACGACCATCCTTGAGCCCTTGGTGTCCAGCGCCCGCTTGAGCTCGTCGAAGTGGAACTCGTGCAGCTGACGCGCCTCGTTGACCCTGAGCCATTCCAAGAGGTGACCGCGGCCGGCACGCAGGCCAAGCTCTTTCGGCGCGCGCAGACTCACGTCCGGGTTGAGTTTCTCCACGCCTTGTACGCATTCCTGGTGCAGCAGACGCAGTGCGAACGTCGTACGTCCCCAACCGGGCTTCGCCCGCAGCATTACCACCGACCTCGCGCGCAGTTTCGAGCGCAGGCCGGGATAGTCGTCCGGCTCGACGAAGGTCGCGGCGACGGATCGCAGTGTCTGCTCGGCGACCGCGCCACTCACCACCATTCCTCTCGTGGCGTCCACGGGACCGCCAGCTCCGGCGTCGAGCAGGCCGATCGTGTTGTTGAGGAAGATGTTCGCCGGTTGTGTTGTGCCACCGAGGAGCGCGGACACGGCGTCCGCTCGTGCCCGATTGTCTTCCCCGAGCTGACGTCCCTTGTCCCGGTCGGGAGCGGTTGTCCGGAACTCCTTCTCCAGAGGGTCTTCGGCGTCGTCAGCCGGTTCGGCCTTGGGCTCGTCCTTGCCGTCCTCGGTGCTGTCCGCCGCTGGCTTGTCCTCGGTCTTGTCGTCGACGTCCTCGGGCTGTTCAGCGTCGCTCACGGTCGGGCCTGCCATTCAGGTTGACGGAGGCGTCCAGATTCTTGATTTTGTTCCTGTAGAACAGGTTGCCGTTCACGGTGGCACCGGCCAGCGGCGACGGCTCGGCTGTGTCGGCCTCATCCTCGTCGTCGTTCTCGCTGTGCAGAGGTGGGTGTGGATATCCGGGGACCCGTACCCAGCCGGTCTTGTCGTCCAGCCGCCCGTATGAGCTGGCACACAGGTCTTCGTGGCCGTGCTTGATGAGTCCGTTGTAGACGGAGTCGGATACCGCGATCACGCACTGCGCCTTCGCGGCGCGCTGCAAGACCTCCTTGACCTGTTGTGAAGCGACAAGCCGGAACGCGGCGTTCAGGTCCGCCCCGGACAATCCTCGTTCGTCGCGGTGTACCTGGCCGCGATGCACGGCGATGCGCAGCCGCAGCCGGTCGGCTTCGGGAACGTCCTGGTCACGCCGTCGGAGCGCCTCGATCAGAGCATCAAGCCCGGAGCCGAGGATATTCATCAGGTCCGCGTCGATCAGTGCGATGAAGCCGTCATCGCGGTCCTCGAAGACGACCTGGTCCGCCGTCACTCCACTGGCCGACCGGGCTTGCGCGAAGATCGCGTACAGGTCGTCGCGCAGCGCTGGATCGCCGTGACGGCTGGGGTTCTCGGCGTCGATCGCCACGAGTGACCGGGTCATCGGCTCCTGCCCGATGGCCTGCTCCCTGTCGTAGGGCACAACGGCCTTCCCGGCCATCGATTCGGGGGCCGGGTGAATCACGGCCCGTGGGCGAAGCGACTCGTCGTCGTGCAGCACGCGGTCGTGCAGTTCGCGGAGGGATTGGCTGGCATCCTCGCCGTGCGTTTTCTTCAACAGCTTGTCCATTCGGGGAAAGAGGGCGAGTGCGTCCGTCCGGCGACCGTCCAGGCAGTAGGCGTGCACCAGCAGTTCGGCTATTCGGTAGTTGCTTGGCAAGAGCGCGAACAGGCCCTCGAGCTCACCAACGGCCAGACCTGGGTCACCTGTCTCGATCTCAAGTGCGGCCCGCTCGAGCCTGGCGGCTCGATGTTCGTTGACCAGGGTCACGCGCATGCCGGAAATCCACTCGCCGTTCACCCCGAAGAGCGGCTCCGGATCCATCCTGCCGGGCACGGGGCCCCATTCAGCGAGCGCGGCCCGCATCAGGTCGAGGGCGCCGGTCTTGTCGGTCCGAGCAAGTTCACGCGCCTGGCTGCGGCAATCCCGGAACCGCAGCCAGTCCACATGGCTGCGCGGTACCTGCAACCGATACCCGCCGCTTCCCCTTGGCAAGTGCGCATCGGCGCCGGTCTCGGCATCCGCCAACGTCCGACGGACCTTGTTGACGATCCGGTTCAACTGTTCCTGGGGCTTCTCCGGTGGGAGGTCTCCCCAGATCCGGCTGATCAGCTGGTCCGTCGGCACGTGCTGGCTTTCGGCCAATAGCAGAATCGCCACGAACAGCCGGTGCTGGCGCTCGCCGAGCGCGACCGGGTTGCCATCGACGCGTGCGGTGACTTCATGGAGCAGTACGAAATCCATCGCGTACTCCTTCGTTCCTTCGACGCCTGTCGCCGGGTGGCCGGACCACCCCGATAGCCGTTCAGAACCACCCCGATGACCATTCGAAACCACCCAGAAAGCCGATTTGATCAACCCTGATTACCACGGTGAAGCATCCCCGAACCTTTTCTTGCACGGCGGTCAGAGATCGTCAAAAGACAAGGGAGTGGCAATGCGGGAAAACGTGGAATTCGAATGTGGTCGGTCCGGTGAGTGGCGGGTCAGCAGTTTCTGTCAGCCCGGCAGCTGCGTCGAGGTGAAGATCACCCCGGCCGGCGTCCTCGTTCGGGACTCGAAAGTTGACGCAGGGCCGGTTCTGGTGTTCACCGACGAGGAGTGGATCGTCTTCATCGCAGGTGTCCGGGCAGGAGAGTTCGACATCGGCTGACCGGCTCACGGTTAGGGGTGTCGCGGCCTGTGCGCCGCGGCGCCCCGCCGGGCGGTCAGGTGTGTGCGGTGTGCCTGAATTCGGTGATGAGAGCGGCGAGGAATGTTCGCAGCTCGTCGTCAAAAATAGCTGTTCGGCATAGCATTGACCATTGATTCTGGTAGATGGCTACATCGTCGAGATCGTTCACGATGAGATTCGCGTGCACAGTCTCGACCTCTACGAAATCGTCGAGGTCGCCGTCGTTCTCGCTGTAGACGATGAATGCGTGCGGTGCTGGTGCCAGCACCTGCTGGGCGAGGGGAATCACGCCGATCGACACGTTCTCGAGAGTGCTGATCGCGGTGATCCGGTCAAGTTGGGCGAGGTGCGAGTGGAGCGGTACGGGCCGCCAGCGCAACGCCGCTTCGGTGATCAGGAACTCGAACCTGCGGTCCTGTTCGTAGAGGGCGACCTGCCGTTCCATCCGCCCGGCGATGGCCGTGGCCACCTCATGGTCGGGGTACGGCTGAGCCAGGCTGTACACGTATCTGGCGTAGTCCGCGGTCTGTAACAACCCAGGGACGACCGATGGTTGGAACGTGCGGATCAGGCGCGCATTGCGCTCTCGCTCGTGCACTTCGTTCTGGACGTGCGAATCCGCAAGCGTGGCCCGCCACGGTTGAACCTCGGTGAACACCGCGTTGGTCATGGCCGTCAGCCACTCCTTGCGGTCGTCGGACGCGTTCGTGACACGTGCCCACGCGTCCACTTCCGGCATGGACGGCACGGACCGCCCGGACTCGATCCTGGATACTTTGGACTGGCTGATGCCGATTCGCTGGGCGAGATCACGTCCGGAAAGGCCAGCGAGGTCACGCAACCGTCGCAACTCGTTCGCGAGCCGTTTGCGCCTGGCACTGGTGCGTTCCGCTTCATCCGCCACCCTGATCATGATCTCGCCGTCTCCTTGCCTTAGCCAACGGACCCCCTTACATGATCCACGGTGAGTTTTGGTGATGCAAGACTATTTCACGGCGAGTAACGACTGTCAAGCGCCGAAGTCCCGTCATTTTTTGGCCTTTTGCAGGCAACTCTCTCCGGCGGAGCAGGTTGACAAGCGATTCACTATGATTGAGTATGAATCATTATGAATCACAGCGATGAAGGTTGTCGGCAGGCTTGGGGCACGGTTCGGTGTCCGGCGCGGAGTGCCGTACGGCAGGCCGTCGCGAGGGAGTCGGGTTGCGACCACCCGGGCGACGCGGACTACGACGCCGTCGGATGGGCGGTGACGTTGACCCTCGTCGTCAGCGCCGCAGCCTCGCGACCGTCGACGAGATTGGTCCGAGTGGCGGGCTACTGCTGGGTCGTAAACGTCACCGCGCAGCTGATAACGGGTGCGATGGATGCCGTGCTGCTGGCAATGCTGTTGACGTGGTTGATATTGGCTGCGGCAACCGCCCATCGACGGGGTGCTGCTCGACGCCGACGGCGAAACGCGCAAGCCGACCTGGAACAGTAGGTGGAGCGCCGTCGTTTGCTGCGTCAGTTCACCTGATTGGGGGAACGCAGATTGGTTCCTCGAGGTTTGTCCGGCGGAAGTGGCGGGTAACCACCTGCGGAGCGGTCCACTCCAGGGACAGGGTGGACCGTGGGTGAAGGCTGGGTAGAGACGGTGCCCCCGGCAGGACTCGAACCTGCGACCAAGAGATTAGAAGTCTCTCGCTCTATCCGCTGAGCTACGGGGGCTGAGGGCGGCAGGCTAACCGCCTTCAGAAGGGTGATCGTTCGCCGACGCCGCAATGTTTCTGAATCGCACCAGTCTGGGTGAACAAGATCACCGGGGTAGGCGTCTCGCTGGCACTCCTGCGCTGGATGCGCGCGCCACCAAGGTGACGGGGATGGTCACCGGCTCGGCGGGCGGTCTGCCGTCCAGCAGGCGAAGTGCCTGCTCACCGGTCTGTCTGCCCTTCTCGAGCAGATCTTGCCGGATCGTTGTCAGCGGTGGATCGGCCCACGCGGCCGCCGGTGTGTCGTCGAAACCCACGATCGTGAGATCTCCGGGCACCTCGAGATCTATGTCACGTGCGGCTCGAATTGCGCCGATTGCCAATTCATCCGACATGCACAGTAGTGCTGTTGGGCGAGGGGATTGGGCCAACAGCCACGCGGCTGCTTCGCGGCCGAGTTCACGGCGGCTGTCGGATGCTTCCCAGATCGGTGTCGACGGCGGTACGTGGTCCAGGTAGCCGGTGAGGCGTTCGACCGTCACTTGGAACTGGGCCGTGTTGATCCTCTGTGGACTCGCCGGCCCGTTGTGGCCGTCGGGGGAGATGTCCAGGCTGATGATGCCGATATCCCGGTGGCCCAGGTCCATCACGTGCCGCGCGGCGAGCGAAGCGCCCTCGCGATCGGCGACCCGGATGTCGGCGCCGGGCTGGTCGACCACCACCAAGGGCAGGCCACGTTCGCGGACGGCCGTGAGCGCGGGTGCGTTGTCCGGCAGGGAGTACGCGATGACGACGTCGGCGTGCACTCGGGCAACGGCTGCGGTGGTCGGGCCTCCGCCTTGGGGGCTGCCTGGCATCAGGACCAGCGACCGTTCCCCCGTGTCGACTGTGGACGCCAAGGTGTCCAGCATGATCGACAGCGCCGGGTCGGAGAACGCGGCGGACAGGCCGCGGTCGAGCATCACCGCGACCGCGCCGGCGCGCTGGGTGGCCAGGCTGCGCGCGATCGGGTCCGGCCCCGCGTAGCCGAGCCGGGCCGCCGCGCTCATGATTTCCGCACGTAGCCGCTCGGACAGTTGATCAGGCCGGTTGTAGGCGTTGGACACCGTCGCGCGGGACACGCCTACCTCGCGTGCCACCGTGTCGAGCGTCGGTCGCCTGGAACTCACCCGCAAAGGGTACTGACTTACCCATTCAGGGCAGGCAGGAGTTGCTCTTCCTCGTACGCGAAATGCCGTTCCAGCTGCTCGGAGAGCTGTTCGAAGGCCAATTCCACGTCGGCGGCGGCCGCGTCGGAGCCGAGCAGGTCCCTGATCCGGCCGAGTGCGGCCGATACGACGTGGTGCTCCTGGCGCAGCCGGTCGAGCACCGGCGCGAGTTCGCCGTCGAGCAGGGCGAACCCGCCGTCTTCCATGGTGTGGTGGTGCCGCAGGTTGTCGCAGAACGCCAGGCAGTGCGTGGTCAGGCTCCTGCTGAGCACCGCATCGCCGCTGCCGAGCTGCGAACGGACCCGACGCAACTCGCGGCGCAGTTCGTCATGCGCGCGGACGAGTTGTGCGGCCATGGCGCGGTTGCGGTCCGGCGTGGTCACAACAGCCTCCAGAGATAGCTTTGCTTTGCAAACAAAGCTACTAGATCTGTCAACGTGAGCGGAGGCGGCGGAGCATGCGGGCGTCCTCGAAGCCGACCATGCGCGCTGCGGACTCGACGGTGGCGCCATGGCCGATGAGGTGTTCCGCGCGTTCGACGCGCAGGGCCTGCTGATAACGCAAAGGCGTCATGCCGGTGGCGCGGCTGAACAGGCGCGTCACCGTTCGTTCGCTGCAGCCGCTCAGGCGGGCGAGTTCAGCCAGTGACAGTCGATCCGTCATGCGGGTCTCGATGATGTCCTGGATACGGTGCACGGTCTCGTTCACGTGCGACCGGTGTTTGAGCAGGACGCTGGACTGCAGTTCGTCGCCGTTACGGCGCGCGTAGACGACCATCGTGCGGGCGATGCTGGCGGCGGCGGCCGGACCGTGGCGCGTTGTGATCAGGTGCAGCGTCAGGTCGATACCGCTGGCGATCCCCGCTGACGTGATCACTCGGTTGTCCATGACATAGAGCACGTCACGCACAACCGTGGCCCGCGGATAGCGGCGCTCCAGCTCGTCCTGCAGGTCATGGTGTGTGGTGCAGCGGCGGCCGTCGAGCAAACCCGCGCGTCCCAACACGTCCGCGCCCGCGCACACGCTCGCCACGACGCCACCTGCGGCATGGTGGTCACGCAACCAGGCCAAGGTCGCGCCGCTCAGCTTCCCGGTGTTGGCGAGCCTGGGGGAGCGCCAGCCCGGCGTCAGTATCAGGTCCTCAGTGGACAGTGTCGGCAGCGTGGTGTCCGCGTGCAGCGTCAGACCTTGGGCGCTGGGGATCTCGGTGGTCTCCGCGACGTACGACAGGTGGTAGCCAAGGCCGAGGTCGGCCGCGCTGGAGAACACCTGCGCGGGCCCCGAGAGATCCAGCAGATGGACTCCCGGGACCAGCAAGAAGACCACTCGGGTCACGATCCGGTCAGCTCCGCCACGGTCGCTATCGTCGCAAACCTCCCTGCCAGCGCGTACTCGGTCCGCTCGATCAGCTCATCGGTCCCGAGCACGGCACCGGTCTTCCAGTGCGGCACGGGCGTGGTCGCGGTGGCATCGGTGACGAACGTCATCTCGAAACCGAGATCACTGCCGACGCGGGTGGTCGTCTCGCAGCACTGCTCGGTCCGGATACCGCTGATCAGCAGCTCCCGGATGCCGCGCGCGGTCAGCGTCTGCTGCAGGTTCGTCGTGGTGAACGCGTTGTGCGAGGTCTTGGTCAGCACCGGCTCACCCTCGTCCGGTTTCAGCCCGTCAAGCAGTCGCACATGACCGCTCGCCGGGTCGAACACCGTGCCGCTGCCCGGCTCGCTGTGCAGCACCCACACCACCAGGTCGTTCTCCGCCCTGGCCAGGTCCACCAGCCGGTTCACCTGGTCGACGATGCCGGGGTTGGACAGCTCAGCCCAGTTGGGCCGCTGGCGGAACGATTCCTGCACATCGATCACGATCAGTGCTTTGGTCATGGCATGAGCCTCGCCTGTCACGACGGTCGCCCGGAAGGCACGCGCAAGCCGGGATGCGGACCGATCTGGTCACGTGTCAGCGCCAGCGCGGTGATATGTCAGCGCACTGCGCGACGGTGGCTTCGTGAGTACCTACGAAACTGCTGAGCGACTCCTCGCGGCGAACCGACCGAACCTCGTACGCGGCGCGACGGCCGTGCCCCCGTGGGCCGACCCGCCCGGCAACCCGATGGAGATCGCGTCACCGGACGGCAAGCACGTGGTGTTCCGGCGGGACTGCAACCTATGGATCCGCACCGATGGCCAGGAACGGCCGCTGACCACGGACGGCGACGTCGACCACGACTACGGCGCCAACCCGGACTACTACATGTACGCGGCGATCTTCACCAAGATGGGTCTGCCCCACGCGCCGCCCGCGGCGGTGTGGTCGCCGGACTCGACGAAGGTATTGACGCACCGGACGATCCAGGAAGGCCTGCGCCTGAAGTATTTGCTTTCTCCCGACGGGTTGCGCTCCAAGCGTTCGGCGCTACCCGGAGACGAGGCCGTGCAGCTGGCCGAGTTCGTCGTGATCGACGTGAGTTCGGGTGCCGTGGTGCGCGGGGACACGGTCCCGATGCCGATGATGTCGCCGATCCAGATGAAGTGGGCGTGGTGGGCTGCCGGTGCGGTGTACTACTTGTCGGCCAAGGACGGCTTGTCGTTGCGCCGGCTCGATCCGGCGACCGGCGAGGTGCGGACAGTGGTGCATGAGACGGGTGCCGGACGGATTCTGCCGGGGCAGCATCTGACGCTCGGCCCGGCGGTGCACGTGCTGCCTTCGGGAGAAGTGCTGTGGTACTCCGAGCGGGACGGCTGCGGTCATCTGTACCTGTACTCGGATTCTGGCTCGTCGCAAGTGACATCCGGGCCGTGGCAGGTGAAGCAGATTCTGCGGGTAGCGGATGGCGTAGTGCATTTCCTTGCCGTGGGGCTTGTTTCTGATGACCCGTACCGCGGCACCGTCTGCCGGGTCGGCTTGGACGGATCGGACTTCACCGTGGTGACAGACGACGGACTGGACCACGTGGTGTTTCCCGGCGATGCAGGCTTCCTCGACACAGCGTGCACAACGGACACTCCGCCGGTGCATGTGCTGCGATCGTGGGATGGCGAGGTGTTGGAGGAAGTGGGCCGCGCGGACATTTCCGGACTTGTGGAGACTGGGTGGTCACCGCCGGAACGGTTCTGCGTGAAGTCCGCCGACGGCTCGACGGATGTGTACGGCGTGCTGTATCGGCCGCACGGGTTCGACCCTCGCCTGCGGTATCCGGTTGTTGAGCACACGTACTTGAACCCGTTCGTCATCCGGGTGAGCGCGGCGTTTGACGCGGGATGGCACGGCTATGCCGCCGAAGCGTTGGCAGCTTTGGGGTTCGTGGTCCTCGCGGTGGACGGCCGGGGAACTCCGGGGCGTGACAGGGCTTTCTTCAACGCGTCGTACCAGGACATGTCCGCCGGACTGGACGACCACGTGGCGGCTTTGCGGCAGCTGGCGGCCACGCGGCCGTGGATGGACCTCGACCGGGTGGGAATCTGCGGCATCTCCGGCGGCGGGTTCGCGACAGTGCGCGCGATGCTGGACTACCCGGACGTGTACAAGGTCGGTGTGGCGTTGTCCGGCGTGCACGACTTTCGGTACACGGACCCGGCCATCACCGACATGTACGGGCCTTACGTCGCCGCCCTCGCCGGTTTGCACTCCAATGTGGACGCGGCAGAGCGGTTGGCGGGCAAGCTGATGCTGGTCCATGGCGGGCTGGACGATCAGGTGTCACCCGACCAGACGTACCGGCTGGCGGAGGCGTTGATCGCGGCGGGCAAGGACTTCGAGATGCTGATCGTCCCCGGCTCGGACCACGTGTTCACCGGCTACGAGACCTACGTGCACCGCCGCACCTGGGACTTCCTCATCCGCCACCTGAACGCCTGACCCAGCCCACACCACGCCGCACCCCACCAAGCCACACCACCACGCCGCGCCCCACCAAGCCCCGACAAATCCCGCCACCAGGGGAACCCCTATTTTTCAGTTAACCATGGGGGTCTGACAATTCTGCTTGGATGCGGGCGGCGTCGGGGTTCGACAAGTCCGGCGTCCCCCGGACGGCCACAGACTCCGCAAGCAAACGTTCGGCCTCAGCGTGGTCGCCGGAGCGAAGTGCCGCATCCGCCTGACCGATGAGGACGTGCGCGATCAGCGGCGCGCTGTGGCTGCGGCGCGCCCAAACCAGGGCGTCCGCCCGCGACGAGCCGGTCAGGTACCCGCTCAGGTCGAGCAGCAACGCCCGGAAACCCCAGTTCACGGTGAGATCCTTGGCCAAGGACGAAGCCTTCGCCAGCTCCGACCGGGCGGCGTCGAGGTCGCCGGACCACCGGGCGATGTCGGCCGCGGTGTACGCCGCCGCCGTCATCGCCTCAGGCAGCCCGATCCGCGCAGCGTCGCGGGAAGCCTTGGACAGAGCCAACGCCGAGGCGTCATAGGAGCCGTGCAGCCACAGCAACTGGGCCAGCCTGAGCCGGGGTTTCCAGGCGTCCTGGCCGTCCACGATCTCCTCGACGACGTCGACCGCCTCCTGGTATCCGGCGACCGCCGCGGCCAGATCTCCGCGCCACGAAGCCAAGTCCGCCAAGTGGGTCAGCGAGTTCAAGATCCCCCAACGCTCGCCGAGCGCCCGGAACTCCGCGAGGGACGCGACAAGGCTGGCCTCGTCCGGGTTGCCGGTGTTGATCGAGCCGATCGCCGCGTGCAGCCGGCCCATCGCCCGAACCCACGGATCGCCTGAAGCCGACGGATCCGCGGACACGAGTTGCACCATCGGGTGCCGTCCGCCGAGCCGTTGGGCCGTGGCCAACCAGTCAAGCGCTTGCTCCTCGTCGCCGTTGCCCAGGAGGTTGAACTGAGCGACAGCAGCGGAAGCGGTGGCCCGTGGCTCAGGATCCACGGAGCCAGGCAACGACAGCGCACGTGCGCCGAGTGAAACGCCGGGAACCCTGCGGCACCGCAGAGACCACTCCAGCAGCCAATACCACCCGACCGCGGCTGTCAGCCGCACGGCGGTCTGCGCATCGGAAACGAGCAGAGCACTGTTGATGTTCGCGTCCTCGGCGTGCATCCTGGCCAGCCACGCCACTTGCGCGGAGCGCCGCAGATACGGGTCGGCGGTCTCGGCGAGGGCGATGAAGTACGAGGCATGAGCTTGGCGCGCGTCAGCAGGATCCTCCAACCGCTCCAGGCAATATGCCTTGATCGTCTCCAGCATCCGGTACCGCTCACCGGCGATCACCAAAGACTTGTCCGCCAACGCGGTCAACACGTCCACGGCATCCGGGCCGCAGACGTGTTCCGCGGCTTCCAGAGTCGCGCCATCGGCGAACACCGCGAGTCGGCACAGCACGGTTCGCTCGCGTGACGACAGCAGGTCCCAGCTCCAGTCGATCACCGCTTTGAGCGTTTGGTGCCGAGGCAGCGCGGTCCGGCTTCCTTTGGTGAGCAACCGGAATCGGTCGTCCAGCCGGGAAGCTACCTGGTCCGCGGTCATTGTCCGCAGCAAAGCGGCGGCGAGTTCGATCGCGAGGGGGATGCCGTCCAATGCCCGGCAGATCCGGACAATCGCACGCGTCGGCGTGAACCCCGGATGCGCACGTTCGAGCAACAACCGGACCGCCGGGTACGCGAGCGCATCCGGAAGCTGCGAGTCAGCGGGCGGAAGGGCGAGCGGTTCGACTGAGCAGACGGCTTCTCCGGTGATGCCAAGGGGTTCACGACTTGTGGCGAGGATCCGCAACGACGGGCATGCACCCAGCAACTTGTCCGCGACGTGTGCGACCTCGTCGATCAGGTGCTCGCAATTGTCCAGCACCAGCAGCACATCACGGGTTCGCAGCGCGTCGAGGTCCCTGATTCCCAGAGTCGACAGGATCGCCTCGGGCACGTCGTCACTGAGCGCGGCGAGTTCGACGAGCCACACCTCGCCGGGAATTGCGCGCGCGGCCTCGACAGCCAGCCGGGTCTTGCCGGATCCGCCTGGCCCGGTCAGCGTCGTCAGCCGGTACTCGCCGACGAGCCGCCTGACCTCGGCGACCTCAGCGGAACGTCCTACGAAGCTCGTCAGCGCCGCACGCAGGTTCGTCTCGGGCGCACCACGCAGGATCTCGGTGTGCAATTCCGACAGTTCCGCGGACGGATCGGCGCCCAGTTCTTCGGCTAAAGCCTTGCGTGTGCGGTCGTAGAGCCGCAACGCGTCCGCTGACCGACCTGCTGCGGCCAAAGCCCGCATCAACGCGCCGACAAGCCGTTCACGCAACGGGTTCTCCGCGACGAGTTCGGTGAGCTCGCTGATCGACCCGTCCTCGAGCGCGGTGAGCCGTAACTCCTCCAACTTCGCGACCCAGGCCGCGAAGTACTCAGTGCCGCGGACCTCCAGCAGGGCGGGACCACGCCACAGCTCCATCGCTTCCTGGCGGTGTCCCTCGCGTACCAACCGTTCGAACGTGGTCACGTCCACTGCGTCCGGGGTGATGACCAGCCGATATCCCTGAGGCTGCGCCGAAATCCCAATTCCGGCCTTACGCAGCCGCGACACCAACGCCTGCACAGCATTGGCGGGACGCTGGGGTGGCCGCGCACCCCATGCAGCGTCGACCAGCCGCTCCAGCGGCACCGTCTTGCCAGGTTCGAGCGCGAGGGCAGTCAACAGGGCGCGCAGGCGGGCGCCGGGCACCGGGATTTCGGTGCCGTCGACGGCCCTGACCTCCAACGGCCCCAGCAACCCGATCCGCACGTCCGCCATTCTCCCCGCGAACGGGTCTCAGCGTTGCGGTTTGGCGTGCACGGCCCCTTTGAGCTCGTGAAAACCCGGTGTCGACGCGACGAGCAGCGTGCCGTCCCATAGCCGCCCGGCGGGTTCGCCGACCGGGATCTTGGAGATGACCGGCCCGAAGAACGCGGCTCCGTCTGCCACGATGATCGGGGTGCCGACGTGCGGGCCGAGGTGGTTCATCGCTTCGGCGTGTGACGCGCGGACGGCGTCGTCGTACTCCGGTCCGGCCGAGGCGAGTTCGGTGGGCAGCCCGGCACGTTCCAACGCGGGGGCGAAGGTGCCGATCCACTCGTCAGAGCCGTTCCACAGTTCGGTGTAGAAGCGGCCGAGCGCTTCGCTGCCGTATTTCTGTGCCACGGCAGCGCAAACGCGAACCGGGTACCAGAGATATCCCTCGGGGTCGCCTTCCGGGTCGTCGTCGCGGCCTTCGTTGAGCACCGACAGGCTCATCACGTGCCAGCGGATCTCAACCGGCCGGACCTTCGTGACCTCGATCAGCCAGCGCGAGGTCGTCCAGGTGTACGGGCACGACGGGTCGAACCAGATGTCGGCGATCATGTCACGATCCCCCTCTCCAAGGTGCGGATCACGGTGGCGGCCACGCCGTGCCGGGAGATGGTCCCCCTGTTCACTTCCTCGATCCCGGTGTACACCAGCGCCCACAGCACGTGCCGGATCCACTGTGGACTCACGTGACTGTCGAAGACCCCCTCCTGCTGTCCGCGCACGATCAGGTCCAGTACGGGGTCCTCTTCGGGCGGTTCGTCAGGCGAGACGCCGTAGTTCCGCATGATGTGCGGGTCGTTGAACAGGAACACCAGGCGGTCGCCGACGTGCAGGTGGGCCGTGACGAGCCGGTGCAGGGCTTCGACGGGGGTGCCTTCGTCGAGTTGTGCCTCGGCGATCGCCTGGCCGATCGCCTCGACGGAATCCTCGACCGCGGCCTTGATCAACGTGTCCCGGTCGGGGAAGTAGCGGTGCACGGTCGTGCGCCCGACGCCCGCTGCCTTGGCGATCTCGGGAAGCGTGGCCGTGCGGTCGCGCGCGAGCACGGACGCGGCCGCGGCGAGGATGGCTGAACGGGTCCTTTCCACCCCTAAGTTGTACCATCAACTCCAAAAGTGGAACGCCAACGTTCCATTCTTGTAGTACGGTGTTCCGCATGGTTGTCTCGACGGCCGGCCTGGTCCGGCACTTCCGGATGAAGAAAACCCTGGTGGAAGCGGTGCGAGGGGTCGACATCGAGATCCGCGACGGCGAACTCGTGGCCCTGTTAGGCCCGAACGGCGCAGGCAAATCGACGCTGTTCCGGATGCTCACGACGTTGCTACCGCCGACGTCGGGCACCGCGACCGTGGCGGGCTGCGACATCGTCAAAGACCCCGACGGAGTGCGTGCCCGCATCGGCTACGTCGGGCAGAACAACAGCGCGGGCGAGAACTACCGGATCCGCGACGAACTGGTCACCCAAGGCCGTAGCCACGGAATGACACGCATCGACGCGGCCAAACGAGCCGACGAAGTCCTCGACCAGCTTGACTTGACGGCCTTGGCGAAGCGCACACCCGGCACGCTCTCGGGCGGCCAACGCAGGCGCGTCGACATCGCGATGGGCCTGATGCACCGGCCGCGTCTGCTGTTTCTGGACGAACCGTCGACCGGTCTCGACCCGCAGAGTCGAGCCAACATCTGGGACCACATCTTGCGGCTGCGCGAAGAACTGGGCATGACACTGGTGCTGAGCACGCACTACCTCGAGGAGGCCGATCGGATGGCCGAACGTGTCGTGGTGATCGACCACGGCAGGGTCATCGCCGACGGAACTCCTGCCCAGCTGAAGAAGGACCACGAGACGCTCGACGACGTGTTCCTGGCGTTGACCGGCCGGAGCATCCGGGAGGAAGCGGCATGAAGTTCTTGCGCGACACAGCGACCGTCTTCTCGCGAGAATTCATACCCGCCCTGCGGGACCCGATCAGCCTGGTCTTCGCGATGGGCCAGCCCCTGCTGTTCTTGTTCCTGTTCGGATCACTGCTGACAGACTCGTGGCAGTGGTTCGTGCCGGGAATTCTGGTGATGATGTGCCTGTTCGGGCCGATGGGAGCCGGGCATTCCCTGCTGATCGAGCTGACCGGCGGCTCATTGGAACGGATGCTCGTCACCCCGTTGAGTCGCACAGCGATGCTGATCGGCCGCACCATGAAGGAATCGATCACGCTGCTGGTGCAGGCGGTGCTGATCATCGCGCTGGGCGCGATCCTCGGCTTCGAGGTCTATCTGGCCGGAGCGCTGGCCGCGCTGGTGATGCTGATCGTGTTCGGGATCGGCCTGAGTTCGCTGTCGTTCGTGCTGGCGATCAAGTCCCAGCCGAGCGGCGCCTTGTTCTGGGTGGTCACGCAGACGCTGATGTTCCCGTTGATCCTGCTGTCGGGAGTGCTGCTGCCGATGGACAACGGCCCCGCGTGGCTGCGTGCCGCGGGGGCCGTCAATCCGATCTCGTACATTGTGGACGCTCAACGCGCCTTGTTCGCCGGCCGGATCATGAATCTCGACGTGCTCTACGGAAGTCTCGTCGCCTGTGCCATCGCGGCGATCGGGTTGATGGTGGGAACCGCGGTGATGCGAAAAGGAGCCCAGGCGTGAGGGAGATCCCCACGCCTGGACGTCACATCACTGTTGCGGCTGTGTCGGTATCACCCTCCTGATCACTGGTCCGCTGTCGAAGTCGCCGTGTCGTTCCAGGTAGTCCTGGTTGCGGTACATGATCTGCGGGGCACCGGGATTGCCTGCGCCCGTGCCGATGCTGCCGTAGTGGTTCTTTTCCCGCTCAACCGTCGGCCGGATGCGCGTCTGGCCGCCCGAGTTCACCCACGGCTGGTTGGTGATGTCCACGAAACCGGTGTAGATCGCGGTGTGGCCGGAGTTGCCGTCCCGGGAGAACGCGATGACATCACCGAGGATCGCGTCCTTGAGCGGGACTACCTGTGTTCCCTTGATGTCCAGGTCAGGGTCGGCGGTTTCGTTCGCGGTCGGTATCCGCTCCGCGCCGAACCGGAAGCCGAGCACGGAGAACTTGCCGATCTTGATCTGGCTCTGCCACACGTTGCTGACGAACAGGTTGCACTTGTACGTGTCCTTGGCGAAGTCGCCGAGCGCCCTGTCCTGGTTGTAGGCCTGCATGCCGAGGTTGGCCACAGTCCACTTGAACGTGTCGATGTTCGGCTGGTCCGGCAGGAAGATCTCCTGGCCGACACCGATCCCGCCCATCGAGATCATGGTGTCGACTTCGGACAGTCCCGCGTCGTAGATGTTCATCGCCACCAGTGTGTCCAGCGGCACCCCGGTCTCCCTGGCGATAGCCCACAACGTGTCGCCTGGCTGGGTCTTGAACTGCCTGGTGCTGGCGTCGTACTCGAGTCGGCCGTCGGGGTCTACCAACCGTAACGGGTTATGGGCGGCGTACTGGTACGGGTTGAGCCCGATCGTGCCGTCATCCGGTGTGAAGCGGTCGGCCGGGTCGGTCGACTGCCAAACACCGCTCCGCGGGTCGTAGTAACGAGCGCCGAAGTAGTACAGGCCGGTCTCCGAGTCGAGCTCCTTTCCGGCGAACTTGTACTGCCCGGCTTGCGAAGAGCGCTCGTTGACCCACGATTCGCCGGATGGGAAGTACTCGTTGTGGTCGGTCACATCGCCTTCGCCGTCGGTCACGTACCCCTGCGAGCCGATGTGGTCGGGATGGAAGTAGTACTGCTGGGTCTCCTTGCCCGACGACCGCACGACCTTGGTCGCGAGCCGCTCCTGGCCGACGAAGATGTGCTTGAACTTGGTGGAGTCCCGTTCGGTGAACCCGGGGCTGGGGTACAGGTTGATGTCGCCCTGTGCGTCCTTGACGACCCGGTTTCCTTGGTCGTCGTAGGTGAACCGGACCGCGGGGTCGGCGTTGCGGTCGCACGAGGCCTGCTCGCGTGGGATGGCAAGGCTCTTGCCTTCGTGCGTGCACGCCAGCCGGTTCTCATCGTCCCAGATCTGTTGCGTGCGGTCGTGTCCCTCCTCTTTGTACGTCAGATTGCCATTGGCGTCATACCTGATTTGCTGGGTTCCCACAGTGCTCGGCGCATGCGGGTGACCGCTGTTGTAGACGTACGGGTTCTTGTAGGTCGTCTTGCCGACGGTGTGGTTGTTGAGCGTGTTCTTCTGGTCTTTCAGAGTGATGTTGTTGACCGTGTCGTACGCCATGGTCAGCTGGTAGCGGTTGACCTTGTCGTCCCGGCCCCGATATTCACCGGTCGCGCTGGTGAGACGGCTCAGGTCGTCGTAGCCGAACGTCTGCACGGTCGGACCACCGACTTCCGGCCCGTGCTTACCGGGCTTCGGCCGGTCGTTGCGCAACGACGTGACATTGCCGAGGTGGTCGTAGTCGTAGTTCAGTTTCTGCAGCACATCTCCATTGGCTACTTTGGACTCCAGGGTTTGCAGGCGACGGTCAGTGGTGTCGTACGTGTAAACCGTCCGGCCGCCGTTGCCGGTGTCCTGCAAGGCGCGCTGCTCGAACCTGTCGTAGTCGAGGCGCTTCAAATACGGGTAGGAGATCCCGTGCTTCGAGCCCGTGGCCTGGTCCACCAGACCACCACTGTTGTATCGATACGTCAGCAGTTCGCCGTCCGGGAAGGTCATCTGCAGCACGCGGTTCCAGCTGTCATGCCGGTACTGCGTGGTGTACGCCTTGCCCAGGACCGTTCGGGTCTCCTTGGCGAGTTCACCCAGCGGTCCGTACGCGCGATCCGCTGTTCCGGCGCCGTCCGTCACGCGCGTGACCCGTCCGGCAGCATGGTGAGGCGCGCCAGGAGGTCCGTATGTGTAGGTGATGTTGTTGGCGGGGAACATGGGGTATCGCACGGCGGTGAGCCGGTTGAAGTCGTAGTCGTAGTCGACGGACCTGGTGATCGCCCCGAGGTTGGCGGTGATCAGCTTGACCGGGTTGTCGGCGAGGTCGTACTGAGTCTCGGTACGGCCGGTGTCCGGGTTGTCGACAACCGTCTTGCGCCCGAAGTTGTCGTACGACGACTGCGTGATGTTGTTGCGATCATCCACGACACGCAGCAGCTGGCCGAGCGGGTCGTAGGCGTAGCTGGTGAAGATCGCGGGCTGGTTGCCCTTCGGGTTGCTCTCCTTCACCGTGGTCACTTCGTCACGGATGTTGCGGTACGTGCGCGACTCGATCCCGTTGGCGTCCTTGGACACCGTCTCGAACTGCGTCAGCCCGAGCCGGTCGGTCGCGAACCCGAACGACACCGTGGTTTCCGTGTTGTCCGGCATGACGGTCTTCGTGACCCGGTCCAAGATGTCGAAGGAAGTCCGGGTCGGTGTGACGCTGTCGAACGCGGGGGCGAACTTGACGTTGTCCGGTCCCTTCGGCTCACTCGTCGGATAGTGCATTTCGGTGGTACGGCCAAGGAAGTCGTACTTCATCCGGCCGGACACCGTCATGCCGTTGGCCGGCGCGGCGCTCGGTGAAACGTGCAGTGCCGCGTCCTTCTTGGTCTGCACAACGCGGTTGAGCCCGTCGACGAACTGGATCGTGTCGATGGTGTCGGCGCGGATGCCGCCCGCGTCCCGGTCGATGTGCCGTGTGACGGCGTAGGCGACCGGAGCCTCGGGGTGGTACTCGAAGTCGATCGTGACCTTGTTGTCCGCGATCTCGTACGGCCCGGTCACCGAGTCGATCCGGCCGAACGGGTCGAACACGTGCCGCAGCTGCTGGTTGTTGTGATCGGTCGTGGTCTCGGCCTGGCCGAACTTGAGGTTGGTCGTGCTGCTCGACCGCAGCCCGAAGCTGTCGGTCACCGCCTCAAGGTGGGTGTTGACCACCGGATCATAGGTGTAGCCGACCCGATATCGCTGGCTGAACTTGTTGGGCGGCCCGGTGACCGACGTCAAGTTGCCGAAGTCGTCGTAGGTCATGTCGGTGACCGCCACGTCCCCGTTCTCCAGCAACGCCCGGTGCTGGGTCTGCCTGCCCATCCGGCAGTCCACATCGGACTCACGATGCCGCATCACCTTGCGGTTGCCCAGGACATCGACCGTGTGCGGGACGTCCAGAATGCGTTTGTCCTGGCATTCAGGGAAGTCCGTGGTGTATCGAGTGATCGTCTCGACGTCGTCGGCGGGCCCGGGTTCACCGGGTTCGAACTGCCTGGTGACGTTGCCGATGTCGTCGTAGGTGACCTCGCTGTAGGTCTGCTTCACCGGTGCGGCACGGCCTTCGTAGAACCGCTTGTCCGTGCGGATCGGCTGCGACCAGATCGACGCGTTGCGCTTGGTCAGATCGACCGTCGCGGCAAGGATGTCACGCGGTTTGTAGGTGTACAGGATTTCGGTGAACGGCTTGCCCGCGGCGTCTGTCGTGATCTCGCGCTTGACCTGGCCACGCAGGTAGTAGCCGTCGTGGAACTCCCTGGTGATGCTCCGGTAGACCGCCTCGGGGTCACGGTGTTCCTCGACGATCTTGCGGTAGCCGTGGAACTCGCGCTCGAACCGGTCATACAGGCCACCTTCGTAGCGGAACGTGGTCACCTGGGTGTCGTTGCCGTCGCCTGGCAGACCGTCGTTCATGGTCACCTTCGACAGAACCCAACGCGACTGCGGCAGGTCATAGGTGTTGCCGTCCCGCGCGTAATCCAGGTCGATCCGGCCGCCCATCGGCCGGTGCACGCTCTTGAGCAGGTTGGTACGGCCGGTCTTGTTCTGCGCGAACACCAACTCGTTGTCCTTCGTGGACTGCAAGTGATCGGCGTAGCCGTCACCGTCGATGTCGCGCAGCATCCGCTCGGTCCGGCTGGTCCCAGTGTCCGTGTGCCCACCGGGATTGGTGATCACGCAGCCGAAGACGCCGAAACACAGCGAGAACCGGAAGTACGCGCCCGCCGCGAGCTTGCTGTTCTGGTCGAGGTTGATCCCGGCGAGGCTGCCGTTGAACGGCTGCGCCTGGGTGAACCCGCTGCCGGTGTTCATCGCGACCCTGATCGGGTCACCGTCGAAGACCCGGTCGAGCAGGCCGTCACCGTTGACGTCCACCAGGCTCGCCTTGGCCGACGCCCGGCCGTGGTTGAGCGACGCGCCACCAGCCAGACCATAGAAGTCCGTGTTGAAGCCGATGTTCACGCCTTCGTTGCTCATCGTGCCGTCGTGCAGGCCGCCACCGGGCCACGGTTCGCTCTGGTCAGCGAACTTCCAGCCCAGGTTGAGCGTCACGCGCCCGTCCGCTGTCACCCGGTCAGGCAGGCTGTCGCCGTTGATGTCGAGGAGGTCGAACTTCTCGGTCGACTTGCCCGTGCCGAGGCTCCCGCCGACACCCAGCGGCGGCATGTCGTTGCCGGACTGGGCGCTGTTCGCGGTGCTGTTGGCCGGGGGAGTGGCGTGGCCGCGGCCTGTGGTGATGGTCCGTGCCGCGCTTCCAGCGCTGGCGTTGCCGCTCACGTTGCTGCTTTCCCGGACCTTGTTGCTGCCCGGCAGCGTGCCCCGGTTGGCGGTGAGCACGCCGGTTTCGTCGGAGAACTGGACGCGCCCGCCCGCGACCACGTCCGGGAAGCCGTCGCCGTTCATGTCGAGGTAGTCGACTTCGGCCGAGCTGTCGCCGAACGAGACGCTGCCGCCTGCCGTGCCCACGTCACCGCCGATCGACCCGGTCAGCGAGGTCTGCTTGGACCGCGACACCCGCGCGGGTGCGTTGAGGTCCTCGAAGTCCGACGACTTCGGCAGGTCGACCGACTCGCCACCGTAGCGGGAACTGCTGACGGTTTGCCGTGCGACAAAGGACGACCCGCTCGCCGACCACCGGTTTTCCTTAGGCTCCGGGGTGAACTGGACGACCTTCGGCGTGATCACCTTGGGGTCGGCCTCGAAGCGCTCCCGGTCCTTCACCGGGTCAAGGGAAGTCGGCAGCTGACCGCGGTAGTCCTGGTTGATCACCAAGTCCGCCTGGGGGATCGCGCGGGTCGCACGCTCGCCGTTGGCGGCGTAACCCACGACGCCCCAGCCTCGATACGGCTGCGGGAACGTCTCCTCGGCGGCGGTGCGGTGGAATCCGACTGGGACCTCGGCCGCGTCCGCTGTCGCGCCCCAGCTTTCGACCTGCATGCCGGTGTCGCGGGTGCTGAAGTCGAACGACAGCACGTCGCCTTCGGTGGCCGGGACGGTGAGCCGCTGCGGCTCGTAAGTCCCGTTGGTCACCTCGATGACCTTCTTGCCCAGCAACGCCCCACGCTTCTTGACCGTGAACGTCACCTGGCCGCTGCCGGCGATCTGCAGACGCGGTTCCACTGTCAGATCACCCGTGCGCGGCGCGGTGAACAGGCCTTGTGGCCGGTCGAGCAGGGCAGACGGGTACATGTCGATCGTCACCGGCGGGTTCGTGGTCACGCCGTCGGCGGTGTAGGTGACCGTCGGCACCCAGGCGACCTGGTCGAGGTCGACCGGCGAGTCGATCTTCAGCCGCCATTCCAGCTGTTGGTCCTTGGTGATCGGGATGTCCTGGTCGATCCGGACCTCGCCGGTCTCGGTCGACGCCATCGTTCGCTCGAACGCGGGCTGGCCGTCCCGCAGGACCTGCACGGTGACGTCGTCGGTGGTCGCGGCCTTCTTGGTGAACACGCCGCCGAGCTTGACCGTGCCGGTGACCGGCGCTTGCAGGGTCGCGGTCCGCCCGCCGAGGGTGAAGTCCCGGGATGCCTGGTAGGTCGCTTGGCTCAGGCCGTTGATGTCAGTGCCGTCGATCCCGGTGTATGTGATCGTCGGGTCCCACGCGACCTGGTCGTTCGTGCCGTCATGCCGGGAACCCACGCGGAAGTACAGTTTCTGGCCCCGCTGGACGGTGAACCTGTCCACGTTGGACGGTATGTGCTCGCTGTGGTCACCGGCGTTGATCGTCCGCGACCAGCGTTCGGTGTCCTCGTGCTGGATCGCCACCCGCACGCCGTCGAGATCACCCTTGTCGGTCAACGACCCGTCACTCTGCGGCGGCGGCAGGAGCTTGACGTTCCCGGTCACCTGAACGGTGCCGTCGAAGGGAGCAACCCAACGCCGGACGCTGTCCAACAGGGGATACGTCTCCTCGCGGCGCTGCCGGTCGGCTGCGAAGTCTGGCAGCAGGCCGTTCGTGTCGACCTTGCTGTCGCCGATCGGCACCGGAGTCTCGTTGCTCCGCCCGAAAACCGGGTTCCCGTCCGAGCCGACGCGTCCGAACAGGACATTGCCTTTGCTGACCAGGTCGGTCAGGCCGTCGGCGTTGACGTCGGTGAAGTACCGGTCGTTGGTGGTGAATGTGTCCACGTGGTCCAGTTGCGCGGCCACACCGCCGATGTAGCTCTCGATGCCGACGGTGACCGTGTCACTGTTCTCGTTCGCGATCCCCGGCAGGTTCAACGGCTTGAGCTCGTCGCTGAACTTGGCCTGGCCACCGGGTTTCGCCAGGTTCTTGCGGTACGCGACACCGTTCCCGGTCCGGATCACCTTGTCGGGCAACGTGTCGCCGTCCATGTCGGCCAACGCGAGCAGGCCCTCGTCACGGCTGGCGGCGAACCCGGTCTTCGCGCCGATCGAGCCGCTCTTCGTGCGGTTCGGCCCGAAGCCGACGTACAGGTGCCCGCCCGCGCCCGTGCTGGAGCTGCTGTTCAGTGCACTCGCCGGCCCTGCGGCGGTGCCGAGGTTGTCACCGGGCGAGGTCCAGTCCGTGCGAGCAAAGGCTTGGTAGTTGCCTTGACCGTCGCGGATGTCGTCGTGGTACGCGAAGTCGTGCGTGTGGAAAGGCGCGCCGTTGTCGCCGAACTGCGACACGGCCTTCAACAGGGTCTTGCCGAACGCGCCTGCCTGGTAGTTCAGCTCGTACCGGCGGATCAGCTGATCACCGAAGGTCACTTCGACCTTGCGCAACAGATCCGCGGTCACCTTCTTGAACCCGCCGCGCGCGTCGATCGTCGCGTCGGGCCTGCGCGGTTCACCCAGTTCACGGTCCCTGGTGAGGGTGACGGCGTACGGGCCTTCGGTGGCGCCGTGACCGGTGTAGGTGATCCGCTTGAGGTAGAGGTCGCTGCCGGGGATCGCTCCGCCTTCGGGAACGCCGAAGTCTTCTTGGCGTACCGAGTGATACCGGATGAAGTCGTCGTCGACGGTCCGGGTTTCCCGCAGCGCCCAGCGGAAGATGTTGCCCGTGCCGTCGGTGAGCGTGGATTCCGGGGTGCCGCCGTAGAACGACCGCGTCCCGTGCTTGTCGATCGTCTCCCACGAGTAGTTCGCGGGCTTGTCACCGTGCCGGATGATCTTGTCGAACGCGCCGTTTTCGATGCGGGGGAAGAACACCTTCTCCGCGGAACGCGGGCCTGGCGTGGTCCGGTGCGCGATCGGGGCGAGTTGCTGCCCACCGAACAGGTACGTCTCGGTCTCGGTAGCGGCGTCGTAGCGTGGCACGCCGAATCGGGTGTCGACCGTGATGCTGGGCAGTTGCATCTCCCAGCCCACGCCCAGCCACCCGTTCTCGACCGACGAGTTGTACTGCAACCCGAGTTGGGGCTGCAGGCCGCCGCGGCCCGGTGGTGCGTGGATGGGGTAACTCAGCTGCGCCTCGCCCGAGTTGTTCGGCGCGGGCGTGCCCATGAGGTTGATCCCCGAACCGGGTTGTGCGGCTTGGATGTTCTTGATCTGCGTGGGGTTGAAGGACGTTCCCTGCGGGCTGTCGGGGACTGTCACCGCCGCGTTGACCAGGACGCCCGCCTGGCTGGTGACGGACACGATCGTCTGGTTCTCTTCGTCCACTTGGAGGCGTTCCAATTGCCGCCAGCAGGAATTCGTGTCGTCGTACTGATAGGTGTGCACGTCCTGGGTGTCGAAGTCCTTGCCGACCGCGGCCGGGTCGTACGGAACGCTGACCTGCTCGGCCGAGTTCTCTTCCGCAGGCTGGAATTGATAGGCCTGCTCCGGTGGCTTGGTCACATTCGCCATACCCGGGTCAAGTGGTGGAACGTAGGCCGCGTTCACCGCGCTGAGACCTTGTGCCGCGGGCGGTCTGGCGGTCCTCGCGGCCGCGGGTCTGGCTTCGGTGACACAGGAATCGGCGGCGACATCACGGACATCGTCGCTGCTCACGGGTAGCAGAGGTGGAAAGCCGACGGCAAGCAGTCCGACGGCCGCGGCCATCGCGACGATCTTGCCCCGTTTCGGGACACGTGATCGGAATAAGCGGCGCATCTTCAATCGCCCCTAGCATCGCTCGGTGGAAACACCAGACCATCAGCAATGGGTGCACCCGACAATCCGCTGCGTGGCGATGCTTTCGCGTCGTAAAGGTGGCTTGCGCAATTTCCGTTGCACGATAGGATAAATAGTGTCGGAAATGTGGGTAGTTTTCCCGCGGTAACATTGCCGCCGGTGGTGACCGTACTTGTCCGGTCGTCGCCGATTCCCTTGTGGTGACAGCGTTTTCCGGCTGCGCTGTTCATCGGTCGTTCATCAACAGTTCACCGCGAGCTGTCCGGTCCGCGCGTCAAAAGAGTCGAAGAACTTGGATGATCCGAGGTGGACAGTCTGGTGAGGGGAGTTGACCGCGCGTGAAGCGGCGGTTGTCGATCGTACTCGCGGCGGTGCTGCTTGTCGCGGTCGTTGTGGTGATAGTGCTTGACCAGCAAGGGGAAGGTGTCGCCGAGCCGCAGCCGGTGCGGGGTGTGATCGGCTCGGAGAAGCAGGCGTTCTTCCATGACCAGCGCGTGATCGACGCGTTCGCCAAGCACGGCTTGCGGGTGGAGGTCGACACGGCCGGGTCGCGGCAGATCGCCACGACCGTCGACCTGGCCAAGTACGAGTTCGTGTTCCCGTCAAGTTCGCCTGCGGCGCAACGGATCCAGCGTGACCGTAAGATCACGGCCGGTTACACGCCGTTCCAGTCGCCGATCGCGGTGGCGACGTTCGAGCCGATCGTGCAGCTGCTCAAGGCAAACGGAGTCGTCCGCGGTGACATTGGCGGGGGACAACTGGATGTCGCGAAATACCTGGAGTTCGCGAAGTCCGGGACGCGCTGGGACCAGCTGCCGGGAAACACCGTTTTCCCGGCACGCAAGAACATGCTGATCACCACGACCGATCCGCGTGACTCCAACTCGGCGTCGATGTACCTCGCGATCATGTCGTTCGTGGCGAACGGCAACGCCGTTGTCAGCACGGAGGAAGCGCAGAACCGCCTGCTGCCGCAGCTGACGAAGTTGTTCCTGGATCAGGGATACACGCAGAACAGCACCGAAGGGCCGTTCGAGGACTACCTCGCGGCGGGGATGGGCAAAACGCCGCTCGCCCTGATCTACGAGTCACAGTTCCTCGACCGGCAGCTGCGGGGAGACGGCAGCGTCCGCCCGGACATGCGGATGCTCTACACCGCGCCGACCGTGTTCTCCAAGCACACGTTGGTCCCGTTGTCGCCCAATGGTGACCGGGTCGGTCAGCTGCTGACGACCGATCCCGAGCTCGTCCGGCTCGCGGCCATGTTCGGCTTCCGCCCCAACGATTCCCAGGCTTTCCGCACTGTGCTCACCGAGAAGGGCGTCCCGGTGCCCGCGGAGCTCGTCGACATCATCGAGCCGCCGTCCTACGAGACGCTGGAGCGAATGCTTGACGCGATCGGCAGGCAGTACAGGTGAACGACTTCGTACTCACCCCACCGGACCCGGTCGAGCCGATCCCGGCGGCCCGAGCCGCCGGCCTGATCTCGCTCAGTGACGAGGTGCGCTCGGGGCTGGCCGCCCGGGCGGACGAGTTCACCGCGCGGCTGGTCGCGGCAGACCCGCGGTCGCCCGATTTCGGCAAGGTCCTCGACGAGCTGCTCACGTTGGGCGCGGCGGACATGCGTGTCGCGGCGACGATCGCGGGCGCGTTGCTCGACCGGTCGGCGAAGGCGCTCGCCGGTGCGCGCGGGGAGCGAACCACGCCCCAGCAAGAGATCGCGTTGAGCCTGGCGGAGTTGCGCAAGACTGTCCGTGCACTCGATCCGGCGAAACTGCCGATCACCGGGCGCAAGATCCTGAAGCTGATCCCGGTCGCGGGCGAGGCCCGCAAACTGTGGGCGCGTTATCAGGCCGCGAACGAACCGGTGAACGCGTTGGTCGTGCACCTGCGGATGCGTCAGGACCTGTTGCACCGTGACAACTCCGCGATCAAAGGCGAGCGCGAACGACTGTGGCAGACCATGACCAAGCTCTCCGAGGCCGCGGCGTTCGCAGCCGCCGTCGACGAGGCGGTCGACCGTCAGGCGAGCGTGCTGGATCTCGCTGATCCTGCTTTGGCAACAGCGCTGCGCAGCGATGTGCTGCATCCGATCCGGGAACGCCACCAGGACATCCTGACCCAGCTCGCGGTGTGCGCGCAGGGATACCTCGCGCTGGATCTGTTGCGCCGCAACAACGACCAGCTGATCAGAGGAGTGGAACGGGCGGTCTCCACGACCGTGTCGGCGTTGCGGATCGCGCTGGTGATCAGCGGGGCCCTGGCGCATCAGCGTGATGTGCACGAAGAGATCGACGCACTGCAGTCCACGACAGAGGGTCTGATCGAGACGAACGCGCACCTGCTTTCGTTGCAGTCGGCGGACATCCAGCGCGCGAGCAGCGATCCCGCCGTGGGCGTGCGCACCATTCAGACGTCCTTCGACCAGATCTTCCGTGCCATTGACGCGATCGACGAGTTCAAAGTCGGCGCTGTGCACAACATGGCGTTGACCGTGGACGCGTTGCAGACCGAGCTGCGCCGGGCCGAGGACTACCTCCGGCGTTCCCACACCGCTGAGAGGGCGGGATGAAAAAGCTGATCGTCGCCGGACTGGTGCTCGCACTGGCCGGATGTGACTCCTCCACACCGTCGTCGCAGCCGTTGGGACCGCCGGAACCGGGCGTGTTGCGTGTCCTGGCGGGCAGCGAACTCGCTGACATGCAACCGATCCTCGACGAGGCCGCGAAGGCGACCGGGGTCGAGGTGAAGTTCACTTTCAGCGGCACGATCGAAGGCGCGGACACCCTGGCAGGCTCCGCGGGCCAGTTCGACGCGGTCTGGTTCTCCTCCAACCGGTACCTGCAAACGCGGCCGGAGGCGAGCAAACGCCTGGGCAACCAGGTGAAGATCATGAACTCGCCGGTCGTACTCGGCCTGACCAAGGACGCGGTCACGCGGCTCGGCTGGGAAGGCAAACGGGTCACGTGGGCGGAGATCGCCGAAGCCGCGGGCAACAAGGCTTTCACCTACGGCATGACCGACCCGTCGGCGTCCAATTCCGGCTTCTCCGCGCTCGTCGGTGTCGCCTCCGCCCTGGCGGGCACGGGTAGCGCGCTGACCGCGGAACAAATCACCGCCGTGACACCAGGATTGACGAAGTTCTTCAGCGCGCAGACGTTGTCGGCAGGGTCGTCGGGCTGGCTGTCCGAGGCGTATCAACGCCGATCCAAGGAGGTCGACGGGCTCGTGAACTACGAGTCTGTGCTGTTGTCCATGCCCTCGCAGCTTTCGTTGATCTACCCCAGCGACGGCGTGGTGAGTGCCGACTATCCCCTCACGTTGCTGAACGACGCCAACGACGACGCCCGCTCAGCGCACCAACGGCTCTCCGATTACTTGCGAACTCCGGACGTGCAACGCCGCATCATGGACACGACGAAGCGACGGCCCGCGGTGCCCGGCGTTGCGTTGAGCGACCAGTTCACCCAACGAGACCTCGTCGAACTGCCGTTCCCGACCTCGCACGAGTCCATCGACGCGTTGCTGTCGGCGTATTTCAACAAGATCAGGCGCCCGTCGCGCACGCTCTATGTGCTGGACACGTCCGGTTCGATGGCGGGTGACCGGATCGAGGCGTTGCGTGCGGCCTTGATCGCTCTGACCGGCGCTGACGGCACGCTTGTCGGGAAATACCGCGGGTTCCGGGGCCGTGAGGAAGTGACCATGCTGCCGTTCAACGGAAGGCCTGGCACGCCACAGACATTCGTGGTACCCGAGACCAATCCGCAAGCGGAACTCGACAAGATCAAGAACTTCGCGGGCGGGCTCCAGGCCACAGGCGGCACAGCGATCTTCGACAGCCTGATCCGCGGCTACGAGTTGCTCGGCCAGCCAGACCCGGCGAAGTTCACGTCGATCGTGCTGATGACCGACGGGGCGAACACCAACGGCTCAGGCGTCGGCTCCTTCGAATCGTCCTACGGAGGCGCGAAGATCCCGGTGTTCACGGTGATGTTCGGGGAGAGCGACTCCGAAGAGATGCAACGGGTCGCGACGCTGACCGGCGGCCAGGTGTTCGACGCCCGCAATACCCCGTTGGCCAAGGTGTTCCAGGAGATTCGCGGCTACCAATGATGAAGTACCTCGGCTCCACCAAGAACCTCGTCGGCTCCGCGGCAGGCCTGCTCGGCGTGCTGCTGTACGTGTTCGGCGTGGTAGGCGGGTACTGGCCGCTGGTGGTGGTCGGCCTGTACGCGGCGGGCGCGCTCCTTGCGCCACCGGACCGAGTCCGCCTCGTACCAGGAGACACGTCTGTCGAGATCTCCCAGGTACGAACCGACCTCGCGGCCCTGTTGTCCACAGTGGAACAGCAGCGCTTACCCGAGGGTGCGGCAGAGTTCGTCTCGCGAATCACCGCCGTGCTGACAGGAATGCTCGATCGCCCGACCGTGCTACGCGCCGACCCAGATCTCCTGCACAGCGTGATCCGATTGGCGCGAGTCGACCTGCCGCTGTCGATCCAGTCATACCTGAACGTGCCCCGGTGGCTGTCCGGCCGCGCAGATGAGCTCCTCACGCAGTTGGACCTGATGGAAGCCGAGACCCACCGAATCGCCGAACGCTTCTATCGCGACGACATCACCCAGCAAGCAGACCACACCCGCTACCTGCGTCAACGCGCAGAACACGCCGGCGACTCGTGACTCACCGGTTGACCAGGAACCGGATGATGTCCGGGTAGAACGACTTGTCCCGGACAACGTTCACATGTCCGCGTCCGGGATACAGCTTGAGCGTGGCGTCGGGAATCCGGTGCGCGGTCTGCTCGACCAGGTCACGCGGGTGGAACCGGTCGCGGTCACCGGCGATGAGCAAAGTCGGCGCGGCGATTTTCTCGCAGTCGACGTCGCAGCCGTCCTCCGCGTCGAGCATCGCGATCATGCCGTCCGGATCCTCCGGCGTGCTCGTGTCCAGGCTCATGAACTGCTTGAGCAGCTTCTGGGGCAAGGGTTTGTCCACCCAGCCCGGCACGAGCGCGGATATCGCGCCCCGATAGTCACCTCGCGCCAGCCGGTCACGGTAGTCCCGCTGCACCTGCTTGCCCACGGGCCCGAGGCGGTAGGCGGTGGCGCACGCGACCAGCTTCGTGACCGCGTCCGGCCGATCGGCCGCCACCTGCAACGCGATCGACCCGCCCGTCGAGAATCCCATGACCTCGACGGGTTCCCGGAACTTGCGCAGGATCGCCTCGGCCACGTCCGCGGCGAGATCGGCCATGGTCGTCCCGGCCTTGCGGCCCGGGCGCCTGCCGATCGAGTAGATCGTGCGGCCACGAGTCAGCCGGTTCAGTTGCCGGGTCTCGGTGAGCCGGCTCATTCCGGTGGGGTTGCCCGCGTTCGGCAAGATCGTGCGGATGAAGACGAGGGGAGGCCCTTCGCCGTAGGCCAGCGCGGGCATCCCGCCGTGCAAAGTCAGCTCACGGATCATCGTTTCCCGATTCTGTCAGGCGTTCTCTTCCTTGTACCCGTCGTGGGGTGGCGTCACCTCGCCATCCGGTAAATCCCTTTGGCTGTCTGAAGCGCTTCAGCTAACCTCTGAAGCGCTTCACATCGACTACCGAAGGAGGGGCCCGTGCGTTCCGCCATCGTCGCTGTGCTGGGCATTTTCGCTCTCAACGGCGTGGTTTTCGGTTCATGGGCGCCGCGGGTGCCCGCCCTGGCCGCCCAGATCGGCGCCGAAGAAGGCGCGCTCGGCCTGTCGCTGCTCGGCGCCAGCATCGGCATGATCGCCTCGGCACTGCTGTCCGGATCGCTGTGTGCCCGCTACGGCGCCAAGGTCATGGTCCTGATCAGCGCGATCGCGGGGTGCGTTGTGCTGCCGGTGCTTGGGCTCGCGACGTCACCTCTGCAACTCGGACTGGTCCTCGTCGTGCTCGGCGTCACCGTCGGCGCTCTGGACGTCGCAATGAACATCGCCGCGGTGACCGCGATCCGTCAGTCCGGTCGCGCGATCATGCCGGTGTTCCACGCGTTTTTCAGCATCGGCGGCCTGATCGGTGCGCTCGGTGCCGCGGGCGCGGCCGCGTTGGCGCTCAACCCGTTGCGGCACTTGTCGATTGTCGCGGTGATCGGCACGGCGATGGCTATCTGGTTCGCGCGCCGTATCCCGGTCGAGGACCTGAAACCCCAGGCAGCGCACACCGGGCCGAAGAAGTCACTCGTGCAGCGCCCAGTGTTGTGGCTGCTCGGTTTCATCGCGTTGTGCTCGTCCGTCGCCGAGGGCGCGAGCGTGGACTGGTCGGCGTTCTTCGGCGTGCACGAGCGCGGGATCGGCGAAGCGTCGGCAGCGTTGATCTATGCCGGGTTCTCCATCTGCATGGCCATCGCACGCCTGCTGGGTGAGCGCATCGAGACCCGTTGGGGTTCGCAGCGGATGCTGATCGGCGGTTCGACCATCGGCGCGCTCGGGTTGTTCATCGCCGTGCTCGTACCCGCGCCAGCGTTCACGTACATCGGGTTCGCTTTGGCCGGTATGGGCCTCGCGTACGGATTCCCCGTCGCATTGGAGCTTGCTGGAGCGGTCGGGCGACGAGCCGACGGCGGCGGTGGCGAACGCGAGCTCGGATTTGTGACGACCATCGCATACAGCGGGTTCCTGCTCGGCCCACCCATGATCGGCGGGATCGCCTCAGTCACGTCTTTGCCCGTAGCGCTGGGCGTTGCCGCGGTCATCGCGTGGGCCATGGCACCGCTGACACTGCTGGCGAACCGTGCACGGCGACGGGAACAGCAAACCCGTCAACAGGCCGTCGAGACCGCCACGACGTGACCACTACTCTCAGCTTGTGACCTCCACCGACTCCCCAACGCAGGCGACCGGTACGAAACGAGCGCGTGCTCGTGTCGGGCCGTTGCTCGCGGTGGGCGGTGTCCTCGCGGTGCTCGTCGCGGCAGCGCTGTTCGCGCTCGTCAGCGACCGCTACCTGGCAGGCGTTCCCAACCCCGGTGCGTTCACCGCGTACGGCATGATCACGCTGCGCGTAGTGGCCGAGATCAGCAGCGTGCTGGTGATCGGTTCGCTGCTGTTCGCCGCGTTCATGGTGCCGCCGCAGAAGTCCGGTGTGCTTGCCGTGGACGGCTACGCAGCCGTGCGCATGGCCAGCTGGGCATCGATCATCTGGTGCGTCTGCGCGCTGCTGTCCATTCCGTTCACGACCGCTGACACGTTCGGCCGTCCGGTGTCGCAGCTGTTCGACATCCAGACGCTCGTTGACCTCGCGGGCGCGGCGGAACTGACGAACACATGGCTCATAACGGCGGCGATCGCGTTCCTGGTGGCGGTCGGCACACGACTCGTGCTGACGTGGGGCTGGACCACGGCACTGTTCTTCGTCTCCGTCGCAGGCCTGCTCCCGCTGGGTGTGAGCGGGCACTCCTCCAGCGGCGGCCAGCACGACCTGGCCACCAACAGCCTGCTGCTGCACCTGATCGCCGCCGCGCTGTGGGTCGGTGGACTCGTCGCGCTGCTGGCACACGGCAGGCGCAAGGGCGAGTACCTCGGGCTGGCCGCGAGCCGGTTCTCCAAGGTCGCCCTGGCGTGCTGGATCGTGATGGCCGCGTCCGGCGTGATCAACGCACTGGTGCGGCTGCCGCTGGCGGACCTGTTCAGCACCAACTACGGCCTGCTCGTGGTCGCCAAGATCCTCGCGCTGCTCGCACTCGGGGTGTTCGGGTACTTCCAACGGCAACGCGGTGTCGCGGCCGTGGTCGCCACCGGTTCCGGGCGTGCGCTGGTGAAACTCGCCGCGTTCGAGGTGCTGGTCATGATGATCACCATCGGCATCGCGGCGGCGCTGGCCCGTACGCCACCGCCGCAGCAGGCCGTGACCCAGCCCAACAACGTCGAACTGCGCATCGGGTACACCTTGGACGGTGCGCCGACGTTGCTGAAAGCGTTGGTGGACTGGCGTTTCGACCTGATCTACGGCACGTTGGCGATCGCGCTGGCGGTGCTGTACCTGCTCGGTGTTCGACGGCTGAAAGCCCGCGGCGACGCCTGGCCGGTAGGCCGCACGATCGCCTGGCTCTGCGGCTGCGCGACGATCCTGCTGGCGACGTCCTCCGGGATCGGCCGGTACTCACCGTCGATGTTCAGCATCCACATGATCAGCCACATGATGCTGAACATGCTCGCGCCGATCCTGCTGGTCCTCGGCGGGGCAGTCACGCTGGCACTGCGCGCCTTGCCCACCGCGGGCAAGGACAACCCGCCCGGGCCGCGCGAATGGATCGTGTCGCTCGTGCACTCGCCGCTGGCTCGCGCGTTGACGCATCCGGTCGTGGCGCTGGTGCTGTTCGTGGGCTCCTACTACGCGCTGTACTTCTCCGGCCTGTTCGACGGCGCGCTGGACCTGCACTGGGCGCACCTGGCGATGAACGCGCACTTCCTGCTGACCGGCTACATCTTCTACTGGCCGGTGATCGGCATCGACCCCGCGCCACGTCGCCTGCCGCCCGTCGGCCGGCTGGCGATGGTCTTCGCGTCACTGCCGTTCCACGCCTTCTTCGGCGTGATCCTGATGAGCATGCAGCAGATCATCGGCGACCGGTTCTACCGCTCGCTGGCCCTGCCGTGGGCGAGTGACCTGCTGTCCGACCAGCGCCTCGGCGGCGGCATCGCCTGGGCCGCGGGAGAGCTCCCGCTGGTGGTCGTGCTGGTCGCGCTGCTGGTCCAATGGGCCCGCCAGGACGAGAAAGAAGCACGTCGCCGCGACCGCAAGGCCGACGCGGACGGAGAAGCGGAACTGGCCGCCTACAACGCGATGCTCAACAAGATGAACGGCGGAAAACCCGACTAGCACACCCCACCGACAATCCGGCCCACCCACCGCCCCAGTCACCCGACTTGTCCACAGTCGGAGGTTGTCCACAGCCGAGCCAGCCAACCCCTGCCGCCCGAACCCGCCCCGCAGGCAAGCTGGCAGTACCACCAAAACCGGCGTGGACAAGGAGAAATCCCATGGCGTGGAACGAAACGAAGCTGACGTTGACCGGCCGGATCTGCACGGATGTCCGGGTGTGGAACGCCAACGACGAGGAGCGGATGGTCGCCGCGTTCACCGTCGTGACCAACGAACGCAAATTCGACAGGGAAACCAACTCGTGGGTGCGCGGCCGCGAGCTGTTCATGAGGGTCAAATGCTTCCGGCGACTAGCCGCGGCGGTCGCCGGGACCTTTGTCAAGGGCGACCCGGTCGTGGCGACCGGCAAGCTCTACACCAACAAGTGGGAGAAGGAAGGCCAACCGCGCTCCGACCTGGAGATGGAAGCCACCTCGATGGGGCCGGACCTCACCTTTTGCAAGATCGTGTTGCTGCGTGACGAGCGGTCGGGCATGCCGATCGAGCCGGTCGCGGCATGACACTGATCGTCACTTCAGCCCCGTACCCGACGGTCGCGGTAATCGGCGTGTACCGACAGCTCTACGATCGCGGGCATGGCGGAGTTCATCTACACCATGAGGAAGGTGCGCAAGGCGCACGGGGACAAGGTCATCCTGGAAGACGCCAGCATCTCGTTCTACCCGGGAGCCAAGATCGGCGTTGTCGGTCCGAACGGGGCAGGCAAGTCGACCGTCCTGCGGATCATGGCGGGACTGGACCAGCCGAACAACGGCGACGCCATCCTGTCGCCGGGCTACTCGGTGGGTATCCTGCAGCAGGAGCCCCCGCTCAACGAGGAGAAGACCGTCCTTGGCAACGTCCAGGAGGGCCTCGGGGAGATCAAGCAGCAGCTCGACCGGTTCAACGAGATCGCGGAACTGCTGGCGACGGACTATTCCGACGAGCTGATGGAGGAGATGGGCAAGCTGCAGGAGGCCCTGGACCACGCCGACGCGTGGGACCTGGACTCCCAGCTGGAGCAGGCGATGGACGCCCTGCGCTGCCCGCCGCCGGACGCCGACGTGAAGGTTCTTTCCGGTGGCGAGCGCCGTCGGGTCGCGCTGTGCAAGCTGCTGCTGTCCAAGCCCGACCTGCTTCTGCTCGACGAGCCCACGAACCACCTGGACGCCGAAAGCGTGCTGTGGCTCGAGCAGCACCTCGCGTCGTACGCGGGTGCGATCCTCGCTGTCACCCACGACCGGTACTTCCTGGACAACGTCGCGCAGTGGATCCTCGAGCTGGACCGTGGCCGCACCCACGGTTACGAGGGCAACTACTCCGCGTACCTGGAGAAGAAGGCCGAACGGCTTGCCGTGCAGGGCAAGAAGGACGCGAAGCTGCAGAAGCGCCTCAAGGAGGAGCTGGCGTGGGTCCGCTCCAACGCCAAGGCGCGGCAGACCAAGTCCAAGGCCCGTCTCGAGCGGTACGAGGAGATGGCGGCCGAGGCTGAGAAGACCCGCAAGCTCGACTTCGAGGAGATCCAGATCCCGCCGGGCCCGCGTCTGGGCAACGTCGTGGTCCAGGTCAACGACCTCAAGAAGGGCTTCGGCGACCGCACCCTGATCGAAGGTCTCACGTTCGACCTGCCGCGCAACGGCATCGTCGGCGTGATCGGCCCCAACGGCGTCGGCAAGACCACTCTGTTCAAGACCATCGTGGGTCTTGAGCAGCCGGACAGCGGTACCGTCAAGATCGGCGAGACGGTCAAGCTGTCCTACGTGGACCAGAACCGCGCCGGCATCGACCCCAACAAGAACGTGTGGGAGGTCGTGTCGGGTGGACTGGACTACATCAACGTCGGCCAGGTCGAAATGCCGTCCCGCGCGTACGTCAGTGCGTTCGGGTTCAAGGGAGCGGACCAGCAGAAGCCCGCGGGCGTGCTGTCCGGTGGCGAGCGCAACCGGCTCAACCTCGCGCTGACCCTCAAGCAGGGCGGCAACCTGATCCTGCTCGACGAGCCCACGAACGACCTGGACGTCGAGACGCTCGGTTCGCTGGAGAACGCGCTTGAGCAGTTCCCCGGCTGTGCCGTGGTCATCTCGCACGACCGGTGGTTCCTCGACCGCGTGGCCACCCACATCCTGGCGTGGGAGGGCAACGACGAGAACCCGAGCAAGTGGTTCTGGTTCGAAGGCAACTTCGAGGGCTACGAGAAGAACAAGATCGAGCGGCTCGGCGCGGAGGCGGCCAGGCCACACCGGGTCACGTACCGCAAGCTGACCCGGGATTAGGCGGCCGCACCGGTGACGGCGGGCAGAAAGGGAACTTGGTCGGACGGCGGGACAACGGACGGCGAACTGCTCGCCGAGACCGCCGACCGGTTGAGGTGGTGCGCACCTGAGCTCACCTTGGTCTTCGCGCGGCAGGCGGCGACGCTTGCCGACGCGGCCAAGGACCGGGTGCTTGCGTTGCGCGCCAACGCCCTGATGGTCGCTGCCCTGGTGCGACTCGGCAAACACGCCGAGGCGGTGGAGCCGGCCGTGTCGGCCCTGCGCGACGCCGAGAACGCGGGCGAGCGTGACCTCGCCGGATCGGTCAGGGTCGACCTCGCGGCGAGCACCCGCGCGGTCGGCCTGACCGGCAGTGCTTTTGTCCTGGTCCGTCCCATGCTGGAAGGAAGTGATACCCGGCCCGCGGTGCGGGCAGGTGCGCTCGCCGAGATCGTCGGCGGCCTGGCCCAAGCCGGGCGGCTGGAGATCATCGACGAGGTCCTCTCCGAAGCCGACCGCCTGTACGCCGCCGACGACATGTTGAGCGGTGACGTCCGGCGGATCCTGCGTGCTCTGTTGTGTGCGCGGATCGCGTCGTTCCGGCGCCGGTGGGGCAACGCCACCGGAGCGGTCGCGGCGGCCACGGAAGGCATGACCCTGCTCGACGGCTTGTCCGATCCGGGAACGGATTCCGGGCAGGCGCGGGCAGAGCTGGGCCTGGAGATGGTCAGCGCGCTGCTGGACGCCGGTGAGGAGACCGCGGCGGTCGGCCAAGCCGATCAGACGCTGACCCAGCCGGTGCGGGCGACATCGGCCGCTGCGATCGGGCGGCTGATGCTCATCCTCGCCACCCGCGTGCACTTCCCAGCCGGACGCGCCAAGGAAGCACACGCACTGCTCGCGGAGATAGTGCGAGTCGCCCGCAGACACGAACTGGACGGATTGCTCGCCGATGTCCTGACATCGCTTGCCTACGCCCAGGAAGCCGACGGAGACCTGACCGAGGCCCTGAACTCGCTGCGCTCAGCACGGGCGGCTGAGCAACGCAGACTCCGGGCCGACACTTTGGCCCGCCTGATCGTCCTCGAGGAGCTCGGCGCGGGCACAAGACTGCCCGACGACACGGAGTCGCTGTTGCGCCGCGTGGTCCGGACCCCGGCTAGGTCCAACCCCGACGCGACCGGAACAGAGATGAGTAGCCGCGAGGCCGCGAGCCGCGAGATGTCGGGCCGGGAACTCGCGGGCCGAGGAATCGGCCCAGGCCCCCGACCCCGTCCGAACCGGGGCGCGGGCACCTACGACAGCGTCGGCTACGAACGCACAGGCCGAGGCACCGAGGGCTACGACTTGGCAGCCGCCGCAAGCCAGGACTACGAAGCGGCGGCGAGCCAACCAGCCACCGAGCGCTACGGCCTGGTGTCCCAGGACTACAGCGTGACCTATGACCTGGAGGGTTACCCAACCTTGACCACCCGGGGCTACGACCTGGCGTCCAGCCTCGGCGTGGCCGACGACGCGGGCAGTGGCGACACAAGCGAACGCGTGGGCAGGCGCAGAAGCGCCAGCACAAGCGCGGGCGAGCCCACGGCACCGGGCACAGACATGAGCGCGGGTGCGGGATACGGAAGCGCATTCGGGACCGGGACCGGGGCGGGAACAGCAGGAGGCGGCGGAGGGGAGGGGGGCGGGGGCGGGGCCCCCGGGACATCTGGGCTGGCCGCGAGTGGGGTGGGCGGCAGCAGCCCGCACGACATTCTCGGGCGGGAGCTTGCCGGTTGGGAGATGGTCGCCAGGGAACGGGCGGCCATGGACCTCGCCGGGCAGACCCGCGCCGGATCCGACCTCATCGCCGCCGACCGGGCGGCGCCCGAGTGGGCCGGTGCCGACCCGGCTGCCGTTGACCGTGTTGTCGGTCGCGCGGCCGTGGACCGCGCAGCCGAAGACATGCACGCGGACGAGGCTGAACGCCTCGGCGCCGCGGACGTCGCGGACGTTGAGTCCGAATCGGACTGGGCCGCCACCGCCAGTGCTGCCGTCGGGAGCGCCAGTGACGAGCCGAACCGTCCGAAAGGCAGGCGCGCTGCCGATTCGGACAAGCCGAAGTGGCCGGACCCCTCGCAGAACGAGCGTGACGAGGAGACCGGCCTGCTCAACCGGCAGGGGCTGCGCCGCAGGCTGGCCGCCGCCCGCCGCCAGGCCAGGCCGACCGCGCTCACGCTGGTCCGGCTTGAGCCGAGCGGGGATGAACCCGAGCCCGAGCCGCACAAGAAGGACCCGGACAGCACCGACCGGTTCAGCGCGGCCTTGATCAAGGCCATCGACACCGCGGGTGCCGGCCGCATACCGCCGGAGATCGACCCGGATGTGCTCACGTCCTTGGCCGATCATGTCCGCGACATGGCGCCGCATGACGCCGAGCTGGCGAGGCCGGAAGAGGGTGAGCTCGCCGTGTTGTTGCCCGATACCACCAGGGACGAGGCTGAGCAGTTCGCGGCCACCCTGCGCGAGACCGTGTCGGCTTCGGACTGGGACCCCGAGGACCCGGCGCGGGGTGTCAACGTGAGCACCGGTGTGGCCCAGTACCAGGAAGGCACAAGCGAAGACGCGCTGCTCAGCGCGGCACGTGAAGCGCTGACACACACCGAGCAGGAGTCCGGGCGCCCGGACTGGCAGTCCGTCGAACCGCTTTACGACCTTCCGCCCGAGGACAGCGGTTACACCTTCATCCAGGAATACGCCGGACTGCAGAGTGATGTCGCAGACCCCGAGATGGCCGAATATCTGGCCGGATTTCCGTTACCGGACTACGGAAGGCAATGGCCGTCTGCCGATGAACCCGGTATGCCACAGGACGACAGCGCCGAGGCAGAAGGCGGCCGTTCAGTACTCGATCGGCTGGACATCACCCGCGGCAGCGGCGGCCGCCGACGCGCGCCGGACGCGTTCAAGGCTGATCCCTCGGCGGATTACGACCAGTACGCGATCAACCAGCCGATGCAGACCTACAGCAACACCGGCGACGAGATCCTGGCTGCGGCCGAGGAAGCGGAGCGCGCCTCCATCCCGCAGCCGCCGGACCCGGACGAGATCCCGACACCACCGGACAGCCCGGAGGTGCCGATCCCGCCCGACCCCGACGTGGAACCCCCGCCCGGCCGACGCAGGCGCCCGGCCGAGCCGGAACAGCCAGGCAGCGATCCGCTGGAGAAGCCCAGCCCACGCCCCAGGTTCCCGGCTGGACCGGACATCCCCTCCCCGGAGGACCCGGATGCCGACCCGGATCCCCAGCGTCGCCGGTGGACATCGGAGCTGGACCCGGGCAACCCCCGGGCACGCCGCCGCGCCCTGCCTCGTGACCCAACCCGCCGCGCGGTAGAACCAGACGACAACCCAGAGACAACGGGCCGCCGCCGGATGCCGGACATCGCCGAGACTCCGGAAGCGGGACTGGCCGAGCCGACTGGCCGTCGCCGCATGCCTGACGCGGGCGAGATGCCGGAAACCCCTGCCGTATCAGGGGATCCAACCGGACGACGTCGAATGCCGGACATCGCCGACAAGATGGAAACCCTTATGGGGCCTGAAGAGTCGGCCGGGCGCCGCCGGATGCCGGACGCGGACGAAACCCCGCAAGCCCGCACGAAGCCGGGTGAGTCGACGGGGCGGCGCCGCATGCCGGAACCCTTTGAGGAACCGGAATTCTCCTCTCGCATCGAAGCGCCGAAGCCGGACGCCGGCCAGTCCACCGGCCGCCGCCGCATGCCGCAATGGCCGGACAGCGCCGAAAGCCAAGGCGGCACGAACCCAGAAAGCCGTACCGCACCAGGTGAATCGACAGTCCGCCGTCGAATGCCAGACGCATGGCCGAGCGAGCCGGAGTCAACGGGCCGTCGGCTGATGCCCGAAGACGCGGCGCAGCCCGGTCGGCGCCGCGTCCCTGAGGACGACCCGGAGTCCGGTCAGCGACGCATGCCCGAAGCGGAACTGGAGCCCGATCGTCGACTCATGCCGGAGAACGACATCGTCGAGCTGGAAACGCCAAGCGCTCCAGAGCGCACCGGACGCCGCCGGAAGCCTGACCCCCTGGACGACTTCGAGTACCAGCGCGGCACATCACTTGACCCGGCCGACGTCGCCCGCCGCCACGAACCGGCCACAGGCAACGAGGAACTAGGCGAATCGGCAGGACGCCGAAGGATGCCGGATCCGGTCGGCCCGGAAACCGGATCGTCGGACCCACGTGGCGAGGCCGAGACGCCACGCGGATACGCGGGCCGCCGCCGCATGCCGGACCCAGACGGCCTCGACCAAGACCCACCGGCCGCCCGCGGAGCCGACGCACTGGGGCACGACGCATCGGGCCGCGACGCATTGGGGCGCAATGCACCGGGCCACGACGCACTGGACGAGCCCACTGGTCGCAGGAGGATGCCGGAGTCGGCCAGCGGTGCCGCGATCTCCGACGACCCGAGCGCAAGGCAGCGGCCCGGCGAGAAAACCCGGCCGAACATTTCCGAATCCCTTGGCCTGGAAGCAATCCTGGGCGAGGTCAGCGACCAGCGGGCGGCAGACCCGCGGATTGAACGCGGCACATCCAGCGGAATGTCCCGCAGAGAAGCGGGCCCGCACGAAGCTGCCGGTCGGCAGGAGCCAAGTGGATCCCCATCGGAAGAAAGTCGCCGCGAGCAGACCGATTGGCCGGTGCCGGATTCGCGGATGGCACGTGCGGTTCCGGATGAGCCAACCGGCTCGCAGTTTTCTCGATCTGGCCAGTCGACCGGATCGTCGGGCTTGGCGGGGGTTCCCGGCGAGGACACCGGTCTGGCGTCAGATTCAAGGAGGCCGGGTGAATCGACCGGCTCGCAGTTGTCTCGAGCTGGGCAGTCGACCGGACCATCTGGGCTGGAAGCGATTCTCGGTGAGCAGACCGGCCGGTCTGCCCCCGATTCTCGGACACCGCGCATCCGTTCCGACGCTTCTTCGCTGCGGGAAGCGATCCTGAGGCAAGCGTCCGGCCAGAGCGACTCCGAAGCCCAAGCGCAGTCCTCTGTGGACAATCAAAGCCCTGGCCCCGAGACCAGGCCGGGCCGCCGCCGCGCACCTGAACCGGTGCACCGGGATGAGCCCGAGCGCCGGAGCGAGTCTCCGCTGCCGCCCCCGCAGCGGCAGGACGCACTGCCCACCTCCCAGCGCCAGGACACGCTGCCCGCCTCGCGACGGCAAGACGCGCCGCTCACCTCGCAATGGCAAGAGGTGCCGCCTACCTCCCAGCGGCAGGACGCGCCGCTCACCTCGCAATGGCAGGACGAAGTGCCCGCTTCGCAGCGGCAAGAGGTGCCGCCTACCTCCCAGCGGCAAGACGCGCCATCCACCCCGCAACGGCAGGACCCGCCGCCCACTCCGCAGCGCCAGCAGGCGCTGCCGCCGCAACAATCCGGCCCGGTGGATGACTTTCCCACCAAAACCCCGGAAGTGTTCTCGTTGGGCCCCGAGGGTTTGTCCCGGCGTCCAGCTGTCGGCGAATCCGGTGCCGGCAAGGCAACTGAACCGGTCGAGAAACCGATTCAGCCGGACGAATCTCCCGTCGCTCGCCGGCTTTCCGCATCTGGCGTCGACGAATTGTCCAAGCGCCGACTCACCGAGGGGCGGCCGGAAAGGCCGCGCCGGCGCACTGAACGGGCCGCTGATGAGGCTGGCGACGACCGTCCCAGCCGGTTGCGGCGCAGGGAACGGACCGACTTGAAGTTGGCCGATTTGCTCGCTGAAGCCCTTGTGGCGTACCAGTCGTCAACGTCGGAGACCCCAGATCAGGACGTTCTGTCCGCCTATGAGGACCTTGATACGCCAACTGGTGAGGACACCGATCGGCATAGGGGTGAAACAGGCTATTGAAGCCCCCTAAATGAATATCAAGTCCCACTGGTGGTTGCATGGCTCACAGGCGCGGCCAACTAGGGTTAGGCCGCAGCTGGCACAACAAACTGGCACAACGAAGTGCCGCACAGGGTGCCGACGAGCGTGTGGAGCCGGGAGAACATGACCTCGACTGGAGTCCAGTCCCATCCGAACCCCGTCGCGGCCAAAGCCGCCGCACCGGCCAGCCCTGAGCAGATCAGGGACGAGCTGGTGGCGCAGGCCGCCGGATCGGCCACCGAGATCGCCGACTTGATCCGGCTCTACTACCGCTATGTGCCACCGGAGGAGGTCATCGACTTCGCTCCGGCCGACCTGGTCGGCGCCGTGCGAGCGCACCTCGACCTGGCCGCGCAGCGGGTGCCCGGACGTCCGGTGATCCGGCCGATCAACCCGACGGCCGAGGCGGACGGCTGGTCCACCACGTCGACCGTGATCCAGATCGTCACCGACGACATGCCGTACCTCGTCGAGTCCGTCAGCGCCGAGCTTGTCCGCAGTGGCGTGCAGGTTCAGCGCGTGGTGCACCCCATCGTCGTGGTGCGCAGGGACGTCGCCGGCAAGCTGCACGAGGTCCTGCCGACCGCCGACCCGGGCGAGCCGCCGGCGGACGCGCTGGTCGAGTCGTGGATGTACATCGAGATCGACCTGGTCACCGACCCTGATCGGGGCCGGGCCATCGCCACCGGGCTGTACTCGGTGCTCAACGATGTCCGTGAGGTCGTCGAGGACGCCGCCAAGATGGCCGGTCAGGCCCAGCACCTCGCCGACCAGCTGGAAGCCGACCCTCCGCCGTTGGAGGACACCGACATCCACGACGGCATCGCGTTGTTGCGCTGGCTGGCCGACGGGCACTTCACGTTCCTTGGCTACCGGCAGTACGAGCTGGTGACGGGCGACGGCGACCCCGCGTTGAAGGCCGTGCTCGCGACCGGTCTGGGTGTCCTGCGACAGGACAGCCTCGCCGCGCGCAGCCTGACCGCGGGCCCTGACTCGATGGTGACGTCCGCGCTGGCGCCGAAGCTGCTCGTGCTCACCGAGGCGAGTGCTCCGTCCACAGTGCACCGATCGGTCTACCCGTACTACGTCGGCGTGAAGACGTTCGACGAGAACGGCCAAGTCACCGGCGAGCACCGGTTCCTCGGTGTGTTCACCACGACCGCGTTGCACGAGAACGTTCTGGACATCCCGGTCGTCGAGCGGCGTGTACGCGAGGTGATCCACGAGGCCGGGTTCCCGCTGGAGTCGTACTCCGGCCAGCGGATGCTCGAAGTCATCCAGAACTGGCCGCGCGCGGAACTGTTCTCGTCCACCGCGGAATCGTTGTACGCGACCGCGACCGGCGTCATCGCGCTGGCCGACAGACGCAGGCTGCGGCTGTTTTTGCGCCGCGACCCCTATGGCCGGTTCTTCTCGTGCTTCGTGTTCCTGCCACGTGACCGGTACACCACGACGACCCGGCTGGCCATGCAGGAGGTCCTGCTGGCCGAGCTGAACGGCTCGAACCTGGAGTACAACGCGCGGATCGGCGAGTTCTCGCTCGCCCAGGTGTATTTCACCGTGCACACCGACCCGCAGCACCAGCAGCAGATCGAGCCGGACGTGCCGCGCATCCAGGAGCGGCTCGCCGAGGCCATCCGCAGCTGGGAAGACCTGATGGCCGAGGCCGTGGTCGCCGAGCAGCGGGAGAAGACCGGCAACGGCGCGACCGGCGCGGTGTCGATCGGCACGGAGTCCGCCTCCCAGCAGGGCCAGCGCCTCGCGGGCATCTTCCCCGAGGCCTACAAGGAGGACTTCACCGCCACTGAGGCGTTGCACGACCTGCGCAGGCTGCAAGCCCTCGGCAACGAGGGCGACATGGACATCCGGTTCTACGTCCCCGAGGACCCCAAGCCGGGGGAGCGGCGGTTCAAGCTCTACCTCTGCGGTGACGGCGTCACGCTCTCGCAGGTGCTGCCCGTGCTGACGGCGATGGGCGTCGAGGTGATCGACGAGCGCCCGTACGAGTTGCGCAACGACAGCGGCGTCGCGTGGTGGATCTACGACTTCGGCCTGCGTCTGGACCCGTCGCTGCTGAAGGACCGGACCGACGAGGACATCGAGCTGGTCAGGACCCAGTTCCAGGACGCGTTCGCGGCTGCGTGGCGCGGCGACGCCGAAGTGGACCGCTTCAACGCGCTGGTGCTGCGCGCGGGCATCAGCTGGCGGCAGGCCACGATCCTGCGCGCGTACTCGCGCTACCTGCGGCAGGCCAGCACGCCGTTCAGCCAGGAGTACATCGAGGACACCGTCCTCAAGCACACCGACGTCGCGACCGCGCTGGTGAAGCTGTTCGAGTGCCGGTTCGACGTCAACGCCGACGAGCAGAGCAGGCTCTCCAGCCTGAAGGCACAGGTCGACGCGATCACCGGGATGATCGACGAGGTCACCAGCCTCGACGAGGACCGGATCCTGCGCAGCCTGCTGACCCTGATCAACGCCACGCTGCGGACGAACTACATGGTCAGTGACGCTGAGGGCAACCCGCGGCCGTACCTGGCGATGAAGCTGGACCCGCGTGCGGTGCCGGAACTGCCCCAGCCACGGCCGCGGTTCGAGATCTTCGTGTACTCGCCGCGCGTGGAGGGCGTGCACCTGCGGTTCGGGCCGGTCGCGCGAGGCGGTCTGCGGTGGTCCGACCGCCGCGAGGACTTCCGCACCGAGATCCTCGGCCTGGTCAAGGCCCAGGCGGTGAAGAACGCCGTGATCGTGCCGGTCGGCGCGAAGGGCGGGTTCGTGGTCAAGCGGCCGCCCGCCATGACCGGCGACCCCGGACTGGACCGTCAGGCGCAGCTGAACGAGGGCATCGCGTGCTACCGCATGTTCATCTCCGGCTTGCTGGACCTGACCGACAACCTCGAAGCGGGCAAGACAATCCCGGCCTCGCAGGTCGTGCGCTACGACAGCGACGACAGCTACCTCGTGGTCGCGGCGGACAAGGGCACGGCGACGTTCTCCGACATCGCCAACGAGGTCGCCAAGGACTACGGCTTCTGGCTGGGTGACGCGTTCGCGTCCGGCGGCTCGGTCGGCTACGACCACAAGGCCATGGGCATCACCGCGCGCGGCGCGTGGGAGAGCGTGAAGCGCCACTTCCGCGAGCTCGGCGTGGACACCCAGACGCAGGACTTCACGGTCGTCGGCGTCGGTGACATGTCCGGTGACGTGTTCGGCAACGGGATGCTGCTGTCCGAGCACATCCGCCTGGTCGCGGCGTTCGACCACCGGCACATCTTCATCGACCCGAACCCGGACGCGGCCACCTCCTACGCCGAGCGGCGCCGCATGTTCGAGCTGCCGCGTTCCTCGTGGGACGACTACGACCGGTCGCTGATCAGCAAGGGCGGCGGGGTCTGGCCGCGCACCACGAAGTCGATCCCGCTGAGTGCCGAGATCATCGAGGCGCTCGGCCTGCCCGAGGGCACCACCAAGCTCTCGCCGTTCGAGCTGATGCGCTCGATCCTGCTGGCCCCGGTCGACCTGCTGTGGAACGGCGGCATCGGCACGTACGTCAAGGCGTCCAGCGAGTCGCACGGCGACGTCGGCGACAAGGCCAACGACGCGATCCGGGTCAACGGCTCGGACCTGCGCGTGAAGGTGGTCGGTGAGGGCGGCAACCTGGGCCTGACCCAGCGCGGCCGGATCGAGTTCGCCCGCTCGGGCGGCAAGGTCAACACCGACGCGCTGGACAACTCGGCCGGGGTGGACTGCTCCGACCACGAGGTCAACATCAAGATCATGCTGGACCACCTGCTCACCAGCGGGAAGCTGACCGGGCAGCAACGCAACGAGCTGCTGGCCGAGATGACCGACGAGGTCGCCGACCTGGTGCTGGCCGACAACTACCGGCAGAACGCGGTGATGGGCGTCAGCCGGGCGCACGCCGCGCCGATGCTGTCGGTGCACGCCCGCCTGGTCGCCGAAATGGTGGAGAACAACGGCCTGGACCGTGAGCTGGAGGCGTTGCCCTCGGCGCAGAAGTTCAAGGAACTGGAGAAGGCGGGCGAGGGCCTGACCTCACCGGAGCTGGCGACCCTGCTCGCGCACGTCAAACTCGGCCTCAAGGAACAGCTGCTGGCCAGCGAACTGCCCAGCCAGAGTGTGTTCGCCAGCCGGTTGACCGACTACTTCCCAAGCCAATTGCGGGAACGGTTCGGTGACGCGATCGCGGCGCACCCGCTCAGCCGCGAGATCACCACGACGGTGCTGGCCAACGAGGTCATCGACGGCGCCGGAATCACATACCCGTTCCGGCTCGCTGAGGAGATCCACGCCTCCGCGACCGACGCGGTGCGTGCTTTCACCGTGGTGACCAGGGTGTACGACCTGCCAGCCATCTGGCGGGAGATCGACGCGCTGGACAACCGGATCCCGACCGAGATCGCCGACCAGATGGTCCTGGAGACCCGGCGGCTGCTCGACCGCGCGTCGCGCTGGCTGCTGTCCAACCGGCCGCAGCCGCTCGCGGTCGGCGCGGAGATCAACCGGTTCTCCCGCGTGGTCAAGGTGATCGCGCCCAAGGTGCGCAACCTGCTGCGTGGCCAGGCCAAACAAGCCGTGGAGAACGACACCGCGGAACTGGTCCGGCACGGCGTGCCCGAGGCGCTGGCCGGGCGGGTCGCCGCGCTGCTGGACGCTTACGGCCTGCTGGACGTGATCGAGGTGGCCGAACTGGCCGAGCGCGAGGCCGGGATGGACATGGAACGCAGCCCGCTGGAGACCGCGGAGCTGTACTACGCCATGGCCGACCACATCGACGTCGACCAAGTGCTGACGTTCATCAGCGGCCTGGAACGCGGCAACCGCTGGCATGCTTTGGCGCGACTGGCGTTGCGGGACGACGTGTACTCGTCGCTGCGGTCGATCACGCTGGACGCGTTGCAGCACAGCGACCCCGGCCAGAGTGCGCAGCAGAAGATCGAGAACTGGGAGAAGGCGAACGCCTCCCGGCTGGCCAGGGCCCGCATGGCACTCGACGAACTGCGGCACTCCGCCAGCCGGCTGGACCTCGCCATGCTGTCGGTCGCCGCACGCCAGATCCGCAGCATGATTCGCTGATTCGCTGGAGGAGGTTCGCGGTGGGTGTGTATCACGCGACGGTCTGGCCGCGGTGGTCCGATATGGACTCCTACCGGCACGTCAACCACGCGCAGACGATCACGCTGCTCGAGGAGGCCAGGCTCCAGCTGCTGTACGGCGAAGGAGCCCGGCACGGCGCGGGCATGGTCGACGGTGGGCTGGTCGTCGCACGGCTGGAAGCGGTGTACCACGCACCGCTTTTCGTCAACGGCTACCCGTTCCGCGTGGCCTTGTCGATCACCCGGATGCGGGTCGCCGACTTCACCATCCACCAGGTCGTCCACTGCGGACCTTCGGAGGACGACAAGGTGGGGGTCGTCGCGGACGTCACCCTGGCGCCGTACGATCTGCAGAACGAGAGGCCCCGGCGCTTGACCGACGCGGAACGGGACTTCCTTGCTGGCTGGCGGTCCGGGGGCGACGAGGGTGTCTGAGCTTACTTTCGGTGACTCGCACGAGCGGGACGACCTTGGCGCGTTCGTCGCCAGGGCGGTGCGGCTCGACAGCGACTCGGTCGTGAGACTGCGAGCGCGCAACAGCGGCACTACCGGTGAGGGCCTGATCGACGCCTGGGTGGCGACGCCGTTCGACGTGCTCGCCACGCGCACTGTGCGCGGATCGATGAGCCCGGACGACGTGACCGTCGCGGGCAACGACCTGCTCGCGGCGTTGGCGATCGTGCGCGGTGAGACGGTGGACCCAGGCCTGCCGCGCGACCTGATGTGGCGTTCCGCGCTGCCGCCCGGCCAGGGCTGGCAGGTCATCGACCAGCTGCCCGCCGAGGTCGTGTCCTCGCTCGCGGACCGTGGCCTGACGGTGGCGCGCGAGAACGTGGGTCCACACGGCACACCGCCCGCGTCACTGCTCGACCAGACCGTGCTGACGGTCAGCAGCGACGGCATGGAGATCAAGGTGCCGTTGCGGTGCCTGTTCGCCATGTCCGGCATGGGGTTCATCGGCAATGAAGGACCCGACGAGCATGTCCGGGTGACCGCGACCGACTCGTGGCTGCGCATCGACGCCCGCTTCGGCGCGGTCGTACGCCGCCGTCACGCCCTTCTGCCGTTGCTCGTTTGACTCTTGTAAGGAGCACCCGCGGCTTGAAGGGTGCATGCTGTCGTCATGAGCCAGAAGGACGACAAGCCCGCTGAGGACGTGTTAGCCAAGGAATGGCTGGCGGAGACGTTCCCAGAGCCCGAGCCGTGGCCGGAACCTCGTCCAGCCGCGCCGGAGCAGCAGCCGTACGTGGTGCAGAACAAGCACTCCAGGATCGGTGACGGCCTGCGCGGCGCTGCGGCCCTCGCGGCAGGTCTCTACGTCTATGACGCCGTCACCGACGACTCGGACGACACAGGCGCCGTCGACACGGGCGGCGGCGACTTCAGCGCCTCCTAGACCAGCCACACAGCGGCGTCGGGCGGCAGCTGGCCGTCCACGAGCGGCTCGCTGGCCAGCAGCACCTCACCCGGAGGCACCGGCACGGGCGCCGGTGAGGTGTTCAACGCACAGATCAACCCGCCGCCCTTGCGGCGGAACGCGAAGCACCCGGCGGGCGCGCCGTACCACTCGACCACGGTCCCGGCGAACGCCGGATGGGTCTTGCGGAGCTCGATCGCGTGCCGGTACAGCGACAGCGTCGAGTTCTCGTCCTCCAACTGGGCCTCGACGGTCAACGACGCCCACTCCAACGGCATCGGCAGCCACGTGTTCGCGGTCGTGGAGAAGCCGTACGGCGGCTCAGTGCCCTCCCACGGCACCGGAATCCGGCTGCCGTCGCGGCCGCGCTTGGTGTGCCCGGACCGCTTCCACATCGGGTCCTGCAATGCCCACTCCGGCAACTCGACGGTCGGCAGCCCGAGCTCCTCGCCGTTGTAGACGTACAAGGCTCCCGGCAGAGCGAACTCGACCAACGTCATCGCCCGCGCGCGCCGCAACCCGAGCTCACCGTCTCCATAACGCGTGACGTGCCGTACGACGTCATGGTTGGACAGCGTCCAAGTGGGAGTGCTGTCCGCGGCCGCGTGCAGCGAGGCCTCGATGGCCAGTCGCACCGCGTCGGCGTCGAAATCCGCGTTCACAAGCCGGAAGTTGAAGCCCAGGTGCAACTCGTCCGGACGCAGGTAGCGGGCGAACCGCTCGTCGTCCTTCACCCAGATCTCGCCGACCGCCATGGTGTCGGGGTAACCGTCGAGGACCTTGCGGATCATCCGGTGGACCTCGTGCACACCGTCGTTGTCGAACCGCGGGTCGATCGCGTTCTCGTGCAGGATCTCGGATCTGTCGATCAGCGACGGGTCCATGTCCGGCAACGACTCCGGCTTGGCCATGCCGTGTGCCACGTCGATGCGGAACCCGTCGACCCCACGGTCGAGCCAGAACCGCAGCGTGCGCTCCAAGTCCGCGGCGACCTCTGGGTTGGCCCAGTTGAGGTCCGGCTGCTCGGGCGCGAACAGGTGCAGGTACCAGTCGCCGTCCGGTAACTGGCTCCACGCCGGCCCGCCGAAGATGCTCGTCCAGTTGTTCGGCGGGTACATGCCCGGCCGGAACCAGTAGCGGTCACGCTCGGGCGACCCCGGCCCGGCCTCGACCGCGGCGACGAACCACGGGTGCTGGTCGCTGGTGTGGTTGGGCACCAAGTCAATCGTCACCCGGATGCCGCGTTCGTGTGCCTCGGCCACCAGCAGGTCGAACTTCTCCAGATCACCGAAGACCGGGTCGACGTCCCGCGGATCGGCAACGTCATAACCGTGGTCGGCCATAGGAGAGGTGAAGAACGGCGTCAGCCACAACGCGTCCACGCCGAGCAGCTCAAGGTAGCCCAGCCGCGACCGGATTCCATCCAGGTCACCGATCCCGTCGCCGTCGGAATCAGCGAACGATCTGACGTAGACCTGGTAGAAAACAGCGTGCTGCCACCATTGTCCGTCGGCTTGTACTGGCACGGTGGGTCATCCTGCCATCGTGGTGGGGTGGTTCGGGCTGGAAAACCGCTATCTGTTCGGCAAGATCACTCTCAGACCCAGCTGTTGAGCAGACTGTTCGCGGCCATTTCCATGTAGTCCCAGAGCTGCTTGCGGTGCTCCTCGGACAACCCTGCCTCATCGACCGCGATGCGCATGCACCGCAGCCACGCGTCGCGCTGCAGCGGGCCGATCTGGAACGGCGCGTGCCGCATCCGCAACCGAGGGTGCCCGCGGTTGTCCGAATACGTGTGCGGCCCGCCCCAGTACTGCATCAGGAACAGCCGCAGCCGCTCCTCGGCCGGACCGAGGTCCTCCTCCGGATACAGCGGGCGGAGGATCTCGTCGCGAGCCACCTCGGCGTAGAACCTCGCCACGATCCGGTGGAACGTTTCCTCGCCGCCGACGGCCTGGTAGAAACTCTGCGCCTGCGTCACTCCACCATTGTCCTACTTCTGGCCGAAGAGCCGGCCGAGGGGCGGCTCGATGCCCGCTTCCTCCAACGCCGGGATGATCCGGGCACGCAACGCACGCTGCACCGCCCACTGGCGTCCGGCGCGGACTTTCACAGTCAGCCGCACTGTGATGCTCTCCGGTGTGACTTTGTCCACACCCAGCAACTCCGGTGGTTCCAGCACGTCCTCGGACACCGGTTCGCTGCCCACCTCGTCGGCCACGATCCGCCGGATCACCTCGGTCGCGGCCTCGATGTCGGCGCTGTAGCCGAGCGGGATGTCCACCACCGCGACCGCGAAACCCTGGCTGGAGTTGCCGACCCGGAGGATCTCGCCGTTGCGCACATACCAGACCGTGCCGTTCACGTCACGCAGTGTGGTGACGCGCAGTCCCACGGATTCGATGGTCCCGGTGGCCGGCCCGACGTCCACGATGTCGCCGACGCCGTACTGGTCCTCCAGCATCATGAACACGCCCGACAGGAAGTCCTTGACCAGGTTCTGCGCGCCGAAACCGATCGCGACACCGACGATGCCCGCCGAGGCGATGATCGGCCCGAGGTCGATCCCGATCTCTCCCAAGATCAAGATGAATGCCAGGCCGTACACCATGAACGAGACCAACGACTTCATCACCGAGCCGATGGTCTGTGCCCGCTGCTGGCGCCGCTCGGACACCAGCGCGCCCACGGCCTGCGGCGCGCGCTCCTTGAGCGGGCGCAGCAGACGAGGGGTTTTGCCGTTGCTGGCGCCACGGGCGAGCCGGTCGATTGCGCGACGCGCCACAAAGCGGATGACGACCGCCACCAGCAGGATGATCAGGATCCGCAGCGGGGCGTTGGCCAGCCAGTTCACCGCGCCCGACAGCCAGGCGTTGCCGGTCATGTCGAACACCGCACGACACAGCGTGCCGACGTCGTTTACGCAGGTAGGGGGCTGGAGGCCTAGTGTGTTCATCGATCCGATCTCGCGAGTGGGGACGAGGTCACGCGGCAAGGCTATGGCGCACGCGTTCAGCAGGCGTTCACGGGGGTTTTGACGAACCGGGACGTGACACGTATGTCAACACACGTGCGCGAGGGGTGTGGTTTGTGGTCGACTATGCCTTGCACCCCGGTGGAGGTGGTCGCGTGCCCGACCGAAAACCGACTCCGATAAGCGACGTGAAACTCGGTGCAACCGGCACCGGGAGCGCGTCGCTGACAGCGCTGCCTACGCAACTGCCAGTGGCGGAGCAGCGTTCGGCGTCGACAGTAGCCACAGGGCCACCTGTGCCCACGGTTCCTTCGTGGGGCCGTCGCAGGGTCCTGTTACTCAATGCCACGTTCGAGCCGCTCACAGCCCTGCCGCTACGGCGAGCCGTGGTGCTCGTCGTCTGTGGCAAAGCTGAGGTCGTGCACGGTGATCCAACCGGAATCGTGATGCATTCCGCCACGTCCAGCGTGGAGATCCCGTCGGTGATCAGGCTCAGCAACTACGTGCGCGTGCCCTACCGCGGGCGCGTGCCGTTGACTCGTGCCGGCTTGATGCACCGAGACCGCTACAGATGTGCCTACTGTGGCGGCCGGGCGGAAACTATAGATCATGTCGTGCCGCGCAGTCGTGGGGGTCCCCACACGTGGCAGAACTGCGTGGCCAGTTGCGCGAAGTGCAATCACAAGAAGGCCGACAAGCTGCTCAGTGAACTGGGGTGGCGCCTGCGGGTAGTACCGGCGGCGCCACGCGGACCGCACTGGCGCCTGCTGGCCGGGGTGGCCGACGCCGATCCGCTGTGGCTGCCTTACCTGGGCGAGCCCGCCGCTTAGCGGCAAGCCTCAGGACGTAACGCGCGTACCCGCGGTGACACGAGTCCCGCGGGTCACACGGGTGCCCCGAGTGACGCGGGTACCGCAGGTCACGCGGGTGCCTTCGCGGGTGACACGAGTACCGGCGGTGACGCGGGTGCCTTCACGCGTCACGCGAGTTCCTTCACGGGTGACGCGGGTGCCTGCCGTGACCCGTGTGCCACGCGTCACACGAGTACCCCGGGTAACCCTGGTGCCACAGGTGACCCGCGTACCTTCTGCGTGAGCGGTCACCCTCGTTCCCCTGGTGACACGGGTGCCACGAGTGACTGTGGTGCCGGCAGTGACACGAGTGCCCTCGGCGAAGCCATCACACAGCGCAGCGAACAGAGCGTCGATGGTCGCCTGATTGGGGGTCGTCATCGTGGTCATGTCGGGGCCTCCTCGTGACTCAAATGTGAGAAGTAGTGCTTCGAGCGGGGTCCGCAAGGTCCGTACAGGTGAAAGTTATGGGTCGCTCGACAAACTCGCAAGCCGTCAAGAGAGTCCAACCGTTCGGTTTGGGATCGATGCGGCCGTTCGCCACCACAGACTCCGCCGCGCGCGGGACATACCCGGCAGTCACATGGCGCATACGGGTTACCAAGACCGCAGGACATACAACTGTCCGGAATCGGAACGCTCCCAGTGAGTGACACATGCCCGCCTCGCTCGAGCCGGTTGTCCAGCCTTGGAACCGATTGGCTCTCAAGCCGGTTGTCCAGCCTTGGAACTGACTGGCTCTCAAGCTGGTCGTGCAGCCTGGAACCGATCGACTCTCGAGCCGGTCGTGCAGCCTTGGAACCGATTGACTGCCGCGTTCGTTGCCGAGTTCGGAAGGCGTGCGCGCGGCGGCGTCTTCTTCGTCGGTGCGGGCGTTCGCCGCGGCGGTTTGGCCTACCGGGCCCAACGCGCCCTTGTGGACCAGGGTCGGATACCTTTAGCGCGTGAGCCCGGTCGAGACAGTTCTCGTCTTCGTAGTGATCCCGGCGGCCATCTACGGCGCCGTGGCGTTGCTGACGCTGCGCGAGCGTGCCGCCAAGACCCCGAGGTACCGCCCAGGACAGGACTGGGACTACCCGCCTGTCTGGTGGACGGCCAACCCGGCAGGTGCGGCGCAGCCGGCGCACGCGACGGACGAAGAAGACACCGCGCAGCACGCGCGGACCGCTTGGGGAGGTGCCCGTGGCAGCTGGTGAGGTCGTCAAGGCCGGACCGGTCATCGACGAGTCGCAGCTTCCGGAGGGCACAGTGGTCACGGCCACTGGCCGGATCTCCGCGGCCAAGGCCTTCGAGGAAGCCAAGCCCGCGCTGCCGTTCACCCCGGTCCAGCTGTCCCGGTTGGACGAAGCGCTGACGCTGGCCTCCCGCGCGGCGGGTCTGTCCTTCAGCGTCTACCTCGGACCGCTCGGCGACGGCAAGAACGCCGACACGCGGGTCGAGGCCGAGCTGCTGCACGCGTCCACTGAGGACCCCAGCCACGCCGCGCTGATCGCCGTCTCACCCGGACAGCGCGTGGTGGAGATCGTCACCGGCGAGGAGGCGTCCCGCCGCCTGCCCGACCGCGGCCTCAAGCTGGTCGTGATGGCACTGGTCGCGTCCTTCAAGGAAGGCGACCTGGTCGGTGGACTGGTCAGCGGCCTGCGCATGCTCGCCGACCAGGCAGGCACACCCGCCCACTGAGGACTGACGTGAAAAGCGTCAGGGCCGCCCGCGGGCGGCCCTGACGCTTTTTCTCATGCCTGCTGGTCGAATTCCCGCGCCGCGAGCGCACGCACGATGCCCGCGCGGCCCTCGGACACCAAGCGCCGCAACGCCGGCGGACGCTCCTGCGCCAGCCACGCGTCCGCCGCCTCGACCGTGCTGCGGTCCACCTTCCACGCCGGGAACAGGCCCAGCACCATGGACTGCGCCCGCTCGCTGGAACGCCGCTCCCACACTCCGGCGACGTCCTCGAAGTACCGGTCGGCGTAGGACGCGATCAGCTGCTTCTGGCCCGGGTGGGAGAACCCGGCGATGATCGCCTCGTTGATGGCGTTGGGCAGCTCGTCGTCGTGTACCGCCCGCTGCCAAGCCTCCTCTTTGGCCTGCGCGTCCGGCCGCAACGCCAGCGCCCGCTCCGCGTGCCGCTTGCCGGTCGCGGTCGAGTCACGCGCCAGCTCGGCCTCGACCTCCGCCGCGCCGGCGGCGCCGTGCGCGACCAACGTGATCAGCAGCCGCCAGCGCTGGTCGGTGTCCACGACCAGGCCCTCCAACGGCGCCGAACCATCCAGCCAGCCACGGATCAGCGCGACCTTCTCGTCGTCCAGCACCGACGACGCCAGCGCGGAGACGAACCCGAGCTGGTGGTCCGAACCGGGCTGGGCCGAGCGCACCAGCTCGACCAGCCGGTCGGTGAACAGCCGCCAGCCCTCCGGCGCCCACGCCGGGTCGGCGTACGAGGACAACGCGGTCTGCGCCTGCAGCAGAAGCCGCTGCACCACACCGATCTCGGTCTCCGCGGCGACCCCGCTGATCACCAGCTGGACGAAGTCACGGGCTTTCAGCTCCGCCTCACGCGTCATCTCCCACGCCGCCGACCAGCACAGCGTGCGCGGCAGCGGCTCGGCGATGTCGGCGATCCGGTCGATCAGGGTCTCCAGCGAGGCCGGGTCGAGCCGCATCGTGCAGTAGCTCAGGTCGTCGTCGTTGACCAGCACCAGCTTGCCGCGCGGAACGCCGACGAGCCCGGGGATCTCGGTGCGCGGGCCGTCCACGTCGGCCTCGACCCGATGGGTCCGCACGATCTTGCCGTCGACGTCGTCGTACACGCCGATCGCGACCCGGTGCGTGCGCAGTTCACCGGCCCCCGGCTTGGCGCCGCCCTGCGTCACGGCGAACTCGGAGAACTTGCCGTCTGCGTCGACCTTGAACGACGGGCTCAGCGAGTTCAGGCCGGTCGTCTCCAGCCACTGCGCGCTCCACCATGACAGGTCACGCCCGGACGCCTCCTCCAACGCACCCAACAGGTCCGCCAGCGTCGCGTTGCCCCACGCGTGCTTGTCGAAGTACACCCGCAGGCCGGACAGGAAGTTGTCCTCACCCACGTACGCGACGAGCTGCTTGAGCACCGACGCGCCCTTGGCGTAGGTGATGCCGTCGAAGTTGACCTCGACCGCTTCCACGTCGACGATGTCCGCGGCCACCGGGTGGGTGGACGGCAGCTGGTCCTGCCGGTAGGCCCACGACTTCTCGATGTTGGCGAAGCTGGTCCACGCGTGCTTGTACTCAGTCGCGTCGGCCTGCGCGAACACCGAGGCGAACGTGGCGAACGACTCGTTCAGCCACAGGTCGTCCCACCAGCGCATGGTCACCAAGTCGCCGAACCACATGTGCGCCATCTCGTGCAGCAACGTCTCGTTGCGGCGCTCGTAGAGGTAGCGGGTGACGCGGCTGCGGAAGACGTAGTCCTCCAGGAACGTCACGCAGCCCGCGTTCTCCATCGCGCCAGCGTTGAACTCCGGCACAAACGCCTGGTCATACTTGCCGAACGGGTACCTGACGCCGAAGTTCTTGTGGTAGAAGGCAAAACCCTGCTTCGTCTCCTCGAACAGCCGCTGCGCGTCCAGGTGCTCGGCCAGCGAGGCCCGGCAGTACAGGCCCAGCGGGATGTCCGGCTGGTCCGGCTCGCTGTACACGTCACGCCACTCCGCGTACGGGCCCGCGACCAACGCGACAAGGTAGGTCGACATCGGCTTGGTCGTCTCGAAAATCCGCTTCACCGCACCGGATTCGGTCTGCTCGGTCGACTCGATCGGTGCGTTGGCGACGACCTTCCAGTCCGCGGGCGCGGTGACCGTCATCTGGTACACCGACTTCAGGTCCGGCTGGTCGAAGCACGTGAACACGCGCTTGGCGTCGGCGGTCTCGAACTGCGTGTACAGGTAGACGCCGTTGTCGACCGGGTCGACGAACCGGTGCAGGCCCTCACCGGTGTTCATGTACCGGCACTTCGCCTCGACGACGAGTTCGTTGCTCTCCGCGAGGTTCGGCAGCTTGATGCCGACCGCCTCGTCGTAGTCGGACACGTCCAGCTCGACGCCGTTGAGCACGGCCCGCTGCACTGACTCGGCGACGATGTCGATCCACGAGTCCGCGCCGACCTGGCGGCTGCGGAAGGAGACGGTGGTGTGTGAGGTGAAGGTGTTCTCCCCAGGCTGGCCTGCACCATCGGTCAGGTCCACCGCTATCGCGTAGGAGTCGACCTCAAGCAGCTCGGCGCGCTGCTGGGCTTGGGCACGGGTCAGGTTGGGGGCGGCCACTGATCACCTCAGGTTCGGGGCTGGTATTTGACAACGGTATCCAATCACGCCTGACGGGAAGATGTAGACGGCCGATCCGGTTGTGCGAGACATGAGCGCCCATGCCGACAACGCTGCCCGTACGCAGGTCGATTTCTACTTCGACCCGACGTGTCCGTTCGCCTGGATCTCGTCACGGTGGATCCTCGAGGTGGAAAAGCACCGCGACATCGACCTGAGGTTCCGCGTGATGAGCCTCGCGGTCCTCAACGAAGGCCGTGACCTGCCCGAGGACTACCGCAAGTTCCTGGACAAAGCCTGGGGGCCGGTCCGAGTGGCCATCGCCGCCGCCCAGCTCAAGGGCGAGGAAGTGCTGCGCGACCTGTACACCGCGCTCGGCACCAGGTTCCACAACCAGGGCCGCAGGGACGACTACGACCAGGTCATCCTGGAGGCCCTTGAGGAGGTCGGCCTGCCCGCGGAACTCGCGAAGGCGGCTGACAGCGCGGACTACGACGAGGCCCTGCGCAAGAGCCACCACGAGGGCATGGACCCGGTCGGGATGGACGTGGGCACGCCCACCATCCACATCGACGGTGTCGCGTTCTTCGGCCCTGTGCTCAACAGCATCCCGCGCGGCCAGCAGGCCCTCGACGTGTTCGACGGCGCCAAGCTGCTGGCGAGCTACCCGAACTTCTTCGAGCTCAAGCGCACCCGCACGGGTGAGCTGAACTTCGACTGACGTTCTAAGGTCGGTGGTGTCCTTGCGATGCCACCGACCTTCAAGGGAGTACCCATGGCGGTCCCTGTCACTACCCGCACCGGTCACGTCATCGACGGCCAGCAGCTGGACGGCGGGCTTGCCGGGAACATCGACGTGGTGAACCCGGCCACCGGCGAGGTGATCGCGACCGTCCCGTCGGGCACCGCGACCGAGGTGGACGCGGCCGTTCAAGCGGCTGGGAAAGCGTTCGCGAGCTGGTCGCAGACCTCCGTCGCCGATCGGGTCGCCGTGATCCGGCGAATCGCCGCCGAACTGGGCGCCCGGCGCGAGGAGATGGCCGCGACCATCACCGCCGAGATGGGCTCGCCGATCTCGTTCTCGCTCAACGTGCAGGCGTCGTTGCCGATCGCGGTCGCCAACGGTGTCGCGGACCTGTTGGACAGCGAGTTCTCGTTCACCGAGGAGATCGGCAACTCGCTCGTGCTGCGTGAGCCGATCGGTGTGGTCGGCTGCATCACGCCGTGGAACTACCCGCTGCACCAGATCGTCGCCAAGATCATTCCCGCGCTGGGTGCCGGGAACACCGTCGTGTTGAAGCCCAGCGAGATCAGCCCACTGACCGCCGGATTGTTCATGGCAGTGCTCGAATCCGCCGGTGTGCCCGCGGGGGTGGTGAATCTCGTGCACGGCACAGGTCCCGTTGTCGGCGAGGCGCTTTCGGCGCATCCCGGGGTGGACATGATCTCGTTCACCGGTTCGACCCGCGCGGGCAAGCTCGTCACGACCGCCGCCGCGGGCACGGTGAAGCGGGTGGCGCTGGAGCTGGGTGGCAAGTCCGCCAACGTGATCCTCGATGACGCGGACATGGCGGCCGCGGTGAAGAAGGGCGTCGCCAACGCGTACATCAACGGCGGCCAGACATGCACCGCGTGGACACGCATGCTCGTACCCGCGTCCCGGCATGACGAGATCGTCGAGATGGTGTCCGCCGCCGCGGCGAAGTACACCGTCGGTGACCCCAACGAGGAAAGCACCCGCGTCGGGCCGATGTCCTCGACCGCGCAACGCAACCGCGTGCTGGGCTACATCAACAAGGGCATCGACGAGGGTGCGACCGTCGCGTTCGGCGGCGCGGACACCTCGGGTCTGCCCGCGACCGGCGCGTACGTACCGCCGACCGTGTTCGCGAACGTGCGACCGGAGATGACCATCGCGCAGGAGGAGATCTTCGGCCCGGTGCTGGCGGTCCTGCCGTATGACTCCGAAGACGAGGCCGTCGAGATCGCCAACTCGACGATCTACGGCCTGTCCGGTTCGGTGTTCTCCGGCGACCCGGAGCGCGGCCTGGCCGTGGCCAAGCGGATGCGCACCGGCCAGGTCAGCATCAACGGCGGCTCGTTCAACCCGTTGGCGCCGTTCGGTGGCTACCGGCAGTCCGGCAACGGACGCGAGCTCGGCAAGTACGGGATCGAGGAGTTCACCGAGCTGAAGTCCATCCAGCGATAAGAATTTCCCGCTGGTGGGCAACGAAGTCCTTGCCGACCGGTGACCCGTGCCCGGGGACGACGACGTCGGGATCCAGCGCCAGCAGGCGTTCCAGCGCCACCGGCCACTGGGTGATGTCGCCGTCCCCGAAGGACTCTTCGATGAACTCGGGGTGTTCGACCAGATCACCCGCGAACACCGTCGCGGTGTCCGTGACCTCGATCACGGTGTCGCAGAACGAATGCCCGGGCCCGAAGTGGTGCAGGACGACCGTTCGCCCGCCGAGGCCGATCTCGGCCCGGCCGGCGAAGGTCCTCGTCGGTGCGACCAGTTCGGACTCCTCGATGGCCGTGGCCATCTCCGGCTTGCCTTCGTCCCGGTACCGCTGGGCCCACACGGCTCGTTCGGACTCCTCGAACCGGAAGTTCTCGTGCGCCCACACTTCGCACGGCGTGAAGGCACCCGTGCCGTAGTAGTGGTCGAAATGGTTGTGCGTGTACACGACCTGCCACGGCTTCGACGTGATCTCCCGGATCTGCCCGGCCAACGCGGCGCCCTGCACGTGATCGCCGGGTGTGTCGATCACCAGGCACGTGTCGTCGCCGATCACGAGACCCGTGGTCAGGTCGAGCTCCTCATGCCTGATGGCGTAGACACGGTCGGAGACCTCGATCACTGGAACACGCCGTTCACCAGAGTCGGCGTGGCCTTGCTGACGTTGACCTGGCCCGCCAGGGCGATGTCCTCCGAGAGGCCCCTGGCACCCAGTTCGAGACCGGAACCACAACCACCCAGCAACTCCGCCAAGTACGGCTCGGCCGTGCGGTAGGACGTTGCGGCGAACGCGGCCTCGGGCGAAGCCGGGCTGTAGCCCTCAGCCAGCAACGCCGACACGATCGCGCCCGCACCCAGGTAGTCCTCCATGGCCACCCGCATCGGGCCGGACTTCTGCCGCTCGTGGAAGTTCACGCCCCACTGCTCACCCGCGGGGATGACACCGATCGGACCGCGGTCAGCCAGGTCGATCGCCTTGTCGGCGACCGCGGCGGCGTTGCGCAGACACCCGGCCATCACCCGGGTCTGCTGCCCGGCCCGCTCGCACAGCCTGCCCCCGTTCGGGGAGGTGAACGTGAGCTCGGTGCCCGCTTGGACGGACTTGAGTTCACTTGGACGTTTCAACCCGGTTGTCTCCGCGGTGGGCGCTTTCACCACGACCCGCGCGCCTTGGCCCACAGCCAGGTCGATCGAGGTGGTGAAGCTCAACACATCGACGATGATCAGTACCGTGCAGTGCGGGGCCAGCGCCTCGACGCCCGGCAAACCCCATTCCATCCGTACGCCGAAGCCGTCCTGAGTGAACATGCGCCCAGCCTGCCAGTCCCGTCCATGGCACACTTCGGCGCGTGCGTGTGTATCTCGGAAGTGACCATGCCGGTTACGAGCTGAAGACGTATCTGGTGGACCACCTCAAGCAGGCGGGCCACGAGGTGATCGACGTGGGTCCGCACGTCTACGACGCGCAGGACGACTACCCGCCGTTCTGCATCGAGGCCGCCCGGCGCGTCGTCGCCGACGAAGGCAGCCTCGGCGTCGTCATCGGCGGCTCGGGCAACGGCGAGCAGATCGCGGCGAACAAGGTCGAGGGCTGCCGCGCGGCCCTGGCCTACAACGTCGAAACCGCCGAACTGGGCCGTAAGCACAACAACGCCCAAGTAGTGGCGCTCGGTGGGCGGATGCACTCCGAGGAGGAGGCGGCCACGATCGTCGAGGCCTTCCTCGCCACGGAATTCGAAGGCGGCAGGCACCAACGCCGGGTCGATCTGATCTCGGACTACGAGCGCACGGGGACGCCACCGGCGTTGCCCGAGTAGACTCCATGGCAAATGCCTGAAGGTCATACGCTGCACCGGCATGCCCGGATGCACCACCGTCGTCACGCCGGATACCCGGTCGCGGTTTCCAGCCCACAGGGCCGGTTCGCCGCCCAAGCGTCCATTCTGGACGGCCGGAAACTGGTGCGCGCGGAAGCGCATGGAAAGCACCTGTTCCACGTATACGGCCCGGACGCGATCGTGCACGTCCACCTGGGCCTGGCCGGGATCTTCGACGAGCGCAAACTGCCGCTGCTCGACCCGGTCGGCCAGGTCCGGATGCGGGTCGTGGGTCGTACACATTGGACAGACCTGCGCGGCCCGGCGGCCTGTGAACTCTGGACCGAGGACCAGGTCATGGCGCTGCGGGCGCGGCTGGGTCCCGACCCGCTGCGCCGGGACGCCGATCCGGAGAAGGCGTGGCACCGGATTTCCCGCTCCCGGGTGCCGTTGGCCGCGTTGCTGATGGATCAGGCGGTGATCTCCGGGGTCGGCAACGTGTACCGGGCGGAAATCCTGTTCCGGCACGGTGTTCCGCCGATGACCCCGGGCAAGGAGGTCGATCCCACGCAGTTCAAGGAGATGTGGGTGGACCTCGTTGAGCTGATGAACTACGGCGTGAAAGCCGGGCAGATCGACACGGTCCGGCCCGAGCACATGCCCGAAGTGATGGGCCGCGAACCCCGCAAAGACGCCCACGGCGGCGAGGTCTACGTCTATCGGCGGGCCGGACTGCCGTGCTACCTCTGTGGAACCTCGATAGCGAAGGCGGAACTGGCGGGGCGCAACCTCTTCTGGTGCCCAACCTGCCAACCGGAGTAACGCGTTTCGCCTGATCAGCTCTGCGGCGCGCGAGTCGGGGCGGGTACCCGGCAAGCATGATCCGTGCGATCCTCCCTGCCTTGCTGTTAGCCGGATGCGCGGCACTGCCCGGTCCCAGCGTGCCTGTCGGCGGCGTCCCACCAGGCACTCCCGATGCCGCCACCGCTCGTACGCAGCTGGCGGCACTCGTTGTGCAGACACCGTTATCCCTCAGTGGTTACGAGCGTTCGTGCGAGAAAGCGTGTGTCTTCGGCCAGCCGTGGATGGACGTCGACGGCGACGGCTGTGATCAACGGAGTCAGGTCCTTGCCCGTGACCTGACGAATGTCGAGCGCAAGGAAGGGCGCTGTGCCGTGAAGTCGGGCACGCTGCAGGACCCTTATACCGGTGAGACTGTAAGTAGCGTGTCCAAGATCCAGATCGACCACGTTGTGCCGCTCGCCGAGATGTGGCGGTCGGGTGCGGCGAACTGGGACACCGGCCGCCGGACCGAGGCGGCCAACGATCTGCGTAACCTCGTTGCGGTTCAAGGGAAGACGAACCAGTCCAAGGGCGACCAGACTCCCGACCAATGGATGCCGCCCAACGCGGGGTACGCGTGCGCCTACGCCCGTATCTATGTCGGGACCAAGGCCAGCTATTCCTTGACCACTACCGCGGCGGAACGTGCCGCCCTCGACAGTGCCCTGTCCACATGCACCTGAGTGCTGTGCTTCGAATGCTGCATTCTGAATTCAGCCGCCCTGCCCTGAGTGTTGGGTGCTGAAGGTTGCCTCCCGAACCGCATGCCGCGCCTTGAATGCTGCACTCTGAATTCAGATGCCCCGAGCGCTGTGCTTCGAATGCTGCACTCTGAATCCAGACGGGCCCCGAGCCCGCAGGCGAGTTCGCGGGCCCTCGAGTCCCTGACCCCCGGGCCCTCGAGCCCCGGGTCCCTGAGCACTGGGTGCTGTGTTCTGCGTGCTGAGCTTTAAATGCTGCACTCTGAATTCAGAACTCAGAGTTCGGTACTCAACATTCAGCCGCAACGACCGACATCCCGGAACCCAGGAACCCAAGCCCGCCATCGGACCCCACCCACATGCAACGCAACCGCGGGCGGCCCGAACCGGACCACCCACTATCGGCCCCCACCACAACAACGCGACCGCGGGCGGGCCCGAAGCGGAGCGCCCACTATTCGACCCTGCCCCACAGACAACGCGACGGCGAGCGACCGGAACCGGACCGCCCACTATCGGACCCCACCCACAAACAACGCAACGGCGGGCGGCCCGAACCGGACCGCCCGCCGTCAAGCGCTAGCTATCGATCAGAAGTCGCCGAAATCGCCGCCGCCGAAGTCACCCCAGCCGCCGCCATCGCCGCCACCCATGTCGCCCCCGGCGTCGCCACCAGCGTCACCGCCGCCCGTGTCGGCCATGGCCTCGGCCTGCCCGGCGTCATAACCGGACTCCCAAGCCGCAGCGTCCGGGATGCCGGCCATCCCGGAGAACATCGCGTCGAACAGCAGGAACGTGCCGACACCCCAAGCGCCGGCGATGAGCGCGGGCTTCCACCACGGCTCGCTGTACCAGCCCTGCGGAACCGGACGCCCCGCAACGCGGCCACCGGGGTAGTAGTACGGCGTGCCGTTGCCCGGCCGGGACGAAGCCGCGTACTCGTGGCCTTCGACGTTCACCCGGCGGTCGTCGGTCACGCGACCCGCGTCGATCTGCTCGCGGTCCTCGGGCAGCGCGGGACCTGGGTCCAGGCCCATCGCCTCACGCGCGGCCCGCACGTAGTACAGGCCCTCGAGCGCCGTCTTGGTCACGAGTTTGGCCTGCTCAGCCGTTTGCACCTGGTCCATCTGCGACCCGGCCGCGGTGTAGCGCTCGGACGCGTCGGCCAATGCCTGCTTGGACGCCTCGTCGGTGCCGGTCAGGTTCATCACCTGGCCGCCGAGCCGCTCGACCCAGCGTCGTGCGTCGGCCTTGGCGTTCTCCAGCTCGTTACGGCGAGCTGTCGCTCGTTTGTTGGCCGCCATGAAGATCAGCCCGGCCACAACGACAATCAGTACAACCACCACGATGCCCGTGGTCACGACGCCTCCATTTGAGCGTTCGAAAGTCCTCAAATTGGACAACGCCGAACGCTACCTCCACAGTTCCCGTCGTGCGTCCGGACAGTGTGGGTCAGAACACCTGCGGACAAAACGGATGCTGGTCGCCGAGAAACGCCCGGGATGCCGGAATCAGGGTTCCGGGGGTGAGTTCACGGACCCGGCCGGCTGCGGCCAGGTCGGTCAGCCGGACCCCGCCGAGGTACGCCGCCGCCAGGTCTGTCGTGTCCACGAGCAGGTCCGGGTCGGTGTCGGTTCGTTCGACCGTCGCGGTGCCGGACGAGTCAACCACCATCCGCCACCTGCCCTGATTCCACGGGCAGAACACGTCGGTCAGTTCGAACACGGTGTCCAGCGGCGCCGAGTACCTGCGTTCAACGAGCGCACGGTCCACGTCGACGAGCCGGACCCACAGCGCGTCCCGCTGCTTGCGCACGACCTGACGCGGATCGAGCACCAAATTGATCAAGGGGTCGTCGAGTGGAATCGGCGCTTCGATCTCGCCGACAAGGTCGAAGTCGAGCAGAAAACGCCACAGCGCCGCGGCGCCGACAGGTGTCGCCGCGACCAATTCCAGGACGTTCAACTCGCCTTCGGGCCCGCGTTCACCCCATTTCCGTTTGGTCCGGTAAATCACGTACCCGTCCGGGTGAACCGCGAATTTCAACGGGGAGGCGCCTTCTCGCCAGTGCGGGGTGTCCCACAGGTACTCGGCCCATGCCCGCTCGTCACGCGACAGCCAACCGGTCCGCTGCGGCGCGACTCGGTCGTACAACGCTGTGACAGAAGGCATCGCTTCTTCACGCGACACGAGCCGGACGCGGTCCTTGCCGACATCCGTGCCGGAACGGAACGGCACACCCTTGGGAATGTGCGCACGCAGGAACTGCGAAGCCATCCCGTAACCGAAACGGCCGTAGATTCCGGCTTCTGACGCCCACAGCGCGGCAACCGGTTCCCGGCCTTGCTCGTGCAGACCGTGCAGTTGCGCGTGCATCATCTTGGTCAGTGCGCCGCGCCTGCGGTGCCCGGTCTTCACGGCCACCGTGGTGACCGCCGCGAATGGCCGTAAGCCCGCGTCCGGAAGCGTCATCTGGCGAGTCAGGATGGCTGCCGTCGCGATCAGTTCGTCGCCGTCGTGCGCCAGCAGCAGCCGGTCCGGCTCCCACTCGTTGCGGTACCACTCGTCGTCCTTGTCCTCGATTTCCTGGAGGAACACCGGCAGGAACAAGCTGAGTGCGTCGTGGAAGTCGGCCTCGGTCGCGGTACGGATCGTCAGCTCTGACACGCGAGCCTTCCTATCCGAAGTGGCGAGACGTTGCCACTGACTTTCCAGTGGACGTATGGTGTGCCCACTTCTGGCGAACTGGGTGAACGACTGGACTGAACTGGGTAGGGATCCATGCGCCTGGACACCCTGACTCTGGTGCGTGAGGCACGGAAACAGGACGCGGCGAGCATCGGTGAGGTGCACGCCGAGGCGTGGCGGGTCGCCTATCGAGATTTGTTCGAGTCGACGTTCCTGGCCGCACAAGTGGCAGTCCGCCGTGGGCAGTGGGCGGACATGCTCGGCGACCCCGAGTTTTCCGGCACGCTGCTGGTCGCCGAGCGCGGGCACCGGGTCGTGGCCTTCAGTCATTTCGGGCCCGCGGAGGAAGGCGACGGCAAAGGCGAAATCTTCGCGTGCTACGCCCGTCCCACCGCGTGGGGGACGGGCGTAGCGTCCACATTGCTGCAACGCGTCCAGGAAACCCTGGCTGATCAACGGCATCGCGACATCCGCGCGTGGACGTTGTCCGGCGCGAACCGCGCACGGCACTTCTACCGCAAGGAAGGCTTCCGGGACTCCGGTCGCCGCAGGGAGTGGGACTACGGCGACGGCAGGCCGGTGCTGGAACTGGAGTACGTCCGCAGCATCCGGCACCTGCGCCACTGACTTGTCACTCTATTGTGGACAGTGCGGTGCGGACGTAGTCCGGAATCGGTTTCTTGGAGTTCGCGGCCGGGTCGATGAAGACGTGCCGGACCTCGCCCTCGGTGATGATCTGGCCGCCCACCCGGAACACCGGGCGGGTGATCACGCTCGTGGTGCCGAGGTGGTGGATGGGGATCTCGATGTCGACGTGGTCATCGAACCGTGCGCTGCGCACATACCGCAGGCGGGACTCGGCGACCATCATGTCGTCGCCTTTCTCGACCATGTCCTGGTACCTGCACACGTGAGCGCGCCATAGCTCAGTCAGTGCAACGTCGTAATAGAACATGTAGTGCCCGACGAACATCACGCCCTGCTGGTCGCACTCGCTGTAGCGGACCCTAATCCGGTGGACGAACATGACACATTGTTGCGTATGAGCATTCCTGAGGGCCTGATTGTCGAGTTGTCGCGGGCCAAGGTGAAGCCTGGAGCGTCAGCGGAAGCCGACAAGTGGATGAAGATGCTCAACGACCGGATAGACGAATGTGTGGCGACGCTCGACCGGGAGCGGATGGCGATCGAGATCGTGTTCCGGCTGCGGGAGGGCGACGACGAGTACTTGTACTGGGTGCAGGTGCGTGGCCGGGGTGGTGAAGGCCTCGACGAGTCGATCCCGATCGACCGCGACCATGTCGAGCAGGCCAAGCGCACCAAGGAGCCCGGCTGGGTGGAAGCCGAGCCCCAGGTGCTGATGCTGCCGGAACCGGTGAGGAAAGCGGTGCTGGACTGGGCGCTCAGGTGAGCGCGTAGGCGCGGACTGGGAACGTCCCCATGCCCTTGACGGCAAGGGGAGCGGCATGGAACCGGAAATCGTGCGGTGGCAGCGAGTCCAGATTGGTCATGTGCTCGACGATCGGAATGCCGGCGCGCAGCAAAGCGGTGTGTGCTGGCCGACTGCCGTCGTCGGTGTCGTCCACGTTCATCGAGTCGATACCCACCACCGCGGGCCGTTGCTCCACGAGCCATTCAGCGGCGTCCTTGGTAATGAACGGATGCTGCCCGTTGGTGTACGTGTCGGTTCCCCAATGCCGGTCCCAACCGGTGTTGATGAGAACAGCTTTACCCGTGACTTCGTAGGCGAGCAACAGTTTCCGGTCGATCACCCGCTCGCCAGTCCGGACCATGATGCCTTCGACGTCCACGAGACGACCGAGGTCAAGGCCGGAAAGATCAGCGCCATCACGAAACCGGTGCACAGGACTGTCCACATAGGTCCCCGTATTGCTGACCATGCTGATCTTCCCGATCTGAAACTCGGTGCCGGGCGCATAATTGCGGTGCGAGTCCGCAAAGGACAACCAATCCCCGATCTCCGGGCCAGGCAAGCCGGTGTGCGTGGTCATCCCGTGCTCGATGACGTGACTCAGATCGATCACCCGCCGCTCGGGCGCGGTGACCTCAACACCCCGGGATCCCTTGTGCGGCTCCTGAATGAGGGTCTTGTTGGCGATGGTGACGTCGCCGACCATCAACAACCCAAGATGCCGGACGAACAGCTCACCCAAAGCATCATCACTGATGTCCTCGCCAGGGATGTCGAGCCGGAATTCCTGAGCCTGCAAAGCCCCGCCGTTGCTGAAGGTCACATTCGCGTCGAACTGCACCCGCCACTCACTCATGAGCCATATTCTCATCCGATGCACACCGCCTGTGTCGAATCCCAAGCGGTATCAGCCCTGGGCACACCGGACGCCGCGCCCGCCTGTACCTACATAGCCGGGATAGCAAGCAAATCCGGCACCTGGGTCAGCTGGATCGGCGACAGCCGCGCCTACTGGATCCCAGCAGAAGGCCCCGCCATCCAACTAACCGAAGACGACACCGGCAACCTCGACGCACTATCGAACTGGCTCGGCGCGGACGCCCCCAAACCCACACCCCACATCCGCAGCCTCCGCCCAACGACCCCAGGAAGCTTCGTACTGTGCACCGACGGACTGTGGCGCTACTTCCCCGCCGCAGAGCACTTACGCACGAAAATCACCGGCAACCCAGACCGAGACACCCGCGCCCTCGTCCAGTACGCCCTCGACTGCGGCGGCCACGACAACATCACGGTCTTGATCATCCCGTGGCCGTGACACGACCACGAGGAAGAGGCGGAGCGGGCGGCGGGAAGTTCGGATAAGTCTCAGCCGGTTGGTCGTGCTGGGTTCAGTCGGCCGCTGTCCACCTGGCGTTCGGTACGCCAGTGTCGTCCTCGCCGCCGTGTTCGCCAGTGTCGTCCTCGCCAAGGGCGTACGGGACCGCGAGCAGCGGCGAGCGTCGGGTGATGTCCGGCGAATTGGTCCGCGGTGATGCTCATCAGCACCGGATACCTGATTCCTCCGCGCAGCAACTCGGTATCGCGTGGTCTGTCCTCTTCGTGGAAGCCGAGTTCTCCGTGCAACGCCAGCGAGGCGAAGTTGCTGCCGTTGATGCTGACCTCACACTTCCGATAGCGGCCCTGCTCGAACATGAACGCGAGCAGGATGCTGACGGCGTCGGCGGCGTAGCCGCAGCGGCGATGCTGTGCCCCAATCCCGAGGCCGTAGCTGAACCGGCCGCAGATCGGGTCGGTCTGGATCCAGATCGACCCGACCAGTGTTCGGCTGTGCAGCGTCTCGATCGCGAAGTGGAAGTCATCACCGGAACCGGCCGCACTCCCTCGATGCGCCGCCCAGTGCCGGTAGCCACCGACTTGGGGATCAAGGATGCGGGCAGCGTCCCGGTCGAACGCGGCCAGGCCGCGATGGTCCGCAGGGCGGATCTCGCGCAGCCGTACCTTCCAGCCGGCCCAGCTCACCCCATTGACCCACCGCGGACTACGGCTGCCTGCCAGGACCAGGCGGGGCGCATTTACGATCATCAGCGGCGAGGGTACCGGGTCCGCCGCGACGCTCGATATCTCATTGAGACAACAAATGCGCCCGATCTGTGGAAGAGCTCATGTCCCGTGCCGCGCTGATCTACCAGCACGCCACGGACGAACGTGACCGTCAGATTGCCGCCGCGCTGGACACCTTGGTGGAAACCGCTCGGCAAGAGGCTGCGGACAAGCTCGGCGAGAACCTGGGGCACGCCGTGTGGCAGTGGCCCGAGCGCAGCACGCCTGCTGTCATCCTTGTCGCTCTGTCCGATAAATGATCCGCTGACCAGCGAAAACGGCAGTGACAGGGGAGTGGCACCGGTCGACCGGGACGAGGAGCATCCACCGTCGGCCTGACGGGCAATCTGGCACGGGTCTGGCACGAACCCTGATTTCGCCACCAACGACGAAACCCTAGTTCTACAGTGGACAAACTGTGAACTGGGGTTCTGTCATGAGAGCGGGTGACGGGAATCGAACCCGCATGACCAGCTTGGAAGGCTGGGGCTCTGCCATTGAGCTACACCCGCATGCACCCACCGGGGGTGGGTGCGGAATAAGAGTAGCGGGTCCGGCTAAGCTACGTACGCAGGGTCCGGAAAGATCACGGATCGCAGCACCGGGATGTAGCGCAGCTTGGTAGCGCATCCGCTTTGGGAGCGGAGGGTCGCAGGTTCAAATCCTGTCATCCCGACTCGACTCTGAGACGACCATGTTCAGCGCTGGCGCGCTTCGCCTGGTCGTCTCGTTGTTTCTTCGGGGGCCGAGCCCCCAGACTTCCACGGTGCGGGCTTCTCATCTTCCAGCGCTGTTCGCTTGACGAGCGCGGAGACTGTTGGGACTTGAGTAGCGCTGTGTTGAGCAGTGATGGGCGCGGTGACTCGGGGCTGGTGAGAGGGGTCCAAGGCTGTGATGTGGCGCACTTGGTGGCCGTTGGATGGCCCTGGGCAACCATCCGTGTGCACCTCGCCTAGACTTCCCTGGTAACTCCCGGCCTGGTTACTCGGCTCGGGTGTTCCCACATGCCATTTCGCACGAGGAGTCTTACGTTGAAGAGCACCGTCGAGCACCTGAGCCCGACAAGGGTCCGGATCAACGTCGAGGTGCCGTTCGACGAGCTCAAGCCGAACTTCGACCGCGCATACCGCAAGCTTGCCCAGCAGGTGCGCATCCCTGGTTTCCGTCCGGGCAAGGCGCCCGCGAAGGTGCTGGAGAACCGGCTCGGTCGCGGTGTCGTGCTGGACGAGGTCGTCAACGAAGCCATCCCGGCCAAGTACATGGAAGCCGTCAATGCCGAGGAGGTCCGTACCCTCGGCCGCCCCGACATCGAGGTGACCAAGATCGAGGACGGTGACCACCTCGCGTTCACCGTCGAGGTCGATGTCCGCCCGGAGATCACCGTCCCGGCTTTCGGCGAGTTGTCCGTGACCGTCGACGATGTCGAGATCACCGACGAGGAGGTCGACCGTCAGCTGGACGAGCTGCGTGCCCGGTTCGGCACGCTGACCGGCGCCAACCGGCCCGCTGAGGACGGCGACTTCGTGTCGATCGACCTGTCGGCCACCGTCGACGGCGAGGACGTCCCGGACGCGTCGACCACCGGCCTGTCGTACCAGGTCGGCTCCGGTGAGCTGATCGAAGGCATCGACGAGGCGATCATCGGCTCGTCCGCGGGCGAGTCGAAGACCTTCGTGTCCAAGCTGGTCGCCGGCGAGTTCGCGGGCAAGGACGCCGACATCACCGTCACCGTCCAGTCGGTCAAGGTGCGTGAGCTGCCCGAGGCCGACGACGAGTTCGCCCAGATGGCCTCCGAGTTCGACACCATCGACGAGCTGCGGGACAACCTGCGTGAGCGCGTCTCGATGGCCAAGAAGATGCAGCAGGGTGTCCAGGCCCGCGACAAGGTCCTCGAGGCCCTGCTGGAGACCACCGAGGTGCCGCTGCCGGAGACCGTGGTCGGCGCCGAGGTCGAGATGCGGGCGCACGACGCGGTGCACGCGTTCGACCACGACGACGCGAAGTTCAACGAGTTCCTCGAGTCGCAGGGGCAGACCCGCGAGCAGTTCGACGCCGACATGCGCACCGAGGCCGAGAAGGCCGTGAAGACGCAGCTGGTGCTCGACTCGGTCGCCGACGCGGAGAACCTCACCGTCTCCGACCAGGAGCTCACCGAACGGATCATCTACCAAGCCCAGCGCTTCGGCGTCAGCCCGGACGAGTACGTCCAGCGCGCCCAGCAGTCCGGCCAGCTCGGCGCGATCTTCGCCGACGTGCGCCGCGGCAAGGCGCTCGCTTCGATTGTGCGCCAGGCCACCGTGACCGACGCCAGCGGCAACTCCGTCGACTTCGACGCGCTGTTCGGCCCGGTCACGCCGGCCGAGGACACGGCCACCGAGAACGCCGAGGCGGAGCCCGCTGAGGCCAAGTAGTGACGCTCTGAGCGAACGCGGGCGGTGTCGGGACGTTGGCGCCGCCCGCCTTCGTTAATGTCGGTTGCGAGAGATGAGCTCGAGTTTTTTCAGGAGAAGGCAGGCAGACGTGACGCAGCACCAGATGCCCCACATGCGGTCGTCGACCGCTGGGCTGACCTTGAACGACTCGGTGTACGAGCGGCTGCTCCGCGAGCGGATCGTCTTCCTCGGATCCGAGGTCGATGACGAGATCGCCAACCGGATCACGGCGCAGCTGCTGCTGCTTGAGGCCGAGGACCCCAAGCGCGACATCGTCTTCTACATCAACTCCCCCGGCGGCTCGGTGACCGCGGGCATGGCGATCTACGACACCATGCAGCTGATCGAGCCGGACGTGCAGACCTGGGCGATGGGCCTGGCCGCTTCGATGGGCCAGTTCTTGCTGTCCTCGGGCACCCCGGGCAAGCGCTACGCGCTGCCGCACGCGCGGATCATGATGCACCAGCCGTCGGCCGGTGTCGGTGGTACCGCCTCCGACATCGCCATCCGCGCTGAGGTGTTCGGCAAGTGGAAGCGCGAGATGGCGCAGATCACGGCCGAGCAGACCGGACAGACGATCGAGAAGATCACTGCGGACGCCGACCGGGACCGCTGGTTCACGGCCGAGGAAGCCCGCGAGTATGGCTTCGTCGACCAGGTTGCCACCCGCGGTTCGTCCGCGCGCAACTGACCGGCGACTGAAAGATAACGAGGAGTAGCAGTGAGTGACTTCCAGCTCCCACAGTCCCGGTATGTGTTGCCTTCATTCGTGGAGCGCACCAGCTACGGGGTCAAGGAGTCCAACCCGTACAACAAGCTCTTCGAAGAGCGCATCATCTTCCTCGGCGTGCAGATCGACGACGCGTCGGCCAACGACGTGATGGCGCAGCTGCTGTACCTCGAGTCGGTCGACCCCGACCGCGACATCGAGATGTACATCAACTCGCCAGGTGGTTCATTCACCTCGCTCATGGCGATCTACGACACGATGCAGTACGTCCGCCCGGACGTGCGCACCACCTGCCTTGGCCAGGCCGCGTCGGCCGCGGCCGTGCTGCTCGCCGCCGGTACGCCCGGCAAGCGGATGGCGCTGCCCAACGCGCGGATCCTGATCCACCAGCCGTCGCTCGAGGGTGTCTACGGCCAGGTCTCCGACCTGGAGATCCAGGCCAACGAGATCCAGCGGCTGCGTCGCCAGATGGAGATCACGCTGGCGCACCACACCCGCAAGTCGGCCGACGACATCCGCGCCGACATCGAGCGCGACAAGATCCTCACCGCCGAGGACGCGAAGAACTACGGGATCATTGACGAAGTTCTTCCGTACCGCAAGCTTTCCGCGGTCAGTTAGTCGAGAAACCTGACCCGTCCATGCCAAATCCGCGCTTCATCCGACACGCGGGGCCGTAATGGCATACGGTCGGTGACGAGGGTTGTCACCGGTATTCGGCAACGGACGGGTCAGGTTCTCCCGCTTTGCGGTACTTGGCACGTACAGTCGAGGGGTGCGTGGGGAGAACCCGCCGCCGGAGGAGACACCCCGACTGGTGTTGAAGTCGAAACACCCGAACGGGCGAAACGCTCGAGACACAGCCAGGCGTACCGGCCGGTACGCCGGAGGGGACAAGGTCAGCGGTCATGGCACGTATCGGTGACGGCGGAGACCTGCTCAAGTGCTCCTTCTGCGGAAAGAGCCAAAAGCAGGTGAAGAAGCTCATCGCCGGTCCCGGCGTGTACATCTGCGACGAGTGCATCGACCTGTGCAACGAGATCATCGAGGAAGAGCTGGCCGAGGCTGGTGACGTCAAGCTCGACGAGCTGCCCAAGCCCGCCGAGATCCACGACTTCCTCGACCAGTACGTGATCGGGCAGGACGACGCGAAACGCAGCCTCGCCGTAGCGGTGTACAACCACTACAAGCGCATCCAGTCGGGCGATCGGGTCCGCGAAGGACGGGAATCCCGTGAGGAGACCGTCGAACTCGCGAAGTCGAACATCCTGATGCTCGGCCCGACCGGCTGCGGCAAGACATACCTGGCGCAGACCCTGGCCAAGTTGCTCAACGTCCCGTTCGCGATCGCGGACGCCACGGCGTTGACCGAGGCGGGTTACGTCGGTGAGGACGTCGAGAACATCCTGCTGAAGCTGATCCAGGCGGCGGACTACGACGTCAAGCGCGCCGAGACCGGCATCATCTACATCGACGAGGTCGACAAGATCGCCCGCAAGTCCGAGAACCCCTCGATCACCAGGGACGTCTCCGGTGAGGGCGTGCAGCAGGCGTTGCTGAAGATCCTCGAGGGCACGACCGCGAGCGTGCCGCCGCAAGGTGGCCGCAAGCACCCGCACCAGGAGTTCATCCAGATCGACACGACGAACGTGCTGTTCATCGTGGCAGGCGCGTTCGCCGGGCTGGAGAAGATCATCCAGGACCGGGTCGGCAAGCGCGGGCTGGGCTTCGGCGCGGAGATCCGGACCGCGGCGGAGATCGACAAGAGCGACGTGTTCTCCGACACGATGCCGGAGGACCTGATCAAGTTCGGTCTGATCCCCGAGTTCATCGGCCGTCTGCCGATCGTCGCCAGCGTGACGAACCTGGACAAGCGCTCACTGGTCACCATCCTCACCACGCCGCGCAACGCGCTGGTGAAGCAGTACCAGAAGCTCTTCGAAATGGACGGCGTTGAGCTGGAGTTCACCGAAACCGCCCTCGAGGCCGTCGCCGACCAGGCGATCCTGCGTGGGACCGGTGCCCGTGGGCTGCGCGCGATCATGGAAGAGGTCCTGCAGCCGGTGATGTACGACATCCCGAGCCGTACGGACGTCGCCAAGGTCGTGATCACCGAGCAGACGGTCCGGGAGAACGTGAACCCGACGATCGTCGCCCGCCAGCCGACCCGCCGGGAACGGCGCGAGAAGTCGGCCTGAGCGGCCAACCTCCGTCACATCAGCGGTTGGACGCCTCCGCCCGTCAGGGTGGGGGCGTTCAGTCGTTGACGGGGACGTGTTTGCCCAGGAACGCCAGGACGTCGGGGACAATCCGCTTGTAGAACGGGTCGCCATGCCCACCAGGCCCGGTGTAGGCGACTTCGGGCTTGGCCAGCTTGATGAACTTGCGGGCGCCTTCGATGAAGTGGTCCTCGGTGCCGCACCAGATCCCGACCGGTGTTGACCCGAGCTTGTCCACGTTGCGCAGTGGATCGAGGGATGCCCACTCCGCGGTGTCCTTGAAAGCCTTGCGAGTGCTCATCTCACGCCAGGACGTGAGCAGCCCGGGGGAGATGGCCGCGATCGCCTGAGCCGGGTGACCGGCCTCGTTGCGGCGCCGCCCGTACAGCAGCGCACCGAAGCCACCCATGGAAATGCCCGCGCACGCGAACGGCACGCCCTGGGCATCGCCGAGGCCGCGTTCACGCATCCAGCGAGGTACTTCGTCGAGCAGCATCGCCATGGAGTTGTCGCCGCGCTGGTTCTCATGCCAGTAGTTGTCACCGCCATCCAAGGCGACGAAGGCGAATGGCGGAATTGTGCCATCGGCGGACATCTCGATCAGGTGCCGCGCCAGGCCAGTCGGGGCCGCCCGGCGGGCATTGCCGTGCAGACCGTGCAGCATCAGACAGACGGGCAGCTCCTGAGGCCGGACCCGGTTGGGCAGGATCGTCACCATGTCGACGTCACGCTTGCGGCACTGCGAGTAGACCCGCTCGTACTTGATGACCACCTCGTTGGGCCCCACGGCGGGCGCCGAGGTGTCCAGCACGTCGCCGATCAGGTTGGTCACCGGAAGGGCGCCGGTCGCCAGTACCAGGCCGGTCGTGGCCAGCCCGGCCGTACCCGCCATGAGCACCGAGCGGCGGGTCATCCGCCGCTTCTCGGGCTCCGCGGTCGCGGATCCCTCTGGCTCTGTTGCCACCGTCGTCCCTTTCCCCCTGCTTTCACCCTCATGCTCTACCACTCAGACGTAGCTGAGGGAGGCTGAGTTGCGTTCCGTAGCCACCATCGGGGGAAAGGGTCTAGACGTTTCCGATCAGCGCAGGTAGAGGGTTACTCGGCGTGGTCATCCAGTCGCTCGATGCCGGTGTAGACGTTCATCGAGTCACCGCGTAGGAAGCCGATCAACGTCATCCCGCTCTCGTCGGCCAGTTCGACAGCCAACGATGACGGCGCCGACACGGCGGCGAGCATCGGCACGCCGGCCATGGCCGCCTTCTGCACGAGCTCGAACGAAGCCCGGCCGGAAACCATCAGCACCGTGCCGGCCAGCGGGATGTGGTCGTTCAACAGCGCCCAGCCCATGACCTTGTCGACCGCGTTGTGCCTGCCGACGTCCTCACGGCCCACGAGCATCGTGCCGTCGGCCCAGAACAGTCCGGCCGCGTGCAGTCCGCCGGTCGAGTCGAACACGCGCTGCGCTTCGCGCAGGGTGTCCGGGAGGCTGGTTAGGACGGTCGGGGAGACCGTGGTGGGGTCCCCGGCTGGGGAGTGCCGGGTTTTCAGGCGTACGGCGTCCAGAGCGGCCTTTCCGCACACCCCACACGACGACGTGGTGTAAAAGTTTCTCTCCACCCCGCTGTCGGGCGGTGGCACCCCTGGCGCGAGCGCGAGATCGAGGACGTTGTACGTATTGCGCCCACTGTCGTCGACACCGTCGCAGTAGCGCGCGGTCGAGACGTCCTCTTTGTCGCCGATGACGCCTTCGGTGAGCAGAAACCCGTGTGCGAGTTCGACATCATGACCCGGGGTGCGCATGGTGACCGCCAAGGACTTGCCGTCGACCCGGAGCTCCAAAGGCTCCTCGGCCGCTAGCACGTCCGACCGCCGTTGTCGACCGTTGGGCGACAGCTTGACTACCGATCGGCGCACGGTTACCCGCCCCATGGTGCTCCTTCTTGCTGCGGTCCGCCGAGACCATTAGTTTGCCTACTCAACAACCAGCGTGGGGAGGTCAACAATGGCCCTCGGTTTCCTGGACCGCTCCCGTATCGTCGCGCCGGAGGGCTGGAGTCGCTGGCTGGTGCCACCCGCCGCCCTCTCTGTGCACCTGGCGATCGGACAGGCCTATGCCTGGAGCGTGTTCAAGCCTCCGCTAGAGAAGTATCTCTCATTGAGCGGAGCCCAAAGCGCTTTGCCGTTCCAGCTGGGCATCGTGATGCTCGGCCTGTCGGCGGCGCTGTTCGGGACGAAGGTGGAACGCAACGGGCCGCGATGGGCGATGTTCGTGTCGCTCTGCTGTTTCTGTGGTGGCTTCCTGGTCGCCGCCCTCGGTGTGCTGACCCAGCAGTACTGGCTCGTCGTACTGGGATACGGCGGGCTCGGTGGGATCGGCCTCGGCATTGGCTACATCTCGCCAGTGTCCACACTGATCAAGTGGTTCCCCGACCGCCCTGGCATGGCCACCGGTATCGCGATCATGGGCTTCGGCGGCGGCGCGCTGATCGCCTCGCCGTGGTCGGCGGAGATGCTGCAAGCCTTCGGTGTCACGTACGACAACGTCGGCCGTGTGGTCTCGGTCGCCGACAGTGCCATCGCGACGACGTTCTTGGTGCACGGCTTGGCGTACGCGGTCTTCATGTCCGTCGGCGTCCTGCTTGTCCGAGTCCCCGCCGACGGCTGGGCCCCGGCAGGCTGGAGCCCAGCGAAGGACAAGGCGCACGCGCTGATCACAACGGCGAACGTGTCGGCCAAGAACGCCATCAAGACACCGCAGTTCTGGTGCCTGTGGGTGGTCTTGTGCTTCAACGTGACCGCGGGCATCGGCATCCTGGAGAAAGCGTCGCCGATGATCACCGACTTCTTCCGGGAGACGCCGGTGCCGGTGAGTGCCTCGGCCGCGGCCGGGTTCGTCGCCTTGCTGTCACTGGCGAACATGCTCGGCCGGATCGGTTGGTCGTCCACATCGGACCTGCTCGGCCGCAAGAACATGTACCGGCTCTACCTCGGTGCCGGCGCGCTGCTGTACCTGGTGATCGCGTTGTTCACCAACGAGTCGAAGATCCTGTTCATCATCTGCGCGATGCTGATCCTTTCCTTCTACGGTGCGGGTTTCGCCACAGTTCCGGCATACCTGAAAGACCTGTTCGGCACGTATCAGGTCGGCGCGATCCACGGCCGTCTGCTCACTGCGTGGGCGGTCGCGGGCGTGCTCGGCCCGCTGATCATCAATGCCATCGCCGATGCACAGAAAGCAGCAGGCAAGAGCGGACCCGCGCTCTACACAACGTCCCTGTACATCGTGATCGGCTTGCTCGTGATCGGCTTCATCGCCAACGAACTGGTCCGGCCGGTGAACGCCAAGTTCCACGAGAAGACCGGGGAGAAGGTGGCCCAATGACTGAGCAGACCGACAAGGTCAACCGGACGCCGTTGACGATCCTGGCGTGGCTCTGGGTGGGCATCCCCCTTCTCTACGGCCTCTACGAGCTGATCATCAAGGTCGCCCAGCTCTTCACCGGCTGAGCCGAGGGCTCAGCACCCGCGACTCATTAGCGGCAAGAACGCGCCACGCCGAGGTTTCGGTGTGGCGCGTTCTCGCTTCTGAAGCGGCGGCTCGGCCGACTGTGATTGCAGTGCTTCAGTCGCAATCAGACCGTGATCACGGAATGCTCTAGCCGGACCGTGATCGCGGACGCTCCAGTCGCAGTCAATTCACTCGGATCGGTGCGTGCGTCATCGAGCGACGGCCACCGCCGCCTGGCTCCGGCTTGCTGCTGCGGCTACCAGCCGCGCCCCCGCCCCGCTCACATTGTCTGAATGTTGACATTAGGACGTTTACGGGTCAAGGTGGAGGTATGACTCGACCCGGATTCCATCTCGCCATTCCCGTCGATGACCTGGCCAAAGCCCGCGAGTTCTACGGCGGCGTGCTCAAGCTCGAAGAGGGCCGCTCGGCCGATGCGTGGGTGGACTGGAACTTCTACGGCCACCAAGTCGTCACCCACGTCGTCCCCGGTCCTCGCGGGGACACCGGCCGCAACCCGGTCGACGGCCACGACGTGCCGGTGCCGCACTTCGGCCTGATCCTGCCGATCCCGGAGTTCCACGTGCTCGCCGACCGGCTTCGGGCGGCCGGGACCGGGTTCGTGATCGAGCCGTACCTGCGGTTCGAAGGCGAGCCAGGGGAACAGTGGACCATGTTCTTCCGTGACCCGGCAGGCAACGCCCTGGAGTTCAAGGCGTTCAAGGACGAGTCGCAGGTGTTCGCCAAGTGACCAGGGGTGTACTGGTCACCGGTGGCTCCCGCGGGATCGGTGCGGCGATCGCCGACGCCTTCCGGGACAAGGGCGACAAGGTAGTCGCCCTGTCCTCTTCGGACGCCGATCTTGCCGACCCCGACGCGATCGAACGTGCGGTCACCTCCGCGGTGGAAACCCTTGGCGGCATTGACGTCCTGGTGAACAACGCGGGCCTGGTCGAGCTTGGCTCGCTGCACGGGCTGTCCTATGCGGACTGGCAGTCCCTGTGGCAGCGGACGTTCGCGGTCAACGTGTTCGGCGCCGCCAACATGTCCTACCTGGTCGCCCGGCACATGATCGACCGAGGCATCCGAGGCCGGATCGTCAACGTCGGTTCCCGTGGCGCGTTCCGTGGTGAGCCGGACATGCCCGCCTACGGCGCGAGCAAGGCAGCGCTGCACTCGCTCGGCCAGTCGCTCGCGGTCTCCCTTGCCCCGCATGGGATCGCAGTCACCTCGGTGGCTCCGGGTTTCGTCGGCACTGACCGTGTCGCCGAGATGGTGACCGAGGACGTCCGGCGCCAGAGCCCGTTCGGCCGGGTGGCTCGTCCGGAGGAGATCGCGGGCGCGGTGATCTACCTGGCCTCCGCGGAAGCGGAGTGGGCGTCAGGCACCGTCGTTGATCTGAATGGCGCCTCCTATCTGCGTACCTGACGGACGCGCGTTTACTGTGATGTGGTGTCGACTCAGGTGATCGTGCTCAACGGCGGCTCCAGTTCGGGGAAAACTGGGATCTCCCGGTGTCTGCAGGCAGTCCTGCCCGATCCGTGGCTGGCCATCAGTGTGGACACCATGGTCGAGGCGATGCCCGCGGCGAAGGAGATCATCGACTTCGGTGCCGACGGCAGCGTGATTGTCGGTCCCGCTTTCATGCAACTGCAGGACGCGTGGACGGCGGGCGTCGCCGCGATGGTGCACGCGGGTGCTCGGATCATCATCGATGACGTGTTCCTCGGTGGCGCGGCCTCCCAGCAACGGTGGCAGAAGGCCTTGGACGGACTGGATGTCTTGTGGGTCGGGGTCAGGTGCGACAGCGAAGTGGCTGCGGGACGGGAGATCGCGCGGGGTGACCGGGCCCGGGGGATGGCCGCGTCTCAGGCTGAGCTGGCTCATCGGGACGTCCAATACGACCTGGAAGTGGACACCACCCGCACCGAGTCCATCGTCTGTGCCCGAACCATCGCTGCCTACCTCGACCGTTAGGTCGTCGCGATGGCGGCCAGGACGTCGGTACGTGACGCCCGGCGTGCGGGCCACAGCGCGGCGAGGACTCCGACGATGATCATGCCGACGAGTGCCACGCCGATGATCTCGTAGGGCACTGAGAACTCCCAGAGCGACTGACCCATCATGGCGTGCTGCATCACCGCGCCGAACCCGACGCCGACCAGGATGCCGAGCAGCCCGCCGTATGCACAGATCACGACGCTTTCCATCCGGATCGCTCGGCGCACCAACGGCTGACTCGCGCCCACGGCCCGCAGCACCCCGATCTCCCTGGTGCGTTCCATCACCGACAACGCCAGCGTGTTGACCACGCCGAACGCCGCGATGACAATCGCCGCCCCGAACAAGGCGTACATCAGCGACAGCAACAGTTCGAAGCTCTCGGTTGCCTCCTTGATCACCCCATCCCGATCCGTGACCACCACATCCGGCCGGTCACGAAACGCCTGCTCGATGCCCGCACGGACTGCTGCCGGGTCCGGTCCTGTCGCGTACACACTGGTCACTGTGCTGTCGCGGAACTTCGCCGGCACAGTGGCCAGGTCCACATAGAACAGTGGTCGGCCTTCCATCCCTTTGTGCAGTCCCACGATCGTCGTCGTGATCGATGTGACCGGATCGAGGACCAGCGTCACCTGATCGCCTAATCGGGCACCGATCATGGCCGCCTCGTTCTCGCCGACTATCGCTCCGGCGCGCACATCACCCGTACCCGCAACGATTTCGGGTTGCACGAGACCGTCGGGTTCGATGGCCGACATAGTGGTCGGCGACGTAGACCCGTTGTGCGTCACCTTGATGAAGGTGTACCGGTCGGCGGACGCCTTCGTCACGCCAGGTACCGACCGCACCTTCTCCAGGACATCGGTGCCGAGCGCGACACGGTCCACTGGTGAATGGACGATGGACGCGGCTGCCGGGACGGTGGCCTGGATGCTCGAACTGAGCATCGATGTGATCGACGAGCCCAGCGTGGCGAACGCGCACACCAGCGCCAGCCCGACCATCAGCGCCGACGTTGTCGCTGCGGTACGGCGCGAATCCCGGACCGAGTTGCGAACCCCAAGCCGGGTCGCTGGGCCGCCGTGGCGGCTGAGCAACCTGCCGACCGGCCGAAGCACGGCTGTGGCGAGCACAGGTGCCAGGAACAGGACACCGAGCCATACGGCGATGCCACCACCCATCGCTACGATGCGTTCGGTCGTGGACAGATCGTTCCGCAGCGTCAGACCGATCGCGATGAAGCCGGACGCCACTGCCACCAAACCAACAACGGTTCGCAAGACGAGAGACCGGGCGCCGAAGGAACCGTCAGTTCGCAATGCGGCTACAGGCGCTACGCCTGCGGCCCTGCGTGCCGAGGTGTACGCCGCGACCATGGTGACCAGAACGCCGGTCCCGTAGCCGACCAGGATGCTGGTCGGTGACACCGAGAGCGTGATGCCCTCTCCGCCGTTGGCCACCAACCCGAGTAAGCCCATGCCGATGCCAAGTGCCACACCGAGTGTCGAGCCGATCCAGCCGAGCACACCGGCCTCGACCAGTACCGCATTGCGCACCTGACGGCGGGTCGCGCCGATCGCACGCAGCAGCGCCAGTTGCCGACTTCGTTGCGTCACCAACATCGAGAAGGTGTTGGCGATGACGAACATGCCCGCCAGCAACGACACGGCCGCGAAACCCAGCAGGGATTCTCGTTGCGACTGAGCCGAGTCGTCCGCCCTGGCCTGGGCCTGCTCGGTCAGCTCCGCGCCAGTGGCGACCGTGCGCAGGTCCGGATCCAGGAAGTCACGCGCGGCTGCTGCGATCGCGTCGGTGTTCGCGCCTGGTTTGGCGGCCAACTCGACTCGTGCGAAGCCGTTGCCCAGCACCGCCGGATCGCCGAATGCCACACTGGGTACCGGTTCGCCGAGCGGCCGGTAGGTGTACAGGCCCGACACCGTGGCGTCGAGAGATCGACCGTCGGACAACAGAATCCGGGCTGTGTCACCGACCACACGGCCGGCCTCCTTGGCCTGTGGCTCGCCGAGGGCCACCTCGCCCGGCCCTGGTGCCTGGCCGGCCGTCAGACTGAACCGGTCCGAGGAATCCCAGCCCGTCCCCGCCATGTCGGGGCGCGCGGAGACGAGTTTGCCGTCCGACCGGATCAGACCCGCGTACCCGAACGTCACCCCGGAAGCGCTTGCCACACCGGGGATTCCGGCGAGGCGGTCCTTGTCGGCCGCTGTCAGCTCAGGAGCCTTCTCGGCGATCTGTACTGACACGCTCACGTCACCGCGGACATCCTGGCCGCGGATGGTCTCGGCGGCGGAGTCCGAGACAACCCATGTGGCCACGACGAAAGCCACGCCCAACGTGATCGCGACGAGTGTCATCGCGACTCTTCCCTTGTGCGCGCGCAGATCACGCAACATCGCGCGAAGCATCAGACAACTACCTTCTCGAGGTCTTTCATCCGGTCAAGAACACGGTCGGCCGTCGGGTCGGTCAGCTCACCGACTACACGGCCGTCGGCGAAGAACAGAACGCGATCGGCGTAGGCGGCCGCCGTCGGTTCGTGCGTCACCATCACCACGGTCTGGCCCAACTCGTCCACACTGCGGCGCAGGAACCCGAGGACATCCGCCGAGGACTTGGAGTCCAGCGCGCCGGTCGGCTCGTCGGCGAACACCACATCGGGCTTGGTGATCAGCGCACGGGCACACGCGACCCGTTGCTGCTGGCCACCGGATAACTGGCTCGGTTTGTGCCCAAGACGATGCCGTAGGCCGATCCCGTCGATGACCGCGTCGGCGAAGGCCTGATCCGGCCGCCGCCCGGCCAAGTCGAGCGGCAGCACGATGTTCTCCCACGCGGTCAGCGTCGGCAGCAGGTTGAACGCCTGGAACACGAACCCGACCCGGTCCCGTCGTAAAGCGGTCAGCCGCCCGTCGGACAAAGAAGACGTCTCGGTGCCGCCGATGAACACCTGGCCATTGGTCGGCTTGTCCAGCCCGGCAAGGCAATGCAGCAGCGTGGACTTGCCGGACCCGGACGGACCCATGATCGCGGTGAACCGCTCTCGCGGGAAGCTGACAGTCACGTTGTCGAGCGCGACAACTGTTACGTCGCCAGGAGATCCGGCTCCGTATACTTTGGACAGGGACGTGGCGTGTACCGCCGGTGTGGTCGATTTCTGCACGATGCCAACGGTCCCGGATCGCGGCTCGCGGCACATCTGCCTGCAGGCAGATTTTCGATCTCTATCTCCAGACGGATGCGCCCGGCGGTGGTCCGCCCTACGGTGGATCGTGCGACGCGAATCAGCGCATCAGCGACTGGCTGGCGGAAGTCAGTCGCAGGTGGCCTGGGAGGGCACTTCGGCGTCGGGATCGAAATAGGCGGTTCGATCCTCGCTCTGGTTGTCCGGGGACTCGGTGGCGCGTCGCTGACTGTAGGCAGGAGCGAGATAGCCGGCGCGCAAAGCGTCACAACCCATGGAATAGGTGAAACCGTGTGAACGAGATGGCCAGATCCCGCGGCTGTTCGGTGTGTATTTGTCGCCAAGCACCGAGTAGTCGACATCCCACCGGCCGACGGCGACGATGTCCATGGCATTCCTGAGCCTGTCCGGCTCGTCGATGCCGAAGGCGTATGCGAACACGTAATTGGTGTGCACGACCAATTCGCCTGCCTTGGCGCCCTGCTCGGCCCACATCCGGCCGCGCACCTTGGGCTCGGCGGGCAGCAATGTGTACCCGGCGGCGAGCCTGGTGGCGTACGCGTGCGCCTCGTGCGGGTCGTTGCCGAACACCGGACGCATTTTCTTCTGTGAGTCCTTGGCCAGCAGCTTGAGATAACGCTCGACGTCGTGCTGCTCGAGGACAGCCCGATCCAGTCTGGAGGTGATCAGTATCTGGCGGACCTGTGCGTACGCGTCCTCTACTTGTTGCGCGGTGAACGGGCCCACGGCCTTCGCCGGCGGGGTGATGATGCCGGCCGCACCATCCGGCCATTCCGCTGCGGGCGTACCGATGAAGGGGCGGTTAAAGTCCACTTGAACCGGTGGTGCCGCTGCCTTGACGTCGACAGTTCTCGGCTCGGCCGTGCCCCGCACTTCGTTGAAGGCCACTATCCCGGCCACGACCGCGACGCCCACGGTGAGCGTGGCGACCTTGGCGCGATAGCGCTTGAAGAACGAACGTGCTGAACCAGCGTCGTGTTGTGGGTCCTCGGGCATGTCTCCCTCGCGCGTGCTCGCGCCAGAACAGTGTGCCCGGCAGCCCTGTGGTGTAGTCCACACCGGACCGGGTGAGCGTAGCCTGAACACGGTGCGTAAAACTAGTGGTTACGCGTAGTGGCTCGAGTGCGCTGAGTCACAATGCGTGGTCGTCGGCTGACGGCTGACCGGGGAAGTCACCCGTTCGTATGAGTAGGCAATGCGGGTGAAAGCGTTCCGACGCGGTTCGTAAACTCTGTCACCGTGACAGAGACAGCCATTCCCCAGCCAACTACCGATCTTCCGGCCGCGTTCGCGCCCGAGAAGGTAGAGGGACGGCTGTACCAGCGTTGGGTAGAGGCAGGGTACTTCGAGGCCGACGCCTCTTCGGACAAGCCGCCCTTCACCATCGTGCTGCCGCCACCGAACGTGACGGGCAGTCTGCACATGGGCCACGCGCTGGACCACACGCTGATGGACGCGATGTCGCGCCGTCGCCGGATGCAGGGCTACGAGGTGCTCTGGCTGCCCGGCATGGACCACGCGGGCATCGCCACTCAGAACGTGGTGGAGCGCGCGCTCGCCGAGAAGGAGGGCGTGTCCCGGCACGACCTGGGCCGTGACGAGTTCGTGGCGCGTGTGTGGGAGTGGAAGGACGAGTACGGCGGCCGGATCCTAGGCCAGATGCGCAGGCTCGGCGACGGCGTCGACTGGAGCCGCGAGCGCTTCACCATGGACGAGGGCCTGTCCAAGGCTGTGCAGACCGTCTTCAAGAAGATGTACGACGACGGCCTGATCTACCGCGCGGAACGGATCATCAACTGGTGCCCGCGGTGTCAGACGGCGCTGTCGGACATCGAGGTGGAGCACTCCGACGACGAGGGCGAGCTCGTCTCGATCAGGTACGGCGACGGTGACGAGTCGATCGTCGTGGCGACCACGCGCGCGGAAACCATGCTCGGTGACACAGCGGTGGCCGTGCACCCCGACGACGAGCGGTACAAGCACCTGATCGGCAAGGAGATCCCGCTGCCGTTGACCGACCGCCGCATCCCGGTGGTCGCCGACGAGCACGTGGACCCCGAGTTCGGCACGGGTGCGGTGAAGGTGACGCCTGCACACGACCCGAACGACTTCGAGATCGGCCAGCGGCACGACCTGCCGTCGATCACGATGATGAACGAGCGCGCCGTGGTCACCGTGAAGGGACCGTTCGAGGGGCTCGACCGGTTCGAGGCCAGGCCCGCAGTGGTCGCCGCGCTGCGCGAACAGGGCCGGATCGTCGCGGAGAAGCGCCCGTACCAGCACTCGGTCGGGCACTGCTCGCGGTGCGACACCGTCATCGAGCCGCGCCTGTCGATGCAGTGGTGGGTGAAGGTCGAGCCGTTGGCGCGCGCGGCCGGTGACGCCGTGCGTGACGGCCGGACCACGGTCCACCCGCCGGAGTTGGCGAAGCGCTACTTCGACTGGGTCGACAACATGCACGACTGGACCATCTCCCGCCAGCTGTGGTGGGGGCACCGGATCCCGGTCTGGTACGGCCCGAACGACGAGGTCGTGTGCGTCGGCCCGGACGAGCAGCCGCCGTCGGGCGAAGGCTGGACGCAGGACCCGGACGTGCTCGACACGTGGTTCTCTTCCGGTCTGTGGCCGATCTCCACGCTGGGCTGGCCGGAGAACACCACGGACCTGAAGCGGTTCTATCCGACCAGCGTGCTGTGCACCGGCTACGACATCCTGTTCTTCTGGGTCGCCCGGATGATGATGTTCGGCCTGTACGCGATGGACGGCGTGCAGCCGTTCGACCAGCTGTACCTGCACGGACTGATCCGGGACCAGTTTGGCAAGAAGATGTCCAAGTCGCGCGGGAACGTGATCGACCCGCTGGAGTGGCTCGACCGCTACGGCGCCGACGCGTTGCGCTTCACCCTGGCCCGCGGCGCCAACCCCGGCAGCGACATGGCGTTGGCGGAGGAGTGGGCGTCCGGTTCGCGCAACTTCGTCACCAAGCTGTGGAACGCCAGCCGTTTCGCTCTGATGAACGGCGCGACCACGGCCGTGCCGGTGCCGGACCGCGACGAGCTGACCGACGCCGACCGGTGGATCCTGGACCGCCTGGACAGCCTGGTGTCCGAAGTGGACGGCCTGTTCGAGGACTTCCAGTTCGCCAAGCTGTGCGACGCGCTCTACCACTTCACGTGGGACGAGTTCTGCGACTGGTACCTGGAGCTGGCGAAGGTCCAGATCGCTGAAGGCCGCGAGGAAGCCACCCGTGCGGTGCTCGGGCACGTGCTGGACGCGTTGCTGCGCCTGCTGCACCCGATCATCCCGTTCGTCACCGAGGAACTGTGGACCGCGCTGACCGGCGGCGAGTCGGTGGTGATCGCCGCGTGGCCGTCCGCAAGCGGAGCCTCGGCCGACGCCGGTGCCGCACAGCGGATCGAAGGCGTGCAGAAGCTGATCACCGAGATCCGCCGGTTCCGCAACGACCAAGGCCTCAAGCCAGGACAGAAGGTCAGCACGCGGCTGACCGGTGTCGAGGCAGCGGGCCTGTCGGCGCACCAGAGCGCGGTGGCCACGTTGGCCCGCTTGACCGAACCGGAGGACAGCTTCTCGGCCAGCGCGTCACTCGAGGTCGCGCTGCCGGGCGGGGCATCGGTGATGGTCGAACTGGACCTGTCGGGCGCGGTGGACGTCGAGGCCGAGCGCAAGAGGCTGACGAAGGACCTCGCGGCGGCTCAGAAGGACCTCGCCCAGTGCGAGGCCAAACTGAACAACCCGAAGTTCACCGAGAAAGCCCCAGCCGACGTCGTCGACAAGATCAAGCTCCGTCGCGAGACCGCCCTGGCGGACATCGACCGGATCAACGCCCGGCTGAGCGCACTGCCCTCGGCCTGACTTCGTCGACCGCTGTCACCGCGTGACCGGCATGGCCAGTCGCGCGGCGCCAGGGCACAGCTACTTGGTGCCTGACTTCAAATCCCGGTCCGGTGGCCTGTGGTTCGCCCAGGCCACCGCACCGTTTTTGTCGGTCCCCTCCGGTAACGTGAAAATTAGGGGTTCCCCCAAGGGAATTCCTAATTCGATCGTGGCTGCGCGTTTGGCGGTGGCGGCGGTATTCGGCTGGCATAGCGAGGGCTGAAACTGTCAGTCCCTTGCGGTACTTTGGTTTTTCGGGGGCGCTTGGAACGGAATGTCAGACCCTTGTGGTAACTCTGAGGGTTGGCATTTTTCTGCGGCGCGGGGCGCATCGGATGCCGGGTTTCGCCGGTGGCATTGGGGAATGGGTTGCGGCCTCAGGGAGCGGATGGCTCTTGTGTGCCGGGGACCGCGGCTAGTTTCGCTTGATACTGCGAGCGGGTCGGGGCCCCGGCATTGTGTCTGGTTCCGGATGGGGTTGCTGACGGCTCCAGGTTGGCACTGCCGTGTTGCCCGGGGTTGGTGTGTCCGGCTCAAGGTGGTGTTGCTGCGCGGCTTCCGGGTCGGGGATGGCGCTGTTGTGTGGCCTGGGGTTGGGTTTGGTTTGGGGTGGTGTTGCTGGTGGCTGCGGGGTCGAGGGTGGCTCTGTTGTGTGGCCTGGGTTTGTGTCCGATTCGAGGTGGTGTTGCTGCGCGGCTTCCGGGTCGGGGGCGGCGCTGTTGTGTGGCCCTTGGGTTGCGTTTGGTTCGGGGTGGCCTTGCTAGCGGCTGCGGGTCGGGGCGGCGGCTCTGTTGTGTGGCCCTGGGGTTGCCTCTGGTTCGGGGGTGGTGTTGGCGGCTTCCGGGGCGAGGATGGCTCTGTTGTATAGCCCGGGGGTGCGTCTGGTTCGAGGCGGTGTTGCTAGCGCGGCTTCCGGATCAGGGGCGGATCTGTTGTGTGACCCCGGGGTTGCGTCCAGTTCCGGACGGTATTGCCAGCGGCTCAAAATCAGTGACCAGCCCCGTTGTGAGGTCTCGCGTGCCTTGTCGGCGCCTCTACTGGCTCCACGGCGAAGGGTGCTCCTGTGGCGCGTCATCAACTTCAGGCTGCGGCCGTTGTGCCGGGCGGTCGGGCTCGGCAGGCTTTCGCAACGGGCTCAAGGAAATGATGAACGTTGTCCGGCCGGGTTCGCTGGACAGGTTCACGGTTCCGCCGTGCGCGCTCACGATCGAGTGCACGATCGACAGGCCCAGGCCGGTGCCGCCGATGCTCCGATTCCTTGAGTCGTCGATCCGGTAGAACCTGTCGAAGATCCGGGCTTGGTGCTCCGGCGGGATTCCCGGGCCGGTGTCGCTCACCGTCATCACCGCGTCCGCGTTCACCCTCAGTTCCACTTCGGTGCCGGCTGGGGTGTGGCGTGCGATGTTCGTGAGCAGGTTGTCCAGGACTTGACGCAGCCGCATTCCGTCGCCTTGGACCGGGACTCGGCTCGGCGCGTCGAAGTCCAGCGGGTAGTCCGGGTGCGCGGCCACGAATGCCTGGGCCGCCGCCGACGCCACCTCGACGAGGTCCACTTCTTCTTGGCGCAGCGGGGTTTCCGAGTCCAGCCTGGCCAGCAGCAACAGGTCGTCCACGAGGACGCTCATTCTCTCCGTTTCCTCGCGGATTTTCGCGAGGTGGGCTTCGCGTTCCTCGGGTTCGTTCGCCGCCGCGTAGCGGAACAGGTCCGCGTAGCCCCGGATCGAGGTCAGCGGGGTCCGCAGTTCGTGGGACGCGTCCGCGATGAACCGGCGCAGCCGTTGTTCTGCTGCTGTCCGGGCTGCCAGGGACGAGTCGATGTGGTCGAGCATCACGTTGAACGACGTTCGGAGTTCCTCCACCTCAGGTCCGCCGCCCTTTCCTTGAGCGCGCACGGGGAGGTGACCTGAGTCCGTGAGGTCATGGGAGGTGATGTCATGTGCGGTCGACGCCATGTCGCTCAGCGGCCGCAGGCCTCTGCGGAGTACGAGCCTGCCCGCGACGACCAGGATTACCAGTGCTGCTGCGAACGCTCCCACCGACAGGATGATCAGCCAGCGGACCGTGCTGTTCAGATCGCCGATCGGGGCCGCGCTGACCAGGATGTTGCCGCCGCTGATCTCGCATGCGCGGGCGCGGAACGGGCCCTCACCATGGATGAAGATCGTCTGGAAGAGGTGGTCTTCTTCCTTCTGCTCCACAAAATCCTTCGCGAGCGTTTCGAACTCGTCCAGGTCCCGTGCGGGCGGCAGTTCATTGCCCGCGACCGAGGAGACGTTGCCGGTCGACGGGTTGTACACCAGCTGGTGCCAGGTGTACGGCGGTTTCCACTTGTTGTAGACGCCTGCTTGTTCCTTCTGGGTTTTCGCCAGCTGGTCGTCCAGTTGCCGCGCGAGGAAGCCGCGCGTGCTCGTCACCAGGACTGTGCCGACGATCCCGAAGACGATCAACGACAGCACGCCCAGCGCTAAGGCCAGGCGTGTGCCGAGCGGGGTTCGTTGCCAGCGGTTCATCCCGTTGGCCGCCGCACGACGTAGCCCACGCCGCGGACGGTATGGATCAACGGCTCATGGCCGTCGTCGATCTTCCGGCGCAAATGCGACACGACCAATTCGACCACATTGGACCTGCCGCCGAAATCGTACTCCCAGACATGGTCGAGGATCTGTGCTTTGGTCAGCACAGCGGGTGAGCGGCGCATCAGGTACCGCAACAGCTCGAACTCGGTCGGCGTCAACGACACCGTCACGCCCGCACGCTTCACCTCGCGGGTGTCCTCGTCCATCGTCAGGTCGTCGACTTCGAGTACGGATCGCTTCCATGCCGGGCCGTTGCTGCGGCGCAGCACCGCGCGCAACCGGGCCATTAGCTCTTCCACCGAGAACGGCTTGACCAGGTAGTCGTCGCCGCCTCGGGTCAGGCCAGCGATGCGGTCTGCGGTCGCGTCCTTCGCCGTGAGGAAGACCACTGGCACCATCGCGCCGCTCGCGCGCAGGCCGTCCAGCACGGTGAACCCGTCCACATCAGGCAGCATTAGGTCCAGCACCACGATGTCGGGACCGAAGCTGGCCGCCTGGCGCAGCGCTTCCTCGCCCGTCCCGGCGGTGACCGCGTTCCAGCCCTCGTAGCGTGCGACGGTCGCGACGAGGTCGGCGATGTGCGGCTCGTCGTCGACGACGAGCAACCGCACCGGGCTCTTCTTGTTCACACTCTCATGGTGCGGCACTGGGGCACGTGGAGCGAGGCGACCGGGCCGCCGATAGTAAGTCGACAGGTTCATGACAGGGCTGACACAGGAATCCCCAGCAGTCTCGGTGACATGACGACCCTGTCACTGACCCGGCCGCGCGTTCTCGCACGGACCGGCCTCTATACGGTCTTGGGCGCCAATGTCGCGCTCGTCACGGTCCTGTTCGCCGATGCCGGGCCCTCGGCCGATCCGCTGATCTCGATCGGCCGGTTGTTCGGCATGTTCGGCGCGCTGCTGATGGCCTTCCAGCTCGTGCTGATCGCCCGATTGTCCTGGCTGGACCGACGGCTCGGGATGGACCGGCTGACCAGCCTGCACCGGTGGACCGGGTTCGGTGTGCTGTGGCTGCTGCTCGGGCACATGGTCTTCATCGTGTTCGGCTACGCCAACCTGTCGGACACCGGGCCGGTCGACGAGCTGGTCACATTGGCCACGACCGTCGAGGGGATCCTGCAGGCGATCGTCGCGTTCGTGCTGATCCTCTTCGTCGGCGCGGCCTCGGCACGCTTCGCCCGCCGCAAATTGGCTTACGAGACCTGGCACTTCATCCACCTGTACACCTACCTCGCGGTTGTTCTCGCTTTCTCGCACCAGATCTTCGAGGGCTCCTCCTTCGTGGGAAACCCTTTCGCCCGCGCCTACTGGTGGACGCTGTGGGGCGGTGCGCTCGGCGCCGTGCTGCTGGGGCGCGTGATTCTGCCGCTGTGGCGTAACTTCCGGCACCGCTTGCGGGTCGCCGCGGTCGTGCCTGAGTCGGATCAGGTGGTGTCCGTGTACGTCACCGGCCGCAACCTCGACCAGTTGCCTGCCAAGGCCGGCCAGTTCTTCATCTGGCGGTTTCTCACCAAGGGTCGTTGGTGGGCGGCCAATCCGTTCTCGCTGTCCGCGGCGCCGGACGGGAAGTCGTTGCGGCTCACGGTAAAGGCGCTTGGTGACGGCAGCGCTTCATTGCGGCACATCAAGCCTGGCACGCGCGTGTTCGCGGAAGGTCCGTATGGCGCGTTCACCACGATGCACCAGACCAAGCAGAACGCGTTGCTGATCGCGGGAGGTGTCGGTATCACGCCGATCCGCGCGCTGCTGGAGGAAATCCGCGGGCACGTTGTCCTGTTCTACCGCGTCAACAAACACGATGACGCCGTCCTGCTGCAGGAACTGGACGAGCTGGCACGGTCGCGTGGTGCCATGCTGCACCTGCTCGCCGGGCCGGTGAACGCACAGGACGCGCACGGCAACCAGTTGCTCAGCGCGAAGAACGTGGCCGGACTGGCCCCCGACGTCTGGGACCGCGACGTGTTCGTCTGCGGCCCGCCCCCGATGACCAACGCCGTCCTGCGCTCCCTGCGTGAGCTGGGCGTGCCCCGTGACCAGATCCACGCCGAACGCTTCAGCCTGGCCAGTTGAGAGGACCGAACACCCATGCGTAGGGCCATTCCCGCCATCCTGCTGACCGCCGTCGGATTCGTGTTCGTCTGGCAGTACGAACCGACCATAGCCTCGGAGTCGGTGGCGCTCCCTCCTCCGAACACCGTGCCCGCCTTGCCACCCTCGTCCACCCAGCAGACAGCGCCGGGCACGTCATCCGCTCCACCCGCCGATCAGGTCAGGACCGTCAACGGTTCGGCCGAACGCAACCGGCACGGCACCGTGCAGGTCCAGGTCGTCTTCACCGGCGATCAGATCACCGACGTGAAGTTCCTGCAGCTGCCCAATTCCGGACCGTCCAAAATGGCTGGACCGCGACTGGTGCAGGAGACCCTGCAGACGCAGAGCGCCGCGATCGACACCGTGTCCGGGGCGACCATGACCAGCGAGTCGTACATCAACTCGCTGCAGGCCGCGATCGACGCCAAGGGCGCCTGATGGCCGTCACCGCTGTACGCCAGCTGATGGGCCTGCCGATCTCCGTCGACCTGCGGGACGGCACCCAGCGCGACGCCGACATGGTCTTCGACTGGCTGCACGAGGTCGATCTGCGGTTCAGCCCATTCCGCTTGGACAGCGAGGTCACGCGGTTGGGCGACGGCAAGATCGGTGCCGACGAGATCAGCGACGATCTCCGGCACGTCCTCGCGCTGTGCGAAACGTACGAGAACCGGTCGGGAGGCGCGTTCAAAGTCCAGCTTCCCGGGCGCAAGCTCGACCCGAACGCCATCGTGAAGGGCTGGTCGGTGCAGCGTGCCGCGGACATGCTGCGCGCCGCCGGGCTGAGCCGGTTCTGTATCAACGCCGGTGGTGACGTGGTCACAGCCGGTGAACCGGCCGGCGGTCAGCCGTGGCGAGTCGGTATCCGGCACCCGGACAACAGCCAGCAGATCTGCCTGGTGCTCGGCGTCCGCAACGGCGCCGTGGCCACGTCCGCGGCCTACGAACGAGGCCACCACATCCTGGACGGCCGCACCGGCCTTCCGGCGTTCGGCCTGCTCAGCATGACCGTGCACGCACCGGACCTGACCACGGCCGACGCGGTCGCGACGGCGGCGTTCGCGATGGGCATCGACGGGGTGGAATGGGCCGCCAGCCAGCCAGGGTGCCTCGTGCACGCGGTCGACTCGAACTACCGGGTTTTCCGGTCGCCGGAGCTGCCGGTTCTCGCATAGCCGCGGCAACTAGACTCAGTTGACGTGACCGATCCCGACGCGCTGCAGGTTCTCCGTGAAGTCGAAGCGGAGCTGGACACCCGCTGGCCGGAAACCAAGATCGCGCCGTCGCTCGATCGCATCAGGGCGCTGATGGACGTGCTGGGCAACCCGCAGAACTCCTACCCGGTCCTGCATGTCACCGGCACGAACGGCAAGACCTCCACCACCCGCATGATCGACGCCCTGCTGACCAGGATCGGCCTGCGGGTCGGCCGGTTCACCAGCCCGCACCTGCAGCTGGTGACCGAGCGCATCGCGCTGGACGGCGCGCCGATCAGCCCGGAGAAATACGTCGCGACCTACCGCGAGCTCGAGCCGTATGTGTCCATGGTGGACGACGCGGGCGACATCCGGATGAGCAAGTTCGAGGTGCTCGCCGGGATGGCGTACGCGGCGTTCGCCGAGGCGCCGGTCGAGGCCGCGGTGGTCGAAGTCGGGCTGGGCGGCGGTTGGGACGCCACCAACGTGGTGGACGCCGAGATCGCCGTGATCGGCCCGGTGGCCATCGACCACGTTGACTACCTCGGCCCGGACATCACGGGCATCGCGCGGGAGAAGGCGGGCATCATCAAGCCCGAGTCGATCGCGCTGGTCGGCGAGCAGCGGCCCGAGGTGATGCAGGTCCTGCTGGAGCGAGTGGCCGAAGTGGACGCCACGATCGCCCGCCAGGGCTCGGAGTTCGCGGTGGTCAACCGGGACGTCGCGGTCGGCGGGCAACTGCTGACGATCCAGGGCCTTGGCGGCGTGTACGACGAGATCTTCCTGCCGTTGCACGGCGCGCACCAGGCTGACAACGCGGCCAGGGCGCTCGCGGCGGTCGAGGCGTTCTTCGGCGCGGGAGCCGAGCGTCAGCTCGACATCGAAGCGGTCCGGGAAGGCTTCGCCTCGGTCGTCGTGCCCGGCAGGCTGGAGCGGATGCGGTCCGCGCCAAGCGTTTTCATCGACGCGGCACACAATCCCCATGGCGCGGCGGCGTTGGCAACGGCCTTGGAGGACGAGTTCGCGTTCCGGCGGTTGATCGCGGTCGTCGGGATGATGGGGGACAAGGATGCCAAGGGGATTCTCGAGGCGCTCGAACCGGCGGTGACCGACATCATCCTGACGCGTAACACCTCGCCGCGCGCCATGGACGTGGACGACCTGGCCAGCGTCGCACGGGACATCTTCGGCGACGAGCGGATCGTCGTCGAACCCCGGCTGGACTCCGCTCTGGAGACCGCCGTGCACCTCGTCGAAGAGGTCGGTGACCCGAACGAGCCGCTGGCGGGTGGCGGGATTGTGGTCACTGGATCCGTGGTCACCGCGGGCGAGGCCAGGACGCTGTTCGGGAAGGAACCAACATGAGCACCCCCGACCCCATGAAGGGTTTCCGCGGAGTCATGGCGGGCGCGCTGCTCATCGAGGCGATTGTCGTCGCGCTGGCGCTGCTGGTCGTGCACCGCACCGGCGGCGGGCTCGCGTCGTGGAAAGGCGTGCTGGTCGGCGGGATCGTGCTCGGCCTGATCCTGACCTGCGGACTGTTGCGGTTCTCGTGGGCCATGTACGTCGTGATCGCCTTGCAGGTGAGCATGCTCGTGAGCTTCTTCGCCGTGCCGGAACTCGGAGTGCTCGGGCTGATCTTCGGTCTGGTTTGGACGTATCTGTTCTGGTTGCGCCGCGACGTGGCCAAACGGATGGCAGAAGGACGTCTGCCAAGTCAGCAGGACAGTTAACGTCCCGTTCGTTTCCGCGGGATAGAACGCCGCACATGGACAGACGAACAGTTCTGCGTGCGGGCGCGTTGAGCGCCGGTTTCCTTGTCGCTGGGGCACTTCCCGCTAACACCGCTAACGCCGTGTTGCGCCGTGATCGCCCTGTGCTCACCCACGGTGTGCAGACAGGCGATGTGACGACTGACGGTGCCCTGGTGTGGACACGGGCCGACCGGCCGTCACGAATGCTGGTCGAGGTGTCCACCGACCCGTCGTTCCGTCACTCTCGTCGCATTCGTGGCCCGGTATTGACCCCTGCCTCTGACGGCACGGGCAAGCTCCGTGTCCGCGGGTTGCCGCCGGGATGTGAGGCGTACTACCGCGTTCAGGCAGAGGACCTCGACGGCCGCACGACGAGTGAGCCGTTGACTGGCAGCTTCCGGACAGCTCCGGTCGGTAACTCCGATGTGCGGTTCGCGTGGTCCGGTGACGTCGCGGGCCAGGGCTGGGGCATCAACCCCGACATCGGCGGTATGACCGGGTTCGCCGCCGTCGCCGCTCGCAAGCCCGATTTCTTCCTGCACAGCGGCGACACGGTCTACTCGGACAACCCGTTGGTGGAGAAGGTCACGCTGCCCGACGGCCAGGTGTGGCGCAACATCGTGACGCCGGAGAAGAGCAAGGTCGCCGAGACACTGGCTGAATATCGCGGTCAGTTCGCGTACAACCTGCTCGACGAGAACGTGCGCAGGCTGGCGGCTTCGGTGCCCTCAATCGTCCAATGGGACGACCATGAGGTTGTCAACAACTGGTACCCGGGCGAGATCCTGGATTTGCCGCAGTACACCGAGAAGCGCGTGGACGTGTTGGCGCAGCGGGCTTTCCAGGCGTTCCACGAGTGGCAGCCGGTCGACCAGGCGCGTGCGGTCGACGGACGCGTGTACCGCAGCTTCAGCTTCGGCCGCCGGGTCGAACTGTTCGTCGTGGACATGCGGACCTACAAGGACGCGAACAACGCACCTCGTGACGGCGCCGGGCAGATCCTGGGCGCACGCCAGGCTCGATGGCTGGTCGACTCGCTGTCCCGCAGCCGCGCCACCTGGAAGATCGTCGCCGCGGACCTGCCGATCGGCCTGATCGTCCCGGACGGCGCCGACATCGAGGGCGTCGCCAACGGTCTGCCCGGCAAGCCCGGTGGACGTGAGCACGAACTCGCCTGGGTGCTGCGGACGCTGGCCCAGCGTCGGGTACGCAACGTCGTGTGGCTGACCGCTGACGTGCACTACACGGCTGCGCACCACTACTCGCCCGACCGCGCGGCCGTCGCCGACTTCGACCCGTTCTGGGAATTCGTGTCCGGACCGCTGCACGCGGGCGCGTTCGGCCCCAACACCCTGGACCCGACGTTCGGTCCGGTCGCCGAGTTCGTGCACGCTCCACCGGCCGCGAACACCTCGCCGCTGCTGGGCTACCAGCACTTCGGGGAGGTCGCGGTGGACGGCCGCAGCGGCGAGCTGACCGTGTGGCTGCGTGACGGCCGCGGCACCTCGCTCTGGTCCAAGACATTGCGGCCGGAACGCGCCCGTTAGTCTGCTGCCATCCAACAAACCCGCACGAAGGAGTACGGACCGCTGTGAGCGAGCGCACCCTTGTTCTGGTCAAGCCCGACGGTGTGAGCCGCGGCCTGGTCGGAGAGGTCATCTCCCGGATCGAGCGCAAGGGCCTGAGCCTGGTCGCGCTCGAGCTCAAGCACGTCAGCAAGGAGCTGGCCGAGCAGCACTACGCCGAGCACGCTGAGCGGCCGTTCTTCGGCTCGCTCGTCGAGTTCATCACCGGTGGCCCGGTCGTCGCGATCGTCGTCGAGGGCGTTCGCGCGATCGCCGCGTTCCGCCAGCTGGCCGGCGGCACCGACCCGGTGGAGAAGGCCGTGCCCGGCAGCATCCGCGGCGACTTCGGCACCGAGGTGCAGTACAACCTCGTGCACGGCTCGGACTCGGCCGACTCGGCCAAGCGCGAGATCGACCTCTGGTTCCCGAACCTCTGAGGCCCACCACGAGTGCGTGCGAACGGACCGTTCGCACGCACTCCACCCGTTCGGTACCACCCAAACCCCTCTATCGCTGATAGAATGGCGTGGTGGGGTGCCCCCGGGAACGGGTGGGGGCTGGTTGTGTCGCGGCCGGTTTTGGCGGCGGTGTGCGGTTCGGGGAATAGGGCTCGCCTTGGCGTGGGTTGCTGCTGGCATGCCGAAGATCTTGGTTCTTGGGGGCACGGGGAAGACTGGCCGCCGGGTCGCGGCCGGGCTGCGTGACCAAGGCTTGGACCCGCGAGTCGTCTCCCGGTCGACTCCCGATCGGTTCGACTGGGCGGACGAAGCGACCTGGGCGCCGGTACTCAGGGACATCAGCGCCGTCTACGTGGTCGACGAAGGCACGGACCGGCTGCCTGAATTCACCGAACTCGCGGTGAAGTCCGGCGTCCAGCGGCTGGTGCTGCTGTCCGCACGGGTCTGGCAGGAGATGGGCGCCGACCTGACCTCCGAGCAGACCATCGCGCAGTCCGGTGTCGACTGGACGATCCTGCGCCCCACCTGGTTCAACCAGAACTTCACCGAAGACCCGATGCTCGCCGACCCTGTCAAACAAGGCGAGGTCCGGCTGCCGACCGGAGACGGCAGGGAACCATTCATCGACGTCCAAGACATAGCGGACGTCGCGATCGCCGCACTGACGCAGCCAGGGCACGCGGGCAAGAAATACGACCTCTCCGGACCACGCCTGCTCACCTGGGGCGACGCGGTCGACGAGATCGCGCGAGCAACCGGCCGAAAGATCACCTACGTACCGATCGACCGGCAGGCATACACCGACGACCTGAGCGAACGCGGTTATCCGCCGGAGTACGCCGAAGTCATCGTCGCGCTGTTCGACCACATCCGGGAACACCGCAGTGAGCGGCTGTCCGACGGCGTTCAGCAAGTGCTCGGCCGCGAGCCGCGAGACTTCCGGGAGTACGCGAAAACAATCCGATGATTGTCGGTGGGTGCCGTTATGGTGCCTGAGTGGCTGTTGATCCTCTGGTCCACGCTGAGGGGCTGACCAAACGGTTTGGGGACTTCGAGGCGGTCGCCGGCATCGACATCGAGGTGCGCAAAGGCGAAGCGTTCGGTTTCCTCGGGCCCAACGGGGCGGGCAAGTCGTCCACGATGCGGATGATCGCGTGCGTGTCACCGCGCTCCGGCGGCACGCTCAGCGTGCTCGGCATGGACCCGAACACCGAAGGCCCGAAGATCCGTGCCCGCCTCGGGGTGGTGCCGCAGCAGGACAACCTCGACAACGAGTTGACCGTGCGGCAGAACCTCCAGGTGTACGGCCGCTATTTCGGGTTGTCCCGTCAGCACGTCCGCGACAAGGCGACCGAGCTGCTGGAGTTCGCGCAACTGTCCGACCGGGCCGACGACGAGGTGGATCCGCTGTCCGGCGGCATGAAGCGGCGCCTGACCATCGCGCGGTCCCTGGTCAACGACCCCGATCTGCTGCTGCTCGACGAACCGACCACCGGCTTGGATCCGCAGGCCCGGCATCTGTTGTGGGACAGGCTGTTCCGGCTCAAGCACCAGGGCGTCACGCTGATCGTCACCACGCACTACATGGACGAGGCCGAGCAGCTGTGCGACCGGCTCGTGGTGATGGACAAGGGAAAGATCGCCGCCGAGGGCAGTCCGGCCGAGCTGATCGACCGGTACTCCACCAAGGAAGTCCTCGAACTGCGGTTCCCGCCCGGCGAGCAAGACCCGGGGCCGGTGCAGGATCTGGGGGAGCGCGTCGAGGTGCTGCCCGACCGCATCCTCGTCTACACGACCGATGGCGAGGCGTCGCTGGCCGCCGCGCACAACAGAGGCGTGACGCCGGTGTCGAGCCTGGTCCGGCGCTCCACGTTGGAGGACGTGTTCCTCAAGCTCACTGGCCGGACGTTGGTGGACTGATGCTGCATCCCTGGCAGGCCCGGCTGCTGGTGGTCGAGTCGATGTGGACGTGGTACCGCCGCAACTGGCGCGCGACCGTCGTCTCGACCGTGCTGACCCCGGTGTTCTTCCTGGTCGCCATGGGTTTCGGGCTGGGCTCGCAGATCCAGCCCAGTGGCCTGACCGGCGGGCAGAGCTACGCGGTGTACCTGATGCCCGCCATGCTCGCGGCTGCCGCGGTGCAGAACGCGGCGGGCGAGTCGACGTTCCCGATCCTGTCCGGTTTCAAGTGGAGCCGCGTCTACTGGGGGATGACCGCGACACCGATCACCCCGGCGCAGGTCGCCACCGGACAGCTGCTGTGGATTTTCTTCCGGCTGGCGTTCTCCGGAGCCGTGTTCGCGATCGTGGGGACCGTGCTCGGCGTGGTCACCGGGCTGGGGATCATCCTGTCGCTGGTGTTCGCCGTGCTGGCGGGGATGGCGTTCGCGGCGCCGTTGGTCGCGTTCGCCGCCACGGTCGAAGGTGAGGGCACCGCGTTCAGCCCGGTGTTCCGGTTCATCGTGCTGCCGATGACGTTGCTGGCGGGCACGTTCTTCCCGGTCACCGAGCTTCCGGCGGTCGTACGGCCGCTGGCGTGGATCACGCCGCTGTGGCACGGCACTGAGCTCACCCGTGCCGCCGCGTTCTGGGATCTTGAGTTCTGGCCGGTCGTCGGGCACATGGCGTACCTGCTGGTGCTGACCGGAATCGGCGGGGCGCTGGCGGTCCGGAACTTCCGTCGCAGGTTGGGGGTCTAGCGATGAGTGTCGGGCTGGTCTGGCGCGTGATTCCGCCTGGGTTGTACGCGCGTCGCGCGCGGACCGTTGTCGAGCGGTCGTTCCTGGTCAACAGGCGTGCCTGGACGGCGATTTTCTCCGGCTTCTTCGAGTCCTTCTTCTACCTGTTCGCGATGGGCGTCGGTTTCGGTGGCTTGGTCGGCCAGGTCATCGGTCCCGGCGGCCAGCCGATGAGCTACGCCGCGTACGTCGCGCCCGCGCTGCTCGCCGCGTCCGCGATGAACGGCGCGGTGTACGACTCCACCTTCAACCTCTTCTTCAAGCTGAAGTACGCCAAGGTGTACGACGGCATGCTGGCGACTCCGCTCGGCCCGTTCGACGTGGCGATCGGCGAGATCTCGTGGGCGTTGATCCGCGGCGCGATCTACGCGGTCGGGTTCCTGTCGGTGATCTCCGTACTCGGGTTGGTGTCGTCGCCGTGGACGATCCTCGCGTTGCCCGTCGCGTTGCTGGTGTCGCTGGCATTCGCCGCGATTGGCATGGCCTGTACCACGTTCATGCGGTCCTGGCAGGACTTCGACCTCGTCCAGTTGGCGCTGCTGCCGATGTTCCTGTTCTCGGCGACCTTCTACCCGCTGAGCGTCTACCCGGAAGCCCTGCAGTGGCTCGTGCGGATCTCCCCGCTCTATCACGCGGTGGAGCTGATGCGTGGGCTTACCGCAGGCGTCATCGAGTGGGCGATGCTCGGGCATCTGTCGTACTTCGTGGTCATGGCGGTCGTGGGGATGATCGTGGCAGGCCGCCGCCTCGGCAGACTGTTGCTCAGTTAGGCGACGTCGCGCCGCAGCGACGTGCCGAACGCCAGAACCGCTGCCACTGCGGCATAAGCGAGCAAGACGAGTGCGCCGAGCGGCGCGGACAGCAAGTGCGGTGCTGAGATTCCGGTCTGTGCCATGGCATCGGCGAGGAATGTGAAACCGATCAGCGCCGAGCTGGCTCCGCCGGGCAGGAACGGGTAGATGGCGTTCACACCGGGGATCATCATCAGAAGCAGTTCGCCGACGTAGAAATAGCTGCCGAGCACGACGAGGGCCGTCACTTGGTTACGCAGCAAGGCGCCGAACGCGACGCCGAGCAGCGTGTACGCGGTCATCGTGACCACCAACCGGATGAGCAAGCCGAGGAGTTCGCCTGTCGGCAACCCCAGGCTGATGCCGTCCACGGCTGCGGCGACGGCAACACCGGTCCCCGCGATGACGGCCACGGCAAGTCCGTACGCCACACCTGCAATGCCGTAGACAGCCAGCTTGGCGGCTAGGACTGTTCCTCGCTTCGGCGCGAACAAGTACGTGAACGTGATCGTCTGGTGCCGGTACTCGGCCGTCACCGCGGTAGTGCCCAGCAGGGCGGGGACGAACGCCAGCAGCCCGGCGATACCAAGAAGCAGCCGCACGCTTTCGGCGGTCTGCAGATCCGGCATCGGCGGGTCGAAGTTCTCCGGGCCGACTAAGGCCAGCACGAACACCAGGCCGCCGGTCAACGACGCGGCGAGCAGCGCCCACAGCCACAACCGGGTGCTCATCAGGCGCCGGGCTTCGGCACCGAACAACGCGATCACGCTGCACCTCCGGTGAGTGCGAGGTAGGCCTGTTCCAGGGAGCCGCGGTCGGTCACGTCAGCGATGAGGCCTTCGGTGACCAGACGACCGTTGCGGATGATCACCACTCGGTCGACCATCTGCTCGGCCTCGCTGAGCACGTGACTGGAGACAAGGACGGTCCGTCCTTTCACCGCCATGGCGCGCAGGAAACCGCGCAGCCACGCGATTCCTTCGGGGTCGAGTCCGTTGCTGGGCTCGTCCAACAGGAGCACGTCGGGATCGCCGAGCAGTGCCGTGGCCAGGTTCAGTCGTTGGCGCATCCCGGTTGACAGACCACGGGCTTGGCGATGGGCGTACGACGTGGCGCCGACAAGGTCGAGCACCTCGGCAACGCGTGCGTCTGGGTAGCCGCCCAGGCGTGCGTACAGGCGGAGGTGATCACGGCATGTTCGGGCGGGGTGGAAGCCCGACCTGTCCAACACGGCTCCCACGGTTCCTGATGGGTGTGGCAGGTCGGCGTATCGCTTCCCGTTGATCGTCGCCGTGCCCGAGGTCGGCGCGACCAAGCCCAAGATCATCCGCAGTGTGGTGGTCTTGCCCGCGCCGTTCGGCCCGAGAAACCCGGTCACCGCGCCGGGCACGACGTCGAAGGTCAGTTCGTCCACTGCCGTGATCGCGCTGGAAGCCGGCCCGAACACTGCTGGTCCGAACACTTTGCGGAGCTGTCGTACTTGGATCACCTGCACCCCCAAACCTAGTCCTGCTATCTGTTATAGTTCATATATATCAGATAGCTCAATTAAGTCATGTAGGTCATCTAGCTCCCCTAGATAAGGTCAGTGTCATGCAGCAGCATGGAGTGCGACGCGGTTTGCAGCTCACCCTTGATCTCGACAGCGAAGTGCCGATCTACCAGCAGATCCGTGACCGGATCCTTGAGGCGATCGCACACGGCGACCTCAAGGAGGGCGACCCGCTGCCGTCGACCCGGCAGCTGGCCGGGGACTTCGGGATCAACTTCCTGACCGTGAGCAAGGCATACGACCTGCTCAAACAGCAGGGAGTCATCCGGGTCAACCGCAAGAGCGGCGCGGTCGTGCGCAGGGACACGAACACCGGCCCGCCGGAGCCGGGGTTCATCAAGGACTGGGACGAGCGGATGCGCGTGCTGCTCGCCGAAGCCGCCGTCCAGGGCTTCTCCCGGACCGACCTGGTGAACCGGTGTGCGAACTTGCTGGCGCAGTACGAGGGGGTCCATCCATGACAAGCCTGATCGCGTTACCGATGATCACCCTGCTGACCGGACTGGCGCTGGCGATCCCGGGACTCACGCCGCCGACAGTGCCGTTCGGCGTGCGTGTGGCGGCGGTTCGCGCCAAGGACCCGGCGATTCTGCGGGTCCGGCAGACCTACATGTTCCGAGTGGCGGTCGCGGCCATGATCGCGCTGGTCGTGTGTCTCGTCGCCTACGACAACGTGATCGTCGCCGGGATCTTCGCCAACGCGCTCATCGCAATCCATGGCGTCATCTACGCACTGGCCAACCGGCAGCTGCGAGCGATCAAACGCCAGGAGTGGTGGCAGGCCGAGCACAGGTACGGCGTGACCACGGACATCACATTCCGGACCGATCCTGTCCGCGTGCCGGTGCTCTGGTTGTCCCCGGCGGTGGTGGTTCTGCTGGTGACCATGTTGCTCGGCCGCTGGGATCTGGTGATCCCGATAGCCGCCATGACCGTGCTCATGCCACTGCTTGTGCGCGTGCTGATGCGTGCCAGACCTGTTCTGGACGCCGCACAGCCGGTCGGATCCTCGCGCCGATACCGCACGTACCTGCGCGGCACCGCCAGGATGATGCTGCTGATGGTCGCGGCGGTGAATCTAGTGGTCCTGCTCACCACGACGCCGGGCTGGGAAATCGTCTCGGGCGTGGTGATGACCGCGTTCCTGATCGGGCTCGTCGTGTGGATGGTCCGAGTCGGCCACGCAGGCCACCGCCTGCGCAAGTTGCCCGGTGAGGAGGATGAAGACACTGGATTGACCCAGCGTGACGACGACAAACACTGGTACATGGGTGGAACGCTGTATGCCAACAGGCAAGATCGTGCCGTGCTCGTGCACCACCGCGTGGGGATGTCCTGGACGTTGAACATGGGGCATCCGGTCACCTGGACACTGCTCGCAGCGCTCGCGTTGCTGGTCGCGCTGGCGGGTTTCGGCGTCATCGACCTGCCTGCGCGGGGTGAGGGCTTCTGATCGCGTCGGTCAGTGCCGCTACCCTGGTTCGCTGTGAGTGTTGAGTCCGTTTTCCCGAAGCTGGAGTCGCTGCTGCCCAAAGTGGCCAAGCCGGTGCAGTACGTCGGCGGTGAGCTCAACGCGACGGTGAAGGACTGGGATTCCACCACGGTCCGCTGGGCGCTGATGTACCCCGACGCCTACGAGGTCGGCCTGCCCAACCAGGGCGTGATGATCCTCTACGAGATCCTCAACGAGCAGCCGGACGTACTGGCCGAGCGCACGTACGCGGTCTGGCCGGACCTCGAGAAGCTGATGCGGGAACACGACGTGCCGCAGTTCACCGTCGACGGGCACCGCCCGGTCGGTGCGTTCGACATGCTCGGCGTCAGCTTCGCGACCGAGCTCGGCTACACGAACCTGCTGACCGCCCTGGACCTCGCCGGTATCCCGTTGCGCGCCGTCGACCGCACCGAGGAGCACCCAGTCGTGCTCGCGGGCGGGCACTCGGCGTTCAACCCGGAGCCGATGGCCGATTTCCTCGACGCCGTGGTGCTCGGTGACGGTGAGGAAGCCGTCCTGGAGATCACCGAGATCGTCCGCACATGGAAGGCCGAGGGGTGCCCCGGCGGCCGCGTCGAGCTGCTGACCAGGATGGCCGAGCGCGGCAACATCTACATCCCGCGTTTCTACGACGTCGACTACACCCCGGAGGGTGAGCTCGCGTACACGCGGCCGAACCGGGAGCGCGTGCCTGAGCGGGTGTCCAAGCGCACCACGATGGACCTCGACGCGTGGCCGTACCCGAAGCAGCCGTTGGTGCCGTTGGCCGAGAGCGTGCACGAGCGGATGAGCGTGGAGATCTTCCGCGGCTGCACCCGTGGTTGCCGCTTCTGCCAGGCCGGCATGATCACCCGGCCGGTCCGGGAGCGCTCGATCGAAGGCATCGGCGAGATGGTCAACAAGGGACTGGAGGCCAGCGGCTTCGAGGAAGTCGGCCTGCTGTCGCTGTCCAGCGCCGACCACTCGGAGATCGCGCAGATCACCAAGGGCCTCGCGGACCGCTACGAAGGCACCCAGACAGGTCTGTCGCTGCCGAGCACCCGGGTTGACGCGTTCAACGTGGACCTCGCCAACGAGTTGTCCCGCAACGGAAGGCGATCAGGCCTGACGTTCGCGCCGGAAGGCGGCAGCGAGCGGATCCGGCGCGTGATCAACAAGATGGTGTCCGAAGAGGACCTCATCCGCACCGTTTCGGCCGCGTTCGCCAACGGCTGGCGGCAGGTCAAGCTGTACTTCATGTGCGGACTGCCGACCGAGACCGACGAGGACGTGCTGCAGATCGCCCACATGGCCAAGGAAGTCATCCGGGCGGGGCGCAAAGCCGCCGGGCGCAACGACATCCGGTGCACGATCTCGATCGGCGGGTTCGTCCCCAAGCCGCACACCCCGTTCCAGTGGGCGGCGCAGACCGACCCGGACACTGTGGACAGTCGGCTGCGCAAGCTGCGGGCGGAGATCAACGCCGACCGCGGCCTGGCTCGCAACATCGGAATGCGGTACCACGACGGCAAACCAAGCCTGATCGAAGGGCTGCTGTCGCGCGGCGACCGCCGGGTCGGCCGGGTTATCGAACGAGTGTGGCGCGAAGGCGGCCGGTTCGACGGCTGGGGCGAGCACTTCTCGTACGACCGCTGGGTCGACGCGGCCAAGGCGGAGCTGGAGCCGCTGGGCGTCAGCCTGGACTGGTTCACCACGCGGGAACGCGGCGAGACCGAGGTTTTGCCGTGGGACCACTTGGATTCCGGCCTTGACCGGCAGTGGCTCTGGGACGACTGGCAGGACGCGCTGGACGAGCAGGAACTCGACGACTGCCGCTGGACCCCGTGCTTCGACTGCGGCGTCTGCCCGACGATGGGCACGGCGATCGAGGTGGGCCCGACCGGCAAGAAACTCCTGCCGCTGACGCCCGTCTGATCGACCGGGGCGAATCCTCAGAGGGGGTTCGCCCCGCTCGCTGTCCACGGGTTAGCCGGTGGCCGAGCGCCGCCAAGGTCGCCTCTGTCGCGGGCCATGGCACGCCACAGCCTCGCGCGGACATGCGCCATCGCAACGACAATTCCCTTGGGGGAACCCCTAATTTTCACGTTACCGCAAGGGTCTGACAGTTTCGGGCGAGCCGACGACTAAGCTGGTCACCGGCTAGTTGGTCACCGCTGCCAAGGCATCCACCAGGCCGTGCCCGTAAAACCCGTTGTACGGCGCATATCCTGCGCAATACGCGTCCTGCGTGCCAGTCCCGTTGAGGTCATAGTCCGCAGGGCACGGCACGGTCTGAGACTGGTTGTTGAGCATCCGCGTCAAAGCAGACGGCGAAGCCCCCGGATGAGTCGACGCCAGCAACGCGAGCACGCCGGAAACATGAGGCGCTGCCATGGAAGTACCGCAGGACCGCGCGTAACCCCCTGGCACGGTGGAAAGAACGCAACCGCGCTCGGGATCTCCCTTGCCGCGCAACCGTTCCCCACCCGGAGCGGTCACGTCGATCACGCCAAGCCCATAAGCGCTGTAACCGGCTTTCAGCTTGTCCATACCCACTGACGACACAGCGAGCACGTCACGCAACCCCGCGGGTAGCACCCGGCAGCTGGGGTCCGGCGGGTTGGCCATGTCGACGTTCTCGTTCGTCGCCGCCGCAACGTTCACGACGCGCTGCGAGTAGGCATACGCGACCGCGCGCGTTAAGGCCTCCCGTACGACGCGTTGTCCGCCCTTGGAGCACGTGAACAACCACGGGTCGACGAAGTAGCTGCTGTTGGTGATGGTCATGCGCTTTTCGGCGGCCCACATGAAGCCGCACACCGCGTACTCCGGGTAAATCCGGCCGTCGTCGTCGACCACGCGCACCGACGCGACGCGTACGCCCGGAGCGACGCCGGTGATGCCTTTGCCGTCGTCAGCTGCGGCGATCGTGCCGGCTACGTGCGTGCCGTGCGGTGAGTTCTTGGGCGCCCAGGAGGTGGGCGTTGTGTCTGGGCGTCCGGTGAGGCAGCCCGCGGACACCGATGGGTCGACGGCAGCCTTCAAATCCGGGTGGGTGGCATCGATGCCGGAGTCGAGTACGCCGACGACGACGTCACTGTCGCCGGTTGTGACCTCGTGGGCGGCGTCGGCGTTGATCATCGCCATGTCCCACTGCTCGGCGGAGCGGTCCGCCGAGGGCACAGCCGTTGAGCGGCGTACGCCGGTGCCCGCTTCCTCTGACTTGCGCTTGCGGGGCATGGCGCGCTGCGCGCTGAAGGCGCGGTCGGCGCCGATCTGCTCGGTGAACTTCGGGTCGCTCGACGTCGCGACCGCCACCGCGATCTGCGGGTAGTACACGGTCGTGGCGCCGCACGCGCCGGCGATCTCGGCCTGCGCCTCGGCCGTGGATGTGCCACGGTCGAACACGACGATGTAGCGCGACGTGCTGCCACTCGACGCGAGTGCACACCCTGCGTCGGTGGGGTCGGCTGCAGCGGGCAGTGTGCACGTGGCCGTGAGCACTGCCGTGAGCACCGCTGCCGCCCTCACGCGGCGGAGCAGAGGCACGACAACAGACCTCCATCACTGGGTCGGCCGGCTCGGGGGTACCGGCTGTCCACCTTGCGGGACGGTAGCCACGCCGCGTCGGCCAGACAAGTTCAACCGCGTTATTGCGCCTGCCGGTACGGTGCCAGCCGAACGCGGGTGTGCACCAGCCGAGCCGCCACAGACCACCAGAAGGAGTAACGCTGAGCCGTCAAGACCAGCCCAATCCGTCGCCACCTGGGGTGCAGAAGCTCAGGTTGCGTTACGCCAAACGTGGGCGACTGCGTTTCACGTCACACCGCGACATCGCGAGGGCCTTCGAACGCGCTCTTCGGCGGGCGCACGTACCCATGGCGTTCTCCCAGGGCTTCAACCCGCACCCGAAGATCTCGTGGATCGGCGCCGCGCCGACCGGCGCGGCCAGTGAGGCCGAGTACGTCGAGATCCAGCTGGTCGAGGTGGTCGAGCCGGCTCGGCTGCTCGCGGAACTGGACAAGGCCATGCCCCCTGGCCTGGATCTGCTGGAGGTGGTCCAGGCAGGCGCCGGGTCGCTGGCCGACCGGGTCGACGCCAGCCGCTGGCAGATCGAAGTGCCCGGCGTCACGCACGCCGAGCTGGCCGCGGCAGTCGAGGCGTTCATGGCGGTAGACGTGGCCGAAGTGGAGCGTCTGACCAAGAGCGGCATGCGCACAATCAATGTCCGACCTGCGGTTGTACGTGCGCAGACCCGTGAAGTGTCGGCGGGTGGGCAACCATATGGGATACTTGAGGTAGTTGTACGGCAGACGACACCTGCCGTGCGGCCGGACGACGTGCTGAGCGCGCTCCGTGTCGTCGCCGCTCTGGAACCGCCGGTGCCCGCGAAGGCGACCCGGATGGCCCAGGGACGGCTCGACGATGGCGGCGGTATCGCCGACCCGCTGGCCCCCGACCGGGGCCCGGAGCCGTCACGGGACGACGTCCACAGCTGACCTGTGCCACCCGTGGGGTGGCGTGAGGCGAGGATTCCCGCCGTTCGCGCGGCGGACCAGGCAAGACAACGAACGAACCGGCTCTCGTCAGGGGAAGGCGGCGAAGAGACCGGCACACAACGTCCGCGGCCACGAGCCGCGGACCGAACAGGAGAGGCCCCTGTGCGGCCGCGTCCGAGCATGGACGCGCCCGGGGGCGGAGGAGCTACATGTCGGACACGACAACGCCCGCTGGCGACCAGACAGGCGAGCGGGACCTGATCGATCTGCCGCCGAAGATCAGGGTGCACGCCCTCGCCAAGCTGCTCGGGGCGAGCAGCCGCGAGGTGATGGCGGCTCTGGCGGACCTAGATGAAGAGGTCCGTAGCGCGCAGTCCAGCGTCAGCCGCGAGGTGGCGCAGCGGGTAGTCGACGCGCTCGCTCCCCAGGAGGAGGAGCCGGCCGACGAGCCGGAGCCAGAGCCGGTGGCGCAGGACGGTACGGAGCCCGACGAGGAGCCGGTCACCGAGGTCAAGCGGCCGAGGCAGCCGTTGTTCGCCTCCGCGTCGCCGCTGTTCCTGCCGCCGGACGCGCAGGCTCGCCCGGCCCGGCCGGAGCCAGTCGAGGAGCCCGCCGAGGTGACCGACGAGGCTGAGGAGGCGGAGGACGCCGAGGCCACGGATACGGACGAGGAAAGCGCCACCCGTCGTCGGCGCCGTCGCGGCCGTCGTGGGCGAGGCCGCGGCAAGGGTGGCCAGGCTGACGACGCCGCGGACGAGCAGGACGACGAGGAGACCCCGGCTGCGGCCGTGGAGGAGCCCGAAGCCGCCGAGGAGCCCGAGGAGGCCGACGACGCTGGCGAGGAGGGCACGAGCCGTCGCAGGCGCCGTCGCCGCCGTCGCAAGGGCTCGGCCGACGACGAGGCAGCTGTCAGCGAGGACGACCCGCCGAACACCGTTGTGCACGTTCGGGAAGCGCGGGACGAAAAGTCCAAAGCGGACAAACCGGAACGCGACGAGGTGCGCAGCGTCCGGGGCTCGACCCGGCTGGAGGCCAAGCGCCAGCGCCGCAGGGACGGCCGCGAGGCCGGCCGCCGTCGTGCGCCGATCCTGTCCGAGGCCGAGTTCCTCACCCGGCGCGAGTCGGTCGACCGCAAGATGATCGTCCGCGAACAGACCGACCGCACCCAGATCGGTGTGCTGGAGGACGGTGTGCTCGTCGAGCACTTCGTCACCGCGTCCGGTTCGGGCTCGCTTGTCGGCAATGTCTACCTCGGCCGCGTGCAGAACGTGCTGCCCAGCATGGAAGCCGCGTTCGTCGACATCGGCCGTGGCCGCAACGCCGTGCTGTACGCCGGTGAGGTCGACTGGGACGCCGCCGGCCTGGAGGGCAAGGCCCGCCGGATCGAGCAGGCGCTGGCCACCGGCGACAGCGTGCTCGTGCAGGTCACCAAGGACCCTGTCGGGCACAAGGGCGCCCGGCTGACCACCCAGATCAGCCTGCCCGGCCGGTTCCTGGTCTACGTGCCCGGCGGCGGCGCCACCGGTATCAGCCGCAAGCTCCCGGAGAACGAGCGCCGCAGGCTCAAGGACATCCTCAAGCGGATCGTGCCCGAGGACGCCGGTGTGATCATCCGGACCGCCTCGGAGGGCATCAGCGAGGACGAGCTGGCCCGCGACGTGCGACGGCTGCAGGCGCAGTGGCAGGTCATCAAGGACAAGGCGCACGGTAGCGACGAGGTCAAGAAGGCCAGCGCGCCGACGCTGCTCTACGAGGAGCCGGACCTGCTGGTCAAGGTCGTCCGCGACCTGTTCACCGAGGACTTCTCCGCGCTGGTCGTGCAGGGCGACGACGCGTGGGACACGATCGACGCCTACGTCCGGCACGTCGCGCCCGACCTGCAGGAACGCCTGCGGCGGCACGTCGGCCCGACGGACGTGTTCACCGAGTTCCGGATCGACGAGCAGCTGCTCAAGGCGCTGGACCGCAAGGTGTGGCTGCCTTCCGGCGGGTACCTGGTCATCGACCGCACCGAGGCGATGACCGTGATCGACGTGAACACCGGCAAGTTCACCGGATCGGGCGGCAACCTCGAGGAGACGGTCACCCGGAACAACCTGGAGTCGGCCGAGGAGATCGTCCGCCAGCTGCGGCTGCGCGACATCGGCGGGATCATCGTGATCGACTTCATCGACATGGTGCTGGAGTCCAACCGGGACCTGGTGCTGCGCAGGCTGACCGAGTGCCTGGGCCGCGACCGCACCCGTCACCAGGTCGCCGAGGTCACCTCGCTGGGGCTGGTGCAGATGACGCGCAAGCGCGTCGGCACCGGGCTGCTCGAGGCGTTCAGCAGCACCTGTGAGCACTGCCGCGGCCGTGGCGTGGTCGTCTCGACCGAGCCGATCATAAAGACGAACGGCTCCAACGGCGGTGCCAACGGTGGCGGTCACCAGCATCAGCACCAGCCGTCGAAGCCGGGCAAGGCCGAGGAGAAGGCGACCGAGCGCACGCGTGAGCGCCCGACCCGCGCCGAGCGCCGGGCGAAGGCCGAGCGGGCCCGTGCCGAGGCCGCTGAGGCGGCGGAGGCTGCTGAAGCCGCCGAGTCCGCCGAGACGCACGCCGAGGCTGCTGCCGAGGTCGCCGTTGAAGCCGCTGCTGAGGCGGTCGAGGCAGCGCAGGACGCCGCTGTGGAGGCTGACAAGGCAACCGCGGACGCCGAATCGGTGCAGGCCGCGCCGGTGGAGGCCGAGCAGCCAGCCGAAGCCGAGGCCGTGACTGCTGACGCCGCGCCCGAGGAAGCCGTGTCCGACGCGGCACCGGAGAGCCCTGAGACCGTCGAGGCTGAGCCGGAGGAAGCGGTGGCCGCGGAACCGGCGCCAGAGGCCCCAGTCGACGCTGTCGAGCACGCTGCGGGCACCAACGGGCACGTCCCGGCGGCGTCTTCCGAGGTGCCGCAGGGTGTCGACGACGATCTGGTGCTCGCGCCGCCGCCCCGGCGGCAGCGCAGGCGCGCCGCGTCCAGGCCGGCCGGTCCGCCGGTCAACGCAGCTCAGGACCGGTAAGCAGGCCCCCGCTAGGGGCAGCAGAGGCATGTTGTAACCTAGTACGTGGCCCGCCTTCCAGCGGGTCACGTCGTGTGCAGCCCGATCCGATAGATCAGGGCGCGCGTGGCCCACCCATCATCAACGAGTAGCAAGCAGGAGACTTCCGTGTCCGCGTACGCGATCGTCAAGACCGGCGGCAAGCAGTACAAGGTCGCCGTGGGCGACGTCGTCGAGGTCGAGAAGCTCGAGGGCGAGCCGGGCACCGAGCTCACCTTCCCGGCAGTGCTCGTTGTCGATGGCTCCGACGTCACCACCGACGCCGACGCGCTGGCCAAGGTGTCGGTGACCGGCAAGGTCGTGGCTCAGACCAAGGGCCCCAAGATCCGCATCCACAAGTTCAAGAACAAGACCGGATACCACAAGCGCCAGGGTCACCGTCAGAAGCTGACCCGCGTCGAGGTCACCGGCATCACCAAGTAAGGACCTGACCAGCCATGGCACACAAAAAGGGCGCATCCAGCTCCCGCAACGGCCGTGACTCCAACCCGCAGTACCTTGGAGTCAAGCGGTTCGGCGGCCAGGTGGTGAAGGCCGGTGAGATCCTGATCCGCCAGCGCGGCACCAAGTTCCACCCGGGCGTGAACGTCGGCCGCGGCAAGGACGACACCTTGTTCGCGCTGGCCGCCGGTGCGGTCCAGTTCGGTGCGAAGCGCGGCCGTAAGACCGTGAACATCGTTCCGGTCGAGGCTTCGGCCTAATCGACCTAGCATTTCCAGGGGCGGGCCTGATGTAGGCCCGCCCCTTGGTGCGTTTCCAGAGAGGAACCCGCTGTGTCCCGATTCGTCGACCGTGTGGTGATTCACGTTGCCGCCGGTGACGGGGGTAACGGCGTTGCCTCCGTGCACCGGGAGAAGTTCAAGCCGCTTGGCGGCCCCGATGGCGGCAACGGCGGCAACGGCGGCGACGTCGTGCTCGTTGTCGACCCCGGTGTGCACACGCTGCTGGACTTCCACTTCCGGCCGCACGCCAGCGGCGGCAACGGCAAGCCAGGCCAGGGCGGCAACCGTGACGGCGCCAACGGCGCGCCGCTCGAGTTGAAGGTCCCGGACGGCACTGTCGTGATGACCGAAGACGGTGAAGTGCTGGCCGACCTGGTCGGTGCGGGCACGACGTTCGTGGCTGCCGCGGGTGGCCGTGGCGGGCTCGGCAACGCCGCTCTGGCGTCCAAGGCGCGAAAGGCCCCGGGGTTCGCGTTGCTCGGTGAGCCGGGGGAGCGGCGCGACCTCGTGCTCGAGCTGCGCTCGGTCGCTGACGTCGGCCTGGTGGGCTTCCCGTCGGCGGGCAAGTCGTCGCTGATCGCGGTGCTGTCCGCGGCGCGGCCGAAGATCGCCGACTACCCGTTCACCACGCTCGTGCCGAACCTCGGCGTGATCACCAGCGGCGACCACGTCTTCACCATGGCCGATGTGCCCGGCCTGATCCCGGGCGCGAGCCAGGGCAAGGGCCTTGGCCTGGACTTCCTGCGGCACATCGAGCGGTGCGCGGTGCTCGTCCACGTCGTGGACTGCGCGACGTACGAAGCCGACCGCGATCCGATGTCCGATGTGGACGCCCTGGAAGCCGAACTCGCCCGCTACACCCCGGCGCTGGGCGGCGACCTCGCCTCGCGGCCGCGGGTGGTGGTGCTGAACAAGATCGACATACCGGACGCGCGCGACCTGGCCGAGATGGTCAAGCCGGACTTCGAACAGCGCGGCTGGCCGGTGTTCGAAGTGTCCACCGCGACAAGGGAAGGCTTGCGCGAGCTGACTTTCGCGCTGGCCGATGTGGTCGAGCAGTACCGCGCCACACAGCCGGTGGCCGAGTCCACCCGCGTCGTGCTTCGGCCGAAAGCCGTGGACGACAAGGGTTTCGAGATCATCCCCGACCCGGACGACGAGACCGGGTTCATTGTCACCGGCGAACGCCCGGAACGCTGGGTGCGCCAGACGGACTTCAACAACGACGAAGCCGTCGGATACCTCGCCGACCGCCTCAACAGGCTCGGCGTCGAGGACACGTTGGCGGCCATGGGCGCACAGCCCGGGTGTGCCGTCACGATCGGGTCGTGGACCTTCGACTGGGAGCCGTCCACTCCTGGCGTCGCTGCCGTGCTGACCGGGCGCGGCACTGACGTACGACTTGAGCACACCGACCGCGTGAGCGCCGCGGAACGAAAGATAGCCAGGCGGATGCGCCGTGGCTTGCCGGTCGAGGATGAGGACGAGTGATTTCGCCGACGCGCAAGGCACTGGTCGAAGCGAACCGGATCGTCGTCAAAGTCGGGTCGTCCTCGCTGACCACCGCCGAAGGTGGCCTGGACCCTGCGCGTCTTGACTACCTGGTCGACGCGCTGGTCGCCCGGCGCGCCACCGGGAGCCAGGTCGTGCTCGTGTCGTCCGGTGCCATCGCGGCGGGCCTCGCACCGCTGGGTATCCCGCGGCGCCCGCGCGATCTCGCGACTCAGCAGGCCGCCGCGTCCGTCGGTCAGTTGGCGCTCGCACACGCGTACGCGTCGTCGTTCGCACGGTATTCGCTGACAGTCGGCCAAGTTCTGCTGACAGCCGACGACGTTGTGCGGCGCTCGCATTACCGCAACGCACAGCGCACGTTCTCCAAGCTGCTCGCGCTGGACACTGTGCCGGTGGTGAACGAGAACGACACCGTTGCCACCGAGGAAATCCGCTTCGGTGACAACGACCGTCTCGCCGCCCTGGTGGCCCACCTGATCGGCGCTGACGCTCTTTTCCTGCTGTCGGACGTGGACGCGTTGTACGACGGCGATCCCCGCAAGGGAGCCGCGAAGAAGATCGACGAGGTCGTCGGCGACTCCGATGTGGACGGCGTGAAAGCGGGCACCCAAGGCGCTTCCGGCCTCGGCACCGGGGGCATGGCGTCAAAACTCGCCGCCGCTCGTCTCGCCTCGTCGTCAGGCATTCCGGTTTTGCTGGCCGCCGCGACCGATGTGCCCAGAGCCTTGGCCACTGCCGACGTGGGCACGGCCTTCGCGGCCACCGGCGCTCGCCTCTCTGCCCGGCGTTTCTGGCTCGGCCACGCCGCCGGTGCCACTGGCCGACTCTGGCTCGACGACGGCGCCGTTGCCGCCGTGGTTCACCGTCGCCGCTCCCTGCTCAGCGCGGGCATCACGGCAGTTGACGGTGAGTTCGACGCAGGAGACGTCGTCGAGCTGGTGAACCTTTCCGGCACCGTCGTCGCTCGTGGTGTCGTCGCTTTCGACGCCGACGAACTTCCCGCACTGATCGGCCGGTCCAGCCACGAACTGCCCGCCGAGCAGCGGCGTGAAGTCGTACACGCCGACGATCTAGTCCCGGTCCGCTCGTATTAGGTGACCCACGAGCTTGGCGAGTTCGTCCGCGTACTTCTCGATGAACTCGGGCGAAGCCGCGTCCTCGCCGGTGATGTGACGGACCAACAACGGCACGGTCAGGCTCGCGCTCGCCGCGTTGATCAGTGCGAGGAGCAGGTACGCCGGGTCCAGATCAGCCGGGATCTCGCCGCGCTGCTGGCGTTCCCGCATCTGCTCGACCTGACCGCGCATGAACTCGGCCTCTTGAACTGAGCCCGGGTTCTCGCCGGACATGTTCGCCCACACCATCACCCGGCCCCAGTCACGGTCCTCCCCGGTGTTGAGCGTGAACTGACGGATCACGTCGGTCAGTGGCTGGTCCGTTGTGGACATCTGACTGCCGGTGTGGTGCCACTGGACCGCCAGCTCCTGGTAGAGGCCCTCTTTTCCGCCGAAGTAGTACGAGATCAGCTGCTTGTTCACGCCCGCGCGGTCGGCGATGTCGCTGACTCTGGCCGCGGCGAAGCCCTTCGCGCCGAACTCGACTTTCGCCGCGTCGAGGATCTTGCGCTTGGTCCGCTCCGGGTCGCGCTGTTTCTCGGCCGGGGCACGCCGGGGGCGGCGGGTGGTCTCAGACACGCTATCAGAGTAGCGGCTGACTCAATCAAATATAAGGTTGACACAATCATCCGTCAGGTTGATTATGGGTGTATCGACCGAGGAGGAGACATGAAGGTTCTAGTTGTGGGCGGTGGGACAGGCGGGCTCTGCTTGGCGCAAGGGCTGCGCCAGGCCGGCGTTGACGTGCAGGTGTACGAGCGAAGCCGTACTCGCACCGAGCGTCTGCAGGGTTATCGCGTGCACATCAGCCCGCATGGGGCAGCGGCTTTACATGAGTGTCTGCCGCCTCAGCTTTGGCGAAGGTTTGTCGACTCGTGCGGCAAGTCCGGCGACTACCGGTTTCTGACCGAACAGTTGACTGAGCTGCTGCTGATCGAGGACGAGCTGACCTCCGGTCCGGACGCGGCGTCGGCGCACCACTCGGCCAGCCGGATCACCTTGCACCAGGTGCTGTCCGCCGGGCTGGAGGACGTGTTGCACTACGACAAGGAATTCGTGCGCTACGAACGGAACCCGGACGGGACGGTCACGTGCCACTTCGCGGACGGCACAACGGCAACGGGTGATGTCGTGGTCGGTGCGGACGGCGGCAACTCGCGCATGCGCAAGCAATACCTTCCGCACGCCGAGCGGATCGACACCGGGATCATCGCGATCGCGGGCAAGTTCCCGTTGACCGAAGAGACACGTCGATTGCTGCCGTCAAGGCTGGTCGAAGGCCCGAACACCATCATGCCGCCCAAGGGGTGCTGCATGTTCGTGGCGCCGCACGAGCTGGGCGGGGGAGTGAACGACGAGACCTTCGAGTACAACGAGGTCTTGTTCGAGAACACCCAGAGTTACGTGATGTGGGCGTTCGCGGCCAACAGTGGCCGGTTCCCCGTCCAGGTGTCCGAACTGGACGGTGACGGACTGCGCGACATGGTCGGCGGGATGATCGCGGACTGGCATCCAGGATTGCGCAAGTTGGTGGCCGAGTCGCCGGGCGAGGCGGTGTCCTTGTTGCCGATTCGTACCTCGGTGCCGCTGAAGCAGTGGCCCACGACGAACATCACGTTGCTCGGCGACGCGATTCACAGCATGACCCCGTTCGGTGGCATCGGTGCGAACACCGCGCTGCGTGACGCGCAGTTGTTGTGCCGCAACCTTGTCGAGGTCGCAGCAGGCAAGCGGTCCGTGCTGGACGCGGTCGGTGACTACGAGCGGCAGATGATCACGTACGGCTTCAAAGCCGTCCGGTTCTCGCTGCGCAACGCCCATCAGTCGGTGTCCGAGGCCACGGCAGGCCGCGTGATGTTCAAGACCGTGCTGCGGGCGTGCTCGGCCATCCCGCCGCTGAAGCGGGCGATGTTCAGTGGCCAAGGCAAGTAGTTACTTCAGGTCCATGCCTTTGGTCTCGGGCAACGTGCGGATGACGAAGAACGCGATGACCGCGCCAGCCGCGACGTACCAGAAGAACACGTAGGACATACCCGCCTCCGCCAAAGCGGTGTTCACCAACGGCGCGGTGCCGCCGAACGTCGCGACCGTGACGTTGTACCAGGCACCGATACCGAGCGCCCGCACTTCGGTCGGGAACATCTCGCTCATGATCGCCGGAGCGATCGACGTCATCGCCGTGTACAGGCCGAGGCCCACGCAGAACACCACGATCAGGTTGCCGACGTTCGGTGTGATCAAAGTGGACAGCGGCACGATCAGGATCGCCGTCGCCGCGGACCACACCAGTAGTTGCGGCTTACGGCCGAACCGATCCGACAACACACCCATCGGGTACTGCAGCGCGATGAACAACGCGGTGCCGATCGACAACGCCAGGAAGACATCGTCCGCCGATGCCTTCTTGGCGTTGATCGCGAACGGCGTCAACGTGCTGAAGAACGTGTAGTAGCAGAGCGTGGACAGCATGGTGTAGCCGATGAGCTGGCCCACCGCCTTCGGGTGCTGCTTCAGCGTCAACAGCAACGGGTTCTTGACGTGCCGCGCCTTGTCCTTGCTCTTCTCGAAGTGCTCGGTCTCGTCGATGGTGCGGCGCAGCCACAACCCGACGATGCCCAGCACACCGCCGACGATGAACGGGATCCGCCAGCCGTAACTGGCCATGTCCTCCTTGCCGAGGATCCGGATCAGGAAGTACCCCAGCAGCGACGCGATGAGCACGGCACCACCGGTCGAGATGTAGAAGAACGCGGAGTAGCGGCCACGCCTCGACGACGGCGCGATCTCACCCAGGTACGCCGACGCGTTCGACACCTCGCCGCCCAACGAGATGCCCTGCGCGATCCGCGCGAGCAGCAACAAGATCGGCGCCAGCCAGCCGACCGCCGCGAACGTCGGCAGCACACCGATCGCCAGCGACCCACCGGCCATCAGCACGATGGTCAGGATCATCGCCGGTTTACGGCCGCGCACGTCCGCGAACCGGCCGAGCAGGAACCCGCCGAGCGGCCGGAAGAAGAACGCCAGCGCGTACGTCGCGAACGTCGTGATCAGCGCCTTGCTGTCCGGTGCGAACAGCGCACTCGCGATGTACGTGCTGAACGTCGCGTAGACGGTCCAGTCGTACCACTCGATCGCGTTGCCGATGCTCGCCGCGACCAGCTTGCGAACCGGCAACTTGTGCTCAACCGGCTGTGCCACCTGCTCCGACATGCGATGGACCTAACCACACGAAACGCGTGATTAGTAGATCTCCAACCGCATTCACGTTCCGTGTCCAGCTACCGGGAGTGATCGTTAATCCCGTGACACCTCCTTGCCGGTCAAGCCACCATGTGCCCGTGAGGTCTGATTCCGCCTTGTCTGCGATGCGTGACGCCGTTGCCCTATGGCAAGTCGGCGAGGCAACCGCAGCCGACGTCATCTACGCGGCCTGCGACCTGTTGACTGCGGGCGTGGACGGCCCGACTCTGCGCATGCTCGCCGCGTTGCCGGTCCGTGAGGCGGACTACGAGGTCAACGAGCTGATCGAGGCCGTCATGTCGGAAGTCGGCCTGCCCCACCACTCCCGAGACAGCGCAGCTGCCAACCAAGCCGCTGTCCGCGCCATGGCCGCTCGCCTCGTGGCGGGTGACCTGACGCCCAGCTACCTGGCCGCATGGGCCAATTCGGAGTATTGGCTCCACGAACTCGAACTCGCCAGCAGGCTCATGGAACTGGACCACTGCTACTGCGAGGTCGAGTACACCGACCTGACCGTCGAGGACATCGATGCCCTAGTGATCGCCGAAGCCCAGCGCATCATCTCCTTGTCCTGAACAACCACCGCCATTCCACGGCCCTGTCGACCGCGCCCCGGAACTGCTGCACGACAAGACCGCACGACAGAGCGGGACGCTGGCGGCTGCCAGCGCAGTGGGCCTGGGCCTAGCAATTAACTCAGGGCGTCATCGCATATGACGTTCCTTCCGTAGTGCGGTCAGAATCAGGTCGTCCTCGCCAGCGCGAGGATCAGGTGTCGCCAGTGCGAAAGTCAGGTTGTCGTTGCCAGCGCGAGAATCAGGTCTCGTTGCCAGTGCGGGAATCAGATGTCGTCAGCGTCAGTGCGGGAATCAGGTCGTTGTCGCCAGCGCGAACGGAAGCACCGGCCCGGACCCCGCGTCGGACAACAGCTTCGCGGCGACCGCCATCGTCCAGCCGGTGTCGATCTGGTCGTCCACCAGCAGGATCGGCCCGCCAACCCGCCGGACACCCTCGGCAAGCGATGTGGGGACCTGCATCGTTTGCCACAGACCGGCAAGCCGTTGAGCACTGTTGCCTCGGCGGTCGGCGCCCCCGGCGATGTCGACCTCGCCGAGGAACTCCAGCCGTCCGATCGCGGCCAGCCGCTCACCCAGGCTGTGGATGAGCTTCGGCCGTCTGCTTGACGAGATGGTGGCGACGGCTACCGGTCGGCCGTCCCATTTCCAGTTCGTCAGCACCTTCACGCACGCGTCGAACACGTCATCCGGCACGGGCTCATCCGGCGCGTTCGTCCCCAGCAACGCTCGCAGCCGATTGCCCCAGCCGATGTCGGTCAGCCTGCCGAGCGCCCGCCCGGGCTGGGCCTGATCCTCCTTCGCGATCTTGCCTGACAAGGGCACACCGAGCGCCTTCATTCCCGGCGGCCACTGCCGTCGCGGCATCACCTCCACACCCGGGCGCCGCAGCCGATCTCGCGCTTGAGCCGCGCCGCCCTGGGAAACCGTTGTGTCCCAAGTACGTCCTGTGCAGTTGTCGCACCGCCCACACGCCGTCGCATGTGGATCGTCCAGCTGCCGGAGCAGGAACTCCATCCGGCAGCCGTCCGTGGCCTGGTAGTCGAGCATCGCCTGCTGCTCGGCCACCCGTGCTTCGGCCACGTGCGCATAGCGCTCCGCGTCGTATGTCCACGAGCCATCCAGAAGCACCCAGCCGCCGCGCTCTCGTCGCACGACACCGTCCACATCGAGCACTTTGAGCACGACCTCGAGTCGCGAGCGGGACAAGTCCACGCGCGGTTCCAAGGCAGGCAACGACATCGGCCCGTCCGCGTCGCCCAACGCGGCGAGCACCTGCCGCACTACCTGCTCCGGTGGGAAGGCCAACGATGCGAAGTAAGCCCAGATGTCCCTGTCTTCCGCCCCCGGCAACAGGAGCACCTCGGCCTTGTCCACACCACGGCCCGCCCGGCCGATCTGCTGGTAGTACGCGATCGGCGATTGCGGTGCCCCCAAATGCACCACGAACCCGAGATCCGGCTTGTCGAACCCCATCCCGAGCGCGGACGTCGCCACCAACGCCTTGACCCGGTTGGCCAACAGGTCTTCCTCGGCCCGCAACCGTTCAGCTTGCTCTGTCTTCCCCGAGTACGCCCTTGCTTCGAACCCCCGCTCGCGCAAGATCGACGCCACCTCTTCGGCCGCCGCGACAGTCAATGTGTAGATGATCCCGGAGCCAGGCAACTCCGGGAGCTGTTCGCCCAACCATGCCAGTCGCGTCGCGGCGTCCGGCAGTCTCACCACCGCCAATCTTAGACTCTCTCGGTCGAGCGCGCCACGCAGGACCAATGTGTCTGTTGTGGACGGTCCAAGTCCCAGTTGCTGAGCCACATCCCGCACGACACGGTCGTTGGCGGTGGCCGTGGTCGCCAGTACTGGCACACCGGCGGGCAGCTCGGTCAGCAACGTGCGCAGCCGCCGGTAGTCCGGCCGGAAGTCGTGGCCCCAGTCCGAAATGCAGTGTGCTTCGTCCACAACGAGCATTCCCGCCGACGCCGTCAGCGAAGGCAGCACGTTGTCACGGAAATCCGGGTTGTTCAACCGTTCCGGGCTGACCAGCAACACGTCCACGTCACCCGCGTTGACGGAGTCCTGTACCTCACGCCATTGGTCCGAGTTGGACGAGTTGATCGTGGCGGCGTGCACGCCTGCCCGCGCGGCCGCCTCAACTTGGTTACGCATCAACGCCAACAGTGGTGAGACAATCACCGTCGGACCCGAGCCGCGCGCCCGTAGCAACGCGGTGGCCACAAAGTACACAGCTGACTTTCCCCAGCCCGTACGCTGGACGACGAGCGCGCGTCTGCGCCCGGCCACGAGTGCCTCGATCGCAGTCCACTGATCATCGCGCAGCCGGGCGTCGTCGCCGGCGAGCGCCCGGAGGTGACGCTCGGCGTCTTCGCGTAGTTCGTTCACCAATCCACCTCTACCGTATGTGCGGCGAGTGCACCGTAGTAAGCCAGGACAAGTCCGTGCGAACGGACCGTTCGTACGATGTCAGGAGCGGAAGTGACCGAACAACGCAGGCGGGACTCGGCCGCGAGCAAGGTGGCTTTGCTCGACGCGGCAAGGGATTTGTTCGCCGAACGAGGGTATGACCGGACGACTGTCCGTGACATCGCGGGCCGTGCCGGTGTCAACCAGGCGCTGTTGTTCCGGTACTTCGGCAGCAAGGAGGCGTTGTTCGCGGCCGTGGTCGCTCGCTCGGGCCGGGAGCATCTCGCGGAGATCCCGTCCGATCAGGTCTTCGCGAGGATCCTGCGCGGCATCCTCGGCAAGGAGCAGCAAGGCGACCACACGGTGCAGATCATGCTGCGATCAACCGGTGAGGACACCGTCGCCAAGGAGATCAATGAGCAACTCGGGCAGGACTACATCCGCACGCTCGCCGGGCTGACCAGTCAGCCGGATCGCGATTTGCGGGCCCACCTCGTGCTGGCCTGGATCATCGGAATCGACATCGTCAGATCGGTCGCCAGAACCGACCCGCTGGCCAGCGCCGACAGCGACGACGTGATGGCCTGCGTGTTGCCCGCTGTCCGGGCATTGCTGGAAGACGTTAGGGATATTCCGGGCACATAGGGCAACGGTTCGTTGACCCTCCGTCAGGCCGGGAGTACGGTCGGGGTTGTAAGCAAGCGCTTACAGCCATAAAGGGGGCTGGTCGATGACCACCACAGAACATCCGATCAACTACCCGTTCAGCGGAGGCGGCACAGACGACTACGCAGGACTCAACCCTTCACCCGAACGTGCCGGGCTCGCGGACGGAGAGCCGTTGGTCCGCGTCCGCCTGCCGTACGGCGGTGACGCGTGGGTCGCTCGCCGCCACGACGACGTGAAAGCCGTGCTGGGCGATCCCCGGTTCAGCCGGGCAGTGGCGTTCGGCAAGGACGTGCCGCGGTCGACTCCGCTGATCCGGGAGGACCGCACGATTCTCGACATGGATCCGCCGGACCACACCCGATTGCGCAAGCTGGCCGCGAAGGCGTTCACCGCCAAGCGAGTCGAACTGCTCCGGCCGCGCGTGCAGCAGATCGTGAACACCCTGATCGACGAGATGATCGCCAAGGGCGCACCAGCCGATCTGATGTCGTCGGTGTCCTGGCCGCTGCCGATCACCGTGATCTGCGAGATGCTCGGCGTCCCCTACGAGGACCGCGAGAAGTTCCGCGGGTGGACCGACGCGGCGCTGGCGCTCACCGCTTTCACACCGGCCGAGATCGAACAGGCCCAGCAGAACTTGACCGACTACATGTCAGGGCTGCTCGACCAACGCCGGGAGAACCCGCAGGAAGACCTGCTCACCGCGCTGATGCAGGCAAGGGACAACGACGATCGGCTCAACCCGGACGAGATCGCCCAGCTGGCCGTCGCGCTGCTGGTCGGCGGGCACGAGACCACGGCCAACCAGTTCGGCAACTTCGTCTACAACCTGTTCAACCACCCCGAAGAGCTGGCCAAACTGCGGGCCAACCCCGACATGGTGAACTCCGCTGTCGAGGAGTTGCTGCGGCACACCCCGCTCGGGGCGAGCGGTGGGTTCGTCCGGATCGCCACCGAGGACATCGAGCTGGGCGGCACGACGGTACGTGCGGGCGAAGGCGTGTTCGTCGACCTGATCGCCGCCAACCGGGACCCGCGGCGGTTCGACAACCCGCAAGAACTGCGCCTGGACCGTGAGGTCGTCGGCCACATCGCGTTCGGACACGGCGTGCACCACTGCATCGGCGCGCAGCTGGCCAGGTTGGAACTGCAGGTCGCACTCGGCACGTTGTTCAAACGATTCCCGGACCTTTCGCTTGCCGTGGACGCGCAGGAAGTGCCGTGGAAGCATGGTCGTCTAGTACGTGGCCTGCAAGAGCTGCCGGTTACCTGGGCGGAGGTACGTGAGTGAGCGATACACAGTGGCGGATCGAGGTGGAGCGGCCCCTGTGCATCTCGTCGGGGATGTGCGTCGGTATCGCGCCGGACCATTTCGAGCTCGAAGGTGACGGTTCGCACGCACTGGCCGAGGTGGTCGACCAGGACGAGGTCGTGATCGACGCGGCCGAGTCCTGCCCGGTCGAGGCGATCAAGGTGTTCAGCACCGCCGGCGACCAGCTCGTCGCGCCAACCGACTGACGTTCCGTGCGTCCGGGCGTGGCTCGCCTCACGCCCGGACGATTACCTGGTCCAGAGATTTGCGCACCAGATCCGGGACCACCGCGTCCTGCGCGGGATAGCCGATCGCGATGACGGCGAACGCCTTCTCGTTGCGTGGCCGGCCCAGCACTTCCGACAGGAACTTCATCGGGCTGGGTGTGTGCACGAGCGCGCACAACCCGGACAGGTGCAGAGCGGTCAACAGCATCCCGACCGAGATGCCGACTGATTCGTCGACGTAGTAGTGCTTGTGGCTGTCGCCGTTCTCGTCGAGGTAGAACCGCTGCTCGAAGACCACGATCAGGTACGGCGCGTCGGTCAGGTGCGGCTTCTGCGCGTCAGTGCCGAGAGGTTCAAGAGCGGACAGCCATTCCTCACCAAGCCGTCCCTCGTAGGAGCGGCGCTCCTCCTCTTCGGCCGCGCACCGGATGGCCGCCCTGGTCTTGGGGTTCGTTACCAGTACGTACGTCCACGGTTGCTGGTGCGCCCCCGAAGGAGCGGTCGCCGCCACCGCGATCGCGTCAAGGACGACCTGCTCCGGCACCGGGTCGGCGGCGAACGCACGGACCGTGCGTCGTTGGCTCATTCGTTCCCGCAGGTCAGCGGCTATCACCATGGACGCCTTCGGCGGAATCCGCGGCGGCCGGTAAGGCGTCGGCTGGTACGGCTGGCCGTGCATGGGTGTCCAACTCCTCATAACCCCTCATCCTGCCTCGATGATCAGGAGAAATGCGCCCCCAATCGGTGAAAACGGCAGGTTATGGCCCCACTACCAGCGTTGCGGCCGCGTACCCTCCCGAGCTATGTCGGCGAAATGTCGCATCGGGATCATGGGTGGCACCTTCGACCCGGTACACCACGGTCACCTCGTCGCGGCGAGCGAGGTCCAGGCGCGGTTCAACCTCGACGAGGTCGTGTTCGTACCGACCGGCCAGCCGTGGCAGAAAGGCGAGCGGGAGGTCAGCCCGGCCGAGGACCGCTATCTGATGACGGTGATCGCGACTGCGTCCAACCCGCGGTTCTCAGTCAGCCGGGTGGACATCGACCGCAGCGGGCCGACGTACACCGTGGACACGCTGCAGGACCTGCGTGCCAAGCGGCCGGACGCCGAGCTGTTCTTCATCACCGGCGCGGACGCGCTCGCGCAGATCCTGTCGTGGCGGGACGCCGAGAAGCTGTTCGGACTCGCCCATTTCATCGGCGTGACCAGACCCGGGTACACACTCGACGACCATCACCTGCCGGACGGTTCGGTCAGCCTGGTCGAGGTGCCCGCGATGGCGATCTCGTCGACCGCGTGCCGTGACCGCGTGGCCTTGGGCGAGCCGGTCTGGTACCTGGTCCCGGACGGCGTCGTGCAGTACATCCAGAAGCGCAACCTGTACGCCGACCGGACCATCGGCTGCCAGTCGGAATAGTCACGCGCCCGTCCGGCCAGGCCCAGGTACCCTCATACCTCAATTGCTGATGGCCGGACAAGGAGAGACGTGCCTGCTACGCCCGACGCACGCAGGTTGGCGCTGGTGGCTGCCAACGCGGCTGCTGACAAGTTGGCCAGTGACATCGTTGTTCTCGACGTGTCGAACCAGCTGGTGATCACCGACTGCTTCGTGATCGCCTCCGCGCCCAACGAGCGCCAGGTCGGCGCCATCGTGGACAACGTCGAGGAGAAGATGCGCGAGGCCGGGACCAAACCGGTCCGCCGCGAAGGCGCCCGCGAGGGCCGCTGGGTGCTGCTCGACTTCGTTGACGTGGTCGTGCACGTCCAGCACACCGAGGAACGCTCGTTCTACTCGCTGGAGCGGCTCTGGAAGGACTGCCCGCGGATCGACTTCGACCCGACGACCGGGCAGGAGACGTGACTCTTCGCCGCCTCGTGCTGTGGCGGCACGGGGAGACGGACTACAACGCCGAGAGCCGGATGCAAGGGCATCTGGACTCCGCACTGACCGAGGTCGGCTGGAACCAGGCCCGGTTCGCGGTGCCCGCGTTGGCTCGCTTCTCCCCGGACCTCGTTGTTGCCTCGGACCTGCGTCGTGCGACGGACACCGCGACGGTGTTCGTCAACGCGACGGGGGTTCCGCTGCGGATCGACAAGCGTTTGCGTGAGACCAACCTCGGCGAGTGGCAAGGCTTCACGGGCGCCGAGGTCGATGAGATGTCCCCAGGTTCCCGCATCGTGTGGCAGAACGACGCGACCTGGGCGCCGCCAGGTGGTGAGACGCGTATCGAGGTTGCCGCTCGTGCCGCCGAGGTCGTCGCTGATCTGGACGAGGGCGACGAGGAGACCGTCATCCTCGGCACGCACGGCGGTTTGATCACGGCGCTCACCGGAAGGCTGCTCGGACTGCCGGTGGAGAACTGGCCGCTGCTCGGCGGTATCGGCAACTGCCACTGGACTGTGCTCGCCCGGCGGGCAAGCACCGGGCTGGCCTGGCGGCTGATCGCTTACAACGCCGGCATCACCGGATGACGACGCTGCTGGTCTTCGGCGACTCGCTGAGCTTCCACGGGCCCGATGGGCCGATGCCCGCCGACGATGAACGGCTCTGGCCGAACGTCGCCGCGGCGGAACTGGGCGGGACGGCCGAGCTGGTCGCCGGGTTCGGGTGGACGGCGCGCGACGCGTACTGGTCCCTGGTGGGCGACCCTCGCGTATGGACCTTGCTGCCCAAGGCTGACGTGCTCGTTCTCGGAGTCGGCAGCATGGACACGCTGCCTTCGCCGTTGCCGACGTATCTGCGGCAAGGGCTGCGCTACGTGCGCCCGGATGGTCTGCGGCGATGGGCCCGTACCCGGTATTTGGCCGCTCAGCCGTGGCTCTCGCAGGTGATGGGTGGGCGGCCGGTCGCGCTGCCACCTGCGCTGACCGTCCGGTACCTCGATTTGATCCTGACGTCGATCCGGGCGTTGCGACCGACCTTGCCGGCTGTCGGCGTATTGCCCCCGGAGCACCGGGCGCAGTCCTACCGGGGTGTGCACACCGGGCGTGTCCCGGGCGCTTTGGCGATTTCCCGCTGGGCTTCGTCCGCCGGGGTGCCCGTGCTCGACTTGGCCGCGTTGACCAGGGATCACGTGCTCGGCGGGCACGGCAACGCCGACGGGATGCACTGGGGCTGGGACGCGCACAAGACAGTCGGCCGTGCTTTGGCCGAGTTGGTCGCCGCCAGCGGCCCGAAACAGACGTAGGCTCGGCGATCATGTCCGTCGTCGTAGTCACCGACTCCACGGCGCACCTGCCGGAAGGCTTCGCGGCCCGGCACTCGGTGCGCGTGGTGCCCCTGCACGTCGTCATGGACGACCGAACCGGGCTGGACGGCATCGACATCGGCCCGATGCAGCTGGCGGGCGCCCTGTCCCAACGGCAGGTCGTGACGACTTCGCGGCCGTCACCGCACGAGTTCGCGGCCGTCTACCGGGAGCTGCTGGATGGCGGCGCGTCCGGCGTGGTGTCCGTACACTTGTCACGGCACTTGTCGGGGACCTGGGACTCGGCGCGTCTCGCTGCCGAGGAAGTCGGGGCCGACAAGGTCCGTGTGGTCGATTCCCGGACAACGGGAATGGGGCTGGGGTTCGCCGCTTTGCGGGCCGCCGCGGCCGCCGCTGACGGTGCCAAAGGGCTCGATGTCGAGGCTGAGGCGGTGACGACGGCGGCTCGTGCCAAGACGTACTTCATGGTCGAGACGCTTGAGTACTTGCGACGCGGCGGGCGGATCGGGGCAGCGGCGGCGTTGGTCGGGACTGCGTTGGCCGTCAAGCCGGTGTTGCACGTCGCGGACGGGCGGATCATGCCGCTGGAGAAGGTCAGGACGGCCAGCCGTGCGATGGCGCGTTTGGTTGACCTCGCTGTGGATTCGGCCGGGAGCGGGCCGGTTTCCCTTGCCGTGCACCACCTTGCCGCGCCGGACCGGGCCGCCGAACTGGCGACCCGCCTTGAGGAACGGTTGCCTCGGTCGTCCGGGTGCGTAGTGTCGGAGCTGGGTGCGGTGATCGGCGCGCACACCGGCCCAGGTGTGCTGGGAGTCGTGGTCCTCCCCGACTAGCGCAATACCACAAACCACCGACAACCCAACCAGAAAAACCCGAGGGCACCCCAACCTGTCCACAGAAACGAGTTGTCCACAGCCCCAAAACCGCCACCCGGGCATCCAACCCAAAACCGGCCTAGCGTCGAAGGCATGTTCGAAACAAGCCGGCGCCGAACCACCGCCGAAAACGACCCGAAGATCCGACTCAAGCAACTGGCTGCTGCCCGCGGAACCGAAATCCCTGACCCCACACCGGAATGGGTGGACGAAACCCCGCCAACCCCGTCATCACAACCCCCGGTGCGCGCACGTCTGAAGAACCTCCGACTGCCTGTCGTCGCCACGGCCGCTGTCGTCGTGGCCTCCTGTGCAGCCATCGGAATCCTTGTGGCACAGCCAGAAAAAGAAGTACCACCGCTGTTGCCGGCCGCAGCTGTCAGCAACGACCCACGCCCGTCCACGGCAAGAATCGTGGTGAGCGTCGTCGGCCGAGTCCCCAAACCAGGCCTCATCACGTTACCCGAGGGCTCCCGCGTAGCAGACGCAATCCAAGCAGCAGGCGGAGTGTCCGAAGTAGACGCGCTCACCCTCAACATGGCCCGCCGCCTAGCCGACGGCGAACAGATCTACGTAGGCATCCCACCCCCACCGGAGGTGGCACCGGCACCACAACCCAAACCAGCGAAACTCGACCTGAACACAGCAACCACCGCCCAACTCGACGACCTCCCAGGCGTCGGAGCGGTGACAGCCCAACGCATCCTCGACTGGCGCACCGAACGCGGCCCGTTCACAGCAGTGGAACAACTCCGCCAGATAGACGGCATCGGCGAAAGCCGATACTCCAAACTCAAGGACTTGGTGACCGTACGATGACCATCCCTTTCCTGCCCACCCCGGACAACTGGCCCTACTCACCCCTCGAAACCCTCTGGCTCACCGCCCTACTCGGCGGCTTCCTCATCCTCTCCAACTTCCGCATCCCACCCTGACCTCTCAACCAAGGAACAACCACAGCTCCGTAGCGCCACGCCATCCCTGCCCCTCCAGAGGCCGTGCCAGCTATACGTGTTCGCCGAGACCTCGGCCCTGCACCCAAAAGGAAACGCTCAGGGCAAGCCGCAGACCGGGAGGATCAAGCCATGTCATCTCGCCGACAATGGACCTTGCCACGACACATAGCCGACGAAACCGGCCTACTCATGAACGGACCAGAGCCAAAGACTTGTTTCCTCATGGGGTTCGGGCATTGCCGCAAAGTCGGCGATGCGCCTTAACCAGTCGAAACGATCTCACCGGAACCCTGCCACCGTTGAATGCCAGGGACTGTAACGCGAAGGGTGTTTCCGGCCGTTGTTGTCAGTAGGTTTCAGCGGCCGGCCAGCGGTCACTGAAGGTGATGGAGAACGCGTTCAACGCGGGCTTCCACCTCATTGTCCACCGGGCTTGCCCGGTGCCGGTCGGGTCCAGGCTCCTGGTGACCAGATACAGGCACTGAGCGCTGCTTGCTCGGTCGGGAAATGCCCTCGTGCCCGCACCGCACGACGATACCGCGCGTTCAACGACTCGATCGCGTTCGTGGAACACAACACACGCCGAATCTCCACGTCATAGTCCAGGAACGGGATGAACTCCTG
>NZ_FWXV01000012.1 GCF_900176515.1 Kibdelosporangium aridum
TCGGGCAACGTGGTGATCGGCAACGACTTCGACTCGGATCTGAACCTGCACGGCGGGTGGGAACGCAACAACCTGTTCGAGCTCAACACCGTGCGCGTCAGCTACGGCCACCGATCCGGTAACTGCCGGGCCAACTGCGGTGATGAGGGCGGTGGTGGCCCGGATGACTCGAACTGGTTCCCGATCTGGTGGGGCGCGGGCAAAAAAGCCGTCAAGTGGTCCGGGGCGACCGGCGCACGCAACGTGTTCTTCAACAACACCATGACCAAACAACTATCGACCAACGGCCCGTTCCAGGACTACTACCCGGACAAGCAGCGGATCTACATCTTCGGCTGGAACGGCACCGGCTACCAGCACCTGGACATCGCCGGCACCCCGATCCCCGACTGGGCCAAGAACGAACAACGCGACTACACCAACGGCCACGGCATCGACGCCACCAAAACCGACAGCGCACCGTCACTGTTCCTCAAGAACGTGAGCCGCTGATGAAAGGCAAAGAGATCACACCACGGTCTCGTAGTGCAAGGACAAGCCCGACACCGTGTATGCGTCGAACACGGTGTCGTCGGCGAAGAAGGGCCTGACAAACGTGCCCATCACGCCCTGATTTCGTCGGCACGACGGCGCCTGGGGTCCTCGGCCCAGGCGCCGTCTTCCGTTATGCGTCCGGCGAATTCCCGCACAACTGGACAGCACCGGAGGTTCCGGACATTGCTTGGCAGCCAAGGAAAACCGGTTCGGTAAGAGTCTTGACGAATTACACCCGGAGGCTGTTGACTCGGTGCCACTTCTCCCCCTGCAAGGAGGAATCCCTGTGAAGACGCGTACCTTCGCCGTTGTCTGCACCGCATGCCTGTTCCTGCCGGTCGCGGGTGTGACGGCCGCTCAGGCGAGCCTGCCGGGCGCCGCACAGCAGTCCGCGGTGATCGCGGCGGTCGGCCTGGATGACCCAGCCAAGAAGGAAATCGCGATGAAGCTGGTGTCCAGTGCGGAGAACTCCTCACTGGACTGGCGGGCGCAGTTCAAGTACATCGAGGACATCGGTGACGGCCGCGGCTACACCGCGGGCATCATCGGCTTCTGCTCCGGCACGCACGACATGCTGGAGCTCGTCCGGGAGTACACCCGCCGCAAGCCCGGCAACGTCCTGGCCAAGTACCTGCCCGCACTGGAGCGGGTCGACGGTTCGGACTCGCACGAAGGCCTGGACCCGAACTACACCAAGGACTGGAAGACCGCGGCCAAGGACAAGGTCTTCCAGGACACGCAGGAAGCCGAGCGCGACCGGGTGTACTTCAACCCGTCGGTGAACCGGGCGAAGCAGGACGGGCTGCGCACCCTCGGCCAGTTCATCTACTACGACGCCATCGTGATGCACGGTGACGGCGGCGACAAGACCAGCTTCAGCAACATCCGCAAGCGTGCCATGGCCAAGGCCAAGACACCGGCTCAGGGCGGCGACGAGACGGCCTACCTCAACGCCTTCCTCGACGCACGCGTGTGGGCGATGAAGCAGGAGGAGGCGCACTCCGACACCAGCCGGGTCGACACCGCGCAGCGGGTGTTCCTGCGCAACGGCAACTTCGACCTCAAGACCCCGTTGTCCTGGAAGGTCTACGGCGACTCCTTCTCCATCAAGTAATCCCTGCCGGGAACGGGCCAGCTCCGAGGGGGTTGGCCCGTTTCGGCTTGGTGGGTGGGATCAAGCGTTATGTGCGGGCGTCCGGTGACTGGGTGGGGTGTCACGGCAGCGGCGACGCCGTAAACCTCGGCCAGCGTTTCGGAGTTGAGAACTTCCTCTGGTGTTCCTGAACGAACCTGCCGACCGTGGTGCAGCACGAGCAACTGGTCGCAGTAGTGCGCGGCGAGGTTCAGGTCGTGCAATGCGATCACGGCCGTCACCCCGAGTTTTCTGGGTAACGCCAACGCATCGAACTGGTGCCGGAGATCGAGGTGGTTGGTCGGTTCGTCCATCACCAGCACTCGTGGCTGTTGGGCGATCGCACGCGCGATCAGGACACGTTGCCGTTCCCCACCGGACAGAAATGCAAACCGCCGATCCCTGAGGTCCACTGCACCGACGGCCCGTAACGCGTCGGCTACGACTGTCCTGTCGCGATCGTCGTCACGTTCGAAAGCCTTCTTGTAGCAGGCGCGGCCCATCATCACCACGTCCTGCACGGTCAGGTCGAAGTCGCCTGTGGCGTCCTGCAACACCGCTGCGAGCACACGTGCACGGTCACGGGCCTTGGTCTTGGCCACATCGAGGCCGTCGATGTGGACCGATCCCGCTGCCGGGGTGAGAATGCCGATCATCGCACGCAGCAAAGTGGACTTTCCCGACCCGTTCGGGCCGACGATTCCGATCACTTCGCCGGGCTTCGCGGCAAAGGACACATCGTCCACGACACGCCTTCCGCCCAGCTCCACGCCGATCCCGGAAACCTCGACGCGCGCCGTCATGTCTTCACCCCACGACGAGTCTGACGACGAACCAGCCATAGGAAGAACGGTCCGCCGCACAACGCTGTGAAGACACCAACCGGAATCTCCTGCGGGGACGCGACTGTCCGCGCGGCAATGTCGGCCAGCACAAGGAAAGAAGCGCCAGCCAAAGCCACTGCGGGAAGTGCCCGGCGGTGATCGCTGCCGACGACCAAGCGCACCGCATGCGGCAGGATCAGCCCGACAAAGCCGATCGGTCCGCTGACCGCGACCAGCAACCCGGTCAGCAAGGACGTGATGACGAACATCGTGATACGGAATCTGTTGACGTCCAAGCCCATCGCGATCGCCGCCTCCTCCCCCGCGTAGAGAAGATTGAGCGCACGAGCGTTGGCCATCAGAATGACAAGACCGACGACAAGCGCCCCGAGCGGAACCCACAGCGACCAAGTCGCACCGCCCAAAGCACCAAGCAGCCACGACAAAATCTGACGGGCGTGCTGAGCATTGTCGGCAAGCAAAAGCATCAAGCTCGTCAGCGCGGACAGCACGTACGCCACCGCGACGCCCGCGAGCACGAGCCCGACTGTCGTGAGGCGTCCACCAGATCGCGCGACGAAGTACACGACGAGCAAAGCCGCGAACGCCCCGGCGAAAGCCGCCACCGAGGTCGAAGCGGCCCCGAACAAGGCAAAGCCGGTCAGAATCGAGGCCACAGCGCCGACCGAGGCACCGGAGGAAATCCCGAGGAGGTACGGATCGGCAAGGGGATTGCGGACGAGTGCCTGAAGCACCATGCCCACAGTGGCCAGTCCCGCGCCGACGACCGCACCCAGAATCACCCTCGGACCGCGGGTGTTGGTGACCACCGCTTCGACGTACGCCGGCCCGGACGAAGCGACCAGATCCGGCACGATCTGGTGCAGCACAGCGGTGACCACGTCCATCGGCGCGATCGCGATCGACCCGATGCCGACTCCAGCGATCATCGAGACCACCAGGATCAACACCAGCAGGGCGATGGCGGCCGGGTAGGAGATCTTCATGGGTGCAACTGCTTGGCGAGGCCCTCGACCGCGAAGGGCGCGCGGACACCCAGAACCGTGTCCTGCAACGTCAATCGCGCGAATCGGCGGTCGCGGATCGCCGGCACTCCGGCCAGTTCCGGTTTGCCCAGCAGGAACTCGATTTTCTTGTCCACGGCTGGTGTGCCGTAGTAGTCGTAGATGACGATCACGTCGGGTGAGCGCTGCAGGACTTGTTCCCACGACACGTCGGCCCAGTCCTTCCGCACGTCACCGAAGACGTTCACACCACCGGCCAGTTTGATGACCTCGTTGCCGATTCCCGTGCCGCCCGACGTGAACGCTGTGGCGTCGCCGCTGTCGTACACGAAGACCTTCAAGGGCTGAACGCCGTTGAGCCGCTCGGTTGTCTTCGCGACGTTCGCCTGCAGCTCGGCGATCAGCGCGTCGGCCCGGTCCGGAACCTGGAAAACGCGGCCGATCGTGCGGATCTCCTCCCACACGTCGTCCATTGTGACCGCCCGGTCGATGCATTCCTCGCGGCTGAGGTAGGTCTTGATCCCGGCCTTGGTGAACGCCTCGCGCGACCGGCCTTCCTTGTCGTCGAAGGAACTGTCGTAGCCGCCGTAGACCAGATCCGGGGTTTTGGCGAGCAGTTGCTCGAACGACGCGTCCTTGTCGGAGATCTTCGGAATCGCCTTGTACACATCGGCGTAGCGCGGCAGCGGATCGTTGTCCGGGTAGACCATGCCGACGAGCTTGTCCTGCAGTCCCAACGCGACCATGATCTCGGTCGGATGCTGGTAGTAGCCGATCACGCGCTGCGGCACGCCGTCGAACGTGATCTGCATCCCACAGTTGTCGATCGTCACCCCCGCCGTGCTTGCCGTCGGCTTGCTTTCCGCGCAACCACTGAGGGCCAACGCCATGACGATCAGAAGAGCCCGTGCACGCACCATCACCACTCCGTCCGGGATGTCCACGTCCCAGCTGGGGCCGTCCGAACAGGGCAGTTCCTGACTTCCGTGACGAGGTCACGGTCACAGTGGCGGGACCGCGCCGGACTCACACCGGCTTCCTGGTACCTGAACGGAACCGGTCCATCTCGGACCGGCGGGCACACCCTACATCGAGGAGCTACGGACTGCGCAATGCGTTGCGGACGAACTCGATCGCCTGGTCCTCGTCAACGCCGAGCCTGCGGACCGATTCGGCGAACCCCCTGGCGAGCTGCCGGAGCTGGGTGTGCAGGGAATCACCGGCGTCGGTGATCACCGCGCCACGGCCGCGTCTGAGCTCAACCAGTCCTTCGTCACGCAGTTGTTGATAGCCGCGCAGAACCGTGTGCAGTCCGATGCCGAGCGAAGACGCGAGTTCTCGGGCGGGCGGCAATTTGTCGCCGGGCTTGATGGACCCGTCGGCGAGCCCGGCGCGCACCGAGCGGGCCACCTGATCGGCGAGCTGGACCGGCAACGAAGGGTCGATCGAGATCAGCACGCCAACTCCCGGCGACGCGCGATCTCTCCGTTGACCAACGCGACGGCAGCCGCTGCGGCACGCAGACTCACCACGAAGTCACGCGCGTCGCTCAGATGAAGAACCATGTGGTCGCCGCGCTGGCCGACGTACCCGAAACGATGGATGTCCTCCAGCAAAGGCGACCATTCCCTTGTATACCTTTGATTCACGGCTTCCGCGTACTTGATCTGCTGATACGGCACCCGTTGACGGACTCGCATCAACGGCAGGTCGAGCAGGACGCCTTCGCTGTCGATCTGCACGTTCGCCCGTGCCAGCAAAAACAACGCGACACCCATCACAGCGAATGCCGCCGCGTTGAGCACGATCGCCACCGCCACGAGGGCACAGCCAAGACACGCGGCCTTCACTGACCGCATGGACTCGAAGAACACGACACGTTCCGTTGGACCAAGGTTCCGGCGCAGAGCACCTTCAGGCAGGTTGTCTTTCGCGTCCGGCGCGGCAGGCAGGCGTCCGACGAGAACCCAGCCCATGACCGCGGTGACCAGCCCGATCGCCAGTTTCGCGAGGTCCGCCCAGCCGGGCGCCTGTTGCGTGGGATACCCGGTGACGTCCACGACCGGCGCCACATCGATGATCACGCCACCGGCGATCTGTCCGGCGAACGCCCAGGACACCGCCACAACCCAGCGCTGCAGCCTGGGCACCCGCCGCCAATACACCAGGGCGACGGCCGCGACGCAGGCCGCGGCCGTGAAGAACAAGAACCCGCTCGCCCATTCCGGCCAGGTCGGCGCCCCCTGTGCGTGATCAGGGCCCGTCCGTGACCAGCCATCCACGTATGCCCGGTCAGGCAGGCGTTCGGAGAAAACGGCCAGCAGGATCCACGGCGTGACCACGGCAAGCACCACAGGCAGCAAGGCCAGCACCCATACACGAGTACGCCAAGTCATGACACCTCCCCGAGTTGTTACTATAGTACGGTAACAAAGGGCACAATAGTCAAGCCTGTGGCCGGAGGCGGTGACGTTCTCAAGACGGCCCGGTCGACATCAGAAGCCCTCCTCGGTAACGGGTTCGAGCACGAATACCCGGATCTCACGGTGGTCGGCGCGGTCGGCATAGCTGTTGTACGCGGGCCAGTACGAGGCGACCGCGTCCCACATCTCCTGTCGCTCGTCGCCGGTCAACAGCCTGCCCCGGACGGCCAAGCGCTTGCCCCGCAGAGCGATGACCGCGCCCGGGTTGGCGAGCAGGTTCGACGACCACGCAGGGTGGCGTTCGCCGCCCCAGTTCGAGCCGATCACGATGTACCTGCCCTCGCGTTCCACGTACAGCAGCGGGACTTCGCGTTTCTGCCCGCTTGTCCGGCCGATCGTGGTCAGCAACAGCGTGCGCAGGCCGACTGCCGAACCGACACCGAGCTTCCCGCCGGTTGCCCGCAGCATCCAGCGGTCGGCGGGCGCGAGGCGGCGCCCGATCGCCGCGAACGTCCTGGTTTTGCCGAAGTTGGCGATTACTCGCCGCAGTACGGACATGCCACGTCCTTCAATCCTCAGTGGACAGTCAAAGTGACGGCCCGTGACACGGTAGCTGGTGCGCTTACCTCGGACGTAATCGACTAGGCGCCGCGCGCTGGACATGCTTAAAACATGACCGAATACGAGAACACCGCGCAGCGCTACATCGACAGCTGGAACGAGACCGACCCGGTGAAACGCAAGCACATCATCGAGGAGCTGTACACATCGGACGCGACGTACACCGATCCTCTTGGCACGGCCACCGGGCCGCAGGCCATCGACCAGATGGTCGGCGCTGTCCAGCAGCAGTTCGCCGGGCTGACGTTCAGTCTCGGGCCGGTCGACGGGCATCACGACATCGCCCGGTTCACCTGGGAACTGGGCGACGCCATCGTCGGCTTCGACGTGATCGTCCTGGCCGATGGCAAGATCAAGAACGTCCACGGCTTCCTGGACAAGGTCCCGGGCTGAGGGGCTCGTTGTAGGTTCGCACCATGCTGGTCGGAAGACAGGACGAGGTCCAGCGGCTCGCGGACCTCGTCGGTGCGGCCCGCCGGGGCAACGGCGGTGTGCTTGTGCTGCGCGGAGAGCCGGGCATCGGCAAGAGCGCACTGCTTGACCACGTCCGGCAGGCGGCGTCCGGCTTCATGGTGATCGAGGCGTCCGGCTCGGAGTTCGAGTCCGAACTGCCGTTCGCGGCCCTGCACCAGCTATGCGTGCCGATCAAGGCAGATCTGCCGGACGCGCTGCGGGTCGCGTTCGGCCTGGCCACCGGCACGCCGCAGCTGTTCCAGGTTGGCCTGGCCACGTTGGGACTGCTCGGTCAAGCAGCCAAGGACCGTCCAGTCCTTTGTCTCGTGGACGACGCGCACTGGCTGGATGACGCGTCAGCGAAAGCGCTCACGTTCCTCGCGCGACGCATCGCGTCAGAGCCGATCGCGATGGTGTTCGCGGCACGGTACGGCCTGGAAGAACTGCCTAGCCTGGTTCTCGACGGACTGCCAGACGCCGACGCACGCACATTGCTGCGGGCGACCTTGGACGAGCAAGTACGTGACCGCATCGTCGCCGAAGCACGCGGCAACCCGTTGGCGTTGCTAGAGCTGCCAAAGGCAGGTGGCTTCGCGCCACCGGACACGTCCACGATCACGAGCCGGATCGAACGCAGCTTCCAAGCCAGGCTGGACAGCCTGTCCGACGAGGTCCGGCTCTTGCTCACCCTCGCGAGCGCGGACCCGACCGGCGACCCGAACCTGCTGTGGACCGCGGCCAGTCGGCTGGGCGTCGAGGCAGCGGCTGGTGGCGCCGCGGAAGCCTCCGGCCTGGTCGAGTTCGGCACGCGCGTGCGGTTCTGCCATCCGCTGGCCAGATCCGCCGTCTACCGAGCCGCTGACGCAGGCCTGTTGCACAACGTGCACCGAGCGCTCGCTGACGTAACCGATGCGACCACCGACCCCGACCGCCGCGCCTGGCACCGATCCCAGTCCGGCACCGGGCCCAACGAGGACGTCGCCACCGAACTGGAAGACTCCGCGTCCCGCGCGCGGTCGCGTGGCGGCGTCGCGGCGGCCGCGGCCTTCCTCGAACGCGCGGCGGCCTTGTCCGCGGACAACTCCAAGCGTGTCGACCGGACGCTCGCCGCCGCGCAGGCCAAGCTCGACGCGGGTGCGACCGATGCGGCAGCCGCGCTGCTGACCACTGTGGAACTCAAGACGCTGGACGAACGCACGCAAGCGAAGGCCGACTTGTTGCGTGGGCAGGTCGCGTTCGTGCGCCACGGCGACAGCAACGGCCCCACGTTCATGTTGCACGCCGCCCGGCGGCTGGCTGACATCGATCCAGCCTGGTCACGGACATGTTTCCTGGACGCGCTGGAAATGGCGATGGTCGTGGGCCGTGGCAGCGGCGTCATGGACATGGTTCTGAACGCGGCCCGTTCCGCGCCACCCGCGACCGACTTCCTGGACGCCTTGGTGCTGTTGAACACATCCGGGCACAAAGCCGCGGTTCCCGCGCTGCGCGATGTCCTCGCCGACAGCGCGGCGTGGACGCGACGGCCTGCGCTGGCCACCATGGTCGCCGGTGAACTGTGGGACATCGACGCGCACACGGCGATCGTCGACTGGCTGATGAAGACAGGCAGGCAATCAGGTGCGCCGATGGTGCTCCGGCTGGGCCTCGCGCAAGGCGCGTTGGAGGCCGCGCTGACCGGAGACCTTCCCAAGGCGGTGGACGCGATCGCGGAGGAGGAAGCTCTCGCGGACGCGATCGGTACGCCTTCGATGACGTACCCCCGGCTGTTTGTCACGGCACTGCGTGGCCGGCGCGAGGAAGCGACCGAGCTGATCGAGACCGCGACCACGGTGGCCAAGGCGAAAGGGATCGGCCAGTTGGTGGCGAACGTCCACTGGTCCGCCGCCGTGTTGCACAACGGCCTCGGCGATTATCCGGCCGCGCTGGCGATGGCACGGCAAGCAGCAGCGGCCGGTGATCTGTTCCTGGCCGGAGCCGCCATGCCGGAACTGGTGGAGGCCGCGGTCCGATGCGGCGAGAACGATCTCGCCGCGTCGGCGCTGGAATCGCTGACCGAACGAACCCAGGCCAGCGGCACGCCGTGGGGTTTGGGCCTCACGGCGTACTCGCGTGGCATGGTCACCGGCGACGAGGACGACTACCGCGCCGCGATCGAACTGCTCGCCGATTCCCCGGGCCGCACATACCAGGCCAGGGCCCATTTGCTGTACGGAGAATGGCTGCGGCGCCAGAACCGGAGGCTGGACGCCCGCACCCAGCTCCGCACGGCCCATGACCTGTTGTCCACCATCGGCATGGAGGCGTTCGCTCGCCGTGCCTTTGATGAATTGCGCGCGACCGGTGCGCAAGCACGCAGCCGCGCGACGAACTCCCTCGACGAACTCACGATGCAGGAGACGCACATCGCGCGGCTCGTGGCCACCGGCGCGACGTCCAAAGAGGTTGCCGCCCGGCTGTTTCTCAGCCCGCGGACGATCGATGCCCATCTGCGCAACATCTTCCGCAAACTGGGGATCACCTCGCGGCGGCAGCTGAGGGATCTGCCGGACCTCAGGTGAGGGCCGGGACCTCTTTCATCCCGATCTGCTGGGCGAACCACAGGCTGTCCGCGTTCGCCCAGTACTCCGTGATCACCTCGTCGTCCACCTTGAGGATGTCGGTGCCGTAGAACTCGATCCTCCGGCCTTCGTACGTTCCCTCCGCGTGCCACCTGATCACGACAAAGGGATCGTCCACGAACGGGCCGACATGGATGCCGAACCGCAGCTCGGAGATCATCGCGTGGATGCCGCTGACCCACGTGTGCAGGTTCTGCCTGCCCACCAAGTCGGCCGCCGGGCCGCCACCGGCGAGCGGGGCGGCGTGCGAGGTGAAGCCGGGATGGATCACGCTGTCGATCAACGACAGGTCGCCGTTCCAGATCTTGGCCCATGCCGTGACTATCCTGTCGAAGGACATCGTCATTCTCCGTGCTTTCCGGGGGCCGCGCTGCCGCTGTACTCGCCGAGATCGGACACGAGCTTGTTGATGTCAGGCATGGTGTCGTAGCGGCGCTTGTGCAGCTCGGCGATCTTCGCGCCCAGGTCGGGGTCGAGGTCGTCGGTGATGTCGAACGACATGAACTTGTCGACCAGAGGCAGACCGACGCGGTCGGTGTTCAGGTGCGCCGGGTGGATGAGGTACTCCCAGTAGCCATCGAGGTCCTCCAGTACGAAGGTCGCGCCCCATTCGTATTCGCCGCCGTGGTCACGGCCGACGACGAAGGACTTCACCGACGGGATGACCCTGCCCTGGTTGCGCAGGCTTTCCAGGGCCACTTCGATCTGTTCCGCCGATGCGTCCGGCTTGAGGGTGAAACGGTTGCCGTGGTAGATCATCGAACTGTCCTTTCCTTGGTGGTGACGAATGCCGATCCGACGGCGGCGACCGCCAGCGCCGCACCGCTGTAGGTGAAGGCGTCGGCGATGCCGATGGTCTGGACGAGTGGGTGCACGGCCAGCGGCGAGAGGAACTGGCCGAGGAAGATGCCTGCGACAAGTCCACTGAGGACTCTCCCGCGCCGTGCCGGGTGCGCGAGGTCCGCCAGTCGCAGGTTCAGGTTCGGGACGACAAGCCCGACACCGGCACCCCCGACGAGCAACCCGATCACGATGAGGGCGACGTTGCCTGCCGTGCCGATCAGCACCCATCCCGCACCGAGCGCCAGGACGCTCGCGGTAGTGATCATGGTGGGGTTCAATCGGTTACGCGTCACCGGGAAGGCAAGCGCGCCAATGACTCCAGTCACTGTGCTGCCAGCGACCACAGCACCGGTGAGTGCCGGGCCGACGCCGAAGTCGGCCAGCAGGAACGGAAGTTGCGCCGGCGCCATGTAGAAGACAAGCGTCGCGACGAGAGCCAACGCGTAGATCCCCAGGATCCGCTTCTGGTGTTCCGATTCCGGCGATACCGTGACCTCACCGCCGGTCCGAGGTCTTTCCGGTACGGCGAGAAGCGCGAAGGGAACGATGACCGCGGCGAAGGCGTAGATCCAGAACGGCGCCTTCCAGTCCACGGCGGCCAGCAGACCCGCCAGCGGCAGGAAGATGACTCCGCCCAGGCTCGCGAAAGCCTGTTGCAGGCCGAGGAAAGAGGCTCGCCGCGGTCCTTCGAACCAATCGGTGATCATCGCGCTGACGGCCGTCATGATCCCGCCGACCGCCGCGCCGAGCAGTGCGCGGGTGGCCAGCAGGACGTACAGGTCGTCGACGAAGTAGCCCGCGGTGCCCGCGAGTGCGTACAGGACGAGGCTGCCGACCAGCAGCGGTCGTCGGCCGAGACGGTCCGCGACCGTTCCCGCCACGGGTGCGCTCATCGCGATCGCGAGCGATGTGACGGTCAGCGCGAGCCGGACGAGGACGTCCGAGCCGGGGAAGACCTTGGTCATCGCGGGCAGGCTCGGCGCGATGATCGCCGCCGCCATGATCGTCAACATCGCTGCTGCCAGCAACGTTGCTCTTGCTATCCGTGTCGGCATCATGCCTCCTCCCTGGTGATGGGATCGAGACTCGCAGCGGCGCCGTCGTGCTCGCGTCGGCGAAAGTTGCCTATTCGGTGCCTGCGTACGACATAGGTGGTTTTCGCCGACGCGAGGGCGCGCGTGCTGGCCCGAGCCTGTGAGCATGGAAAACAACCGGATTGCTCAGGGCGCGTTGGTCGTGCTCGCAGTGGGGCAGCTCGTCACGTACGGAGTACTGAGCGGCCAGCCCAACGTCGGCATGATGGCCGTCGCGGCCGTTCCGTTAGTTGCCGCCGCGCTTCTACAGACCCGACGGAAGTGGGTCGCCGTGACGGCCGTGCTCGTCGCGGTCGCGGCGGTGATCGGCAGCGGGATCGGCGCGCTGTCGTTCGACTTGGTCCGTCCCGGTTCGGTCGGCCCGTTCGCCGTCGCCGTCGCGCTGCTTCTCGCGTCCGGTGTCGCGATCGCCTTCCTCCGGCCGTTCACCGTACGGGTGGGTATGGCCTCCGGGCTGGCGGTCAGCGCGGTCGCCGGACTCGGCATCGCGCTGGCACTGGGGCAGACCGACGACACCGGCAGGCTGACCGCGGACCAGCTCGCCAAGGTGCCCACCGTGACCATGGTCAACTACCGGTTCGAACCCGCGCAGCTGAAGGTCCCGGCCGGGCAGCCGGTCGCGTTCCGGTTCGTCAACACCAGCGGGGACGACCACGACTTCGTGATCGACCAGCTGGGCATCGACCTGAGTGTCCCGAGTGGACGTACGCGGGTCGCGGTCGTCGATGTGCCGGCCGGAACGTATGCACTGCACTGCTCGATGGGCGATCACCGCGAGTCCGGGATGGTCGGCCGTCTCATGGTGGACGGACAGCACCACCATGGCTGAGGTGTCCCGCCGCGCGTTCCTGTTCGGTGGAGTCGCGCTGGCAAGCGGTGTTGCCGCTTGCTCGGTGCCGGACGGGCCGCAACTCCCACAGCCGCAAGCGCTTTCGGAGCCGTACGAACTCGTCGCGACGCCTTCGGGCTACTCGGGCCAGTTTCCGGGGCCACTGCTGAAAGTCCGGGAAGGCGACCGTGTCCAGTTGGCTTTCCGCAACGGACTCGACGCCCCGACCAGCCTGCACATCCACGGCCTGCCGCTCTCGCCCGCGGTCGACGCCCCGCTCACGCACCTCAAGCCGGGCGAGAGCGACCACCGCGACTTCACCATCCCGCCAGGCACAGCGGGCACCTACTGGTACCACCCGCACGCGCACGGAGACGTCGAACGCCAGCTGCTGATGGGCCTGGCCGGACCGATCGTCGTGGACGACGGACGGATCGACGCGGACGACCGGCTGGTGATGATCACCAAGGATTTACAGGTCAACGGCGTCGCACGGCCCGTGATCACGCCGCGTTCCGGCCGTGTCCGGCTCAGGCTGATCAACGCGACCGCCGCGGACACGCTGCTGCTGGGTGTGCTGCGCGACGGCGATCAGCAGACCTTCCACCTCATCGCCACCGACGGCGGGCTGGTCGAGAACCCGGTGCCGCTCACCGAAATCCTGCTCACCCCAGGCGAACGCGCCGAGATCCTCGTGGACACGACGACAGCGGGACGGCTCGAACTGCGGGCGCTGCCGTACTCGGTCTATGGGCCCGGCGGTGCGCAGAGCGAGGATCGGTTGCTGGCGAGTCTCGACGTGCCCGCCGGTCTCGTCCCGATCCCGTTGCCCTGGTCGATGCGGAAGATCGACGCACCAACGGGTTCACGTACCCGTCGTCTTGTGCTGAACGGTCACGGGGACAGCATGTTCACCATCAACGGCCGTACGTTTGACCACAACCGCGTGGATATGGAGGTGAAGTCAGGCACCACGGAGATCTGGGAGCTGGTCAACGAGCACACCATGGACCACCCGTTCCACCTGCACAGCTACTCGTTCCAGGTGGTTGACGCGCCTTTCCGCGCGTGGCGCGACACTGTCAACGTGCCACCTGGCTCAACCGTACGGATCGTGATCCCGTTCCACGGCCCGCCGGGCCGCACGGTCTACCACTGCCACATCGCGTCCCATGAGGACCTTGGAATGATGGGGATCCTGGAAGTCACCTAGGCCAGCTGTAGTCGTAGCTCAAGGAGAACGTACGGGAGACCCAGTCCTTGGTCGATTCGCCTTGCGCAGGTTCGGTGGCCGGGCCCGCCGCCCGTACCGCCGCCAGCTCAGCGGAACGGTCAGCGGCGGTGACCAACGTGCCTGCCTGGAATGTCAGTTCGTGGACTTCGCTGTACATCCAGGCTGGCTGGAACCCCATGTTCAGATACGGGCGGTCGTCGACGTCGCCATCGCCGATCAGCAGCCGCCCGGTGAAGTCCACCGGGATGTCCAGCCCTTCGTAGCGCCATCGCGCGTCATCGTCTTCCCGCACCGGATGGATCTTCCCGATCAAGGGCGGCGGATCCTCCGACCCCAGAATCAGATCCCGCACCACCAAATGCCCGTCGCTGACGGCGTACCCGCAGATGTAGCCGCGCCAGCAAGCGGAGCTGGTCGTCATCGGATCAAGATCATGCGCGTCCGGATCGAAGAGGCCGGTACCGTCGACCGCGGCCACCGAGAACCAGCCTCGTTCGAAGAACACCTCGTCGGGTATCTGCGTTGTCACGGCGGGAAACCTACTTGGCCGACCCACCCGTGGCCAGGCGCATCAGGTCCGAGTCGAGGTCGATGGACAGCTCCGTGCCGCCCGCGCTGCCGAACTCGTGCTGGTAGTTCTGCCACGACTCGCCCCTGACCTGCTTGGCGAAGCCGCTTTCCATCAGCAGCAACAATTCGAAGGCGGCGCGGTCGATGCGCTTGGTCAGCGCGGGGTCACCCCAGTCCTCAGTGGACGCGAACAGCGAGGTCGGGACGGCCGTGGTCCGCATGAACGCGAACAACCCGCGCAACTGCTCGTCCACGACCAACGCGTGCCGCGCGGTTCCGGCCGTGGCCGCCAGCACGATCGGCTTGGCGATGAGCAGGTCGTTGTCCAGGATCTGGAAGAACGACGTGAACAGGCCACTTGCCCCGGCCTTGTAGACCGGCGTGCTGACGATCAGGCCGTCGGCCTCGCCGAGCGCTTCGATCGCTTTGGTCAAGCGAGGTCCGGTCAGCTGCGACACCAGCGCGGTGGTGATTTCCGTGGCCAGCTCGCGCAAGTCGATGACCTGGAGCTGCACCTCGTGCTCGCGCTCGCCCGCCAACGCGTCGACGCGCTGGGCGACACGGTCAGCCAGCAACCGCGTCGACGACGGGTCGCTTGTTCCGGCGGAAACAGCGACCACCTTGAAAGTGCTCATGACTCCCCTGCCAGTTTCTTGCAGATTGCTTCAAGTTGCCTGAGTTCCTCGGCGTTGACCCGCGCGGTGACCGCGCGGGCGACGTCACGAGCGTGCTTGCGGCCGATGTCCTGCTGCACTTTGCGTCCGGTGTCCGTCAGCGCCAGGCGTACGCCGCGGCCGTCTTCCGGAGCGGCCAACCGCTCGACGAACCCGCGCTGGACCAGCCTGTCCACCATCCGTGACAGAGCAGGTTGGCTGAGCAGGAGGTGCTTGTGCAGCTCGCCGATCCGCAGGGGCTCGGGGCACTTGGACAACGAGTAGAGCACGTCGTACTCGCGCATCGACGCCTCCTGCCAGATGTCCTGTGCGGCGAAGTCCCGCATCAACGTCGCGTAGGCGGTCATCAGGGCCTCCCACGCGGCGTTGGCGGTCTTGTTCGTGCTCCCAGCCATGGTCACAGCGCCGGGTAGCTGGCCTCGAGAGCCGGGTCGCTGTCCTGGTAGGGCGACGCGCCGGTGACGTTGTCGCCGCGGTTGGCGTTCGGACGCGGCTGGCGCGGCGGGTTGTCGCCGTACTTCGCCTTCACCAGGCTCTGGTGCGTCGGCGCGTCCGGCACCTCCGGGTCACGCTTGGCTTCCAGTTCCTTGCGCAGCACCGGCACGACCTCGCCACCGAGCAGCTCGAGCTGGTCGAGCACGGTGCCCAGCGGCAGGCCCGCGTGGTCCATCAGCCACAGCTGGCGCTGGTAGTCGCCGAAGTACTCGCGGAAGGTCAGCGTCTTGTCGATGACCTCCTGCGGGCTGCCCACCGACAGCGGCGTCATCCGCATGAAGTCCTCCATCGTCGGGCCGTGGCCGTAGACCGGGGCCTCGTTGAAGTAAGGACGGAACTGCTTGACCGCGTCCTGCGAGTTCTTGGCGATGAACGCCTGGCCACCGAGGCCGACGATGGCCTGCTTCTCGGTGCCGTGGCCGTAGTGCGCGTAGCGCTGCCGGTAGAAGTTGATCAGCCGGATGTAGTGCTCCTTGGGCCAGAAGATGTTGTTGGCGAAGAAGCCGTTGCCGTAGAACGCGGCCTGCTCGGCGATCTCCGGGGTCCGGATCGAGCCGTGCCAGACGAACGGCGGCACGTCGTCCAGCGGGCGCGGGACCGAGGTGAAGCCCTGCAGCGGCGTGCGGAACTTGCCTTCGAAGTCGACCACGTCCTCCCGCCACAACCGGTGCAGCAGGTTGTAGTTCTCCAGCGCCAACGGCAGGCCGTTGCGGATGTCCTGGCCGAACCACGGGTACACCGGCGCGGTGTTGCCACGGCCGAGCATCAGGTCGACGCGGCCCTTCGACAGGTGCTGGAGCATCGCGTACTCCTCGGCGATGCGCACCGGGTCGTTGGTCGTGATCAGCGTGGTCGCGGTGGTCACCACCAGCCGCTTGGTCGTCGCCGCGATGTACGAGAGCAAGGTCGTCGGCGACGACGAGAAGAACGGCGGGTTGTGGTGCTCACCGATGGCGAACACATCGAGCCCGACCTCCTCGGTCTTCTGGGCGATCCGCACGATGGCGTCGATCCGCTCCGCCTCGCTCGGGGTCTCGCCCGACACCGGGTCCCGCGTGATGTCGCTGACCGAGAACACTCCGAACTGCATGACTCCTCCACATCTTCGCCGCTCCTGGCATCGCCAGCGCGCCAAGTATATGCATTTGCATGCAGTTGAACAGGTACTTGCCTCGGCAAATTCCCGCCGTGATCAGCGGCACAGGGGCGTCACATGCTCCATGTGGGAGAGCTTCTCCGGGTTGCGCACGGCGTAGAGGCCAGTGATCTGGCCGTCGTCGATCCGCAGCGCCACTACGCTGTCCAGCTCGCCGTTCAGCCGGAAGATCAGCGCTGGATAGCCGTTGACCTGCACCGGCTCCAAGGTCAGCACCGCGCCGACGCGGTCGAGCCCGACGGCCAGCAGCCGCGCGACGCGCTCGGCTCCGACAATCGGCCGCAGCACAGCCTGCTTGATACCGCCGCCGTCACCCATCATCACGACGTCAGGCGCGAGGATGTCGAACAGCTGCTGCAAGTCGCCGGTCTCCAGCGCCCGCTGGAACGCGTCCATCGCGCCTTGGGCGTCCTTGGGGGAAGCGCCCCCGCGCGGGCGGCGCGCGGCGACGTGACCCCGTGCGCGGTGGGCGATCTGGCGGACCGCGGCCGTGGTCTTGCCGACGGCTTCGGCGATCTCGTCGTAGTCGAAGTCGAACACGTCACGCAGCACGAACACCGCGCGCTCGGTCGGTGTGAGCGTTTCGAGGACCAGCATCATCGCCATCGAGACGCTGTCGGCCAACTCGATGTCCTCGGCCACGTCCGGCGAGGTCAGCAACGGCTCAGGCAGCCAGGGACCGACGTAGGACTCCTTACGGCGACCCAGCGTGCGCAGCCGGGTGAGCGCCTGGCGGGTGGTGATCCGGACCAGGTAGGCGCGATTGTCCCGCACGGTGTCCAGATCCACGCCCACCCAGCGCAGCCAGGTCTCCTGCAGGACGTCCTCGGCGTCGGCCGCCGAGCCGAGCATCTCGTAGGCAACCGTGAACAGCAGGTTGCGATGGGTCACGAAGGCCTCGGTCGCGGGGTCCGGCATGGGCCTGCTCCTCTCTCCTCGCCCACCAGACGCCGGCCGAGCCGGTTTTGTGACTCGGCAGCCATGTGGTCCACGTCACTTCACCGGGCTGTCACAGGATGCGGGCGGGCGGCATCTGGTGTTCGACCCAAAACATTCGACCCAAAACATTCGACCCAGTGCAGCACGAAGTGAGGACGAGATCATGGAAGCTCGATTCAACCTGATGGCCAACGAGCTCGCGGGCAAGTTCGGCAAGCGGTTCGCCAACGCCAGCACGGTGATCACGCAGTCGCCGCTGCCGAAGCCGACGCAGGAACTGGTGTCGTTGCGCGCCAGCCAGATCAACGGCTGCGGCTTCTGCACCGACATGCACACCAAGGACGCGACAGCGGCTGGGGAATCCGCGGTCCGGCTCAATCTGGTCGCCGCGTGGCGCGAGGCGACCGTGTTCACTGAGGCGGAGCGGGCCGCGCTGGCGTTCACCGAGGAAGGCACCCGGCTCGCCGACACCCACCAGGGCGTGTCGGACGAGACATGGGCCCAGGTGCGCAAGCACTACGACGACGACCAGATCGCCGCACTGGTGTGCCTGGTCGGCCTGATCAACGCGGCCAACCGGATGAACGTGATCGCGCGGACCCCGGCGGGTTCCTACGAGCCGGGCATGTTCGACAGCTACAAGGACTGAAAACCGAGAATGCCCGGGGACTTTTCCCCGGGCATTCTTCATCGCCTGTTCACTTGGCGGCGGCGTCGATTTCGGTGAGCGCCGCGGCGAGCCGGAAGTACTTGTTGGTGCCGAGGTCGCGCACGGTCTTGATGCCGAAGGCCGCGTCCAGCTTCTCCGCATCACCTTCACTCACGCCGGACAGTGCGGCGACGGGCGCGTCCAGCACCTCCGCGACGCTCTTGTCCTCGTACGCCTTGTCGAGCTGCTTCGCCAGGTCGGCGGAGACTGCCATGGTCATGCTCCTATCAGTGGGGACCGTCGAGCAGAACGAGGCAATCCTACCGACCCTCCACTGTGGACTATCGCGTGCCGGTCAGTCCGTGATGAACCACTGCCCGTTCATGAACGTCAGCGTGTAGTCGCCGAGGTTGGACGACGTGAACTTGACGCTGCCCGCACGGATGGCTTTCGCGGGCACCTCGACCGTTCCCGGCTTCTCGGTCACCTGGCTCGGGTCCACTGTGGCAGTCTGCAGGGCCTTCTTCTGCGCGGGCGAGATCATCCCGAACATCACCGGCATCGTCTGCCTGCACGTGCCGAAGCCCTGCTGCTCGGCTTTCTTGGCGCCGGGTCCGGCGATCTCACAGACAGTGTCGAGGTCCTCGTTGCCCACCGCGTGCAGGTATTGCTCGAAGCGTTCCAACGCGCCGGCTTTGGTGTCGTCAGCCTGGGTTCGCTTGTACAGCTTCGCCGTCATCTTGAAGGAACCGCTGCGGTAGTTCGCTTTCAGCGCGTCACCGTCACGGGTCAGCGTGACAGTTCCTTCCGTGACACAGTTCCCGGCTGCCTTGCCTGTGATCTGCTCGTGCAACTCGGCGTACTGGTCGGTCGCGGCCGTGACCGACCACGTGCCGTCGCATTCCAGCTTCGGGTTCGGCTCGGTCCACGTCGTGCGGTAGCGGACCGTGCTCTTGTCCTTCGCCAGGCTGACGCGCATGTGATACGGCGTCGCCGCGGGCTTCTGGGTCGCCGGTTCCTTCGTCTCCCACCGCCCTTCGAAGGCCTGCGGGAGCTGCGCGGTGATCGTGGACTTCGACTCGTCACACGGCTCGTCGGTGAACACGTTGAGCGTCCGCTGGGGGTACGGGCCAATGGGGCCGTCGAACCCGGGAACAGGCACCCAGCTCTGGTCACCCCACCAGCCGCGATACCCGAACCACGGTTCCTCGCCGACTGGGCGCAGCCGTTCCCACGTGTTCCACTGAGTCCCCGCGGACCGCTTGTCCAGCGCGATGTTGGCGGTGTTCGGGTAGGACGCGTGCGACCCCTTGGCCGAGTAGATCTGGGGGTGGTCGCCGGTCTTGGCCAGCTGCTGGTCCTGCCACGGCATGACACACGGTGGACGGCCGTGTCCGTAGAAGGTCACAGCCTTCGGTTTGTCCCCGTCGACGTGCACCGCGATCCGCTCCCAGTCCCCGTCGTGCACGTTGAGAGCGCTGTTGTGGCCGTAGAAGAACCAGTACACGTAGGCCGCCTTGCCTTCGTGCTCGTGGTACTCCCAGTACGCGGGCGCGGACGCGCCCTCGCCTTTGCGCGCGTCGTTGTTGGGCCGCAGGTAGAACCCGGTGCGCTCGGGGAACTTCGCATCGGTCACCGACATGGACTCGGTCATCGAGCACCCGCCGGACTTGTAGACGTCCGGGCCCTTGCCCAGCCGCCGCGGCTCGACCCGGTCGGCGACCCCAGCGTCTTCGCAGTACGCGTCGTTGGCGAACCACAGCGAGGACTTCTGCGCGTAGGTCGTGGCGTCCATCGGCAGGTTCGATTCACCCTGGGCCAGGAACACCAGCGGCGCGAAGCGCTCGGCCATGGCGGGGTCGGCTTTGTCGGGCTGAGCCGTGGTCTGCACCTTGGGGGTCTGTTCAGGTTCGTCGTCACAGCCCGCCAAAAGCCCAGCGACCAGCACGAACAGCACAACCCACACCCGCATCGAGCAGCCTCCTCCGCCACAGTGGACGGTTCATTGCACCCGACGGGTCTTGCGGTTTTCTTCTCCCGGCTAATCTGCGGGGGTGGCCTGGATCACCTTGCGGCAGTTCGCCTGGACCGAACGGCCCGGGTACGTCGATCCGTACCCCGAGGTGGACGGCATCCACCGGGTCGCGGCGGACCGTCTGCTGCCCATCGATCTGAGCTACGCGATCAGCGTGAACGCCCTTGCGGTGCCCGCGAGCGGCCCGGTCAGATACGAAACCCGTCAGCACGAGCTCCGCCTGGTGCTGTGCTACCTGGACGGCAATCCCCTACGACTGCGTGACGAGCCGTTCAGGGCCAGCGCCGCGCACATCCGCAGGTTCGTGAGCGAGTCCATCGGCCTCGGCATGCTCACGGCGACCGTGCAGGCCGCGTACCAATGGCAGGACCCGGCCGCCCATATCGACGCCTTGCCGACAGCACTCGCCGGGCAGGTCAGCGCCACTAAGAACCGCCCTGACCTGCTGTTCGACCGGCCCGGCCTGACCTTGGCCGGTGAGGCACGCGGCCGCTCCGAAGCGCCGCCGACGCGCGTGACTGCACAGCAACGTGACCGCCTGAACAGCCTGCTGCCATGGTCACATCACCACGGCACGCACCCGCTGGCCATGTCGTGGGCGTACGCGACCGGCCTGGGCATGACCGTCGACCTGTTCACGAGGTCAGGGCGGTTGCCCGGGATGCTGGGGCCGATCGGTCAGCCACTGCCGTCGCCCATGCCAACCCAGACGGATCTGTTCGATCAGGACCAACTCGACGCACCGGCGCGGCAACCCGAACCACCACCCGTCACCCCAGCGCGCCGCGGCGGCACCAGGGACCTCGACCGCAGCTCGGCCCGTGAACTCACCCTCAGGATCTCTCAACGCGTCGGCGACATCGCCGACCAGCTGTACGCAACCGCGCCCGACCCAGACATCCGCGTCGGCGGGCAACGCATGCGCGGCACCTGGGCCGCTCTCGACCTGCTCGGCACGTCTACAGGCTCGTTCTTGCTCGGCGTGCTCGAAGGCCCGATCTCAACCGAGATCAACGCACGGCTGCGTCCTTCCAGCCAGTTCGAGGACGACGGCGTATCCGCTCACGTCTCCGGCCGCCTGGTCATCGCCATCACCAAGGAACACGGTCAGCCCTGGTACCTCGTCGCCGACTGAGGCCCACGGTCCGTACCACGGTGGGGCGATTCCAACTGCGGGGCCACCTTCGCGGGCTGCGTGCACAAGTGCTCTCCTTGGAAATAAAAGGAATCTCCACGCTGTCCTCAGTGGAGCGGCGATGTCGAGGCCGAAATGCGCACGATGAACCGCACTCCGCCCGATTGTGCGCTCTTCACGCGCCAAGATGCCGTTGGCGCGCCCGATGGGCACAGTCATTGCCAGGTGGACCGCGATTTCCAGCCCGCTGTGTCCTCCTCTTTGGACCAGGGTGGTTTAGCCCGGCCGGGCAGTGGGCACCTTCCGGTGTCATTGTTCGACCGGGGGAGGGCCGTGAGCTTCTGGGACTTCGTGCAGGACCGCTGGAGCAGGCTGCTCAGTGAATCACTGCTGCACGTCAGCGCGGTCATCCAGTGCACCATCCTGGCCGCATTGGTCGGCGTCACCGTCGGGATCGCCGTGTACCGCAGCCCGGCCGGTTCGACCATCGCGACCGCTCTCACCAGCGCGATCCTCACCATTCCGTCGTTCGCGCTGCTGGGCCTGCTGATTCCCGTCCTCGGGCTCGGCGCGCCGCCGACCGTCGCCGCTCTGGTCCTCTACGGACTGTTGCCCATCGTGCGCAACACCATTGTCGGGCTGGCCGGTGTGGACGGTGCGATCACCGACGCCGCCCGTGGCATCGGGATGAATCGGTTCGGTGTGCTCACGCGGATCGAACTGCGGCTGGCGTGGCCGGCCATTCTCGCGGGCATGCGTGTGTCCACGCAGATGCTGATGGGGATCGCCGCGATCGCGGCCTATGCCCGTGGACCCGGGCTCGGTGTGGAGATCTTCGCCGGGCTGACCAGAGCGGGCAGTGCCAACGCCACCAACCAGGCGATCGCGGGCACGGTCGGCATCGTGATCCTCGCACTGGTGCTGGACGGCATCTTCGTGCTGATCGGCCGCTACACGACTGCAAGGGGGATCCGTGGCCAGTGAGATCCAGTTGACCGAGGTGACCAAGCGCTACGGCCGCCGCCCACCCGCGGTCGACGCCTTCTCGATCACCATCCCCGCGGGGGAGATCGTGGTCTTCGTCGGGCCGTCCGGCTGCGGCAAGACCACCACCATGCGCATGATCAACCGGCTGATCGAGCCCACGTCCGGCCGGATCACCATCGGCGGCGAGGACACGTCCACCCTCGACCCGGACAAGCTGCGGCGCACCATCGGTTACGCCATCCAGCAAGCCGGGTTGTTCCCGCACATGACGGTCGCCCAGAACGTCAGTGTCGTGCCGGGCCTGCTGGGCTGGGACCGCAAGAAGATCACCGGCCGCGTCGAGGAGATGCTCGATCTCGTCGGGCTCGACCCGGCCGAGTTCCGTGACCGCTACCCGCGTGAGCTGTCCGGTGGGCAGCAGCAACGAGTCGGTGTGGCGCGGGCGTTGGCCGCCGATCCCCCGGTTCTGCTGATGGACGAGCCGTTCGGCGCGGTCGACCCGATCACCCGGGGCAACCTGCAGGACGAACTGATGCGGCTGCAGGCCGAGCTGCGCAAGACAATCGTGTTCGTCACGCACGACTTCGACGAAGCGGTCAAGCTCGGCGACCGGATCGCCGTACTCGGCAACCAGTCCAAGATCCTGCAGTACGACACACCCGAGGCAGTGCTGGCAAACCCGGCCGACGACACGGTCGCGGGATTTGTCGGGGCAGGCGCGTCGCTGAAGCAGTTGACGTTGCGGCGAGTCCGGGATGTCGAGCTGACCCAAGCCCATGTCATCGTGTCCACTCAGGACGAACCTGGCGAGATCCGGCGCCGCCTGCGGGAGGCGGGCAAGAGTTTCGCGCTGGTCCTGGATCCGCGCCGACGCCCGGTTGCGTGGGTGCACGTGCGTGAACCGCAAGTGCGGCGGCCGATCCGGGACATGGTGTCGAACGAGTCGACTCTGCAGGACGCTTTGGAAGCGATCCTGACCGAGGGCGGCAATGCTGTGGTCACCGGAGGACGCGGCGAGTACGTGGGGCTGGTGGAGATCGACACCGTCATGGCGGCCGTTCGCGAACTGCGGGAGACGGTGTGACAGCCGCGGTGGAGACCAAGCGGGCGACCGTCATGCGGATGTTCGCCCAGCCGATCGCGGTCGTCGTGCTGGTCACGGCCGTACTCGCGTGGGCGTTCACGCGGGACCTGGACGCGATCGAACGGCAGAACATCAACGGACCGGTCCTGCTGGACGCGGTATGGGACCACCTGGTCATCAGCTTTGTCGTGACAGCGCTGGTGATAGTCATCGCGGTGCCGCTCGGGATCGTGCTGACCAGGCAGTGGGCTCGTCCCGCGGCACCGGTGTTCCTAGGGATCGCCACCATCGGGCAGGCTTCGCCGTCGATCGGCATTCTCGTGCTGTTCTTCCTGCTGTCCGGGTGGGAAGGCCTGTGGGCGGCGGTCATCCCGATCACGTTCTACTCGCTGCTTCCGGTGCTGCGCAACACAATGGTCGGTCTGCAGCAGGTCGACAGCGCGTTGGTCGACGCGGGCAGGGGCATCGGGATGTCCGCGTTCGCGGTCCTCCGCAGAATCGAGTTGCCGCTGGCGATTCCGCTCATCCTCGCTGGTGCACGGACATCACTTGTGCACGCGGTCGGTGTGGCGACGCTCGCGGTGTTCGTCAACGGCGGCGGGCTCGGGCTGCTGATCGACACCGGATACAAGCTGTCGCGGCTCACGGTGCTCATCACCGGCGCTGTCCTGGCCGTCGCACTGGCGTTGCTGGTGGACTGGCTCGGCACGGTCGCGGAGAGGTACCTCGGACCGAAGGGGTTGCGGTGAAACGCCTTGCCGCGTTGGCGGCCACGGCCGGACTGCTCGCCGGATGCGGCCTGGAGACCACGTACACGCTGCCGTTCGAAGTCGGGCCGGGCTCGATCAAGCCGGTCCCAGAACTGTCCGGTGTGGACGTCGCGGTCGGCTCGAAGGACTTCACCGAGAGCCATGTCTTCGGCTACATCGCCGAAGTCGCGTTGACCGCGGCGGGCGCGGATGTCCGTGACATGACCAACATCCAGGGGTCCAACAGCGCCAGGCAAGCCCTGTTGACCGGCGACATCGACCTGTCGTGGGACTACACCGGGACAGGCTGGATCTCGTATCTGGCCAACACCACCCCGATCCCGGACGAGCGCGGACAGTACGAGGCGGTCAGGGACGCCGATCTGGCCAAGAACGGCATCGTGTGGCTGCCCTATTCGGCGGTGAACAACACGTACGCCTTCGCCGTCACCCAGGAGTTCGCCAAGGCCAACGATCTCAAGACCACCAGCGACATGGTCGAGTTGATCAAGAAGGACCCGGCGAAGGGGATCTTCTGCCTGGAGACCGAGTTCGTCAGCCGCCAGGACGGCTTCCCCGGCGTGGCCAAGGCGTACGACTTCGACCCGCGCACGGTGCAGGTCAAGGTCTTCGGGACCGGCACCATCTACACCGCGACAGCCGGTGGGAACTGCAACTTCGGCGAGGTGTTCACCACCGACGGCCGGATTCTGGCACTGAACCTGGTGGTCCTCGAGGACGACAAGAAGTTCTTCCCGCAGTACAACGCCACGATCACGCTGCGCAAGGACTTCAACGAAGCCCATCCCCAGGTCGCTCAGGTGATGGCACCGATACTGGCCAAGCTCGACAACGACACCATGCGAAAGCTCAACGCCGAAGTCGACGTCGACGGCCGTGACCCGGCCGTGGTGGCCCGGGACTGGCTGGTCCGTGAGGGCTTCGTGACGCAACGGTGAACAGGCCGTCCACGGTACCGTTGGCGGAGTGCGGCCACTGCTCGAAGTCCATGCGCTGACCCGCCAGTTCAACGACCTGGTGGTGCTCGACGCCGTGTCGTTCGACCTCCACAGTGGACGTGCGGCGGCGTTGACCGGGCCGAACGGTTCCGGCAAGACCACGTTGCTGCGCTGTGTGGTCGGCGCGGACATTCCGGACGACGGTGACGTCCTGCTCGACGGCGAGCGGCTGGTGGAGAGCGACCCCAAGGTGCGCGCCGCGATGGCGTGCGCGCTGGACGACGCGGACTTCTTCGCTGAGCTGTCCGTTGTCGAGCACCTGGAACTGCTGGCCAGGGCACACGGGGTGGCGGACCCTGGCGAAGTCGTCGAGGAGGTGCTGTCCGAACTGGATCTCGTTGACCAACGCGACCAACTGCCCGTCACCCTGTCCAGTGGGCAGCGCAGGCGGTTCACGCTTGGCGCGTGCCTTGTCCGTCCGCGCAGGCTGTTGGTCCTCGACGAACCGGAGCAGCGGCTGGACGTGGCAGGCCGGGCGTGGCTGGCGGAGAAGCTGCAGGACGAGAAGGCCGCGGGATGCGCGATCCTGTTGGCCTCGCACGATCCGCAGTTGGTGGACGCGGTCGCGGACGTGCGGATCGAGCTGGGCTGATGACGACGGTCCGGGCGATCCGCGCGGAACTGCGTGCGGCACGGCTGCGGTCGCGGCCCGTGCAGGCCCGGCGGGCGCGCAACGACAAGATCTACATGGTCATGCTCGGAATCCTGATCTACGGCGGGATCCTGGTGCAGGCCGTCCGGCGGATGATCGCGGCGCCGCCGGTCGGGCCCGTTCTGACCAATCTGCCGGTCGCGCAATGGCTTTTCATCGGCTGCGCGGTGCTTGGGCTCGGGTTGCTGATCCGTGCGCTGCTGGTGTTCGGTCCGGTCGTCGCCGGTGGGCCGTTCCAGTTCTGGTTGCTGTCCACGCCGCTGAACCGCCGATCGTTGCTGAGCCGCAGGTTCTGGTGGATGGCCGTGATCGCCACGCTCATCGGCGGCCTGCTGGGCCTGGCGTCCTCGGCTCTGCTGCGGGCCGATATGGCGGGCAAACTGCTGAGCACGTCGATCGGCGCCGGGATGGCCGCGGGACTGGTGGCGGTCTGTGTTCTGCTTCAGCAGAGCGGAAGGGACGGCGGCCGTCTGTCCACTGTGCTCACCGTGACCGGTGTGCTGACGGCCGGCTCGGCGGTGTTCGCGACGCCTCCGGTCGTCGAGCTTCCTGTGGTGGTGGCCGCGGTCGTGATCCCGCCGATCTTCGCCGTGATCCGTGCCTACCAAGCGCTCGACACGCTCGATCGGGCCGCGCTGACGGGCGGCGCGGACATGCTCACCGCGACCCGGGTCGCGGTGAGCTGGTTCGACCCCGGGCTCTTCACCGGCATCGCGGCATCCCGCAAGTGGCGCAGGATCGGCCGGGTCACCAGTCGGCCGTTGCCCGGAACCCGTTACGCGGCAATGTTGTTCGCTGACATCCGCCGAGTGTTCCGCAACCGGGCGGCGTGTTACGTCTGGGCAGGGCTGTTGCTCACGCCGTACGCCGCCGACCGGCTGATCCCGGCAGCATTCGTACCCACGGTCCAGTTGGTGATGTGCACGATCGCGGTCGCCCCATTCGCCAGCGGCCTCCGCACTATCTGCAGGTCAGCGTCACTGCGACGGAACCTCGGCGGCAGCGACGCAGGACTGCACCTGATCCACCTCGTGGTGCCGTCCGCGATGGCCGTCGCATGGACACTTCTGACGAGCCCCGCCACAGGCTTCGCGCTCGCATCGGTGATCGTCCCCATCGGGGCTGTCGGATTCGCATATCGCCGCGCGACGCAGCCGTCTTTCGACTACTCCGGTGCCGCGGTGGACACGCCGTTCGGAATGCTCCAGCCGGACCTGCTCCGGCAACTGTTCCGGGGCCCGCTGCTGTTGCTGTTGCTTGCCGCGGTTCAGCTGTACGCCTGACTCACCCGCCCGCGAACGATCGACGGAACCGGTTGCCAGACAGGAACATCCTCAGCATCACGGACGACTCGGCCGAACACCTGGTCGCCGAAGTGTGTCCCGAAGCCGATCGTGTCCGGCTGCTCGAGTTCGCCGAGAAGCTGAGTGCGTACCTTCAGCACGTTCGTGATGTCGGCGTCCGCCGCCGACGGCCATTCAGGGTGGCTGATCTGCGCCGGGATGTGAAAGGCATCGCCGAACGCGATGATGCCGCGCCCCGCGGAGGTTGTGATGCGGTACGTGGTGTGGCCCGCGGTGTGCCCTGGTGTGACGATCGCGAAGACGCCCGGAGCGACCTCGTCACCGTCGCTGAAGGTCGACTTCACTGCGTCGAACGCGCTGATCACTTCGGGCGCGGGGGTGCCGATCGTGCGGACCTCGTCACCCCATTCCTGTTCCGCCACACGGTAAACCGCGGACGGGAACGTCGGCTGACTGTCCACAAAGGCCCACCCAGTGTGATCGATGTGCAGATGCGTCAACGCGAACACGTCGATGTCGTCGGCCGCGACGCCGAGATAGGCCAGCGATTCGAGCAACGCCCCGCACTTGATCGTGGCGAACGCGCTCTTGGACTGGACTGGCCCGTAACCCGCGTCGATGAGCAGCCGATGCCCGGCCCGTTCCACGAGCAATCCACCCGCGGTCATCGCGACGAACCCGGTGCCGGTCAGCGCGTCCGGGTTGTCCTGCCAGTACTCCGCGGGCAAAGCCGGGAAGGACGCCTCCGGCCGGATCTCCAACGCACCGTCGACGACGTAGGTGACGCGCACGTCGTCGACTTCCACCGTTCGAATGGCCGACTGCGCGTTCAACCGCCCGATCTCGTCCTTGCACTCCCCTTGCGCGGCGACTCCAGCACCTCGACCGTACCCTGCAAGGCATGAATTGGGCGTTGCCGGAGTGGACCGTTTTGGCGTTGCTGCGTGAGCAGCCACGGCACGGCTTCGCCATCGCCGCGAGCACGGCCGTGGACGGGCCTGTCGGGCGGGTCTGGCAGATCGCGCGGCCGGTGATCTACCGGGCGCTCGACCGGCTCGAGGCGGCGCAGTTGATCCGGCCGTTGACAGTCGAGTCCGGGCCTGGGCCGCAGCGGACGATCTACGAGTTGACCCCCGCGGGCGCGGACGCTGTGGACGAGTGGCTCACCGAGCCGGTCCGGCATGTCCGCGACATGCGGTCGCATCTGCTGGTCAAGCTGGCGCTGCTGGATCTGCGGGGCATCGATCCCACGCCTTTGCTGCGGCGGCAACAGGATGTGCTCGAACCGATCGTCGCGGCTTTGGCCAAGGAGCGTCAGGAAGGGTTCGACGGGGTGCTCGCGGCGTGGCGGTACACCAATGCCAGCGCGGCTCTTGGCTTCGTCACAGACCTGCTTCCCGGGCCCGGCGCCTGATCCAGGTCTGTGGCTGGCCGGCTTCCCGCGCGATGGCCTGCCAGCTCCACCCCGCGGCCCGACGGTCGGCGAGATAGGCGGCGATGTCGGCAAACCCGAATCGGTCGGCGACCTCGTCGGCTCGTTGCCGCAAGGCGTTGCGTTTACGGGCATGCGGGCGCCTGGCCAACCCATGCCGTGCCAAGGCTGACTCCACGGCCCTGCGGGAAAAGCCGGTCTCCGCGGCGATGGCCCACACGGTTTCGTGCCGCACAAAGTGCCTGTCGGTCAAGTAGTCCGCCACGTCCGCGAAGCCGAGCTCACCGACCACCGGCAGCCATGGCGCGTCCCATCGGCGATCGGCCCGCGCGGCGAAGCCGGCGGCCTGTGGGTCCACAATGGCCAGTTTCCGGGACAGCCAGTCCTTGTGCAGACCGGCTTCCCGGCTGATCGCGGCCAGGCTCACGCCTTGCCCGACCCGGTCACGCACCAACGCGCCGATGCTCTCGAAGCCCAAGCTCGCCGCCGCCTCGGCAGCGGTCCGTCGTAACTGCTCGGTACCTTGACGCCGTCGGCCTTCGGCGCGTGCCTCCGGCCCGATCTGCGCCAAGGTCCGCAGGGTTTTGCGCTTGCGTTGTTCCGGCTGCGGCTTCCCGCGTGCCGCCTCGGCGGCTGCCTTGGCAAGCAGGCCCGACCGGGCCATCTCGATGCCGTGCTGCACGCCCTGTCTGATCGCCGGGTCCAGCACCCGTCGCTTGCGCATCAAGGCCGCCCGACGTTTCCGCGTCGCGTCACCTTCCAGCGAGGCACCCCGTTCCAGGCCGAACGCCTCGCGGTACGCGATGTGGTCCCACCCGTGCGACGACAGGTGCGCGGTGACCGACTTGAACCAGCGTTCACACAGGTGACACTGCACGCGGTCGCCCTCACGCTCGACGGTGCCGACAGCCACAAACCACCTCCCGAGTCAGCTAGTCACACTGAGACTAGCTGAGCGGCGGCGGAAGTCAACGGATGATCAGAGACTGACCGAATACACTCCCCGCATACCGAGGAAGCGGGGCGAACGTTGTTCGAAGAGCTGGTACGAGGGGTGACCGGAGCGCTGATGGGCAGCGTGGTCGGCGACGAGGTACAGGCGCACCGGGCTCTCTGGCTGTCCGACCAGAACAAGGTCGAGTTGGCCCTGCGGGTCCTGGAGGGCGAGGTGCCCGGGCTGCGCAAATCGTGGCTCACCGGCGTGGCCACCCTGTCGCCCGGCAGCTTGGAGATGGTGAGCACGGTTGGTGGCGTGCGGTTCCTGCGCCGTAAGCCGGTGACCGCCGAGATCGTCGCGGTCGACATGACCACTCGACGCGGGACGCGGGGCATCGAAATCATCAAGATCAACCCGACGTGCGACATCGTCACGGTGAAGTCGCCGGCCGCCACGCTCGAACTGGGCGTCGCCGCGCCGGTCAACCTCGAGTGGGTGCTGTCGAGCCTGGCCAAGTAGCTGTGGCTCCGGTCACTCAACCGGGCCGGGACCGGATCCGTGTGGTGGCTGAGCCGATCCCAGCCGGGGTCGTGAACCCGCTGGGAGGCCGCCATGTTGCGGATCATCACCGCGATCGCAGCGGTCGCCACAGTCGTCGCGTGCGCTGGGCAGCCTGCCGCCCCGACGGTCGATCTGCCGGTGTCCGGCGGAGACGGTGGTGCGATCGACAAACTGGCAGCCGACGCCGTCACCGATGTCCAGGCGTTCTGGCAGGAAACGTTTCCCAGCACCTTCAACGGGGAGTTCACACCGGTCCGGCGGCTGGTTTCCTACGACTCAACCGGGGCGAGCCAGGAGTTCTGCGGCGCCAAGACCGCCGGTGTGCCGAACGCGTTCTACTGTCCGGCCGACGACTCGATCGCTTGGGACCGCGGCGAATTGTTGCCGATGCTGAGCGAGTCCTTCGGCGAGGCTTCGGTAGTCGCCGTACTGGCGCACGAAATCGGCCATGCCGTGCAACTGCGGCTCGGCGACCGGCCCGGGACCCCGACCATTGTCCGGGAGCAGCAGGCGGACTGCTATACCGGCGCGTACTTCCGGTGGACCACCGACGGCAAGTCGCGCACCTTCAAACTGGACGCCGGGCAAGGGCTCAACCCGATTCTGTCCACTTTGTTCTTCATCCGGGACGCCGTCGGCAGTGACTTCGACGCCCAAGGCGCACACGGCAGCGCCTTCGACCGGGTCACCGCGTTCCAGTTCGGGTTCAGCGAAGGACCCGCGCGCTGCGCCCGGATCGACATCGCCGAGATCAGCCGGCGCAGCACCCAGCAGAAGTTCGGCCCGGACGAGAGGGATGTCGGGCTGGGCAAGGGCAACATCCGCGTCGACGACGCACAGGCGCAGGAACAGCTGATCAGGACCTTGCGCGCGGCGTTCCCGCGGTCACAGCCGACGGTGACCCGGGCAAGGGCCCGATGCGCGGACGCGCCGCTGACCTCTCCGGTGGCATATTGCCCCAGCACGAACGTGATCTCGTTGAGCATGCAGGATCTGGTCAAGATCGGCACTCCGCCGCGGCGCGGGCGCGAGGGCGGCGGAATCGGCGACTTCGCGGCCTTCGCCGAGATCGCCTCGCGCTACGTGCTGTCCGTGCAGCAGTCGGCCGGGCTCACGATCGAGGGACCGGCTGCCGCACAACGGACTGCGTGCCTGACCGGAACCTGGGCCGCCACCATCGTCAGCGGTTCGGGCGCGGCGCTTGAACTGTCGCCCGGCGACCTGGACGAGGCCGTCGCCGAGATGCTCGCGCCGAAGAGCCTCATCGCCGCCGATGTCAAGGGCGCCAGCGCATCTTCCGGTTTCGATCGCGTCGAGGCGTTCCGCGACGGCTTCCTGCGCAGCGCGGACACCTGCTTGGCGAAGTACCGCTAGTCCCGTTCGAGGAAGTCGACCGTCGGGACGTAGAACAGCACGCCGGTGACCGGCGTCGAGTAGTCGAGGATCCGGTCGTAGTTGCCGGGCGGTGAGCCGACGAACATGTTCTCCAGCATGCGTTCGACCACGCTCGGCGACTTCGCGTAGCCGATGAAGTACGTGCCGAACTCGCCGTAGCCGGGACGGCCGAACGGCATGTTGTCCCGCAGGATCTTCAGTTCGTTCCCCTCGGTGTCGGTGACCTGGGTCAGCGCCACGTGGGAGTTGTCCGGCTGGACACCTTCGGCGAGCTCCACATTGGACAGCTTGCGCCTGCCGATCGCGTGCTCCTGCGCCTCTGTGGCCAGCGCGTTCCAGCCTGCCATGTCGTGCAGGTACTTCTGGACGATGACGTAGCTGCCGCCGTTGAAGCCCTCGTCGTCATCGACCAGGGTCGCCGCGTACGCCTCGGCCCCGACCGGGTTCTCGGTCCCGTCGACAAATCCGAGCACGTCACGGCCGTCGAAGTACCGGAAGCCCTGCACCTCGTCAACGACGGTCACCGCACCAGCGAGCTCGTCCATGATCAGCGTCGCGAGCTCGAAGCACAGGTCCATCCGCTCGGCCCGGATGTGGAACATCAGGTCACCGTCCGTTGTGACGCTCTGATGCTTCTCCCCCGCGAACACCGGCAGGTCGCGCAGCTCGGCAGGCCGCGGAGCGCCGTACAGCCGGTCCCACGCCGACGCGGAGACACCCGCCACACAGGACAACGCCCCGCCCAGTGACCGCGAGCCCACGGTCCGCTCCAGCCCGGTCACATTCGCCAGCAGCTCCCTGGCCTTGTCCTCGCCGCCCACGTTGACGGTGACGATCAGAAAGACCGCCGCGTGAGTCAGGGACCCGAACACGTTCTGCACCTCGGCCTCGAGCTGCGGACGACCATCGTTCATGCGATCAACTTAACCGTTCAGCCCCGGCTCGCATGTCTTCGGCGGCTACCGGCCGTGACGGCGATATCTCGCCACCAGTGGCCAGGTTTGTTTGTCAAGCACGTTCGGCCGTCGCTGAACAAAAACCGGCGCCCTACGTTGAAGCCGCTCGCCTCACCAACCGGGAACAACCACGAAAAAGATTGAGCGGTCGTGAGTGAAAAGTCGTCCAAGAAGGTCCGTGATCGCGCTCGGGTTCGACATCGCACAGGACGGCTACGGTGCCCAACTGGCCGGCCGGATTGACTGGATCGACGCGAACCGTTTCACCGTGCACTGGTGCAGCAGCACGCAACACCTTGGCCTTCGGCAATTCCCGCTCGGACACCAAGAACAACCCGTATTACCCGTAGAACGCCGTTTCGAAAGGGAGGAACCATGATCGGACGACTGGCGTTTCGGTTATCCGTGATCGCCTTCGCGCTGTTGAGCGCGATCACCATCGTCGCGGTACCGGCGTCCGCAAATTTGAATACCGATGTGGGCGTCCAAGTCGCTTATCACCGGCTGCGGAACGTCTCGCATCCGGCGCGTTGCCTGGTCGCCAGGAATGGCACGGACTGGACCGTCCGCGGCGTTTCCTGCGGGACATTCGCCGACCAGCGCTGGGCACCCGTGCTGCGCAGCGAGAATCCTGCTTGGTGGAACTACCAGAACCAAGTCGGCTCGCCTGCCCGCTGCATGATGAAGAACCCGGACTCGAACAACGTGATGGTGAACCGGTGCTCGGCGGTGGACTCCACCGGGCAGTGGGTGCACGACTACGTGACCTCGACACAGTTCCGGCTGCGGGTGCGCGGCACCAACTCGTGCCTGCTGCTGCAAAGCAACGTCGCCGAGACACCCGCACGGCTCACCACGTGCGGCAGCTACCGCGACCAGTACTGGTACTTCGACTGAACCACCGGTGTCGGCTGAGCCCGCGGGCTCAGCCGACCAGGTATGACTCGTCAGACGCGGCGGCCCTTGGCTCCGAAGGTCAGGCCCGCCCATTGGGTCGTTCCCGAGAAGACGTCCTTGCCGAAGGTGTGGGCGTGCAGCTGGAACGGCTGGAGGTTGTCCCCGGAGAACCTGATCCGCACGCGCAGCACGTGCGAGTGGGCGCCGTCCACGCCTCCGCTGACCTGGAGGTTCTCGCCGCTCGGCCGGGTGTACGTGGCCACGAACGGTTGCACGGACGTGATGCGCAATGTCCCGGGCCAGCCGTCGTGGTTCATCGCCCAGGTACCGATCCAGTCGTTGGCCGTGAAGCCTTGCGTCGGCCGTCCGGGCAGCGCGGAGCGGGAAAGGCTGACACCGAAGGGAATTCCGCTCCACGTGGTCAAGCCCGCCGCCTGGCTGGGGTCGCCTCCGTAGGCGTAGGCCCAGAATTCCTGACCGCGCTTGGCACCGGGTTGAACGCGCGCGGTGGTGTCGGCGATCCAGAAGTTCAGTGCCTGGCCGTTCTGCGCGGTGACACCGTTGACGTCGTAGCGCTGGCCGTCGCGGTAGTAGTTCCCGAGTTTCGTCGGCTGGCCTTGCCCTGAGCGGTAGTCGGTGGTGCGGCGGATCACGAGCTCGCCGCGCCAGCCGTCGTGGTCCATCAGCCAGCGGCCCACCCAGAACGCGTCCATTTGCGGTGCGGCGTTGGGGTTTTCGACGTCGATCACGTATCGGCCGGACAGCAGCCGCCAGTCGGTGGAGTCGTAGGAAACCTCGATCAGGCGCCCTTCGCCCCACGAGTTCTTGACGTAGTACACCCGCTTGGTCCGGTCGTAGCCGACGACCAGGATGCAGTGCCGGGGTATGTCGGCCACGACCTCGTACCCGCTGGCGATCACCGCCTCGATCTGACTCGGCGTCGGATTGCCTGGCAACGCGGCGAACTTCGTGACCCGGTACTTGGCGTTGTGCCGCGAGCGGAGCGGCACGTGGCCCTCAAGGAACTCGAAGGCATCTACTTCTTCTTGTGTTGCCTCCCATGTGAGTGCGCCGCACGCGGGGTTGGCGAGCCTTAGGCTCTCCATCGGCCCGCTGTCGAGGTACGGCGCCCACGACTCGGTCGGGATCGCTGCCCTGGCGAGCTTGTCGATCAGGTCGCAGCTGCCTTGGTCACCCCAGTAGGAGCTGTTGTTCTCGTGCCGCACTGGAGTGGTCATGTAGTCGGGGTAGAGCTCGCCTGCCTTGTTGACGTGGAACGCGAACTGTTCCGACAGGTCGAGTTCGAGGCCGTACTTGCGCTTGTACGCCGCCTCGACCGCCGCACAGGCCGCGAAGGCGTAGCACGTGCCGCGCCCACCCTGGTTTTTGAAGCTGGTCTGGTTGTGCGCGAGGGTGTGCGTGTCCGGCGTCGCCAATTCAGGGACCTGGACCAGGTTGTTCAGCTCTGCGGCCGTGTTCGCCCGATCGACGGCCAGCTTGTGCTCGGCCGCATCGAGGAGCACATGCCGCTGCGCCACCGCGGCCGCACCGGAATTCACCAGACCCGTTGCCGCCGCACCTGCCACCACACCCAACCGGAGCGCGTTTCTTCGATTGACAGCCACGATCCTCCTGCCGGTCAAAGGTTTTCCCCAGCCTGGCGCGGGATCGTCCCGGCCGACAGAGGGCAGGGCCCTAGGTGATCCGGGATGTCTCCCGGGACAGGGGTGGCCGACGTCACCGTTGACCTCGAGTCGGGTCGCGGTCTTACCTTCCGGACATGACGAAGACGCCGGCAGCTCCCGTGGCTTCCTCTTCGGCCAGCCTGTTCGCCACATCCGTGGTGCTGGCGGGCGGGGTCGCCCTGCACGCGATCAACCTGTTCCTCACCATCAGCCTGCTGCCGACGGCGATCAGCGAGATTGGCGGCGAGCGGCTGTACGCGTGGAGCGCGACGGTGTTCACGATCGCGTCGGTGATCTCGTCGATGCTGGTCAGCCGCTTGGTGGCCGGACGAGGACCGGCGATGGCCTATCTGATCGCGCTGGCGCCGTTCCTGCTCGGCACGGTCGTGGCCGCGCTCAGCCCGACGATGGAGGTCATGCTGATCGGCCGCGCCATCCAGGGCATTGGTGGCGGGCTGCTGGCAGGGTTGGGCTACGCCGTCATCCAGACCGCGTACCCCGAGCGACTGTGGGCCAGGGCAACTGCGTTGGTCTCGGCGATGTGGGGAGTCGGCACGGTGGCCGGGCCCGCCATCGGCGGGGCGTTCGCGCAGTTCGGCGCATGGCGCCTGGCGTTCTGGCTGTTGACCGTGCTGGGCGTGGTGATTGCCGTCGTCGTCCCTCGTGCGCTGCCGCGTTCCGCTCAAGTGGCCGTCAACGAGCGAATTCCGGTCGTATCGCTCACTGTGTTCGCCCTGGCCGCCGCCTTGATCAGCGTTGCCGGCGTGCTCACCGACATCGCCATGATCACGATGACGATCGTGGCCGCGTTGGTCGTGATCGCCTGGTTCATCCGGCGAGAGCGGCGCAGTGCCGTACGCGTCCTGCCTGCCTCCACATACAGTGCACGGTCACCGTTGAAGTGGATGTACCTGTCCATCGGCATCCTGGCGATGGGGACGGTGTCCGAGGCGTTCGCTCCGCTGTTCGGTCAGCGGCTGGCCGGACTGCAGCCGTTGGTCGCGGGCTTCCTCGGTGCCGCCGTCTCGGTTGGCTGGTCGGTCACCATGCTGTTCAGCGCGGGCGCCACCCGCCCCAAGACGCTACGGCGGATGCGGATCGCAGGCCCAGCCATTCTGGCCGTAGGACTCACGGTGACGGGCCTGTTCCAAGTGGACGGTGCCGGGCCGGGACAGGTCGCGATCTGGTTCGTCGCACTCGCGGTGGCCGGTGCGGGCGTTGGCATCGCGTTCCCGCACCAGCTCGTCGCGGTCATGGGCAGCACGACGGATCCCGTTGAGGCAGGCAAGGCTTCCGCGGGCATCAACACCGTCGAGCTCATCGGCCTGTCGTTCGGCTCAGCACTCGGCGGCCTGTTGGTCAACCTAGGTTCTCCGTCGATGTCACGCTCGGCCCAGTTCCTGATGTTCGGCCTGGCCGCCATCGCCGTACTCGGCGCGTTCATCGCCCGCCGCACGGACCCGATCACCCGCGATAACCAGTGATCGGGTACGGATGAATCGGTGGCGGGTCTGCGGTCAGCGCGCGGAGAGGTAAGCCTCGACGCCGTCGAGTACTCGGTGCAGGCCGAACTCGAACTCCTCGTCGATGAACGTGCCGGTTCGGCTGTCCGCTCCGACCGCGGCGGTGACTGCCGCGAGTCTCGGGTAACGGTCCGCGCCCGCGTCGGCGACCCGGCTCTCCCACCACTCGTTCGTATCGTCCGAACGCTCGTGGATCCACGTCATCGCAAGGCCTTGCCCATACGAGACAACGGTTCCAAGCAGGAAGAGTTGCTCACGGCCGGACAGGCCGAGGTTGTCGAACGACGCCAGCGCCCATTCCATTGACGCCAACGTGTTCGGACCCATCGGCGGCCTGGACGACGCCGTCGCATGAAGCACCCACGGGTGCGCGAAGTACGAGCGCCAATCCTGCCGTGCCACCGCTTCCAGTGCCGCACGCCAGCCGATCGGCCTCGGTTCGGGATACGCGTACTCCGCGGCGACGGCGTCGACCATCAACTCCACCAACGCGTCCCGGTTCGCCACGTGCCGGTACAGAGCCATTCCAGTGGCGTGCAGCCGCTCACCGACACCGCGCATCGTGACCGCGTCCAAGCCGCCTTCGTCGGCGAGCCCGATGGCGGTGGACACGATCAGCGGCAGGCTCAGACTTGGCCGCTTGCTCGCAGCCACCTCCCCCGGCATGGTCCTCCTTCGCGGGCGACTGCGGCCAAGTATACGTTGTCAACTTCCCGGCGGGATCAAGCCTGCTTCATAGGCGACAACCGCGGCCTGGACGCGGTATCGATGAGTTAGCGGTGCCTCGGCCGTCAGCCTATGCAGGAGTCCATGATTAGAAGGAGGTTGTCATGCGCGAACTGCAGGTGGACATGTTCAGCACGGTCGACGGGTTCGGTTCCGGCGGGCCACGGTCGGCACCGTACTGGGGCTACGGCGGGCCAGGCTTGTACGAGTGGATGCACGCACAGCTCGCCGAGGACCACGTGATGGTCATGGGCGCGACGTCGTACCGCCTTATGTCCGACATCGTCGCGACCGGCGACGACCCGACGTTCCCTCGGATGGCCGAACTGCCGAAGATTGTCTTCTCCAAGACCCTCACACCGCCGCTGACTTGGGCGAACACCACGATCGTCGACTCGCCGATCGAGACGGCCGTGCCCGCTTTGAAGGCCGAACCCGACGGGGCGCCCATGCGCACCATCGGCAGCCCATCGCTCGTGCGCAGCCTGTTCAAGCACCATCTGGTCGATCGCCTGCGGGTGATGGTCTTTCCGATGGTGCACGGCATAAAAGGCGAAGGCCCGCTGTTCAGCGAGCTTCCGGCGGTCGAACTGACTCTCGTCGGCACCACCGTGATCGACGAGAACCTGGTGCTGCTCGACTACCGCGTCGGTGACAGCCTCTAGTGCTCCTGCTGCAGATCGACGACGCCACCCACCGGCTCGGCCGGCGGCGACGTCACCAGTTCAGTCGAGGACCGCGGTGGCTTCGATCTCGACCAGGTGGTCGGGTACGTCGAGTGCCGCGACACCCAGCAGTGTGGCCGGCGGGACCGGGGTGATTCCCAGCTTCGCGGCCGCCCGCGACATCCCCTCCAGCAGCAGGGGCATCTTGTCAGGAGTCCAGTCGACAACGTAGGCGGTCAGTTTCGCGACGTCGTCGAAGGAACCGCCGACTTCGGCCAGTGCGGTGCCGATGTTGAGGTAGCACTGCTCGACCTGCGCGGCGAGGTCGCCCTCGCCGACCGTGATCCCCTCGGCGTCCCAGGCGACCTGACCGGCGATGAAGACCAGCTTTGACCCAGTTGCGATCGACACCTGCCGGTAGACATCGATCTCGGGCAATCCGCTGGGGTTCACCAGGGTGATGGCCATGCCGTCCGCTCCTTGTCCGGGCATCGGGGGCCCGTGCTCGTCACGCCAGACCCTCGTGGTCTCTTGTGGTTACTGAGGAACTGTAAGAGAGTGGCCGCTGACATGGAAGAACGCACTTTTTAGTGACTGGGGAACCTAATGGTGACCAAGGGCCGATCCGAGGACGCAGACCTCAGGCGCGCGGACTCGTTGGCGCGAGAGATCTTCTCCGACGTCGCCAACAAGTGGGCGTTGCTGATCATCGAGACTCTCGGTGAACGCACCCTGCGATTCAGCGAACTGCGGAAGGAGATCGAGGGCATCAGCCACAAGATGCTCACCCAGAACCTGCGCATGCTGGAGCGCAATGGCTTGGTCGAGCGCAGCGCACACGCCACCGTCCCGCCGCGTGTCGAGTACACCCTCACTGAGCCGGGCCAGGGCCTACGCGCAACCGTCGATGGAATGTGTGACTGGACCCACCGGTACTTCGGCCGCATCGAGGCCGCCCGCCACCGCTTCGACGCCTGACGGTTGCGCTGATGCGACCGGCCCGATATTTCATTCGGCCAGCCAGGCAGGCCAGCTGCCGTAGCCCGTAATGTCCTTGCCCGCCGCCGCGGACACCGGATCGCACTGGAAGCCAAGGACTTCCTCACCGGTGTCCAGTCTGATCCGGCCGAGCGACATCGGGGCGGGAAGCCCCGCGAGGAACGTACCCAACGCGGCACTGGACAGCAGCCAGCGTTCGCCGCGCAAGGACGCGCCTTCGTCCGACCGGACCACACCGGGTTTGGCTGGATCGGTTGGCAACGCGACCATCCGGTATTCCGGCGCGGTCGTGATCTCGCCATCGAACCGCGCGCCCAGCGCGGTCAACTGGTGGTTCAAGGGCTGTCCGCGTAGGTGCGCGCCGAACACCGCGAGCCCAACCGAAGGAGCGAACGGATCGGGCGCGGTTTCCCCGGTGAGCAACGCGGCGATGTCGAGCGCTACTTGGTCATCGAAGGCGCGGGTGATCACGCTGACTCCGAACGGACTGCCGTCGGCTTGCCCCGCCGGAACCGCGACCGCGGCCATGTCCAGGAGGTTCACGAAGTTCGTGTACGTGCCGAGCCTGCTGTTCACGCCGACAGGGTCAGCCGCGACCTCGGCCAGCGTTGGATGCCCGACTGTCGTGGGCAGCAGGAGCGCGTCGAACCCTGTCAGCACAACGGAAGCCGCGTTTCGAGCCTCCGCGAGCCGCGCCTGGTCCGTCGCGAGCTGGTGAGCGGGCAGCTTCCCGGCAGCCAGAATGATGCCGGCCACGGTCGGATCGGCTTCGTCGTGATGCTCTTCGAGGAACTCACCGACGGCCGCGTACCGCTCAGCGACCAGTGCACCGTCGTAGAGGAGCTTGGCCGCGTCAAGCAGCACCTTGACGTCCACTTCGGACACGCGAGCACCGGCCGCGCGCAGCGTGTCCACCGCTGCGTCGAAGGCCTCTCGGGCCTGTGCGGAAAGCGGCGCCAACCCGTTCGGTGTCGGTACGGCCACCGGAGGCTGAGGGCTGGCAGCGAGCCGGACCGAGACAGGCCAGTCGCGGCTACCCGGATCGGCGTGATCCGGGCCTGCCACCACCTTCATCACACGCTGCGCAAGGGCGAGGTCCACTGTGAACACGCTGACGGAGTCGTACGGACGCGCTGCCGGGATGACACCGGTACTCGGCACCAGACCAAGCGTTGGCTTGATACCGACGATGCCGTGCAACGCCGCCGGGACCCGGCCAGACCCGGCAGTGTCCGTACCGAGCGCGAAGTCCACGATCCCCAGCGCGACCGCGACAGCCGAGCCCGAACTGGACCCGCCGGAGATCCGGTCAGGCCGGTGGGCGTTGCGCACCGCGCCGTAGGGGCTTCGCGTGCCGACCAGGCCGGTCGCGAACTGATCGAGGTTCGTCTTGCCGATGACTATCGCGCCCGCGTCGCGCAACCTCTGTACGACGGTCGCGTCTTTCCTTGGCGTGTAAGCGAAAGCAGGACACGCCGCAGTGGTCGGCAGTCCCCCGACATCGATGTTGTCCTTGATCGCACACACCAGTCCGGAAAGCGGCAGGTCCGGACGTACCTCGGCGGCCTCGGCGAGCACCTCGTCGCAGTCGCGCAGCGTGATCCACACTTCCGGCCGGTCGACCTCGGCGATCCTGCGGTACGCGGCCCGCACCCGCTCGACCGCGCTCATGCCGGCCCCAGCACGGCAACCGGGGTCCCAGGCGCGACCTGTGTGCCGGGTTGCACCAAGAGCTCCACCACCACGCCTGGTGCGGGTGCGGACAACTGCGTTTCCGTCTTCATCGCCTCCAGCGCCACCAATGGTTGTCCTTTGCCGACACGGTCGCCTGACTGAACGTCGACCCGCCACACCGTCGCCGCGAACGGAGCCTCCACGACCCGTCCGCCGGGCGGCGCCGACACCTTCGTTGTGGCCGCGACCACGGGTTCTGGTTCGGGCTTGGGGTCGAACTCGCCGGCCGCGGCCCACGCCTGCCGTTCGGCCTCGAACGCGACCGACTGCCGGGCACGGAACTCGGCGATCGATTCCGCGTTGTCGTCGAGGAACCTCTCGTAGTCGGCCAACGCGAACTCGCCGTCGGTGATGTCCAACTCGAGCTGCCCGGCGGCACTGGCCGCACGCATCTCCAGCAATTCATCCGCCGACACGGGATACCAGGAGATCCGGTCGAAGAACCGCAGCAGCCACGGCGATCCCGGTTCGAACGAGCCACGCTGCTGCCAGCCGTTCCACACCTGCACGGTCCGGCCGACGAACTGGTACCCGCCCGGCCCTTCCATGCCGTAGATGCACAGATAGGCGCCACCGATGCCGACGGAGTTCTCCGCTGTCCACGTCCGCGCCGGATTGTACTTCGTCGTGACCAGGCGGTGTCGCGGATCCAGTGGTGTCGCGACCGGGGCGCCCAGGTACACGTCGCCCAGACCCAGTACCAAGTACGAGGCGTCGAACACCGTCCGGTACACGTCGTCCACACTGGACAAACCGTTGATCCGGCGGATGAACTCGATGTTCCACGGACACCACGGCGCGTCCGAGCGGACGCCTGCCATGTACCGCTCGATCGCCTCGCGTGTCGCCGGGTCGTCCCAGGACAGCGGCAGCCGCACCGACCGGCTGGGCACCACCAGGTCCCCGGTCGCGGGCAGCTCCTGCTCCAGTTCACGGACCAGGCCCAGCGCCTTGCTGACCGACAACTGGTCAGGGTCGGTGTGCACCTGCAGCGACCGGATACCCGGCGTGATGTCCACAATGCCGGGTACGTCGACCTTCGCGAGCCGCTCGGCCAACGCGTGCACCCGCATCCGCAGCGCCAGGTCCAGCTTCATCGGCCCGTACTCGACGAGCACGTTGTCGTCACCGCTGCGCCGGTACGTCACAGCCGGTCGGTCCGCAGTAGAGTCAAGCCGGTCCAGTACGCCACCATCCGAAAGCCTTGCGGCAGTGAGTGCCCTCACCGGCTTGCTGCGCAACGCAGTGGCTTGTTCGGTATCGACGGGTACAAATCGGACTGTGTCGCGGGGCCGCAACTGCCCGAGCTTCCACCGCTGGCCAGTGACCACTGTGGCCGGACAGACGAACCCACCGAGGCTGGGGCCGTCCGGCCCGAGCAGGATCGGCAGGTCGCCGGTGTAGTCAACGGCACCGACGGAGTACGGGGTGTCGTGGATGTTCGACGGGTGCAGTCCTGCCTCGCCGCCGTCCTCACGTGCCCAAGCAGGCCGGGGGCCGACGAGCCGGACACCGGTTCGCGCGGAGTTGAAGTGCACGTTCCAGGTTGCCGCGTAGAACTGGTCGATGTCCTCGGAGGTGAAGAATTCGGGCGCGGCGTGCGGCCCTTCGAGCGCGCCTATCTCCCAGTGCTGGCCGAACACCGGTCGTTGGTCCGCCGGGACTTCGCCCGCTACCGGGGTTTCCGGTTCGGCACCGGGCGTGAGCACGTCCCCTGTGGCCAGCGCGCGACCACCATGGCCGCCGAACTTCCCCAGGGTGAATGTCGCTTTGCTGCCAAGGAACGCGGCCACGTCCAGACCGCCGCGCACCAGGACATAGGTCCGCAGGCCCAGGCTGCTCGGGCCGATGTCGAGTTCCCCGCCGGCGAGAATGGTCACAGGCGTCCACTGAGGAACATCGGTTCCGTCCACTGTGATCGCGGCGGGCGCACCCGTCACACACACCACGGTCTCATGGCTGAAGCGCAGCACTGCACCATCCACAGTGCACTCAAGCCCGGCCACGCCTTCGTCGTTACCGACCGCGATGTTGCCGAGCCGGAACGACAAGTCGTCCATCGGCCCGCTCGGCGGAACGCCGACGTGCCAATAGCCGATACGGCCCGGCCATTCCTGCACGGTCGTGGACGTGCCGCCGCGCAGGACCTCGATACGCGGGTCCGCGTCGGGCACGCCGTCCAAAGTCGCCGTGTCGTGCTGAGCCTCGCGAACGTCCGGATGCTGGACGGCAGCGCGCAACTGGCCAAGGTTGGTGCGAATGCCGTCGATGCGGGTTTCGGCGAGAGCATCGCCGAGCCGGTCAAGTGCGTCTGCGCGGTCCGCGCCTGTGACAATGACCTTGGCCAGCAACGGGTCATAGTGGGTGGTGACGGTCAAGCCCGCTTCCACCCACGTATCCACGCGTGCATCGGCCGGAAAACGCACACCCGTCAGCAATCCCGCGCTGGGGCGATGTCCCGCGTTGGGATCTTCGGCGTAGACACGCGCTTCGACAGCGTGACCGCGCGGTTCCGGGATGACGTCGAACATTCCCTTGTCGCCGTTGGCCAAGCGGAGCATCCACGCCACGAGGTCGATCCCGTACACCGCCTCGGTCACCGGGTGCTCGACCTGCAGGCGGGTGTTCACTTCCAGGAACGCTTCCTCCTGGCGAACAGGGTCGTAGACGAACTCGACCGTGCCTGCCGACCGGTACCGCACCGACTCGCCGAGCGCGACCGCCGATTCGAGCAAGCGCTTGACCACGGCCTCCGGGAGGCCGGGCGCGGGGCACTCCTCGACGACCTTCTGGTTGCGCCGTTGCAACGTGCAGTCGCGGGTGCCCAGCGCGAGCACGCGGCCTTCGCCGTCACCGAATATCTGCACTTCGACGTGCCGTGCCCGCTGCACGAGCCGTTCGAGGAACACGCCGGACGTCGCGAAGCTCTTCGCAGCGATGCTCTGCACGGAATCCCACGCGGCCCGCAGTTCGTCCGGAGTGTGGCAGGCGCGCATGCCGATCCCGCCACCGCCGCCGGTGGCCTTGAGCATCACCGGGTAGCCGATCTCCTCGGCCGCCGCCGTCGCCTCGTCCACGGTCGCGAGCAACCCCGTGCCAGGCAACAAGGGAACACTGGCCGCGATCGCCTTCTCGCGCGCGGTGTGCTTGCTGCCGAACACTTCCAGGTGTTCCGGCGTGGGCCCGACGAACGCGATACCCGCCGCTTCGGTTTTCTGGGCGAAGCTCGTGTCCTCGGAGAGGAAGCCGTACCCCGGGTGGATCGCGTCCGCGCCGGTGTCCAGCGCGGCCTGGATGACGGCATCTGCCCTGAGATAGCTGTCGCGGGCGGCTTCGGGTCCGATGCGGACGGCTTCGTCAGCCGACCGCACGTGGGGCGACATGCGGTCGGCGTCGGAGTACACGGCGACGCAAGGAATGCCGAGTTCGTGGGCGCTTCGGATGATCCGGGTGGCGATCTCGCCGCGATTGGCGATCAGCAGCTTCACCCGGTGCCGCCTTCGGTGACGATCATCCGCACCGGGGTCGGGTCGAACCCGTTGCACGGGTTGTTGATCTGCGGGCAGTTCGACACCAGCACCAGCGTGTCCGTCTCCGCGCGCAACTGGACTTCCAGCCCTGGCGCGGAGATGCCGTCGACGATGCCGAGGGTGCCGTCCTTCTCGACCGGCACGTTCATGTACCAGTTGACGTTGCTGACCAGGTCGCGCTTGCCCAGCCCCCAACGAGCGCCCTCGATGAGGAAGTTCTCCACACACGCGTGCTGGAAACGGGTGTGCTGGCCGTACCGCAGGGTGTTGGATTCCTTGCTGCACGCGCCACCAAGCGTGTCGTGGCGGCCGCATGTGTCGGCGACGACCGTCATCAGCGGCGCGCCTTCTTGCGTGCGCAGCACGCTTCCGGTGGTGAGGAAGATGTTGCGCTGAGCAGCGATCGTGGCTGCCGCGCTGTACCGCTTGCTCGTGTCCGCGGCGTCGTAGGCCAGGAAGTCCACGGCCTGGTTGCCACCGAGGTCGATGATGCTCAGCACCTGTCCTTTTCGGACGATGGTGGAGAACGGCGCCCGCGCGGCGACCTCCATGTCCAGCACGGCGTTCGTCACGCGATCCCCCTGGCGCTCAGGTAGTCGGCGGTGTTCTCGAAGGCGCGGCGCGTTTCCGGCGTGGCGTTCCACTCCGGACTCTCCGGCGTGGACGGTTCGGCTCGCCAAGCGAGTACCTGCAACGGAGTCACGGTGTAGTCAGGCCGTGGGTCCAACGGATGCGGCACGTTGGCGATCAGCACGATCACCGGCATCTCGGTCCGGATCAGCACCGAGCAGCCCGCTCCGGCCGATCCTTCGAACTCCAGTGTCCCGTCGTGTTCCACCCGTACACCTTGGAACAGCGACAAGCTCGGCGGAATGTCCCGTGGGGTAAGGCCGTGCTTGGCGGCGGCCAACGTGAACAATCCAAAGCCAGCAGGCGACTCGCCTTGCGGGCTGCCGTCGCCATAGCGCTCGGTGTTGCCCGCGATGGTCGACGTGCCGCATAGCGCGTCGTGCCGCTCGGACTCGTCGCTCACGACCGTGGCGAGCACCCTGGCCTGGTCGGACAGCAAAGCCATTGACCGGCCCAGGTAAGCGTTCCACTGGACCTTGACGGTGTCCGCGACATTCAACCGCTCCCAAGGCGCGTCGGCGTTGTAGAACAGCAGGTGAGCGCAGGCGTCGCCGCGCAGGTCGGTCAGCCGCAGCTCCGTGCCGCGCGCCAGGACCTTGTGGGTGTATCCGCCGCCTGCGACAGTTTCCGCCCAGACAAGCTTTTCGGGCGCTACGCCCTCAGGCGGGTCCGGCCAGTTCGTCGCCGGGATCGTCGGCATGGTCTCGACAACGGTGCCATCCTGGGCGCGCGCGTGATCGCGTGCGCCGTACGTGGTGGCGGTGGTCAAGGCAGGGCTCCTTCCGGACTCACGGCTACCTCCAAGCGACCCTAGTGCTCCCGAACGCTGGAGTCTATGCAGGTCAGAAATTTCGATCGATCGACCGAAATAGCGCTTTCGCGGCTACGCCAGTACAACCAGCCGACCAGCACCGCGACCACGACGAACTCGATGGGGAACAGCAGCATCCAGATGGATCCCGTACCTGCAAGGTCGTAGATCTCACCACGCGGCCAGGCGATGTTCACGATCATCAGCGCGCCGTACGCGACGGCCGCGATCGTGACCGGCAGCGCCCAACGGCCGAGCGAGAACCAGCCAGGCTGCGGCGCGGGGAACTGCTTGCGCAGACGTTTGCCCAGCAGCGGCGTGGTCACCAGCAGATAGGCCAGGTACACCAGGACGACAGAGGTCGCGGCGATCGTGGCGAAGAGCGTCGAGTTGCCGAGGTTCAACAACAACAGCGCGATCGCGAGTGCACCGGAGACCACTGCGGGCGCGATTGGAGTGCCGGTCCGTTCATTGACCCGGGACAGCCTGGCGGAGAACGGCAGCGCGTTGTCGCGAGCCATCGCGTAGAACAGCCGGATCGTGCCGGTCTGGATGGTCAGCGTGCACACGACCACAGCGACGGCCACGTCAGCAAGGAAGATCCGGCCGAAGGTCTCGCCGAACACCGACGTGATCACATACGGCAGACCTCGGCCAGCCAAGTTTCCGTCGGTCAGGCTTGGGGCGGCCATCAACGCGACCAGGACCACGGCCAGCGCGCCGACACCGGAGATCACCAGTGCCCGCAGTACTGCCCGCGGCGCCGCCCGGCGCGCGTTCTTGGTTTCCTCGGACACGGAAGCCGCAGTGTCGAAGCCGTAGAGCACGTACGCCGCAGCGAGCGCGGAAGCCAACCACGCTCCTCCACCGCCGGACGACTCCTGCAGGACAACCTGCGGGCCTCTGACCGCGAACGTGACAAGCCCACCGATCAACACCACGACACCGACCAGTTCGGCCGCGACCCCGATGTCGTTGATACGAGCCATGACGCGCACACCAATGGCGTTGACGACAGTCGTGCAGACAAGAAGGAGCGCGCCGAGCAAGGCCGCGTTGGTGGCGCCAGTGGCCGAGGTGATCGACGGATCACCACCGACGATCTGAAACCCGCTCCACACCGATGGCAGCACGACCTGCAACGCGATGGCTGCCGACGCGAGCGCGACAACGCACCCGAGCAGCATCGTCCAACCGGCCAACCAGCCGCGGAAGCCGCTGGCGAGTTGTTTCGCCCATTGGTACACCGACCCGGCGAGCGGGTAGCGGGAGGCCAGTTCGGCGAAGGTGAGCGCGACCATCAGCTGGCCGAGCAGAACCACCGGCCAAGTCCAGAAGAAGAGCGTGCCACCGAACGAATAGCCGAACCCGAAGAGCTGGAAGACAGTGGTGAGGATGGACACGAAGGAGAAGCCCGCGGCGAACGCCGAGAAGCCGCCGAGGGTCCGCCGTAACTCCTGGCGGTAGCCGAACTCAGCGAGCTCACTTGCCGTAGTGGTCATCACCGCTCCCGTCCATGCAGGTCAGCAATTTCGATCGGTCGACCGAAATTAGGTCCACGGGACGACAGTGCGGTCTCACCCGTGTTGCCGGGGCGTAAACGGCAAGCCGGTCGTGTTACCGAAATCCGTAACGTGATGGCAGCTGGCAGGATCTAGGGGTGACCAGCAGGGTGGGACGGCCACGCGCCAGCGGAGCGATGGCAAGCAGCCAAGACGCGAAACGCGCCGTCATGGAAGCAGCAGCGGAGTTGTTCACGGCCACGGGCTACGCGGCGACAACGACACGGTCGATCGCAGAACGGGCGGGACTACGACAGGCGACGCTGTACTACCACTTCCCTGCGAAGGAAGACATCCTGTGCGCGTTGCTGGCCGAGACGGTACGGCCTTCGCTGCAGGTTGCTCGTACGCTGCCGGGGGCTGAGGGTGACGCGGCCACGAAGCTTTGGGCTTTGGCGTACTCGGATATCCAGTTGCTCGGGGCTGCCAGGTACAACCTGGGGGCCTTGTACTTGCTGCCAGAAGTGGCTTCGCCCGGGTTGGCTACTTTCCGGCAGGAACGGGCCGAGTTGAAGGATGCTTATCGAGGGCTGATCGATCAGATTCCCGATGAGGCCCCGACGGCTACCCGGACCGATCTCGCTTTCGGCTTGGTGGAAAGCATCGCGGTTGTCCGGCGGGATGAGCCCGATCTGGATATCGACGCTCACGCTCATCACGGGGCCGACGGGGTTTTGCGGCTCGCTGGTTTTCATTCGCCGAATTCCCAGCTCCGGTCCGCCGCGATGGCTTTGCTGGAGGTTCCGCTTTAGCGCTGGTCCCGCTTGGCCTCCGCGACGAACGTGCGGATCAGGCCGTGGTCCTTCACGCCTCGGCTGGACTCCACCCCGCTGGACACGTCGACGCCCCACGGCCGCGCCGCTTCGATGGCGGCTCGGACGTTCCCCGGGGTCAAACCACCGGCGAGCAGCCATGGGCCGTCCGGGCGGGACGTGGTGAGCCGGGTGAGATCCCACTGTTCGCCGGAGCCTGCCTTCGGCGAGTCCAGCAACAGCATTTCTTCCCCGTACGCCCCAACGGTCACGTCGGTTTCCGGCGTCAATGTCGTCGCCCGCATGAGGCGAGAACCAGCCAGTTCGGCGAATGTCTCACGTGGATAGTCGCCGTGCAGCTGGATCATGCCGACTCCGGCTTCCGTGGCGATCTGCCGGACCTCGCCGGCCGGTTGTTCGAGGAAGACGCCGACCGTGAGCACGTGCGGCGGGACGTCGGCGATGAGCTTCTGAGCAGTGGGGATGTCGATCTGCCGTGGGCTCGCGGCGAACACGAAGCCGACCGCGTCCGCGCCCGCCTCGACTGCCGTGGCGACGTCCGCTTCGGTCCGCAGACCGCACACCTTCACGTACACGCCAACGAGGATAACGGCCTAGCATGAACATGCGACACGAGGAAGGCATCGATGTGAGCGTTCTCGACGGGATTCTTGACGGCGTGCTGGAAGACTTGGCTCAGCGGCAAAGCGAAGTCCCGCTCCGCGAACTGCAGGCGCGCGCGGCGGACATACCGCCCACAATGGACCCGTTGCCGAAGTTCCGCGAACCCGGCGTCTCGATCATCGCCGAGGTGAAACGGAAAAGCCCGAGCAAAGGCGCGCTGGCCGACATCACCGATCCCGCCGGGCTGGCAAGCGAGTACGCACTGGGTGGCGCGTCGGCGATCAGCGTGCTGACTGAGCAACGTCGTTTCGGCGGCTCGCTGGCCGACCTGGCTGCCGTGCGCAAAGCCGTGGACATTCCCGTGCTGCGCAAGGACTTCATCGTCACGCCGTACCAGTTGTGGGAGGCACGCGTCTGGGGCGCGGATCTCGCGCTGCTCATGGTGGTCTCGCTGCCAGGCGGGCAACTGCGGGATTTGCTGGGCCTGGCAACCGAAATCGGGCTGACCGCGTTGGTCGAGGCGCACACCGAGGACGAACTTTCCCGCGCCGTGGACGCTGGCGCCGAGTTGATCGGCGTCAACGCCCGTGACCTGACCACGCTGAACGTGGATCGCACCGTGCTCAAGCGGCTGGTCCCGCAGATCCCCGAAGGCAGGGTCCGGGTCGCGGAGTCCGGTGTCAGCGGCCCGGCGGACGTCGCCGACTACCACCAGTGGGGCGCCGACGTCGTGCTGGTCGGGGAGGCGCTGGTGCGCTCCGGCGATCCCCGCTCGTCGGTCGGCGAGTTCATCCGCCAGGCCACTACCCGCTGAGCTCTACGCCGCAGGACCCCAGAAAGCGTCCTCTGCCTTCTGGTCCCCGGAGTACAGCCACACCTCGACGATCTGGCCATCAGACACACGCATCACGTCGACGCCGTCCTGCGCCATCGACGCGCCTTCCCGCTCGCCACCGAAACGGACCTCTGCGGCGACCAGGTCGCCGTTCACCATCGGCGCCGACCGCAACGACAAGGCGAACGTGCCGCGGCTGATCTCCATCATCCCGCCGATCATGGCGTTCACGGCACCGGCGCCGCGGTGGGTGCCGGAGAACCGGTTGGCGCCCGGCTGGTGCCAGACGATGTCGTCGGCGAACATGCCCGCCACGACGTCGAACTGCTTGGCCTCCAGGGCGTCGAAGTACTTCTGGGCGACGGCTGCCACGCTCATGGCGCGCTCCTCCATGTTGGTCCGGCGAGTGTTGATCCAATGACTGGACGCCGCCTATGGTGTGGATCAGTAACCAATTACCTCAACGTAACCATTGGAAGTGTGTGCGCCATGTCACAACCGGTCGACTGGAGTGTGCTGGCCCGCACCTGCCCATCCCGGAAATCGTTGGCGCGGATCGCGAACAAGTGGACCGCGATGATCGTGACCGTGCTCGCAGGCAAGCAGCTGCGCTTCACCGACATCCGCACGGCACTTGACGGCATCAGCGGCAAGGTCCTCACCGAGACGCTGCGCGACCTCGAACGGGACGGCCTCGTCGAACGCCAGGCATACGCCGAAGTCCCGCCGCGCGTCGAGTATCGCCTCACGCCACTGGGCCGCACCCTTTACGACCCCCTACGGGCCCTGGTCGACTGGGCGGAGCTGCACGTCCCGGAAGTTCTCGCCGCTCGCGAGCACTACGACAGCCAACGCGCCTGACGCGCGGTGCCGGTACTGCCCCTGACCTGGGGCAGTACCGGCCAATCTTCCCTCTAGCCCGGATCACACGCAGCGAACCGAACCCCCACTGAAGCGCACCCCCAGGCCGCTTCAGCGAAACTGTACAACACGTTTTAGGGGTTGCGCTACGCTGGAGCGTGACAACATGCAGTAGTGATGCACACCGAGGACGCTGAGCAGGCACGTGTTGTCCTCGTTCTCGGGCAGTGCTACTGATACTGCGGGAGACATGCGATGGCACACGACGAGCAGCCGCACGCCGCGGCGCAACCACCTGGCAGCTTGGGCGCGCAGCTCAACCGTCTGTTCGAGGTGCTGCGGCCGGCCGGCTCGCCCGACCGGACGTTCACCAACCGAGAGGTGGTCACGGCCTGCCGGGCCGAGGGCTGGGACCTGTCCGAGTCGCACCTCAGCGAGCTGCGCCGGGGCGTCAAACAGAACCCCACGCTGCGCACCCTGAAGGCGGTGGCGTGGTTCTTCGACGTCCCGGTCGGGTACTTCACCGACCCGGCGGTGACCGCCGAGGTGGAACGTGGCCTGGTCGAACGAGAACAGCGGCTGCACGAGCAACTCGCCGAGAGCCGGCAGGCGCAGGACGAGCTGCGCAACGCGGCGAAGGAGCTGCAGGAGGCGCTGCGTGCCTCCGGTGTGACGCGGACTGCCCGCAGGGACGCGGCCGGAAACGCCAGGACAGCGCGTGAGCAGGCGTCCATGATGCGGGCACTGGCCAAGGCCTTGGTCGACGACGATGACGAGGACGACGGGGCACCTGCGTGAGCGCACCCGGGCCAGCGCCCGGGTCCGTGGCCGAGCGGCTGAACTGGCTGTTCGACGTGGTCGTCGCACGCGACCCAGCCACGGGCGCCTGGCGGCCCTACACGAACGCGGAAGCAGGCGGAACGGTTGTCGAGCAGTTGCGTGCCGGCGCCACAGCGGAACCCGGCCAACTGGCAGCACTCGCCGAGTTCTTCGGCGTGGATCCGGCGTTCTTCGGCGATGACAAGGCAGTGGTCGATCGGATCCGGGATGAACTGCTCATCCGAGCACTGCGCGAGTGCGGGTTCCTGTCGTATTTGATCTGCCGGATGTCCGTCCCGACGGCTACCCAGCGCGAACAGTTGCGGCGCGCGATTTTGCGCGAACGTGCAGTCATCGGCACCCTACGAACGTGGCATGATGACCGGCGGGCCGAGGAGGAGCCGGGGCACGACGGCGGGACGACGGGGATGACATCGACGCCAATGAGCATTTCGCAGCTCCATGGGCTGTGTCGGAAGCTGGTCGACGACCTCGGGTTGAACACGCCATTTGGCCCGCATGACCTGTGCGACCGGCTCGCCAAACTCCGCGGCAGGCGTATCAAGGTCAAGGCGACCGATCTCGGTGGCACGTCCGGTGTCGGGCACCTGGCGCCCAGCCGCGACGTCGACCGGATCTTCGTCGAACGGGACTCCCCCGCGCCACAGCAGTCGCTGGTGATCTTCCACGAGGTGATGCACATCGTGCGGGATCACCTCGCGCTGGGTGACACTTTCACCTGTGGTGTCGGTGCCGCCGAAGATCCAGCGGCCGGTGCGTATGCCGACTGGCGCGAGTGGGAGGCTGAAGTCGGGGCACGCGAGTTGGCGCGGTTGGCACAGCAACGACCGAAGCCGAACCGTCTGCCGCACGCAGCAGGGTCGGCCGATCACAGCATCGCAGGGGCGTTTGGGTTCACGTATGGACGTTGAGCTGGTCATCCGGTGGACCAAGGGCGTGGTCATCTGCGCCGTCGCGATCTGGGAGATCGTGCAACTGTCCCGCAGACCGAATGATCCAGCCCTGCGAGTGCTGACCCTGGGACTCGTGTTCCTCGCCATCGCGGCGACGTTCGGGATCAAGACACCGATCCTCGAGCCGATCAAGGACTTCTTCGGGCCCGAGGTGTGGGGGTACATCCTCAACGGCTGCTGGATGGCGATGGCCTACTGCTGGGCCACGTTCTTCCTGCTGGCCAACACGGACAAGCCGGAGGCGCAGCGCAGGCGCAAGGCGCTGATCGAGCTCGGTTTCCTGGTCGCCGCGCTGGTGATCATGGTGGTGGTCAAGGAGATCTCCGTCGACGGGATCCGCCGGCCCGCCGCGAGCCCGGAGCGCTACCACGACTGGGAACGCACCGCGTGGTACCTGTCGGTGTCCGGCTACGCCCTGACAGTGTGGTTCGTGGGTGTCCGCCGCGCCTTGGTGTTGCGGCGCAAACTGAGCCAGGCCTGGGCGCGGGCCGCGTTCTGGATCGTCATCGTCGGGTCCGCCGCGATGGCGATCGGCGTCGACGGTGTGGTCCTCGTCCGCCAGTTCGGCCGTCAGTTCGACACGAAGTTCGATCCGGACTGGCTGACCTCGTTGTACTCCATCGGTCAGCTCGGCGGGCAGTTCGTGCTGGCACTGGGCTTGGCCCTGGTCCCGCTGGCGACCATCGTGGTGTCGCTGCGGGCGCGCTACGAGAAGTCGTTGCGCGCCCGCTACAGCAAGCGGATGCTGCCACTGTGGCGGACATTGACTGCTGAGTTTCCCTATGTCGCGCTCGACGGTGTCGACAGTGTCGATAGCGGAGTGATCGATTACGACCGGGTCACCACCGAGATCACCGACGGCCTGAGCGAGCTGGCCAGAGACTGCCCGGCACCGACCGGGGACATCCGCGATCCGCAAGTGGCGGCGGACGCCATCGCCGCGGGCTTGCTGCGGCGCGCCGACCAACGGAAGGCGCAGTGGGCCGGTGACGACGAGGTACCGGCTGAGCCGCCGTACCCACGCCTTGAACCGGACTTCCCCGATTGGCGCAGCCGCGCCCAATGGATGACCTCGGTGACGGAACTCCTGCGCAGCCGCGGAGTGATCGAAGAGGACGAACATGAGCCCGCTTCGGCAGGCTGAGATTCGTCTGTCGGTATTGGACACCTCGCCGATCGTGCAGGGGTCCACGCCAAAGCAAGCGCTCGAGAACACGGTCGATCTCGCGATCCTCGCGGATACGTTGGGCTATCACCGGTACTGGGTGCCCGAGCACCACAGCATGCGCGGCGTCGCCAGCTCCGCCCCGGCCGTGCTGGTCGGCCACCTCGCGAACCGTACACACCAGCTACGCGTCGGCGCGGGCGGTGTGCTGCTGCCCAATCACGCTCCGATCGTCGTGGCCGAACAGTTCGGCACGTTGGCCGCACTCCATCCTGGCCGGATCGACCTCGGCATCGGCCGCGCGCCCGGCGGTCCCAGTTCGGCCGTGGAAGCGGTTCGTCCCGAGCGGGAGCGCAACGCGAAGACCTTCCGCCAACAGCTGGAAGAGCTGCTGGCGTGGTTCAACCCCGCGCAGGACGCACGGATCAAAGCGGTTCCCGTTGTCGGAGGCAACGTACCGCCGATCTGGTTGCTCGGATCCTCGCCCAACAGCGCTCAACTGGCCGCCGAACTCGGCCTGGCGTACGCCTACGCCGGTCACCTCAACCTGGACATGACCGCCGAGGCCACCCGCGTCTACCGGGAAAGTGCCGCGACGCCGAAGATGCTGGTCAGCCTGTCGGTCATCGTCGCAGAGGACGACGAACGCGCCGAATGGCTCGCTGGCTCCACCAGAGTGAAGGTGCTCAGCCGGATCCGCGGCAAACGCATCCAGCTGCCGAGCCCGCAGGACGCGGCGGCGTATCCGTACACCGAGGATGACCGCGCGGAAATCGCCGCCCGCGCGGGCGGTGTCCTCGTCGGCAGCCCGGACACGGTGGCCAAGCAGCTGCAAAAGATCCTGGATGACAGTGGCGCCAACGAGATCATGGTGACCACACCGGTGTACGACCACGCGGACCGCCGCCTGTCGTACGAGCTGCTGGCGTCCATCGCCGACCGGCTCAGCCCGAAGCGCTAGCCCTGACCATCCCCGATGATTACACAGTAAGCACAGGCTTCGACAATAACTTCTCCCTCTCACCTAATGCGTTGCGTCCGCGCTGCGCTGTGTATACGTTGTAAACGACGCTTGTTTGCCATGTAAACACCCGAGGGGGATCTCATGCAGTTGGTGACACCGCACCGGATGGCGACCCGGCGCGAGTGGCTAGGGCTGGTCGTCCTCGTTTTGCCGTGCCTGCTGGTTTCGATGGATCTGTCGGTGCTGTTCTACGCGCTGCCGTTCCTCAGCGCGGATCTGGCGCCGAGCAGTTCGCAGCTGCTGTGGATCCTTGACCTGTACGGGTTCGTGCTGGCCGGATTCCTGATATCGATGGGAACCCTCGGCGACCGGATCGGGCGGCGCAAGGTGTTGCTCGCCGGTGCGGCGCTGTTCGGCCTGGCGTCCGTCGCCGCGGCCTACGCACAGTCCACCGAGATGCTCATCGCCGCGCGGGCAGTGCTCGGAATCGCGGGCGCGACGCTGGCTCCGTCCACGCTTTCGTTGATCCGCAACATGTTTCATGATCCGCGGCAACGTCAGGTCGCGGTGAGTGTGTGGACGCTCGGGTTCGCGGGCGGTGCGATCGTCGGGCCGATCGTCGGCGGGTTCATGCTCGAGCACTTCTGGTGGGGCTCGGTGTTCCTGCTCAACGTCCCGGTGATGGTGCTTCTGCTCGTGCTCGGCCCGGCTCTGCTGCCGGAGTTCCGCAACCCCAAGGCCGGACGGTTCGATCTGCTCGGTGCCGTGCTGTCGCTGGCGACGATCCTGCCGGTGATCTACGGGATCAAGAAGCTCGCGGCGGACGGATTCGCTTGGGAATACGTCGGTTCCATCGCGCTGGGGCTTGCGTTCGGTGCGACGTTCCTGCGCCGCATGTCGACCGCCGAGCACCCGATGGTCGATGTGCGGCTGTTCCGCAGGGCTCAGTTCAGCGGCGCGGTCGGCGCGTGCGCGATCACGTTCCTCGTCCTCGCCGGACTGGGCATGTTCGTCTCGCAGTACCTGCAACTGGTGCTGGGATACGGCCCGCTCGAGGCCGCGCTGTGGTGTCTGCCCGGGATGGCGGGGATGCTGGTCGGCGTGAGCACGGCAACCGCGATCGCCGCGAAACTCAAGCCTTCGGTGATCGTCGCGTCAGGACTGGTGCTCAGCGGGGCCGGCTTCGCGTTGTTCGCTCAGGTCAGTGTGGAGTCAGGAGTGGCGTGGGTGGTGGCGTCGCAAATCGTGCTGGCCGGTGGAATCGGTGCGGTGGCGACGATTTCGACGGATCTCGTGCTCGCGACCGCGCCGAAGGAGAGCGCGGGTGCGGCAGCGGCGATCTCCGAGACAGCCAACGAGTTCGGCGGCGCGACCGGCATCGCGTTGCTGGGCAGCCTCGGCGCCGTGGTCTACCGCAACGACCTTGAACTGTCCGCACCGGACGGTCTTCCCGCAGAGGTTCTCGTGCAGGCAAAGGAAACGCTCGGCTCAGCCTTCGAGGCGGCCGCGAGCCTGCCCACCGCACTCGGTGACGCGCTGCGCTTCGCCGCCAGCAGCACGTTCGTCAACGGCGTGCAGTGGGTGGCCTGGATCGGGGCTGGCGGATCCGTCGTTGTCGCAGCTTTCGTTCTTCTCGTCCTGCGCCGGGTGCCGCCGACCGCTCCGAATGGCGGAGGTCACGACCCGGCTCGATGATGGCCTGTATGACCTTTGTGGAGGCGTTCAGCATCCTGGTCGCCGTCGTCGGGCCGCCGAAGATCCTGCTCGCGTTCCTTGTGGACACTCAGGGCGCGGAGGCCCGCAGGCGCTGGCGCGTGGCCTTCACCACCACCGCGACGGCGGTCGCCACCGGCCTCTTCGTGATCGTGGCCGGGCGCCTGCTCATCCAGCTGTTCCACATCAGCGCGGGGGCGCTGATGCTGGCCAGCGGGGTCATCCTGTTCGTCCACGCACTGGACCTCGTGCTCGGGCGCAAGCAGGAGCCCGAGCACGACCAAACAGGCGGCACGCATGAGCTCGCCACCGCGTTCTACGCGAACCCGGTGGCGGTGGCGTACCTCTTCCTGATGGCCGACGCGAGCACATGGTCGGCGAGCTTCGTGCTCGCGGGGGCCTACATCTCGGTCATCGCACTGGATTTCGCCGCTATCCCCGTGCTGGGCATCTTGCTGCGGTACGTGAAGATGACCTACGCCTGGGTGCTCGTCCGCGTCCTCGGCGTCCTGCTGGCCGCGCTCGGGGTCGACCTCATCATCACCGGCCTCGAGCAACTGCACATCATCGGCGAGGTCTCATAGCAGCTTGTCCTGGGTGATCGGCAGGTCACGGATCCTCCTGCCGGTCGCGTGGTACACCGCGTTGGCGATCGCCGCGGTCACGCCGGTCATCGGGCTTTCCCCGAACCCCCGCGCACCCAAGGACAACGAGTGGTCGGGGTCGGGCCGGTCGATGAACTCCACCTGGACGTCCGGGACATCGGCGTTCACCGCCATCAGGTAGCCCGAGAAGTTCGGGTTGACCACCCTGCCGTAATGGGGATCCACGAAGGTGTGCTCGCTGAGGGTGAAGCCGATCGCCCAGACCGCGCCACCGATCGCCTGACTGCGTACGGTCCTGAGGTTCAGCACCCGGCCCACGTCGTAGCAGGTGACGATCCGGCGCACCCGGACGCGGCCGATCCGTGGATCGACGTGCACTTCGACGAACACCGCACCGGTCGAGAAGCCCAGCGGGGTGTCGACCGGTGCGACAGCCACCTGAACCGGCTGGCCGTGCCGGGAAAGCACGGCCCGATAACTGTCCCGTCGCCGTGGATCGCCGGTCACGAAAAGAAATCCGTCGTCAACCTTGATCCGTTCCACCGCCGTCCCGAACAGCGGGGACTGCCGGTCTGCCACCGCGATCGTGGCCACAGCCCGCACAGCGGCAACACATGCGCGGTTCACACCGCTGGTGACGGCCGGAACCGTGTTCGAAGCACCGGATGTGTACGCGACCGGGAAGTTCGTGTCACCAAGCTCGAACCGCACCGTGTCCAGGCGCATGCCAAGGCCGTCCGCCGCGACCTGGGTCATCACGGTGTACGTACCCGTCCCGATGTCCTGCGTACCGGACTGGACCAAGGCACGGCCGTCCACACCGATGGTGATCCGCGCGCCACCACCGGGCCTGCCTCCCGCGGTGTGCCCAGCGGTCGCCATCCCCCACCCGATGAACCCGTCGCGGTCACGAATGGAGCCCGGCTTCGGGTCGCGCCGCGCCCAGCCGAACGTACTCGCGGCCCGTCGATAGCACTCCCTGAGGTGCTTGCCGGGCAGTGGCCGCCCGGTCTCGGGATCGGAGTCGGCGTAATTGGCCAGCCGCACCTGGATCGGGTCGAGATTCAGCCGGTAGGCCAGTTCGTCGAAGGCGCACTCAAGGCCGTGCGTGGTCATCACCTCGGGCGACCGCATGAAGCTCTGCGTCGGCAGATCCAGCCGTACACCGCGCTGCACCATGTGCATGTTGGGTACCGCGTACGCCATCCGCGTGGGTTCCGCGCTGCTGAACATCACGACGTCCGACCGGGTTATCTGCTGGGTCGTGACGTGCCGCAGCACGGTCAGCCGACCGTCGCGTTTGGCGCCCATCACAACCAGTTGGTGTCCTTCGGCTCGATGCCCGTTGGACGTGTAGGTCTGCGCACGTGACAACACGAGCTTCACCGGACGGCGCACCACGCGCGCCGCCGCCGCGGTCAGGATGGTGTGCGGCCAGACTGGCGCTTTGCTGCCGAACCCTCCGCCCAGGTACTTCGACACGACACGGACTTGCTCGGCTCGCACGCCCAGCATCTGGTAGAGCGCCGTGTGCGAGTTGGTGATGCCTTGCGTGGTCTCGTAAACCGTCAGCTGGTCGCCTTCCCACACGGCGGTGGTCGCGGACGGCTCGATCGGGTTGTGGTGGTGCATCGGCGTGGTGAACTCGCTCTCCAGCACGACCTCCGCCTCGCGCAGCCCGGCTTGCGGATCACCACGGACGATCTCGTTCGGACCGTCGCCCAGCGGTGGCGGGATGAAGGCCTCGCTCATCGCCTCGGCCAGGGAGACCTGAGGCGTGCGCGACGAGTACGTCGCCTTCACCAATGTGGCCGCGTACTCCGCTTGCTCCAGCGTTTCCGCGACGACCAAGGCGATCGGCTGTCCATTGTGGCGGATCAGGTCGTCCTGCATGGGGATGAATGTCTTGAGGTACCTGCCGTGCGCGTCCGGCAGTCTCAGTCGCGGCATGGTCTCGTGGGTGAGGACTTCGATCACGCCGGGGGCCGTCCGTGCCGCAGCGGTGTCGATGCCGGTCAACCGTCCATTGGCGACAGTGCTCATCACGAGGAAGCCGTGTACCAGACCGGGTACGTGGATGTCGGCGGTGTAGCGAGTCGCGCCAGTCACCTTGTCGCGCGACTCGACCCTGGCGATGGGTTGTCCGACAAGGTTGCTCATCAGCGGCGGTCCTTCGCTGCGTCACGGACCGCGGCCACGATGTTGGGATAGCAGCCGCAGCGGCACAGGTTGCCGCTCATCCAGTCCTTGATCTCGTCGTCGGACTTCGTGTGTCCCTCGTTGATGCACGCGACCGCCGACATGATCTGACCGGACGTGCAGAACCCGCACTGGAACGCGTCGTGCCGGATGAAGGCGTCCTGCACCGGGTGCAGCCGGTCACCCCGCGCCAGGCCTTCGACAGTGGTGACCTCGGCGCCGTCCCGCATCGCCGCCAAGGTCAGGCAGGACTTCATCCGCTGCCCGTCGATCAGGACCGTGCACGCGCCGCACTCGCCCCGGTCGCACCCTTTCTTGGCACCGGTCAGGCCGAGCTGCTCCCGCAGCAGGTTCAATAACGTCACTCTCGGTTCCACGGCCTGGGTATGTGTGACGCCGTTGATCTTCAACGACACCTGGACGGTTCCTTCCGCTTCCGCGGGCTGCGAGGCGGTCGCGACCTGCGTCGGAACCGCGACCCCGACGGCTGCCACGCCGGTCGCCTTGAGCACACTGCGCCGGGTCGGGTTGTCCTGGTCTGCCATGTCATCCCCCGAATTCGGTCAACAGCCCGGTCAAGGCACGGCGCAGCAACTCGATCTTGAACTGGTTGTGCTGCCGCGGCACTGCCCCACGGACCGCCGCGTCGGCCGCGGCGGCGATCGTGGCCGAGGTCAGGTCCCTGCCACGCAACGCTTCTTCCGCTTCCGCCGAACGCCATGGCCGGGTGCCGACCCCTCCGAACGCCAGCCGCGCGTCCCGCACCCGGCGGCCCCGCAGGTCCAGGGCAGCGCCGATCGAGACGACCGCGAACTCGAAGCTTGCCCGGTCACGCAGCTTGACGTACCTCGACCGGGCGGCCATCGGCGTGAGGGGGACCTCGACGGCGGTGATCAGTTCGCCGTGCCGCAACGTTGTTTCGATGTGCGGCGTGGTTCCCGGCAGTACGTAGAACTCGTCGAGGCTGATCCGCCTGTCACCGGCCGGACCCGTCGTCAGCACCGTCGCGTCCAGCGCCCGCAGAGCCACCGCGAAGTCCGACGGGTGCACGGCGATGCAGTGCTGGCTGCCGCCGAAGATCGCGTGGATCCGGTTCTGTCCGTTCTGCGCCGGGCACCCGCTACCGGGTTCCCTTTTGTTGCACGGCATCCCGGTGTCGCGGAAGTAGCCGCACCTGGTGCGCTGCAACAGGTTGCCGCCGATCGCGGCCATGTTGCGCACCTGCGGTGACGCGGACGCCAGCAGCGCTTGGGACAACACCGGCAGCTGGGTGCGCACGACCGGATGGTCGGCGGCTTCCCGCATCCGGGTCAGCGCGCCGATCCGGATCGTCCGTCCACTCAGGACCCCGATACCGGCGAGCGGCAGCCGGTTGATGTCGACGACGTGGTGGAGCTGTTCCGCGCCGTCCTTGATGAGATTCAACAGATCTGTCCCGCCCGCGACGAACTTCGCCGCCGGGTCCGCGGACACCACCGCGACGGCTTCAGCCACTCTGGCCGGGCGAACGTAGGAAAAAGGCATCATCGGCCGCACCTCCACTGTGGATCGTCCCGGAATCGGGCGTATGTTTCAAATGCACAGAAGGCACGTACACTATGTCCATGGCACATACCCGCACGACGGACCTGAATCTGCTGAGCGCGTTGGAAGTCCTGCTGGAGGAGCGGCACATCTCCCGCGCGGCGGAGCTGTACAACCTCAGCCAACCGGCGATGAGCAGGACTTTGCAGCGCCTGCGCGACACGTTCGGCGACGAGTTGCTGGTCCGCACGGCGACCGGATACGAGCTGACTCCCCGGGCCCGGACGATCCAGCGGGAACTTGGCCAGATCTTGCCCCGGATCAACGCGCTGCTGCGCGGCGATCGCTTCGATCCGGCGATGGCCACGGACGTGCTCAACGTGTCCGGCACGGACTACGCGGCCATCGTGATCGGCCGGCCGTTGTTCAGCCAAGTGCTCGAACTCGCTCCGCAGATGACGCTCAACCTGATGGCGTGGCACGACCGCGTGGACGTCGACCTCGAATCGGGGCGTCTCGACTTGGTGCTCACCGGAATCGAGCCGGATCAGCCGCTGCTGGGCGAAGTACTGTTCGACGAACCGTTCGTCTGCGTCGTTCCCGAGGACCACCCGGCTCGCTCGCGCCTCGATCTTGCGGCGTACCTGCAGTGCGAGCACATCGTGGTGCAGGTCCGGTCGGGTAAACAGGCCATGGTCGATGATCCGTTGCGTGCCGTCGGGGCGCACCGGACGGTCCGGGTGCGTGTCCCCTACTTCACCGCCGCACTGGAGGCAGTCGCCGGCACCGGCCGCATCGCCACGTTGCCTTCGCGCATCGTCGGCACGCCACCGCCAGGGACCCGTGTGGTGGCTGCACCCAAGGAGATCAAGCCGTTCCCTTATTACATGGCGTGGCATCCGCGCCTGGACGGCGATATGACCAACCGGTGGCTGCGGGAGATCGTCCGCTCAGCCGTCAAGTAACACGTAGCCTGTCCGATTCGCCCGTTATGAACCCTCAGTCCGGTCTTCCGGACGGCTTGGGTAGAAATACTCAAGTCCGATGAAACCGCTCCGCCCGGCCGTACGTCACAGGGAAGTACGCGCTCCTCAAGGGACACCGGGAAATCCTTTGAGGACGATCCACTGGGGAAGTACGGCTTGGGGGAGTCTCCGCGATGCAGGCACGCGCGCTGGCCAGGAACTTATCGACGATCTTTCTGTTGTGCATGGCCGTGGTCATGGTCGTCGTCACGCTGATGAGCCCGACCGCCGCCGAGCGGGACGCTGCCGTCGCGGCGTCGCGGACGTTCACCATGCCGCCCGTACCACCGTTACCGCCCAAGGAATTGGTGCCGGTACGCAGCTCACAGCCCGCCAGGCCACCAGGTCCTGGCGAGGGAGTCGCGTTACGTCAGCTGATCATCGCGGTCGACGCCAACGATCCCGGTCTTGCCGCGTGGAAATCTATCTTGGACACGATCGGCTCGCCCTATGATGTCGTGCTGGCCAGGCACGAACCCTTTGACCTCAACAGGTTGGTCCGTCCCGACGGAGTTGGCCGCTACCAGTCGATCCTGCTGTCGGACGCCCAGTTGCCCGCGACGGACGACACCGACAACCCGACCAGTGTCTTCGACAGTGCCAAATGGACCGCGTTATGGGACTACGAAAAGAAGTTCGGTGTCCGTCAGGTCGCACTGAGTGCACGCCCTGGCACCGTCCCCGAGGATTACTGCCTGCGCCCGGGCACTGAACAGACCGTTGACGGCAACGCCGTGCAGGCCACCATGACTCAGCCTGGCGCCGGGGTTTTCCAGCAGCTCAAGCCGGATGCGAAGCTGCCGATCGCGAACGCCAACATTCAGTTGGCCTCGCTACAACCGGGATGCTCCGCCGAGCCGCTGCTCACCATCGGCTCCGGTGTCATCGGTGTCCGGTCGGACGCCCCGGACGGCAGGCAGCGGATCGCGCTGAGCTTCGAGACCTACGTCGAGGAGCGGATTCTCGACCTGCTCGGCCATGGCCTGCTTCGCTGGGCCACCAAGGGAGTCTTCATCGGCGAGAAGCGGCACTGGATCAACGTCGACGTCGACGACTGGTTCAACTCGACCCTGCGGGTGTATCCGGACGGCGCCGAAGGCGCGTACCGGCTGACCGGACCGGAAGTCGTCGGGGTGAAGAAGGAACAGGACGCGCTGCGCGCGGCGTTCCCGCTCGCCCGTGACTTCACCCTCAACTTGCCTTACAACGCGGGGCTTTTCGATCCCAACGCACCAGCGGTGTGCAGTCCCGAAGTCAAGGCGGACGAGCTGTCCGCGTACTCGAAGTGCATGGTCAACGAATTCCGCTGGCTGAACCACACGTACAGCCATCCGGCCATGCACACCACGTCGTACGAACGCAACCGCAAGGAGATCGCGGACAACCTCACCGCGGCGGCCGAAGGCGGCATCCCGGTTCCGGTGTCGATCCTCAAAACACCGGAGTACTCCGGGCTCGGCGCCTACCGGACCGATCCGAACAGCCGGACCGAGGAGCCGAAGGACCACGGCCTGCGGGCGTCCAACAAGGACTTGTTGAAAGCCATGAGCGATCTCGGCGTGAAGTACATCCATGGCGACATGTCCCATGCCGGGCAACGGCCGGAGTGCTTCAACTGCGGCATCTACCACCCGTTGCAGCCGGACGTGATGGTCATCCCGGACTGGCCGACCGACATCGAATTCGAGGCGGCCACGCCCGAAGAGCAGACCGTGCTGTACAACCTCACGTACGGCAAGAACGGCACTGATGAAGGTCACTTCAGCAAAGACCTGACCTACGAGGAAATCACCGACCGCGAAGCGGAACTCGCGCTGAAGAACATGATCAGCGGCTCCGCCTACGCACACACCGTGCACCAGGCCAACATGCACCAGTACGCCAAGGAGCGCAGCCTCACCTTCGACTGGGTCAGGGTCCTTGTGCAGAAGTACAGCAACCTCTACCAGGTTCCGCTGCGCAACCCGGACTGGGTCAGTCTCGCCCAGTACGTCAAAGGCCGAAACACACACTTCGATGTCCTCAAACGCAACGAAGATCCGGTGTGGAACCGCGTCACCAACCAGATCAGCCACACACCCGGGGGTGACGGCTTGCTGTACATCACAGGGCTGGACACCAAACCAGCCACCGCGGCGGACCAGGTCCTGCCTGACGCGGCCGAGAACTACGGCACCGACTCGGTGTCCCGGGTGAACATCAGCCAGGGATCGACCGTCACTCTGTCCGCGAAGCCACGCTCATGACCATTTACGAGACCGAATCCACGTTCCCGCTCGGCTCCGAGCCGACGGTCCGGTTGGACAAGAACACCTTGGCGGAAGACAACACCGTCCGCATCTCGATCCCACGGCAGTTGCAGCAGCCGCCGCAGCAGCGCCGCCCGGTCCGGCCGTTACGGATCGCGCTGGTGTCGGAAGGAACGTATCCCTACCACCCAGGTGGCGTCAGCCTGTGGTGCGACCAGCTGGTCAAAGGTATGCCGGAGTCGCCGTTCACGGTCGTCGCGCTCACAGTGGACGGTCGGGAGCCGGTCAGCTGGCCGCGTCCGCACAACCTGGCCGAGATCGTGAACATGCCGTTGTGGAGCCCGCGGCCGCGAGTCCCGCACCGCCCTCCGCTCACCACGAACGGGCCGGTGAAGGAAGCACACCGGCGGTTCCTGAACGGAATTGTCCGGGCCGACGAGCCAGGCTCGGTCGACGAGTTCATCGCCGGGCTGTACGGGATGTTCACGTGGGCTCAGGTCGGCGACCTGCGATCGGCGTTGATCGCCAATGACGCCTTGGAACGCCTGCAGTGGGCCTACGCCCGGGTGGCTCCGCCCGGAACCGGTGCGTTGACGCTGCACGACGCCTTGGTCATCTCCGACTTGTTCGAGCACATGGTGCGGCCGCTGTCGTATCCGCCGATCCGGGCGGACGTCGTTCACCTTGCGATGAACGGGATCAGCGCATTGGTCGCGTTCGCGAGCAAATGGGCTTACGGCACACCGATTGTGATGTCGGAGCACGGCGTGTACCTGCGCGAGCGTTATCTCGGCGTGGACGACTCCTGGCCGTACGCGGTCAGGTTGCTGATGCTGCGGTTCCACCGTGCGCTGGCACAGGCCGCGTACCGGCTCGTCGATGTGCTGGCACCGCACTCGGAGTACAACCGCCGCTGGCAGATGTACAACGGCGGGACCCCGGACCGGATCCGGACGATGTACAACGGCATCAATCCCAACGACTTTCCGCCGGCGCAGGGTGAACCTGCTGTGCCTACGGTGGTGTTCGTCGGGCGGATCGACCCGTTGAAGGACCTGCACACGCTGATCCGGGCATTCGCGTTGGTACGAGCGGAAATCCCGGCGGCCCGGCTGCGGATGTTCGGCCCCGTCCCGAACGGCAACGAGGCGTACCACAAGAGCTGCCTGGATCTGATCGACGAGCTCGGCCTGCACGGCTCGGCGGTGTTCGAAGGCCGGGTGCCACGGCAGGTCGATGCGTACCACGCCGGTCACGTCACCGCGTTGACCAGCGTGTCCGAGGGGTTCCCGTACACAGTGGTCGAATCGATGGCCACCGGACGGCCGCAGGTGTGCACCAACGTCGGTGGTGTCGCCGAAGCCGTCGGCGACGCGGGTTTCGTTGTGCCACCGCGTGATCACGCAGCTGTGGCGGCGGCGTGCGTGAAGTTGTTGCAGGACAGTGCACTACGTCGCCGAGCGGGCCAGATCGCCCGGCAACGCGTCCTCGAGCGGTTCACGCTCGACCAATGGAACCTGGCGTACCGAGCCATTTACGACGATCTCGTCATGAAACAAGGGGTGATGAGGTGAGCGTCCAGAAGCTGATGCTGAAGGTGTCGCCCCGCGTGCAGGGCGCCGCGGATGAGCTGCATGTGGCGGCCATCCTGGAAAGCGAAGGCGTGAACGACCGGATCGCCAGGGAGGAATACGGCCACAAGGACGTGTTCACCCTCGCTTCCGAGGTCTACAAGCGGATGCCCGCGCAGACGCCACCGGCTGCGAAGGACGCTCCGAAGCCGGCGAAGGAGTGGACGATCCGGATCATCGCGCACGGTCCGCTCTACGTCCTGCCGAGTGCCGTGTACCCGGCCGTGCTGATGAGCCTCGGCGGGTCGGCGATGGTCATCGGCCTGGTCATCGCGACCGCGATCGGCTGGGTGTGGGGCATGGGCATGAGCTCGGTGGCCTACCAATTGCTTGGTCACGGCCGGCCGAACGCGGCCGCGCGGATGCTGCGCTGGCTCGGCCTCGCCGGGCTCGTGCTGGCCGCCGGGGTCGGCATCCTGCTGGCCGGACTGCTCGAAGGTGGCGACGCCGGGCTGGTCATCTTCGTGGTGGCGCAGATGGGATACCAGCTTGCCTGCGGGGTGCTGTTCTTCTACCAGCAGGAGGCCCGGCTGGCGATGCTGATGCTGCCGGTCGTGATCATCGGCATCGTTCACATCGTCAGCGGCTACCCGCCCGACCTGGTCCTGCCCGCCGTCGTCGCCGGTGCCTCATCGGCTGCTCTCGTGCTGGCCGCGGCAACCATGGCGACCTTCAAGAAGCCAGGGCAGACCGATCCCCGCACACCGGCCGCCCGTAGTGAAGTAGCGATCGCGGCGGTCCGAAGCGCTTGCTACGGCGCGTTGTGCGCGGCGATCCTGCTGTTCACCGACGCACGGTTCGTCGCGGCGGAGTTCGATCTCGCCATCGCCGTCGCCCCGTTGGTGCTCGGGATGGGCGCGGTGGAGTGGCGGGCGCACCGGTTCGTGGACTCCGCGAACGCGGAACTGCACAGGCAGCGTTCACCGGAGAAGTTCAAGCGCGAGGTATGGCGGCTGTTCCTGCACGAACTGGTGCTGTGCCTGATGATCCTCGGTGGCCTCGGCACCGCGTTGATGTTCGTACTGCGTGGTTTCGACGCACTGACCTTCCACGGCGCGATCCTGATCAACGCGCACATGGTGCTCGGTGGCGCCTATTTCGTCGGGTTCGTGCTCATGAGGCACGAGCGGTACGCCTGGCTGCTGGGAGCTCTGGCGGCCGTCGTCGCGGCCAACATCGCCGCCGTGACGTTCCTGGCCAAGCACCTGGCCCCGCATGGCGAGGTGTCGATCCTGCTGTACAGCGGCGTCACGTTGCTGGCGCTGTTCCTGGTGGCCGTCCGGCGTGGTGTCGGGCGCGTCCACCACTACCGATAGTCCGTTTCTTGGGGAGGGGTTTCCAATGCACGTCACGATTCTCGCGGGCGGGCGTGGTGTCCGGTTACGGCCGTACACCACCGCGCTGCCCAAGCCGCTGGTGCCGATCGGCGAGGAGTACGCGATCCTCGACATCATCCTGCAGCAGCTCAAGTCCCAGGGGTTCACCAGGGTCACGCTGGCCATCGGCCACCTCGGCTCGCTGATCCGCGCGTTCGTCGGCGACGGCGAGCGGTGGGGCCTCGACGTCGACTACTCCGACGAGGAGTCGCCGCTGTCGACCATCGGGCCGATCCTCAACTTCCTCGACCGGCTGCCCGATCACTTCCTGGTGATGAACGGCGACGTGCTCACCGACCTGAACTACGCGTCCTTGTTGAAGTCGCACATCAGGTCGCGTGCGCCGCTCACAGTGGCCACGTACCAGCGCCAGGTCAAGATCGACTTCGGCACGCTGGAGACCGAGGACGACAGGATCGTGAGGTTCCGGGAGAAGCCGACGTTGTCCTACGGCGTCAGCATGGGCGTCTACGCGATGTCGCGTGCCACGCTGGCGCGCTACCCGCGCAATGTGCCGTTCGGTTTCGACGACCTCGTGCTGGACCTGTTGGACCGTGGCGAGCCGCCGAGGTCGTACGAGTTCGACGGCTACTGGCTGGACATCGGCCGTCCGGACGACTACGACGAGGCCAACCGGGTCTTCGAGGAGCTGCGTCCCGTCCTGTTGCCGCCGGTCCACGCGGTGCCTGAGGACGTGGCGTCGTGAGGGTCGTGCTGTTCGGCGCCTCCGGCTTCATCGGCCGCCAGGTGGCCAGGGAGCTGGAGCAGTCCAGTGACCTGCTGCCGATCGGCCGGGCTCAGCATGATCTGGTCAACGGTACGGCCGACGAGCTGACCGCGGTGCTACGGGCGAACCGGCCGGATGTGGTGATCAACTGCACCGGCCGGCTCACCGGCACAACGGCCGAACTGGTCAGCGCCAACGTCGAGGTCACCGCGAAGCTGATCGACGCGGTGTCCGCTGTGGACGCCCGGCTGATCACACTCGGCTCGGCGGGCGAGTACGGCGTCGTTCCACATGGGACACCCGTGACCGAGGACAGCCCAGCCAATCCGGTTGCCGCGTACGGGATCACAAAGCTCGCGGGAACCCAACTGGTACAGCGCGCCGTCGAAGCGGGTGTGCTGGACGGGGTGTCGTTGCGGGTCTTCAACCCGATCGGTCCGGGCCTGCCCGCGGAGAACCTCCTCGGCCGGGCCGCGGCGAGCATCCGTGCGGCGCAGGAAAAGGGCGAGGACCACATCCAGCTGGGCCCGCTCGGCGCCTACCGGGACTTCGTGGACGTGCGGGATCTGGCGTCCGCGATCGCCGCGGCGGCCAGCGTTGACGAGCTCCGCGAACCGGTGCTGAACGTCGGCAGCGGGGTTGCCGTCACGGCGCGCGAAGCCGTCACGAGGCTAGCGGAAGTCGCTGGCTTCACCGGTGAGGTCCGGGAATCCGCGCCAGCACCGGCACGGTCTGCGGCGGTCGACTGGATCGCCGCAGACCTCAGTCTCGTCGAGTGGGCACTCGGCTGGCGGCCCACCCGCGACCTCGCGTTCTCAGTCAAGGCAAGTTGGGAGAGCTGAAGGATGAACCAGTTCAGGCTGCTAGTCGCGGTCGTGTCGCTCGCCTGCGTCGCGTCGGCGTGCAGTCCGGCAGCCGAACAGCGGGAGAACCCGCAGCCCAGCGTGGCCTACCAGTTGAGCAGCTATGAGGACGACAAGCTGGACGACATCGCCGGCAAGCCACAGCAGCTGGTGATCATCGACCTGGCGCGGGACGCCGCCGCGTCGTACTTCACCGCCGAGGAGATCGGCAAGGTCCGTGCGACCGGCAAGAAGGTGCTGGCGTACTTCGAAATCGGGTCGCTGGAGAAGTTCCGGCCGGATTTCGAGCAGTTCCGGAAGACGAACCCGGACCTGATGCTCAACGAGTGGGAGCACTGGGAAGGCGAGTTCTTCGTCAAGTACTGGGACAAGCGGTGGTGGGAGTCGGCCGTCAAACCGCGGGTCGACCGGGCACTGCAGGCCGGGTTCGACGGCGTGTACCTGGACACCCCGCTGGCCTACGAGGAGATCGACCTCAAGCTGGTGCGCGGGGAGACCAGGCAGACGCTCGGCCGCAAGATGGTCGACCTGATCATCCAGATCAGCCAGTACGCCAAGCAGAACCGGCCGGATTTCCTGATCTACCCGCAGAACTCGCCGGAACTGCGGCACCACACCGGGTACACCGAGGCGATCGACGGCATCGGGATGGAGGAGCTGTTCTTCCTGGCCACCGATGAACCGTGCGACAAGGACTTCTGTGCCGAGAACCTGAGGGAGGCGAAGGCGCTGCGAGACGCCGGCAAGACGGTCGTGGCCATCGACTACGCGACCGAACCCGGCAACATCGCCACCGCCTGCCGCAAACACCGCGACGAGAAGTTCGCCGGCGCGGTCACAGTCAAACCACTGGACACGGTGCCACCACCGTGTCCCTGAGGAGGGGTGAGAAACATGCGTAGAATCGGCATCATCGGGATGGGCTACGTCGGCCTGACCCTGGCCGCGGCCATGGCCCGCAAGGGCTTCCGGGTTCACGGAGTGGACGTCCAACCGTCCGTTGTGGATTTTCTCGCGCAGGGAAAGCCGCACATCTTCGAGCCCGGCGTGACCGAGGCGTTCACCGAGCTGATCGGCGACACCATCACGGTGTCCCATGAGCTGCCGCAGGACGGCGTGGACGCCGCGATCATCTGCGTCTCCACGCCGGTCGACGAGACCACGCACGAGCCGTACCTGAAGAACCTCGCGGCGGCAGCCGAACACGTCGTGCAGCGCTGCACGGCCGACACGCTTGTCGTTGTCCGCAGCACTGTCCCGGTTGGCACCAGCCGCAGCATCGTGCTGCCGGTTCTGCTGGACGCCTGGGGCTCCGCGCGGCTGGTGATGGCGCCGGAGCGGACCATCCAGGGCCAGGCGCTGCGTGAGCTCGTCGAGCTGCCGCAGGTCGTCGGCGGCTTGGACGACGAGAGCCTGCGGCTGGGGCTCGAGTTGTTCGGCGGCCTGGCCAACCAACTCGTCCCGGTGTCGTCGTTGGAGACAGCCGAGCTGGTGAAGCTGACCAACAACTGCCACACAGACGTGATCTACTCGTTCGGCAACGAGGTCGCGATGCTCACCGAGCGGCTCGGGCTCGACCCGCTGGAGGTCATCCGCGCGACGAACCTGGACTACCCGAGGCCGGACATCGCCAAGCCCGGTTACGTCGGCGGCGGCTGCCTGTCGAAGGACCCGTACATCATGCTGTCCAGTGGTGTGCGCGCCGGGCACGAGCCCAAGCTGATCGGCGCGGCGCGGCGGTTGAACGAGGAACTGCCCGTGCACGTGGCCGAGCGGATGGTCTCGTTGATGCAGGAGACCGGCGGCAAGACGATCACGGTTCTTGGCTGGGCGTACAAGGGAACGCCGCCGACCGACGACATGCGCGGTACGCCGATCGAGACCATGATGCCGGTGTTCGAGCGGGCCGGGATCCGGGTTCTCGGGCATGATCCGCTCGTCACGCCGGAGGTCATCCAGAAGTACGGCGGCGAGCCGGTCGACCTGGCGACCGGGTTCGCCGAGGCGCACGCGGTCCTGGTGATCACCGATCACCCCGAATACCGTTCGCTGGACGTCAAGGCCGCGCTGGCCGGAACTCAGATCAAGGTTGTGTACGACTCGTGGCGGATCCTGGACGCCGCCGCGGTGACTGAGCAGGGCGTGCGTTACGCGGGCCTGGGATACGAGGTGGCGGCATGAAGGCGTTGGTTCTCGGTGGTGCCGGTTTCATCGGCCTGCACCTGACCCGGCGGCTGCTCGCCGCGGGGTATTCGGTGACCATTGTGGACGACTTCTCCCGCGGCAAGGAGGACCCGGAGCTGGCCGCGCTCGATGTCGACGTGCTGCACGCGGATCTCACCGATCCCGCTGCGTACCGGGACATCCCGCACGGCTGGGACCAGGTGTACATGCTGGCGGCCGTGGTCGGCGTGCGCAACGTCGAGTCGGACCCGGCTCGGGTGATCCGGATCAACACGTTGGTCGTACTGAACCTGCTGGACTGGATTCAGCCGGGGACGAAGCTGTTCTTCGCGTCGACGAGCGAGGCATACGCCGACGGCGTGAGCGCCGGCGTGGTCGAGGTCCCGACGCCGGAAACCGTGCCGCTGATGATCTCGGACATCACCGCACCGCGGTTCGCTTATGGCGCCAGCAAGTTGCTGGGCGAGGCAGCCGTCGTCCACACTGGACGCGCTCGGGGAATCCCGTTCGTAGTCGGGCGTTTCCACAACGTCTACGGCCCGCGAATGGGCGCGGACCACGTGATCCCCGAGCTGTCGCTGCGCGCGATGCGGCGGGAGGACCCGTTCAAGGTCTACGGAACCGACCAGTTCCGTGCGTTCTGCCACGTGGACGACGCCACCGACGCGATGCTCCGGCTGATGACCACGGACACGGCCATGGGCGAGATCGTCCACATCGGAAACGACACCGAGGAGACCAACATCGGTGACCTGACCAAGCTGGTGCTGCGGGTCGCCGACTTCGACCCGGTCCTCGATCCGGCGCCCGCACCCGCGGGTTCGGTGGCCCGCCGCTGCCCGGATCTGGCCAAGCTGCGGAAGCTGACCGGGTTCGAACCGACTGTGTCGCTTGAGGAAGGCGTCCAGCGGACGTTCGACTGGTACCGAGAGAACTGGCTGTGACCATCTCGTCCGCGATTGCCTTCTACTACGGCGACGGGAAGTTGTCGGCACTGGCGCGCCACTCCACGGTGGTGCTCCAGGCCGACTTCTACTCCCCCGCCGAGCTTGCCTGGCTGGCGGATCACGGCGTACGCACCTTGTGCTACCTGTCGCTGACTGAGGACGTCGGCCCACCCGCTCCGTGGCAACGCGACAGGCGTTGCCCGGACTGGGGTGGTGCGTACGTGCACGTGGGTTCGCCGTTGTGGCAGGCCCACGTGCTTGACCAAGCGGCCGCTGGGCTGAAGAGCGGGTTCGCCGGGCTGTTCCTGGACACCCTCAACATCGAGTTCACGTACCCCGAGGACCTGCCACACCTGTGGGAACTGATCTCCGCACTGCGTGAGGCAAGCGGCTCGGCGTACGTTCTCGCCAACCGCGGCTTCGGGTTGTTGCCGGAGCTCGGTTCGGTCGTCGACGGGGTATTGTTCGAGTCCTTCTCGGCCCGTTGGGTCGCTGATGGTTACGCCCGCTGGCCACAGGCCACTTTGGACATCCATGCCGAGTACGCCGTGAAGCTCGCCGAACTGGGCGTCGAGATCTACGCACTGGACTACGCCGACACGCCCGAGCTTGAAGAGTGGGCGGTGCGACGAGCGGCCGAGTACGGCATGCCTTGTTTCGTCAGCGACAAGGCCCTCGGGCGAATCTAGGAACGCTAGAACCGGTCGACATCGATGACGGCTTTGGCGAACTCCTCTGGTGCCTCCTGCGGCACGTTGTGACCGATTCCATTGAGGACACGGTGTTCGTACTTGGCTGTGAACTTGTTGCGGTAGGCCATGCCATCCGCGGCCGCGCCTTCGAAGTCACTGGCGATGGTGATGGCGGGCACGGTGATGGCGGGAGCTTCGGCCAGCTTCTGCTCAAGGGCGTCGTACGCGGGCTCTCCCGGTGCGAGGCTCAGGCGCCACCGATAGTTGTGGATCACGATGGCAACGTGGTCGGGGTTGTCGAACGCGGTGGCGCTGCGCTCGTATGTCGCGTCGTCGAAACGCCACTTCGGTGATGCCGTCTGCCAGATGAGCTTGTTGAACTCCCGCTTGTTCTTCGTGTAGCCCATCACGCCGCGTTCGGTGGTGAAGTAGTACTGGTACCACCAGCCCAACTCGGTCGCGGGTGGCAGCGGCTGCAGGTTCGCCTTGAGGTTCGTGATGAGGTAGCCGCCGTCGGAGACGAGCGCCTTGCACCGCTGTGGCCAGAGCGCCGCGATCACGCAGGCCGTCCTCGCTCCCCAGTCGAACGCACCGAAGATCGCCTTGTCGATCTTGAGCGCGTCCATCATCGCGATGATGTCCGAGGCGAACGTGGTCTGCTGGGCGTTCCGGACAGTGTCGCCCTTCAGGAACGTCGTCGTGCCGTAGCCGCGCAAGTACGGGACGATCACGCGAAATCCCTTCGCCGCCAAGGCAGGCGCGACGTCCACAAAGGCGTGGATGTCGTACGGCCAGCCGTGCAGGAGAATCGCCACGGGGCCGTCAGCGGGACCGGCTTCGGCGTACCCGATGTTCAGCACACCGGCCTGCACCTGTTTCAGTGGCCCGAACGAATTGTTCTTCGACGACACAGGCGCCGGGGCTGCCGGGCCGGTGTCCGAAGAGGAACATCCGGCGATCGCCGCCGTGGCGAGCACCGCGGCACTGCCCGTGGAGAACTGCCTCCTGTTGATCATGTCATTGCTCCTTTCAGGACAACGGCCTTGTCCCGGACGAGAATCAAGGTCGAGAGTGCACCGATCAGCGCCTCCGAAACCGGGTGACCAGCAGGTCGGCCAGTGCTTGGGCGCAGCCGTCGAGAATGCGTTCGCCCTTCTCGGCGGTGGCTTTGTCGCCGTTGCCCGCCACGCCCGACTCGGTGATGACACGGAACGACACCGCGAAGTACACCGGGTCGGTCGACTCGGCCGGCAGTGTGATCGCGGGCCCGACCGCCTTGTCCAGTTCCTGTGTGCGAACCAGGTGCGGCAGCGCGGCCATGACCATGGACGTCTCACCTTCGCACGCGTGCATCAGGCCGTCCTGGGTTTCCAGCGTCTCGCGGATCACCATCCGTCCGGCGGTGAAGTAGTTGGTGAACCCGACCGAGATGCTCAGCTCGGCGGTCAGTTCGGTGATCAACGCGTGCAGCGCGGTCATGTTGCCGCCGTGCCCGTTGACGATCAGGATCCAGTCGAACCCGGCGCGGTCGATCGACCGGCACAAGTCCCGCAGCAGGGCGTGCAATGTGCTGAGTGACAGGGTCAGCGTGCCGCCGAAGAGCATGTGGTGCTCGGCGAGGCCGAACGGGATGGACGGCGCCACGACCACCGGTGTGCGCTTGTCGACCATGTGCGCGGCCCGGCGGCACACCTCGGCCGCCATGAAGTCGTCAACACCGGTGGGCAGGTGCGGACCGTGCTGCTCGGTCGAACCGATCGGCAGCAGCACCACGGCACCACGCTCGGCGAGGACGTTGAGCTCAGCGGCCGTGAGGTGGTTCCATCTGACCTCGTTCGTTTCGGACACGGCCGGAACGTAAATACTCCGCGCGCGGACCCGCGTCTGTCAGGTGACGGTCCCCGTGTACGTCATGCCGGCTCGGAGCGGCTGAGCGCGGCGCCGAGTTCGGCCCGGGAACTGATGCCCAGCTTGGGGAAAATCCGGTGCAGGTGCGTGCTTACCGTACGGTGCGACAGGTAGAGACGGTGGCCGATCTCACGGTTCGTCAGTCCTTCGGCCGCCAGCTGGGCAATGCTCAACTCGTGCGCGGTGAGCCGGTCGCGGGCGTCCGGGTCGCGGCGAGGGCTGGCTTCACCTGCCGCTCGTAGCTCATTGCGGGCCCGCTCACTCCATGCGAGAACGCCGAGCGCGTCGAATGCCTCACGCGCTGCCCGCAGGTGGGTACGGGATTCCGCGGCCCGGCGCTGCCGTCGTAGCCATTCACCGAACGCGAGTTGGACGCGTCCGCGTTCGAGCGGCCACCCTGTCAGGTCGGCGTCCAGCGCTGCCCGGTATGTCTCCTCGGTCTGGGTGAGCACGGCGTTGGCGTAGCGCAGGCCAATGTGGAGCGCGGGCGAGGAAGCGGACCGCCCATACTCCGCCATTTCGGACAGAATTTCGCGCAACGTGTCTGTTTGGCCGGTCCGGGTGGCCGCGTCGGCGAATTCGGCGAGCGTGTAGCAGCGCAGGGCCAGCTGGTACGCCGGGTCAGCGGGATCATGCAGGCGCTGGAGGTCGGCGAAGGCGTCGGCGTATCGCCCTTGGCCAAGCGCGGCGATCCCGCGGGCTATCTGCACGGTGGCAAGAACTGGCCGGGCGGCCACCGCCAGGCCGATCTGCTCGGCTTCGGCGGCAAGGGCCAGGGCCTGGGCGTCGTCTCCGCGCAGCGCGGCAATCTCAGCCTGGACGGCCAGGCTGAGCCCACGCATGAACGGTTGGTCCGTCTCGCACGCGAGCCGACCGGCCTCCACGGCGGCTGGTAGTGCCGTGGCCAGGTTGCCCAGCCGTACCGAACTCCACGCGTGCACCGTCAGCGCCCTGGTCAGCAACCCCAGCCTGCCTTGGGCGCGCAGACCGGACACCGCGGCCGCGGAGAACCGCGCGGACTCCTCGAATGCCCCGAACTGCATGGCCGCGCTGCCGAGGAAACGCTCGACCAGGGGATCTCCGCCCGTGTTTCCGGCGAGGTGGCGCAGGCCTTCGTCGACCGCGTGGCCGCGCTCGAACGGGCTGACGTAAGCCGTGATCGCGACCTTTCGGGGATCGAGGTCGTCGGTGAGCAGGCTGTCCGCGACGGACATCACGCGTTGCCGGGCGGCCAGGCCCGGCTCGATCCAGAAGCACCGCATCGCGCCGCTCCACAGGATGCGTGAGCCCAGGTCGGCAGCGGCGACCGATTCGGCCAGTTCGGCCAGCTCCAGCGGACCTTCCGTGGAGCGCAGCCCGTCCTCGAAGTCGCTCAGGATCAGGGTCGCCCGTGCGCGCTGCTGCGCGGTCAGCTCGCCGGACCGGCAGTCGCGCAGGAGCCGCTCGACGACGTCTTTACGGCCGGACTCGACCGCCAGTTCCGCGGCCCGGAGCAGCCGCTCGGCCCGTTGTTCCGGACTTTCACTCAGCTGGCCGGAGAGCTCGAAGGACGTCACCGCGCCTGCGATATCGCCGCGACGCCTGGCGTGCTCGGCGGCGGCTTCCAGGTCGGCGGCGACGGCGTCGTCCGGCCCGGTCGCGGCTGTTGCCCGATGCCATGCCCGCCGCTCCGGCTGCCCGTCGAGCACCTCGGCCAATGCCCGATGTGCGGACTGCCGCTGTGCCACGGCCGCTGCTTGGGGTATCGCCGAACGCATCAGCGGATGCCGGAAGGTCAGCGCGCCGTGGTTGAGTTCGATCAACCGGGCGGCGACTGCGGGCGTCAGCACCTCGATGCCGACGGACGTGCCCAGCGCCGACGCGGCCGCGTCCAGGGTCTCCCGGAGCGAGCCGCTGTCGTTGAGCGCGGCGATCAACAAGGTCATCCGGGTCTCGGCAGGCAACCCCGCGACCCTGGCCGTGAATGCTTCTTCCAACCGTGCCGTCATCTGGCTGTGCGGCAATTCGGTCAAAGCCAACGGATTTCCCGCCGCCTGCTCCAGCAGTCGCGCTCGGACCGGCGCCGCGAGACCGGGCGAGACCGTGTGGAGCAGATCGGCAGCCGCGTCGTCCGTCAGGCGCTCGAGCGTCATCGACGGCAGACCCGCTTCGTCGAGCCGGGAGGATTCGCCCTCGCGGACCGTGGCGATCAACACGATGGGCTCGGACTCCAGCCTGCGCGCCACGAACGCCAGGACGTCCACACTGGACGGATCGAGGCTTGGCACGTCCTCGGCGATCAGCAGCAGCGGCTTGGCCGTGGCGAGATCGGCGAGAAGGTTCAGCGTGGCCAGCCCGACCAAGTAGATGTTCGGCGTCTGCGCCTCGGCGAGACCGAGCGCAGCGCTGAGCGCGTCACGCTGCACGGCAGGCAGCGCGTCGAGACCGTCCTGAACAGGGTGCAGCAGCTGGTGTAAGCCTGCGAAGGGAAGGTGCTGCTCGGAGTCGACACCGGTCGTTTTCAGCACGCGCATGTTCGCCGCGAGCGCGGCCACCTCGGCCACCAGAGCGGATTTGCCGATCCCGGCCTCACCGCGCACGATCATGGCACCACCGCGGTCGCGGACCCCGTCGGCGAACTCGGTCAGGGTCTTTTTCTCCAGGTCACGGCCGATCAGTGTGCCCATGTCACCGACCGTACCCTGGCGGTATGCCCGACAACATTTCCGCGCCGCCCGTCGGCGAGTTGCTACGCCTTCGCGAACGCCCAGTCCTGGTCACGGGCGCCAGCGGCGGCATCGGCGCGGGCATCGCGGTTCGTCTGGCCGAAGCCGGAGCCACTGTCATCGCGCACGCCAACTCGCATCCCGAACGGCTGCAACCGGTTCTGGACGCCTGTCGTCGGCATGGCGTTGCGGCACATGGCGTCCACGGCGATCTGTCCGATACCGCGATCGTCGAGGACGTGCTCGACGAGATTGACCGTACGGCAGGCACGCTGCGCGGCGTCGTCAACAATGCCGGACTGCAACCGTTGGCGCCCTTGACTTCCATGGACGTCGCGGAGTTCGACCGGGTCTTCGAAGTGAATGTCCGCGCGGTTTTCCTTGTGACTCAAGCGATGTCCAAACGCGCCATCGCCGGGGGCGTACCGTTGAGCATCGTCAACATCGCGTCCATCGAAGGCGAAGTGCCCGCACCGGCGCACAGCCACTACGCGGCGTCGAAGGCAGCAGTCATCATGCACACCCGAGCGGCAGCGCTTGAGCTTGGTCCTTCCGGGATCCGCGTCAACGTGGTGTGCCCTGGGCTCATCGATCGGCCTGGGCTTGAGCAGGACTGGCCGGACGGGGTCGAACGCTGGCACCGAGCCGCGCCGCTCGGTCGCCTGGGCACACCGGAGGACGTCGCCGACGCCTGCCTGTTCCTGCTCTCCGACGCGGCACGGTGGATCACGGCGGCGAGTCTGCGTGTCGACGGTGGAGTAACCGCCAATCAACCATTCTGACGGTCCACGGCCGTGGCTGATCTGGGACTTCTTCGCCGCACACCCCTCGCCCTGGAGCAGCTCACGTGGCTGCTTCGTCACACCGAGCTTCGCGCCGCAGTTGAGCGGCGGCATGTCCGAGGCAAGTCGCATATCGTTAGCCCATGAAGATCGGCTACAAGGCTTCGGCGGAGCAGTTCGGCCCGCGCGACCTCGTCGAGTACGCGGTTCGCGCCGAGCAGGTGGGCCTCGACAGCGTCTGGGTCTCCGACCACTTCCTGCCATGGCGGCACAACGGTGGACACGCTCCGGCAGCCTTCGCGTGGATGGCGGCCGTCGGCGAACGGACCAAGCGGGTGCAGATCGGAACGAGCGTGACGACCCCGACGTTCCGGTACAACCCCGCCGTCATGGCGCAGACGTTCGCCACGCTCGCCTTGCTGTACGACCACCGGATCATTCTTGGCGTCGGCACGGGTGAGGCGCTCAACGAGATCGCAGTGTCCGGTCTGACGTGGCCCGATTTCAAGGAACGGTTCGCCAGGCTGCGGGAGGCCGTCCGGTTGATGCGGGCGCTGTGGACCGAGGACGAGGTCAACGCGGACGGCGACTACTACAAGCTGGTCGGCGCGCGGATCTACGACCGCCCGGACGAGCCGGTGCCTGTCTACATCGCCGCTGGTGGCCCGGTCGTCGCGAAGTACGCCGGCCGCGCCGGGGACGGGTTCATCTGCACGTCGGGCAAGGGCATGGACCTCTACACGGAGAAGCTGATGCCCGCCGTCGCCGAGGGCGCTGCCGCCGCCAACCGGGACGTCGCCAAGATCGACAAGACCATCGAGATCAAGCTGTCCTACGACCGCGATCCGCACGCGGCGTTGGAGAACACCCGTTTCTGGGCGCCACTGTCGTTGACCGCTGAGCAGAAGCACAGCGTCGACACGGCTGACGAGATGGAACGCCTCGCCGACGAACTGCCGATCGAGCAGGTCGCCAAGCGCTGGATCGTCGCGTCCGACCCGGACGAGGCCGTCGCCCAGATCAAGCCGTACCTCGACGCCGGACTCAACCACCTGGTCTTCCACGGGCCCGGCCACGACCAGGAGCGGTTCCTCACCCAGTTCACCGAAGACATCGTGCCCAGGTTGCGCGCTCTCGGTTAACCGGCCCGGTCGCGCCCGCACCGGCCCGGCCGGGCGGGCGCGACGTCGCCTTTCCGCTGTCCACCCGGTCTCGACTGGGCCTGGAGTCGCCCCGGCCAGGCTCTGACGGGTCTGACAGCGGAGAGGAGCGCACCTACATGACCCACCAGACCAGGCGGGCCGTTTTGCTCACGGGCGACTTCGGCGGTTCGGCCGCCGCCACGGATGGGTTCGACCAGAAGAACTTCGACAAGCTGCCCATCCGGCACGTCCCCGTCGCCGCGTTATCCCCCGGCTTACACCTGCGGCAGGCCGGAACCAATGCCACGCACGTCCAGCTGCTGATCGAGGCGGCCACCTCGACCGAGCTCCCGCCGATCCTTGTCCAGCAAGAGGGTTGCCGCGTCATCGACGGCCTGCACCGCCTCGAAGCAGCCAAACAACGCGGCGACCAAACCATTCCCGCGCGCTTTCTGGACTGCACCGACTCCGAAGCACTCGTCATCGCCATGGAAGCCAACACCTCCCATGGCCTGCCACTGACCAAGAACGACCGCCTCGCCGGCGCGACCCGCGTACTGACCGACCACCCCGACTGGTCCGACCGCGCCATCGCCAGCATCACCGGACTCTCCGCCAAAACCATTGCCTCACTTCGCACCCGCGTCGCCACCCCCGACAACAGCAAACGACTCGGACGAGACGGACGCCGCCGCCCCGTCACCGCCTGCGAAGGACGACGACGCGCCGCCGAATACATCAAAAACAACCCCAACGCACCCTTACGCCAAGTCGCCAGAGAAACCGACGTCTCACTCGGCACCGTCCACGACGTCTGCAACCGCCTGCGCCGCGGCATCAGCCCCGAACGCAACGGAAACCGCACCGAAAACCCTGTCGCCACAACAGAACCAGCGACCATTACCAGCGTGCCCGACACCGGCACGCCGTTGCGCCGCAAGAACCACACCGAAACACCGCCTACGTGGGCCGAGGTCGCGACCAAGGTCGCGAAGGACCCGACCATCCGCTACACCACCGGCGGCAAGGAGTTCCTCCGCTGGATGGCTTACCACGCCAGCGATCCCGACAAGTGGCGGACCTTCATCACCACCCTGCCAAGCCACTGGCTGTCCACCATCGCACCCATCGCCGACAACATCTCCAAAGAATGGAGCCAGTTCGCCGAACAACTCAAACAGGCAGAACACAAAACACTCGGCGCGTAACCACACCGGGACAGCAACACTGGGGAAGACCACGGGGGACACTGGGGAACCAACTGGGGAAAACAGCCACCACACGGCGACCACACAGTGACCACGCGCGACCCACACCAGCAGGCCGCGCGACCAAGGCCCCTAGGGCGTGTTCCAACCGCCCGATCCCGGCTCTCATCGACCGGGACATTCAAAACACGACCTTGGCGAACACGTCGTGATCACCGGACACCCGCCCGCCGGGGCAGGCGGGTGCCACCCACCCATCGTGATCTGCTCGAGCACCGCTCGTGCCATTCGGGGAGAGCAAACTCAGAGATGGACGCAGCCAGCGACTGGCCCACGCTAGACGGCATGCACGAACCCACCGACGATCCCGAACTCCTGCTCATCGACGCGGAGACGGTCACCGAACTGCGCGACCGGACAGCGCACCTGACCGAGTTGGTCAAGGAATCGACGCTCGCCGACGTGGCCGCAACTCTGCGGCGCGGACTCGCGGATCGTCCAGTACGTGCCGGAGTTGTGGCCGCATCGGCCGCACAAGCCTCCGAACGCCTTACCGCGCTGGCCGCGAAACTCGACTCGACGACAACCATCGACCCTGCCAACGGGATCTTCGTCGGCCGCGCGAACGGCACACCGAGGATCGGGTACCTGTTCCCCGGCCAAGGCGCCAGCAACGATGTGGACAACAGCGCGCTGACCCGGCGGTTTGAAACGGCACGGGAGTTCTACCGGGCCACCCGGATACCGACGGCGGAAAACCTCTTCCCGCCCAGCATCTTCCAGCAGCAGATCGTCGCGTCCTCGATCGCCGGGCTGCGAGTGTTGTCCGTGCTCGGCATCGAGGCGACAGCGGCCGTCGGCCACAGCCTCGGCGACCTGACGGCGTTGCACTGGGCCGGTGCGATGACCGAGTCCGAGCTGCTCACATTCGTGGGCGAGCGCGGCCAGATCGTGGCCAAGGCATGCACACGCACCGGCGCGATGGTCGGAATCGCCGCGGGCCCAGAGAAAGTCGAGCCGTTGCTGCGAGGCGAGCCGGTCGTCATCGTCGGCTACAACAACCCTGACGAGACCGCCATCGCGGGTCCGGCCGAAGCCGTCGAGCGTGTGCAGCGGGCAGCCCTGGCGGCCGATCTCAAGGCGGACCGCATGCCGGTCGCCGACGCGTTCCACTCGTCCGCGATGACGCCAGCCGCGGACGGACTCCGCACACACCTCAAGGACATGCACTTCCGTCCACTGAGGCGGTCCGTCATGTCGACCGTCACAGGCGACGTCCTGCAGTCAGACACCGATCTTCGTGACCTGCTGGTCAAGCAGATCTGCGAGCCTGTCCGGTTCCAGCAAGCGGTCGAGCGGATGGCCGAAGAGACGGACCTGTTCATCGAAGTCGGTCCCAGCCAAGCACTTTCCGGCCATGCCCGCCGGATCTGCCCGAACATCCCTGCAGTCGCACTGAGCACGGAAAGCACGTCATTGTCCGGCTTGCTGTCCGCAGCGGCCGCCGCTTACGTGCTCGGGGCACCAGTCCGGACAGACCTGCTGACCGCCGGGAAGGACGCACAGTCATGAGCCAGCAGGCATCCACTCCTGCGCCCGAACCCGTACGGCACGCGGCCACGACCAGGGATCACGTCCGGCGGCTGCACGAAGTCCGCAGGCGGGCGACCGTCGGCGACGAGCTGGCCACAGAACGACAGCACGCCAAGGGAAAGCTCACCGCGCGGCAACGGCTCCAGCACCTGCTTGACGAGGGTTCCTTCACAGAGTTCGACTTGTTCCGGCGGCCCGCGCCTGGTTCACCCGTTCCGGAGTACTGCACCGACGGGGTCGTCACCGGAGCGGGCACCGTGCACGGCCGCCGCGTTTTCGCCTACGCACAGGACTTCCGCATCCTCGGCGGCTCGCTCGGTGAGGCACACGCAGCGAAGATCCACAAGGTGATGGATCTCGCCATCGCCGCCGGGGCACCGCTTGTCGCGCTTCTGGACAGCGGCGGAGCGCGTATTCAGGAAGGCGTCACCGCACTCGCCGGTTACGGCGGGATCTTCCGTCGCAATGTCCGTGCTTCCGGCGTGATTCCACAGATCAGTGTGGTGCTGGGCCCTTGCGCAGGCGGTGCGGCCTATTCACCGGCGTTGACGGACTTCACGTTTCTGGTCCGCAACGTCTCGCACATGTTCGTCACCGGACCGGACGTCATCAAGACCGTGACGGGCGAGTCCGTCACACACGAGGAACTGGGCGGCGCCGAAGTGCACGCCGCGACCTCCGGTGTCGCCACCTTCGTCGCCGACGACGAGGAGACTTGCCTCGAGGACGTCCGTCACCTGATCTCCTTGTTGCCGTCCAACAGCCATGACCTTCCGCCGTCGTACGAGACTGACGATCCGCCTGCGCGACGATGTCCCCGGCTGGCCGACATCGTGCCGGCCAACCCGAAGGTCCCGTACGACGTCCGCGAGGTGATCGCGGAGATCGTCGACGACGCCGAGTTCATGGAGGTCCACGAACACTGGGCCGAGAACATCGTGTGCGCACTGGCCCGGATGGGTGGCCGTACGGTCGGAATCCTTGCCAATCAGCCAGTTGTCCGTGCGGGCGTCCTGGACATCGACACCTCCCAGAAGGCAGCCAGGTTCGTCCAGATGTGCGACGCGTTCAGCATCCCGTTGGTCACATTCGTCGACGTGCCCGGCTTTCTGCCCGGCGTCGACCAGGAACACGACGGGATCATCAGGCACGGCGCCAAGTTGCTGTACGCGTACTGCAACGCCACCGTCCCGAGAATTCAGGTGATCCTGCGCAAGGCCTACGGCGGCGCGTACATCGCGATGGACTCACGATCCATCGGCGCGGATCTGTCCTTCGCCTGGCCCATCAACGAAATCGCCGTGATGGGTGCCGAAGCGGCCGTCGGTGTGATCTACCGCAAGGAACTGGCCGCCGCGGGCGATCCCGAGCAGCGCAGGACGCAGCTCATCACCGAGTACACCGAAGAACTGATGCACCCGTACTACGCGTCCGAACGCGGCTTGGTCGACGACGTGATCGACCCCGCGGACACCCGCGTCATGATCATCAGGGCACTGGAGTTGCTCAGCGACAAGCGACCCGACCTGATGCCCCGCAAGCACGGCAATCCCCCGACGTAGCGACCCGTTCTCGACTGCCGGTCCACCGGCGTGCGCGAGATTGAGAGCCCGACATCCGTTCAGCACGAGGAGATCGTGATGCGCAAGGTCGTTTCGCGGGACGGCACGACGATCGCGTACGAGGTGGCGGGCGACGGCCCGCCGATCGTCCTGCTCAACGGCGCGTTCCGGGATCACACGATCTTCGATCAGCTGGTTCCCGAGCTCACCGCGCACTGCACCACTTACGTCTACGACCGCCGTGGCCGTGGGCAAAGCGGTGACTCGCCCGAGTACGCCGTCGAGCGTGAGGTCGAGGACCTCGCCGCGGTGATCGAGGAAGCCGGCGGCGAAGCAGTGGTGTTCGCCGGGTCCCTCGGCGCGAACCTGGCTCTCGAAGCCGCGATGACCGGCGTCCCGATCACCAAACTGGCCCTGCACGAGCCGTACTACCGGGTCGAGGGCTTCGCGAAACCGCCGAGCGACTTCATGGCCAAGCTCAACGCTTTGCTGGCCGATGGCGACCGCGACGAGGCCGCGGCACTCTGGCTGGCCGAGCTGATGGAACTCTCCCCGCAGGCGATCGAGGCGTGGCGGCAAGGTCCACTGTGGCCGATGAACGTGGCGAACGCGCACACGCTGCCCTACGACACCACTATCGCCGGCGACTACACCGTTCCGACCGAACGGTTGGCCACCTTGCGTATTCCGTGCCTGGTCCTCAACAGCGACGGCACCTCCGAGTGGTTCAAGGCGGCGGCGAAGGCGACCGCGACGGCGCTGCCCAACGGCTGGGGCATGGCGTTGCCTGGATCCTTCCACCGGATCGACATGGACATCCTCGGCCGGGTACTGGCCGGGTTCGCCACCACGTGACCACTGTCCCAAGCGGAGGAAAGCAGGTATGTCGCGGTTCAAGTCCGCCCTGCGCTTCGTGCTGGGCTGCGTCCGTGACGGGCTGATCTGTCTCGGCCAGACCCTCGGCCCGGATTTCGACATCGGCGCAACCACACCGGCCGAGAAGCACAGCGCAGACCACCATGGGGAACCCTTGTCGGAGGCGGAACACGCCGAGTGGACGGATCTGCTCAAGCGCCTGCATTAGGCGTCATGCCAAGAGGGCCGCACCGGGTGCGGCCCTCTTGCTGCTATCCGTCGATCCAGTCGAGCAGGATCGCTGCCTGTGCGGCCGGGTCACCGTCTTGCGGCCGGAGAACCACGTCCGGCCGGTGCGGGGCCTCGTAAGGATCGTCCAGTCCGGTGAACCCGGTGATCACGCCCGCGCGCGCCTTGGCGTACAGGCCCTTGGGATCACGTTCCGCGCAGACCTCGAGCGGGGTGTCGACGAACACCTCGACGAACCGAAGGCCCGCGTCCTGGTGGATCTGCCGGATCAGGTCACGGTCCCCGCGATACGGGCTGATCAGCGACACCACGGCGATCACACCGGCGTCGGCGAACAGTTTGGCGACCTCACCGGCCCTGCGGACGTTCTCCTTGCGGTCCTGCACACTGAACCCGAGCCCGGCGTTGAGGCCGTGCCGCAGGTTGTCGCCGTCGAGCAGGTAGGCAGGACGGCCGGATGCGACGAGCCTGCGTTCCAGCTCCGCGCCGATCGTGGACTTGCCGGACCCGGAAAGCCCGGTCAGCCACACGGTCATCCCTTGCGTGGCCCGCTGATCGCGGGTGCAGATCGGCGTGTGCCACACGACATTCGGCACGGAGATCGCCGGCCCGGTGATCATCCCTGCGGCGACCGTGCTGTTGGTGACGTCGTCGACGAGCACGAAGCTGCCGGTGTCGCGGTTACGGCGATAGGCGTCGAACAGCAGCGGCTGCTGGGTGCGCAGTCGAACGCGGCCAATTTCGTTCAACCGCAACGAAGTTGCTTCTTCGTCGCGGTGCAGCGTGTTCACGTCGAGCCGGTATTCCAGCGAGCGCACGGTTGCCCGGACCGAACGGGTCGTGTGCTGCAAGGTGTAGCGGCCGTCCGGCTTGAGTTCCGCGCCCTCGGCCATCCAGCAGACCATCGCGTCCACATCGGACCCGATGTGCGGCCGGTTGTGCGGGCGGCAGATCAGGTCACCACGCCCGATGTCGATCTCGTCGGCCAGTTCGACGGTGACCGCCTGCCCGGCGAACGCTTCGGTGATCTCGGTGCCACCTGGCCCCCAGATCGCCCGCACTTTCGTGCTGAAGCCGGACGGCAGCACGGTCACATCGTCGCCTGGCTTGAACACACCGCCCGCGATCGTGCCGCCATAGCCACGGAAGCCCTGCTTGTCCTCGACGTCGGTGCCGTGCGCACGGATGACGTACTGCACGGGGAAGCGCGCGTCGATCAGGTTGCGGTCGGAGGCGACGTGCACCTGCTCAAGCTGGTGCAGCAGTGTCCTGCCTTCGTACCACGGCATTTCCGGGCTGCGGTTGACCACGTTGCAGCCAGTCAGCGCCGAAATCGGCACGAAAGTGAGGTCTTGGATCTCCAGCTTCATGGCGAACCTGCGGAACTCCTCGCGGATCTCCTCGAATCGCTCCTGCGCGTAGCCGACGAGGTCCATCTTGTTCACGCACACCACCATGTGCGGCACGCCAAGCAGACTCGCCAGGAACGCGTGCCTGCGGGACTGCTCGATGACGCCTTTCTCGGCGTCGATGAGGATGAGTGCGACGTCCGCCGTGGATGCCCCGGTGACCATGTTGCGGGTGTACTGGATATGGCCGGGCGTGTCGGCGATGATGAACTTCCGTCGTGGCGTGGCGAAATAGCGGTACGCCACGTCGATGGTGATGCCCTGCTCGCGCTCGGCGCGTAGGCCGTCGGTGAGCAGCGCGAGATCGGTGCCGGTGTGGCCGCGCTGGGCCGATGTCTGGGCGATGGCGGCGAAGTGGTCCTCGTAGATCGCCTTGGAGTCGAACAACAGCCGCCCGATCAGTGTCGACTTGCCGTCGTCCACACTGCCGGCCGTGGCCAGCCGGACCAGGTTGCTGGGCATCAGAAGTACCCCTCCTTCTTCCTGTCCTCCATGCCCGCGTCGGAGATCCGGTCGTCGGCACGGGTGGCGCCGCGCTCGCTGACCCGGGTGGCGGCGACCTCTGCCACGACTTGCGCGGGTGTGGCGGCGGTCGACTCCACGCAGCCGGTGCAGGTGGCGTCTCCGACAGTGCGGAAGCGGACGGTCGCGGTGAACGGTTCGTCGCCGGGCAACGGCTGGACGAACCGGGTGTTGGCCAACAGCATGCCGTCGCGGCTGACCACTTCGCGTTCGTGTGCGTAGTAGAGCGACGGCAGTTCGATGCCCTCCGCCTCGATGTAGGTCCAGATGTCCAGCTCGGTCCAGTTCGACAGCGGGAACACCCGGACGTGCTCACCTTTGCGGTGTTTCCCGTTGTACAGCCGCCACAACTCGGGGCGTTGGTTGCGCGGGTCCCATTGGCCGAATTCGTCGCGCAGGCTGAACACCCGTTCCTTGGCGCGGGCCTTTTCCTCGTCACGACGGGCGCCGCCGAACACCGCGTCGAACCGGTGCTCGGCGATCGTGCGCAGCAATGTGGTGGTCTGCAACCGGTTCCGGCCCGCACCGGGCTCCTCCACGACGCGGCGCGCGTCGATGTCGTCCTGCACGTGCCCGACGACCAGTCGCAGGCGCTGTTGCTCGACGACGCGGTCCCGATAGGCGATGACCTCGTCGAAGTTGTGCCCGGTGTCGATGTGCACCACCGGGAAGGGCACCGGCGCCGGCCAGAACGCCTTGGCCGCCACGTGCAGCATGACCACGGAATCCTTGCCGCCGGAAAACAGCAGCGCGGGCCGCGCGAACGTGGACGCCACCTCGCGGAAAACGTGTACCGCCTCGGCTTCCAAAGCCTCGGGGTGGGTCAACTCGTACCCGGCCCGCAATGCCTGCCCAGCCATCGAACCGTCCTTCCGTTGCCGATGACAGCGGTTCGCCGAGTTCTCATGACGATTCGCCGGAAAGGCGACGATGTTTCCCAAAGTTGCAGGAACCTGCATTCTGCGGTGTCGCCGGCCGGTTGACAGCCGGGGTACAACGTTGTCATCGTCGCGATCGAGGCGCCGCGGAACTCGTCCGGGCAAGCGTGGACCATGCCGCTCGCCTTTGTCCACGACCGCCGTCGGGACCCACTCAAATTGCGGTTGAACAGTTCTCGACACCGGGTTCTCTCTTTGTCTTCACCGGCCGGAACGCTTTCGTATTTCTTGCGACAGGGCGCCGCCGCGGTTTCTCCACAGCGCGGTCGAACGCAGGCTCGCGCTATTCAGCGAGAGCGTTCCGCAGCCCGTCACGGCTGCCCAGCGACCTCGGGCGCGGCGAACCGCCCGCCCACCCCCGAGCATCGATCGCCTCGACCGCAGTTGTTCAACCGCAGCTGCGAGTTGTCTCCACGATTCCAGGGCTGCCGCCGATTCACGCCATCGATTTACGCCTGGGCGGGCCGCCTGGACCTGCGAACTCTTCGGTGCGCATGGTGAACAAGCCATGACAGCCGGTTACATCGGATGATTTTCCACGCGTTCGCGGCGGAGTTTGAACACCGTGCACGAAAAGGGCGTCCGAAGGGGCAGACATGGCCTGCGGAACTACGCCTCGACCTCGATGGTTTTGGTTACCGCGTTATCGGACGACCACTGCTGGTAACCGCTGTACCGATACCGGTGCCGAGCCGGTTAAGAGCGCTCCCAAAACCGGTCTTGACCTCCGAAAACGCCGTCGCGACGGCCGCAAACGACATAAACTACGCCAAGATCATCCGACTTGACTAACTCTTGAATTGGGCCGAAACCATGGGCATGCTCGGAAGCGGGACGAATCCGACTTGATGGGGGGAGACGGGAATGACCGTCGATCACAGACCGCTCAGCATCGGACTCCTCGGTCCGCTGTCACTGCGCTTGAACCAGACGCCGGTGACCACGAGCGCGCCCAAGCAGCGTCAGGTGGTCGCGCTCCTCGCGCTGCATGTCGGTCAGGTCGTCACAGGTCCCATGCTCGTGGAGGAACTGTGGGGCGACCGCCCACCGCGTAGCTACGCCACCACTTTGCAGACTTATATCCTCCAGCTGCGAAACGCTTTGGCCGCAGCCGACTCCGGCAACCCTGGCGCCCGGCAGATTCTCAGCACCAGCCATTACGGCTACCTGCTTGAAGAAGACGCCTGCCAGACCGACGTCGAGGTTTTCGACCGGCACGTGCTCGCCGGTCGCGCGGCCGCCGAGGCAGGCGATCACCGTCGCGCGTCCGAGGAGTTCACCCGCGCTTTGCAGTTGTGGCGGGGTCCGGCGCTGGTGGACGTGAAGATGGGGCGAGTACTGGAAATCGAGGCGGCGTCGCTCGAAGAGGGCAGGCTGGGAGCGCTTGAACGACGCGTGGAGGCCGATCTCGCGCTGGGCAGGCACGCCGATCTGCTCGGCGAACTGACGCGCCTGACCGCGAAGAACCCGATGAACGAGAACCTCTGCGCGTTCCTGATGACCGCGCTGTACCGGACCGGCCACGTCAGCCGCTCGCTGCAAGCGTTTCACCGGCTGCGTTCGGCGTTGAACCAGGAGCTCGGCATCGAGCCGTGCCCGCGGTTGCAACGCCTGCAGGCGGCGATCCTCTCCGGCGATCCGGTGCTCGAGTGCGGGCCTGCCCCGCTGGCGCACCAAGAGGTCCCGCAGAGCCGCCCGGCGTACGAACAGAACGAGCTCACTCGTAGCTAGGACTCTGCGTACTGCCAACGGTTTTCGGGTCGTTCCAGCCGTGACCGGACGGGTCCATCCGCGCTCGACCGAGATTCCGGGAATCCCTGCCACACTGCCACGACGCTGTTATCCACCGTGCATTCGTCGTACCACCGGGAGGAAAGACACCAATGGTGACGCCCCAGGACACGAAGACCTGGCCATTGTCCGAGACGATCGAGAACTTCCTCGACGAGCCGGCCATCGCGACGCTCACTACCTTCCGCCCCGACGGCTCCCCGCACGTTGTGCCCGTGTCCTTCAGCTGGGACGCCGACACCAGGCTGGTCCGGATCATGGTGGGCGCCGAATCGAAGAAGGCGAAGAACCTCATCGCCGCCCCAGGCAGCCGCGCCGCCGTGTGCCAGGCCCAAGGCGGCGGCTGGGTCACCCTCGAAGGCACCGCGACGGTCACCACTGAGGCAGAACGCGTTGCCGAGGGACGCAAGCGCTACATCAACCGCTACCGACGCCCCCGCCCAGAAACCGGTGACGGCAACGGCAACGGCGCACCACGCCGTGGCCCGTTCGGCGGCGGCAGGCCTGGTGGCCCGGGCGGTGGCCCCGGCGGCGGGCCTTTCGCAGGCGGCGGACCCGGTGCGGGCCAACGACGTCGCACCGACCCGTTGGACTCGTGGCAGGCAGTCATCGAGATCGCGGTCGACCGGGTGATGAGCCGCAACGTCTGACCTCGTCTCACCAGTCAGCCCCTCCCGCGTCACGACGCGGGAGGGGCTGACTGTTTTTGGCTATGCAGCAGTGCTTCCGGGCGCCTGCGAATCACAGAGCACCACAGTGAAGTGTGCCCGTTCACCGCCCGGCGCATCAAACTCTGCTGCCGCGTTTTGTTGAACGGCCAGAAAACCGGCCGTTCGTCTGGCGATTCCACTGCAGTTGAACGAGCGCCAAGCCGCACTGGCCGAAATAGTCACACAAGAATGTAAGCTCTGGCCACAACGGCACTTTCGATGCCTGAATCCATAATGGACACAGCGGAAGGGGGAGCTGTGAAAGGAATTGTGCTCGCCGGCGGCAATGGCACGCGCCTGCATCCAATCACGCTCGGTGTATCGAAACAACTGCTGCCGGTCTACAACAAGCCGATGATCTACTACCCGCTGTCCGTGCTGATGCTCGCGGGTATCAAGGAGATCGAGATCATCTCCGCCCCCGGCGACCTGCCCGGCTTCCAGCGGCTGCTCGGCGACGGCTCGTCGCTCGGCATCACCCTGACCTACGCGGCGCAGGACGAGCCCAGGGGGATCGCGGACGCCTTCCTGGTCTCCGCCGACCACATCGGATCCGACTCCGTCGCGCTTGTCCTCGGCGACAACATCTTCCACGGCGCGCGGTTCCCGACACTGCTGCAACGGGTCACACAGGACGTCAACGGGTGCATCCTCTTCGGACACCCGGTGCGGGACCCGGAACGCTACGGCGTCGCCGTACTCGACGAAGGCGGCAACCTCATCGCGCTCGAGGAAAAACCGGCACGCCCACGGACCAATCTGGCGGTCACCGGGCTCTACCTCTACGACAACAACGTCGTGGAGATCGCCAGGGGTTTGAAGCCCTCGCCGCGCGGCGAACTCGAGATAACCGACGTCAACAACGTGTATCTCGAGCGCGGCGAAGCCACCCTGATCGAAATGGGACGCGGTTTCGTCTGGCTGGACACCGGAACGCACGAAGCGCTGATGGAAGCCGGGCAATACGTGCAGGTTCTCGAACACCGGCAAGGTGTCCGGATCGCCTGTCTCGAAGAAATCGCCTTGATCATGGGCTATATCGACAGGGACGCGTGTTATCTGCTCGGCAGCCAGCTGGAGAAGACGTCCTACGGCCAATACATCATGGAAGTCGCCAAAGCCGGCTGAGGGAGATCTCGCGACGAAGTCTGGAGCATTTTGCTGTTACTGAGCCTGCTGCGCGGACGGCTGCGCCCACACCGCGGCACCATCGTGGCGATCCTCGGTCTGCAACTCGTGCAAGCGCTTGGCTTGCTCTACCTGCCGACGATCAACGCCGACATCGTCGACAACGGGATCCGGCACGGCGACACCGGCTACATCCTCGGCCAAGGCAGCCTCATGCTTGCCGCGGCCGCGGTGCAGATCGGCAGCGCCATCTGGTCGGTCTACCTCGGCGCCCGAGTCGCCATGGACGTCGGCCACGAACTGCGCGGCGCGATGTTCAAGCGCGTACGCGGCTTTTCCGTCCGCGAGGTGAGCCACTTCACCACGCCGTCACTGATCACCCGCACCACCAACGACGTTCAACAGGTGCAGCAGCTGGTGTTCACCACGCTGACCGTGCTGTTCACCGCGCCCTTCATCGGCGTGGGCGGCCTGGTCCTGGCGATGCGCCAGGACGTGCCGCTCTCGGTGGTGCCTGCCGTGGCCATTCCAGTCCTGATCATCACGACGGCACTCGTCATCAGCCGGATGACGCCTCCGTCACGAGCGATGCAGGACCGCATCGACACGGCCGGTCATCTGATGCGCGAGCAGATCACCGGAGTCCGGGTGATCCGCGCGTTCCGACGTGACCATCACGAGCAAGAACGGTTCGCCGCAGCCAACACCGACCTGATGACAGCCGCCCTGCGCGTGGGGCGGTGGCAGGCATTCTTCGGAGCCACCGCGGTGCTGGTCGCGAACTTGGCCGCCGTCGCGGTGATCGCGCTCGGCGCCGACAGACTCGGCGGCGGAGACCTGAGACCGGGCGTGCTGATCGCCTTCCTCGGGTACCTCGAACTGATCCTCTCCGCCGTGATGTTCGGCAGGACCGTGTTCATGCAGGCACCCCGGGCCCGTGTCAGCGCGGGTCGGATCGTGCAGGTGCTGAACACCCGTCCCACCATTCACGACCCCGCGGCGCCCACGCGACTGGTGACGCCCGCAGGCCGCGTGGACGTCAAAGACGTGAGCTTTCGCTATCCCGGCGCGGAGAATCCGGTCCTGCGCACCGTCAACCTGATCGCCAAACCAGGTCAGACGACCGGAATCGTCGGTTCGACCGGCAGTGGCAAGACAACGCTGATCAATCTGATAGCCAGGCTCCTGGACGCGGACGACGGCGCGGTGCTCATCGACGGCGTCGACATACGCGACATGGACCGTTCCGCCCTGACCAACACCGTCTGCCTTGTCACGCAGCGCGCTTACCTGTTCTCCGGCACGATTGGCTCCAACCTGCGCTACGGCAACCCCGACGCCGACGACGACGAACTGTGGCGTGCCTTGGAAATCGCCCAGGCCCGCGACTTCGTCAACGCCATGCCGGCCGGCCTGAACACGCCCGTCGGGCAAGGCGGCGGCACAGTCTCCGGCGGGCAGCGGCAACTGCTGGCCATTGCACGCGCATTGGTGGCCAAGCCACGGATCTACCTATTCGACGACGCGTTCTCCGCGCTTGACAACGCCACCGACGCCGCACTTCGTGCCGCACTGGCTGAGCATCTCGGCGACGCCACTCAGGTGATCGTTTCCCAGCGAGTGGCAACTATCCGCGCCGCGGACCACATCACGGTGCTTGACCGCGGACGAGTCGACGCCGCCGGAACGCACGAGGAACTGATCACAGGAAGCCGTGTCTACGCCGAGATCGTCAAGTCGCAGGAGATGAGATGACCGCACCGGCCGGTTTCAGCCACACGACACGGCGTCTGCTGAACAGCATGCGCGTCGACCGCACCCGCGCCGCCGGAGTTCTTGCTCTCAACGTCATCACGGTCGCCGCATCAACCACCATCCCACTGTTATTAGGCCACGCGACAGACACAATCCTGAGCAACGGCGTCACGGCAGTGCTATGGCCGCTCATGGCGGTTGTGGCACTCGGGTTGCTGGCATGGCTCACAACGCTGGTCCAGGGACGGTTGATCGCCACGCTGACGCAGCGGACAGCGTTCACCATGCGCGCGCAGATCAGCCACAAGCTGTCCCGGCTTCCGTTGCGTTACTTCGACAGCCGACCACGAGGCGAAGTGTTGTCACGCGCCACCAACGACGTCGACAACGTCGCCCAGACCGTGCAGCAAATCGTCAACCGGGTGCTGGCATCGCTGCTGATGCTGGCCGGGACGGTGACGATGATGGTGGTGATTTCCCCGTTGCTGACCGCCGTCGTGCTGACGACGGTTCCACTGACGATCTGGATATCCAGGCGACTGAGCCGACGCGCCCAACCACAGTTCACCGAACAATGGGCAGCCACCGGCCGGCTCAACGGCCACATCGAGGAGATGTACACCGGACACGAACTGGTCACCGCGTTCGGCAGGTGGAACGAGGCCACCGAAACCTTCGACCGGCACAACGAAGCTGTCCGCACCGCGGGTACGAAGGCACAGTTCGTCTCCGGCCTCATCGCCCCGTCCTTGCTCTTCCTCGGCAACCTGGCATACGTGCTGGTCGCGGTCGCGGGCGGCCTGCTGGTCGCGGCGAAAACCATGTCGATCGGCGAGATCCAGGCGTTCGTCACGTACGTCATGCAGTTCAGCTACCTGTTCACCGGACTGGCCACGCTCGCGGGACAAACCCAGTCGGCGATCGCGTCGGCCGCACGGGTCTACGAACTGCTGGACTCCACAGAGCAGGAACCTGATCCGGCAAGCAGCTCCCAGACCGGCCGCCATACCGGCCGAGTCACGTTTTCCAACGTCACCTTCCGCTACCGCAACGACCAACCCCTGATCGAGAACCTGTCACTGGAGGTCGAACCGGGACAGACGATCGCGATCGTCGGACCGACCGGTGCAGGCAAGACCACACTGGTCAACCTCCTGCTGAGGTTCTACGACCTGGACAGCGGCACGATAACCATCGACGGCCACGACATCGCCGCGATGCCAAGGGAACAAGCACGCCGCCACATCGGCATGGTCCTCCAGGACACGTGGCTGTTCCACGGCACAATTGCCGAGAACATCGCCTTCGGCTGCCCAAACGCATCCCGTGACCAGATCACCGCAGCAGCACAGGCCGTGCACGCCGACCACATGATCCGCACCCTGCCCCACGGCTACGACACGATGATCGACGAGAACAACGGTGGCCTCAGCGCGGGTGAACGCCAACTGATCACCATCGCCCGCGCATTCCTGATCGACCCGGCCGTCCTGGTGCTGGACGAGGCAACCAGCTCGGTGGACACCCGCACAGAAATGCTTGTCCAGCAAGCAATGAGCTCACTTCGACAAGGACGCACGAGCTTCGTGATCGCGCACAGGCTGTCGACAATCAGAGACGCCGACAAGATCCTCGTGATGCGTGAGGGCCGCATAGTCGAGCAGGGAACACACCAGGAACTCCTTGCAGCGAACGGCTTCTACGCCGAACTACACGCCGCCCAATTCACCAAGGCCTGACAGAAGGCCTGAAAGGAGGCCTTGCACCTTGCAGGACAACACAAAGCGAAAACCAGCCCATCCCCGAGCGCCGTGGTGGGCACAGCGCAGGGCAAACGTCGCGGCATAGAGGTCACGGCCCAGACATCACGGTGCAGCCATCATGGCGACAACCGTCGCGGCACAGACATGGCAGCGCAGACATGGCAGCGCAGCCATTCCAGCGACAACCGTCGCGATCAGCACAAACCAAAGCGGCGCCACTCTTCCGAATGGCGCCGCTTCCCACGTACCCCTCAGCCGATGCTCCTGCTCATCAGCTCCTTCTCAATAGCCAAACACTCGTGATAGTCCGGCAACTCACCCGCCGCAGCCACCTCAGCCAGCTTCGGAGCAACCGTGTCCCGAGGCGACACGATCGGCTCAATATCCGCGGGAATAGGCAGCCCCAACTCCGGATCGAAGGCATCCAACGCCAACTCATGCGACACGACGTACTCGCCGGAGAGCATGTACGACATCACGGTGTCGTCCTTGAGCACGATGAAGCAGTGGCCGACACCGACCGGCAGGTACACCGCGTTGAACTCCTGCGGGTTCACCACGACGGCATCCCACTTGCCGAAGGTCGGCGACCCCACCCGGATGTCGACAACTATGTCGATCGCCTCCCCAGCCGCGCAGTACACGTACTTCGCCGCACCAGGAGGCGTGACCGTGTAGTGGATCCCCCGCACCACGCCCCGCTTGGACCTGCTGTGGTTCGTCTGCGCCACTGGGAACAGCGGGGCGCCGTACGCCTCGACGAACGCGTGCTCCTGGAACGGGGACACGAACACGCCGCGCTCGTCAGGGAACACCGTCGGCGTGAATTTCAGCGCACCGGCGACCGCGAGCTTTTCCACCTTCATCTGAACTCCCTCAGAGTGTGTTGAGGACCTCGCGGAGGGCACTGATGATCTTGTCCTGCAGATCGAACGACAGTGACGGGTACATCGGCAGCGAGAAGATCTCCTTGGCCAGCTTCTCGGTGACCGGCAGCGAACCTTCCTCGTACCCGAGGTGCGCGAAGCCGGTCATGGTGTGCACCGGCCACGGGTAGCTGATGTTGAGCTCGATGTCGTAGGACTTCAGCCGCTCAAGGATCTCGTCCCGGCGCGGGTGCCTGACCACATAGATGTAGTAGACGTGCTCGTTGTTCTCAGCCGTCCGCGGGAGCTTGATCTCGGTGTCGCTCAGCGCTTCGACGTACCGCTGCGCGATGGCACGCCGGTCCTCGATGTACTTGTCGAGCCGAGTCAGCTTGCGGCGCAGGATCTCGGCGTGCACCTCGTCGAGCCTGCTGTTATGGCCCGGCGTCTCCACCACGTAGTAGCGCTTCTGCTCGCCCCAGTGGTTGTCCATGCCGTAGTAACGCAGCCGCGCCAACCTCCGCGCGATGTCCTTGTTCGCGGTGATCGTGGCACCGCCGTCGCCGTAGGCACCAAGGACCTTGGTCGGGTAGAAGGAAAACGCCGCGGCGTCGCTCATCGTCCCGGCGAGCTTGCCGTTCTGCCGTGCGCCGTGCGCCTGGGCGCAGTCCTCCATGACCAGCAGGTTGTGCTTGGCCGCGAGCTCGCGCAACGGTCGCATGTCGACACACTGCCCGTAGAGGTGCACCGGCAGCAGGCAGCGGGTCTTGTCGGTGATGGCCGCTTCCACCTGTGTGGTGTCCATGAGGAAGTCCTCCTCGCGGACGTCGACGAAGACGGGTTTGGCACCCACACCATCGATCGCGACCACGGTCGGCGCCGCCGTGTTCGAGACGGTGATCACCTCGTCGCCCGGGCCGATACCCATCGCCTGCAGGCCGAGCTTGATCGCGTTCGTGCCGTTGTCCACGCCAACGCAGTGCGGGATCCCATGCCACGCGGCGAATTCCTCCTCGAACCCGCGCACGCTCGCACCCAGCATCAAGTTGCCGGAACGGAACACCTTCTCGACCGCGTCGATGATGTCATCATGCTCGTTCTCGTACTCGGCCAGATAGTCCCAGACACGAATGGTCACGATCGTCCCTTCCCGACAACACCGACGAAGATCCCGCGGCCGCCCTGAACGTCCTCGATGTACTCCACATCGAAGCCCGCCGCGACGAAGGCCGCCTCGTACTTCTCGCGAGTGAACAACTTGTGCTTGTACGTCTCGACGAAGTGCTTCGACCCGGCCGCATCCGCGACCAGGAAGTGCACGTTCATGGTCGAGACGTCCCCGGAGCGCACCGTGTGCGAGACACGCGCGATGGTCCGCTCCCCGGTCTTGACGACGTCACCGTTGACGTAGCCGTCGATGAACTTCTCGAAGAACCACCACGGCTCGACAACGACCACTCCCCCATCGGTGAGGTGCCGCCGGAAGCACTCCAGTGTTCCGCGCAGCTCGTCGTCGTTCCAGGTGTGGCCGATCGACCCGAAGAGGCAGACGACGGCGTCGAACCGGCTCTCGAGGTCGAAGGCACGCATGTCGCCCTGGTGCATCGGCGAACCGGGCAGCTTGGACCGCGCGACGCCCAGCATGTCCTCGGACAGTTCGAGCCCTTCGACGTGGTCGAAGTGTTCGACGAAGTGCACGAGGTGCCCGCCCGCCCCGCATCCGACGTCCAGCAGCGAGCGCGCTCCCGGCTGGCGGGCGCGGATCACTTCGGTGATGTACTCGGTTTCCGACCGATAGTTCTTTCCCCGACGGCTGTTGACGTCGTCGTGAATTTCGGCGAGATCACGTCCGTACACTTGACTCCTCTCCTGCCTTGTCGAGCATGGCTTTCACAGTGCGGTCCACGGCGTCGTGCAGCTGCGTTCGCGCGCACCACCCCGAGGCGAGCTGGAACGGCACGGGGTCGATCATCACGCTCAGGAAATCAATGACCGGCGCATGCGCGGGCGGCTGCACGGAAGTCACCGGCACCGCGGGCTTTCCGGTATGCGCCGCAACGGATTCCGCGACAGTCCGGAAGACTGTTGCCAGCTCGTCGTGACGGCCGGTGCCGACCACCCAGTGACGCCCGGCCAGTGGGTCCGGACGCCGCATCACGGCAATGAAGGCCTCGGCCAAGTCCTCCACATAGATGAGATCGCGTTTGACTGTGCCGTCGTGCCACATTGTCAGCGGTTCGCCTGCCAGCGCCCGTCGGACCATTGTGGACACGACGCCTTGGTCGGGCACTCGTGACCGTGGGCTCTGGCCGAAAATCGTCGGCAGCCTGAGGCTTACGCCCCGCAGCACGCCTTCATCCGTGGCAGTCTTCAACAATCGCTCGGCGGCGAGCTTCTGGCGGTCGTACTCGGTCTCTGGCCGATCCGGCTCGCTGCCGTCCATCGGATAGTCCGGCGGACGACCGATCTGTGAGGTCGTCGCCGCAGTGACCACCAACGGAGCCGCTCCACCGGAACGCCGTCCGCGCAGGATCTCCACGAGGTCACGCATCACGCCGACGTTTATCCGCTCGCTGTCCGGGTCCCGCTCGGCGTCACGCCAACCGCCACTGTGCTTGCACAAATGGAAAATGACGTCCGCGTCCGCGACGGCCTCGGCGAGGCGTCCGGAATCGGTGAGATCCGCGGTGCACACCTCGATCTCGGCCACTGACCGGTCAGGGACCGGGCTGCGCCTGCGGGCGACCGCGCGCAGCCGGACAGGCAGGTCCGCGAGAAATCCTATGAGGACAGAACCCATATATCCGGATGCTCCGAGCACACTGACTACCGGCTTGCTCATCGAAGTCCTCTTCGTTCAGGCGCCGTACCAAGAATCGGCGCCGCCGCGCCGCCTGTCGAGCATGGCACTCGGCTGTCCCCCGGCGCATCTTCGAGTGCCGCGGTACGTTCAACTGCGCGACGTCCACACACGAACACGGTCCGGTTCGGTACTCGTTCGACTGCTGAATGAATGGTTGTGTGTACCGCGACTTCTGGGACAGTCTCATTTCATGCGTTGGACAGTGCACGGTGAGCGCTTGGTTTACGGCAGCAAGTGGATGGAGTTGTTCCTTTCCGACGTCGAAATACCGGGCGGTGCGCGATTCGAACACCACCTGATCCGCCTGCACCCGTCGGTGGCCGTTGCCGTACTGGACAACGCGGATCGCGTACTCATGTTGTGGCGGCACAGGATCACCACCGACACGTGGGGCTGGGAACTGCCCGGCGGCTCCGTCGAGGCCGACGAGAAGCCGGAGCAAGCCGCACTGCGCGAGGCCGAGGAGGAAACCGGGTGGCGGCCGCACAGCGTCGCCGAACTCGGCTATATCCAGTCCATGGCCGGAATCGCCCGTGCCGAGCAACACATCTTCGTGGCAGAAGGCGCCGACTACATCGGTCCCCCGGCTGATTCGCACGAGTCCGACAGAATCTCATGGATCCCGCTTGCCGACGTGCCTGACATGATCGCACGACGTCAGATCGTCGGCGGGGCAAGCGTTGTCGGCTTGCTCCAGCTGTGCCTGGCCAGCGCTGCGCGCGAGAAGCCGCGGTAGGACCTGCTGACTCGAACCGATCACGAGGAACGGATTCGGTTTTCTTTCCCTTGGAGCCCAGATGCGTTTCCTGTCCACAACCCAACCCCTCACGGTGGCGATCGTCGGACTCGGCTATGTCGGTTCCTGCATCGCGGCGACACTGGCCGAGCGGGGCGTCGACATCATCGGCGTCGACACCGATGCCGAACTGATCAAAGAGCTGAACAACGACTACTGCCGGTTCCGCGAACCAGAGCTGACCGAGCTCTTGCTCGGCGGCATCGCGGCCGGCCGAGTCCGGCTGAACACCGACTACTCCGACGTCGAGACCGCCGATGTCGTGCTGATGACTGTGGGTACGCCCATCCGCGACGACGGCTCCCTCGCCGAAGACCAGCTGCGGGGCGCGTGCCAGGAGTTGAGCCGCCACCTGCGCGAGGGCCAGCTGGTCATGGTCAAGAGCACTGTCCCACCCGGCACCACGCGGTCGCTTGTGCTTCCCCTGCTTGAGAAAAGCGGGTTGACCGCGGGCGAGCACTTCGGGCTCGCCTTCACCCCCGAACGACTCGCCGAGGGCACCGCGATCCACGAGCTGCGCACGTTCCCGATCGTGGTCGGTGGGCTGGACGCGGACAGCGCGGCCGACGCCGCCGAGTTCTGGCGCCGCGCACTGGGCGTCGAGACGATCGCACTGGACACAGTGGAGGCCGCGGAGATCGTCAAGCTGGCGGACAACTGGTGGATCGACCTGAACATCGCGCTGGCCAACGAGCTGGCCAAGTTCTGTGCACTGTTCGAAGTGGACGTGCTGGACGTCATCGCCGCGGCCAACACGATCAAGAAGGGCGCCGGGAACGTCAACATCCTGCTGCCCAGTGTCGGCGTCGGTGGTTCGTGCCTGACCAAGGACCCCTGGATGGTGTGGCGGACGGCCCGGCAACGCGGTGTGGAAATCCTGACCGCGTCGACCAGCCGTGAGGTCAACGCCGGCATGCCGGAGTACACCGCGCAGCTCGCCCTCGACGAGTTGGTGGCGCTGGGCAAGGACCCCGCCAAGGCGAAGATCGCGGTACTGGGCCTTGCCTTCAAGAACAACACAGGCGATCTACGAGCCACACCAACGCAACCCGCGGTGGCGGCACTGGCGAAGGCCGCGGCCGAGGTACGGATCTTCGACCCGCTCGTGGACGCCGAGCCTGCCGAGAAACTGTTCGGCATCACGCCGTCAGCAAGCCTGACCGAGGCGGTCAAGGACGCGGACTGCATCGCGATCCTCGCCCTGCACCGGGAATTGGCGGACATCGACTTCGCCACCCTGCCGGTCGCCAAGTCGTGTGTGGTGCTCGACGGGCGGGCCTACTACTCGAAAGAGAAGATCGCCTCGCTGCGCGAGCTGGGCTACGTCTACCGGGGAGTCGGCCGATGAGCGTGGTGGTGACCGGCGGCTGCGGTTTCATCGGCAGCCACCTCGTGGAGAAGCTGATCCCGCTGGGCGACCAGGTGAAGATCTTCGACGGCGTGCCGCCGCCTGAGCACCACGCGCTGGCGCGGAAGCACGCGCAGTTCGTCAAGGGCGACATCCGCGACAAGGACAGCCTCGCCAAGGCGATCACCCCGGATGTGGACGTGGTCTACCACCTGGCCGCGGTCGTCGGCGTCGACCAGTATCTGGCCCGGCCGCTCGACGTCATCGACACCACGCTCACCGGCACGAGGAACGTGCTGGAACTGGCTGCTCAGGCGGGTGCCAAGGTGGTACTCGCCAGCACAAGCGAGGTCTTCGGCAAGAACCCGGCCGTTCCTTGGCGGGAGGACGGTGACCGGGTGCTCGGCCCGACCACCGCGGACCGCTGGGTCTACTCCTCCAGCAAGGCGTTGGCCGAGCACGTCACGTTCGCGTTCGCCCGTCAGCACGACATGGACGCCACGATCATCCGGTACTTCAACGTGTACGGGCCTCGGCAACGTCCGGCGTACATCGTGAGCCGGTCGGTGCACCGGGCGCTCAACGGACTGTCCTTGGTGGTCTATGACGAAGGCCGGCAGACTCGGTGCTTCACCTATGTCGACGATGCGATCGAGGGAACGCTGCTGGCCGCGGCGAGCCCGAAGTCGGCAGGGGAAGCGTTCAACATCGGGTCGATGGTGGAGACGACCGTCGGTGAGGCCGTCAGCCTGATCGCGAAGTTGTCGAACTCCGACGCGGAGATCGTCAACGTCGACACGCGGGCCAAGCTCGGGAAGGTCTACGAGGACCTGGCTCGCCGGATTCCGGACAACACCAAGGCAGGCGACATCCTCGGCTGGCGGCCGACGACGAGTTTGCGGGACGGCATCGCGGCGACGATCGCGTGGGCGCGCGAGAGCTCTTGGTGGCTCGCGCTGCCCGACAGCGGCGCCGTGTAGCTCCCGGCGGAAAGCGTGCCGAATGGCTGAAAGGCGCTCCTGAACAGCAATGTGCGACGTACGTGCACTTTGGTCAGGAGCGCCTTTTCAATGGGATTTCCGCCGCATGCCGTGATCACATGTCGGCAAAGAACGACGGATCACAGCTGAGGCTGGCACTTGTCGCGCTCACGGTCCAGTTGACCAAATGGCTTCGCCGCCGCAGTGCCGCCGAGGAATGACCCGCGTTCTGCCCGGGACGGACGGGGTTTGTCCGTCCCGGGCGTGCCTTTCAGTCTTTCTTGTACAGCGCCTGCCAGTAGTGACTCCACGGCGCAGCCCACTCGTCGGCCACACAACGCCACTCGTCGTCCGGCTGATATGCCGAGATGAAAGTGGGCACAGCCGCCCGGACGGCCGCACTGTCGTGAATGTCGAGCACCTGCCGCAACAAACCCGTCTCCAGCGCGCTCACCACCGTCTCAGAGCGCTCGGAACTTCCGTCGAGGCTGCCGTCCAGGTACTTCCCGACGGGATTCTTGGTGTAGAAAGCCGTGCACGTCTGGTCGATCTGCGCCTGGTAGCCGCGTACCGTCTCCGGGTCCATCTCGGCGAACGAGTCGATGTTGACGCACAGGTCGAACCGCCGCGAGCTCAGCGCGATGTCCACCTCGTCGACGGTCACCCAGCTGATCTTGGCGAACTGCTCGTCGTCCAGCACTGTCCGCAGGTACTTCCGGCTCAACTCCATCGTCGTCTTCAGGTCGATGATGCAGTAGCCGGCCACGTCATTATTCGACAGCAGCGTGTGGCACGTCCGGCCGTAACCCGCCCCGATCTCCAGGACGTTGGCGCCGCGCAGGTCGAGGTTCCGCTCGATGAACCCCAGTTCAATCGTCGCCTGCAGGTAGTCGAGGCAGACGCTCTGGCCTTCCCACTTCACCGCGAAAGGATTGCCCACTTCGCGGTTGGGCGTGCGGGACAGCCTCGCCCAGTCGTCCGGTCCCAGCCGCGCCGCCAGGTTGTAGATCAACGACTTCAGGTAGCGGACTCCGTTCGTCGCCGGGTCCCACAGCGAGACCTTGTGGTTGCGGCGGTCGGATTTGAAGTTCGCCAGATCGATGGCCGCGTCGTCGGTGACCCAGAACTGGTTGATCAGTTCCCATTGCCGGCTCGCCTGATATTTCTGTGCCATCGCAATTCTTCTTTCGCCAGAGAAGTGGGTGCGTTCAACTGCGCACACGGGCCAGTCGAACGCCGGATTACGACGCCGTCAGGAAATCACTATATCGTTTTCCGGCGGCTCACCATAACGGACAAGAACACGCGAAATCGGTGCGTTGACACCGAAAGTCCGCCTGCGGCATAGTAAGAGGCCATACGTATTGAGGGGGTTGCGTCAAGGCCTCGGTTCGTGTAATCGACCATCTCACGGGAAGCACACGAATTGCCATGAAATTCTTGTTCATCGGCGTCGGTAGCGAGGCGAGCGTCTTTGCCGTCGCGCCACTCGCGACGGCCGTTCGAAACGCGGGTCACGAAGTCCTGCTCGCGGTCAACGAGCCGCAGATCGCGGCCGCGGAAGGGGCCGGGTTGCCTGCCGTCGCCTTCGAGACCGAGTCGATCGGGCACTTCATCATGGCCGGTCGCGCTGGCAACGGTCCCGGTGGCCCACCGCAGGGGCGGCCCGGCGGCGGTCCTCCCGGTCGCGGCGGGCCTGGTCGTGGTGGCCCCGGCGGTGGTCCGCGGAGCATGCAGGGTGTCGGCCGGGGCTTCGCCAGGATGGCCCTCGCCGGAATGGATCCGTTGCTGGAGTTGACGAAGGACTGGCGGCCCGATGTGGTCGTCGGCGGCTTGGTCACCTACGCCGCCGGTTTGCTCGCCACGCGGCTCGGAGTCCCTTACGTGCGGCAGAGTTCGGACATCGTGCCGACCACGGACCATGACATCGGCGCGACCGAGGAACTCCGGCCCGAACTGGAACGCCTTGGCCTGACAGGACTTCCGCAAGCCGCGATGACCATCGACGTCTGCCCGCCGTCGCTGCGGCCGTCCGCGCTGCCGGCGAACACGCAGCCGATGCGCTGGATCCCGGGCAACCGTCAACGCCGCCTTGAGCCATGGATGTACACGCGGCCCAAGGACCGCCGCCGCGTGCTGATCACCGGCGGAACCCGCACGCTCATGCTGAAGACCCCGGGCAGCTCCATGCGCAACCTGGTGGATCAACTGGCCGACGCGGGAGCCGAAGTGCTGATCGCCGCGCCTGAGGCCGCAGCCAAGGAGTTCGGCGCGGAACTGGGTGACGTCCGCATCGGCTGGATCCCGTTGGACGTGGTCGCCCCCACTTGCGATGTGGCGGTGAACCACGGCGGTGGTGCCACGGTCATGACGCTGATGGCCGCGGGCGTACCGCAGCTGATCATGCCCGAATCGGCCCGTGCCAACACAGTCGCTCAGGCTCTGGCAGATTTCGGTGCCGCTCCTTCGGTTGAGCCGCCGCGGGAAGGGTCCGATCAGAACGCGGTCGACGTGGTCGCGGCCGGCAGCCGGGAGATCCTCGCCAACCCGGGGTACGCCCAGCAGGCACAGGCTCTCGCCAAGGAAATCGCCGCGCTTCCGGCGCCGGCCGAGATCGCGCGGATGATGGAAACGCTTTAATCAGTAACAACAACAACAACAACGATCGCCTTTGCCAGGCGATCGTCGTTGTTGTTTCTGGATCAGCGTGTCGCGGGCACGGCACCGGCGCGGTGGTCGGCGACCAGGTTCTCGATCGTGTGCACCAGCTCGTTGGGGCTCGGCATGCTCATCACTTCCTGGCCAAGCCGTTCAGCGTTCTTCCGGTAGGAGTCGTCCCGCAGCAGCTTCACCAGCCCGGCCCGGACTCCGGCCGCGTCCGCGTCCTCCGGCTTGAGCCACACACCGATTCCGCTCTTGTCGATGTACTTGAACTTCAGCGGCGCGTCCAACGCCTGGCTGATCATCATCTGCGGAACGCCGTACCGCATCGCGGTGCCGAAGGACCCGGCCCCGCCGTGGTGCAGGACTGCCGAGCAGGTCGGCATGATCGCCGAGAGCGGCACGAACTCCTCGAGCCGGGTGTTGTCCGGCACCCGCTGCAACTGCGCCTGGAAGTCCTTCGGCAAGGTGACGACCAGCTCCATCTCCAAGTCGGCCACCGCGTCGAGAATCGCCTGCATCTGCTCGACCCCGAACACGAACAGCTCCGGCCAGTCGTTGGCCGAGACACCGAAGGTCATCAGCACCCGTGGCGCCTTCGGTTTTTCCTCGATCCAGCGCGGTACGACAGCTTTCCCGTTGTGCGGGACGAACTGCATGGGCAGCGAGGTGAGCCGGTGCTCGAGCCGGAACGGTTCCGGCAACGGGTCGATCGTGAAGTGCCCGTTGATCAGATCCTCGGAGAACTCGACGCCGTGCCGCTCGGCGTGGCCCGACACCCAGTCTTTCAACCCGTCGGTGCGGTCCGCCTCCGGCTGCTGCGCCATGCGGTACAGGTAGTCCTCACGCATCCGGGTGTAGACGTCGACCGAGTACAGCAGGCGGGCGTGCACCGCGCCCACCGCGGTCGCGGCTATCGCGCCCGCGTAGGTGACTGCGTTCCACAGCACCAGATCCGGCTTCCACTCCCGGCACACGTCAACCAGGTCGTCCATCATCGCGTCGTTGAACAGCCGGGCACGCGGAACGACCAGGGTGTCGTAGATCCGCTTGACCTGTTGCCAGCTCAACGGTTCGCGATCAGGGCTGATGTCGAACAACGGCGCGGGCTCGCCCAACGGGGGCGCGTCCTCGATGGGCGGGAGCGTTCCCTCACGCCAGGCTCGCCGAATGCGCTCCGGCAAAGCCTCGCCCGAACCGACGCTCACCGCCGTCAGCCCAGTTCCGGTGATGACATCGAGCAAATCCGGTTCGCTGGCCACGCGCACCTCGTGCCCGGCCGTACGCAGCGACCACGCCAGCGGAACCATATTGAACAAGTGCGTCTTCCAAGGGAACGTGACGATGAGGACCCGCACGCCAAACCTCCCGGGGCTCGGTTAAGGTGAATTCGCAGGCGACGACTCGACCTTTCCTGGTTTATCTTCGCCGCGCAACTCCCGCCCGTGTTCTTTACGGTTGCCAGTCCGCAGTCGAACATTTGCCGGGAATGATCAGCGGCCCATAGCATCACCGCGGCGACACCTCACCCACCTCACGAGAATGGTCAGATAAAATGCTTCGACCACGGCTGGGCTGCGGATATCCCGGTGATCGATCGTGACCAGGGCAATGCTGAGACCACGGTCCGGTGCCATCGCCGTCGAAGAACGGCTTGCCCGATCAGCGGCAGCGACCGAAGGCGCCGATATCAAGACGTCCGAAATGCTCGACTGGCTGACCGAACGCCGGAAGGTGTGCACGGCCCAGATCCGGCAGGTCCCGTTCACGGAACTGCACGGCTGGTCGTTCAGCCCGGACACCGGCAATCTGAGTCACCGCAGCGGACGGTTCTTCTCGGTCGAGGGCCTGCACGTCGTCCGGCCGTCCATCGAATGGCAGCAGCCGATCATCGTGCAACAGGACATCGCCATTCTCGGCATCCTTGCCAAGGAGTTCGACGGGGTGCTGCATTTCCTGTTGCAGGCCAAGATGGAGCCGGGGAATCCGAACCTGGTGCAGCTGTCCCCCACCGTGCAGGCCACCCACAGCAACTACACGAAGGTGCACGGCGGAACCGGCGTGAAGTACCTCGAGTATTTCCTCGACCGGGATCGCGACCAGGTGCTCACCGACGTCCTGCAGTCCGAGCACGGCGCGTGGTTCTACCACAAGCGCAACCGCAACATGATCGTCGAAGTGCACGGTGACGTGCCGCAGGACGAGGACTTCCGCTGGTTCACCCTCGGGCAGCTCGGCGAATTGCTGCGGCACGACAACGTGGTGAACATGGACGCCCGCACTGTGCTGGCCAGCGCGCCGATGACGCACCCCGAACGCACGGCGCTGTCGTCCGACAACGACCTGCTGTCCTGGTTCACCGATCAACGGGCGGGCCAAGACATCCAGGCCCGCTGCATACCGCTGAACCAGACGCAGGGCTGGCGCCGCGGGACGCACTCGGTGCACCGCCCCGATGACAAGTTCTTCCGGGTGGTCGGGGTTTCCATCGAGGCGGCCAGCAACCGCGAGGTGCCCAGCTGGACCCAGCCGCTGCTCGAACCGGTCGCTCCGGGGATCGTCGGGTTCGCGTACCGCACTTTCGACGGTGTGCCGCACGTGCTCGTGCACGCCCGCGTCGAAGGCGGCTTCCTCGACACGGCCGAGCTGGGCCCGACTGTCCAATATGTACCGGCGAACTACATGCATCTGCCCGCGGAGCAGCGCCCGCCGTTCCTCGGTCTGATGTTGAACGCCGCTCCGGAGCGAATCCGTTACGAGGCAGTGCATTCGGAGGAGGGCGGCCGGTTCCTGTACGCCGAGAGCCGCTACATGATCGTCGAGACCGACGAGTCGACGACCCCCACCGAGGCCCCAGCCGGATACCACTGGGTCACCCCTGGCCAGCTGAGCTGGCTGGCCGGGCACAGCCGGTACGTCAACGTGCAGGCCAGGACCTTGCTCGCAGCGCTCAACTACGCGGGCATCTGACCATTCCGGCGCGTTCAACTGCGCCGAATCCGCGATTGAATTTCTTGACATCGATACCGTTCAATGCTCATTCCCCGCCACATTGACCATTCCCTACCGGCCTGGGTATGAATCCAGCACATTCGTCCGAGTGGAGGTCAGTGTGACGGGGAAACGAGTATTCATGGCCGCGGTTGTCGCGGTGCTGGCCGGGGGCGCTGTCGTCGCGCCACCGGCCGCAGCCACCGGTTTACGCATTCACGACATCCAAAAACCGGCGCACTTGTCGCCGCTGAACGGCCAATCGGTCACCGACGTGCCGGGCGTTGTGACGGCACTGACGTCCACCGGCTTCTGGTTCGAGGACCCGCAGCGGGACAACAACCCGGCGACGTCCGAGGGCCTGTTCGTCCGCACCGGGACCCAGCCGACGGTCGCCACGGGCGACGCGGTCACGGTGACCGGCGCGGTGCAGGAGTTCCGCCCCAACAACATCGAGGCGAACCTCACCACCACGCAGATCGTCAACCCGGCCATCCGGGTCGTCTCCAGCGGAAACCCGTTGCCTGTCACCGTGATCGGCCATGACCGCCGTCCGCCGAAGTCGGTCATCAAGGAGGGCACCAACGGCGACGTCGAGACGTCCGGGACCTTCGACCCGGCCAAGAACGGTCTCGACTTCTGGGAGTCGCTCGAGGGCATGCGCCTGCGGCTGGACGACCCCGTGGCCGTCGGCCCGACCAGTCCCTTCGGCGAGATCCCGGTACTGGCCCGCGACGGCGCGGGCGCGGGCGAACGGACCCGGCGTGGCGGAATCGTCGTCCGCCCAACGGATCTCAACCCCGAGCGGATCATGCTCGACCCCACGATCGCGGCGACGCCCAAGGTGAACGTCGGCGATCACTTCGCCGGCCCGGTGATCGGCGTGCTCGACTACAACTTCAACAACTTCAAGCTGGTCGTCACCGCGTCGCCGGTGCGCGTGGCGGACGGCCCGGCAAAGGAGATCACGCGGGCGTCGAGGCGCGACGAGCTGGCGATCGCCACGCTCAATTCGGAGAACCTGTCCGCGACCAACCCGCAGGCCGACTTCGACAAGCTGGCCGCGGTCATCGTGCACAACCTCAGGTCACCTGACCTGATCAACGTGGAAGAGTTGCAGGACAACAGCGGTGGCGCCGACGACGGTACGGTCGCCGACGACCAGACCGTTGCCCGGCTCACGGCCGCCATCAGTGCCGCCGGTGGTCCGGCGTACCAGTGGCGCGCGGTTTTCCCGCAGGACAAGGCCGACGGTGCTTGGGCCGAAGGCAACATCCGGGTCGGCTTCCTGTTCCGGACGGACCGCGGGCTGAACTTCGTCGACCGGCCGGGCGCCGATGCCACGACACCCACCGCGGTGACGAACGTCGGCGGCAAGCCGCAGCTGACGCTGAGCCCTGGCCGGATCGACCCGAACAACCCGGCCTTCATCAACAACCGCAAGCCGTTGGTCGGCGAGTTCACCTGGTGCGGCAAGCGGGTTTTCGTCATCGCCAACCACTGGATCTCCAAAGGCGGCGTGGCGAGCCGGTACCCGGCCGAAGGCGCGAGCCTGGCGTCCGCATGGGACGTTGACCAGCCGCTGTTCGGCCGCTACCAGCCACCCGCGCTGATCACCGAGAACCAGCGCGTGGCACAGGCGACGATCGTGGCCGACTTCGTCCGGCAGATCCAAGCCATCGACCCGGACGCGTACGTGGTGGTCGCCGGTGACCTCAACGACTTCCCGTGGTCGCCGCCGTTGCAGGCACTCACCTCACGCACCGGGATGAAAGACCTGCCCGCACACCTGCCGCTGCCCGAGCGCTACACGTACGTGCTCGACGGCAACTCACAGGTGCTCGACCACATCCTGCTGTCGGGCAGCATGTTCGCCCGCCCGCACGACTTCGACGTGGTGCACGTGAACTCCGAATTCGTTGAGCAGACAAGCGATCACGACCCGACTCTGGTCCGCGTCGACATGCACTGAACGCGCGAACGTCCCTCCCCCGGCAGTTCGGGGGAGGGACGTTCGCGCGTCGGCCTCAGGCCTCCGTGGCGAGCTTCCACAGGTAGCCGTCCGGGTCGCTGAACCAGGCGTCGTACCCGCCCCACTCGACCGCCTGCGCCGCCTTGACCACCTTGGCGCCCGCGGCTTCCGCGGTGCGCAGCGTCTCGTCGACCTCTTCGCGGGTGTCGGTTATGTAGTGGAACGAAACGCCGCGGAACCCGGATCCCTCCGGGGAGACACCCGCGTCCTGTGCGGCCGCTTCCCATTCGTAGAGCGCGATGTCCGAGGAACCGCCGCCAAGGCTGGCCCGGGCGAATCCGGGGAAGTCCTGCACGATCGTGGCTCCCATGCCTTCGACGTAGAACTTCTTGGCACGGTCGACGTCCTTCACGCCGAGCATGATGACGGTTGCCTGCAATGACACTGGTTATCTCCCTCGTGTTCTCGACGTGCAACTGCGGGAAATCAGCGTTACCGATACTTGCCAAGCATTTTCCCTCGCGCGGCCGGAGCCTAGCACCGAGCAACCGGACGCGCGTGTTCAACCGGATCCCCCATTCGGGGATAGGCCAAAGGGCCGTTCTCGAATTGCGCGGCAGCCAATTGGAGGGCATTTCCAGGCCAAAGGGTGTCAACGCAGGTCTACCCGGTCTCGACTGCGGCTGGAGTCGCCCCGGCCAGGCTCTGTCGGGTCTGTCAGCGGAGAGGAGCGCACCTAGATGACCCACCAGACCAGCCGGGCCGTCTTGATCACCGGCGACTTCGGCGGTTCAGCGGCGAAAGACACCGCCAGGTTCGACAAACTGCCCGTCCGGCACGTGCCTGTCGCCGCGTTATCCCCCGGCTTACACCTGCGGCAGGCCGGAACCAATGCCACGCACGTCCAGCTGTTGATCGAGGCGGCCAGTTCCACGGAGTTGCCGCCGATCCTTGTCCAGCAAGAGGGTTGCCGGGTCATCGACGGTCTGCACCGCCTCGAAGCCGCGCGACAGCGGGGTGATCAGACCATCCCGGCGCGGTTCGTGGACTGTTCCGACTCCGAAGCACTCGTCATCGCCATGGAAGCCAACACCTCCCATGGCCTGCCACTGACCAAGAACGACCGGCTGGCCGGTGCGACCCGCGTGTTGACCGACCACCCCGACTGGTCCGACCGCGCCATCGCCAGCATCACCGGGCTGTCGGCGAAAACCATTGCCTCGCTTCGTACTCGCGTCGCCACGCCCGACAACAGCAAACGTCTTGGGCGTGACGGACGCCGCCGCCCCGTCACCGCCTGCGAAGGACGACGACGCGCCGCCGAATACATCAAAAACAACCCCAACGCACCCTTACGCCAAGTCGCCAGAGAAACCGACGTCTCACTCGGCACCGTCCACGACGTCTGCAACCGCCTGCGCCGCGGCATCAGCCCCGAACGCAACGGAAACCGCACCGCACAGCCAAACAAGGCCACCCGAACCCCGGAAGCCACGCCACAACCGGCCGCCATCACCAGCGTGCCGTTGCGGCGCAAGAATCATGTCGACACGCCGGTTACGTGGGCCGACGTAGCGACGACGATCGCCAAAGACCCGACCATCCGCTACACCACCGGCGGCAAAGAATTCCTGCAGTGGATGGCGCACCACGCCGGCAACCCTGAGAAATGGCGGACCTTCATCACCACCCTGCCAAGCCACTGGCTGTCCACCATCGCACCCATCGCCGACAACATCTCCAAAGAATGGAGCCAATTCGCCGAACGACTCAAACAAGCAGAACACAAAACACTCGGCGCATGACCGGGGCACACCACAGGGAACACCGGGGGCACTGGGGAAAGACTTCGCTGGGGAGCACTGGGGACACTCGCTGGGACACACAGCGATCACCACGCAGTAACAACCACGCAGTAACAACGGCACAGTGACAACCGCTGGGACCGCATGGCCGCATCGGCGGAGCCGTGCGGTCACAGCCCTGGGGACACCGGCGCCGAACGCGACCCGATCACCGGACACCAACCAGCCGTACCCACAACACCCGCCGCGCCGTGCCGTCACAACCCCGACGACACCGGCGCCGAACGCGGCCCGATGACTGGACACCCACCACCCGCCGCCAAAGCAGGCGGAGGCTCCAGAACAGGCAACGCCAACAACACCGGCGGATCCACCAATCGCACCCGCCGCAACCTCATCGCCGCACTCGTCACACTGTCCGCGGTCACCGTCACCGCGTCGCGCCGGCCGATCAGCGAGGTTCGGTCCGTCCACGGGACCGGCCCGAACCCGTCGGCCACCGCAACCGCGTGCACGAACCAGGTGCCTTCGGGGACGTCCGACAGGTGATAGCAGGTGGGGCGACCGGACGGGACATCCAGGATCACGCCACCGAATGATGGGTACTGCACCACCGGCGTCGGGAAAGCGCCCACGAACACCCGGGCGTTTCCCAAGCCTTCCGGCAGGCTGACCGTCCCAGCCACCGCACCTAATCCCGTACCGGGCTTCGGTCGCTGACTGTCTACAGTGAACTCGCCACTGCGGGCCAACCGGCGGAACCGACCGGGAGAAACACCGACACTCGTGGTGAAGCCGTTGGTGAACGACCCCAAACTGTTGTACCCCACCGCGAACGATACGTCCGTCACGCTCAACGACGAGTCCACCAGCAACTGCTTGGCCTGGAATATCCGAACGGCCGCCAGAAATCGGCCTGGCGTCACCCCGACCGTGTCCCGGAACAGGCGGGCGAAGTACGAGCGGCTCAACGGCAGCGCGATGTCAGTGAGCGACAACGGCTCACTGTAGCGCTCCCACATGAGCCCGATCGCTCTCTCGACTGCACTATCCATACCCACCTCATCACGGTTAATTTCAACCACCAGGGTGACCCCTGCGTGTCGCGGTCGGCTCAAGTAGTGCTATCCCCTTGGCAATCAAGGGGTCCATCCGCGCTCGACCGAGATTATGGGATGCCCCGGCAGACTGCTACCACACCCGTGTATCCACAAAGGAGCAGGCGGAAATGGCGGACAACGGACACAGTCGAACACACGCAACGCCGCATGTGGCCATCGTCGGGGGCGGCATCGCCGGGCTGGCCGCGGCGTTCTTCCTTCGAGACAAGCCGGTTCGGGTGACGGTCATCGAGGGCTCGTCCAGGGTCGGCGGCAAGCTGGCCATGGCCGACGTGGCAGGCGTCGCCGTCGACGTGGGCGCCGATTCGACATATGCCCCGCGTGCCAAGGGAACCGGAATGATCGCGGAAGCCGGGCTGGACGACCAGCTCACGTCGGCAGGCACCATTTCCCGCGGAATCTGGTCACGCGGCGAGATGCGGCCGCTGCCCAGCCAGCACATGGGTGTGCCGTCCGATTTGGACGAACTGGCCAAGTCCGGCGTGCTGACCAGCGAGGGTGCGGCCAGGGCACTCAAGGACCTCGAACTGCCGCCTGCTGAACGCAATGGGGACATCTCGGTCGCGGAGTTCGTCGGCAGGCGGCTCGGCCAAGAAGTCGTGGACCGCCTCGTCGATCCTTGGCTGGGCGGTGTGTATTCCGGCCGTTCCGAGGAGTTGTCGTTCGAGGCCGCGTTGCCGACCTTGGCCCGCGCGACGAAGAAGCACGCGTCGCTCGCCAAGGCCGCCAGCACGCTGATGCCGCAACCGCTGCCGAACGGGAAGAAGCGTCCGCCGGGCATTTCCACTCTGCTCGGCGGAATCGGCACGTTGCCGAAGGTTCTCTCGGACGCGGCCTCAGCAAAAGGCGCGGCGCTGCGAACCAACACCACTGTGCGGGAGCTCGCGCGCACCGGGAAGGGTTGGCGGCTGACCGTGGGTTCCGCCGCCGCTCCGGAATACATCGACGCGGATGCCGTGATCGTCGCTGTTCCCGCCGGCCCAGCGGGCAAGTTGTTGTCTGGCGTGACGGGTGTCTCGCAAGCCGTGGCAGGGCTTGCCGAAATCGAGTACGCCACCATCGGGGTCATCACGTTCGCCTACCCGCGTGACGCGTTCCCTGTTTCGCTCGCCGAAGTGGGCCGTAGCGGCTACATGGTGCCAGCAGTGGACGGGCGACTGGTCCAGGAAGTCACGTTCTCCAGCGTGAAGTGGCCGCACCTGGCTGGCGAAGTGGAGATCGTGCGCTGCGCGATCGGCCGTAAGGGCGACGAGAAACAGCTGGAGCGTGACGACGCCGAGCTCGCCGCACAGGCAGCGGCCGAACTCGCCGAGGCCACTGGTGTCGCCGGTAAGCCGGTGGGAACCCAGGTGACCCGCTGGGAGAACGCGATGCCGCAGTACACCGTCGGCCACCTGGACCGAGTGGCCCGGATCCGGGCCTCGGTGGCAGACCAGCCAGGGCTCGCGATCTGCGGCGCCGCTTACGACGGCGTGGGCGTCGCCACATGTGTGGCCACCGCACAGAAGGCGGTCGACCAGGTGCTCACCTCGCTGAACGGGAAGGTGGAAGTTGTCTGAGGACAGCCCGGCACAGGTCGACTTCTGGTTCGATCCGCAGTGCCCGTGGGCGTGGAGCGCGTCACGCTGGATGCACGAGGTGGAGCGGGTGCGGCCGGTCAGCACCCGCTGGCACGTCATGAGCCTCGCCATCCTCAACGAGGGACGCGACATCCCGCCGAGATACCGGGAAGTGATCGACAAAGCCTGGGGCCCGGTGCGAGTGTGCATTGCCGCGGAACAGAAGTACGGCCCGGACGTGCTCGGCCCGCTCTACACCGAGCTGGGCATCCGATTCCACCACGAGAAAGCGCCACGGGACCGGGCGACCATCGAGGCAGCGCTGGAAGCAGCGGGCCTGGACCCCGACCTGGCCGACGCCATGGACACCACGGAATACGACGAGGCGCTGCGTGAGTCACACCGCGACGCGATGGACCGGGTCGGCTACGAAGTCGGCACGCCGGTGATCGCCGTGGCGGGAACGGCGTTGTTCGGGCCTGTGGTGACGCCGATCCCGCGTGGTGAAGCAGCAGCGAAGCTGTGGGACGGCGTGCGTCTGGTCGCCGAAACGGAAGGCTTCTACGAGCTCAAACGTACTCGAGACCGGCAACCGGTCTTCGACTGACGCCAAGGGGAAACGGCCGGGATGCTTGTCCCGGCCGTTTAGCTTTATTTGCCACGTACAAATTGCTTTGTCTGCCACACAGGAAATCCGCGTACCCCAAGCCGGGTACGCGGATTTCGTCGGCCGGTCAGGCGGCGTTGTGGTCCAGGATGCGGGACATCACGTTGGCCAGGACGGTCGCCGGATGCTCGCTGCCAGCCAGACTCCGCCACGCCACATGGTTGTCCGGGCGTACCAGGATGGCACCGTCGTCGGCGATCTCGCGGACGTTCCCCCACCTGCCATCGACATCAACCAGCTCCGCGCCGACCTGGGCGACCACGATCGGAACCGAGAACTTCTCGGCCACCTGTGCTGCCGCTTCCCGCCACGCTGCCCCGTCCGGGCCGGTGAACAGCGCGAAGCTGGTTCCTGTGCCGGTGATGTCGTGGGTCGACAAGCGCTGGCCATCTCGTTCGACCCACGCGTGCGGCAGTACGTGCCCAGGCCGGGTGGTGGGGTGGTACACGTCGCGCATGGGCGTACGGGGCGGAGGTTGGCTGCCGTCGGGGATGACAGCGCCCTGCTCGTATGCGAAGCCGATTTCCAGGTCGTGTGCCTGGGCCCCGGCGCGGTGGGTGTCGAGGATCTCCGATGTCCGTGCGCGCACGACGTCACCGATTGGCGAAGGGTCGAAGAACGCCGCGAACGCCCGTTCCCGGCGCTGCGGAGGCGTGTGCGGGCCGAGGCCGATCGCCTCGAGGATGGACTGGTGGTGGGACGCCGCGGACACCGCCCAGTCGACGTTGTGCTGGCAGACGGGCCGTCGCTCCGCCTCGTACGTGTCGAGCAGGCTGTCGTCCGCACGACCGTTGATGACCGCAGCCAGCTTCCACGCGAGGTTGTGCGCGTCCTGGATCCCGCTGTTGAGGCCAAGGCCGACGGTCGGCGGCTGGCGGTGCGCGGCGTCGCCGGCCAGCAGCACCCGGCCGACCCGGAAGCGGTCGGCGACCAACGCCTCCACCGTCCAGTTCGTCACGTGGTGCAGGGCGACCTCCAAGTCCGGCAGGCCAAGGACTTCACGGATCCGGCCGATCACCGTCGCCTCGTCCAATTCGGACGGGTCGCTCGGCGGGAGGTGCAGAACCCATTCCTCGCACCCCTTCCCCCACGTCGGCCCCATCTCGATGAGGTTGCTCGACAGGTCCGGGTGGTACGGGTTGACGAAGTGGGTCAGCAGCGTGCCTTCCTGCCACCACTTCGACAGATCCGCGCTGAAGTACGCGGTTGTGACGCGCAGCAGTGCCTTCAGGCCTTCCATCTGCACGCCCAGCGCGGCGCCGACCGTGCGGCCGCCGTCGGCAGCAATCATGTACTGCGCCTTGACCGTGGTGGTCTCGCCGGTCTCGATGTTCTGGACCTCGGCGGTGACGTGGTCGCCATGATCAGTGAACGAGGTCAGGTTGTGGCCGAACAGGATCTGCCCTGGATTGCTTTGGTCCGCACGCTTGCGCAGGATCGGCTCGAGCCGCACCTGAGGCAGCTTGACGGGCAGCAGCGGCCCGGCCGCGGCGTACGTCTCGCGCAGCGAACCGCCACCGAAAGCGTCCATTTCGTGGATCAGCTGCGCGTCCATCGGCGCGTCACCGGCGATCGTGGTCAGCCAGCGCAGCTTGCCGAACAGTTCAAGCGACGCGCCCTGCTCGATCACCGCCTCGTGCACGCCGTGCTGGCGGAAGATCTCCATTGTGCGCTGGTTGAGGTAATGCGCCTTCGGAATTATCGACGTGTCCGCGTGCCGCTCCACCAGCAGGTGGCCGACGCCGTGGTCAGACAAGAAAACGGAAGCGGCAAGACCGCATCCACCGCCGCCCACGATCAGAACCGGTACCTCGACTGCTCCCATGTCCGTCCTCAAGGTTGATCTTGTCTGGGCCACTGAAGAAATGCCGCCGAGAAGGCGATTGCTGAAATCAGCCTGGCAAAGGCCACTGCAGTCCCGGTCAAGGACGGGTGGATCCGGTACGAGACACAAAAGTGCCCAGAATCGGCGAACACCGATTCTGGGCACTCATTTTTCGCGGAAACGTCAGCCCTTCAGTTCAGCGAGGACTTTCTCGATCCGCCGCTGGCGTGTCTCGGGCTTCTTCGCGCTGTCCACCTGCTGCACGTGGTTGAACTTGTTGCTGTACGACAACTTGTCGAACGCGGCGCGGGCGGCCGGATCGGCGTTCAGCGCGGCCGCGAGGTCCTCCGGCTCGACCAGCTCGGCACGGGGCGCGTTGTTGATCTCGACGTCGACCTGGATCTTGTCGCCGATCTCGACCCCGGCGGCCTTGCGGTTGGCGTTGGACAGACCGATCAGGTAGCGGCCACCGAACACAGCGATCCTGGTCTGCCACGAATGCCCGTTGATCGTGACGGTCACCCGTGGCCGCTTGCCCTCGCCGAGCGCCTCGATCACCTTCTCCGGGACTTCCAACCCCTTCATGGGCTCAGGAGGCTCGACAGTGGACCGAAACTTCATACTCTGCTCCCGCCGTCTCGTCAGCTCGCCGCAGGCGATGATACCGGGACGAATCGCCCGCGGCCGCTTATCCGGCAGAAACCGGACCAGTGCCGCTGGCCACCCGCTTGATCACCTGCTGCATGTTCTCGGTGTCGTTGGCGTGCGGGAAGTCTTCGGCGGGCACGTCGACGCCCAGGAAGGCGCACAACGGTTCCCAGCCCTGCTTGACGTCGAACACGAGAAGCTTGTCCGGGTGGACGGTGTTCACGATCTCCTGGTTGCGGTTGTGATAGACCTCGATGGCGTAGTCCTTGTCGGCGAACCGCCCGTCGAAAAGACCGTCCCACACCATCGTGTTGACCACGCGGCGCAACCTGGCAGGCGGTGAACCCGGCGGCGGGGCCTGCCCATTGGCGACGAATTGGTACAGCGTTTCGTAAGTGCTTTGGTACCAACGTTCGGCGTCGCGCACCGTCAGTACGACCTTCGTCTCGGGGAACGCCTCCACGATCTGCCGGTAGTAGATCGCGGGCGGACCGTCGACCGCGGACGTGTAGCCGTCGAACACCTCGGGCCAGTCAGGGCTCTGCCCGTCACAGACGATCTTCTCCCACTGCGCGAGCCGCTCCTGGCTGCCGACGATGTCGAACATGTGGTAACACGGCCCAAAACCCAGTCGCTCCAACGCGACCTGCAGCGACGTCGTACCCGTCCGGCCAAGGCCGGCGTTGATGAGCTTCAACAAGGCGGTGCCCTTCCCTTGATCGCGGCCGGTCAGCTCCAGTCGACCGGCACCTGCCTGGTCACGACGTTGACCCGGTTCCACAGGTTGACCAGGCCGATCTGGATGACCAGCGCGCCGAGTTCTTTTTCGGTGTAGTACTTCGCGGCCTCATCCCAGACCTCGTCCGGCACCGGATCGTCGCTGTCGCTGATCCGCGTGGCGCCCTCGGCCAACGCGAGCGCGGCCCGTTCCGCGTCGGTGAAATCCGGCACGTCCCGCCACGTGGCCACCAGGGGCAACCGCGGGTCGGTGTCCTCGAGTTCACCGGACTGCGCGGGAACACGGATATCCCTGCCGTTGACCTGGCTCACGCGCAGGCGCACGAGGTCAAGCGTCGACTTGGGCACACCGGTCTTGGCGATGACCTTGGTCAACTCGAGCAAGGGCGGCAAGGAGTCTTCCACCACCAGCGACGGGTTGTTCATCCGTGGTTTCATCGGGTCTTCCTCCCGTGGGTTGACTCAAGTCGTTGTGGTGGCGAGGTGGGACGCTTCGGCGAGGGCACGGTGCAGCCTCTCGTCGCTGGTCTGACCCGCTTCCCATTGCACGCCAAGGGCAAACGGGTGACCGTCGGCCTCAACCACCTCGATGACCCCGTCTGGCGCCCAAGCAGTGGCGGTGAGGCCCGGACCGAGCCGGTCGATCGCCTGGTGGTGATGGCATGCCGTGTCGAACTTCTCTTCCTCACCGAGGATTCCGGCGATCAGGCTGCCAGGTTTCACGTCGAGGCGGTATCTGCCGAACGTGAACACTTCGGCCTCCGGGCGGTGGCCGTCGTGCCCAATGGCCTCAGGCAGGTGCTGGTGCAGCGTGCCACCGAAGTGCACGTTGAGCAGCTGCATGCCGCGGCAGATGGCGAGGATCGGCATGCCCGTGCCAAGCGCCTGCCGCACGACCGCCAGCTCCGCGGCGTCCGCCGCCGGACTGACTCCGCGGGTGCTGCGGTGCGCAGTTTCGCCGTACAGCGCCGGATCCACGTCCGGACCGCCGGGGATCAGCAAGCCGTCGAGCCTGCCGACGAGGCGCTCGATGCCGGGCAGCAACGGAAGCAGCACGGGAGTACAGCCCGCCGACGCGAGCATGTCCACATGCGACTGCAGAGCGAGGCTGACGGTCAAGCCCGCGCCCTGTAAGGTGACCGGCGCCGTCCGAGCGCAGATCCCGATCACCGGGCCAGGTGAGCTCATCGTGATCACACCGACGGTGTGAAGGTCGGATCCCTCTGGTACTCGGAGATCCGCGCGTTGACCGCGTCGATCAGCGCGCGCGGCGTTGCCGAGTCGGTCATCGTCTCGTCGTCCAGCTTGATCCCGAACTCCCGCTCGATCCGGCCGCCGGTCTCCAGCAACGCGATCGACTCGTAGCCCAGTTCGACGAACTCGGTGTCCAACGTGCTGACGTCCAGATCGATGCCCTCGTCCGCGCCAGCGGCCTCATGCAGGATGCGCCTGAGGTCCTTGACCGTGAATTCCATTGCGGCTGCTCCCCTTTCTCCTTTTAGTTCCAGTCGACGGATCGCACGACGACGGCGGAGTTGAAGCCGCCGTGGCCACGCGCCAGGACGACGGCCGCGTTCAGGGGCGTGTGCCGCGGTCCTTGAACCACCAGGTCGATGTCGTAGTCGGGCGACAGGGCCACATTCGTCGTCGGTGGGATCACGCCCGCTCGGATGGCCAGCAACGCGGTGGCGACGTCCAGCGCGGCGGCGCCGGAGGCGAGCCGGCCGGTCATCGTTTTCGGCGCGGTGACCGGGACTCCGCGCGGCCCGAAGACCTCGCTGATCGCCTTCGCCTCGACCTCGTCAAGCTCCGGAATGGCCGCGGCGTCGGCGAAAACGACGTCGATGTCCTCCGGGAGCATGCCGGCGTTGTCCAGCGCGATCTCGATTGCCTTGCGCAGCGTGGGCTCCCGCCCGCTTGCGGGCCTCGGGTCGAATGTGGCGCCGTAGCCACAGATCTCGCCGTAGACCCGGGTCACGCCCCGTCGGCGCGCGGCGTCGGCGTTCTCGATGATCAGCAAGGCGCCACCCTCACCTGGCACATGCCCGGCCGCGTCGGTGTCGAACGGAAGATAAGCCCGTTCCGGCTCTTCGCTGACGCTCAAACTGCCGCTGGCGAGGTGGGCGACCCAACCCCACGAGCAGATCGACGCGTCGACGCCACCGGACACGATCAAATCAGTGCCGTTGCGGACCAGTCGGCACGCGTGCGCGAGGGCGTCCAGGCCACCTGCCTGGTCGCTGACGAGCACGCCGCTGGGACCGCGCATGCCGTGCCGGATCGAGATCTGGCCCGTGTTGACCGCGTAGAACCACGCGAACGACTGGTACGCGCTGACGTACTGGCCGCCCTTGCTCCACAGGTTCTGCAGTTCACGCTGGCCGAACTCGAAGCCACCGCAGGAACTGGACGTCACCACGCCCATCCCGAACTGGGACTCGGGCGTCGCTTCGTCCGTGCGCACGTCGGCGTCGGCGAGCGCGTCGTCCGCGCACACCAAGGCAAGCTGGGTCATCCGGTCGGTCTGCGGGATGAGCCTGCTGGGCAGGTGGTCGCTCGCGTTGAACCCGGCCACCTCGCCGGCGAGTTTCGCCGGATACCGCCGTGCGTCGAAGCGGGTGATCCGGCCGATGCCGCTTTTGCCGCCGCAGGTGGCATTCCAGTAGTCGGTCACACCGAATCCGTTGGGTGACACGACACCGAGGCCGGTCACCACGGCTTGCGAGGTCATACCGCGGTCCGATCGGGACGGGTCAGCACCATCGCGCTCTGGAAACCGCCGAAGCCGCTGCCCACGGTCAGCACCGTGTCGGTCTTCCAGTCGCGCGCGGTCAGCGGCACGTAGTCGAGGTCGCATTCGGGGTCGGCCTCGTGCAGGTTCGCCGTCGGCGGCACCACGTTGTTCTCCATGGCCAGCACCGAAGCGGCGATCTCGATCGAGCCGATCGCGCCGAGCGAATGGCCGACCATCGACTTGATCGAGCTCACCGGCGTCCGGTAAGCGTGTTCGGCCAGGCTGCGCTTGAACGCCGCGGTCTCGTGCCGGTCGTTCTGCTTGGTGCCCGAGCCGTGCGCGTTGACGTAGTCGACGTCCTGCGGGCCCATCTTCGCGCCGTCCAGCGCCGCCCGGATGGCCTCGGCCATTTCCTTGCCGTCCGGGCGCAATCCGGTCATGTGGAAGGCGTTGCACCGAGAGGCGTACCCGGCGATCTCGGCGTAGACGTGCGCACCACGGCGACGCGCCGATTCCAGCTCCTCCAACACGAACATCGCGGCGCCCTCGCCGAGCACGAAACCGTTTCGGGTGCGGTCGAAGGGCCGGGAAGCGTGCTCGGGATCGTCGTTGCGCGGCGTGGTCGCCTTGATCGCGTCGAAGCATGCCACGGTGATCGGCGAGATCGGCGCGTCGGCGGCGCCGGCGATCATCACGTCGGCTGAGTTGTCCCGGATCAGTTCGGCCGCGTAGCCGACCGAGTCCAGCCCTGACGTGCACCCGGTGGAGACCACCGTCGCCGGGCCCTCGGCGCCGACCGACCAGGCGACCTCCGCGGCGAACGAACTCGGCACGAAGTAGTTGTACAGATGGGGAACGGCGTACTCGTGGTCGACGAGATCCAGCCTGCCGCCGTCGCTGACCACTCGGTACTCCTGGTCGAGCCCCATGGTCGCACCCACCGCGCTGCCGACGGTCACGCCGGTCCGATGTGGAGCGACGCCGCTCAGGTCCAGGCCGCTGTCGGCCATCGCCTCCGCGGCTGTGACGACGGCGAATTGCGCCGCCCGGTCCATCCGCCGGATTTCCTGTGGCCCGAGACCGTGCTCGTAAGGATCGAAATCGGCCTCCGCAGCCACCCGTGACCGGAACGCCGACGGGTCGAAGAACGTGATTCCGCGCGTCGAGGTCCGGCCTTCGCTGAGCAAGCTCCAGAAGCTCTTGGCTCCGATTCCTCCTGGCGCGATCACCCCGATTCCGGTGATGACCACCCGTCGCTCGTTCATGCGGACTCCCAACTGTAGAACCGCTTCGCCATCGCGTCGGCAGGCGATCGCCACGTCGCGGGGTCGTACGGTTGGATGAACGGCTTGAGGTCCTCGCTTATCCGAATGAAGCGCGGATCCGTCTTCGCCTCCTCGATGAGCTCGCCGCCGTTGTCGTCGTCGAAGTCCTGAACGTGGAAGTACAAGCCACGGAACGAGAACAGCTGACGCCGCCGCGTGCCCATGCGGTGTGGCATGTCGGTCTCGTCGAAAGCGCCGAAGAGCTGCGCGACATCAGCACTCGAATGAGGGTCCATCCGGGCCACGATCAGATTACTGTGCATTTCAACCCGCCGCCTCGATAACGTATTGATGCTAGGGGTTCAGCACCCACGCTGAATTGTGCCTCGTAAAGCCGATGTGCGGATAGTAATCTGTCGCGGCCGGTGCCGAAAGGAGCACGATCTTGGCCTGCGGCGCCTCTTTCCTGGTCGCGTCGATGAGTGCTCGACCAATACCCGAGCGCTGGTGCTCAAGGCTGACGGCGATGTCGGAGAGGTATGTCACGTAAGAGAAGTCCGAGATACTGCGGGCAATACCGACCAGCTTGCCGTCGATACGGCACGTAACGACCAGATTGGCGTTCCTGACCATCTCCGCCATGCGCTCGGTATCCGCTATCGGCCGCCGTTCACCCAGCCCCGACGACCGGTAGACCTCCAGGACTTCACGCATGTCCATATCGATGCCGTTCTCACGCCTGATGTCCCTTGTCACGGAGTGTTTCCAATCGTTTGAGGATCACGTCGTGCCGAACCAGAAAACGCTCTGGCCGCAGTGGGCCGATATCAATTCCCTCGGCCCGCAGCAGCGTACCGAAATCATCGCCGCCGGAGACAGCGCTATTCGCGGCGGCCTGAACGGCTCGGTATGCGTGTTCTCGTTCGGTGCCGTTCTCCAATAGATCGGCCAGCACGGCGGAGCTGTACGCCAGGCCATTCGTCTGGTCGATCGCGGCGCGCATCCGGTCCGGGAACACATCGAGCCCCGCTACCAGGTCTGCCGCTGCTGTCGCCTGATAGTGCGCGACGATCAGCGCGTCCACCATGGCGACTCGCTCGACCGACGAGTGGGACAGGTCCCGCTCGTGCCACAGCGCGACGTTCTCCACCATCGTTCCGGCATATCCGCGCAACAGCCGAGCGAGCCCGACCAAGCGCTCGCTGGTCGTCGGGTTCCGCTTGTGCGGCATGGCACTCGAGCCCTGGTAGGCGACTGTCCGTGGCTCTTCGACCTCACGGACTTCGCTGCGGGACAGCAGCCGCACCTCGATGGCGATCTGCTCGACGCAGGCGCCGAGTGTCGCCACCGCTTGCACCAGTTGGGCATGCCGGTCGCGAGCCACAACCTGGCTCGGTGCCTGCTCGGCACCAATGCCGAGCTCCGCGCACACGTACTCCTCGACGAAGGGATCGATCAGCGCGTACGTGCCGACAGATCCCGAGATCGTGCCCACCGCGACTTCCTCGCGTGCGGCTGCCAAACGCTTGACGCAGCGGTCGATCGCGAAGGCGAACCCGGCGAGTTTGTGGCCGAACGTCGTCGGTTCCGCGTGCATGCCGTGGGTGCGTCCGATGCAGACCGTGGCCCAGTGCTCGACTGCCTTGTCCGCCAGCACGTTTCGAAGCCTTGTCACCACACCGATCAAAAGGTCGCACGCGCGCGCGAGGGTGTAGCCCAAGGCCGTGTCGACGAGGTCGTAGCTCGTCATGCCGAGGTGTACCCAGCGCGCCGAGTCCTCCGGGATGTCCTCACAGAACGCCGCGAGGAAGGAAAGGATCTCGTGGTCGCGTTCGCGTTCGATCTCAGCGACCCGTGCCGCTGACGGCACCGCGGCCCGCCGGATGTCCGCCAACGCGTCGTCGGGAACCCGGCCGAGCAGCGCCTGTGCTTGTGACGCAAGGACTTCCACCTTGGTCCATGTCGCATATCTGGCCTGATCAGACCAGAGCTCGGCCATCTCGGGCAGCGAGTAACGGGATATCATGACCGTGGTCCCTCCGAAGTCAACCGCCAGCGGAAGATTAATTCGCCGGACGGGGTGTACAGCAGCTTTGCGCAGCCGCCAGGGCCAATTTCTCCGAAAGTGCTCCCGTTCGACTGAGAGATCTCGCCAGTTGAACGCCATCAGACCCGGCCAGTAGCCGGATTTCTTCTCCCAGATTGCCCCAGCCCGGCCTGTTCCAAAGTATCCGCGACTTGCACCACATCTGGCGAAGCCATGTAGTTGCTTCGTGCCAGTCTCCATCGCAGCGAGAAATAGGCAGCCGATCTGCCGCAGTATTCAGGAAACAAAACAGGCGTTTCTGAGAGGCCATTCCACGGTCGTCGAGCACGTCCGGACCGTGCTGGCCGCCATCCGCGAAACGGACGCGGAGCTCAACGCGTTCGTGGCGGTCGCAGACGATCGTGCTCTGCGCGCGGCGCAAGCCGCCGACCGGCTCATCGCCGGCCTTGGCGACGCCGCCTTCCGCGACCGGCCGCTGCTCGGGGTCACGGTGTCCGTGAAGGACCTCATCCAGACCCAGGACCTGCCCACCAGGCGGGGATCGTTGCTGTCCAACCGCCGTCCTGCCGTGGACGCGCCTGCGGTCGCTCGCCTCCGTGCGGCAGGCGCGATCGTGGTCGGGAAGACAGCGACCTCGGAGTACGGGTGGAGCGCGAGCACGGTGAGCCGAGTCGCCCCGCCCACCCGGAATCCATGGGCGCGCAACAAATCCGCTGGCGGCTCCAGCGGCGGGTCGGCTGCCGCAGTGTCAGCTGGGTTGTGCACGGCGTCGCTGGGCACCGACGGCGCGGGATCCATCCGGATCCCCGCGGCGTTCTGCGGAGTGGTCGGGTTCAAACCTTCCTTCGCTCGAATTCCGTACGTGCCACCGTGTTCCGAGCGGTTGGCGCACGCGGGGCCGCTCGCGCGAAGCGTGGCCGACGTCGCCGCACTCATGTCGGTCTTGGGTGGCCCGGATCCGGGCGACCCGGACTCGGTGACCGCCGCACCTGCCGTGACGAGAGAACCCGTGTCGCTGCGAATCGGGTGGATGGAGTTCCCGCGTACCTCCGACGAGATCCGCAGGGTCACCGAAGCCGTCCTGCCGGTACTGGCCGCGCAGGGACACCGCGTCGACCGGATCGATGTCCCGTTCGCTGATCCGTACCCCGCCTTGGTGGACATTCTCGCCGCCACCGAAGCGAGCGGCACGACTCCGGAAGACGAGCAGCGGTGCGACGAAGGCCGCGCCGCAATCGTCCGATATGGACGCTCCCTGAGCGGCGCGGCGGTCATGCGCGCCGAGGACACACGGCTCGCCCTGCGAACGCAGCTTGGCGCGGTGATGGACCGCTACGACCTCCTGGCCATGGCGACCGTTCCGGTCGAGCCATTCGACGCCGACGCGATCGGCCCTGCCTGGGCCGCCAATCCGGACGACCTGCTGTGGCTCGCCTGGTCGCCCGCCACCTATCCGTTCAACATCACCGGCCAGCCCGCGCTGTCCCTCCCGGTCGGCGTCACGTCCGGCGGGCTTCCTGCCGGGTTGCAGCTCGTCGGCCGGGTCGGTGCCGACGAGCTGGTACTGCGCGCCGCGGCCCGGCTCGAGGCCGACCTCGGCCTCGCGATGGATCCGCCCGGCCACGAAACGAAAGGCGAATGATCATGACCTCCAGGCCGTGGTCCCTGTACGGCAACGAAAGCGGCGTCGGGCGTCCCTGTTTTGTGGCCGAGTTCGGGCTATGGGACGACCGGCAGTCCGCTGCGGCCGAACAGGTCGAAGTGCAGCTCAACGACGTCGACCTGGTACGTGTGGTGTTCTGCGACCCGCACGGGCTGGCCCGGTCGAAAACCGTGCCGGCCGACGTCTTCCGCTCAGTACTGCGCAACGGCATGGACTTCAGCGCGGGGCCGTTCCTCTTCGACACCGGCCACGCCGTCGCCGTCGACTTCCTTGCCGACTCAGGCGTCGGCGTCGGCGAACTGCTCGGCGCCGGTGACTTCGTGCTCGTCCCGGATCCGCGCACGTTCCAGGTTCTTCCCCGGACGGAGCCGAGGACCGCATGGGTGCTGGGCAACGAGTACCTGCGCGACGGCACGCCGCATCCGTTGGCCTCCCGCAACGTCCTGCGCCGCGTCGTGGCCGAGTACGCCGAACGTGACCTGGCCCCGGTCATCGGGCTGGAAGTCGAGTGGTACCTCACCCGGCTGGCAGGCGGCCCGCCCGGCAACGCGGGCAACGGCTTCGGCCTGCAAGGACCTGCGCCGGTGGTGGAGGCGGTGAACCCCGGCTACCAGTTCAACCTCGACAGCTACTACGACTCGGTGGCCGACGTCGCGGACCCGTTGGCCGCCATGCTGATCGCGCTCGGATTGCCGCTGCGTTCCTTCGAGCACGAGTCCGGTCCCGGTCAGCTCGAGACGACCTTCAACCCGATGCTGGCGATGGACGCGGCCGACGCGATGCTGCTGTTCCGTACCCAGGTCAAGCAGGCCTGCAGGCGCCGCGGATACCACGCGTCCTTCATGACGTTGCCACGCTTGGAAAGCTTCGACTCCAGCGGCTGGCACCTGCACCAGTCGGTCACGAGCACGAAGACGAACGCCAACCTGTTCGCTGCTGACGACAGCACGCAGGAGTCGATTTCCGCCGACGGCGAGGCCTACATCGGCGGGCTGCTGTCCCGGGCACGCGAGTTCTGCCTGCTGTCGGTCCCGACCGTGAACGGGTATCGGCGCCTGGCACCGGAATTCACGCTCTCCCCCACCTCGGTGAACTGGCGCTACGAGGACCGCAGCGCCATGGTCCGAGTGCTTCCCGGGGGCAGTTCGACACATGTGGAGAACCGGATCGGGGAGCCGTGCGCGAACCCGTATCTCCTGATCGCTTCCCAGCTCCACGCGGGCCTGCAAGGAATGAGCGCCCCAGCCAACCGGACGACGTATCCGGCACTCCCGACGTCGCTGCGCGAGGCGCTGGACGCGTTCCGCGCCAGCAGCAGCGCCGAGGAACTGCTCGGAACTCCCCTCAAGACGTGCCTCGTGAAGCTGAAGGAAAGCGAGGCGTCCCGTTTCGACGCCTGGCGTTCCTCCACTGAGGACACGATGAACGAAGTCACCGAATGGGAACAACGCGAGTACTTCGGTGTCTTCTGAACAACGGTGCACGCCGAGCGAAAGGGAATTCTGTCATGTCACGGTATGCCTGGGGCGAGACCCATCCTGCCATCGAGAAGCTCAAATCCGCCATCGAGCCGGCCCGCCAGAAGGTGACCGGCCATCCGCTGTACAGCACACTGAACACAGTGGACGCGGTGGTGACCTTCATGGAACATCACGTGTACGCGGTGTGGGACTTCATGTCCTTGCTGAAAGTCCTGCAGCGCAGGCTGACCTGCGTCGAAGTGCCGTGGGTGCCCTCCGCGCTGCCCAGCAGCAGGCGCCTGATCAACGACATCACTCTCGTCGAGGAGAGCGACGAGCTCGGAACCGGCTTCATCAGCCACTTCGAGCTCTACGTCGACGGCATGCGGCAGGCGGGCGCGGACACGTCACGCATCGACGCCTTCATCGGTCTGCTGCGTGAAGGCAAACCCGTGCTGCCTTCGATCGAACAAGCCGGAGTTCCGCGGCCGTCGGCCGAGTTCATGGCCACGACGTGGAACTTCATCGAGAACGCACCGGTGCACTGCCAGGCCGCGGCGTTCGCGTTCGGCCGTGAGGACCTGATCCCCGACATGTTCGACCAGGTCGCCGCGCTCGACGCCGAATTCGGTGCGCTGTCGACGTTCGTGGACTACCTCAGGCGGCACATCCAGGTGGACGCCGAGGAACACACCCCGATGGCCATGCAGATGCTCGCCGACCTGTGCGGCGAGGACGAGACCAAATGGGCCGAGTGCGAGGACACCATCAACACCGCTCTCGCCGCACGGACCCGACTGTGGGACGGAATCTTGGGCAAGATCGTCGAGCGCTCCCACTGATCACACGCAAAGAGCTGACCACACGCCCCGGGCCTGGCATGCCAGGCCCGGGGCGCTCCAGGAAGCCGAGGTGAGAGCGCGCCATGCAAGCCAACACCGCGCGTGCCGACCGGATCGCACAACGATCCCGCAGTGAGAACTGGAAGAAACCACCACGCCGCATCGAGTCTTCGGAATGCATCACGTGCGACACCTGCCTGCGCAACTGCCCGCCCGAGTTCGGCGCGATCTTCGACCGCGGGCTGGATGTCGTGATCATCCCCGAACTGTGCTCGGGCTGCCCGAAGTGTGTGCTGGTCTGCCCGGTCGACTGCATCTACGTCGACGAGGAGTGGACCCCGACTGGAGACCAGATGTGGAGTCACATCGAGCTGACGACCGGAGACCCGGCATGACCCTGCCGACCGAGCGAGACGCCACCCTTTCCCGCAAGGCCGCGATGGCCAAGGCGCGGCAGAGCCGCAGACCGAGCAGACTCGGCCAACGAGCCGGGGCGACGCCCGAACCGGACTACCTGGTGGCCGACGACGCCGGATTCCCCGGCCTGCTCAAGCAAACCTGGCAGCAGGCGGTCACCGCGCCGGACCTGCCCAAGGCCGTGGACACGTTGCTGACGCTCGCCGGGCACGTGCCGATGGACATCCAGCTGCGAGCACTGCCCACCGCGGACGAATGCGCGCTGCGGGTCCTGTTCGGCAGGACATGGCGGGAGAAGAACCTTTCGGTCGATCCGGCCGACGAGGCTGAGATGGCGTTCCTCGGCGAGATCGGGTTGAACACGAGCGGCCGTGTGGTCATCCGTGTGCCTTCGAAGGGCCCGTTGGCCGGCGAGCACAAACTCGTGGGCGGTGTGTTACGGGTTCCGTGGTCCGCTCAACACCTGGCGGACTACCAGGCCGAGCTTGCCCGTGCTGCCGCGCGGTTGCGTTCCGCAGTCGCTGACTGCCGTGCGTGGCTGGCGGCCGCGGGTCCGGCCGGGCGCAAGGACATGCTCGACAACCTGCAGGAGGCGGCGCTGCGGACGGCGCCGTTCGTGCTGTACTCCGGTGACCGCCAGTACACCAACTTCCGTGACCAGAACACGTTGACCGGCAAGACGTTGTGGCCGGGGCACCCGGATTGCGCGTTGAGCAGTCTGGCACCGGTGCCGCTCGAACTGTGGTCGGACAGCGATGTGCTGATGGTGGTTTGCCTGACGCTGCTCGTCCGGTCGTCGGGGTTCGCCCGGATCGAGGAAGCCAACAACACCCAGCTCACACCCGAGCACGTGGCGCACCTGCTTGAGGGCACGCGCCAGGCGTACAACAGTGTCCCTGGGGGCGAGGTTGTGCCGCCCGCGCAGTCGACCCGGGCTGTGGCGCTCTCCGAACTCGCGGATGCGCTTGCCCAGCGGCGGATGGAGATCGCCGGGCGGGTTCAGTTGTATCGAGAGATCCACGGTCCGTTGATGCACAAGATCGAACGAGTCGCGGGAGCTCCGGCTGACGATGCGCGGCGACTGGAGGCGGAGCTTTGCGCGCGTATCCAGCAGCGGATTCCCGTTTCCGGCACGACGTTCGCGGAGCTCGCGGCTGGCGTCGAGGCGTCACCTGGGTGGCTAGCCGAGCCGCATGGCCAGTACGCATCGGGCCTGGAGTCCCTTGTGTACGAGACCGTGCGTGCGGCGACATCGACTTTCAACGCCGATTTCGCGATGAGCCGCGGCATGCGGTCGCTCACGGCACTGACCGCGGCGTTGCGCGCCGAAGAGTGGGACAAGATCGCCACGTGGGACATCCCGCACTTCTTCTGCTGTGTCGTGCCGAGCGCCGACGCCAGCAGGCACTTCGGCAATTCGAAGGCCCACCTCGCGGACACGTCGTGGTCCATCTCCGCGCGGATGCAGTACAACTCGTGGCACTTCCTGGTGGGCAACCTGCCGAAGGTCCCGGCGATCGCGGCACGGGACTACTTCGTCCCGCCGAGGATCCCGGACATCGCGTACTACTCCGACCAGCACCACCACGGGCACGTCGCGGCCAAGGTGCGGTTCAGCATCCGCAGTCCGCAAGCCGTGGAGGTGGTCGGGCGGACGTTCAACGGGTTCATCGATCTGCGGTTGTTGCGGTGTGACGGGTTGCCGTTCGACGAGCAGGATCTGCTTGCGGCGCACCGGACTTCCGGTTTCATCGCGAAGGCGACGAGCCTCGCGGCCGGGTTGGTCGCCGAGGGCGCGGACATCGAGATCGCCCAGTTCGACTCGCAGTGGCACTGGCAGCAGATCGCCCAGTAGGAGATGACAAAGCCCGCGGCCCCTGGCTTGCTCGCCAGGGGCCGCGGGCTTTGGTGCTGCCGGGATCAGACTCGGACCGGCTCCGCTGCCGACCGGGTGTGCACGACCCGGTAGGTGTTCCAGTCGGTCACCGTGGTCAAAGAGTTCCGCTTGTCCTGGTTCTTCCGCCGTGCCGCATGCTGCTTGTCCGCTGCCAACGTCCGGTACGCGTCGAACGATTCCTTGCTGTCCCACTGGGAATAGACCACGACGAAGTCGTTGTCCGCACCCACGGTGGCCAGAGTTCCGTCGCCCGCACCGAGATTGCGGGAACGGATTCCGCGCATCACGCTCTGCGACCGATAGCCGGGAACGTCCACAAGCCACTCATGCGCCGCACCCAGCGTCGAGATCAACTCAGTCTGGTTGCTGGGCTGCACCCCAAGGATCTCGATGACCGTGTAGTCGTCGCGGTTCGGCGAGATCTCCGTGACGTCACCGAGCGAAGGGTGGCGCTGGCCGAGTTCGACCTCGGTCTGCATCAGCCGGACGAACGTCGTCATCTCGTGGAAGACCGGGATCGTGTGGTGCTTGAACTCGCTTCCGGCGTACCGGGTCTCCAGATCGTCCATGCCGCGCCACTGGATGAAGTTCGCGGTGCCGAACTTCTCCTGGCCGCGGTGCACCGTGCTGGAGATCCAGCCGGGGTAGTCGGCGATGTCGACGATCTTCTTCATCTCGGTGACCAGCCGGTCCACTCGTTGCGACAGGTCGGTCTTGAACAGGTTGATGACCGTCAGGTACCCGTTCTCGGGATTGATGAACGGCATGCTCTCCTCGCATCCATTGAATCGAGAGTGGACTACGGACGGGCTGCGGCCGCAGAGGTCGACGCGCCCTGTGATTGCGGCTGGCCGAACCAGCGCTCGAGGGCCGCCGCGAGACCAGCCACGGCCGTGCCGATCCACGCGATGTAGCCGTCCGGGCGAACCAGCACCGCGTCGACGCCTTCCAGGGCACCGGCAGATCGCGGAGTCGCAGTGACGATGTCGATCCGGTCGGTCCACGGCTCAGCGGCGGCGCGCACCTTGCCGTTGCCTGTCAGGTCAAGGACGATGCCGCGGCCGGAGTGCAGGAACGTGAAGACGTTCGCCGTACCGGACTTGCCGATCAGCTCGACATCCGGCAGCCGCCTGCCGAGCAGCGGGTGGTCGCCCTCGCCGACGTCGTAGCGGATGTCCAGGCCGGTGACCATGCCGACGAGCAGCTTCTGGACGTCCTCGTAGGCCAGCAGTTCGGCCATCACCGCTCGCATCGGGTCCATCTCGTCACCGCTGAGGTACAAGATGCGCTGGGCAAGGGTGTTGGCCAGAATGCGAGCGCCCACCGGGTGCCGCTCGGTGTGGTAGGTGTCCAGCAGGTCCGCCGAAGCGGTGCCCTTGATGACCGCGGCGAGCTTCCAGCCCAGGTTCATCGCGTCGCCGATCCCGGCGCTCATCCCCTGTGCACCGATCGGCAGGTGGACGTGCGCGGCGTCGCCGGCCAGGAAAACACGGCCGCGCCGGTACTCGGCGGCCTGCCTGCTGGAGTCGGTGGTGAAACTCGTCCACAGTGGCTTCGCGGCCGTGATGTCCTCACCAGTCAGCCGTTGCCAGGCGTCGGTGATCTCCTTGAAGCTCGGCACGTCGTCGGCGTCGCGGCGCTTGGCGGCGCTCCGCTCGTACACGACGACCCGGTTCACCTCCGGGCCCATCGGCAGCACCATCACGTACCCACCCGGCACCCGCTCACCGGAGAACCGGGGACGCAGGGCGATACCGGCCACGTCGGCGAACCACAGCTCGATCACGGGATCCGTACCGGGGAACTCGATACCGACCATCTTGCGGACGGCACTCCGGCCGCCATCGCAACCCGCCAGGTAGCGGGCGCGCAAACGCTTGGCGCCTTCTGGCGTCGCGACATCGACAGTCACGCCGTCGGCATCCTGGCTGACGCCAGTGACTTCGTGGCTCCGGAGAACCTTGGCCCCCTGCTCGGCGGCCCAGCCGGCCAGAATTCCCTCGGTCATCGACTGGGGCTTGCCCCGTGCGCCATACGAGCCGCCCTCGACCACGCGGTAGTCGATGGGCAACCCGCCGAAGTGGCCGAACGGAATGGTCTGCAGCTCACCGAATCGCGGCAACAGCCCCCGCTGGTCGAACTCTTCGATGGTACGAGCCGAGAAACCAAGGGCACGCGACTGCTTCATCGGCTCGGCGAGCCGGTCCAGCACCACGGTCCTGACTCCGGCCAGGCCGAGTTCACCGGCGAGCATGAGGCCTGTCGGCCCGGCTCCCACGACGATGACGTCCGCATCAAACTCTGGCATTTGCCTTCCTACCTTCGCGTGAATCGTGGGGATGGTGCATCGGCCGTGCCGTACTGCTCGTTGAGGTTGCTGGCAACCCCAGCGAAGTGCGCACGGACTTGGTCAAGGCCAGTCAGTTCACCGAGAACTGTGCGCAGCGGCTCGAATTCAGGGCCGCCGATCAGCACAAGCTCTTGCGCCGCAACATGATCGAGCACACGCTTGGCGACAGTGTGCCGCTCGCCGTGGTAGCTGTCCAGCAGACCGGGCGCGGCCCGGCCGTGCACTGTCTCGGCGAGTTTCCAGCCAAGGTTGACCGCGTCATGCAGGCCGACGTTCAACGCCTGGCCACCGATCGGCATGTGCCAGTGCGCAGCGTCGCCTGCCAGCAGGACCCGGCCACGACGGTATGAATCGGCCTGTCCCAACGCGTTGTCGAAAGCGTCGAGCCAGATGGCAGTGCCGCCGGAGATGTCCTCGCCGGTCACTTTCCGCCAGAGCCTGACGACTTCCTCGAAGTCCGGTGGCCCGGTGCGTTCGGTCACGCCTTGCCCGGCTGCGTGCACCATCACCCGCGTGACACCGTCCCGGGTCGACGCCACGGCGAACCCGGCTTCCAGCCGCTCGAACCTGCGATCGCGGATCTGGATGCCCGCCACGTCAGCACGCAACAGTTCCTTAGTCGCAGTCTTGGCCGAAACTGGGAACCTGCACAGACGGCGAACTGTGCTGTTGGCACCGTCGCAACCGACCACGTATTGCGCCTGGATGCGCAGCTCGCCCGCTGGGGTACGGATCCCGCACACGACATAGTCGTCGTGCTCTGCGATCTCGGTCAGTTCGTGCGACCGCAGCAGGATGACCCCCAGCTGTTCGGCACGCGCAGCAAGCACGGCCTCGGTTTTGTACTGAGGCACTTTCCAGTTTCCGGCAAACGGGCTGTCCAAACCGGACAGGTCGAAGCCCATCCCGCCGAAGTGTGCCCGTGGTTCATGCGCGGCCGCGTCGAGCAATTCGCCGAAGCCGCGTTTGTGCAAAAGCTCGGCGGTGAGTGTGGTCAGCTGGCTGGCCCGCGACTCGGTCATCGGTTCGGCCAAGCGTTCCACGATGACGACCGGCACCTCGGCGCTGCCCAGCTCGCAGGCCAGTAGCAGCCCGACTGGCCCCGCGCCGACGATGACGACCGGCGCGGTGGCCTGGGGCCGCGTCACAACGCCGCGCGCGTGCCTGCGCCCTCGGCGTAGGCCTTGGCGGCGCGCAACGTCGTCATGCTGTTGGTGCTCAAAGCTTTGCGAACATAGTCCTGCGCGGTCGCCACTGTCGCATCAGGACCGAGGACACGCTCGATGTTCGCAGTGTTGATCTTCACTGTGTGCCGCGAGGTCACCGACACCCCACCGCCGTCGCGCTCCTCGATGAGCCAGCGCCCCGTGTGCAGCGTCATCAACGCAGGCAACACGATCTGCTTGTACACAATGGTGGTGTCTGGCTGGCACACACGCACGGATCGCGTGGTGTGCACGGATCCGTCCTTCGTGCTGGTGTCCATTTCCAGGATCTGCAGCCCGGGTGTCTCCTCCTGCAACGACACCCTGGCCACGTGCGGCAGTCGCTGTGACCAGAGCTGGGCCTCGTTGAGGAAGTCGTAGACGTCCTTGCCGCGGCCCTCGACCGTCACCGTGTCGTCGAACGTGATGAGCTGGTCGGGACCGGTCAGCTCCATGCTTGTCTTGAGCGCGTTCAACTCCGACATGCTGTTGCGGTCGACGGCCTGGCTGATCCACTCCAGATCGGCGGGATCGTCAGTGGCGGCGAAGAAATCGTGCAGCAGGCGTACCCGGCACTCGGACGAGGAAATGGGCTCGATGATCCATTCCCCGCCCATGCCGCCGACCGGGTGCGCGGACCGCTCCTGCCGGAACGTGACGCTCATCCGCGCCGGGTCGTGCTCACGCCTGGACGTCCAGCTCTTGGCCGCGCCGTTCGCGGTCGCCCACAGCCGGATCAGTTCCGCGTTCCCGTCGCGTCGCACGCATTCGGCGTGCACGGTCGGCGGGAAGATCGTCGGCCAGGTGCTGACGTCCGCGATCAGCGCGTACACCCGCTCGGCCGGAGCGGCGACGTTGATCGTGTGTTCGGTGACACGCACCGCACTTGTCTTGGCGGCCCCGAACCAGCGCTTCAGCGCATCGGTCAGGTCGCCCGCGCCCGGTGCGGCCCACGCGACATAGCCGTCCGGACGGATCAGCACCGATTCCGTCGCGGTGCCGCCTTCTTCCGGCCCGGTCGGGAAGCTCTTGACCCGCACCCGCTCGACGCGGTCGGACCACCCGGCGGCGAGCCTGCTCACCTCGTCCGACGTAGTGATCAGCACGCCCTTGGCCCCGTGCAGCAACCGCGCGATCTGATCCGTGCCACCGTCAGCGAGTTTCAGCTCGCGGTCGGCCATCCGCCCGCCGAGCAACGGATGTCCTTCGCCCATGTCGTACCGGATGTCGAACCCACTGACCATTCCGGACAGATGCCGCGCCGCCACCGGGAGCGCGAAGATCTCCGCCATCACGGTCCGCAGCGGCTCGACCGACTTGCCGCTGAGGTTGAGCGTGCCTTGGGCGAGTGTGTTGCGCAGAACCCTTGCCCCGACTGGGTGTCGTTCGCTGTGGTACGTGTCGAGCAAGTCGTCCGGCGCCCAGCCCTTGAGGGTCGCGGCCAGTTTCCAGCCGAGGTTGACCGCGTCCTGCACACCGATGCTCAGCCCCTGGCCGCCGGCTGGCAGGTGGATGTGCGCGGCATCGCCCGCGATCAGCACGCGGCCCCGCCGGTATTCGGTGACCTGGCGGGTGGCGTCGGTGAAGCTGCTGACCCACCGCGCGCTTCCGCCGTGGATCGAGTCGCCGGTCAGCCGCTGCCATGCGTCCGCGACGTCGGTGAAGGTGACCTCGCGGCGGTTCTTGTCCGGCGATACCCCGTTCTCGCACACGATGATTCGGAAGTAACCCTGCTCCAAGGGCGCCGACATGACCATGCCGTTCGGCAGCAGCTCGCCGATCATCCGCGGCTTGATGTCGCAGCCGGTGACGTCGGCGAGGTACATCTCGCGCATCGCGTCTGAGCCAGGGAAGTCAAAGCCCGCGAGCTTGCGAACGGTGCTCGCGCCGCCGTCACAACCGACGAGGTAGTGGGCTGTGTACTCGCTCAGACCGTCAGGTCCTTGCACGATCGCGGAAACGCCGTCCCCGACGTCGTCCAAACTGGTCAGCTCGTGGCCGCGGCGCAGCGAGACACCCAGTTCCAGCGCCCAGTGCTCGAGCATCTCCTCGAGTTTGTACTGGGGGACGCCACGCATGCCGAAGTGCGAGCCTTCGAGGATCCCGTAGTCGATCGGGATGCCGCCGAAGTGCCCCTGCCGGGCGATCTCGGTGTTCTCCAGCCGGTCGATCAGCCCGCGCTGGTGGAAGATCTCCGTCGCGCGTGCGGTGAACCCGATTCCGCGCGACTCCCAGCTGCGCTCGGCGCGCTTCTCGAAGACGGTGACGTTCGCACCGCCAAGCCGAAGCTCGGCCGCGAGCATCAATCCCGTCGGCCCGGCACCGATAACGATGACATCTGTATCCATTTCCCGTCCTCAGCTTCGGTGGTTAGACAGGGATCGCCTCGATGATGGAGACCGGCGAGCTGGTCGGGACCGCCCTGACGACCTTCAGGCCCGCTTTGGCGAACAGTTCGGTGTACTGCGGCAGCGTGCGTTCCTTGGCGCCGAGCAACAGCAGCAGCCACAGGTCGATGATGTTGCCGATGTGCCGCTCGTTGTTCTCGTTGAGCACGTACTCGATCACGAGCACCTTGCCGTCCGGGGCGATCGCCTCGCGCAGGTTGTTCAGCATCGTCAGGCACGCGTCCTCCGGGAAGTCGTGCAGAACGTGCTTGAGCACATAGGCGTCCGCGCCCGCGGGCAGCTTGTCGAAAGGCGCACCGTTCTCGATCGTGACCCGGTCGGCGACACCGGCCGCTTCCAACACCGGCTTCGCGTCCGTGGTCGCCATTTCCTGGTCGTACAACACACCCTTCGCGTCAGGTGCCTGGTTCAGCATCCCGGCGAGCAGGGCACCACGGCCGCCGATGACGTCGACAATCTTGCTGAACTGCGAGAAGTCGTACGCCGCCAGCACCGGATCGGTCTCCGACTGGGAGATGCTGCCCATCCCCTGGAAGAACTCACCGGCGTACTCGGGGTTGGACATGAGGAACTCGTACGCACCCATGCCGCGCAGCTTCGGCATGTTGGCCTCGCCGGTGCGCACGGACGTGAGCAGGTGGCCCCAGTCTTCCCACAGCAGCGGGTGACCCATCAGCATGGCCATGCCACGCATCGAGTCCGTCGCGTTCTCCCGCAGCGCGTCAGCCATTGGGGTAAGCGTGTACCGGCCATCCGGTTGAATGGCGAATACCGAATAGCCCGACAGCGTGCGCAACAGCCGATACGTTGCCTCGGGATCGGCCCCGACCCGTTTCGCGATTTCCTCCGCGGGCAACGGGCCGTCGGCCAGCACATCCGCGATGCCAAGCTTGGCGGCGGCCGAGATCGCCTGGGTTATCACCGATCCTTGAATCAGGTCGAGCAAGGAGTATGCGGCAGTCTGGTCCCGCACGGCCGGCGCTGCGGACATGGTTTCCCTCCAGAATTTCTAGGCCCTGAGCGGCGACGATAGAGCGGCGCGTTTTATGCCCGCAAACGTCGTTCAACTGGCGAATCCACGCACTCGAACCGGGGTCCACTCAGGCTCGACCAGGATTGGCCGAATCCATGCCAGACTGCCGAAACACCGTATCCACGAAGGAGCGCGCGGAAATGGCGGACAACGGGCAGCAGGTTGCGCTGATCACCGGTGGGACGAGCGGAATCGGCCTCGCGGTCGCCGATACCCTCGCGAGTAACGGGCACAAGGTCTTCATCTGCTCTCGCAGCGCGGAATCGGTCGACGAGACGGTCGGCAAGCTCCGCTCGAACGGCTACCAGGCCGACGGGGCCGTCGCCGACGTCCGGCGCGTCGAGGATGTCAAGCGCCTGGTAGGCACGGCTGTTGAACGGTTCGGGCAGGTCGACATCCTGGTCAACAACGCGGGCCGCAGCGGCGGCGGCACGACCGCTGACATCGCCGACGAACTCTGGTACGACGTCATCGACACCAATCTCAACAGCGTCTTCCTGATGACCAGGGAAGTGCTCACAACCGGGAAGCTTGTGGAACGCGGCTGGGGCCGGATCATCAACATCGCATCGACCGGTGGAAAACAAGGTGTGGTGCTCGGTGCGCCATATTCCGCGTCGAAGCACGGTGTTGTCGGATTCACCAAGGCATTGGGTCTCGAACTGGCCAAGACCGGTGTCACGGTCAACGCCGTGTGCCCCGGATACGTGGAAACTCCGATGGCGCAGCGCGTCCGGCAGGGTTATGCCGCGCATTTCGAGACGACCGAGGAAGCAATCCTCGAGCGCTTCCAGGCGAAGATTCCGCTCGGCCGGTACTCCACCGCCGAAGAAGTGGCCGGAATGGTCAACTATCTGATCAGTGACGCCGCCGCGCCGATCACCGCGCAGGCGATCAACGTCTGCGGCGGGCTCGGCAACTACTAAAGCACTTCGTGGCACAGATGTGGAGGAAAAACGGTGGACGAGACGATCCTGGTGCTGGGCGCGACCGGCAAACAGGGCGGCGCGGTGGCACGCGAGCTGCTGCGCCGAGGACGGGTTGTGCACGCTCTGGTGCGTGATCCGGACAGGCGCCCGGCATTGGCGCTCGCCGAGGCGGGCGCTGTACTCGTGCGCGGTGACATGAATGACGAGGAGTCGTTGCGCGCGGCGATGACCGGGATCACCGCCGTGTTCAGCGTCCAGACGTTCTTGACCCCTGGCGGGGTCGAAGCCGAAGAACGCCAGGGCAAAGCGGTAGCCGAAGCGGCGGCCAAGGCAGGCGTGCACCACTTCGTCTACACGTCGGTCGGCGGCGCGGAACGCTCCACTGGTATCCCGCACTTCGAAAGCAAATGGGCGATCGAGCAACACATCCAGAAGCTCGGCCTGCCCGCGACCGTGCTGCGGCCGGTCATGTTCCACGAATGCTTCAACGACATCACCCCGCGCGTGGTGAACGGCCAGTTCATGCTGGGCCTGGCGGTCCGCCCGGACATCCCGGTGCAGCTCATCGCGACCAGTGACATCGGCCTGTTCGCCGCCGACGCCTTCGACGATCCGGGCACGTGGATCGACCGGCAGATCGAGATCGCGGGTGACGAACTGACCGGACCGCAGATGGCCGAGGCGTTCGAGCGGGCCACCGGAACCCCGACCCGGTATCAGCAACTGCCTCTCGAACCGCTGCGTGGGCGGCGCGACGACTTGGCCGCCATGTTCGAGTGGTTCGAACGTGAGGGTTACCAGGCCGACCTGCCTGCGCTGCGCCGGATGCGGCCCGACCTCGTCTCGCTGGAAAGCTGGGTGCGGACCAGCTGGACTCCGCCCGCCCAGCCGTAGCACCAATGAAGAACGCCCTCATACTGGCCTTCGCCGCGCTGATGCTGGCCGCGTGCGGTACAGGCGGGACGGGCGGCGGGGAGACGATGTCCCTTGTCGGTTTCGCGGTGCCCAAGGCGGCCAACAACGCCATCCAGAAGGCATGGGCCAAGACCGCGCACGGCAAAGGCGTGCGGTGGAAGGAATCCTACGGCGCCTCCGGTGACCAGAGCCGTGCCGTGGTGAGTGGCCTGAAGGCCGACTACGTGCACTTCTCGCTGGAGACCGACGTGACCCGCCTGGTCGGCGCCGGCCTGGTCACCGCGGACTGGAACACCGGCCCCACCAAGGGGATCGTGTCCCAGTCCGTGGTGGTTCTGGCCGTCCGCAAGGGAAATCCGAAGAACATCCGAGGCTGGGACGACATCGTCAAACCCGGCATCGGCATCGTCACCCCCAACCCCGGGTCATCCGGGGCGGCCCGGTGGAACATCCTTGCCGCGTACGGTCAGGTGCTGGCCAAAGGCGGCACGCGACAACAGGCCGAGGAGTACCTGACCGCGTTCTTCCGCAACGTCGACGCGTTGCCGGGCAGCGGCCGCGACGCCACCACGGCGTTCACCGGCGGAACCGGCGACGTGTTCGTCACGTACGAGAACGAGGCGATCCTGGCCCGCCAGAGCGGCGAGGACTTCGACTACGTCGTGCCGGACACCACCCTGCTCATCGAGAACCCTGGTGCGGTACTGAAGGCCGCCGGGCCGAAAGCCGGGAAGTGGCTGGAGTTCGTGCTGGGCGAGACCGGCCAGACCGAGTTCGCCAAGAAGGGTTTCCGCCCGCTCACCCGGATCGCCGCCGTCGACGTTCCCGGCGCGAACGACCCGGCCGATCCGTACCCTGTCCCGAAGGCACTGCTCACCATCGCCAAGGACTTCGGCGGCTGGGACAAGGCCGCCACGGAGTTCTTCGACGAGACGAACGGCGTGATCACCCGGATCCAAAAGCAGGCGGGCAAGTCGTGAGCACGGCCATCTCCCGTTCCCGGCTGACTCGTGCTTCCGGTATCGGTCTCGGGCTGGCCACACTGTGGTTCAGCCTGCTGGTGCTGATTCCGCTGACGGCCGTGCTCGTGGAGACCTCCCGTGGCGGGTGGTCGGCGTTCTGGCGGACGGTCGCCGACGATCAGACGCTGGCGGCGATCGAAATGACTGTGCTGCAAGCACTCGGGGTCACCGGAGTGAACGTGGTCCTCGGCACGCTGATCGCCTGGGTTCTGGTGCGTGACAGCTTCCCGGGCAAGCGTGCGCTCGAGGTTGTCATCGACATTCCGTTCGCGCTGCCGACCATCGTGGCCGGGCTCGTGTTGTTGTCGTTGTACGGCCCGCGAAGCCCGATCGGCGTGGACGTGGCGAACACCCGGGCCGCGGTGTTCCTGGCTTTTCTGTTCGTCACCTTGCCGTTCGTCGTGCGCACCGTGCAGCCCGTACTGTCCGAATTGGACCCTGAGGCGGAGGAGGCCGCGGCATCACTGGGCGCTTCGCCGTTGGTGGTGTTCCGCCGGATCATCCTGCCTGCCCTGTTCCCCGCCATCTCGGCTGGCGCCGCCATGTCCTTCGCCCGGGCCATCAGCGAGTACGGCTCACTGGTGCTCATCTCTGGCAACCTGCCGATGCGTACCGAAGCCGCGTCGGTGCGCATCCTCACTTTCATTGAGAACGGCAACATGGCCGCCGCGTCCGCCGTCGCCGCTGTCCTGCTGATCATCGCACTGGCCGTCATCGTGATTCTCGATGTACTGCAACGGAAGCTGGCCCGTCGTGGGTAGCCGGGTGCGTTGGGTGCTGCGTGCCGTAGCGATCGGCTACCTCGCCATGCTGGTTGTCTGGCCGTTGGTTCTGGTTGTGCAGAACACCTTCGCGGACGGCCTGGACTCCGTGTGGCATGCACTGTCCGATCCGGACGTGACGTTCGCACTGTGGCTGACCGTGCAGGCGACGTTCTGGTCCGTACTGATCAACACGGTGTTCGGGGTCAGCATCTCGCTGCTGCTTGTGCGCTACCGGTTTCCCGGGCGCCGATTGCTGTCCACATTGATCGACTTGCCGCTGTCGGTGTCGCCGGTGGTCGTCGGCCTGGCGTTGGTGCTTGTCTACGGCGGAGTCGACGGCTGGTTCGGCCCGGCGCTGGAGTCCGTGGGCGTCGAGGTCATCTTCGCGATGCCGGGCATTGTGCTGGCCACCGCGTTCGTGGCGCTGCCGTTGGTCATCCGTGAAGTAGTGCCCGTGTTGCAGGAGATCGGCGACGAGCAAGAGCAGGCCGCGCGCAGCCTGGGTGCGACCGCACCGCAGGTGTTCCTACGGATCACATTGCCCGCGATCCGGTGGGCTGTGGTGTATGGCGTGGTGCTCAGCCTGGCCCGGTCGCTCGGTGAATTCGGCGCCGTGAAGATCGTCTCCGGCAATCTGGTTGGCAACACCCAGACCGCGACTCTCGTGGTCGAGCAGAAGTACCAGGACTTCGAGCAGTCCACCGCGTACGCCACGTCGTTCCTGCTGGCCTTCGCCGCCGTGCTGTGCCTGGTCGTGGTGTCGATCATCCGCCCGAAGGAGTCCGCGTCATGAGTATCGACGTCCGTGGTGTGCACAAGAAGTTCGGTGACTTCGTCGCGCTGGACAACGTCTCGGTGACCATCCCGGCGGGCGGGTTGACCGCGTTGCTCGGGCCGAGCGGCGGCGGCAAGTCGACGCTGCTGCGGATCATCGCCGGGCTGGAGGAGGCCGACGCGGGCCAGGTTTTGATCGACGGCGTCGACGCCACCCATCTGCCGCCGCGGAAACGCAATGTGGGCTTTGTCTTCCAGCACTACGCGGCCTTCAAACACCTGTCGGTGTACCGGAACGTGGCTTTCGGGCTGGAGATTCGCAAGCGGCCGGCGCAGGAGGTGCGGGCGCGGGTGCACGAACTGCTGGAGTTGGTACACCTGGAGCAGTTCGCTGATCGGCTGCCCGCACAGCTTTCCGGCGGGCAGCGGCAGCGCATGGCATTGGCGCGGGCACTGGCGGTGGAACCGACCGTGTTGTTGCTGGACGAGCCTTTCGGCGCGCTGGATGCCAATGTCCGCAAAGAGTTGCGGGATTGGTTGCGGCGGCTGCACGACGAGGTCTCGGTCACGACCATCTTCGTCACCCACGACCAGGAAGAGGCGATGGAGGTGGCCGATCAGATCGTGGTGGTCAACGAGGGCCGGGTGGAGCAGATCGGCACGCCGGACGAGCTGTATGACGCTCCGGCGAACGACTTCGTGATGCGGTTCGTCGGTCCGGTGACCGAATTGGACGGAGCGTTGGTTCGGCCGCACGACCTTGAGCTGTACCACGAGAATCCTGGCGGTGGCGCGGTTTTCGGCACGGTCGACCGGGTCGCCCGGGTGGGGTTCGAGGTCAGGGCGTGGCTCGTTGTCCGGGATGATCCGCCTGTGTTGGTGACGCTCACTCGTACCCAGGCAAAGGCGCTCGGTATCAGTCCGGGCGCGAAGCTGTGGGTACGGCCGGTGCCGGGCGCACCCACCGTCCCCACACGCTCCCGGACGCTCGACAAAGTCGGGGTCTGACCTACCAGGGAACGACCCCGTCCTCGGCCAGGCACGCACCCGTCGGGCCCTCGTCGTCCAGCAGTGCCAGCCGGACCGCGATCACGGCACCCTCCGCCGGAGTCCGCCGCCCGCGATGGTTGTTGATGTCCGTTGCCACCATTCCCGGGTCGGCCGCGTTGACTTTGATCGGTGTCTCTCGCAGCTCTTTCGCGTAAGCGATCGTGATGGCGTTCAACGCCGTTTTCGACGACTGGTACGCGATCAGGTTCAGCCGCGCGAACGGGGATTCCGGATCCGAATTCAGCGTCAGCGAACCAATGTGGCTGGACATGTTGACAATTCGCCCGGCTGCCGAACGGCGGAGCAACGGCAGCATCGCATTGGTCACCGACACCACGCCGAACACGTTGGTTTCGTACACCTCGCGAATATCGGCGGCGCTCGCCTCACTCGGCGCTCCGTGGAAGCTGCCGGCGATGCCCGCGTTGTTCACCAGGATGTCCAAGCGGCCGTGGCGTTGCTCGATGTCAGCGGCGGCTTCGGCGGCTGAGGCCGGGTCTGTCACGTCGATCCGCACCGGTTCGACCGTGATGCCGCGGCCTGCCAGTGATTCGGCCGCGTTCTTGCCACGCACCTCGTCGCGCGCGCCGAGGAGTATGACGTTTCCCAATTCGCCGAGCTGCCTGGCGATCTCGAATCCGATGCCTTTGTTGGCGCCCGTGATCAGCGCGATCTTCTCGGCAGGCACGTGATGCGTCCTTTTCTTCTCGCAGGAGGTGTGCGTTCAACTTTCCCGACGTCCGCACTCGAACAAGCGGCAGGCCCGGCCGACTTTGCTGTATTCATCGTAGTGATGCCGATTCAACAGCGACAGCACTGGGGCCGGAAAATGAGAACTGGCGTGATAGTTGTCGGTGCGGGGCCGGTCGGCTTGCTGCTGGCCGGCGAGCTGCGCCTGGGTGGTGCGCAGGTCACCGTCTACGACAAGCTGACCGCGCCGTCCGGGGAGTCCCGCGCGCTCGGCTTCAACCGGCGGGCGGCCGAAACCCTGGACCAACGCGGGCTGCTGCCCCGGCTCGGCGAGTTCCGGTGGGGTCCGATGGGGCACTTCGGCGGCGTCCGGTTCGACCTCGGCATGCTGGACGAAGATCAGAGCGGCGTGCTTGGCTTGTCGCAGGCCAGAACCGAGGCGGCACTGGCGGGCTGGCTGGCCGACCTCGGCGTGCCGGTGCGGCGCGGTTACGAGCTGACTGATCTGCGCGAGACTCCTTCCGGTGTCGTGGTGACTCTTGATGGGCCGCAGGGCGTTGCCGAGGACACCGCCGACTACGTCGTCGGATGTGACGGTCCACAAAGCACAGTCCGGAGGCTGGCGGGCATCGACGCTCCCGGATGGGAGCCCACGCGCGGCATGTACACCGCGGAGATCACCGGGGTGAAGCTGCGCCCGCGCCCGATCGGTGAGCGCCTTCCCGGCGGCAACATGGTCGTGTGCACTCCCCTAGGCGGCGAGGGACGTTACCGCGTCGTCGTCCACGACACGAGCCTGCCTCCACGCCCTGACCCCAATGCGTTGACGTTCAAGGAGGTCGCCGACGCCTGGCAGCGGCTCACCGGCGAGTCCATCCATTCCGCGCAGCCACAGTGGCTCTGGGCATGCGGCAACTCGGCCGCGTTGGCTACCTCGTATCGGCGTGGCCGCGTGTTCCTTGCCGGTGACGCCGCGCACGAGATCCCGCCGCTGGCGGCCTGGGGACTCAGCGCAGGTCTGCAGGACGCGGCAAACCTCGGCTGGAAACTCGCGGCGACGCTCAAGGGCTGGGCCCCTGCTGATTTGCTTGACACGTACCACGCCGAACGTCATCCCGTTGGCCAGCAACTGATCCGCAACGCCCAGGCGGCGGCGAAGATCTACCTCGGCGACGCGGACATGGACCCGATCCGCAGCGTGCTGGCGGAACTGCTGGAACATAAGGATACCGCTGAGCACGTCGCCGGAATCGTCAGCGGGCTCGGGATCCGTTACGACATGGGCCCAGGCGACCATCCATTGCTGGGCAAGCGGATGCCGCCAGATCACGAACTCCCTGACGGCACCCGGATCGCGTCACTGCTGCACAGCGGACGCGGCGTGCTGATCAACCAATCCGCCAACGGCTGGTCCGACCGGATCGACGTTGTCACCGCCAACCCAGGTCTCGGCCTCGACGCGGTGCTGATCCGTCCAGACGGCTACGTCGCATGGACCGCCCCTGGCAGCTCCATCGGCCTCTCCGATGCGCTCAGCCGCTGGTTCGGCGCGCGTGACCGCGTGGGAGCGTTGCAATGAGCGTGATTGTCGTCGGTGCCGGACCAGTCGGGCTGATGCTGGCCGGGGAACTACGCCTCGGCGGCGTCGATGTGGTCGTCTACGAGAAGCTGCCCACCCCGCCGCGGGAATCGCGCGGTGCGAGCTTCACCCGGCGCACAGCTGAGTGCTTCGATCAGCGTGGGCTGCTCACCAGACTGCCGGCGACCGAGCCCGCCGACGGCCATTTCGGCGGCATACCGCTGGATCTGGGCATGTTCTCGGAAGATCACGCGGGCGCTCGTGGCATTCCCCAGTTCCGCACCGAGCGGATGCTCGAGGACTGGGCTCTTGAGCTCGGCGTGCAGGTACGTCGCGGCTGCGAGGTGACCGGCTACCGCGAGACATCTGCGGGGGTCGTGGTGACTCTCGATGGACCACAAGGTCCTTTCGAAGACACAGCGGTGTTCTTGGTCGGCTGTGACGGCGGACGAAGCACGATCCGAAAGCTGGCTGGAATCGACTTCCCCGGCCCGGAACCGACACGCGGGTTCTACACAGCGGACGTCACCGGGATCTCAACCCGCCGCAGGCGCACCGGCGAAGACTTGCCCGGCGGCAGCATGGTCATGGCCATGGACCTGGAAGGCGGCGTCACCCGGGTTGTCGTGCATGAGCGAGGCATGCCGCCGCGTGACCGGGAAACGTTGCGGTTCAACCATCTCGCGGACGCGTGGGAGCGGTTGACCGGTGAGTCCATTCACCATGCGGAGGTTCGGTGGCTGAACTGTTTCACCGACGCTTCCAGGGTGGCGTCTTTGTATCGGGTTGGCCGGGTGTTCCTGGCCGGCGACGCCACTCATGTGCAGCCTCCGGCGATGGCGCAGGGGTTGAGCGTGGGCGTGCAGGATGCCGTGAACCTTGGCTGGAAGCTGGCGGCGACTGTCAAGGGTTGGGCCCCTGCTGGCTTGCTTGATACGTACCATTCCGAACGCCATCCCATTGGGGAGCAATTGGCCCGGAATGCCCGTGCCGCGATCGAACTGCGGTTGACGGGTGCGGACATGGACCCGGTCCGTGGCGTGATGGCGGAGCTCATGTCGCACAAGGGAGCGGCCGAGCACCTTGCTGGGATGTTGAGCGGCCTCGGGATCCGTTACGACATGGGCCCATGCGACCATCCGCTGCTCGGCAAACGCATGCCGCCCGACCACAAACTGACGCTCGCTGACGGCACCCGCACCCGAGTCGCCGACCTCCTGCACTCAGCCCAAGGGTTGCTCATCACTACGAACGATGAATACGGTCAGACCGCCCAAGGCTGGACGGACCGCATCAAGGTCGTCGCGAGTACAACGGCTGTCGCCCCGGACCCCGCGTTGGAGGCGGTGCTGGTCCGCCCCGACGGCTACATCGCCTGGACATCAGCCGCCGGACCAGCCAACAACCTCACCACGGCGCTGAACCGCTGGTTCGGCACAGCGGCACCGAAGTAGAAGGGGCTTGCGGGGCTGCGGGCCCCACAAGCCAGCCTTCACCGCACCGGCAATTCCCGGGGGCCCCTGATTTCACGTTACCAAGGGGGTCCGACAAAACCGGGCGGCGATGGTTCAGCGCCGCTGGCCAGCCACGCTTGCGGGGCTCGCGAAAGCAAGCCCCGCAAGCGATTCGCCTCAGCTGATCGGTTCTATCCAGATGTTGCGGAACCTCGGGTTCTCCCCGGCGTCACCGTGGTCCTGCAGCCTGATCGAGCCAGGACTGGCGTTCTCCGGATCGCCCCCGCCTGTCGAACCGTCGATCTCCACGTTGTTGTGGACTGTCACGCCGTTCCACACCACCGTCACCCGTGCGTTGTCGGTCTTGTTGCCCGCGCTGTCGAAGCGCGCTGCCCGGAACGTGATGTCGTACGTCTGCCACGTCAGTGGTGCGGTCGCGGCGTTGACGTCAGGCGCCTTCTTCGAGTAGATCGCGCCAGCCTCGTCGTTGGCGAGACTGGTGTCACCGTAGGAATCCAGCACCTGGACCTCGTAGCGCTCCTGCAGATACACCCCGCTGTTGCCACGAGCCTGGCCGGTCACGTTCGGGGGGTAGTTCGGCTCGTACCACTCGACGTGCAGCTTGAAATCGCCGAACTTCTGCTTGGTCCGGATGTCCCCGCCGAGGGTTTCCGTCGAGCCACCGGCGATCGGCCATGGTGCGGCACCGCCGGACCGGAGTTCCCACGCGTTGAGGTTGGTTCCGTTGAACAACTGAACGCGCGTGGCCGGGGTAACCGTGATGTTGTCGAGGTTGACGTTGCCTACGTCGCCTGCGTCGAACCGGTAGGAAATCGAGTTCGTGCCTGCGGCGAGGGTCAACTGTTCTGGTTGCAGCGCCCAATTGTCCCACGTGACCGTACTGGACAGACGCACTTGCCGAACCTTCGTACCGTTGACGTACACGCTCACGGACTTGGTGCCAGCACTAGGGTCCGGGCCGTTGGAATACCTCAGGCCGACGTTGTACGTCCCGGCGGTCGGCGCGTTCACGGAAAATGTTGTTGCGGCGCCTTGGTTCCAGTAACCGTCGACGAAGCCAGTGCCTTCGTAGCCCGTGTGGTTGGTGTTGACCGCCGCACCGCCACTCAGCGTCGCGCGTTCCGCCTCGTAGGTCACACTCGTCGCCGGGCCACCCACCATGGAGTTGAGGGTGTACCACGCTTCAGTGCTCCACAACGATGAGCCGGACTCCGAGGAGAACGGCCGCGGCGAACGCACGTGCACGACGCGCCCGGCTTGCAGGCCCGGGATCTGCAGTGTGACCTTCTTGCGGTCGGCCGAAACCGACGCACTCGCGACAGCAAGCGTTTGCTCGTCGACCTTCGGGCCGCCGTACGCGGGCGTCGGCACGTAACGCCATTGCGAGACTTGGTACTTGGCTAGCAGGTTCTGCACAGTCTCGGCCGACAGCGGCTGGGTGTATTCCAGCTCGAACCCGCCTTGGACAGCCCGCATGGCAAGTATGTCGAACGCGTTGGCGCCGTTCGGCGTCACCTTCTGCAGGCCGTAGGCGAGCTTGCCGGGCTGGCCCCAGTTGCCGCCGCCGTCGATGCCGCCGGTGTAGATCGCACCGTCCGGGCCAAGGCTGATCCGGCTCACGCCGGACTCAAGGCCTTGGGTCATACGGAAAACAGCACCCTGGTACTCATCGTTGACCTTCTCAAGGTATGCACGCTGAAGGCCGCCATAGGTCACGTCACCGTAGACAAGCTGCCCAGCGAAGATTCCTTGCTGCAGCATGACTAGGTTGCTAGGCGAATTGGCGATCTCGTTGTGTGGCAGCCATAGCACGGGCGCGGTCACCGGTCGCGCGTCGAACGGGCCCGCCGGGTTGGTGTAGTGGTTGAAGAACCGGTCTTGCTTGACCCGGACGAGTTTGTTCGCGGGCAGCCAACCACCTTGGTTGTCGGTGACGAAGATGTCACCTTCCGGGCCCCAACCGATGCCGTGTGGCGTACGCAGCCCACCGGCGATATAGGACACCTCACCGGTGGCCTTGTCGATTTTGACAGTGGTGCCGCGGTTCGGCGCGGGCTGCGGGTCGGTCGTGGCGCCGCCGTAGTTGATGGCCACCGAAAGGTTGGCGTAGAAGAAGCCGTCCTTGTACAGCAGACCGAACGCGAACTCATGGAAGTTGCCACCGAACGGCCACGTGGCGACCGTCCGGTAGTTGTCCGTCACGCCGTCGCCGTTGGTGTCGTTCAGTTCGACGAGCCGGTGCTTTTCGGACACGTACAACTTGCCGTCGACGTACTTGACGCCCATCGGCTCCTTCAAGTCGCTCGCGACGCGTTGCGCCTGCACGCGTGACGGGTCCGTCTGGCCCGTCACGTTGCTGAGCAGGTAGACCTCGCCGAGTACGTTGTTCGAACCACCCCACGTGGCGATCGCCAGCCTGCCGTCGGGAAGCCAGTCCATCCCGGTGACTTGCGGCTGGAAACCGTTAGGGCGCAGGTTGGTCAACGTGAAGCCGGGGTGCACAGAGGTCAGCGGAAGCCCGTCACCCGGAGAATCCGCTGTGCCCTCACACTCTTTGCGCCCCGGCGACGTCACGCGTACGACATCCGCATCGGTGCTCAGCACCGAGTTCGGCACGACGACGAAGCCCGACGCTCCGGGAGGCTGCCATTCCAACGTGACCTGCTGGTCGTACATGTTGTCGAAATGGTCGATCCGCAACGCGTGATAGCCGGGGCTGAGCTGGATCGACCCGGTCACCGGTGTCGGCGCGTGCAGGCCGTCGTTGTTGATCACGACCTGCCCGTCGATGCGCAGTCTCGAACCGTCATCGCTGGTCAGCCGGAACTGGTAGGTGCCGGCGGTGGTGATGTTGATGTTGCCGGTCACCTCGGACACGAACAAGTCGTTGATCCCGAAGTCGGCCGTACCGGTCCAGTTGATCACCGGCATCAGCTTGTCGACGTTGGGGGTCTGCCCGGACTTGATGGTGCACAGCTTGTCCAGCCCAGTTTGGACATCGAAAACCCGAAGTGTCACCCCAGGCTGTTGCGGCGGCACAGCCGCTTGGGCGGGAGCCGTTACGAATACGGACAGGAACGTGAACAGGACTAACGCCGCAACGAGCGACTGGCGGCATCGTTCGTGGACAGCGAGAAGCATCTTTGCTCCTTGAGGAAGAGGCAGGGTCTCCACCTGACGCCCAGCGAACGTACGAACACTTTCGTCGCAAGTCAACGAAAGTATGCCGAGATCAGACCAAAGTTAGCCCAAACGGCCTGATGCCGGCCCTGGGCGTCAGGGTGACCCCCAGCCACCCTGACGCCGTCCTCACGACACGGGCACAGGCGGCGCTCCGGTCAGCGGGCTGCTGTCGACGTACTTGACCTCGTAAACGCGCTCGGTGAACCGCCATCCATCCGGAGTCCGCAGGTACCGGTCGTGGTAGACGGAGAAGTTCCGGTGTGACCGGCCGTCGTGGAAGCGCCCGAACTCCGAGACGTACACGCGGCCGACCGCCAAGTCACCCTCGATCGAGACTGTGCCCTGGTGGTTGGCTTGGACGAAGAACTCCCAGTTCCCCTGCAGCCGCTCGATCCCCGCGCGGATCTCCTCGCGGCTGAAGAACTCCGCCGCCCCTGGGATCCGCCACATACCGTCCACTGTGAACAAGGCAGCGAAGCGGTCCCAGTCGCGTGTCAGCGCCGAGTCGGTGAAGTCGCCGCGCAATGCGTCGATCTCGACTCGGTCGGCGATCGCTTTGAGGTCGTGCATCACTTTCCTTTCCGCAGTGCCGCCGCGGTTTCCACGGCTCGCTGGGCTTGGTAGCGGGCTGCCTGCAAGGACACGTCACCCGGCGGGCCGTCGCCTGCCACGTGGGAGGCGCCGTAGGGATTGCCTGACTGGAACTGGATCGGGTCGGTGTAGCCGGGCGGCACGATGATGCCTCCCCAGTGGTAGAACGTGTTCCCCAGCGCCAGCAGCGTGGATTCCTGGCCGCCGTGCGCCGTGTTGGACGCGGTGAATGCCGAGTACACCTTGTCCGCGAGTTTTCCTTGGAACCACAGGACATTCATGGTTTCCATGAACGCCCTGAGCTGGCTGGCCGGGTTGCCGAAGCGGGTGGGCGTGCCGAACAGGACCACGTCGGCCCAAGCCAGGTCGTCGAGGTGCGCTTCGGCGACGTCCGCGGTGTCCTGCAGGTGCTGGACCCATTCTGGCCTGGCGTTGATCGCTTCAGGCTGGGCCGTTTCGGCGACCTTACGCAGTCGCACCTGTGCGCCTGCTTTCTCCGCGCCCTCGGCGGCGGCTTGTGCCAAGGCATGGACCGTGCCCGTGGCGCTGTAGTAGATGATGGTGGCGTTGACCATTGGTTTCCTTATGCAGCGAAGTGGCCCCACGCCACGAAGGCGGCGAAGGCGAGCAGGATCAGGTTCACGACGATTGCCTGCGACTCATGCCGGCGAAGATGCGTGATCATCGCGCCGACCATCAGCAGGACCCAGCCGATGGCGGCGATCGGCACCAGAACCGGCGCGATGTCAAGCAGAGCAGGCAGGATCAGGCCAAAGGCGGCCAGTACCTTGAGCGTGCCGATGGTCCGCACGACACCGGGACTGAAGTCCTCGACCCATCCCAGCCCGGAGGCGACCAGCTTCTCGCGAGACTGAGTCACCAGCATGAGGCCGCCGCCAAGGGACGCCGCGGCCAACAGGCCGGCAATGATCCACAAAGCGATGTTCATGTCCGGTACGACGAGACAGGCCGTCGTAGTGTGAGGTGACGCGCCAACCTCACACTTCGGCCCGCTGTTTCGTCGGACGTGTACCAGGCGAATGCGACCAAGGGAATGAGCATGCAAGACCTGAGCGCGATCATGGGCGAGCGGCGGCAGCTGATCAACCTGGCGTACCGGCTGCTCGGCTCTCTCGCCGACGCCGAGGACGTCGTGCAGGAGACGTACGCGCGCTGGTACGCCATGTCCCGCGAGCAGCAGGAAGCCATCGATTCCCCGGGCGCCTGGCTGACCAAGGTCGCCAGCCGGATCTGCCTCGACCTGCTCGGCTCGGCGCGGGCCCGGCGCGAACGGTACGTGGGCGAATGGATCCCGGAACCCGTGCCCGACCGCACCGAGTGGTCGACCGTCGACCCGGCCGACCGGGTCACCCTCGACGAGTCGGTCAGCATGGCGTTCCTCGTCGTGCTCGAATCGATGACCCCGGCCGAGCGCGTCGCGTTCATCCTGCACGACGTCTTCCGGTACCCCTTCCCGGAAGTGGCGGAGATCGTCGGCCGCACCCCGGCGGCGTGCCGTCAACTGGCCACATCGGCACGCCGCCGCATCGACGCGTCACGGGCTCCGGCGACATCCCCAGCCCAGCGCGCCGACATCGTCCGGGACTTCGCACAGGCGTGGCAGGCCAAGGACATCAACGCGCTCATCGGACTGCTCGATCCCAACGCCACGGCGATCGGTGACGGTGGCGGCCTGGCCACCGCCGCACCGCACCCCATCCACGGCGGCGTCGAGATCGCGCATTACATGGCCGATCTCGCAGGCAAAGCACCCGGCGCGATCTTCTTGGAGCGCACCGTCAACGGCCAGCCGGGCCTGGTGATCCAGTACGAAGGCACCATCGCGGCGGTGCTGGCGTTCGACGTGGCGGAGAGCCGGATCAAGCACATCTGGGCCGTGCGCAACCCCGAGAAACTCCGCCCATGGACAGAACAACGCCATTGACTTGCCGTGGCGGTGCGGGTGGCGAAGCATCGGGGTGTGAGCTCTGAGTTTCGGACGATCCCAGGCCCGGTGCCCACGCCGCCGAACGGCAACCTGGCCGATATCGCGGCGGCGGGCGGACTGCACACCTTCCAGCTGGAACTGCACGAACGGTACGGACCGGTCGCGCGCTTCGATTTGCCTGGCACGCGAGTGGTGTCGGTCGCCGACCCCGAGTTGCTCGCGGCCACGTCACGGATCAACCGGCGGCCGCAGGAGCTCTTCGAGTTCCTGTCCCCGCTGTTCGAGGCCGGGAACCTGCAGACGATCGGGGAGGACGAGCACGTGCCGTGGCGGCGGTTGTTGCTGTCCGCCTTGGGAAATCACCGGTCGCACGAAGCGCATTTCGGCGAGTTCACCCGGCTCACGCTTGATCTGGCTGATCGATGGGCCGCCCATGCCGGCGAGATTTCGCTGCAGGAAGAGCTCAGCGAGCTGTCGTTGCGGCTGATCGTCGAGTTCGCGATGGGCAGCGAGGTGGGATCGGCGCAACGGACCAGCACGGCGTTCCGTGACCTGATCGCCGAGTACTTGGGCCGCCAGTACGGCTCGGAGTTCTCCGAAGCGCACGCGGCCGAGATGCTGGCACACGTTCGCCGGACGATCACCGGGATCCTCGACGCGGGACAGCCGGGCGCGGGCCTGGTGACCATGCTGGCCGAGTCGGGCTGGGATCCGGCGCGGATCAGGGACACCGCACTGGTGGTCGTGATGGCCGGGTACCACACGTCCGGTGTGGCGGTGTCCTGGGCGCTGCACCTGTTGGCGCACCATCCCGAAGTCGCCCAGCGGCTACGGGACGAACTGGATCGCGTGCTCGGTGACCGGCCCGCGCCGGCGTACGACGAACTGAAGTCCCTCGACTACCTCGAACGCGTTGTGAAGGAGGCGATGCGGCGCTATCCGCCCGGCCCGTACGCGGCCCGCGAACTTCCCGAGGACCTCGTGCTGGACGACTATCTGATCCCGGCAGGAACCACGTTGATGTACCCGATCTGGGCGATCCACCTCAATCCGGCGTATTGGCCCGAGCCGGAACGATTCGATCCCGATCGGTTCACCGCCGCGGAGGCGCAGCGACGGCCGAAGTTCGCGTTCATCCCGTTCGGGTTCGGGCCACGCAGCTGCGAAGGAGCCGCACTGGCGATGGTCGAGATCAAACTCATGCTCGCGGTCCTGGTGAAGCGCTTCGACTTCGTGCCTGTGCCGGGGCATGAAGTCACGCCCGTCGAACGATTCGTGTTGTGGGCACAGGACGACATCAGGATGACGGTCTCACCGCGATGAGCCGGAAAACCGTTCCTTACCAGGGCCCGCAGGATGCTCGGAGATCTCGTCGGCTGCCTTCTGGTCGTAGCTCGCCAATCGATGATCGACGCGGCAGAGGCGCCTCGGGCCAGCGTGGTTCGGCCAGCATGTCATCGCTGAGACGACTTCGCTGCCCGTGCTCGTCCTCTGCTGCCATTGCCGTGGGTCCTTCCGGCCGATACGCCAGCACGTGTGGCTCCGTTCGCGCTAGTCGACTGGTGCACGGCACATCGTCTGCGGCGTACGCGAGCGCCCGCCAGACGGAAGTCCGCAGTCTTCGGGCTGCGGACCGGCGGGAGCGGATGCGATCAGGTTCGCTGATGTGAACCGTGTGACCGCTGTGCGGTGACCCAGGCAGCGACCGCGGCGCGACGGGTGACGCCGAGTTTGGCGAACAGCGACTGGATCACGCCTTCGATGGTCCGTGTCGAGAGGTACAGCTTGGCAGCGATCTCCTTGGTGGTGTGGCCGTCGGCGATGAGCAGCGCGACCTCCAGCTGCCGCTTGGACAACCCGTCGATGCTGCTCTCCGTGGTCGGCACGCCCAGTTTCAGCGCGTGTGCGAGGAAATCCTCCGAGTTGCCGCGGGCGAGCGCCGCCCCCCGTTCGTAGGCGGCGGCGTAGTCCGCCTCGTCGAGCAAGGCCAGCATCGATTTCCTGGCTTGGTCCCGTAGCCGCCGCATCGGGGCCAGGCCGCCGATCGTGATGCCACTGTCCTTCTGCAGCTGCTCAGCTCCGCCCTGCAGCTCAACCGCCTGCCGTGCCGCGGTGTCGTCCAGCTGCAGCAATGTGATCAGGGATGCCATCGCCCAGCTCATGCCCTCGACCGACCACAATGTCCCCCACTTCTCCCGCAGGGTGATCTGCCGGGACAACGCTTCCCGCATGTACCCGAACGCCGTCCTGGGATCGCCGTGCACCAGCGGCGTCAGGCCTTTCGCCCACAGCGCCCAGCTGATCGCCCATTCGGCGCCGCTGGCCTCGGCGTTGACCAGGTTCTGGTCGGCGAGCTGCGCGTCGGCGGGCGTGCCGACCAGTCCGCCTGCGATCGCCGCGAGCAGTTCGGCCATCGCGTGCTCGCCCCGGAAGCCTGGGCCTGCCGCGGCGAACTGTGCGCACGCCTGCTTGAGCAGCGGAACTGCTTGCTCGGACTCGTCGGCGAACAAGGCATGCGAACCGGCGAAGAACGTCAGCGGCGGAACTTCGTGACCGCCTGCCTGTCTTGCCAGTTCCCGGCACAGCTGAAGACATTTGGTCGCACCGGCCTGATCACCACGGCACAACAGGTTGAACCCCAGCAACGCGGTGACGCCGATGCGTTCCGGCCCGACCGGCAGGTCCGCGAGCGTGAGCATCCGGTGCAGCAGTTCGTTGCCGTCGTTGAGCATTCCGAAGAAGAACCACGCGCGCGCCCTGGTCAGGTTGAACTGGATCTCCAGTCCGACTGGGACAGTCTCCGGCGCGGTGGCGCAGTGGTTGACCGCTGCGCGGAAGTTGTGCAGGTCTGACCGGATCTGGTTGAGCCACCGCACTTCGTCCGGGCTGAACCACGAAGTCGCGGCCGCCTCGGCCATTTGTCTGAAATACGCGCAATGCGCCGCTCGGATCCGGGGTTCCTCGCCGCTGTCCGCGAGTCGGCGCAACCCGTACTCACGGATTGGCTGCAGTTGCCGGTACCGGCCGCCCGAGGCGGCGGCCACGAGCGACTGCTGCACCAGTTCGCCCATCAGGTCGACCACGTCCTCGCGCGCGATGCCGCCGCCGGAACACACGGCTTCCACCGCGTCGAGGTCGAAGCTGCCGCCGAAGACACTGATCCGGGCGAGCAGCACCTGTTGTGCTGGGGTGCAGAGGTTCCACGACCAGTCCAGCACGTGGTGCAGCGTCTTGTGATGCGGTTGCACGCCTCGGCTCGACCGGGCGTTGGCGGCGCTGAGCAGACGGCCGCCGCCCAGCCGCTCGAGGATCTTCGCCGGGGACAGGCCGCTGCCCAGCCGGACCGCGATCAGTTCAAGGACCAGCGGCAAGCCCGCGGACCAGCGCACCAACTCGGCAAGCGACTCCTCGTCGGCGAATGCGTCCGTCACAACACATCCGGCCGCTCGCATCCGGTCGACGAGCAACGTCATCGCCTCGGAGTGTCCACTCTGGTCAACAGCGGTCAGCGACAGCGGAGGCACCTGAACCAGGTGCTCGCCGGCCACACCGAGATACGACCGGCTGGTCGCCATGATCCGCAGGCTCGGTACATCCTCGATCAGGCCGCCGACGAGCTCGCCGACCTCTTCCCACAGGTGCTCGCAGTTGTCCAGGATCACCAGGACCTCACCGCGGCTGCGCAGGTGCTCGACCAGTCCTTCGTACGCAGGCCGCGCGGAGTGGTCGACCATTCCCAACGCCGCGGCCATTTCCCGCTCGACAGCGCCCGCTTCGGCCACTTCCACCAGCCGTACGACCGCGACCGCGCCGAAAGAGCCGCCGTGGCGCCGCTTCAGCTCAGCGGCGAGCCGTGACTTGCCGACCCCTCCGGGCCCGACCAGAGTGACCAGTCTGGACCGGCACAAGAGGTCATGCAGGTCGGCCAGGAGCCCGTCGCGTCCGACGAAGCTGGTCAGCCCACTCGCGAGCTGATTGCGTCCCGCGCCGCGCATTCTGGTGATTAAAGCAGACCGTCACTCTTCGCAACGACGGTCGACGCTCAGGCTGTCGTCTCTTCGCCACCGAAGTAGCCTTGTTAACATTGCGACATGGCTGAGCACGGCAAGGTCGCTCCAGCCCGGCGCCGGGGCCTGGCTGACGAGGTCGCGGACCGGATCCGGGATGCCGTTTTCAGCGGCGCCTACCCGCCAGGGAGCCAGCTGCGCGAAGTGGAACTGGCCGAGGCACTGGGCGTGAGCCGCGGCCCGGTGCGCGAAGCCCTGCTCCGGCTGGAACGCGAAGGCCTTGTCCGCAGTGAGTGGCACCGCGGGTCGACCGTGACGACCTTGTCGAGGCAAGACGTGTCCGAATTGGACAGCTTGCGCGGTGCGCTTGAGCATCTCGCCGTAGGTCATGTCATCGCCCACGCCTCCGAAGCGGACATCACGGCGATTGAGGACGCGGCTCGACGAATGGAACGCGCCGCGGACGAGCACGAGATGGTGCGTTGCGACATCGAATTCCACGACGCCGTTTACGCCGCCGCGCACCACCAACGCCTCCAGGACGCCTGGTACGCGATTCGCTCGCAGGTTCATCTGTTCCTGTTGACCCGCGTCGGCCTCAACTCCGACGACTACCTGTCGACGATTCCCGACGAGCACCGTGAACTCGTCGCAGCCCTACGCGCCCGTGACACCGAGGCGGCCCTTGAGCTTTTCGCTGTGCATCGCCGTCGTGCCTTCGAAGTGCTCACCAAGGACATCAGATAACGAGGAAACTCAACGGTGTTGAGACCAGCACCAAGCCGGTGACCAAGGCCAACCATCGGGTTGTGATCGGCAACGGGCGCCGGTGATGGGTGATTCGTTCGATGCGCGCCAAGACGGCTTCGTTCACGCCCAGCGCGCCGGGCGGCGGACTGACCGCGCCGAACCGGCTCAACGCTGACGCCAGTGACGTGGGTTGCTGCCGCTCGCAGGCACCTTCGTCAGCTCGCATCTCCACAAGCAGAGCCACGGCCTCGACGGCGCGGCTGACCATGCGGCTTCTTGGCGCGAGACGGCGCAAAGCGGCGAAAGGCAGTAGCACAAGGTCGTGACGTTCCCGCATGTGTGTTTGCTCGTGGGCCAGAACGGCGGCCAATTGATCCGGAGTCAGTGATTTCAGCGCACCGGAACTGAGTACGACCTTGCCGCGGATCCCAGGCAGGCAGTAAGCCACGGCCAACGGGTGATCCAGGATCAACGCCCCAGGCGCCGCGGCATCCTGGCGCGCGACCAGTCCCAGCAGGTCGCGGTGTCTGCGGCGGAGACGTGACACGCTGATCCACGACACCGCCAACGCGGCCAGCACAGCGACAGTGAGCCCGATACCGGCGACGAGCATGGCAAGGTGCAGGGTGGTGAATCCCTCGGCGGGCTCGGTGCCGAGCCATTGACCAAACGCTTGCGGGATGTCCTTGCCGTAGGGCGCCAGTCCAATCGCGACCAACGTACCGACCCCGCAGAGCAGCCATGTCAACGTGAGCATCTGCCACAGCGCGATACCGACGCGAGGAGCACGCCACACCCATTGCGCCCGCGCCAACGGCCCGATCGCACAGGTGCAGATCACGAGGGTGATCACCAAGTGCAGCGCTGCGTTCATTTCTTGCCCTTGCGCTGCTTCTCCGCCAACGCTTCGCTGATCACTCGCGCTTCCGGCGTGCTGACCGAACGGACGAAGTGCGTCAACGCGGCGTCGCGATCGCCAGTGAGGGACAAGGCGTCCAGCATCAGGTGGGCGATGTAGCTCTCGCGGCTCTCGGTCGGCCGGTAGTACCACGCCCGGCCGTCCAGGTGCCGCTGCACAAAGCCTTTCTTGGTCAACCTGTTCAGCACTGTCATGACTGTCGTATAGGCGAGATCACGGTCAGCAAGGGCACGGGCGACATCGCGGACAGCCACCGGCTCCGGCCGGTCCCAGAGCACTTCCATCACGGCCCGCTCGAGCTCGCCAAGCGTGTTCATGACGCAATACTACTAGCCGTCGTAGTCATTGCACGCCAGCGTATGAGTGCAGACCGACAGCCACCAGGTTGACGAAGAACAGGTTGAACAACACGATCACCAGTCCCGCGATGTTCACCCACGACGCCCGTCGCGTGCGCCACCCCGAGGTCGACCTGGCGTGCAAGTAGGCGGCGTAGCAGACCCACGAGACGAACGCGACCGTCTCTTTCGGATCCCAGCCCCAGAACCGGCCCCACGCGGCCTCGGCCCAGATCGCACCGCTGATGATCGCGAACGTCAGCGTGACGAACCCGAAAACACCGCTGCGGTAGGCCAGTTTGTCCAGGAACTGCGGCTGCGGCAGCCTGACCCGCCGCTCCGGCCGGTATTCGCTGACCAGATGCAGAGCGCTGGTCACACCGGACACCAGGAAGACACCACTGGCCAGCACCGCGGCGGCGACATGGATGGCGATCCAGTACGACCGCAACGCCGGCTGCAACCCGGCAGCCTCGGTGTACAGGAAATTCCCAGCGACGAACAACAGCAGCGCGACCGGTAGCACCACGAAAACCGCCACCCGCTCCGGCCGATGCCTGCGCACGACGTACAACCACGTCAGCACTGCCGCCAAACCAACAGCCGACAGGTACTCGTACATGTTGCCCCACGGCAAACGCCCTACCGACAGTCCACGAAGGACTACCGAAGAGGCGTGCACACCAGCGCCGAGAACCGTCATCGACAATCCCATGCGCTCAACGCGTTCCCTCGGCCTGCGAGCCGAGGCAACCCGCCCAGCCGCGACCGGGCGGCGCGCCAGCACGTACTCGGCCGCGTAGAGAAACGCTGCCAGCATGTAAATGCCGATCGCGCTGGTGAACAACCAGTCACTCACCACTGCCATGGTCGCATCTCCGAGGGACGCCGCGAGTACTACGACGCGTAATCCTACAACGTGTAGTAGTCGGCGCTCACGGCGCCATCGGCAGAGACGATTTACCGCCTGCCAGGAACCGGCGGCCGCAGCGTGACGGTCCCGGTAGCGGCCATGCCCAGCAGAGTTTGGCCACCGGCCAGCTCAAGCACATCCTCCGTCACCACCGGCACAGCAGACGGAACGACCTCGCGGATCCGATGGTCGCCTGCGCTTCACCCGGTGCGTCAAGGAGTCACTGGACGTTGCGGGGTGCGTCGAGCAGCAGCGACACCGCGATGGTGGTCGCGTTGTCGCGCGTCCAGATGTCGACGCCGGCGAGCTTGTCGCCCCAGCGCTGGATCATCTCCGGTTCCACACGGTCGGCGATCGCCTGGTAGTGCAGCTTGAACGCGCCCCACTGGTGGCCCGGCTCGACCTGGGCGAAGTAGTCGCCGATCCTGGTCTCGGCGACTGCGCGCTGGGTGGTGTGCCACAGGTCGTAGCTGAAGTCGCGCGAGTCCTTGATGTCCCGCGGGGTGCCCAGCCGGTGGATATGCCCGCCGACGAACGTCTCGATCGGCAGCTTGGCCAGTCCGTCGTGGGCAGTCAGGATTCCGGGGACGCTGTCGGCGGTGCCCCAGTTCAGGAACGGCGCCCAGCCAGGGATCACGACGTCCATCATCACCGCGGCCCGCTGCTGCGGCACATGGATGATGATGTTGCCTGCCTCGTGGTTCACCCCCGGATAGGACAGCTCGAAGTGCTGGCCGCCGACGTTGAGGCGGTAGCGGTCGCGGAATGTCACGGTCGGCATCGGCCGGTTCGGGTCCCGGGCGACCCGGATAGTTCTGGCGGTCTCCTCATGCGCGATGCGGAACACGTCGCCGAACGCGGCCGCACCAGCGATGTGGTCGGCGTGGCTGTGGCTGTAGATCACGTGCGTCACAGGCTTGTCGGTGACCCGGCGGATAGCGGATGGCAGCACCGTGGCCAGGCTCGGCGGTGCGTCGATCAGGACCACTCCTGTGCGCGTGACGACGAACGGTGTCTGGTTGCCGCCCGCGGTGACGGCGTACATCGCATCGCCGATGCGGTCGAGGATGTAGCCCTCGGCTGGCACTGGACGCGGCTTGGCCTCCAGCGGTAACGGGAGGAACTTCGGCGCTGGTGTCGTGGTCTGTGCGTACGCCGAGCCGGCGAGCGCGGTCGCGCCCAAGCCTGCCGCAGCACCGAAGGCGAGCATTCCTCGCCGAGTCAACCGATCGGACATGGCGACACTCCTTCGCACTTCATTATCAATACATGTATCTGTATACATGTAGGCGTTGGGGCGGTCAACTCTCCCAGGTCAGAGACTCCTTCACCGCCATCAACTGAACGGAATACAAAAAGGCCCGTTGGCGATGATCACCAATGGGCCTTTTGATCGGCGTTCAGTTACCGGGTGAAACCGCCGAAGTGTTCGGGCAGGACAGTGACCGGGATACCGGCACCGGCTTGCTGCTTGAGCATTTCGAGGATCGCCTCGGACGGCTGCCCGTAGATGCGGATGCTGGTCGTACCCTCCAGCGTGTCCTTGTAGGACAGATCAGACTCCGCGACCACGCGCAGGTGGTGCTCGAACGAGTCGGTGTCCGGATGGATCTGGATGTACTCCACCTCAGTGCCGTCCTCGCTGCGGTACTCGTGAAAGCCGATCGTGCGCGGCTCACGCTCCTCGATGTACCGCACCCAGCCGGGTACGCGGTCCCTCTCGTCCGCCAGCTTGCCTGCCCGGACCTTGTTGGTGGCGATGAAGATGAATGGGCCAGACATCACAACTCTCTTCGACAGTTCAGACTTCTCGTTCCAGCGGCTCTGGACCCGGTACGGGGACAAGGGTTCGGAACAGTGCGCTCGGCCTGCCGACGGCGGCCTGGCGGAACTCTTCCCAGTACTGCTGCGGGCCGAGGATCCGCTTCGCCTCGGGAATGGCCGTCGAGTCGGGGCCCGAGTAGTACCGCACGCGCGTGGTCTGCGGGTCCACCACGGCCTGGTAGATCACGTCCGCGGTGACGTGCGGCAAGGACCCGGTCAACGGGGTGGCGGCGAAGAATGACTCGATCCCCGGCTGGTATTCCTCGTCGATGCCGGAGGCCACGTCGATCTTGGTGAAGATCCTGGTCGCGTGCTGTCCAGGGATGATCGCCCGCACGACGACACCGAACTCGGCCATCTCCATACTCAGCCCTTCGCTGAAGGTGGCAACGGCAGCCTTGGACGCGGCATAGGCGGCGCTGTACGGATATCCCTGCTCGGCGGTCAGCGACGAGATGTTGACGATCACGCCCGACCGTTGCCGGCGGAAGTGCGGCAGGAACGCCTTGGTCACCGCGATCAGCCCGAAGACGTTGGTCTGGAACTGCCGGTGGATCTGGTCGAGGCTGGTCGATTCGATCGGCCCCATCTGGTAGTAGCCGGCGTTGTTGACCAACGCGTCCACCCGGCCGAACTGCCCAAGCGCTTGCTGCGCGAAAGCGGGCGCGGCCTGTTCGTCGTCAACGTCGAGCAGTAGCGTCTTCACCCGCGGATTGCCTTCGTGCACCGTCAAATCAGCTTCCTTGCGCACGGTCGCGACCACGTTCCAGCCCTCGGCGGCGAACTTGTCCACAGTGGCCTTGCCCATCCCGCTCGCCGTGCCGGTCACGACGATCACCTTGCTCACAACTCCTCCTTTACGCGTCCACTGGCCCCTTAATTCAAGGTAACAGTCCACTGGACTCGTAACAAGCGGCCAGTGGACTGTTATCGTTGAACGTGGTCCATCAGACAGTTCGGGAGGCGTCGTGCATTCAGCACCTGAGCACGGCTTTCAGCGGGCCAGGCGGCCGGAACAGCGCGAGGTGCGCCGCAAGGCGATCCTCGACGCGGCACAGGAACTGCTGGCCGAACAGCCCGCACAGGACGTCAGCCTGCGCGAGATCGCCAGGCGGCTTGGCGGCTCGAAGTCCGGGATCATCCGGTACTACGAGACGCGCGAGGCACTCTTCCTCGAGCTGCTGCAGCGAGCGCGGCAAGAGTGGCTCGACGAACTCGAGCGACGCCTGCCCCGGCCAGGATCCAGCCCGGACGACTTGGTATCGCGGATCGCTGACACGTGGGCGCGCTCGTTGGCCGAGCGACCGATGTTGTGCGAGTTGTGGAGCATGCTCGCCTCGGTACTGGAGCGCAACGTATCCCCCGCGGTGATCCGGGAATTCAAGCTCGCGAACCGAGAACACATGCTCAGGTTGGCCGGCATGATCACCGAGCGCCTGCCTTTCCTCGACGACGCGGCTGCAAACGAACTCGTCAGGGCCTCAGTCGTCGTCATCGTCGGCCTCTGGCCGTTCGCGAACCCCGGTCCCGCGGTGCTCGAGGCGATCGACGATCCCCGGCTGGCCGCCTCGCACGTCGATTTCGCCGAGACGTTCAGCCGCGATCTGCAAGTCCTGATGACCGGTTTGGTTCACCTCAACGGCGAGCGGACGAGGTAGATCCGGCCGACCAGCATTCTTCGCAATTACGCGGAACACCGAACCGAAAAACGTCAAATACTTCGCACAAATAAAGCCTTTCCGGTGGAACCTTATCCACGTTGACACCGGCACATCGAACTGTGAGCCTTGCGGTATCGGCTTTCACAGGCGAACGAGGGGCGGGGCTCGACGTGTTCAGAATAATCATGGTGGTGGTGAGCCTTGCCCTCTTGTCGTTCCTCGCGCCCGCGGACAACCCGTCGACCGGGACGGCGGACGCCAGCAGCACCGCCGAACCAGCGGATCTCCTGCGCAAATGCCCCATACTCAAGCGCGGCCAGCGTGATCCGGTCGACGGGAACAAATGTGTGCGCGAACTACAGAAAAAGTTACAAAGCCTCGGCTACGACCAGCAACTGACCGGCATATTCGCCGATCGAACCGAAGCGAACGTGAAAGCCTTCCAGCGCAGCCGGAGCATAGATCCACCAGTGGGCATCTTCGGTCCCAAGACCCGCGACGCACTACTGGGCCCGCCGCAACAGCCGGACATTCCGGAGCCCATTTTCTCAACCGACCCGTGCACAAACACGCGATGCTCGATTTACCTGAGCCGTACCACCACGCGAAAATACGCAGGCTTGATCGCCGAGCGCCCGCTGGCGGCCACCGCCGTGTCCACAGCGATCCTCCGCACCGCGTGCGCCCAGCTCAAGGTTCTCTTCGCCGCCGTCGTGTGCCAGGTCGTCGCGGACCACTACGCCGCACGCGTCAAGACCGCGCTGGCCAACGCGTCCCAGCAGCATGCGTGCCTGCGCATCACGCTGACACGTCCCGATGCCTCGCAGGTGCCGCTGACCTTCACCCCTGACAAGTCAAGCCGCTGCCAGGCGTGACCTACGCGGAGTCGGTTGTCGCGACGGGCGTGGGTTCCTGCACCGGATCGCTGAGCTGCTCGCGCAGATAGCTCCAGATCACCGCGATCATGGCGGCGATCGGCACGGCGACCAGGCTGCCGGTGATACCGGCCAGGCTGCCGCCGAGCGTGACCGCCAGCAGCACCACACCGGCATGCAGGCCGAGGCTGCGGCTTTGCAGCATGGGCTGGAACACGTTTCCTTCCAGCTGCTGCACCACCACGATGATCGCGAGGACGATCAACGCATCCGTCGGGCCGTTGGACACCAACGCGATCAGCACCGCGACGAAACCCGCGAACAGCGCACCGACGATAGGCACGAAGGCCGCGACGAAAGTCAGCACTGCCAACGGAAGCACCAGGGGTACGCCCACAATCCACAGGCCAAGACCGATGAACACGGCGTCCAGCAGGCCGACGAACGCCTGGGACCGTACGAACGAGCCGAGCGTTTCCCAGCAACGCTCCGCCACGGCCGGGACGTCCGTGGCCAGGCGACCGGGCAGCTGGCGGGTCAGCCACGGCAGGAACCGCGGGCCGTCCTTGAGGAAGAAGAACATCAGGAACAACGCGAGCACGGCTGTGATCACGCCGTTGGCCACCGCGCCGACCCCGGAGACAGTGGCCGAGAGAATGCTGCCGATGCTGCCTTGCACCCGGGCGACCGCGGAGTCGAGCGCTTGGCTGACTTGATCGTCGCCGATGTTCAGCGGCGGCCCGGACGCCCACTTCCGCAACTGCTCGATGCCGTCGATCACACCGGCCGTCAGCTCGTCGGCCTGGGCCGCGACCGGCACGGCGATCAGCGCGATCGTGCCCAGCGAGCCCAATATGAACGTGAGGGTGACCGTCGACGCGGCCAGCGCGGGCCGCCATCCGCGCCGACGCAGGAACCGGGTCATCGGCCACGTGAGCGTGGCGAGCAGCAGTCCGATCACCAGTGGCCAGATGACCGGCCACATCCAGCCGAGGATCCACAGCGCCGCCGCGGTCATCAGCAGGATCAGCAACATGTCCAGGGAGATGCGCGCGGCCGAGCGCAGCGCAGTCCGGGTCTTCGTGGCGTTCAGCGTCACGCGCATTCGGTCACTTTAGACATCCAGAGCCACGGGACGCTGCTGTACGCGGCGATCAGCGACCAATGGATAGCGGGGCTATCCGAGCAGGGTTCTCACTTCGTCAAGAATCGATCGCTGTCGACACCCAGCATCTCCAGCGGTTGGGCGGCCGATGGGCGCACAACGATTCCTCGATCGGGACGACGTTCAAGCCAGCCGTCGCCCAACGCCTTCCCCAGCAGTGCGGCGGGAAGGGCGCCACTGAGGTGTTCACGCCGCTCCGTCCAATCCAGACAGTCGCGCAACATTGGCCGTGTGGTTTCGGGTGCGACAACACCCAACTGGCGCAGGACAGTGTGACCAGCGCGGGTGAGGCTGAGCCCCGAAGACGTGTCCAGCAAACGCTTTGCCGCCATCCCGTCTCGAATGGCGACGCCGAGAGCACCAGCCAAGTGGTCATAGCAAGTTCGCGCGGCAGCCAGTCGCCTCGCACGCACGGAGGCGGACAGTCCGTGAACAGGGCGCCGTTCGGCGTGTTCGGCCAAGCGCTCCACCAACTCGGCAACGTGCGGACTGGCCAATCGAACATAGGAATGCCGCCCTTGCCGCACAGTGGCAACGAAATCGCCGCCACGCAACTTCTCGACATGCTCACTGGCCGTCGACGGCGCCACTTTGCACGCTTTGGCCAGTTCTCCCACGGTCCACGCACGCCCATCCAGCATCGCCACGCACATCGTGGCCCTCGTCGAGTCCGCGAGAAGCGCAGCAACCTCGGACAAGTTCATGGTGTCCATGACCTGGAGCGTACGACCGGAACATGTCGGCCAGCACCGAACGATCGCGCGCAGGCACAAAGACCGGCCCTCCACCGCGATGACGCCGACCGAATGTCAGCGGAAACAAACACGGGCTCATCCCGGTCGCCGGGCTGCTCGCCGGCATCGTCACGAGCGTCTCCCCCTGTGTCCTGCCCGTGCTGACCAGCGCGGGCAGGCGTAAGCCGGATCTGGTCGTGGCGGGACTGGTGCTCAGCTTCGGGCTGACCACGTTGTTCGGCTCGATCGTGCTCAACTCGCTGAGCCTGCCCCATGATTTGTTACGCGGCGCGGGAATCGTCGTTCTCGTGGTGCTCGGTGCCGGGTCGATCTCCCGGCGGGTGGGCGAATTGCTAGTGCTTATCGTCGCGGGCGTCGCCGGGCTCAAGGTCCTGCACTGACCGCCCGGCCCGCGTACGTTGTAGACATGGCAGAACGGCGTGGCCGCAAGGCGAGAACGGGTGTGGTCTCCCGCGTGGAGCAGCTCACACCACACATGGTGCGAGTGGTCTTGACCGGTGGTGACCTGGCCGAGCTGAGTATCGGCGAGTACACCGACCACTACATCAAGATCCTCTTCGCGCCGCCGGGCGCGACCTATCCGGAGCCTTTCGACGTCGGTGCCATCCGGGAGACCATGCCAGCCGAGACCTGGCCGGTCATCCGCACGTACACGATCCGCCGCTGGGTGCCCGAAATCCCGGAGATGTGGGTGGACTTCGTCGTGCACGGCGACGCCGGTGTGGCGGGCCCGTGGGCGACGCAGGCCAAGCCCGGCGACCTCGTCCGGTTCATGGGTCCTGGCGGCGGTTACGCACCGGACGCCCAGGCGGACTGGCACCTTCTCGCCGGTGACGAGAGCGCACTGCCCGCGATCGCGGCGGCGTTGGAGGCGATGCCGTCCGGCGCGCAGGTGAAGGCGTTCATCGAGGTCTCTGACGCCGACGAGGTGCAGAAACTGGAGACACCGAGCGACGCGGACATCAAGTGGCTGTACCGCGCCGACCAACCCATCGGCCGACAACTGGTGTCCGCGGTCAGGGAACTGGACTTCCCGTCAGGCCGGCTGCAGGCGTTCGTGCACGGTGAAGCGAACTTCGTCAAAGAGCTCCGCCGCTACCTCCGCGTCGAGCGCGAGATCCCGATGTCCCAGCTGTCCATTTCGGGTTACTGGCGCCAGGGCATGAACGAGGACGGCTGGCAGTCCAGCAAACGCGAGTGGAACCAGCAGGTCGAAGCGGAGCAAGGCGCCTAGCCCGCTAGGGTCGGTGGACGATCCGTCTGCTGGAGAAAGGCAACAACCATGGACATCCTGCTCGTCGGAGGACTGTGGCTGGACGGATCCGCGTGGGACGAAGTCGTTCCCGCACTGGAAGAACTCGGCCACCGCCCGGTGGCGCTGACACTTCCAGGGCAGGGCGACGGATCCACGTCCGCCACCCTCGACGACCAGGTGTCAGCAGTGCTCGCCGCAGTCGACGCATCGCCAGGGAAACCCTTGGTCGTGGGGCATTCCGCGGCCTGCACCCTGGCGTGGTTGGCTGCGGACGCACGGCCGGACAAGGTCACCAAAGTCGTCATGATCGGCGGGTTCCCAGCCTCCGACGGAACGCCCTACGCCGACTTCTTCGAGCCGACCGACGGTGTCATGCCCTTCCCCGGCTGGGCCGCCTTCGAGGGACCGGACTCCGCCGACCTGGACGAGGAAGCCAAGCGCCGCTTCGCTTCCGCCGCGATTCCCGTGCCCGAAGGCGTGACCAAGGGCGTGGTACGGCTGGCGGACGAGCGGCGGTTCGACGTTCCGATCGTGGTCATATGCCCGGAATTCAGCCCAGCCGTTGCTCAGCAGTGGATCAGCGCCGGGCAGATACCCGAGCTCGCCAAGGCGAAACACGTCGAGTTCACCGACATCGACTCGGGCCACTGGCCGATGATCACCCAGCCGCGCCTGCTGGCCGAGCAGATCCATCAGTCGGCGGCGTAACACCACCTGCACAGGCCTCGCCACGTCTTGCAGCTGGATCCCACCCCCGGCGGGTCACCTCTTGCGATCCCGCAGCGGGTCGAACCCGAGCACGCTGATCTCGCCACGGTCGGGCTGCGCAATCCGGCGATTTGCGTACACGCAAACTTGCGCGCACGCAGGTTTCTGCCTAGCCTGGCTCCATGCGAGCCAAAGGCATCACTTACGACACCGGTTTTGTCCGCAACGGCGGGATCTCCCGCGAAAGCTTCGACCTGGAGGTGGTCAAGCGCGAGCTCCGCATCATCCGTGACGACCTGCACTGCGACGCGGTCCGCATCACCGGCGGCAACGCCGAACGGTTGGCGCAGGCCGCGACCATCGCCGCCGACCTCGGCATGGAGGTCTGGTTCTCGCCTTACCCCCTTGAGCTGACCACCGACGAGATGCTGGCACTGTTCGCCGACTGCGCCGAGCGCGCGGAACAGCTCCGGCAGCGTGGAGCCGAGGTCGTGTTCGTCGTCGGCGCGGAGCTGAGCCTGATGAACAAAGGCTTCCTGTCCGGTGACACACAGGAAGAACGGCTCGAACTGCTGCTGTCCCAGCGAGATCGGCTGGCCGAGCGGGTCGGCGAGATCAGTGCGCGCGTCAACGACTTCCTCGAGAAGGCCGTACCGCTTGTCCGTGAACGATTCGGCGGCAAGGTCACGTACGCCGCCATCCCGCTCGAGCGCGTCCGCTGGGAACTCTTCGACATCATGAGCGTGGACCTGTACCGGTCCGCGGACGTCGCGGACCAGTTCGCCGATGGCGTCCGAAACCTTGTCGCACAAGGCAAGCCGGTCGCGATCACCGAATTCGGCACGGCGGCCTTCCGCGGAGCCGGCGACCTCGGCGCTCGTTTCATGGAGATCATCGAGTACGACAAGGACACCGGCGTACCGATCCGGTTGAAGGGCGAGTACGTCCGCGACGAAGCCGGCCAAGCCAGTTATATCCGTGAGCTGCTGGAGATCTTCGACGAAGGCGGCATCGACAGCACCTTCGTCTTCCTTTTCGCACTCGACGGCTTCTTCCACCGGCCGCAGCCCCAGGAGGATCTCGACCTGGCCAGTCCCGCCATCGTCAAAGTCCTTGACGGCCACCACGGCACGACCTATCCCGACATGCGGTGGGAACCAAAGGCCGCGTTCACTGCCCTCGCCGAGTACTACAAATAAGGTTGCTCGACGCGGCAGGTTGCGAGACGGTAGACCCATGACGTTCTGACGGAAACACCCCGTTTCATCGAGCCGCAATGCCCTTATGAAGAGAGCGTCTTTGTCTACCAAGCAGTCCACTGTCACCGTGTTCGCCTCGCCCACGAGTTGGATCGAGTCGGATGCCGTCACGCAATGCCACCAGGTGGCTGCCCTTGACGGCATGCTGCACGTCGCCGCCATGCCGGATCTACATCCCGGCAAGGGCGCCCCCATTGGCGCCGCGATGGCGTCGCGCGTGCTGTACCCGTTCCTGGTGGGCTCCGACATCGGGTGCGGCATTGCCGTATTCCCCATCAAGCTCAAGCGGGCCGTGCCCGCGCGGCTTGCCGGGCGGTTCCCCGATCTCGACAGCCCACCAGAGTCCGACGATCCCGCTTGGTCCGTTGTGCACAGCGGCATCCCCGGCGGTCACGTCGACGGGCTCGGGACGTTGGGGCGAGGCAACCACTTCGTCGAACTGGCGAAGATCGACACTGTCTTCGAGCCAGGCCACGCCGAACGTCTCGGTCTCGACGCCGGTGACCTCGTCCTGATCGTCCACAGTGGATCCCGTGGGCTTGGTGAGCGGATCCTGCGGGCACACACCGAGGTGCACGGCGCGGGTCCCGCCCCTGATCCGGACGCATACCTTGCGATGCATGACGATGCCGTGCGTTGGGGGTCGCTCAACCGGCGGCTGATGGCGGCTCGGGTCGCCCATGCGCTCGGCACCGAACCGACCGAGCCGATCGTCGACGAGTGCCACAACCTGGTCGAGATCCGCGACGGAGTTTACCTGCACCGCAAGGGAGTTGCGCCGGGCGACGGCCGCGACGTGCTGATCGCCGGTACCCGAGGTACCCATTCTTACCTTGTGGCCGCGCATGCCGGACCGGATGCGAACTATTCCGTGGCACACGGCGCAGGCCGCAAGATGTCGCGCGCGGATGCCCTGCGCCGAGGCAAGGTCAAGCACACGGTCGAGCAGCTGCGCAACACATCCGTGGGATCGTTGGTGGTGTGCGGTGACCGTCAACTGCTCTTCGAAGAGGCGCCAACGGCATACAAGCGCATCGAGCAAGTGATCGGCGACCTCGTCGACCACAACCTGGCTACGCCCGTGGCCACCACGCTCCCGCTGGTCACCTACAAGACGCCCGACGTCGGTTACGCGGAGGCTAAGCGCGGACGGCGATCCCGTCGTACATGACGCGACGGATGGCGCTGCTCATCCGGGCCTGGGCATCAGGTCCGGGATCGCGCAGTGACGTGAGCACGGCGGCGATGATCATTCCGTTGATCGCGCGCGCGGTCGAGTCGACGTCGAGGTCCGCGTGCAGGTATCCCAGGTTGACGCCGTGGTGCAGGTATCCGGCCGTCAACTGGGCGGCGGTCTCGTAGAAGTCCAGGACGCGCTCGCGCATTTCGGCGTCGATGCCCGCCGCTTCGAGCAGCAGGAAACGGGCGACGCGGGGATCGCCGCCAAGGATCACGCCGAGCACGTCGCCGATCCGCGCACTCTGCACCCGATATTCGGCCAGGCTGCTCACGGCTTCCGGAGCGTTCTCGGCGGCGAGCGCGGCGACCACCGTCTCGACGAGGTCGGTGATGACGTGGTCGACAATATCGCGCTTGTTCTGGAAGTACCGGTAGAAGGTGCCGTGGCCGATGCCCAGCCGGGTGGCGATGTCGGCGATGCCGGTGGCGTGGTAGCCGCGTTCGGCGAAGCAGTCGAACGCGGTCTCGATGATCTCGCGCCGCAGTTCCTGCTTCTTCCGTTCGGCCCGGCTGACCGGCGTCGTCTCCGTCGTCATAGGCCCAGCATATTGCCGTACGCTGGAGAATGACATATCGTTCCGTAAATGACACACCGTTCCGCACGGGCGTTGGTGATCGGGTGCGGCGGCACGCTGGGGTTCGCGTGGACCGCCGCGGTCCTCGACGCACTGCACTCCCAGGCGGAGTGGGACCCGCGGACGGCCGATGTCCTGGTTGGGACCTCCGCCGGCGCGGACCGTGTCCCGGGCCTTCGCCCAGCAAGGAGTACAGGCATGACTCGCTACCCAGGGAAGTGCCCGGTGCCAGGGTTGACCGTGTACAACGCGAGCAAGTTGGCGATTGTCGGACTGACCGCCGCGACCCGCTTGGAGGAAGCATGAGCGCGCACTACGACGCAGTCATTGTCGGCGCGGGGTTCGGCGGTATGGGTGCGGCGATCCAGCTCACCCGGCTCGACTACGACAAGCTGCTCATCCTCGAACGCGAGTCTGACCTCGGCGGGACGTGGCACGTCAACCACTACCCCGGCTTGGCCGTCGACATTCCCTCGGCTACGTACTCCTACTCGTTCGAACCGAACCCGAACTGGTCGCGGCTGTTCGCCCCGGGCCAGGAACTCAAGCGTTACGCCGAACACGTGGCCGACAAATATCGTCTGCGCCAATACATGCGGTTCAACACCGTGGTGACCGGTGCGGTGTGGGACACCGACCACTGGGCCATCTCGCGTCGCGACGATACGACCGTGACCGCGAAGTACCTGCTCACCGCGACAGGATTCCTGTCCCAGCCGAAGAAGCCCGATATCGGTGGGATCGACACGTTCGCGGGCAAGATCATCCACACCGCCGACTGGGATGACGGCTACGACCTCACCGGGCAACGGGTCGCGGTGATCGGTACCGGCGCGACCGCTGTCCAGCTGATTCCCGAGGTTGCGAAGGTCGCCGCTGAACTCACGGTGTACCAACGCACTCCGATCTGGGTCAGTCCCAAACTGGACTTCCCGGTCCCGCCCGCCGTGCGGCGCGCGTTCGCCGCTCTCCCGCTCACGCAACGGATCGCGCGGTTCGCCGGGACTGCCGTACTCGAATTGCTGATGGTGTCCGGCGTCTTGCATTACAAGCAACTTCGGGCGGCTAACCGGATCGGTGAGCTGTGGTGCCGCGCGCACCTGCGGCGGCAGGTTCGCGACCCCGAACTGCGGCGGAAGCTGACGCCCGGATATTCGTTCGGCTGCAAGCGTCCTACGTTCTCCAACGACTACTACCGCGCGTTCACGCGTGACCACGTCAACCTGGAGACCACGTCGATCGCTCGGATCGACGAGAGCGGGATCGTCACCGCCGATGACCGGCGCCACGATATCGACGTCCTGGTCCTGGCGACCGGTTTCGACTTGTGGGAGGCCAATTTCCCCGCGTTCGAGATCATCGGCCGGGGCGGCCGGAATCTCGGGAAGTGGTGGCGCGACAACCGGTTCCAGGCATACGAGGGCGTCACCATCCCGAAGTTCCCGAACTTCATCTCCCTCAACAGCCCGTACTCCTACTCCGGACTGTCCTATTTCACCACCATCGAAACGCAGATGCGGCACATCGACCGCCTGTTCACCGCGATGCGCCGCCGCGGCGCCACCGAGTTCGAGGTCACGCAGGAAGCCAACGACGCGTTCCTCGACCGGATGACCGAGAAGCTCGGCGACTCGGTGTTCGTCCTCGGCCAGTGCGCCACGGCCAACAGCTACTACTTCAACCCGCACGGCGAAGCGACGCTGCTGCGGCCTTCCTCAACGGTCAACGCCTTCCGCGAGGCAGGCAGCTTTCCGCCCGACGACTACGTCCTGACATGACCCGGTTCGCCCAGTGATCAGGAGTCAGTGACTTTCTCGCAGGTGACCGGGTCCCCGGCCGCAGGCGCCGTGGCCTTGGCGAGTTCCTTCGTGCCGTCCAACAGGATCCGGCACGTCAGCCTGAGTCGCCCGGTCGGTTTGGCGGTCACTATGGCCTTCTGGCCTGCGGTCACCACCACATCCTGTTTCCAGGGCACGCCGACCGGACCGGCCATCTCGCGCTGGACGACCTTGTCCTCGTAGCGGTCCGGCGAATCAGCCCAGCTGACTTCGGAAAGCGTGCCGCCGCCCTGGTCACTCACCTCGTAGGTGATGGCCCAGGACTTGCCGCTGGGATTCGAGCACGCCGACGCGCCGACGAGTACTCCGATGACGGCGGTGGCGCCCAACGCGATGCTGACCTTCATTCAACCATCTCTCCTTGACCGAGACTCCACATCAGACAGTAGAGAGAGGCCGATCCGCACGCGTCGCCCTGGAGCGTGAAGACGCGTAGACCGATGGGGTTACCCGTCATCAGTCCGCAGGCTGACAACCCGTGGGTGGGTGTCCGGGATTACACCCCAGACAACCACCCACGAGGATCCTAACGGGACGGACGCATCAGCGGATCCGGTGTGAACCGGACGAAACCGGGAGCCGCAGGCACGTCTCTGAACGTCGCTACGTCCGTCACCTTGTGGTGGTCGGCGCCGAACTTGCCCGCGGCGGCGTTGAGGTGCCGCGGGTCGAGGTGCGGCCAGCGTCCGGTGTCGATCCGGTCGAACAGGGCCTCAAGGACGACGATTTCCTCGGCGGAGCTGAAGCTGCAGTGCCCTGGGCGGTCGGCGTAGAGCTGACGCAGGCGGTTCGGCTCGCCCGAGCGCCGGACCTGCTGGGCGTACCAGCGCTCGTTGCCCGGTTCGGCGGAGTCGGCGACATTGTGGAGGGTCAGGACAGGGGTGGGCGTTGTGGCGCTCGGAACGGCGAACCGGGACATCCAGTCCGCGGCTGCCGGGTCCGCGCCGACGCGTGGTGCGGCGGCCAAAGCCGCCAGGTCGGCGTGCAGGTCCATACCAGCGGCACGGTATGCCTCGCGAACCAACTCGCGCTCACCGGACCGGGCGAGCTGGCGGGCGTAGTCGATCCCGGTGTTCCACGAGGGGTTCCCGCCTGCGCGCTGTTCCAGGTCCACCCGAGCGAACGGGCCGAACGTGTTGACGTGGATCAGCGAGATCTGAAACGCCTGCTGCCTGATCTGTTCGGCCACATCGGCCGACCGCGGCTTGTCCGCCGTGACCCAGCCCGGCACATTGCCCAACGCGCCTGCCAACGCGAGCCTGGCGCGTCCTTCTGGCGTGGTGAGCGCTTGCGTGATCGCGGCCTGGAGCAGCTCGGCACTCTGCTGCGGGTTGGTGACCCGGACCAGTTCGATGTTCTTGTCCGGTGCCAGCAAGGTCTTCAGCGCGAAGCTGACGTCGAGGATGCCGTTCCACGCCGAGTTCAGGTCGATCGGCCCGCACAGCGACGCCACTCCGGCGAACCGCCGCGGCGACTTCTCGGCGAGCATGATCGACAGCGCGCCACCCATCGAGGAGCCGAGCGCCACCGTCCGCTTCGGCTGCCGGACGTTCTTGCCGAACCAGTCGAGTAACGCCTGCTGATCCCGTGGGCCCTGCTCGTATGCCGCGCCCGTCCGTCCCTTGTAGTCCGACGCGGCCAACGCGTAGCCCTGCTCGAGCAGCCATCCTTCGGTCTCCGGCCGGTTCGCCAGCGCGATCCGGCCAGGGTCGTAGCCGAGAGGGAAGTATCCGTGGCTGTAGAGCACAAGGTCGCCGTTCCACCGCGTCGGCACCTTGACGAGATACGCGGCGCCGTCGATCGACCCGGTGTAGGTCCGGTAGTCCTCGGCGGCCGCAGCTGTCGCGCTGCCGCTGATCAGCGCCGCTGTCAGCAGCGCGGTGGCGATGACGCTCTTCATCGTGGTCCTTCCGGTCAGCATGGTCCCCTGCCCCAGCTATAAGCACAGGACCCGGGTTTTCGTTGAGTTCTGTGGCGTTCACCGTGGCATCCGGGTGTCCGAGAGGGAACGTCCGAGCACGCAACACGGTCATGCACCGACGACAAGACCAACGCGGCCCGCGTGCGTGACAATCGTCGCCATGGACGGAAAGGTGCTGCCGCTGACCCAGGCGCCGGACGCGATCGAGCTGCGGCACCTGCGGGCATTCATCGCGGTCGCCGAAGAGCTCAACTTCGGCAGGGCCGCGTCCAGGCTCTACCTCAGCCCACCCGCGCTGAGCAGGCAGATCAGCACGCTGGAACGGCTTGTCGGCGTCACGCTGCTGCTGCGTTCCACCCACCGGGTCGAGCTCACGCTCGCGGGCGAAGCCCTGCTGGACTGTGCCCGCAAACTGCTACGGCAGCTCGAGGACGGCATCACCGCGACCCGATCGATCGGCGGCGAGCTGGCCAGCCGGATCGCCAAGTACTGGGCGCCAGTCGTCGCCGACTTCGCCAGGATCGACGTGCACTTGCAGGATCTCCGCGACGCCACCGAGGCGTTGCACGCCCAGTTCTCGCCGCCGCCTGAGGTCTCGGTGCGTTCGGTCAACGCCGGCGGGGTGCCCAGCCTGCTGCTGGGGCGCCAAGCGCCTGCCACGGTGCTTTACGTGCACGGGGGCGCGTTCGTGTCCGGGTCAGCGTTCGGTTATCGGCCGCTCGCGGGTGCGCTGGCCGTCGCGGCCGATGCCGGTGTTCTCGTTCCTGAGTTCCGGTTGGCGCCCGAGCACCCGTTCCCCGCCGCGCTCGAAGACATCCTCGTGGTCTACCAATGGATGCTCGAGACCGGGGTGCCGGCGTCCCAGATCACGGTCGTCGGCGACTCGTCAGGCGGCAGCATCACCCTGTCCTTGCTCAACACCCTCAAACAGCAACAAATGCCGATGCCAGGCGGCGCGGTCCTGTTCAGCCCCGGCGCCATCGACCCGACTTGCAGCACGCTGCGTGACCAACCGGGCGATGGCAAAAGCCCGCCGGTCAGCGTCGCGCAGCTGCGCCAGTTCATCCAGCTCTACCTTGCCGGTCACCCTCTCGACGACCCGCTGGTCAGCCCGCTGCACGCGGACCTGTCCGGTCTTCCGCCGCTGCTCGTGCAGGTCGGGACGGGTGACATCGTCGTAGAGGACGCACACCGGCTGGTCGACCACGCCCGTGCGCACGGCGTCGACGCCCAGCTGGAGCTGTACCCGATCGCCACGCACGCCTTCCAGATCTTCTGGTCATTCCTGCCCGAAGCCGCCGACGCACTCGCTCGGGCAGGTCAGTTCGCCCGCGACATCCGGACAGGCGCGGAGTCAGCGGCGGGCTGATTGCTTACGGGCGTCGCCGACGGCCCGGGTAGCGACGAGAGTTGGTTCTGCGACAGTTGCTGTCACTCTCGCGCGTGACCCGGCGAGGTGCCAGAGGGCGCCGATGGCGGCCGCCCACAACCCGACAGCATTCGGCTGCTGGCGGCCTCGGCGGGGTTGTGAAGCAGCCAGGTCGCACCTCGACGCTTAGGCTGGTCGGTGGTGCGAAGACGGCGAAAGTGGCTACTCCACCGGTTTCCAGGTGCCGTCGACCAATCAGCCTTCGTCAGAGATCGAAGGGTTCGAACGACCGGTCGCGCTCGGACATGTCCCAGCCGAGGATGTTGCGTGTGCTGCGACTGGTCACGAATTCGAGCATCACGTCCGTCATCGACCGCCTTGTTCTCGTCCAGTCATCGGGGCTGTGCCCGCTCTGGTACACCACGTGCCACTTGTCCGGGTCGGCCGTCCACGGCACCCAAAAAAGCGAACCGCCTGCGGCGATACCGGCGAACGGGATAACCCCTTTCGGCTCTGGAAAAGGCGGGTACGAGGCAAAGTCCGCGAACTCATTCCGCACAATTCTGACCCACTCGAGGATGCGTTCGAACTCCGCGGTGAACCGAGCCATGTTCGCCGCGTCCTTGGACGGATTGAAGATCCTGATGGAGTTGCGGAACATGCCCGAAGGGAACCGTTCCATGAACTGCTTGTAATCGGCGGGCAACCGAGTTCCGAGCCTGCCCTCGACCACGTCCCAGTCAAGTTCCGGTGAAACGGATCCTGTCCAGCCGACGGCGGCAGCGATGCGATTGACGAGGTCGCGAGGACCGGTCATCGAGTGAACCCCACAATGCGGAATCGAGGCGACAAAACATGCCTGACCGGCGGTGACGTCGGCCAGGCATGTTATCAGCCTAGTGACACTCTGTCGACGGCGAGTGCGGGATATTCTGGATCAACGCGATACACCGGAATGTCTTTTTCATTCCCCACGCCTTGATGTACACCTTTTCCGGGTAGTAGGCCGTGCTGTCCCTGTACCAGGCACTGACCCGAAGGTACACCTGTTCACCGTTGCGCACCGCGCGGTCGATCTTTCCTTCGATGGTTCTCATCACGGGTTCGTTCGCCCTGATGTACAGCAGCACTATGTTTTCCTGCCGATTCGAACCACCGAGCACGGATCCGATGAGATGGCCCCGGTTGTGTAAAGCCGAGTTGTACCCGACAGGCGTGTACGGATCTCCCGCTTCTCGCGGCAGAATCCTGATGATGCACGCTGTTCCACCGGTGGCTCGGCTCGCGTTGTTCTTACCGCCGTTGAAGTCGAAGGTCTGCATGCGGTCGTTGTCGATCCATCCCCTGCTGTCCTCGGGGCAGTCCTTGTCGGTGTCGACGCCCGGAGCCGGCACGGGGGCCGGCCCCGGCCACGGGTAGGGATCCGGCCGGGGGTCGGGGTAAGGCGGTTGGTGTGGATCCCACTCAGGCTCAGCTTCCAGGTCACAGTCGGCGGCAGGCCTGCCACCGCCGCCCTTGTTGCACCTGATCCACTTCAGGGCGGCGTCCCTGAGTTTCTTGGTTGTCTTGCGGGCGGCGACCACGACGTCCTTGAAGGTGCGCAGGCCCTTGACGATTCGGATCGTGGCGGACACAGCGTCCGGGATCTGCGTCAGGACCCTGGCCAGCTTCAGGATGGGCAACGCGTTGATGACCGTCATCACGCAGGAGATGAAGTCACCGTTGACGAAACAGCGCTTGGCGTCGGGCAAGCCGATCAGGTCAAGCAGGATCTGCCCGCCTTGCTCGACGATGAACGTCTCGAGCTTCTTGTTGGCCTTGGCCCTGTTCGCACGGTATTCGTCGACAGCCGCCTGTCCCTGTGCCTTGCGGAGTGCGTCTTCCTCCTCCGCGGTCAGCTCAGGAACATCGCTGTCGTCGTTGATGGTCTCCTCGACCTCGCGGCGCTGGCGTTCCTCGTTCTCCTTGCGGAGCTCTTCCTGGATCTGCGCCAGCATCGCCATGACGTCCTTGGCGCTCGCTTCGGAGTTCTCGGCCCGCTTTTCAGCGTTCTTGGCGTAGTCCTCGGCATTCTTCGCCGCCGCTTCCGCGTCCCTGGCGTGTTGCTGGGCCCGCTCCGCGGCTTTACGAGCCTCCTCGGCGTCGATCTGTGCCTGGTCGGCGGCTGCCTTCGCCGCGGCGGCAGCCTGTTCTGCCCGAGTTGCGGCCGCGCTGGCTTCGTTGGCCGCGCGGGTGGCCTGATCCGCGGCTTGACGGGCCGCGCGAGCGTCAGCCTCGGCCTTGTCAGCGGCCCGGCCTGCCAGTGCCGCGTCAGCCGCTGCCTGGTTGGCTGCCGCACGAGCGGCCCGGGCGTCGGCCTGTGCCTCGGCATCAAGGGCGTTGGCTTGGGCGGCAGCCGCTCGTGCGGCGGCCGCGTCGACGGCTGCCTCAGCCGCCGATACTTGAGCCGCCGCTGCGGATCGGGCTGCCTCGGCCGCGGAGTTCGCGGCAGCTGAAGCGGCTTGGAAGGCCGCTACGGCTTCGCCTGCCGCTTCCCGTGCCGCCTTGGCCGCGATCTGGGCCTGCTCGTTCGCGCGTTGTGCCGCCTGGTTCGCGGCTTCGACCTGGGAGTTGCCGACGTCCTTCGCCCGCGCGGCCACCATCGCGGCGAAGTCAGCGTCCACATCGGACGGCGAGAACGGGCTGGTCAGCTCGATCGCACGGTTCGCCGGGTCAGCAATGCCGGACGACGACAGCCGAGCCGCGGCGGCAGCACGGGTGGCAATGCCCGCTTGGGTGGCCGCCGTCGCCGCCTCGATCGCCGAAGCGTTGGCCTCATCCTGTGTCCGACGGGCCGCGTCCAACGATTTGGCCGACTCCCATGCTGCCTGGTTCGCCAGTTCAACGGCTTTGCGGGCGTTGTCCGCCGCGCGCGCTTCTTGCGCGGTGGCTTCTTCGGCTGCGGCATTGGCGCGCATAGCTTCGGCGTGCACTGCTGCTGCCTCGGACTCGGCCCTGTCGGCGGCGTGATCCGCTCGCGCCGCCGCTGCCTGGGCCTCATTGGCCGCAGCACGGGACTTCTCCGCAGCGGCCTCGGCCTCGTTCGCGGCTGCTCGCGCTGCCGAAGCGGCAGCCTGTGCGGCGTCCGCAGCCGCACGTGAACGGCCAGCGGCAGCGTCCGCCTCGATCGCGGCCTGACGTGACCGCTGCGCGGCCACTCCCGCCTCCGCGGCGGCGTTTTGTGCCTGCCGGGCTGCTTCGCGTGCGGTGTTGGCCTCGGCGCGGGCCTGGTGTGCCGCGGCCCATGCCTTGTCCTTGTCGGCCTGCGCGATCTCCGTGGCCTGGGAAGCCCGCCGCGCCAACTCTTCCAGCGCCTGCGCCTTCTTCTCCAAGGTGTCCGCCGACCGCGTGATCTCCGCGGCGTTCTCTCTGGCCTGGTGCGCCTTGGTTTCCTGGGCTTGAGCGTCCCGGTCGGCGTCCATGGCGGTTTTCTCTTGGGCACGGGCGTTCTTCGACGCGTCCGCGGCGATCTGCTCCTGCGCCTGCGCGTCCTGCCGTTTCTGTGCGGCAATACGTTGCTGCGCCTCGGCTTCCTGACGCTTCTGGTCAGCGTTGGCAGCTTCCCGTTGTGCGGTATCACGATGCCGTGCGGCCTCTAACGCCTTGGCCTCGGCCTCCGCGCGCTTGCGCGCGGCCTCGTCACGCCACCGCTCCGCCTCAGCCCGCTTGGCCGCGGCGACGTCGCGTTCACGTTCGGCGTCTGCGCGCGCCTGCTTCACGTTCGCCGCATGGGTCTGCGCGTTACGAAGTGCGGCTTCTGCTTCCGCGCGGGCCTGCTTGGCCCGTGCAGCCGCATCCGCCGCAGCGAGCGCCTGTTCCTTTGCCGCTGCGGCAAGTTTCGCCGCCGAAGCGGCGTGGGACTCCGCGGTCTCCCGCCACCGTTTCGCGTTTTCCGCGTGTGCCTTGGCTTTCTCGGTGGCGTCGGTGGCCGCGGCTTCGGCGGCGATCGCGTCCACCGCGTGGACAGCGGTCTGCGCGGCCTGCTTTGCTGCCTCGGCCGACGCGGCCATGCCCTCGACGACCTTGGCCCACTGCGTGCCGTGCGGCATCTGGTTCTCGACCAAGATCGCAGCCTGTGTGCGGGCACCTGCGGCAGCCTGCTGCGCCGCCTCAGCGTCCGCTACCGCATACCTGAGCTGCCGTGCCACCTCATCCTTGGCTCGCTGGTACAGCTCGGGGTGATACGTGCCCCCGGCCAGATCCGCGGCCAATACCCTGGCCGCTTCCCGAGAGGCATTCGCGGCCGAGGTCATGTCATTGGCCGTACGCTCCAACGCTTTCACGCCATCGGCATGGGCCGCGAGCAGGTTCTGCCGGGCGCGCATCGCCCGTGCGGTGCGCTGCGCGAGCTCCGAAGCAGCCTCGGCTTCCTTGCGCTGCCTTTCCAGTTCCGCGAGATGTTTCTCCCGGTTCTCGGCATCACGTTGGGCTGCCGCGAGATAACCGGTCCTCAGGAACTCCGCGATCGCCGCATCCCCTTGCGCCAGCGCGGCTTTCGCGGCGGCCGACACCTCAGGGCCGCCGAGCGCCGCCGCCATCTCCACGTGCGACCGCCGCCGGTCAGCGAGCTCCTTCTCGCGGGCGCCGCTCTTGCGGTCTTGCTCCGCGGCGAGGTCACGTCCGTACGCCAGGAACGATTCCCGTTCCCAGGCATCGCCCTGCAACGCGCGTTCGACCGCGGCGCGGAACGCCGGTCCTCCTGTGCCGCGCAGGGGCTCGATCTGCGCCCGGTTGGCGGCGTCGGCCGCCTCCTTGCGCTTCTTGGCCTGCGCCTTGGCTTGCTTGTACCCCGTGTCGAAGAAGACTTGGTACGCGCCCCGGTCACCGGCTTCGATCTTGCGCAGCGCTTCCCGTGCCGCCGCGCGGACCTCTTCGTCCTCACTGTCGGCGCCGGCGATATCGGCGATCAGATCCCGCTCCAGCTGGGCGATCAACCGTTCCATTTCCGGATCTGGTTCCGCCGCGGCCTGCTGGTGCTGAGTCACGGCAGGCCGCGCGGGCGCGTCCGGGGGCGCTGCCACCGCGTCCTGTCCGGCAATTCCCGCCAGCAGTGCGAACACCACGGCGAGAATGACCGGTCTCTTGGGTAATTTTTTCATGCGAAAGCGACCCTGCTCTCCAAGTCGAAAGAGGGAAAGAATTATTCAGGAATAGGAAAAAAGCGTCAGGCTGGAGTGGTCATCCGGTTGTAGCCGTCTTGTGCCTGCCGCTGCACAGCTCCCCAGTGCTGCGATTCGTTGTCGGCGAAAGTGCCTTCCGATGTCCAGGTGCCGCGATTCTTGTCGGCAGTCGCCGCGATGGCAGCCCACACTGGGCCGATATTGGCCTGGGCGCGCTCGATGATCGTGCGCCAGTACAGCGCCTGGTCAGCACAGGCCTTCGCCTCGTCTTCCCAGGCTTTCCACGCGGCTTCGGCCTTTTCCTTGGTCGTCGCCCACGCCCGGGCCGCGACCGCGCGAGCCTGTTCCGCGGCCGCCCCGCTGGCCGCCAGCGCTTCCCGTTCCGCGTCCTGGGCGTCCGCGATCAACTGCGGAATCACCGCGTAGTAGCGAATACCGGCCTCGTGGCTGCGGAGCCGGAAAATGTCGACGTCCACGGCGGCAGCCGCCATCCACTCCGACGCGAAGAACGCCCGGAGGTCGGCATCTGTGCCACCCGCTCGCAACGCGTGCTGCGCTGCCAGGCGCACGTGCTCGCCTGGATCCCGCCCTGCCAGCATGGCCACGAAGTCGCGATCGGCTTGCAGAATCTGCTGTTTTTCCTGCTCATTGGCCTCTCGGGTGGCTTCGTCGAGCGCTTTCGCCGCAGCGAAACCGGCGCGGACGAAGTTGTCCCGATCCGCGTCGGTGCCCTTCAGCGCCCGTTGGGCCTCGGCGTGGACCTTCGGGGAGAACTGCGGACTGTAGGTGTTCACGACGCGTTGCACGAAATCGCGGTTCCGTGCGTGTTTCTGACTGGCCAGCACCCTGGCCTCGGCAAACCCGTGCGTGACGAACGCGGGAAGTGCCACCTCCCACTCGTCGGACCACAACGCGTGCCACGCCGCCACCCGCACCAAAGACTCCGGGTGATGCAGCGCGTTACGCAGAACGATGGGATAAAAGGGTGAGTCCTCGACAGCCGAAATGCCTAACGTTTCACCTGTCGCTAATCCGTTCGCCGTAGTGACGGTAGTACTGATGCCGGTGGCCAACACCGCGACAAGGGCAGCATTGAGCACCGTGCGCCTTTTCATTCCAAGACCCCCCTGGAATTGCGTGCGTACACAGCGCGCCGACTATGGCACAGTTACGGTACACGCGTAAAGCGTGGTGATCTGCATCACATCTACAGATCACGAACTGGTCACATCTGATCGTGAGCGATTTGCGCTCGACCGGCACAAGGGAAAGCTTTCGGTCGCGCGAGTTCGAGACCGAACTCTTAGGTCTCACGCGTTCTTCAAGGGGAGGCTGTACTTGAACAGATGCAGGGGTTCATCCGTCGTGCCACCGGCACGGCGCCGGGGTGGTCTGAGAAGACTCGTGGTCGGCACCGCGATAGCCGCGGCTGCCGGCATGACGTTGTCCACAGTGGTCTTTACCCCACCGCCTGCTGCTGCCGCGGCAGCAGCGGACGAGGCCACGTACATCGAGAAGAGCAAAGCCGCCAGGGTGTTCGGCATCGAGGCGGGCGAGGACTTGCTGACGCTCGGCGACCGCGACTTCGTCGCCGCGATGTACTACATCGCAGACGACCGCGACAAGCCGCGCCCGTTGGAACCCGAGCACCAGAAGCTGAAGGAAGCGGCCATCGCCGCGCTCGCCGCCGGTGACGCCGCGTGCCTTCAGTTCATCAAGGCCGGCATTTTCGCCGCGAACGACCAAGATCGGACGATCGTCACCGACCGGCGGCAGCGGCAGGAGGAAGAACGCACGGCCAAGGCCAGAGCCGCCGCGGCGCTGAGCATCCCCGTCGACAACATCATCCTTGCCAAGCCGGTCTTCGAATTCATCGTCCACCTCGAGCTCAATGCCGACAACCACAAGGACATGGCTGTCAAACAAGCCGCCCGTGTCGCGCTGAGCGGGACGGCCGAGGCGCAGTGGGCCTTCCTCACGGTCGGAGTGCACGACGAGCACCGCAAGGACCTGGATCGGCTGATCCGGGAGGACAAGGAGAAGACGGAGGCGGAGAAGGCCGCGGAGCTCGCGCGGGAAGCCAAGGCCAATGCCGCCTACCACGCGCTGGGCTACGACCGTGAACAGGCGAAGAACCTGATCACCAAGACCGACCAGGACTTCGTCATCGAAGTCTGGAATCGCGCGCCGGCCGGTACCGAGGTCGCCGGCGCCGCCGAGGCAGCCGTGCGCAGCCTCGACCCGGCGGTGTGGAAGAAGTTCATCGACACGGGTGCGCGGGAGGCTCGCCTGCGTGACATCCAGATCGCGTTGGACAGGCGGGACAAGGAGTACATCCGCCAGATCACCGAGGTGCGCACCCGTGCGGCCAACAGCCTGGTGTACCCCGCACTGGTCGCGGCCGCCGACGCGGCACTTGCCGGCAGCCCGACCGATCGGGAACGGTTCCTGCGCGTCGGCCAGTACGAGAACCAGAACCAGTCATTGCGCTTCGACCTCGCCGAGAGCTACATCGCCGACAACAACGGTGACGTCGTCATGGCACCGTGGCGGCCCGGCGCCCACCCCGCGCATGCCTGGAAGATCGAGCCTGGACTCAGCAATCCGACCTGTTTCTCGTTCCAGTCAGTCAGTCGCCCCAACCACTACCTGCACTGGCGCAAGGACTTGTCCACCAAGGCCGGGGGCTCGGTGCCGCAGAAGCTGCGCGCCTACGCCAAAGTCGACCCGACCGACGGCACCGCCCAGTTCAAGGCGAAGGCGACTTGGTGTGTGAAGCGCAACGGGGCAGGGATCTCGATCCACCCGGTCGAGACAGCGTCCAACTACCTCTACGTGGTTGGCGCGATCGACAACGAGAACGGCGGCCAGTCGGCTGTCTGGCACGTCGAAGCCCCGCAACCGCAGTTGCCGATGGACCGGCGCTACGCCTCGGACCAAGGCCTGCGTGACCGGCTCGGCAAGCCGGTCGGCGACGCGGTGCTCGACGAAAACCACCTCGGCTACAAGGAATACGAGAAGGGCCGGCTCCACCTGGTCGCGAACGACTACGGCAGCCACAAACGCCCCGAGGTGCACGTGGTCTACAAAGGACCGATCCTGGACAAGCTGCTCTCGCTGGGCGGGCCGAACCCCCTCGGCGGCAAGTTCAGCGACCAGGTCGCGACCCAGGACGGCAGGGGCCAGGTCGTCCGCATCGAAAAGCCGAACTCCGGCGGGCAGAACCTGTACATCGTCTGGAGTCCCGAGACGAACGCCCACATCGTCTACGGCTCCGTCGGCGACGTCTGGGCTGAGAACGGCGCGGAGACCGGTACGTACGGCTACCCGGTCACTGACGTTGAGCGCTACGGCGACGCGGGGATCGTCTACATCCGCTTCACCCGTGGCACCATCTACTATGTGCCCAACGCTGGCATCCGGCAGGTCAAGGGCGAGATCCACCAGCGGTTCGCCGCGATGGGCTTCGAAGCGGGCCTTGGCGCTCCCCTCACGGACGAGGTCCGGCTGGAGTACGTCTGGCGGCAGACTTTCGAGAAAGGCCGGATCGACAAGAACACCGTCGGCGGTTTCGCGTGGGGGTACCAGACCGTTCCCATGCCCCACCGCGCCATCCAGTTCAAGGGCTTCGCGTCCGGCCGCTGCATGCAGATGGCCGGCACGCACACCGGGGCCCACGCCGAACTGTGGGACTGCACGGCAGGCACAAACCAGATCTTCGACGTGATCAGCCGGGGCAACAACAAGTACACCCTGAAGAACCGGAGCTCCGGACTGTGCTTGGTGCACATGCGTAGCTCACAGGTCCCGCCTTATGTCAGCCAGACCTCGTCGTGCGACTTCACGTGGGAGTTCACCACCGCCCCGGATGGCACGCTGGCCCTGCGTGACCCGACGGGCTTGGTGATCGAAGCCAAGAGCCGTGGCACGGCCAACGGAACGCAAGTCATCATGGCGTGGGACGTCACGCTCGACTACCAGCGCTGGACGATCACTCCCGTCAAGTGATCAACGTGTCTCCGGTACGTGGTGGTGGCCACGTACCGGAGACCTGCTGGTGGCTCAGTCGTTCGGCACGGCAACCAGTGTCACTGTGGACGGCCGGTCGTTCTCCAGCGCGGGCAGGACCGTGTGGATCTCGCCCGTCTCGGCTTCGAGCACCACGGTGTCGGTGTTGCCTTCGTCACCGGTCACATAGACTTCCGCTCCACTCGGGGAAACCGCCAACTTGCCCACGGTGACCTCAACGGACTCACCGATCTTGGCAAGATCCGTGGTGTCCACAGTGGTCACAACGCCCTTGAAGCCCGCTTCGCGGACCTCACCGACATAAGCACGAGCACCGTCCGGGCTAAGTGCAACACCGGCAGCCCGTCCGCTCAGTGCCAAGTGCTTGCCGATCGTGTTGGTGGCGACGTCGATCACGGACAGCCGGGCACCACTCGTGACGAACAGGCTCGAGCCGTCCGGCGACAATGCGAGCCGTGGTGAGGAAGGGCCGCCCATGTTGATGGTGGCGATGAGCGAATGCGTGGCCAGGTCGATCACCCAGACGTTGGTCGACTCGGAAGACGTGACGTACGCCCGCGTGTCGTCAGGGGTGATGACGATGTCGGTGGGCCATTCGCCCGCTTTGAACGAGCCGATCACCTGGTCCGTCGCGACGTCGTCGATGTAGACCCGGCCGCGGCTGCCGCCCGCTCCACTCGAACCCTGTGCCACATAGGCGAGATCACCGCCGGAGTTGAACGCGATCTTGTTCGCCCAGCCGCCGCCCACCGAGACTTCTTGGATGATCTCGTGCGTGTGGGTGTCGATGATCTGCACACCCGGCGTGGACTCTGTGGCGACGTAGATGAAGTTGCCATCCGGGGTGGCGGTGATGCCATTCGGTCTGCCTGCCACTCGGATACGCGTTACCTCCTCGTGCGTGTCCGCGTCGCTGACCAGGATGGTGCCCTGTCCTCGGTTGTCGGAATATCCGATGTACGCCAGCGTATGTGTGTCCTTGGCGTGTGCCGTTCCGGTCAGCACAGCCATCGCGACAGTGGCGGTCAACGCCCCGGTCGCCAAGCGCCGTGTTCGCCCGACCTGGAATGTCATCATGGAAAACAACCCCCTGACCTTCGCATGGACTGCGGTGCACAGCTACAGACGCATGCGGCCGCGAACGGTTGTCCGCCCGCGGATCAGAGTGCGTACTCGTCAGCGGCTCACCTCGGCATCGACTTCATGCCTGTCAGAGATGAAAGCCAGTGCCACCAACGCGATCACGGCCAGCACGGCGATGTACACCGCGACCGACAACGAACTCCCGGTGGACTCCAACAACAGGACCATGACGAACGGGGCGAATCCGCCACCGATCACGTTGGCGATCTGATAGCCCAACGAAGCACCCGAATAGCGCAAGTGGGCGGGGAACATCTCGGCGAACAGAGCAGCCTGCGGGCCGTACATCATGGCGATCGTGGTCATCGTGATCACCAGGCCGAGGATGGCCAGTCCCACGTTGAGTGTCTCGACCAACGGGAACACCGCGAAGACCGATATCCCGGTGGCCACCGCTCCCACCGCGAAGACCGGTTTGCGTCCCACTCGATCGGACAGCGCCGCGAACAGCGGCAGAGTCAGCACCATCGAGCTCACGCTGACCAGAACCGCGAGCAGCATCGAGCTTTTCGGGATGCCCAACGTGCGTGTCCCGTAGTCCAGCAGACCAGCCGCAAGGATGTAGAACGCTGCACTGAGGACGATGTAGACACTGGACGCGAACAGCACAGCCGTCGGGTGCCTGCGCACCACCTCGATGACCGGGGAACGGCGCCGCCCCGGCGATTCCGCGGCCAGGTACTCGGGCGTGTCGTCGACTCGCCGGTGGATGTAGAACGCGATCAGCGCGGTCACCGAGCTGAGCAGGAACGGGATCCGCCAGCCCCATGCGTCGAACTGCGCCGGGCTCACGATCGCAGCCACGACGAGGAAGACCGTGTTGCCCAGCACCATTCCGATCGGGACGCCCACCTGTACGAAGCTGCCGTACAGCCCGCGTTTGCCCGGTGGCGCGGACTCGATGGCCAGCAGCATCGCGCCACCCCACTGGCCGCCGATCGCCAGCCCTTGGCAGATTCGCAGCAGTACCAGGGCGAACGGGGCGAACACGCCGATGCTCGCGTACGTCGGCAGCAGACCGATCAGCGTGGTGGACACGGCCATCAACAGCAGGGACACCACGAGCATCGGCTTGCGCCCGAGCTTGTCGCCGAAGTGCCCGAACACGATCCCGCCCAACGGCCGGGCGGCGAACCCGACGCCGAAGGTGGCGAACGAGGCGAGCGTCGCCGAGACAGGACTGACTCCGGGGAAGAATGCCTTGCCGAAGACAAGCGCCGCAGCCGTGGCGTAGATGAAGAAGTCGTACCACTCGATCGACGCGGCGACCATCGCGGCGAGCGCGACCCGGCGACCGCGCACCGGCGTGACTGTGCTGGAAGCGGACATGAATCACCTCTGTGGGCGGCAACGCCGCCAGCAGGAGAACGAGCCGGACGTTCTCGAACCTAGAAGCGGTGCCCGCCAGGGCCCATGTGCCGGGCCACAGGATCCACGTCACCCGGTTGTCACGTCATGCCAAGGGCTCGCCTTTGGGGTACGTCCCGATGGCGCGCAGCCCGGTGAGCAACTCCGCCTGGTGTGCCGGATTTGTCAGGGAACGTCCGGTTATGTCCTGTAGCCCGCGCAACCGGTACCGGACGGTGTTCGGATGGCAGAACAACCGGTCCGCTGTGTCCTTTGTAGACCCAGCGCAGTCGAACCAGGCCTGCAGGGTGTCAAGCAGGACAGTGCCTTCGTCGCCGAGTTGAAGTACGCCGCCGAGCACCTGGTGCGCCAGTTGTGTCGCCTCCTCCGGCGCGCTGGCCACCAACGCGGTCAACGGTGAGTCGTCGAACTGGAAGACACCCGGTTGGCCGAGCGGCAGGCTGGCGAGCGCGACCGTGGCGAAGTGCAATGCCCGTGGAGTGCTCATCAGGCCGCTGAAAGCGGGGCTGACACCGATGCGGGACGTGGCGTGCCGCCGCAACAGGTCGAGTACCGGGGCCTGCGCGGCCGTGGACCGCAAGGAGATCACCCCGACCTGTGTCTCCGGGGTGAGCCGCCACGCGGAGCCGAGGTTCATCGCGTCCAACCTGGACTCGATGCTGGGCAACGCCTCCTCGCCCAGCTCCGGTGACTCCGCGGCGACCACGAGGAACAACCCGTCGATCGGCATCTGCAGCAGCTCCGAGATCTGCCACAGCGCGGCCTGGTCGAGCCGCTGCCCGGAGAACAGGGCTTCGACCAGTGCCGAGCGTTGCTGCCGCTGCCGGGAAGCCAGTTCGGCGACGGTGTCGCGGTAAGCCTCGCTCATCGCCTCGGCGAAGTCGTCGGCCAGGTACCACAGCGTGGTGGCCGCCGACACCAGCGTGCGCACCATGTCCGGGCCCACCCGGTCGGCCTCCTCGACCAGGACGTTCCAGATCTCGGCGAACCCGATCCGGAAGGCACGCACCACCTCCGACAGGGGCACGCCCTGTTCGGCGCGGCGTTTGCCCGTCACACGCGCCCTGGTCAGTTCGGGAGTGCCGGGTGCGGACAGGCCGTGCACGATCTCACGCAGGTTGGCTTCGACGTACTGACGCAGTTCGGCGGGCGGTATCACGGCTCCGGCCCGGTACACCTCCATGGCCGCCTGGACCTTCTTGACCGCACTGTCGGTGACCTCGGGCAACCGCCGCTCGGCCTCCGCCACCAGCTTGGCCACGCCCTCGTCCGGAAGTTCCCGCCTGCTGCTTCGCACAGCGCAAGTGTGTCATCGCCGCACACCGAAGCCGGGGACGTTTTGTACCGCCGAACATAGGCGGGACGTGGGACCTCTGTCGACTATGGCCGTCGTGAACCTTGCCGCGAACCTCGCCCGCACGGCGGCCCAGTACCCGGATCGTGTCGCGATCAGGCTGGACGACACGATGCTGACGTACTCAGAGCTGGACGACGCGACGAAACGCGCGGCCGGGCTACTCGCCGAACACGGTGTCCAGCCAGGTGATCGCGTCGGGATCATGCTGCCGAACGTGCCGCAGTTCGCGGTGTTGTACTACGCGACACTGCGCGCGGGTGCGGTTGTGGTGCCGATGAACCCGCTGTTCAAGGAGCGCGAGGTGGCGTACTACCTCAGCGATTCCGGCGCCAAGGTGCTCTTCGTGTGGGAGGACTTCCAGCCCGGAGCCAAGGCGGGCGCGAAGCTGGCCGACACGGCGTGCGTCGTCGTCGACGGGTCATTGACTGCCGCGCCACCGATCGACCATGTTGTCGATCGGGCCGATGAGGACACTGCGGTGATCTTCTACACGTCCGGCACCACCGGGCGGCCCAAGGGCGCGGAGTTTACGCACGCCAACCTGATGCGCAACGTCGAGATCGCGGTCCGCGACCTGATCCAGGCCACCGCCGAGGACGTGGTGTTCGGGGCGCTGCCGCTGTTCCACGTCTTCGGCCAGACAGTCGGCCTCAACGTGGTGGTCGCCGTGGGCGGCTGCCTGACCCTGATGTCGAGGTTCGACGCGGCCAAGGCGTTGAAAGTCCTGCAGCGCGACAAGGTGACCGTGTTCGAAGGCGTGCCGACGATGTACGTGGCGCTGGCCAACCACCCCGACCGGGCGAACCACGACTTGTCGTCGCTACGGGTCTGCCTCGCCGGCGGAGCGCCGTTGCCCGCCGAGGTGATCACCGCGTTCGAGCAAGCGTTTGGCTGCGTGATCATGGAGGGGTACGGGCTGTCGGAGACCTCACCGATCGCGTCGTTCAACGTGCCCGGCAAGCGACGGCCGGGTTCGATCGGCACGCCGGTCAGCGGAGTGCGGTTCCGCATCGTCGACGACCACGGCGAAGACGTGCCGCCGGGCGAGATCGGGGAGATCACGATCAAGGGCCACAACGTGATGAAGGGCTATAGGGGCAAGCCGGAACAGACCGCGAAGGCGATCCGGGACGGCTGGTTCCACAGCGGCGATCTGGGCCGCCAGGACGAGGACGGCTTCTACTACATTGTGGACCGGAAGAAGGACATGATCATCCGTGGCGGTTACAACGTCTACCCACGGGAGATCGAGGAAGTCCTCTATGAACACCCCGCCGTCGGCGAAGCCGCGGTGATCGGTGTGCCGCATACCGAACTGGGCGAGGAGGTCGCTGCGGTCGTCGCACTGAAGCCCCCGGCTACTGCCACCGCCGACGAACTGCGGGACTTCGTCAAGGGAAAGGTCGCCGCCTACAAGTACCCGCGCACGGTACGGATCGTCGGCGAACTGCCCAAGAACGCCACCGGCAAGATCCTCAAGCGCGAACTGAGGATCAGCCATGACCGACTCGACTGAGATTCCTCACGAGGCCTTCTCGATGATCTTCAAAGTCGTTCGTTCGCCTGGCTCGTGGCCGGTCCGCCGGTGCACATCCAGTGCGCGGCGAGCGTAGGTTTTCGCCTGTGCCAAGTTTCCCTGTTCGATTTCGGCTTCGGCCAACGCGGTCAACGCCTGGCCGATGACCACTTGGTATCCCTGGGTCTCAGCGATGGAAAGAGCTTGCCGCGCGAAGGAAAGCGCCGCACTGTTGTCCCCCATTTGAACGCTTGTGCGGGCAAGACCGATCAGTGCCTCAGCCTCGGCGAAGATGAAATCGCCTTGGTGTGAGATCTCACGTGCTCTTCGGTACTGTTCGAAAGCTGTTGGCAAACAGCCGCAGGCGCTGAACAGCCAGCCCGCGAAACCCAGCACGTCCACATGCGACACCCGGTTGCCGGACTCCTCGCCGAGCGTCAGTGCTCGCTGGACAAGGCTTTCAGCGGTTTCCCGATCACCGGACTGGTACGCAAGCCTTGTCATCACGATGAGATGGCCTATCTGCTGGAGCCAAGCGCCCGATCGCCTGGCAGCCACTGCTGAATCGGCGTAGGCCTGCTCGGCTTCCCGTGTCCGTCCGAGTTGTGAGTACACACCGCCAAGGCAACGCAAAGCTTCACCGAGTATGACCACGGAGTTGCTCTGGCTGCCGATGGCCACCCCTTCCCGCATGGATCGCTCCGCGGAGCGCAGTTCACCCATCTGAGCCAACGCGCTTCCCCGCAGGATCAAGCCGTGCACCACACCAATGGTGAAGTCTCGCGTGCGGGAATCGGCGATCAGGCGCTCGACCGGTTCCATCACTTCGCGAGCCAGGCCGAGCCCTAGTTTTCCCTCACAGATGAAGGCCGACGAGTGCACCATGCCGAGCTCCCATGTGACCCGCCTGGCCAGTTCCCATGAGCGGGTACAGGACTCGACAAACCTCTTCAGGTCACCGACGCGCCAGTACGCTGCGCCAACCGCGAGCTGCATGGCTGCGTGTGCACGCCCATCTCCCACTTGTTCAGCCGCTTTGATGGCGGCTCGGGTGCTGACATGCCACTCGTCTAGATTGCGCATGCGCATCAAGAAGTAGCCGTTGGTGGCATCGGCCAGAAGCCATGCCATCGATGCGACCGAGGAGCCTGCCGCGTCCCGGATGGCGGCGACAATGTTCACCTCCTCGGCCTGCAGCCAAGCCCGTCCCTGTCCGGCGTCCGCGAACATGACGTCTGCCGGTGACGGCTGGCCGTCGTCGAGGTATTGCAAGTCGGCGTGCAGCAGGCGTGCGGCTGCTCGTGCCTTGTTCAGGTACCAGTTCATCAGACGGGCATAGGCATCCCTGTCATCGCCGCACATTTCCGTGGCATACAAGCGAACGAGGTCGTGCAGGCGGTAGCGGCCCGAGGCGTACGGCTCGACGAGGTTGGCGACGATCAGCCGGTCAAGCAGCTCGGCTGCTTGGTGTGGATCCGGAGTGTCCAGCAGACTGGCGGCCGCGGGCACGGTGAAATCGGGACCTGGGATGAGCCCCAGGCGGCGGAACAGAGTTTGTTCCGCTGGATCGAGCGCCGCGTACGAAAGGTCGAACGCCGCGCTGACGCTCGCCCGTGGGTCGTCGGCGAGTCGCAACGCGGCGAGGCCGTACTCTCCGATCAGTTCACCGATGACCTCGGTGATCGTCTGCTGTGGACGCGACGACAGTTTCCCTGCCGCAAGCCGCAATGCGAGCGGGAGGTGACCACAAAGCCTCGCCAGCTCGGCAGCTTCCGCAGGCTCGGCGTCCACTCGTGTCCGGCCAAGTGCGTTTTCCAGCAGCGTTGACGCTTCCGAAGGCTCGAGTGGGGCAAGGGCGAGGGGGCACCCGCCGTCGATTGCGACAAGGGGGCTGAGCCGGTTGCGGCTCGTGACCAGGACAAGACAGGATGTCGTGCCAGGCAACAGGGGGCGGACCTGATCGGCGGTGGCCGCGTTGTCCAGCACGACCAGCACCCGTTTGCCCGCGAGGAGTGAGCGGAACTGAGCGGCGCGCTCGTCGGTGTCCTGCGGGATCCCGGCTGGATCGACGCCGAACGCTCGCAGGAACCGGCCAAGCACGTGTCCCGGATCCACAGGCGGTGCCACAGGATCGAAACCTCGCAAGTTGACGTACAACTGGCCATCCGGGAACGACGCCAGCTCGCGGTGCCCCCAGCGCACGGCCAGCGCCGTCTTGCCCATGCCCGCGATCGCGTGAATCACCACGAGCTGCTTGGTCCGCAGTGCGTCGATACGCGCCAGATCACCGCCGCGTCCGGCGAAACCGTTGACGTCAGCGGGCAATTGAGCGGGAGCAAGCTGCTGCTGAGATTCCGGACGTCCAGCAACCTTGCCTCGCAGGACGCGCACATGCGCCTTGCGTAACTCATCGCCTGGCCGCACGCCTAGTTCGGCAACAAGGCGATCATGGATTTCGGCGTACAACGCGAGCGATTCCGCCTGCTGGCCGTTTGCCGCGAGCGCCAGCATGAGCTTGGCGTGCAGCCCTTCATGGAGCGGCTCATTGGGTAGCAACAACCTCAATTGGTCGGCGGCCTTCGCAGACTCGCCTTGCGCCATGGCTGCTTCGGCGTAGGCAAGCGCAGTCGCCAATCGCCGCTTGTCGATGGCGATCGCGGTCGGGTGGTGCCGCACGGCTTCCGGCAGATCCTCCAGAACGCTCGACCGCCAATACCCGAGGGCTCGCGCCATCGTCCGCACGTCACCGGATTCGCGCGCCGCGTCGAACTGGAGCAGGTCAAGCTGATCCGGATCGATGTCGAGCCGATAGCCGGAGTGGCGGGTACTGATGACATCGCTGCCAAGGACCTTTCGCAGCCGCGACACCATCCCGTGCAGCAATTCGCGGTACGTCCCAGGCGGTTCGTGTCCCCACAGCACCTCGATGATCTCCGCGTGCGACACGACCTGGTTGGCATGCAACGCGAGCAACCCGAGAAAACTACGCAGCTGCGGGCGCGCGATCACCACTGGCCGATCGCCGCGACGCACAACCAGCGGGCCGAGCACGGCCATGGCCAGCCCACCGGATCGCTGCAGGATGGCCGTCAACTGCCGGATCGACGCCTGCCGCGGTCGTTGGATCGTTCCCTTTTCGATGTAACGCAGCGCGCGTTCGCTGATGCCGGCCAGTTCGGCCATGTCTCGCTGTGTCAACCCATTGCGTGCCCGGTATGCGCGAACAGCGGCACCGAGCTCCCCCACGTTCGGATCAGTCATCCCCCGCCCCCACAGGCTTGCGGTGTCCCATGATGCCGCGAACGGTCACGCTGCGCGACGTCCATCAGGGGCAACCCCGGCGGCAACTTTGCCGCAGCACACGGAACCATCTCCAGGTCTCCGCAGCTCAGGCACATCCAAGAAAGTCACCAACCCGAGTTCACTAATTTCAATGCGTGAGTTCACACACAAAAACACAGGGGGTCGGACAAAGATGAAAACCAGGTGGCGCTTCCGCTCTGCCGCAGTCGTCCTCATGGCAGGCTTGTCGCTCTCCCTCGGCACAACGGGAGCCGCGAACGCCTCGCCTACTCCACCGAAACCGGTCGCAGCGGATGCGATGTCCGCGACCGCGAAACCCGCCACTGTGGATGCCGACTGCCCACAACCCGGCCAGCGAGTAAAACAATCGGCATTCGCCGAGGTGTACCTGATCGACCCGGAGTTCACGCTGCGTTTGATTCCCGACGAAGCCACATACTTCAACCTGTGGAACAGCTGGGATGGGATCGTGACGTACGACAACCTCGTACGCTGCTATCCCACGTATGTCGAACTCCACAATGCTCATCTCGCGAAGCTGACCGTCGCGGACCCGGTCTACATCTGGGACAGCTCCGTCGGCTACCGCCACATCGTCAGCGCCGCGGTATTCAACAAGTACGGTTTCGCCTGGGACAAAATCAGACAACAGTCGGTGGTCGGGCCGATCGCGATCGATTGGCCTTGGGACTACTAAAGGCGGATCTGCCTGAGTAGTTGTGTCCGATGGCGCCTCCGCCGGTCCGGCACGACCGGATCGGCGGAGGCCAATTCACGTCGTTGTGGTGGCTTGCCGCGTCCGCCAAAGCACCACGACGAAATAAGGCGTGCCGACGAGAGCGATCACGAGGCCCGCGGGTATTTGCGCGGGGGCGATCACGGTGCGCCCCAACGTGTCCGCGGCGCTCACGAGGATGGCGCCGAGTGCCGCCGCGATGGGGAGCACGCGCGCGTGACGGCCGCCGACAAGGGAGCGGGCCAAGTGCGGTGCGACGAGGCCGATGAATGCCACCACGCCGATCGCGGACACTGCTGTCGCGGCGAGAATGCCTGCGGCGACAAGGATCACCATGCGTGAGCGTTCCATGGGCAGGCCAAGGATGCGCGGTGTGTCCTCGTCGAGGCTCTGCAGATCCAGTTCGCGATGGCGGGACCAGAGCAACGGTGTCAGCGCGAGCAGAGCGATCGCACTCGGCAGCACCTGATCGAGCGTGCGGCCGTAGGTGGAGCCGGACAGCCACGTCAGAGCTTTCGCGGTGTTCCACGGGTCCGAGGTCACGATCAGCAGGGTGATCAGCGCCATCCCGCCCGACCACAGGCCGATGCCGATGATCACCAGCCGGTCGGTGTCCAGGCCCGAACGCCACGCCAGGCCGTAGACCAGCGCGAACGCCGCCGCGGCACCCAACGCGGCCGCGCCGGTGATCTGCCACGTACCGGCCAGCGGCACGAACGTGATCAGGCCGATCGCGCCAAGACCCGCACCGGACGTGATGCCGAGCAACCCCGGTTCAGCGAGCGGGTTACGGCTCACCGACTGGATACCGCAGCCAGCCACGGCAAGCGCGGCGCCCGCGGTGAGAGCGGCCAGCACCCGGGGCAGACGTTGGTCGAGCACGAACGTCAGCGCGTTGCCTGTCGTGCCGGACATCCAGTTCACCAAGTCGCCCAGCAGCACCAGGCGATCCCCAAGCAACATGCCCACGATCGGCGCGGCGATCAGCAGAACTACGACAACCACGCTCGTGCTGGCCAGACGCCGCCGTGAACCTGCCACACTCACGCGCCCAGCCGGGGCCTGTGGCCGGGAGCCGCTGGAGCGGCCGCGACGCGCCAGCCAAATCAGCACGATCGCGCCCAGCAACGTTGTCGTGACGCCAGTGGGCACGCGCAACGCCTCGGCCGATCCCATCGCGGCCCGCAGGAGCACGTCCGCGCCAAGCACCAGCACCACACCGACCAAACCGGACAACGGCAGCAGCACGCGATGCCGTCCCTCTCCCGGCGTCAGCAAGCGCGTGATCACCGGAGCGCACAGACCGACGAACCCAACCGGTCCCGCGACCGTGACGGCCGCAGCGGTCAGCGCCACAGTCAGCAGCACCGCACCGATGCGCGTGCGCTGCACTTTAAGCCCGAGCACGGTCGCGTTGTCGTCACCCAACGCGAGAAGATCCAGCGACCGTCCCATCGCGACCAGTGCCACGGTCGCGGCGAGCACGACGGGTGCCATCTGCGCTGTGGCGTCGAGGTTCGCCACGCTCAGCGAGCCGCTTCCCCAGGCGAACAGGCCTGACGTCTCCTGCTCGTACATCAGCAGCAGCAGGATCGTGATCGACTGCAAGGCCAGCGTCACGGCTGAGCCGACCAGGATCAGCCTTGGCGTCGTCGAGCCAGCGCCGGACAAGCCGAGCACTACGACAGCCGCGCCGAGGGCTCCGACGAACGCCGTCGCACCCGCAGGCAGTGTCGGCAGCGTAAGGCCGAACGCGGAGATCGCAACGACGGCCAGCCATGCGCCCGCGTTGACCGCGAGCGTGTCGGGTGCGGCGAGCGGGTTGCGTGCCACGGACTGCATACCCGCGCCCGCGACGCCCAGCGCAATGCCGAGCAGCAGCGCGGTGAGCAAGCGCGGCACGCGAGAACCCGAGAGAACCGCTTGTGTTTGCTCGTCGCCATCACCGAAGAGGGCGCGGAGCACATCGAGCACACCGGTATCGGCTGTGCCCTGAGTGAGATGGACGGCGGCGAGCGCGGCGATTGCCACCACGGCCGCCGCCGTCACGACGGCGCTGCGCACGGTCAGGCGAGCGCCTTCGTGATCTGCTCAGCGATGTGCACAACGGACTTCGGGCCGCCGAAGGTCCACGTGCCGGGCTGGAGCTTGTAGACCTTCTTGGACACCACGAACGGAAGCCGTTGGTACACCGGGTTCTGCGCGAGTCCGGTGGTGAACACGTCCTCTTCGGACGCGCTGTAGAGCAGGATCGTGTTCGGGTCGGTGAGCGCGGTCAGTCCTTCGACGTCGGTCTGGCCGAGGCCCCACTGCGCGTCGACCTGGCCCGTCCACGCGTTGCGCAGGCCGATCTGCTCGGCGATGTCAGAGACCAGTGAGCCCTTGCCGAACGGGCGGATGCTGACCGTGCTGCCCTCCAGCCAGCCGTCGGCCATCAGGAACGGCGTACCGGCCTTCGCCGCAAGCGCCGTCTTGCTCGCGGCCAGCTTGGCGTCCATTTCGGACAGCAGCTTGTCCGCTTCGGCGCTCTTGCCGACGGTCTGGGCGATCAGCTTGAGGTCCTCGCGCAGCCGGGCGAAGTTGCGGCTCGCGTCGCTGGACTTCGTCACGACGACCGGCACGTACTTCTCCAGTTGCGGCACCAGCGTCGAGTCACGCTCCTCAGCGATGATGACGACATCCGGGTTCAGCGCCACGATCGCGTCGACGCTCGGCTCGTTGCGCTTGCCGATGTCCTTGACCGAAGCGTCAAGCGGCGCAGCGGTATCCCACGTCTTGTAGCCCGCGGTGTCGGCCACTCCGACCGGCATCACACCCAGCGACACGACCATCTCGGCCTCACCCCACTCCAGGGCGACGACCCGTTTCGCGGCGGACTTCAACTCGACGGTCTTGCCGCGCACGTCGGTGACCTTGACCGGTCCGCCGGCGTTCTCGGTGGGTTGAGTGGTTGGTGTCTCTGTGGTTCCGCAGGCGGACAACAGCATCGCGGTGGCCGCGATGAGGACAGGGATGCGCATGGCTCGTTTCTCCGTGTATTGGTTCAAACTTTGGGGGTGTGCCTGCCGACCGGACGGCAGTGCAGCGAGCCAGTCACTGGATCGTCCGCGACCTGCACCGCGACGCCGTACGCCGCGGTGAGGTTCTGCGCCGTGAACACTTCCTTCACGGTGCCGCTCGCGAGGGCTTTCCCTTGGGACAGCAGAACAACGCGGTCGGCGATGATGGCGGCGTGGTCAAGGTCGTGCAGCACGACGCCGACGGCCACCTGGTGGTCGACGGCGAGGTCACGGACAACGTCGAGGATCTCGACCTGGTAGCGCAGGTCGAGGTGGTTGGTCGGCTCGTCGAGCAGCAGGACGGACGTCTCCTGGGCGAGGCAGGACGCGAGCCACACGCGTTGCAGCTCACCGCCGGACAACTCGTCCACGCCACGGTCGGCCATTTCAGTCACGCCAGTCATCGCCATTGCCTTCGCCACGGCAGCGGGGCCGTCCGGGTCGATCCCGCGCCACCCGGAGCGATACGGGTGCCGCCCGTAGCCCACAACGTCCTTGACGGACACACCAGACGGTGTAGGCCGTTGCTGCGTAAGCAATGTGACGTTGCGCGCGAACTCTTTGCCGGACAACGCAGATCCGTTCCAGACAGCGCGCTCGCCGAGATGGACGTCACCGCCCTTGGGCTTGTGCAACCGAGCCAGGGACCGCAGGAGCGTCGACTTGCCGGAGCCGTTGGGACCGACGAGGGCCGTGATGGCGCCTGGAGTCAGCTCCAGCGAGACACCGTGCACCACCTCGTGGTCGTGATGGGCGAGTATCAGCTCATGACCAGCCAACATTGCCCCAGCAGCCGCAGACATGAGGGCAGCCTAGCCTAACTTCAATCGTCCGTTATGCGTGATCTACTGCACTCACCAGCGCTTTCACCTGACGTAACCGGTCAATTTCACTCCGCCTCGGCCGATCCGGCCGCTGGGTTAAGATCCGCTGGCTGTTGATTTGGGCGTCGAGAGGGAGCCATGTGGCGGACGCTGGCCAGCGCGGTGGCCGCATTGCTCGTGCTGTTCCTCGGCAGCCTCGCGTTCAACGCGGCGTCAGGGCAGAGCCGGTGGCCGGGACCGCTCGACTTCGTGCGCACCAACCCGTGGGTGGTGCTGCTGCTCCTCATTCCCCTCGCGTTATTCGGGTTTTGGCAGTCACCAAGCCGTACCCGTAAGGCGAAGGACCTACCCGCGCCCGCGACGTACCGGCTCCCGCCGCGCAACTCCAACTTCACTGGCCGCGACGCCGTTCTGCGGGAGCTACGCCAGCGCCTCAACTCAGCGAACGACGTCACGACACAGGTCGTGCACGGGTTGGGCGGTGTCGGCAAGACGCAGCTCGCGGTCGAGTACGCCTACCGCTACCGGTCGAAGTACCGGTTCGTCGCCTTCGTCGACGCCGAGCAGCCCGAACTGGTGGCGCCTCAGTTCGCATCGCTCGCCAGGGAACTCGGGCTGACCGACGTCAGCACCGACCAGGTCTTCCCGAAGGTGTACGGCAAGCTGGTGGACCGCAGGCCCTGGCTGATCATCTTCGACAACGGGGAGAAACCGGGCACGCTCGCGCACGCGCTGCCGTCGGGCGATCTGGTGAGCCACGGCCACATCCTTGTCACGACCAGGGTGAGCGGCTGGTCGAGCCGGGCGGGCGTGATCGACCTGGACGTGTTCGGCAGGCAGGAGTCGGTCCAGCTGCTGCTGCGCCGGGTGCCCGGGATGACCGAAGCGGTGGCTGAGCAGATCGCCGAACGACTGGGCGACCTGCCGCTGGCGTTGGAACAAGCGGCCGGATACATGGACTACAACCACACAGCGCCCGAGGCCTACCTCGCTCTGCTGACGTCCCGGTTGGAGGACATGATCGGGCAGGGCGAGCTGACCGACCGGCCAGCGGTGGTGGTCTCCACCCTGTGGCAACTCAGTGTGCGAAACCTGGAAGCCGACCAGCCCCAAGCGGTCCGGCTGCTTCAGCTGTGCGCCTTGCTGGCGCCAGAGCCGATTCCGCTGGACTTGTTCACTCCGGACACCCTTGCCGCCGTGGCCGACCCGCTGGTGTGGGACACGACCGTCGGCGCTCTGGCCGGCCTCGGTCTCGCGCGGCGTGGGGAAACGACCTTGTTGCTGCACCGGCTCGTCCAGGCCGCCATCCGGGCTTCGATGCCGGACGACGTACACGTGGACACTCGGACTCAGGTGTCGCGTGCACTGCTCGCGGCCGTCCCGCACGACATCCACGGGGACCCGAATGCGCGAGAGCGGTGGGAGGAGCTGCTTCCGCATGTGTTGGCGGTGACCAAGGACGATCCACCGGCCGAGTGCGCCGCGGAGGCGGCGGTGTTGTTGAGGCTGGCATCGGAGTACGTCCTGAGCATCGGGGATCGCTCGATGGCGCTGCCGTTGTGCGAACGTGCCCTCGCGATCGACGAGGCGCTCGAGGACCGGGACGCGGAGCTCGGCTTCGACCTGATCGCCCTGGCACAGATCCACCAGGACCTCGGCGCGCCGGAGAAGGCACGCCCGCTCGCGGAACGCGCCCTGCGCCTGCACGAGTCCGCCCTGCCGCCGGAAAGTCCAGCGATCGCAACGGACCTGGCCACGTTGGCGCGGATCATGCACCGGCTCGGTGACGATGAAGCGGCGCTGCCGCTGGCCGAACGGGCGCTCCAGATCGACGAGGCGGCGCACGGGCCGGACGACCCGTACGTGAGCTTCGACCTGATCGCGCTGGCGAACCTCCACCTCGGCCTCGACGACTACGCCACAGCCGTCCCGCTGATCTCGCGGGCGCTGCAGATCCGCGAGGCCAGCTACGCACCAGACCACCTGTACATCGGGTACGCCCTGCTGCTCAAAGCCCGAGCCGTGCACGCGTTGAACGACCCGTCGGCCGCGGATCTCGCGCGCCGGGGTGCGCAGATCCTGCACGCCCAACTGGGCAAGGCGCACCCGAAAACCGTGGAAGCCTTCGAACTGGCCGACCGCCTGCGCGTCAGCTGATCCCGGTCAGGCCTCGGGCGGCGGCTGCTCCTCGGCCGGTGCCGGGACCAGGCCGTCGCGTATCCACTTCAGCTTGATCTCGAACTGGCCCTGCATACCGGTCCGCGCGATCACCGCACCGGCTTGGGCGTCCAGTTTCAGGCCGAACTTGATCTCCAGTTCGTCCGGGCGGCGTGGCATCGCGAGGAACTCGGCCATCGCCGCCGACGCGGCGTCCCTGACCTGGTGCAACGCTCGCTCCAAGGTCGCGGACGCCTCCTTGAGCACCGATCCCGGCCTGGCGGCGCGCTGCATGCCCGGTTCCGGTTCCACCTCCACCAGCACCGACCCGCCGACCTCGAGCGGAAACCGCACCAGCTCCGGCATCTGTCCTCCCTCTCCTCTGCTGCACGACCTCATCTACTGCACGACACAGCCAACCGGTCCTGCGTGGGCAGTCCGGATTGGACCTTGTCCAACCCTTCCAGAACGTCGTCCAACCGGCTGGGGTTCGCGACAAACGTCAGCACCCCTCGGGAGAACGCATCCGCCAATTCCCCTGGCATGACATCCGAAGCGTCAAGGCACAGCGTGTTGTTCGACGTGAGTATCTGCGCAACCTGTTTGCTCACCGCACGGTTGTCGTAGAGCCCGCTGTCGCGCACGCGCTCGTTCACCGAGAACGCGGTGCTGCCGTCGAGCCCTGGCCAGATCTTTTGCGCTTCCTCGGACGCCAGGAACGCCATCAGTTCCCTGCCCGCGTTGCTGTCCCGGAACATCCCCGCCAGGTTCACGCCGACGTGGAACGCGGGCGGTCCGTTCGCGACAGTCGCGGGGAACGGGAAGAAGTCGAACCGCTGCTGGCTCTCGGGCGGGTACCCACCGATGGCGAACGACGGCAGGTGTTCCAGCACGCACCCGGGCGGCGAGTCGAACATGGTCTTCTGTGCGTCGAGGAAATACGTGAGCAACGCCCCGCTCTGGCCGCCGCGCACCGCGCCGGGAAGCCCGATCAGCTCACCCCACCTCGACCACGCCTGCTTGACCTCGGGCGACGTCCACGGCAGGGTACCGGCGACCCACTTCTGGTAGTTCGCCAGCCCGGCCTGGCGCAGCAGGATGTCCTCGATCCAGTCGGTGCCCGGCCAGCCGGAGGTCGAGTTCGCCTCAAGACCGAGGCACCACGGCGTGAGCCCGCGGCCGATCAGGTCGCTGGTCAGTGTCCGCAGCTCGTCCCACGTCCGCGGCTTGCGATCGGAAACCCTGGCGTTGAACCACACCACGCTCTTCAGATCCGCTTTCACCGGCACCGCGTACCGTTCGGCTTTGCCCAGGTTGAGCAACTGCCGCCACTGCTGTCCGTACTGTTGTTCGGACAGAGTGCCGCTGCGCAGCGGAATCAGGTCGTTCGACCGCGCGTAGCGGGCGAGTTCTCCGGCGCTGGGCAGCGCGGCCACGTCCGGTGCCTGTCCTTTTTGGACGTCGGCTTGCAGTACCTGGTTGACCGCCCTGGTGCCCTGATACCGCACCTCGATGCCGGTCCGTTCGGTGAACCTGCTGAGCACAGTGCGGAAAGCCCTTTCCTCACCGCCGGTCCACGGCCCGAGCACGGTGAGCGTGGGTGCGGCGAACGCCGCGCACCCCGTCACCGAACTGGCGCACAGCAGCAGGGTGGCGATCAATGCCTTGGCGCGGTTCATCAGGAATACCCGTACTCGTTGATCCGGCGGCGCAGACCGAGGAACACGAACAGCAGGACCGCGGTTCCCAGCACGGGAATCACGACGGGCAGCCAGCCGACGTCACCAGCCTGTCCGAACCCGGCAGTCACCCGGGTGGCGTCGGCGGGGGCGATCGGTTTCACTTCGGCCGCGATCGTTCTGTTCGCCAGCAAGGCCATCGTGTCACCGCATTGCCCGGCCCCTGCGCACTGTTTGCTCACCCACTTCAGCGCATCAGCCTCACTGGGTTCGATCGGCTTGGGCTCACCCGGTGCGGGCGGCTGGGGAACAGGTACCAGTTTGTACAGTTCTTCGGCTGCTGCGCGGGTATCTCCTCCGGGTTGAGTCCATGGAGCACTGGCCATCATGAGCGCGATCAACAGTGCGGTCGCTCCCACCAGCCACGGGCTGAGTCGCCGCCGGAACCGTAGCGCCAGAAACACTTGTGCGCGGATCAGGGCTGCCAGCAACAGAAGCGCGGGAACCACCCAGACCAGTGCGGTGACGGGATTCAGCCACCCCGTGGACAGCTGACGCTCCAGTTTGGCGCGCTGGCTGGCTTTGAGGTCGTCGAGGTGCTTCAGGATCCCCTCGCCGTCGTCGTGCAGCAACCGCGAGGCGTACCACAGGTTCACCGCACCGGGCAGGAGGTTGTCCTCGCCACGCGAGTACGCGTCGGCGTCGCTCATCCATCCGCTGTACGCGGTGAGCAGCCCGACCAGGAACTGCACGCCCACCACGCCGTTCTCGGCCGCGCGGGCCAGATCCTGGTTGGCAAGCGCGAGCGCGTTCTGGTACTCGCTACCCGGCCCCATCCATTTGGCCGCGCCCGCGTCGAAGCTGGCCACAGCGGCTCGGTCCGCCGTGACGAGTGCCGCCCGCGCCGAGGTGACGTCCAGCAGTCCCGGCGCGGTCCTGGTCCGCACTTCGTCCACAGTGGAGCGAAGCAGGGCGGTCGACCACGTGGTGGCCACCAACACGATGAGTGTCAGGATCACCAATGTGATCCGCATGCCGTGCATGGCACGCCGAGTGCTGTCGTCGAACCCGACGGCGGTCCGCGTCGCCTGCCAAACCCGTTGGCCGAACCCGCGGATCCAGCTCACGAAGCACCTCCCGGAGCCGGACCGAGTGGGTGCCCATGGGCCATGCACACCTTGGAGCCGGGTGGGGACAAGGTCTCGCACTCCGGGCATTGGATTGGCTCGCCGTCCTGGTGGACTGGCTGCTCGCGCGGTGTGCCGGACAGCTCCGAATGAGAGGACAGGATCAGCGAGAACCCGTCCCGTCGGCGCCCCGAGTCCTTGGGCCGGACGACCCCGCGCGTCGCGTCTTCGATGTCCACCAGCCGCCGCAGCCGCCGCAGGACCTTCTCGTCACCCAGCTTCGTGGCGATCCGGGCGGCCTCACCCCATGCGCGGGCGGCGGCATCCAGGTCGCCCTCGCGGTAGTATGCCCAGCCCTCGCCGAGCTTTTCGCTGAGCTTGGCCTGCAGGGTGTGCCACTGGACCTTGTCGTCGATGCGGGTGGACAACGACACGTCGGTGGTGATATGCCCGAGTATCGGCAACGGGTCGGGCAGCGCGCCCACGTCGTCCTCGGTCACCAGTTCCACCCGGCCGAACTGCAGGTCCTGCCCTTGGGGTCGGCCGGTGAGGTCGTCAAGCCGCAGGCAGATCAGGAATTCACGGGTCTCGGGTCCCCACGAGCCGGTCGACACCTCCACGCCACCGCCTGCCGGATCATGGCCGGCCAGCTGCACCTGGGTGGGCACGACCTGCCGGACGAACTCGACCCGGGCGAACGGCGGGGTGACGATCCGCAGTCTCACCTCACGCACCGATTTGCCCATGGCCGACTGGATGATCCGGCCGAAGTCGGCGGCCAGCTCGTCGTCCTCGACCACCGCGTCCGCGGTGCCGTGCAGCACCGACGCGATCCGCCGCAGTTCCTCCGGGTCCCAGTCGTCGCCGATTCCCCTTGCGTCACAAGTGAAATGGCCCCGGCACTCGTCAACGACCCGGTGCAGCACCGCCGGTGACTCACCATGGTTGACCCCGTCGGTGAGCAGCAGCGCGTGCCGGATCGCGTTCGGATGCCGGGCCAGCAGCCGATCCGCCAGTGCCAGCCATGTGCTCATCGCGGTCTCGCCGCTGGCGGTCAGGTTCGCCGCGACAGCCTTGGCTCTGGCCCGCGTCTCGGGATTGGCCGCACACAGCTCTTCGGTCACCGGATAACGCATCGTCGCCTGCTCGGTACCCGCCACGATCGCGAACAACGTGCCGTCCCTGAGCAGGTCGATCGCCGCCGCCGCGGCGCGCCGGGCGTTGGCGATCTTCGTCGGCGGCCAGTCCATCGAGCTGGAGCAGTCCACCAGCAGCACCTCGGCCGCGGCCACAGGTTCGGCAGGCCCGCCTTCGGCCCGCACGACGAACACGGCGTGCGCATATTTGTCCGAAGTGGATAGATACTTGTTCTGGCTCAGCTCAACGGAGAACGAGGTCACCACCAGCTCCACGGTCGGATCGAGTTGGCCCGGTCGATCAGAGTGTCGTGCGCCTTCCGGTCGCGGGCGTGCTTGGCCAGCTCCTGGTAGGACCTTTCCAGCAGCTTGCGCAATCCGTCCTCGCTGACGTCCTCGGCGACGGCACCGTCCAGCTGCGGCGCGTCGGGCCTGGAGCGCCACACCCGCCGCAACGCGGCCTCGCGCAGCAGTGCCACCATCCGCTGCCGAGCTTCGCCGTCCGGCTCGCCGCCGTCCAGGAACAACTTGGGCACCCGATCGGCGGCATTGTTGATGTCCTTGGCCTGCGGCTTCCGGTTGGCCAGATGAGCCAGCAGGATCCGGACCGCCGCGATCTTGGCCGCGTAGTAGTGCCGGGACACCCGGGGCAATCCGTCCAAAATGGATACCGCGCCCTCCCGGTCGCCTTGCCGCTGCGCGAGTCTGGCCAACCCGAACACGGCACTCGCCTGCCGGGGGTCCCGGCACCGCACGGCGTCGTAATACTTGCTCGCGTCTGCGGCGTAGCCGCGCTGTTCCAGGCAGAAGCCGATGGCCAGCTTGGGAATCTCCTCACCGGGCAGCGACCCGTAGCACTTGCGGAACCGGTCCTCAGCGAGCGCCACCTCACCCTTCGCCAGCCGCAGTAAGCCCTCGTGCCACGCGATCCGCCAGTCGTAAGCCACTCGCCCGCCGAGGTTCTCCTGTGCCAGCATGATGCGCTGCTCGGCATCGGCCAGCTCGCCCGGCTCCGGCTGCGCACTCGCCGCAGCCAGCTCCAGGTGCACCCTCGCCGCAGCCAGGTTGAGCTCGACCGAGTGAGTCAGGTGCCCGCCTTCTTCGACGTACTCGCGCAGACGTTTCCGTGGCTCAGCCAGCACTCTGGTGTTGGACAACAGGTCGGCCGCCGGGTCGTTCTCGTCGATCCAGGGAAGTGGCAGCCGGCTGGCGGCCGACGCCGGCTCGGGCAAACCATCGTCGATCGCGTCGGCCGGCACTCCGTCTTCGTTCTTCCTGGCCAGCTTCGCGGTCCACCGGTCCGAGCTGGGTACCGCGCCAAGACCAGCGTCCAGCAACTCGACCATGTCCTCGAAACGGGCGGACGGCACCGCCCGTGCATGGCCATCGCGTAGGGAAAGCAGCTCGCGGTGCACGCCGTCCAGCTGCTCGAGCATCTCCTTCGCCGAGACGAACCTCTTGTCGTACTTCTCGGTGGCCCTGGCGATCAGCAGCTCGAGGGACTCCAGTCCGACGGCCATCCGATCGGGCTCCGGTTCGCGGCTCTTGGCCCGTTCGAGCAACATCGCCAGCGTCATGCCCACAGTCCGCACGTCGGATCGGACGGTCAGCCCTTTGGTCGCCAGCTCCTCGCTGTCCACGAACTTCTCCGTGACAACCCTCGCACTGTCGCGGTCGCCGATCGCCCTGGTACCACCAAGGTCGATGATCTTGACGCTCGTACCGGCGTGCATCACGTTGTCCGGCTTCATGTCGCAGTAGAGCAACTTCTTCTCGTCGTGCATGTACGCCAGGGCGGACAGGATCCCGTGGCCGTAGGCAGTGACGTGCTCCAGCCGTAGCTCGAAACCGCCGTGCAGCAGCTCCTGCAAGGTCTTCCCGGCGACGTACTCCATGACGATGTAGTGGTCGGCTTCGCCGGTGTCCGGGTCGGGATGCTCGGCGTAGCCGATGATCCGCACGATGTTCGGGTGGTTGAGCTGGGTCAGCGCGTCCCGCTCGACCACTGCCAGGTTCAGCCGCTGCGCGTGCGTGGGATTGATCATCCCCTTGAGCACGACGTATGTGTCCCGCAGCTCACGGTCCTTGGCCAGGTAGATCCAGCCCATGCCACCGGCGGCCAGGAATCCGCGCACCTCGTAGCGGTTGGCCACCACCTCGCCGCGCTTGAGCTTGAGAACGAAGGAGAACGGCGTCTCGCAAAAAGGACAGACGCCTCGCCGCATCGGCGGCTGGTGCTCGATCCGTCTGCCGACTTGTGCATTGCAGGCTGGGTTGGCGCAGAACTGCCGTTCCTCCTTGTAGACCGGATCCGCCTGCAGGCCGGCTTCCGGATCGTCCACTTCGACCGGAGGAAGCGAGTACAGCTCGTCCGCCGCGAACGTGCCGCTGTACGAACTCGGGTCACTGCGCTTCGATTCGCCCGGGGTGGACTGCGTGCTCCCCGGTGGTGCGACCCGGCGACAGCCACAGACGTCACAGAATCCCGTGACACTGACTGGCTTTCCGCAGCAGGTCAGCGTCATCACTGGCCTGCCCGAAGGCGGTGTTGCACCGCGCGCACATACTCGTTCACCCGTGCCTCGGCGATGTTCAGATCGCACGGATACGCGTCGAGAGCTTCCCGTGCTGCGCGTAGAGGTTGTTCGAGCTCCTTGTCCTCCAACAGGCCATGCTGGACCGCCCTGGCGTTGTAGCTGGCCACCAGACCGCGCAGACGCTCGAGCACCAGCATCGCCGCGTCCGCTTCCCTGGCGACCCGCTCGACCTGGTCGAGGTAACGGTCGAGTTTGCGCTCGAAGCGTTCCACCGCACGCCGTAAGCGATCCGGGTCCGTGTCGTCAACGCTGCTGCGCAATGCGGCGAGCGGCAGCTGGAGCTCGGCGGCGAGTGCGGACAGTTCGGTGATCTTGGGTGGCGGACGCAGCCGTGCCTGTGCCCGACGGCGGTGTGTCCTGGCAAGGTCCTCGCGCTGGGCGAGATCCGCGACGCCTTCGGTGAGCGCGTCGATCCGGACACGCAGCGCGTCGCGCTGCCGCTGCCGAACCAGCCTGGCCGTCGGCGAGTTCTCATCACTCAACCGCAGCACAACCGTGGCTCCGTTGCGGACCATCGGGCCGACCACGCTGTCGAGCACCTTCTCGGGCTCTTGGGCCTGTTCGATCCCGGTCACGCCGACCGGCTCCGAGCCGCGTGGTTCGGAAGCCGGTGTGTCCCGCAGGACCCGATACACCTCGTCGGCCGACTTCCCAGCCGCATCAACCATGTTGGGCACGTGGATGCCCGCGACGGCAGCCTCGTCGTGCGCGCCGACGGCGATCAGAATGGCGCCCGCGGGCGAGGCCCACCGGTCACAAGGGATCTCCGGTCCAAGCCACTCGCGGAACGCCGGCAGGTACTCCGCGACAACGTCGACCGGGATCATCCACGCCAGATGGGACAGGTCGCTGTGATAGGCAATCGCCGCGATGCCGACCACCGCGCCAGTGCGTTCGTCGACCACACCAGCCCCGCTGAACCCAGGGCGGATGACCTCCCGTTGGGGCACCGAGTCGATCTGGATCCACTCCCCGCCAGGCCCAGCCCATCCAGACAGTACGGCCGAGGCGTAGATGCCATACGCGCGTACATACGGGAAGCCGTAGGAGTGGACTGTCCGACCGCGTGGACAGCGCAGGCGCCGAAGCTGCACCCGCGGCTCAGGCTGTATCGCGCGATCCATGCGCAGCAGGGCCACGTCCCCGCGGTCGTCCTCCGTCGGCGGAACCCAACAGCCAGGCATGACCCGCGCCGAGGCCAGCTCGTCCTGCGCCATCACCTCGACGGCGACGGCGACATCGGGAGTCTCGGAGCCGGGCTTGTAGCCCTGCGCCTTCTGGATGACGTGTGCGCAGGTCAGCACCACGCCTTCGGTCAGCACGACTCCCGCACCCAGGATTTCCCCGGTGTCCTCGTCGCGCAGACATGCACGCCAGGGTTCGGAATCGTCCCGTCGCGGGTGTGAGGCGGTCTCCCCTGTGTTACTCACAACACACCGAACTTTATGAGGGTTGCCCTGGTCGTGACCGCGTTTCCGGTACACCGCCACCCGAATGGTCCAGTGCTTGACTTCAAGTGCCCTTGAACTTGTCCGGCCGGACTCCGCTCGATCGGCCTGACCTATCATCCGCATCGTGCGGAGTGCAGCGGGTGTCGTCCTGGCCGGTGGCCGATCCACGCGGATGGGTCGCCCGAAAGCCGGGCTGGAGTGGCACGGTTCGACGTTCCTCTACCGCACGGCTGCCCTGCTGAGCCGGACTGTCGAGGGACCTGTCGTCGTAGTCGCCGCACCAGGCCAGACCTTGCCTGATCTCCCTGCCGGCGTCGCGGTTGTCGAAGACCCCGTGGAGGGCCTCGGCCCCATGCAAGGCGTCGCGGCCGGGCTCGCTGCCGTCGCCGACCGATCCGACATAGCCTTCGTCTGCTCGACGGACATGCCGTTCCTGCACCCCGCGTTCGTGCGGCGCGTGCTGCGCGGCCTGAACGACACCAAAGCCGACATGCTGCTGCCGTTCGCGCGCGGCTTCCGGCAGCCGCTGGCCGCTGGGTATCGGACGTCCCTCGCGGAGTTGATCACCAAGCTGATCGGCGAAGGGGACCTCCGGCCGGGCATGCTCGTCAAGCACTGCGAAGTCGCGCAACTCGACGACGCGCAGCTGCTGGATGACAGCGCTCTCAAGCGCCTTGATCCGGATTTGGAGTCCGTTCTCAACATCAACACGCCGGAGGACTACGCCGCTGCCCGTAACCGCCCGTCGCCGACGGTCACTGTCGAGCGCTTCGGGGCGCTGGCTGGGAAAGACGGGCATCGGCCGGTCGACATCCAGGCCGCCACGCTGGGTGAGGCGGCCGGGCAGGCCGGGCTGGAACTCAACCGGCACGTTGTGGCCGCGGTGAACGGCGACCAAGTCACCCGGGATGCCAAATTGCCGCTCGTAGCAGGCGATTCAGTGGCGTTCCTCTCCGCCGACGCCGGCGGCTGATGAGCTTTTCGCCAGCCAGGAGGCATACAGTTCTGAGCATGGCGGCTGGTGGTTTCTTCGGACGGGCTCTGATCGTCGACGTCGACGCCCGCAGCGCGTCCGGTACGCCGTTCGAGCTGGACGAGCGCGTGCTGCGGGCGTATCTGGGTGGTGTCGGCCTCGGTACGTGGCTGATGCACCGGCTGGCCCCGGCGCGGGTTGATCCGCTTGCTCCCGAGGCGCCGCTGGCGTTCGTGTTCTCCTCATTGGTCGGCACGCCGCTCACCACGAGCGCGAAGTTCGCGGTGGTGGCGAAGTCCCCGCTGACCGGGCTGCTCACGGACGCGCTGGCGTCCAGCCAGTTCGCCATCGCGGGCAAGCTGACCGGGCACGACGCGATCGTGATCCGCGGCCGTGCCGCGGAACTGTCCGTGCTGCTCATCGACGGCGACGGGGCACGCCTTGAACCGGCGCCGGAACTCGCCGGGCTGCCCGCGTCGGAGGCGGAAACCCAAGCGCGGGAACGGTTCGGCCGCGGCTGGCGGACAGCCGCGATCGGTCCCGCCGGGGAACGGCAAGTCCGGTACGCGACGATCAGCCACGACGGCAGGCACGCCGGGCGCGGCGGCCTGGGGGCCGTGCTTGGCGCCAAGAACATCAAGGCCGTCCTGGTCCGCTCGGCGACCAAGGTGGCGGTGGCCGACCAGGCCGGTGTCCTGAAAGCCGCCAAGGACCTGCGTCAACGCAGCTTCGGCCCGGCCACGGCGAAGTACCGCGAGCTGGGCACGTTGGCGAACCTGCTGGCGTTCAACGCGGTCAGCACGCTGCCCACGCGCAACTTCACGGCCGCGACCTTCGAGGGCGCGCCGAAGCTGGCCGCCGAAGAGCTGCACGAGATGCGCGGCGTGGCACGCAACAGCTGCGCGTCGTGCTCGATCGGCTGCGAGCACATCTATTCGCGCAAGGGTGGCGGCAGCCAGCGGATGGAGTACGAGAACGTCTTCGCATTGGGCCCGTTGTGCGGGGTTTCCGACCCGGATGACGTGTTCGCCGCGAGTGCCCGCTGCGACGAGCTCGGGCTGGACACGATCTCCGCGGGCGGCACGATCGCGTGGGCGATGGAGTGCGTCGAACGCGGCCTGATCGACGAGCCATGGTTGAAGTTCGGCGACGGACAAGCGCTGTTGAAGGCCCTCGACGCCATCGGCGAGCGGTCCCCCGGCCTCGGCGAACTGCTCGCGCAAGGGTCCCGGCAGGCGGCAGCCCGGGTCGGGCACGGCTCGATCGACTTCGCACCGCAGGTCAAAGGCCTGGAACTGCCTGGTTACGAGCCCAGGAGCCTGCAGTCGATGGCGTTGGGCCTCGCGGTGAACGCCCGGGGCGCCGACCACAACCGCTCAGGCGCGTACGAGGCCGATCTGTCCGGCGACGTGAACCGGTTCGACGGTGGTGCTGCCCATGTGGCCGCCGCGATCGGCACCGAAGACCGCGCCGCGGTGATGGATTCGATGATCCTGTGCAAGTTCCTCCGTGGCGTCTTCGAGGACCCGTTCACCGAGTGGGCCACGCTGCTGTCGCTGGTCACCGGGTGGGACATGGACGCAGCCGAGCTGCGGGCCGCGGCGAGCCGGATCGTACGTGCGAAAAGGGCCTTCAACCTGCGGGAAGGCGCGACGGCAGCCGACGACACGCTCCCCGCCCGGATGCTGGAGACGCCGTTGCAGCTCGCGTCCGGCCGGACCGCCACACTCACGGCCGACCGCTTGCAGACGATGATCAACGGTTATTACGTTGCGCGTGGGTTTGACGAGGCAGGACGCGTAAGCACGGCGGACTTGCCAGATCTATTCCTCGATGCGTGATTGTATGGCGTATGTTGTATGCGGCATACGCTCCACTGACGGAGGTCAGCTATGACGGCAGTCGACGAGCCCACCACAGCCGTGCGCACAATCACGGCGAGCATCGACGGCCAATCTGTCACCGTGCCCGAGGGAACGAGCATCTACGACGCTGCCAAGCAGGTCGGCGTGGATATTCCGGTCCTCTGTCACAACGAACGTTATGACCCCGTCGGCGTCTGCCGCATGTGCGTCGTGGACACGGGCGGGCGCGTCTTCGCCGCCGCGTGTGTCCGGCCGTGCGAAGACGGCATGGAGGTCAAGACCGACACACCTGAGCTGGAGCGCAACCGCGCCACGCTCACCGAACTGCTGCTGTCCGACCAGCCCGACCGCGCCGAGGACCCCAAGCAGACCACGACCGGCGACAACCTCCTGCTGGAGCTGGCCGACCAGTTCGACGTGGCCAAGGAGACGACCGACCTGCCGTGCGGTTCCGGTCGCGGCATCGACACGTCCAACCCGGTCATCAACGTCAACCACGACGCGTGCATCCTCTGCGACCGCTGCGTGCGTGCCTGTGACGACATCCAAGGCAACGACGTGATCGGCCGGTCCGGCAAGGGCTACTCGACGAAGATCGCGTTCGACTTCAACGACCCGATGGGCCAGAGCTCCTGCGTGACGTGCGGTGAGTGCGTGCAGGCCTGCCCGACCGGTGCGCTGACCAACAAGCCGATCAACCTCATCCCGATCCAGCCACGCGAGCAGCTCGACGCGGTCGACAGCGTCTGCCCGTACTGCGGCGTCGGGTGCGCGCTGACCTACTACGTGGACCGCGAGCGCGGCGCGATCTCGTTCGCCGAAGGCCGTGACCAGCCAGGCTCGAAGAGCCGCCTGTGCGTCAAGGGCCGGTACGGCTGGGACTACGCGGCCTCACCTCAGCGGCTGACGGTCCCGTTGATCCGCAAGGAGTCCTCGTACCCCAAGGGCGCGCTGTCCGCGGACGTGCGTGGTGACTCGCACAACGACCGCGGCCGTGCGGGCAACGGCGGCGAACGCAGCGGCGGCAAGAAAGGCCGGGACGGCAGGCGCAAGCCCGGCGGCCTGGTCGACTACGACGAGGTGATGCCGCACTTCCGCGAGGCCACCTGGGAAGAGGCGCTCGACCTCGTCGCCAGCAAGCTCAAGGAGATCCACGCGACCCAGGGTCCCGGTGCGATCGCCGGGTTCGGCTCGGCGAAGTGCTCCAACGAGGAGGCGTACCTCTTCCAGAAGCTGATCAGGGCCGGGTTCGGCACCAACAACGTCGACCACTGCACGCGCCTGTGCCACGCGTCCTCGGTCGCGGCGTTGTTCGAAGGCGTCGGTTCCGGTGCCGTGTCCACGACCTACGGCGACGTGGCCAACGCCGACATCGTGATCATCACCGGGTCCAACCCGACCGCGAACCACCCGGTCGCGAGCTCGTTCTTCAAGCAGGCCCGCAGGCGCGGCACGAAGATCGTCTACGTCGACCCGCGCGCCAGCACGGTCGCCGAGCACGCCGACTACCACTGCCAGGTCAAGCCGGGCACGGACGTGGCGTTCTACAACGCGATCATGCACGAGGTGATCCGGCTCGGCCTGATCGACCGTGACTTCATCCGCGAGCGCGTCTCCAACTACGACGAGCTCGCGCGCACAGTCGCGGACTACCCGCCGGAGCGCGCCGCCCAGATCACCGGCGTGGACGCGGACCTGATCCGCACGGTCGCCAAGGAATGGGGCGAGGCCGGTGCGGGCGTCATCTACTGGGGCATGGGAATTTCCCAGCACACCACCGGAACGGACAACGCGCGCTGCCTGATCGCGCTGTGCTCGATCACCGGCAACGTCGGGCGCCCCGGCACCGGCCTGCACCCGCTGCGCGGCCAGAACAACGTGCAGGGCGCGTCGGACGCGGGCCTGATCCCGATGTTCTACCCGGACTACCAAGGCGTGGACCGTGACGCGACACGCAAGCGGTTCGAGGAGGCGTGGGGTACGCAGCTCGACCCGAACCGCGGCCTGACGGTCACCGAGATCATCGGCTCGGTGCTCAAGCCGGGCGGCGTGCGCGGGATGTACATGCTCGGCGAGAACCCGTTCCTGTCCGACCCGAACATCAACAAGGTCCGCAAAGCCCTTGCAGCACTGGATTTCCTGGTCGTGCAGGACATCTTCCTCACCGAGACGGCCGAGTTCGCCGACGTGATCCTGCCCGCGTCCTCCTACCTGGAGAAGGAAGGCAGCTACACCAACACCGACCGGCGCGTGCAGCTCGGCCGCAAGGTGATGGACCCGCCGGGCCAGGCCCGGGTGGACTGGGAGATCGTCCAGGACATCGCCAAGCGCGTCGGCTTGGACTGGGACTACTCGTCGCCCAGCGAGATCTTCGACGAGATGGTCGCGCTGATGCCGTCGTACAAGAACCTGCGGCACGACAACCTGGGCCTGTCCGGGAAGCTTTACCCGAACGAGGACCCGGAGCACTCCGACGGCACCGTCGTGCTGTTCGACGAGCGGTTCAACACCGACGACGGCCTCGCGCACCTCGTTCCCGCGCAGTGGTTGCCCGCCAAGGAACTGCCGGACGCGGAGTACCCGCTCGTGTTGAACACCGGGCGATTGCTGGAGCACTGGCATACCGGGTCGATGACCAGGCGGTCGTTCGCGTTGGACACGATCTCGCCGATCCCCGAGGTGTACCTGCACCCGAAGGACGCGGCCGACCGCGGTCTGGCGCACGGCGAGCGGGTCCGGGTGCGTTCGCGGCGCGGTGAGATCGAGCTGCAGGTCCGGATCTCGCACCGGGAACAGCTGGGCAACTGCTTCATCCCGTTCCACTTCCGGGAAGCCGCGGCGAACCTGCTGACCATCGACGAGATCGACCCGTACGGCAAGATCCCGGAGTTCAAGTTCTGTGCCGTGCAAGTCGAGGCGTTGGGCGCCGCGCACGCGGAGGCCGTCGAAGCGGTTGGAGTCGCGGAATGACGATCAGTCCTGAGCGGGTTGCAGGTGTCGAAGCGCGGGCAGGCAAGTTCCCCGGGCCGTCGCTGATCCCGGCCCTCAACGCGATCCAGGCCAGGCTGGGCTGGCTGCCTCGCGAAGAGCTGGAGGAACTGGCCCGCGAGGTGCGCAGGCCGCGGTACGAGATCGAGGGCCTGATCTCGTTCTACCCGCACTTTCGCACCACGCCGCCGAAGAAGGTCCAGCTGAGCGTCTGCCACGACCTGTCCTGCTGGCTGCGGTCCGGCGACGACCGGATCGCCGAGATCAAGGCGAAGTACGGTCAGGACACCGACGTCGAACTGGTCGAGGTGTCCTGCCTCGGCCGCTGCGACGTCGCTCCGGCCGCCGCGGTCAACGAGCACCCGACACCCGTGTCCGAAGTGGACAATTTGGTCACGTCGGCGCGCGGCGAGGGTGTCGGGCACGCTTCGGCCTCGCGGCGGGCTGAGCCGTGGCCGAACGACCCGTACCCGGCCGGGTCCGGTGTCGTGGAGCGGTACAAGTCCCTGCGGGCGTTCCTGGCCGGTGAGATCAGCGCCGAGTCCATTGTGGCCACGCTGAAGGACTCGGGGCTGCGGGGAATGGGCGGCGCGGGCTTCCCGACCGGGCAGAAGTGGGGCCTGGTCGCGGCGGCCCAGCCGGGCACGGTGAAGTACGCGATCTGCAACGCCGACGAGTCCGAGCCGGGCACCTTCAAGGACCGCCAGATCCTTGCCGACCAGCCGCACCTGGTGCTGGAGGGCCTGCTGCTCGGGATGGCCGTGGTCGGCGCCGAGGAAGGCTGGGTCTTCATCCGGCACGAGTACGGGCCGGAAGAGCACGTGCTGCGCGAGGAAATCGCCGCGCTGCGCGAGGCCGGTGTGATCGGCGCGGACGCCTGCGGCAGCGGGAAACGGCTGCAGCTGGACATCTTCGTCTCCCCTGGCGGCTACATCCTCGGCGAGGAGACCGCGCTGCTGGAGTGCATGGAGGGCCACCGCGGCGAGCCACGCAACAAGCCGCCGTTCCCCGGCAACTACGGTCTGCACGGCAGGCCGACGTTGATCAACTCGGTGGAGACCTTCGCCGACGTGCCGGTGATCCTGCAGCGCGGCGCCGAATGGTGGGCCGAGCAGGGCGTCGGCGAGTCGGTCGGCTGGAAGTTCTTCGCCGTGTCCGGGCACGTGCAGAACCCCGGCGTGTACTGCGTTCCGATGGGCACGACCGTCCGCGAGCTGATCGACACCGCTGGTGGCGTGCTGGACGGCGCCGAGGTCGGCGCGGTGCAGCCCGGTGGCGCGTCGTCCAACTTCATCGGACCGGACCAGCTCGACCTTCAGCTGGACTTCGGCACCTTGGCCAAGGCGGGCACGATGCTCGGCTCGGGTGCGCTCGTGGTTCTGGCTGAGGGTACGGATCTGCTGGCCGCGTCGACGAACGTGTTGCGGTTCTTCCGCAACGAGTCGTGCGGCAAGTGCGTGCCGTGCCGGGTCGGGTCGACCAAGGCGCACACGTTGCTGCGTGGCGTGCTGGACTCTGGGTCCACTCTGGACGAAGCGCAGCGCGGGAAGATCCTGCAGCTGGAGGAGGCCATGCGGAAGACCTCCATCTGCGGCCTCGGCCAGGTGGCGCTCGGCCCGGTGGTCTCGGTGCTCGGCTTGGGCAAGGGCGGGGCAGCCGCACGTCCGCAGCCCAAGCCGGAAGGATCGAAGGAACAGCCAGGACGTTGAGCGGACGCGAATTCTTCACCACCCGCACGGTCGCCGAGGCACTGGCGGGTTTCCGTCCAGCTCATCGCACTGGAGTCGAAGAGGTTCCGTTGTCGGCGGCTTTGCACCGTGTGCCAGCCGCCGACATCTTGTCGCCGCAAGCCTTGCCAGGTTTTGCCAAGTCCACTGTGGATGGCTTCGCGGTCAGGGCGGCCGACACGTACGGCGCGTCGGAAGGCCTGCCGTCCTATCTGGACCTGATCGGCTCGGTCCGGATGGGTGAGGCGCCAGCGGTTTCCGTCAAACCGGGGGCCTGCGTCGCGATGCCGACCGGTGGCGTGATTCCCGACGGCGCCGACGCGGTCGTCATGGTCGAGTACACGGCCGAGACCATGCCCGGAACGATCGAGGTGACACGGCCGGTGGCGCCGGGTGGCGGCATCGTCCGTGCCGATGACGACGTCGCCGCCGGAGCCCCACTCGTCACCGGCGGCCGTCCACTACGAGCGCCTGACCTGGGCCTTCTCGCCGCGGCCGGAGTCACGTCGATCTGCGTGCACGCCCGGCCGCGGGTGGCGATCATCTCCACCGGGGACGAGGTCGTCCCGCCGGAGACTGCGCACCTGACCGCGGGCCAGGTCCGGGATGCCACGGCCTCCGCTCTGGCCGGGCTGGTGATCGAGGCAGGCGGCGAGCCCGTGATCGCGGGCATCGTGTCGGACGAACCCGGTGCGCTGAAGGAGAAACTGACCGAGGTCCTGCCCGAGTCCGACCTGGTCGTCGTCTCGGCCGGGTCGTCAGTCGGCGCACGGGACGAGACCGCGGGCGCGGTGGCTGCCGTGGGTGATGTGTGGTGTCACGGGCTGGCCATCAAGCCCGGCAAACCGACGCTCCTGGCTGAGTGCGGCCGAGGTTCGTCGGATCGGGTGCCGTTGATCGGCCTGCCGGGCAACCCGTTGTCCGCATTGGTCGTGTTCGGGCAGATCGGGATCCCGCTGCTGTGGCGGATCAGCGGCTGCGACAAGCCTCCCGCACGGCCGAATGTCCGTGCCCGGTTGTCGCGTGACCTGGCGTCCGCGGCGGGACGGCTGGACATCATCCAGGTCAAGGTCACCGACGGCGTGGCCGAGCCGCTGTTCGGGCCGTCCGCGCTGCTGTCCGTGCTCACCCGGGCGGACGGGTACGTGATCATTCCCGAACCGGCGACCGGCCTGGACGCCGGGATCGACGTGGATGTCACGCTGTACCCATGAACAGCCCCTTCGTCTCCGACGTTCCCGCCGCCGAGGCCCACGCCGCCTGGCGGGAGGCACGCGCCGCCGCGGGATGCCCAGCGCGCGTGGAGACGATCCGCGTGCCCGTCGGTGAGGCCGTCGGCCGCGTGACGGCAGCCCCGGTGTGGGCTCAACGCTCCTCCCCGGCCTTTGACTCGTCAGCCATGGACGGCATCGCGGTCCGCGCATCCGACACCGTGGGTGCGTCGGAGACAAGTCCCGTCGTCGTGACCGACTTCGAGGTCGTCGACACCGGCGACCCGCTCCCTCCGGGTTATGACGCGGTTGTCATGCGCGAGCACGTGCACCGGACGGCCGAAGGCGCCGAGCTGCATGCCGCTGTGCCGCCGTACCAGCACGTCCGGTCCATCGGTGAGGACATCAGCGCGGCGGAACTGCTATTGCCGCAAGGCCATCGGCTGCGTCCCGTTGACGTCGCCGCCTGTGCCGCTGCCGGAGTGGTCGAGCTGGCGGTCCGGCGTGCGCCGGTCGTCGCGATCATCCCGACAGGGGACGAGATCCGGCCGATCGGGTCGGAACTGCGGCCCGGCGAAATCCTCGACACCAACTCGTTGATGCTCGCCGCGCAGGCCCGCGAGGCCGGGTGCGAGGCGCGGGTGACGGACGTCGTCGTGGACGACCCGGACGCCATCACCACGGCATTGCGCGCTGCCGCCGAGAACGCCGACCTCGTCATGCTGATCGCCGGCTCCAGCGCGGGCCGCGACGACTACACGGCACGCGTAGTCGCCAGCGCGGGATCCGTTGCGGTACATGGAGTTGCCGTACGCCCGGGCCACCCGGTCGTGCTCGGGACGGCCAAAGGCGACCCGGCGACGCCAGTTCTCGGCGTGCCCGGGTACCCGGTGTCGGCCGCGTTGACGTTCGACATCTTCGCCGCGCCAGTGCTGGCCGAACTCGAAGGCGCCGCACCACGCGAACGACCGTCCACAACGGCCCGGCTGGCCCGCAAACTCCCGTCCGCCTTCGGAATGGACGACTGGGTACGCGTCCGCCTCGGCCGCGCCCAGGACCAAGTCGTCGCTACTCCGCTGCCGCGTGGCGCTGGTGTGCTCACCTCGCTGGTCCGGGCGGACGGCCTGCTCCTCGTGCCCGCCGGAGTCGAGGGCCATCACGCCGGATCCGAAGTCCGCGTGGAACTCCTGCGCGGGCTCAGTGAAATCAACCGGACGATCGTGGCGATCGGCTCGCACGACCTCGTGCTGGACCTCGCGGCATCCGCACTGCGCGCCGCCGACCCGCTGATCACCCTCGCGTCCTCGAACGTCGGGTCACTCGGCGGACTCGTCGCACTGCGCGACGGACTGTGCCACATCGCCGGTTCCCACCTGCTCGACCCGGCAACGGGCGAATACACACTGCCCTATGTGGACAAACTGCTCGGTGACGGTATCGCGGTGATCCGGCTCGTGCACCGCGACCAGGGCCTCATCGTGGCACCGGGAAACCCGCTGGGCCTCAAGGGAATCGACGACCTCACACAACCGGACCTGAGGTACGTCAACCGTCAACGCGGTGCCGGAACCCGGGCTTTGCTGGATTACGAGCTCAATCAGCGGGGGATCGACCCGACCACGATCCCCGGGTACGCCCGCGAGGAGCACACCCACCTGGCCGTCGCTGCCGCCGTGGCCGCCGGTCGCGCCGACACCGGCTTGGGGATCCTTGCCGCGGCGCGTGCCTTCAACTTGGACTTCGTGCCAGTGGCGCAGGAACCGTACGACCTCGTGTTGCGCACGGACGACCTGTCCAACGACTTGCTCGCACCGCTGTGGGATCTGCTGTCGCGCCCGGAGTTCCAGGCCGAAGTGGAGGCACTCGGCGGGTATTCCTGCGCCGAGACCGGCCGTCGCGTCCGCTGATCCTAGAAAGGCACGAAGGACCGCTCGGTGATCTCCCAGCCGAGGATGTTGTCAGTGCCTTGACTGGTCACCAGTTCGAACATCACGGCCGTCATCGACAGTTCCGTTGTCGTCCAGTCTTCGGGACTGTCCCTGCTTTGGTAGACCACATGCCACTCGTCGGGATCGGATGTCCGAGGCAGCCAGAAAAGTGACCCGCCCGCTAGGTCGGAGGCGAACGGGATCACTCCTCCTGGCTCCGGAAACACCTCGTAGAGGTCGCATTCCTCCCGCGACAGCCGTGCGACTTCCAGCTTCAGGTCGAACTCTTCGACGAAATTCGCCAGGTGTTCGTTGACCTTTCTCGAAACGGTCACGCTTTGCCGACGACATTGTCGGCAAGGCGTGACGTCATCAGATCAGACAGTCAGCTGGTTTTGTGGCAGTCTCGGTGTTCTCCATCATCCCGATGCACCGGAAGTCGGTCTTCATTCCGTACGCATAGAAGTACATCCTCTCCGGCACCGCGGGATCTTGCCCGTAGTACGGCAGTACCGCCATGTACACCCGGTCACCGGCTTTCAGCGCCCGCCGGACCTTCGCTTCGAGATAGAGGTTGATCCATCGCCGGTTCACCGTTCTGAACTGCGGCACGATGTTCTTCACCTCGTTCGACCCATAGAAGGCCGCCCCGATGATGTGCCCCTTGTCATGCTTGCTCGGGTCAAGGCCGGCAGGTGTGGCCGGGTTTCCCGGTATGCCCGAGGTCTTCAGGACACAGGCTGCGCCGCCCGTGGCTCGCAGTGCTGGACCGAAGTCATGCATCTTGGTGTTGAACTCCCACCGGTCGGTGCCAGCCGAGCAACTCTTGTCCCTTCTCTTGTCCTCATCTTCCAGCTTGGGGAACAGGGGGTCGTGCAGAGCGAGAGGGAACGGGATCGGATTGCTCCGCGTCTCCCCCGGCTTCGGCGACTTGGTCGGGTCCCACAACTGTTCCTGGTCCACGTCGCAGCGCGGCCCCTGAGCCTTCGAACCGATGCCGGTCTTGCACTTCTTGATGTAGCGCTGGACGTACTCCTTGATCTGCTTGGCCACCCGGCGGCCGAGCGTCACGACGTCCTTGAAGGTGCGCAGGCCCTTGACGATCTTGACGGCCGTTGAGACCGCTTCAGGGATCTTGGACAGCACCTTGGCCAGCCTGGCGATCGGAATCGCGTTGAGCACCGTCATCACGCACGCGATGAAGTCGCCTTCGGTGAAGCAGCGCTTGGCGTCGGTGTAGCCGATCAGGTCGAGCAGGATCTGCCCGCCCTCGGCCTCGATGTAGGACAAAAGGGTCTTGTTCGCGTTCGCCCGTGCCGTGTTGAACTCGTCGATCCCCTGCTGTCCCCGCGCTTCCCGCAGCGCCTGTTCCTCTTCCGGTGTCAGGCCGGAGATCTCGGACTCGTCGGTGATGACTTCCTCGATCTCCCGCCGGTTCCGTTCTTCGGCCTCGCGCCGCAGTTGCTCAAGCATCTGGGCGAGCATCGCCTCGACGTTCTTGGCACTGGCCTCGGCGTTGGCCGCGCTCTTCTCGGCTTCTCGCGCGTAGTTCTCGGCGTTCTTCGCCGATTCCTCAGCCGCCAGGGCATGCTCGTTCGCTCGGTCAGCGGATTTACGTGCTTCATCGGCGTCGATCTGCGCCTGGGCGGCCGCGGCCCTTGCCGCGTCGGCATCCCGGGTGGCACGGTTAGCGGCCGCCCTGGCTTCATCCGCCGCACGAGTCGCGTTGTTCGCCGCCTGACGTGCCGCACGAGCATCGGCCTCAGCCTGATCGGCAGCACGGCCGGCCAATGCCGCGTCCGCCGCTGCCTCGTTGGCCGCAGCGCGAGCGGCCAAGGCATCAGCCTGTGCCTGCGCGTCCACCGCGTTGGCTTGTGCCGCCGCAGCACGGGCTGCGGCTCCATCCACCGCGGCAGCCGCAGCCGACACTTGCGCCGCCGCCGCGGATTTGGCTGCCTCTTGCGCGGCTTTCGCTGCCTCGGACGCGGAGTGGAACGCTGGGGCGATCTCACCCTGGGCGGTCTCCGCTGCCGCTGCCGCCTGCCTGGCCTGCTCGGCGGCGTTCGCCGCGGCCTGGTTCGCCGCTCGCTGGTGTGAGTCACCGAGGTCACGGGCCCGTGCGGCCACCATCGCGACGAAGTCAGCGTCCACATCGGACTCAGCGAACGGGCTCGTCAGGTCGATCGCGGTGCTCGCTGGGGTGGCGATCGCCGAGGATGACCGCGTCGCCGCGGCAGCCGACCGGGTCGCGATGCCCGCTTGTGTGGCCGCTGTGGCCGCCTCGATGGCCGAAGCGTTGGCCTCGTCCTGCGTCCGCCGGGCCGCGTCGAGCGCCTGGACTGATTCCCATGCCGCCTGGTTGGCAAGTTCGACGGCTTTGCGGGCGTTGTCGGCCGCACGAGCCTCCTGCGCCGTGGCTTCCTCAGCCGAAGCGTTCGCCCTGATCGCCTCGGCGTGGACCGCCGCTGCTTCGGTCTCGGCCTGGTTGGCCGCCTGATTCGCCCGCGCCGCAGCCGCTTGCGCCTCATTGGCCGCCGCACGTGACTTCTCCGCAGCGGCTTCAGCCTCGTTGGCCGCTGCTCTTGCCGCTGAAGCAGCCGCCTGCGCACGGTCCGCTGCCGCACGGGAACGTCCCGCCGCGGCATCGGCCGCAATGGACGCCGCACGGGACTGCTCAGCGGCCGCACCGGCATCGTTGGCAGCAGTTCGTGCGTCGTTGGCTGCCTGGCGGGCAGTGGTGGCGTCAGTCCTGGCCTGCTGAGCCGCTACCCGTGCCGCCTCCTTCGCCTGCGGGGTGGCGTCGGCCATCCCAGCAGCCCGCTGGGCCAAGTCCTCCAGCGCCTTGGCCTTCTTCTCGGCGGTGTCCGCCGAGCGGCTGGCCTCCTCAGCCTGTTGCCTGAGCTGATTCGCCTGCGACGCCAGATCCTGGGTGTGTCTCATGGCGTCCAAAGCGGTCTTCTCCTGGGCGCGGGCACCAGCCGCGGCATCCGCCGCGATCTGCTCCTGTGCTTGGGCATCCCGGCGCTTCTGCGCGGCAGTACGTTGCAGCGCCTCGGCGTCCTGACGCTTGGCGGCCGCGACACCCGCCTCCCGCTGGGCGATCGCCCGTTGTGCTGCCGCTTCCCGCTGCTTGGCCTCGGCCTCGAGGCGTTTGCGCCCGGCTTCGTCACGCCACCGCTGGGCCTCGTCGCGCTTCTCGGCAGCGGTGTTCCGCTCGACTTCAGCGGTCGTCCTGGCCCGCTTCACGTTCTCTGCGTGCGCCTGCGCCCGAGTCAACGCGGTTTCCGCGTCAAGGCGCGCCTGCTTGGCTCGCGCAGCCGCGTCCGCCGCGGCGAGAGCTTGTTCCTTCGCCGCCGTGGCGAGTTCCTTGGCCGAGTCGGCGTGGGATTTGGCGGTCGCGTTCCACCGCTTGGCGTTCTCCATGTGCGCCTTGGCCTTCTCGGTGGCGTCCGTGGCCGCGGCCTCAGCCGTGATCGCGTCCACCGCGTGCACGGCCGTCTGCGTGGCCAGCTTGGCCGCCTCCGCGGACGCGCCCATGCCCTGCACGACCTTGGCCCACTGCGCGCCATGCGGCATCTGGTTCTCTACCAAGATGTTCGCCTGGGTACGCGCCACGTTCGCAGCACTCTGCGCCGCGGCCGCGTCCGTCACCGCGTATCCGAGCTGGCGCGCGACATCGTCCTTGGCCCGCTGGTACAACTCGGCGTGATACGTGCCCCCGGCCAGGTCCGCGGCCAGGACCCTGGCCGCCTCACGGGAGGCGTTCGCCGCCAGCGTCATGTCATTCGCCGTGCGCTCCAAGAATTTCAAGCCATCAGCGTGCGCGGCGAGCAACGCCGTCCGGGCACGCATCGCCCGCGCGGTCCGCTGCGCCAGCTCCGAGGCCGCCGCGGCCTCTTTGCGCTGCCGCTCCAGCTCCGCGAGCTGCCGTTCCCGCTCCTCGGCATCGCGCTGGGCCGCGGCCAGATAGCCGGTCCTGAGGAACTCCTCGATGGCCGCATCCCCTTGTGCCAGTGCCGCTTTCGCCGCCTTGGACACCTCAGGGCCACCGAGCTGGGCGGCCGTCTGCACGTGCGCCCGCCGACGGTCTTTCAGCTCCCTCTCGTGAGCGCCGTTGCGCCGATCCTCTTCGGCGGCGATATCCCGGCCAAACGCCAGGAACTCCTCGCGGGCGCGCGCATCACCCCGCAGCGCACGGTCGACCGCGGCCCGGAACGCGGGGCCACCAGTGCCCGCCAGCGGCTGGATCTGCGCCCGGTTGGCGGCGTCAGCGTCTTCCTTGCGCTTCTTCGCTTTCGCCTTCGCCGCTGGATAGCCGACGTCGAAGAAGATCTGCGCCGCGGCCCGGTCCCCTGCTTCGAGCTTGCGCAGCGTCTCCCGTGCGGCCGTACGAACCTCTTCGTCCTCGCGGTCGGACCCGGCGATATCGGCGATCAGGTCCCGCTCCAGCTGCGCGAGCAGCTGCTCCTGATCGGGATCCGGCTCGTTCTGCACCTGGGACTGTTCCACGCGCTCTGGCGCGGCTGTCGCGCTCCCGTTGACGATTCCCGCGAACAACGCGACAACCACAGCGAGAACAACCGGTCTTCTGGGTAATTTTTTCATGCCGAAGAAAGCCTGCTCTCCAAGCCGAAAGAGGGATGAGTTATTTCAGGAGTTACTAAAAGGACAGTTATGCCGGGGCGGTCATTCGGGCATGGCCTTCGTCGGCCTCTTTTTCGACATTGACCCAGTGCAGCCGTTCACCATCGGCCACTGTGCCGTCACCCGTCCAGGCGCCACGATTCTTGTCGGCCGTTGCCGCGATCGCGGCCCAGACCGGATCGGAACCCGATTGGGCCCGCTCGATGACGGTTCGCCAGTACCGCGCCTGCTCGGCGCACGCCGCCGCTTCGTCTTCCCATGCCTGCCGCGCGACTTCGGCCTTCTCCTTGGTCGTCGCCCAAGCACGGGCGGCGACCGCACGAGCGATCTCGGCCGCGGTGCCGCTGGCCGCCAGCGCCTCACGCTCGGCATCCTTGGCGTCGAGGACCAGCTGCTGGATCACCGCGTGGAACTGGACACCCGCCTCGAGGGTGCGCATCCGGTAGAGGTCGATGTCCAGCGCGGCCGCGGCCATCCAGTCGGACGCGAAGAACACCCGCAGGTCGGCCTCCGTGCCGCCGTTGCGCATCGCGTGCTGCGCGGCGAGCCGCACGTGCTGGCCGGGATCCAGCTGAGCCAGCAGCCGCACGAAGTCCCGATCCACTTCGAGGATCTGCTGTTTGTGCTGCTCATCCGCCTCGCGAGCGGCGTCGTCCAGCGCCTTCGCCTCAGCGAAACCGACGCGGGCGAAGTGCTCCTGAACCACGGGGCCTTTCTCGATGGCTTCCAGCGCCGCGGCGTGCACTCGCGGCGAGAACTGCGCTGTGTAGACCTTGGCGATCCGGTGGGCGAAATCCTTGTTCCGCGCCTCCTGCTTCTCGGCCAGCCGCTTGGCCTCGTTCAGCCCGGTCAGGATGTACCTGAGCAGTGCCGCGTCACCATCGGCCGACCGCAGCGCCCGCCATGCCGATGCCCGGACGAGCTCCTGCGAGTGAATGAGCGCGGTCGTCCGGACAATGCGGTAATAGGGCGAACTCTCGATACCTGAAACACTCGCTATTTCCGCCGCGGCTAGCCCGTTCGCCGCAGCGACATTAGTCCCAACGCCACTGATCAATACCGCAACAAGAAGGACATTGACCGTCAAGCGTAATTTCATCCCCAGTCCCCCCGGAATTGTGCGCAGACAGCGAAACTCGGGCGACTATGGCATACGTCGGAGTCACTCGTAAAGAACCCTTGTCCAGGGTTCAGCCGAGGCGGAAACGCTTTGACTAGCGCGCGTTAAATCCGAACACTTCGGGTCGCGCGTTCATCCAAGGGGAGGATGTCCTTGAACAGATTCAGAGGTTCCGCCGTGCCCACGGCACGGCACCAGGGAGCCTTCACAAGATTCATCGTCGGCACCGCGATGGTCGCGGCTGCCGGCGTCGCTTTACCTGAGGTCGCACTCGCGGCGCCGCCACAAGCCGCGGCGGCGGCCGAGGACCCGTCGAACGATATCCAGCGGGCCGACGCCGCCGCGCTCGTGGGTGTCACGCTGGACCCCGACTGGCTCGGCCAGACCGAGCGCGGGTTCGTCGCGAAGATCTACTACAAGGCAGACGAGCTGGACCGCAACCGGCCACTCGAACCCATGCACCAAAAGAAGCGAGAGGCGGCCATCGCCGCACTCGCGATCGACGGCGAAGAGGCCAGCAGCCGGTTCATCAAGACCGGCATCCACGCGGCACACGCCGAAGACCACCGGCTCATCACCGAGCGCAACGAACGCCGACGCGCGGAATACGAGACCAAGGCCAAGGCCCTGACCGCGATCTCCCTGCCGGTCAACGAGACCGTCCTGGCCAAGTCGGTGTACGACTTCATCGTCCACATCGACCTCAACGCACACACCCACAACAACATGGCCGTCCGGGCAGCCGCCCGGATCGCGTTGCAGGGCAACGCCGAGGCACAGTGGGACTTCCTCAGGGTCGGCATCCACACCGAGCACAGGAACGACACCAACCGGCTGATCCAGGAGCGAGCCGACAAGACCGAGGCGGAGAAGGAGGAGCTGCGCAAAGAAGCCGCCCGGCTGTCCGTCGCGGGGTTCGCCATCCAGGTCGACTCCGCCGAAGCAGTGCGGCTGAGCAAGATGTCCAACCAGCAGTTCGTCTGGGCGGTCTGGAACGCCGCACCCAACGGCAGCGAGGTCTACAAATCCGCCGAGGCAGCCGTCCGCGTCTTCACCGAGGCCGCGTTCACCGCCTTCATCAACGAAGGAGCAGTCGCCGCACGCCTGCGCGACATCAGAAACCACCTGGCCAGAGTGGACGAGGAACGCACCCGTCAGATCGTCGAGCTGCGGACCCGGGCGGACAAGAGCCTGGTCTACCCCGAATTGGTCAAAGCCGCCGACGCCGCCCTCGCCGGTACCCCGGATGACCGTACCGAGTTCCTGGCCACTGGGCAGTACCAGCACCGCACTCAGACGTTGCGGATCAACGCCTACAACGGTGTGGACTCCTACGTGGCCGATCACGGCGGTACACCGGTGATCGTGCCGTGGCGCAAAGACACCACCGAAGAGCAGAAGAAGCAGCAGCAGTGGAAGATCGAACCCGGGCTGAGCAACCCGGAATGCTTCTCCTTCCAGTCGGTCAGCCGCCCGCACAACTACCTCGTCCGGGATACCGGCCGCTACCGCGGCGCACCGGATGACGCCCGGGTTCCGGTGAACTACGGCGTTGACGGCAAGGTCGCCCCGACCGACGGCACCAGCCAGTTCAAAATCGACGCGACCTGGTGCGTACGCGGCAACGCGGACGCGATCGTCCTACGCCCTGTCGGCAACATGGAGAAATACCTCACCGTCACCGGCGCCGACCACGACAGCTTCACCAACATCCCCGCCAAGTGGGACGCCGAACCTCCGACGCCGCTGCTGCCGATGGACCGGCGCTACAACTCGGACGCGAACCTGCGTACCAGCCTGGGCAAGCCGACCGGCGAGGCGGTCCTGGACGCGAACAACCTCGGCTACAAACCATACGAGAAGGGCCGGCTCTACCTGACGTCCGACATGGTCAACACCGGCGGATCGGACTACCGGCGCATCACGGTGCACGTTGTCTACAATGGACCAGTCCTGGACAAGTTCCTTGCCGTCGGCGGCCCGAACGCCATTCAAGGTGAACTGTTCGACCAGGTGCCGACCAAGGACGGCAAGGGCCAGGTGATCCGGATCGGCAGGCCGGGCGGCGGATACTACCACATCATCTGGGGCCCGCAGACGGGTGCGCACGTGGTCTACGGTGCCGTCGGTAACACCTGGGCGGCCTCCGGCGGGGAGATCGGCCCGTACGGCTACCCGGTCACCGACGAGATCACGTACTCCCCAGGGGTCGTCTACAGCCGGTTCACCGGAGGCACCATCCAACACTCGAGCTCCGGCATCAAGGAGATCAAGGGCGAGATCCACCGCAAGTTCGCCGCGCTGGGCTTCGAGGAGGGTCTCGGCCTTGCCTATGGCGCGGAGGCGCCCTTCGGCACCGAAGGCGCTCGCTGGCAGATGTTCTCCGGCGGGTCGGTCATCATCACCCCGCGCAACGGCACCGTCGCGCTCACCGGTTCGATCGACCGGAAGTACCACAACGTCGGGCTCGCCAAACTGGGCTACCCGCTCTCCGACGCGCAGCCCACCGCGGACGGCGTTGGCAAGGTCGTCAACTTCTCCCTCGGTGGCGCCGCGATCTACCAGCACCCCACTACCAACGCAAGTCTGGTTTACGGTGCCATCGCGACGAAGTACCGGGAACTCGGTGCGGAGCGGTCGTTCCTCGGCTACCCGACGTCCGACGAGACCGCTCTGCCCAAGGGAAGCCGTAACACGTTCCAGAACGGCCGGATCGACGCCAGCAACGATGGCGGTACCACCAACGCGTACCAGACCACGACGGTCACCCACAAGGCGGTCGAGATCAAGGGAGTCCAATCCGGACGCTGCATCCAGACCGCCGGTCTGATCGGCCAGGAGGCGTTGAACAACCTCGCGGCCATGGAACTCTGGGACTGCGTCGCCGGCGTCAAGCAGATCTGGGACGTGGTCAGCATGGGCAACAACGTCTACGGGCTGAAGAACCGCCACTCGGGCAAGTGCTTGGACCTGCGTCAGGGTGAACTGCACAACCTCAACCCGATCGTCCAGTACGACTGCCACTTCGGCAGCACACAGCAGTGGGAGTTCACCACCGCCGCGAACGGCACTCTCGCCCTTCGCAGCGTGCACTCGGCCAAGGTGGTCGAGGCCTACAACCCTCCGGATCATGGGAACGCGACGGCGGTAAGGCAGTGGGCCGACCGCGGTGACCCATGGCAGCGCTGGACTCTGGTGCCGATGAACTGACAACCTCGTCAGGACAAGAGATCTCCGGACACGCGGCGGCGTGTCCGGAGATTTCGTCTATAGCGGACTCATGTGGCGTCGCGGGCCCTGATCCTGTCCAGTACGTGCATCGACGGCGACGCGGTGATGCCGTGCACGATGATCGAACCGATCACCACCATCGCCACGATCCGCCACAACGCTTCCGGTTGAGTGAAATGCCCGGACGACACGGCGTACGTCAGGTAGAACAGCGAACCCACCCCGCGGACGCCGAAAAACGCGACCACCATCCGTTCTCTCGGACCGGTACGAGCCCCGATCAACCCGACCAGCCCCGCCAACGGCCGTACCACGAGCAAAACAGCCGCGGCAACAAGAACTTCCTGCCATCGCACGCCCGCGAGCAACCCGGTCGCCACCGAACCACCGAGCAGGAAGATGATCAGGACGGTGAGCATCCGTTCGGTCTGCTCGATGTACTGGTGCAGAATCCGGTGATAGCCGTGTGATCGTTCGGCCGCACGCACAGTGCACGCGCAGACGAACACCGCCACGAACCCATATCCCTCAACCAGTTCAGTCAGGCCGTAGGTCAGGAACACCGCTGCCAGCGCGACAAACCCCTCAGCGTGTTCGGCCAGCCGGATCTTCTCGGAACGGACGCTGAAGAACATCTTGCCGAGCAGCCAGCCGATCGCCAGTCCGAACACCACACCGACACCCAGCCGCCACGCCACGTCGACGGCGACCCACTCCAGCACCCAGCCCGGCGCCGTCGTGGTCAGCGCGATCGCCAGGTAGGTGAAGGGAAACGCCAGGCCGTCGTTCAGCCCGGCCTCGGAGGTCAACGCGAACCTGGTCTCGTCGTCGTCCTGGTCCTTGTCGTCGGCGGGCTCGGCGACCTGGACCTCGGTGGCCAGCACCGGGTCGGTGGGCGCGAGCGCGGCACCGAGCAGGGCCGCGGCCGCGGCCCCCAGCCCGAGCACCGCCCAGCCGAGCAGCCCGACGGCGAGCATCGACAGCGGCATCGTGATCGCGAGCAATCGCCAGGTCGTGGCCCATCTCCGCCAGCCGACCGGCCGGTTGAGGGCCAGCCCGGCGCCCATCAGCGAGATGATCACGCACAGCTCGGTCAGGTGCTGCGTGGCGCTGGCGTGTTTGATCGGGTCCGGATCGGGCAGGCTGTCGATCAGCGCGAACGCCACCGCCCCGACCGCGAGGAACACCATCGGCATCGAGACCGGTGCCTTGCCCAGCAGCCTCGGCAGCAACGCCGCTGCCAGCATTGCCGCGCCCGCGGCGGCATAGACCAGTGCAGCCATGCAGCCCTATCGACGTGCCCCTCGGCGCAAGTACCCCCACGCGCCCGTGGCCAGGAACAGCACGATGCCGATGATCGCCAGCCAGATCAGGCCCTTGATCGCGAACCCGAGTACGGACAAGGCCAGCCAGATCACCAGCAGCAAGACGATGAAGCCCACGGTACGGCCCTCCGGCGCTCGATGATCACTCCGCCGACCGGATACCCCGCAGGTCACGCCGTCAACCAGGGTCGGCTGTCAAGCGGAAGCGGCCACGCGGTGCGACCATCGAGTGATGACATATCCGGAACCTGATCCGCAGCGGACCAGACCGTTACCTGGCCAGAGCGCAGGCCAGGAAGGTGGTCAGGCGACACCGGCCGCAGCGGAGGACGCCAGAAGAGCGCAGCGGGTGCGCACCGTCCGGATGGTCCGGGCGGCCATCACGTTCGTCTGCGGGCTGTTCGCGGTCGTGCTCGCCTTCCAGATCATTTTGGTACTCGCCGAAGCGAACCCGGACAACGGTTTCGCGTCGTTCATCGACGGCTTCTCCGGTGCGGTGTCGCTCGGCTTCGACGGGTTGTTCGCGCCGGACTCCGACAAGGCGGCGGTGCTGTTCAACTACGGCGCCGCGGCGCTCGTGTGGCTGCTGATCGGCGCCGCACTCAACTACCTGGTCCGTCGCTTCGCCTTGCCCGCGCCGAGGCCACCCCAGGCTTGAGCGAGGTGCGGAATGGATATCCCGTGAGCATGGCCGACTTGGATGACCCCGACCTGGATCAGCTCAGTGCGTTCGTGCTCGCCCGGCTCGACGACGACGAGCGCCGGTTCAACGCCGGTGAGCTGCCGTACCTCGACGAAGCCGAACGGCACGGCCGGATCCGGATCATGTACGCCACCCAGGGCGAGGGCCTGTTGGTGGCGGCCGATCCGGTGGAGACGCCGGAGGAACGCGTCCCTGTCCCGTTTCCCGACAAGGTCGCGTTCCTCCGCGCGGAGGCCAGGGTCATGCGTGACCCGGACGTGCTGCGGCTGGTTGCTTCCGTGTACGACGCACACCCCGATTGGGACTCCCTACGGCTCGGCACGTAGCCGGGTGGCGTCCTGGCTGGGTGAGGCGCCGAACTGGCGGCGGTATTCGCGGCTGAACTGCGACGTGCTCTCATAACCGACCAAGTGCGCCACGCCTGAGACATCTCCGGCGCGGGCGACCAGCAACGAGCGCGCCTCCTGCAGCCGGATGCGTTTCTGGTACTGCAACGGGCTCAGCGTGGTGACGGCGCGGAAATGCCTGTGCAGCGCGGACTCGCTCATCCCGGCCAGTCGCGCGAGGTCCGGGATGCGGATGGGCTCGGCGTAGTTCTCCCTGATCCACTGGATCACCCGGTTGACCTGGGACAGGGCACTGTCGGCCAACCCGGCCTGGCGGACCATCTCGCCGTGCGGCCCGGTCAGCAGGTGCCACAGGATTTCCTGCTCGATCAGCGGGCCCAGCACGGGCGCGTCCACCGGGCGGTCGAGCAGCCTCAGCAGCCGGACCAGGGCGTCAAGCAGGTCGGTGCCCGCGTCACTGGTCGCGATCGCGGGCAGATCGGCTGAGCTGCCGGCCAGGCGTCCTGCGGGCAGCTTCAGCAGCAGCGGCGCGATGGCTTCCGGCCGCAGCACCAGGCCCAAGCCCATCGCGGGCGCGTGCCTGCTGACATCGACGAAGTGACCGGTGATGGGCAGGTTGGCGGTGACCACCAGACACTGCCCGGCGCGGTATTCCAGGACGTTGCCGCCCAGCAGGATGCGTTTGCCGCCCTGGGCCAGTACCACCAGCAACGGCTCGGTCAGTGCGTGCTCCGGCACCACCGAGTCCACTTTGGCCAGTGTCAGCCCGGGGATCGGAGTGCCCAGGTCCGGGCGGGCGTGCACCTCGATGAGCTCGCGGATCTCGTCCAGGACGGTACGCATGTTTTACTAAAACATCGCCTGGCGTCGGCGGACAAGGCGACCTCGGGCAGACTTCGTTGCCCAGTTCACTGTGGAATGCGTGGTCGCCCAGCAACGGCGGAAGCTCCTTGCCCTGGGCCAGTTCCATGTCACCCAGGCCAATGGTCTGTGGGGAATCCTTCAGGGGTGCGGGTTCGCAGGTGTCCTGCGGTCATGTCCAAGCCCGCTGTCAGCTGTCGTCACCGCGATTCTTCTCCGTCTCGGCGAGGTACTCGTCGATCTGCTCGGCTGTCGGGTCGACACCCACGGCTTCGGCGAACTCTTCCGGGTCTTCGAAGTCGTCGACATGTGGTTCTTCGTCTGGCCCTGTCATCACACAACACCTCCACTGTGGCCTCTGGTGAATACCCACGGTGTGCACGGGACAATCCTCAGCTCATCACGACCATCCGGCGCTCCCGGCGGCTGCGCCATTCCACCAGCAGCACGGTCGCGTCGTCCTGCAACCGGCCGCGCTGGTACGCCAGGATCTCGTGCATGAGCCTGCGCAGGGTCTCCGGCGCGGACAGCCCGTCGGCCTCGCGGCGGACCACGAAATCGGCGAAGCGGTGCAAACCGAACTGTTTCCCGGAGTGGTCACGGGCCTCGACGATCCCGTCTGTGTAGAACAGCAGCCGGTCCCCCGGTTCCAACTGCTGCTCGCGGCGCACGGGCTGGACCGGGAACCGGAAGCCCATGGGCGGGCTTGTGTTGCCGGACAGCTCTTTCAGCCACCGGCCCTGCCGGATCAGCAGCGGCGGCGGGTGGCCGCGGTTGACCCAGCTGAGCCGCCCGGTCCGGTGGTCGAGCTCGGCCAGGATGCCGGTGGCGAACTGGCGCTTGCCGAACTGCGCGCCGATCGCCTCGTCGATGGCGATGCTCAGCTGCGGCAGGCTTGCGTTCTCCCGCCGGGAATTGCGGCACGTGCCGACAGCGAGCGCGACGGTCAAGCCGGCCGTCTGATCGTGTCCCATGGCGTCGAAGATCGACAGGTGCACCGTGTCGCCCGAAACCGCGTAGTCCAACGCGTCACCGCCGATCGCGTAGGCGGGTTCGAGCAGGCCGCTGATCACGAGGTCATCGGTGGCGAACGACAGCGGCGGGATCAGCGGCCACACCATTTCCGCGGACATCGACATGGATCGGGTCCGCACAAGCCTGGCGAATGAGTCGCTGTGCGGCTTCTTGCTGACCACAATCAAGGCGATCAGCGACGCCAGCGCACGCAGTCGCTCCACTGTGGTCACATCGTGCACCGGTGACGCCACACCGAGCACGCCCACTCGCTCGGTCCCGTCCAGCAAGGGGACCCAGAAGTGGTAGCCCGCGGCCGCGCGATCGGACGTGATCAGTTCGACGTGCCGGTATGACCGGCCGGCGAGGCCCGCGTCCACAGATGACACCTCATCCCGGCCCAGCGCGATCAGGTTTTCCTGGCGCAGGTCGGGAACAAGGATGGTCACGTCGGAGAATCCCGCTTCCGCGCAATGCTTTCCGACCAATCCGGGCAGCGTTTCCATGGGCGCCAGATGGCTTGCTTCGAGCAGGCCGGCCAGCATCCGGAAACCACCGCCGTCGGCCGTCATCCCGGCGCCTTCGCCCGGTGGCGGCCAAGCAGGGTGCCGATGGCGACGAACCCGGCTCCGACGGCCAGGAAAGCCAAGTCGTACGCGAGTTGCCCCGCTCCAGCACGGACATGGTGCACACCGAGCACCAAGTGGTCCACGGTGCCTTCGACAAGGTTGAACCAGCCCCACCCGGCGAGCATCCAGCCGAACGCACGACGGCCACGGTCGGCCGGGGCCTGCGGCGCGGCGTGCACCAGCAGCGCGATGCCCGTCATCACGAAGATCAGGCACAGCAGGTGGAACAGGCCGTCCGCGACCATGTTCGCCTGCATGTCCGCCGGGTACCAGCCGGAGAGCATGTGATGCCACTCCAGCAGCTGGTGCAGCACGATCCCGTCGATGAAACCGCCGACGCCCAGACCGAGCAGCAGACAGGCGAATGGGAAGGCGGATCGCATGTCTCCGGCTACCCGGCACTGTGTGCAGGAAACAACTAGGCACCGGCCAGCAGGGACTTGACCAAGTCATGGATCTGCGGTGACGGGCTGAGGCCGAGTTCGTCGCGCAGACGCGTGCGATAGCTCGCGTACTGGCGCACCGCAGCGGCCGGGTTGCCGTCGGCGATGTGCAGCTCGACCAGGGTCCGGTGCGCGCTTTCCCGTAGCGGATCCGTTCGTACGACCGACATGGCCGCCAGATACGCCCGATGCCGGTCGCCGGATGACCGGAACCGATGGCTGAGAGCCTCGAGGGCACGTAACCGCGCCTGGCGCCACCAGTCCTGTTCCGCGTGCACCCAATCGTGGTCCCAGCCTGGCAGCAAATCCGCTTGCAGCAACGTGACCGCGGTTTCGTCCGGGTGGCAGCCAGGTGCCGTGACCACGGCCGCCAGTTCACGCGCCCGGCGGAAGTCGACCTCCACGCGCGCGTCTAGAGCGAGCGCGTCTTCACTGGACACGACCAGCGGTTCGGATGATTTGACCAGGCGCCACAAGGTCGACCGCAAGCACGCCGCAGCACGCCGGGCTGTCGTGTCCGGCCACAGCGTGGCGGCCGCGGCGGCGCGTTCGATCGATGTCTGCTGAAGCGCGAGCAGCGCCAGAAGCCTGCGTACACCGGGCACAACGTGCACCGGGCGGCTGTCACAGTCGAGACGAAAGCCGCCGAGCAAGCGGATCCGTGGCTGTGGCGAGGTGTGTGTCATCGGCGTTCGTCCATCGGCTCGGGTTGGCGTCCAGACCCGTCGGATGCCCATGAAACGTGCTGTAACACGGGGAAGCAGCCAAATTTTTTCGACGCCTGACCAGCGGCGGTGACGCGCTGGTGGCACCGGTGAGGCGTCGCGGTCACACGGTGTTCCTAACGTCGGCGCTCTGCGAAAGTCCAAGGGAGGCAAGATGTTCCTGCACACCAGCAGGCTGCAGTTCGAGGCGAAGCCCGAGCGCCCGGACGCCCACTACGCCCGCAAGCTCCAGGAGCTCATCGGCGGTGCGTGGGGCGAGATGACCGTGACCATGCAGTACCTGTTCCAGGGGTGGAACTGCCGGATCGAAGGCAAGTACAAAGACCTGATCATGGACGTGGCCACCGAGGAGATCGGCCACGTGGAAATGCTCTCCACCATGGTCGCCCGGCTGCTGGAGGGCGCTCCGGCGCAGACGACGGCGGCGATGGTGGACAAAGACCCGGTACTGGCCGCGATCATCGGCGGAATGGACCCGCAACAAGCGATCGTCAGCGGCGGCGGGCCAACGCTGTCCGACAGCAACGGCGTACCGTGGAACGGCCGGTACATCGTGGCCAGCGGCAATCTGATGGCCGACTTCCGGGCGAACGTGGCCGCCGAGGCACAAGGCAGGCTGCAGACCGCGCGGCTCTATCACATGAGCGACGACCCAGGCGTGCGCGCCATGCTCAAGTTCAACCTCGCCAGAGACACCGCACACCAGAACATGTGGCTCGCGGCGATCGAAGAACTCCAGGAGGACGGCCTGGAGGGCCCCGTGACCCCGAGTGCGTTGTTCGACGAGGAGTACCAAGAACACGCGAGCACGATCTGGCACAACTCCGACGGCACGGCGGGCCCCGAAGGCAGGTGGGCCAGCGGGCCCGCACCGGACGGGATGCGCGAGTTCTCCTACAAGATGGACCCGGAACCGTTGGGTGACAAGGCGTCGGCTCCGAAACCGGACCCGCTGCTGTACGCGACCAGCCCGGAAAACCTCGGCCTGATCGAGAAAGCGATCAAGAAGCTCACCTGAGGTGCCCACTGGCAGGGCTCACGGCAAAGGCAGACGCTGCCGCGAGCCCTGCCCCGGCCTATCGAGAAATGACGCCACTTCACAAACTCACCCAAGGTGCTCCACCAGCAGAGCCTCCAGCAAACGGCGGGCGCCGCGGGCCCTGCTCAGGCTTGGCCGAGCCCTACCCCGCCGCTCGAGAAACAGTCGCATGATCGCCACTCCCCAAGCGATCAACAAGCTCACCCGAGATGCCCGCCAGCATGGGCTTTCCGCACAGCGCCAGGCGCCGCGCCCTGCTCAGACTTTGCCGCGAGCCCTGCCTCCGCTACCCGAGAAGAACACTTGCACGATCGCCACTTCAGAGGCGATCAACGAGCCCACCCAAGGTGCCACTCGAGGAGAACGCCTGCATGGTCGCCACTTCAGTACGAACCCCTGTCACCGCAAGGCTGCGGACAGCGGCCACGGTGATGGGTCCGGCGTTCGTCGTCGCGGTCGCCTACGTCGATCCCGGGAACTTCGCCACCAACATGTCCGGTGGGGCGACCCACGGCTATCTGCTCCTGTGGGTCATCGTCAGCGCGAGCCTGCTGGCCATGTTCATCCAGTACCAGTCCGCCAAACTCGGCGTCGTCACCGGCCGGAACCTGCCGCAGCTGTGCCGTGAGCACTACTCCCGGCCGGTCACCGGGATGCTGTGGGTGCAGGCCGAACTGGTCGCGATGGCCACCGATCTCGCCGAATTCGTGGGCGCCGCAGTGGCGCTCAACCTCTTGTTCGGCATACCGCTGTTGCCCGCGGCGGTCATCACCGCGATCGTGTCGGCGGGCATTCTCATGCTGCAACCGTTGCGGCGTAGGCGGTTTGAGGCGGTGATCATCGGCCTGCTCGCCGTCGTGCTCGGCGGGTTCCTTTATCAGACCTTGCAACTCGGTCCGTTGACCGGGGCGGTCGGTGGGCTGGTGCCTGGGTTCGCCGGGACTGACAGCGTGCTGCTGGCCACCGGGATGCTGGGTGCGACCGTGATGCCGCATGTGATCTACCTGCACTCCGCGCTGACCCAGCAGCATCACGGGTCCAATCGCGACAGTGCATTGCGAACGAGCAAGGCCGACATCGCCGTCGCTCTCACCATCGCTGGTGTGGTCAACGTCAGCATGCTGGTCGTGGCGGCGGGCGCGTTTCACACGGGGACCTCTGCCCCGCCGGAGTCTCTCGAGCAGATGCACGGCGGCTTGGGCGACCTGCTCGGTCCCGGGGCGGCGTTGGCGTTCGCGTTGGCCCTGTTGGCTTCCGGGTTGGCGGCGTCCAGTGTCGGCACGTACTCCGGGCAAGTGGTGATGGAAGGGTTCCTGCGCCGCCGTATCCCGCTGAGTCTGCGCAGGCTCGCCACCATGGCGCCCGCCCTGGCCATCCTCGCACTGGGTGCCGATCCCACGCAGGCCTTGGTGATCAGCCAGGTCGTGTTGTCCTTCGGCATCCCGTTCGCTCTTGTGCCGCTCGTCCTGCTCGGCCGCCGCAGGGACGTGATGGGCAGGCACGCGAACAAGCGTCTCGTCACGGCGTTCGGCGTGACCGCGGCGGTGGTCGTCTCGGCGCTGAACCTGTTCCTGCTGGTACGAACCTTCCTCTAGCTCACGAGGTGCTTGTCGAACCACTCGACGGCCCGGCGTGCCACCTCGGGCAGCATCCCCGGTTCTTCGAACAAATGGCTCGCGCCTTCCACGACGTCGACCCGCGTCAAGGCCGTCATCCGCTGCGTCGCCTGCTTGTTGAGGTCAAGTACGGCCTGGTCGAGGCTGCCGACGATCAGCAAAGTCGGCGCCCGCACGCGACCCAGCGCGTCGTCACCGGCGAGATCAGGTCGTCCACCACGGCAGACCACGGCCCGCACCGACGCGGCCCGGCGTGCGGCCGCGACCAAAGCCGCGGCTCCGCCGGTGCTGGCGCCGAACAGGCCGACTGGCAGGCCAGGCACCTGGATCCGGGCCAGCTCGACCGCGGACACCAGCCGGTCGGCCAGCAGCGGGATGTCGAACCGGAACTCCCGTAATTCCTCCTGCTCGGTGAGCAAGTCCAGCAACAGGGTGGCGAACCTGGCGTCCTGCAACTCCCTGGCCACGGCCTGGTTGCGTGGGCTGTGCCGGGAACTGCCCGATCCGTGGGCGAAGACGACGAGCCCACGGGCGTCAGCGGGAATCACCAGGTCGCCCGGCAGTTCGACGTTGTCCCACCCCACACTCACCTGCATAGTCATCGCGTCACCCCTTCCGTGGTGTCGAGGGGTTACCCCTTCCACCCGGCGTTAGGCGCTGACCTCAGCCAAGAAGTTCCACCTGACGTTCCACCGACGGGGGCAGCTTGCGGCGCTGCTTGACGACTGCGGGCAAACGCAGCACCGCAGCGCCCAAGGCGGCCCGCGCGTCCGGATCACGCAATCCTCGCTTGGCCAACGACCAGGCGTGCGCGGAGGCAGCACGAAGCCGACGCCGTAGCCACGTGGTGAGCAGGTCGTTGCGCATCTCGGCTCGCCGGCGTTCCGTGCTCGGGCTGCGGACCGCCGAAGGCCAGTGATGTGCCACCGCGTCGGCCACGTAACAGCATTCCCACCCGGCTGCCGCCATGTCCCAGCAGAACAACCGCTCCTCCCCAGGGAAGAACAGCACCGGGTTGAAGCCGCCTACCTGCAGGAACGCTTCGCGTCGGACAACCGAGCCGCAGCAGACGAAACCCAGTACGGACGGGCCGGGCAAATCGCCTGCCTGGCCCAGTGCCGAAGAAGCCATCTCGTCGCACGTCGGGTCGTCCGTTCCAGTTGGATGCACCACGACCCTGGCTGCGATGACACCGAGCCGGGGATGCCGTTCGAACAGTTCCTCGGCTGTGCTCAACGCGTCCGGCGCCCACCAGGAGTCGTCGTCGCTGAACGCCACATACCGCGTGCGTGCCAAGCGGACACCGTGGTTACGCGCTGACGCACCAACATTGCGCCCCAACGACACCGTGCGCACCCACGGGAAGTCCTTCCGCATTCGACGCACTGTGTCGTCGGAGGAACCGTTGTCCACAACGATCACCGGGACGCGCAGCGGCTGCAGGTGCGTGATGGTCCGAGTCAGCTCGTCCACGCGGTTGCGGGTGGCGATCACCACCGTTGTATCAGCCACGTGACCATGCCTACCCAACCAGGATGGCGGAAAACGCGTTTTTCCTCGGCGCGGAAGGGTAGGCCTCGCTGCGGAGGAGAGGAGGTGTGAACATGGCGGACAACCCCAACCCCATCCAGATGCAGAAGTACCTCAGCGGGATCGACTACCCGGCGAGCCGGGACGACCTGGTGAGGCACGCCGAACAGCAGGGCGCGGACAGCGACGTGCTCGACAACCTGCGCAAAATACCTGACCGGGAGTACAACGGCCCGAACGCCGTGAGCCAGGAGTTCTCGCGGAGCTGAGGCGGAACTGATCCGGCGGCGGCGTGCGTCAGCGCCGCCGGACATCACAACAATCCACTGTGGTCACGGCGGTGGCGGCACGGTTCGCCGGCCGACATCCGGGTAGTCACCAGGCATGACATCGACAACGAAGAAACCGCTTGCCGTGGTGACCGGCGCGTCCAGCGGTATCGGGCTCGAACTGGCCAAGCAGTTCGCGCGCAACGGCTTCGACCTCGTGATCGTGGCCGAGGACGACGAACTGGACGCCGCGGCGGCGAGTCTGCGGGAACTGGGCGCGCAGGTTGACGCCGTGCACACCGACCTCGCACGCCCCGAAGGCGTGGAAGAGTTCTTCGTACGCGTCGCAGAGGCTGCGCGGCCGGTCGCCGCCGCGGCTGTCAATGCCGGTGTGGGCGTCAATGGGGCGTTTGTCGGCGAGACGGCCCTTGAAGACCATTTGCGTGTCGTCGACCTCAACGTCCGTTCCGCGGTGCACCTGGCCTACCTGCTCCTGCCCCCGATGGTCGAGGCCGGCGCCGGGCGGATGCTGTTCACCTCGTCGATCGCCGCGACCATGCCCGGGCCTTTCATGTCCGTGTACAACGCGTCGAAGGCGTTCATCAAGTCCTTTGGGCAGGCCGTGCGCGAGGAACTGCGCGACACTGGTGTCACAGTGACGACGTTGATGCCCGGTCCGACCGACACGGAGTTCTTCGACCGGGCGCAGATGCAGGACACCAAGCTCGGCCAGTCCAAGAAGGACAGCGCGGCCGAGGTCGCGGAGGAAGGCTACAATGCACTGATGGCAGGCAAGGACCACGTGGTGGCCGGTTCGGCCAAGAACAAGGCACAGACCGTCGCCGGAAACGTGCTGCCCGACAGCACGTTGGCCGCGCAGCACAGGAAGATGGCCGAACCTGGCTCAGCGTGATGTCTGTTGTGGACTGTGCCGTGTACGTGGACGGCAAACGGCTTCCCGGGCGGTGGTCGCACGCCGAAGCGATGGCCGAAGTGCACAAGCACGATTCGGGATTTGTCTGGATAGGACTGCACGAACCGGACGCCGCGCAGATCCAGGGCGTCGCCGAAACGTACGGATTGCACGAGCTGGCGGTCGAGGACGCGGTGCACGCACACCAACGGCCGAAGCTCGAACACTACGACGGCATGCTGTTCATGGTGCTCAAGACCTTGCATTACATGGCGCACGAATCACCGACCACGGCGAACGAGATCGTCGAGACGGGCGAGATCATGGCCTTCCTCGGCCAGGACTTCATCGTCACGGTGCGCCACGGCGACCACTCGGACCTGCGTGACGTGCGGCGTGACCTGGAAGAGCGACCGGAGCAACTGCGGGTCGGCCCCGCGGCGGTGCTGCACGCCATCGCCGACCGGGTCGTCGACAACTACCTGGCTGTCAGCGACTCGTTCGAGCGGGACATCGAGGAGACCGAGTCCGTGGTGTTCGCGCCCGGCGGCCCGATCGGTGCCGAGCAGATGTACCTGCTGAAGCGGGAAGTGCTTGAGCTGCGACGCGCGATCGCGCCGCTGGCGATCCCGTTGCGCAGGCTGGTCGAAACCGAGCTGCCCACGGTGCCACCGGAGGTGCGCTCGTACTTCCGGGACGTCGACGACCACCTCACGATGGTCGCCGACCGGGTGTCCAGGGCGGACGAACTGCTGAACACCCTGCTGGACGCGACGCTGGCGAAGATCTCGCTGCAGCAGAACAACGACATGCGCAAGATCACCTCGTGGGCGGCGATCATCGCGGTGCCGACGATGGCAGTCGGCGTGTACGGCATGAACTTCGATTTCATGCCGGAGCTGCGCTGGACCTACGGCTATCCGATCGTGCTCGCCGTGATCCTGGGCGTGTGCCTGCTGGTCTACCGGGCCCTCAAGCGCAACCGCTGGCTGGGGTCCGGACGGACCGTCATCTGGGTCGTTCCGCTGCTGGTGACGTGGCTCCTGCTGATCGTCCTGCAGATCTCGCTCGGATGGGGCCGTGCGCCCTGACTAGGCGGCGCGAGGGCCGCCGCGGTTGCCGGCGGCCCTCAGCACTCACCGGTCGTCGTCCTTCAACGCCTCTTTGGCGTCGTGGATCTTCGCTGCGGCCTTGTCCCGCAGGTCGTGGCCCGCTTCCTTGGCCTCACCGGTGACCTGGTCGCGTTTGCCTTCCGCTTCCAGTTCCTCGTTGTCGGTGGCCTCGCCCATTCCCTCCTTGGCCTTGCCACCGAGTTGCTCGGCCTTGTCCTTGGCCTTGTCGAAGGTGCTCATCGCATCGGCCTCCTTGTTGGTCCGGCAATGCCACGTATCGGATTCCCCCAGGCGGCCGATCAAACCCCGGTGCCCGGTGCTCAGTGCCGGGATGTGGGGACGAGCACGAAACCGCTGCGCGGCCGGGCCGGGATCCGGCTCAGCGAGATCGTCATGTCCTGGTCGGGCACCTCGTAGTCCAGGTGCGCGAGGCGGGTGCAGAGTTCGGCGAGGATCGCGACGGTGAACGGCTCGCCTGGGCACCGGTGCCCGGTGTGCGGATCGCCAGCGCCCTGCGGCACCAGTTCCCATTCGCCGATCTCGTGGTCCAGGAACCGCCGTGGGTCGAACCGGTACGGGTCAGTCCACAGGCGACTGTCATGGTTCTGCCCGTAGAGGTCGAGCAGCACGAGCGACCCGGCCGGGATGTCTTCGCCTTCGTACGTCAGGTCCTGCACGGCACGACCGCCGATGAACGGCGCGAACGGATAGAACCGCCGCAGCTCATGGGCGAACGCGACCGCGAACTCGCCGTCGGCCTGAAGTGGTTGCCGATACTGCGGGCACATGTGCAGCGCATGCCCGGCGTAGGCGACGAACCAGCAGACCGCGACAGTCGGCCGGATGACGTTGAGCAGCTCCACAGCGGCCGTCCTGAGGTCCAGCTCCCGGCTGCGTGCCACGATGTCGAGCGCGGATCCCGCTGGTGCATCGGCCTTGCCGTCGCGAACGTCCAGGATCAGCGACGCGAGCCAGGCTTCACGACGGTTGCGGGCCCACCGTGCACGCCAATGCCGAGGGCCGGCGGTCGCAAACCCGTCGACCATCGCGACCAGATCCGCCGCCAGGTCTTTGACCTCATGGGTCTCCACCGGGAGACCGGCCCAACGGCGTACACCGGCAGTCAACGCGCGGCTCGCCTCGTCGAACAGGACAACCTCACGCCCAGGCGGCCACCCGATGACCGTGTCCTCCCAAGCCGCGGCGACGCACTGGACCAACGACGCGATCGACTCCGGCGTCACCACAGACAGGAAAAAGCTCTTACGAGACCGATGCGCGTCACCGTCGAGCGTGTGCACCGCGCCATGCCCGAAGAGCGTGCTCAGCACCGGGCTGGGAATGGCGCCGTGCCGCTGGACGTGTTTCTCGTCGTAGAAGAACTGCGCGGCTTGCGGCCCGCACAACCCCACCGCGCGCTGCCCCATCACACGGGTTCGCACCACGTCACGAGCGGTGCGCCTGCGAAGGTTCGGCATCCAGCCATATCCCTCGACCATGACCTGCAGTGACTGGTCCGCGAAGCCGCTCTGTAGTCGCATACCACATCTGTGCCCGGCACGTTCGACGCCAAACGTCGTTTGGTGTCTTCGCCATAATGGCCGCCGTGAATGGGCGCGCGAATTGGCGAGAGTGGTTAGCCCGGTGGAGCGACGAGTGGGTACGCAGCGCCGAACCCGCTGAGCTGGACCCGGAGGTGCAGCGGGATCGATGGCTCGGGTTCGCACCGGCGAGCGAGGAGGCGGTCGCCGCGGCCGAGGCGCGGCTTGGATACACCTTGCCGCCGTCGTACCGGGAATTCCTGCTGACGACGGACGGGTGGCGCAACGCCGGGATGTTCGTCTGGCGGATGCGGGACACCTCGAACCTCGGGTGGTTGCGTGACATCGAACCGTTCTGGGAAGAGTCGTGGGAGGACGCCGACGACGACCTCGACGACGATTTCGACGAGGATCTCGGGGATGAGTCAGCCGACGAAGACTCGCCAAGTGACAACAAGTTCAGCCGGGGTCTGCTGATCTCGCTGCAGGCCGATGCCGGGATCCTGTTCCTCGACCCCGGTGATGTCGACGAGAACGGGGAATGGGCGGCGTATAGCCTGTTCTCATGGCGAGCCGCACCGCCGACGAGGTTCCCGTCGTTCACCGCGCTGATGGAGGACCTGTACGCCGAGTTCCACCAGATGCGCAAGCCTGCAGGGGAAACTCGCGATTCGTGGGACGTCAAGGTCGAACAGGCACGACTCGACGCCCTCGCCGGTGATGCCGACGGCGCGTCGGCGGTACTGGAGAAGGCCGAGGAGTTCGGCCGGATTCGCGCCACGGTCCTGCGTGTCCAGCTCGAACTCCTGCTGGGCAACGACTATCAGGCCGGGATGTTGCTGAGTCGGTTGCTGCACCCGGGTTTCATGCCCGACGGCTGGCTGACCGACCCGCTGTTCACCGAAGAGCTCATGCCGTGGTTGCTCAACCAGCACGCCAAGACGCCGGGCTACCGCAATTCGATCCTGCAGTCGGCGCTGATCGGTGAGCAGCCGGACATCCAGCTCGCCATCGCCGAAGGCCAGGCCCGGCTGAGAAATTCCGGCACCAGCTTCGGAAACCCCGAATTCGACACACTGATCAGGCAGGCCCTGCAGGAACACGCCGCTGATCCGGACGCACTGTGGCATGCCGTGCGTGCGGCGATGGCGCACTGGCGGCCCCGGACCGTCGACCACCTCGCCCCGATCATCCTGCTCACCAACCCAGACCTGGCGCAGGCACTGACCCGCGAACGGGGTCACGAGTTGTTGTCGATCCCCAGAGGCGAACGATGATGCGGCCCGTCCCAAGCCGGGACGACGTGGCGGCGGACATGATCGTGCGAGCCTGCGGCTACGATCATGACTTCCCCGATGACGTCCTGAAGCCGACTGAGACTGAGATCGACTCGGCCGGCCGGACCATCAACGTCAACCGGGTCCCCTGCCGGGCGTGCGGAACGATCATGGTCAGTCGCTGGCAGGAATCAAGTGGCCCTTATCTGGCCGTTACCCGCATGCATGAGCCGCCCGAGCCAGGAGACATCCCCGGTATCGCCGAACGCACTGAGCAGGTGACCGACGCCGAGTTCGCTGAGTTCCTCGCCACGCAAGGCTTTCCCGAAGGCGTTCCGACGGACTTCGCGCCAGACCGGCGGACCACCGCGACGACCGAACGCCTTGACTTCGTGCTGCGAATCAAGGCAGGGCAGTTCTTCCTGCTCGACCGGAACGGACCGCTCAACGCGATCCTGCCCGTCCCGCCGCACGCCGAGTCCGCGGAGCTGATCGAGGCCGTTGCCGGGGCGGCGGTGTTCTGGACTGCCGAAGGCGAACTCCCGTTGACCGTCATCATCTCTCCCGCCGACCCACGGCCCGACCGCTCGTACGACCGGATCGCGGAAGTGAGCTGCCACTTCCACACCGGTCACGTCGAACTGCGGGAAGTGGCTGGCCGCAAACTGCCCCTGCCGCCGCTGCCCGCGGGACACGGCGACTACCGCTTGCGGTTGCACACCAACGATTCCGGCTGCCTGCTGCACATCTTCAACCAGCCACGCTCGAAGCCGCTGGTCCACTGAGGGCGGATCTGCTGACAGCAGAGAAACCTGCGAACGGCACTGGGGCGGCGGCATCGTCGTCGGCATGACGAACTACGAAAAGCCGCCGCTGTTCGACCATCGGCTCCGCGAACGGTTCTTCAGCCAGCGGGTGCTGGTCCTCGACGGCCCGCTCGACGACGACAACGGCACAGTGCTCGCCACCCAGCTGTTGTCGCTGGCGAGCGAGGATCCCAAGAAGGACATCGCGTTGTGGATCCACTCGCCGGGCGGCTCCGTCCCCGCGATGCTGGCCATCCGCGACGTGATGCGGCTCGTGCCGTGCGACGTCGCCACGCTCGCGCTGGGGCTGGCGTGCAGCGCGGGGCAGTTCCTGCTGTCCGCGGGCACTGCGGGCAAACGCTTCGCCCTGCCGCACGCCCGCATCCTGATGCACCAGGGATCGGCGGGGATCAGCGGATCCGCGGTCGAAGTCGAGGTGCAGGCGGACGATCTGCGGCACACACGGGACACGGTGCTCGGGCTGATCGCGCAGGACACCGGCCAGCCGATCGAACGGGTCTTCACCGACTCGCTGCACGACCGCTGGTTCACCACCGGCCAAGCCCGCGAGTACGGCTTCATCGACCACATCGTCGAGGGGCTCGACCAGGTCATGCCCGTCCGCACGCACGAAATGGGGCTCCGCGCATGAGCACGTACACCATTCCCAACGTCATCACGCGCAGTGTGAACGGCGAGCGGATCATGGACATCTACTCGCACCTGCTGTCGGAGCGGATCGTCTACCTCGGCACCGCGATCGACTCCGGCGTGGCGAACACGTTGATCGCCCAGCTGCTGTTCCTGGACGCGGACAACTCGGAACGGGAGATCAACCTGTACATCAATTCCGAGGGCGGCGACCCGTCCGCGATGCTCGCGCTGTACGACACCATGCGCTTCGTCAAGGCGCCGGTGGCGACGACGTGCGTCGGCCAAGCGGTCGCCGCAGGTGCCATATTGCTGGCTGCGGGAGAGGCTGGGCATCGCTACGTGTTGCCTCACACCCGTGTGGTGCTGCACCAGCCCGCGGCGCAGGGCCGTGGCGCCATCCCGGACCTCATCCTGCAGGCCGACGAGGTCGTGCGGGTGCGTACCCAACTGGAGGAGATCCTGTCAGCACACACCGGGCGTGATGTGGCGGATCTGCGGCACGACACCGACCGGGACCGGGTGTTCGACGCGGCGGGTGCCGTCGAATACGGGCTCGCGGACCACGTCCTGAACCACCGGCTGTGAGTGTCAGGCGGCCATGAGCACGGGTCCCGCTGGACGGCGCGCGCCCTCGCGCCGCCGGACAGTGCCCGCGATGCCGATGAGCAGGTCGGCCAGCTCGACCCCCAACGCACCGGTGACCGCGGCGATCATCTCGCTGGACGGCTCCTTGCGGCCGCGTTCGATCTCCGACAGGTACTGCGGCGAGATACCGGCCCGCTCGGCGATGTCGACCAGCCGGCCGCCCTGCTCCTCCCTTGCCGTTCGCAGGCTCCGCCCCAGCAGCTCACGCCAGAGCGGCTCCGGCTGGCGATCGGGGCGCTTCTGGTGGAAAGCAAGAATGTCCGCCATATCGCCATCCTGGCACCGGCCCGGCGCCTCGGGGCAGCGATTACGCTGCTGGCGGAATCACCCGGGTCCATTGCGGACTCATGAATCGGCGGACAGATACCGCTGGACGAACTTGCGTGCTTCATGGATGCGGAACTTCACGGTGGACAACGGCAGATTCAGCTGACGGCAGATCTCGGCGTATTCCAGATCGGACAAGTCACGAAGGACAAAGGGCGCGACGAGATCGGGTGCGCGTTGCTCGAGCCGGTCGATCGCCTCGAGAAGATCGATTCTCGCGCCCGCGATCACACTCGTGGTCCGCGGATCAGGTCGTTGCGTCGGCAATATTTCCACCGCGCGCTCGGCGGCGCGCTGTTTCAGTGAACGATAAGTCTGCCTCGTCGCGTTGCCGATGATCACGTACAACCAGGTCCGAAACTTCGATCTGCCCTCGAAATCGCCGATATTCCTGGCCACCTGCAGCAACACGTCCTGGCATGCTTCTTCGGCGTCCGATCGGTAGGACAGCGCCGCACCGCATCGGCGCAGAACTTCCGGGCGAATTCGCCGCAGCAACACATCCAGCGCGCCGCAGTCGCCTGCGGCACAACGTTTTGCCAGCTCTTCGAGGTCGGCCTGCTCATCGGCCGGGGCTATCACCATGCGCCTCCACACCTCGTTCGCGGATACGCCATCATGGTGCCATGCCCGCACCCGAATTCATTGGCCGGTATGCGATCAAGCGGTTCCTCGGCGCCGGTGGATTCGCCGTGGTGTGGCTGGCACACGACGATCGTCTCGACGATCATGTGGCGATCAAGGTCCTCGCCGACAACTGGTCGCAACGGCTGGACTTGCGCGAGCGGTTCATCAAGGAAGCCCGTGTTCTACGGCGGACCGAGTCGCAGCGCGTGGTCGATGTGTACGACATCGACGAATTGCCGGACGGGCGCCCGTATTTCGTGATGACTTATGCCGATCGCGGCAGCCTCGCCGACGAACTACGGGACCGCCGCATTTCCGTCGGTCAAGCGTTGCGGTACGGCGCGGAAATCGCGCACGCGATTCAGGATCTGCATGACGCCGGCGTGATTCACCGCGATGTCAAGCCGTCCAATGTGCTTTTCCGCTCCGCCAGCGACGGCTCGGCCCGGCTGCTGATCGCCGATCTCGGCCTGGCCAGGGACATCGACCGCGGCTCGCGGTTCACCATGGCGGTCGGCACGCCTGGCTACATGGCACCGGAGCAGTCCGGCAGCAGCAGCGGGCTGGACGCTCGCGCGGACGTCTTCGGGATCGGCGCGACGGTGTATTTCGCCCTCACCGGACAGCCGCCCAGCTCGGACCCGCCGTCCACGTTCCGGCCAGGACTACCGGCCGGCACGGACGAGGCCGTACTGCGGGCGATGCACCAGGACCCGGACCAACGCTGGCAGACCGCCGGGGAATTCGCGGCCGAGCTGGAGCGGCTGAGTGAGCACGCCGACCACGAACTCGAGTCGGCCATCACCGACATCCCGCCCGCGGCCGTGACCGGCGAGGTGCTGACCGACCAGCACGTTCTGCCGCCCGTTGCGGTGATCGCGCCCGAGGCACCGCCGCCTGCCAAGTCCCGCAAGAAACTCGGCATCGCGGCGGCCGCCGCAGCCGGCGTGATCGCGCTGACGGCAGCGCTGCTGTTCACCACTGTGTGGTCAGATCGGCCGACCACGCGGACCGCACAGGACGGCACCGTCGCGCCAACGGCCACGCAAACCGTTATGCAGCAGGTGGTTTCGACGGTTCCCTCGTCCGCCAGCACGCCTGCGCCTCCGCCGTCCGCGCAATCCGTCAAGCAGAAGTCGTCTGGGCCGCAGGCGCCGCCCGCTGTGACACCACCTCCTGCCGGGCCCGACAAGCCTCTGCCCGGCACGCTCACCAAATGCGGCGGTGGCGACAAAGTCGACTGTTTCCTCTTCTCACGGGGAAACACCGCCTACGCACTCGACTTCTACACCCACAACCACGAAGTGGTCATGTGGGAGCGAAAACCCGCCAACGACACGTACGCCTACAGCCAGCGCTGGCAGTTCTGGCAGGTCGGCGACGCGTACATGATCTACAACACCCACATGAAGCGCTGTCTGTCGATCGACGGCGGTGGCGTGGGTGATCGGTTGCGGGTCGCCGATTGCGCACCCTCAAGTGCCAAACAGTTGTGGAACTGGACTGACACGCGGCAGCTGAAGAGCAAGCTCGGGATGTGCGTGGACGTGCCGCGCGCCGAGTACTTCAACGGCGCCGCACCGTTCGGCTACGGCTGTGCCGAGGGCACCAACCAGGAGTGGCTCCCGACCCCCGCCTGACGTTATCGATCCGTTACTAACCGATCCCGGTGCCGGCTCATCTCACTTCGCATGAGCTACACCGTTTCGACCGAAGCGCTGCGTGAGGCGGCGAAGAAGATCAGGTACTCCGGCGAGGAAGCCGAATCCGTCGACCTGGCCGCCACCGCCGGGCTGATCCCTGGCGCGTTGCCCGGCGGCAAGTCGGCCGCGGCAGCGCACGAACTGGCTGACGAGTGGCTGCGCGACCTGAGGTCGTGGGCGCGCGACGCCCAGGGACACGGCGGCAAGCTGGACACCGCGGCGCAGGAGTACGACAACCAGGAACAGCAGGCGAAGAACAAGATCATGGCTGCTGGAGGTCCGGCATGGGCCTGACGTACGGCGCCGTGCGCCAGTGGCGGCACGGCGAACTCGAAGCGGTTTTCCAGCAGTTGACCCGGCAGATCGAGACCCTGATCCAGCTCAACGACGACCTCTCGGCGGCCGCCAACCCCGCGGACTGGACCGGCAAAGCCGCCAGCAGTGCGGGCAAAGCGCACCGCAAGCTGGTCGACCGGATGGAACGCATCGTCGCGGGCGTGGCGGCAGTGAAACGCACGGTCGGTGACGCGGCCGAAGCAGTGGAAGGCATCCACACCGGTATCGCCACGACCGACTGGCTCGCCGCGGACAGCGGCTACCGGATCGGCGACGACGGCAGCGTGGCCGATCTCGGGACCATGCCGGCCAGCCCTGACCGGGAACGGATGAAGGCCGAGCTCAAGGCACGGGTGAAGGAGACACTCCGGCGCGCCGGACAGGTGGACGACCGGCTCGCGAAGACCATGCGCGAAGCCGACCGCGACCGGGTCGACAATCGTGACGCCGACAGCCTGACGCAAGCCGCTGCCGTGGGCGAGGGTCAGGGCGGCGTGGACATCCTGAAGCCACCGAAGAACGGCAGCCCGGCCGCGAACGCAGGCTGGTGGGCCGGTCTCACCGAGGACGAACGCAAGCAGGTGCTCAGAAAGCATCCTGAGTGGATCGGCAACCGGGACGGCATTCCCGCGGAGTACCGGGACAAGGCCAACCGTGCCCGGCTCGGCGAGCTCGAGGACACCTTGCGCGAACGCTACGACAAGCTGCGGCGTGATCTCACGGACAACAACCCGTTCAACGGCCCCATGTTCGGTGGAGTCGCCGAACTGGACGAACTGCGCGACAAGCTGGACTCGATCGACGCGATCCGCGGGGCAATCGCCGCCGACGACCGGAAACTGCTCATGGTCGACACGTCCGGCGACATGGTCAAAGCCGCGGTGGCGGACGGCGACATCGACAACGCCAAGCACATCGGGGTGTTCACCGGCGGCGTGAACACCACTGTGGACGGTGAACTCGTGAAGTACAGCAAGCAGATGGACGCGCTGCAAGCGAAGGCACGCAGGTTCACCGGCGAGGAGGTCGCGACGGTCACCTGGCTCGGATACGAAGCACCACAGCAAGCCAACCCGTTGAAGGACCCATTGCAGGCCGCGCAGGACATTCTCGGTGACCAAAGTGCGTTGAGCCCGGACTCCGCGCGGAAGAGCGGCAAGGACCTCGCGGAGTTCCTCAACGGCCTCGACACGTCACGGGAGACGGATGCGCACGTCACCGCGATGGGCCACTCGTACGGCTCACTCACGACCAGCTACGCCGTACAGCGTGGCACCGGCGTCGACGACGTGATCTTCTTCGGCTCACCGGGGATCGGCACCCATGACGTCCGGGATTTGCGGGTGCCCGACGCCTTCCTGGTCGAAGCGGACGGTGACTGGATCGCCGACACCCAGGCGTTCGGCCCGGACCCGGCGTCGATGAAGGACATGAAACACCTGGACAGCGGCGACATCCGCGGCCACAGCGACTATCTGGACAGCGGTTCGCAGAGTCTGCGCAACATGGGCGCGGTGGTCGCCGGAGCCGAGCAGCACGCCGGCTATTCCAAGCGTTGACGTGCACTGCCGATGACTTTCGGGCACGGGGATGGTCCACCCTGGCGCAACGACTGGAGAGGAGTGGTCCGAGTGGACTTGTACAGCGTGATCCAGGTGAGCGACCGGGCCAAGGCGCTGGAGTGGTTCGAGGCGTTCTTCGGGCGCCCGGCCGACGAGGTCATCGGTGAGGAGTACCTGTGGCAGGTCGGCGAGAACGCGTGGGTCGTCGTCGACGACCGGAGTGCCGAACGGGTGGGCGGAGCCATGATCACGCTCGGCGTGACCGACCTTGACGACATCCTGGCCCGGCTTGCCGCGCACGGCATCGCCCATGAGCCAGTGGAAACCTACGGTAACGGAGTGCGTCACGTCGTAGTCCTCGACCCGGACGGAAACAGCGTATCGCTTGCAGAGGCGCCTGTTTAGCCGGTTTGGCCGCTTGTTCCACGCGGTGCCAAAGGATCTACTGCACTGCATGGGCAGAGGCAAAGCCGAACTTGTCCACTTGCGGGTGAGCCAGCCAAATCCACGGGACCCGAGCGCCAGGCGCGCGTTGCCAGAGCGCCGGGTCTCTCCCACCGAGCCGCTGGCGCCCGCACCCGACGACCCGGTGTTCGCATCGGCCGTCACCCTCAGATGCGACGAATGCGAAGAGGACTACCGGGTCGGCCTGCTGAAGCGCTCGGTGCTGGCGCGGCGTCAGCTGCGCAACTACCAGCTGTGGATCTGCGCCGCGATCACGGCCGGACTGGAATCCCTCCTGGTGATCGCGTTTCCGCACGACCTGATGATCAACGACGAGGACGCGGTTGTGGCCTACGCCGCATTCTCGGTCTTCGTCCTGTTCGCAGCGCTGCCGCTGTACATCGCGTGGGGCGGCATCCGCGCGCTGCGCGGCAAGATGCTCAAAGTGGACGAGTCGGAGCCGCCGGCCGAGGACCACGGGTGGGTGTGGACCCGGCCGAGCGGCAGGATGGTCGCGTACCTCCCCGATCTGACGGGCTTCACGGAAGGCGACCGCCGCCGCGTATACCGGATCCGGCAGTCCGACCCGGCGCCTGACTCCACAGTGGACGGGACATGATCTCTTGCTCCCGGCGCTGACTGAACCGGGCTTGCTGCCCCACGATCCATCCATCGGGTGAATGCCGTACCGGAGTGGGCAGTGGCCGTTGTAGGTTGCTGTCCGGCAGTACGGCTGCCATTGAGGCTCCTCCTGACCCGGTTGGAGTGAGTGCCTCCAAAGCTCGCCCGAGCGAGTCCCGTGAATTCCCTGGGTTGGCCCGGGTGTGGATTCGCTGCGGCTGGAGATCGCCAACGACGCGGTGGTGAACTTTCTCGCCGAGACGTTTCCCGTGGTGGTGGACGGCGAAGTGGTCCATGACCTGGCCGCACAGCCTGTCGACCTGTGAGCGGCGTCCTCAGGCGGATCGCGTTGCTTCGCGGTGCGACCAGGATCGACAGTGTCGTGGACGGCGACGCCCTGCGTGTTCAGTGGCACGGCGGCCCTGACGGCAAGGTGATCGCCGCGAGAGAGATGAGTCAGGTCTACCGGCTGCTGCGAAAGCACGGCATCTCGCAGCGGCAGATCGCCGCGCAGACCGGCCAGTCGCAGTCCGAGGTGTCGGAGATCCTCAAAGGTCGCCAGGTCATGGCCTATGACGTACTCGTGCGGATCGCCCAAGGCCTGGGCGTCCCAAAAAGATACATGGGCATCGATGCAGAGTCGTTGAAGCGTCAGAAGTTCCTCCTTGATCGCCGTGTTGAGCCTCGGCCCGCTGGCCGTCGTGACCCTGACCGCCGTGTGGGCGCGATCGCCATCGCGCCGCGCGGCAGCCCTTCGAGTCCTGCGCGTCCTGAAAGGCCGCAGGCGATGACCTGCTCAGCCCAGCGTGTCCATCAGGGCGGTGACGTAGGCGTCCAGCCGCTGCTCCACGGCTCGCGTCGTCAGGTCTGTCTTGCCTGCGTCCCGCCATGGCTGCGCAACCAACCCCACTTCTTCAGAGCACGCCAGCCCGTCCCGCACCAGCCAGTACAGCCGCTCGCTCGCGGCCGCGGCCAGCACCCCGCCAGCATCCTCATACGCCTCAACGAACCGGAGACCCCACACCGGGCCGTGCAACAGCGCGAGATTGGTGGCGCAATGCGCCACATCGAGATCCGCCGGGCCCCACGAGGTCTGGGCCCAATCGACGACCCCAGTGATCCGCGCTGGGGACAGCACGTCGAACAGCACGTTGCCGGGTTGGAAGTCCCGGTGCAGGAATCGTCCTTCATAGGGCGGCGCGGGCTTGCGGATCACGTCGATCGCTGCGGCCCACGCCGCCGCGTCGGCGCCCTTCGGAGTCACGACGCTGTCAGCGGTCGTCCACGCCACATAGTCCCGGGGTCGCTCGGCGGGCCGCAACGCGTGGATCGCCACGAGTTGACGAGCCAGCAGGGGAACACGCGTCTCCAGTCCCTCGTCGTCGAGGACCGTCCGGCCCGCCAGATGTGTCATCAGCAGCGACGGATATTCGCAATGCGCGGCGGTCGGATCAACCGCGACCAGTCCAGGAGCTGGCACGCCGCTCCCCGCGAGCTGGGTCAGGGCACCGGCCTCCCTGTTCAGCCAGTCCTCGGCGTGCTCCGTGTTGACAAAGGTTCGCAGCACCAGGTCACGGGTGCCTCCGTCGCGCGTGCCGATGGCCAGCCGCCGCATCTGGGCAGTGATGCCGCCGTGCAGTGCCTCAGATCTGATGATCCGTTCGCCGACCTCCAGGTGCTGGCTCACCCAAGCCAGTGTCAACGGCCGGACGGCCAACGCCTCATCGTGGTTGAGCACCGCGCCATCCCATCATCCGCACGGCGACGCTCGCAAAAGCCTTTCAACCTCTAACGCGGGGCCTCTCGTGCCGTGGCGTCCTTCTGCACTGTGCCGGTCCCCACACCGTTGTGATCTTCGCCGGATGGCCCGAAGACAATGCCCTTCTTCCATCCGTTTCGTTCGAACAGCCGCATGACCGGGGTGGCCAGGAAGGTCGTGACGATCGTCATCAAGGCGAGGATCGTGTAGAGCTGGCCTGTGATCAGGCCCGCGGAAAGGCCGATATTGAGCAGAATCAGCTCCATCAATCCGCGGGCGTTGGCGAGCGCACCCATCGCGCCTGCTTCACGCCAGCTCATGCCCTGCCACCGGGCAACCAGGCCGATGGCACCGAATTTGCCTGCGAACGACACGATCAGCACGACGACCGCTACCAGCAGCACCTGTGGATCGAATATCAGGTTGAGCTCGGTGTTGAGCCCCGAGTAGATGAAGAAAGCCGGCAGCAGGAGGTAGGCGACCAACGGTTCGAAACGTTCACGGATAGCGTCGAGGAATTTCCCACGCGGCATCACCGTCCCCGCCACGAATGCCCCGAAGACCGAGTAGATGCCCACGTAGTCGGTGAACCAACTCGCCAGCAGCACAACGAGCAGAACTATCGTGAGCGGAACGACCGCCAGACCACCGCTGCGTTCACGATCGCCGTTTCCTGGCGTCCAGGTGTCCAGTCGCTTCAAGAATCGGCGCGCGACAACGGTCATGAAGAGCAAATAGGCCAGTCCCCCACCTATCGCGAGGAGCGCACCGGACATGCTCCCCTTTGTCGTGGCGACGACCGTTGCCAGCAGCACCCAGGCGCAGGCGTCGTCGACAGCCGCACACGACAGCGACATTGTGCCGAGCCTGGTGTTCAACAGGCCTGAGGCGTAGATGATCCAGGCCAGCATCGGGAACGCGGTGATGGCGACCGCCGCCGCGAGGAACAACCCGCCTTGCCAGCTGCTGACTTTGCTCGTGAAGTAGCCGCCCTGGTCCACCAGCCACACGCCGACCACGCCGCCGAGCAGCAAGGGAACGACGATGCCGGCGGCCGAGGTGGCACCGGCCTTTCCCAGGTGCGACCGGAGAATCTCGAGTTTGAACGAGGCACCTACCAGGAACATGTACAGCACGAGGCCGAGTTGGCCGACGACATAGATCGCCGTCAGGTTCGGGTGGGTTGTCGTCGCGCCGCCGCCCACGTCCAATGTGGCGGGAAAGAGCCATTCCTGTGCCGCTGGCCAGGCCCAGCCGAGGACCGTCGGCCCCAGTACGAAGCCGGCGGCCATGATCGCGACCACTTGGACCTGACCGAGCCGCCGGAAAAGCGGCCAGAGCAGGCGGCAGGTGATGAGAATGACCGCGACTTGCAGAAAGAAATGAGTCGTGACCTCAAGTAATGTGGGCATGCGAAAGCCTCGCCATGGTGAAATCCAGTACGTTTCTTCGGCGGTGAGCCACCGGCTACGGAGTTGGCATCGCTATGACTTGCACCGTGGACATTGCCGTCGCCACCAGTTTGTTTTCCGCGTTGTGTGCTTCCGCAGCGATATAAATGGCCGTTCGCCCAGCCTTGCGCACCTCGGCGGTCAGCGTCAGCCGTTGTCCGGGAAACACCGAGCGCAGGAAATGGGTCGTCAGCTCCAACGTCGTCGTCGGACCACGCGCTGTGAGGTAGCTGAGCGGCCCGATGAGGTTGTCGAACATCGCGGACAGGAATCCGCCCTGCAGCAGGCCCACGGCATTCGCGTGCTGCGCGGACACCTCCACCGTCGCGGTCAACGATCGGGCGGGAACGTATTCCTCGAACCGGATGTCGAAGGCCTTCACCGACGGTGGGGGCAGCTCGAGGGCGACCCCGGGTGGGGCAACGCTGCGAAACAGGTCGAACGTGCACTGCAGAACCTGTTCGTGCCCGCGAATCGTCGCGTCATCGCTCATCAGTCGCTCCTGGCTTCGCCGCGGCTCCGCTCCGCGGTTGTCAGAAAAGTCTCCAGCATCGCGTTGAATCCCGGGGCATGTTGGACGGCATGCCCCGCTCCGGGCAGGCAGGCCCGCTGCGCGTCGAGCCGGGCGGCGAGGGCATCACACAGCCGCTCGAGTGCGGGGTTGTGATCTCCCGAGAAAACCAGCGTCGGCGTGCCTGCCTCTGTGATCACCTCGAATCGCGGCTGTGCCTCCCGCGGCGAACGAAGTTCACGCCACAGCCCCATCGCGTGGCGAACGCCGTCATCCTCGCCGGCAAGCATGTCGCGGTCCACGCCGGCAAGGGCGAAGAACTCGCTCTCGGCCTGCGCGTCGTCCGCGCTCGCGGCGAACCGGTCGGCCAGGCCGGCCAGCTCCATCACGACTTCGTCGTCTTCGGCCGCGACCCACAGCGGTACCTCGATCAAAGTCAGCGACCGAACCCGTTCCGGCATCCGCTCGGCCGCGATACACGCCCCCAAGCCGCCGTACGAGAAGCCGACCAGGTGCACGCCGCCAGGCTCCTGCGCGATGAGTTCCACCAAGTCGTCGGCGTCGGCGAGGAAGTCCTGCAACGACGCGGGAGGACTGGGCGGGTAGCCCCGGCGGCTCGGAACGATGAGCGTCCACCGGGTTTCCAGCTCTTGTTGACTGGACCAGGTGATGTTCGGCGGCAGCCCGCCGTGCACCAGTACGACCGACGGCCCGGTTCCCGACCGTTGGACGAACAGGGGCGCCGAGGACGGCGTGCCCATCGGGTCAGAAGTTCCTCTTAAGGTCATAGCCCTCTCCTCGCCCCAACGACGGCGCCGTAGCGTTCCGGCGTGAGCTCCTGATAACTGGGGTCCCCCGCATCACGTACATAGATGGGCTCGCCGTCCCTCGGGGCGAAACCCTCTCGCTGGAGTGACAGCTTGGCCAGCTTCAACGTCGCCGTCGTCTCGAGCGAGGGAAGCACACGGATGAAGACCGGCTGCGCGTAGCGCGGCAACGCCGAATCGAGGTGCGCGGCGAGCGCCTCGCCATCGAATCGAGCACCCTCGGCGAGAACGACGGCAGCCATCCCGGCACGGCCTTCGCGTCCCGGCACCGTCACGCCGTAGACGGCGGCCGCGACGATTCCCGGCCACCGCACGAGTTGTTCCTGCACTTCGGTGGTCGACACGTTCTCGCCCTTGTAGCGGAAAGTGTCGCCGAGCCGGTCCACGAAATACAGGTTGTTCTGCGCGTCAAGGCGAAACGTGTCGCCCGTGTTGTACAACGCGTCTCCGTCCTGGAAGGCGTTCTTGACGATCTTCGCGCGGGTGGCTTGTTCGTCGCGATAGCCGCCGAAGGGTGTTCGCTTGCGAATCGGCCCGAGCAGGACCCCGACTTCGCCGGGCCCGCACGCGACCAGCCGCCCGTTGTCCCTGACGAAGTCGTCCTGCTCGAAGTCCCACTTCGCCAGCTTGCCGCCGAGGCGCAGCTTGCCGACCGACCCGACCTGTCCGGACAGATTGATCGTGGCGATGTTGCCCTCGGTGGACGCGTACATCTCGACGATCCGAGGTATCCCGAACCGGGCTTGCAGTTCGGTCCAGACATCGGCCTGCAGTCCTTGCCCGACGATGACACGCACCCGGTGCCCGCGATCGAACTCGCCGGGCGGCGTGTTGACCAGATACCGGCACATCTCGCCGATGTAGTTGAAGCCGGTCGCTTGGCAGCGGTGAATGTCGCGCCAGAACCCACTTGCCGAGAACCGGCGGGCGAGCGCCAGCGTGGATCCGTGCGCGAGCACGCTCGAAAGCCCGATCACCAAAGCGTTGGTGTGAAACAGCGGAAGGCAGTTGTAGATCACGTCCCCCGGTTCGAACCGCCATGCCAGAGCGCCGGTGACCCGGCCGACCGTGGTCAACCGTTGGTAGCTCATGACGGCGGCCTTGGCGCGCCCAGTCGTTCCGCTCGTGAAAATGTAGGCGCCGGTGTCGCCGAGGGTCTGTTCGGCTGTCTCGGGTGGATCTGTGGTCGTCGTGCTTGGCACGAACCGCGTAAGGCCTGCGGTATCGCAGGCGGCAGCCGTTTCGTCCTCATCCACGAGGCAGCGGGCAATCACTTCGTCCGCCACGCGGTCGCGGATCGCCAGGAACGCGGGCAGGCACTCCGAACCGACGATCATGTGACTGGCCCCGCACACCGACAAGGCGTGCGCCAGCCCGTCACCACGTGCCCGCGTGTTGACCAAGGCCGCGACGACCCCGAGCTTCCCCGCCGCCAGATAGTGCCAGATGAACTCCGGACGGTTCTCCATCAGCAAGGCGAGGACGTCGCCCTTGCGCAGGCCCCTTTCCCGATACGCGTGGGCGATGCCGTTGACGATGCGATTGGCCTGCGCGTAGGTGAACCGCTGGTCCTCGTAGAGCAGGAAAGCAACAGCCGCGTGCCTGCGTTGCCTGCTTCTGCGCTCGAGTTCGAGCGCCAGTGTTCGGTTCGAGCCCGCGCCTTCCAGCAGGCCCTGGGCGAGGACTGCGTACGACCGGACTCGATGCGTCAGCGACACTACGCGTCCTTCGCGGATTTCGAGGCTTTCGCCGCGTCGGCGGCCATCATGGCGGCGAAGTACTTCTCCCGCGCCTGTTCGGCGAGAAGGTCCCAGCGGGCCCACGTCATCGCGGTGGGTTCCCGATCGGGCACGAACCGGTACCGCGACAGGTCCTCGATCCCCTTGAAACGCCTGAGGATCTCCGCGTCGAGCAGAGTACTGCCACAGAGTTTCTCCGGGTCCTGTTCGAGCACCGCCATCGTGGCGTCGACGACGATGTCCTCGCTTCGCCAATCCTCGGGGGCGCCGATGCCGAGGTTCTGCGTCGCCGCCGTCCCGATCAGCGTCTGCGTCCACACCGAGTTGCAGGCGATGCCCTGTCCCGCCAGCTCTTGTGCCAGTCCGAGCGTCAGCAGCGTGGCGTTGAGCTTTGACGCCATGTAAGCCACTTTGCCGCCGACGTGCTCGAGCACCTCAAGCCCGATCGGCGGGCTCATGGTGACGATGTGTCCCCATTTTTGTTGCCGCATATGGGGAATGCAGTGGTGTGCCAGGAGGAACGGTGCACGGGAGTTGATGTCCAGCATCAAGTCGAACCGCTTCTGCGGTGTGCCTTCGACTGCCTGAAGCCACATCGCGCCCGCGTTGTTCACCAGGATGTCGATACGACCGAACCGTTCCAGCGCACGGTCGACGAGGTTCTTCAGATCCGCGTCGTCGCGAACGTCGCAGCGCACACCCAAGGCCTTGCCGCCGCGCGCTTCGATTTCCCGGACGGTCTCCGGCACGCTTCCTGGCAGCCGGCCGTTGCTCTCCATCGTCTTGGCCGCGACGACCACTGCGGCTCCCTGGCTCGCCAGCTCAAGTGCCAGCGCCTTGCCGATCCCGCGGCTGCCGCCGGTGATGATCGCGACCCTGCCGTCGAAGGGGGTCACATCGCCTCCTGTCGCCATTGGCCCGACATCGCGGCCGCGACCGGTTCCCTGTGCGGAAGGTCGCAGTCCTTGGCGATTTCCTGCTCAAACGTGTCCGCCCAGGCTTCCATCCGGTCGATGTTGCGTCGCATGTCACGGAAAGTCTGGTCGGGGGTCTTGTCCGTGAGGAGGTCCAAGTGCAGTTCGGCGCAGAAAGGTGCCTTGCTGTACTCGACGAACAGATACTTCTCCGGCTGCGGGGCCTGCGCGGCGAAGGCACGCAGGTTCGCCTGCATGCGCGCCTGGATGGGCAGGAACCTCGCCGCGATGGGATGGAACTCGGCGGCCGCGCCCTCGCTCTTGAGCAGACCGCGGAACAGCAGCTGGCACGGAAGTGTCCAGTAGTACGACGTATCCCACAGGACCTTCGTGAACATGGCAGGCGCGTGCCCGAAGATCGAATAGCTGTCGTGGTACACCTGCAGGTAGTTCGGCCAGAGGTCCTCGAGCAGCAACCGGTTGAACTCCTGGGTGACCTCGGCGGTCAGCCGGCCCTTGCGGTCGAGTTCGATCATCCGCGTCGTGATGGTGTTCGTGTAGGCGATGAAGTCCGTTCCCGGGCTGTAGAACGCGTCCAGGAAGACCGCGGCCTCACCGACACAGGACCATCGGTTGTGCGAAAAGGCTTGCTCGGATCCGTAGCTGACATTCCGCAGCTTCAGGAAGTCGAGGACCTCGGCCTGCGCGACGAACGCCGCGAGCGTCGGCTCGTGCTCGGCAAGCCATTGCCGCGCTCTCGGTTCCGTCGCATAGGTTTTGAAAGGATGGATACGTTCGTCGGTGACGATGCCGACGCTCGTGTTCCCGGATGCCAACGGGATCATCCACACCCAGTAGCCGCGGCCCATCAGATGATTGGTGGAGAACCACCTGCGCTCCTGCGTTTTCGGCGTCCACGTCGGGCTCTTGGCCGCCGCCATCTTCTCGACGTCGTATTCCCCGCGGAAACGCCACCAAGCCGCGTTGATCTCGTGCGGGCTGGGGGTGCCGAGGCTGAGCTTGCGCTGCAGCAGCCGGTGGCGGCCGGAAGCGTCCACGACGAAGCGCGCCCGGACCTCGCGCTCGCCGCTCTGGTCGCCCGTCTGGTAGTGAACGACGTGATCGTCCCCAGTGGACGAAAGGTCGACGTCGAGCACCTTGGCACCCTCGACGAGATCGACACCGAGTTCGTGCACGCCTTTGCGCAGATCGCGTTCGAGGATGCCGCGATCGATCTGATAGGACGGCACACGCGCGAACCGCCGCGCACCGAGTTCCGGCCGCTCCTCCAATGGTCCGTGCGGATCGCCGAAGAACATCCGCAGACCCAGCTTGTGCAGATGCCGCGTATTGAAATATCCGGTAAGGCCGAGCTGCTCGGTGAGGTAGTGCGCACCCCCTTCGACGGTGGCCTCCCCGACTTTGTGCGCACCGTCGGGAATGTCGCCTGAGGTCCGCTCCAGCACCAGCACCGTGAGGTCGGGCATGGTCCGCATGAGCTGCCTCGACAGCGTCAAGCCCGCGAGACCGCCACCGCACACCACGACGTCGTAACGTTCGACTGATTTCATGATTTCCGCTCCGTCTTCAGCCAGCTCGGGCCGATCAGAGATTCGTGAACATCGGGTATGTGTCCTTGACGGACAACTCACGGGCGATCGTGTCCATGACCTCAGCGCTGGGGTTCTGGATGAACAAATGGCCGCCGGGAACCGTGGTCATCGAGAACCCGCCACTGGTCAGCTTCTCCCAAGCCCGAAGCTGGTCCTCCGCGAACAACGGGTCCTCCTCACCGTGCAGGACCGTGATCGGGGCACGCAACAGCACGCCGTCGGAGAACCGATAGTCGCCGAGCATCCTCAGGTCCGCCCGTACCGCGGGCATCAGCGGCTTGATCGAGTTCTCGTCGGCGATCGGCCCCATGAGCAGACCGTTGTCCCGCAACACTTCCAGCACCCTGTCGTCCGATTCACCGCCGACGATCTGGCCGTCCCGGAGGTGTTTCAGGCCGCGCACGTAGTCTTCGACGTGGATGGCCGACGGCCATCCCGCGATGATCAGCTTCGTCGGGACTTCGGCGAACTGCTGCTCGAGGTACTTCGTGAGCTCGTACGCGAGCAGCCCGCCCATGCTGTGCCCGTAGATGGCGAAGGACCTGTCGAGGTAGGGCAGCATCGCATCGGCCAGCTCGGCGATGAACTCCGGCATCGACTCGATCGGCACCTCGTTGATCCGGTCCTCACGGCCTGGGGCCTGAAGCGCCACGACCTCGACCGAGTCGGGCAGGTAGTCGGGCCATGGCGCGAAGACCGACGCGGCGCCTCCGACGAACGGCAGCGTGAACACGCGCAGCGAAGCCAAATTCGACCGGCCCTGCACGGTGTGAATCCAGCGCTCCGGACCAGCGGCTTGCATCGCCGATTCGGGCTGGGCACCCGCCGCGCCGTCGAAGACCTGGCCGAGAACCTCCTTGGTGAGCTCGACGACGGTCGGCCCCCGCATCAGGCCCATGGTCGGGAAGTCGATCTCGAGGTGCTTGGCCAGCGCGTTGCGGATCTGGCCCGCCATCAGCGAGTCCATCCCGAGGTCGGTCAGGGCGACGTCGTGGGCGAGGCGCTCGACCGGCATGTCGAAGATCCGGGCGATCTGCTCGGAGAGTGCCGCGACGAGCCGCGGTTCGCGCGCGTCCTCCTCGAGTTCGAGCAACTCGGCCCGCAGGCCTTCCGTTCCGCCTGCCCCGGAACCCGATGCGCCTTCCATCGACAGATGGGCAAGCCGTGACGAGCTGCGGAACGACGGCATGACCTGGCTCATCTTCGCGAAGTTCACGCCGAACACGCTCGCGCGGCTGACTCCTTGCGCCAGGCACCGCCCGACGAAGGCCAGTGCCTGGTCCGGTGAGATCGCCGTCCATCCCATCCGGGCGAGCGTGTCGACCTTGTTGCGCGCGATGAAGCCGACCTCGCCGATGGCGCCCCAGTTGACCGTCAACGCAGGCAGTCCCATGTCGCGGCGATACGCGGCCAGCGCTTCCAGGAACCCGTTCGCTGCCGAGTAGTTGGCCTGCCCGGGCGTTCCGATGTACCAGCTCATCGACGAGTACATGACGAACGCGTCCAGGTCGAGCTCACGCGTGTGGTTGTGCAGGTGCCACGCACCGTCGACCTTCGGCCGCACGGCGGAAAGGAACTGCTCCTCCGTCATGTCGGCCAGCGACACGTCGTCGAGCACCATCGCCGCGTGGAAGATGCCCTTCAGCGGCGGCAGCGGCGCGATCCGCTCGATCAGACCCTTGACCTCGTCCTCGATCGACACGTCGGCCCGTTCGAGCACCACAGTGGCGCCCTGTGCCCGCATGCTCTCGATCGTCGCCTCGTTCTCGGCGTCCGTCTTCGCCCGGCGCCCGACCAGCACCACGGTCCGTGCGCTCTGCTCGACCAGCCATTGGGCGGTCCGCAGGCCAAATCCCGTGTATCCGCCCGTGACCAGGTAGGTGCCCTCGGCATCGAGCGTCTCCTGACCACTCGATGTCCGGTGGACGAGCAGCTCGGTGTCCGGCGCCAGTTCGACGACGACCTTGCCGATCTGCTTGGCGTTCGCCATGTACCGGAACGCGGCGGCCACGTCGCCCGCACCGAAGTCGGTGTGCGGAAGCGCGGGCAGCGTGCCTGCTGCGACGCCGTCGAGAACCTCGGTCATCACCTGACGGCACAGCGCTGGGTCTTCCAGCAGCAGCCGGTCGATGTCGACCGCCGCGTAGCTCAGGTTGTTGCCGAACGGCTTCAGGCCAAGCTGGTAGTTCTCGTAGATGTCCTTCTTGCCGATCTCCACGAACCGTCCGCGTGGGCGAAGCAGCTCAAGGCTCTTCGGAATGGTCTCGCCCTGAAGGGAATTCAGCACGATGTCCACACCGTCGTAGCGCTGCCGGATCTCCTCCGCGAAGGCGAGCGAACGGGAGTCGTACACCTGCTCGACGCCCAGCGAGCGAAGGTGGCCGCGCTTTTCCTCGCTTCCCGCCGTGGCCAGGACTGTCGCGCCGAGCGCCTGCGCGATGTGGACCGCAGCAAGCCCCACGCCGCCCGCGGCGGCGTGAATGAGCACGCGGGCACCCGCACGGAGCCTGCCCACCTCCACCAGCGCGTACCACGCGGTCAGGTACGCCATCGGCAGAGTCGCGGCCTCGACGTCCGAAAGGTTCGACGGGGATTTGAAGACCAGGCGGGCGTCGGTGGCCACCAGGTTGCTGAAGCACTCGCGGGCGAAGGCGATGACGCGATCGCCCGGTGCCAGTCCTTCGACATCCGCACCGACCTGCGTGACGACGCCCGCGCACTCCACTCCGAGGTTGTCGTCGTAGAACCCGCCGAAAGTCGCTCCCTCGGCGAGCATTCCGAGCGTGAGCATGACGTCCCGGAAGTTCAGGCCGGTGGCGAGCGGCCGGATCGCGACCTCGCCACGGCCGAGTTCGGACAGCGGCTTTGCTTCGTACCGAAGCTGGTCGATCGCGTGCTCGCTGGGAACGGCCAAGCTGAAGGGCGTTTCGTCCGACACGCGGGTGGGCGTCGCGACAGACGCCTCGAATTCGGCGGGCGAGATGTGCTCGAGGCGGTCGACGAACCGCTCGTCCCCGCGGAAGGCAACCTCCTCGTCGGCTGTCCGCACGTGAAGCAGTTCATCCAGCAGCTGCGACGCCCGCTGCCCGGCGTTCGAGGTCGCCGGGTCGAAGTCGATGATCTTCGCTGGCAGGCTGATCTGCTCGTTCAACAGCACCCGGACGATGCCCCAGCTCGGCAGCTGCGCGGGCGCCACGCGCTCGGCCTGGTCAAGGACCTGCGCCCCGGATGTCGCCACCCAGAACCGCGGCTGCTTCGCCCAGTTCACCTGCTCCACCGCCCGCACCAACGCGACCACGCTGTACGCGCCTTGGCTTTCGATCTCGGGCAGCAGCTCGGTGCTGAGCTCTGATCCCGCGAAATCCAGGTTCCACAGGTGCAGCACGCCCGCCACTTCTCCGGCGTGGTCTCGTACCTGCTCCAGCACGCGCTTCAGATCCTCGCTGCTGGTCGGGCGCACCCGGAAGCTGCGGGCGTCGACCTGCTCGAAGGCCTCACCGCGGGTGACCAGAACGCTGCCGGCCGCGGCATCCCCCACCAGGTCGAGGTACCGTTCGCCGACACCTTCGGCGTCCGCCAGCACGACCCATGGCCCTTGCTGCGCGCGAGGCTGATGCGGTTCGAGGTCCACCACCTGCCCGCGCGCCACGATGACCGAGTTACCGGACTCCTCCGGCGTGTTCTTGTCCGACAGCACCTGGACGTGCTCAAAACCCGTGGTGGGCAAGAAGTCCAGCCATTGCGCTTCGGTCAGTACGGGGTAGCTGGGCCGAACGTCGTGGTCGTCGAACTTCCACCATCCTTCGGTCATCCCGAAGGTCAGGTCGACCCAGTGCGGCGGCACCGTGGCCTCCATGATCAGGAGCATGCCCTGGGAGGTCATCAGCCGCTGCACGTTGGCCAGCGTGGCCCGCAGACTCGGGGTGGCGTGCAAGACGTTCGATGCCACAACGATGTCGTAGTAGTGCGGGTCGAACCCTTGCTCCTCGACGTCCTGCTCGATGTCGAGGATCCGGTAATCCACGAAGTCGTATTCGGCGAAACGCTCACGCGCCTTGGCAAGGAACAGCTGGCCGACATCGGAGTACACGTACTCCGCGCGATCACGCGGCAGTTCGGACAGCACGAAGCCGGTCGTACCGCCCGTGCCCGCGCCGATCTCGAGTACCCGCACCGGCCGGTCGGCCGGCAGCGACCGCATGCACTGCGCGACGACCTCGCTGATGATGCGGTTCGTCTTCTCGAACGAGAACGAGGTCGTGTACAGGTCGACGACCGATTGGAACTCGTGCTCCGGGAAGATGAGCTCAACGGGATTGACCTCGTCACGAAGGACTGTGGCCAGTTCCTTCCCACAGCGCTCCAGCAGGGCGTACTCGGACTCGCATTCGGGATGTTCACGGCGCAGCCGGGCGAGATCCGATCCAGTGTCGACACGCTCGGGCGTGCGCAGCACGTGCCAGGTGGCTGTGTCGTTTTCGACGATCCCGTGCTGTGCAAGCAGTTCCAGCAGGCGGCCGAGGTAGCGCCGGTGCTTGTCGTGAACTCCCATCTCCGCTGCGGCCTCGTCGAGCGTGAAGCGGCGGCCTTCGGTCAGATCCATGTCCAGGTTGTGCAGAGCTTCAGTCACGTAGTCGATGCACAGCCGGTTCATCTTCGCTTCCGTCACGGCGTGGTAGCCGCGGTTGACCGGCCAGTTCCGCAACTCGTCGAGCAAGGGCTCGACGGCGGCCTGCACGGTCGTGTCCGAGGCGAGGAAATCCGCAGGCATCCGTGTCTTCCTGTGCACCGCAGCCGGGTGCCAACGGAAGTCGTAGAACCAGTTCGCGAGTGCGTCACCGTCATCAGCGCTTCGGGTGATGGACTTGAACTTCAGGCCGTCGAACTCGGCCACGATCGTTCCGTCCTCGTCGACGATCCAGAAGTCGCCCGAGCTGAACATCGGGTCGTCGGTCGCGTGCGCTTGCGCGTAGACGAACAAGCGGCCGCTCGGCCTCGTGTGGAAGCTGAGCCGTTTGACCTCGACCGGCAGGTAGAGCATTTTGGCTTGGTGGTTGACGACATCGCCCGTCAGCACATCGCCGTACGCGACGGGAAGCGTCGTGATGCACGAGTCGAGCACGCCTGGGTGGATCGCATGACGCGGCGCCTCGTCCGCGCTGGCGGCAGGTGTTTCGAGCTGCGCGAGACACTTGCGGTCCGAGCGCCAGAACTGCACAGCCGCACGGAATGTGGGGCCCAGAGCCAAGCCATTGCGGCCGAGAACGGCGTAGAGCTCCGCGGGATCGATCTCCACGGGGCATTCCGCTTGAAGTTCCGAGATCGGTTTGGGCAGCGCGGTGGTGGGAGCACCGCGCCGCAGCGTCCCGACCGAATGCAAAGTCCATTCGGCGTCGCTGTCCTGACGGCTATACACGGAGAAGTGCATCGCTTGCGTCAGAACAACTTGGACGACGGGAGCCGGGCGGTCGTCGAACACGAAGAGCGCTCGGCGGAATTCGACGTCCTCGAGTGAGAACGGACCGTCGCCGAACGCGTCCTGCGCGCAGCCGAACACCATGTCGAGGTACGCCGCCGCCGGAAAGACGATGGGTCCCTGGACACGATGGTCATCCAGCCACGGGAACCGGATCGGGTCGAGCACCAGTTCCCATACGCGCTTACCCGGCTCGTCCGCGGCGCGGTTCTCGGTCCCGACGAGCGGGTGGTTCAGCGACGGGAACCGCCGACCCCGTGACGTCGGTGTTTCCAGCCAATAGGTTTCACGCTGCCATGGGTAGAACGGCACCTGCACGCGTCCGGTGATCCCGTCGAACACACCCGCCCAGTTCGGGTCGTAACCGGCCACATACAACGAAGCCAGTGAGTTCAACAGGGTGTGGCGGTCGCTTTGCTTGCGGTGCAACGACGCGACGACAACTCCCTCGGCGCGACGCTTTTCGAGCAGTTCCGAGATGGCTGTGGCGTGAATGGGATGCGGGCCCAACTCGACGAACGCCAGGTGCTGGTCCTCGATGAGGCGATCGACGGTGGGTGCGAACATCACCGGCTGGCGGATGTTCTGCCACCAGTACCCGGCATCGAGCGCGCCGGTGGGCACGACGTCGGCGGTGACGGTCGAGTACATCGGAATCGACGACGGGCCTGAGGTGATCCCGGCGAGCGAGGCGAGCAGCTCGTCCTTCAGCGGGTCCATGTGGTGGCTGTGGAAGGCCACGCTGACCTGGAGCATCCGGCAGAAGATCTTGTCCCGGCCCAGCTCGCGCTCGATCTCCTCGAGCGCGTCGGGATCACCGGCGAGGGCAACCGATTCCGGGCCGTTGTGCGCCGCGACTTCCACCCGCCCGCGGTACGCGGCGATCCGGCTTTCCACCTCGCTCGGCGGCAGGCCGACCGCGAGCATCTTCCCCTTGCCGGACGCTTTCTGCTGCACCCGGCTGCGATGGAAGATGACCCGTACCGCGTCCTCAAAGGACAGTGCACCCGACACGCAGGCGGCAGCGACTTCGCCGATGCTGTGACCGACGACGGCCGATGGCGCGATTCCCCAGCTCTGCCACAAGCTCGCCAGCCCGACCTGCACCGCGAAAACCGCGGGCTGGGCGATGAACGTCTCACCGATGCGGCTGCTGGCCTCGTCGCGGCGAAGTTCCTCCATCACCGACCAGTCCGCGTACTTGCCCAGTTCGGCGTCGACGCGCTCGACGGTCTGCCGGAATACCTCGCTCTCGTCGAGCAACTCACGTGCCATACCCCACCACTGCGGGCCCTGACCGGAGAAAACGAAGGCCACGCTCGCCGCGGTGGACGCTTTCACGCCGCTGTACACCGAATCGGGCGACGAGCCTGCCTGGATATCGCGCAGAGTGGCGCGCAGTTCGTCCACAGAGGACCCGACGATGGCAAGCCGGTGGTCGTAATGCGGACGCGCTTGTGCTTGCGTGGATGCGATGGCAGGCAGCGCCGCCGCGCCGCGGGGCTCGTCGAGGAAGTCGGCGTAACTGTCGACGTACGCGCTAAGGGCGTCTTTGGTCTTGGCACTGAGGGTGAACAGGACCTGTTCGTGCGTCGCGGCTTGTGTTTCCTCGTCCCGGTCCGTCTCCGCAACGCCCTCCAGGATCACGTGGGCGTTGGATCCGCCGAACCCGAAGGAGTTCACTCCTGCAAGGCGCGGCCCGTCCCCCGGCCACGGTTGGCGTGCCGTGGCCAGCCGCAGGCCCAGTTCCTCGAACGGGATCGCCGGGTTCGGCTCCTCGGCGTGGATGTTCGCCGGGATCTCACCTTTGCTCACGACCAGGCACGCCTTGATCATTCCGGCGATCCCGGCCGCGGGCTCGAGGTGGCCCATGTTCGACTTCACCGCGCCGACGATGCACGGGCCCTGCCCGTTGCGCCCGGATCCCAGCGCCTTTCCGAGCGCACGAGCCTCGATCGGGTCGCCGACGGACGTTCCCGTGCCGTGCGCTTCGATGTAGCCGATGCTGGTTGGGGCGACGCCCGCGTCGCGGCAGGCATCCAGGATCATCTGTGCCTGGGCTTCCTCGCTGGGCACGGAGATGCCATTGGTGCGGCCGTCCGAGTTCGTCGCGGTACCGCGGATCACCGCGTAAATGCGATCGCCATCGGCGACGGCCGCGGACAGCGGCTTCAGCACGACGGTTCCCGACCCCTCGCTCCGCACGTAGCCGTCGGCCGACTTGCTGAAGGACTTGGATCGGCCTTCGGGAGACAGGAATGTCCCCTGGCTGAACGCGATGGTCGTCTCGGGGATGAGCAGCGCACCGACTCCACCGGCGATCGCCATCGTCGCCTCGCCGGAGCGAATACTGCGGCACGCGAGGTGAATGGCGACCAACGAGGACGAACACGCCGTGTCCACAATCATGCTGGGACCACGAAGGTCGAGCAGGTAGGAGACGCGGTTGGCCACGATGCAGTTCGTGACGCCCGCCATTGTGTGGCCACCGAGCAGATAGCGGTTCTCGGGATTGAGCTGGATGATGCCGTAGTCGTGACCGGAGACCCCCGCGTAGACAGCGGTCTTCGTGCCGGCGAGCAGTTCCGGGACGATTCCCGCGTCCTGCAGCGCTTCCCATGTCGTCTCGAGAAAGAGGCGCTGCTGCGGATCCATCCTGGCCGCCTCGGTCGGCGCGATGCCGAAGAAGTGCGCGTCGAATGCCGCGACGTCGTCGACGTATCCGCCGGCCTGCGTACGAAGATGCCCAGGCCGGGAAGCATCGTGGTCGTAGAAGGCCGCGCCCGTCCACCGATCCTTTGGCACCGCTTGAACGGCATCCCTCTCGTCAAGGAGAAGCCGCCAGAGATCGTCGGCGCTGGAGACGTGTCCTGGGAACCGGCAACCGATTCCCACGACGGCAATACCCTCGTGTGCGCTCGACTCGGCCTCGCTCGAGGAGCTGTGCACAGAATTCATCGCATTACCTTCGTTTTGTCATCACACATATCTCGACACATGTGATCCACCCCGGGACGATGTTGAGAAGGTGATATGACCGTCAAGCTCCCAGCAGATCGGCTGCCGGAAACTTGACGGTCATGCCCCTCCCCGAAAAATGACCGGCAAGTCAATTACTCGCGATCCGAATGACTTTCGGCCGACCGCCGATCGGTACCGCACCCCCAGAAGATCGGTAGGCACGGGTCCACGCGAAAAGCCTTGGACGGCAAGCCGGCTGAGCTGGTCCGCACACGCGACGCCACGCCATCGGGGTCAGTCCGACCGCGCCAGACCAAGATCATCCGTGCCCACCTCCAGTGCGCGAATCCGCACTCAAGGACCGAACGTAACGACCACGCGCGCACATGTCAACGCATCCATGTGCATTGGTACGCATCATCGGGTCCAATATGCGCATCCAGGTCGACCGCTCTGGCCACTGGAGCACGCCAAAGGAACGCAAAGCCGCACCAAACCATGAATAGCGGCGATGGGCGCGCATTAATGACCACCTCTGCGCAGCCAGGTGGTATCATCCCGCCCATGGCCGACGAGATGGGCGCCAGGGAGGCCGCGAAGCGGAACAGAGTCGAATCCGCTGGCCAGCGGTTCGGACGGCTGCTGAAGGCGTTCCGGCAGCGAAACCTTCCCGATGAACTGGTGACGCACCAGATCATCCACGACCTGGGCGGCCCGACGCGCAATGTCCAGTCCCGCATCGAAAGCGGGCAGGTCGACACGATCAGCGCCACCACGGAGGCGAAGTACAACCGGGCGCTGGAGGCACTGGGGCTGCCCGCCGGGAGCGCGACCGCGGCTCTGCACCACGGCGGCACGTTGGGACCGCCCGCGGAAGAGCAACCTGAGGCGGCCGCGGTGGAGGACGACGTCGAGAGCGGCGTGAACGCGTTGCAGAACCTGGCTCGCAACCACAGGTCCGTCGCGAACCTCGTGACCGAACTCGACCGCCTCGGCATCGAGTTGAAGCGGGCACGCAGCCACACCGAGGGCTATCAGCTGATCTTTCCCAAAACAGCGATCGACCGCTTGCTGCAGGCGCTGCAAAATACCGCCGAACTCGCGCAGCCAGAGCAGGACAACACCCAGGAGCCGTAGCCGGCGAAGAAGGTTTGCCGCCGGACGGCCCAACGATGGCAATGCGGTTAAATCCGCAACACATCGCGAAGGGGACGGGTACGATATATACGAGCCCGGCAAGCCGATGATGGCGAGTCATCCTATGTTTTGTGCCGACAGGCTGGCCGCGGTGGACAACGAAGTTCACCGATGAACGATGATTTCGCTAAACAACAATGCGCAGGCGGCAGCGAAAAACCGAGCTACGCGGTGAGCAAGATCAGATCTCCAAGGTCCTCGGGGGGAGGGAACCGCAAGTGCGAACGATCTCCGTTTCACCGGCCGCGACGCAGCAGCACACAACAGCGGTTACGCCCCCGAGACCGACCCCGCGGGCGCGTCCTGCCTCACTCGAACGAGGAGCCAGCTGACATGTTGGACCAGTTCCGGCGCGGCATCTCCGCACTCCCGTGGCGACCGGCCCGAGGCAAGACCTCCACCCGAGCACGCCTGCAGGCTCTCATCGACCGTCTCGAGCTCCCCCCGGACTGGACGATCGAGGAGTTCATCGCATCGGTCGAGCACCTGCGCGGACGGCGCATCGTGCAGATGCTGCTGCCACTGACCGCTCCAGTGGGGTTGTGCGGGCTGTGGCTGGCGTGCAAGGACCACGACGTGATCTTCCTCCGGCAGTCGTCCGACGCCGAAGTGGAACGGCACGTGGCTTTGCACGAGGTCAGCCACATGCTGCTCGGCCACGGGCAGGACACGTCGCTCGCCACCGAGGAATGGGCGATGCTGACCAACGAGTTGGCGCCGGGCCACGAGACCGACCTTTCCACGGTCCGCGCCCGCGGGGTGTCCAACTACGCCTCCACCGAAGAGTACGAAGCCGAGCTGATGGCGACACTGATCGGATTCCGCGCACGCACCGCCGGACCACGCCGCAATCCGATATTGAAAGAGCTGTAGCGCATGTGGCCGTACGACCACATGCCCAGTTGGATCACCATCTCCGCGACAGCGTTCATCGTCGTCATCACGGTCATCCGGCTTGTCCTCGTACGGCACACAACCAACTACGGCCGCCTGATCAACACCTTGCTGGGTCTCGACGCCGCGGCAGCCCTGCTGCGTGAACCGGTCATCGCCCGCCGCGTCGCCGGAGTCGTGCCCGGCGGCTTGCCCACCGTGTTCGACATTTGGCACTGGCTGACCGTGATGGCTTGGGCATGCGGACTGGGAATGGCGCTGTTTCACGGATACGGTCCGACGACGCGCTACCGAGTCCGGTTCAGGATCGTGATCGGACTGGCGGTGGCGGTCGGCATCGCGTTCCTGATTCTGAGCGATCCCGCGCGGGCACAAGGAATGTCGTCCGTAGCCAACGACGGAGGCTGGCGTTTCGGCGTATATATCTTGTTGTATTCAGCGGTGCCGGTAATAGTTTCGTCCTACTACTACACAATGAAGAGCCGGGGCAAGGTTTGGCGGGCGACCACCGTACGGGAACGCATCGTGGTGGCCGCACTGGTCGCTTTCGGTGCCCTCAGCGCCCTGCCCATCTGCTCGATCGCGATCGCCACGGCCTTGGACGCCACGGGAATCACCACGGCATTCGGGCCACACGTCTTCGACGTGGTGTCCGAAGCACTCACTTCAGGGGAACCCGGACTGTTCATCTTCGCCGCGGTGGTCGTGGTGTTCGTCCCGTCCTCGGCACAGGCCGTCATGCGATTGCTGCGACTGGATCGTGAATCCCGCGCCGCACGCCGGATATACCCACTGTGGCGAGATCTGACAGGCGCGGCACCTCAGGTCGTGTTCCAGCTGAAGCCCGCGGACAACTGGAAGGTCTCACCGCAGGAGCGCCTGCACCGTCGACGAATCGAAATCCACGACGCGGCCGAGATCGTCGCCAGGCACGTACAGCCGCTTCCGGCGGTCGTCGACGAACTGATCGAGACCACCACCCACGAAGAGGATCAGGAGCACATCCGGCTGGTCGCCGAGATCGTGCTGGCGGCCGAGCGAATGCCCGGCACCACGGACGAACCGGCCATTGGTGAGGCCTACGTACCCGACGAGCAGACACTGCTTCGTTTTTGGCAACCCGCGAAGGCTCTTGTCCACGCGACCAACCTCACCGCGCAACAGCACCTGTTGGATCGATAGCCGAGCTGTCGTGCCCGGGAAATCCGCCCGGCGGCGGTAGGAGTCCGCTCCCTGGTGATCGGGAACCGAGTGCCGGAGCATCGGGCACAGGTGTTCCGATGGGAAGGCAGACGATGCGAATCCTCGCGATGGTCGCGGTTGCCGGGTTGCTGTTCGCCAGCGGCGGAACGGCCGACGCGGCAGATGAGACCCATTCCTGGCGCAGCTTTTCCACCGGCTGGTGCCTGGATGCGAAGTACGACAAGGAGCTCCAGCGGCCCGTTGCGACGCAGGCCCCGTGCAACCCGGACTTGTGGGCGCAGCAGTGGACTCAGCGCGATCTGGGGAACGGTTACTGGATGCTGGAGAACTTCGCCGGATGCCTCCGCAATGCCGACGGCGTGCATGCCCAGCCCCCGCCCGAGGACAGGATCGTGCAAGTGGTGGCCTGCGACCGGGCCAACGAGAGGCTGTGGTGGTCGCAAGTGCCCCGTAGCGGGGAATGGACCTTGCGGCCGCGGGTGCCACGGATCATCGGCGGCAGCGCCTTGTGCTTGAGCGCCCTGTCACCGTCGTCGAACGGCCGGATGACCACGCAGGACTGCGCTCCGGAGAACAGCATCCACGCGAGCTGGGTCAAGATTCAGTAGTTGCCCGCGCGCGGCCACTGGCCGTCGCGTGGGTTCCTCACTCGATCATCGGTACCCAGGGCAAGTTCTCACTGGTTCGGTCGATCATGTGATCACCTTCTTCAGAGCAGTGGTATTCGCCCTTGTCGCAATGATCTTCGTGCCCGGTGTCGCGATGGCCGAGCCAGACGGCGGGAACAATCGCTATGACCGGTGGGCACGCACGAGCGGAACAGTCCTCGCTGGTTGGTACAACCCGAAGACTGGTCTCTACGACACAACGAACTGGTGGAACGCGGCCAACGCGTTCAACGCCGAAATCGATCTCTCCCGTCAGCAGCGGCTGGACATCGGTGCCCGGCACGCCGCGATCACCTACGACCGCAACATCGAAGGCGGATTCTTCAACAGTTACTACGACGACGAAGGCTGGTGGGCACTGGCCTGGATCAACGCCTACGACCTGACCAAGGACAAGCGGTACCTCGCGACCGCGCGCTCGGTCTTCGGGGACATGACGACCGGCTGGGACGACGTCTGCGGCGGCGGGATCTGGTGGAACAAGGAAAGGAACTACAAGAACGCCATCCCCAACGAGCTGTTCATCTCTGTCGCGGCGAGGCTTGCCGCCCGCACGAAAGGCGCGGCCAGCAAGGAGTATCTGGACTGGGCGGTCCGGGGCTGGAAGTGGTTCGAAGCCAGCGGCATGATCAACTCAGCCGGGCTGGTGAACGACGGGCTGGACGACTCGTGCGCCAACAACGGCCGGCCGACGTGGACCTACAACCAAGGCGTGATCCTCGGCGCGTTGACCGATCTCGCCGCACTGACCCGAGACCCGGAGCTGCTGCGGACCGCGCACCGGATTGCCAACGCCGCCATCACGACAATCGTGTACCCCAACGGCATCCTGCGTGAGCCGTGTGAACCGGACGTGTGCGGCGCGGATGGTCCGCAGTTCAAAGGCGTCTTCATGCGGAACCTGGGCTACCTCAACGCACACTCCCCGCGCCCGCAGTACGCCGACTTCATCCGGCTCAACGCCACATCCATCTGGGAGAACAACAGGAACTCCGCCAACCAGGTCGGCCTCATCTGGACTGGGCCGTTCGATTCCGCCGACGCGGCAAGGCAGAGTTCGGCCCAAGACGCCCTCAACGCGGCTGCGGCCCTGTAACTGTCCACATTGGAGGATTCTGGCCCTGGCGTGTGCCGTCGGGATCAGTCTGCGAGCAGGCCAGGGAAGCCGAACAGGGCGACCAGTGCCGGATCGTGGAACTCGACCACGCGGGAGACACCGGTGGCGGTTGGCGCCAGCACCACGATGCCGTGTGCCCGCAGCGCGCCATCGGTGTCTCGTTTGTACACAGCAGCAGCGGGCTGGCCGTTGGCCGTCGTGGCGATCATCTGCCAGTCCCCTGGTGCGCCCAGCACGTACGAATCGAGCAGATGGATGCAGTTCACCCGGCCCGCGTACCACTCGGGGAACGGCGTCGCCTCCAGCGTGGCATCCGTGCGCAGCACTTGTTCCAGCAGGCTGGCGTCGGAGCTCTCGAAGGCTGCGATGTATCCGTCGAGCAGAGCACGCGCCCGCTGGTCGGTCGGTTCGAGCAAATCCTCGGGCGCTGACTCCAGTTCGCCCAGCCGGGCGCGGGCACGCTGCAGGCCGCTCTTCACCGCCGCCGTTGTGGTGCCAAGGATTTCCGCTGTTTCGGCCGCGGAGAACGCCAGCACCTCACGCAGGATGAGGATCGCGCGCTGACGGGCGGGCAGATGCTGCAGGCTCGCGATGAGCGCCAACCTCACCGACTCACGCGCGACCACCACCGCGGCTGGGTCGTCGGCGGCCGGGGCGATCCATCGGTCCGGCAACGGTTCCAGCCACGAGACCTCGCCTGGGGCACCGTGACTCGGCGGGCGATCCGGTCCTTCGTAAGGACCTGCCAGGCCGGAGGGCAACACCCGGATCCGGCGCGGCTCCAACGCGGTCAGGCAGACGTTGGTTGCGATCTTGTAGAGCCAGGACCGAATCGACGCACGGCCCTCGAACCCGGCGTAGGAACGCCACGCCCGCAGATACGTTTCCTGCACCAGATCCTCGGCGTCCTGCGCCGAGCCCACCATGCGGTAGCAATGCGCCAGCAGCTCCCGGCGGAACCGCTCGGTATCGGCGGCGAACCGGTTCTGGTCCTCCGCCTCCCGCACTGTGCTGGCCATGCGCTGCTCCTTGTCCGTCCCGGTCCTCTCCTCATTAGGACCGGGACGCCGCTGCGAAGGAATCGAACCCCAGGTCAGGACACCAAGGCCAGTTTGCCGACGGTCGCCCTGGCCGCCAGTTCCCCTAGGGCTTTCGAGCCGTCGACGAGGTCGTAGGTGGTGGGCTGAGCGGGGGCGAGGACGCCGGCGGCGACAAGGGCCGACAGCTCACCCATCACCTCGCCGAAGATCTGGGGTGCTGCCTCGATCAGTACACCGATGTTGAGGCCGATGATGTGGACCTGGTGCTTGTACACCAACTCCCAGTTGGTGATCGCCGCTTCACCGCCTGCGACGCCGTAGACGATGACCCGGCCGGTGACCGGCTTGGTGGCGGCAAGGCTGGCGTTGAAGGTGGCACCACCCGCCGACTCCAGCACCACATCGGCACCAGCGCCACCGGTCAACCGCAGCACCTCGGCGGCGAGGTCGCCTGCGCGGGAGTCCAGGACGTGGTCGGCACCGACAGCCAGCACTGTCTCGTGCTTCTCCGGCGACGCGGTGGCGATGACCGTCGCTCCGTAGTGCTTGGCCATCGTCACCGCCGCCTGGCCGGTCGCGCCCGCCGCGGCGTGGATCAGCACGGTCTCCCCGGTGGCGATGTGGCCAAGGGGCTTGAGCGCGGCAAGAGCGGTGGGCCAGTTCACGACCGTGCCAAGCGCTTGCTCGGCACTCCAGCCGACCGGCACCGGCGTCGCCGCAGCCGCGGGCAGGACCATGTACTCGGCGAAGGCCCCGTATCCGACGCCGATGACGTGAGCCCCCAGTTGTGGGCCATCCACCGCCTCGCCCACAGCCACGACCTCACCGGCTGCCTCGAAGCCCGCCAGATACGGTGGCTGCGGGCCACCCAGGAACGTGCCGTATGCCCTGGAGATGTCGGCGAAGTTGACGCCGGCGGCGACGACCCGGATCAGGACCTCGCCCTGGCCAGGGCTCGGCACCGGCGCGTCGGTGATCAAACGTAGGTCCTGCGGGCCGTTCAGCGAGGTCTGCTGCAGGGCGCGCATGGTGGCGGGAATGGTCACGGCAAATCAGCTCTCTTCTCAGCTTGCCTCATCGCGACCGGCCTCTTCGGCCAGCCACACCGTCGACCATGCAGACCCCGGCCACCGTGGAAAGGAATCGGCCCTGACAGCGGGCGGTTCTCACAAATCGGCGACCGTTCGCCGAGGACGTCCGAGAACCGCCAGCATGAACGCCATCAGTGTCGGAATGCCCACCAGCGCGGCCAAGCCCAGTCGCTGCTGACGAAGCCGATTGCAGTCGGCCACGACCCAGGCGTCTTTCGACACTTCGTCATATCGCAGGTCATCCTCGACGTGGATGTCGTCGGGCAGGCGGTCTTTCTCGCGCTGCACGCGGCGATCGCCGATTTCGTCCGGATCGTTGAGCGGCCCGGACAAAACCGACGCACAGCGAACCTCGCCGTCTTCGCGGTACGCCCACCCGTCAGCGCCCATGACATACGATTTGCCCTGGAACTCCACTGTGTCGCCCTCGCGGAAATTGCGCTCGAGCTGCTCGCCATTCTTGTCGATGGCTGTCTCCGCGTAGATCGTCTGCGACGGAGAACCGAACAGCAGGATCACAACAGAGACAACGCCAAGAACCGCGAGAACTGCCGCAATCCCGAACACCAGTTTTTTCGTCCGCGCCGACACGGTTGATCACTATAGAGCCGGCAAGTGAACACCGCCGGGTACAACAGATACGCGCGGCTTTCCATTGTGGATACCCGTCGTTTCGGCGCACACCGAACTGACACGGCCGTACGGTGGCGCCGCCGACTGCAGGTCACGAGCATCCTCGCCACGGTGGACCTTGCTGGGCTGCGTCGGCTGGCCGCGGAGCACACCCGCGCCGTGCTCGACGATGCCGACGGACGTCCGGTCGACCTGATGGCGCAGGTAGGCGGCCAAGATCGCGCTGTTGGTACAAGCATGTGACGCGACTGCGGGCCTGGTCGGAAACGCCGCTCTGGCAATGCTCCGGGCGGACACAAACCGGCCGGTGGAAACAATCGTCGCCGAAACGCTGCTGCAGGATCCTCCTGTCCGCATGACGCGCCGACTGGCGGCCGACACTGGGACGGTCGTAGCAGTGGACCTCGCGACGAGCGGCCTTCCCTTCGGCGCCGGACCACATCAATGCCCTGGCCGCGATCACGCGACAGCCATCACCATCGGCATCCTGGAATCTGTCGAGGGCTGCCAGCTCACCGAGCTGAACATCGACTACGAGCCGTCCACCGCGCTGCGAATACCAGCCAAACTGGTGGTTGTCCGTTGAACACCAGGGCTTTTTGCCCGCCCTGGATCTGCAGCGGCCGTTCTTGTGCGGTTCAACGAGGCGGGGTTGCCTACTAGAGTTGTCCGTCTGCCGGAAAACTCGCATGGGCATGTGGAGGGCTCATGGTCGTGTTGGGCACCGTGGTGATCTGCACTGCACTCCCAGACGAGTATCTGGCCGTCCGCGAGCACCTGGAGGGCCCGCTCGTCGAACACGAGGAACGCGGCACCCTGTACGAGATCGGTACCTTCACAACCGATCGCGGCAGCTGGAAGGTGGCCCTCGTCCAGACAGGCGACGGAAACACACAGGCCGGGATCGAGCTGGAACGAGCCGTCGGCGTGTTCGACCCACAGTGTGTGCTGTTCGTCGGTGTGGCAGGTGGTCGGAAGGACGTCGTTCTGGGAAACGTCGTGGTCGCCGATTACGTATACGACTACGAGTCCGGCAAGGACACAGCCACCCAATACTCGCCTCGCATCAAAACCAAATCCCCTTCCTACCGGTTGGTGCAACGCGCCAAGCAACTGGCGCGCGACGACGCGTGGCAGCACCGCATTCGGCCCGCTGTCCCGGCCCCCGCGCCAAAGGCCTTTGTCAAACCGATCGCCGCAGGTGGGAAGGTAGTCGGTAGTCAGAAATCGGCGATCGCCCGGTTCCTGCAGCAGCACTGCGGAGACGCGGTCGCCATCGACATGGAAGCGCACGGCTTCCTCCAGGGCGCCTACCACAACGCCCCAGTCGAAGCCCTCGTAGTCCGCGGCATCAGCGACTTGCTGTCGGGCAAGACAGAGATCGCCGACGAGCACTGGCAGCCGATCGCCTCCCGGCACGCGGCGGCGTTCGCTTTCGAGCTCCTCGCTCGCTCCACCACACCAACGGCTGAGCCACGCTTAGCCGGTCGCGCCACCGACAAGCAGCCAGACACCGACGACAGGCCCTACGACTTCGTTGTCAGCCATGTTCCCGCCGACCATGAGTGGGCAGGGTGGATCGCGTGGCAGGTCAACCAACAGCTGCGACTCGACGGCCGGCAGCCGAAGGTGTTCGTCCAGGACTGGAACGCCGCCGCGGGCCCGCCCCCTGCCGCCGAGCGGATAATCCCCGTTCTGTCCCCGGATTATCTGGCGAGCGACCGCGTCCAGGATGCCCGACAGCAGGTCCTGTCAGTCCGGGTGAAGGCGTGCCAGCCCGATGTCCAGTTCATCGATCTGGTGGATCTGGACGCCGCCTCCGCGGCGAATGCGTTGCTGACGGGCATCAACGCGGCTGTCGACGAGCGGGCCGAGCCGGTGCGAAAGCAGCCATTCGAAGGGTTGGGCAGGCGAATCGAGGCAACACCCGCAGGACCGCAGTTCCCCGGAAAGCCAGTATTCGTGGGAGAACCCCCGACTGTGCCGGAGGGATGGTTTCAGGACCGGTACGCCGACATCGAAGACATTGAACGAGATCTCGGCGATGCCCGGACCGGACTCGTGATGGTGACGGGTGTGGCGGGAGATGGCAAGACCGCGATGGTCCACCGGCTCTGGGAACGTATTCGCATGGGCACGTCACCGTTGCGCGTCCACGGTCTGGTTTACCTCTCAGCACACGGGTTTTCGCCCGCAAGCCCGGATCGGGTCATCGACAGTCTGGCGTCGTTGTTACCGACGCACGAGGCTGACCAGCTCATGAGCACGGTCCGGGAATCCATGCCATGGGTGGAGAAGCTGGTGTACGCGCTGAACGCGCTGGCTGGACGGCCCGTGATCGTCGCGATCGACGCGATCGAGGACCTTCTCGACAACGACGGGGACATTGCCGATCTGGAGCTCCGAGAGATCGTCGATCACCTCGTACCGCGTGCTGAGCTCGGCGTACGGCTGCTTTTCGTCGGACGGCACACGGCACGGGCGGTGAAACAGCGGTTCCCAGACGCGACGCGCCAGCACAAATTGGGGGAAGGGTTGCCAGTGGGGGATGCTTTCGCCTTGCTCAAGGCGATGGACGCGGACCGGGTGCTGAACCTCGATGATGTGCCGGGTCACGACCAACTCGGATACACCGACTGACACGTGGTTCACCGCGCGCACTCCAACTGGCGTACGGGGTCATGGCGGCTGAGCGTTGCTCGGTCACGAAACTGCTTGAGTTCCCGGATCGACAGCGCAAGGGCGTCGTCGTGCACCTCCTCGATCGCGCCTACGAGCAGTTGCCCCGTAAAGAACAGCGGGTCCTGCAAGCCCTCGCCGTCTATGGCCGACCGGTCAAGGCCGCAGCGGTCGACTACCTCATCGGAGACGACATACCGGACCTGGACAGCCGCGTTGTGCTCGATCACCTGCGGCAGCGGCGATTGGCGCAGGCCGACGGCCAGAGCTTCTCGGTGCCTGGGCTCGACGAACGCGACTACCTGATCGAGCGGCTCCGGAGCGATGCAGGCCCGCGAACGTCCCAGACGCCGACCGCGTTGCTGCACAAGGCGGCGGACTACTTCGCGGGCCAACGGCACGACGATCCGCAGAGGCTCGCCGACCTGCTGCCACACTTCACGGAGATCGAACTGAGGCTGCGGGCCGGTGACCACCAGACGGCGTTCGACCTCATGGGTGAAGTCGACGACGGATATCTGCACGGCTGGGGCTCAAGCACAGCCCTTGTGCCTTTCCTGAAGCTGCTCAATGCCAAGCGGATCCCGAAAGACCTGGAGATAGACGCGAAGTCAATGCTCGCTCGCGCGCTGATGCAGCAAGAGGACTACCAGAAAGCCGCGAACGAGCTTGTACTGGCATTCGGGCTGGCTTCCGGCATCCGGCGAGCGTCACGGCGGATCGTCCTGCGGGAGCAGTTGACGGAGGCATACCTGCACCTGGGGGACCTGCGGCAGGCAACAACGCACAGCCGCCGAGCTTGCCTGGCAGCAATTCTTCAGTTCCGTGAGAGACACGCGATGACGGCTGTCGCGGGCTTGGCGATGTGCCGGGCGAGAGCGGGCAAGCTCGACCCAGCGCTGCGTCTCCTGCGGGGGGCCCGAAAGATGTTGAGACTGTATCCAAGCGCTGTGGATCAGGCTCATCAGCCGGCCATGCTGTTCAGCGAGGCTTGGGTCTACGGCCAACTCGGCGAGCGCGATCAAGCGAGGCGCCTCCTGCGAGCGGGCCGGCAGCACGCTGCCAGGCTCGGTAACCGAGACATGGACGGCGCATGCCTGCTCGCCGAAGCGCAACTGGCCCTGGACGACAGCCAACTGAAGAGTGCGATCGACCTCGCAGAGCAAGCCGTCACGATCGGCCTCACCAACGGCAACCGGATGCTGTGCAGGCGTTCGATGGAGATCCTTGCCATCGCTCAACTGGCCAACGGCGACCTCGACGCTGCCGCACGTGCGGCGGACATCGCGAACCGAAACCGCGCGTCAGTGCTCGGCTTCGGCCTCGTCGGGCTTGCCGCCTTCCGGCGCGACAACAAGAAGGAGGATGCCCGAGTAGCTTTCCACGACGGGTATCTCGCGGCGAAGAATCGGTTGAAACCGAACGAGCACGACTTTCAATTCCTTGACACGTACGGGCTAGTGGCGTGCGGACTCGCCCTGCTGAATGAGCCGTCCTATTTGGACACCGCGGTGGACGCCTACCGACGGGCTCGGCAGCTCGCCCCAGCGGTCGGTGCCGTGCAGCGGATCACGATGCTGCTGAAGCAGTTCGGATCTTCCGCTGACCGGGAGATTCTCGAGCGGGTATGCGCCGCGGCCAAGGGCGAAGGAAGTGGCCGTGCGCTACAGCACGGCTAGAACAACCAAACCGGCAAGCAGGAGCAGGACGAGCACCGCGACCACCAACGGGCCGCGACCGCCGTCGTCGCTTGTCCGTTTGCCCCCTCCAGGCGTCCTGAACTGCGCGTTCATCAAACCGGCCTCTCCATGCCCCGTCGGATCGACGGTAAGGAGGGGTGGAAAGCGGGGTCCATGACGCATTTCGTGTGTCAGGGTCCTGCCATGCGGGCGTACACACCGGGCCGAGGTGCTGGCATCCGTGCCACCTCTCGGTAAGGATCTGCCGGGATAGCAGTCCATTCGCAGGAGGCCGCGCCGTCGATGTCCGTCCGGGTTGCGGTGTCCGATCCCCTCGAGATGTTCCGGCACGGCGTGATGGCATGTCTGGGCGACGTGCTCATCGAGCCGGAAGAACCGACCGACCTGCGCAGATGGGCCCAGGGGGCGGACCGCCGCGTCATCCTGCTGACAGTGCGCGAAGCTGCGGGCTGGGACCTGCTGTCAGATCTCTGCCAAGCGCCGGGAAATGTGGTCGTCATCGCGATGCTCGAAGAGGAAAACGTCGCCAATTACTTGCGCGCGATCGAGGCTGGCGCGGCCGGAGCCATGCCGCGAAACGTTTCCAAGGCAGAACTCCGCGCGGTGTTCCGCGCAGCAGTGGACGGCAGCACCCTGCTGCCCACCGAAGTGGTGCAGGCCCTCGCAGGCCGAGGGACCCAGCGCACACCGACGACCGACCACCCTTCGACTCGGGAAATCGGCTGGCTCCGCGACCTGGCGAACGGCGTGACCGTCGGTCGGATCGCGGAAGGCGCCGGGTACTCCGAACGCATGATGTTCCGTCTGCTGCGGGACTTGTACGCAAGGCTCGGGGCACGCAACAGGACGGAAGCCTTGATGCTGGCCAGAGAACGCGACTGGATCTGATACCGCGCTTCGTCGGGAGGTAGGGGCTGACCCGTTTCATGGGGCGTGGACTAGGTTTTCCACCTCGATGACCCCGTCGATCAGGTCCTTGGCGGCTTGTCTCAGAACGGCGGTGAAGGAACGTGCGCCGGTGGCGCTCGCCTCGATCAACGTCCGGCAAGCCCTCTCCACCTTCGCCAGTTCCGTTTGCCAGATCTGCGATCGCTCGCCCGGCGGCCCTGGGAACGACGACGCCCGGGAAGCCGCGTCCGTAAGCGCCTGTAGCGGAGGGACGAGCTTCGAAACGTCGGCTGAATTGGTGTTGGCCAGGTTGTCGATCTCGGCGAGTACCGTGCGGTATGCGTCGCCTACTTCCTTGATGTGGCTGGCGCCGCCGGACCGCAACCACGCTCGATGGACGTCCCGCGGGGACGCGGACGGTTGTGCGTTGTCCTCGGCGACGATCGCCTCGCCAAGTCCGCTCAGCTGGGTCGAACGCGGGCGTAACGCCGGCACGCTGACCGAGACGACCGCAACCACCGCGACGGTGGCCGCGGCGAAGCGGCGGGTACCGGAACGCACGCTGACAACGGGCTGGCCCTGGGACCGTAGACGTACGATGGCGGCGCCTACTCCCGCTCCGGCCAGCATGACAATCATGCCGCGGACACCGGCACGCATCAGCTGTCCTCCGCCGAACGCGGGTTGTGGGGTCGGGCAGGCCGTGTAGAAGGTCTGCAAGAAAGGCAGACATCCCTCGAAGCTCCACAGTGCCCACTGCAGGAGGATCACGAACACCGCCGTCGCGGCGCCGCCGAACAGGCTGACGGCCAGCCCACGGCCCCGGACGATCAGCACCAGGGTCACCATGAACTGGACGATCAGCAGGAGAGCCACCTCGCGGTCCAGGAACACTCTCGCGAACACGACGGTATGGCGGTTCTCCGGCAGGGCGGTCCAGCGGGCGAACACTCGGACGAGCAGGTCCCCGGCCAGCCAGACCAACGCCCCGAGCAGAGCGGTGATCGTGGCGCGCCTGATCTGACGGCTGGAGCCGAACCCTTGCAGCCACAACGGAATCAGCCAGATCAGGGTGAGGCTGGCAAGCAGCGGCAAGCTGCCGCCGGCCAACGCGAGCACGGGATGTTGGACCACACGGTTCAGCACCACGTCGGCACCGGTCCACGCGCCGTCACGCAGGTAGTTCTCGGTGGCGCGCAAGGCAATGCCGATGTTCCTCGCGTAGCTGTCCATCGACCGCCAGCCCCAGAGGTGCAGCAGGGACACTCCGACGAGCGCGATGGTGGCCGCGGCCGCAAGCCGCGCCGTTGTTCGGCGAGCGACCGGCGCGTGTTCGGCCAGGCCCGCACACCAACTCATCCAGCACAACGCCGCCAGCACGATCGACGCCAGAACCAAGGCCCCGACGAGGGTGGCAATCGACGGCAGCAGCTGCGGCAGGTATCCGACGGCAGTCCGGTTCAATGCCAGCAGCGTGCCGACAACCACGCCCGCAGTCGGTGCTATCGCCGTCCGCCAGACGGATGCTGCTGTTTCCCGGCAGAACGCTGCCAGTCGCAGGCCAGTGACGACGATGAACACGGCCATCCCGAGTCCCCAGATCCGCCCGACCAGCGTCCGTGCGTCTGCCGACTCGGCGGTGACGAGTTGCAACGCGAGCCCCACTTGCGTGGTTGCGGACTTCAACGCGATCCCGGCGAGGACGGACTCCCAGAATCCTGGCCGCAGCAGCTGGGCGGGTGCGCCGAGCGCGGCCACTCGAGCCTGCGGCGAAGGATGTGTGCGCCACCAACCGGTCCATCGAGGGTGCTCGCGCCCTGTTGCCGCGGGGAAGCACTCGCGGGGATCAACCGAGCCGAGCCAGGCCGAAACTCGGGCGTCGGCATGTTGCTCGCGGGCGCGGAGCACCGCGTTGCGCGACAGGTACACCAGCGCGACCAGTGCAAGGAACTGCAAGCTCGCTTCGACGAACCACTCGGCGTACTCGGCGGACCAGTAACCGGAGAGCGGTGTCAGCGGATCCGGGCTGAACAGCCACGGATCGATCGACGCGATGAGCAGGGGCAGCAGACCAATCACCAGGAAGGTCCGCCACACCGCCATTGTCAGGTAGGTGATGCGCACATCTCCGTTGCGCAGGTGGGCAAGCTCGTGCAGGACAACCGCACGGAACGACCGCCTGTCGGTGCGGTGCAGCGTGACCAGTCCGGCGTCCAACGCGACGTAGCCCTTGCGGCCGCTGCCAAAGGCCAGCCCACCGGTGCGCGGACTGACCGGGTCGATCAGGAAAACGGGTCTGCGCTTGAGCCCGGCGCGGTCCACCAGAAGGTCGAGTTCCGCGGCGAGCTCCGGCGCCGCAGCCACATCCAGCGGTACGAGCCGCAGCCGCCGGATTCGCCAGCGCGGTTGAACCTGGTACAGCGCGGCGGCCAACAGCAACAAACCGAGCTGCCCGCCGATCATCCAGCCAAGCCGTTGCGGCAGGTGCTGCCCGAGACAATCCTCCATTCGCCGTTGGTCGATTTCCCGCTGCTCGCCCGGCGTGAGCGGAACGTCGGATGGCGGGAGCGGAGTGAGGTTGACGCTTTTCTCGCATTGCAACGAGACATCAAGCCAGTACACCGGCCCCGGCGGAGCGACCCGAGCGTGAACGAACAGCGTCGCACCCATCACCAGCGCGACCAGCAACGCGAACCGGACCGTCGTGCCGGTCGGCGTCCATGCGCGCCCGTCCGGTTCTGGCGGATCCCGGGTCTGCGACTCGACCGGCGGATCATTCATCGTTCGTCAGGCTGGCCAGCACCGCGTCGACGAGCGCGTCCACCCTCGACCCGGTCAAGCCAAGCGCCAGAGCTCGCTCCCGGACAACCTGTGCCACGCGCTTGAGATCGTCCTCGCTGAGCGTCGCGGGCAGCTGCGCGGCCGGTTCGGTTTGCCGACCCCGTCGCCGGAAGATGCGACGTACGAGCCTGCCTCCGCCACGTACGACCGCGGCGCCAACCTGGTCCGTCAGCTGCTTGTAGACCGCCGCGGCGACAGCGAGCGCAACCGGGGATACCAGCGCCACCACGGTGTCGATGCCGGACCCGAGTATCTCGTCGCGTCCGCGGTCTGCGGCCAGTGCGCGCTCCGGATCCCGGAAGTACGCTTCGCTGGCCGCTTCGAAGAACGGCAGTTCTTCGGGTGCGACGGTGCTGACCGCATTGCGTGCCAAGGAGATCATGAAGTCCCGCTGGTCCGTATGGCGCACCACGACTCCCCACGTCAATCAGGTGACGAGAGCGCTGCTCATTGTGCCAACACCAGACGTGTCCGCCCTAATTTCCGGCTAATCCAACGGCCAGCCCGCGCTTGAACTGCCACATCCGGCACACGGTTGAGCACTCAACTGAATCACCGGGCAAGGAGTCACACAGTCACGGACTTGTTTCCTTGCACGGAAGGACCTCCGGGGTGTCAACCTCCACGAGCCAATTCCTGAGCACGGGCGAGCTGATTCCGGATGCCTTGCCGCCGCCTGGCGGACGTCCGGGGCGGTTCGGCTGGCTGCGGCGGTGGTTGTTCGCCCTTGTGGTGGTCGCGTTCCTCGCCGAGATGGCGGTCGCGATGATCACGGCGGCGGTGGAGCAGACGCCGACCATCGACGAGCCGGTTTACGTTGGCACGGCGCTGGTCTACGTGGAGCAACGCAGCCTGCGGTACAACCCGGAGCATCCCCCACTGGGAAAACTGATCATCGCGACCGGGCTGGCCTTCGCTGACGCGCGCCTGGACCCCGCCTTCGCCGGTGACCAGACGCAACTCGGCCGGCATGTGCTGTACGAGTCGGGCAACGATCCGGGACGGCTGATGTTGCTGGCGCGGTTGCCGGTGATCGTGCTGACGTTGCTGTTCGGCCTGGTCGTCTTCGCGTTCGCCCGTGATCTGGCCGGTCCCGTCGGCGGCGTGACCGCGCTGGCCCTGTACGCGTTCTCCCCCGACGTCATCGCGCACGGGTCGCTGGCCACACTCGACGTGCCGGTGGCCGGTTTCCTGCTGACATCGGTCTGGCTGCTGTGGCGGGCACGACGCCGTCCCGTCCTTTACGTTCCCCTTGCGGGACTTGCCTTCGGTGCGGCCCTGGCCACGAAGATGAGTGCCCTGGCCGCAATTCCGGTGCTACTGCTCCTGTTCGTATTGTCCGTCAAGCGCACCCGCCGCCTCAGGCTCGGTGCGGCAATGGTGCTGTTCGCGATCGCCGTGGTGTGGGCGTCCTACCTTGTCGTGGATCCGTTGCTGCGCTGGGAAACGCCACCGCACCTGTCGACAGGCGGCCTGCACTGGTTGCCCTTCCCGGAGCCGTACTGGGACGGGATGCGTGTCCAGTTCGGCTTCGAGGGCCAGGTCTGGGGCGGCTTCTTGTTCGGCCGTCACTACCTCGGTTCGCTTTGGTACTACTTGCCAGCCGCGCTGTTGGTGAAGACGCCGCTGGGCATGCTGGTGCTCTGGCTGGTCGGTGCCGTCGTGATGGTTTCCCGGCTGCGTCCGGCGGCACCGTACGTGCTCGTTCCCCCGGCCGTGCTGCTGGCCGCAGCCATGACCGGCAGCCGCGACCTCGGCGTCCGATACGCGATCTTCGTACCGATGTTCCTGGCGGTCGCGGCGGCCGGTGTGGTTGCGATACGGCGGCGCTGGGCCCGTGCCGCAGCGGCGGTTCTGGTCATCTTCGCCGCAGTCAGCTCGCTGCGGACGTTTCCGTACTACCTGCCGTACTCCAACGAGGCATTCGGCGGGCCGACAAAGACCCATCTGCACCTGCACGACTCAAACGTCGACTGGGGCCAGGACCTGGGCCGCCTGGCGGAGGTCCTGCGGCAGCGTTACCCCGGCGAGCGAATCTGGCTTGTCTACAAAGGCAGCGGCCTTCCAACCCACTACGGCATCCACGCCGCCGATCCGCGCAAAGCACCGCCGGACCACGTGCGTGGCCTACTCGTCGTGTCGGATTCCGCGATCGCCAAGGCCGATGACCACCTAGCGGCACTGATCAAGAGCAGCACACCGATCGACGAGGTCGGCCACTCCATCACGATCTACCGCCGACCATGACTCCAAACCCCCATAGAGAAGAGGCGATCACCACAAGCCGAGATGCAGCAGGTTGAACACGATCATGCAGGCGACGACCGTCCGGAACGCGGTGATGCCACGGCCGCGCGCGATGAGGGGGTCGCCGTTGCGCAAGAACGCGCCGTACTGCAGCAATCGGACGGCCATGAACGGGGCGAGCACCAGGAGCCACCACCACGGCAACAGGCCTGCCAGCACGGGAACGACGACCACCAGCAGGTTGGCCGTTGTCAACGCGCCGAGGAACACCCGGTTGCCCAATGGCGAGGTCAGCACAGCCACCGTACGGCGGCCAACCGCGGCGTCACCGCTGATGTCGTTGGTGTTGGAGTATCCGGCGATCAGCAGCTGCCCGAAGCCGAACAGCAGGGCTTCCACCAGAATCAGCGTGTTCAGCTCGCCGGTCACGAGACCGTACGGCGCCAGCACGAACGCTGACGCCGAGTACAGCAGCACCGCTTCGCCGAGGCCGTAGTAGCTGAGCTTCAGGCCCCACGAGTACTGCACGCTCAGCACCAGCAGCAGCACCGTGACGACGATGACCCACAGCGACTCGTGCGGTGTGTACGCGATCGCGAGGGCCCACCATGCCGCGCCCCAGGCCAGGGCGAGGTAACCGAACCGGCGTGCCTGTTGCACGGTCAGCTCACCGGTGAGCAATGGCTTGCGTTTCACCGGGCGCAACGCTGTCTGGTCGGTGCCGAGGTAGTTCGCGTCGTCACTGCCGTCTTCGATACCGGTGACGTCGTCGAGCGCCATCACCGCCGACAGCACGCCGATCTCGCCGAGTGCGAAGAACAGCAGGGTCAGCAGGGTGTCGCCGGTGAGCCGGGAGGAGACTTCCAGCGCCGTCCACCCCACGATGAGGCACAGCAGGAAGTCCAGGACGAACCGGTACTTCACCAGCCGCGCGTAGGCGGACACGGCGCCGGTCACCGGCGAGACCTGCGCCGTCATCACGATTCCTCCGTTCCCGCAAGGGCTTCGACGGCGTCGCTGCCCTCCATCTCCTCGGCGAGCCGCATCGCTTCCTCAATGAGGGTCTCGACGATCTGCGACTCCGGCACGGTCTTGACGACCTTGCCCTTGACGAAGATCTGGCCTTTGCCGTTGCCCGACGCCACCCCGAGGTCGGCTTCCCTGGCCTCGCCGGGCCCGTTGACCACGCAGCCCATCACGGCCACCCGCAGCGGCACCTTGAAGCCGTCCAGCGCCGCGGTGACCTGCTCGGCCAGCGTGTAGACGTCCACCTGCGCCCGGCCGCACGAGGGACAGGACACGATCTCCAGGCTGCGCTCCCGCAACCCGAGTGACTCGAGGATCTGGATGCCGACCTTCACCTCTTCGACCGGCGGAGCCGACAGCGACACCCGGATCGTGTCGCCGATTCCGTCGGCCAGCAGGACACCGAAGGCCAGTGCCGACTTGATCGTGCCCTGGAAGGCCGGGCCCGCCTCGGTGACCCCGAGGTGCAGCGGGTAGTCACACCGGGCGGACAGCTTGCGGTACGCCGCGATCATCACCAGCGGATCGTGATGCTTCACCGAGATCTTCAGGTCGGTGAACCCGTGCTCCTCGAACAGCGAGCACTCCCACAGTGCGGACTCGACCAGCGCGTCGGCGTTCGCTTTCCCGTACTTCTCCAGCAGCCGCTGGTCAAGCGAACCCGCGTTCACCCCGATCCGGATCGGGATCCCCGCATCGGCGGCAGCCTTGGCGATCTCCCCGACCCGGTCGTCGAACTTCTTGATATTGCCGGGATTGACCCGCACCGCCGCACAGCCCGCGTCGATCGCGGCGAAGACGTACTTCGGCTGGAAATGGATGTCCGCGATCACCGGGATCTGTGACTTCTTCGCTATCGCAGGCAAAGCCGCGGCGTCGTCGGCGCTGGGCACGGCGACCCGGACGATCTGGCATCCGGCCGCGGTCAGCTCCGCGATCTGCTGCAGCGTCGCGTTCACGTCCGCGGTCAGCGTCGTGGTCATCGACTGCACCGACACCGGCGCGTCCCCACCGACGGGCACCGACCCGACCATGATCCGGCGAGTCCGGCGGCGCGGCGCGGTTCCGGTTCTGGTCGTCGGCATTCCGAGGACCACCATCGCTATTCCTCCTTGTTGCGGTGTGCCTGCAGCAGATGCAGCAAACCCGAGTCCAGTTCGTCCAGATCGGTGCGGTCCGGCGGTGCCGCGAGGTCGGCCATCTGCTCGGTCACCGCGAGAGAGATGTCCCGCGCGGTCAGGCCGCACGCGGCGAGCACGTCCGCGCGCGAGCCGTGGCCGAGGAAGCGTCGCGGGATACCGAACTCGCGCAACGGCGTGGTCACCCCGCTGTCACGAAGTGCTTGGGCGATAGTCGATCCAACCCCGCCGGTGCGGCTGTTGTCCTCGACCGTGATCACCATCCGGTGCCTGCGCGCGATATCCCCCAGTGCGGGCCGTACCGGTGTCACCCAGCGCGGGTCCACCACCGTGTTGCCGATTCCCTGCGCCCGCAACGCTTCCGACACCTCGATCGCGACCGGGGCCAGCGCGCCGATGGACACCACCAGGACGTCGAGTGAGCCGACGCGGCGCAGCACGTCCACGCCGTTGAAATCGGCGACGGCCGGGATGTCGTCGCCCGCAGGCCCCTTCGGGAACCGGACCAGGGTGGGTCCCTCCGACCACTCGACGGCCTCGGCGAGCAGTTCGGCCAGGCGGGTGCCGTCGCGCGGGGCGGCGATCCGCAAGCCAGGAACCACTTGCAGGACCGACATGTCCCACATGCCGTTGTGACTCGGGCCGTCGTCGCCGGTGATTCCCGAGCGGTCGAGTACGAAGGTCACCGGACGGCGGTGCAGCGCTACGTCCATCAGCAGCTGATCGAACGCGCGGTTGACGAACGTGGAGTAGATGGCGACGACAGGATGGATGCCGCCCATGGACAGGCCGGCCGCCATGGTGACGGCGTGCTGCTCGGCAATGCCCACGTCGATGACGCGGTCGGGAAAGGCGCGTTGCAGCGTCAGCAGACCGGTCGGTTCCATCATCGCCGCGGTGATCGCCATGATGTCCGGCCTCGCCCGCACCAGTTTGACGATCTCCTCGCCGAAGATCTGGGTGAAGGACCGCCCTGTCGACGCTTTCAAGGGCTTGCCGGTGCGCGGGTCTATCGGTTTGATCGCGTGCCCGCGGTCGAGTTCGTTGTTCTCGGTGTGCACGAAGCCGCGGCCCTTTTCGGTACGGACGTGCACCACCACCGGCCCGCCCTGCTCGCGCGCTTGGTGCAGAACGTCCAGCAGGGCATCCAGATCGTGCCCGTCGACCGGGCCGAGGTAGGACAGTCCGAGCTGCTCGAACACCGACTCCACCGGCCGGCCTTCCCGCAGTTCGGCGAGGTGCTCGGCCACGGCTCCGGTGGTCGGGGCGTACGAGCGCTCGTTGTCGTTCAGCACGATGATCAGCGGCCGCCGCGGTTCTCCGCCGATGTTGTTCAGCGCCTCCCAGGCCATTCCCCCGGTCAGTGCCCCGTCGCCGATGATCGCGACGACCGCCCGGTCGGTATGGCCGTGGAAGGCATTGGCCCTCGCCAGGCCGTCGGCGTAGGACAACGAGGTGGAGGCGTGCGAGTTCTCGACGAGGTCGTGCTCGGACTCGGCCGGGTTGGGGTAGCCGGAAAGGCCACCCGACTTGCGCAGCTTGTCGAAGCCGTCGAGCCGTCCGGTGAGCATCTTGTGCACGTAGGCCTGGTGTCCGGTGTCCCACAACAGCTTGTCGCGCGGGGAGTCGAACGTCCGGTGCAGCGCGATGGTCAGCTCCACGACACCGAGGTTCGGACCGAGGTGGCCGCCGGCGGCCGACACCCGGTCGATGAGGAACTCGCGAATCTCCCCGGCGAGTTCGGACAACTCGGCCACGGTCAGTTCGCGTAGCCGCGCGGGGCCATACATCGTGGGCAGCAGAGGCACGTTCATCACTCCTTGGGGCGCCTGGTCAGCGGTCCCGGTAGGCCACGGTCATCGCCATTTCGGTCAGCTCATCGCGCCACCCGGGTTCGAGCTGGGCCGAAGCGATCGCGCCGCGGGCGTGGGCCACGAGGCGATCGATGCGGCGCTCGAGCCGGGTCGCGATGCCGATCTCCAGCAGCCGTTCACGCAGTGCGGTGACGTCCCACTCCGGTTTCGCGACCAGGTCCCGGACTCGTTGGTCCTGCCGCGCGGCGAGCGCGAGCAGCAGGGTCATCTTGTGCTGGACGAGATCCAGCCCGACGGGCTTGCCCGCCGCGGCGGTGCTGCCGAAGGCGTCGATGAGGTCGTCCCGCAGCTGAAACGCCTCGCCGAGCGCCTCGCCATAGGCCTCGAACGCGGGTTCGAGGTCGGCCCGCCCGGCGAGCGCGGCTCCGAGCAGCAGCGGACGGTGAATGCTGTAGCGGCCGGACTTGCAGATCGCGATCCACCGGGACAGCTCGGGGTCGATCACGGACTCGGCGGCCACCGCCATGTCCAGGTACTGGCCGATCTGGACCTCGGTGAGCAACTCGCCCCAGACCCGAGCGGCCTGCGGCGGCAACGCCGCGGCGCACCGGGCCGCGTAGACGGTGGCGAGGTCACCGGCCAGGATCGCCACGCCCTCGCCGTACCTGCGCGGCTCGCCGCGCCAGCCCTTGGCCGCGTGCTCGAGGCTGTGCCGGTTGTGCACGGTGGGGTGCCCGCGACGCAGGTCCGCCGCGTCGAGCACGTCGTCGTGGATGAGCGCGCCGGTGTGCACGAACTCGACAGCCGCCGCGCAGTCCACGATGGTCGGGTCGTCCTGGTCACCCCCCGAGGCGAGGAACCCGCTGATGCAGAACGCGGGCCGCAGTCGCTTGCCGCCCACGTCGACGAGCGCGGCGACCGCGTCCACCGGGGTCGGGCCCCGGTGATCCACCGCGGCCCATTTCTCACGCTCGGCCGCCAGAAACCCGCTCAGCCGCGTCTCGACCCGTTCCATCAATTCGAGACGTAACTCCCGGGGGCTATCCGTCACCATCCGATTCATACCGGTTTCCCTGCCTTGAAATCGCGTCAACCTTGTGATGTCGGACCGGTGAGCCGGGCAGGCGGCAAGAACGTGACATCCTCGTCGGCCACGTGTTCCAGTTCCACCTCGGAATACCCGAATTCGACCAGCCGGTCGAGCAGTTCTTCGACGAGAATCTCGGGAGCGCTCGCCCCCGCGGTCACCCCGACTGTGAACACGTCCTCGAGCCAGCCGGGGTCGAATTCGGTCACGTCCGGCACCAGCTGGGCGGGCGTGCCGAGCCGCCGGGACACCTCGACCATCCGGACGGAGTTGCTCGAGTTACGGGACCCCACCACGAGAATGAGGTCACTGTGCGGAACCATCGCCTTGACCGCGTCCTGCCGGTTCTGGCTGGCGTAACAGATGTCGTCCCGGCCGGGGCCACGCAGGTCGGTGAACCGGCGCCGCAGCACCTCGACGATGTCGCGGGTCTCGTCGACCGAAAGCGTCGTCTGCGTGAGGTAGGCGACCGGTGCGTCAGCGGGCAGGTCGAGTTGCTCGGCGTCCTGCACGTTCTGGATGAGCAACGTCCGGTCAGGGGCGTGCCCCTGTGTTCCCTCGACCTCCTCGTGCCCGTCGTGCCCGATCAGCAGCAGGATCCGGTCGTCCCTGGCGAAGCGGAGGGCCTCCTGGTGCACTTTGGACACCAGGGGGCAGGTCGCGTCGATCACGTCCAGCCGCCGCGCTTTGGCGTTCCGCCGCACCTGTGGTGAAACACCGTGCGCGGAGAACACGCAGATCGCCCCCTCGGGAACCTCGTCCTCGGAATCGACGAAGCGGGCCCCGCGGGCGGCCAGTTGCCGCACCACGTAATGGTTGTGCACGATCTCTTTCCGCACGTACACGGGCGGCCCGTACTGTTCAAGGGCGAGTTCGATGATGGAAATCGCCCGGCGCACGCCCGCGCAGAAGCTACGCGGTTCCGCGAGAAGTACCTTCTTTTTGCGTCCCATCTCGCTCCGCTTCTGGTTCACCGAAATAATTGAAGAACCATGGCCGATGGCATCTTGTGACTTATTCAGTTTCCGGCGCGGCCGCGACCAGGTCAACCCGGCACGATTCGGATAGCAGGAAGTAGCCACGCGCCGAAACCGGTAGAGCTATTTCTTGCCATGCGATTGTCATTTAATCCGCGTGTTCGGCATTCCTAAGGTTGAGGCGACCGACCAATGCGGGTGGCGGTTGCCGGAGGGCCCCTCCCGCAGCGGCCCCACGGGAGGCTCTCGTGAGAACCACCGAACAGCTACCGCACGCGGGCTCGGGCCGGCGGAGCACACCAGCTTGCGTCCGGCCGGACGGCGACGACGCGATCCCCGACGACCTTCGGGACGCTCTGTTCATCGCGTTGCCCCGCCGGGATCAGCACCGCAACGCGATGGCATACCTACGTGGCCTGCTCGGCACGCCGGGGCGCAAGACGGCCCGCAACATGGCCGCGGCTCTCGGCGGCAACGGCGTCCAGCAGAGCCTGCACCACTTCGTGTCCGGCTCGACCTGGGACTGGAGCTTGATGCGCCGAGCGCTCGCCCACCACGTGACCCGGGTGACCGCGCCGTCCGCGTGGGTGGTGCGCCCGATGACGATCCCGAAGTTCGGGGATCGGTCAGCTGGTGTGCACAGGTACTACTCCAGCGACCACGGCAGGGTGCTCAACGCGCAGCTGGCCATCGGGATATGGGCGGCATCGGCACGGTCGAGCGTGCCGCTCAACTGGCGGCTGCACCTGCCCGAATCTCAGATCACCGACTGCGTGGCCAACGCCTGCCGGGAGCTGGAGTCGGACTGGGAACTGCCCAGCCTTCCGGTCGTGGTGAACGCGCCCGACCTCGACACCGCCGGCATCGTGAGCCGGTTGCACGCGGAAGGGATGCGGTGCGTGGGCAGGATTACTGAAGGTGTCCGGCTGACGGTCGCCGACCCGCGCCTCACAGGGCTGCACGCCGGTACGGCGACCGCCGGAGCGATCATCCGGGCCGCACGCGAATGGCGGCGGCCGGTCGTTCGCGTCGACCAGGAACGCGGGCGCCCGCATGCGAGCTGCGCCGTGTCCTCCGTCAGCGTGGGTGTCCCCGGCGACGTCGCCTTGCCCGGCAGGGAGTTGCGCCTCGTCGGTGTCTGGCAAGACGGGCAACGGGACCCGGCCGAGTTGTGGCTGACCGGCCCTGGGCCCCGCCACGCCACCGCGGTGCCGAACCTGAGCCGCTCGGCCCGCCGGGTCGACCACGACCTGACCAAGATCGCCGAACCAGTGGGTGTCCGTGACTACTCCGGCAGGTCCCACGACGGCTGGCACCGGCACGTCACGCTCGCGTCAGCCGCACACGCCGCGGTCGTGATTCCCGGCGCGGCGCGACGGCCGATCGAGCTGGCGTCCTGAGCATGGTCAGGGGCACCGGTTCGCCGACGACATCCGTGCACACCTTCGCCCCCGCACAGGCGGGCGACCCCGCCGAGGGAGATCCGCTGGGTATCCGCTCCCGGCCCGCACGCCAACAGCCCGGCTGGGACAGCGATCCCCGGCTGCCCGAGGTACGGGCGGAACTCGCCGGGAAACCGCCGCTCGTGCGCGGCGACGACGTGCGGCTGCTGCGCGCCCGGCTGGCGGCGGTCGCGAACGGCCAGGCGCAGGTGATCCTGGCAGGCGACTGCGCGGAGGATCCCGCCGAATGCACAGCCGACGACGTCGCCCGCAAGGCCCAGCTGGTGGAGCTGCTGGCCAGCGTCCTGTCGATCGCCACCGAACAGCCGGTCGTGCGCGTCGGGCGCATCGCGGGCCAGTTCAGCAAACCGCGCTCCCGCCCCACCGAACGGGTGGGCGGCCGGGAAATGCCGACCTACCTCGGGCACATGGTCAACCGCCCGGAGCCCGATCCCGCGGTCCGCCAGCCCGACCCCCGCCACATGCTGCTCGGTTACCACGCCGCGGCCCAGGTGATGACCCACCTCGGCTGGCTGGGATCCCGCGACGACGAGGTTGAGCCTCCAATGTGGACCAGCCACGAGGCGCTGCTGCTCGACTACGAGCTTCCGTTGCTGCGACGGGACGAGGACGGCCGGATGCTGCTCGCCTCCACGCACTGGCCGTGGATCGGGGAACGGACGCGGCAACCGGAAGGGGCCCATGTCCGGCTGCTGAGCGAGGTCGTCAACCCGGTGGCGTGCAAGGTCGGTCCTGAAGCGACGGTGGACGAGGTGCTGGCGCTGTGCGAACACCTCGATCCGTGGCGCGAACCGGGCAGGCTCACCCTGGTCGCCCGGATGGGCGCCGCCGTCGTCGCCGATCGGCTGCCCGAACTGGTCTCCGCGGTGCGGGTGGCAGGACACCCAGTCATCTGGCTCTGCGATCCCATGCACGGCAACACCTTGAACACGCCTGCGGGGCTGAAGACCCGTTTCGTCGAGGCGATCGTGCAAGAGGTACGGCACTTCCACGCAGCAGTGCGCGATGCCGGCGGCGGCAAGGCGGGCGGCCTGCACCTGGAGGCCACGCCGGACGACGTCACCGAATGCGTGGCGAACCGGCACCAGATCGATCAGGTCACCACCAAGTACACCAGCCTGTGCGATCCGCGGCTCAACCCGAGCCAGGCCGTTTCCGTCGTGTCCGCCTGGGCCAAATGACACAACACCAATGACACAGCACCACAAGAGACAGTGCCGAAAACGACAGTGCCGAAAAAGACTGCGCCGAATCAAACAGCGAGGTGACGGGGTACACCATGGCAGGAATTCCGCAGATCGAGCCCTACCCGCTACCGGGGGCGACCGAGCTGCCCGGCAACATCGCCAGTTGGGTCGCGGAACCGGACCGTGCCGTCCTGCTCGTGCACGACATGCAGCGCTACTTCCTCCGGCCACTGCCCGGACCGCTGCTCACCCAACTGGTGGCCAACATCGCCCGGCTGCGGGACCACTGCGCGGCACTCGGGATTCCAGTCGCCTACACCGCGCAGCCCGGCGGGATGACCGAGCAGCAGCGTGGGCTGCTCAAGGACTTCTGGGGACCCGGAATGGGCACCGACCCCGCCGACCGGGACGTGCTGCCGGAGCTGGCACCGGCACCGGACGACTGGCTGCTCACCAAATGGCGCTACAGCGCGTTCTTCGGCGGCGAACTGCTGCGGCTGCTCCGCGAACACGAGCGGGACCAGCTGATCGTCTGCGGGGTGTACGCGCACGTGGGCGTGCTGGCGACCGCGATAGACGCGTTCACCCATGACATCCAGCCGTTCCTCGCCGCCGACGCACTCGCCGACTTCTCCGCTGAAGAGCACCGCATGGCGCTCGCCTACGGAGCCCAGCGGTGCGCTGTCGTCGGCACGACCGGGCAGTTGATCTCCCAACTCGATGCAGCTTCGCCGGTGAGCGCTGGTGCGGGCGGACCGGGAAGGACCGCCCATGACGGCTGATCTGCTCGGCCTGCTGGCCGGGTCCCCTCCACCCGCGTTCGCGCTGCTGCACCGGCCGGGCGCGAGCGCGGGCATCAGTACATCGGCGCCCATCGAGCTGCTCGTCGGCGAGATGTCCGAACCGGACTCGCTCGCCGAGATCCCGTTGCCGCAAAAGGAAGAGCGGCCGGGCGAGCTACGGCACGACACTCTGGTGATCATCCCCTACCGGCAGGTGCGGGAACGCGGATTCGCCTGCGTCGACGACGACGAACCGCTGCTCGCGATGAGCGTCACCGGGCAGTGCACCGTTGAGGTTCCCGCGTTTCTCTCCTGGGTTCCGGACAACGGCATCCAGGTGTCGGACGGCGACTTCGACGTGCCCGACGAGACCTATGCCGACATCGTGCGCAAGGTCATCGCCAACGAGATCAGCCGCGGCGAGGGCTCCAACTTCGTCGTCAAGCGCTCCTTCGTCGCCAAGATCACCGGGTACACCCTCGGCAGCGCACTGACCTTGTTCCGGCGCCTGCTGGCGAGTGAATACGGGGCCTACTGGACGTTCCTCGTGCACACCGGCGACCGCACGTTCGTCGGTGCCAGCCCGGAGCGGCACGTCAGCCTGCACGGCGGCGTGGCGAGCATGAACCCGATCAGCGGGACGTACCGCTACCCGGACTCCGGGCCGACCCTGGCGGGGTTGCTGAGTTTTCTCGACAACCGCAAGGAAACCGACGAGCTCTACATGGTCGTCGACGAGGAACTCAAGATGATGGCCCGGATCTGCGACACCGGGCTGAAGGTGACCGGGCCGCGGCTCAAGGAGATGGCCCGGCTCGCGCACACGGAATACTTCATCGAGGGCCGCACTGACAGCGACCCGAGGGACATCCTGCGCGAGACCCTGCTCGCTCCGACCGTCACCGGCAGCCCGCTGGAGAACGCGTGCCGGGTGATCAGCCGCTACGAGCCGTACGGCCGGGGCTACTACAGCGGGGTCGCCGCGCTCATCGGCCGCGACCAGCACGGGGGTCGCACGCTGGACTCCACCATCCTGATCCGGACCGCGGACATCGACCGCGAAGGGCGCGTCCGGATCGGCGCGGGCGCCACACTGGTGCGCCACTCCGATCCGGCCGCCGAGGTGGCCGAGACGAAGGCGAAGGTGGCCGGGCTGCGGGGCGCGCTGAACGCGGGTTCGGCGGTCAGATACGGCGAGCACCCGGCCGTGCGCGCCGCGCTGGATCGGCGCAACGCCAACGTTTCCGGGTTCTGGCTGGCAGGCGACCGGGGCGGGCCGGAGGGCGCAGCGGGGCGCCGCGTGCTGGTCGTGGACGCCGAGGACACCTTCACCGCCATGTTCGCCTACCAGCTGCGGGCCACCGGAATGTCCGTCGCGGTACGCCGCTTCGACGAACCCGGCGAGCTCGGCGGCTACGACCTCGTCGTCCTCGGTCCCGGCCCCGGGGATCCGCGCGACACCGACGATCCCCGCATCGCCCGCCTGCTGGAGTCCGCGCGGTGGCTGATCGCCGAGCGCAGGCCGTTCCTCGCGGTCTGCCTGAGCCACCAGGTGCTCGCCGGCTGGCTCGGGTTCGAGCTCGCCGCGCTGGATGTGCCGAATCAGGGACTGCAGCGGTGGATCGAGCTCTTCGGGCAGCGCAGGCTGGTCGGTTTCTACAACTCCTTCACCGCCCGCAGCACAGAGGACAAGATCGAGAACACGGCCGTCGGCGTCGTCGAAGTGAGCCGTGATCCGGAAACCGATGACGTGCATGCCTTGCGAGGCCCGCATTTCGTGTCCCTGCAGTTCCACGCCGAGTCCCTGCTCACCCGCGACGGGCCGGACATCGTCGGTGAGTTCATCGAACAGTTGCTGAACTAGGAGGTAACCCCCATGCCCGGTCGGGTACGAACCGCGATCATCGGTGGCGGAATGGCCGGTTGCGCCGCGGCCAGGGAGCTGGTGAAGGCCGGGCGCGAGGTCGTGCTCTTCGAGGCGGCCGACGGGCTCGGCGGCCGGGCGCGTTCCTGGCACCGGCCGGAAATCGAACCGGATGTCGGCATCAACCTCATGTACGTCAGCTTCTACCGGCTGATGTCCGAGCAGATCCGCGAATACGGGCTCGAGGACCAGCTCATGAAGATCTCGAGCACGGTCTACATCAGTGACCACGGCAAGCCGGTGGGACTGTCCTCGGACTCGCCCGCCAGCCTGCTTTCCTACCGGCACGTCCCGCTTCGCGACCGGATCGCGTTCCTGATCAACACCCTGCGCGAAGTGTCCCGGCGCAAGCATTTCGACCTGTTCGACCCGCTGCGCTCCGCACCGCACGACGACGGGACCACGGCCACCGCTTACGGCCACTCGCGGATGTCCAAGCGGGCCTTCGACTACCTGCTGCGGCCGCAGATCGAGGGGTTCTGGAACTTCGCCTGCGAGGACATCGCGTCGGTCCACGCCAGGGCGCTGCTGGCCTGGATGGGCGGTTCGAACTTCTACGTGTTGCGCAACGGCATGGAGACGCTCGCCGAACGCAACGCCGAGGGCGCCGACCTCCGGCTCAGCCACGAGGTGACCGACATCCGAAGCGAAGGTGGGAAGATCCACATCACCGCGTCGGACGCGGACGGCCAACCGGTGACCGAGATCGTCGACGACCTCGTCGTCGCGACGCCCGCGCCGATCGCCGCCAAGCTCACCGCCTCGCTGGGCCCGGACATCGTGAACGGCCAGACCAGGAAGTTCCTGGAGACCCAGGAGTACGAACCGGCCCTGTCGGTCACCTACCTGGTCGACGCGGGCAGCCTGCCCTCCGAGGCCCACATCGTCGCGGGCGGGCCGGAGGATCCGCCGCTGCGCAACATGATCACCTATCCGCGCCAGGTACGCGACGAGCACGGGCGGCCGAAGGACAAGCTCCTGGTCTTCGCCTACCCCGGCCGGGCCAACACCAGGCGGTTGCTCGGCCGCCCCACGGAGGAACAGTTCGCCGCGGTCACCCCGCTGCTGAAGACGCTGTGGCCGGATTTCCCTGCCGACCCCGAGCCCTTCCACATCGCCGAACGTCCTTACGGGTTCCCGATTCCGGCGCCCGGCCGGTACCGGATGTCCGCCGAGCTGACGCGCCGCCAGGCACCGCCGGTGACCTTCGCGGGCGACTACTTCAACTCGCCGACCACCGAAGCCGCGATGCTCTCCGGGGTTCGTGCCGCCGCGTCACTGCGAGGTGTGTCCCCGTCATGACCGCGACCGCGGCGAGGGAGGCGAAGGATCGGTGGGTCCGGGAGTGGGATCCGGAGGACCGTCCGCGGTGGGAGCACGGCGGAAAGCGGATCGCACGGCGCAACCTCATCGCGTCGATCTGTTGTGAGCACATCGGTTTCTCGGTGTGGAGCATCTGGTCGATCCTGGTGCTGTTCATGTCCCCGGCCATCGGGCTCGGCTTCGGCGCGGGCGAGAAGTTCCTGCTCGTGGTCACTCCGACGTTGGTCGGTGCCCTGCTGCGGCCGGCGTACAGCTACGCGGTCGTCCGGTTCGGTGGCCGGAGCTGGACGGTGTTCAGCACCGCGATACTGCTCGTGCCGACGGTGCTGGCGATGTACTTCGTGTCGCAGCCGGGCACGCCGTTCTGGGTGTTCCTGCTCATCGCCGCGCTGGCCGGGGTGGGCGGCGCCACCTTCGCCTCGTCCATGACCAACGTGGCCGGACTTTTCCCGCGACGGATGCAAGGCTGGGCCCTCGGGCTCAACGCCGGGGGCGGCAACCTGGGCGTCGCGACCCTGCAGATCGTCGGTCTGCTCGTGATCGCGACCGCGGGCAGCACGAATCCGGCCTATGTCGCGGCCGTCTACCTGCCGCTGATCGTGCTGGCCACGCTGCTGGCCGCGCTGACGATGGACAACATCGCGATCGCTCCCGCCGGGCCCGGTGCCCAGCGGGAGGCGGTCGCGAACCGGCACACGTGGTGGATCTCCCTGCTGTACATCGGCACGTTCGGCTCGTTCATCGGCTACGCCTTCGCCTTCGGCCTGGTGCTGCAGTACCAGTTCGGGGCCAACGCCGCGCAGGCCGCCGGCTACACCTTCCTCGGTCCGCTGCTCGGCTCGCTGGCCCGCCCGGTGGGCGGGCTGCTGTCCGACCGGTGGGGCGGCGCCCGGGTCACCCTGTGGATCTTCCTCTTGCTGGCTGCGGGTTCCGCCGTGCTCCTGGTGGCATCCGCGCAGCAGTCGTTCGGTCTGTTCGTCGGCGGGTTCACCGCGCTGTTCGTACTCAGCGGGATCGGCAACGGGTCGGTCTACAAGATGATCCCGACGGCCTTCGCGCGGGAGGCGGAGAACGCGATCACCTCAGGCCTCGGCGCCCCCGAGGCGTTCGCCCGCGCCCGGCAGCTGTGCGGGGCGGTGATCGGAATCGCCGGCGCGGTCGGCGCGCTCGGCGGCGTCGCCGTCAACCTGGCGTTCCGCAACGCATACCTGGCCAGCGGGACCGGCGATTCCGCGGTCTGGTCGTTCCTGTGTTTCTACGGGGTCTGCGCACTCGTGACGTGGGCGATTTATCTGCGGCGGGACCGGAATCGTGCTTGAACAAAGGACTGTGGTGACGCACTGCCCGTACTGCGCGTTGCAGTGCGGCACCCAGCTGAGCCAGGACAACGGTGCGGTGCGGGTACGCCCCACGGACTTCCCAGTCAACCGGGGTGGCCTGTGCCAGAAGGGATGGACCGCGCCAGCCCTGCTGGACACCCCGGACCGACTGCGCACCCCGCTGATCGGCGGGAAACCAGCCGACTGGGACACCGCGCTGGACACCGTCGCGAACGAGCTGCGCCGGATCCGGAACGAGCACGGGCCGGACGCGGTCGGCGTGTTCGGCGGGGGCGGTCTGACCAACGAAAAGGCTTACCTGCTGGGGAAGTTCGCCCGGCTGGCACTGGGCACCAGCCGCATCGACTACAACGGCCGGTTCTGCATGTCCTCGGCCGCCGCGGCGAGCACCGCGGCGTTCGGCCTCGACCGTGGCCTGCCGTTCCCGGTCACCGATCTCGGGGACGCCGACGTGGTCCTGCTCGCCGGGTCGAACGTGGCCGAGACGATGCCACCGATCATGCGGCACCTCGACGGGGCCCGGCTGATCGTCATCGACCCCCGGCACAGCCGGACCGCCGAGCGCGCCACCCTGCACCTGCGGCCAGTGCCGGGAACCGACCTGGCCGTCGCATTGGGACTGTTGCATCTCGTGGTCACCGGAGGCTGGTGCGACGAGGCGTACATCCGCACCCGCACCACCGGGTTCGAGGACGCGCGGCGGCGCGCGATCGCATGGTGGCCCGAGCGGGTCGAGCAGGTCACTGGGGTGTCCGCGGCCGCGTTGCGCGATGCGGCGCGTCTGCTGGGACAAGCGCGGTCGGCGTACGTACTGACCGGGCGCGGCGCGGAACAACACAGCAACGGCACCGACACGGTGAGCGCCTTCATCAACCTCGCGCTCGCCCTCGGCCTGCCCGGCAGGATGGGCAGCGGCTACGGCTGCCTGACCGGCCAGGGCAACGGCCAGGGCGGGCGCGAGCACGGGCAGAAGGCCGATCAGCTCCCCGGCTACCGGATGATCACCGATCCCCTGGCCCGGCAGCACATCGCGCAGGTCTGGGGTGTGCCACCGGAAACGCTGCCCGGTGCCGGGCTGAGCGCGTACGAACTGCTCGACTCGCTCGGCACCGCGCGAGGGCCGAAAGGGTTGCTGGTCTTCGGTTCCAATCCCGCCGTCTCCGCGCCGCACGCCGGGCACGTCATCGATCGTCTGTCCGCTTTGGACATGTTGGTGGTTGCCGATTTCGTTCCCTCGGAAACCGCACGGATGGCCGACGTCGTCCTGCCGGTGACGCAGTGGGCCGAGGAGGAAGGCACCCTCACCAACCTCGAAGGCCGGGTCCTGCGCCGCAAGCGGTTGCGACCGCCACCGGACGGTGTCCGCACCGATTTGGAGATCCTGCACGGGCTCGCCGTCCGGCTCGGTGAGCCGGAGACCCGCTATCCCACCTCGCCGAGGGCGGTGTTCGACGAGCTGCGGCGGGCTTCGGCAGGGGGCAAGGCCGATTACTCCGGGATCAGCTACGCCCGGCTCGACGCCGGGGAGGCGTTGCACTGGCCGTGCCCGGACACCGGCGAACCCCATCCCGGCACGCCGCGGCTGTTCCTTGACACCTTCGCCCATCCCGACGGGCGGGCGCGGTTCGTCGACGTCGAGCACCACGACGCCGCCGAGGCGGTCGGACCGGACTTCCCGTTGTACGCCACCACAGGCCGGGTACTCGCGCACTACCAGTCCGGCGCCCAGACGCGCAGGATCCGGGAACTCGCCGAGGCCGAACCGGAGCCGTTCGTCGAGGTGCACCCGGACACCGCGGACCTCGCCGGACTGCGTGAGGGCGACCTCGCCGAGGTCCGCTCGGCCAGGGGCCGGATGACCGCACGGGTACGGCTGACCGGAACCCTCCGGTTGGACACCGTGTTCCTGCCGTTCCACTTTCCCGGCGACGGCAGCGCGAACCGCGTCACCAACGCCGCGCTCGACCCGACGAGCCGGATGCCGGAGTTCAAGGTCTGCGCGGTACGGATCGGACCTGCGGAGGCAGGGCATGACTGACCTGGTCGTGGTCGGCAACGGACCGGTGGCGCACCGGCTCGTGGAGCAGCTGCCCGAACGAGGCCACCAAGGCACGATCACCGTGCTCGGCAGCGAACCACGCCCCGCCTACAACCGCGCCCTGTTGACCAACCTGCTCGACGGCACGCTGGAGCCGGAAGTCCTCACCCTGCCACTGCTCGCATCCCGGGTGCGGGTCCGGATCGGGGTCACCGCCACCGGGATCGACCGGGCGGCCCGGCTGGTGTGCGCCGACGACGGGGAGATCTACCGGTACGACAAGCTTGTCATGGCGACCGGGGCACGGCCCCGGATTCCGGACGTACCCGGTGTGGTGACCGGTACCGGACAGCTCGCGGCGGGCGCGTGTCCGTTGTGGACGATCGCCGACTGCGGGCGGATCACCGGCGACCGCGTCGTCGTACTGGGCGGTGGGGTCCTCGGGGTGGAGGCCGCGTGCGCTTTGCGCAGGGCGGGACGGGAAGTCTCGCTCGTGCATCCCGGTCCGTACCCTATGGACCAGCATCTCGACGAGACCGGCGGCCGATTGCTTGCCGCACAACTGATGCAGCTCGGAGTCTCGACGCATTTGGAGCACAACGCCGCCGAGTACCGGCCCGGCGCGCTTGTGGTGGACGACGGTCAGGTTCTCGACGCGGACACTCTCCTGCTGGCCACTGGGTCCACTCCGGACACCGGACTGGCGCGCGACGCCGGTCTGTTGGTCGGCAACGGTGTGCTGGTCGACGACCTGCTGCGGACCAGCGATCCGAGGATCCACGCGATCGGCGACTGCGCGGAGCATCGCGGTGCGCAGCCGGGACATCTCGGTCGCGGCTGGGAGCAGGCCGACGTACTGGCGTGCCTGCTCACCGGTGGCGGTGGCCGCTATTCGGGCAGCCGGACCGTTTTGCGGGCCAGGATCACCGGCACCGACGTCGCCGTCATCGGATCCCCAGACCGCACGGACGGCGAACTCGTGACGCTGTCCGACCGCGGACGCGGACGCCACGCGCGACTGCTGCTGCGCGATCGGCGGATCACCGCCGCGACACTGATCGGCCTGCCCGAGGCCACCGCCACCATCGGCCGTCTGTACGAGCAGAACCGGCCGGTGCCCTCGGACGCGCTCGCCCTGCTGCTGGGCACCACGCCCGGCCGGGCAGGCACGGTCGAACTGCCTGGCCACGCGGTGATCTGCTCGTGCAACAACGTCACGAAGGACACGCTCATCCACGCCTGGCGCCGCGGATGCCGGGACTTGCCCTCGCTGGCCGAGGCGACGCGAGCCACGACCGGCTGCGGCAGGTGCGTATCCGAGGTGCGCCGGGTCCGCGATTCGATGGAGGCAGCATGACCCGCACGCTCGTCGTCGTCGGACACGGCATGGTGGGCCGTCGCATGGTCGAGGAGCTGCGCAGGCGGGACGAGCCGGACGACTGGCGGGTGATCGTTTTGGCCGAAGAGCCCCGGCCCGCCTACGACCGAGCCAACCTGTCGTCCTATTTAGACGGTCGCACGGCCGAGGACCTCACGCTGACCGGACCGCAGTCACAGGCCGATCCGATGGTCGACCTTCGGCTGGCTACCCCCGCCACGCGGATCGACCCGCGAGCGCGCACAGTGACCGCCGGGGACACCGGGATCGCCTACGACGCGCTCGTACTGGCCACTGGGTCACGGCCGATCGTGCCCCCGGTTGCGGGCAACGATCTGGACGGGTGTCACGTCTACCGCACCTTCGACGACCTCGACGCGATCCGGGCCGCAACGATCCCTGGCCGCCCGGGGGTGGTGATCGGCGGCGGCCTGCTCGGCCTCGAAGCCGCCAACGCCTTGCGGCTACTCGGAATGCGCCCGCAAGTCGTCGAGATGGCGCCGCACCCGATGCCGCAGCAACTGGACGGCACGGGCGGGCAGATCCTGGCCGGGCTCATCGGCGCACTGGATATCCCGGTGCACTGCGCGACCGCCGCGACGGAGATCCACGCCGACGCGGCGGGCCGCGTGTGTGGCGTCAGCACCACCAGCGGCTCCCGGCTGGACGCCGACCTCGTCGTGTTCTCCGCGGGCATCCGGCCGCGCGACGAACTCGCCGGGCCGGCCGGGCTGGCCACCGCCGAAGGCGGCGGGTTCCTCGTCGATCGCCAGTGCCGCGCCAGCGAACCCGGTGTCTGGGCCATCGGGGAATGTGCGGCCGTCGAAGGCCGGCGCTACGGGTTGGTGGCACCCGGCTACCGCATGGCGGAAGCCGTGGCAGGGCAGCTCACTGGCCACGGCGATGCGGCGTTCGTCGGGTCGGATCCCTCGACCGAGCTCAAGCTGCTCGGCATCGACGTCGCGAGCTTCGGCGACGTGCACGCGCGGACCGCCGGTGCGCTCGAGCTCGCCTACACCGACCACGCCGCGGGTACCTACGCGAAGTTCGTGCTGGACGCCGACGCGCGCACCTTGCTCGGTGGCGCGCTCGTCGGCAACACCAGCGCCTATCCCCTGCTCGCCGCCCTGGTCGGCCACGAGCTGCCAGCCCGGCCCGAGTACCTGCTCGATCGAGTGCCGGTCTCGGAACCGGGCTGAGGAAAGGACAGCTCGGTTGTCACTGGCCTCGCAACTGCTTGGCCAGCTCCAGACGTTTGATCTTCGTGGTCGCGGTCTGCGGCAGGTCCTCAAGCCGCCGGTGGACCGGCTGGTTCATGGCCGGCAGGTCGGCGACCGCGGTCTGCCACGCCTTCGGATCGATCGGCTGGTCGTCCTTGGTGGCGACCACCGGAACCGCGGCACCGTCGCCGTCGAGCACGATGATGCACTCGGTCAGTTCCGGCAGCCGGGTGAACAACTTGTCCTCGATCTCGAGCGTGCTTTCGATTCCCGGGATCTGGTCGACCTCGCGGTCAAGCAGGTGCAGGCAGCCCCACTTCGTGCGGTAGCCGAGGTCGCCCATCCGCCACCAGCCGTCGTTGACCTGCTTCTGCCAGCGTGCGTGCTCGCCGAGATAGGTGACGATCCGCCCGTCACTGCGCACCTCGATGTGCCCCGGCGAGGACTTGGAAGGCCGCTGGCCGTCGCGGCTCACCACGCGCACGCTCGTCATGCCAGGGAAGGGCATGCCGACGCACCGGCCGTCGGCCTCCTCGCGGCGTTTGCGGCTGTAGGTGCGCCCGGCGATCGGACCCACTTCGCTCTGCCCGTACATCTGCACGTACAGCGGATTCTTGCGGCGTGACGCACCCAGCAGCCGGTGCACGGTACGCGGGTGAATGGCGTCGAACGTGCTGCTGAAGACCTTGACCCTGGCGAAGGGCCCGCGCGGATCGTCGGCCAGCTGCTCCCACCGCATGAAGGCGTTCGGATGTGCCTCGATCAGGCCAGGGGGCACCTGGGCGAAGGTGTCCGCCACGTCGGCGGGGTCGTCGTTGGCCAGGATGATCACCGGATGCCCCTGGAGGATGGCGATGGGCATGGCCGTGTACATCCGGGAGTGCACAAAGGACACATGGATGGCGATCGGCTCGGATCCGCGGACCAGCCGGGCCACCGTCCCCTGTGGCCGGTAACGAGACTGGAAAGTGTGTCCAGTGTGGACGGCCAGCTTCGGGATCCCGGTGGTGCCCGAGGTGTGCGTGATCATGATCGGGTGGCCCGGCGGCATGGTCACCGGAGCCACCCGCGGAGCGCCCGAGAGACCGGAAAGGTCGATGGCGTCCTGGAAGCTGCCCGAGGGAACGATCACCTGACGGGACAGTTCGGTGACCGAGGGCGGCAGATCGTTCTTCAGCTTGGCCACGTCGGTCACCAGATGCGGCCGGTCCACCCGGCGAATCAGCTCGGCGACCGTGGCACCGTCGAGGTGCGGCGACAGCAACACCGGGACCGCACCGATCCGGGCGGTCGCGACGGCGAGCAGGGAGATGTCGAAGCAGCTGGTCTTGTGGATCACGACCCGGTCCCGGGTGCGCACGTCCGCGGCCCACAGGCGCGCGGCGAGGTCGTCGACGATGTCGGCGACCTCGGTCAAGGTGAGCCGTCGCCCGCGCTCCGGGGCGACATCGAGATCGTGGTCGAGGATCACCGGGCTCGCCGGATGCCGGGCGGCGGCACGATCGAACAGCGTGCCAAGCCGGATGCCCTTGTTCCTTACGCGCTGCAGAAACATATGCCAGTCCTGTTGTCCCTTGTGGTGGTTTCCGCGGAATGAGCGCTCACGGCCGCTCGATGACGTCCTTGATGCGTTTCAACGTCGCGTCGAGGTCCTGTTCGAGCTTGGCCGTCCATTCCTCGATGAACCGCCTTCTCGCCGCTTCGTCCAGATCGGCGACGATCTTGTGAATGCCCGCGGTCGCCTTGCCCATCCGGAAGTGGTGCACCAGCACGCATCCCCCGTCGGCAGGCTCGATGTCGAAGCCCCAGATACTTTCTTGGTCCGCACCGGCGTGGGAGAGCATCATCCAGCGGAACGTCCGGCCCGGCTCGGCCGCGATGACCCTGGCCTCGGTGTGCCACGTACCGCGCACCAGGGGCGCCCAGGCGACCACAGACTCGGCGCGGAGATTCTCGCCCCTGAAGACCGCGCCCACCGCGCCGGGCGTGCCGGAGATCCATTCCCCGCCCTGGCACTCGGGGCTCCATTCACCGCTTCGAGGCAGGTCGCTGACGACGGCGTAGATCTGCTCCGCCGTGGCCGAGACGGGAATGGACGCCTGGAGTTCGAAGAGCGGAGTCTTCTCTGTCACCGATGTCGTCATATCCGTCATCGTGTCAGCGGCGGCCGTCGGCGCCGGAAATCCGCGCGGAGTTGGTCAGGTCGTCTGCCGGGTGCGTGCCCGACCTGACCAACATCACCCGGAACACCGGCCGCCGCCCCGGAGTCGTGCGAGAGTACGTGGCCATGGCGATGCGTGCGGCCTACATAGAACGGCTCGGCCCCGCGGAAGACATCCGGCTGGGCAAGCTGGCCGTCCCCGAGCCGGGACCGACCGACGTGCTGGTCGACGTCGAGGCCAGCGCGGTCAACCCGGTGGACACGTTCGTCCGCTCGGGCAGGTGGCGGACCCCGATCGACTTCCCGTTCGTGATCGGCCGTGACCTCGCGGGCACGGTCGCCGCGGTGGGGTCGGCCGCGCTCGGCTTCCGTCCAGGCGACCGGGTGTGGTCCAACAGCCTCGGCCATGGGGGCCGTCAGGGCTCGGCGGCCGAGCAGGCCGTGGTACCCGCCGACCGGCTGTACCACCTGCCCGATTCGGTTGATTTCCCCGAGGCTGCCGCGGTTGTCCACCCCGCCGGCACGGCGTACCTCGCCCTGTTCACCCACGGCAGGCTTCGCACGGGCGAGGTCGCGCTGGTGATCGGCGCGGCCGGGAACGTCGGCAGCGCGCTGGTCGTGCTGGCCCGTGAGGCGGGCGCGCACGTCATCGCGGTCGCCTCCGGCCGGGACGAGGAGTACTGCCGTTCCCTTGGTGCCGCGGACTTCGTCGACCGACGAGATCCGGACCTCGTGCGCCGGATCCGGGAGCGCTCCCCGGACGGTGTCGACGTCCATCTCGACGCCGCGGGGCACAACGACTTCGAGCAAGCGGTCGGGCTGCTCGCCCACCGCGGCCGGATAGTGCTGCTCGCCGGCGCCGATTCGCGCCCGGTGCTCCCGGCCGGGGAGCTGTACATGAACGACCGCTCGATCGTCGGCTTCGTCATCTCCCGCGCCACCACGGCCGAACTGGCCGAGGCCTCGGTCACGATCAACCGGTTGCTGGCGAATGGCAGGCTGCGTCCCCGCGCGCTGGAGACGGCACCGCTCGACGCCGCCGCCAAGGCGCATATCCGGATGGAGCGAGGGGAACTGAGCGCCCGGCGGCTGGTCCTAGTGCCCAACGCCGCGGGGACGCAGGGTCATCTGATCTCTTGATCGAGTGGCCATCTGACCACTCGGTCGTTCGGACCGACCTGGTCCGGAGGCACTGGACGCGGCAGGGTGCCGTTTCGCTCGCCGTCGGTGTGCCTGACCGCTCTTCGGGATGAGCCGTTGGACAACATGTCCAGATTGAGCTGCTGCAGCTCGCGGCTGGGCTCTACACCGAGCTCCTTCATCAGCCCGGCGCGCAGCCGGTGGTAGGCGTGCAGTGCCTCGCCTCGTCGGCCGCTTCGATCCAGCACGCAGATCAACTGGGCGTGCAGGTGCTCGTCGAGCGGGTTCGCGGTGGTCAGCGCCCGTAACTCGCCGATCAGCTCCCGGTGCATCCCGGCCTCGATCTCGGCCTGGATCCGCAGGCTGTGCGCCTGGCGGCGACGTTCCTGCAGGTCCACCGCGTAGGCCGAGAGCAGCGGGCCACGCTCGACGTTGGCCAGCGGCGGACCGGACCACAGTGCCAGCGCCGACCGCAGGCTGCGCGCCGCCTGCTCGAACCGGCGCTCCGCCATCTCCGCGCGTCCCCGGTCGTACAGCTGGGTGAAGTGGAACTCGTCGACCTGGGAGCGGTCGATCGCGAACAGGTAACCAGGCGCCTTCGTGCACAGCACTCGCTCCGGCGTGGACACCAGGTTGTTGTCCTTCAACAACTTGCGAAGTTGGTACACATACGTCTGCATCGTCCGCTGAGCACTCGCCGGCGGCCTCTCGCCCCACAGCTCGTTGATCAGTGACTCGCTCGGCACCACCTTTCCCGCCTCGGTCAGCAGCAACGCCAGCGTCTGCAGCAGTTTGGGCGCAGTCGGGCCGTAGGCTCTCGCGCCACGGCGTATCTCGACCTGCCCGAGAAGGTTGAACTCCAGATCGGACTCTCGACCGCTGGTATCAGTCTGCATACGCATTCCCCCTCCAGTACGTGCCGGTGAGCACGGTGTCGTCTCGGGACCCGACCGAGGACCACGCCCGCCGACTCGCACAGGCTGATAACAGGGAGCCCCAGTAGACCGATCGGTCCCTCGCAAGATCGTGCCCCAGCGATCTGTCGTGACCTCATACTGCCATCGGATTGTCCGGTTTGTCTCCCCAAGTGGACAACCGCCGGTGAAGCGGCGCGGCGATGATGATCAATTCATACACCGGGTATGCGATTCTCATGTGCGTCCAAGAATGCACCATTGGCCGCCCCGGCGCACAACAAATCGCCCGACGGGGTCTTAGACATCGTCTCGAACGCGATTCGAACCACCGGCGGTAGTTTTTCGGCGTCGAAGCGGTTGCGCCGCGATACCACCGGTAAACGCCGATGACAAATGTGAACGCGAGGCGAGTGCGCGTAACGCGCCAAATGAACTCTTCCCTTGCCGCTGTTTGGCGAACGTACCTCGATGAGGAGGCTGGCGATGTTCTCGGCCGTTGCCGACGTATGCGAGTGGTTGACCGAACGGCACAAGGCCAACGAGTACCTGGTCAAAAAGGTTCCGCTCGACCAGCTGGACGGCTGGCGGATAGGCGAGAACGGGGACATCGCGCACCACACCGGGCGGTTCTACACGATCACCGGCCTGTCGATCACCGGCGCGAACCGGCCGATCCGCGACTGGGAGCAGCCGATCATCGACCAGCCCGAGCAAGGGATACTCGGCATCCTGGTCAAGCGGTTCGACGGAGTGCCGCACTACCTGCTGCAGGCCAAGATGGAGCCGGGCAACGTCAACATGCTCCAGCTCTCGCCCACCGTGCAGGCGACGAAGAGCAACTACACCCGCGCGCACGGCGGCAAGTCGGTGCCATACCTGGAGTACTTCCGCTCACCCCGGCGGGGACGGGTGCTGTTCGACGCACTGCAGTCCGAGCAGGGCGCGTGGTTCCTGGCCAAGCGCAACCGCAACATGGTCGTCGAGGTGGTCGAGGAAGTCCCGGTGTTGCCCGACTTCTGCTGGCTGAGCTACGACCAGATCAGCGAACTGCTGCACATCGACAACATGGTGAACATGGACACCAGAACGGTGTTGTCCGGCGCGATCGTCCCCCGGCGGATGGACAAGGACGATCCCGGCGCCGACCCGTTCCGGGCGGCGCTGGCGTCCGATACGCCGGAGCGCCCGCGGTACACCGAGACCGAGTTGCTCATCTGGTTCACCGAGGCGAAGGCACGCAGCACGATGGAACGGCAGCGCATCCCGCTGGCCAAGGTGTCCGGCTGGGTGCACGAGAACGGCATGATCGGCCACGAGGACGACCGGCACTTCACCGTGGTGGGCCTTTCGGTCGAGGCCAGCAACCGCGAGGTCAGCGAGTGGTCGCAGCCGATGATCGCGCCACGGGGACTGGGTGTCGTGGCGTTCCTCGCCAAACGCATCCAGGGAACGCTGCACCTGCTGGTCCAGGCCAGAACGGAGGCGGGCGCCTTCGACTCGGTCGAGATGGCGCCGACGGTCCAATGTATCCCGGACAGCTACCGGGAACTGCCCGAAGAGAGCCTGCCGCCGTTTCTGAACGAGGTGCTGTCCGCGCCCGCGTCCCAAGTCCGGTTCGACTGCGTGCACTCCGAGGAGGGCGGCCGGTTCTACCACGCGCAGAACCGTTACCTGCTGGTCGAACTGCCCGAGGACAGCGACGTTGACGTGCCGGAGAACTTCGTCTGGATGACCCTGCGGCAGCTGCTGGGTTTCGTCCGGTACAGCAACCATCTCAACGTCGAGGCACGCAACCTGCTTGCCTGCCTTGGCTTCCTTCGCTGACGTCGGCACAACCACGTGGAAAGGGCAGCATGACGATCCGAGTCTGGGACTACCTGGCCGAGTACGACACGGAGCGCGAGTCCATTCTGGAGGCGGTGACCACCGTCTTCGAGTCCGGGCAGCTGATCCTCGGCCAGAGCGTGCGCGAGTTCGAACGGGAGTACGCGGCATACCACGGGATGCGGCACTGCGTCGGCGTGGACAACGGCACCAACGCCGTGCTCCTGGGACTCGAGGCGCTGGGGATCGGCCCCGGCGACGAGGTGATCACCGTGTCCAACACCGCCGCACCGACCGTGGTGGCGATCGACGGCGCGGGCGCCACACCGGTGTTCGTCGACGTGCGGGACCAGGACTATCTGATGGACACCGACGCGGTGGAGGCCGCGATCACGCCGCGTACCAAGGCTTTGCTGCCAGTGCACCTGTACGGCCAGTGCGTGGACATGGCGCCGTTGGGCACGCTGGCCGAGCGGCACGGCCTGGTCATCCTGGAGGACTGTGCGCAGGCCCACGGTGCGCTCCACCACGGACAGCTGGCGGGCACCATGGGCGACGCGTCGGCCTTCTCCTTCTATCCCACCAAGGTTCTCGGTGCCTACGGTGACGGCGGCGCGGTTGTCACCTCCGACGACACCGTGATGCGGAACCTGCGCCGGCTGCGGTACTACGGCATGGAAGACGTCTACTACGTGGTGCAGACCCCCGGCCACAACAGCAGGCTGGACGAGGTGCACGCGGAGATCCTGCGGCGCAAGCTGCGCCGGCTGGACGACTACATCGCCGGCCGCCGCGCGGTGGCCGCCAGGTACGCCGAGGGGCTTGCCGATGTCACCGGGCCCGGCGGACTGGTGCTGCCCTCGGTCACCGCGGGCAACGAGCACGTCTACTACGTCTACGTCGTACGGCATCCCGAGCGGGACACCATCATCGAGCGCATGAAGGGCTACGGGATCTCACTCAACATCAGCTACCCGTGGCCGGTGCACACCATGACCGGGTTCGCCCACCTCGGCTACCGGAAGGGTGACCTGCCGGTGACCGAGCGGCTGGCGGGCGAGATCTTCTCGCTGCCGATGTACCCGTCGCTGCGCAAGGACGATCAGGACAAGGTGATCAGCGCCTTGCGCGAGGTGCTGAGCACCTTGTGACGCGTCCCCCAGCGAAGGAACATCTCAGCGCGATGGCGTGCCGTCCGAGACGAGTTCCTGGTGTAATCGCCGCAGTTCGACGCGTGGCTCCAGGCCCAGCTGCCGATCGAGGTTCGTGCATAAGGCGCGGTAGGCGCGCAGCGCCTCCTCGCGCCTGCCGCTGTGCCGCAGCACCCAGATCAGCTGGCTGTGCACCGTCTCGTCCAGCGGGTTCGCTTTGATCAGCGAACGCAGCTCGGCGATCAGCTCGTCGAGCAGCTCCATGTGGCGGCCTGCCTTGATCTCCGCCTGTACCCGCAGGATGCGGGCGTTGCGCCGCAGTTCCTGCAGGCAGATGTCGAAGGCCGAGAGGATCGGCCCGTGCCGCACGTCGACCAGCGGCGGGCCGGACCACAGCGCGATGGCGGAGCGCAGCTCCGCGGCGGCTTCGTCGAACCGCCGCTCCGCCATCAGGGAACGAGCCCGTGCGTAACTGGCGTGGAAGCGATGAGCATCGACTTGCGAGGGCTGGATGAACAGGGCGTAGCCCAGCCGCTGGGTGGTGACCAGCAGCTCTTCCGGCCGCTGCACACCGGCCTGCCGGAACAGCGAGCGCAGCTGGTACACGTAGTTCTGCACCGTCGACTGGGCGCTGCTGGGCGGGCCGTCCGGCCACAGTTCACGCTCGATCGACTCGGTCGGCGTGATCTGGCCGGCTCGCACCAGCAGCACGGCGAGCACGTGCCGCAGCTTCGGTGTGGTCGGCGTGACGTCCCGGCCTTCGGCGAGCATCCGCAACGGCCCGAGCACGGTGAATGTCACCGTGGATCCGGACGGCTCCAGCGCGTCCTGCCGTGGCCCATAGTCGGTTCGATCCCAGGCGACGAACTCGGAGAGCGACAAGGGTTCCTCCAGTTCCTATTTCCTGGTGCGCGTTTTTCGGACAGATGAGTTCTGTATCGCTCCTATCACGAACGACTCTTTCGCCGGTCTCACGGCGCTCTCGCCGTGCTCTCCGGCCAGGTATGTACCGCGGAACGAGAAACACCGGCCACGATCGAATCTGGAGAACGACTCGAACCGGCGGTCCTAGTGTGATCGAACAACGGCCGGAATCGGAGGCAGTACATGGTTGCCGTAGTTACCGGAGCCGCGGGGGGAATCGGTTTGGCGGTTGTCCGGATCCTCGCCGGGAATGAAAACGCCGTAGCGGCAGTGGATCGCGATGGCCCAGCGCTGACCGAGGCGGTGGAGAAACTGGCCGCCGACGGTCTCGCGGTCACCGGGTTCACCGCCGACGTCAGCGACAGCGATCAGGCCGACTCGGTGATAGCGGCGGTCGAGGAACGGATGGGACCGGTGGAGTCCCTGGTCAACAGCGCTGGCGTGTTGCGCACCGGCGAACTGCGCACATGCACGGACGAGGACTGGGCGGCCACGTTCGCCGTGAACAGCAACGGCGTTTTTCATATGTCGCGGGCGGCGGTCAATCGGATGGTGCCACGCGGACGCGGGGCGATCGTCACGGTCGCATCCAACGCCGCGGGTACACCAAGGTCGTCGATGGGTGCCTACGCCGCGTCGAAGGCCGCCGCGGCCATGGTCACGAAGTGTCTTGGACTTGAGGTAGCCCGGCACGGTATCCGGTGCAACGTGGTGGCGCCGGGGTCGACCGACACCCCGATGCTGCGGTCGATGTGGACCGACACCGCGGACCGGCAGGCAACCCTCGAAGGCAACCTGGATTCCCACCGGCTGGGTATCCCGCTCGGCAAGCTGGCCCAGCCGGCGGATGTCGCCCGCGCGGTGGCCTTCTTGCTCTCCGACGAGGCGAACCACATCACGATGGCCACATTGACCGTGGACGGCGGCGCCACCCTCGGTGTCTGACCGGCGTCCGGAATGAGATGGGAAGCATGAAATCACAGAAGCTGCAGGTGGAAGGCGCGTTCGTGTTCACGCCGCAGGTCTTCCGGGACGATCGCGGCGTCCTGCTGGCAACGATGGAGGAGGACGCGTTCACCGAGACGGTCGGGCATCCGCCGTTCCCGGTGCGGCTGACCGCCTGCAGTCGCTCGCGCCGCGGTGCGGTGCGGGGCATGCACTACACAGCAACACCGCCGGGCATCGCCAAGTACGTGCACTGTTCCCACGGAGCGGTGCTGGACATCATCGTCGACACTCGTGTCGGCTCGCCGACGTTCGGCGAATGGGACAGCGTGCTGCTCGACGAGAACACGTACGACGCGGTGTACCTGCCGGTGGGTGTGGCTCACGCCTACCAGGCGCTGGTGGACGACAGCGTGGTGCACTACCTGGCCTCCGGGACCTATCACCCCGACCACGAAAAACCCATCTCCGCGCTGGATCCGGCACTGGGCCTGCCGATCTCCAGCGAATTCGAGGCCATCATGTCCGAGCACGCCCGGACAGCGCCCACCCTCGCCGAGGCCAAGGCGGCCGGACTGCTGCCGGACTACGCGGAGTGCCTTGAGATCGAAGCCAAGTTCCGCAACGGGCGCTGACGTGGCGTGTGGACTCGATCACGAACCGTCCTCGACAGATGGTCGACATCCGATGGCTACCTTCTGCCAGGACGGCGACCTGACGACGGATCGCCGGAATGGGGGCGCAGGTGCGTATGGCAGTAGCGGAGCCGATCCGCTCAAGGACACCGTTGATCGGCCGCGACGACGAGCTTGCCGAGGTGCGGATGCGGCTGACCGACCCGAGGGTGCGACTGCTGACCGTCACCGGTCCGGTCGGCGTCGGCAAGAGCAGGTTCGTCGCGGCACTGGCCGAGGACGTGTCGCCGGCATTCGAGGGTGGCGGCGGGTATCTCGATCTCACCGACACCGAGCCGGCCAGAGACCTGGACGATCTGGTTGCCGAGTCAATGACGGATCTGTCCACTGCGGCGAGCGGTTTTCCCGCGCTGCCGCGTGATCAGCGGTTCCTGCTCGTCCTCGACGGCTGCGATCGGCTGACCGCGACGCTCGCGACCCGGCTGACCGGGTTGCTCTCGGCATATCCACAGCTGACCGTGCTGGTGGCGTCGCCGGCACGGCTCGGGATCTACGGCGAGGTCGTCGTCCGGCTCGCCCTGCTGCAAGTTCCCGACCCGACCCAGGCGGCCGACCCGGCCGCGCTTTCGCAGATCCCGGCCGTGCGCCTGTTCGTCGAGCGCACCCAGGCGATCCGCCCGGACTTCCGGCTCACCGATGCCAACCAGGCGGCGGTGGCCGAGTTATGCGCCCGGACCGACGGACTGCCGCTGGCGATCGAGTTGCTGGCTGCCCGGATGGCGTTGTCCTCACCGCAACGGCTGCTGGCCGAGCTGGATCGCGACATCGGCAGCCTGGCCGGTAGCGGGTCGGACACGTTGTCCCGGCACCACAGCATGATGGCCGCGCTCGAGTCGAGCCTTGACCTGCTCAGCGCGGACGAGCGGCTGCTGATCGGCAGGCTCGCGGTGTTCGCGGGCTACTTCGACGCCGCGGCCGCCGCCGCGGTCGGCGGCACCACACCGGAGCAGACCTGCCAGCTGATGGCCGGGCTGATGGACAAGAACCTGCTGCGCACCGCGGAATGCCCGGACGGCGACCTGATCTTCCGGTTGTTCCGGCTGACCCGGCGCTATCTGCTGCAAGACCTTCAGCAGACCGAGGACTACCGGGCGATCCGGCGGGCGCACGCCGAATACGTGCTCGCGCTGGCCGCCTCCGGGCCGGACTCGCGCGGCCTTGATCGTGCTCCGCAGCTGGAGCTGGTCGGCAGCTGGCACGAGGACATCCTGATGGCGCTGACGTACCTCGACGAGTCCGGGGACAAGGTGTCCATGGGCAGGCTCGCCTCGGCCTTGCGGGACCACTGGCGGACCGGGTGGCTCACCGAGGGCATCCGGTGGCTGACCGGATCGGGACGGCTGACTCCGCAGGGCGCAGGCGTGCTCGGCGAGCTGCTCATCGAGAAGGCCCGTCTCGATGCCGCGGAACACGGGTACTCCGGAGACCTGGTCGCCGCTGACCGGCTGTCCGGTACCGAGCAGGGTGCGGCGCTGCTGGACCTGGCCGGGTACCTGTTCGCCGCGAACCACGGTGAGCAGGCGAGCAGGCTGACGGAGGCGGCGCTGCGCGAGTTCACTCGGCACCAGGACATGCGCGGGATCGCACACGCCCGGTACGTGCTGGCCGACATCGCGAGTTCCGCGGGCGACCGCAAGAAGGCGATTCGACTGTGCCGCAAGGCATTGAGTGGCCTGCGCGAGTTACCCGATCCGGCGGGGCACGCGGCCGGGCTGGAACGGCTGGCGGTGCTGCTCATCGGTGGCCCTGGCTGTGCGCGCAAGGAGCTGGAGCAGGCGGTGTGCGCGCTCGGTGCGGCAGCCGGACTGCGTGCGTCCACCGGCCATGTCGCCCCGCCGGCCCTGTCCACGGCGGTGGTCTACGCGGAATCGCTGGCCAGGGCTTGGCTTGGCGATCAGGCCGTGGACGAGTGCCTCGCCGCCGGTGCGGCCCAGCCTGCCGACAGGGCGATCGCCGAGGCGATCACCCCGGCCGAACGGCAACCCACCGTCCGGCCCCGTTCCCTTGCCCGGCAACGGAACGAACACCTGCTCACTCGCCGGGAGTGGGAGGTCGCCGAGCTGGTCGCCTGCGGTATGACCAACCGCGAGGTGGCCCGTCGTCTCGGCATCGCGGAGTGGACCGCGGTCAACCACCTGCGCAAGATCATGCGCAAGCTCGACTGTTCCTCCCGGGTTCAGGTCGCCGGATGGATCACGCAACGGGGCCGCAACGCGCACGACGAAGCCGAAGCGGGCTGAACCGTCTCCTCGTTCTCGCCGCGTGGGGGTGTCAGCGGCTGTCGGTCAGGTGCTCCTGCGGCTGGAGGGCGCGCCCGGCATTGAATTTCGCCGCGAACGTCTCCGCGCCGAGCTGATCACGCACCGCCTCGGTGATCCGCTCGATGTCGGGGCGTTCCGGCGCCGGCGCCGGCGCTTCGGCCCTTTCCCGCAGGGCGGCGGCGGTCCCGAGTAGCCGCGCCGCGCGAACCGGGCGGCCTGCGACCATCTGGGCACCGGCGAGCCCTTCCAGCGCGAGTGCGGCACTTCGCTGATTGCCGAGCTCACTGGCCCGCTCGAAACCGGCGATGTGACAAGCGAGCGCCTCGGCGGCGTCGCCCCGCTGTTCCGCGACGAATCCCAGCTCTGCCAACGTGTTCACCACACCGGGCTCATGCCCGATCTGCTGGTACGACTTCAGCGCGTTGCGCAGATGGGTTTCCGCCGTGCCGAGGTCGCCTTCCCGGCGCGCGCAGCTGCCGAGGTTCGCGTCCGCCACGATCTCCCAGTATCGGTTCGACTGTTCGGCGGCGAGCCGCTCCGCTCGCTCGAGCGGCTTCCTGGCGCGCGAGTAGTCCCCGGTGAACATGGCGACCCGGCCGAGGCCGACCAGCTTCGCCGGGACGTCGGCCCACAGGCCGAGATCCTCGGCGGTGCGCAGCCCATCCCGGTGCCAGCGCTCAGCTTGCGCGTAGTCGCCGGCCAGTTCAGCGAGCTCGGCAAGGCTTCCGGTGGCTTGCATCTGGCCCCAGCGGTCGCCGACTTCACGGAACAGCTCGTCGCTCTGCTCGCAGTCCCGTCGCAGCGTGGCGAAATCACCCCGCAGCAAGGAGAAGAACCCCCGCGTCCACAGTGCGGCGGCGATACCCCAGCGGTCGCCGAGGGACCGGAACGTGGCCAGTGCGCGGTGCACCTCCTTTTCGCTGGCGGCCAGGTCGCCGAAGCTGTACAGCGCGGCGCCCCTGAACCACCGCGCCCGTGCCAGCCCGGCGTCCGCGTTGTTACCCCTGATCTCGTCGTCGCCAACGGCGGGCCGCTCGCCGAGCATCAGCCGGATGCCCGAGTACCAGGCCGCTGCCTCGGCCCGCAGCCCTTGCGGGGCCGGACCGGGATGAGCGTGTGCGGCGGCCAGTGCCCAGCCGCCCTCGCGCAGCCTGCCGCGCAGCACCCAGTGCCAACCCAGCGCTGTGACCAGCCGCAACGCCTCTGCGGCCTTGTCCGCGTGCAGGAAGGTCTCCAGTGCGGCACGCAGATTGGCGTTCTCCGTGTCCAGCCTGCGCAGCCAGTGCCGTTGCTCGTGACCGCGAAGATGCGGCTCGGCCTCTTCGGCCAGCGCGAGGTAATACCGGCCGTGCCTGCGCCGGACCTCGTCGAACTCGCCCGCCGCGTGCAGTTGCTCGACGCAGTAGGCCGTGACGGGCGCGAGCAACCTGTACCGGCGACCATCGGTGACGGTCACCAGCGAGCGGTCGACCAGGCGGGCCAGCAACTCGACCACCGCGGCGGGCTCCACGTCGTCGCCCGCGCAGGTCGCCTCCGCACCGGCGAGCGTGCACCCGTTGACGTGCACAGCCAGCCTGCGCAGCACGGCGCGCTCCGCGTCGGACAGCAGCTCCCAGCTCCAGTCGACGGTCGCCCGCAGGGTCTGGTGCCGTTCCGGCGCTCCGCGTCTGCCCGCGGTGAGCAGGTGGAACCGGTCGTCGAGCGCGCGAGCCAGCTCGTACACGCCCATACCTCGTACCTGCGTGGCGGCCAGCTCCAGCGCGAGGGGAATCCCGTCCAGGCGGCGGCAGATACTCGCTACTGCGGCGGCGTTGCCGGACTCGAGGGCGAATCCAGGTGAGGCAGCCGCGGCTCGGGTGACGAACAGCTCCACTGCGCTCGACCGGGCCAGATCGGTGTCGGAGACGGCGCCGGGTACGCCGAGCGGGGCGACGTAGTACACGCGTTCACCGGTGACCCGCAAAGGTTCCTGGCTGGTCGGCAGCACGTACAGGTCGGGAGCCGAACGCACCAGCACGTCGATCAGCTCGGCGGCGGCCTCGATGACGTGCTCGCAGTTGTCGAACACCAGCAGCATTCGCTTGGTGCGCAACACCTCCACCAGCCGGTCGGCAGGCGATGCGGGCTGGGCACGCGCCCCGCCGGAGGCGATCCCGTCCCGGACGTCCAGCGTCCCGGCCACCACCTCGGCCACGGCGGCCACTCCCGCGTCGGGCTCCAGGTGTACCAGCGAGACGAGGAACGTTCCGTCCGGGAAGGAATCCCGCAAGCGCCCGGCCGTGGCGAGCGCCAGCCTCGTCTTGCCGACACCACCGGTGCCGGTGAGGGTGACGACGCGCTCGGTCAGCAACGACGAGGACACCGCCTTGATGTCCTCGGCCCGGCCGATCAGCTCGGTGAGCGGTGCGGGCAGGTTGGTCGGCGGACCGTCGGTACTCGCTTGCGCGGGAGCGGGGTCGAGCGCGGGGTTCTGGTCGAGCATGGCCAGGTGCAGCTCGACGAGCTCCTTGCCAGGGCCGGTACCCAGTTCGCTGCGCAGCCGTTCCTGCAGTTGGGTGTACCAGTGCAGGGCCTCGCCCTGCCGTCCGGCGCGGTAGAGCGCCAGCAGGTACGTCGCCTGCAGGCGTTCGCGCAGCGGGTGCTGGGCGACGACATCGGTCAGCTGCTCGACCAGCTGGGCGTGCTCGCCCAGCTCGTGCAAAGCCTCCGCGTGGTCCTCAATGGCCCTGATGCGCTGCTCGTTCAGCAGGGCGATCGCCGGACGGGTGAACTCGAGGTCGGCGAAGTCGATGTACGGCTCACCCCGCCACAGCGCCATCGCCTCGGCGAACAGCGCGGCCTGTGTCCTCGGGTCCGTGGCGGCCCTCGCCTGGCTGGTGAGCGTGGTGAACCGGTCGGCGTCCACCGCGCCGGGTTCGGTGCGCAGGACGTATCCGGCCTGCTGGTGCACGACCATGCTGCCTGCGCCCGGCTCGGCGTTGTCCAGCGCCCGGCGTAGCTGCCAGACCTTGTTCTGCAGGGTCGCGAGCGGGTTGCCGGGCAGGTCGTCGCCCCACAGGTCCTCGATGAGCCGATCGGTGGACACGAACCGGCCCTCGTGCACCAGAAGCGCGGCCAGCAGGGACCGCAGCTTGGTCCCGGCCACTTGGACCGGGACGCCGGTGGATGTCCAGACCGCCAGTGGACCAAGAACCCCGAACCGCACAGATCAACACTAGCCGAAATCGGACATAACCAGGGCGAATACGGGATCTCTCGCCAGCAGGAAACGGTTGGACGCGCGCGACGAGAGTGCGCCGAGAGCGGAGCCCGGCAAAGTGGGACGCCGGTAACGGGGTTTCGGCGCGTGGTGAAACCCATGACCGGCTCGGGCGGGCGCGCGAACCCACGGACAGCACCCCACAGCCAAGACCTAGGCCCGCCGAGTCGATCGGGTCACGCGCCGAGGCAGCGTCAGCGGCAAGGCAAGGCGACAACCTGTGGAGGAGAGACAATCATGACAGAGCCCGAACCCGGCCGGGCTGATCAAGCCGCGCCTTCCCCGACAGACACCGCAATGCGGGCCGGCCCGAAGGAGTGGATCGGCCTCGCCGTGGTGACCGCGGCCAGCATGCTGATCGCGATGGACAACACCGTGTTGTTCCTCAGCCTGCCGCACATCACCGCCGACCTGGACGCCAGCGCGCCGCAGATGCTTTGGATCCAGGACATCTACGGCTTCCTCGTCGCCGGGTTGCTGATCACCATGGGCACGGTCGGCGACCGGATCGGCCGCAAGCGGCTGCTCATGGTCGGTGCGGCGGTGTTCGGCGCGGCATCACTGATGGCCGCGTACTCGACCAGCGCGGAGATGCTGATCCTCGCCCGAGGCATCCTCGGCATCGCGGGTGCGGCGCTGGTGCCGACGATCCTTGGCATCATCGGCAGTCTTTTCGTCGACCCGAAGCAGCGCACGCGAGCCATCGCCGTGCTGATGATCTGCTTCACAGCCGGTGGCGCGCTCGGACCGCTCGTCGGTGGTGTGCTGCTCGAGCACTTCTGGTGGGGAGCGGTGTTCATCGTCGCCGTCCCGGTGATGGTGCTGGTCCTGCTGATCACGCCGCTGTTGCTCGCCGGGCACGAGGACACCCAGCCAGGCAAGCTCGACCTGCCGAGCGTGGGCCTTTCCCTGGTGTCCATCCTGCCGATCACGTACGGCTTCAAGGAACTGGCCAGCTACGGCCCCTCGTGGCTGGTCCTGATCAGCATCGTGGCCGGCGCCGCCTTCACCGTGCTGTTCGCCCGCAGGCAGTTCCGGCTGGAGACCCCGCTGCTGGACCTGCGGCTGTTCAGCAACCGTTCGTTCAGCGTGTCGCTGGGTGCGCTGCTGCTCGGGCAGTTCGCGATCGGCGGCATGTTGTTCCTGCTGCCCCAGTTCTTCCAGCTGGTCCTCGGTGAGACACCGCTGCAGGCAGGGCTGTGGCTGTTGCCGGGCACCGTGGTCTTCGCGGCGGTGGCCATGATCGCCCCCACCATCGCGGCGAAAGTGCCGCGCGACTGGCTGCTCGCGGGCACCCTGGCCCTCGCGGCCGTGGGATACATCCAGCTCGCCCTGGTGGGTCCGGACGCGGACCACTGGCAGCTGGTGGCGGCGATGATCGCCATGTTCGCGGGAATGGCGCCGTTGGTGCTCCTGGTCACCGACCTGGCCGTGGCCAGTGCCCCACCGGAAAGGGCGGGTGCGGCCGCCGCGATGTCCAGTACCAGCACGGAATTCGGCATCGCGCTCGGTGTCGCCGCACTCGGCAGTGTGCTCACCGCCGTCTACACCAGAGTGCTGGGTCCCGTACCCGCTGGTGTGTCGGACACGCAAGCCGCCGCTGCCGGGGAAAGCCTTGCGCGGGCGACCAACGTGGCCGGTCAGCTGCCCGAACCGGCTGGCGCGCAGCTGCTGAGCGTGGCCAGAGACGCGTTCGTCACCGGCTTCAACGTGGTCGGCATCATCAGCGCCACGGTGGCGATCGGCGCGGCGATCGCGGTGAAGCTGTTGCTGCGCAACGTCGCCAAGCCGGCCGACGCACCGGCGGAAGCACCTGCCGAACATTCCGAGTCGCAGAATGAGGATTCCCGTACATGAGCAATCTGACCAAACAGGAACGGGAACAGTTCCTGGCCGACGTGCACGTCGGCGTGCTGACGGTGGCGGACGTCGATGGCCGTGGTCCGTTGGCGGTTCCGCTCGGCTACCTCTATGAACCGGGCGGTGAGATCAGGTTCGCCACGGCCAAGGACTGCCGGAAGATGACGCTCGTCAGGGCCGCCGGACGAGTCGGTTTCCTTGTGCAGAAGGAACAGTTGCCCTACCGGTACGTGTCCGTCGAAGGACCCGTCGTCGGGGAGCACCAGACCACGCCGGACGAGCACCTGACGATGTCGATCCGCTACTTCGGCCCCCAGGAGGGCAGATCCTACTTCGAGATGTCCAAGCACGCCCTCTCCGGGATGGTCACCGTCCGCGTCCTGCCACAGCGGTGGCGCACGTACGACTCTTCCGACGAACTCCCGTGACCAGCGGCTCCCCGATTCGAGGGGGACAAGAAATTGCTGCGGACACAAGGGTTGCGGACGAAGAGACTAGCCATGGGACCACCGGAAGAAGGAAGGATGTGACGCAGGCGTGACCGCGCAGGCTACCGAGGGGCTCACCACTCCGGACACATTGTCCGACGACCTCATCACCTACTACCGGACCAACGGCTTCGTGCATGTCCCGAACGTGTTGTCAGCAGAAGAGGTGGCAGAGTTCCGCGCCGAGGCGCAACGCCAGCTCAAGGCAAGCGAGAAGCTGACCTGGGACATGGGCGGCGGCGACATCGCGATGGACTGGGTTCCCGACGCGAACAAGCACGGCGAGATCCTGCGCAGGCTGACCATGCACCCGAGCGTGGCAGGGATCGCCGAGCGCCTCGCGGGCGGTCCACTTCGGATGTTCAAGAGCGAACTGCTTCGCAAGGCGGGGAACAAGACGAACACCGGCACACCGCACCACGACGACCAGAGCATTCTGCCGTTCCACAGCGATCCGCCCGCGCTCACCGCGTGGGTGCCGCTGGTGGACGTCCCACTGGCGCGTGGTCCGATGAGCTACATCCCCGGGTCGCACAGGCGTCCCGAACCGGTGCCGTTGGACGACGAGGTCGCGAACCTCAGGCCGCTGGACTACTGGAGCGAACTGAACTACCAGCCGATGACGACGAAACCGGCGCGTGTGGGCGACGTCTGCTACCACACCGACCGCGTCGTGCACTCGGCCACCGTCAACGAAACCGACACGGACCGGATCGTGCTGGCCACGATCTACATGAGCGCTTACGCGCGGTACCGGCACAACCCGTTCTACTCGGGGACGTATCTGGACGACCCCGACCTCGGCGGAATGAAGCCGGGCGAGCTGCTCGCGTCGCGTGACGAACGGTTCCCCCTGGTCGGCTCGAAGGCTTGAGGCGACTGAGCGGTTTGCATGTGACGGCTGGGGCTTACCGAGAGATCACTGGGAAAAGAAAGGATGTGACGCAGGCTTGACTGCGCAGGCTACCGAGGGGCTCACCACTCCGGAGACACTGTCCGACGAGCTCGTCAGCTTCTACCGGACCAACGGTTACGTGCACGTCCCGAACGTGTTATCAGCAGAAGAGGTGGCAGAGTTCCGCGCTGACTCGGAACGCCAGCTCAAAGGCGGCGACACCCAGGCATGGGACGAAGGTGACGCCGTCGTCTTCGACTGGGTGTCCGATGTGAACAAGCGCAGCGATATCCTGCGCAGGCTGACCATGCACCCGAGCGTCACCGGGATCGCCGAGCGCCTCGCGGGCGGTCCACTTCGGATGTTCAAGAGCGAACTGCTTCGCAAGGCGGGCAACAAGAACGCGAACACGCTCAACACCCCGGCGCACGAGGACATGAGCGCCATGCCGTTCATCAGCAACCCCTACGCGATCATCGCCTGGGTGCCGTTGGTGGACGTTCCGGTCGCACTCGGCCCCATGCGCTACTGGCCGGGTTCGCAGCATCGCCCGCTGCCCGACCGGTGGGACGACGAGGGAATGCTGGCTCCGTTGACCTACTGGCCCGAGCTGGCTTACCAGCAGCAGGACGTGGTGCCCGCGCGGGCGGGTGACGTCCAGTTCCACAACGAGTGGTGCGTGCACGGCGCGGACGCCAACGTGACCGACACCGACCGGTTGGTGCTGTTCACCGTTTACGTCAGCGCTGACGCGGTGTACGAGAACAAGCCGTTCTACACCGGAATGTTCCCCGAGGACGCCGACCTCGGCGGGCTGAAGCCGGGCGAGCCTCTCGCACTGCGGGACGAGCGGTTCTGCCGCGTCGGCAAGGCCGCCCCCTAACCCGCGCCCTTCCGGCGCACCTGCCGCTTCCCTGTCGCTCCGAGAAACCCATGTCGTGCCAGCGTCATCGTCAACCAGTGTCGAGAGGAAGTACATGACCACCTACGCAGGAAAGAAAGTCGTCATCACCGGTGGCACCCACGGCATCGGCATGGCAGTGGCGGAGCGGCTGCTCGATGGCGGCGCGGAGGTGCTGATCACCGGACGCAAGGAGGCGAACCTGGTCGCCGCCAAGGAAAGGCTGGCCGGCAGGGCGGCGCACGTCATGCGTTCCGACGCGTCCAATTTGGACGACATCAAGGAGCTCGGCCGGGCGGTGAAGAACACGCTTGGTGAGGTGGACCTGGTCTTCGTCAACGTCAGCCGGTTGCATTTCGGCCCGCTGGGACATGTCGACGAGCAGACCTACGACGACAGTTTCGACACCACCACCAAGGGTGCTTTCTTCACCGCCCAGGAGCTCGCGCCGCTCGTGCGCGACGGGGGCGCGTTCGTGTTCACCACCGCGGTCGCGGTTGGCATGGGCTTCGTCGACACCGCTGTCGGCACCGGCATGAAGTCCGCCATCCGTGGCTTCGTCAAGGTTTTCGCGTCCGAACTGCTGCACCGGGGCATCCGGGTCAACGCCGTGAGCCCTGGCTTCATCGAGACCCCCACCATGGGCGTTGCCGAACCCACCGAGGAGCTGATCGCCGCCATCGAGGAGGAGGGCGGCCCGATGACGCCGATGAACCGGTTCGGCACCCCGGACGAGGTCGCCACCGCCGTGCTCTTCCTCGGCTTCGACGCCACCTTCACCACCGGCAGCGAACTGCCGGTCGACGGCGGACTGGGTGAGGGCCTCGAGAAGCGAGTGCCCGACCAGACATTCGTCCGCTGAAGACCGAAGCCACCCCGCTGACCGGCATGCAGGAGTTCTCATGAAGGTTCTGTTCATTCCAGGCAACAGCCCGCAACCGATCTTCTCGCACGCGCCACTGGTGAACGCGATGCGCGTCGCGGGTCACCAGGTTCTCGTCGGCGGGATCAACTGGGTCCTGCCGACCATCGCCAGCGTCGGCTTACCGGCCGTGCAGATCACTCCGCTCTCCGAGCAGGAGGTCAGTGCGTTCATCGAGTCGATGCCCACCGATCCGGAGAGCTGGGCGCACTCGGTGGGCAAGGTCTACGCCGAGATCGCGTTGAGCAGCCTGCCCAACCTGCTGGAGCTGGCCGAGGACTGGCGGCCGGACGTCGTGGTCGGCGGCGGCATGTTCTACACGGCGCCGCTGCTGGCCCACCATCTCGGCATTCCTTGCGTGCGTGTGGAATGGGACCGCAACGACACCCGCCCGTACGACCCCGGCGCCGAGCCGGTGCTGCGTCCGGTGCTCGATGAGCTCGGGCTGGCCGCCCTGCCGGGACCCGACCTGTGGCTGGACGTCTGCCCGCCGAGCCTGCGCCCGGCCGAGGACGCGGCACGCCAATCGATGCGGTGGATTCCGCTCAACGCGCAGAAACCGTTGCAGCCGTGGATGTACAGCCGCCCCGACCGTCCCCGGGTCTACCTGACCCGTGGCGCGCGCATGCCCGACGTCGCGGACCTGCGGGAGACAGCCAAGCACCTGCTCGAGTTGGATGTCGAGGTTGTGGTGGGCACTTCTGAGCAGGTGGCTGAGCCCTTGCGGGCCGAGTTGCCCGAAGTGCGTGCGGGCTTTGTGCCACTGGACGTGCTGGCGCCGACGTGTGACCTGATGGTCCACCACGGGGGTGGTGGCACCGACATGAACGCGTTGCACGCAGGCGTTCCGCAGCTGATCGTCGATCCTGAGTACCCGGCCGTCGCGATTTCCGCTCTGGTCGACTTCGGTGCCGGGCTGCTGGTGGACGATGCGAGCCACACTCCGCGCAACGTGCTCGACGCGGCCAAGGAGCTGCTCGGCGACCCGACCTACCGCACCCGGGCACAGGCGCTGTCAGCGGAAATCGCCGAGATGCCCACGCCAGCCCGCGTCGTGCCCCAGTTGGAGGAGCTCACAGCGCAGAGGAAATCGGGCTGATGAGTGATCTGTTCACTTTCCCTGACGACGTTCCGACGCTGACTGACGGCACAGTCACCCTCCGCGCGCATTCCTTGTCCGATGTGGACGCGATGGTCGAGCAGTGCTCGGATCCGGAGTCGATCACGTGGACAAGGGTGCCGGTGCCGTACAAGCGGGAGGACGCGGTGCGGTACATCACCGAGATCGTGCCCGCCGGTTGGCGGAATCGGACCGAACTGAACTTCGCCATCGAAGGGACCCACCCTGACGGAGTGCGGCGCTTCTCCGGCTCGGCGAGCCTGCGGATAGGTGGTAACCAGAGCGCGGAGATCATCGGCGGTATGCATCCGGCCGCGCGGGGACAGGGGTTCTTCTACCGCGCGCTCAAGCTGGTGATCGACTGGGGTTTCACGCAGCCGGAAATCGAGGTCGTCATCGCCAACGTGAACGCCACCAACTGGGCGTCTCGCCGGGTGATCTGGGCCAACGGCTTCACCTTTTCCGGCACGGTCCCGCGATTCATTCCCGTGCGTGGCGAACGGAAGGACATCTGGTTCGGCACGCTGCGCGCGGAAGACAGCCGCGAGCCCAAGACCGCCTGGCACGTGCCGCCGATGCTGGAGACCGACCAGCTCAAGCTGCGCCCCTACCGGGTGTCGGACGCCGAGCGGATCGGCGAACCCGATGGTGCGGCCACGGTTCGTCGTTACATGGAGGCCTGCGCGAGTGGCGAGCAGTTCGTCTGGTGCATTGCCGACCTGGAAACCGACGAGCTGCTCGGACGGATTCAATTGTCCAATCTGGACGGTCCGGATCAGACGGCAGCCGAAGTGAGCTACACATTGCACCCGGAGCAGTACGGCAACGACGTGCTGACCGATGCGCTGCGGGTTGTGACAGAGTGGTCGTTCCGCCCGGTCGGCCAAGAAGGGCTTGGCAAGCGCCGGCTGAGCCTGACCGCGGCGGCGAGCGACAAGACGTCGCGATACGCGGCCGAGCAGGCCGGCTTCCAGCACGTCAGCACCGAACCGAAAGCGTTCGCCACCGCCGACGGCGCTTTCGAGGACTTGCTGCGTTACCACCGGCTCAATCCGGACTGGCGTTGACAGCACCGAGAATGGACGCATGAGCCCGATCGAGATCCCGCAGACGCACGGACGGCCCTCCTACGACTCCGAAAAGGAGATCTGGCGGACCCTCTGTGCGTACTGCGAGGCCATTGACGACGCTGATTTCGACCGAGTCGCCGGCCTCTGGAAGCACGGCAGGTGGCCCTTCGCGGACGGGCCGGGTTCGGAACCGATGCGCCGCTGGCTGGAAGACCGCGTGATCCTGTACGACGGAAAACCACGCACCAAGCACCAGATGACGAACGTCGTCATCGACGTCGACGACGAAGCCGGGACCGCCTACTTCACGAGCTACAGCAGCATATGGCAGGCCCTCCCGGGTTCATCGCCGCAGCTGATCATCTATACCCGGCTGAACGGCACCTTCGAGCGCGTGGACGGCCGGTGGTGGTGGAAGACGCTCGAACTGGTCCCTGACCTGGTGGGCGACACCAGCAGGCACGTTCGTGGATGATTGGTAACCATCCGGTTGGTTTTGTTAGCGTGGACGCGTGCCGTATGACTCCGCAGCCACCCGCGCCCGCCTGCTGGACGCGGCCTATCAGGAGTTCTCCAAGTGGGGCCTCGCAGGCGCGCGGGTGGACCGGATAGCGGCTGCGGCGTCAGCCAACAAGCAGGCCATCTATGCCTACTTCGGTTCCAAGGAGAACCTGTTCGACGCGGTGCTCGGCGACCGGCTCAAGGTGCTCGCCGACACCGTGCCGTACACGCCCGACGACCTTCCGGGCTACGCGGGCGCGCTGTTCGACGCCCTGAGCGCCACGCCTGACTTGCTACGTCTCACCCGCTGGCGCGGGCTCGAGCGCGACGACGCCACACCTGGCGAGATCGAGTCGCACCTGGAGAAGGCGGTCGCGTTGCGCACGGCGTTGAACCTGCCGGACGACCGCACCGCGATCGACATTCTCGAGATCGTGGTGGCGATCAGTATGACCTGGAGCACCATGGCCCCCGGTCTGCGCGCGGTCGGCGGCGAGGACCCGGAGCAACGGAAGGCCGCACACCGGGCGATGGCCGTCGCCGCTGTCGCCGCCATCTGCGAGTCCGTAGCAGGCAAGGGACAGTAGGCCGACAATCCCTGTCACCAGCGACGACGCCCATGTTGCACCCCACTCCCCTGTGACGCCCGCTACTCCTTCGATCTAAACCAACTAGATGGTTGATTTCCCCGACGCCCCTCGCTACGGTTCAAAACAACCAACCAGTTGGATTTGAGGAGGCCGGCCGCGGCCCGCCGCCTCCACCGACTTCCCAGCATGACCACCTTGGAGCACAAGAACATGAGCCTCACCGACTTCCGCACGCTCGGCCGCACCGGTCTGCGCGTCAGCCCGCTCGCCCTGGGCACGATGACCTTCGGCGACCCGTCCTGGGGCGCCGACGAGGCGGCCTCGATGGAGATCCTTGACCGCTACCTGGACGCGGGCGGCAACTTCATCGACACCGCCAACCGATACATGGACGGCCAGTCTGAACGCGTGATCGGCACCTACCTCGGCAAGAACCCCGGGCTGCGCGACCGGCTCGTCATCGCGACCAAGTTCGCACTGACGATGGACCCGCACGACCCGAACAACGGCGGTACCGGACGCAAGGCGATCCGGCGGCACGTCGAGGAGTCACTGACCCGCCTGGGCACCGACTACCTCGACCTGTACTGGCAACACAACTGGGACCGGCACACCCCGCTGGAGGAGACAATCTCCACATTGGACGATCTGGTCCGCGAGGGAAAGGTGCGCTACGTCGGGTTGTCCGACACACCGGCCTGGGCCGTGGCACGCATGGCGACACTGGCCGAATGGCGCGGCTGGACTCCGATCGCCGCCGTCCAGCTCGAATACAACCTCCTGGAGCGCACGTCCGAAGGTGAACTCTTCGGCGCCGCGCAGGAACTGGGCCTGGGCGTGATGCCGTGGAGCCCGCTGGCCAACGGTGTGCTCACCGGCAAGTACACCCGGGACAACCCGAACCCCGCTGGGTCCGGGCGCGGGGCATTCGTCGCCCGGCACCTCAACGAACGCACCTGGACGCTCATCGACGCACTCGGCCGGATCGCCGCGGCCCACGACACCACAATCGCAGCGGCGGCGCTGGCCTGGGTACGACAGCAACCGCTGATCACATCCACGATCATCGGGGCACGCACACCCGACCAGCTGACCGCGAACCTGGCCTCGCTCGAAATCACGCTGACGCCGAGCGAATTGGCCGAGCTGGCCGGGCTGACCACCCCGGACCTCAACTTCCCAGTGCCGTTCCTGCACACCCTTGGCTTCCCTGCGCAGCAGGGCGTCACGACGATCAACGGGGTGAGCGCTTAGCCGACGAGGGCCCGCCTTCGGGCGGGCTTCGCCCGATTCGAAGGGGCCACAGATGGCCTACGACTGCCACCCGCATTGCACACCACCGACGGCGGTCGCGGCAACGTAATCCACTGTGGACATTGCATGGCGATGTCTCGCTAGCCACGGTCACCCAGTTCCCAGTTCAAGTTCGCTCGCGACCACGAGTCCACATCGGACGGTAGGTCGAGGCAAAACATATGCCGCGCCGCCAGTCGCTCCCCACTGACATCACTGATCGAATCGCCTTCCGCGCACTGTCAAAGGACCGTCAGCGGTTTCAGCGAGGAATGAAATGGTTGTGCACCAGGTTTCCGGTGGAAACACTTGTGGCATGGCACGTACTGGGAGGTTGACGGCCGCGTTCGGCGTGGCCGGCCCGATCGTCGCAGGCTCTGGTTCAACCGCCGTGTCGTCAGCGGGAAGTCGCGCGGCTGACGTGGAATTCCGGATACTCGGGTCCGTCCAAGTCCTTTACCGGGACCGGCCGCTGCCACTTCCGGCTGGCCGGGGCCGGGCACTGCTGGCGGTCCTCTTGTTGCGCGCCAACCAGGTGGTGACCGTGCGGGAACTGGCCGACTGCCTGTGGGAGGGACCACGACCGGTCCATCAGCGGGCGGCCGTCCAAACGCACGTGGGCCGTCTTCGCCGGGCGCTGGGCGAGGAGTCGATCGGCCGGCTCGTGCACACCACTTCGACGGGATACGTGATCCACGTTGAGCCGGACCAACTGGACCTGATCCGTTTCCGGCGGCTGACCGAGGACGCAGGCCAGGTGGCCGATCGTGCCGAGCAGGTGGTACTGCTTGAGCGGGCGCTCGCACTGTGGCGGGACGAACCGCTGGCCGACGTCCGCTTGCTCCGGGACGCGTTTCCTCAGCTGGTCGAAGAGCGTTTACACGCCGTGGAACGACTGATGGACGCGCGCATGCGCCTCGGTCAGCACGCTCAGGTGGTCGCGCAGCTGACCTCACTCAGCCGAGAACACCCGCTCCGGGAACGGTTCTGGGCTCAACTGATGCTCGCGCTGTACCGTTGCGACCGCCAGGCCGATGCGTTGCAGGCTTACCAGACCATATCCCGCCGTCTCGCCGACGAACTCGGCCTCGACCCGGGCAACGAACTGCGGGAGTTGCACCGATCGATCCTTTGCCGATCGGTCTCACTCGGCTGACAACCCAGCTCGCGGGAGCTCTGGCGTACCGGAACTCCCGCGGCCGGGTTTTACGTCAGCAGCCTGCTTTCGCGAAGTGCGCGAAGCTGACGACGTTGGTCGGGCCGAGATACTTGTCCTCCCAAGGGGCTGAGCAGTACGACCATTCGTTTCTGTCATCCCAGTGGTCAACCTTGATGGTGACGTAATTGTCGCCACAGTGGTTGTAGTAGGCGTTGATCCCCGTGTAGAAGCCGCAAGGCGCGTCGTCGGCGGCAGCGGCGGACGTCGTGACGGCGAACGGTGCGATCGTGGTGGCCAGCACAACGGCTCCGGCCGCCAACTTCCTTCCGAATTTCAAGATGACTCCGTACTTTCACCGAACTTCGGGACCACACCAGAACACCACGGGACGTCTTCATTCCACTGTCATTCCGCCTGCACGACACCGTCACCCGGAATGGCCCCTTCGACACGGGCGTGCGGACCGTCCAAACAGGACGACCCGCGCGTTGTAGAACCCGAGTGAGGTCAGAACTTGCCGGCCCCGACGTCGGCAACCGTCACCCGGGAGGACTCGTACGACTCCGGGGGAGCCGGCTTCTCGCCCTTCGCGGCCGTGCTCACGGAGCTGATCGGCAACCCGGTCTCGGCGTTGATCGTCAGCACGTACTCGCCGTGCCCGCCGAACAGCGCCGATCCCGCCTTGAGCTCCAGCGCGGGCTGGTCCTTGACCGTCGTCTTCGTGACGGTGACGTCCGGAATGCTGGCGATCAGCTTCAGCACGCCCGCCCGGACATCCGCGTTGGCCGCACCCGAGCCCAGCGCGACAAGGGTGTTGGTCAACAGGGTGTTGTTGATGCCGTCCTCGAGGGCCTTACCCGTTGGCCGCGGCTTCGGCTGCGGGTTCTTGACCCCCTTCTGCTTCATGATCTCGATCGCCTCGGCCTGGCCCGCGTCCCACGCCTTCTGCTGTTCGGCAGGGCTGAGGCCAAGTCCCCACGCGTTGCGCGACGCGTTGACCATCTGCACACGGGCCTTGTCGACGTTCCCGGTGGCCGCGGCGCGCGCGGCCGCGATCACCGCGGCGTTGTAGGGGTCGGCGAGGTTCTCCCGGCGCACGACCGCCCCGGTCAGGCCCTGGCGGTTCTCCGCCATGAAAGTCTCGCCCTTGTCGGTGTACAGGGTGTACGTGACGTACGGCGATCCGTCAGGGGCGGTCGTGGTACGCACGACCAGCGACGCGTCCCCTGGCAGCGAACCGCCACTCGCCTTGACGCTGGTCGCCAGCATCACCAGTGGGGACTCAACGGCGGGTGCCTGGGCAGTTCCCCCGGCGGGCGCGGGCGCGGTGGGTTCCGTCGCCGACGTGACCGCGAGGACGGCGGCTGCCGCCGCGACCGCTCCGACGGCTCCGATGCCGATCCGCGGCCACGAGAACCTTTTCCGCTGCTTGGGAATCACCACTGCGACTGTCTCCTCTGCTGTGTCTGACGCGGCCATCGCTGTTCCCAGCGTCGCCCTAGCCCGCTCGTACGCTTCGGGCCGCAACGGCGGGGCGTCCTTCATCTGCTTGACCAGGTCCAACTCATCCATGATCACTAGCTCTCTTTCACGCTGAAGGGATCTTCAAAAGCGCGGCCACTTCCGGTGCGTTCCGCAACGACTTGCGCGCCTGGTGCAACAGGCGACGTGCTGTGCCTGCCGGTATGCCGATCACCCTTGCCGCTTCGGCGACGGTCAAGTCCTCCCAGGCGACGAGGGTCAGCACCTCCCGCTCCTCGGGCTTGAGCCGCGCCAAGGCCGCCCGCAGCAGCGACTGGATGTCCACCCGGGCGTCCACCGCGGGCCAGGGATCCCATTCGTCCGCCATGCTCGTCACGTCCGGTACGAGAGCCTCGGCAGGCTCTGACCGCCAGTGCCGCCGCAACTTGTTCAGCGCCACCCCATACAGCCAGGGCCGCGCGTCGGCGAACGACCGGTCATAGGTTTTGCGGGACTCGTAGGCCGCCACCCACACGTCACCGAGCAGGTCTTCGGCCGCCGCACGTCCCACTCGCCGCACGAGGTAAGCCCCGATCGCGCCCTCATGGCGATAAATCACCTCCACAAAGGCTTCCCGGTCGCCTTCCAGCGACCTGCCGATCAGTTCCGCGTCCGACGCCATGGCGCTCCTCGTGTCCGCTTGCCCTTCCACCCGGTGATTGCCAACGCGCCTCGAAAGTGTTCAAGGCCTGGTCAGTGCACCCGCGAGGATGTCCACGAACGACGACGCCGGAGCACCGAGACCGGTTGAGTTGTCGAAGCCGACGGCCGCGGTGAGCGTGTCGTTCTCGCCGAAAGTGGACAGCGCGCTGGGATCCACGCCGTCGAGGTGGTGCGCGCCAAGGACAATCGGCGGGACAGGGGGTCGACGGGCACGATGTCGCGCAGTGCCTGACTGCCGTTCAGCCCATTGCTCAACCTCGTCGCGTTGTCACGCCTGGCAGATGCGGTTCGCCTGGTTCGCCACGAACTGCCGGGCGAACTCGGTCAGGCTCTGCTGCGGTGCCGCACGGCGGGAAACCGTTTCCGCACCGTCGGCGGGGACGTCCGGGCGTTTGCCACGGCTGGGGCACGTGACCCGAGTGGACGGCAGTACACCGTCGACCAGATACCGGTCGACGATGTCGGACGCGCAAACGTTGTCGCCATAATGACCATGGCCGCCGTCGTCCTCAATGGACACGAGGTGATCGCGCAACCTGCCCGCCAACGCGGGGCCACCGGCGTACGCGGTGTTCGTGTCGCCTTCAGCCTGGATCACCAGTCCGGTCGGGTATCCGACGCGCTTGAGGTCGGTCACCTTGTCCGGCGGTGTGAAGCTGCGGAAGGTGCAGTTGTTCGGTGCGGTCTTGGCGACACCGTCCCAGTACGGGTACTTCTCCCGGAAGAGCCGCATCTGGTCGTAGTAGTACGACAGGTCCTGCGGCCAGTCGGCCTCACAGCGGATCGTGTCGAACACGCCTTCCCTGGTCCGGGGGATGGCGGCGGCGCGCATCACCTTCACCGCCTCGGTCGCGTCCTTGGCGGCTGGGGAATCGACGGCGATGCTGCCGTCGCCCACTGCCTTGAGGGTCTTGATCAGCTTTCCCAGGTAGTCCCATGCCGACCGGGCCCGCGAAAGGTAGCCGAGCACGAAGAAGTCGTAGTAGGAGCTGTCAACCGTCGCGCCGGTCGTGGGGTCGGTGATCGGCTTGGCCCTGAGCTTGGCGGCGAGGGCTTCCGAGGAGGCGTAGACCTCGGCGTGGGATTTGCCCAGCCCGTACACGGAGTTGCGCTCGGCCAGCCAGGTGAACAGTGCGTCGACGTTGGCACGCGCCGCGATCGCCTGCTGCCGCCACAACTCGTGCCAGCTCCAGTCCGGCTGGATCGCCGAGTCGAGGACGCTGCGGTTCAACTTGCCGGGAAAGAGGCTGCCGTACACCGCGCCGAGGTAAGTGCCGTAGGAGAACCCGAGATAGTTGATCTTCTGCTCGCCGAGCACGCCACGGATGACGTCCATATCGCGCGCGGTGTTCGGCGTGTTGATGTACGGCCGCAGCCCACCGGCAGCCCGCTCGCAGTCGGCTTCGGTCGCGCGCGCCTGCGCGGTGTACAACTCGAACTGGTCGTCCGTCGGCCGGGAGGGGAAGGTGCCGATCGGCAGGCTTGCTTCACACATCAGTGGCGTTGAGCTGCCGACGCCACGCGGGTCGAAGCTGATCAGGTCGTAAACCTGCGCGATGGGCCGGTCGGCGAGCCGCAGCGGGAGCATGAGGCCCCATGCCCCTGGACCGCCAGGGTTGAGCAACAGCACACCCTGGCGTTTCGCCGGATCCTTCGCGGGCACCTTGCTGATCGTCACCGAGATACGCTCAGCACCTGGCTTTCGGTAGTTCATCGGCACCACCAAGGTGGCGCACTGCAAACCCTCGACAGGGTCGCCGGCGATCACACACTGACCCCACTGCGGTCGCTGGCCATAGAACTCCTGTAGCCCGCTGGACTCAGCCACGGCGACCGGCGGAGTCACGGCAGCCATCGTGCCCACCAGCACGGCCGCACTCGCCCATTTTCTCGCTCGCACAAACACCCCTTCAGTCGTATTGCTCCGATCAGGCCTGGATGTCGTCGACCTGACACTTCCGGGAAGCAATTGCCGAAGAGGCACGAAAACGTTCAGCCTGTGCGCCCGCCGATCGGGGTGAACGCTCCCACCGCCGCGATCGCCAGGCACGCGATGCCGATGGCCAGGCACACCGGGCCGACGCCGAGCCCCGCGGCGGCCGCCGTGAGCACGGTCGCGCCGATCGGGCCGAGTGACGAATGGACAGTCCAGAAAGTCGAGGTCACCCGGCCGAGGAGGTGGTTCGGCGTGATTTCCTGACGCAGCGACATCGAGCAGATCCCCGCGACGCCGGTGCAGAAGAGGAAAGTGGCGATGAGGATCGCGACGACGATGACGTTCGTGGCGAACCCGATACCGGCGACGACCAATCCAGCCAACGCGTACGCGCCGATCCAACTGGCACCAAAGCCCAGTGCCTTGCGGATGCGGGCGACCGACGCGGAGGCGATCAGCGTCCCGGCAGTCCCCGCCGCGAGGACAACACCGACGACACTGTCGGTCTGGCCAAGGTCGTGCTTGACATGGAAGATCACGATGTCGACCAGGCCAAGGGTGAGGAAAGTCAAGAAGGACAACAGGATCGTCAACGTCCGCAGTACCGGGTGGCGCCACAGGAAGCGGAATCCGGCGACGAAGTCCGACCGGAAGGACCGGCGGGTCTTCTCCGTAGGCGCGTCATCCCACCGGATGAGGAAAAGACCAGCGGCGGACACCACGAAGGTCACAGCATCGATCGCGATCACCGCGGCCGGGCCGAACGTTCCGGAGACCGCCCCGGCTATCGACGGTCCCGCGACGCTCGCGACCGCGTAGGAAGCGTAGAGACGGCCGTTGGCCTTCGTGATCTCATCCGCGCCGACCAGCTTGGGCGTGACGGCCACGTACGCGATCTGCGCGGCCATCGAGAACCCACCAGCCACCGGGACAACCACGTACAGCAGCCACATCTGGGGAGCGAAGGCCCACGCCACCGGGATGATCCCGAACAGCAGCGCACGGGCGATGTCGCAGAAGATCAGCAGCCGCCGCCGGTTGACCCGGTCAACGACCGCTCCGGCGAACAAACCGGTCGTGATCGTGCCGACACTGATCAAGCCCGTGATCAGCCCCATCTGCACGACAGATCCGGTGCTGTGCAACACAAGCAACGGGATCGCGACATAGGAGACCGAATTTCCCAAGGCGGAAAAGGTCTGTGAGCTCAGGAAGATGGCGAAATCACGGTTCTTCGAACGCGTCCTCGCATGCTCCTGCGTCACTGATCCCCCCGTCGCCGCACCCGCCGAATCGCCGCCGCGCGCCTAGGCGAATAGTAGGGTCGCAGCGCTGTATCCGCTGGCGCCGAGGGGGTCGAGATGGCGATGCGCATCAGGCGACGAACGATGCTTTTGTCTGGCGTTGTCGCGGCGATGGCGGCCGGTGGAGCCCTGGCGGTGTCGAGGGTCCGTAAGCCGGATGCTGGATTTCTCGGGGACAGCTTGCCGGTCGCGGACGTGCCCGCCCCGACAGACCGTCCGGTGGAGGTCGTGTACTGCGCGGGATGGGACTCTTCGGCGCGCGCCCCGGTCTCGCCCATATCCGAGTCGGTCGCGCGGGCGCAGGACGCCGCAGGCGGCCAGTACGCCGCGGTCCTGCTCGTCGACGGGGTGGCGCGGATGGTGGTGGAAGTGTGCTGGTCGGCCCACCACGCCGAGTTGTGGCACATTGACGCTGCCGGTCGCCGATACCGGGGTGTCGCATACCGGCGTTGGCCAGATGGGCAGTTGCGGCTGTTCGAGGTCCGTAGTTGGAACTACGCCGGGCAGGACACACCGGAGTTCCACGGCGACGAGCCGACATTCGAGGCCCGAGTTCGGCGCGATGCGACCGCGGCCATCGAAACGGTCGGGATCATGGCAGTGCTGCCCGACAGGAAAGTTCAGACCTCGCGTGCCTGGTCGAACTGGCCGGAGCGAGTCCGTCCACCGGAGAACGTCGCAGTGCCCACCATCAGCGACTGGCCCAGGCTTGCCGGGATGACCGGCCCTATCACCGTCCGTTCCGGCCCCACCCGTACGCCCGCCGCGTTCCCGTGGCAGCCACCGCGCCCCTTACAACCGCGACACGTCAGCGAGACGGTCACCGACGGCTCGAGGTTTCGCACACAGGGCGGTCGCGTGCTGACGATCGAGCGGGTCCCCGCCGGCACGATCCGGCTGCCCAGCGGCAGGCTGCTCGTCGCCGACCCAGCCTGGCTGCACACCGATCCCAAGCCATTCGCCACGACGGTGCCACCCGGCACGTATCAGGTGGATGTGTTCCAGGTGACCGAGAACGAGAAGCCGTTGACGAACGCCGCGTGCCGGGTGACCGTGAAGGACGTGCCTGTCAGGTCGTGGCACCTCGCATTGCGCGACGGTGATCAGGAACTTGCCCTGGGAAACGGCGAGTCCTTCGGCAACCCGGTCGACACCGCCACCCTCGCACTGGTCGACGCCGCCAGCGCGACGGCCTACCCGCAAGCAGAGGTCGACGCCGCCATGGACGACAACGCCCCGTATTCCACCATTTCCGCCAAGGACACCGACATGATCATCGTTCCGGGCTGGAGCGACGGCAGCTTCCCGGTGTGGCTCGGGTACGCCGATAACGGGGCACTCGGCTGTTTCGTCCTCGACCTGCTCACCCCGGAGTTGGCGACCGCCCAACCGCACGGATGACATTTCGGCAAGCGCAGCGGACGGAACATTCCACTAACCCGGTTTGAGTCGAGTCAGGTTCGGTCGTCAGACGCCGACGTTCGTACGGATCGAACGAGTAACCCGTTGGTCGTGTCTGTGCCGCCCAGAGCGCCGATCACTGTGTCGACAAGCAGGTTGATCCTCGCTTCGACCTCGCTCCCGGCGCTGAGCGCGGTCAGGACTGGGGAGTCCGCGGGCAGGTCGTGGGCTTCGTGCAACAGGGCCAGGTACACGCGGCGGCACCAGACCGGATCGAGTGCGGTGATCACTCCCGCGTCTCGCAGGCGTGCGAAGAGCAAGTCCAGACCGGCGAGGACCTCGGGTGTGACAGCCGCATCGAGCTGAACAGCGAACCGGTGACTGAGTTTGAGGTTGAAGACCGTTTCGGTGAGGCGCTGTAGTGCCACCAGGGGCGGTGCGGTCGTTACTCGTGTCTCGGCCAGTGCCCGCACGTAGCGCTCATTGAGTTGAGCGGCCAGGGCGTCCAGCAGTGCGGTGCGAGAGGAGAACCGTCGGTGCACGGTGGCACGAGCGACTCCCGCAGCGTCAGCGATCCGCTCCAGCGGCGCGTTGGGATCGGCGGCAAGCACGTCCTCCGCGGCCTCCAGGATGCGGGCGGTGCTGCGTTCGGCGTCCGCCCGGACCCGCCGCGAAGGCCCACCACCGCTCATACCGCCTCCCTGCCCGATCGGTGCCACCCTACAAGTCACCTTACAAGTGAGACTGACATGTCGCAGTTATTGACTTAACTGCGACTTCAATGTTTCATTTAGTTGTCGGACCTCGGGGAACAGGAGCACATCATGGATCTGCAGCTCGCCGGTAAGCGTGTCCTCGTCACGGGAGCGAGCAAGGGCATCGGCCTCGCGATCGTTCGGGCGTTCCAGGCAGAGGGGGCGTCGGTGGCGGCGACCGCCCGGCGCAGCACGCCGGAACTCAAGGCCACGGGAGCCACCTTCTTTGCCGCCGATCTCGCCACCGAAGACGGCCCGCGGCAGCTGATCGAGGCGGTGCTCGCCGACACCGGCGGCCTAGACGTCCTGGTCAACAACGCCGGCGGCGGCGAGATGCCGGACGGCGTGCTCAGCGACACGTTCAACGGCGGGGACGATGTCTGGGCCACCGCGTTCGACCTCAACCTCTCCGCGGCGGTGCGGGTCACCCGGGCCGCACTGCCCGCCCTCGTCGCCGCCGGGGGCGCTGCCGTGGTCAACATCAGCTCCGACAGCGCCCGACGCGTCGGAGGGGAACCACTGCCCTATGTCGCGGCGAAGGCCGCGCTCAACGCCTTTTCCCGAGGGCTCGCCGAGCGGGTGGCGGGGTCCGGTGTCCGTGTCAACGTCGTGTCGCCGTCCTCCACACGCACAGACCTGGTGACGGGTAAGGACGCGTACCCCGCGCACATAGCGGCTGGCATGGGCATCGACCACGACACCCTGCTGATGAACCTGCCGAAGCAGATGGGGATGCTCACCGAAACCCTGATCGACCCCACCGAGATCGCGCGTGCGGTCCTGCTGCTCGCCTCTCCGACCATGCCGAGCGCGATCGGTGAAAACTGGGCCGTCGACGCGGGCTCCACCAAGGTCGCCTGAACCGCGCGTTCTGCCGAGCAGGCTTGACCAACACAAGTCAGCCGGTGACAGCGGTAACACCTGAGCCGGCCATCGACAGCGGCCAGTCCGAAATGGACTCGCCGCTCAGCCGCACACCGTCACGTGGACCGCCTGCTCTTTGTGGTTCGACTCATGGCATGGGGGTAGCCATCCGGCATGACGTCAGCAAAGAACGAACCATTGGCCGTGGTCACCTGCGCGCACCAGAGGACGCCCGAACCAGGCGCAGAGGAGTAGTCATGGGCATCGAGCGAGTGGTGGTCGTCGGTGCGACCGGAAATGTCGGGACGAGCCTGGTCCGCAAGCTGGCAGCCGACCCGGATGTCGCTTCGGTCGTCGGTGTCGCCAGACGGATACCGGACTGGAAGCTACCCGGACTGGAGTGGGCAGCGGCGGATATCCGGACGGATGATCTCGCCACACTGTTCCGCGGCGCGGATGCGGTGGTCCATCTCGGCTGGCTGTTCCAGCCGACCCATCGGCCGGATGTGACGTGGGCGAACAACATCAAGGGCAGCGTGCGGGTGTTCGACGCGGTGGCCGAGGCCGGTGTTCCCGCCCTCGTCTACGCCTCATCGGTGGGGGCCTACTCCCCTGGCCCAAAGGACACACCGGTCACCGAGAGCTGGCCGACCGACGGGTACCCAGCAGCCGCTTATCCACAGGAAAAGGCTTACCTGGAAAGGGTTCTGGACGCGTTCGAGCTCACCAACCCCAGTGTGCGGGTGGTGCGCATGCGGCCAGGTTTCATCTTCAAGACCAGCGCGGCAAGCCAGCAACGACGCCTGTTCGCCGGGCCGCTGTTGCCGAATCGGCTTGTCCGGCCTGGAATCATCCCCGTAATCCCTGATCTGCCGGGCCTGGTTTTCCAAGCCCTGCATACGGACGACGCCGCGGAGGGCTACCGCCTGGCGGTGATGCGAGATGTCCGTGGGCCGTTCAACCTGGCGGCCGACCCCGTGGTGGACGCCGCCTTGCTGGCCGAATGTCTGAAGGCAAGAGTCATCGCCGTCCCAGCTTGGCCAGTGCGCACCATGCTCAACGCTGCATGGCGTCTGCATCTGGTCCCGGCATCGCCGGGTCTCTTCGACACCGTCCTACGGGTGCCCATCATGGACACCAGCCGAGCGCGGACCGAACTCGGCTGGGCACCGCAACATACGGCGCAAGAAGCGATCGAGGACTTCCTGCACGGCTTGCGGCACGGCGCCGGCGGGCCGACCCCACCGTTGGCATCCAGTCTGCGGCGAGGACGTATGGACGAACTGAACACGGGAGTCGGCGAACGCCCCTGATGCGGCGGCTGTCTCGGTGCCTATGCCTGAACGGCACCCAATCAACCGGGTGCTTCGGATGACGTCTGGTCCAGCCGCGGGAAACACACCTCCCGCAGCACGAGCAGGATGGCAGCGGCCAGCGGAACGGCGACCAGCGCACCGATGACGCCGAGCAGGAACCCGCCGATCAGAACAGCGACCAGCGTCAGCACGACTGGGATACGCACGGTCTTGCCGATGATCTTGGGCATGAGCACGTAGTCCTCGATCAGTTGGTACACCAGCAGAAATCCGACTGTGGCGACGCAGACCGGAAGCGAGACTGTGAGGGCGACCAGTGCGACGAGCGCACCGGCGAGGAGAGCCCCAGCGATGGGTATGAGGTCGAGGACGCTCACGACGAGCGCGAGCAGCAGAGGGTACGGGATACCCATGGTTACCGCCCAGGCGAAGGTGGCTGCACCTGCGATCACAGACAGGATTACGTTGCCGAGTAGGTACGCGCCGACTTTGGCGAAGATCTCGTCGCCGATCAGAATCGCTCGTGGTCGCCGTGACGCCGGCACCAGACGAACCAAGGCGTGCCGTATCCGGGGCAGGTCCGACAGGAAATACACGGTGAGTACGAGGACCACAACGAAGCTCGCGACGATTTCCGGGATTGACCCGGCGGCCACGCCGACCACGTTGCGGATGCTCTGTTCGATGTGCAGCTGCTGATTGATCCAGCCGAGAAGGGTGCCCCGATCGCTCAGTAGATCGCGGTACCGCGCAACCTGGTCTCTCAGTTGCGCACCCTGTTCGATGAGCACACTCAGCATCGCCACGACACAACCACAGACCAGCGCAAGCAGGCCCAGCACCACAAGCCCGACCGAGACCAGTCTCGGAATCCGCCTGGCAACGCCGGCGACAATAGGGTCAAGCCCCACCGCGATGAAGAACGCCAAACCGATGAGGACAAGCACATCCGCAGCAACCACCACGAAGTATGCGGCAGCGGCCACCACCAGCACCCCGGTTGCCGCGGACATCGCGACGTAGACAGGCGAGTTCCGGTTCACCGGACGGCCCGGCTCGCCCAGCGGCTGGTCAGAGCTTCGCAGCCGCGCCGCAGCGCGCTCGGCCTCGGCGACCGGCTCGGCTGGCCGCGGCTCGGGCAGCGCCGCGCGACCGATGCGGTCTGAATCGGTCTCACTCATCGGCGTCTTCTTCGCACCACTGGCCTCATGTGTCCACAATCGAGTCCTGGCGCACGCGACGCAAATCGATGCCCCCGTTGGGATAAAGTCCCGCAAACTCCAGTGTGGACTCCTGAACGATCGGCTCGGAAGAACCCTGATGGGGCATCGCCGCGTGCAGGGCTGGCCTACCTCGGCTGGTCAGACACGCTGAACAGAAGGTCTCCGCGGTCGAGTTGGTCGGCGCGTTGCCATGCTCGGTCGGTGGTGTTCTCACCACCATGAGCGTCGACGTCCACGAATTCGGTCTAACGGTGGCGGAATCGGTCCTCGAACGCATCGACGGCGTCCCCGTCACCCCACGCTGGTCCCCCACTGCCCGCTACATCCCGCGCGGCACAACGGCGCCTCCCCGATCCAAGCATCGAGCACACGCGGGCCGCGTTGACCCGCGCGCTTTGGCACCGGTCATACCGGGTCAACCTGTGGAGCGACAGCAACGCGCGCGCCGAGTCGTGATCGGGCTGGACGGAGAGGATCCCCGCAGCAGGTGCCGCTCAACCCATCATCTGGGGTGAGCGGCGTCATGCGGTCGCCGTTCCCCTGAGTTTGCGAGCGAAGCGTTCTGCCCTTGGCCAGCGGACCTTGGTCACCCAGCCGAACCTCTCGAAGATCCAGATCACCCGGGCGGAAACGTCAATCTGGCCGCGGCCGACACCGTGGCGCGCACAGGTGGGATCGGCGTGGTGCGAGTTGTGCCATGACTCACCCATGGAAGCGATGGCCAGCGGCCAGAAGTTCGCCGACTTGTCTCTGGCGGTGTAGGGGCGGGCGCCGATCATGTGGCAGATCGAGTTCACCGACCAGGTCACGTGGTGCAGAACGGCGACACGCACGAGACTGGCCCAGAAGAACGCGGTCAGCGCGCCCCACCAGCTCCAGGTGATCAGCCCGCCGGCCAGCGCCGGTGCCAGCAACGTGACCACGGTCAGCAGCGGGAACAACCGGTCGACCCGCATGATGTCGCGGTCGGCGAGCAGGTCGGGGGCGAACCTGGCGGCGTTGGTGCGCTCGCGTTGGAACATCCACCCCATGTGGGCGTGCCAGAACCCTTTGGCCAGGGCGCCCGCCGAAGTCCCATACAGCCACGGCGAGTGCGGATCGCCTTCCCGGTCGGCGAAGGCGTGGTGGCGGCGGTGGTCGGCGACCCAGCCGATGATCGGCCCTTGCATCGCCATGCTGCCGATGGCCGCGAGCGCGATCCGCAGGGGCCGGTTGGCGGTGAACGCGCCATGGGTGAAGTACCGATGGAATCCAACTGTCACGCCGAGGCAGGTCAGGGTGTAGAAGAAGGCGGCAAGGCCGATATCGACCCAGTCGAGGCCCCACCCCCATGCGACCGGGATCGAGGCGGCCAAAGCGAGCAGCGGGATGACTGCGAACAGCTTGACCAGCATCATCTGCGTCGGGGTCTTCTCACCAGCCAGGATGTCCGCCGGGGCGGGCGGGTTGGGAGAAGTTCGGACCGCGGTAGTCATTGGAGATCGCCTCCGGGCGTTGGCACATGGGACTCAACCGCCGAAGTCTGGGGCGATCAAAGCTGATCGGGCGCGTTGTCCCGTCATCGGGTCGCGCCCCTTCATTGTAGCCCCGCCCGCGCACAGACACATGATCAAAAGTGACGGGTGTAGCGTGAGTGGCACCGAGAGCATTTCGCACGCTGGCAATTGAGCCGGCGTCGTCCTCGGCGAACCCTCACGCCGGTCGTCGGACGACCGGGGACGGGAGCACCGGCATGACGTCGGGCGCACACACCGACATCGCTCCACCGAACACAGTGGACTCACCGCACTGACGTGCGAGTGACCGGGCCGATCGCCCCGCAGGGACAGCTGTACCGGGATCAGACCGGCTCCATGTCCGTCCGGAAAGGACTCATCATCACGACCTCATCGGAAACGCGTCTTGACGGACCTGCGCAGGACCACCGACCAGCAGGCTGAACACTGACCACACTCCTCCATCGCGGGCCAACGATGGTCCATAATGGACATAACCTGTTCTGATGTACCGCCGTTCGGCTCACCAGAGACCACCTCAACGGCTGTATCATCGGCAGATGTACGGCTGGCGAGCGCACCTGCCGTACCCCGCTCCGGACCTCGGCGGCGCCCGATCAACCGTTTCGGTGTGTCAGGAGGTCCTCCCGTCATGGCCACCCCAGATTCGTCGGCTTACGAAGCCTCCACCTCAACCGGGGCACGGGACCATTACCGCGTCGGCAAGTCCGACGTCCAATGGCTGGAACAACAGACGCGGACCCTGCGTGCGACAGACCACCAGTCGGGCGGTGGAGCCTGCGTCAGCAGCCTGCTCAGACTGATCGACCAAGTTCAGCCGATGCTCAGCGCCACCAGCACGGACCTCGTCGAGGAGCAGCTGCGTGTCGCCGTGGCCGACCTGTACAACCTGGCTGGCTGGGCGTGCTTCGACATCGGCCGGGCAAGTCGGGCCCGCGTGTATTTCGCCCAGGCGCTGGCGCTGGCCGCGCACGCCCGCCACAACGGCCTGACCGCGAACGTCTTCTACCGGTTGGGCCGGATCTGCCTGCACCACAAGGATCCCGCCGAAGCCTTGCACTACTTCCAACTCGGCCTGCGCACCACGATCGGAGACGACGACCAACGTGCGGCCAGCATCCTGACGGTGAACCAGGCATGGGCGCACGCCGCTATGGGCAACGACACCGCGGCGCTCCGGCTGCTACAGGAGGGCCAGGAGCTTCTCGCCAGGGCTGAGTCGAACCAAGTGCCAGGCTGGGAGAGCTTTTTCACCCAGATCGACCTCCGAGCGACGTCAGGGGTCGTGCACACCGAATTGGCGCGCGGTGTGGCCGCACGGTATGCCCACATCGCGATCCCGGCGCTGACCGAGGCCATCGGCGGCTACGGCGATGACATGGCTCGCAGCCGGGCTTTCTGCTTCATCGCGCTGGCGACGAGTCACCTCCTGGTCGGTGACCACGCCCCAGGCGTCCACGCCGGTCTGCAAGCGTTGTCTTGCGCCGAGAACCTGACCTCGGTACGCGTACGCGACCGCATGCACCCGCTACACCAGGTGGCGCGGCGCAATTCCGCCCACACATGCGTCCGCGAGCTGACCGTGCTGCTCGCCAAGAAGATCAGTCAGACGACACAACCTCCCCTTGCCACGAAATCCCGGGACACACGCGTCCACGTTGGACTCAAGAGATGGCACGCGTAGCGTTTTGTTCACTGGGTCGTATTCCGTGTCTGACAGCTCGACCTCAGACCCGCCCGCGCCCAAACCGTCTGCGTACCAGTCCGCGAGCTCCTCTGACGTCCGGCACGCCGCTCGCCGGTGACGATCCCGCCAGGCCCTCTTCGCTCGGCGAGCGGCCATCGGCCGGATCGAGACCAAGAGCAGCAAGCAATTGCAGACAGTCAGTGGCGTCATCGGCCGCCGACGCCACCACACGAACACCAAGATAACGCTGTTTCCTGCTCAACGTGTACATGTCGTGCACCGCTGCTGTCCGTAGGTTGTCGGCACGATCCATCATCCTGACTCCAATTCCGCCGCTGCGCGAGAGACCGACGACTCAGGGTCGGCGCGCCGCGTCGGGGCGGCACCGCAGCCGGCACCAAGGCCCCTTATGCGAGCATCTACCACGAATGCGGGACCGCAGTGGACCGGAGCTGGCGAGCGGTGAAGAATTTCTTGTGACGAAGCAAGGCATCTCCAGCTTCGCGTTCCTTGAGAGTACCCCGCAGGTCAACCTTCCTGTCAGTGGTCCCGCACGCGTTCAAGAGCCCTACACGTCCGAAGTGGACGCTTTCGTGCGCAGCCGGTTGCTCCGGGCCGACCACCACCCGGGGGCGGGTCGCTCTGAGACCGAGGAGGCCGCACGGGCACTCCATCAACAATCGGAGTAGTGTGACGAGCAAGCCCCTCGTTCAGGGAGGAGGCGACCATGATCGATACGTCTGCCACCAGGCGCGTACCTTCAAATCTGGCAACTACTCCGGTATCCGCGTCACGCGCTTCGACAGTGAGACCACCGGCGCCTGACTGTCCCGTGTGGATCGATCGGCGACGGTAGCCCTGTCTTTTCCCTCGGCCCAAGATCGTGCTCCTCACCGGTGAACAAACCCGACGAGGAGACACGGAGACGGTGCCCCCGCACTCGCCCCCGATGTAGCCGGGGGCACCGGCCCACCGGCCCGATCAATCGCATACTCGGAGAGGCACAACACATGACCGGAATCCCGGAAAAGCCGAACCTGATCGACGAGCGACTGCACCTCGCCACCGGATTCCACGAGTCCGAACGCGACTGGATCGTCCGGCGTCTCGCGACGCTCGGCCCACGACTGCGTTCCTTCGATGCGGTACAAGTCGACCTGGAAATCAGTCTCAAGGAACGCGACGGCCCCGGCCAACAGGTCACGCTGGAATGCTGGATCCGCCGTAGTCCACGCCTGCACCTGGTCGCCACGTCCTACGCACATGAGCTGGCAGTGGCACTCAACGAGGTGCGCAACGGCCTGCTCCGTCAGATCGACGACGCCAAGACCCGCACTGAACCACGTAGCAACCGCGCACTGCGGCATCCCCAGACAACCGCGGAACTCCCGTGAGCAGACCGCGGTGTCATGGCCGGTCGGCCGGTTCGACGCTCAGCGCGCGCACCCGGCCGATCAGCAAATCTGCTTCGGCTTCGGTGAAAAAGCCGTGCCGGGTGGCACGCAGGATGTAGGCCACACAACTCTGGTGGACTTCGGCGACACCCTCGAACGGCTGCGCGGAGATCGGTCTGGGCTGCCCCATGAGAAGTCCCTTGATCGGCCGGCAATCACGCCGGGGTCCAGGGCAGGTGCGTGTGACACTACGCCACCGGCGCTCCCATCAGTGCACAGGCGTATCCTTGAAGTGCCGGGAGCACTTCGTGCGCAGGCAATCGAGCCGGCGCCGTCCTCGGTCTCATTCCCATCGGTCGCCAGGCGATCGGAACGGAGCACTGACGTCATGTCAGTCTCACCCACACAGTTCATTCCTCCGATCTTGACCACCGCCGTCACCCAGCCCAGCACGTCGGTCCCCGTACCGCGCGAAGCCAACGAGGACGCCAAAGATCGCTGGGAGGGCGAGGGAGGGCACATCGTCGACCAGCATGACGCGACCGGAGTTCGTCGCGAGCGCCCAGGCCCAGGCTGAAATCTGCTTATCGGATCGAACGCACGCGGGTGAACCGCGGTATCGCCACACCAGCTCCCATCAAGATCGGCCAACGTCACCGGTGACGTGCGACGATGCCTTTTCGCGCGGTACCGGCTCGGATATGTTCCGTCCGTCTGTTTTCGGCTCTATGCTTAAAGGCTTGGCTTATCAGCTGGGCCGCGCAAAGGGCAGGGTGAGGCATGGAAGAGCGGCCGGTAACGTTCGGTATCCACATCATCGTCGGGGCCGACTCCGATCCGGAGGAGATCGCGAAGGCCACTTCGCAACTTCGCCGGGAGCTTCTCGCTCTCGACGTGGAAGCGGTCGAGGTGCCGCAAGAGGGCGAAGCTCCGCCGGGTAGCAAAGGGTTGGAGCTTGCGGCGCTCGGCGCCCTTGTCGTCACCGTTGCCCGATCGCCGTTGCTCAATTCGGTCGTTGCGGCGATCCGGTCGTGGCTGGGCGCGTCGCAGCAGCGCAGTATCAAGCTTCAGATCGCGGGTGACGTTCTGGAGTTGACCGGAGTGTCATCCAAAGAGCAGCGGCGTCTGACCGATGAATGGCTACGTCGTCATGGCAGCCAGTAATGACCACAATGGACGGCGCACGCAGCGCCTTGATCATCGCCACCGACCAGTACACTGATCCGGGGTTGCGGCAGCTGCGAGCCCCAGCCAGTGACGCGCGGGCGCTCGCAGCTGTGTTGCGGGACCCCGCAATCGGCGGTTTCGATGTGCACACGCTGCTCAATGAGCCCGCCCACGAAGTGAACTTGGCCGTGGAGGAGTTCTTCGCCGACCGGCGGCCTGATGATCTGCTACTGGCGTATTTCTCCTGCCACGGAATCAAAGACGAGGACGGCGAGCTGTACTTCGCGGCCGAGAACACTCGCCTTCTCCGGCTGGGCGCTACCGCGGTCGCGGCTGACTTCGTCAACCGGCGGATGGGCCGTAGCCGTTCCCGGCGGATCGTGCTGCTGCTGGATTGTTGCTATGCGGGCGCGTTCGAGCGCGGCATGACCGCCAGGGCTGGTGCGGGAGTGGGAATCGAAACCCAGCTCGGCGGCCGCGGCCGCGCTGTGATCACCGCGTCCAGCGCGATGGAATATGCCTTTGAGGGCGACGAACTGGCAGATACCCAGGATCTCCAGCCCTCGGTGTTCACCAGTGCCCTGGTGACAGGGTTGCAGACCGGCGATGCCGACCGCGACCAGGACGGCATGGTCGCGCTGGACGAGCTGTACGACTACGTCTACGAGAAGGTTCGGGCCGCCACTCCCAACCAGACACCTGGTAAGTGGACGTTCGGCGTACAGGGAGACCTGTACGTGGCCCGCCGAGCCCGCCCGGTCACCGTGCCCGCCGCGCTGCCACACCAACTACAGGATGCGATCGACAGTCCGTTCGCCGGAGTCCGCGCGGCGGTGGTCCAGGAGCTGGTGCGCCTGTTGCAGGGAAGGCATGCCGGACTGGCACTTGCCGCCCGGCAGGCCCTCGAACGGTTCACCAGCGACGACAGTCGCACGGTGGCCAACGCGGCGGCCGAAGCGCTCGGCTCGGCCACAGCGCCGGTCTCCGCAGAACCGCCACCCACTCCCGCGGAGAAGCCGGTTGCAGCACCAGCGCCCAGCCCGGCACAGAAACTCCCGGAGATCCCCGCGGCGCCGGAGTCCTTCACCGAGGCCACCACGGCTCCCCCGGTACGGGACGACTATCCGCTTATTGCTGCCGGAGCTCTGGCAATCCTCGCCGCCGTGCTGGAATTCCTGGCCTTGTTCCCGGAGTTCGTCAGCGGTTTCCGTTTGACGGACGTGCCGAGCAACACCTTGTCCGTGGTCATCGCGACTGCTCTGGGCATCGGGGTGGGCGTCTGTCTGCTCATGCCTCGAACAAGATCGGTCGGAGCTGGTCTTCTGCTGGGTGCCGTGGCCACCGCACCCGCCGGGCCCATGTACGACATCAACTTCCTGATAACAGGGAACTACGGCGAGGCTGGCGCCGGCCTGTGGCTGGACCTGATCGCCAACGTGGCCCTGATCGTCGCGGCGACCGTAGTCGTGATCACACTGGTACGAAAGGGTTCCGTTCACATCACGCTTCGACGCACCGGCTTGGTTTCCTGGTTCATCGTGCTTCTCGGTGTCGCTGGCGCGGCAGCACTGTTCTTCGAGTCCCAGGATGCGTTCGTAGCCGCTCGGAACCAGGACTTCGTGCCCGAAGAGGACATGCTCCCCCTCATCTGGGCAAGCACGATGGCGCTCGTCCTACCCGCGATCGCAGCAACAGCACGGCCCCGCTCATTCGGCGTCGCGCTCCTCGCCGGATGGATCGGATGCGGTGTGAACGTCGTCGCCTTCAACACGGGGTTCGAGACCGGCAGCGTATTCGGCTACACGCTGCTCGCACTCCTGGTCGTGATCATTCCCTTCGCACGCGCCGCTCAGCCGCTGACCCGCGATGCTAAGCGATGATGCGCACCGCGTCCGCGATGACGTATCCGTTGGCCGCATTGGAAAGCTCGATCGTGACCGTGTCATCCAGCCAGAATGAGCCCAACGAAACCCACTGTCCACCGCGGCTTCGTTGGTCGATGCGGACAGTGGTGGACCCGTTGACAACGTACGGTGCGTTCGAGGCGCGGTTGGCGTGCTCGGTGTACCAGACGGCCACCTGATACCTCCCACTCGTGGGCACGTCCAGCCGCCAGCGAACGACCGCATCGCCTGTGCCCGCCGGAGCGGTGCGATAGGACGGTCCAAAGTGGCCGTCCACACCCTTCGCGGGATTCCACGTACCGGACACCACTTCGTACCCGGTGGCATCATCGTTGTCGGCAACAATGCCTTGGTACACAAGACGTACGGCGTCGGCGATGACGTATCCGTTGGCCGCGTTGGTGAGTTCGATCGTGGATGCGTTGGTCAACCAGTAGGTGCCCAACGTGACCCATTGCCCGCCTCGGCTGCGTTGGTCGAGGGAGACGGTAGTGGATCCGTTGGCGTGATTGACGATGAACGGCGCGTTCGAGGCACGGTTGGCATCCTCGGTGTACCAGACGGCGACCTCGTACCTCCCGATGGCGGGCACCTCCGGCCGCCAACGTGCCACCGCGTTGCCGGTTCCAGCGGGCGCGGTGCGATAGTTCGGACCGTAGTATCCGTCGACTCCAGTGGCTGAGTTCCAGTCGCCCGAGACGACCTCGAAGCCGGTTGCGTCGTTGTCCGTCACAGCACCTCGATAGCTGAGCCGGATCGCGTCAGCGATGACGGTTCCGTCAGCGGCATCCGAGAGTTCGACTGTGCCACCGCCACCACCGGCGAACGCGTGCTCGCCGAGCCGGACCCATCGTCCGCCACCGGATCGCTGATCCACCTTGACCGTCGACTGGCCCTCGGCGTGCCGGATCACGAAGGACGCGTTGGACGCTTGGCCCGCCCCAGCCCGGTACCAGACGGAAACGTCGTACACGCCATTCATGGGCACGTCCGGCCGGAACCGGACCTTGTTGCTGCCGGTACCTTGCGGGCGCGAGTGGTAGCTCTGCCCGTAGTCCGCAGTGCCGCCGTCCGTCTTGGTCCACGAGCCCGAGACAACCTCGAAGCTAGGCACGGAATCGTTGTCCGCCACCACAGTCGGCGCGTCGGCGGCACTCCCGCCTGAGGTCAGGAGCAACTGATCGGGAGCGATGACACTACCGCCACCCCGACCCGGGCCGAGAAGGGCGAACCGGATCGAGTGCTGTCCGGATGTCAGGGAAATCGTGCCGAGCCGGTAAAGCTGATAGCCCTCGCCGACCGTCAGTGTCGGGTCGATCACGCCGTGCGCCAACGCCTTCCCGTCGACACCCGCGCTGATCCGGCCCCGATCGGAGCGGCGGTGCAGCCGCACGGCAACCTCGTAGGTGCCAGCTTGTGCGACGGTGAATGGGACGTCGACGTAGGCGCCCGCGGGAGCCGGATACCGCAGGACTTTGCCGCCTCGGGCGTTGGCGTCGGACACGATCGGCGGCGCTGTGCCCGCGCTGGTGCGAGCTTCCGCAGTGGCCAGTTCGTACTCGTGCTGGGAAAGCCCAGGGCCGGTGGCGAGGCTGTCCCTGCCGCCGGTCAGCCAATCGAGATCGAACCGCGCGATGGTGATCCGTTCGGGGTAGCCCTCCAGCTTGCCGTCCCGGCCGTAGACCAACAGGATCGTGCCGTCGGACAGCCGGGCGAGGTCGGAGTAGTAGGACCGGCCTGGATTGACCACCCGGCTGTACCGGAAGCTCGCACCTTCGTCGTACGAGATCGAGACGGTCATGTTCTCCCTGGCCGAGGAATCCGGCCTGCTGAACAGCAGTCTGTTGACCGGGCCGGTGCTGTACTCGAGCATGCCCGCGTCGACCGAGGTGAACTGCCCGGTCGAGCCGTCGATCACAGGCGGCGACCACGTCTGCCCGTGATCGGTGCTGGTCGACATGATGCGGTAGCGGGTACCGCCCGCGCCCCACCGGCCGTTGACGACGACAGTTCCGTCGCTGCGTTCGTAGACACGGCTTTCGTTGATCGGATACGCGTCATTCACCGGTGCCGCGGCACTTCGGCGCCAGGTCGTGCCGTGATCGTCGCTGTACAGCATGTCGATGCCATAGTTGCGATCCGGATCAGGAGCGCGGTGGTTGACCGGCATCAGCAGCCTGCCGTTGCGCAGCTGAATTCCGTGGCCAGGCATCGGGCTGTTGCGCGTCCAGCCGTGCGGGTTCGACGCGAACAAGCCGGTCAGCTCCTGCGGGGCTGACCAGGTCGCCCCGGCATCGTCGCTCCGCTTGACGAAAATGGTTCCGCTGGAGCCCTTGTAGAACAGGCAAACCCGGCCGGTTTGGGTATCCACCACAGGGGTTGCGTTGCCCCAGCTTTGCGTATCGTCGGCCGGAACCACGGGCACGCTCGCCGACCACGTACGTCCGCCGTCCACACTGCGACGGAAAAGCAGATCCTTCGGCCCACCGTCCTCGACCTTGAACCGTCCCTCGGTGAACGTCAGCACGACGTCGTCGGGCAAGGCCTGCCCATCCCCCGCGGGTGGCACGATCCCCTTGGGAACGACCGCCAGTCCCTGCACATGCATGCTGGCGTACGCATCGGCGTCCGTGGAGTCCCATAACTCGGACTCGGCGAACGAGCCGGTATCCGCGGCCTCGGCTTCTCCCAGCGCCGTCAGTGCCAACGGGGCAACCAGGCTGACTGTCAATACTCTCAGCAGATTTCTTCGTGAACTCCCGTGAAACACCCAGCGCCCCTTCTCGAACGAATCTGCTGGCATCATGCCACCAACGACCCGACGGCAAGAAGATCGCCAAGCCGAACCCGGTTTGTCCGTAGGGTATTGCCATATCGAAATCGCTCGAGCCGACCGCCGGGCGGACCGTCTCAATGAGACAGTCCGGACTCGCCGCACGGGTCAATCAGTGCGGTGACCCGTTCGGCTGGTTTGAGGCCGAATGTGGATACGCCAGGTCTTGAGTTGGGCGTTGGCGCGTTCGCCGGGTCCACGCAGCCGCGCACGGGCGTGGTTGGCGTCCTTCTGGGACTCGGGTTTGTTGCGGCCCTTATCCGGGGTGATCACGTGTTGGCCGGTCTCGTCGTATCCGAGGTAGCCCTTGTCGCCCAAGGCGATCAGCCCGGCGTCGCGGAGCGCGGCGAGGATGTTCCTGAGGGTCCCTCACGCGACGGCTCTCGTCATCCGAGGCAGGATCGGACGGCCTTGGCCAGGTTGTCCGCCCGCCGGTCGTCGGGCCGGAGGTTCCAGAGGTTGGTGACGTAGCCGAAGCCGACACCGGCGTCGGGGTCCGCGAAGCCGATCGATCCGCCGGAACCTGGGTGGCCGAACGATCCCGGTCCGACCCCCATCGGCACCGCCCGACTGGCTCGGAAGAACCCGAGTGACATGTTGAAGGTGCGGTCAGCCGGGAGGTTCAGCCCTGGTGGCAGCCCGTGCATCCGCGTCTTGTCGGTCTGCACGGCCGTCGCCCTCTTGACCGTTGCCGGATTGAGCAGCCGTATCCCGTCGACGTGGCTCACCGTGGCGGCATACATCCGTGCCAACGATCGCGCGTCGGAGAGCATGTTCGCGGCCGGGAACTCCGCCGCGCGCCAGGCACGCGTAATGTAAATATCGGGGTTGGTCAAGGCGCCGCCGAGTTCGCCGGCGCGGGCCAGGACAGAGCCCGGACTGTACAAGGATTTGACCCATGCGGTGACCGTGTCCGCGTCCAGCCCGGTCAGCTTGATCAACGCAGCGATCAACTCCTCCAGGGACAACGGCGCGGTGAACTCGACCCGGGCTACCCGGTGTTCTTCTTTCTCCGGCAGCCCGATCCAGGCGCTCAGCCGGAGAGGACGAGCGACTTCGTCGGCGAAGAACGTGCCGAGTGACTTGCCGGTGATCCGACGCACGACCTCCCCGACCAGAAACCCGTAGGTGACGGCGTGGTAGATGTGCTCAGTGCCCGGCTGCCACAGTGGTTTCTGCGCCTCGAGTGCACGGATGACCGGGTGCCAGGCGCACGCCTGCTCGAAGGTCAACGGTCCGTCGACGATCGGCAGACCGGCCTGGTGGGACAGCAGCCAGCGCACCTTGATGTTTTCCTTGCCGTTGGCACCGAATTCCGGCCAGTACTTGACTACCGGGGCGTCCAGATCCAGCTGACCGCGCTGTGCCAGGATATGGGCGCAGATCGCGGTCGCGCCTTTCGTCGTGGATGCGACTCGGACGATGGTGTTCTTGCGCCACGGTCGGTTCGCCGCGCGATTGGCGAGGCCGTCCCACAGGTTGACCACAGGGCGGCCGCCCACGTAGACGCTGCATGCCGCGCCGATCTCGCCGGGGTTTCCGTTGAAGTTCGCGCGGAACGCGTCGGCGACTTTTCCCCAGCCGTGCTCGACACCGCGCTCGGCATCGTCACCACCGCTCGCAGAGGCGGTGCCGTAGCCGGCAAGGCCAGCGAGCGCGCCGGCACCCAGCACGCCCGTTAACACGGTCCGACGGCCAACGTGTCCCTGTTCGGGCGTCCCGCTTGTCGCGTCTACCATGCTGTAATCCCCTTTCTAGATCTGAGAATTCAGGAAACGACCTCGGGCCACGGTCACTAGGAGATCTTGCGGCGGTAAGCGGCCGTGGCGAAGACATACGCGACGACGAGAATGCCGCCGCACCAAGCAAGTGCGATCCAGATGTCAGTGCCGATGGGTTGCTCTGCCAACAGGTCGCGGACCGTGTTGACGATCGAGGTCACCGGCTGGTTCTCGGCGAAGGCGCGCACCGGGCCCGGCATCGTCCCCGTGGGCACGAATGCCGAACTGAGGAACGGCAGGAAGATCAGTGGGTAGGAGAACGCGCTGGCACCTTCAACCGATTTCGCGGAAAGGCCGGCGAGGACAGCGATCCACGTCAACGCCAGGGTGAACAGGATCAGGCTGCCGGTGACCGCGAGCCAGGCCAGCACTCCCGCGCTCGAACGAAAGCCGATGAGCACAGCGACGCCCACGACGATCACGAGCGAGATCAGATTGGCGACCAGCGAGGTCAGCACGTGCGCCCACAGCACACCTGACCGGGCGATCGGCAGGGACTGGAATCGCTCGAAGATACCGCCTTTCATGTCGTTGAACAGCCGGAACCCGGTGTACGAGATGCCGGACGCGATCGTGATGAGCAGGATGCCGGGCAGCATGTAGTTCACATACGATTCCGACCCGGTGTCGATCGCACCACCGAACACGTACACGAACATCAGCATCATGGCGATCGGCATGATCGCCGTGGTGATGATGGTGTCCGGGCTGCGCGTGATGTGCTTCAGGGACCGTCCCAACAGGACAGCGGTGTCACCGAAGAAGTGCTTGTTCATCGTCGTTCCTCACGTGCCTGCGTTGGAGTCGTCACCGACGACGGCAAAGAAGATCTCCTCAAGGGTCGGCTGCTTCTCGACGTATTCGACCTTGGCCGGCGGGAGCAACTGCTTGAGCTCGTCCAGGGTGCCGTTCACGATGATCCGTCCCTTGTGGAGGATCGCGATCCGGTCGGCGAGCTGTTCGGCCTCGTTCAGGTACTGCGTCGTGAGCAACACCGTCGTCCCCTGCCTGGCAAGTTCCTTGACGCTGTTCCACACCTCGATGCGCGCCTGGGGGTCGAGCCCGGTCGTCGGCTCGTCGAGAAAGATGACCGGCGGATTCCCAATCAGACTCATCGCAATGTCCAGGCGGCGACGCATACCTCCCGAATACGTCGCCACCCTCCGCGCGGCCGCGTCGGTCAGCGAGAAACGCCTCAGCAGATCATCCGCGATCCGGCCCGGATTACTGAGGTGCCGCAGCCGCGCGACGAGCACGAGGTTCTCCCGACCACTGAGGATGTCGTCGACCGCCGCGAACTGTCCGGTAAGGCTGATGGACTCTCGCACGTTCGCCGGATGCGTTGCGACGTCGAAACGGTTGACGCTGACCGATCCCGCATCCGGCTTGAGCAGCGTGGACAGGATTCTCACGGCTGTGGTTTTGCCGGCCCCATTGGAGCCGAGCAGGGCGAAGATGCTGCCCCGCGCCACATCGAAGTCCACGCCACGCAGCACATGCAGGTCCTTGTACGACTTCTCCAGATCCCGTACACGGATCGCCGGTTCGGTCATGGGGTACTCACTTCCCCGGCGCGCGCGATGGCGTCGACCAGCTGCTTGCGTGCACGGGCGGGGACGTAGCCACCCTCCGAGTAGTTCTGGACGAACGCGTCGACGAACTCCACCGGGTTCTCTCCGACGATCTCGCGGATCGGGGTTCCGTCCGCCGCGGCCTGTTCGAACACCTCGGCGAGGTGTTCGAACCTCGACGCATCGCTGTCGCTTTCGGCTGGGACCCAGTGCATCATGTAGCGCTCGATCGCCTCGACCGCCGTGCGATAGTTCGGCGGAAGTCCTTTCACGCGTGCCTTGTATTGCCGCCACCGTCGCTTAGGGCCGATCATCTTGGCGATGAGGCCGACCTTTCCGGTGTCAGAAATGGTCATCTCGGTCTCCTTTGTGGAGCTGTTCGAGCAGTTCTGTGAGGATGGATCCGACAGCTCAACCGACCGTGCGGCCGTGGGCAGCCAAGAGCTCGCGTACGGCCTGAGCGACGGCGGGCGAGTCGTTGCGCAAGATCTTGCTGTGGTTGCTCGCGACCTTCGCGCTCACCTTGATGTTCGGGTTGCGGGCGAGAATCGGATCGAGCACGGTCCGCCCCTGTTCCATTTCCCCGTTCTTGGTTCCGAGACTGTCCCCCGTGGCCATGACGAACCACACCGGGCAGGTCAGGCGTTCGATGACGGGCACACTCGCGGCGGCGATCTCGTTGGCCTCGATGTTGAACTCGGCGTGCTGGTCAGCGGTCATCCGCGCGGCCAGGCCGAACCGGGCAAGGATCGGGAACAACAACCGCAATCGGCGGAACATCTTCCGGATGTGCTCCTGGCCTGCCTCATCGGTCACGCCGACCGGGAAGGCGTCCACGATCACCGCCCCAAGGACGTGGTCTGGGTTCCGGTCGGCCCAGTGCCAGGCCAGGATGCCGCCGAGGGACCAGCCGACCAGCACCGGACGGTCCACGCCTCTTGTCTTGAGCACGGCGTCCAAATCTCGCAGGCACGCCTCGAACGAATAGTCCGCCGAGCGCTTCGACTTGCCGCGAGCGCGCTCGTCGTAGGTGATGTGCCGATAGTCGCTGCCAAGCTCGGCGATGACGCGCCGCCAGTGCGATTGGTCGGCATAGGCGCCGTTGAGGTAAACCACGGGCGGGCCGCTGCCGCCGGTGTCGGTCACGTACAGCGCGGTGTCATCGACCGGCAGCATGCCGGTCCACGCGGATTGCTTGACGGTCATGGGTTTCTGTCCTCCAAGCCACAAATGGATCAGGAGCGATGGGTGCGTCCACGCCGGTGCCTTTCACTGCCCCGGGACCGCATCGCTGAACTGACCACGGCAGCCACGATCGCCCGTTGTCCTGACACGGGGCAGTCACCGTGCTGACATGGCCGTTGCGAACGCTTGAGTAGGAAGGACCACGTTGTCGGAGTGGTCCCTGCGCAGCGCGCCGATGTGCGGCTAGAGTTCAGGTTGCGGTTCAACCGTGCTCTGCCTTGGCGGGCGCGGCCTCGGGAGGGTGTTCCAGCACCCTCTCGAGGATCCGTCCAACTCTGACGGCACCTACTCGCAGAAGACGCGCACTGTGGTGTCGGTCTGGTCGACGTCGAGGGTCAGGTCGTCGAGGTGGTTCACGAGCTCCTCGAGCTGCTCGGGTTTGAGCTGCCCCAGGTCGAACGGCACGCCCGCCTTGGTCAGTTCGGTGTTGACCTTCTCCACCGCCACCGGCGGGATCAGCGCAGCCAGCTTCACGCCGGCACGCAGCAGTTGCAGCGGCACCCGGATGTTGACCTTCGTCCGCTCACCGTCCTCCAAGGTGTCCACCATGAACCGCAGGTACTTGGCCTTTCCTTTCGGCCGGACCTCAGTACTTGACGCCGCCGTCGGCTGGTCGCGTTCGAGCGCGGTGATCAGCCGCTCCGCCTCGTCCACGGTGATCTTGCCCTCGGCCAGCATGTCCAGGACACCCTTGCGCTCTTCGTTCATCGAAACCCCTCCTATCGGATAGAAACCAGCAAAGCCATACCGCCTTGCTCGACGTCGAACCGGGTGCCGGGCAACGCCCAGAAAATGCGCCACCCCGTGCCGAACGCCCGCACTGCGCTGACCTGGTACATGAGACAGGCCACGACCACCCCGACGGCCACCAGGACCAGGATCGGTGAGAGCACGAGAACGACGGGAAGTACAGGGATCCAGACTCGTATGGTGCGACGACCCGGTCGTCGGACTCGCACGGTCACCAGCTGCGGCATCATGTTCGACCCTCCAGTTCGGACACTGCCTCCTGCGCGGTGATCTCGCCACGGCGCAACCGATCGATGACATCAGCCCGCGACGGAGCCGGATCGGTCTCGACGAACTCGAGCATCTGCGTGATCCGGTTCAGCCGTGACTTGATCGTCGGGTAGCTCACCCCGAAGATCCGCTCCATCTCCTTGATGGACCCGTGACACCGCACGAACGCCGTGACGAAGACCTGGTCCTCGACGGCGAGCTGAGCGAGTTGCGGCAGCTCGAACTCGCCCTCGATCGCGACGCCGTTGCCGGTCAGACGCACCCGCTCGACGACGAAGGGCTGCCCCCGGGTCAGGTTCGTGAGTTCCTGCCAGTCCATCGCCCCATCTGCCATATCTCAAGTTGTACCCGGCTCGGGATTAACTTTCAATAAGTTGATCTTAACTTTTTGAACCAACGCCTCACTTGGCTTCGCGCTGTCAACCACCCGTCACGGCCAGTCGGCGACGTTGCGCTGGGGTCAGAAAGCGGGGTACACCAGGTTGATCTCCGGCTTCCCCACCAAACTCGCTGCCGAGGCCTGCGTAGCGCGCCTCAACCACCGCGTCCACACCGATCGGCCCACCACAGGACCGGCCAAGGTCACTCTCGGCGAATGGGTCGCCACCTGGTTCACCGCACTGGACATCGACCCACGCACCCGGCACCCTGCACGAAAGCGGCCACAGCCGCTGGCTCGGCGCACCCAAAACCGCGTCCTCCGCTCGGGTCATCACCCTGCCACCGTTCCTGATCGGGCTGCTCCGCCAGCATCTCCAGCAGCACAACAACGAGTTCGTGTTCACCACCCAGAGCGGAAAGTGGTTGTGGCGCAGCACCTTCATCCGCCGCGTGCTGCGGCCCGCGGTCAACGGCAACGAAACCGAGCCACTGCTCCAGAACCACAAGCAGGGTCACCACAACACGATCGAAAGGAGATCAACCACCAAATACAAAGACCCGCCTGACCAGCAACAACAGCTAGTTCAGACGGGTTTCGAAGGGGAGTGGACCTAACGTCACAGTATAAGAACCCCGAAGTCACAGCTCGACTCGCCGTATCCGAAGCGGACAGGCGGCCCAACCGCTCAAAGCAGAAGTCCCCGCCCACAGCAGGAGTATGTGCCAGGCGCGGTGACGGCAGTTCCAAAGTCACATCGCGGAAGATGTTGATGGACAAGCTTCCGGAAGGGTTCTCCGCTGCCGCAACAGCATCATGCCCCTGCTCAGGAGTTGACCAGCGATTGGCCAGTTGGTCCCGCAGTTGCGATCCGTAGCGCGGCGACGAGTTCGCGGTAGAGCTCGTCGGTTTCGAGCAAGGCGTCGTGGGTGCCAATGGCGCGGACGCGGCCGGCGTCGAGAACGATGATCTGGTCCGCGTCCATCACGGTGGAAAGCCGATGGGCGATGGTGACGACCGCGCCCCGTCCCGCTTGGCGTCGGATGCCTTGTGCGACCGCCGCTTCGGTGAGCCCGTCCAGTTGGGCGGTGACCTCGTCGAGGAGAAGGATCTCGGGATCGGCCACCAGTGCCCGAGCGAGCGCGATACGTTGTCGCTCCCCACCTGACAATGTTGATGCGGTGATGTCGGTGTTCAGCCCGTCCGGCAGAGCGCGGGCGCGCTCGTCCATGCGCACGACTTCGAGTGCCCGCCATATGTCGGCATCGTCGGCGTCTGGCGCCGCATAGGTCAGATTCTCGTACAGGGTCCCGGGAACCAGCGGAGTGTCCTGTTCCACGTAGGCGATGCGGCTGCGCAGGTCGTCGAGCGTCCACTGGCTCAACGGCCGTCCGTCGAGATGGATCTCCCCGTGTTCGGGCCGGAGAAACTTCAGCAGCAGCGAGAAGACGGTGGTCTTCCCGGCACCAGAGGGACCGACGATCGCGGTGTGTCCCCGCCGCGGGATGGTGATCGAGACGTCATCCAGCGCCGGTCGCGCGTCCGGGGTGTAGCGGAACCGGATCTCATGCAGGACAAGGGCATTGGAATCGGCCGGCCTCGTCTCGGTTGGAGGGCTGGCGACGTCGTCGGCTTCCAGTGGGATGGCGTGGATCTCGGCGATCCGGGCGGCTGCGGCGAGCCCGGACTGGATCGCCGTCATGCTCATCGTCAGCAGCATCACCGGCATGACGAGCTGGAACGCGTACAGCAGGAACGCGATCAGAGCGGTCACTTCGAGCGCACCGGTGGAGACGCGCCAAGCACCGAACCCGAGAACGAGCATGATCGCGAGATTGGCGCCGCCGCCAGTGATGGTCCAGGCAACGGCCTCGATCTTCACCGCGCGGATGCCCTTCTGAGTGGAGCGGCGGGCGAAGTCACCGATCCGCTGGGCCTCGCGGGCTTCGGCGCGGCTGGCCTTGACGGTGCGCAATGCGCGCAGCACACCCTCGAGTCGGCCACCCATCGACCCGACCTCAGCTTGTGCGTCTTGCTGCGCTTTGGACAGTCCGGGCATCAGGAACACTGCCGCGGCACCGACGATGACGATCACCACGATCATCGTCATCAACAAGGGAAGATCGAGCACACCCATCAGGACCAGTGCGCCGATCAGTCCGACGAACCCGTTGACACCGTTGACAATGCTCGAGGTGGTCGCCTCACGGATCAGCAGGGTGTCCGACGTGACCCGGGCGACCATCTCGCCGCTCGGCCGGTGCGACAACTCGGGGACACGCACACCCAGCAGGTGACGGATCATGCCGGTGCGGGTGGCAAGGATGATCCGTTCGGCCAGTGTGCCCAGCATGATCGCCTGGATCAGCCCGATGACGGTACCCGCGACCAGCAGCACCGCCAGCACGGTGATCGGCCCGCGTAGTGAGGCGTCCACGGCCAGCCCGTCGAGGACTTCCTTCGTGACCAGCGGCGTGACCAGCTCGGCAGCCGTGCCGAGTAAGCCCAGGACGACACCCAACAACAACATCACCCGGTGCGGCTTGGCGTAAGACCACAGCAGCGCCATCTTCCCGCGCATCGGCATGTCCGGCGTGGCACCCGGGTCGGGAGTGGTGGTCGGCAATGCGTACGTCATAGACCGATAATGACACATCGATGTCCTATTTTGCTATCGCGATGTGTCAAAGCGCAGTGCGTCAGTAATATAAGGACGTGACGAGCGGTGATGAGCCCACCACGGGAGTGCGGCAGCGCACGCGCCGAGCAGTTCTCGACGCAGCCCTTTCGCTGTGGTCCCGTGACTTCTCGGCGTCGCTGGGCGACATCGCCGACCGCGCCCAGGTCAGCCGGAGCACCCTGCATCGGTACTTTCCCGATCGTCAGGCTCTGGTCGACGCCGCCCTCGTCGATGCCACCGAAACCATCGAGCGAGTGTCGGAGAAAGCGACGGCCAGCTGCACCACGGCCGCTGAAGAGCTCGACGCGTTGATGCGGGCCATGATCGACGTCGGCGACCTGATCCTCTTCTTGTTCAGCGACGCCCACCGGTTCAAGGACAATCCATACTGGACCAGTAACGAGGATCAGGACGAGCAGGAACTGGCCACCCTCATCACCCGCGCCCAGCAGCAGGGTGCGCTCGCTGCCGACGTCGCCCCGTCATGGGCAGCCGGATGTTTCTACGCACTCGTATTCGCCGCCGCCGAATCGATCAGCGCCGGCACACTGCCCCGCCATCTCGCAGCCGACCTGGCGGTGCGTACCTTCCTGCACGGCCTGGCCAGCCACTGACACGCCGAGGCCGGTCCGAGACGGTCACGAGTTTCTTCTGCGCCAGCAGAGTCTTCCTGATCGCCCGCGGTGATCGCGGCGGAGCGCGCGTCGACCGGCCTCGTCTTCCAGCCGCTCCACGTGATCGCGCATCTCACCCTTGGCTGGCACCTCAACTACATCCGTTCTCGCAATGGGCCGCAACACGTTGAGTCTTACTCTGTCCGGCCGCCGTGTCGCGGACGGCGACTTGACCACCCGTGGAGGTGGTGTGTGTCAGGCGGCGCGACAGTGCACTTGAAGGCCGGCGTAACGGAAGTCATGCTATCCAACGAGAGTCGCACACCCGTGGCGGTCGGCACACTGACACAGGTGAGAGACACCGCAGCCGACCGGTACTCGGCCCGAGTCGAAGCCGAGACAGCGCAACTCGCCGGTGGAGCGGCCACGCCGCTGTGATGTCCACTATAGACATTCGGCGTTTGATGACTTGTCTGACACATCGCCAAGGGGACACTCGGGGGCGAACGAGAATTCTCGAGTGTCAACTTGGTAGTCATGACGTCTGGCAACGTCCTGCTCCCAACACCACCCGAACGGGCGCCTGATCCTGAAACAATCGTGTGACCCTATTTCGCGACTTTTGGATTCGTGCTCCAGTTACGAGCGTGCGGGGACGGTCAGGACTACGCTGCCTGTGGGAGTCGCTGATCCTTCGCGCGGTTCGACAGTCAGAGCGAGAAATGTTGCGTTGTGTGCGGCAGCAACATCAGTAGCCAGTAGCGTGCCGTGTGAGTTGAGCAGACCGGCCGAGGTCTTCTTCCCTTCTTGGTTGACGAACCAGGCTTGGAAAGACTGTGTGGGCGGCAACTCCGGCAACCCGCGGGCCATGAGCAACATTCCGTTGGCCTGCCGGGAGATCACCATCGTCACGGCACGGCCGTCGGGTTCAGTTTGTTGGGAGATCTCGGCGTCTGTGGCACCGAGAACGGCTTTGATGTCATCGAGTTGGCTCTGGCTGACAGCTAACTGGCGTTCCAGTTCGTTTGCCCGGTTATTGAGCGGGATTCCGAGGGCAACGGCGGCGAGCACAGCGGCCGCTGCCGCGGTGACGGCGATGCGAGTGGGCCACAGCCCACGTTGCCGGCGCGCCGGATGCGAGGCGGGGGTTACGTCCGCCGATGGTGGTAGCTGGCGTGTGACACCAATGGCTGCGTACACCTTCTGCCACAAAGCGGGCGGCACGGGCGTGAGCGTGGCGACGGCGAGGCGGGTGGTTGTCTCGCCTAGTTCGGCCACTTCCTGGGAACAGGCCGGGCAGCCGGACATGTGGTGTTCGAACGCTCTTCGTTCGGTATCGGACAGGGCGTCAAGAACGTAGGCCCCGGTGAGCGTGTGCGCTTCGTGGGTGACGGTCATGTGCTGGCTCCTAGACAGTCGCGGAGGCGGATGAGACCGTCCCGTAGCCGGGTTTTTATGGTCCCGAGTGGACAGTCGAGGAGTTGGGAGACCTCTCGGTAGGTGTAGCCGTGGTAGTAGGCGAGTCGTACGGACTCACGTTGTACTTCGGTGAGGCTGTCCAGGCAGCGCCGTAGTTGTTGGCGCTCCAGCTTGCCCATGACGGCTTCGCTCACCTGGTCGAACTCGCGGGTGATGTCTGCTTGGGCAGCCTTGGCGTCCCGGTCGCCGCTGGCTTGGGCGGCACGTACCCGGTCCACCGCTCTTCGATGGGCGATCATCAATGCCCATGAGCGCACGCTGCCCAATTCGGTGCTGTAACGGGTCGCCGTGCGCCACAGTTCAAGGAACACTTCTTGGGCTACTTCCTCGGATTGCGCAGGGTCGCGCAAGACACGCTGGATGAGACCGAAGACAGGGCTGGAGAGGTGGCGGTAGAACTGTTCGAAAGCGTGGTCGTCACCGTGGGCCACTCGGGGCAGAAGCTCCTCCAGGCTTACGGGGGCGTGCGTGTCGTGCTGCGACATCGTTCGCTGCATGCGTTCCCGCATCACCACTCCTTGCCAGGTCGGTCTACAGTGCATTCGTCACCGGAGCCCTTGTCGGATTGCTTCTGCGAGGGCGTTTCTAGTCGTGTGGGTTGGGCTGGGCGAGGTGCGCCGATCCCGCTCTGGAGGGCACGCATTGAGCCAGCCTCTTCTTCCGTGTGACCGCGCCGAGCCATGGCGGCTACGCCAGGAAGCGGTTGTCACCTCGTTCTGCGAGATGACAACCGCTTCCGGTTCTGCTGTGTTACGCCGCAGGCGGCATGAGGACCGTGTCGATGATGTAGACAGTCGCGTTGGCGGTCTTGACGTTGCCACAGACCACCTTGGCGCCCGCGGAACCAACGGTGAAGTTCTGGCCGCTGCCCATCGTGGTGAGCTTGGACTTCTGGACGGTGTCGAAGTTGCCGTTCGCCAGCTCGGCCGGGGTGACCGTCTTCGGGACGACGTGGTAGGTCAGGATCTTGGTCAGCGTCGCCTTGTCGGCCAGCACCTTGTCCAGGTCAGCCTTCGGGATCTTGGCGAACGCGTCGTTGGTCGGCGCGAACACTGTGATGCCCTTCAGTCCGTTGAGCGTGTCAACCAGACCGGCCTGCTTGACCGCGGCGACCAAGTAGACAGTGCGGGGTTGTTTGACGCCGCGATGGCCACCGGGTCCTTGGCCATGCCCTCGAAGCTGCCAGCACCTTCCTTCGGCACAGCGTCGCAGGCTGGACCGAACTGGGCTGCCATCGGCTGAGTTGTGGGCGCCGGCGCTGGGGGCTGGTTCCCAGTCGACGCGGTGTCGCTGGATCCGCACGCGGCCATGGTCATCAGCGCGATTCCGCCGACGACCGCCGCGACTGTACGTGGCAAACGCATAGCTAGGGTCTCCTTGGGATTTTGTACATCTGTCAGGTATTCGAGACAGTGTTCGAAGTGGATTGGCAGAAACGGGAATATTTCTGGGCATCAACCGATCGAGGGCGCCGAGCTCAATCGCCGTGACCGACAGATAGCGGTAGCGAGTGATGTACAAGGGTGCCCGACTCCGACACGGAACGCTGTGGGGCTCCTTCGAGGGTTCGTTGTCATCCTTGCACTGTGAAGGCCGTTGAGTGCCAGCCGGTTGCGCCGTCCGGGATCGGGGGCACTCGTTGGTCAGTCTGCGTGTATCCGGCTTTGTCAGTGGCACGGCATTCCACTGTGTGCAGTCCGGGTTTGAGGTCGAGGCCCACTCGCCACATCCGCCACGTGCTGGTGTTCACCTCGTCGGCGAGCTGCGCGGTCACCCATTCTCCTTGGTCTGCACGGACTTCGACCTTGGCGATGCCCCGGGGTTGAGACCATGCGACTCCGGCGACGGTGATCTTTCCCGGGCCGACGGTCGACAGACCGACCGGCACGTCGATCCGCGACTGGGTCTTGATGGGAGCCTTCTGGCCCCAGCCGCGTTTGAGCCAGTACGACTGCTTGTCCGCGAAGTTGTTGAACTCCATGTCCACCACCCACTTGGTGGCCGACACGAACCCGTACAGCCCGGGAACGACCATCCGTGCGGGGAACCCATGTTCGGCAGGCAGCGGTTCGCCGTTCATGCCGATCGCCAGCAAGCCACGGTCAAGCACGTCGGCGACCGGCGTGCCACACGTCCACCCATCCACACTGGTGGAGAACAGCTGATCAGCAGCGGGTTTCACACCAGCCTCGGCGAACACGTCCCGCAGCGGCACGCCGATGAAGTTGGACGTGGACACGTACGGCCCACCGACCTCATTGGACACGCAGGTCATCGTGATGGTGCGTTCCACCAGCCGCATCCGCCGGATGTCTTCGAACCGCAGCATAAGCTCCTTGTCCACCGCGCCATGGATACGCAGCACGTAGTCCTCGGCACGCAGCCGCGGCACGTTGAGAAGCGTGTCGATCCGGTAGAAGTCCCGATTGGATGTGATGAACCTGGGCGTGCCCAGTTGCGCGAAGTCGGCGCCTGCGGGGATCGCCGGAGCACGGGTGGCCGGGACGAGATCGCCGATAGCGCTGCGCGACCGTTCGACGTCGACGCCGTCGGCAAGCAGTTGGCCGCCTACTCCGGCGACACCAACGCCTACCGCGACTCCGGCGGAGGTGTACATGAACTGCCGTCGGCTGGTGCTTGTGCTCAGAGTGTCGGCATCGGTCGCCCGGGAAGCCAGGCCATGCAGCCACAAGAAGATGCCGACTCCGGCCACCAGGCTGATCACAGGTGCAAGTACGTCGACGACATCGGTATCCGGCCGGGTCAGTACGGCAGCGATGCCAAGCCCGCCGAGGACGGCCGCGACGATGACACCAGGCGACAGGCTTCGGCGAGACAGAATTCCGGCGACGGCGGCGATGATCAGCAGGACGGCGGCCATACCGCCCAGCAGGACAAGTTTGTCGTTCGTTCCGAAATTGCGGACCGCGAAGTCCTTCAAAGGTGCGGGGGTCAGGTCGATCGCGGTGCTGCCGACCGCATAAAACGGCGATGCGTTCGGGTTCAACAGCCCAGCGATCAGATGGCCTGCGGTCAAGGCCGCCAGGACCGCGAGCACGCCCACCACGGTTGATCGGAGCAAGGACAGCTTGCGGCTGTCGGCGGGAGCGTCGCGTTCGTGGTCCATGTCCGGTATTCGTTGCCGAGCTCTCGATGGATGGCGCTCCGCGAGGATTTCCCATGATCCTTTTTAGACAGTGATCGTCTGGACATCTGAGACTGGCTCATGTTTGCCTGGGCGTCCCATCCGCCGTCCGTTCTGCTCCGAATGTAGTTCGGGCGCGATCTGTTGCCCATCCAAGTTCTGGCATTTTCCTGATCGACGACAGGAGTTGACTGTGCGCAGATCCATACGTGTGGTGATTGCCGGAGCGGGTGTTCTGGCGGCCATGTTGAGCGGTACCACGGCAGCAACGATCTGCTTGTGTTGAGCCGGGACGGAGTGCTCAGCCGTCACGATGCCGCTCTGCGGCTACTTCCCACGTCCAGCAAGCGTGTCACCGGCGTGGCCAAGGGCGATCGCCTGATCGCTGTGGACCTCCGTCCGGCTACCGGCGGGCTGTATTCGTTGTCCCGGTTTGGCCAGTTGTATCGGATCGACGCCAAAACCGCTGTTGCCACCGCTGTCGGTGCACCTATCGCCCTGCAGGGCAAGGCCATTGGTTTCGACTTCAACCCGACCGTCGATCGGATCAGGGTCGTCACCGACGCCGGGCAGCTGAGCACAATCGGCCGTCTGGGGCTGAATATTAGCTCTGTCAACGGCTTCGACATCACGGACACAGCGGGCACAGGTGCGTACAACCCACGAGACTACCGAGCCGTGGCCGTTGTGCAGGCACACGGAGTCTCCTGCTGGTCAGCATCGACCTCGCGACCGGCCGTGCCCGAGTGGTATCTCCGCTGCTCACTGACGCGGTCGGCTTGACGTTCGCCAACTGATCCCTCGGACGCGAGCGAGCGGCACCACACATGCTCTGGTGCCGCCCGTTCTTGCCTGGTTGTCAGGCGCGCACGTGGTTAGGCGCCTAGCGCAGGACGTCTTACAGCGCACGGGGTGCGGTTTTGGAGGTATAGCGGAACTCCGTCCACACCGGAAGCGAGGGCAGATCTAGCGCCTGGCGGAGCCGGGGAATACCGTGCTGGTTGATCTGCCGCCGAACAGCATTGAGGTCCGTGCCGTGGTTCGCGCGGATGGTGAGTACGAGGGTCGGATTGTCTTGCTGGCCGGCTAGGACTGCGCTGACCGCGTGCACTCCGTGATAGGCGGTGATGTCGCTGACGAGCGGCGCTACAGCCACATCTGCAGACAACGTGGTGCGGCCATGCTCCGGTTCAGTATCCAGACGCCATGTAGTGGTTTTCGGTCGCCGGATCAGTTGCGCAGCGAGCCAGCGAAGGCAAAGCAGGCCCAGCAGCACAGCTGTCGCGGCCGTGAGGATCAGAACCCAAGTGGGCGGCAACGCTGTCCCAGCGACCAGCGGTGAAGTGGCTGGCAACCACGGCAGCAGACCGAAGTGAGCCGAGAGCGCCAGACCTCCGGCGATGAGCAGCACGATCCCGCAGAGTGCCAGTACCCACCGGTTGAGCCGGGCCGGCCGGTTGAGGCTGCTCATTTCGTCCTCCTTGCCGCTTTCACCTTTACGGTGACCCCGAGTTGTGTGGCTAGGCCAATCTGGGTTAGGCACTGCTGCAGCGCGGATCGCACCGCGTCGGCCACGCCGTCGATGGAGGTCCGGTTGGTCCGCACGACAGCGTGAATTCGTTTGCGCCGCAGTGTGATGGCGGCGTTGCTGACGCCGTCGACCTTAGCCGCGCTCTTCAAGGCGCTGCGCACACTAGTGCGCGATACGACCGCATGCTCGCCGAAGTCATCTGCGCTGAGCGCGATTGTCAACGGCTTGCCGGGTATGAGCGCGGCGAAGACAAGCAGAACCCCGATCAGTGCAGCGACAGCACCCGCAACCGCCGGTGCAACGTCGCGCCATTGCAGGTCGTGCGCGCTTTCCGCAAGGGCTGCGAAGCTGACCAGAGCTGGTTCACCAACGGCCCACTGCACTGCGGACACCGCGGCAACAACGCACGCACCCAACATGACGAGCGCGGTGAGCACGGCAGGAATGCTGCGGCGGGGTCTACGAATCACAGCACCCTCCGGCGTGGCTTGGTGTCGGATTCCAGCGCTGCAACCGAAATGTCCACTCGTGACACGGACAGACCGGTCAGTTCCTCAACCCTGGCGATGACATGGGACCGCACACGTGCCGTAGTCGCAGCAACCGGCACGGGGTACCGAAGAGTGACGCTGATGTCCAGGGCCGTGACAACGCCAGTCACGCGGGCGCTGGCCTTGGCGGACAGCACGTCGGGGTCCTCGACCGCCGCGTGTAGCGTGACGCGGTCGACAACTCTGTCGGCGATGGTGGTACGGCCGCGTTCTACGACAACGTTGGCGGCCGGTTCGGCAAAGGCGATCGTCATCGTGCTCAGTCCCGGTCTCGCCCGAGCAGTTGGGTGAGGTCCAATTTGCCGTCGGCGACCCGTCCGGCGATCAGCCCGAGTGTGCCGAACACGGCGACCAGCAGGAACGCGGTGAACCCGCCGAACGCGGCTGCCAAGCCGAGAGCGAGGCCCGTCAATAGGCCCAGTGTCGTGGCGCTCATGATTCTCTCCTTGCCGGAAGGTGAAACCGCTGCCCCGACATAGGGGCAGCGGCAAGCCTCGGTCACTGCACGCGGCTGCTTTCTGCTTCGCCGTCGTCCTCGCCGGGCAGGTGGATGTCGTTGACGTTGATGTTGACCTCGACGACTTCCAGCCCGGTGATCTGCTCGATTCCGGTAATGACGTTGCGGCGGATGGACTTGGCGAGGTCACTGATCGGTACGCCGTACTCGACCACGATTTCGAGGTCGACCGCGGCCTGCTTCTCCCCCACCTCGACCGACACGCCTTGTCCCACACTCGCCGAAGCGCCAGGGATGCGGTCGCGGATCGCACCGAGCACGCGTGCGGTGCCTCCGCCGAGAGCATGCACACCGTTGATCTCCTTTGCCGCCAAGCCAGCGATCTTCTGCACCACGATGTCGGCAATGGTGGTGGTGCCCTCCTCGGTGATCAGCCCGCCCGCGCGCTTCGCCAGTGCGTTGCCAGGCGCCGCACCCTGTGTCTTCTGGGCAGCAGGAGTCTTCTCGGTGGTTGCGTCGCTCATGGTCTCGTCTCCTGTTGCGTCCACAGTGGTCTTGGAGGCTGTCTGCCCCGCCTGTCACGATGGAAAGACACGTCGGTTGTCGGATCGTCACGGCTCGTTGGTGTGATGACTGTCGCGTTTGAAAGCAGCCCGATCTACATCGGTGACCACAAGGCGCAGTGGCGTATCCGCCCACTCGGTGCCCGCCAGCGCTGAGCTGATCGCTTCATGTGCCTGGCGTAGCAACGCGGGCAGTGGCAGCCGCGTCGCCACTACCCTGACACTCAGCAGCTCGTCCTGGATATCGACTGCCATGGTGTCCCAATCCCACGGGACCCATGACGCCGCAGGCACCGTGGACGGTGTCGATGGGCGCAGGCCGTCGATGGTTTCCAATGCAGTCAGCACTGCCCGAGCCAGTTCGGTCGCCGGGTTCACGTCGCCAACCGCGGCACGTCAATGTCCAGGATGGACACCAGCACGGAGGTGACGTCGAGTCCCGTGGCATCGGACACCGCGGATGCGACGGCCTGTTGTACCAGGCGTGCGGTGACGGCCGCTTGGTCCTGGCCGGACGTGGCGACATCCACTTCGATGGTTGTGCCGGCGTCGTCGACGAACCGGACCCGGACGCCCTCGGTCGGCGCCGGGTCCAAGCCCTTGACCCGCTGGCGAGCTATCCGGGCGACTGAACCGACCAGGTCGGTGAATCCAGGCTGAACCCGCACTCCCGGTACGCTATTGGCGGCGTCCACTGCGACCGCAGCGACCACCGGGGCGGAAACAACGCTCTCGAACACGCACGTTCCCCTCTGTTCACGCGTCAAAGATGTCAGCCACAACTATGTCCAATTTGGCCAGTCGTACCCCGATTCGGGCCGATACCGCACCCGCCACGCGTTCCCGCACGAGCTCGTACCCGTCGGGATCCAGGCTGCGGTAGCTGATCGCGATGCTCAATTCCACGCTGATCGCGGGTACGTCGTCGATCGATTCCGCCACTTGGACACGGCATCCACGCGCGCGTACTCCTGTGACGGTGTCGGCCGCGAAGCGCAGTACTGAAGCGATTGCCTGTTCACTGATCCGTGCCTGGTGTGGTGGCGTTGTGGGCAACGGAACCATGTCCCGTCGACGAACTTCAGCGCGCACAGCGGACATGATGCGTCCCACGAAATCCACGGATGGCTCCGCAGTGTCGTGGACCAGTTCGTCGACCGCCGCGCGAAGCTTACGCAGGCTCTGCCGTACGGCTGTGCAGTGTGGACAATTCAGGTCGTGCGAGTCGGCGTGCCCGGCATCTACGATGCCCAACCGCTGCCACACATCCTCGACGTCGCGCCCGCAGGGCAACGCGTAGCGCGCTGCCGCGTCGTTCATCGCCATGGCGCCATCACCTCCGCCAATTGCGCACGGGCTCGTGCAATCCGGCCACGCACTGCTTGTGTCGTCGTGCCGATCGCCTCGGCGATTTCGTCATACGACCGGCCGTGTACCTCTCGCAGCAGCCAACAGGCCCGTTGCTCCGCAGTGAGACCGTCAAGCGCGTGGCTCAACGCCGTCATCTGTTCGCTGACCTCCGCAGCACGCTCCGGGCGGGTCCGTGAATTTGCCGATTCTTGCTCGTCCAGTTCGACATCCGCCCGTGGCCGGCGTGCGCGGATGACGTTCAAGCAGCGGTTCGTGGTGGTCCGGTACAGCCATCCCACAAACGCCGCATCGTCGTGCAACTGCGCCAACCGCCGCCACACAGTGACGAACACTTCCTGCACCGTGTCCTCAGCATCGCTCGCGCTGGCCAACATGCGTAGCGCAAGCCGATACAACGGCGCCTGATACCGGCGCACGAGCACCTCGTAGCAACGCACATCCCCGTCCCGAGAACGCGCCACCAGCGTGGGCATCGTCCAGCAAATCGGCTTCGACCTGTGCCAACGGCTTCATGGGCGGCCCCGAACTGGCTCGGCCATACGCTCGTTCTCCTCCATGGAATTACTCCGTCCTACCGGTCGGACACAGTCCAGGCCGAAACGTCACGCATTCCCATGATGGGCAGCGGTGAGCACCATCACCCGGATCAACCCCCGATCGTGCGTGACACTCGTGTCGCGCCAGGAGTCCTTCCAGCGCACGGCGGCATCCGCGGAACCGGCCGCCACGACCAAGAAGCCTTGTCAAAATAGGCCTCGTCGCGCGGAGCAGTGCCCTACTTGGCCAGTCGCGAGCTCCGACGTCACATCGACTTATTCGGAGCAGCACCACGAAAGGATCGGCGACAGCGTCCATCGCCATCGGCCGCGATCGGACACGATGATCCGCACAGCATTCACCGCGAGACTGCAGGCGGCGAACATCGTCAACGTCCCCGGCCTGTCCGGATAGGCGTGTTCCACGGCATTGCTGACCGCCTCCTCGGCGACCATCACAACATCTTGCGCGAGGTACCGTTGCGTAGAGTCACCAGTTGACGGACACGGAGGCAGACGATTGTGACGGGCGCGAGGCCAGAGCTGGCGTGGGACGTCGATCTCGATGAACAAACGACGGTCGTACATGTCGTTGGCGAAATCGACATTGAGACACAAGAGTTGTTCGATGCGGCAGTCCGCGCTGGACTCGACGGCCCGTCACCGCTGGTGATACTGGATCTGGCCAAAGTCACGTTTCTCGGCTCCATCGGTCTGCGGATCTTGATACTTGCTCACAACGAGGCTGACGAAACGGGCCGCGTGCTGAGAGTTGTGGAAGGGTCCTCAGCTGTACAACGGGTTATGGCAATCACCGGATTGAACCAGATACTGGCGTTGTATCCGACAGCGGAGAAAGCACGCCTGTCATGAAGTACAAACGAAACGTCCGGGGATATGTTTCCTGTGGGGGTTGATGGCAACCGCCGGAAGCGGGTGACGAAGCGCTGATGCTCGATGACGATAGCTCGCTGCCCCCGCTGACCGCATGGGCGGACACGCTGCCAGCCTTTGCCGCCGAGATGGTCACCAATTCGGATCTCAATCAGCCGTACATCTATACCGAACTTCCCGCCACCCCCGACCAGGCTGGCGTCGTCCGTAGGTCGATCACCGGCTGGGCTTCACGAATCGGCGTGTCAAAGTTACTTGCCCAAGACATGGTGCTGGCGACCGACGAGGCCATGAGCAACGCGATCGAGCACGCCTACCGTGGTGTCGCGGGTACCGTCACACTGTTCGCCGCATGCTCTTCCCACCACACTAAGGCCAACATCATCCTGGGAGATCGCGGCGTATGGCGGCCACCCACCGTCGACCCGGGGTTTCGCGGCCGAGGCCTGTCCATCATGGACAAGCTCGCCTCTTCCCGTTCGGGAGCGCGTCCACGTTGACCACCGAACAGCCTCACGGCGAGAACGACCACAACCGTGGGAGGAGCAGACGTCGTGAAGGTTTGCGCTTACGGCGCGACGGGTAATAGCAGAGCTAACCTTGAGCACGCAGGGTGGAGGTCGCTCCAATGAGCCATTCAACGGGCGACGATCGCCGCGAGGAGATCGTGCCGACAGGTGACCTCGCCGAGTTGTTCGAACGCATTGATCGGCACTCGCAACGGCTGCGCGAGCACGCCCAGGAGTTACGTCGGTTCCACACTGACCTGGACGGGCTCGACCAGCGCTTTCGCTCGTGAAGCCGTGTGTCAGCAACATCGTTCGCCGCCACCAGGACTCCTCGGCTGGGCGCACCATCAGTCGCTTCAAACGTGACGAGCGCGGCGCAACTTGCGGTGGTGAAGGTGCTTCTTTGCTGCCGGGTGGCGGGCCCTCCGCGGGCGATCCTGCGGGATGGTGTTGATCGCGGCCCAGTAGATCAAGGCCTCGGCTTGCATCACAACGGCAATGGAACCACCGTGGTCCTGCGCTGGACACTGTCTGCACATACATGTTGACGCGTCACGTTCGAGCTTCCGCAACGACTACTACGCACCCGTATGCAGCTACTCAGAACTGCCCAACCGGACGGCAAGCGGGCATATGGCGCGACAGCACAGCGGGACTACGACCTGCGTTTAGGGTCGCTTGCCGGAGTTGAGCGCCTCGTCGATGGAGTGGTACAAGCGCAGCGTGTCGTCGAGGCCGGTGATTTCGATGGGCCTGATCACCGGGCGGTTGCCGTCCACGATGATGCGCAACGGTTCGTGTCGTGCCTCCGCGTGACAGGTCGCATCCAGCAGGGCAGTCAGCCCTGCCGAGTCCAGGAATGTGACCTTGGTGAGGTCGAGGATGCACGGGCTGGCGCTCGTTTGGTCAATGCCGGCGGTCACCGCCGCGCGCAAACTCGGTGCGGTATGCAAGTCGACCTCGCCGGAGACCACGACCACCAGGGTGCCGTCTACAACCCGGTGAGCAATGTCCAGCCAGTCTGCTGGTGGATCGATCTCAGGTGGCTGGCTCACATGTAGGTACGCTACCCGCCCACCGACCGCTCGTGACGTCACCGGCCGCGCCATTTCTTCCCGGCGCGGCGAAGGTGCCCAGCCGTCAGCGGAGGGTGGGCCAGTGCCGGGCTGGCGCCAGATGCGGGGCATGGCCGCTGCTTCCCGGGCGGATCAAAACCAATTCGGCCCACACGGTCTTGTGATGACCGTGGTGGCGGACTCCCCACGACGAGGCCAGCCGGTCGACCAGGACCAGACCACGTCCGCCGTGCCGGTCCGGGGTCCGCATCCTCGGCTGCTCCGGCGAACCGTCGTCCACCTCGATCCGCAGGCATCGCCCCTGGTCGGCCAGGCTCAGTCGACACACGCGAGGCGCCACGGCATGGCACAGCGCATTGCTGACCAACTCGTCGACCACCAGCACTGCGTCATCAACCACGACCCCCGCGTGACCGGTGAGCAGGTCGCGGACCCGGCGCCGGACATCCCTGCTGGTTACCGCGTCCAGATCACAGCGCACATCGGTCTGGGTCGGGTCGCCGCGCGCCGCACTCCACGGCTGGGTTGACATAGCCATCCCCCACTTTCTTGCCGTCCACAGCCGACGCTGAAAACAGGCACGCGCGGCCTGAGAGGTGGATACCCATGCTGGCGCACGACAAACGCGCGACGCCCGTTCGACCGCGTCACTAACCGAGATCAATCCGGCCACCGCACGCGCATCGCCGATAGACGTACGGATACGAACGTCCACGACGAGGACCAGCGAGGACGGTTGACTAGGCGCCGTGGGCGGACAGCATCGTGCGGGGTTGCTGCCCGCATTGTCGGCTGGGGCGCTACCAGTGACCGGGTTGGCGGAGTGGCCCCAGGTGGTGTTCAGCCCTACCGCACGCCCGATGCGTGAACTCGCCGCTGTGCTGCCGGCAGGTGGTCCCGCGGTGGTCGTGGTGGACCAGTTCGAGGAGACCTTCACGCTGTGCACCGACCCAGCCGAGGCCTGTCCTACGCGGAAGCAGCGGAGACCCGCGACTGTCCAATAGGGACGCCCTGATGCCGCGTCGCCAACATCCGCAACGACCTCATCACGACCATGCATGAATCGGAACGCCCCGCCGCACCGCGATGTGACTACACCTGCGAGTCCGCCAGCAACTTCAACGCCAGCTTCTGCAACTCCGGCCCCGCCTTGCTCGGACTCCCCGTGTCGAACGGAGGCTGAGGGTCGTACTCCACCGCCAGTTGCAACGCCTTCGCCGTCTGCTCACCGGCCATCAACGACGCCAAGTACAACGCCATGTCCTGCCCGGCAGACACCCCGGCGGATGTGATGATTTTCCCGTCCCGGACGTACCGCTCGGCGACATAGGTGGCACCGAGAGTCTCCAGGTAATCTTTGCCAGACCAGTACGTCGTGGCCCGCTTGCCCACCAACAACCCGGCCTTGCCCAGAATCATCGACCCCGTGCAGACCGAGGTCGTCCACTGTGTACGCCGATGCATCCGGCGGATCCAGTCCAGAACGGCAGGCTGCTCGAACACCGCCAGCACAGCCTTCTCACTGCCACCAGGCACAATCAGCACATCCAGATCACGCACGTCCACCATCGCTCGCTCCGCCAACAGCGCGACATCCCCGGTGTCGGTCCGCACCGGGCCGGTTCGCTCGGCGATCATCGTCACCGACGCGCCCGGCAATCGCGAAAGAATCTCTGCTGGCCCAGTCGGATCAAGCAGACTGAACCTGTCGTACAACAGGATCCCGATCCGCGGCCCAGACGCGCTGTGTGCCGACGCAGGTGCCCCGAACCCAGCGACACCTGCGCCGACTGCTCCGGCAGCAGCAGCGCGTAACACTGTTCGACGACTGCTTTCCATTGGCAACCCTCCCAGTACGAAGCCAAGCCGCACAGATAGTCGACCGACCTACGCGGAAAGTTCCCATGCTGCCAAGATCTCCGGGAAAATCCCGGTCACCTCGCTTCTTGGAGATTCGGTGTGCCGTGGTAGGTGATGGCGAGGTTGCCGAGGTCATCCCGGCCGATCGTGGCGTCGATCTCGTACACCTCCCGCAGCCGATCCCGGGTCAGCACTTCGGCTGGTGGGCCGTCGGCGACGAGTTCTCCTTTGCTGAGCAGGACGAGCCGATCACAGTAACGGGCGGCCAACGCGAGGTCATGCAGGGCGACCAGCACGGTCTGGTCGGTACTCGCAAGCAGTTCCATGAGCTCGAACTGGTGGCGGATGTCGAGATGGTTGGTCGGTTCGTCGAGCAGGATGGCCCACGGTCGCTGCGCGAACGCCCGGGCGATGTGGGCTCGTTGCCGTTCTCCGCCCGAGAGGGTGTTCCAATGCCGGTCGCGCAGGCTTGCCAGGTCGAGGTGATCGAGTGCGGCGTCGATGATGGTGTGGTCGGCCGGGCTGAGACCACGCCACCGGTCGCGAAACGGGGTCCGGCCCAGTGAGACGACGTCGACGACCCGGAGATCGCTGTCACTTTCACTGGCCTGCTCGACAAACGCGAGGTGCTGGGCGATGCGACGGGTGTGCCAGCCGGTGATGTCCTCGCCGTTGTAACAGACCGCGCCGGCCGTCGGGGCGCGTAACCCGGCGAGACACCGCAGCAGCGAGGATTTCCCGGAACCGTTGGGCCCGATCAGCCCCACGGTCTGGCCGGAGCCGATCTCGACGGTGATGCCGCGGATGATCGTCCGGCCGTTCGCACCCCAGCTCAGGTTCTCGGCAGCGATCTTCACAACTCACCTCGGCGACGCAGCACGAGCAGGAACAACGGCACGCCAACCAAAGCGGTGAACACTCCGACCGGAACGTCCCGTGGGGCGAACGCGACCCGGGACAGCGCGTCTGTCCACACGAGAAAGATCGCACCCGCGAGCGCGCTCAACGGCAAGAGCGTCCGGTGCAGCGGGCCGGCGATGAACCGTATGCCGTGCGGCACGATCAGGCCAACGAACGCGATCGCACCCACGGACGCCACCACCACGGACGTCAGCACCGCGGTCACCACAAGGAGTATGAGCCTGGTCCTTCGCACGTTGATCCCCAGTGAGGCGGCAGTGTCCGTACCGAAGGCGAACCCGTCCAGCGCGGTCGAGTACAGCCACAAAACCACCAAAGCCAGTGCGCTGACGACAGCGGTCACGATGAAGGAGTCCCATCGGGACGGTGCCATCGAGCCGAGCAGCCAGTGCATGATCGCCCGGGTGGTGTCGGCATCGCTGGAAGCCATCAGGATCAGGTATGTGATCGCGTGGAACAGCAGGCCGATCACGATGCCGGTGAGCACCACCCGAACCGAACCGAGTCCTCGTCGGCCAAGCAACGCCAGCAGCAGACCGAATGACCCGAGCGCACCTACCAACGCGCCCGCGGACACGCTGATCGCTCCCCCGCCAACGGCCAGCACCACAACGATCACTGCTCCGGTGGATGCGCCGTGCGAAACGCCAAGCAGGTACGGCTCGGCGAGTGCGTTGCGGGTCACCGACTGCAGCACAGCGCCACTGATCGCCAGCGCCGCACCCACCACAGCTGCCATCAGCACACGCGGGATGCGCAACTCCCATACCAAGGAGTCGAGCAGTCGCGGCAGCGGCTCGACGTCCAGTCCAATGTGACCGCCGAAAACCCGGGCCAGCTCGTCGAAACCGATGTCACCGCTGCCGATCACCATCGCAGCGGCAAGCGACAGGAACAACGCCACCACACCGAATACGAATAGCAACGGTAGCGGCACCACCGAACCGCGCCGTGTCTCCGGTCGCGCGGACGGCGGCGTTGGAGCGGCCTGTGTGGCGGGATGGAGTACGGCGGGCAGGCGGTCTTTTGTCGTGCTATTTGGCATAGCCGAGCTCGCGCATGCCCTTGGCGACCAGGTCGAGGGTGTTGACCGAGCGCACCGACGGGTCCATCTCGATGCCGGGGACCTTGATGATCTTGTTCTCGCGCACGGCTTTGAGCTGTGACATCACCGGATGTGCCTGCATCATCGTGATCTTTTCCGCGGCGCTGTCACCGGGGGCGCCGCGCTCGGACAGGTCGCCGACCACGATGACGTCCGGGTTGCGTTCGGCGATCCGCTCCCATGACACCTCCGGCCAGTCCTCGGCCACGTCGTCGAACGCGTTGTTCCCGCCGACCAAGCGGCTCATCTCGGTAGGCAGACCGGTACCGCCAGCCACATATGGCACGCCGTTGAACGTCGAATACAGCCAGAGCACGGTCGGTTTGCCGGACACCTTCTTGCCTGTCTCAGCCGCGGCTGTGACGGCTGCCCGCTGCTTGTCGATCAGCGCGGTGACCCGGTCCTCGACCCGGAAGATCTGACCAAAGGCCTTGTAGTCGGAGAACAACAGGTCGAACGGCGTCGTGCCGGGTGCGTTGTTCTCCGGGCACTCCACCGCGCTGACGAACGTCGGCAGCCCCAGTTTGGCCAGCTCCTCGCGGGTGCCGACTCGGTCGGCGACGTACTGGGCCTTGAACGAGGCGACGACGAAGTCCGGGGTCGCGGCGCGCAACTGTTCCCCGGTGAGCAGCTTGGGGCTCAGCACCTGCACTTTCGCGTAGTCGGCCTGGTATTCGGGCGCGACCTTGGTCTTCAGATTCGCCGTGCCCGCCAGGCGGTCGGCGAGCCCGAGCGCAAGCATCGTCTCCGTGGAGGACTGGTCCAAAGTGACTACACGCTGCGGCGCGGCGGGAAACGACAGCTGCTGACCGCAACTGGTCACCGTGACGGCCGCCGCTCCCGGGTCACTGGACGGCGCAGTCGGCTGCGCGCAGCCGGTGATCCCGAGAAGACTCACCACCACTCCGGTCAGACCGGCCAGTAAGCGTGGCGCCATCGACAACCTCCAGTCAGGGACACCCGATCGAGCGACCAGCAAGAGTGTAGTGATAATCAGTTTCACTAGCGAGATCGGTCCTATCGCATTGAACTGGCATTTGCGAAACTGACGCAAGAGCTGCGGATACAGGGGGCATGGGTGACTGCACCGCCGGAAACGACCGAAGTCAGGGACTCTCGGTCGATCCTTCGCGAACCGAGTTTCGTGCGGCTGTGGATCGGCACCACGGCGTCCGGCCTGGCGACATGGGCGTTGCCGTTCGTGCTCGGCCTGGCGGTATTGGAACGCGAACTGAGCGCGGTGGGCCTGGGTGTTGTCCTGGCCACACGTACCGCCGGATTCCTGCTCGCGGTGCCGGTCGCCGGTGTGCTGGCCGACCGGCACTCCCGTCGCAGTGTCGTGTTGTGGTCCGGACTGGCGGCCGCAGCAGCCGCGCCGGTCATCGCGCTCGGTCTCGCGGTGTCGTCGCTACCACTGATGGCTGTCGCCGCCGCCTTGGCCGGTGCGGGTCAAGGAGCGTGCCGACCCGCGTTCCAAGCGCTTGTCGCCGAGGTGGTCGACGGCGAACGGCGCCAGCAGGCCAATGCCGCGATGTCGCTGGCCGTACGAGTCATCACACTGACCGCACCCGCGCTGACCGCACTCCTGGCGACCGTGCTCAACACCGACGCGCTGCTGATCGGCATCGGCCTGACCTGGCTGTGCGCCGCGCTGATCCCACCCAAGGGCCGGTACACACCCGCCGCCACCGGACCGAAAGTCCCCTTCGTCCGCCAGTTCACCGAAGGCCTGCAGGAAGCCAAACGCCATCCCTGGTTCCTCGCCGGACTGGGCGCACTCACCGCGGTGATCGCCACCGGCTACTCCGCGACCGGTGTCGCGCTGCCCCTGCTCAGCCGGGACAAGTACGACACCGAGGTTGTCCTCGCCGCGTCGCTGACCGCGTACACCGTGGGCGCTCTGGTCGGCGCGCTGCTGATCGCCCGCTGGCGCCCCCGTGCCCAGGGCTGGACCGCGCTCGCCGCACTCGCCTGTTATGGCTTCGCACCTCTCAGCTTGTTGCTGCCCGTGCACCCAGCCGTCGTGGTCGCCGCCTATGCCGTGGCAGGCCTGGGTATCGAACTGTTCAACGTGCCGTGGTTCACCGCCACGCAGCGCGAAGTCGAGCCGAGCAAGCTAGCCCGAGTGTCCTCTTTGGACTTCCTGTTCTCGTACGGCCTCGCGCCCGTCGGGCTCGCCCTCATCGCTCCCGCCATCGACGCGTTCGGCGTCACGGCCGTGCTCGGCGCCTGCGCTGCGGTGTGCTTCCTCGCCCCCGCGGCCGCCGCGCTCGTTCCCAGCACCAGGAACTTCTCCCGGACCCGGTCAAAACCATGAACAGCAACGAAATCAGCGTCCTGCCAACCCGTGTCGACGCGACCGACTCCGACAAGGCCAGGCGAGCGCTCGCCGAGAACGGGGCGGTGATCCTCACTGGCCTGCCGACCGCACCGGACGCACTCGTGATCGCCGCCGCACATCTGTACGGACAGCACATCCGGCAGATCTTCCCGATACGGGAACGAAAGTCCCATGACGGCAACGCGGTTCACTTGCACGCCGACAGCTTCGACCAGGTCGTGGACATCGGCGGTGTTGCCACCCGGCGGCGTGATCCCGACGAGGACGCGGTGCTCATCCAGTGCGTGGATCCGCCACGGTCCGGCGGCGACTCCTTCCTGGCCGACGCCTACCGCTTCGTCGACACCTGCGCCGATCCCGATCTCGTTGACTTCCTCACCGGAACAGACGTCGACCTCTACGGTGCATGGGCCGGGTTGCGCGGCCTACCTGCCACGCCGCGCGTCGCCCGGCACGTCGAGTACACCCGCACCGGCCGTCGCATCCTGCGCCGCACCGAGGGCGCTGTCCCCCTCCACCGTGATCCGGACACCGAGCGGATCCACTTGCGGCTCAAGCATTTCGAGCACACTGTGCGTCAGCTCGAACGAGAGCTCATCCGGTTCACGATGGCCGAAGGCGACATCCTCGCGCTCGACAACTACCGCTGCTGGCACGGACGCGACGCGCACACCGGTGATCGCATGGTGCGTATTCTCACCCTGCTGACGGCTGCGGCTCGCTGAGGAAGACCTGCGGCCGGAACACCAACTGCATGCAGTCCTCGTCGTCCAGGACACGAACCGACACTCGGTACACGGGTTCGAGCACCTCGCGCGTGAGCACGTCGGCTGTGGGCCCGGCCTTGGCCACGCTGCCACGGTCGAGCAGGACCAAGTGGTCGCAGTAGCGGGCGGCCAGGTTGAGGTCGTGCAGGACCACGACAGTAGTGATGCCCAGGGCCCGCACGAGGTGCAGGACTTCGTGCTGGTAGTGGATGTCCAGGTGATTGGTCGGTTCATCGAGCAGCAGGTGGTCGGCCTGCTGGGCGATCGCGCGGGCGATTAGCGTGCGTTGCTTCTCGCCTCCGGACAGCGTGGTGAAGTCGCGGTCCGCCAGTTCACGCATCCCGACTCGGTGCAGCGCCGCGGCCGCGAGCCGGTAGTCCTCGGCGGTGTAGGCCTGCAGAGCCGAACGGTGTGGTGCGCGTCCAAGCAGCACCATGTCGGCAACGGTGACCGGTAGTTCAGGCGGGGTTTCCTGGGCCACGACGGCGATCCGCCGAGGCAGTTCGCGACTGGCAAGCGAGGTGACCGGCTGGTCGTCGATCAGCACAGTGCCGCCGCGGGGGGTGAGCGCGGAGTACAGGATGCGCAGCAGTGTGGTCTTTCCGCTGCCGTTCGGGCCGATGAGCCCGACGACGCGGCCGGAGTCGGCATTCAGTCCGACTCCGGCGAGCACGGGGGTTCCGTTGTAGGCGAACGTCACGTCCGCTGCGCTGATCACGTCTCATCCTTCTCGTTGCGCGCCGACGACGAAGAAGTCGCGGCTGTCCCGGCGCACCTGGCCGGGCAATAGGTGTCCGAACGGTCGCGGCGTGCCGAAACCGGCTGTACTCAGCAACGTTGTCATCTGAGTGGCGGTGATCCCTTTCCAGTACGGCAAAGTCCGGCCCATAGCCAGGTAGTCCCGTACGGCTCCGGGGATCAGCCGCGGCGACCGAAGCAGTTGGCGAGCGGTGTGCCAACGGCCGTCGGCGACGAGCACCGCACCGCCGGGCCGGAGTGCTCGCGCCCACGACGACAGCGCTGCTCCCGGCGCGGGCAAGGTCCACAGCACATATCGGCAGGTCACCAAGTCGTAACTGGCGATGGGCACGTCGTGTCCGTCACCGTGGCACCACTCGACGGTGACGCTGCGCCGCGTGGCTTCCTCGTGGGCCCGCTCGAGCATTTGCTTCGAGGCGTCCATCCCGGTGACGTCGTGGCCCAGCTCGGCGAGCAGCACCGCGGCGAACCCGGTGCCGGTCCCCACATCGAGCACACGCCGCGGCTCAGGGCCGAGCAGCGCATTGATCGCGTCGCGATACAACCTCCGCCACGCGTCCCGTCCCGCCTCCGCATAGGACCGGTAGTACTGGTCGTAGCGTGCGGCCCGCGCATTCCAGGTGCGGGCGACGGCGACCACCGCCGCCGGGTCCGGGTCATGGGCACACGAGGACAGGGTCACCGATCGACCTCCGCTTGTCGCGCCGACCGGGGATCGGCAAGCTGGTGCGCGCCCGGCACGGCCAAAGCGCCGAGCGCTGCGGCGAGCGTCAACACTCCGCACGCTAGCAATACCGGGGTCTGTCCGACGGTGGTCAGCGCGTAGGGCAACAGGATCAGACCGAGCGGTGCCACGCCGTGAGAGACCATGAAGTCGAACGAGAACAACCGACCCATCCGCTCCGGAGGGACTTCCCGTTGGATGGCGCTGAACCACGGGATGTTGAACGCCTCGATGCCCACCCCACCGAGGAAGTACGCGAGCAGTACCAGCACCGCGCCCACTTGAGGTGACAGCGACGGCACGGTGAGCGCCAGCGGCACCAAACCGTAGAAGCTCAACCCGACGAAGGCGACCAGACCAGGGCGGCGCGGGGTCCAGCGCGCCATCAGCAGCGCGGCGGCCACCGCACCAGCCGAGTAGCAGCCCAGCGCCACACCCAGGAACGTGTCGCCGCCCAGCTCGTTGCGGCTCACCAGCGGCAAAGTCAACTGCTGCACGGCGAACCCGAGCGCCAACCACACCACCAGGGACCCAAGACCAGCAACGAACCAGCGATGCCGGGCCACCTCGCGGAGCACCTCCGCGTAGTCGGCGAACGGACGGCGCCGGGCATCATTGGACGGGGGCGGCTCACCACGCGGAAGCCGCAGCGCCAGGGCGGCGGAACCCAGCCACAGCAGACCGGTGCCCAGCAACGTGGCAGAGCCACCCACCAGCGCGTAAAGCAGAGCCGCAGCGGTCGGCCCGCCGACCAGCAGCAGCCGATTGCTCAATGTGGACAACGCGTTGGCGCGCTGCCGGTCCGGCTCGGCCACGACCTCGCCGACCAATGCCTGGTAGGCGCCGCGGAAGACCCCCTCACCGATCCCGGCGACCAGGATGGCGGCACAGACCGCCAACAATGACACCGAGAACGCGGCGACTGAGGCGAGTATCGCCGTTCCCCGCACGGCGCTTGCCACGGTGAGCACAGTGCGGCGCGGATAGCCGTCGGTGACCACGCCGCCGAGTACGGCGCCCAGCACGAAACCGACCGTGCGTGAGCCAAGCGCCAGCCCGAGCGCCGTGACCGCACCATGGGTGTCGAGCAGGAACAGCGTGAGCGCCACCGGTGTGAGCGAGGTCGCGGCGCCGGACGCGGTGTAGCTCAGCCAGGCCAGCCGGAACCGGGAATTGCGCAGAATCGCCAGCATCGCTCAGAACGTCATCGACGGGCGCCACTCGCGGCGCGCGCGATCAAAGTCGTGGGCGGCAGCCACCAGGAAGCTGGCGAGCTCGGTCAGCGGAATCGGGTCCGTACCCAGCTCCTTGAACGTGGCTGTGCATGTAGGGCAGGTGTTGACTTCGTAGACCCGTAGTTCGCCGGTCCGCTCGTCCCGCGCGATGTCCACCCCGGCGAACAAAGCGTCCATCGCCTCCGCGGCCTGCTCGGCGACCGTGCGGATGTCGTCGGTGAGTTCGGTGCGATGCCGGGTGTTGCCTGGGGCGTTGGAGATCCACGTTCCCTCTGGCGCGATGCGGGTCACCGCGGCCACCGCCTGGTAGTTCACGCACAGCACGCGGATGTCGCGATTGCTGGCCGGAACGTACGGTTGGACGTAGTACTGCTCGGGCCCGGGACCGAGTCCGCCGACGTAGTGGCGCACCGACGCTTCGTCGGTCAGCTGGTACATGCCGCGGCCGCGGGAGCTCATCAGCGGCTTGGTCACCATCGGATAGCCGCGCTCTTGCGTCCAGGCCACCAGCGTTTCCTCGTCGCGGCCCCACAGCACCGGCAGGTGCGGCACGCCGGCGCGGTGCAGCAGGGCCGAGTTGAGGTACTTGGACTGCCCGCGCATCAACGTCATTGCCGAGTTCACCACGGGTATCCCGGCCAGGCGGGCGGTCTCGAGCTGGTTCATGCCGAGGATCAGGTAGTCCTCGTAGACCCAGCCGAACATCAGGTCGGGTGCGAGTTCCCGGCCGTCGACCAGAAACCGGGTGGCCTTGTCCGTCACCTCGGTCACGAGCTCATCGGGATGCACACGGCGGGGCTCACCGCCGTGCCGTCGGATTTCGGCGAACAGGGCGCGGTGGTCGTCGTCGTCATCATCGTTGCCGAGCAGGACGATCAGCGGAACGTCAGCCATGACGGATCAAGCCTCCTTATGAGCGGCGTCAGGTGGTTGAGCGCAGTCGGCGGACCAAGATCAGCAGGAACGGCGCGCCCACCACGGCGGTGACGATGCCGATGGGCAGCTCTCGGGGGACGAAGGCCATCCGGGCCACCACGTCGGCCCAGATCAGGAAGGACGCTCCGATCAACGCGGAGACTGGCAACAGCCGCCGATGCACGCCGCCCACACAGAGCCGGGCGACGTGCGGAACGACCAGGCCGACGAAGCCAATTCCGCCCGACACCGCGACAGCGGCACCTACACAGAGCGCCACGACCAACAGCGCCTGCGCCCGCAGCCGCGCCGGTGGGCTGCCCAGCGCGTGAGCGGTGTCGTCGCCCAACGTCAAGGCATCCAGCTTGCGGGACCACAGCAGCAGCACCAGAAATGCGGCGATCATCAGCGCCCCGGCGACGGCCACCCCGGACCAGGACGCCCTGCTGAGCGAGCCGAGCAACCAGAACAGCACCGCCCGCGCCCCTTCCGGATCGTCCGAGGCGAAGATCAGGAAGCTGGTGGCGGCGTTGAGCACGTAGCCGACGGCGACTCCGGCCAGCAGCAGCCGCACCGAGGTGATCCGCCCACCGGCACGCGCCAGCGCGAACACCACCCCCATCGCGGCGATCGCGCCCACGAACGCGCTGCCGGTCAGCGAGCTCGCACCGAAAGCGGTGCCCACCCCGAACAGCAGAGTCAACGCCGCACCGGTCGAGGCGCCGGAGGTGACGCCGAGCAGGTAAGGCTCGGCCAGCACGTTGCGGACCAAGGCCTGCAGCGCGCCCCCGGAGATCGCGAGCGCGGCCCCGACGACGGCGGCGAGTAGCACGCGAGGTGTCCGTACCAACCAGACAATGCTGTCCTCGGACCGGCCCCAGGTCATCTCCGGCCAACCGAAAACATGGTTGCCGATGATCCGCGCGACGACGTCGGGCGAGATGGCCACTGGCCCCAGCCCGACCGCGACCGGGATGCTGACCACCAACACGCCGACCAGGCCAGCAACCCACAGCACAGTGCGCTTGCTGCGGCGACCATGGTCGAGATCGTCGACGTGCGTGTCAGCGGTGCCGAGAGTCGCGGTCATGCTCGTGCCTCCGCGCCTGTCCAGCTCAGGGTGTAGAAGCGGGGCAGCAACCCGGCGAGCCGCCAGCGCAGTGGCGCGGTCTTGCGGTGTGCCGCGGCCACGTCATCGAGCCAATCGACCCGAACACCAGGCATGCCCGCGGCGGCGAACAGGTTCGCGGGCTCGTCGACTGATCGCCAGCCGTCACCCGGCCCGCTTGGGCGTGCCGGAGCCGATGCGGCTGGACGGTGCCGGTCGACCCAGCCCAGCACTGTCCAAAACAGACGGCTGGCCGTGTTCCGGAGCCGCCCAAGCGCTGTGGTGGGCTGGGCGAAATGCAAGGCGTCGATCACCACGATCCGGCCACCGGGGGCCAGTACGCGGTGCCACTCCGCCAGCGCGGCCACCGGGTCGGGCAGCGCCCAGAACACCATCCGGCTGATCACCACGTCGAACGAGCCGTCCTCGACCGGCAGGTCCCGTGACTCGGCCATTGCCACGTCGACGGCGCCGTTCAGGGCGCCCGCCGCAGTGATGTTGGCCCGCGCTCGCTCCAGCATGCCGGGTGCGATGTCGTAGCCGGAAACCCTGTGCCCCATGGTCGCGAGCAGCAGCGCGAGCTCACCCGTGCCACAGCCGATGTCGGCGACCCGCCGCGGCGCGGTGCCGTCACGCACCGGGTGGCCGGCAAGTCGGCCGAGCGCGTCGGTCCACGCCTCGCGGTACCTCGGGTGCCCGTGGGCCAGGTCGCCCCAGCGGTCGTACCGGGCGGCCTGGCTGCTCCAGTAGGCGGCCGCGTGATCGGTCAGGGCACCGTCACCCATGGACCTGCCCGGCCAGCTTCTCCAGGCCGTCCACGGCGAGCGTGCCGTGTCCCGAGTAGAAGAAGTCCAGCACCGTCACCTTGCCGCCGGTGACCGCCGGGAGCGGGCCGAGTTCCGGGCGGCTGGTGAGCGAGGTCCGAACGGCCTGCTCGTCGATGTCGCCCGGTTCGTAGAGGGCGATCAGCCGCTGCGGGGCCGCGTTGATCAAGGCCTCGGTGTTCACGTCGAAGAGCCGCTCGTCGGTGTTCTGGAAGACGTTCGACAGACCCGCGTAGGTCATCTGCTGGTGGATCATGCTGCGCCGCCCGTAGGCGTCGAGGTCGCTGTCCGGACCGGCGACGAACACCGCGGCGGTCGAGTTCGAAGACGGCGGCGACTGCTGGCCGCGCTGGCGTACCGCCTCGACGCGGCCTTTCAGCCCGGTGACCGCTTGCTTGGCCTGTTCCTCCGTCCGCAGGACCCGGCCGAGGGTTTCGATGTCGGCGTAGACGCCTTCCAACGGATCCTGGATCTCGGACTGACCGGCACCGAACCCGCCGCAGTAGCCGCTGATGACCAGCGTCGGGATACCGGCGGCCCGCAGGTCCTCCGGACCGAACTCGTTGAGCCCGTAGGTCACCACCAGATCGGGCTTCGCACCGATGATCACCTCGCGGGAGATGCTCTTCGAACTCTTGATCGGAGCCTGCTCACGCTGACCGAGCGGACCGGCCGCGTCGCCCAGCGGCTCGCCGATCAACGGTGAGAAGATGCCAATCCGGTCCGTGCCACCGGCCGCGTGCACCAAGGTGCCGGCTTCCCCACCGATCACGTACAGCCGCTCCGGCCGTCGTTCGATGGTCACGTCCCGGCCGCAGTTCTTCACCGTCATCGGGAAACCCTCGGCGGCGGCGCCGGTGTCCTGACCGCCATCACCACCGCAGGCGGTGGCCAGCACGCTGACGGCGGCCACCAGAACGAGCCAGGAACGTCGGATGGGGTGCTGCATCAGGAAGAGTCGTCCTTCCGGCTTGGTTGGTCGGCGCGGTAGACGTGCAGTGCCGTGGCATCGGCGCTGAACTGGGAGAACGGAAACGGCTCGGCCGACAGCGCGGTAAGACCGCTGCCGAGGAACTCCCGGGCGACGGCGGCGCCGGTTTGTGCGTACACCGCCAGCGGTATCTGCCGTTCGCGGCAGCGAGCGAGGATGGTGTCGAACGTGCCGTTGCCGATGGTCATTCCGGTCGCCACGACCGCGTCGGCGGCGTCGAGCACTTCCGTCATGTCCGGGGTGATCGAATCGCCCCAGCGGGTGGTGCGCAGGTTCAGATCACACAGCAGCGGCTCCGCCCCGCGCTCCCGGATCGCCGCGACCAATGGGTTCACCACGCCGATGAGCCCGACCTTGGATCCGGGTGGCACGTCGAGCAATCCGGCCACGGCGGCGTCCCTGGCCGCCGCCCTGGTCTCCGGTGTCCCGGTCGGCAGTTCGATCGGCTCGGCCCGTGAGTCGTCTCGGTGTGGAGCGATCGCGCCGAGGTACGCGTCCAGCGCTGCGATCCGCAGCGGGGCAACGTCCACACGCAACAGTTCGGCCACACTTCGGCCAGACGCTTCCGCGCAGACATCAGGTTCCACTTCACCGCTTTCGAAGGCGCACGCCCCGAACGCGGTGCCGATGCGCACCAGCAGGTACTGGTTGCGGTAGGTGACGTTCCCGCCGGCGAGCCGGGTGCCGTGGTGCACCCAGAACACGCTTGTCGCGACGACCTCGGCGGGATCAGGGCCCCGGCGACCCGCAAGCACTTCGGCCACCAAGTCCGCGACAGTCCCCAAGCTCCCTGTCATGACGACCACCCCGGCACTCCGACCGGCAGCCGCGAGGCGCCTCGCTGGGTGGGCAGGTCGGTAGCCCAGTCAGTGACAGACCACGGCAGCACGACTTTGTCGCTGCCGGACACCTCATGGGGCGAAAGCTCAGCGAGATCGGGAACGTCGGAGTGCGCCGCGAACGCCGCTGACACGTACCGGTGTCCGGTGTCTGGGGCGAGGAAGACCATGGTGCGCCCGGGAGCACGGTCGCGCTCCCACTGGCTGGCCAGGTACGCAGCGCCCGCGGACAGTCCGGCGAAGATCCCGCTGTCCCGTAACAGCGCCACCGCACCGGCCTGGGCATACCGGAACGACACCCAGTGGACCCGGTCGTACAACTCCCGGCGGACGTTGCGGAACTCGATCGAACTGCCGATCCCCGCGATGATCATGTCGGGGTCGGCGGTGTGCTCCGCGCCGAACGTCACGCTGCCGAACGGCTGGATCCCGACCAGCCGCACATCCCGGCCCATCGCGCGCAGGTACTCCGCGAGCGCACCAGTCGACGCGCCGGTCCCCACACCGCCGACAATTGTCAGCGGCTCCAACGGCAGTTCCCGGTCGAGTCGCTCGGCCACCTCCCGGTACCCGGCATAGTGGATCCCGTCGTGGTACTGGCGCATCCAGTGGTACCCCGGATTCTCCAGCAACAGCTGCCCGACCCGCTCAACCCGCCGGTTCTGGTCCAGCATCAGGTCCGTCGACGGCGGCATGCGCTCCAGCGTCGCGCCGAGAATCTCCAACTGGATCCGCAACGTCTCGTCCACCGTCGTCGAACCCACGATGTGGCACCGCATCCCGTACCGATGACACGCCAAAGCCAATGCCAGCGCGTAGATTCCGCTGGAGCTGTCCACCAAGGTGTCCCCCGGGCGGATCCTGCCGGTGGCGAGCAAGTGGCGCACCGCACCGAGCGCGGAACGCACCTTCATCACCTCGAACCGCATGCACACCAGGTCGGGAGCGAGTCGGATGTGGTCAGGCTCGGCGATGGCGTCCGCGTAGTGCTCGTGCACGCGGTCAGTCCTCCCCCGTCTGGCTCTCGCGGCGTAAGGCGAACAGATAGGTCTGCACGTTGTCGCCCGGCCAGTCCTCCACATGAACCACCTCGGCGCCGAACCCGCTCTCCAGGGCCATCGCCACGATGTCGCGCAGCGGCGCGGTGTTCGACAGGATCAGGTACACCACGCCACCCGGCGCGAGCAGATCCCTGGCCACCAGCTGGCCGAAGAAGCGAGCCGCGATGTCCCGCCCCAGACACAGGTTGCGCACGATCTCCGGGTCGTCGGTCAGCGGCAACTCGATGGCCGGCGGGTTGAACGTCACGACGTCCACTTGCTCGCCGTCCGGGAAGCCCTCCCACACATCGGCCACCAACGGGACCAATGGCGGCCCATCAGTGCCGACGATCCGCTCGTAGTGCCGTGCCGTCGTACGCACGCTCTCCGGATGCACGTCCAGCGCGTACACGACGCGCGCACCTCGCACACCGGCCACCACGGCTTCCACACCGAGGCCCGCGCCCATCGCCGCGTAGCGCAACCCCGTCACCGGCAGCGTCCCGTCGAGCAGACGACTGTGCACCAGCCGGCTGGTCTCACCCGGGTGAAACACGCCGGGCGGAAGGTCGAAATCCCAGCCGTTCCAGTGGTACGTGCGGTGTTCGTGAATGGCGCGGCTCGGGTTGTTGATGGCCCGGATCTCCTCTGCCGGCAACGTGTGCGGCAGCCTGCTGTGCAGCTCCCATCCCGTCGCGGTGCCAGGAAGGACGGGCGGCCCGGGAGCCGCGCCGGTGGTAGGCGGTTGATGCACAGTCGAATTCCCCTTCGGTCGTCACCGAGACTCGTCCCAGCCGGTGAACCTCGTTCGAACTGCCCTCTTTGCCGGAAACGGTTTTCATTATTAACACACTCGGCTGACGGATACCACCACCGGCGACGCACTCCCTCACCGACGGTGGTCACATGTGTCCACTGAGGACGATTCACAGACGGACTTCGGCCAATACCGTTCACAGATAAAGGAATGCGCACTCAAGCATGTCCGGCACGATCAGCTGACCGGCGAGCACTTCGGCACACTTAGTCCACAGTGGATCCGCAGGAGCCTCGCCACGAGGGCAAGACGACATGGTGCCATCTCTCGCAGAGCCACGCTGACCGCGGGATGCCCATGATTGACATGCTGACATGTCGATGTTTTGCTGTTTTGTGCCCGATTTGTCGCAGGTGGCGCTGGAGTCACTGGCAGCCGTCTTTCGCGCGTTGTCCTCGCCGTTCCGGCTATCCCTGATGCTTCGGTTGGCCGAGGGGCCCACCCGCGTGACTGAACTGAGCGAATCACTGCAGGCGCCGCAGCCGCTGGTCTCCCACCACTTGAGCATCCTTCGCGGTAGTGGCCTGGTTCGGGCCCACCGGGATGGCCGCGCGGTGACGTATGCCCTTGTCGACGATGGCCCGACACCAGAGCTCCTCGCCCTCCTGGCACGCCGGTACGCCACGGACCAGGGTCACCTGGGCGGGTCCCACGAGCACGGACCGGAGTGCGGACACGTGGCCGTCCCGCACCAGGACCATGTCGACTACCTGCACAACGGGAGCCTCCATCGGTTGACCGGCAGGCCTGCCCGCTGGACGGACTGCGAGCCAGGCCCCCATCTTCCGCACCGCAACCATCGGCACGTGCACGGCGAGGGATGCGGACACGTCGCCATCCCGCACGGCGACCACATCGACTACATCCACGATGGACACCGCCACGCCCCACACGACGACCATTACGACGACCACTGACGCGCCTGTTGTCTCTCGTCACACCCGTGCACAAGCTTTGACATCGATACATGCAGATGTTTTGATGTGTTGGTCCACGAAAGGAGCAAACACATGACAACGGCACACGCGCCGCACGAAGCGCACACTCATGCCCACGGCGAGGGATGCGGACACGTGGCGATCCCGCATGGTGACCACGTCGACTATGTCCACGACGGACACGTGCACCGGAACCACGAGGGTCACTGGGACGAGTGCGAGTCCACTGAACACACCGCACACGACGGACACGACCACACACACGGCGAAGGGTGCGGACACGTCGCCATCCCCCACGGCGACCACATCGACTATGTCCACAACGGACACCGCCACGCCCCGCACGACGGTCACTACGACGACCACTAATCGAATCGAGAACTGACCGCGGACGGCTCGCTGCCGAGCCGACCGTCGGCCAGTACGCGGATCTCGTCGGCGACGTTCTCGGCGACGGCGAGGTTGCAGGCGATGAGCACAACACTCAGGCCCGTGCGCGGCCCATACTTGAGCAGGTCAAGGATCGCCGCCTGAGTGACGGTGTCGAGAGCGGCCGTGATCTCGTCGCAGACCAGCACGAACGGATGGTGCCCCGCGATGGGCGGTGCAGACCTGCCACGCAGCGGGCGAGCGGGCCTTTGCCGATCCCGGCACGCGCCAGCACGGCGTCGACGACACCTGTGGATTCTGGCCGTTGTGGGCCGGCGGGCACGGTTGCCGTGACGAGAGCGGCAACCGCCGCCGAGGCCGGGCTGGCCATCAGTTGGCTGTGCAGGGCGCATCGACGACGCGACCGGCGTCCATCACCAGCACCCGGCCCACGGCTCCGTCGACGGCCGCGACGTCGTATGTGATCCACAGCTACGACACCCCGTTGGCGCGCAGGGCAAGCCTCGGTTGTCGCGGTGTATCCACGTGGGCTCGTCCAGGACCAGCAGCCGCGGGCGACGCGTCACGGCGGCGCCACTCTTTCGTCCCGTTCTTTCGTCCCGATGCATCTTCTGTGTTCACCCCAGGGCCGAGTACCGTGCCGCCGCCAAGCCGGAATTGACGTGTCCCTGGAGGAACGGTGTCCAGAACCCTGTTATACAAGGCAAAGAAGAGACTCAGTGTGGTGACTGTGGCAGTCGCGGTGATCGCCTCGGCCGTGGCGGCTCCTGCCTCGGCCGACTCCCGTCCGATCAAGCGGCCGAAACCGGTGGCCGGGCAGAACGCCGGATCGGCTGGTATCAAGACCTTTGCCCAGCAGGAAGCGATGGCCCGGCTGGCGCCCTACGGTTCGGTCGAACCGGGCGAATACGGCGAAGCACTTGCCTCGCTGGAGGGCTTGCCGGACACGTACACGCCGTGGTTCGAGGTCACCAGACAACCGTACGACTCGAACGATCCCGCGTACCGGGACCCGAACTTCTCCAACTCCGGCGCGGGCTGGGGCAACGTCGCAGGCCGAGTGACCGGCCTTGCCGCGAGTGCCAATGTCGTGTTCGCCGGTGGAGCCAACGGCGGAGTGTTCCGCAAGCGCACCAGCCCTGGCAGTCAGTGGACGCCCATCTCGGACCGCATCCTGGCATTGTCCACAGGCGATCTTGTCCACGACTCACGCGCGGACGTGCTGTGGTACGCGACCGGGGAGGCCAACACCAGCGCGACTTCCTACACTGGCGCCGGGGTTTACCGCCTGCGCAACGCATCGCACGCGCGCGAGTTCAGCCCGGCCGACCGGGTCGGCGGCATCGAACTGGAGTCGCGCTCCATCAACCAACTGAAGTTCGACGGCGCGGGAACGGTGTACGCGGCAACCAGTCGAGGCCTGTGGCGGCACTCGACCGATCCCGCGCGCCACACCGAACCATGGCAACTGGTCCTGATGCCCAATCCCGCCTCGGACAACGACATCACCAAGCCGTACGACAACATCGTCAACGACGTCGCGTTCGGGCCGGGCGGGCAGATCCTCGCCAACGCCGCATGGCGCTCTGGCGCCCCCTACAACGGCTTCTATCTCTCCCCCAACGGCGCCCCCGGCAGCTTCGTCAAGACCCCGCTGACGGGGCAAGTCGACAACGCCGACGTGGGCAACGCCGAGTTCGCCACGTCCGGCAACCGGCACTACATGATCCTGGAACGGCCCAGCGGGCTGGTCGACGGATCCAACAGCGCACTGGCCGGAGTCTTCACCGCAACCGCGTTGACCGGACCGTGGACCAGGATCGCGGACACCGAGAAGTTGCGGCTGTCCGGCTCGGCCTTGCAGACACCGGATTACAAACCGGGAGTCCAGGCCTGGTACAACAACTTCGTCGAGGTCGACCCCGCCGATCCCCAGCACGTGTTCGTGGGCATCGAAGAGGTCTACGAGACCGAAGACGGCGGCACGACCTGGAAGACCATCGGGCCGTACTGGAACTTTCCCTTCCCTTGCTACGACGCGACGAAACCGGATGGCGGCTGCCCGGCCACCACGCATCCCGACCAGCATTCGGTCTCGATAGCGAACGGCACCTTGTGGATCGGCAACGACGGCGGCGTGTACTCACGCCCGTCCGCTCCATCCGCAAGCAAGGAAGACGCCGCCGGACACGCGACCGACTGGGCCAACCACGGCGACGGCCTGCGCACGCTCCAGTACTACTCCGTAGGCACCGGGCGCGACCCCAACGGCCGCGGAACCGCGGTCGCGGGCGGGTTACAGGACAACGGCGGATCACTGCTACGAGCCGGCGCACGCAAGCAGGTCAGCCCGTTCGGCGGAGACGGTGGTGACATCATTGTCAACCCCCGCAACGGATGCGAAATCCTTGACGAGTACGTGTTCCTGGCTCTCTGGTTGACCAAGAACTGCGGCCAGTCCGATGGTTCGACCAGTGCGATCTTCGATATCACGGTGCCCGACCGCAACGCCCGGTTCACCGCGCCGTTCCGAGTCGTACGCGGTTCGAAGAACATCGCCAACGGGTCAAGCGAACGATGGGTCGCGGGCGGAAACTCCGTCTGGCACCACGACTATGCGTTCTCCTACACCCCTGCGCAGGCTGCGGCCGACCCGGCCAAGGGTTGGCTCAAGGCCTACACGTTGGATCAGTCCGGGGCCAGGCTCATCGTCGGCCTCGACGCGGTCGCCAACCCCAATGCACCCGCCGACAAGAGCAAGGACACCGTGATCGCGTCGTGGTGCGGCGAGTCCAATTGCAACTCGACTGGCTTCACCCGGGGTGTGGCCACCAACTGGGGCGGCACGTGGACCGAACTGGACATGACCGGCCTGCCCAACCGATACCCGAACGCCGTCACGTTTGATCCGTCCGACCGCACCAACTCGACGGTGTACTTGGTGTTCAACGGCTTCAACCGGCGATTCATCGAAGGCCCCGGTGCGGGCGTCAAGCACGTGTACCGCGGCAAGCTCAGCAAGTCACCCGCCGGGGTCGCCGTCGCGTGGGAAGACCTGTCGGTCGGATTCCCGGACGTTCCCGCCACCGACGTGGTCGTGCACGGCGGCAAGCTGATCGTCGGCACTGACCTCGGCGTGCTGGTGGCAGACAAGAACGCCACACCCCAAACCATCCGATGGCGCAAAGTCGGTCTGAGCCGGGGCATTCACGCCTTCGACCTGCCACTGACCTCGGTGTACGACCTGCACGCCTCCCATGACGGCAACCTCTATGCCGCGACCCACGGCCGCGGCATCTGGAAGGCACCACTGGCGCTTGTTCACTGAGCAACAAGCGACCTGGCATCTGGCAAGACGTCGAATGGTGCAGACAGTGCCACTCGACGTCTTGCTGTCGGTCCTATGCCGCCACATCACCGACCGGTGCCACCGGAGTCAGCCGTAACCGCCATCCTCGATGAGGCATCAGACCAGTGGCCACATTGAGCTGCGCGGGCACTCCGGCCCGGATCCCCGGTCTACCCGCCAGTAACACTTCCGGAGCTCGAACTACGTCGAAATGCTGGCAGGGCACGTAGCGGACCTACTGTCCATGCCGGAGCACCAGAGCACCGAGCCGAACACTCTCCTGCCCGGGCGGACATCCGAATTCATGGACCCTCGCCGGCCAACTGTTTGACCGACGAGGGTGACCGCAACCCCAGGAATACTCGGTGCGGTCACCGGCTGCCTACCCCGAACCCCACCCTCTATGCGCAAGCACCCTGAGTCGTTACGCATCTGTATCGATCGACGCGACCCAGACCAGTGAGCCGACAGGTGTCAGGGCCGGTCTGGCACGATACGCTCGCATTCACCGTTGAGCATCCAGCGGCGTAGTTCTTACTTCGACGCCCTGGATGGAGTCGGCATGGTGAGCCTTGACCCGACTGGCGAGATGCTGGACGAACTCACCTCCGCGATGGCCAATCTGACCGCGGCGCTGGACACTGATGCTTCGAGCAGCGAGATCCTGGACGCGGTCTGCGCCGAGGCGGTCAGGGCGATCCCGGGTGCCGACATGGCCAGTATCACCGCGATCCACAACGGCCACGCAAGTACCGCGGCGTATGCCGACCCCCGAGCCCAGCAGCTTGACCGGGCTCAATACGAGACAGGTGACGGCCCTTGCCTTCAGGCGGCCGCCACAGGCGAAATCATCCGATTGTCCGTCGGTACGGCCGGCGAGATGTGGCCCGACTTCGTGGCCGTCGCCAAGCGCCTCGAAGTCGGCAGCTATGTCGCCGCGCCGCTGCACGTCGACGACAAGCTCACAGGCGCGATCAACCTCTTCGGCTTCGGTGACCACGGCTTTGCCGAAACAGACGGACAACTGCTCGGGCTCTACACCACTGTCGTGACATTCGCGCTGCGAACAACGCGCCGCTACCACAACGTCCGCAACCTGGCCGCCCACCTCGAAATCGCGATGCAGTCGCGCGCCGTCATCGAACAGGCCAAAGGCATTCTCATGGCGGTACACAAGATCAGCGAGGAGGAGGCGATGGCCCGGCTCATCGACCAATCCCAGCGCACCAACGTCAAACTCCGCATCGTCGCGGCCGACTTCGTCCACAAAATAACCAGCGACAATGGCTGACCAACTACGACACCTTCCGCTGTAGCCCTTGCGATGCCTCCGTGAGCAACCAGCCAACCGTCGAGTGTGGACATAATTCGTTGTCCGCCCGCGCGTGCTCCACGCGCGACCAGTCGACAGAAACAAAGATCCTCCTGCGGGACGAGGCACTGCGCACTGGACGGCTTGAGCAAGAAGGACTCGGTTGATCTCAGCCCGATCGGCTTTGGTCTACCCGCCGACGTGGATTCCTGGCCTGCGCACGGGATCGGGCTCGCAGGTGCGGAGGATCTCCCGGACGACGGGTGGTGTGTCACCTTGGCCGAGGATCAGGTAGCGGAACAGGTGGCCGAGCGGGCTGCCCTCGGACCATTCGAAGTAGCAGTGCGGCCGGACACCAGTGGCGTCCCGCAGTGCCAGCAGGACGGCCGCGATCGCGTTGGGCACGGCTGGGCTCTGGGCGCGCAGGATTCGATGCCCGTCAACCTCATGGCCGCGGACTTTCAGAACACCGCTGAAAGCGGACGGGTCCGTGACGTCGATTTCGAGGAACAGCACGTCCGCGTCACCGGGAACCGGGTTCATGCCGCGCTGTTCCAACTCCTTGGCCAGATACTCGGCGCCCTGACCGGTCTGCCGCTTGTTCGCGATGATGTTGACCTGCCCGTCGTGGACCAACGTGTCCGTGATGAACCGCCGGGCGTTGTCGTCGAACTCGATGCGGTCGGCGCGCAGCTCAGTGGTCCGGCTTACCCGCGATATCAGGGATATCACGACGACACCGAGGATGAAGGCGGCGGAGATCGCGATGCCGTCGGGTTTCTCGATGATGTTCTCCACCAACGCGTACAACAGCACCAACGTCAGTACTGTGAAGCCGATCGTCGCGGGCTTCTGGCGATGACGGACCGCGGAGATCGTCACCGCGATGGACCCGGAGACCATCATGGCGAGGATCCCGGTGGCATAGGCGCCGGCTTGGGCATTGACGTCAGCGCCGAACATGATCGTGATGAGGATGCTGATCGCGGTGTAGACCAACACGACCGGACGCACCGCACGGCCCCATTCCGGCGCCATGCCGTACGACGGCAGATACCGCGGCACGATGTTGATCAGCCCGGCCATCGCCGACGCACCAGCGAACCACAGGATCAGCACGCTGCTGAGGTCGTAGACGGTGCCGAACACCTCACCCAGATGCTCGTGCGCCAAATACGCCAGCGCCCGGCCGTTGGCCTCTCCCCCGGGCTGGAACTTCTCGGCCGGGATCAGGACCGTGGTAACGAAACTCGTGGAGATCAAGTACACCGACATGATCACGGCCGCCGCGGTCAGCAGCTTTCGGGTGTTGCGGATCCGAGACTGGAGCTGCTCCGCCGCGTTCCGCCCTTTGGCGGCGATCAACGGCATCATGCTCACACCGGTTTCGAACCCGGAAAGCCCGAGCACCAACAACGGGAACGCGAGGATCGCTGGGGTGGCGATGTCGCCGAACCCACTGCCGCCGGCGGTGAGCCGGTCCGTCCAGCCGGTCATCAGCTCGGGATTCGCGGCCAGCTCGACCACACCCGCGCCGACGATGACCGCGTTGAGCAGCAGGAAGATCGCGACCAGCGGGATGGCTACGCCGACAGCCTCGGTGAAGCCGAGCAGGAACACACCACCCAGGATCAGCAACAGGATCACGGTGATGAGGACTTCCTGGCCGTGCAGGAAGCCCGGGGCGATCGGGTTTTCGAGCAAGTGGACCGTCGCATCCGCGGACGAGAGCGTGATGGTGACGATCCACGAGGTAGCCACGAAACCCAACAACACCAGAACGAAGATCTTGCCCCGCCAGAACGGCAGCAGGTGCTCGAGCATCGCGACCGAGCCTTGCCCATTCGGGCTTTCCTTGGCGACGCGCCGGTACATCGGCAGCATGCCAAGCAGCGTGAGCGCCACGATCAGCAAGGTCGCCAACGGTGACAGCGCACCTGCGGCGAGTGCCGCGATGGCTGGCAGGTACGACAGCGTCGAGAAGTAGTCCACGCCGGTCAGGCACATGACCTTCCACCACGCTTGCGGCTTCGCGTGTCCCTCACCGCTTTCCGGCCCTACCGGCTGCACTCGGTGCTGCATCAGCCACCGGGCCATTCTCGTAGCCGGTGGCTTGGCGGACGCAGGGTTCTCGACGCTCGCTGGGATGGCCAGCTCGGGCGCGCTACTCATGTGCTTGTGACTCCGGGTGATCAGCGAAACGCGACGCGCCCGGCTTCGGCACCCGTGATGCCGCCCCTGAAGTCCTCGTCGCTCAGCCGCAGATTACCTACGGATCGCCCGGCTTCTCACGGGCCCAGGCATCAGGATTCCGTAAAGAACAACGGGACTAACCGAGCGAATCACCCCTTCGCTGTTGCTCACCGTCACCACGACCGCCGCGATCGCCGTTAGCGCGGGCAGGACGACCGTGACGAACTGGACAATGTAGAACCAGATGCCGTCCCCAATGGACGCCTCAGTGACTTGGGACAAACAGTCACGCCGTCCACCGGATGAATGGCGAACTCGCTATTGGCAATCCCCCGCAGGTTGACCGCGGTCCGACGCCGGGAAAGCACACTTGTCACGGCTGCGAGTCCAGGTCATCAGGCCTGGTACCAGCAAGGTTCTAACGCCGAGGCGATGCGTTTCTTACGCGATATGTATGCTGCGCCAACGATCAAGGGGAGGATCGCGATGGCGTCGGTGAAGGGCATGCGGCCCATCAAGAGTCACCCCGCCCGGACGGTGGTCATCGGCTTTGGTGGCGCAGTCCTGTTCGGCACTTTTCTGCTCAGCCTCCCGTTCGCAACCGCGGCGGGTGAGTCGGCCCGTCTGGTCACAGCTCTGTTCACGGCGACCTCCGCGGTCTGTGTGACAGCAACGCATCCTGCAACGCGTCGGCGCGCACCACGTCGTGCTTCCCGAACACGAGATGGGTGAACGCGTCGCACACGTGGTCACTGGCCGCCTGCTCGACTACATCGAGTTCGAAGACGACTACGCCATCGCCAAAACCCGCACACCCGACGAAGCCGTCGGCCGGACATTGGGCGACAGCAGCCTACGAAGCAAGTACAACGTCACCGTAGTCGGTATCAAACGCCCCGGCGAAGGCTTCACTTACGCCACTGCGGAAACCCTTGTACAGAAAGGTGACGTGCTCATCGTCGCGGGCAAGACTCCGGACCTCGAACGACTCGCGAACCTCACCTGACTGCAGCGCCGTTCTCCACTGGTTGATCAGCTCCGTCATCAGCTGCCCACGACCGGCGCGTTCTTGAACTGGTTGCCGCTCGTTCCAATCGTGAGGTAAAAGCTATCGGCCGACGTCGATACCTGGAACGCGCTCGGCCAATGTCTCGCTGTCACATCGTCGCCCTCTCTGCTGAAGCACACCCGGTGATCGCACTTACAGGGCACGGCAGGTCCTGAGGTAGCTGAGGAACGAAGCCTGCAGGCCGGTCACATGCGTTTCGCGCAGGACCGCGCTGGTGACGGCTCCGCTGCGTGAGGTGAGGCGGTGCAGGAGGGTGGCCGTGTTCTTCGTGAGGCTCTGGTAAATGGCCAGGTCTCCGAGAAGCTCTCGGTCGTTGAGGGTCACGTGAAGCTTGACGGCAGGCTGGCTGTCACCCATCTCTTGAAGCTGGGCGAAGACCTGACTGTCTTCACTGGCGACGCCGGGACTGCCCGCTCCGATGCTCTCGAAGAGCGTGCAGCCGGTGAGCCACGTGTAGAGACTGAAAAGTCCGCCGTAGGAGTAACCGAAAAGGCCGTGGCCGCTCGTGGCTGTGCCGTAGTCGCGTTCGATCCGCGAGTGCAGTTCCGCGGTGAGGAAGCTCAGGAACGCATCGGCGTGGGTGTCGCGTAGTTCGGCGAGGTAGGCGTCGGTTTCTTCGCGTGTCCTCGCGCCCGTTTGAAATCCCATCTCCACGGCATCGATGAGCTCCTTGGCGATGGGCTCGCCAGGCGGCACGAGGTCTCTGTTGCGCAGCCGATCCCAGTGCTGTGCTTCCTCGCCTGCGTAGCCGACGCTGACTTGGATGTAGGGCTGGATCTGGTGCATGGGGTCTTTCTGGGTGACGATGAGCGGAGCCGTCATGCCCACGGCCCAGTTGCCGTCGAGCACGTACACGACAGGCGCCTGCGTCGTGGCGGGGTCGTAGCCCGGTGGCGTGGTGACCCAGACGCCGTAGTCGTGCCCTCCGCTGGAACGCAGCTCGAAATAGTCGGTGTCGGCGAGGCAGCCCTGCCACATGGTGCTCATCGAAGGTCCTTCACAACTCGGCCGGCCTTGAGAACGAGGACGGCATTGGCGGGATCAGCGAACAGCTCCGGGTCTTCGACCGGGTTGCCGTTCCACAACACGAGGTCTGCCTGCGCGCCGGGAGCGATGACACCGACTTGGCCGGACAGGCCGAGGATCTCGGCGTTGGTCTTGGTGGCCGCCACGAGAGCTTCCATCGGTGTTTCGAGCTTTGCGCGCAGCCTGAGCTCCTCGCCTCGACGGTTCTGAGCCGGACCGATGAGATCGGAACCCAGCCCGATCCGTACTCCGGCCTCCTTGGCGACAGCGAGCGCCTCGGTCATCCGCTCACGAACACCCATCACACGATCGCGGGTCGATTCGTCGAGGCCCGCTCCAGCGGTGTCGTGCAGCAGTTGCTCGACGACGGCGAACGTGGGCACGAGGGCGACCTCGCGAGTGGCCATCAGGGTGGCCGTGGACGCATCGAGGTCGGTGCCGTGCTCGACACAACGCACCCCGGCCTCGACCGCGTTCCGGATGCCGTCGTTGTTGTGGGCGTGAACAGTCACGTAGGTGCCCCGCGCCGCGGCTTCCTGGACAGCGACGGCGATCTCATCGACGGTGCGGCCCCCTGACCTTGCCCTTCGCGATCGTGGTGACGAGGCCGCCGTCGACCCCGCCGGTGTCGCGAACGGTGGTGAAGCCGGCATCGAGCGTCGCGCCGGCCGTGGCGAAGATGTCCGCCGCGAGTTCGGCGGCGCTTATCCGAAACGAGAACTGCGGCTGGATCGGGCTCGACAAGCCCAAGTGGACGTGAGCGTCGATCAGGCCGGGCGTCATCGTCAGGCCTCCGGCCTCTAGGCGCTCGCCGTGTGCGCCGGAGGCACCGACCTGGGTGACATGCCCGTCTTCAATGCTGACGTCAACGTCGACTGGGTCGCGACCCGATCCGTCGACGACCGCCGCGCCGACTACCTGAACACGTCCCACGAGTCGTTCCCTCCACCGTTGCGAGCTGGCTGCGACCATGTGTGACGCAACACGGCACCGCCAGCCCTTCTTTTCCAATGGATAAACTGCGGGAGTGATCTTGTCAAGCGCGGAACGCAAAGGCGACGCACGCGAGCGGCTCCTGGCTCGGCTTCTCGACGCCTTCGACGAGGCCCTTCCCTCACCGGAGGTGTCGCTCCGCGAGATCGCCGCCCGGACCGAGACCAGCCACGCCCTCCTGCGATACCACTTCGGGTCACTCCCGGGCGTCTTGGCAGCCATGCTCAAGGCACAGCGATCTCGTGACAACGAGACGCTTTTTGAGGCCGCCCAGCAGGGCACCTTTGACGACTTCGTCGTGGCGATCTGGCGGGCGTACACCCGCCCGGAGCAGCTGTCGCGTGTCCGCGGCTTCTTTCACGTCGTAGGGCTGGCCGCGTACAGCCCAGAGGACTTTCGTGAGTTCATCGACTCGCTCGACGACCTGACCAAGATGCTGGCCTCGCTCGCGGAACGCGAAGGGCTCGACGCCAAGGAAGCGCTGACTATGGCCACCGTCACCATTGCCGCGATTCGTGGCCTGCTCCTCCAGGAGGTCCTGACTCCGGCAGGCCACTCGGAGGACGCGGTCGCCTTGCTCCTGCGCATGAGCAAGGGCCAATCCGTTCCACGGACATGCCCGGGGCCTTGAGCAGGGCGTCGCACAGGGCGCGGTGGCGGTCTTGGGCGCGTCGGCCGCCCGTCAAGCAACCGATCCCGACATCACCCAACCAGATTCAGCCGCCTTCCGGCCCATCCGGCGGACCGCTTGCCGCGGAGAGGTGCAGGAGCATGTGCAACTCCAGCGCCCGCTGCGGGGAACGCCAGCTCTCGCGGAGCAGGCGGTCGCCTGCGGCCAGTCGCTGATAGAGCGTGTTGACGTGCATCGCCAGTGCGGTGGCTGCCGGGCGGGGGCGGCGGCCATGGTCGAGGAACACGCGCAAGGTCTCCACCAGCGGCACCGCGGTCGGTGCGTCGCTGTGGTCACGACAAGCAGCCGACCGCCGTGCTTTGTGGACAACGAACGTAACCCGTGCCGGAAGGATTGGGAGGTATTCGTCGAACACATCGACCCTGACGGCGATGTTGTGACCGGTGATGGGCTGCGGGGTTACCGAGCATTCCCTTCGCGCGAAAGCCAGCTTCAGTTCGTGCGCCGGCTTGCTCGCCGAAGTCGCATGCTTCTCGTCTACACCGCCATCCTCGGCAGCGAAAGCTATGAGAAACTACAGCTTCTCTCTGTCATCGGGCCCCAACTGCCGCTGGCGCGACCATGATGTGCGCTATGGCCTTGGACTTGAGTTCTGCGTGGGGTGACGGTGGTCTTGGTGTCTGCCGGAGCCTGGAGCTTGCGCATCAGTCGCTGCTTTGCGGTGGGCTGCCGGTTGGTGCCGTGGTGCTTGATCTCGATGGCGAGTTGGTCGCGGAAGGCCGCAACCGGGCGTACGACCCGCCCGGCGGTGATGACCGGTTGCAGGGCAGCCCGATCGCCCATGCGGAGATGAACGCGCTGGCTCGTATTGCCACCAGCGCGGATATGTCGACGATGACGCTTTGGAGTTCCCACCAACCGTGCGCGATGTGCGCGGCGGCGTGCGAGTTCACCGGCGTGGGGAGTGTCCGGTTCGTGGCTCCGGATCCCTCGGATGACCAGCCTGGACCCGATCCGAGCGGTGTGGAGGGGCACTGGCTGATCGTGGCTAACGTGCTATTCCTGGAGGGCGTGCGCGCGTACTCCGGTGCGAGCGCCCCAATGCTCGTGCGGGCACGAGGCCTGGAGCCGGAGACGATCGACCTGCTCGACGCGATCGCACCACAGCAGCTGCGAACCGCGACACTGCAGGAGGCCCTTGGGCCGATCTGGCATCAGGTCGTAAGTGCGGCGCAGCGCCGACAGCACCGCATCGACGGTTAACGTGCAGTGACTGTCGCGTCCGCGATCTGGAGTTGACTCAACACCGTATCCACGAACCGACCCTCACTACACCGATATCGCACACCCACGTGTTCCCCAGCGGAAGAACCAGTCAAGATCGTTGCCACATAAGGGGTTCGCACTCATGGCGCGGACCCTGCTCCCCAGAGACACGCCACACCGCCAACAAGCCGCCGAGTTCCGTCAATCTTGCGGAAACGCAAGTTTGACCGTTGTGGGCTGACAGGCATCAGCGGTTGAGCCGGTAGCGTCTTACCTTCCGATGTCACGGGAGAGTCGGTGTGACTGTGCGGTGGCTACGTGGGATGTGGCGAGAAACCCCTGCTGGGTTGCGGGTTTTATGGCTGGCACTGTGGAGCGTCGGCGTTGTGCTGCTCGGGTTGGGGTGGTGGGGAGATCAGGCTGGGTTCTGGTCGAGCAAGCCGTTCATCACCAACGTGTTCTCCTCGTTGACGGCGGTATTGTTCGGTGTTCCGCTTGCGTTGATCGTGCTGCAGCGGTTGGGGTTGACGCAGGCAGAAGCGGTGGAGGCGCGAGCGGCGCAACGTCTGGCGACAACGGTCGTCGAGGACCTTGCCTCAGCTGCCCCGAGACTGCATCCCGGCCCGTTGAGCGACCTGCGTGACGCTGAGGCCGAGCTGCTGAAAGTGGAGAGAGCGGCGCAAGAGGCCATCAGGCAGTGGGACAGCACCCAGGACGAAGAGAGCCTGCGTGCGTTGCGTGAGTTGGTGTCCGGCGGAACGCTGGACAAGGCACTGGCGGATTTCAGGTCGGCCATCAAGCCAGGCAGGCAGGCCGTTCCCGTTGTCGCGGAGGTTTCAGCTCACTGGTCCTTCCTCAACACGACCGTCCGCAGTCGGCTGCTGGAGACCGGTGGGACATGGCTGGCCCCACCACTCGCGGCTCAGATCGACGAGATGGTGCAGCTCGTGAGGGCAGATCCGTACATGGACGGCTGGTTGCGTGACCTCGATATGGCGATCAGAAGGTTTCACACGGCCTCGGACCTGTCCACCGCTCTCCGACATCTGTGGACCCAACTGGAGATCGGGTACGAACTCGCAGAGGCCGTCAATCAACTCAGCGACCTCACCGCCCAGGCTTCCCGAGTATTGACGTCGTCCTCACACTGACTGGAAGCGCCGCCGCGGAACCAGGCCCGCCCACATGCCGCGACCGACCTCTGTCCGCGGTATCTGACCGAACATCAGGCAGCTGTCATGTGAACGCGGAAACTGTCATTCTTGCGCGCAAACTACACACGTGTCCCTTCCGCCTTGAGATGATCTTTTGGAGATGCGCGTCCTGCGGTTTCCGAGGCAACTGATCACCTTTGGTGAGGTTTCTTTCCGCTGTAGTCGACCACCGGCCTTGGTGCCTCGGCATTGCGTCGGACTGTCGGTCTCACCGGTGAAGCGCGGCGCCAAGGCGTCGGATGATGTCGGCTTCGCCGGGGTTGTCGCCGACCGGGGCGTGTTCGGTGATCGCCGCGCCGACGACATTGTCCAGCTGTGAGAGCAGCTCGACCAGACGGGACGACCGGACACCATCTGGTTCGGGATAGCAGACCGAACCGAACTCGGTGGGATCGAGCACGTCCAGGTCGACATGGACATACGTCGGGCCGGAAAGTCCGTCGAACGCCTTCTCCAGCTGGTCGACGCCGTGCACACGGAAGCCAGTCGTGCGGAGGTATTCACGTTCGCTGGCACCGCCGGCCCTGACTCCGGCGAGAATCACTTGTGCTGGAGCCAACGTCTGCGCCGGAGTCAGCAGGGCGGGCCCGTCTCCGAGCAGCGTGCGCACAACCATGCCGTGGAACGCGCCCGACGGTAGGTCGCCTGGCCCGTACACGTCGGGATGCGCGTCGATCCACAGCACCGTCAGCTGGTCGCCGTAGCGCTGGCGAGCGGCGGCGATCGGTGCGATATCTACCCCGCAGTCACCACCTACGGTGATTACGAAGTCATCGATCTCCGCCAGCACATCGCCGGTCAGCTTCAGATTCTCGACCAATACCCCGCGTGCGCGAATCCCGTCTGTGATGTCGTCGGTGATTTCGTCGCTGCCGCCCGCAATCGGCACCGACACCACGGTGTCCGCCCGCAGGAGCTCAGCGGTTCGGCGTGCCCCCGAGGCCAGCAGCGGCGCCCTTTCCGAGGCAGATCCTTGCCATTGCGGCACGCATAGCACTGTCGTCATGACTGTTTCTCCGAGTAAACGAGATAGTTCCCAGGACTGCCGTTGCACACCATCGAATGTGTGCGTCCTGCGCATGTCAGCGCAGGGCGACCTCGTCGATCAGCACGACGACAGGTCGGTCCATCCCGCTCGGTTCTGCCGCAGCAAGCGCTGCATCTCACACGTGTGCACGGGCACCTCCACCCGACGGCTGAGGAGCACAACACTCAGCCGTGAGAGGTCACGCACACGCATCACGGCGTTGACCGTACAAGATCACGGCCCGAGTTGTCGACGTACCAGTCCCGTGGTTGTAGGCGAACAACGCCTTGCGGATGTCCTGCGGAGCCCCGAAGTCGCACAAGTAGTACGCCGCCGCGTATGTGGCACCGTGTTTGTCCCATGGGGATGGCGGGTTCTTTCCGCCGGGTGGCAACGAATGACGGGCAACGACACTGTCGAATGTGGACTGAAGGAACTCATCGGCCCGCGCGCGTGGGCCGAGTTCTCGGTATCCTCGGCGATGCCGATGAGCTTGCTGCGGCCGTGATCGCTCTCTATATCTTGTGCGGTCGTCACTTGCGGTAGCCAGCGTCCGCCCATCCGGGCTGAACGCCACCGAGTAGAGATAGGCGCACCGTCGCCACCGCCGGCGAGGACCACACCGCGGCTATGGGTGGCGACGAAGTTCGCCACCATGCTCGTGCTGATGGTGTTGCCCATCGTCGCCTGGCAGGACATCCCGGTCGACGGTCACGCAGTTGCCGAGGCCGGACGCCCGCTCGCCGAGGTCCGTGCCACGCTCGGTGTCACCCCATATCTGGCGATGGTCTCCCCGGCACTCGCGGTGTTCGCAGTCGTCCTGTCGATCGTCAAGCCTTGGGGGCTGACGCCCCTCGGGCACCGACAGTTTCGGGGTCGAACTCGCCGATGACGTCTTCCAGCACCGCGGCGGTTGCCCGTTCCCACTGCCGCAGTCGACGGGAAACCCCTCCCCGGCACCCACTGCGCGTAGCAATCTCGGCGTGTTGTCAGTTGAAGTCACATACGGGGGACCGTGAATGATCGTGAAAAGTATCTGTAGAGGCGTGGCTGCGGTGACAGCGGTGGCGACAGCGTTCGGCCTTGCCGTCGGTACGGCTAGCGCTGCACCGCACTACCTGTCGCCGCCCTCCGTGCAGATCGGGTATGCCGACTCGGCGACGCCGGACGTGGCGTACGACTTGACCGAGTGGCAGCACATGCCGCTCGGCGCGTGGCGGGACGAGCAAGGCGGCGAGCACGTGTCGCGGGTGTACGCCACCTTTGACCTGTCGGGCTTTGCGGGCGCTGATGTCCTTGGCGGCTCGATGGGGATTCGGGAGGCCAGTGCCGCCGACTGCACGAAGCGGGCCATCGAGGTCTGGCAGACCACGCCGGTGACCGCGACACCGACGTGGCACACCCGCCCGACTGGGCTGCGCAAGCTCGACGAGTCACGCAACTCGGACTACTGCCCAGGAGAGTTCGCCTTCAACGTGTCCGCGGCGATGGCGGCGCAGGGGCGCGTGACGTTCGAGATCCGGGTCCCGGCGGATGTCGAGGGTGACCCCAGCTATGGCCGCACCCTCAAGTGGCTCAGAGGCGTCACCCTGACCGTGCGGTACAACTCAGCGCCGTCGATTCTGCCGCAGTACCAGTACAACGCGGGCTTCCCGTGTGACACGACGGCGCCGTACCGGCGAGTGGGCGCCCGTCATGGCTCACTGCAGGCACTGGCGACCGACCCTGACGAGGATGACTCAGAGAAGCTCACGTACGAGTTCGCGGTGTGGCCGTTGGACGATCCCGCTGCCCGCTTGGTGTTGACCGACGCCAATGGCGGTACGACGTTCGCGGGCACCGTCAACGTTCCGGACGGCTTCTTGGCCGACGAGGGGACATACTCGTGGCAGGTGCGCGTCTCTGATGGCGTTGCGACATCCGCCTGGTCGACGACCTGTTCGTTCGTTGTCGACAAGACGGATCCCCAACCACCAACCGTCAGATCCGACGCTCCCAACCAGTTCACGTTCGACGGCAACGGCAACCTCGACACGCGCGGGTTCCAGTACACCTGGGGCATCATGTCTGAATCGGGCTGCTCGTACGGCCGGCACGGAATCGTGGTGTGCCCGGAGCCCTTCGACGGCCCGAACAAGGTTCTCGCCACAACACCGGGCGGCACGGCAACGGTGACCCTGACCCCACCCCACTCAGGCTTCAACATCCTGAAGGTGCGCGCCATCGACGAGTCGGGAAGAAGCTCAGACACCGTGGATTTCGAGTACGAGAACTAAGTGCTCTGCCGCTGAAGTCGCAACCACGGGCCGGCAGGGCGTGCCTGGTGCACGCCCTGCCGGGATCAGTCTGCGAGCAGGTCCGGGAAACCGGACATACCGACCAGTGCCGGATCGTGGAACTCGACCACCCACGCCACTGTCGGAACTCTTCGTGGATATCCGTGAGCTACGCGGCGATTTCGTCAAGCTGTTGGAAAACAACAGGTTTCCAAACCAGATGCGAGAGCTCTATCTGACAGCAAGCTGATTGAGCGGTCTGCAAGCACACGCCTGCCTTGACCTCGGCTACCACAGCGCCGCACACACTCACGCGTACACGGCCTTCATGTGCGCGGAGTTGGCTGGCCACAATGGAATGAAGGCATGGGTCCGTGCCCTTCAAAGCCTTGTCGCTTACTGGGATGGCCAACTGCTCAACGCCATCGAATTCGCTCAAGATGGTGCACGCCTGTGCTCTCACGGTTCGATCACGGCACGCTTGCCCAGCCTGGAAGCACGAGCGAAGTCTCGTGCTCGACCGCAACTGGGTCGTCGTGGAGCAGAACCCCAAGGCGGCACGGTCCTTGATCCCAAGCAACGTGTGACACTCCGCTCGAAGAAGGACGACGACTAGACGATCTCCCGCCCGCTGATCACCTGGCCCTGCTGATCGCGTCCTGCCTGGCTTGGACCAGCCGGTGGATGTCCGGATTCGCCGACCTGAGCCACGCCGCGGCCTTGTCCGCCATGACCGACTTCAAGCGTTGCTGGATGTCACTGCGCCGCTGGCAGTCCTGGTCGGCGGCGGCCATCGCTCGCTCGGCCTGGTCCGCGGGAGCGGACGGTGCCCGGGAACCGAACCGTTCCCGGGCCAGCTTCAGGGCTTCGCTGGGGCTGGCCACCGGGTAGCCGGCAGCCGACATGCACCCGGCGTAGACGGCCAGCGACGCCTGGACATCCGGCTCGGACGCGATGCCGGGCGCGGCGGAGGCGAGTGCGGTGGGAAACATCGTGATCCGCAAGTAGTCCTGCACGGAGCCGTAGACGTGTGCCCGGCCTGCCGCCTCGCACCCCTCGGTCGCCAGCCGAACGACAGTCCCGTCGGGAAGAGTCAACTCGGCCATGGGCGAGCCCGCAGGGCGCAAGGTCTCCCAGTACTCGCCTTGCCGTGCCGGAGGCAAGGTGTGCAGATAGCTCCGCACCGCGAGGTCGGGATCGTCTTGCGGGCGCGGACCGGTGGCCAGCCGGGTGCCGTAGCCGCCGTTGTCAGCCGGTGGCCGGGCCAGCTCAGCGGGCGGAAACCGGAATCCGCGCCCCGCCATACAGGCCTCGATCGCCCGCATCTCGGCCGATGGCAGGGCCTGGTCCAGCTTTTCGGCCAGGACGATCGCGGCCGCCTTCTCCTCGGCGGTGAGTGGCGTGTCGCCGGCCTCGGCGCAGCCGCCCACGGACAGGATCAGGGTGAGCCCCAGCAGCCCACCCGTCACCCGCCCGCCGGAGCCTGTCAGTCGCATTGCTGAGCGCGCGTCCGGACGTAGAACCAGTCCGTCTTGTTGTACTGCGCACCCATTGTCCGCACGTGTGACCCCGGAGCGAAGCTCCAGATGGTCTGATCTCCGGGGAACCCGTCGTTGACAGCGCACCAGTAGTTGGCCGTGTGGTTGATCCCCGAGTTCACCCGGTCCCTGGCCACAGAGATGTGGTCGCTTCCGGCCGGGGCATTGCTCTCCAGCAGCTCGCCGGAGTAGTTGTTGCCGTCGAACGCACAGAAGAACCCTGCCCGGCAAGGCCCGTGGGCGTTTGCCGTGCTGGCTGCGCCCACTGTCACGGTGCCCGCTACGGCTGCCGCTGCGATCAGCCGCACAAAAATGGACCGCATGGTCGTCCCTCCTTGATCATCAGGTTGTTCGCTTCGGGAACCGACGATGGCGGGGACGCCTGGTGCCGGCCTGTAGCCGGCCTGGAGTGGTGTCAGGAGTTCATCAAGCGTGTCCGCCAGGTCCATGAGGCGACCTCGACCCGGTTGCGGGCAACGACATCCTGTCCTGGCTCGCTGCCAGTCCGGCCGAGCTGGTGGTGATCACCGGCGGCGAACCGCTACTGCAGCCGCACGTCGTGGGCCGGCTGACATGCGCGATCCGGCCGCCACCGCTGGGCCATCGAACGCACCGTGGCTTGGCTGTTCGGCTATCGACGATTGACCATCCGCTACGAACGCCACGCCAACCTCTTCTGCGGCTTCCTCACCCTCGCTGCAGCACTGACCTGCTTCAAGAAACTCACAAATCGACCACGTGAGACATGCTCCAAAGGTTGTCCCGTAATGATCAAGAACTTTGTCGGGACAGTGGCTTGCTGAGCGGCGGCCGGTCAGAACGTCATCGCGAGGTTGCGCATGAGCGCGATCCCGCTGGTCGCGTAGTAGACGGCGCGGCCTTTGTGGCGGCAGTTGCGGAGGATGCGTAGTCGTTGCTTTGCGGTGCCGCAGGCGGATGGCACGTCGTGTCAGCGCCGTCACCGGGATAGCGGTTTCCCTTGACCGCAACCGGCCAACCGCCACGGAAAGCACCCGAGGAGAACGAGAATCACACCGTCGTGCCGACAGCGGACGAAGGGGCACCCATGAAACCCCCGACACGAGCATGGCGATACCTGGTCGGCGCCGTGCTGCTGACCGCCGTACCCGTCCTGCAATCCTGCTCGACGCCCCCGACCGCACCACCGGCCAGCAGCGCGACTTCCCAGAGCCCCACGGCACCCGCCGTGGACCAAGTCCAGGTCGACTGGCTCCACAAGGTCTGTACTTCCGACAAGCAGCTTCAGGAAGTCACCCGCGTAAAGGTCCCCCGCACCTCTCCGCCGCAGGAGAAGGTCATCGAATACCTGGACTCACTCCGGAACGTGCAGGCTGGACCTGCCAGGTGACCGTGGCGCCCGACCGGTTCGCGCGTGACGCGTCGATCGTCGTCGCCGGTGACACCACCGGGATGGTCAGAACATGGCTGCTCAAACGACCGAGTGGCCGTTGAGCGCGGTGCGAGCACACCGCGACAGCAAAACGTTTGAACACAGGCACTTAACGCTGTGGTTAGCCGATGCGCGATCGGCGGATCTCGCCGTAGGCGGCTTCCAGACGCTCGGTCAGGTCGGCGACCTGGTCGCGCAGTTGTTTGTTGCGTTTGCTGTGGAACTCCGGCCCGGTCGAGGGCCATGTCAACCGTGTGAAGATGATCAAGAGGCAGATGTTCGGACGAGCCAGCCGCCGAACCGCAACTTCCGTCGCACCCGGAGCGGCGGAGGTGACGGATGCCTGACACCCCGAACCCCGACCGTCGGACTGATCGGGCGGCCCTACCGGTACGACGTGCTTATCCCGCGCTTAGCCGCCTGCCGATAGCTTGCGGGCCCACTGAAATCCGCTGGCTGCCAGGAGGTTCGCGAATGACACGGGCGGTCTACGTCGGCGCGTCGGTACTACTCGCTTCACTCCTGTTCGGCTTAGCAGTCAACGCGACCGCAGTGCCTTCCGAGGCATCGCCCACCGACGAAGGCATCAACGTCACGCACTATGACGTCAACCTGCGCTACCAGCCGGAACCCGAGTTGCTGTCCGGGGTCACCACCATTCTGGCGACCGCCACGCGCACGGTGTCGCAGTTCGACCTGCACTTGCTGCTCGGCGTCTCGTCGGTCTCGGTGAACAACGAACCAGCCGCGTTCACAGCCAAAGACGGCAAGCTCACCGTGACCCCGAAACCGCCGGTCGCGGCTGGTGCTGACCTGCTCGTCGTAGTCCGCTACCGCGACAACCCGGCCAAGTATCCTCCGCATCCGGAGCACGGCTGGGGATGGCGCCACTCTCCCACGGGAGCGGTCGCAGTTGCCAGTTCTGCCTGGTGGTACCCGAGTTCGTTCAACCCGGCGGACCGAGCGACCTTCGACGTGTCGGTCACCGTGCCACGTGGCACCGAGGCGATGGCCAGCGGCGCGTTGCAGTACGGCGGCCCCATCGCGGTGCCCGGTGGTGACCAGTGGTCCTGGCGCGGCACTCGGCCGCAGGTCGCCCAGTCGGCGCTTCTGGCGATCGGCCAGTACGACCTGCGGACCTCCTCGTCGCCGACGGGACAGCCGGTGGTCACCGCGTACAGCACCGACCTCGGCGACCTAAACGCACCGGCCCGCGCGTCGGTCGATCGCACGCCGGAGATCGTCCAGGCACTGTCGAACTGGTTCGGTCCGTACCCGTACAACGCTCAAGGCGGTGTGGTGGACTCGGCGTTCTTCAACGTCGTGGCCACCGCGACACGGCCGATCTATGCGGGCAGCTATTTCCAGGGTGGCGCGAACGCCTCGATGGTCGCGCACGAGAACGCGCACCAGTGGTACGGCAACGCGGTCAACCCGATCAGCCTCACCACCCGGTGGATGTCGGAAGGGTTCGCCACCTACGCGGAATTTCTCTGGTCTGAGCACGAAGGCCTGGGCACAGCAGCCGAACTGGCCCAGTACTACTACGACCAGTTCCCCACGGGCCACCCGGAGTGGCAGCACCCGCCGGCCAACCCCGACCCGAACAGCAACTCGGCTTTCCCGGTCTACACCAGGGCAGCGCTGGCACTGCACGCGCTTCGCACCGCGGTCGGCGACGACACGTTCTTCAGGATCATGCGCACCTGGGCCAGCGCACAGCAAATCGATGGCGTACCGACCACAGCCGGCTTCATCGCCCACGCGCAACAAATCTCCGGCGCCGACCTCGACGCCCTGTTCCAGGCCTGGCTCTTCGCCGGGGAACGGCCCGCGACCGGCCCCAACGGACCGGCCACCGCCAAGCCGGAACCCAAGTCGTACCAGCAGATCACGGCCAACAGCCGACTCTTGACCCAGGAGGCGCACGACCACTTAGCCGCTCTTCAAACAGTTCCAGCCGAATAAACACGCCAGGACCGTGAACCCGGCACGCTTGTCACCGGCGGCTGTAGAACCGGTCGAAGACGTGCATCAGCACAGCGGAGCCGAGGCCAGGCCACCCTGATGACGGCCCGGGCCCGCCACGCAGCACGACGCCGCGCGTGGTGTAAGGGTCCAGCTCAGAGTGGTGACGCATGAACTTCTGGTCCACAGTGGACTTCTGTGGACCAGAAGTCAACGACCCCGACGTCGTAACACCGTCGGCCACGCGACAACTCGAAGGGCCGCCAATGTTCGACTACATTGGACAGTGGATTGTCAGCCTGATGTGGGCGCAGAGTCCTCGCTGTTGGTAACCACCGGTCATGCCGGTTCCGACGGCTGCCCGAAATGTGCGAGAGTCTGAGAGATGGCCACCGAGACGAGGAGCACTTACGGATGCTCACCGCGGAGATCGCCAAGCTCACTGAACAGCTCCAGCAGCACGCCGGTGTCACCGAGGTCAGTGTCCGTTCTTCTCGAAGATGACGTCCGCTATTGCCCAGATGTGGACATTGTGCGGTCATGTCGAGTCGTGGTTCACAGCTGGTGAGGGCTGTGCCTCAGCCGCGGTCGCTCGATGAGGCGATGGCCGAGTGTGAAGGTCGTGAACGGGTTTTGGCTTGGGCAGCGGTGATCGCGCAGACCGCGAGCGTGAGCCAGCGTTGACGTCGCTGGATGCGGCGGCGGAGGTATGTATCACCGGGGACTTCCTGCCACGAAGTCCCCGGCACCACATGTCAGCCGACGCCGCTCTCGCGCAACTTGGTCACGAACGGCTTGGCTGCCACGAAGTAGTCCTTGCCGCACTCCAGGTCGTCCATCGCCTGGTGGATCTCGTTGTCCAGCGCGGTACGCGCGGCGTCACCTGTCAGATTGCCCTGGCCGCGGGCAGTCACCAGGGCCTGGTGGAGACTCTTCTCGATCATGCCCGGCTTGGTCGAGCTGAGCTTGTGTCCCCTGCTGCCGAGGCAGGCAGCGTACGCGTTGGCGGCCTGAACCACACCCGGGTCGGATTCGAACGCCGACTGCGTCTGGCGGGACTGGGCTTGCTTGGCGGCGTCGTCTGCGGGTGTGTCGCCGAAGACGGCCTTCATCGAGTCGTTGACGCACCCGCCATTGCCCTTGCCCACGCCGTGCAGTGCCTTGTTGTAGGCCTCCTTGGCGGCTGGGTCCAGGCCAGCCTTGACGGCGTCGTTGGGATTCGGTGTAGTCGCCGGCTGCCGCGGCGCGACATTCGGATCCTGCGGGTAGACGTCGGCTGCGTAGACGCCGAACCCGTACTTCTGGCGGAACGTCTTCAGGTCCTCGTAGGCCACCAGCGCGGGATGCTGCCCGCGAATGCTCGGTGCGGACGGCGTCGCGGACGCCGCCGGCACGTGCGGCACGTAGGTGAAGCCCTGCTGCTTCATGCAATCCGCGATCATGTTCTGGGCCTGCCTGCGCTGGTCCTGCACCTGCGCGGCGAGCGCACGGTCACGGACCGGCTCCGCGCCGGCCGGACCTGCCGGGCCGGCGGGCGTCCCGCTCTGCGCCCCACAGCCAGCCAGCACCAAGACGGTGCCAGTGAGCGCGGTGGCCATCATGGTCAGACGGTGCGTCATTGATTCCTGCTCCCTGTCGCTGTGACTACCTCCTGCGCCGGGAACGACGGGCGGGGCGCCCCGGAAGTTCGCACCGGGGGACGGCAACCTTTCGCGCCGCTCACCCGTATGGAGCGGTGTGATTGATGTCAGGAGCGTCAATGGGATGGACTGATGACAGCTTCGTCGAATTCGTACGGATGAACTCGGCACGCCTGCAGCACGCGGCTTACCTGCTCCTCGGTGATCGCCATCTGGCGGAGGACGCCGCCCAGACGGCTTTGATGCGCACCTATGCCGTGTGGAACCGCATCCGGATAGAGAACGCGTACGCGTACACCCGCAAGATCCTTGCCAATCATGTGGTCGACGGCTGGCGGCGGCCTATTCGCGAGCACGCCGTCGGCGATGTCCCCGACCATCCAACGCCGCGTGATCTCGCCCATGACGTCGTCCAGCAGGACTGGGTGATCGAGGCACTTGGTTCGTTGACACCGCGGGAACGCGTCATCCTGGTGCTCCGCCACTATTTCGACCTGACCGAAGCCGAGGTCGCCAGGGAACTGAAAGTCTCCAAAGGAACGGTCAAGAGTATGAACTCACGAGCTCTCAGCAAGTTGCGGATCACGATCACTCCACGCGACCAGATCAGTTCCAGCACGCCGAACTGTGGAGAGCGGCCATGAAAGAGCTCGACGAGCTTCGCGCGGCGATGCACACCCACCCAGCGATCGGATACGGTCCGCTCGACGCCGAGGCGATCATGGCCGGAGGCAGGCGAATCCGCCGTAAGCGGCAAGCGCTCATCGTGGGAGGTATCGCGACGACCACAGCAGCAGCCGTGATCGGTGTCGTCACCCTGATCGGGTTGCCGTTCGGCGATGCGCCACCGGGAATGGACCCGGCAATGCAAACAACCGATGGCCGCTTCCTCGTCAGCACCGGCATGTGGGATGCGCGGGGGGAGATCGTCATCTACTCGGTGGCCGATGACGGCAGCCGTGGCCCGGAGGAGTTCACTCTCGTCGCCGCGCACCGGTCGGCGTCGGGCGAGTTGCTGGACAGCGTGATGGCACCGACCGTCCCGCAGTCCGCGCCGTTGCGCGCGTTCTATCGGGGCATGCTCGAAGGCCAGGTTTTTCCGGCGTTCGGAGCTTATGCCGGACCGGCCGAGAAGATCACCGGGATGGTCGGCACGAAGACGGTGACAGCCCGGCTGGTGGTGTGGCCGCAAAGACCGGACATCAAGATCTTCTGGTTTCCGCTGGCCGATGTGCCGTCCACGACCATGCTCACGGACATCACTGGCTACGATGCGGCCGGCAAACCGTTGCCCGTGAAATAGAGCAGACCGGGAAGTGGTCCTGAACCACTTCCCGGTCTGTTCTCCTGTTCGGACCCGCCTATTCGAACGCGGCCAGGCCGTTCGGCGTGCCTAAGCCCGTCGGGGCGTCATACCCTTGTTGAGCGGTGCACAGATAGTCTTTACCGCACTTGGTTCCCGTGCCGCCGCTGTCGTTGGCGCCAGTGGTCACGTCGTGCAGAGCGTCTGCGCGCTGGTACAGCGAGCCGGGACTAGGGTTGGCGCCGACCCGCCCGTACAGTCCTGCGATGAATGGTGCAGAGGCACTGGTGCCGTTGACAGGGAACCAGCCGCCAGCGTCGGCGTTGTAGATCAGCACGTTCTCGGCGGCGGCCGAAACGTCCGTAGTGGTTCGGTTGGCGCAGTTCTTGTCCTGTTGCCACTTCGGTTTCGCGATGTAGGCCGAGCAGCCGCTGCCTCCGTAGGCCCAAGCCGACTCTGCCCAGCCGCGTGGACTGTCGTCCTTGGTCAGTGTCGTACCACCCACTGCGACCACAGAGCCGAAGACAGCGGGAAACGAAGTTGCCGTGAAGCCGGAGTCGCCGGAGGAAGCGACGATGGTGGCGTCGGAGCGGTCGTAACTGCGGGCATAGGTCAGGGCCAGGCCGTTCTCCCGGGCACCGTAGCTGTTGGACACGACCGTCGCGCCGAGCCGGACAGCGGTGTCCACGGTGGTGGCCAGGTCGGCGTAGCCGGCGGAATTGCCCTCCACCACGAGGATCTTGCACGTGGGACAAGCCGCTGAGACCATCGAGACGTCCAGTGTGGACTCGACAGCCCAGCCGGCTTGCGTCACAGGCAACGGCCCTGGGTCGCCGTTCTGGTTGACCTTGCGGAAGCACCCGTTGGCGGACGTGCACTCGCCGAGCCCGTATTCACGGCGGTACACGTTGAGGTCTTCCTCGAGATTCGGTGCGTCATAGGCGATCGAGATGGCGACCAGCGTCTCGGCACCACCGCTGGAAGGCAAGCTGTACGCGGACGCCAGATCGTGGGCGCTCAGACCACCAACCGGGCTGTGAAGAGCGTGCTGCGAGCCGTAGGTGCTCAGGCAGCGAACGAAACCCGGCGCCGGCTCCGGACAGAGCGGCCCGGTGCGGGGACTCGCCTGCGCGTCCGGAGCCAGGATCAGTGCGGCGAACAGGCCTGCGATCGGAATGGCGAAAAGACTTCTCACTGTCGGTCGTCCTTTGCTCAGCCGAAAACTTTGTAGGCGCGCGTGACGGTTTCGCTGATCTGACCGCCGTCGGCGTCCATGGCGGTCACCCGCAACGACACGTCGGCGCCACGGAAGGACGGCGGTGTCGCGTTGAACGTCGCCCGGTAGGAGCCATTGCCCTGCGCCGCAACGGCAGCGTGCTGCCATGTCGTGCCGTTGTCCAGGGAGAACTCGACCGTCGCCGCCGTGATCGGCGACGCCGGAGCGAGCTGGACATGCCCCACGTTGAGGTCCAGGGTCTGCGGACCCGTTGGCACAACACCGTTCAGACCGAGATTTCCGACCAGATACTGCAGCGTCATCAACGGTTCGACCGCACACCGGCGATCGGGCTCAGCGTCTCCCCCTGTCAGCGTGCAGGCGAACGGCTGGGGCAACGCGGCGCCCTCGACGTGCTGCGACCGCCAGATCCACTCTGTGCGGCTCGCGGTGGACCGCAGGTACATCGCACCTTCGCGAGACGCGTCCAAGGTCAGCTTCATCTCACCCGGAGCAGGATCGAGGGTCGTCTCGGTCCGGAAGTCGACGATCCCCGGTGACGGCGTACCACTGGCCACAGTGACGCCGTTCCGGCTGATCCGGTATGCGCCGGTGATCTTGTCCCGGGACTCCCCGGCGTATCCGAACCCGGTGTGACCGGCTTGGTTGTCACTGAACGGGGTCAGCTGCAGGCGCAGGACGTCTCCGTTGCGAGTGGCCGGCGGGACCACGGGCCACAACGCCTGCACCGCTGGGAGCAGGTTCATCTCGCCGGCCGGGTGCAACGGGAAGCGGTTCCAGTCCTCGCGCAGGGCCTGGCCTGCATGGTAAGCGTGCGCGGCTTCGTATTGTCCGCCGAACCAGGAAGGAAACAGCGGTGACGTGTATTTGGCCAGCCCGCCGTACCAGACGATCTGCGGATCAGCCGACACGTACTCCGTTTGCCTGCGCGGCAGAACGATCTGGTGACTGGAACGGACGTTGGTGTCCTCGAAGGGATAGGCGCCCGCACGTTGCCGCGCCCCCACTGAGGCCAGTTCGGAGTAGTAGTTGGCGTCGACGGTTGCCAGGTGGTGTGGCTCCACCCGGTAGCGCTGCTCCGGAATGACGCCCGTGGCCGCTTGCTGCAACTGGTACTCGTACGGCGTTCCCGGGCCGGGCGGCGAGCTGAGCCGGCTGTATGGATAGGTCTGCAGATTCCCGGTAGTGACAGGCTTGACCGTCGGGGAAACCCAGACGGGCACACCTGGTCCGGAGGTCACGTCGACCGTCAGCGCCGGACCGGTAACCGGTTCGCGGCGCAGCAGGAAACCGCCGTCTTCGAGCAGTGCCGGCCGGGGCGTTTCCCACGTGACCTTGCTGGCCGCGCGCACGGCGTCGACCCGTACGGTCTTGTCGCCGTCGACTGTCACTTCCGGCTCGACGACATAACGCAATGCGGTCTGGTCGCCGTTGGCATCGGGATCGAAAAACAGCCCGAGGACAATGTACTGTCCTTCTGGCACGCTGAACTTGGCGGTGCCGTCGACGAGCACGTTGCTGAACTCGTTGATGTCGAAGAGATTACCGTCGTCGACGTTGTAGACGACCGCCGTGCCGCCGGTGTTCGGTTCGCCTTCGACCCCGTTGGCCGCAACGGTCAACGTGCGCATCACGTGTGCCGGTCTGGCAGGTCGATCCGGTATGTCCGTCACCATACTCATCGACGACTCAAGGTTTCCGAAACTGCCCCGTTTGTGATCGTCAACGTACCGACGAGTGAGCTCGGCACCGAAATCCCTCGCTGAGTCAGCGGTGAAGGTCCGGGTCCCGCCATTGCCGGTCCGCACGACCAGACGGTCGCTCTGCTGTGCCTCGAGAATGCTCTCGACGTCGAACAGACTCCAATCGAGGCCTTTGCCCAAGTAGGGCAAGGCGACTGCGGGTATCTCATATGACTTGCGCCCGATGCCGACGTGTACCAGCACACGGCCTGGCCCACTCTGGGCAGCCGGCTCGACGATCATTGTCCGGCGCCCGTCGGCGCCCGTCCGCACGGTGATCCGGTCGCCGGTGATCAACAACGCGGTGTCCGTCCGCGACGTCGCTGGTTGCGCACTGACAGGAATCGGACTGCTCAGTGCCACCACCGTGACGGTGAATACAGCGAGGAGTTTTCGCACAGGCATCTCTCCATGACTGGTCGGGTTCGCCTGTAGTACGGCCACGGACCGGAAGAGGTTGCCAAGATCACGAAGGTCTGGGACCGGTCCTCGTGGTTGATGATCTGTCGCGGCGGTTGGTGCCGGACGAGCTGCAGGCGTTGGCGCAGCCGTTGATCCCGGGGTTTGATCCACGTCCGCAAGGCAGAGGAACGACGCCAGGGCTTTGGCCGCGTCGGGGGACAGCGTGCCGCCGACCGCGGCCTTGATCTTGAGCACCAGTTCGGTGGTCAGCGCCCATCCTGGGCGGTACACGGTTTCGTAGCCCAGGATCATGTCGAACAGGTTGCGGTCGATCTTGGGGTATTCGGGGTGTTCCGGCCACGGCACGGGGGTGACGGCCAGTTGTTTGCGCCATACAGCCGCTTCCGGAGGTTCGGTTTGGTCAGCTCCATGGCAGCGTCAGCTGACTGGCAAGCGGATCGTCAAGAACGTCGGCCGGTCGGGAGCGGCTCAGCCATCGCCAGGCTGACCTCGACGTCGAGTCCTCCACCGTCGCGTGCGTGCACCACCAAGTCCGCCTCGTGTGCCTGGACGATCGATTGGACGATGGACAGGCCGAGACCGGAGCCCTCGCCACGAGCGGTGCGTTCGTCCCCGCGGGTGAAGGGCTCGAACAGCGCCGGGAGGTGCTCCGGCGCGATGATCGGTCCTGTGTTGCTGATCCGCAATCGGCCGGCGCGATCGGTCGAGACCTCGATCTCACCGGGGCGGGTGTTGTGCTCGATCGCGTTGCGGACAAGGTTGCCGACAAGCTGTGGGAGCAGCACTGGATCTCCTTGGACGAAGCAGTCATCCAGCCGTGTGTGGACTGTGATGTCGTTCGCGGTCGCCCACCTGGTGTGCTGGGCCAGTTCGGACTTCACCACGTCCTGCAGCGGGACCGGTTTGCGCTGTGCCATGGCCAGGTCACTGCGTGCCAGGACGAGCAGTCCGTCGATCAACCGCTCGCTGCGCCGGTTCGCCGTCAGGATCTGCTCACGTGCATGGACGTGTTGTTCGGCCGTCACGTCGGAAAGACCAACCTGCGCGGCCACACGCTGGACGGTCAAGGGCGTCCGTAGCTCATGGGAGGCGTTGGCGATGAACCGGCGCCGGCTCTCGAAGGCCGCCTGGAGCCGGCTGAGCAGGCCGTCGAGGGTGTCGGCGAGCTCCTTCAGTTCGTCCTGAGGACCTTTCAGGGCGATCCTCTCGTGCAGGGTGTCCGAGGACAGCCGCCGCGCCAGCTCGCTCATCCGGTGCACCGGACGCAGCACACGACCCGATATCCACCACCCGGCCACGGCGGCCAGCACGACGAGCAGGGCCAGCGCGAGCAAGGACACCACGAGCAGCTTGGCCAGCACGGTCTCCTGCGAGATCTTCGCGATCTCGTCGGTGTTGCCGAGGTGCACCGACGGTCCTCGTGTCGCTCCGGTCACCGGACCCTCGGGCGGGATGACCCTGGTCACGGCGGCGGACAGCTGGGTGGTCAGGTCGTTGCGCACCAGCAGATACACCGCTGAGACCAGGACCAGTCCGCCGACCAGGAACAGCGCGCCGTAGAGGAGAGCGATACGAGCGCGGACGGTCATGAGGGATCGATCCGGTAGCCCACTCCTGGCACCGTCTGGATCACCGCCGGCTCGCCCAGTTTGCTGCGGAGCTTGGACATGGTGACGCGGACGGCTTTGGTGAACGGATCGGCGTGCTCGTCCCACGCGCTTTCGAGGAGCTGTTCGGCGCTGACCACGGCACCCCCCGCACGCAACAAGATCTCCAGCACGGCGAATTCCTTGGGGGCCAGGTGCACAGCCCGCCCGTCGCGGGAAACCTGCCGCCGAGCGGGATCCAGTGCGACACCCGAGCCGGTGAGCACCGGCGGCAGCGACGGCTGGGTGCGCCTGCCGAGCGCCCGTGTCCTGGCCAGCAGTTCGGGGAACTCGAACGGTTTGGTCAGGTAGTCGTCGGCCCCGAGATCCAAGCCGTTCACCTTGTCGTCCAGGGAGGCTGCGGCGGTGAGCATCAGCACCTTGGTGCGGGACGCGTCGGCCGCCAGCTGGGCGCACAACCGGTCGCCGTGCAGTCCCGGCAGGTCACGGTCCAGCACCACCACGTCGTAGTGGTGCACAGTGATTTTCTCCTGGGCCGCAAGGCCGTCGTAGCACACGTCGACGGCGAGTGCCGCCGACCTCAGACCGGACGCCAGCAGGTCGGCGAGAACCTTCTCGTCCTCGACAATGAGTACACGCACACCACGATCCTGCCGGACGGGTGGTTTCCAAAGTGTCCCCGACCCGGGGCTGGTGCCGGTGCCGTGGAGACACTTTGGAAACCACGCTGTGGATAGAACTTCCAGCATGAAATCGCTGTCGCGGCGCCGACGCCGCTGGATCACCGCATGGGGAGCAGTCGCCGTTGTCACGCTGGTCGCACCCGGCGTTGCCCCGGCCGCGGAGAGCGGCCGCGTACCCCTCGCCGGTACCGCTATCGTTTTGCCACCGGACAGTGGCGTGATCGACCACGGTGAGGCCCCGCCCGAGGTGCACCTCACCAACCGCGTTCATCTTGCGGTGCGTGATCCGGACGCGCTGCGAGACAAGGCCATGGCGGTGTCGACGCCGGGAAACCCGGCCTACGGTTCCTACCTCTCGGCCGAGCAGATCCGGCGGCATAGCGAACTCCAGCCCGCACTCGTGCGGAAGGTACGGGACTGGCTCACTTCAGCGGGCTTGGCCGTCAGTCACTCCGATTGGCGCGCGCTGGACGTCTCGGGCACCGTCAGGCAGTTCAACGAGGCGTTCGGCACGTCGTTGCGCCACTATGAATACGGCGGTTCGTACCACGTGCTCGTGCCGACCACCGATCTCACGATCCCGGCGGCGCTGGACAAGTTGGTGCTGGGTGTGGGCGTGGTCGCATACCCGTTCCAGCAGGCGACCGCGGACCGGCCTGCCTCAGTCACCACATCGAGCACGCCGATCGCGGAGTCCGCGAACAGCGAGGAACCGGCCGCCGAATCCGGGCCCCGCTGTTCGAAATACTGGGCAGAGGTGCCGGCGGCTGAACTGCCGCCCGCCTACGGGCGTACCGCGCCCTGGGAGCCGTGTGGATACACACCGACGCAACTGCGGCAGGCCTACGGCTTGGGCGACGCACGACTCACCGGCGAGGGACAGGTGGTCGCGGTCATCACCCCTTCGTCCGACACTCTCGAAGAGGACGTCAACACCTGGTCGGCCAGGGTCGGCACGCCGCCGCTTCGCCCCGGGCAGCTCAAGCGCGTCATCAGCTTCGACGGCTCACCCCCGCTGCCGCCGAACATCGGGATGGTGGAGAGTCTGATGGATGTCGAAGCGGTGCACGGCATGGCTCCCGGTGCCGACATCATCTCGATCGGCGGCTCGAGTCGTGTCGGATCTTCGCTGCTCGACGTCATGGCCTACGCCCTCGATCACACCGATGCGACGATCGTGTCGATGTCGCTGGCCACGGACGTACCCCCGAAAATGCAACGTGCGTACGAACAGGTCGCACAACAGGGCGCGTTGCAAGGAGTCGGCTTCTACGTCTCCAGCGGTGACGGCGGGCACGATCCGGCCGGAAACTTCCTGAACATTCTCGCCGCCAACGCGTGGTTCACCGGAGTCGGCGGCACCTCCCTGGCCATCGGTCCGCACGGTGATCGCCTATGGGACAGCGGGTGGGGCAACGCGTCCACCCCGATGAACGCCGACGGCTCGGCATGGCAGGCGCTGCCTGGCGCGGCGTCGCACGGAGCCGGTGGCGGTGGCGGCCAGGCCGTGGGCCTGCCACAACCGTGGTACCAGCGTGACGTCGTCCCGGACAGCCTCGCCAAGGGCACCGACGGCAAGCGCTACCGGGTCGGAGCCGATGTCGCGATGAACGCCGACCCGGTCACCGGGATGCTCGTCGGCGGCAAAGCGATCAACGCCGCTACCAACCCCGACCCGTCCACATGGACCTACCAGGAACGCAAATACGGCGGCACCAGCCTTTCCGCGCCGCTGTTCGCCGGGGTGCAGGCGCTGGCCCAGCAGGTGCGAGGCAAGCCGATCGGCTTCGCCAACCCGGCGCTGTACCAGCGTGCCGGTAAGCCGGCTCTACGGGACGTCGTCAAATACACCCTGCCCGACCGAACCCCGCCCACAGCGGTGCGCCCACGACGGGCAGGCAGCGACCCGACACCGCTGCTGTACAGCTTGTCGGGCCGGATGCCCTACGAGCCCACAGAGCCGCCGACACCCGACACCACGCCGGGGTTCGACCACGTGACCGGCCTCGGATCACCGACCGGCGACTACCCGTGGTCCTATGCCCCGAGACACGTTGACTGATCGACCAGTGAGCAGCTGATCTGCTCGTGGTCGCAAAGCTCAGGCAGCAGGGGTGGTTCGCGCCGGTCGCGCCCAACTGCCACATGTCTGCATCACTCGTCCAGGGTTGGGCTTCGTTAGCCGGTCGGCGGTGCCGAGGGGCCGAGGCCGTTGATCATCAGGTCGATCTGCCGGCGGGCCAAGCCGTCCCAGTCGCTGGTGCCCGGCAGCGGTCGGGAGAGGAGTGAGCTGGCCACGATCAGGTCTTCGGGGGTTAGGTCTGCTCGCAGTTCTCCGGCGACTTTTCCGCGTTCGAGGAGCGTGCGCAGGGCGGTGCGAACGTCTGCTTGGCGGGTGCGGGTCGCGGGGGTGAAGACGAGCGGGCCGCCGTGCAAGGGGAGCACGAATCGCTCGCGGTCGCGCATGGTGGCCAAGAAGAACAGCCGGACGCCTTCCAGAGCGGAGCCCGGGTGAGCGGCGGCTGCCCGTGCGTTGTCCACCGCAAGGCCGAACGAGCGGTGGACGAGCGCGCCGAGCAACTCCTCGCGGGTGGCGAAGTGGCGGTAGACCGTCCCGACCCCGACGCCCGCGCGCTCGGCGATCTTGGCCATCGGCACCTTCTCCCCCTCGCTCCGGACGAGGTCGGTGGCAGCGTCAAGGACCCGATCGCGGTTCCGAAGCGCGTCCTTACGGGTCCGGCGGGAGATGGGCTGTGACACGGACTCATCATCGCAGCGGCTTGCGGCGCGGCGAATCGGACAAGTACGGTTCCACTAACCGGACGATTTCGTCCGGAAAAAGTGTTGGCGACTGTCCGAACTCGTCGCCCGGATCGACCGCGGCAACTCGCCGCCGACGTCGATCAACGAGTCTCCTTCAGCGAACTACCGGCCGTCCACGCAGCGAAAGACCGAGATCATGACACTCAACTTCGACCCCGAGGTAGCCGACGTCCTGGCCCAGCTGGGCGGGACCGACGCATTCCAGCCTCCGCGTGGTGACGTCGAAGGTCGTCGCGCCTTCTGGGAGCCGATCCTCGCAGCCTCCAGCGCCGCCCAGCCCTTCCCCGAAGAAGTCCAGATGAGCGATCACCACGCCACCGCGGACGACGGCACACAGATCCAGATGCGCTGGTACACCAAGGAAAGCGCCGCACCAAGCCCCGCAGTGGTGTACTTCCACGGCGGCGGCTACTTCTTCGGCCACATCGACCACTTCGACGGCACCGTCGCCCGCTACGTCTCCGCCAGCGGCGTACCTATGCTCTCCGTCGAATACCGCCGCGCTCCCGAGCACCCCTTCCCTACCCCCGTCAAGGACGGCTACGCAGCGCTGAACTGGCTGCACGACCACGCCATAGAACTCGGCGTCGACCCCAACCGGATCGGCGTCATGGGCGACAGCGCCGGCGGCGGCATGGCCGCAGCCCTGTCGATCCTCGCGCGAGACCGAGGCGGGCCGCAGATCGCCCGCCAGATCCTCGTCATGCCGATGCTCGACGACCGCACCAACGCCCCCGACCCCCACCTCGCGCCCTTCATCTACAACTACGGCGACCTCGTCACCGGGTGGCAAGCTCTCCTCGGCGACGCCGTCGGAGGCCCCGACGTCCCGCCCACGGCCGCGCCCGCCCGGCTCGAGGACGCGACCGGCCTGCCACCGGCCTACATCGAGGTCGGCCAACTCGACCTGTTCCGCGACGAGGACACCGCCTACGCGACCAAGCTCAGCCGCGCCGGCGTGCCCGTGGAGTTCCACCTCCACCCCGGCGTACCGCACGAGTTCGACTCCATCGCCTACGACTCCGACGTCGCCCGACGCGCCATCGCCGACCGGGTCCGGGTCCTGAAGTCGATCTGACTCCGGTGCGGAGCAGGTGGTCGGCCACCCACAGTCACGATCTCCACGGAACGAGCATTCACATGATCCTCTGAACCCGTCACCGTCGGCGCGATCGAGCGGCCGCACCGCCCTTGCGATGGTGCCGATGATCGTCCGCGAGTACCGAGGCATGGGCTACTCGGAAAGCAGTCGAGCGGCTACGACAAGGCCACGATGGCGTGCGACATCCGCGAGTTGGTCCGCCATCTCGGCCACGACCGGGTCAACCTCGCAAGTCGAGCTGTCGCGGATCGCGAACTCTCCCGTACTGATACGAAGCCGATGGAAGGAGTGGGGGTGGGTGCGATGGGACTGGCGGACAGGCTGGCGGCGGCACGAGCCGGTGCGCTGGTAGGCCGAGAGCCGGAGCGCGCGGTGCTCGACCGGATGCTGTCGGGTGCGGCCGACGCTCCGATCGTGGCGTACCTTCATGGCCCTGGCGGGATCGGCAAGTCCTCCCTGTTGCGCTACGCCGCCCGGCAGACCGAACTCGTCGGCCGCCGCGTGGTGCATATTGACGCACGGTTCCTCGACGCGGATCCGCGTCGGATGGAGGAGGCAGCCGCCCTGGCGTGCGTCGAGCCCGGTGCGGTGCTCCTCATCGACTCCTTCGAGCACTGCCAGCAGCTCGAGCCGTGGCTGCGCGACACCTTCCTGCTCCGGCTCGCCGACGGTGCGCTCGTCGTGCTGGCGAGCAGGGTCGCCCCCGATGCCGAGTGGACGCTGGATCCTGGCTGGGCCCGGCTCTTCGCCGAACTGGTCGTGCGACCGCTCGACGCCGCCCAGTCCGACGCCCTGCTCGCGGCACGTGGTGTCACCGAGGAACAGCGCAGCGCTCTCGTCGCCTTCGCCGGGGGCAGCCCACTTGCCCTCTCCCTCGCCGCCTCCGCGCCCGCCGCGGCGCCGGGCGCACCGTGGGAGCCCACCGGCGACGTGCTGACGACCCTGGTCGAGCGGCTCGTGGGCGACCTGCCGAGCACCGCTCACCGGCGCGCCCTCGAGGTCGTCGCGCAGGCCTACGTCACGCGCGAGTCGCTGCTGCGCGCGGTGCTGGGTGATGAGGACACCGCGACGGTGTTCTCGTGGCTGCGTCAGCTGCCCTACGTGGAGGCCACCCCTGAAGGGCTGCATCCGCACGATGCGGTGCGGGCCACGCTCGCGGCCGACCTGCGCTGGCGGGATCCGGAACGCTACGAGGACGTACGCGTCCGCGTCTCGGTTGCGTGTCTGCAGGCCGTGCGCTGCGCCTCCGAGGAGGACGCGCTGGTGCGCGTCGCGGAGTGGATGTTCCTCTTCCGCGACCAGGGCGGCCTGAACGACCTGTATGGCTGGCAGGCGCACCCCCACATCGTGGACACCCCGTTGCGGCCCGACGACGTGCCCGACGTCCTGCGTATGGCGGAGGAGGCGGAGGGCCTCGCATCCGCGACCGCAGTCGCGCACTGGGTGCGCCGCCAGCCGCAGGGCTTCCGCGTCTACCGGTACGCGGGCTCCTCCGCGCCCGTCGCGTTCATGGCCATCCTGCGGCTGGAGATACCGCTGCCCGAGGACCGGACCCAGGACCCGGTGATCGCGGCGCTCTGGGACTACGTGGAGGCCGCCGCTCCCTTGGGACAGGGCGAGCACCTGGGCATCCGCCGCTTCGCCGTGCAGCCCGGCTGGCATCAGCGGCCCTCGCCCCTCATGGACCTCATCAGTCGACGCACCATCGCGGCCGAGATGAGGACCCGCGGCCGCGCTGCGACCTTCACCGTCTTCGAGGACGCCGAGCGGTGGCGGCGCTACCTCGCCAACGCCGGGCTGCAGGAGGTCGTGGCGGTGGACGCCGACGGGCGGACGCAGCACGTCTTCGGCAGGGACTGGCGGCGGCAACCGGTGGAGCAGTGGGTAGAGCACCGGGCTCGCGTCGTGGTCGCACCCGTAGCCGGGTGGACGGCAGCCGCGGCCGCCGGTGGCTCAGATGACGAGAGCGGCGACGACCTGTCGCGTGCCGTGTTTGAGGAGGGCGTGGTCGAGGCGCTGCGCACGTGGCACGCTCCCCGGGAGTTCGCGACCAGCGTCCTGCTGCACTCCCGCCTCGTGCCGCAGGGGTCAGCCGACCCCGTGGCCGTCCTGCGCGCCGCCATCACGGTCGCCCTCGACGCGCTGCAGGTCGATCCCGCGGGCGTGAAAGCACACGAAGCGCTCACCGCCACATACATCGAGGCTTCCCGCACCCACAAGGCAGCCGCCCGACGACTGGGGGTGCCCTACGGCACGTACCGGCGCCACCTCGCCCTGGCCAAGGAGCGGCTCATCGAGCAGTTGCGTCAGGCGGCCACGATGCCTGTGCTGTCCGCGCCGCGCTTGTCACTGGAAGGGTGAGGCCACGAGGGCGTCGCAGGCTCCAGTCAGGTCAGCACCCGCGACACCCCCGCGGACTCGCCGCGGCCCTCCGCGTGGACTAAGCCGAGTCGTCACGCTCGGCCTTGGCGGCGGCGAGGCGCTGCCGAGCGAGGCGGCGTCGAGCGCATGTGGTCGCGCACCGGCGCGAGCAGGCCGGCGAGGGCCGTGACGTCGTCGCGCGAGAGCGGCTCGAAGAGCATGCTGCTGACGACCTCGATGTGACCGGGCAGCACCTTGGCGAGCAGCGCGCGTCCGGCATCGGTGATGGTGACGGTGATGCTCCGCTCGTCGTCCGAAGCGGGGGCGCGCACGACCAGGCCCGCCTTTTCGAGCAGGCCTGCCTGGTAGGTCAGACCGCTGCGGCTGTAGACGACGCCGTCGGCCAGGTCGGTCATCCGGTGACTGCCCGTCGGAGAGTCTCCGAGCCGGGCCAGCAGCTGGAACTGCACGTAGCTGAGATCGCCGGCCTCGCGCAGCTGCTGCTCGACCGCGTGCCGGAGCAGGCTGGTCACCTCGATGAGATCGAAGTAGGCACCGAGCTGCACGGGATCGAGCGACGGCGGCAAATCAGGCATGGCGCGAGTCTACTGCTTCGAATTCGAAGCGGGCCGTGACTGCGAGGACATCACGGCCCGATGTATGACCTCGTGAGCGCGCGTGGGCAGGGTTGGGCCCGACTGAGCATCACAGAACGTGGAGATCGGGCAGCGGCGCGGGGCAGGGTCGCGGGCAGGAGGACGGCGCCGCTGTCCGCGGATCCCCGAGGACGGCCATGACTATCCCCTACCTCGCCCAGCGGGAGGATCAGCAACAGCTCGAATGGATCGGCGGGAGCGTCTTCAGCGTCCTGCTCGACGCCGAGGCGACCGGTGGGCAGCTGACCATCGGACGCTTCGACGCCAGCTTGGGCGAGGCGCCGCCGTTCCACGTGCACAACAAGGAGGACGAGGTCTTCCTGCTCCTGGCCGGCTCGGCGCTGGTGTGGGTCGATGACGAGCAGCACGAGTTGCGGGAGGGTGGCATCGTCTTCCTGCCCCGCCGCATCCCGCACGGCTACCGCATCACCTCGGACAAGGCCGACCTGCTGCTCATCGCGACCCCAGGCGGGCTGGAGAAGATGTTCCGCCACGCGGGCCGCGACCTGCGTGAGCCACGCCCGGAGGGCTTCGAGATCACGCCGCAGCTGCTCGCCGAAGCCGCCGAACTCACCGGCAACGTCGTCCTCGGTCCTCCCCGGTGACGGTACCGCAGCCTGGCCGACGGGGGAGAACAGCCGTGAACGCGGTGCTGGGATGAGCCCGTCCGCGTGGAGCCCGGTTTCGCTGGCCGTCCTCTGCGCCGGTGTCGGTTACGGGCGCCCGACCCGCCTGCTCGCGGACCGGATCGCGGAGTCGGTCTACAGGGCGCTCACGGCCAGTGGAGCGAGAGTCGAGGTGGAGGTGCTGGAACTGGGCCGGCTGGCGGCCGACCTCGCGCAGCGCTCCACCCGGGGCCACGCCAGCCTCGACCTGCGAGAGGCGATCGCGGCGGTCGCGGCGGCCGACGGGCTCGTGGTGGCGACACCGGTGGTCGCCGCATCCCCGAGTGAGGTATTCGAATCGTTCTTCGCCGTCCTCGACGACGACGTCCTGTCCGGCGTACCCGTGCTGCTCGCGGTCACCAGCGGCTCGCGCTGGCAGCCACCTGACATCGAGCAGGTGATGCGGGGGCGCCTCACCTGCCTGCACGCCGAACCCGTGCCCACTCTCGTCGTCGCCGGCCCTGCGGACTGGGAGGAATCGCCTTCCGGCGACACGACGCGGCTGCGCGAACACATTGACCAAGCCGCCGCCGAGCTCGCCGCGGCGATGAGCTCTGACCAGTGGTGACCGACCCCACTTGCTTCGAATTCAAAGCAGAAGTAGGCTGATCTCAGTTGCTTCAAATTCGAAGCAAACAACGTGAAGCGAAGGCGAGAACTCTGATGAAGACAGTGCGTTTCCACGAGTACGGCGACCCCGACGTCCTGCGCTACGAAGACGTGGAGCAGCCCGTCCCCGGAGCCGGTGAAGTCCGGATCCGCGTCGCCGCGACGTCGTTCAACTCCGTCGACGGCAACATCCGCGGGGGCTTCATGCGCGGCCCCATCCCGGTCGTGCTGCCCCACACTCCCGGCATCGATGTCGCCGGCACGGTCGACGCGCTGGGCGAGGGCGTGGCCGGCATCGCGGTCGGTGACGAGGTCATCGGCTTCCTGCCGATGGACGGCAACGGCGCCGCCGCGGAGTACGTCCTTGCGCCGGCCGAGGTCCTGACGCCGGCGCCCAAGAGTGTCCCGCTGCCCGACGCCGCCGCGCTGCCGTTGGTGGGCCTCACCGCGTGGCAGGCGCTGTTCGACCACGGCAAGCTGACGGCCGGGCAACGCGTGCTGATCAACGGCGCGGGTGGAGCGGTCGGCGGCTACGCCGTGCAGCTGGCCAAGGGGGCCGGTGCCCACGTGATCGCCACGGCCAGCCCGCGCAGCAGCGAGACGGTCGAGTCGGCCGGCGCCGACGAGGTCATCGACCACACCACCACCGGGGTGACCGCGGCGGTGACCGAGCCGGTCGACGTCGTGCTCAACCTCGCGCCGATCGACCCGGCCGAGCTCGCCGCGCTGGCCGGCCTGGCCCGTCCAGGCGGTGTCGTGGTGAACACGACGGTGTGGATGCCCGCGCCCACCGACGAGGAGCGCGGCGTGCGCGGCATCGACGTCTTCGTCCGCAGCGACACCGAACAGCTGTCGCGGCTGGTGGCGCTGATCGACCACGGCGAGCTGCGCGTCAACGTCGCCCATCGGGTCCCGCTGGCCGAGCTGCCAGCAATCCACGCCCAGGCCGCTGCGGGCACGCTGCACGGCAAGGTCATCGTCGTCCCGGCCGCCTCCTGAGGCTCACTCCCGCAGCACCGAAAGGCACCACCATGGCACTGAGCTTGGATCCCGAGATCGCCGCGGCGCTGGCCCCGATGGCCGGCGCGATGGCGGACGCCCCACCGCCGGCGGTGGGAGACGTCGCGGCACGCCGCGCCATGTGGGAGCCGATCATCGGCGCCGCGGGAACGGCACAGCCGATCCCGGCCGACGTCACGACGAGCGAGCACTACGCGACCGCCGACGACGGTGCGCAGATCACGATGCGCTGGTATGTCAAGGACGGCGCGACGCCGGGCCCGGCCGTGCTGTTCTTCCACGGCGGCGGGTACATCTTCGGCCACATCGACCTGTTCGACGGACCGGTCACCCGTTACGTCTCCGCCAGCGGTGTGTCGATGCTGTCGGTCGAGTACCGGCGCGCGCCCGAGCACCCTTTCCCCACACCGCTCGAAGACGCCTACGCCGCTCTGCGCTGGCTGCACGAGCATGCCGCCGAGCTGGGCGTCGACCCCGACCGGGTCGGTGTGATGGGCGACAGCGCCGGGGGCGGCATGGCCGCGGCCGTGTCGATCCTCGCCCGTGAGCGCGGCGGCCCGAAGATCGCCCGCCAGATCCTGCTCATGCCGATGCTCGACGACCGCACCACCACACCCGACCCGCACATCGCGCCCTATGCGCTGTGGTCCTACGACGACAGCCTCACCGCGTGGCCGGCACTACTCGGTGAGGCCGCCGGCGGACCCGACGTCCCCGCCACCGCGGCCCCGGCCCGGCTCGAGGACGCGACCGGCCTCCCGCCGGCCTACATCGAGGTCGGCCAGCTCGACGTCTTCCGCGACGAGGACATCGCCTACGCGGCCAAGCTCAGCCGCGCCGGCGTACCGGTGGAGTTCCACCTCCACCCCGGCGCCCCCCACGAGTTCGACTCCATCGCCTTCAACTCCGACGTCGCCCGCCGCGCCATCAGCGACCGCATCCGAGTGCTCAAATCGATCTGACCTCACCATCACCGAAGACACTCGCCCGCCCTCGCGAAACTGGAGCATCCCCGTGTCCGTCACCACCGTCACCGCTACCGGCACTGCCGCCGTCGACAGCCTGGAGGTGGCCTTCGACGTCATGACGCCGATCGACCTGTCACTGGTCTTCACCGGCTGGGGACCGCTGCCCGCAATTACGCACGTCGAGGAGCAGTCCGGTCCGTGGGACCACGTGGGCGTGCACCGCAGGCCGCAGTTCGCCGACGGCGGGTCCGCGATGGAGAGGATGACGCATTACCTGCGGCCCGGTTACTTCGCCTACGAGGTCACCGGCTTCACCAACGCCCTGCGGTTCGTCGTGGAACGCGCCCGGGGCGAATGGACCTTCACCCCCGACCTGGACGGCGGCGTGGCCGTGCGCTGGTCCTACCACTTCACCGCGAAGCCGGGCCGGAGTCTGCCGGTGCGGCTACTCATCGGTCCAATGTGGAAGCGCTACATGCGCCAGGGGTTGGCCGCGTCGATCCGCGAGGCCGAGCGGGCGGCCCCTCCGCGAGCATCCTCAGTGGACTGAGTTGGGCGGTTCCCATTCAGCTGCGGTCAGGATCTGGCGACCGCGGCCGCCAGGGTGCCGGCCGTCGCGGGGATCAGGCGCCCGCTCGACCAGACCAGGCTTCTCCAGCCGCCGCACCATCCCTGGTGATGGTCGCGAATTGGAGTCCAGCACCTCGAACAGTTCCGTCTGGCACGCCGGGCTCGAATCCCGCAGGTGCATGAGGCCCAGTTCCTGGCCGCGGTGCAGGCCCAGGTCGCGCAGGAGCTGATCCGCCAACATCCGAAATTCTCCAAAACCTACCCGTTCAACCAGGCAAGTCGCCGCAGGGCTGCGGCGACCCCGCAGAGGGAGTTCTCGTGAGCGACAAGAAGATCATCGCGGTACTGGGCTCGACGGGTGCACAGGGCGGAGGCCTGGTCAGGGCCATTCTCGACGCCGGTCCCGACGGTCCGTTCACCGCGCGTGCCGTCACCAGGGACGCCGGCTCGGCGAAGGCCCGCGCGCTGGCCGAACTCGGCGCCGAGGTCGTGGAGGCGAGCCTGGATGACGAGGACTCGCTGCGGGCGGCGTTCGAGGGCGCTCACGGCGTCTACGTGGTGACCAACTTCTGGGAGTCCATGTCCGCGGATGTCGAACTGGCGCAGGCCGCGACGGCCGCACGTGCCGTGAAGGCGGCCAGTGTCGCCCACGTCGTCTGGTCGACCCTGGAGGACACGCGCATGGTCATCCCGGTGTCCGACCAGCGGGTCCCGGTGTTGCAGAATCGCTACACGGTTCCGCACTTCGACGCCAAGGCCGAGGCGGACGCGTTCTTCCGCGACTCGGGCGTCCCGACGACCTACCTGAGGACCACCTTCTACTGGGAGGGGTTCACCCAGGGCTCCGGGCCGCGGCGGGGCCAGGACGGACGGCTCGTGTTCACGCTGCCGCTGGGTGAGGCCAGGCTGGCGGGCATCGCGGCGGAAGACATCGGTCGCACCGCCTACGGCGTGTTCGCCGCGGGCGACGAGTACGTGGGCAAGACGGTGAGCATCGCGGGTGAGCACCTGACCGGCGAGCAGTACGCCGCCGCCTTCGCCGACGCGCTGGGCGAACCGGTCGACTACCGCCCACTCACGCCCGACCAGCTCCGCTCGCTCGGGCTGCCTGCAGGTGACGAGCTCGGCAACATGTTCCAGTTCTACGTCGAAGGCGAACACGACTTCGTGGGCGCACGCGACCTGGACCTGGTCCGCACCCTCAACCCTCGCCTGCAGACCTTCCGCACCTGGCTGGCCGAACACGTGGAAGCGGTCAAGCCCGCATGACCACGATCGACAGCCCAACCATGACAGACCCGCCTCGCCGGACGGACAGCATTGATCACCGGTGGATCGCACATGGAGCCCGCGCGAACTCCCGGCAACCAAGATCGATTCGCGATTCCAATGGGAACGTCCACCCCGGAAGATGCGTGGATTCACGGATCCACTCTTTTAGTTGCGGTGCCATTTCTGGTTGGCAGCGCCTGTGCAATCCCACAGGACGAGTACAGCGCCGTTGTTCGGTTCCCAGCCGGAGATGTCGACGCACTTGTTCGAGTGGAGGTTCACCAGATCGCCCGTGGCGCTCAGCGCGAATCGCTGAGCGACCGTGCTGTTGCACGACCACAGTTGGATCACCGCGCCGTTCACGGTCGAACCCCCCTTGACGTCGAGGCACTTGTTGTTCTGCGTGCGCAGTTCGCTGCCGGTGAACTCCCACTTCTGATTTGCGCCACCATTGCAGTCCCACATGACCGTGCGCTGGCCGTCGGTGAAGGTCCCGCCGGACACGTCGACACACTTGCCGTTCCAGTTGCTGACGATCGTGCTTCCGGATGGCTTGGACGCCGGGGTTACCGCTTGCATGATCACCGAGCCGATGGCTTCGACGGCGCGCGTGTCATCGCGCGGTGTCTGCGCGTCCCACCGGTTCCAGGTCAGCAGCAGATCGGTTCGCCGCGCGTTCCACGCCGCGTCGGCGTTGCGCTTCATGAAGTCGTAGTACTGGTCCCACAGGTTGTTCTCCCGAACGAACTCGCCCATACCGCGGGAGAACTCCGACTGCCACGTGCCCTCGCGTGTTCCGTTGGTCATGATGCCGTTGACGGTGCGTTCTCGGATCACCCAGTCGGTTGTGCGCTTGGCGTCGTCGAAGATGGATCGCTGTCCGGTGTTGCGGTAGAGGGCTTGGGCCGCTCCGACGAAGGCGCCTGCCGAGTACACCGTCTGTCCACTGGAGACAGTGCCGTTGGCCTTGATGTGCTCGTGGACGCCGCCTGTGGACCGGTCGAGCAGGCGTCCCCACGTCCAGTCGTAGATCGCCCGCGCCCTGTCCAGGTAGGCGCGGTCGCCGGTCGACTCGAAGATCAGGACGCCCAGGATCACCGCCGGGCTGTTGCTCAGGGCGCTCTTCTCCTGCTTTTCAACACTCCACCACACGCCGCCGCCCAGTGCGCTGTCCCAGCCCCGGTCGTAGATCCTGGTGAATGCGTACTGCGCCTGTGACAGGTAGGTGCGGTTGCCGGTGATCTTGTAGCCGCGCGCGAACGCCAGGCCGGCCCACAGCAGGTCGTCGTTGTACTCGTTCCAGTTCCAGTCGTACAGGCCGCCGGAACCCTGGTTCTGCTGGAGGAAGGTGTCCAGCAGGCGCCCGATGAGATCGCGGGTTTCCGGACGCCTGGTGCTGTCGTACACGTCCTCGGCCGCCTGGATGTCGAGCGCCTGCCGCCAGAAGTAGTCCTTCTCCGTCTTGCCGAGGGACTCCTTGTAGTACCGCCGATTACCGTCGGAAACCAGGAACGCCCTGTTCAGCGCGTCGAAGGCGGCGTCGGTGTTCATCGTCAACGGCGTGACCACGGGTGCTGCCGGAGCTGGGGCGCCTTGCGCGATCGGTGCCGTAGTCAGCGCAACTAGTGTTGCTGTCAGCGCAGCGAGAAACGAACTTGGCTTACGCATGCTGTGCCTTCCTGTTTGTGCTGACACCCACATCAACGGAAGCGGAAGTAGAGAGAACGGCGGTAATTCCCGGCAGCGACGTTCGGCGCGCTCTCCGGTCCCAGCTGGCTGACGTCGTGGAACTTGTTGCCAATGGGAGGAACGCCGTCCAGGAATGACAGGTCACCGGTCGGGTAGGGGGCGGTGGCGTGTAGTGGATCGGCGCCGACAGCAGGGGTGAACAGCCGGAGGAAGAGTCCTTCCTGCGCTGACACCACGGTGACGGGGCCCTCGGAGGTCGTCAGCACAGCCCAGCAGAGATTGGCGTGGTAGCCCTTGAACTGCGGGTACTGCCAACCGTTCGCGCCGGTGGCCGTGTTGTTGTACGTCTTGCTCCAGACGTCGGGTGTAGCACCGCGCATCCGGTTCTTGTAGACGCCGTGCGGGCCGTCGCCGAGCCACGTCAGTTCCCGCACTTTCGTCTCGGGGTAGTCGAAGTTCACGCCGAGGAAGTCGTGGTCGCCGGTGCGGTGGTAGCTGTAGTCCAACCGCAACCAGCCATTCGCGTCCAAGCGCCACCGCACCGAGGTCAGATCACCGGTGTAGTCGGCCTGCACGACCCAACCGGTGCCGTCACGGAAGTGGTGGAGGCTGGTGAGTTCGGCTGTTCCGACAGCCAGGGCCGGACCGTTGGTCAGCGACACCGCCGTCCCGTCGCTGACCACGCCCACCAGTCGTCCGGTCGCCTTACTGACGGTGATCCGAGTAGTCCCAGCGGTCATCGTCACCGTGGCGGAGTTTTCGACTGCGGTGACATTTCCCGGCGTGGGAACGACCAGCCGAGCGGCGTGGTCCGCGGCCTTCTTGATCCGCCACGTCCACGCGCTCACCTCACGGCCATGTGGATCCCTGGCGGTCAAGCGCAGCGCGTCGGCGGCGGTCCACGTGGCGGGCAGGTCCAATGACAGGGACCCCTTCGCACCGGGTGCGATGTCAGGTCCGGTGAAAGCGCCCTTGGCCGTGACGGTGTGACCGCTGCCGGCGCCAGGGGAGACGAACTTCAGCAGCTGCCAGGTGAAGCCGCACCGGTTGACATTGGTGAAGTCATACCTGTTGACGACTTTGACGGTCTTGTCGAATCCCGTGGGGAATGTCGACGCGTAGTACCCGGGATTGGTCAGTTGGATCGGTGACCAGATGTCCTTGATGGTGTGGAAGCTCGCCTCCTTCTCGCGGAAAGGGCCGAGGATGCCGTCCGGCGCCCGGTTCCCCGTGGTGTCGATGGCTCCGCCGCGGTCGTCGCGCACGACGCCCTCGTCGACGAGGGCCCAGATGAAACCGCCCGCGGACCGTTGCGCGCCGCCCATGACCTTCCAGTAGTCGTTCAGGCCCGCACCCGCACCGCCGTCGTAGAGACCGTGCAGGAACTCGGTGGGCATGAAGACGGCGCTGCCCGCCGCTTTCGCGACTGTGCTGGAGTAGCTCTGGTAGTGGCTCGTGTCGACGCCGTTGAAGGTCGTCCACGGGTGCAGCACCTTGCGCTTCTGCGGGTCGTAGAGCGCGAAGTCGTCGTCCAGTGCGGTGTTCCAGCCGCCCTCGTTGCCGTTGTCCCAGAACAGGATGGACGGGTGGTTCACATCGCGCGTCACCGTCGCGGCCACCAGTGGCGCGCCGACACCTTCGTCATAGCGCTTCTGCCACCCCGCCAGTTCGTCCAGGACGTAGAGCCCCAACTCGTCGCACAGGTCGAGGAAGAAGCTGTCCGGCGGGTAGTGCGACATCCGGACGGCGTTCATGTTCATGTCCTTCATCAACCCGATGTCCTGCCGGGCGAGTCGAGGGCTCGACGCGCGGCCCAAGGTGGGCCAGAACGTGTGCCGGTTGGCGCCCTTGAGCACGATCCGCCTGCCGTTGACGTAGATGCCGTCGCCCGCGCGGACTTCGACCGTGCGGAAACCGAACCGCACCACGGTGGCGTGCAATGGCGAACCACTGTCATCGGTGAGCGTCACGTCCACTTGGTGCAGGTTCGGCGTCTCGGCCGTCCACAGCAGGGGCTGGTCGGTGGTCGTGGTGATGGTCGCCTTGGTCGCGTTCGCCGGCACCGCCGCCGAGAACAGGCTGCCCACAGCGGAGCCGTCCAAGCGCCTGATCTGTCCCACGACTCGCCTGGCCGAGGTGACGCCCACGAGCACCACCTCGGCGGTGAACGTCCCGTCGGCCCGTGCGTCGACGGCGACGTGGTCGATATGCTCGGCCGGATGGGCCTCCAGCGTCACAGGACGGAAGATCCCGCCGAAGTTCCAGTAGTCACCTCGACGTTCGGCATTGTTGACGGAGTTGTCCGAGGACTCCTTGCTGACCGTCACCTCGAGCAGATTGGGTTGACCGAGCTGTACCAGGGCCGTGACGTCGTAGTGGAACCGGTAGAAGCCGCCTTGGTGCGTCGGTCCCGCGGATTTCCCGTTGACGCGTACGTCGGTGTCGGTCATGGCCGCCTCGAAGACCAGGATGATCCGCCTGCCCGCCCACGAGGCGGGTGGGGTGAAGGTGTGCCGGTAGTCGCCCTTCTCGTCGGGCACCAGTGCTGATCCGTAGTTGTAGCTGCCGAAGCCGTGGAACTCCCAGTTCGACGGAGTCGGGATGGTGCTCCAGACCCCGCTCCGACGACCGGTGGCGACCCGGAACTCCCAGTCGACCGTGTGGTCCGCGTCGGTCCCGGTGAGGAACATCCGCTCCGTCACAGGCGTGCCGGACGCCGCGATGGCGGGGCTCGCGAGCGGGATGCTGATCGCGGAAAGGCCGGCCGCGCTCATACCCGCCGCCAGCAGACTGCGCCGTTTGATCTCCACGTCGAGACCTTCCGTAGTTCGTTCGGTCGGGGTGGTCAGCCGAGAGCGACGTGCAGTATTTTCTCGTTGCTGTTGTTGGGAGTGCTGTCCTTGTCGCCGACGTTCGAGGTCGTCAACCACAGTCCTCCGTCGAGGGCGGGTTCCACCGTGCGCAGCCGGCCGTAGGTGCCGTTGAAGTAGACCTCCGCGGTGGGCAGGCTGTCCCCGCTGATCACCTGGCGGTACAACCGGGTTCCGCGTTGACAGGCCACGTACAGCACGTCGCGGACGATGGCGATGCCTGAGCACGAGCCGTCTGCCGTGGGGTAGGTGCGCTTCGGCGCGAGGAAACCTGTGGTACCGCAGGAACCCGTGCCGTTCGCGGTGCCCTCGCACGCGGGCCAGCCGTAGTTGCCGCCCTTGGTGATGAGGTTCGTCTCGTCCATGCGTCCGTCGCCGAACTCCTGCTGCCACAGTCGTCCGTGGGAGTCGAACGCCAGTCCCTGTGGGTTGCGGTGGCCGTAGCTCCAGACGTAGTTGCCGAACGGGTTGTCCGACGGCACGCTGCCGTCCGGGTTCAGCCGGAGGACCTTGCCGTTGAGGCTGGTCTTGTTCTGCGCATTGTCGCCGTTCTGGGCGTCACCGGTGCTCGCGTAGAGCTTGCCGTCTGGTCCGAAGCGCAAGCGACCACCGTCGTGGTACTTGTTGCGCAGGATGCCGCTGAGCAGGATCTGTTGGGTGGCGGTGTCGAGTCGGTCGTTCTCCAGCTTGATCCGTACGATCCGGTTGTCGTTGGCCGACGTGTGCATGATGTAGAGCCAGTGGTCACTGGCGAACGTGCTGGCGATCGCGAGGCCCATGAGACCGCCCTCGCCGTCGGTGCCGGACACGTTGGGCACGGTGCCCACGACCGTCTTCGTCCCGGTGGTGGGATTGAGGTGGACGATGTCGTCTGCGTCGCGGCGGCTGTAGAGGATGGAGCCGTCGGGCAACGTGACCAGTCCCCACGGGAGGTCGGTGTCGGTGCCGACCTGCGTCACGGCGCACACCGGGTTGGCGCAGCTCGCGCCAGTGGTCACGGTCGCAGTGCCGCTGCGCGCGGATACGTTGACCTGTGCGTCGCGAGCTACCACGAAGTACCGGTACGCCGTATTGGCGGCCAGTCCGCTGTCGATGAACGACGTGGCAGGAGGAACGGAGGGGGTGCCGGTCACCGTGCCGACCTTGGTGTCGTTGCGGTAGATGTCGTAGGCCCGGACGCCGACGTTGTCGGTCGCCGCGGTCCACGACAACGTCACCGTGGTGCCGGACGCGGAGCCCACGAGCCGTGTCGGTGCGGTCGGCGGCTGGGTGTCGGCCTGGCAGTGCGGCGGTGTGATCGGCACCGTGGTGCTGGCCTGAGAGACGTTGCCGGCCGCGTCACGCGCGTTGACGAACAAACCCCAGGCCGCCCCGGCGACCACGGGGAAGCTGGTGGACAGCGTGGTGCCGCTCACCGTCTTCACCAGTTGGCCGTCGTGGTAAACGTCGTAGAACGCGACGCCGACGTTGTCCGTTGAGGCGTTCCACGCGAACGTCACCGAGTCGCACACCAGGTCGCTCACCCTGGGGCTGCCCGGCACCGTCGGAGGCTGGGTGTCGACGTTACCGGCTGAGGTCCGCCACTTCTGGTTGTCCTGCCCGTTGCAGGTCCACATTCCCACCGGAGAGCTGTTGGCGGTGTTCTGCCCTGTCACGTCCAGGCAGAGCCCTGACTGCACGCCGACGATGGAACCGTCGGACTTGAGGGTCCAGCGCTGGTTGGCACCGCCGGTGCAGGTGTAGATCTGTACCCCGGCCGGTGCCGTGGTGTCCTGACCGACCACGTCCAGGCACAGGGCGTCGTCGTACACCCTGAGTTCCCCGGTCGAGGTGAAGGTCCACGCCTGGTTGCCTTGTCCGTTGCAGTCGTAGATGTTGACGGCGGTCTTCGGCTCCCTGACGTTGCCGACCACGTCGAGACAGCGGGCGGAGGCCACACCGACCAAGGTCGTGCCCGCAGCCGCCGAAGCCGGCACCGCACTGGTCACGGACAGGACTGCCAAGACAGCCATGACGGCGGCCGGTACAAGGCGGCGCAACCGCAAGCGGTAACCCGATACGAGCATCCACTACTCCTTGGACTGGGACTGTCGATGACCATCCGTCGCACCGAGACTCATCCGGGCGTGCTCAAGCCCGGCCGCGGGTGACCATGAAGAGCAGAAGGTGGTGGGTGGCCGACGAAGCCGTGGTTGCCGAAGAACCGAGCCAGCGTCCACTTGACCGTTCGATCCAGAATCCTGTGCCACACGGGAATTTGACCGCATGCCAACCCTGCAGGCGCGGTGTTCGATCAGCCTGCGCTTTGTGACGACTCACCGCATGTCACCCGGGCCGCGCGGATGATGCGCATGTCTGGTCTTCGGGCTGGACGGTCTGTACTCGTCATGAGCAACCTGGTGGGCGCACCCGACGTCATGTTGTTTCGTCGCATGGTTTTCCTTCGGCGTTGTACAGGGAAGCACGACAGGAAAAGGAATTCGGCACCGCGGGTGTGGTGCAGCTCCGCAACCAGAGCGTGGCTACGGCACTGGGATGACAGAACCGGTGGAAGCGTTCTCACTCATTGGTCCCGATCGTGCTTCGCGCGAGTGCCCGGTGTCCATGTCCTGCGGTGCTCACCGGTGCTCACCGGTGCTCAACCCTGCCCACCAGCGCTCCGGGATGGCGTACGTTCGGTCCTGACGCGGGAAGTCGGATCGAGCACCAAATTCCGCCAGACCTTGGCCGAGACCGAAGGTGTTGACTTGATGGATGCTCACGCCACGTCCAAGCCCGCATCGGTGCACCGGTCAGTCGCCGACCTCGGCGGACCGCGACCGCTGCCAGTCCTCGGTAACCTTCCGGCCTTTGTACGGGGTGGCACGCCGCACCGAACGCTGGCCGGGTGGCGCGAGCGTTACGGTTCGACGTACCGGATGCGCTTTCCGGGCCGCGACGTCGTTGTCACGTCCGCGCCCGACATCATGGACACGGTACTGCGGCAACGGCCGACCACCTTCCGGCGGGCGAGCTTCGTGTCCGATCTGATCGACGAGTTGGGCGCCCACGGGTTGTTCAACGCCGAGGGGCAGGACTGGCAGCGCCTGCGCCGGGTTGCGATGCACGGCCTGAACGCGAAGTACCTAGGAGAATCGTTCGCCACGATCACTCGGTCAGCCGAACGGCTGCGGAACCGGTGGAATGCGTCTGCGGGGTCCAGGATCGATGTTGTGGACGACATGCTCCGCTACACGCTGGAGGTGTCGGTCGGGCTCACCATGAACTACGACCTCGGCGCCACAAGTGGAGCTGGGGAGGACGGTCTGCACCGGCAACTGTCGCAGCTGTTCGAGGCATTGGGCCGCAGGCTGAGCAGTCCGGTGCCGTATTGGAGGTATGTCCGGCTGCCAGCCGATCGGCGCGCGGACGCAGCCGTCGCCGGGGCGCGGACTCTCATCTTGGATCGGTACGCGGAGGCGAAAAGGCGCATGGTCAGGGGAGATGCGCCGACCGACTTCTTGAGCGCTTTGGCCAAAGCCGAGGTGGACGGCGACGAGCTGGTCAACGACGACGACGTGGTCGGCAATGTGCTGACCATGATCGTCGCCGGGGAGGACACCACCGCTGCCGCCGCATCGTGGGTCATGCACTTCCTCGCTGCGCATCCCGACGTGCAACGCCAGGTTCGCGCAGAGGCTGACGAAGTCCTCGGTCCCGGCGGGTCGATTACCGAGCCGCCGGTGCTGTCGCGGCTGCGCTACGCCGAGGCGGTGGTCAACGAAGCGATCCGGCTGCGCCCGCCGACCCCGTACATCGTCCTGGAACCCGTGGTCGACACCACAGTCACCGACGGGCTCGACCGGCTCCACATCGGTGCCGGCACGCCGATCTTTCTGCTCCTGTCCCACGGCTCCGACGACGACACGCGCCAATTTCCCGACCCGCAGTCGTTTCGCCCCCAGCGGTGGCTGACCGACGGGACCGCGCGAGCGACATCCCAACCGTACCTGCCGTTTGGCGGCGGACCACGGTTCTGCCCTGGCCGCAACCTGGCACTCATGGAGGCCACGCTGATCGCAGCGATGACCTGTCAGGCCTTCACCATCGGACCCGACACGTCGGCTGGACCTGTTGGGGAACGGGTGACATTCGCGGTCTTCCCCACAAATCTTGGGGTGCGGCTGCAACCGAATCTTCCGTGACCGGACGTCTGCAAGGCAGCGGCTCGCAGGTGATCAGCCCGATCTCCACACCGGGATGCTCACGCAACCACCCGGCGAGAGCGTCGGACTTGCGGTCTGGCAACACATCGACGCGCTGATAGGAGTCAGCGTCGATCACCACGCTGACATAACGGTGTCGGCGGCGCAATGCGAAATCATCGACGGGCGCACGCTCGTCGACAGCATGAACCGGTGGGCATCTTCCTTGAGCGACCAGGGGCATCCGGCCCCGTATTAGATGTCGATGCCGTACAACGATGCCGCGTTGGCCGAGGAGAATTTCTCGCGGGCCGTATCGGAGGAAAAGTGCCCCAGGAAGGATTTGATGTCCTCGTTGGCCGGGTGTTGGAAGGGGTAATCGGTGGAGAAGATCAACCGGTCGATCGTGGTCACTGACAGGGCGTGGTGCAGCAGCGCCGGGTTGAGCATGCCGGAGGTGGTGATGAAGAAGTTCGACCGGATGTAATCCGATATCGGTCGTGGCAAGCCGGCGACGCGAGAAAGACTGTTGGCCCGGTCCGACCAGAACAGCAGCATCTCTCCCCAGTGGCCGAGCACGATCTGGAGGTCGGGATGCCGGTCGAAGGTGCCCCGTAGGATCAGCCGCAGTGCCGTGGTCCCGGCGTCCAGGTGCCATCCCCAGCCGAAGGTGGCCAGGGCGAGATCGGTCATGGGATCGAAGCCGCGGTAGGACGCGTCACGAACGGCCGGCGATGGCAGTTGAGGATGGATGAACACGGGCTGGCCCAGTGCCACCGCAGCGGAGAAGAAGTCGTCATAGGCGAGGTCGTCGAGGAACAGGTCTCCTGATCGGCCGTAGACCATGGTGCCCACGTGCCCCATGTCCGCGGCTCGTTCAAGCTCGCCCGCAACGTCCTTTGGCGACGACATGGGCAGCGTGGACAACGAACGGAATCGGGCCGGATTCCGGGCGACGGCCGCCGCGGCCACGTCGTTCGCGGCGCGGCTCAGCGCCAAGGCCTTCTTGGGCGGCAGCGGCTGGGCTCCCGGCGGCGTCAGGGCGAGTACCGACACGTCGATGCCCTGAGCGTCCATGGCCGCGATGCGGCCGGCCCCCAGGTCCTCCAAACGTTCCAGATTGTCGCCTACCTCGTTGAAGATGAGGCTTTCGTCGCGGTGCGGCATAGCGCGAAGGGCGGACGTCAAGTCCGGCATGATCCAGTGTTCTTCGACAGCGATGAGAGGCATTGTCCTTATTCTTGCTATTTCCTGCGGGCTGGCCGCACCAGGCGAGACGAGACGACGAGTAACGAGCAGGGCCAGGACATTTCGTCAGATGAGGTCGCCTGCGGCCCGATGGTCGTCGGGCTTTCCACAATGGTCGGTTGGCAGGGCTTACCAGGGCACGGTCTGACCCGAGCGGTCCAGGTACGCCAGACCGGGAGTGCCCAACTTGGACAGCAGGACGTCCACCAACAGCGGGACGCTCTCCTCAATGGTGAACGGTGCGTCCGGCCCTCCGAGCTCGGTGCGAATCCAGCCGGGCGCCATGAGGACAAAGGCGCGCTGCGTCTCGGCCTGCCGGGTCGCGAAGCTGCGCATGAACATGTTCAAGGCCGCTTTGCTTCCCCGGTAGACCTCGCGGCCCGCGGTCGTGTTGTTCGTGATGCTGCCTTGCCCGGACGACATCGCTCCGATGAGTCCGGTGGGGGACACGAGATCTTCGAGCGCTTCGATGACGCGCATGGGGCTGAGAGCGTTGGTGAGCATCACCTCGACGAAGGCGGCTGTCGGAACCGCGCCGATCGGCGTCTGCTCGTTGTTCGTGGTGCCCGCGTTGACGAAGAGCAGGTCGAGTCGGCGTTGCGCGAGCCGCTCGTGCAGGGGCGCCAGGTGGTTGGGCTCGTTGATGTCGAGATGCTCGACGGTGACGCGCCCGCCGGCTCGGTCCGCGAGATCGTGCAGGGGTGTCTGGGCAGCGGTGTCACGGACCGTGCCGATGACGTTCCAACCCCTGTGGAGGAATTCGGCCACCATCGCGTGACCGAGACCGCGCGAGGCCCCGATGATGAGAGCGGTAGGCGTGTTCTGGCCCGTGACAGTCGATGACATCCAGCCTCATCTCCGTTCTTTACGTGGTGAGCTCACGTCGTGTATCCGTCACCGAGACCTTGGCGCGGCGTCGGCCGGTGATGCTGCTGTGGCTCTTCTTCTGTGCGTCGCAAGTCTGTCCGCCGTGCTGTCGTCGGGGCGAGCCGAGAGGGCCCGTCTGTAGGATTCCCCTCATGACAGGCGCATCAATGTCCGAGTCCGTCGCTGTCCAACCCGATGATGTGCGAATCATTCGTGCACTGCAGATCGCTCCGCGAGCTTCCTTCGCCTCGATAGCGGTCGCGCTCGGCCTCACCGAAAGCGCCGTCAACCGCCGGTATCGGCGTCTGCGGGCTGATGGCGTCATCCGCGTCGCCGGCGTGGTCAACCCGGGAGCGCTGGCACAGAGCAGGTGGCTAGTGCGACTCCGCTGCCGCCCCGGCAGCGTCGAAGCGATCGCCGACGCACTCGCCAAACGCGAGGATGTCAACTGGGTAGCCCTGAGTGCAGCCGGCTGTGAAATCACGTGCGCGATCCAGTCGCGGACTCAAGAACAGCGCGAAGACCTGCTCGGTCGACGACTTCCGCGCACCGCCGCGGTGCTCGACATCAACGCCTTCGCCATGCTTCGTCAATTCATCGGCGGCCGCGGCCACTACTGGGCCGCCCTGCACGGCACGCTGACCCCGGAGCAGGAAGCCATGCTCGGCAGCGACGGTGTCCCGTTCACTGAATCTCCGGTTGTCACTCGCGATCCCGTGCGTCTCACAGCGGGAGACGAGAAGATTCTCAACACGCTCGCCACAGACGGTCGCGCCAGTCTCGTCGACCTCGCCGCCGCAGCGGACTCTACTCCAGGGCGTGTATCACGCCGCCTGCACGCCTTGCTCTTGTGCCGCGTCGTCCACATCGACGTCGAGATCGCCGCAGCCGCTTTGGGATATCACGCTCGGGCGAACCTGTGGCTGCGCGTGCATCCGTCGGCGGTGAAGAACGCCGGACGCACGCTCGCACAGGAACCCGAGATCGCCTTCGCCGCGGCCGTCTCCGGGCCCCACAACATCCACGCCGTCGCACACTGCCGAGACCTCGACGAACTATTCGAATTCACCTCCGATCGCCTCGGGTCCTTGGCCGGGCTGCAGAGTATGGAGGTCTCACCTGTGCTGCGGCACGTCAAGCAAGCCGGCACGCTGCTGTCTGGCGATCGCCTCGTCGAGCCACCACATACTCGAGCGTGACTGGAGGCAGGCCCGGTGGGCCCCACTCCTGCCGCCCGTTCTGCACACCAATTCGCGCCACTCGCCTTCCCACTCGACGATCTTCATCACCAGCTGCCCACGTCGTAGTGAAACCAGTCGGAGAATGGGGCGCGATCTGGGCCGCGACCGAGCCGACCGCAGCCGCCGCGGCGGTGACGACAAGTGTTCCACCGGCTTCGGCGGCAGCGGGCCACCCCGCCATGTTCCGGGCTGCCGGTCAGGGTTGGATGTTCTCCAGGTCCTCCAGCAGGCTCGGGTGTTTCGGCTCCCAGCCCAGCGCCTGCCGGGTGTGGGTGCTGGACGAGGGCTGGTCGGCCGCGAAGATGACGCCGAGGGGGCCGTAGGTCTCCACCGGCACGGACTCGACGGGCAGGCCCAACCGCCGGCCGATGACCGCGGCGATGTCACGCACCTGGTCGCCCTCGTCGCCCACGGCATGCCAGGAGGTGCCGGCTTGCGCCTGCTCCAGGGCGAGCCGGAACAGGACCGCGGCGTCGAGGGCATGCACGGCCGGCCAGCGCTGCGTGCCGTCGCCCGGGTAGCCCGACACTCCGCTCTGACGCGCGATCCCGGTCAACACACCGGCGAACCCGCCCGTGCCCTCATTGTGGACGGTCCGCGGCAGGCGGACGGCCGAGCTCCGGACGCCGCGCGAGGCCAGGCCCAGGACTCCCGCGACCGCACGACCGCGACCACCGACCGGCCCCTCGGTCGGAATCGAGTCGGCCTCGGTGGAGGCCCGGCCCGGCACTGCGGGGGTGCCCGAGCAGGCGACGAAGGGGCGGTCGCTGCCGACGAGTGCCTCGCCGAGGGCGGCGAGGCCGGCGCTTTCCTCGGCGACCGCGTCCGCGAGGGCTTCGGGGCTGCTGAAGTCGTTGGCGAAGGCCAGGTGGATCACCCCGTCAGCCCGGGCGGCGCCGGCGCGCAGGACGTCCAGATCGGCCAGACCTCCCCGGATCGGCTCGGCGCCGGCCGCCGAGGCCGCCTGCGCGGAGGCGTCGGAGCGGGCGAGTGCGAGGACGGTGTGGCCGTTGCCGAGAAGCTCGGCGACGACGGCGGACCCGATCAGACCGGTGCCGCCGGTGATGAAGACGCGCATGGAACTCTCCCGCGAGTGATGGGACTCTTGTCCCATCACCGTATCAGAGTGATGGGACAAGAGTCCCATCACATATGATGGCCCTATGGGCCGATGGGAGCCGGGCGCGCGCGAACGCCTCGTCATGGCGGCCGTCGACCTGTTCACCGAGCAGGGCTACGACGCCACGACGGTCGCGCAGATCGCCGAGCGCGCCGGAGTCACCAAGAGCACCTTCTTCCGGCACTTCCCCGACAAACGCGAGCTGCTGGTGGCTGGGCAGGAGACGCTGAGCCAGCTGCTGACCGAGGGCATCGCCGAGGCGCCCGCCGACGCCAGCCCACTCGAGGCGGTCGCCGCCGGTCTGGAGCGCGCTTCGACCGCGATGGGCCCGATGAGCCGGGAGATCGCCCCGCGGCTGAAGGCGGCCGTCGCCGCCAGCGCCGAACTTCAGGAGCGCGACGCCCTCAAGAGCGTCAGCCTCGCGGCCGCCATGACCGCTGCCCTGGTCGCCCGCGGCGTGCCTGATCCGACCGCCGCCCTCGCCAGTGAGCTCGGCGTCCTCGCCTTCAAGCGGGGGTACGCCGAATGGTCCGAAGGCGACCGTGCCCCCGAGGACGGGTTCGCCGTCTACCTCCTGAAGGCCCTCGACGAGCTGCGCGCCGCGAGCGCATCGCTGGGCTGACCGGACAACCTCACCCGCTCGTCCGCTACCTGCCGAGTCACTCCCCAACTGTTCGGCCCGTGCTGATGCCGGAAGGCACTCTCAGCCCACCGATGGACTGTAACCGCAGCGTGCCTATCAGTGTCCATTTAGTTCGATCAGCATACGAAGCGGTCCTGTCCTCACGGCAGCATCGACACGCTGCCGAGCGGGTCGCTACGGGTGCGCGTCGCGTTCGTACTTGTTGATCGGGCGCAGCCAGGCGTGGCGAGACCGAGATCGATGTGCTTGGAAACGCCAGGAGCCCTTGGTGAGGTAGTCCCCGACGGCTCTACAGGTCGGCCGGGTCCCTGCGCAGCGTCACCTGGCGCCCGGCCGCGGTACGCACCGTGACCGCGTGCACGCCCGGCCGGCCGGGCACGATCTCCAGCGGCAGCCGGTCGAAGGTCTCGGCACCGATATGCTCCCGCAGTTCCCCGGCGTCAGCGCTGATCTCCAGCCGGGTCACGGCCACCCCGCGCTCACCATGCTCCGCCGCCCCACGATCCGGATTGGTGGCCGGGTCCTCCCGGTAGAACCAGTTCGGCAGCCCTCGGCGCCAGCATGTGTCGAGCGCGCGGCCGGGGCCGGGCGCGGTGGTGATGATGCGCTGGGTGCCGTCAGGCTGGGTGCGTCCCGGGCGCCGCGCCACCTCGCCGCCGAGCCGCTGCGCGACGTCGGTCATCTCCTCGAGGGTGTCGGCGCGCAGACTCCAGAACATCCACCGGTCGCCGGCCGCGACGGCCTGGTCGAACCAGGCGACCCCCTCGTCCCGTTTGTCCGCGGTGGCCATCACCGCCTCGACCTCCAGGTAGGCGTCCCCGCCGAGCGGGAAGATCGTATTCGCGATGCTGGCGGCGAAGGCGCCACCGTCGTAGTGGGCGAGTCCGGTCTCCTCCCGCACCCGGCGGACGCCGTCGTTCAAGTCGCGGACGCCGAGGCAGAGGTGATCAAGATGAAACATGTCGATCCTTTCCGGGTTCACCACGTCACGGGGAGTTCGTGCGCCCGTAGACGATCGTGTCGTGCTTGGACTTGACCTCGTTCAGCGGAACCGCGAGCCGTAGCGTCGGGATCCGCCGGTAGGGCGTGCGGTAGACCATTTGCGGTTCGACCCGCGCGAGCGCCTGGCCGAGACACTGGGCACTCTGTAGCCGAATGCGATGTGGTGGCGCGCCTTGCGGGTCACGTGAGCCGGTCCGGTTCGGGGAACGGAGACGGGTCGCGGTTCGCCTCGTTGTCCGCGGCGATCAGCCCGTCGCCCTTGCGGATCCACTGCCTGCCGACCTCCGGATTCTCCAGTGAGATGCTGGCGGGGTTTGCGGATCGACCGGGCAGAGGGTGGCCCTGGGATCCGGGGATCGGTGTAGTGGCGAGGTGCTGGCCGTTGCGGACGGCGGCTTTGGTTCAGCGCCAACCCGAGTTGGAAGATCCGCTTGCGGTCGAAGCGGTCGGCCATGGAGCTGGACAGCACGAGCAGGCAGGCCAGGACCAGGGAGTAGGCGTCGACCGTTCACTGGAGGCTGCTGGCCGAGTCGCGCAGGTCCTTGCTTATCGACAGGAGCGCCCTGTTGACGATGGAGATGTCGATGCCGGTCACACCCACGCCGAGACAACAGATCGTCGGCACCATCCGGCGATGGAACGGGACGTGATGGGCCGGCTGCGGCCGGCCCGGGTGTGTGCTGTGGTCATGGCGGATCCTTGTACAGGTTCGGTAGAGTCCCCAGAGGAAACGGAGAGGGTGCCCACATCACTATACGGAGACCTTGCCCACTTACGCAAAGACGTTCACATGACTAACCATCCGCCCTCGAAGAGGGCCGACGCGGCTCGCAACCGCCAGCGGATCCTAGACGCGGCTCGCACCGCGTTCGCCGCCACCGGAGCCGAGACCTCGATGGCCGAGATCGCCCGGAGATCCGGGGTCGGCTCGGCTACCCTCTACCGCAACTTCGCGACCCGCCACGAACTCCTGGAGGCACTCCTCGTCAATGAGGTCGACGAGGTCTGCGCCGCCGCCGCGACAGTCGAGGGTGGCAGCCCGGAGGAGCGACTCATGACCTGGCTGCGCCGGTTCTTCCAGTACGTCAGCACCAAGCGGCCGATCGTCCTCGGGCTGCTCGAGCACACCGACACCACCGATCCCGTCTTCCAGAGCCGGAGCCGGATGCTTGCCGCCGGCGAGCCACTGCTGTCCGCCGCCCAGGACGCACACCAGATCGCCGGCGACCTTGACCTCGACCAGATCCTCGACCTCGTGATGGCCATCGCCAAGATCCCCGGCACTCCGGAATACCGTCAGCCGATCCTTGACGCGGCACTCGCCGGATTGCGCGGGCACGCCGTCTGATGTCCGCCGTGCGGCGCACGGTTCGGGATTCCGCCTTGCGCAGGTTAGCCGCGCTGACCGACTCCGGCGCGGTAGCCACGAGGAGATCTCAGCCGCCTACGTGGCGACCGAGATCGGGTGCCGGAGCAGCCTTCGCGACACGACGGGTGCCGCGTCACCCGGGATCGCAGTGCACCGCAGCGAGGAGATGCCGTGTGCCGTCCGGGGAGGTTGGTCCGTCGCACCTGCTCCGAGTACCCACGACGGCCTGTCCCGGCGGTGGCGACTGGAACCGGCTGTGCTTGGCGGAATCCAGCCACGATGATCAGCGGGCGCACACGGCACCCGCGCCCCGGGGTACGTTTTCCTGTGCTGGCTACCACAACGGGAACAGCTGATGGAACACATCACCGATCCCTGGCTGCGGGCGACCGTGGTGACAGGTCACCGAGCACGCTCTTCTCGTGTCCGGACGACACTGTCCACTGAGGGCTTCTACTCCGGCGTGGCAGACGGAAGCATTGTCGTGCGGCGGGATCGGACCATCACACGGCTCTTTCCCGTGATGGCAAGCCTTTCGCCGAACTGGACGACGACACCGAGCTCCCCGCGGACCTCGTCGTGTGCGCGACCGGACTTGTCCAGGGCGTGCCCTTCCTGCCCGGTGACGTACAGTCGCGGCTGTTCAACGAGCGTGGGAACTTCATGCTCTACCGCAGGGGCACGAAGATCTTTCCCTTGATGCACAACGTCGACGAGGTGCTGGGTGACCTCGGCGTCAACATCCCGAAGCGGGTGCGGGCCGCGCACTGGCTCAACCCGATCAACCCGGCCGCGTACCGCCGGATCACTCCCTGGTTCTGCGACGACTACCCGACCAGGTGGCGCCCGATACCCGGGTCACTGTGACAAAGACCTGACCGGCAAGAACGTCGCGCCGGGGAACCAGGTCGACCAGGGATGGTGGAGTGCGCTCTACCTTCAGGATGCCCTTGGGCTGCAATGACTCCAGGAAGATCGATTCCTAACGTTTCCGGCATGACTTCGACACCTACCGTCGCACAGCGAAACCGCTGGCAGGCACTGGTTCTCCGCTATCCGCTGACGTCGTTCTTCACCCTCGCCATGGGCATCAGCTGGCTTGTCTGGACGCCGTACATCCTGTCGCTGGACGGGTTCGGCATCCTGCACTTCCGGTATTCGGACTTTCTCATCAGCAATCAGTTGACCGCGATCCTGCCCGGTGCGTACCTCGGCCCACTGGCCGCGGCCTTCACGGTCACCGCCATCACTGAAGGGCGTGACGGACTGCGTCGCTGGCGCAGGCGGTTGTTCCAGGTTCGCGCCGGGATCTGGTGGTACGTGCTGGCTCTGGTCGGTGTGCCGGCTGCGATCTTCATGGGCACGCTGGCGATGGACGGCGCGGAAGACGCCCTGCGTATCCCGTCGGTGTCGGTGCTGGCGGTCTACGTGCCGATGCTGGTGCTCCAGTTCTTCACCACCGGTCTGGCCGAGGAACCCGGCTGGCGTGACTTCGCGCTGACTCGCTTGCAGCAACGGCATCGGCCGATGGTAGCGACCACGATCCTCGGGATCCTGTGGACGATCTGGCACCTGCCGTTGTTCCTCACGCCTTGGGGCGGCCCGGACGCCGGCCCCGAAGCGATCGGCCGGTTCTTCTTGTTGACGATGGCGATCAGCTTCGTGATCACCTTGGTGTTCAACAAGGCCCGGCAAAGCGTTCCGCTGATCATGGTGCTGCACGCGAACGTCAACAACTTCATATCGGTCGCGTGGTCCCAGTTCTTCCCCGGCGGTCCCCCCGACTGGTTCTGGGGCCCGACGCTCGGACTCAGTCTTCTCGCCGTCATCGTGATCCTCGCCACTCGCGGCAAGCTGGGATTCTCCGCGAACGCAACGCAGGCATGAACCACACATACGCACTGCGCCTGAACGCGGTTCGGCGTTCACCATTGCCGAGAACTTGCCTGCGGAGCTGGGCATTCCGGGGCCCGGCCGTGAACAAGGTTCCCGGCGGTGAAGACGCAGCGGCAGAAACGGCCGATAGTCCAAAGAAGACAGTCGCATCGGCGATGATCACCGACCGGGACCGCAAGCTAGCGACGCCGCGCCAAGCAACGGATAAGCGTCTCCGGGCGCGGCGCTGTCGCGACGACATCGACGTGTTTCGAGCCGCGGCCATCTTGGAGGACGGCCGCGCCGCGGACGGCACCAGGGTGCTGGCCCCGGGGACCCCCGCCCGCATGCACGATCGGGAGGTCGACCTGCCTGAGCTTGGTTTCATGGGGACATCGTGGGGTCTCGGTTTCGAGCGGTTCGATAACCCGGCCGGGACGATCATCGGTCACGACGGCACGACCATCGGGCAAGGCGCGTTCCTGCGGATGATGCCGGAGGCCGGGCTGGCGGTCGCGCTCATGACCAACGGCGGCAACATCGTCTCGCTCTACCGCGATGTCGTGGGCCACATCCTCGGCGAGCTCACCGACGTCGATCTGCCGGCGCTCCCGGTCCCGCCCGCGCAGCCGCGGCGGATCGACGCCGGGCGCTACGTCGGCACCTACTCGACTCAGGTTTTCGACCTCACCGTCAGCCAGGACAACGATCAGCGAATCTGGATCGAGCAGACTCCCAAGGGAATTTTCGAGGAGATGGGCGGGCAGGTCGAGCGGACCGAATTCGTCCACTACCGCGACGACGTGCTGATCCCACTCGATGCCGATCGCGGCATGCAGTTGCGGCGAAATGCCGGTCAACCAGTTGCAGGGTGATGTCGCCCCCGACTGGGGAGAGGAACGGGACTAGGTGGTCCGCAGTCAACAGTGAGTGGGTCAAGTTCTGCAACGCGGCCACGTTCAACAACAGCCCGACGTACAGGTACCGCTCAAGCGGCATCCCGAGAACCTCTTCCCATGCATGCCTATGATCGTTGCGAAAGTGTGGCGATCATTATCGCAAGGAATGTAGGGCCCGCGGACGGTGTGACCGCTTCGTGGCGTGTGATGACGTGTTCACTCTGTTGTGGCGAACCTTGGCGTGGGGTCGGGTAAATATTTGCGCCAGAACGGGCGCCGGCTGGATAGCGTTGCAGTGGATTCGCCGCGCGTGGAGAAGCTCCTTGCCGAGGCTGTGGAGGTGTCCCAGCATGATCCGACCGGCGTACGCGGTGCTGCGGCCGGTAGCCGTAACGAGATCCGGTCGCTGGGTCCGTCGTTCTTCACGAAGTTCCTGTATTTCGCCGGTGGTGGCGCCCTGGGATCACCCGTGCCTCATCCTTGACCGGGTCGTGGCCACCGCAGCCACCGACACCCAGGCGACACGAGCCGACATGCTGTCATGGACGCGACGAGCGAACACCGTCTGGCGGCATCATTCGACACACCGTCCGACAGCTCCAAGGTTCGGCTCTTAGACAGCGGTTTGCCTGCTCCGCGATCGTCGGGTGTAACCGCAACTCGGCGACTCATCCTCACACGCACTCGTACACGAAGTTCCAACTCAGCAGACCGGGAATCCGGTGTGAATGCTGTGCGAACCAGGCCCGCTGCGCGAACGCACAATGGTGAGGTCAGCTATGCCGGGTGCTGTTGTCCAATGGTGGGTCTGAATCCGGTTTGCAGGTGTGTCGACCGGCGGGACGACAGGATTTGAACCTGCGACCCCTTGACCCCCAGCGTAGTCCATAAAGGACCCTCACCAGCCGGAACAGAGAACCCCGGCGTCAAACCAGTTCCATTCCAAGCACTTCAGCACAGTTCAGCGCACCTGCGGCACATTCAATCCTCCCCATTGACTCCCGCTCCTATACCGCTCGAAAGTCATCGCCGCACGTCAAGCGCCCGTACCGGTCGGCGCGCCTTTTCGAGCGGTACAGGTTTTCGGCAAGCGCAGGTCAGAACTTGATGTGCAGGTCGCCGACGTGCCAGGTCCCGTTGTGCTTCTTCAGTTCCAGGCTGACGCTGAACGATTCGACGTTGCCGGTCGCGCCGATGAGCGCGAGCTCGTGCAACGTGCGGCCGTCAACGCTGATAGCGGTGTCCGTCACCGTGGCGGTATCGCCTTGGGGTGCCACGCCGGTCGCCTTGACCTTCGCCTGCGGCGGCAGCTTGACGCCGGGCTTGGCCCAGGCTTCGTGCAGCGACTCCAATGTCTTCTTCGCTTCGGGACCGTCGCACACAGTCTGGGCGTCCTGACCCGGAGCCATCGCGGGCGCACTCGCCAGGCATGCCTCCGTGTAACGCTTCTGCAGAATCTGGGTGACCCAGGATTCGACCGCGGCAGCCGGGCTGTCCGCCGGAGCGTTGGTGCTGCTGGATTTGCTCGTGGCACTCGGCGGAGTCGCGGCTGGACTGGTGCCGCCGGTGGGTGCGGCGGTGCTCGTCCCCGCGACGCTGGAGCTGCACGCGGCCAAGCCGAACGCCATCGCAGGCACCAGGACAGCCAGGCAGGTCGATTCCAGCCACCGGGGATGCGCCGTCGAAACAATGCCCTTGTGTCGCATGGAACTCCTTGGGATCAACATGGATACGAGTTGAACGTATCCGTGCCGTTCCCTGGCAGGTGTGGCGGCATGCCGGTCACGAATCCGGCGGATGTGCTCGAGTGGGTGGCTCTGGATTCGGTTTGCGACAGGGGTTTTCCAGCCACGGTCCTTGCCGGGAGGAATCAGCCGTGCGAGGGCCGGGCCACTGAGGTGAATCGGCGCGTGGCTGAAACTCGCCACATTCATCGGGCCACGGCATGTGCTCAGTCGGTGGTCGGCCAGGACAAGGCCCAGCAAGTCGAGGTAGTGACGCATCCAGGACCTGACTGTGTCGGCGTCGAAAAGCTCGGTCCAGTACTTCACCCGCAGCCGTAGGCCGCCGTCTTCGGCGGGCACGATCCCCAGCTCTGCTCGACTGTCGCCACCGGCAGCTTCACGTCGACCGCCAGCGCAGGCGCGACGCCGTCCAACTCCAACGCTGGGATGGGCATGGTGAACAGACCGAACAGCACGCGCGGCGGGCTGCCCCCGAACGGACCTCCGAGCGCCTCGTTCAGTACGGCGCCGGGCACCGATTCGAGCTCGTTCGGTTACCTCTTTGGCTGGCACGTCGAGCAGTCGCTCATGGACTGGTACCTGTCGGACCGGGAGCCGCGCCCGACCGGCGAGGTTCGGTGTGCCGGCCGGTCTCGGTCAACAACCGGCGCTTGTCCGGTTTGCCGCTCGGTGCCAGTGGCGGCTCGTCGATGACGGTGATGGTCGTCGGCACGCACGCCTCGCCGAGTTGGTCGGCGACCAGCTTTCGGAGCGCGGTCTGATCGAGAGGCGGGGCGGTTGCGGGCACCACGAACGCGTGCACCGCCTCGCCGGTGTCCTCATCCGGGGTGCCGACCACATATGCCTCGGCGACATCGGAGTGGGTGGCCAGGACCCGCTCGATCGGCCCTGCGTAGTACAGGTTCGCATTGACGATGATGACGTCCCGCGCCCGGCCGACCAGGTACAGCCGCCCGTCCGCGTCGAAGTGGCCGAGGTCCCTTGTGCGCACCCAGCCGTCGACGAACACCTCCGCGGTCTCAGCCGGGTCGGCCCAGTACCCGGCCGCCTGAGAGGGTGTGCGGACGTACAGCTCACCGTCGGCACCGGGCGGCACCGGTTCACCGTTGTCGTCCCGGATTTCGACGTCGATCACATCGGGCGGGAAGCCGACCGAGCCCGGCACGTCGAACGGGGTAGTCATGGAGATCATGCCGGTCTCGGTCTGCCCGTACCCGTGGAACACGACCGGGCCGAGCACGTCGAGTGCCTCACGCAGCCGAGCCGCTTCCAGCGGCGAGCCGGACACCATGAGCGCCCGGAGACTGCTCAGGTCCGACGGTGACTTTTGTTGCGCTGCAACGAGTTTACGCAGACGAGGCACGGTGATCACGCTGGCGGACGCGCGCAGCCGGGTGATGGCGTCGGGGAACGTCGGCGGGTCGGCGACGACCATCGTGCCGCCTGCGGCGAGTGTGAGCACGCCATACTCCATCATCACCTGGCTGCTCAACGACCCGAACACCAGATAGCGCGACAGCCGGGTCGCCAGCTCCCGGATGGCCGGCGGCCACGCCTGAGGCCGGGCCGCCCACGCCGCGTTCATGGCGGCGTACGTCTGCGCGCACGCCTTCGGGTTGCCGGTACTGCCGCTCGTGTAGATGAGCCGGGCGACATCGTCCGGACGCGCCAGCAGTTCCAGTGGATCAGCCGACGCGGTCAGCAGGTCGGTCACGGTGAGCGTCCGCGGCCCGGTGGTGTCTGTGTTCATCACGCCGTCCGTCACCACTGCGGTGACGTCCTGGCTCAGCACATGCCGCAATTGTCGGTCCGACAGCCCGGGCCGCACACCCACGACCCGGGCACCGACGACATGACCGGCGACGATCACGGCGAACGCCTCCGGGTTGACACCCAACATCGTCGCGACGCCGAGCCCGGGTCCGATGCCCGCGGCACGCAGCCCGGCCGCGAGCCGCCGGACAAGGCCGAGCATTTCCGAGCCGCTGACGAGACGGGCGCCGTGCTCGAACACCGGTCGCTGTCCCGCCGCGGCGAGGAGGTCCAGCACGGGCTGGGGATATGGATCAGGCAAGGCACTCCTTGACGAAGACGGCCAGTTGGCCGTCACGGTAGTACCGGACGACCGGATGCAGGTAGGCGGAATCATGGGCGTTCGCGGCATCGTTCTCCGCGGGCCGCGAGACGGAGATGTCGAACGGGTCCACGCTGTCGTGGCCCGCGCCGTACTCCAAGTTGACGACGAAACGGTGCCGCGCCGGTCCGAAGCCACCGTCCGCGACGTACGCGATCGGGACTTCGTCCTGGTACAGCGCCGTATCGCCGTCGACGGTGACCACGTCGCCAAGCACGCTGAACTGCTGCCACAGCGCGGACGAGACGTTCACCCTGGCGATGATCGCGTCGCTGATGGCGTCCTGCGTCGGCTCCACTGTCGCGGCTGGCCAGCTTTCGCCGTGATAGCGCGTGGTCAGGATCCGGTACAGCGCACGGACTCCGTACCGAAAGCCGTGGATGAACCCGCTCGTCGACTTCTTGAAGTCGCGTTGCTGGGTGAGTGTGCCGGCGAAGTACAGGCCGGGCACGTTCTGCTCTGGAAAGCGGTCCTTGATGACCAGTGCCGGCCGGCAGCCGTCGTCGAACACCGAAGCGTCGAACCGGAAACCGGTGCACGCGATCACCCGGTCGTAGTGCAGCTCCCGCAGCTTCTCCACCCGACGAAGTGTGACTGCCAGGCCATCCGGATGGAGTGCGGCCCGGCTACGTGGATGACCGCAGCCTTCTCCACGAGCGCGTCGGCGGTCTCGAACGCTGAGTTGCCCTTGCCGATGATCAGGACTCGTTGGCCGGTGAAGGACTTCGGGTCGGTGTCGAATGTGTCGTAGCGCTCGGCGTGTTCGATGCCAGGTATCGGCGCGACGTACAGCTGCGAGACGCCCGTGGCGACGATCAGCCGCTGGCACCGCCACGACTGTCCATTATGGTCTAATGCGACGAAACCGTCGCCGTTCTTGCTGATCCGGGCGACGTCGGTGTTGTAGTTCACTCGGACGCCGGTTGCCGCGGCGAAGTCGGCCAGGTACCGCACGAGATCGTCGGCCTGCGGGAAATACCGTTCGCTGTAGCGGGTGAACAGCAGGTCCGGATCGTCGCTCAGCAACGAGTTCCAGTCCATCCGCATCCGCAGTTCCGGATCGTCGTAGCCGGTGTGCACCTTGTTGATGGAGATCAGCTGGCGGTGCCGGGGAAAGCGGGTGAAAAAGGTGCCCGGTCCGCTGCCACGTTCGAGGACGGCGTAGTCCTGACCGCCGCGCTCCAGCAGAGCGGCAAGCTGCAACCCGGCCGGACCGCGCCGATGATCAAGTACTCCGTTCTCGCGACCATACCTGCCTCCATCGGCGATCGACGACTGATCGACCAGCACTACGCGGCCGGGCCTCGACAGGTTCAGCGACGCGTGGAACACACAGCGATTTCGCCGCTACGCTCGGGATGTGCCCATTGATTCGATCGATCTCAGCGCCCCGCTGCGCTCATCTGACCTGCACCGCGCCGCCACGCCGGTGTCCGTCGTGGTCGACGCCGCTGTCCGCGGCCGGGTCGAACGCGGTCGCGAGTTCCTCCGCACGGTGCTCGCGGAGCAGGACCGTCCGGTCTACGGTGCAACGACTGGCTTCGGCGCATTGGTCAGGTTCGCAGGCCGTACCGATGAGGCGGACCAGTGTGACAACACGCTCGCGCACCTGGGCGCCGGGCAGGGCCGGACCTCGCCCCCGAGGTGAGCCGGGCCGCGCTGCTGGTGCGGACTTGGTCGCTCGCGCAAGGAGCATCAGGGGTCTCGGCGCCTGTGGTCGACGGGTTGGCCGCGATGCTCGCGACGACGTTCGTGCCCGCGATCCCCCGCTACGGTTCGGTCGGGGCGAGTGGCGATCTCATTCCCCTCGCTTACGCCATCCAGGCGCTGCGTGGCCGGGGACATGCGTACCTCGACGGTTCTCGAATGCCAGCCTCCGAGGCGCTTGAAGCCGCCAGGCTGACCCCGCTGACACTCGACGGCCGCGACGCCCTCGCGTTCGTGAACGGCACCTCCCTCACCACCGCGGCGACTGCCTTGGCCTTGGACAGCGTCCGGGCGTCCCACCAAGCACTCCAACGGCTCACGTGCCTGCTGGTCGACTTGCTCGGCTGTGACTCCGGCTTCCTGGACCCGAACTTGCTCAGCGCGTACGGGCATCCCGGTGCCGTGGGTGTCGCGGACGGTATGCGGAAAACGCTCGCCGGGACCGTGCCGAGTGGCACACGTGCATTGCAGGAGACATACAGCATCCGCTGCTCTCCACAGTTGCTCGGCGCTGCAGAGGACGCGCTGCGGTACGTGGACGGCGTGGTCGAGTCGAACCTGCGCAGTATCAGCGACAACCCCTTGTTCTTCCCGCACAACGGTTCGGTCGTGCACGGCGGCAACTTCTTCGGCCAGCCGGCCGCGTTCGTCGCCGACATGCTGGCGATGGTGACCGGTCTGCTCGGCAACCTGGCCGAGCGGCAACTCGACCTGCTGGTCGACCCGGCACGCAACGGTGGCCTGCCGCCGATGCTCGCCGCGGGACCCAGTCAACAACACGGGATGCAGGGCGTGCAGCTCGCCACCACCGCTTTCGTGGCCGAGATCCGGCGCGCGGCCGCGCCGGCTTCGATGCAGAGCCTGCCGACGAACCTGCACAACCAGGACGTGGTGCCGTTCGGCACACAGGCCGCGTTGCGGTCGTACGACATGGCCGCCCTGCTGCGCCTGCTGTGCGGCTCACTGGCGGTGGGACTGCGGCAGGCAACGCACGTCGGCGCGCGCCGGCCAACGTCCCCTGGCTGTGCGGCGCTGCTCGACGCGCTGGCCGAGTCGATCCCACCGATCGACCCCGACCGCCCGCTCGACGCGGACGTCCGCACGGCCGCCGACCTGGTCACCGCAATGCCTTCCGATTCCTGATCCGCGACGTCTGCTCACCGAATTCTGAAACCTGCCGAGAAGTGGTATCCGCGCTTTGCCGGCCGCCGTTGGTGATTCCGCTGGCGCGCGATCACCGCTGGGGCGGTGGCGTAGGAGACTGTCTTCAAAGGATCGTCGTGGCGGTGTGGTCGCCGGCATCCCAAGAGCCCTGTTTCCTTGATCCGGTTTGTTTGGTGGCAGAACGCGGCGGATGGTTTGTCGCTTCCTGTCTATGGCAGGTGCTCTGCGGGGAGCGCGGATCGCGGTATTCGGGGCTTCCCGCGGGATGTCAACCGGTCACAGCCCGCGGGCAGCACCCCTGGTTCTGTCGTGATCGTCCGGGTAGTGGGTCACGTGCACTGTTTGCCGGTGTTGACGCAGTCGGTGATCTTCGCCATCGCCTGGTCGGAGTTGACGTTGGCGAAGTCGTTGTGGTCGGAGAACGGTTTGTGGTTCTCCTCCGGGAACGAGTCCAGCTGGTACTGGCCTTTCTGCTGGACGTCGGCGGGAAGGTCGTAGGCGATGCTGATTCGCAGCTGCGGCCCGGCTTTCGTGCCGGCGGGGCAGGCGCCGGTGTTGGAATCGGGGAAGGCGATGTGGGCGCGGTGGTTGTCGCTGTCGGTGTTGCGCCCGTCCCAGCAGCTGGGGAAGTCGTGCACCCGCATCACCTGGCTGCCAGTCGGGCAGATGACGTACTTGGCCGAGAGGCGATCGGTGAAGCCGCTGCAAGTCCAGGTGGCGCGGGCGTTGGCCGGGCCGCGGCTGGTGGGCTTGGCGTCACCGGTGATCATCTTGAGGAACTTCGGCATGGCGACGACCTTGCTGGTCGCGTTGCCGCGGTACTCGATCGTCACGCTGGCCGGCTGGACGATGCCACCGACGTTCCCGGCGAGCTCGAAGTTGGGGCCTTGCGCACCGGGCAGCGGTGCGTCCGTGGCGGGAGCGCCGCCGCCGTTGCGGCCGTTGCCGGGCTTGGCGTTGTTGAGTGTGCATGACGCGAGCCGTTCCAGCCCAGTCGGGCGGGCCCCGTTGCGGCCGATCGCGATGGCGATCCGGTCGATAGTGGCGGTTCGCTTGTCCTTCAACGGCCCCAGAATCGCGTTGTCGACGAAGTTCGGCCCGTCTTGGCCCTGTGTGGCGACCAGTCGCTGGTTGGCTTCCGCGATCTGCTTGTCCAGCAGGGTCAGGTCGCGGTTGACCTCTTCCACCGCTTGGCTTGGGATACCGGGCAGCTTGTCGCGGACGGCGGGGCAATTGATCGTCGGCGTCACCGCGGGCGGTTCGGATGCTTCGGCGCCGGTTCCGCCGTTGAGCCGTGTCCGGTGTGTGCACCGTAGCTCAGATCGCAGTCGGCCAGCGAGACCAGGTTCGCGGGACGCGGTGCGTTGCGGCCGATAGCGATCGCCATCCGGTCGAGGGTGGCGACTCGCTTGCTACGCAGGGCACCGAGAATGGCGTTGTTGACGAAGTTCGGGTCGCGCTGGTTCTGTTCGCGCGCCAGGCGCTGGTTGGCTTCCGCGATCTGTTTGTCCAGCAGTCGCAGATTCTGGTCCACTTCGGTGCGTGCCTGGTCGGGGACCGCCGGCAGCCGGTCGGCGACTGCGGGGCAGCTGATCGACGGGGTTCCGGCCGCCTTGAGCGTGTCGGCGTTGGCGCCGATCTGCGGTTGGCTTGCTTGTTGACGCGGACCACCGGCCAGAAGCAGGACGGCTTGTCGCCGTTCTTGCAAGTGGTGTCGGAGTCCTCCAGGCTTTCGTCGGTGGATTCGGCGCTGATCGAGAGGTTGCCGACGAAGTCGTGCACGGCCTGGGGCGACCGGGTTGTCCGGGCTGAACTTGCGATTTCCGTTGGTGCCGCAGTCCACTGTGAACGTTCCGGTGGAGCCGCCCTTTTGGGGTTGTGGTGCTCGCACACTTGCCTGGGACGTTCTCGATGCGGACGAACTCCGAAAGCGATGCCGGTTGGCCCTGGTCGTTGCCGGTGTTGGCGGCGATCGCGACGGTTGCCGTGCCTGCTGTCGCCACTGCGATGAGACCCACAAGCACGCGGACCTTGCGGGCCTTTGTCCGTACCACCCTGTGTTGCATTACAGCCACCCGGGTTTGTCCACATCGGCGAGCTGGCGGAGACGGTGGACTGACGGCCGGTCAGTGGCCGGGCACCTGTTCATTCCGTTCTGGTGCTGGGAATTCCGGTTGCCTGTTGGGCCGTTCGTTCGGTCTGCGGTGAACCTTGTGCCAAGGCGAGGAGGAACATGCCGACTGCGACGGCGACCATGGTGAACACTCCGCGCGGCCAGAAGATGTGGCTGTCGAGGAAGGACACACTCGCGGCGAGGAGAAGCAGGCCGCCGGGCAGCGCGCGCCACCCGACGTGTTGCGCGATTGTCGCTGTGATGCAGAGGTTCGCCATCAGGAAGCATCCGGCGCCGATGTAGCCCAGCAGGTCGCCGATGTGGAACACAGCGCCGGTGATCGGCGTGACGCTATGCTGCTCCATCGTCACAGTGCCTGCGGCGATACCCGCGACGGCGTCGAGGCCGTCGTAGAACACGGCGAAGCCAAACGCGGCCACACGTCCTGTCCATCGCACGGCCGGATGCGCCGGGGCCAGGAGAACCCACTGCGCGACTGCCAGAAGTGGGAACACGGGGAGCAGGAGGACGTGCATCGTCGTCCACCAATGGGCGTTGGCCGCGTCCAGCGGCGCCGGGTGGACGGCCCCAAAGCCGGCCAGGAGCAGGCCCGGCAGTGCGATAAGGATCGCGCGCGACCACTGTGTTCGGAACACGAGTCGACGCTAGTCGTCGATCGATTGCCGTGGGATTAGGGAATTCTTACGTTCGGTTCGGTTCGGTTCGGCATCGGCCGGCTCCTGCCGCGCGAACCCCGCTTACGCGGCTCGCTACCAGCACCTGACCAGCCGGCAGGACAACAAGCTCACTCCCACTCAGGCCCAGGCCGCGATCGCCGCGGCCATCCTGCGCCACTTGCACGCCGTCATCACGACCGGCAGCGTTGGGATTCCGCTATCGCTGCCCACGGAACCCGAACAACCACTACAACCCCAGTCGCCGCCTGACAAGGCGGAGCAAGCAGGCGGTCGGGGTGAGCCCCACGCGGCATTGAGGAACCAACGGTGACCTCGACGCTCATCATGGGCAGCCCTGTGCGTGGCCAGCGGCAGTAGGGTTCGGGCTGTGGACCGAATCGCGGGATCGTTGTACGGGTTGGCTTTCGGGGACGCACTCGGTCGGCCAACGGAATTTCTGACTGTCATGGAGATCGATCGGGAGTTTGGTCCTGCCGGACCGGATGATCTAGTGGGTGATCCTGCGTTGGTCACCGATGACACGCAGATGGCACTTGCAGTCGCGTGGGCACTGCGCGGTGTCGACCGGTACACCGCTGACACGCTTGAGCCGCGGTTGCGGGAGCAGTTCGTGGCTTGGGCGCACAGTCCGGAGAACAACCGTGCGCCTGGGATGACGTGTCTACGCGCATGTGGCGGACTGGCGGAGGGCGCGCCGTGGGTGGAGGCGACCATCGCGGGATCCAAGGGATGCGGTGCGAACATGCGGGTGACTCCGGTGGGTTTGGTGTCCGGGCTTGACCTCGACGTACTTGCCGGGGCGTCACAACTGCAGGCCGCGATGACCCACGGTCATCCCACGGCACTAGCCGCGGCCGAGCTCACCGCCTACGCGACGCGACTGCTGGTTGACGGCTTCGACCTGGCCGACGTGCCCGCCGCGCTCCTGGCCCGCTGCGGTGAACGGCGCTCGGTGTACCTGGAGGACTGGCTGGGATCCCTGTGGCAGATGCCGGGAGCGACCACACCCGCTGACTTCATCGCCCGCGGCTGGGATGAGTGTGTCGCGGTCCTCGAGCGGCTGGTGGCTGCCCTCGCCCGGCCTGACAATGGCCTGGACGCATGCCTTGCCACCGGCGAGGGCTGGATCGCCGAGGAGGCGTTGGCGACCGGTCTGTACTGCGCGATCCGGCACGCCGACGCCCCGGTGCGATGCTTGGTGCGGGCCGCTCGAACCAGCGGGGACTCCGATTCGATCGCCGCGCTGGCCGGAGCGTTCGTAGGCGCCGCACACGGTCTAGCTGCTTGGCCGACAGACTGGGTCGCACGCATCGAATACACGGACCAGTTGGCCGCGCTCACTTCTGGCACACACACGCGGAACTAAGGCATCGGGTACTGAACGCATGTTCGCGAACTGGTATCCGGCGGACAATTTGCTGCCCCATAGCCCGCGCGACCAGCGGCAGACTCGGGCCCGGTAGCCACTGGCGCAGCCGCAGCCGAGGCCGGCCGGTCGCGTGTATTCGGCGGACAGCACACACACGATATATGTCCATTGTAGAATGACTGGGTCTGCCCAGGCGAACATGATCCTTCAGGTTTCGCCAGTCTAATGCAGACTGTTCGTGCGACGAGGCTATGGACCTTGCTGCTGTCTTGACGCGGCAGCACCGCAGGCACGGACAGTAGTCGCCGGGTCAGTTGGCTCGGCAGCGACGCAATCGCCGGGCCGCGTTCCCAACGACGGTACGACGACTTTCGAGCGGCACAGGTTCGATCGCGCTGAGCAGATCGGACCGGCGGCGCGGATGACGGTAGGGTCGGATGATCGATTCTGCGGACCGCGGCGGACTCGTGTGGTTCAGGGGGCGATCAGGTTGGGACATAAGCGTGTGACACCGCAGGAGGGCGGCCAGATGCCTGGCGTACAACACCGGAAGCGTGCGGGCAAGTGGAGCGACTTCAAGGGCGGCCTCTCGCAAACCCGGCAACTGGCGCAGTATCTCCGTGACTTGATCGACCGCGGCGACCTGACGTTGGACAAGCTCGCGGACACTCTCGTTGTCGGTGCACAGACGATCTCTCGCCGGCTCAACGGCCTGGCACACCCGGACTGGGAATTCGTGGCCGCTTTGGTCCGTGCGTGCACGGCAGGGGACGCATCGCGTCAGCAGGCTGCCATCGACGAGGCCCGCAGGCTCTGGGAAGCGGCGAGTTCTGCCGAGTCGCGGCCGGTGGTCAACCGGGACTCGGCGGACGAGTCGCTGGTGTCCGCGGCACGAACCATGATTCGGCAGCTCGAGCAGTTGGACGAGAAAAACGCCGAGCAGGAGCGGTCTGTCCGGACACTGCTCCAAGTCCAGACCGAACTGCTGCGACAGATCAGCGATTCGATGGGCCGGTACAGCCGGTATCGGCAGGATCTGGCGGAACAGGGGGTTCCGGCATTCACGCCCGACAGACGCAGGCGCCGATTGCGTGATGTCGCCGCGAAAAGGCGCGTTGAGATTCTGCGTAGCTCGCTGAGCATGCTGCAGGAACGACTGGGAACGACGAACGAGATGGTGTGGCAGACCGAGGAGAACCGGGTCGCTCTGACGCGGGAGTTGGTTGCGGCACAGAACTGGGCCGACCAGCTTCAGCAGGTGCTTTCCGTGCCAGGTTCAGTGTTCCGCCCTGGCGTGGTGGAACGAGTGGCCGACAACACGGCTGAGCCTGAGTATCGCTCCTATGCCGACGAGTTCGTCACCGAGGTCACTGGAAACCAGCCACAGTCTCCCGCTCAGATAGAGGCCGTGCTCGACGCCGACACGCATACGTCGCTCGACGTGTCGTTCAACGCACCCATCGAGGCGTTCGGGAAGTGGCTCGACGAGGAGCTGTTCGCGTGTCGTACCGATATCGCGGACTTGACGACGATGATCGAGTCCTGGGTCGCCGCGCGGATGAACCCGGAGTCCGAGCTCGACGTGTTCGCCGACGAGTTCGTTCGGAAGTCGCCCGGCGAGCGGCTGAGCACCCGGGTCTGGTTTCCTCGCACAGAGCTGGGAATCCTGCGGTCCGTAGCGAGATTGGCGTCCGCTGCGCAGAATGACGGGCCCCTGGAGGAAAGACACTCCGCGCATGTCATGCTCGAAGAAATGAAGAACATGGCACACGAACTGGCCATGAGTCTTGATGAGCTGCAGAGAACGCTGGTCGGCTGGACTGACCGGCTGCATATGTTCGTATATGTGTTGAACGAGGCAAGGGATCGCGACGAACTGCTGGCGATCGACCAGTTCGAGGCGCGTAGGTCCGCATATTCGCACACACCGGAAACAACTGACAGGTCAACGATCGACACACTTGCCCAGGCGTTGGACCGAGATCTGGCCAGACTGCTCAGCTCGGTGCGCAGCGACGAGTTCGTGCGGCGCCTCAGCCGAGCCGTAGCCCGGTTGCACGAAGCGATAACCGACATGACGGAGGCCGACCTCGCCGACGCCGACCTCGACGGTCTTCCACTGGACGGCATTCTGTGGTCCAGCACCACCCACTGGCCTCCGGCCTGGGAGTCGGAGGTGGCGCGGCAGTCGGTCAGGCTGACTCCGAACACGCGAGTGGTGGTCAAACCTGCCTACGAGCGGCCGATGGACTCTCATCGCTGAGCACCGCCGAGCAGCATGGCCTACTTCCTGACCGCGGCCTCCTCAGGTAGGTAAGTGTCCCTGAAGCCGAAGGCGCTAGGCGAACGGGATCCTGCAGAACGGCGATCGCTTCACCGACTCCGGCCAGATCGCACTGGATCCCAAGACCAGAACCCAGGACGGCAACCCGTTCCCCAACGCCTACCACGAGTGGAACACCGAACGGGGCCAGGCCCGGTAAGCACGATCTCATCGCCTCTCTCGGCCTCAAGCGTTGGGGCTGGGGGCGCGGTGTGCGCCCCCAGCTCGTGATCAACAGTTGGATGTGGCGGCACGTCCGGCGAACCGGTCGGCGATGAACGCCTTGGCGTCGGCGTTTCCGGCGAAGATGCCGAGCAGGTGGTCGGCGATGTACGTCTTCCAGGTCACTTGCACGCCTTTGCCGCAGTACGTCTTGTGCAGTGCGTCGGCCTGCGGCAGGTTGACGATCTCGTCGAGCGCCGCGTGGTACTGGAAGACCGGCACGCGGATAGTGCCGTTGCCCAGTTTGTTCTGCGCCAGCCTGGCCTGCCAGGTGGGCGTCGGCAACGGGTTCGTGGTGGTGTAGTCGGTGATCTTCTTGAACGCGTAGTTGGTCAGCAGCTCGACCACACACGCCTCTTGCTTGGCTTTCGTCAGCTCGGTACGACCCGTGTTGTTGAGGTAGGAGTCGAGTTTCAGATCGGGGTACGCGGCGTCGAGGCCGATGGCCGCGAACGCCAGGAAACCGAACCCGATATTGCCGTCGAGTCCTTTCGCGACTTCATTCAGGTCGCCGGGAACACCACCGCCGACGACACCGACCAGGTTGAGTTCCGGCGCGTACGCCGGCTGTTTCTCGGCGGCCCACAGCGCCGCGCCGCCGCCCTGGGAATATCCCTGGAAAACCACCTTCGCGCCGGCTGACAGTTTTGTGCTGGACAGCCGTTGAGCGGCACGAACGGAGTCGATGACGGCCGGGCCTTCCGACTGGCCGGTGATGTACGTCGGCGTGGTGGCAGCGGAGTAGCCCTCGTAGTCGGTGATGGCGACGGCGTAGCCGCTGCTGATCAAATCGCCCACCGCAGGCTGGTCGTACAGCGTGCCGCGTTCGATTGCCTTGGACGGCGTGCATTTGAACGCCGGCCCCTGCGTGCCGACCGCGAACCCCACGATCGGCGCCTTCGCCGGGTCGCCGTTCTTGGGCACCAGGACCGTGCCGGTCACCGCGTTGCGTTGACCGAGGGCGTTCGTGGAGAGGTACATGACCTCCCACACATTGGCGTTGGCGGAGTTGAGCAGGGCGAACGACGGCCGCCACCGAACGATGTCACCGGGCTGTCCGGCGGGCAGCGGCGTGGGCGGAACGTAGAACGAGTCGTCGAACGGACCAGGCAGGGGCTCGGCGGCCCCCACTTGCCCGGCGGCCGGGGTGACCAGGGCGGTAAGGCTGGCCAGACATGTCACGGCGAGGCAGGCGAGACGTTTCAGCGGTGCCAGAACGGTCATCGTCGACCTTCCTATTACTCGGCAGTAATGACGATCTGAAGTTAACGCAGGACGACGATTTCTCAATTACTTTACCGATAATTCGAGCGGTTGTGACAAAGAGTGCCAGCAAATTTGTCAGAACGGGTGAATTCGCATTTTCGTGAGCACTATGGCCGATGCTTTGTCATGATCCGACAGGTGAGGTTCAGCGGTATCGACGCGGCCCGCCGCGAGGGCGTGCCACTGCACCGTGTCTCGCAAGGCAGCGGCATCACGCTGTTGCGCGACGACGAGATCCGCGCCTACGCCGAACTCGGTGCCCGACAAGGAATCGAGGTCTGCCTGTTCGTCGGGCGACGCGCACCGTGGAGCGGTGAAGCCGCCTGCGCGCTCGTTCCCGACGGCAAGGTGTTCGGGTGGCGGCATCTGCTGGTCGCGACCCTCTCCGCAGCCTACGACGACGTGCTGCGAGCCTGCGATCTCGGCATCCGCAGCGTCCTGGCCGGCGACGAGGGCCTGATCACGCTGATCGAACGCGGCCGACGCTCCGGCGAACTGCCAGCGGACCTGATGCTCAAAGCATCCGCGGTACTGGGAATCAGCAACGCCCTCGGCGCCGAAATGCTGGCGCGCGCCGGAGTGGACACACTCAACGTCGCCGGGGACATCAACCGCGCGGACAACGCACTCGCCAATGCCCTGGCACAGACGGGCACAGGAAGGTCAGGATCAAGCCGGGCCTCAACGCGTCCGTGCCGCGGGCCATGTCGCTAAAAAGGCCACGCTGGGTTGCGGTGCACCAGATCGCAGGAACGGCTCTGCTCCGAACAGTCAGCCGACCGGGAAGGTGGTGCCGATTCCCATGCCGGTGATCCATTCGGGCACGGGTTCGTAACTCGTCCATACCAGCGGAAGTCCTGCGGCGACCTTACCGATGAGCCAGCACCGCACCTCGTGGCCACCGCTGCCGGCATGCTTCTCGAGCCCCTCGTGGCCGAGTGCGGCGACAGCTGGGGCGTCGTCGGCGATCAACTGGTTGAGGAACCAGGTGTCCCATTCGGCGTTCACTCGGGCGAGCGGGTTGCCTCCCATGGCGCGGACTCTGGGTTCTCGGGCGGCGGCGAAGGCCTGGGCGTCGGCGCGGCCATGGATGAGTGACTCACGCCGTTCGCCGACGACCGCCGGATCGCGGGGGTCGTTGGACGGCAACCAGTGCGAGAGTCCGCCGCTGGCCGCTATCAGGATCCGGCCTGGGAATTCCGAACTACGCAGTGCCGCGCCGAGGGCGCGTCCCAGTGCAACGCAGCGCCCCAGGGACGGCAATGGAGGTGCCGCGGTGTTGACGACGAGGGGCACCATCGGCAGCGCGGTGCCGCCAGTGATCATCTCGTAGCTCTGGACGATGCCATGGTCCACGGTCAATGAGTACGACAGGGACACGTCGAAGTCCGCGTCGACCAATCCGGAATACGTCGTCCACGCCAGTGAACTCGCCACCAGCACCTGGGCCCAGTTCCTCCGCTCCCAAGCAGAGGTCCTGCTGGCACGCGACTCCCTCGAAACCGTCACACGCCTCTACGTGCTGGCCGTGATCGAACACGCCCACCGCAGGATCCGGAGCCTCGGCGCCACACCACATCCGACCGCGGACTGGGTCACCCAAGCCGCCCGCAACCTCATCATGGACCTTGAGGACGCCGGCTACCGAGCACGATTCCTGATCCGCGATAGGGACGGCAAATTCCCTGCACTGTTCGACGTCATCCTCGCCGACGCCGGCATCCAGTTCATTCTGAGCGGTATCCAGATGCCCAGGACGAACTCGATCATCGAACGCTGGATACAGAGCTGCCGCCACGAACTCCTTGACCGCACCTTGATCTGGAACCAACGGCACTTACTCCACACGCTCCGCGAATACGAGCGTTTCTACAACTCCCACCGACCCCACCAAGGCATCGCCAACGCCCGACCGCTACGACCACTGCCATCACCGATCACCAACCAGGACCAGATCACCCACCTCAACATCCGTCGACATCCACGGCTGGGCGGCATCCTCAACGAGCACCACCATGCCGCGTGACCAGCACGGATGACATTTTCGGCAAGCGCAAGCCTGAACTCCAGTAACCCGACTCCGCGAAACAAGGGCAGGATCATCTGGGATCAGAGGTGCGAGCCTCTGGGAAGGATGTTAAGGCTGGTACAACACCCGCCGTCGGTATTCCAGCCTCGGCTACCTCAGCCCTACCGCCTACGAAACGGCCCAGGCTGGCGCTACCGAGCTAGCGGTAGCCTGACCACATATCGACCTTGTCTGTCGAATCGGGTCAATCCCAACCCCACAACGGAGTTCAGCGCACATAGGGTACATAGAGCACCCCTTAGACTCCTTCGACCACCTCAGGCACCCATGGTGTCCGAAGTGCGTCAGCCTGCGAACGTGACTTCGGCGTATCGCTTGGTCCGAAACTCCGCTGGCTCTTGATGCCTACAGCTTAATCTGTGCTCGAATTCCACAGCTGGCCCGAAGCCCTCTTCGTCAAATCACACGCCATGCAGACGCCCGGCTGGTCCGCCAGGTTCAATGCGGCTCGGAAGTCCATCAGCACGTTCCAGGCTAAGGGAGTGTCCAGGGCCATGTGCTGGCGAACTTTCGCGAGCGCGGTGACCGCATCCACCTTGCCGACCGGGTCCAGCTGGTCGTGGAAGATCTCCGCGATGGTCTGGCAGAACACCAGGTAACACGCGACCTCGGCGCGAAGCCGGGCCAGTTCGGTGTCCAGTGGACTGTCGGTGTCCGGCCAGATTCGTTGCGCCAGTGAAGCCAGATCGAGGTGGTAATTGAGGGGCACGTTGGACAAATGCTTGATCAGAGTGTGCGGGTCGTCGTCGCCTGTCCGGGGCAACGGCTTGGCCGTCTGTGCGAACGCCCGGGTCTTGATGTCCAAGTCCTGCGCGAGCATCGCGTGGGTGACAGAGCTGAGCTGACTGTGATCGCGCTGTAGGTCGTACAGCGTGAGCGCGACCCGGCCGAGATCCCTGGGCAAACCACCGGACATGCAGTGGCACAGCCACACGAACGGTTCCGGGATACCCAGCGCGCGGTGCGCCAGCCAGGTGCGTGACTGCTCCAGGGTGAACGGCCGAACGTTGATCATAGATGTGAAGGCGCTGTCGAAGGCGTCACGCGCCGGAATGCCGCGGCGTTCGAACGAGGTGAGGGCGTCGTCGGAGACCGATACAAGGAACAAGCAATGTGGCACGCCGAACACACCCTTGATCTCATTGAGGAACTGGTGCGCCTCGTCGGGATCAGCGATCTTGTCCACGTCGTCGATGGTTACCACAATCCCGCTTATTTGGTTGGCGAGCACGTCGATGCTGAGTTCGAAGAAGTCACGCAACCGGCCCACAACCTCGGGATGCGTCCACGGCTGCTCGGCTTTGGCTAACGAACGAGTCATGCTCATGTCGGTACCGCTGGGCACGCTGACTTTGCCCGACCAGCCACTGGTGTGAGTCTGCAGAAACCGGATACTGCGTAACTGCTGGTGAGCCAACGCCCGTAAGGCCTCCAACTGCGAGCTGATGCGGTCGTTGGACAGCCAGCCATGCAGTCGCCGGACAGCGCGGGATATACCCTTGGTCACTGCCCACAGCAGTACGATAACGAAGTCCAGTGCTGCGACAAATACCGGGAGGAGTCCCAGGACGACCCATACGTCGCTCCAGGAGATGGTCCTGAAGAACTCTTCTGGGTCTGATGCTAGATTCCTGACGAACCCGCCGAGCAGCGCAGGGTTTGGCGGCCATCCCCATGCCAGGGTCGCGGCCCCCAAAGCCAGCCCCAGCTTGGTGCCAATCGACAGCACGATCCGCAACAGAGCGCCGATCATGGCCCGGATCCGGTGTCTCCGAAGTAGACGGCTCCACTGCTGACGTGTCTCAGACTCCTCGCCAGACTCGGCGAGGAAATCCAGCACAGCGCGACACACGCAGGTATGCAGGTGCAGGATAAAATCGCGAGCGTCATAGCGGACCGGCGCGCTCGTCAGTACTCCTAACACCGGTAGCCGCCCTGAATCCGTAAACTCATCCCGGGCAGCCCGTTCCGCGATGGTGGTCTTACCGGCTCCGCGCGTTCCAGCGAGGCCCACTGCTCCGGGGTAGTCCCTGTTCACCTCTCGCCGGCACGCTTCGACCGCGTCCGTCTGAACAAGCGCGCCTTGCCTTGGTGGCATGGTCAACCCCGTGGCATCGCGGAGTTCGAGTGTCAGTTCGAACGACGGCTGTGTCTGACGGTTGAGCCATTCGCGCAACTCTGGGACGAGCACTTCGTCCCGCAAAACCTGGCGCCGATCCCACCGGCTGACAGGCAGCCCCATAGCAAGCATCGTGTGGTCTCGCTTCCACCGCAACCAAGACCACACGGTATCCGGGAGCCCCAACCGGGCAAGCACTCCGACGATCAACACAACTGCGATCAACAGGCTTAACTCGACCACGCCCGGCAGCCAGGACCCGAACAGCACAACCGCAGCGACCCAGACCACAAGAACGCAAGGAATGGCCAAGAGCATCCGACGCTCGAACGCGTCCGGTTGCCAGTTCAGCGGCCACCCAATAGGTTCACGACGACCGTGCGCATCCAACGCCTGCCGTTCGCTCGCCAGCGACTCGTACGCGTGCCGGGCACCGGCAAGCACTGCCGGATCTTCCGCAACCTCCGCCACAACCTTCCGAGGCCTAAGCTTGAGGCGACTGATTTCCTCAGCAAACTCCGGGCGGCGGACCAGCCGATCTAGGATCGTGCGCATGTCCCGGTACAACCACGTCTCAGCGTCAAGACTCACCCCGCACATAATTGTCGAAGGCGGCAGGCGAAACTGACAGTTGGTGCTGGTCCACTCGTCCGGAGTAACTGACGGTCACCAGCCGCGCAGCTGGCTCATGATCGCGAACTGTTGTGTTCCTTGGCGCTATGCGTGGCGCCGGACGTGCACCGAACACTCAGATACGAAAATTCCACCGTAATCACACATATCCGACAGCCGCCGAGAACAATACATTGTCCAAGTTGGACAACGTAATCCGCCGGTTTCCCGCCTGTATAACAACTTTGTTGTTCCGTGATGTCACAGTGACGATCACGGAGAACGTCTTCTTCCACGCCGCCTGCGAGTCCAGGAACGGCTTGATGGCATTGCTGACGAGCGCCTGCTGCGTCTCGGCGTACGCCGACAGCGCCGTGATGTTCTTCAACACCGAGCCAGGGATCAACTGCGCCGTGGGCGGCAGCTTGAAGCCACTCTTCGGCACCAACGAGCGCTGGACTCGGTCCATCGTCTTCCGGAGTGCTTCCTGCTGCTCCAGTGTCAGCTCGATGTCCTCGTCGTCCTCCGCAGGCTCCCCCAGCCGCTCGTCATCTGCCACGCGTAGAGGCTAATCGACGGGCTCGCCGCAAGTGCCCGACACGCGCACCGGCGCAATTCGACGCGACTGTCAGCACCGCAGGCCCCCGAACACCGCTAAACCACCGGTCAAGTAGTGCGCGAAGCGCTCACATTCGACACGGTGTCGATCTGGTCCCCACATGGTCCCCAGAGATCAACTCAAACGATCTTGGCCATGATCGACTCGCTGAACGAAAGAAACCCTCTGACCTGGTGATTCATCCAGATCAGAGGGCTTTCTTGCGACCGTCGGGACGACAAGATTTGAACCTGCGACCCCTTCACCCCCAGGGTCGTCCATAAAGGACTACGACCTGCGGATTCAGGGATTCCCCCGCTCGCGATAAGTCCGTTAAGGACAGTTCAGTGCAGATGATAGCGGATCGAGTTCGTTCACCGCTCCAGTTTCACTCCTGCTCCAGTCCGCACAAACCTAGCAACGCTGAGCTGCATACCTACCGCATCTGGCAGGGGTGCAGACATCGCCATGCTGATTAGACGTCTACGCGGAGTCGTTGGCGCACAACAGCTTCAGTGTGTTGGCCGAGTGCCACACTAGCCGGCCCTGGTACCGCTCCGAGCAACGGGCCGAGGTGGCCAAGGTCGGCCAGCCGACTGTTCGGTACTTCGATTCCCGCTGCCAACGTCGTGGGTGAGTCGCTGCGGCGAGCCACGGTTGGCGATGTGGACGTCCATCGCCTTGCGTCCCGGATTGGACAAGCACCACCTGTGGATCGCGAGGTGCTGCAACGCGATGACCTGTCGATCTGGGTCGAGCAGACTTTCGGGCTCCGCGAGGACGAGGAAGGCAATCTCGTCCGCCAATCCCCTGCTCGGCTTCAGGACGCGTCGGCGCAACTGGCCGCGCTCACCGGAGCCGATGTCGCCGATTGCACCACCGCGCTGCGAGACACCCTGCTGTCCGGCTCACGAGCACGTGACGCCGAAGTCCGGTCCCTGTTTCCGTTCAAGCTGCACCAGTTCATCGGCAAAGGCGACACGGCCTACGTCACCCTCGACCGGCCTGGCATCCGCTACATCACTACTCAGTACCAACGAAGTGCCCCAGTAGGCCCGGCAGGTCAGTCACATTTCCCGCTGGCATTCTGCCGCGAATGTGGCCAGGACTATCTCGTCGTCAATCGAGAACAGGGCGGCGAGAGGTTCACCCCTCGCGTGCTGAACGGTGGACTCGGTGAGCCAGCTGACCGTCGCGGCGGGACTGCTGCTCGGAGCGTGAGCGTCCTTCCGGTGGAAGAGCACTGGTTTCGTCGCCCGGTGTTGCTTCGTCCGAGCAACTCGAAAAGCTTCGCGCAGGAGTCCTTTGTGCAACCCGGTCAACCGGCGGGGTCGGTTCCGGCCAGGTAGCGGGTCGTTCCAGACACCCGGCAGCTGGGACACCAGGCCGGCATCCACAACACTTGTGTCATGGAGTTCCGGGAAGACACTGCAGCGAAACGAGGTTTGCCTTCTCGGGCAATGATGTCCGTTGCTGCGCGGGAAGTTCCTCGGATGTCGCGAACGATTCGGTCTGCGCGGAAGTGAGTTGAGCCACTGACGCACTCGACCACGACCATCCGGCCCAACTGACGTCCCAGGAGACAACATGGCCATTTCCGGCATCTTCAGCGCGCTCGTCATCGGTTTGATCATCGGCGCACTGGGCAGGCTGATCGTGCCAGGCAAGCAACGCATTCCGATCTGGCTGACCATCCTGATCGGCATCGTCGCCGCACTGATCGGCACATTCGCCGCCAACGCACTCGGCGTGGGCGACACCCGCGGCATCGACTGGATCGAGCTGATCATCCAGATCGCCCTCGCCGCCGGTGGAGTCAGCCTGGCGGCCCGGATGTACGTCCGCAGGCACCTCTGACCGCACCCGAGCCCGCGCGGTGGGCGTCGCCCCGCCCCTCGACGACGCCTACCGCGCAACCTGCAGAAGTGTCCTGCGTCCGTGTTGACCTGATGCTGGCATAGGACTGCTTGCTTGTCACCGCACTGTGCGCCGGTCTTCTGGTGCCGATCGGCACAGCCGCCACAGTGGACACCACAGAAGACGGATCGGGCACGGGGCTCGGCCGATTGGCGGGGGTGAGTCCAGCCGGGTGGCCGGTTGTTCCGGACGCCCGGCAGCTGAGATCAACGCGAAGAATCCACAATGCTGGAACACGGCACTCGTTGAGCACACGGATCGGACGCCCGCGGTTCGCCGGGATGTGCACAACGCCGCACCAGACTTGATTCAACCGTCCAAAGAGGAGACCTTCTGATGTTCAGTCGAATGCTGAGCGCCTTCGGCATCGGCGGCCCGTCCGTCGACACCGTGCTGGACTCGCCGCACGCCGTGCCCGGCCAGCCGATCACCGGGCAGGTCCGCATCCAGGGCGGCAGCTCGGACGCCGAGATCAGCCAGATCGTGCTGTCCCTCGTCACCCAGGTCGAGGCCGAGCGAGGCGGCTTCGGCGGCGATGACGAGCACCACGGTGGCGACACGGAGTTCTTCCGGATGGTCGTGCAGCAGGGGCTGCGGGTGCCGGCGGGTCAGCTGGTCTCGATCCCGTTCCAGCTGCCGGTGCCGTGGGAGACGCCGATCACCGCGGTCGGCGGTGCGGCCCTGCCGGGGTTGGGCGTGGGTGTGCGCACCGAACTGCTCGTCGCGGGCGCACCCGACAAGGGCGACCTCGACCCGGTCCTGGTCGGTCCGCTGCCCTCGCAGGACAAGGTGCTGGACGCGTTCGGGCAGCTGGGGTTCTCGTTCCGCAGCGCCGGCGTCGAGGCCGGGAGCCTGCCCGGTGTGCCGCACGAGTTCGGCTTCTACCAGGAGCTCGAGTTCTTCCCGCCGGCCCAGTTCGCGGGCATGGTGAACCAGGTCGAGCTGACCTTCGTGGCCAACGCCCACGAGTTGCAAGTGATCCTCGATGCCGACAGGCGCCGCGGCGGGTTCTCGTCGGGTGGCGACACCTCCGGCCATCTCCGGCTGTCCCACCAGGAGGCGCAGGCCACCAACTGGGCCGCAGCCATCAGCGACTGGCTCACAGAGGTCGCCCAGCGCGGCCAGACGAACCCCGCGTTCAGCGGGGCTCACAACCCGGCGTTCGGCGGCCAGACCGGCCGCAACCCCGCCTTCGGCGGACAGCCGGGCTTCGGCGGACAGCCGGGCTACGGTGGCCGCGGCTACGACCACGACGACCACAACCAGCAAGGTCAACGGCGCAGGCCGGGCATGGGCGGCATGCTCGCCGCCGGTGCGGCCGGTGCCGCCGGCGGCGTGCTCGGCGGCATGGCTCTCGGCAGTATGGCCGAGGAGTTCTTCGGCGACGACGAGGGATGACCCGGCCTCACAACGAAACCTGCGTGACAGGCGTCGTCCCGGGACTCCTGTCACGCACCTTTCCGCTGTGGCAGCAGACCACTTCCAACCGTGGGGTGATGTCCACTGAGGACTTGCTCCCCCAGAGCGATACCGAGGACTTGGCGAGGAACGGATGTTCAGCCCATTGAACTTGTCGCTGATCAATGGGCCGACCCCCGTCATCGCAACCGTCGCCGGTGTGCTCGCGCTGGTCGCTCTGGCAATCCGGAAGAACCGGACGTGGTGGACCCGGATCGTCCCGGCCGTGGTGCTGGCGTGCGCCGCTGTGACAGCCGGGCTGAAGCTCGTGGTCGACCACGTGTGGAAGCCGTGGCCGGAGCCGCTTCCCACGATCCTGGCGGTGTGGGCGGGCGCGGCGCTGCTCGCGGTGTGCCTGGCGATCGCGCGACTGCGAGCAGGGCGGTGGTATTCGCGGGTGCTGAGCGTGGTGCTGGTGCTGGTCGTGACGGCAAGTGCGGTGACGGCGGCGAACGCGTACTTCGGTTTCTACCCCACGCCGCGCGCGGTGCTCGAGCTGTTCACGAACAACCGGGTCGACCTCGACGTGGCCGCGAAGCCGGCGTCGAGCGTGGTCGAGGTGCCTGCGGGCGGCAAGCTCGCCGACGTCTGGCAGAAGCCCGCGGACCTGCCCAAGCGGGGAACGGTGTCGGAGGCGCCGATTCCCGGTGCGTTCAAGGCACGTCCGGCGTGGATCTACCTGCCGCCCGCATATGCGGCGACGCCTCGCCCGCGGTTGCCGGTCGTGGTGTTGCTGCCGGGCCAGCCCGGTTCGCCGCGCGACTGGTTCGACGCGGGCCGGCTCACCGAGCGCCTGGACGCGTTCGCGCGCGAGCATGACGGGCTGGCACCGATTGTGGTTGTGGCCGACCAGCTCGGCGCAACGATGGCGAACCCGCTGTGCCTGGACTCGAAGCTGGGGCGGTCGGAGACGTATCTGGCCCGCGAGGTGCCCGAGTGGATCAAGCAGCGGCTGACGGTCGACGAGCGCCGCGAGGCTTGGACCATCGCGGGTTTCTCCCAGGGAGGCACGTGCGCTGTACAGCTCGCGGTGCGCGCGCCGGACGTGTACGGGAACTTCATCGACATCGCCGGACAGCGCGAGCCTTCGCTCGGTTCCCGTGCCGAGACGGTCAAGGCCGCGTTCGGTGGTGACGAGGCGGCGTTCGTGCGCGTCAATCCGATGGACGTCCTTGCCCGCGAACGGTTCCCGCAGACAGCGGGTGTGATCGTCGCGGGACGTGACGACGTGCTCTACCGCCAGGAGGACGCCGAGGTGTTCGAGGCCTGTCGCAAGGCCGGTATGGACGTGCTGTGGAAGGAACTGCCGGGCGGGCACGACTGGAACGTGTGGCGACCGGGCCTCTACGACTCCTTGCCTTGGCTCGCCGCACGAACGGGCCTGAGCAGATGACCCCTGAGCAGATGCCCGCTGTGCAGATGACTGCGGTGACCACCAGGAAACGAGAGACATGAGCACACAACTGGACCGGATCACGAGGCTGATCGGCAGGCTGCTGCGGACCGCTCCGCTGACTTGTGTCTTCCTCATCGCGTTCTGGTCCATCGGCGCGCTGACTGGCGCGCTGGGCGGCCCGAACGACGAGCTGCTCGCGCGGATCGGCTTCGGCACCGGCAGTCCGTTGTGGACGGCACTCTCCTCTGCGCTGTGGGCCATGGATCTCACGGGTTACGTGGTAACCACTGCGCTGCTGCTCGTCTTCGGCACGCTGACCGAACGTGAGCTCGGCGCCCTGCGCACCGCGGCGATCTTCCTCGCCTCCCACGTGATCGGGGTGTTCCTGGGACTGGGGGTGGTGCAGCTCGGCAGCACCCTGCAGTGGTCCTGGCTGGAGTCGCTCACGGGCGAGGTCGCGGCCGGCCCGTCGATCGGCGGGGTGGGACTCGCACTGGCGTGCACGTTCCGCATGCCGGTGTTGTGGCGGCGCCGCGTCCGGCTCCTGACAGCACTGTCGCTGCTGGTGCTCACCTTGTACTCCGGGTGGCTGGAGGACCTGCTGAGGCTGACCGGTGGCGTGGCCGGACTGCTGATCGGCCTGTTGTTCCTCCACAAGGACACCGCCCGCACGCCCCGGACACTGGCGGAGACGCGGGTTCTCGTCGGGCTTCTGGTGGCGGCGTCGGCGCTCGGACCGGTGGTGGCGATGATGTCGCCGTTCCCGAACGGCCCGCTGTCGTGGTTCTCCGACGTGGTGGCCGTCGCCCAGCCAGCACAGTCGGACGTGGACCTGGCTTGTGCCTCGGATGCGGTCGAGCAATGCCGCACGATGTTGATCCAGCTGTCCTACGGCCGGTTCCCGGCGCTGGTGATGTCACTGCTGCCGGCGTTGCTGCTGCTGGTGCTGGCAGAAGGGCTGCGGCGCGGGCGGCGTTTCGCGTGGTGGTCGGCGCTGGGCTGCAGCCTGGCGTACGCGGCGATCACCGGGTGGTACGTCGCGGAGGCCGCGCGGTTCCCGGATGTCGGTGACCTGGAGGTCGGTTTCTCCTACGGCGTGCCGATCCTGGCGCCGCTCGCCATCACCGCCGTGCTGCTGTTGACGCGCAAGCACTTCACCGTGCGGCTTCCGCGGCACGCGATCCGGACGTTCTGGCGGTTCACCCTCGGCAGCATCGGCCTGCTGTCCGCGCTGTACGTGTTCGGCGGCTACCTGGTGCGCGACCAGCTCACACCGCAGCCGGGTTTTCTCCAGCTGCTCGCCGACCTGCCGACGCGGTTCCTGCCGCCGGGCTACCTCGGGCTGGTTCCGTTGCAGTTCAAGGCAAACGGGTTCGCCGGCACGCTGCTGTTCGAGTACAGCGGCGTGGTGTTCTGGCTGATCGTGCTGGCGGGTTTGCTGATGGCATCGTGGCGAGCGTGGCCGTCGTCGTCGGAGAAAGAAGCGGCCCGCGCCCGCGAACTCATGCGGTGGCACGGCGGTCCGTCGTTGTCGTACATGACCACGTGGCGCGGCAACCAGTACTGGTTCACTCCGGACGGCGAGACAGTGATCGCGTACCGGGTCGTGGCCACGATCGCGCTGACCGTCGGCGACCCGGTCGGGCCCGCGCGGATAGACGCCGTGCGCGGATTTGCCGAGTTCTGCTCGGAAAACGGCTGGACGCCGTGCCTGTACAGCATCAGCGCCGAGACCAGGGACGAGGTCGCCCCGCTCGGTTGGCCGGCGGTGCAGGTCGCCGAGGACACCGTGATCGACCTCGACACACTGGCCTTCACCGGCAAGAAGTGGCAGGACGTGCGCACCGCGCTGAACAAGGCGGCCAAGCAAGGCATCACCGCCGAGTGGTGCGCCTACGCCGACGCGCCGTTCGCGATCACCGACCAGGTTCGGTGGATCTCGGCGGAGTGGGTGGCGGACAAGGGTTTGCCGGAGATGGGCTTCACGCTCGGCGGCCTCGAGGAGCTCACCGGCGACGGTGTGCGGTGCCTGCTCGCGATCGACGCCGACCGCACCGTGCACGGCATCACGAGCTGGCTGCCGGTGTACGCCGACGGCGAGGTCCGCGGGTACACGCTCGACTTCATGCGCCGCCGTGCCAACGGTTTCCGCGGCGCGATGGAGTTCCTGATCGCCTCGGCCGCACTGGAGCTGAAGAACGAGGGAGCGCGGTTCCTGAGCCTGTCCGGCGCACCGCTCGCCCGGTTGGACCGGGGTGAACGTCCCCGTCTGCTGCAGCGGGTGCTGGACATCACAGGACAGGTCATGGAACCGGTCTACGGATTCCGCTCGCTGTTCGCGTTCAAGGCGAAGTTCCAGCCGACCTACCGGCCGATGTACATGGCCTACCCGGACGCCGCCGCGCTGCCCCGCATCGCCAACGCGGTCAGCCGCGCCTACCTGCCCCACGTCACTGTGCGCCAAGGCCTCCGCCTCGCCGCGAGGATGATCGGCCGCCCGTGACCAACCACAGTGGACCGAGCCGGCCGGCTGGGTAGGTCCGGCCGGTCGGCGGTGTCGGCACCCCAACCTGACGGATGGCCCGCCACCCGACCGCACCGAGACAGTCTCTACATGACAAAGATGCCACCACCGCAGGACACCTCGACTGCGCAGGAGACATCGCCTTCCCAGTCCCAGACGCCGGCTCCCTCGATGGGGCGTCTGGTCGGCGTGGATCTGGCCCGCGCACTGGCCGTGTTCGGCATGTACGTCGTGCACCTCGGCCCCTCGGCGGCCAACGCGAGCGGCGTCGGCGCCTGGGTGCGGCACCTGGCGGAAGGCCGTTCGTCGGCCCTGTTCGCCACGCTCGCCGGGTTCTCGCTGATGCTGATCGCCGGCCGCCTTGAGCCGAAGACCGGTGTGGCCGGACGACAGGCGAAGGCCCGGATCGCGATCCGGGCCGTGATCCTGCTCGTCCTGGGCACCGTGATGATCACGTTTTACGGGGATGTGGTGATCCTCGCCTCCTACGGGCTCTTCTTCCTGCTGGCAATGCCACTGCTGCGACTGAACGCCAAGACACTCGCGATCATCGCGGCCGGGATCGCCGTCGTCGGGCCGCCGCTGGCCTTCGGCCTCAAGTCCCTGATCACCGAGCCGGCCAGGGCTGCCATCAAGGCCTACGACCCACTCGCCCAACTCGGCGGCGCGGGACTGCTGGACCTCCTGCTCACCGGCTTCTACCCCGCGATCCCCTGGATGGCGTTCATCATCGCCGGCATGGCCCTGGGCCGGCTGGACGTGTCCTCCGGCGCCGTGCGGCGGCGGCTGGCCGTGTTGGGTCCCGCCCTCGCCGTGTTCGCCTACGGCACCTCCTGGCTGCTGGCCCAGCTGATCGACGGCGTCCGGGAAGCCGCGGAGATGCAGAGCGCCAGGGGACCCGGCTCGGGCATGGGCTCGGGACCGAAGGACTTCGGCGCCGCCGGTGACATGATGCCGTCCAACGCCCCCGGCTCGGCCTGGTCGTTGCTGACCTCAGGGCCGCACAGCGGAATGCCGTTCGACATCATCGGCTGCGTCGGAGTCGCGATCACCGTGATCGTGCTCGCGATGGTGGCAGTCGACCGCCTGCCGCTGCTGCGCCGCCTGGCCGCACCGATGATCGCCGTGGGCACCATGTCGCTGACCGCCTACGTCGGCCACTTCCTGCTGTCGTCCCAGATGTCCGGGGCCTCCGGAGCCTCCGGGATCGGCGTGTCCGTCGGGTCCGAGTCCCAGTCGTCCTGGATGCCGGTGCTCGTGTTCATCTTCGGCGCCATGGTGTTCGCCTGGATCTGGTCTCGCTTCTTCCGCAAGGGACCGCTGGAGTACCTGCTCAACCTCGCCACCAAACCGGCGAAGCACATCCGCTGAGACGCGGCCGACCGGCTGGTGGAGAACCTGCCGGTCGGCCGGCCCGGCCCGCCGGTTTCCGGATGGCGAGTCCGCGCCGGTCTCGGTGAGACTGAACGCGTGCAGGATCCACAAAGGAGCGTGGCATGATCCGGGTGGTCGTCGTGGACGACGAGGAGCTCGTGCGGACCGGTTTCCGCCTCATCCTCCAGGCGGCCGGAGACATAGAGGTCGTCGCGACTCCCACCGGCGCGCAAGCGGTGCGCGAGATCAGTCTGCTCAAGCCCGACCTCGTGCTGCTGGACATCCGGATGCCGGACGTGGACGGCCTGACCATCCTGCGTCAGCTGCAGGGTCTCAAGCCGCCGCCGGTCGTGGCAATGCTGACGACGTTCGACTCCGACGAGTACATCGCCATGGCGCTACGGTCGGCCGCGGCCGGGTTCATCCTCAAGGACACCGGGCCCGAGCAGCTCGCCCAAATGGTGCGCACGCTGGTCAGCGGCGGTGTCGTGCTCTCCCCCAAGGTCACCCGCACGGTCGTCGACGGCTACCTCGGTTCCGGCGCGGGCTCGGCGGCCTCCGAGCAGGTCGAGTTGCTGACCGAACGCGAACGCATGGTGCTCGTGCTGATCGCCGAGGGGCTGTCCAACGCCGACATCGCCACACGGATCCACGTCAGCGTCGGCACGGTGAAGGACCACGTCAGCGCCATCCTCACCAAGCTCCGCGTGGGCAGCAGGGTGCAGGCGGCCCTGGTGGCACAGCGAGCCGGCCTGCTCGACGGCAGCGGGGAGCCGCTATGAGCCCCCGCCCGTCCAACCGGTTCGTCGGCGCCGTGGTGCTCGCGGTCGCCGTGGCCGAGGGAGTGCTGACCACGGTCGCCGAGGAGGACCCGCACGGGATCGTCCCGATCGCGATCGCCGTGCTCGCCCTCCTGGTGCGCGAACGCTGGCCGCTGCCGGCCTTCCTCGCGACCCTGCCGGCGGTGCTGTTCCCCGGCACGATCGTTCCGGTGATCGTCGCCCTCTACGTGGTCTCCAGCCGCTATCGCGACTCGTGGCTCCTTACGGGGTGCGGGCTTCTCGCCTCGGCCGGCCTCGTCTTCCCGATGTCGGAGTTCGCTCCGTCGATCTGGGATTTCCACACACTGCTCGGCGTCATCTACTCCACGATGACCGCGCTCGCGCCGATCCTCCTCGGCCAGTTCCTGCTGTCCCAGCGCGAGCTGGCCCTGCGGCTGGAAGAGGTCAAGGAAGCACGGGAACACGAGCGGCGGCTCGACGCCGAGGCGATCCTGGCCCGCGAACGCAACCAGCTCGCTCGCGAAATGCACGACGTCGTCTCTCACCAGGTGAGCCTGATCGCGGTGCAGGCGAGTGCGCTCATGGTCAGCACCACGGACCCCGACGCCAAGCAGGCGGCCGGGAACGTACGGCAGCTGTCGGTGAACACGCTCGACGAGCTGCGGCACATGGTGAACCTGCTGCGCGCCTCGGGCACCCCGGCGACCGAGCTGACCCCGCAGCCCACGCTGACCGATCTCGAACGCCTCATCGGCAACAGCGCGATCGACGCCCAGTTGGTCGGCACCGCGCCCGAAGGACTCGAACCACCCGCGCAGCGGGCCATCTACCGCACCATCCAGGAAGCGCTGACCAACGTGCGCAAGCACGCTCCCGGCGCCAGCGCCACCGTCGAGATCAGCCACGACGACACCGACCTGACCGTCACCGTCACCAACACCCGGCCCACCCGGCCGAACCTCGCCCTGCCCAGCGCACAGCACGGACTCGTCGGGCTGCATGAACGGGCCGCACTTCTCGGTGGAAAGCTCCACACCGGACCCATGCCCGACGGTGGCTTCCAGCTGCGGCTGCGGCTGCCGATCACGGCAGCCGGCATCGCACACCGATGATCGCGGCTAAAAGTGCTCGGAGAACTCGGCATACAACGGATCCCTCTGGACCAGCTCGTCATGAGAGCCGGCGGCCCGCACGGTTCCGTTGTCCAGCACCACGATCCGGTCCGCTTGCGTCACCGTCGACAGCCGATGTGCCACCACGAGCACCGTCATCGTCTTCGCCGCGGTCGCGACCACGTCCCTGATCGCCATCTCGTTCGCGGCGTCCAGCTGTGAGGTGATCTCGTCCAGCAGCAGCAACCGCGGACGGCTGATCAGCGCACGAGCAAGCGCGATCCGTTGCCGCTCACCGCCGGACAGGAAGTTGCCGCGATGCCCGACCGCTGTGTCCAGCCCGTCGGGCAGCCGCTCGACGAGCGAGTCAAGCCGCGTCTGCGCCACCACGTCGCGAATCTCCTCTTCAGTCGCCTCCGGGCGGCCGTAGACGAGGTTCTCGCGCAACGACCCGGACAGCAGGGGCGCGTCCTGTTCGACGTAGCCGATGCCCGCACGCAGGCCAGCCAGATCCCAGTCCGCCAGGTCGCGGCCGTCCAGCCGGATGCGGCCGGAGTCCGGCTCGTGGAACCTCTCGATCAGTGCGAACAGCGTGGACTTCCCCGCACCGGAAGGGCCGACGAAGGCGGTCATGCCCAACGCGGGAACGTCGACACTCACGCCACGCAGGACCTCCGGCAGGTCGGGGCCGTAGCGGAACCGGACGTTCTCGAAGGCCAGGCGAGCTGCGCCCTGCCCCGCGACCTCGGTGCCACCGGTGCTGACCGGCTCGGCCGGCATCTGGTCGACCTCGCCCAGCCTGCGCACCGCGGCGAGCCCGACCTGCAGCCTGCTGCCGGCGTGCAGCAACTGCCCGATCGGCTCGTGCAGGTAGAACAGGAACAACAGGAAAGCCACCAAAGTGGACAGCGGGATCGCACCGGTCGCGACCCGCGCGCCACCGATGCCGAGCACGGCGAGGAACGACGCCTGGACCGCGAGGCCATTGGAGCCGTGCACCAGCGATTCCCACCACGCCGAACGGACACCGGCACGCCACGCGTTCTCGGTGCTGCGCTCGACCGCCGCGATCTCCCTCGCTTCGGCGCCGGCCGCCTTCACCGTGCGGAAGGCGCCGAGCACGCGCTCAAGCCGCGCAGCCGTCTCACCCACGGCGCTCTGGGCGGCGTGAGACGCCTTCTCGATCATCGGCATCCCAGCCAGAGCGAGCAGGCCCACCACCAGGAGAACGGCCAGGGTGATTCCCAGCAGGACAACGTCCATCACACCCATCATCACAACCATCACCACGGTCGTCACCGAGCCGGTGACCAGCGCGACGAGCGCGTGCGTGCACACCTCGCGCAACAACGTCGTGTCACCGGTGAACCGGGACAGCAGGTCCCCTGGCTCGGCGCGTTGCACCGCGGGCACGCGCACCGAGAGCAGCCGCCTGGCCAGCCGTTTCCTGGCGACCAACACGACCGACTCGGCGGCACGTTCGAGCAGGAAGTCACCGACCATCGCGATCGCGGCACCGGCCAGCGCCAGGCCGACCAGCAACGCCAGCAGACCGGCGATCCCGTCACCTGAGCCCAGCCGGTCCACCAGCGCCTTGGCCGCAAGCGGCTGCGCGGCGGCGGCAAGGCCGCTCAGCAGGACAAGTGTCCCTCCAAAAAGGATGGTGCGCCGCTGCGGTCTGGCGTACCCCAGAAGCGTTCGCCAGGTCGCGCGGTCAATCGGGGTGCGCACGGTAAAACAACTCCGTCTTCTCTGTTCGTGGCTGAAATCACGATCCGGGCAGGCGAAACGCCGCCGCGGACCGGCTCCACGAGCATCAGCCACGCCGCACGTCCCACGGCACCGGCGAACCAGCTGGACCTTCCAGCCAGGTGACCTGGTAACACCCCGCCAGCTGGGGGATGACGAAACACTGTGGACGTGACCGGACACATCCGCGGCCATGGGAGTGTCCACAATGGCCCTGCGGACAGTAGGCTTCCTGTCCGTCAAGCCGCTTCATGAAGCACGGTCACATGAACTCGCTGCTCCTCATGATCGCGATCGCCATCGCGGTCCGTCGGCTTGGTCAACGAACAGTCGATCAAGATCGCGCTGAACACCCAGGCGATGTTGTACGCGATCCTGCGCTGGCATCGCGAACTACTCCGCCGACACCATGACGGGGGTGAAGACGTTGACGAGGTTGCCGTCAGGGTCGCGAAACAGCAGCGAGCGGTTGCCCCAGGGCATCGTGGTGGGTTCGTTGACGAAGTCCTCGACGAAGCCGGTCAGGTTCTGGTGCACGCTATCCACGTCGTCGACGAGGAACTCGAGGATGACGCTGCGGTTGTCGGCCGGGTGTGCGGAGCCAGGCGCGAACAGAGGGACGGTGCGGGTACTGGCGATCGCGAGGGTGGCCGAGGTGGTCCTGAGCTCAGCGAAGTCCTCGTTGGCCCAGCTCGCCCGCACGGCGGTGACGCGCTCGTAGAAGTCCACGAGGCGGGCGACGTCGCCGGTGATGATGCGGATCGAGACGAAGTCCATGGGTTGTCTCCTGGTCGTCGAAGGCTTGTGACCGCACGCTAAGACGGATACCGGACAGAATCCGCCCGGTATCCAGGGGAGACTTTTGGGCGTGTCCCGACCTGTTGCTCGCGTGCTCACCCTGCTGGAACTGCTGCAGTCGGGCGGTATCCGGACCGTGGCCGAACTCGCCGACCGGCTCGACGTCGACGAGCGCACGGTGCGGCGCTATGTCGACCACCTCATTGACCTCGACGTGCCCGTCGAGTCGGTGCGCGGCCGTTACGGCGGCTACCGGCTCGCCTCCGGTTACCGCATGCCTCCGCTCATGCTGAGCGACGATGAAGCCCTCGCCGTGCTGCTCGGGCTGGTCGCGGGTCAGCGTGTCGGCTTGATGACGGCCACGGGCACGGCGAGCGAGACTGCGGCGGCCAAGATCCGGCGAGTGCTACCCGAGCGGCTCGGCCGCAGACTCGACGCCGTGCTCGGCTCCCTCGCCTTCACCGCTCCGCCCGGCGAGTCAACCTCCCCCCAGACCGTCGTCCTGCTCACGATCGCCGACGCGGTGAGCCATCACCGGCCGGTCTCGATCCGGTACACCGCCGCCGACGGCCGGCGCAGCGAACGCACGTTCCACCCGTACGGGCTCGTCGCCCACTCAGGCAGGTGGTACGTGACGGGTGCCGATCCCGCAATCGGCGAGGACCGGACGTTCCGGCTGGATCGCATCGCCGGTGCGAGAACCCTGCCCGGCTCTTTCGAGCCGCCCGCCGGACTCGATCCGGCGCAGCGCGTCCTGTCACGGCTCGCCACGGCTCCATACCGGCATGAGGTGTCCCTGTGGGTCCAGGGGACGACCCAGCAGATCCGCACCCGGCTTCCCGCCAGCGTCGCGATCGTGGCAGAGTCGCCGCCCACGAGTAGCGCGGACGCGGAGACCACGTGCTGGTCCCGTGTCGAACTGCGCACGGAACGGCTCGACTGGCTGCCCGCCGTACTCGCGTCACTGGACCTGCCATTCGTCATCGAGCGACCGGACGAGCTGCGCGACCTCGTCATGGCACTGGCTGGCCGACTCACGCATTCAGCCCGGCGACGTCCGCCCCGCGGATGACCGCTATCAGCACAGCCCCATGCCGGTCAGCCCCGAACCTCTCCGGCGCAGGACCTGGCCTGTTCGATTGATCTGCGGGGCAGCGGGCGCCAGTGCCGCGATTCGACATCCTCATCGGCATGTGCGGACATCGGCCTGATCAACCGGCACGCTCCATCAGCGACATGAGAGGGGACGTCTCGTTGATGATGTGGCTACCGTCGATCTCGGCGGCGACGCCGTGTCATGGCATTGCGTTTCGGTCTGGCTCCGCGTCCAGCCACCCGAAGTGGCGAGCGGTGTTCGCCAGGATGTCCATCAGCTGTGGTGCGATACCGAACCGTTCGCGGTTGATCGTCAGGCTGTCCGCGAGGTCACCATGCGACGTGCGTTCGGTGGCCGCCTTCCAGTCCGCCAGCATCTCAAGCAGGTCGACCAGGGTCATGCCGTTGATCCCGTCGGCAAAGTGCTCTGGGTGATGACGGTTGTGCGCGTAGTGGTGTCGCAGCCCCTCGCCCATCGCGTCGACCAGGGTCCGATGCTCCACGCTGCCGTAGGTCGTGGCGCGCAGTTGCGGCACGACCTCG
>NZ_FWXV01000016.1 GCF_900176515.1 Kibdelosporangium aridum
CCGACGACCCTCCAACGTCACCCCGATCGCCGCGTAGATCGGCCGGTTGGCTACCTGACCATCCCGGATCTTCACATGCACCGCATCGATGAACACCGCCGCGTACACCGCATCCAACGGCCGCGACTGCCACTCGCTCATCTCCGCGATGACCTGATCGGTAATCCGCGACACCGTCTCTTTCGACACCGACGCACCGTAAATCTCGGCGAAATGCGCCGAGATCTCCCCGGTCGTCAATCCCTTGGCATACAACGACAACACGACCTCGTCCACACTGCCCAACCTGCGCTGCCGCTTGCGGACGATCACCGGCTCGAAACTCGAGTCCCGATCCCGCGGCACCGCGACCTGCACCTCACCCACCGCATCGGACACCACCGTTTTCGACCGGGTACCGTTACGCACGTTCGAACCCGCCCGGCCGGGCTCAGCCTGGTGCTTTTCGTGGCCGAGATGCTCGGTCATCTCCGCGTTCAGCGCGGCTTCCAGCACCGTCTTGGTCAACTGCTTGAGCAGACCGTCCGGGCCGGTCAACGCCAACCCCTGCTCCTGCGCCTGCGCGACCAACCGGGCCGCCAGCTCTTCCTGCGCCGACCGCGGCTTCGCGGCCTTCTTCCTGCCTGTGGCTCGTGGACTCACAACATCCAGTGTCATCACACATCGTGCCCAATCCCGCCGAGATCACTCCCGGCGTGTCAGGCCAGAAACACCGATCTTGAAACAGTCCCGAATGCCAGGGTGTACGTCCTGGACGGGTGGCCGGACCCCGTTCCGCCTGGCGTGGCGGACGAGTTGTCGTTTCCTCTCCGATGCCTTGAGTTTCGGTGGGTGGCGTTGTCCCTGTCCTTTGCAGACAAGCCACCGGTGTGTCGCATGCGTGCTCAACCCTTGCCCGTTTTGAAGGGCGTGTCGTCGCGGACAGACAGACACACCAGGAGACAAGGTGCGCGTCCGGACTTCGCGCTGACCGTGCCGGGGGATGTGTTGATCTGGTTCGTGGATGCCATGACATGCTGCCTGGGGATGCGACGGCGTCGGTCGGTGATGGAGCGCCGGTTGCGCTGAGGAAGGAGAACCAATGAGCCTCTTATCTGCGGATCCCGCAGATCCACCGTCCTGGCCGCATAGTTGAGGTGAATTGGGTCTGTCCTGTGTGGTGCAAGGTCGCCGGTGCCTGTGTCTACTCAACTCGTGTCACACGCGTGGAAGGCGTGCCTTCGCTGGGCGAGGCCATCGAGGGCCGAGGCGCGCCAGACTCCGCGCTGATTGTGCCGGGCATGTCCCGTGTTGGTCTGGTTGCATGACGGATCCGTCCAGGGCTCGTCGGCACCGGTCGTTGAGGGAGCGCTTGTTGCGCTAGGAAGGAAAGTTATGTGCGCTGTCATCGCAGCTTCGCGGTCCATGACAGATCCGCCTGGGTGCAGCGGCACCCATCGTTGATGGGGTGCTTCTTGTGCTAGGAAAGAGAACCAAGTAGGCCTTGATGTGTCGCCTTCGAACCTTCGCGGTCCCTGTCCGTAGTTGAGGTCTGTTAGATCTGTCCCTGTGGTGCACGTATTGCCGATGTCGTGTGTCCTCAATTCATGCCACACGGGCGAAAGGAATGACCTCGCTGGGTGAAGCAATCGAGAGGGAGGTGTGCGCCAGGGCGTTGACCGATCAGACTAGGTTCAGCGGCGCCCGTCGTTGATGGAGCGCTTGTTGCGCAGGGAAGGAGAATCGCGTGGGCCTTCATGTGTGCTGACATGAAGCTTTGCGGTCGTTGGCCGCATGGTTGAGTGGGGTGGTTATGTCCTTTGTGGCGCCTGGATCCAGCGGCAGCCGCCGTTGACGAAGCACTGATGCACTGGGAAGGAAAACCAAGTGGGCCTTGATATGTGCTGACATCGCAGCTTCGCCGCCCCTGGTCGTACAGGCAAATCTGTTTTATGGGCCTGGATCCCTGGTGCCCTGCCTGCTCGGTATTACCTGGATGTTCCGTGTGCGGATCCCGCCGTACAGCCCACTCGACGTAACTGCCCATATCGGTGCGCTTACCCGCAGCGCAGCCCTGGCTGGACCTCTGACGCCAGAAGAGCATCGACCCCCGGGGCGCGCCTTGGAAGGAGGTGAATGCCTTGATGAACCGCAGTGTGCTTGACCCGCTGCAGCTACGTGACTGGCGCCTGATTCCTGCTGCCCTTGCGGTGTGGCTCGCGGCCTTGCTCGGTCTGCTCATCAGTTGGTGGTGCACGGTCGCAATCGGCGTAGTCGGCGGTGCTGCGGGCATCCTCGTCCTTCGGAAGCGTTGGCCTTCCTTGGGCCTCCGGGGTGACGTGCGTGGTCGATGGCTGCGGCGCGGGATGGGCTGGTCGTTGTTGGTGTGCGGGGTTTTCTCCGTCGTGCCAACGTCTTTGCGGCTCAGGGCGTGGGAGCAAGATCCGCTCCGCGCCTACGCGGCACGCGGAGAAGCGGCGCAGCTGACCGTTGTCCTGTCGGACCGTCCGCGACCCATCTTTTCCGCGGGTTTTGGTGGGCAACAGGCCGGTGCGCGGTTGGCTTCGGTGTCCGCCGATGTTCAGGACGCCAGAGTGGACGGCCGCTCGGTTCCGTCGACAGGGGCAGTGGTGCTCCTTGTCCCCATGGCTGGGTGGTCGAACCTCTTGCATGGCCAGCAAGCCCGCGTGGAAGGAACGCTTGCACCCGGTGACCCGGCAGTGGCCGTGCTGCGGGTGCGAGGACCTCCCGTCGACGTGACACCCGCACCGGTGTGGCAAAGGCTCGCGGAAGCGATGCGGGCCGGGTTGCGGAACGCGGCAAGCGTGCTGTCGCCGGAGTCGGCTGGGTTGTTGCCCGCTCTGGTGGTCGGCGATACGTCGATGCTGCCGCAACGGGTTGTCGAGGAGTTCCGTGCGGCGGGGATGGCGCATCTGCTGGCTGTGAGCGGTGCGAACCTGGCGATCGTGGGTGTGGCGACATTGCTGTTGCTGCGGCTCATGCGGCTTGGACCGAGGCTTTGCGCGGCTGGGGCAGGGTTGACACTCGTCGGCTTCGTCGTGCTCGCTGGGCCCGAGCCGAGCGTGCTGCGTGCCGCGGTGATGGGCGGCGTCGGGTTGCTGGCATTGGTGATTGGACGCGAGCGGGCTGCGTTGCCTGCGTTGGCCACGTCGGTCATTGTGCTGGTACTGCACGACCCGACGATGGCGACGAGTGTCGGGTTCGCGTTGTCCGTCTTGGCCACGGGTGCGTTGGTTCTTCTTGCTACGAGATGGTCGCGGTCGATGGCTGACCGAGGCGTGCCGCGGATGCTCGCGGAGGCTGTGGCGGTACCGGCTGCTGCGCATTTGGCGACGGCACCGGTCGTCGCCGGGATGAGTGGACAGATCAGTCTGGTCGCTGTCGGCGCCAACCTGCTGGCGGCACCGGTGGTGGCTCCGGCCACCGTCCTTGGGCTGCTGGCGGCGCTTGTCGCTACGCCGTTTCCTTGGCTTGCCGAGTTCTTCGTCTGGCTCGCTGGGCCGGAGCTGTACTGGATGATCCAGGTTGGGCGGCATGCCGCCGCGATCCCCGGTGCGGCGATGGACTGGCCCGCCGGATGGTGGGGAGGGATGCTGCTGGCCGTTGTCTTGGTCGTGGGTGTCGTGTTGTTGCGACACAAGCGTTTGCGAGTCCTCGCTATTGCCGTGGTCGTCGGGTTTGCGATCGTGCTGGTCCCGATCCGGGTTATCGAGCCGGGTTGGCCGCCGTCCGGCTGGTCGTCGGTCGCGTGCGACGTTGGTCAGGGTGACGCCATCGTGTTGGCGACAGCCGAGCCGGGGCGGGTTGTGCTTGTCGACACCGGCCCGGATCCGGGTGCCGTCGCCGCGTGCTTGAACAGGCTTGGAGTGTCACGGATCCCGTTGGTGATCCTCACGCACTTGCATGCCGACCATGTCGGTGGGCTGTCGGCAGTACTGGGTGAACACGCGATCGGCGCGGTCGCCGTCGGTTCGGGGCGGTTGCCGGGTTGGGCGTGGCGGCAAGTGCGGTCAGAGGCCGAACGGTCGCAGGTGCCTGTGGTGTGGCTGACCGTAGGACAACGTCTGGACTGGCCAGGTTTGGCGATCGAGGTGCTCGGCCCGCATTACGCCGACACCCGGCAGGAAGGCGAGGCAACCGGAACAGAGATCAACAATGGGTCCTTGGTGCTGCGGGCGACGACCACCAGCGGACGGGTCCTGCTGACCGGCGATGTCGAACTGGCCGCACAGACCGACCTGCTGGACGCCAGGGTCGACCTGAGCGCCGACGTCCTCAAGGTCCCGCACCACGGCAGCCGGTACATCGTCCCGGAGTTCGTCGAGGCTGTCCGGCCGCGGGTCGCGATGATCAGTGTGGGTGCGGGGAACCGGTACGGGCACCCGAACCCGACCACACTCGGGCGGCTCATTGCCGGGGGAGCGACGGTGCTGCGCACGGACCAGGACGGCGATGTCGCTGTGGTTGGTGACTTGACCGTTGTCCGCAGAGGTGATGCGCGCGGGCCGCCGAAGTGACGCGGCCAGGGCGCGACCCCGCGCCCTGGCTTCACGTCACCGGCTGAGACGTTCGATCTCCGCCCGCAACACCGTGACCGATTGCTCGGCGAAGTGGTGCAGCGTGGCGAGTTGTTCGCGGTCGTACTGGGTGAGGGCCTCGGACATGCGGGTGAATAGCGGCATATAGAGATCGGTGGCCAACTGCGCCCGTTCGGGCACGACTGTGACAACGACCTGACGCCGGTCGGACGTCGATGGTTCCCGGTTGGCGAAGCCTGCCTTCTCGAGCCGGTCGACGACGGACGTGATCGCGCTTGGCGACACCCGTAGTTCCTTCGCCAGCTCGCGCGGGGTGTGCGGGCGCTGGATGAGCAGGAAAAGGCACTTCAAGTCGGTTCCGGCGATCCCGAGGCGAGTGGCGATCACGTCGCCGAGGGTCGTGCCCAACGCGGCGGCTTGCTGCTGGACAGCCAGTAACCGGGCTACCAGGTCGGGATCTGCCACCGCGACTCCTTTGTTCGATCGTGGTATAGCTTAGTAGATAATATATTCGGCTGTCGAATTAGGGGGCATGGTGACGCGGCAACTCCTCTTCAGTGGGACGGCCCGGAAAGGCCTGTCCGGCCTGCGGAACCTGGACACAGTCGCCGATCCGAGCGTGACCCGGCGCAGTGGTCGCTGGTGCATGGTGCTGGGCGGGACATACGGCCACGACCGCGTGATCAAGTTGTTCACCGCCGAGTCGACGAGAGCCGACGGTGGTTGGCGGATCGCGACCGCGCAGGATGACCCGGGCTTGGCCGTCGAGTTGGCGGACGCACCGCCGCCAGACGCGTGGGACGCCACCGGTTACCACTGTCCGGCTTATGTGCGTGGGCTTGATGCCAGCGGCGCTGTCGTCGAGCGGATCTACTACGCGAGCTCGTCGGGTTGGGACAGCCTGTACGGGCCGTACCAGATCGGTTTTCTTCAGTTGGTGGACAGCACTTGGGTCCGTCGACCGGAGCCGGTGTTCACCGCTGGCGCGGCGTGGGAACGTGGCACGGTTCTCGAACCGAACGTCCTCCATCACGACGGGCGCTGGCTCCTGCGCTACACGGCAGGCCTCGCCACCGGCGAGCTTCCCGTGACCGGCCTGGCCGAAAGTCCGGACGGCGTCAGCGGGTGGCGCCGAATCGGCACGCCCGAAGCAGGCCAGTTCGATGCCCACGTTATCGCCGGCGAGAAAGGATTCGACCTGATCACCTCCCGGCACCCGCTCGACTCGAAGTTCACGCCTGGCGACGGCTTATGGCACTCGCGAGGCGAAAACCCTGACGGGCCTTGGAAAACCGCGCGCCAGATCGTGAGCACCATTGACGGCACTGACTGGCATCAGGCCGGCGTATGGAAACCCACTGCGGTAAGGGAAAACGGCCGGCTGATCGTGTTCTCCACGGTCGCGCAGCCCAGCGAGAACCCTTATGTGCCAGCGCTTGGCATCGGCATGTTCGAGGCCTCCGCCGACTGATCGGCGAAGGCCTCGGTAGGCGTCAGAAGCCGAGCGCTTGGTGGACCGCGTCGGCCGACGGTGGCACGGTCGCGCGCGGGCCGACCTTGGCCTCGATGGCGTCCAGGGTCTTCAGGCCGTCGCCGGTGATCAGCAGGACCGTTTCGGCCTCCGGGTCGAGCTTGCCGGTCTCGATCAGCTTCTTCGCCGTCGCGACGGTCACGCCGCCCGCGGTCTCAGTGAAGATGCCCTCGGTGCGGGCCAGCAACCGGATGCCCTCGACGACTTCCTCGTCGCTGACGTCCTCGATCGCGCCGTTGGTGCGGTTGACGACATCCAGCACGTACGGGCCGTCGGCGGGGGCGCCGATGGCGAGCGAGCGGGCGATGGTGTCCGGGCGCACGGGCTGGACCACGTCGTGGCCTGCCTTGTACGCGGCGGAAACCGGCGAGCATCCGGTCGCCTGCGCGCCGAAGACGCGGTACGGCGTCTCTTCGACCAGCCCGAGCGTGCCGAGCTCGCGGAAACCCTTGTCCACCTTGGTCAACTGCGCGCCGGAGGCGATCGGCACGACCACCTGCTGCGGCAGCCGCCAGCCGAGCTGCTCGGCGATCTCGAACGCCAGGGTCTTGGATCCCTCGGCGTAGTACGGCCGGACGTTGACGTTCACGAACGCCCAGTCCTCGTGCTCCGCAGCCAGTTCGGTGGCCAGGCGGTTCACGTCGTCGTAGTTGCCGTCGACGGCGATCAGCGCGCCGTCGTACACCGCAGTGGTGAGGATCTTCGCCTTCTCAAGGGAAGACGGGATCAGCACGACCGATTCCCAGCCGGCCCGTGCGGCCGCTGCGGCGGTGGCGTTGGCGAGGTTGCCGGTCGACGGGCAGGCCAGCACCCGGAAACCGAGCTGACGCGCGGCAGCCAATGCGACGGCCACGACGCGGTCTTTGAAGGAGTGTGTGGGGTTACCGGTGTCGTCCTTGACCCACAGGCTTTTCACGCCGAGCGCGGCGGCGAGGCGGTCCGCCTTCACCAGCCTGGTCAGCCCGGGCTCGGTGTTCGGGTATGTGTCCACATCGGACGGAACCGGCAGCAGGTCGCGGTAGCGCCAGATGTTCTTGGGCCCCGCTTCGATGTCCTCGCGCCGGATCTCGCCGAACGAGTATTTGACTTCGAGCGGGCCGAAACACTCCGCGCACGCGAATTCCGGGGCGAGCGGGATCTGGTGACCGCACTCACGGCACGACAGTGCCTGGGCAGGTCCGAGGTCGAAGGTAGTGGGCGCACCGACTGTGGTCGTCATCGCGAGGTATCTCCTCATCTTTCCGGCTTCCGCCGGTCGGAATTGGCACCGTGTGCGACACCTGAACGGTGAACGCATGGTTGCCGGGGCTTCTTCGGGCCGATCCCTCTGCCCCTCTGGATGAGCAATATTCGGTTGTGGGCGTTTCTGCGGGACACGTTACGGCACGGCGGTTACTCAATGCCACCCAAGGCGCCCACCATCCGGGAGGGCGAGGCGTGGCAGGATGCGGGGTGTGAACGCCCCGGCCGTGACGCCCGAGCCGCTGCAACTGGTGGTGGGCGAGGAAGAGCTACTGGTAGACCGCGCGGTCCGGGCGGCGCTGGAGTCCGCCCGGCTGGCCGACCCGACCGCGGACCTGACCAGGGTCCGGGTGGCTGATCTCACAACCCCGCAGCTCACCGAGCTGGTCAGCCCGTCACTGTTCGCTGAGGCGCGGGTGGTCGTGCTGGAAGCGGCGCACGAGGCGACCCAGGAGATCTCCGACGCGATCATCTCGTACGGCAAGAACCCGGCCGACGGCGTCGTGCTCGTGGTCCTGCATTCAGGCGGCGGACGCAGCAAGGTCGCGAAGGCGTTGCCCGCGGCGTTGAAGAAGGCGGGCGCCAAAGTGGTCGAGTGCCCGAAGATGACCAAGCCTGCGGAGCGCGAGGAATTCGTCCGGCACGAGATCCGCGTGGCGGGAGGCAAAACCGACGCGGCCGCAGTCGCCGCCCTGATCGAAACGGTCGGTTCAGACCTGCGCGAGCTCGCCTCGGCAGCCGCACAGCTCGTGGCCGACACCGACGGCAAGGTCGACGAGACCGCGGTCCGCCGCTACCACAACGGCCGCGCAGAGGTGAACGGCTTCGCCGTCGCCGAGAAGGCGGTCGTCGGCGACCTACCCGGCGCTCTCGAAGCGCTCCGGTGGGCGATGCAACTCGGTGTCCCTCACGTGCTCGTCGCCGACGCGCTTTACGACGCGGTCCGTACCGTCGCGCGCGTCGCGCCCCTTGGCCGGGTCGACCCGTTCAAAATGGCCGGTGAGCTGGGCATGCCGCCATGGAAGATCAGGAAAGCGATGGGACAGACCCGCGGCTGGCACCCAGCGGGACTAGCGGACGCGATGCAGATCGTCGCCCAGCTCAACGCCGACGTGAAGGGCGCGGCGGCCGACGCGGGCTACGCCCTGGAACACGCGATCATCAAGATCGCCCGGGCTCACCGCCGCGCCTGACCGCTGAGCGGAGCCCTCCTCGGACGGGTATGGCGCCGCTGGGCCATGGGCCGCGCGTTGAGAGACATTCCACGGCGAGCTAGATCTCGCCCGGCGAGACTACGCCACCCCACCGACACAAATCCGCGCCCGAAATGAGCACCCCCCGATGACCCAAAGTACTGGGTGGGTCTGACAGAAATCGCAGGTCCGGGCGGGAAACTGGCGGCGCCTGTGGACAGATTGATGTTGGGTTGGGGTGTGCGGGGCAACCCGCATCGCCGTCGCCGAGGGCTACTGGGTGGAAACGCCTTGGCTGGGGACATGTGATGAGGCGGAAGTGCCTGGCCGGGGACATGTGATGGGACCGAAGTGCCTGGCTGCGGATGTGCGATGGAGCCGAAGTGCCTGGGACGGGGACATGGGACGGGGCCGAAGCGTCTAGGCCGACATGCGATGGGCCGGAAGCCTGGGCCCGGGATATGTGATGAGGCCGAAGTGCCTAGGCCGGGATATTCGAAGGGCTACGCCGCGCAGTGCCACCGGACTGCGGAGGCGGGCATGCAAAAGGGCCCGCACCCTGCTGGTGCGGGCCCCTTTGACGCGCTTGTCAGAGGCTGTTCGCGCGCTTGGCCATCGCCGACTTGCGGTTGGCGGCCTGGTTGGCGTGGATGACGCCCTTGGCCGCGGCCTTGTCCAGCTGGCGGCTGGCGACCTGCAGCAGCTCGACGGCCTTGTCCTTCTCGCCGGCGTCGGCGGCCTCGCGGAACTTCCGGATCGCCGTCTTCACCGAGGACTTCACGGACTTGTTGCGCAGCCGAGCGGCTTCGTTCGTCTTGATGCGCTTGATCTGGGACTTGATGTTGGCCACGCTTGTGCTCCTCAGGATCGCTATCCGGATTGCCGTACCGCGACTTGTCGGCCCCGCACAATGCGCGGGTTTCCTCCAGGGCGGAATGCCACACGGCACGACTTCCGACAGGGTAACAACCCGTCACCTTCTCCGACGAATCCACCCCCTGGGAAAACCGGTAACGATGTCTCCGTGGCTTGTACCAGGGTGAACACCGTGGATCTCGTCGCTGTGGGGCTTGTCCTGTTCGCCGCGATCGCGCACGCGGGGTGGAATTTCTCCGCGAAACGCGCGGGGGCGGGTGGCGCACTGTTCGTGTGGCTCTACCAGTGCGCATCGGCCGTCATCTGCCTGCCGATCGCGGTCATCGCTCTGCTCGGCGAGCGGCCACAGTGGAGCTGGCTGCTTGCGTCCGGTGTTAGCGCGGTTTTGCATGTCGCGTATGGGCTCGCGTTGCAGAAGGGATACGCGGCGGGCGACATGTCGGTCGTGTATCCGGTGGCGCGGGGGAGCGGTCCGTTGCTGTCGGTGGTTGCGGCTGTGGCGTTTCTCGGTGAGCGGCCGGGGCATTGGGCGCTTGTGGGTGCTGGGTTGGTTGTGGCGGGTGTGTTCGTTGTTGGGCTGGGCAAGAAGCGTGTGTCGATTGGGCCGAGTCTGTTCTACGGCGGGCTCACGGGGTTGACCATCGCGAGCTACACGTTGTGGGATGCCTTGTCCGTCAAGACCGTGCCGCCGTTGATCTACTTCTGCACGGGTGCGGTGATTCAGAGCTTGATTCTGGCGCCCTACGCCGCTCGCAACAGTGGACGCATAGGTTCCTTGTGGCGGGAGCACAAAGGCGATGTGCTCGTCATCGCTGTCTTGTCTCCCGCTGCTTACATCGCTGTTCTTTACGCGATGAGGATTGCTCCGGTGAGCATGGTCGCGCCCGCGCGGGAGTTGTCGATTGTGTTCGGCAGCCTGATCGCGTGGCGTTTCCTTCGTGAGCCGAATCCCGTTCAGCGGCTCGCGGGCGCCTTCGTCGTCCTCGCCGGGGTCGCCTTGATCGCTGTCTCGTGACGTTCATCGGAGGTTTCCGGAAAGTAACAGCGCGGGAGATTGGCCGGACAGAGTAGTGCGCGATGGCGTTTCGCTGGGTGAAGATGTCGACCATGAGCCGTCGCACAACCACATCACGGGCCAAGACCGACCCGTCGACCAATGGGCACGCACCAGGCGCGCTGTTCGACGGCTATCTCGACCCGGGCCGCCCGCACGCGGGCGCGTACGACGAGATGTTCGCCGAGGAGACCACGATCCGGTCGGCGTACCGGACCCTCTACGACTCGCTCGCCCCCTCCGAGGTCTCCGATCTCGCCGCTCGGGCGGAGGCGCTGGGCCGCGCGTTCGTGGACCAGGGCATCACGTTCTCGCTGTCCGGTCAGGAGCGTCCGTTCCCGCTGGACCTCATCCCGCGCGTCATTACCGCGTCCGAGTGGTCCAAGTTGGAACGTGGCATCGTGCAGCGCGTACGGGCCTTGGAGATGTTCCTCGCGGACATCTACGGCGACGCGCAGATCATCCGGGACGGTGTGCTGCCGCGCAGGCTGATCACCTCATGCGCGCATTTCCACCGTGAAGCCGCCGGGATCTCGCCGCCCAACGGCGTACGCATCCACGTCGCCGGGGTCGACCTGGTCAGAGACGAGCAAGGCGTGTTCCGCGTTCTTGAGGACAATCTGCGGTGCCCGTCCGGGGTGTCCTATGTCATGGAGAACCGCCGCACGATGGCGCGCGTGTTCCCTGACCTGTTCGCGCGACATCGCGTGCGTGCCGTGGGCGACTACGCGGGGCATCTGCTGCGGGCGCTCCGGGCCTCGGCCGCGCCGAACGTGGCGGACCCCAACGTCGTTGTGCTCACGCCAGGTGTGCACAACTCCGCGTACTTCGAGCATTCGTTGCTGGCGCGGCAAATGGGCGTCGAGCTTGTCGAGGGACGGGACCTGTTCTGCCGGGACAACACCGTCTACATCCGCACCACCGAGGGCGAACGCCAAGTCGACGTGATCTACCGGCGCATCGACGACGACTTCCTCGACCCGGTGCAGTTCCTGCCGGACTCCGTGCTCGGCGTCGCGGGCCTGGTGAACGCCGCCCGTGCGGGCAACGTCGTGATCGCCAACGCGGTCGGCAACGGTGTCGCCGACGACAAGCTCGTGTACACGTACCTGCCGGAGATCGTGCAGTACTACCTCAACGAGAAACCGTTGCTGCCCAACGTGGACACGTTCCGGTGCTGGCTGCCCGAAGAGCGGGAACACGTCCTGGCCAACCTGGACCAGCTGGTGGTCAAGCCGGTGGAGGGCTCCGGCGGATACGGCATCGTGTTCGGCGCCGAGGCCACCGGGCCGGAGCTCAACAGGTTGCGCCGCAAGATCAAGGGCAACCCGCGTGGCTGGATCGCGCAGCCCGTCGTGCAACTGTCGACCGTGCCGACCAAGATCGGCGACAAGCTGGCGCCCCGGCACGTCGACCTGCGGCCGTTCGCGGTCAACGACGGCAACTTCATCTTCGTCCTGCCCGGCGGGCTGACCAGGGTCGCGCTGCCGGAAGGCAGCCTCATCGTCAACTCGTCGCAGGGCGGCGGTTCCAAGGACACCTGGGTACTGGCCGCTCGTTCATCCACTGTGGAACGCGAGCTGGCCGAGCCGGGACTGGCCGAGATGGCCGGGATGAACTCGACCGCCGTCGACCAGGGCCCGGAGCTGTCGAACAACCAGCAGCAGCAACAGCAGCAACAACAGTCCCAGAAACAGTGACAGGCAGGAGGCACGATGCTCGCGCGCAACGCCGAGTCGCTGTACTGGATCGGACGCTACGTGGAGCGGGCCGACGACACGGCTCGCATCCTCGACGTCTCGGTGCACCAGCTGCTTGAGGACGCCACGGTCAACCCGGACGCCACCAGCCGCCAGCTGCTCGCGGTCCTGGGCATCGACCCGCCCGACCGCGACACGCTGGACGTGTGGTCGCTGACCGAACTGGTCGCCTACTCCGAGGACCACGCCGGCTCGATCGTCTCGTCGCTGACCAGCGCACGGGAGAACACCCGCGGCGCACGCGAGGTCGTCTCGACCGAAATGTGGGAGTGCCTGAACGCGATGTGGAACGCCGTGCCCGAGCGGCAACGCTACGCGCGGCAGGTAGGCCCGCACGCGTTCTTCTCGTTCGTCGAGGACCGTGCGGCGATGTTCGCCGGGCTCGCCGATTCCACGATGAGCCGCGACGACGGCTGGCGGTTCCTCGTACTGGGCCGATCGGTCGAGCGCGTGGACATGATCGTGCGGCTGCTGATGTCCCGTGTCGGTGACAAAGCGTCTTCCCCGGGTTGGGTGACCGTGCTGCGCTCAGCGGGCGCGCATGACACATACCTGCGCACCTACCGTGGCGCGTTGGACGCCGCGCGGGTCGTGCAGTTCATGTTGCTGGACAGGCTGTTCCCCCGGTCGGTGTTCTATTCGTTGAGGCAGGCCGAAGCGTGTCTTGAGCAGCTTGACCATCAGCCGGACGTCCGAGTGGGTGCCCGGGCGGAAGCGTTGCGGCTGCTCGGCAAGGCCCGTAGCGACCTGGAGTTCCTCCGGCCCGCAGATCTGCTGAACGACCTGCCGAAGATGTTGCGCGGGTTGCAGGCTACGGTCCGGGACGTGGGTGAAGCCGTGTCGCAGCAGTACTTCCACACCTCGCCGTGGGTCGCGTGGACCAACGCGGAGGTGTCGTCGTGAGCGAGCTTGCGAGCGAACCATTCAACACAGTGTCTCAGCGACCCACGGCGGCGGCCAGCAAGGAGCGGAAATGAGCTGGCGGGTCAGGGTCGTCCACACCACCGGCTACCGTTACCGGTCCCCGGTTGTCCAGTCCTACAACGAAGTTCGTGTCACGCCACGCTCCGACCGCAAGCAGAACGTTGTGGTCAGCCGGGTCGAAACGACCCCGGCGACTCGGCAGTACCGATATGTCGACTATTGGGGCACGGCCGTCACGTCCTTCGACCTGCACGCGCCGCACACGCAGCTGAAGGTCGTCGGCTCGTCGGTGGTCGAGACCAGTGGCGAGGTCGAGCCGATCCGCACCGGGACCTGGGCCGACCTGCGGGCGGACAACCTGGTCGACCGGTACACCGAACTGCTCGAACCCACGGCGTACACGCCACGCGACCGGGAACTCGGCGCCGTGGCAAGGACTCTGCGCAAGGGGAAGACCCCGGCTGAGGCTGTTCTCGAAGCGTCCCAATGGGTGCACCAACAGCTGAAGTACCAGTCGGGCACCACCGGCGTGCACTCGTCGGCCGTGGACTCCTATCAGGCCAAGGAAGGCGTCTGCCAGGACTTCGCCCACGTGACCCTGGTGTTGTTGCGGGCCATGGGAATTCCGGCCAGATACGTCTCCGGGTACCTGCACACCAAGCCGGGTGGCGAGCTCAAGGAGACCGTGCGCGGCGAAAGCCACGCCTGGATCGAGGCGTGGACCGGTGGCTGGTGGGGTTATGACCCGACCAACGCGATCCCGATCGGCCCACGGCACATCTGGGTCGCGCTTGGCCGGGACTACGCCGACGTGGCGCCGCTGAAGGGGATCTACTCCGGCGGCGACGCGACCGCGTTGGAGGTGACCGTCGACATCACCCGGCTGGCCTGAAGCGACGAGACGAGTCGCCGTTGACCATGCACACCTGCGATGGCCCCGGCACGCCACCCCCATCGATGGATCACCTGGCTGACGGGTCGTAGGTCCACTTCGAACTCTGCTGGGCGGCGGCCGGTTCCTCGACCGCCGCGATGATGTTCATCCGCGCTATCCATTCGCGCAGCACGGGCATCTGTGCCGGTTCGGCGATCGCGGGTTCGACCAGCTCAGGCAGGTTCAGCACCGAGCCGCCGGTCAGTCGCAGCCGCATCGGACCCGACCAGTCCAGCTGGTACTCGGCACGCCTCGAGCGGATCAGCGCCAGGCTGATGGTGTCGCTGACCAATTGCGTCAGCACCTCGACAGCAGCCTGCTGCTTGTTGTGCGGGTGCACGTCGTCGTCGAGCACCTGCGACACCAACACCAGGCCCTTGCCTTGCTCGATGGCGGTCAGCACCTCGTCGAGGCTGCCGGTCCGGGTGACCCCGGACGTGGTGGCCAGCTTGGTGAGCGTCTCGGCGTTGTTCTTGTCGATCGCCGCACCGGCGAGCCGCACGATCTCCTCCCACGAGGCGCGTGGGCCGAGATCGCTGATCAGCAACTGGCTCTCCAGCTGTGGAATCGTCCGTTCCGGCTGCCGCATCAGCGCCCACGCCTGCCGGTTGTCGCCCACCTGGTCCGGTTCGGACATCTTCTCGATCGTGGCGATCCGGACCCGGATCGGCGGGTGACTGTCGTACTTGGACGCGGGCTCGGCGTCCAGCATCTCGCCCTGCAGCTCCGCGAGCTGTGCCCGGCGCGTGCCGTTGGTCAGGTAGGAGTTGAAGCCCAGCAACAGGTCGGGAGTACGGCCTGCCTGCCCGACCAATCCGACGTACGAGCGGTTGAAGTGCGTCCACGCCATGTCCAGTGCCGGGATCTTGCCCAGCGCCGACCGTGCGGCCGACTTGCCCGCAGCGCGTACGGCCAACGCGTCCGCCTGGAGCTCCTGAGCACGGTTGGCCGAACGCGCCACAAGGAAGTACAGCTTCATGTACATCCGCATCAGCCAGCCGATCGGGCCGTCCAGGCCGTCGACGGTGTGCGCCATGGTCGCTGACGCGCGGTACGTCACGGCGGCGTACTTGGTGTGCCCATGGCTGTAGTGGCCCAGCTCGTGCCCCAGCACGGCACGTAGCTCGCTCGTGGTCAGCCCGGCCAGCAACGGAAGACCGATCTCCATGTACCGGCGCCCCGGCCGTAGCCCGAGGAGCTTGCTGTCTTCCCATACTGCGGCGTTGACCTCGGGCACGAGCCTGATCTCGTCAGGCCCGCGCGTGTTCGCGATGACCGCCAGCTCGTCGATCATCTGCCACAGCTCGGGCTGCTCCGCGCGCGTGATCGCCGCACCGTGGGGTTGCGGCCGGTGCTTGAGCACCTTGTACAGCGCGCCGCCGATCGCGAAGATCACGATCCCGGCGACGATGACCAGTTTGATGCCCGCGAGCCTGCCGGTCGCCAGCGCGTAGATCGCCAGGCCGGCGAAACCGGCGATCAGACCCGTGATCAGGACGAAGAACCCGATCAACAGCACGACGGATAACCCGGCGCGTAGCCGAACCCCCACTGATGTCCACCCCTTGAATGCTCAGATCCCCCGACCTGGCCGCGGAAGTGTGCACCTTGGGGCTGACAGTTGTCTACACGGAAAGCGTCAGACCGTTTTCTCGGTGCGTTCGGGGCCGAGTTCCTCGAACAGCTGCCGCTGCAGATAGGGCAGCGATTTGTCCGGTTCGGTGAGCAGTTCCCACGCGGGCCCGCCGTGCTCGGTCCACTCGGGCACACCGGCCTTGGCCAGCGCTTCGGTGCCCTCCGGGGTGGTCAGGAAGGTGTTGAAGCGCTGCACGAGGTCGGGCGTGCGGTACTGATACGACACGCGAGCCGCGGAAAGCCGGAAGTCGTGCCACACCGTAACCAGTGCGGGCAGTTTCATCAATGCCGACTTGGCGGCCTCTTCACCCGCCGCCGAGATGGCCACCGCCTCGGCTTGTTCGTTCCGCGTCCGGTTCTGCGATTTCGTGATGAACCGATAAGGCAGCAGAACAACGCGCGGCAGCCGTGATTCCAACGGCGACACGGTCTGGAAGTGAGCAAGCTCATGGCCGGTGACCGCACGCAACTCGCTTGTGGACAGCCCGCCCAGCAGCGGCAGACCCACCACGAGGCAACGGAAACCGCCCTGCTCGCGCAGGGTGGCACGCATGTCCGGCCCGAGCCGGATCTCATCGGGCGTACGGGTCTCGGCGACCTCGGCCACCTCGTCGACCATCCGCCACAGGTCAGGGTGGATCTTGCGGTTGATCCAGGCGTCCTGCTGGGCTTGCGCCTTGGCCTTCGGGCGCAGCACGTACTGCAGGAAGAGCCACAGCAGCACGACGATCACCACCAGCGCCGCCCAGGTGGCGCTGAAGACGAGCGTGATGGCCGTGAGTACCCCGGCCGCGATTGCCACGAGCAGTGCGAGGTACCCAGCCAGCATCTGTCAGCCCCTTGTCCGCGCGGCGATCGCGTCCGCTACGCGCTGGAACCGGCCAGGCTCCAGCACGGCACCTTCCCGTCGGATGTCGTCCTCGTCGAGTTCGTACATCCGGCTCAGCAACACGAACGACTCACGGCCGTCCCGATCCCACGACCCGCTGCCCAAGCCGAACCAGCCACGCTCGCCCGTACGGTCCTTGCTGGACAGCATCATGGCCAGCAGACGGTGACCGTTTCGTCCGACGACCAACAACGGCCTATCCTTACCCCTGTCCGGGTCCTCTTCGTAAGGGACCCAGGCCCAGACGATCTCGCCAGGATCCGCGAGGCCGTCGAGGTCGGGGGAGTAGTCCAAGATCGAGCCGGGCTCGATGACATGCACCTGCCGCACGTAGCCGTGTGCGGGCTTGAGGTCTTCGCCGGGATCACGCACGCGGCGAGCGTACTGGTCATGGGACTATTGAACGGTCAGGCATGCAAACAGCGAGGGAATCAGTGGCCACGTTCGCCGATACGACGTTCACGCCGCCGGAGCGCATCCGGAACTTCTGCATCATCGCACACATCGACCACGGCAAGTCCACCCTGGCCGACCGGATGCTGCAGCTCACCGGCGTGGTCGAGGAACGCGCCATGCGGGCTCAGTATCTCGACCGGATGGACATCGAGCGCGAGCGCGGCATCACGATCAAGGCGCAGAACGTGCGGCTGCCCTGGGTGGTGGACGACGAGGAAATCGTCCTGCACATGATCGACACCCCCGGGCACGTCGACTTCACCTACGAGGTCTCCCGCGCGCTCGAGGCGTGTGAAGGTGCGATTCTGCTGGTCGACGCCGCGCAGGGGATCGAGGCGCAGACGCTGGCGAACCTGTACCTGGCGCTGGAGAACAACCTGGCGATCATCCCGGTGCTGAACAAGATCGACCTGCCCGCGGCCGACCCGGAGAAGTACTCGCGTGAGCTGGCGCACATCATCGGCTGCGAGCCGGAGGACGTGCTACGGGTGTCGGCGAAGACCGGTGAGGGTGTGCGTGAGCTGCTCGACGCGGTCGTACGCCAGGTCCCGCCGCCGGTCGGCCAGGACAACGCCCCGGCCAGGGCGATGATCTTCGACTCGGTCTACGACACCTACCGCGGTGTCGTGACCTACATCCGTGTCGTGGACGGCCGGATCACCCCGCGCGAGCGGATCCGGATGATGTCCACCGGTGCCGTGCACGAGCTGCTCGAGGTCGGCATCATCTCGCCCGAGCCCAAGCCCAGCGTGGGCCTCGGTGTCGGCGAGGTCGGCTACCTGATCACCGGCGTGAAGGACGTCCGCCAGTCCAAGGTCGGTGACACGGTCACCTCCGAGCGCAAGGGCGCGACCGAACCGCTGGCCGGGTACCGCGAGCCGCGGCCGATGGTCTACTCGGGCCTCTACCCGCTGGACGGCTCGGACTACCCGGACCTGCGTGAGGCACTGGACAAGCTGCGGCTCAACGACGCGGCGCTGACCTACGAGCCGGAAACCTCCGCGGCGCTGGGCTTCGGCTTCCGCTGCGGCTTCCTTGGCCTGCTGCACCTGGAGATCACCCGCGACCGGCTGGAGCGCGAGTTCGGCCTCGAGCTGATCTCCACCGCGCCGAACGTGGTCTACCGGGTCGTGACCGACGACGGCACCGAGACCACCGTGACCAACCCGTCCGACTGGGTCGACGGCAAGATCATGGAGGTCTACGAGCCGATCGTGAAGACGACCGTGATCTGCCCGAGCGAGTTCATCGGCACGGTGATGGAGCTCTGCCAGGCACGGCGCGGACAGCTCGGCGGCATGGACTACCTGTCGGAAGACCGCGTCGAGTTGCGCTACACGATGCCGCTCGCGGAGATCATCTTCGACTTCTTCGACTCGCTGAAGTCCCGCACGCGCGGCTACGCGTCGCTGGACTACGAGGAGGCAGGCGAGCAGACTGCGAACCTGGTCAAGGTCGACATCCTGCTGCAGGGCGAACCGGTCGACGCGTTCAGCGCGATCGTGCACCGGGACGCCGCCTACGCCTACGGCACCCGGATGGCCACGAAACTGCGCGAGCTCATTCCGCGGCAGCAGTTCGAGGTGCCGATCCAGGCCGCCATCGGTTCACGTGTCATCGCGCGGGAAACGATCCGGGCGATGCGCAAGGACGTTCTTGCCAAGTGCTACGGCGGTGACATCACCCGTAAGCGCAAACTGCTGGAAAAGCAGAAGGAAGGCAAGAAGCGGATGAAGATGGTCGGCCGGGTCGAGGTGCCCCAGGAGGCATTCGTGGCCGCGTTGTCGACCGACGAGGCAGGCGACAAGCCCAAGGGCAAGAAGTAACTAGGCAGTCAGCTCGTCGAGCAGCCGGATCGCCTCCGCGTACTTCGCGCGGAGGCGATTCTGCGTTTCCTCCTCCAGCGCGGCCAGCCGCACGGGATCGGTGTTGTCGCCGATATCCGCGCGTTTCACTTGCACGGCAATGGGATCCGCGGCCACGCGCCGCAAGTAGTCCGGCATCGGCTCGCCGGGGATCTTGCTCAACGCGATCACGGCCGTGACCACATTTTCAGGGCAGCCTTGGGAACGAAGGTCCGCGGCCGTCACCGAGGTGTCCTCGATGACGTCGTGCAGCACGGCGGCCATCTGTGCGTGCGCGCCCTTCACTCGCGCCATCACGCGCAGCGGGTGGTCGATGTACGGCTTGCCGCTCTTGTCGACCTGACCGGCGTGTGCCTCACGGGCGATCCGGATCGCGTCATCGAGTACGAAGCCCATGCGGCGATTGTCGCCCATGATCCCCGGCCGCTCTCATCAGCACGTCGACCTCGCAGCCTGGCGCGGACGGGTCGAAGCCGTGCTCGGCCAGCCAGCGGACTCCCAGCAGGCTTCGCAAGGACCACCACGCGCGGATCACGTCGAGGTCGACGTCGGTGCCGTAGCCGTCGATGACGTCGTCGAGGTGCTCCTCGTGCCCGAGCGTCAAGATGGCGAGGTCGAACAGGGCATCGCCCTGGGCCGCCTCGGTCCAGTCGATCACGCCGGTGATCTCGTCACCGTCGACGAACACGTGGCTGACCTGAAGGTCGCCGTGCGTGAAAACCGGTGTCCACGACCGGAGCGCAGCTTCGGCGATCTGGCGGTTGCGCGTGACAACGTCGATGGGAAGGACGTCGTTGGCGACAAGCCACTCGCATTCGCTGTCGAGCTCCGACGCGAGCCTGTCGAGACTCCGACCGGGCCATGGCGGCAACGGCGCGTCGTGCAGCATCCGTACGGCGGCACCCGCCGCGACCCACGCCGCCGACGACGCGCTCGACGGCTCACCGAGTTGGCCGAGCGCCTTGCCCGGGACGGCAGCGAGCGCGAGCACGGGCGGCTTACGCCACAGGATCTCCGGCGTCGGGACCGGCACCATAGCCATCGCCTCGACCTCGACATCGGTGCGCGTCTGATCAGAGTCGATCTTGAGGAACACGTCGCCGACACGCAGGGTCGCGCACTCTTGATGGGCGACGACGACCTGGACCTCCTGCATGTCGGCCATTATCGCGGGGGTGATCACCGATGTCGCCGGATTTATCGCGTGCGACGGGCGCAGCGCGGCACCAAGGCCCGGACGACCGCACCGCGCCTCCTCGGGCCGATGCCAGGCGGCCTCGCCCGCAGCGACCTGTCATTTCAACAAAATCCGGAGGCCCGGCCAAGTACATTCGCAAATCGCCACCTTCGCGCGGAGAAGGACACCCGCGACGTAGGGCCGGCCTCCGCAAGGTTCTGGCGGGCAGATCAGGTGACGTCTTGCCCAACTAGGGGTTGACAGCACCCATTGGTCTAGTCCATTTTAGTGGTGTAGACCACAAACCGGGCGCGGGTGTGGAGAAAAGAACATGGTCAGCAGGGCCAGGCGGCTGTTCGCAGCCGTCTCCACCGCTATTGCCGCGCTCGCTTTGGTTCCGGCCGGACAGGCCGTCGCCGCGAACATAGTGAACAACCCGGGCTTCGAGACGGGCACGTTATCCGGCTGGTCGTGCACGAACGCGACCGTCACCAGCAGTCAGGTGCGGTCCGGCACGAACGCCTTGGCCGCGACGCCGAGCGGGCAGGACTACGCGAAGTGCTCCCAGCAGATCGCTGTCCAGCCCAACACCGCGTACAAGCTCTCCGCGTGGGTCAACGGCAGCTACACATACCTCGGTGTCGGCGGAAACGGCCTCGCCGACCGCAACACCTGGTCGCCGTCCACCGGTTGGGCCCAGCTGAGCCTCGACTTCACGACTCCGGCTTCCACGACGAGCGTCACGATCTACCTGCACGGCTGGTACGGCCAACCGACCTACTACGCCGACGACGTCTCTCTCGACGGCCCCGGTGGCACGCCCACAATCCCCGTTGCCCCAACGGGTTTGAACGCGAGCGCGGCCAACTCGACAAGTGTGAACCTGACCTGGAGCGGGCCGTCCAACGCGACGAGCTACCGCGTGTACCGCAACAACCAGCTTGTCGCGTCGCCGACCGGCACCTCGCACACCGACACCGGCCTGACCGCGAACACGACCTACAGCTACCAGGTCAGTGCCGTGAACTCGGTGGGCGAATCGCCAAGGACCACAGCGGTTTCCGTCACCACTCCGCCCACCGGCGGCGGCCCTGACCCGGGTCCGCTGCCCAAGCACGTGCTGACCGGTTACTGGCAGAACTTCTACAACGGCGCTCGCGCGCTGCGGCTCGCCGATGTGCCGACGACGTACGACATCATCGCGGTTTCCTTTGCCGACGCGGTTCCTGGCCGTGCGGGCGGTGTCACGTTCACGCTCGACTCCGGACTTTCCTCGCAGCTCGGTGGTTACACCGACGCGCAGTTCCGGCAGGACATCAAGACTGTCCAGGCACGCGGCCAGAAGGTGATCATCTCCGTCGGCGGGGAGAAGGGCACGGTCGTGGTCGGCGACGGCACCGCCGCGAACAACTTCGCCAACGACATCAAGAGCCTCATCTCGTCCTACGGCTTCAACGGCGTGGACATCGACCTGGAGAACGGCATCCACCCCGGACCGATGGCGACGGCGTTGCGCAGCATCCACGCGGGCGGCGGCACGATCATCACGATGGCCCCGCAGACCATCGACATGCAGTCCACCCAGGGCGGGTACTTCCAGTTGGCCCTGAACATCAAGGACATCCTGACCATCGTCAACATGCAGTACTACAACTCCGGCACGATGCTGGGCTGCGACCAGCAGGTCCACGGGCAGGGCACGGTCAACTTCCTCACCGCGCTCGCCTGCATCCAGCTGCAGGGCGGCCTGCGGCCCGACCAGGTCGGGCTCGGCCTGCCCGCGTCACCCAGCGGCGCCGGTGGCGGCTACCAGTCGCCGTCGAACGTCAACAACGCTCTGAACTGCTTGGCTCGCGGCACCAACTGCGGCACCTTCAAGCCGAGCACCACATGGCCGGGCATCCGTGGCGCGATGACCTGGTCGATCAACTGGGACGCCGCCAACGGCTACCAGTTCGCGAACACTGTCGCACCGCACCTCGACACCCTGCCTTGAGGTGCACCGGGAGTGGCTCTCGCCTCAGCCCACGGGCGAGAGCCACTTCCGAGTTCTAAGCTCTCTCCATGTTCCCGAAGCTGATCGTCGCGCCGATGGCAGGTGGCCCGTCAACACCGGAACTCGTCGCCGGAGCGGCGAACGCGGGAGCGTACGGCTTCCTCGCGGCCGGTTACCTCACCCCGGAAGCCGTGGCCGGGCAGATCGCCCTGACCAAAGAGCTCACGGTAGAACCCTTTGGTGTCAACGTCTTCGTCCCCGGCGAGGAGTCCACAGCGGACCTGTCGGAGTACCAGCAGATCCTCGAACTGGTCTACGGCACCGAGCCGGGTGATCCGGCGTGGACCGACGACCACTACCCGGCGAAGATCGATGTGCTGGTGGACAACCCCGTCGACACCGTCTCGTTCACATTCGGCGTTCCTTCCGCGGACGATGTGGCCGAGTTGCGCGGCGTCGGCAGCAAGATCGTGATCACCGTGACCAGTCCCGACGAGGCCCGCCGGGCGGCCGAAATCGGGCCGGATGCGTTGTGCGTCCAGGGTTTCGAGGCGGGCGCGCACCGAGGGATCTTCGTCGACGACGGCTCGCCGAGCGGAGCGCCGGCCTACGGTTTGCTCGCCGCGTTGCGGATGGTCAGTGCGACCGTGGATCTGCCTTTGATCGCAGCGGGCGGTCTGGTGCATGGTGCCGACGTCGCCGCTGTCCTGACAGCCGGAGCCGTTGCCGCGCAGCTCGGGACGGCGTTCCTGCAGTGCCCTGAGGCCGGAACCCAGCCACTGCACCGCGAAGCTCTGCACGGCACCAGGGAAACCGCGTTCACCAGGGCTTTCAGTGGTCGTCCCGCCCGCGCGCTGGTCAATCGGTTCGTGGAAGCCAACAGCGCCTTGGCGCCTGCGGCGTATCCACAGGTCAACAGCATGACCAAGCCGATCCGGGCGGCCGCGGCCAAAGAAGGCGATCCCGAGGCGATGTCGTTGTACGCGGGCCAGACCTATGCCTACGCACCACAAGGCACCGTGGCCGAAGTGGTGGCTTTGCTGGACACGCAGATGCGGGCCGCGATCAGATCCGTCGCGACAGCACTTGACCCGGCCAGTCAAAAATAGACTTGTACGTGTGCGACTTCACGAAGCCGTGGCGCTCGTAGTACCGGATGAGGTCGCCCTCGCCGCCAGCGAAGCAGTCGACGCGCAGCAGTGACACGCCTTTCGCACGCGCGATCGACACCGCCTTGTCCAGCAACTGAGTGCCGATCTTCTTGCCCGCGTGCCGTCGTGAGGTCAGCAGCAGCCACACGTAGACCTCGGGCTCGTCGATCGGGTTGACCTGTGGCACCGGCTTGTCGGCGGTGACCATCACGCCGACCGGTTCGCCGTCCAGCTCGGCGATCCACGTGTCGGCTTCCTTCACCATGTTCGTGACGCTCGCGAGCCTCGTCGGCATCCGCGACCAGAGCTGGGTACCCCACTGCTCGGTGTTGCCCCGCGACACCATCCACTCGACGGCCTCGTCGGCCATGGCCATGATCGCGTCGATGTCGGCTTCACCACCAGCTCGAATCCGCATGCGTTCTGTCTACCCCATTGACCAGAATGGGTCTCATGATCGACCGACTCGCCGACGAGCTGCTGGCCGTCATCGCCGAAGAAGACCCGGTCAACGACTTCCTCGACGACGACGACACCGAAGTCCCGCTGCCCGACCCGGCCGAGGACGCACAGTTCCGGCTGGCCGGCCGGGCACGCGACATCGCCGGCCGGGCAGGCGCGCTCGAACCCAGCGTCACCAGGGGAGTGCTGCTGCAACAGGCCGAAGCCTTGATCACCCGGGTCGAGTCGAGGCTGGTCGAGCACACCATGTGGGACTTCCTGGTCTCACCGATCGCCAAGATCTTCTCCGGCCGGGTCGCCGGTCATCCCGCCCGGCTCGCCGCGTTGCCCGAATACCTGGCCAAATCGGCGAAACGGCACCAGTCGGGTGTCGCCGCGGGCCGGCTTCCCGTTGCGTACCGGGCAAAAGCGGCGGTCGCGCGGATCGACGCCTTCCTGGCCAACACGGCCGAACTGGGCACGGACGACCCGGAAATCCGGCGTGCTTTCGCGGCATACCGGGATGTTCTGGACAGCCTGCCCGGCAGGCCCGAAGAACAACCTGGTCTGTGCTGGCTGCCCGACGGCGAAGCCACATACACGCGGTTGGCCAAGATGCACACGACCACCACGTACACGCCTGAGCAGTTGCACCAGGCAGGTCTGGATGCGATGGCACGGCTCGACGAGGAGTTCGCGCAGATCGGCAAAGCACCGGCGGCACATATCCGTGACCAGATTCGCAACGACCCGTCGATGCGATACCGCACTGAGGACGAGGTTCTGGCGATACCGCGCGCAGCCATAGCCCGTGCATGGGAGGTCGCGCCGCAGTACTTCGGGCGTCTGCCCGCTACACCGTGCGCTGTCGAACCCACACCGGCCGAACGGGCTCCTGGCCAGTCCGTCGCGTCGTACTCACCCGCCGAGTCCGTGTACTACGCCAACACGTATCGCTGGCAGGAACGAGACAGGTGCATCGCTGAGGCAAACGCTTTCCACGAGGGCGTTCCCGGCCACCACTTCCAGATCACCCTGGCCAAAGAGATGACCGGCGTGCCGCGGCTGCGCAAGGTCGCGTGGATCAACGCCTACCTCGAAGGCTGGAGCCTGTACTGCGAACGGCTGGCCGACGAACTCGGCCTCTACTCGAACGACGAGGCCAGGATCGGGATGCTCGTGCTGGAGTCGGTCCGGGCCGCCCGCCTGGTCGTCGACACCGGCCTGCACGCGTTCGGCTGGACCCGTGCCCAGGTCGTGGCCTACTTGCGCGAGCACACGGCGATGAACGAGGTCGAGATCCAGCAGGAGACCGACCGCTACATCGAGCTGCCGGGGCAAGGATTGTCGTACCTGTGTGGCAGGTTGGAGCTGGACCGGATCCGGGCCTCGGCGCAACGCCGGGGGGATTTCACCCTGCGCGGGTTCCATGATCTGGTGTTGAGTACAGGTCCAGTACCGATGGACGTGTTGACAGAAGTGGTGATGGGGGAGCTGTGACCCAGATCGAGAAAATCGCCGACGAGGTCCTCGAGCTGCTGATCGAGGAGGACCCGCTCGGCGAGATGATCCAAGGCCTTCCCGGCGTGGACAGCAAGCTCAGCGACCTGGACGAGGCCGCAGAGGCAGGACTGCGCACCCGCGCGCAGGACGCGGCGCGCCGGGCGCGCGAGGACAAAGGCGACGACTGGATCACTCGCGCGGTGGCGATCGACCAGGCACAGGCGATCGTCGCCCGGATCGACTCGAAACTCGTCGAGACCGAGGTCGCCGACCTGATGGTCAGCCCGATCGCCCGGCTGCACGCCATGCTGCCGCTGGTCCGGCCGAAGGACGCCGAGGGCGAGCGGAACTACTTCACCCGCCTGTCGATGATCCCGGACTACCTGGCCAAGGCCGCCATCCGGCACCGGACCGGGATCGCGCACGGCCGTACGCCGGTCGCGTCGCGCGCCGCGTTCGCGTTGTCCCACTTGGACAGCTATCTCGCCAACCCGGCGGCCGACCCGCTGCGCCAAGTGCCCGTGACCAACACGGCCGAGCGGGACCGTCTGATCGACGAGGTCGTGCGGCCCGCGTTCGCCACGTACCGCACGGCGATCGCGCAGGACGTCGCGCCGCACGGACGACCGGATGACAAGCCCGGGTTGTGCTGGCTGCCCGGCGGCGAGGCGACGTACGGGTCATTGGCGCGCGTGCACACCACGACCCACCGTACGGCCGAGGACCTGCACCAGACGGGCCTGGCGTTGATCGAGGCGCTGGCCGAGGAGTACGTCGAGATCGGCAGCCGGGTCTTCGGCGTGAAGACCGTCGCCGAGGTGCACCACAGGATGCGTACCGATCCCGCGCTCAAGTGGAACAGCGCGGAGGAGTTGCTGGCCGGGGCGCGTGCGGCGATGGACCGGGCCGAAGCGGCCGCGCCGGACTGGTTCGGATTACTGCCCTCACAGGCCTGTGTGCTGGAGAGGACCCCGGCGGTCAGCGAGGCACACGAGGCGAGCGCGTACTACCACCCGCCTGCGCTGGACGGCAGCTCGCCGGGCATCTACTACGCCAACACCTACCGCGCGACCGAGCGGGACCGGACGATCGCCGAGGCCACGGCGTTCCACGAAGCCGTGCCGGGACATCACTTCCAGTGCACCATCGCGCAGGAACTCACCCTGCCGATGCTGCGCCGTTGCTCGGCGATCAACGCGTACGCCGAGGGCTGGGGCCTGTACTGCGAGCGGCTGGCCGACGAGATGGGCCTCTACTCCGACGACATCGCACGGCTGGGCATGCTCGCGATGGACTCGGTCCGGGCCGCGCGGCTGGTCGTGGACACCGGCCTGCACGCGTTCGGCTGGTCGCGCCAGCAGACCGTGGACTACTTGCGGGAGAACACCGTGATGTCCGATGTGGAGATCCAGAGCGAGACGGACCGCTACATCGGGATGCCCGGCCAGGCGCTGTCGTACATGGTCGGCCGCCTGGAGATCCAGCGCGTGCGGGACAAGGCCAAGCAGGCGATGGGAGCCGCGTTCGACATCAAGGGCTTCCACGACGTCGTGCTCGGTGCTGGTCCGGTGCCGATGGCAGTCCTCGACGAGATCGTCACCGAGTGGTCCAAGGCAGCACCGTGATCGATGACCTCGCCGACCGGCTGCTTGACCTGATCGGCGCGGATGACCCGCTGGAAGCCAGCCTGGTGGGCATTCCAGGGCACGACCACGAGCTGCGGGACCTCAGCCCGCAAGCGGACAGCGAGCTGCGGGACCGCGCGGTGCGGATCGCCGCCGAGGCCGAGCTGGCCGAACCGAGCGTGACCCGCAGCGTGGTCCTGCAGCTCGCCGCGTCGCTGGTCGACAGGATCAACGCGGGGCTGATCGACCACGTCGTCGCGAACTTCTTCACCGCACCGGCGATCCGGCTGGCGACGTACATCCCACGCGTGATGCCGACGACTGAGCAGGCAGAACGTGCGTACCTGGACCGGCTTTCGGCAATCCCGCGGTACCTCACGCAAGCCGCGGACCGCAACCGGGCGGCGGTCGCAGCCGAGCGGTTCCCGGTCGCGAGATCAGCGCGGACCGCGATCGCGCACATCGACCGGTACCTCCGCCAAACCCCGGACCCTTTCGCACAACCGCCGCTGTCCTCCGGTGGCACGGCAGAGCGACATCGCCTGCTGACCGAAGCCGTGCGCCCGGCATTCGTGCGGTACCGGGACGTTCTGGACAAGGAGATCACGCCGCACGGCAGGCCAGAGGACAAACCGGGCTTGTGCTGGCTGCCGGACGGCGATGCGGCGTACGACGCGATGGTCCGTGTGCACACGACCACCGCACGCACGCCAGAACAGTTACACCGCACAGGCTTGGAGTTGGTTGAGGGACTCGCCGATGAGTACGCGGCCATCGGCAGCCGCGTGTTCGGGTTGCGGACGGCAGCCGAGGTGCAGGAACGCCTGCGTACGGACCCGTCGTTGAGGTGGGGGAGCGCTGATGAGGTCGTCCCGGCCGCCCGGGCGATCATCGAACGCGCTGAACGCGTTGCGCCGCAGTGGTTCGCGCGCGTGCCGGAGAAGCGTTGCGCGGTCGACGTGGTCCCGGACTCCGAGGCGCCGAACGCGGCCTTGGCGTACTACACGCCGCCCGCGCTCGACGGCACCCGCGAGGGCACTTACTGGGCGAACACGTACAACGCGACTCTGCGGCCCAGGTACAACGTCGAGTCGGTCACCTTCCACGAAGCGGTGCCCGGGCATCACTTCCAGCTCGCGTTGGCGCAACAGCTGACCGACCTGCACCCGTTGCGCCGGTTCGCGGAGATCCTCGCGTACAGCGAAGGCTGGGCGTTGTACGCGGAACGACTGGCCGACGAAATGGGCCTGTTCTCTGACGACCTGGCCCGGCTCGGCATGCTCGGCGAGGACTCCCTGCGTGCCGCGCGGCTGGTCGTGGACACCGGGTTGCACGCGATGGGCTGGACGCGGGCGCAGACCGTCGACTACCTGCGGGCCAATACCGTGCTGTCCGAAGTGGACGTTCAGTCCGAGACTGATCGGTACATCGAGGATCCGGGGCAGGCGCTGTCGTACATGGTCGGCAAGCTGGAGATCCAGCGAGTGCGTGCGCACGCCGAGCACGAACTCGGAAACTCCTTCGACATCAAGGAGTTCCACGATGTCGTGCTCGGCGGAGGTGCGTTGCCGATGCCGGTGCTCGACGAGGTCGTCACCGACTGGGTGCTCACTCGGGCGGAGCGGTCTCCTGGAACGTGACGCGGTAGCCGAGGGCCTGCATCATCCCGGTGAGCATCGCCCTGGTGTTGTTGCGGGCCCGTTCGACCAGGCCTGACCGCTGCGCCGCCTCGGAGATCTTCTGCTCGGCGGCGACGTAGAACTGTTGCTGCTGCGGCGGTTCGACCAACGCGCCGAGCGTGTCCAGCAGGCCGCGTTCCTGGCTGAACACGTAACTGCGCTGGTTGTCCAGGTTCGGCTTGGCCAGTTGTGGCGGCGGCAGCTTCAGCTCGACCGAGGTCCGGTCCTCGGAGACGATGATGTTGCCGTCACCGAGTTTGCCGAAGTCGACGAACGCGTCGATCGACCCGGCCGCGACGAACAGGGTCCGTTCACCGGCGATGGACGACGGCACCCAGGCGACGTCCTTCTCGATGTCGACCACGACCTGGTAGTCGCCTGCCGCGGCGTGGTACTGGCTCAGGTCACGCATCGCCTGCAGCACAGCGGGCTGTGATCTGTCTATTGTGGACGTACCAAATTTCGGCAGCAAGCCGATGATCTGCAGCACCGCGGCTACGACGAGCAAGCCTGCCACGGTCAGGGCCACCGGCCGTATCCAGCGAGTATTCACAGGCCACCACCTCTCCCGAAGGGGTTACCCACTGCGGGAGAGGTGGATACTCCGCTATTCGGACGAGTGTCGGTTCAAATGCGACTTGCGCTTGCTGTAGAGGAAGTAGATCAGCATTCCGGCGACGAACCAGGCCGCGAACCGCAGCCAGGTCTCCGGCTGCAGGAACGTGATCAGCCAGATCGAGAAGATCACGCCGATCGCGGGCACCACCGGCATACCCGGGGTGCGGAATGTCCGCGGCAGGTCTGGCCTGCGGTAACGCAGCACGATCACCGCGATGCAGACGACGACGAAGGCCAGCAGGATGCCGATGTTGGTCAGCTCGGCGACCTCGATGATCGGCAGCAGTCCGGCCAGGATCGCCGAGATGATGCCCGCCAGCCACGCCACCCGCACCGGCACCTTGCGCACCGGGTGCGTCTTGGCGAACCACTGCGGCAGCAGCCCGTCGCGGCTCATCGCGAACCAGACACGCGTGACACCCAGCATGAACGTGAACATCACGGTCAAGATGCCGACGATCGCCCCGGCCGCGATCACAGTGCCCAGCCCGCCGAGACCGACGCTCGCGAACGCCGTGGAGAACCCGCTGTCCGGGTCGATCTGCGTGTAGTCCTGCATGCCGGTCAGCACCAAGCACGCCAGCACGTACAGCACCATCGAGATGGCCAGCGAGTAGATGATCGCCTTCGGCATGTGCCGCTGCGCGTCCTTGGACTCCTCGGCCGCGGTCGACATGGCGTCGTAGCCGAACACCGCGAAGAACACCAGGGCCGCACCGCTCATCGCCCCGCCGAAGCCCTCAGGGGCGAACGGCGTGAGGTTGCCGGTCTTGATGTAGAAGAACCCGACGACGATCACCAGCAACACGACCGCGACCTTGATGGCGACCACGATCGTCTCGAATCGCGCCGCGGACTTGATGCCGCGGGTCAGCAGGAACGCGATCAGCAGGCACAGGAGCACCGCGATCAGGTTGACCTTGTACGTGCCGGGCGCGACCCCGGCCCCCTCGGTGCCCGGCGCGCCGAGCATCCACTGCGGCAGGCTGATGCCGATCTGGTCGACCAGGAAGTTGAAGTACCCGGAGATGCCGATCGCGACCACCGCCACGATCGCGGTGTACTCCAGCAGCAGGTCCCACCCGATGAACCAGCCGACGATCTCGCCCAGCACCGCGTAGCCGTACGTGTAGGCCGATCCGGCCTTCGGGATGAGCCCGGCGAACTCCGCGTACGAGAACGCCGCCGCCGCGCTCGCCACGCCCGCGATCAGGAACGAGATGAGCACCGCGGGTCCGACGCCCGCTACGCCTTTCGCCGGGTCACCGTGCGCGACACTGCCCGCCAGGCTGAAGATACCGGCCCCGATGATCCCGCCGACGCCGATCGCGGTGAGCTGCCACAGGCCCAGGGTTTTCTTCAGGCCGTCGCCCGTGGTGTCCTCGATCTGCTCTATGGGCTTGCGGCGGAAGATCCCCGACCCGCCGCCCAACCCACTGCTTTGTAGGTCAGACATTCACCAGACGATAGTCCGGTCGGGCACCGTCGGCTGTACGAACAATTCCCAGGTCATGCCCTTGTGAACACGATCTTTCCGGCCGTGTCGCCGTCGAGCATCGCCTTGAAGCCTTCCTCGGCGCGCTCAAGCGGCAGTTCCGAGCCGATCTTCGGGCGTACGCCGGTCACGTCGCAGTACTTCAGCAGGTCGGCCAGCTCGTCCCGGGTGCCCATGGTCGAGCCGATCACCGAGAGCTGCAGGAAGAACAGCCGCTGCAGTTCCGCGTTCGCGTCGGGCCCGCTGGTCGAGCCGGAGACCACGATGACGCCGCCTGGCTTGAGCGACTTCATCGAGTGCGACCACGTCGCCTTGCCGACGGTCTCGAAGACGCCGTCCACCCGCTCAGGCAGTCGCGCGCCGGACTCGAACGTGTCGTGAGCGCCCAAGGAGGCGGCCAATGCCCGCTTCTCCTCCGAGCGGCCCGTCGCCCAGACACGGAAGCCCGCGGCCCGGCCAAGCTGGATCAGCGCGGTGGCCACACCACCGGACGCCCCTTGAACGAGGATCGTCTGCCCCGGACGCAAACCGGACTTCACGAACAGCATCCGGTACGCCGTCAGCCACGCCGTGCCCATGCAGGCGGCCTCGGCGAACGACAGGCCTGCGGGCTTCGGCAGGACGTTGCGCGCTGGGACGACCACGGACTCGGCGAACGTGCCCTGGTGCTTCTCGGTCAGCAAGGTTCGCTTCGGGTCGAGGGTCTCGTCACCGGTCCAGCCCGGTGACGTGATCACCGAGTGGATCACCACCTCGGTGCCGTCGTCGAGCACGCCCGCGCCGTCACAGCCGAGGATCATCGGGAACTGCTCTGGCTTGATGCCCACGCCGCGCAGGGTCCACAGATCGTGCATGTTCAGGCTCGCCGCCCGCACCGAGACCCGGACCCAGCCATCCGGGACGTCCGGCGACGGGCGCTCACCGACGGTCAACGCGGCGAGTGGGTTGTCCGGCTGAGGCGACGCTGCATACACGGCGAACATGCCAAGCAACTTACCGATTACCCCATTCGTGCGCTTGTGGGCTCGGACACGGCGTAGCCTCGATGGCGTGTCGTGGTTGTCCGATTGGTGGAACGGCGTCGAGTTGTGGATCACGCAACTGGCGTTCCCGTTCCAGTTCGCGATCGTCATCGCGGTCCTGCTGCCGGTGTGTGTGGGCCTGGCGTGGCTGATCGACCGCGTCGTGGACTTCGTCGCGAGCAAAGTCAGCCCGTCGCGGAACGCGGAACCCGACTGCGATTAGGGTTGGGCGCCATGGGGTCGCGCAAACGCATCACGTTCGCCCTGATCGGACTGGTCGTCCTGGTGGTGGGCGGGTGGCTGATCCGGGACGCGACCAGCGAGCAAACCCTTCCCGGCCAGGACTCGGGCCTGCAGGTCAAGGCGCTGTCCACGCTGCCGCCCGAGGCGACGGCGACGTGGCGGCTGATCGAGAAGGGCGGCCCGTTCCCGTCCAATAGGGACGGTGTGGTGTTCGAGAACCGCGAGAAACGCCTGCCGGTCAAGGCCAAGGACTACTACCACGAGTACACCGTGCCGACGCCTGGCAGCAAGGATCGCGGTGCCCGCCGGTTGGTCCACGGCCAGCAGCGTGAGCTCTACTACACCGAGAACCACTACGAGTCGTTCGTGTTGGTGGACCCGGGGAAGTGACGATGCGCTACGTGCTGGACGGCAGTGAGATCCGGACCAAGGCGGCGATGCTCGACGCGTTGGCCAAGGCCATGAGCTTTCCTGACTACTTCGGACACAACCTGGACGCGCTGAACGACGTCGTGAACGACCTGCCGCCGGGCGAGCACACGCTGGTCTGGCAGTCGCCGCGGACGTTGCGCAAGGCCGATCCGGACAACTACGAGCAGTTCGTGGACATCCTCGGCAACGCCGACCGGCTCACATTGGTGCTCACGGACTGAGCAACGGCCCTAGTTCGGTGTTCTTCGCGGCGAGCAAAGCGACTTCTTGCTCGCCCGGAGGTGATCGCGGACAACTGCCGGTCTCGGGCCCACGAGCGGCTACGCTCCCCGCGCCTCCCACCGAGTCCCTTGGCAGACAAGGAGAACATGCTCGAATGGGGGACACCCGTTCGGCCGTTGTCGCTTTGGACCAACAGTCCTGGGGCATGTTGTGGCATCTTCACCACCGTCCGGCCGAAGCCTTCCACCCTAGGTAGTTCTGTGAATACTCTGGGAAACGTCGAGCGTTGAAACGTGAGTTACTCTCGGGTACGAAATGCCCCAGAGGGATTACACCACAAGGAGGCATCGATGAAGCTGGCTCCCCTGCGGCTGGCCACGGTGGCCGCGTTCGCCCTTGCCCCGCTGCTCGCGCTGGGCACGACCGCGTCGGCAGCGGTCCAGACGATCAACTACCAGGTCCGCGCCTCGGCCTTCGGGCAGACCGCGGAACTCGTCCTCAACCAGGACATCGACTCCAACGCACCGGCGAGCGTCGCGGCTGGAGGTGCCGTGACGGTAACCATCGACCCTGCACCCAACACGGTTCCCGCGGAAGGCGGCGGCTACGAGATCAGGGAGATCAAGAACATCGCCCTGAAGATGCCGGTGCCCGCGAACTCCACCTTCGTCTCGGCCACCGCCACCGGCGGCTCCGGGCTCGGCTCGACCCCGCCAACGGTCGGTCTCGAGGGCAGTGACGTCGTTCTCAAGATCGCCGGTCCGCTCAAGGGCGGCGCGGCGTTCGAGCTGCCCACCGTGACGATCAACCTGACCGCCGGCTCGTCCGGCACGATCGAGAGCAAGCTCGGCGGCACCAGCTACGACGCACCCGGGCTGACCTTCACCACCGTGATCACGGCGTTCGGCTTCCCGGTCGACGCGGCGACGGTTGCCTACCCCAACCCAAGCCCAGTCCTGACCAGCACAACCATTGGCTGATCAGTTCCACATGTGTGTTGAGGGCCACCCGGCGCGGGGTGGCCCTCAACGCCGTTGTTCAGGGCAAGATTGCGGCCATGGCTGACGAACTGGTCCACATTGTGGTCGACCGTGGCGTCGCGACGGTCACGCTCGACTCACCGCACAACCGCAACGCCCTGTCCCGCCAGTTGCGCGGGGAGCTGCGGGGTCACCTGTCGACAGCGATCGACGACGACAACGTCCGGGTGATCGTGCTCGACCACACCGGACCGGTGTTCTGCGCGGGCATGGACCTCAAGGAGGCAGGCGGAGCGTCAGCGGGGGACCAGGGCGTCAACGAGTTCCCGGAGATCCTCGAGCAGATCCGCACCAGCCCCAAACCCGTCGTCGCCAAACTGGCAGGCCCGGCCCGCGCGGGTGGCGTCGGCATCGTTGCAGCCGCCGACATCGCGGTAGCCGCTACGTCCGCCACCTTCGCGTTCACCGAAGTCCGCATCGGCGTCGTGCCAGCCGTGATCTCAGTGACCGTGCTGCCCAGGCTGTTGCCGCGTGCCGCGCACGAACTGTTCCTGACCGGCGAGACGTTCGACGCGACCCGTGCCGCGACCATCGGCCTGATCAACTCCGCCGTGCCCGCCGAGGAATTGGACGCGGAGGTCAAGCGCTACACGGACATGCTGTGCCTCGGCGGCCCGGTCGCCCTGGCCGCGACCAAGGCGCTGCTGCGTTCCGAGCCCAGCGACTTCGGCACGATGCTCAAGCTGTCAGCGGAGTTCTTCGCCAGCGAGGAAGGCCAGGAAGGCATCACCGCCTTCGCCCAGAAGCGCAAGCCCAACTGGGTGCCGGAGTAATCAGCCTGTTCGTTCCAGGTCGGCGCTCTGGAGCGCTTCGTCGTAGCGGTGCAGGATGAGCTCGGCGACGTCCGGGTCCGCGCCGAGCGGGTCGGCGATCACCGCGTCCGGGTCCAAGTCCAGCACGGAGTCGTAGATCCGGTCGGGAAGCAGACCCGGAGCCAGGAACCATGAAGCGACAGCGATCCGTGAAGCACCCTGCTTGCGCAGGGCGGCAACGGCTTGCGGCACCGTCGGAGACGCCGACGCGGCGAATGCCTCGATCGCCCCGGCCCACCCGGCTTGTTCGGACCAGCGGTGGGCGATAGCGGCGACTCGCGCGTTGGCCCGCGCGTCCGAAGACCCAGCCCCAGCCAGGATCACGCCCAACGACGGGTCGTCGAAAGCAGCACCCGCGGCGGTCAACCGTCGAAGCGCGGCGGACTCCAGGCGGGGTGACGGGCCGAGGACGTCGGTGACCGTGACGGACAGGCGAGGATTGCGTTGGCACGCCTCATGCACGAGCGCCGGGACGTCGATGCGAGCGTGGTACGCCCGGCCCAGCAGCAAAGGCACGACGACCACGGGACCGCGCAGCCCGGCGAGGACGTCGCCGAGCCGCGGTGCCGAGAGATCCATGAAGGACACGCGGGCGTCCAGTCCTGGCCGCATCTCCCGCACCACCGACACCAACGAGGTGATCGTCGCGGCGGAACGGGGATCGCGGCTGCCGTGGGCGACTGCGATGAGAGGGATCACGTCAAAGCTCCGGTCAGGCCGCGCGCCCGCAGCACGGTCCGTTCGATCGGGCGGAACACCAGCAGGTCGATGCCGATGCCCACCAGGAGGATCAGGAAGATCGCCGCCATCACGGTCGGCATGTCGTTGAAGTTCGAGCCTTCGTTGAGGTACGCGCCCAGGCCGAAGCCCAGGTCCGGGCTCTGCGCGATCAACTCGGCGGCCATCAGCGACCGCCACGAGAACGCCCAGCCCTGCTTGAGGCCCGCGATGTAGCCGGGCAACGCGGCGGGCAACAGGATGTGCCGTGCCGAAGCCAGCCTGCCGGCCCCCAGCGTCTTGCCCACGCGCGGCAGGATCGGCGGGATCTGGTCGATCCCGGCGACCAGGCCGTTGGCGATCGACGGGACCGAGCCGAGCAACACCACGAAGTAGATCGACCCGTCGTTCAAGCCGAACCACAGGATCGCCGCGGGCACCCACGCGACCGACGGCAGCGACTGCAACCCGCTCAGCAGCGGGCCGATCGCCCTGCGGACCACGCGCACCTTGGCCACCAGCAGACCCAGCGGCGTGGCGATCACCACTGCGGCGAGGAAACCGAGCACGGCCCGGTGGATCGACGTCCACAGCACCTCGAAGATCCGGCCGGTCTCGACCATCTCCACGAACTCGTTCCAGACCGCCAGCGGTGCGGGCAGCTTGAACTCCGGCCAGAACGCCGCGGCCCACAACACCTGCCAGACCGCGATCAGCAGGACCAGCGCGACCAACGGCGGCAGTGCCGAGCGCACGAACCGGCGCCAGCCGGGCTCTGCCCGGCCGGTGGTCGGCGTGTCCAGTGCGTCGAGGCCCGCCTCGACCTTGGACAGGTCCTGGACGTCAGGACTTGGCATGGGTGCTGATCACCTCTCGCAGGCGGGCCGTGATCTGTTCGACCAGCCCCTCCGACCCACTGTCCTGAGTGGACCACTCCTGGACGACACGCCCCGGCCGGGACGACAGCAGCACCACGCGCTGCCCGAGGCGCACGGCCTCGCGCACGTCGTGCGTCACGAACAGCACAGCGGTGGAGGTTCGCTCGTACACCCGCAAAAGCTCGCCCTGCAACACATCCCGCGTGATCGCGTCGAGCGCCGCGAACGGCTCGTCCATCAACAGCAACGCGGGCGCGTCCGAACCGCGGACACGCTGCGTCGCAGCCAGCGAACGGGCCAGCGCCACACGCTGACGCATACCGCCGGACAGCTCGTGCGGCCGCTTGTGCCCGGCACCGCTGAGCCGCACCAGGTCCAGCAGCTCCGCCACCTTGGCCTGCCGGTCAGCCTTGCCGAAACCGGCCAGCCGCAACGGCAACTCGATGTTGCGGGCCGCGGTCAGCCACGGCATCAGCGCGGCTTCCTGGAACATCACCGCGGGACGGGACGTGTTCAGCTCGATCTCGCCGCCCGTCGGCGCGTCCAGCCCGGCGACCAGGTTGAGCAGCGTGGTCTTGCCGCAGCCGGATGCGCCGAGCAGGCACACGAACTCGCCCGGCGCGACCTTCAGGTCCACGCCGTCCAGCGCGACGACCGCGCCGCGGCCCTGGCCGAAGACCTTGCTCACCCCCGACAGGGAGACAGCGGTACCGGACTGCACGTGCTCGAGTGTGGCGGTCATGGCCATCTCCTACTTTTTGTCCAGTCCGGCGGCGTCCACCGCCGGTTTGCCGGTCGCCTGCGATGCCGCGTTGAGCGCCGTCAAGTCCGCGAAGCCCTTCAGCTCCACGGCGGACTTCACGATTCCCGCGGTCACCGAGTCGCGCGCCAGCTGCGGGAAAGTCGACGAGATCGGGTCGGTGGTCAGCTCGATCGCCTTGAAGGAGCTGTCCAGCACGGGCTGGCTCAGCGAGTTGCCGGTCAGTTCCTTCAGCGCGTCGTTGACGACCTTCTTCGCCTCGGCCTCGTTGGCCTTCGCCCAGTCGATCGCGTGGATGTGGCCACGCAGGATCGCCTGCACGGTCTGCGGGTACTGCTGCAGGAACTCCTGCCGCACGATGATCACCGTGGTCGGGAACCGGCCGTCCGGCCACAGTGTCTTCTCGTCGAGCAGCACCTTCGCGCCCGCGTCCAGCACCAGACGCGAGGACCACGGCTCGGGCAGCCACGCGCCGTCCAGGTCACCCCGGCGGAACGCGTCGAACGTCTTCGGGTTGTCCAGGTTGGTGACCTTGACGTTCGGCAGGTTCTTCTCTTTGACCAGCTTCTTGAGCGCCACGTCCTGCGTGTTGCCCAGCGACGGCGTCGCGATGTTCTTACCCGCCAGCTGGTCGATCGACGTGATCTCCGGCTTGGTGACCAGTTGTGCACCGCCGGACACCGCGCCGGAGATCAGCTGCAGCGTGCCCTCGGACTTCGTGAAGCCGTTGATCGCCGGGCCGGAACCGATGAACCCGATGTCCAGCGACTTGCCCAGCAGTGCGTTGATCTCCTCGGGACCGGCGTTGAACGTGGTCACCGCGAGCTTCGTCGTGCCGAGTTCCTTGGCGTAGAAGTCCTTCTTCTGCCCGATGATCGCCGGTGCGTGGGTGACGTTCGGGAAGTACCCGAGCCGTACCTCCGGCGCGGGCCCCTGTGACTGCGCCACCGGTGCATCGCTACCGCCAGCACGCGTACACCCCGCCGCCAGGGCTAGTGCCGCGGTCGCGGCGGCCAGTAAGCGAAGCGTACGGCTCGTGCTCACGGTTGGTTCCTCTCAGGCACAAGGGAGTCAGGGGCCGGGGTTGAAGCTGTCTCGGACTGGCAGCGGTGCACCGACGAGACCGGCGGCCAAGGTGGTTCCGTCGCTCGCGTCGATGACCAGGAAAGCCCCAGTCCGTCGGTTGACGGTGTAGTCATCGACCGGCAACGGCTCCGCGGTGCGGATCCGTACTTGGCCGATCTCATTCAACTGCAACGATTCCGGAAGTTCCACACTGGACAGCTTTTGCTCGTCGAACCGGGTCGACAGCTCGGTGACGAACGCCTGCGTCGTCTTCGTGCCGTGCTTGACCAGAACCCGGGCATTCGGCCGCAAAGCCTTGTCCGCCAACCAACACAGCGTCGCCTCGAACTCGTCGACGGCGGCCGGGGCATTGTCCGCGGCGGAAATCAAGTCCCCCCGGGAAATATCCAGATCATGGGACAGCACGAGGGTGACCGACTGGCCCGCGGTCGCCTCGGTGAGTTCACCGTCCGGCGTGTCGATGCGTTCGACCAAAGCCCGGGAACCTGACGGCAGGACAACGATCTCTTCGCCGGGCGTGATCGTGCCCGCCGCGATCTGCCCGGCGTAACCGCGATAGTCCGGATACTCCGGGGTGCGCGGCCTGATCACGTACTGGACAGGGAACCGGAACGGGACGTGGTGCGGGTCCGGCTCGACCGGCACGCTTTCCAGGTGTTCCAACAACGTCGGCCCGGTGTACCAGGGCGTGTTGGCTGACCGTTCCACCACGTTGTCACCGACAAGCGCGGACACCGGGATGGTCAGCACGTCGGAGTCCGCGTACCCCAACGCGTTGGCGTGGGTGGTGAACTCCTTGGCAGTCAGCTTGAAGTTCGACTCGTCGTAGCCGACCAGGTCGATCTTGTTGACCGCCAGCACCAGCCTCGGCACGCCTAGCAACGCGAGGACGGCGGCGTGCCTGCGGGTCTGCTCGATAACACCTTTACGGGCGTCCACAAGCAGAATCCCGAGCTGTGCGGTCGATGCGCCCGTGACAGTGTTGCGGGTGTACTGGACGTGGCCCGGGGTGTCGGCGAGCACGAAAGACCGCTTGGGCGTGGCGAAGTACCGGTACGCTACGTCGATCGTGATGCCTTGCTCGCGCTCCGAACGCAGCCCGTCCACCAGCAACGAAAGGTCCGGAGTCGAGAGGCCGCGGTCCGCGCTCGCCCGGTGGACCGCGTCGAGCTGGTCGGCCAGCACCGACTTGGTGTCGTAGAGCAACCGCCCGACCAAAGTGGACTTGCCGTCGTCCACGCTGCCCGCTGTGGCGAGCCTGAGAAGATCGCTCATGCCTTCTCTCCGCTCTTGGTCGCTCGCGTCGCATGAGCGGGCACTGCGCTGAATGATTCGCTCGCAAGCTCGCTCATTTAGAAATAGCCCTCTCGCTTGCGATCTTCCATGGCCGCCTCGGAAAGCCGGTCGTCGGCGCGGGTCGCGCCACGCTCGGTCAACCGTGACGCCGCCACCTCGGCGATGACCTCTTCGATGGTGCGGGCGTCCGAGTCGATCGCGCCGGTGCACGAGCCGTCGCCGACCGTGCGGTAGCGGATCGTCCGGCGTTCCAGCGTTTCCCCGTCGCGTGGGCCGCCCCACGGGCCTTCGGCCAGCCACATGCCGTCGCGCAGGTAGACCTCGCGCTCGTGCGCGTAGTAGATGTCCGGCAGCTCGATCTTCTCGCGAGCGATGTAGTTCCAGACGTCCAGCTCGGTCCAGTTCGACAGTGGGAACACCCGGACATGCTCTCCCGGACGGTGCCTTCCGTTGTACAGGTTCCACAATTCGGGACGCTGCCGTTTCGGCTCCCACTGGCCGAACGCGTTGCGCAGGCTGAAGATCCGCTCCTTGGCCCGCGCTCGCTCCTCGTCACGCCGCCCGCCGCCGAAAACGGCGTCGAACTTCTGCTCGGTGATGGTGTCGAGCAACGGCATGGTCTGCAGCGGGTTGCGAGTGCCGTCCGGCCGCTCGGTCAGCCTGCCGTCGTCGATCCAGTCCTGCACGTGTGCGACCAGCAGACGCAGCCCGTACTTGGCCACGACCCGGTCGCGGAACTCGATCACCTCGGGGAAGTTGTGCCCAGTGTCCACATGCAACAGCGCGAACGGCACCGGCGCGGGCCAGAAGGCCTTGAGCGCCAGGTGCAGCAGCACGGTCGAGTCCTTGCCGCCGGAGAACAGGATCACCGGCCGGTCGAACTCGCCCGCCACTTCGCGGAAGATGTGGATCGCCTCGGATTCGAGTGCGTCCAGGTTCGCTGTCTTGCGATCCACCGCGAGCGTCACCGATACCCCCTTCTAACCGTGTAGTCCGCACTCGATCTTGTTTTGACCCGCCCAGCGGCCGCTGCGTGGATCGGCGCCCAGTTCGACCTTCGCCGTGCAGGGTGCGCAGCCGATGGACAGATATCCCTCGGCCACCAGCAGGTTCTCCAGAATCCCGTGCTCGTCGATGTAGGCGCGGAACTCCTCGTCGGTCCACGGCGCGATCGGGTTGATCTTCACCAGCCCGTTGCGGTCGTCCCACTGCACAATCGGAGTACCCGCACGGGTCGGCGCGTCAACTCGCCGCACGCCAGTCACCCATGCGTCGTAATTGGCCAGCGTCCGCCGCAGCGGCACGACCTTGCGCATCGCGCAACAGCGGTTCGGGTCACGCTCGAAGAGGTTCGGGCCCTCCTCGGCGTCCTGTTCCGCGACGGTCTTGTCCGGCTTGGCGTTGATGATGTTCAAGCCCGAATACGTCGCCGCGACCGCGTCCCGAAGACCGATGGTCTCCGGGAAGTGGTACCCGGTCTCGAGGAACAGCACGTCGAAGTTCGGCTTCGCCTTGACCGCGAGGTCGAGCAGCACGGCGTCCTGCATGTTGGACGCCACGATGTAGTTGTCGCCGAACGTCTCCGCGGTCCACGCCAGCGCCTCGGCCGCACTGGCGTCGGCCAGTTCGGCCGACGCGCGCTCGGCGAGGTCCTTCAACTCGTCGGTTGCTGTTGTCACTTGGACACCTGCCCCACTGAGATCCCCACGAACTTCACGACGAACACGCGCCTGCAACCGGTGCACAGCCAGGCAGCGTGTGGCTCCTCCTGCGGGCGAAGGTCCTCGTCGCCGCAGTAGGGGCAATAGAAAGGCGTTGCGCGCTCACTCATCGCAGCCTCCGCTGGGAAACGCACGTCGGCTGGCACTCACTTCAGATCAGCCTCGTCCGCGCGCTGCACCCACTGAGCGAACCGCTCACCGGTCGAGCGCTGCTTGAGGTAGTTGCGCACGACCCGCTCGACGTAGTCGGACAGCTCCGCGCCGGTCACCTTGTGGCCACGCAGTTTCCGGCCGAACCCGGCGTCCAGGCCAAGGCCGCCGCCGAGGTGTACCTGGAAGCCCTCGACCTGGTTGCCGTCCGCGTCGGTGACGATCTGGCCCTTCAGCCCGATGTCCGCGGTCTGGATCCGCGCGCAGGAGTTCGGGCAGCCGTTGATGTGCACGGTCACCGGGTGCTCGACACCTGCCTGCACGTCGGCGAGGCGCTGTTCCATGGCCGAGACCAGTTGGGCCGCACGGGCTTTCGTCTCGACGATGGCCAGCTTGCAGAACTCGATGCCGGTGCACGCCATCACGCCCCGGCGCCACGGTGACGGGTCGGTGTGCAAACCCAGCTTGGTCAATTCCGCTTTGAGCGCAGGAATTTCGGCTTCAGGCACATCCAGCACGAGAAGTTTCTGCTGTGGTGTGAAACGGACTCGGTTGGATCCGGCACGCTCGGCCGCCTTGGCCACCTCGACCAGGATCGAACCGGACACGCGGCCCGCGATCGGCGCGGCACCGACGTAGTACTTGCCGTCCTTCTGCTTGTGCACACCGATGTGGTCGAGGACTACCTCGGGGATCTGCGGCGCGGGGCCGTCGATCATCTTGTAGCCGAGGTATTTCTCCTCCATGGTCTCGCGGAACTTCTCCGGGCCCCAGTCGGCGACCAGGAACTTGATCCGCGCCCGGTGGCGCAGCCGCCGGTAGCCGTAGTCACGGAAGACGCTGATCACGGCTTCCCAGACCTTGGGCACTTCGTCGAGCGGCACCCACGCGCCGAGTCGCTTGCCCAGCATCGGGTTGGTCGACAACCCACCGCCGACCCACACGTCGAAGCCGGGCCCGTGCTCTGGGTGCACCACCCCGACGAAGGCCACGTCGTGGACTTCGTGCGCGACGTCCTGCAGACCGGAGATCGCGGTCTTGAACTTGCGCGGCAGGTTGGAGAACGCCTTGTCGCCGACATAGGTGTTCTTGATCGCCTCGATGGCCGGGGTGCCGTCGATGACCTCGTCCTCGGCGATGCCCGCGACCGGTGAGCCGAGGATCACACGCGGGCTGTCGCCGCACGCTTCCATCGTGGTCATCCCGGCGTTCTCGAGCTTCTGCCAGATGACCGGCATGTCCTCGATGCGGATCCAGTGGTACTGGATGTTCTGCCGGTCGGTGATGTCGGCGGTGTCGCGCGCGTAGGTCTGGGAGATCTCGCCGATCACCGCGAGCTGCTGCGTGGTGACTGCCCCGCCGTCGATCCGGATGCGGAGCATGAAGTACTCGTCGTCCAGCTCCTCGGGTTCGAGCGTGGCCGTGCGGCCGCCGTCGATCCCGGGCTTGCGCTGGGTGTACAGGCCGTACCAGCGGAACCGGCCACGCAGGTCGGCCGGGTCGATCGAGTCGAAGCCACCGTGGGCGTAGATGTTCTCGATCCGGTCACGGACGTTGAGCGGGTTGTCGTCCTTCTTGCTGCGCTCGTTCGGGTTGAGCGGTTCGCGGTAGCCGAGTGCCCACTGTCCCTCGCCCCGGCGTTGCTTGGCCCGCTTGGGGGTGGTGGTTGGCGGAGCCATGTGGCGTCCTTCGGGATCGGGGCGCTCGCATACGCCAGCCCCACCTCACCGAGGGGAAATCCGGCGTATCCGACGCCGGCGGAAGAAACAAATATCCGGCGAACGGGTCAACGCCGGCACAAGTCGCTGTTCACGCGCAGGAAATCCACGTGACGACGAGCCACGAGGAGGACCGGCACGACAGCAGACATAAGCCCAGCGTGCCACGCGTCCATCAGGTGGTCTACCACCATCCGCATGCTGGGATCAGGGTCACTCGTACTGGACAAACGCGTTCGGTGCGAAAATAGAGGGCGTGGCTTCCACACTTCCCCCTGGTGATCCCGCCCCCGCGGACGGCTCGTTGCCGCCGGAGGCGCTCGCCGGGCTGGGCAGCAGGCCCTTCGGGGTGTACGTGCACGTGCCCTTCTGCGCGACCCGCTGCGGGTACTGCGATTTCAACACCTACACCGCCGGTGAGCTGGGAACTTCCGCCTCGCCGGAGTCGTGGCTGGAAGGCCTGCGCCGGGAGCTGGACCTGGCCGCCCAGGTGCTGGGATCCGCCCCACCGGCGAGCACGGTGTTCGTGGGCGGCGGCACACCGTCGCTGCTCGGGGCCGACGGCCTGGCGTCGGTGCTGGACGCGGTCCGGGCCTCCCTCGGCCTGACTTCTGCGGCGGAGATCACAACCGAGGCGAACCCCGAGTCCACCTCACCGGAGTTCTTCGCCGGAATTCTGCGCGCCGGGTACAACCGGGTGTCGTTGGGCGCGCAGTCCGTCGCGCCGCACGTACTGCAGATCCTGGACCGCAAACACACACCTGGACGTCCAGCCGCCGCCGCGGGCGAAGCGCGGGCGGCCGGGTTCGAGCACCTGAACCTCGACCTGATCTACGGCACGCCGGGAGAGCGCCCGGAGGACCTGCAGGCGTCCCTTGACGCAGTGCTGGACGCCGGTGTTGATCACGTGTCGGCCTATGCGTTGATCATCGAGGAAGGTACGGCGATCGAGCGGCGGATCCGCCGTGGCGAACTGCCGTCCCCGGACGACGACGTACTGGCCGAGCGGTACGAGCAAGTCGACTCGGTCCTGTCGACCAGCGGCTTCCGCTGGTACGAGGTGTCGAACTGGGCCGCGTCCACCGCGGCCCGGTGCCAGCACAACCTCAACTACTGGCGTGGCGGCGACTGGTGGGGAGCGGGCCCGGGCGCGCACAGCCACATCGGCGGTGTGCGCTGGTGGAACGTCAAGCACCCGGCACGATATGCGTCCACTTTGGCCGAAGGCCGCTCACCGGCGGCCGCGCGCGAGATCCTGTCCGAAGAGGACCGCCGGGTCGAGCGGGTGCTGCTGGAAATCCGGCTGGTCGAAGGACTTTCGTTGAGCGTGCTGGACGAGCCCGGTGTGGCCGAGGCGAAGGTCGCGGTCTCCGACGGCCTGCTCAGCCAGTCCGCGTTCGACAGCGGACGGGCCGTGCTGACCGACGAAGGACGGTTGCTCGCCGACGCGATCGTGCGCCGCCTGCTGCCCTAGGACCCGATCAGCGTGTCCAGTCCGGCGATGAACGTGTCGATCGCGAACTCGAAGCGTTCGTGCGCGGTCTGCGCCGAGAACAGCGGTCCGACGGCCATCAGGTTCGGAAAAGTGCCTGGAGGCAACGACTGCATGTACTCGGCCATCTGGCGGCCTCGTTCAGCCATCTCCTCTGCCGAACCGTCACGCCATGAGGTCACTTCGACCGCGTAAGCCTTGCCGTACAAGCTAAGCGCGTCGAATGCCCATGCCGCCTGTGATTCCGACAAGCCTCCGGCGCGCAGGATCGCCAGCATCGCTTCGCCGTGTCGCAAGGCGTTGGGCCCCAGGGGAATCATCGCATTCATCACGACCGTGGCGATCCCCGGATACGCGATCATCGCCTTGACCTGGCCGAAGCACAGCTCTTTCAACTGCTCCCGCCAGCGTGCCGGATCCGGCTCGGGCAGGTCGACCTCGCCGAGGATCCGGTCGAACATCAGCTCGCAGAGTTCGTCGCGGTTGCGCACGTGTGCGTACAGCGAGGCCGGGCCGGTGTTCAGCGCTTGGGCGACCCGTCGCATCGACAGTGCCTCCAGGCCTTCCTTCTCCAGCAGGCCCAGCGCTGTGTCCACGATCTTGTCGCGGCTCAACGGCTGTCGTACGGGCTTGCGCGCGCCCGTGCGCCACGGCGGCTCCGGTAGCTCCACGCGAGCACTCTACTTGACACGAACGTCGTTCGTAGATAGAACAGTGTTCGTCATCAACGAACGGTGTTCGTTTCTGGAGGGGTCATGAAGGTTCTTGTGGTGGGAGCTGGGCTGTCCGGGTTGTCCACGGCGATGTTTCTGGGACTGCACGGAGTGGAGTCGCTCGTGGTCGAGCGGCACGCGACCACGTCATTGCACCCGAAAGCGCGCGGGCAGTTCCCGCAGACGATGGAAGTCCTGCGGCTGGCCGGGATCGATCAGCGCGTCATCGACGCGTCGCCGCCGGACTTCGAGTTCCGGATCGTCATCGCGCAGGCTGCTGCCGGGCCGGTGTTCAACGAGATCCTGGTCGACAGCATCGGGCCCGACCTGTCCGAGTTCTCGTCGGCTGGCTGGGCCAACACCAGTCAGGAGCGCCTCGAGCCGATCTTGCTGGAGCGTGCCCGTGAACTCGGTGCCACGGTGCGTTTCTCCACCGAGCTGGTCGAGTTCGCCCAGGACCGAGACGGAGTCACGGCTCTGTTGCGTGACCTGAACACGGGTAGCGAAGAGACCGTGCGCGTGGACTACATGGTCGCGGCGGACGGTCACCGCAGCCCGATCCGGCACGCCCTGGGCATCGGCGTGACCGGCCGCGGCGTGCTCGGTACTGGCGTCGGCGCGATCTTCGAGGCGGACCTGTCCGGCATGCTGCCGCGCAATGCCTTGGTGTACCTGCAGAATCCGGACCTGCCTGGTGGTGGAGGCGCCTTGGTGAGCACCGACGAGCCTGGGCGGTACTCGCTCGGAGTCGGGCTGGGCGAGTACACCGACGAGCGTTGGATCGAGATGATCCGGGCCGCCGCCGGTATCTCTGACCTGGCGGTGCGGCTGGTGGAAGTGGGTGGCAGCTCCGACACCAAGCACTGGGTGGCGGAGCGGTTCAGCTCCGGGCGAGTGCACCTGGTCGGCGACGCGGCCCGGGTGATGCCACCGACCGGCGCGTTCGGCGGGAACACCGCGGTCATGGACGGCTTCTACCTGGCGTGGAAGCTCGCCATGGTGGTCAAAGGCGAAGCGGGCCCCGGCTTGCTCGACAGTCACACGCCCGACCGGCGGCCGTACTCGGAGTACATCGCCGAGCAGCAGTACACCTTCTACGTCGAGCGGATGCGGCCCGATCTGGACGACGGCACGCTCACACCGATGGCCGACCCGATCTCGATGCTGTTCTTCGGCTACCGGCACATCAGTGACGCGGTGTTGCTCGAACCCGGCGACGAAGGCGAACTCCTGGAACCGGAGCCCACTGGCCGTCCCGGTTCCCGTGCGCCGCATGTCGTGCTGCCGGATGGGACCTCGACGATCGAGCTTTTCGGCTGTGGGTTCGTGGTGCTGACGGGCTCACAGGAGTGGGCGGCGCGTGCCGCCGAGCTCGGGCTGACCGCCCACCTGCTGCACGGCGCTGACTGGGCGAAGGCGTACGGCGTGACGGAGTCGGGCGCGGTTCTAGTGCGGCCCGACTTCTTCGTCGCATGGCGCACCCCGGACGTCAACGGCGACCTCGCCGGTGCCCTCCGCGCGGTTCTCAAGATCTGATCCTGGCGGGCGGGTGTCCAGCTGAGGCACAGTAGCCGCCAGTTGACCTGCTGACCAGCCAAAACCGGCCTGTGCCGCTGGTGTTCCGGCACCGGCCGGACGGCCCGTTCAGCATCGTTCTCACCTCCGGCACAAAGTTGCGTGGCTAACGCTCAACTTTTGGAACAATCCTCCGCTCAACTCCGTTGGAAGGGGTGTTCGGCCAGGGCGGCCGAAGGGTGTTGATGGAGGTTTGAGAGTCATGGCGCTGCCTGCAGTTCGTACGTTGAACTCGGTCGACCGTTGGGACCCGTTCCGGGAGTTCGAGAACCTGTTCTCACAGCTCAGCCGGTACAACAGCCAGGGTTGGTCGCCGCTTGCGGACGTGACCGAGACCGAGACCGACTACGTCGTCGAGCTCGACGTCCCCGGTGTCCAGCGTGAGGACGTCACCGTCGACCTGAACGACACTGACCTGTCGATCACGGGTGAGCTCAAGGAGCGCGAGCGCAAGGGCCTGTTCCGGCACCGCACTCGCCGCACCGGCAGGTTCTCCTACCGGTTGTCGCTGCCGCGCAACCTCGACGCCGACAAGGTCGAGGCCAAGCTCGCCGACGGCGTGCTGACCGTCACGGTCGGCAAGAAGGACGCGGCCAAGCCGCGCCGCATCGAGATCACCGCGTGACAGCGGTGGTCGGCACTGGCCGGGAGCTGCTGCCCGGCACCGCACACGGGTCCGCCACATTGGCGGGCCCGTAGCTATTTCGCAGCTCGTTGAGCACGCTCGACTGCGGGCCGGAGTAGGACACCATGAGTGACGCCACCGCGGGCACCGACTCGGGCCGCAGCAGCTTGAGTACTTCCGGCTGGTTGGCGAAAGTCCGCTTCAGCCGCTCGTAATTCTGCGCCTGGGTGACGAAGCTCGGGTTGTAGAACCGGGTGTCGTTCTCCAGTTCCGGCGCGGCCTTGTTCATCTCCGCGTCCGTGGCGAACGTGATCTCGATCGTGCTCTCGCATGGCGGCGGCACGCCCGGTGGCCGGGTCGGCCGCGGGTAGTAGGTCTCGTTCGCGCGTGACGGCGGCTGGTTGGCCGCCAGGACGATGACCGCCGCGCCCGCGATGACCAGCGCGATCCCAGCGATGATCGAGACGAGCAGGCGCGGCTTCACACTCTGACGGTAACCCAGTGTTATCTGGTCGGGATCATCCAGGTCAGGACTTCGGCTTGGAGCAGGGAGATCACCCCGACCACCGCGGTCAGCGCCAGTGACCACAGGAACGTCTGGCGCAGCAGCGTCGACTCCTCACCGGTCTTGTTGATCGCGGTCGCGCCGATGGACAGGTTCTGCGGCGAGATCATCTTGCCCATCACGCCACCCGAGGTGTTGGTCGCGCCCGCGAGCGTCGGGTCGACGCCGAGCTGTTGCGCGGAGATCACCTGCATCGGGCCGAACAAGCTGTTGGTCGACGCGTCCGAGCCGGTCAGGAACACCCCGAGCCAGCCGATGTACGCGGAGAACAACGGGAACAGCACACCGGTCGTGGCCAGCGCGAGACCGAGGGTCTGCGTCGCGCCGGAGTAGTTCATCACGAACGCGATGCCCAAGATCATCATGATGGTGGCCAGCGCCCACCGCATCTGCACGATCGTGGCCAGATAGACCTGCGCGAGTTTCTTGACGCCCGCGCCCATCGTCAGGCCGGCGATGATCGCGGAGATCAAAGCCATGCTGCCGGCCGAATACAGCCAGTCGATCGTGAACGACGCCGGGTAGGGCGTGTTTTTCGCGGTGATCGGCGGCGTCTGGATGACCTCGTTGTGCAGCCCGGGCCAGGTGAACACGATGTTGGGCTGCTGCAACAGCTTGGTCAGGTCCAACCAGGACGGCAGGCCTTTGAAGATCGTGCCGATCCGGGACAACAGGATCACGGCGATCAACACAATGTACGGAGCCCAGCCGTAGAGCGCGCCGTGCCTGCGCGCCTGTGTGCCCACGCCGTCGGCCTTGGATTTGACGGTCTCGCCGTCGAATCCCCACAGCTCCTTCGGTTGCCAGAGCCGTGTGAGCACCCACAACGCGACCATCGCGGCCAACGCGGCGAGCACGTCCACCAGGCTCGGGCTGATGTAGTTCGACACCAGGAACTGCACGACCGCGAACGACAACCCGGCGGTCAGCACCGCGGGCATCACCTGGGTCATCTTCTTCCAGCCCGCGAGCACCACGATCAGGAAGCCCGGGATGATCAGCGCCAGCAACGGCAACTGCCTGCCGACCATCGCGGAGAACAGGTGAGTGGCCTCGTCCGCCGACATCCCGAGAATCGGCCCGGTCAACCGGCCGAGGATGATCAACGGGTTGCCCAGTCCACCGAACGCCACCGGCGCGGTGTTGGCCAGCAACGCGAGCACGATCGCTTTGACCGGCGGGAAGCCCAGCGCGTACATCATCGCGCCGGTGATCGCGACCGGCGCGCCGCCGCCCGCGATGCCTTCAAGCAGGGCGCCGAACGCGAACGCGATCAGCAAGGCCTGCAGCCGCCGGTCCGGGCTGAACCCGGCCAGCACGGACTTGACGGTGTCGAACCGTCCTGTTGCGACAGTGACGTTGTGGAAGTAGACGGCGTGGAACGCGATCCAGATGACGTTCCACACGCCGAACGCGACGCCCATCGCGGCGGAGTTGACCGCCAGCCCGACGGGCATCGGGTAGACCACGATCGCCACGACGAGCGCGGTGGCGAGTGCGAGGGCGGCCGACAGGTGCGCCGAGCGGCGCAGCACCCCCAGGGTCACGAGCAGCACGATGATCGGCAGCGCGGCGATGACCGCCGACAGCCACAGTGGACCGGCAGGCTGATAATCCTGGATCACGGCACAACCCCTTCGTCGCAACCCCTTCGGCACAGAAGGTCTTCAAGCTGGTGGGTGGCGGCGCTTCAAAGACGGGTTCTGCGGCGGATCGTCGACCTACGGCAGATAACCGAGACGACGGGACAGGGTGCTGGCCGCGTCCGCGACCATCGGGCCAAGCTCGTCGGTGCGCATCAGTACGCGCCCGGCGGGACCGGCGATGCTCATCGCGGCGATCGGCTGTCCTGTGCGGTCACGGATCGGCGCGGCGACACATCCGACATCGGGTTCGTTCTCGATGTTGTCGACGGCCCACCCGCGCTTGCTGATCCGGTCGAGCTCTTCCAGCAGCTGCGTGCGGTCCACGATTGTGTTGGGCGTCAAGCGGTCCAGCCGCATCCGGGTCACCCGCTCGACTCGCTCGGCCGGTGCGAGCGCCGAAAGCCACGCCTTGCCAAGGGAAGACGCGTGCTGCGGGCGCCTTGTGCCGAGCTGGCAGTGCAACGTGACGGCGTTGGCGCCGCGGTCCTTGCCGACGTAGACCATCGCGTCACCGTCCGGCACGGCCAGGAAGATCGTCTCGCCGCTGCGGGACGCCAGCCCGGCGAGGAACTGCGGCGCGGCCTTGTGCAGGTCGGTCGACGACATCGCCTGCACGCCGAGCTCGACAAGGCGGGCACCGAGCCGGACGCGACCGGTGACGTGGTCGGCCTCCAGGTACTCGAGTTCCTTGAGCGTGTGCACGATCCGGTAGATCGCGCTGCGCGACAAGCCCAGTTGCGTCGCGATCGCGTTCGTGGAGATCTCCTGCCGCAGCCCGACGTGCTCCAGCACGGCCAAGCCACGCTCCAGCGTGCCGGTGTGGCTCTTCTTCCCGTTTGCGTTCGGGGGCACCGGCGCCTCCTTGGGTATCCCGTTCTGCGGGGTCCCGTTCGCGATCGGGACGACATCTCGATACAGGTTCTCAGCGAGCGAGCCAGCCACCATCCACCGCCAATACGTGTCCAGTTACGTAGTCCGAGGCCGAACCGGCCAGAAACACCGCGGCACCGCCAAGATCGTCCGGAGATCCCCACCGGCCCATCGGGATGCGACCCACGATTTCCGCGTTGCGCCGCTGATCCGCCCGCAGCGCCGCGGTGTTGTCCGTCGCGAAGTAGCCAGGGGCTATCGCGTTGACTTGTACATTGCTCGCTGCCCATTCGTTGGCCAGCGTCTTCGTCAGCCCCGCAACCGCGTGTTTGCTCGCGGTGTACGCGGCCACCCTGATCCCGCCTTGGAAGCTGAGCAGGGAAGCGATGGTGATGACCTTGCCCGACTGGCGTTGCAGCATCGGCGCGGCCACCGTCTTGGTCAGTTCGAACACCGAGTCGAGGTTCACCGACAGCACCGCACGCCAGTCTGCATAGGAATGCTCGACGGCGTCCGAGCGCCGGATGATCCCCGCGTTGTTGACCAGGATGTCGATTTGGTGCTCGGCAAGGATTTCCCGAGCCTTCGCGGCAACCTCCTGCGGCTGCGCCAAGTCCACAGTGGCCACCGCGGCGGTCCGGCCGTACGCCTCGATCTCCTCGACGACCGAAACGAAGTCGCCGCCGTGGCCCAGCAGGACCACATCCGCGCCGGCACCGGCCAAAGCGACCGCGATCGCCCGGCCGATGCCGGTGCGGGCCCCGGTCACCAGCGCGGTCCGGCCCTCGAGGGAGAAAAGCTTGTCCAGGTAACTCATCGCAGGTCCGCCATGGCGACGTGGTCCATGTCGTCGAACCGGTAGTTCTCACCGGCCATGAACCAGATGAACGAGTAGCTGCCGGTCGCCGCGCCCGCGTGGATCGACCAGCTCGGCGAGATGACTGCCTGCTCGTTGCGCACGATCAGGTGCCGCGTCTGGTCCGGTTCACCGAGCAGGTGCACCAGGCGGGCGTCCTCGTCGAGGTCGAAGTAGAAGTAGCACTCGGTGCGCCGCAGGTGCGTGTGCGCGGGCATCGTGTTCCACACGCTGCCGGGCGCGAGCTGGGTCCACCCCATCATCAGCTGACAGCTCTCCACCAACGTGCCGTCGATGTAGCGGCGGATCGTCCGCTCATTCGAGGTTTCCGCCGCGCCGAGTTCCACCGGCGGGACGTCCTTCGCGTGGACCAATGTGGTCGGCAGGTCTTGGTGCGCGGGCGCGGACGCGAGGTAGAAGCGTGCGGGTGCAGCGGGATCGGCACTGGAGAAGCTCACTTCGCGGGTGCCGCGCCCGATATATGCAAGGTCTCCCCGTTCGACCGGATACGCGGTACCGTCGCAAACCACCGCTCCACGTCCGTCGACGCAGAAGGCCGCCAGCTCGCGACGCTCGCAGAAGTGGTCCGTGCGCAGGGTGTCGTCCGATTCCAGGCGCAACGGCTCGGCGCCGGGAACGGCGCCACCGAGCACGACCCGGTCCTCGTGGCTGTAGGTCAGGCGGAGCTCGCCTGGCACGAAGACGTCCTCGACCAGGTAATGCCGGCGCAGCTGCGCGGTGTCGAAACCGCGGGCCTCCGCCGGATTGGTCGAGTACCTGACGTCCACAGGGATCCTCCAATGTACCGATCAATGGAACATTGAACCGATGATCGGGGCTGAACGTTAACAAACTTTCCAAATGCGGGGAAGGTTTAGACCACTGCTCCATTTGGGTGGTCGTCAAAACAGCGTTGAGTAAGCGCGTTCAGGCGGGGATTGACTGGTGGTCAGCCGGCGCCGTGGATCAGCCGGAGCTTCGGCCGCGCGTCGGAAAGTCCGATCAGGGCACGGAGTCGAGGTAGTCCAATGTGGAGCCGTGCGGCGAGCGCGGGCAGCGTGAGATCGTTTGCACCGGCGAGCTCGATGGCAAGCCTGAGCAACTCGGGCTGCTCGCCGGGATACCCGGAATTGACCGGTTCGTGCGTCCGCCAGCCCAGCCTGGTCAGCGTCGCGATGACCCGCCGAAGTGTGGAATCGCTGTAGACGCCGAGATCCTTTCCGCGGTAGACCAATGCCGCGGTCGAGACGCCGTAGTTGTCCGCCAGTTCCTTCAGCGCCGCGATGTCGACCGGCGTCGGCAATTGGTCCCGGATCTCGTTGGCAGGCATGAGGAACTCGGCAGCGAACACATTTGCTTCGCGCTCGTTCTGCGGACTGCCCGGCACAGGTTCGGGATGCAGCAGCAAATGCCCGAGTTCATGCGCGACCGAGAACCGCTGACGCATCGGATTTCCCTTGTACGTCAACGCGATGATCGGCCTACCGTGCAAGGCGGACGAGAACGCGTCGATGGTGTCGCTGTCCAGGCCGGGAATGCGCGTGGTGACAACGCCGCGTGCTTCGAGATTTCGCACCAGATGCGCGGTCGGTCCTGAAGAGATGTTCCACGCTTTGCGGACCATGCGCGCGGTGGCCGCTGGATCCCCATGCGGAATGCCCACCGGAATGCCGACGTCCAATGCGGGCAGTTCGATCACGCGGTCCAGCTGTTCGACGACTTCCCATAGCAACTCGACATGAGCGAGAGCCTGTTGGCGCTGCGTCGCGGTGGTCGCGCGCAACGAACGGAAATGCGCCTGCGCGGTGTCGAGATGCAACTGCGGACGCCCAGCCGTGAAGAACGAAACGGGCACACCCAAGGCGCCCGCGCACCGGGACAATGTCTCGGCACTCGGGCGGGACTGGCCGAGTTCGTACTGCGATACCGCGGCCGCCGTGCGATCGATTGCTTCGGCGAGGTCCCTTTTGAGCCACCCGGCGAGCTCCCGTGCCATTGTCAGCCGGGCAGGAGCGAATGCCTGCGCGGCTGCGGAGGCATCCGGGTACACGGTCGAACTCCCATCGGGATGGTGGCCAGGTGATCATCACTGGACGCCTGACATGGTGGTCCAGTACGGAGAGTGGTGGCAGCCGGGCGGTCGGTCACCCAGCGGATCCGCGCCGCTGCTCTGTTCGTGGCCGCATCGGGATGGCCGGCGGTGACTCGTCGAACAGGGTGAGCCCGAGTGGGCTGACAAGTGCCACTGGGGCGGGTCGGCTGCCACTGCCCTCGGCGAGCTCCTCCAGATCAACCAGCCATTCCCACGAGATGTGGTTGTCGTCCTGGAGCCTTCCCTGCCCCGCCCAGCTTTCGGTGAGTCCATCGGTCTCTGTGCCGGACCACGGCAGTAACAGCGGCTCTCGCCCGCTGAGCCAGGCATAGGGTCTGCCGAAAAGGGACATGTCCTCGGCAGAGGTGAGTAGCTCGCGGCGCAGATCGCTCACCTCGCCAATCGACTGGCGCGGTCCCTTCGGGGCATTGAACTGGTAGACGCCGACTCGGCCGACTTTCAGCAAGACGGATTGGAACGAGGAGTCGACGTCCAGTTCGGGGATGTCACCGTGCAGTGTGTGCGCCTGCTGGAGCAGGTACTGGTGTCGGTCGGTGCCGAAACTGACGTTGTTGCTCCAGGTACCCCGGTAGTTCTTGCGCAACGGCTGCAACTCGGCGGCTTCTTCGTGTGCCTCCTGGAGCCACCTTCGAATGGCCAGGACGAAGTCGAGCAGGTCCACCGGCCGGAGCAAGGCGGCCAGCCGCTCGACGTGCGCCGGATCGTTGCCCGTCACAGCACCCTCCCCGCTTGATCTCCGTCAGCCCGCCGGGCCGCTTCACTTGATTTTCGCACGCGATCCGGTCACCGTCCGGGAGGCGGGTCGCAGGCGTGTCGGGCCCGCCGGTACCCGTCTTGACCAGGCAGCCATGCACTCGACACCAAGTGGTGGCGCAATCCGGCCCGGCCGCTCCGTAAACTTGAGGTGGACGAGAGCAACAGTCGAGCGGGGAGGGCCGTGGTGAACGCCGACGAACGTCGTTTCGAAGTGCTGCGCGCGATCGTCGCCGACTATGTCTCCAACCACGAGCCGGTGGCGTCGAAAGCCATCGTCGACCGTCATAACCTGGGCGTTTCCAGTGCGACGGTCCGCAACGACATGGCCTCGCTGGAAGAAGACGGCTACATCATGCAGCCGCACACCAGCGCGGGCCGTATCCCCACCGACAAGGGCTACCGCCTGTTCGTCGACCGGTTGTCCGAGGTCAAGCCGCTCTCCAGCGCCGAGCGGCGGGCGATCGGCACCTTCCTTGAGGGTGCGGTCGACCTCGACGACGTGCTGCGCCGCAGTGTCCGGCTGCTGGCCCAGCTGACCAGGCAGGTCGCGGTCGTGCAGTACCCGACACTGACCCGCTCGACGGTCCGGCACATCGAACTGGTGCTGATCACCCCGGCCAGGTTGATGCTGGTGATGATCACCGACACCGGCCGGGTCGACCAGCGGATGGTCGACCTGGGTGACGTGCTCACCGAGGACTCGCTGGCCAGGATGCGGGCGATGATCAACTCCGGCCTCGCCGGGCACCGGCTGACCGACGCCGCGGTCAAGGTCGCCGAAGTGGTCGAGAACGCACCGAACGACCTGCGTGACGTGATGATCCGGGTCGGCTCGGTGCTGGTCGAGTCACTGGTCGAACACCCGGAGGAGCGGCTGGTCCTCGGCGGCACCGCCAACCTGACCCGCAACGTCGCGGACTTCCCGGGTTCGCTGCGCCAGGTGCTGGAAGCGCTCGAGGAACAAGTTGTCATCCTCAAGCTGCTCGCATCGGCACGGGACGCGGGCACACTGACAGTGCACATCGGCGGCGAGAACGAGGCCGAGGAGATGCGCAGCACGTCCGTCGTCTCGATCGGTTACGGCGGTACCGAACTACTTGGCGGAATGGGAGTCGTCGGCCCGACGCGGATGGACTACCCGGGAACTATCGCGGCGGTGCGCGCGGTTGCCAACTACGTCGGGGAGATTCTGACAGCTCGATGACCAACAACAACGGGGCGGAGCCGGGTGCGGTGGCAAACCGCGGACCGCACTGCGGCAGGAGGACATGACGAAGGTGGCCAGGGACTATTACGGCATCCTGGGCGTGCAGCGCAATGCCAGTGCCGACGAGATCAAGCGCGCGTACCGCAAGCTCGCGCGTGAACTGCACCCGGACGTCAACCCGGACGAGGCGGCGCAGCAGAAGTTCAAAGAGGTGACGGCCGCCTACGAGGTGCTGTCCGACCCGCAGAAGCGCAAGATCGTCGACATGGGCGGCGATCCGCTGGAGAACGGCGGTGGCGCGGGCGGCATGCGTGACCCGTTCGCCGGCTTCGGTCTCGGCGACATCATGGACGCCTTCTTCGGCGCGGCCGCCGGTGGCGGGACGCGTGGGCCACGTAGCCGCGTGCAGCCCGGAGCGGACGCGCTGATCCGGATGCGGCTGACTCTCGAGGAGTGCCTGACCGGCGTCAGTCGCGAGCTGACGGTGGACACGGCCATCTTGTGCGAGCTGTGCCGTGGCTCGGGTTGTGCTGAGGGCACGTCGCCTGAGGTATGTGAGACCTGTGGTGGTCGCGGCGAGATACAGGCCGTGCAGCGGTCGTTCCTCGGTCAGGTCGTCACCGCACGGCCGTGCCCGGTGTGCCGTGGCCTCGGTGAGGTCATCCCGGACCCGTGCCGCCAGTGCGCTGGCGACGGCCGTGTCCGTTCGCGCCGGACGATCGTGGCCAAGGTTCCGCCGGGTGTCGCGGAAGGCATGCGCGTGCGGTTGTCCGGTCAGGGTGAGGTCGGTCCTGGCGGTGGTCCCGCTGGCGACCTGTACGTCGAGGTCGAGGAGCAGCCGCACCCGACGTTCGAGCGCTCCGGCGCGGACCTGCACTGCACGCTGCGCGTACCGATGACGACGGCTGCGCTCGGCGCGGTGCTCCCGTTGGAGACGCTCGACGGCGTCGAGGAGTTGGAGCTCGAGCCCGGCACGCAGCACGGCACGGAACTGGTGATGAGCGGCCGTGGCATGCCGAAGCTGCGTCAGTCCGGCCGGGTTGACGGCCGCGGCGATCTGCATGTGCACGTGGACGTCGAGGTGCCGACACGCCTGGACTCCCGGCAGCAGGAGTTGTTGCGGGAACTGGCAACCCTGCGCGGTGAGGACGAAGGCGGCTTGGCCACCACGAATGGCAAGGGCGGCGGGTTCTTCTCCCGGATGCGGTCACACCGTTCTCGGTAAGGATTTCCGGTGAGCAGCACACCACCGCTGTTTCTCGTTGACGCGCTCCCGAAAGGGGACGACTTCGTCCTTGACGGACCGGAAGGCCGTCACGCGGCAACAGTGAAACGCTTGCGCCCAGGCGAAAGCCTGACGGTGTCCGACGGCGTCGGCGGGCTGGCGGCGTGTGTCGTCGACGGCCCGGCGGGCAAGGATTCGTTGCGGCTGCGGGTGATCGGACGAACCGATGTGCCCGCGCCGCAACCGCGCGTGGTGATCGCACAGGCGTTGGTCAAAGGCGATCGTGGTGAGCTCGCGGTGGAATTGGCGACTGAAGCGGGCGCCGACGCGATTGTGCCGTGGCGCGCGTCGCGATGCGTGGCCAAGTGGGAAGACGGGCCGCGCGGCGAGAAAGCCCTGGCGCGCTGGCGGAACACAGTGCGCGAGGCCGCGAAGCAAGCCCGTCGCCCATGGGTCCCCGATGTGCACGACCCGGTCGGCACCAAGGGCTTGGTGAAGCTCGTCGACGGCACCACCGGACTGGTCCTCGAAGGCTCGGCCAAGCACGGGCTCACCGAGATCTCCTTGCCACAGCAGGGAGACATCGTGATCGTCGTCGGACCCGAAGGCGGCGTCAGCGAAGAAGAGATCGCGGCGCTGGAAAACGCGGGCGCGCAGACCGTCCGGCTCGGGCCGAGCGTCCTGCGCGCCTCAACGGCAGCTGCCGTGGCGCTGGGCGCCATCGGCGCGCTCACCGCGCGCTGGTCCTGAAACTCAGCCGAACGGGTTGGCGTCGAGCTTGCAGACCTTGCCTGCCTCAGGGAACTTCCCGGAGATCAGGTAATCCCGCTTGACCTGCTCGGTGCACGTGCTCGGGGCCAGCATGGTCGAGTGGCCGTAGCCCTCGGTCACGAAAACCCTTGCCCTGGCCAGTTCGTTGGCGCCGTCGATCGCGCCGTGCAACGGCGTCGACGGGTCGTACCGGTTGTTCAGCACCAGGATTTCCGCCGAAGTGCGGCGGTTCCACGGACCGGTGTACCGGTCGGTGTCCTTGGCCTGCCAGAACGCGCAGCTCATCATGTCGAACACGCTCAACCGGCCGAAGTACGGGATCCGCTGGTCCTCCGACACCGCGTACTTGCTGTAAATCGCTGTGTCGGTGGGGAAATTGCTGTCCGAGCACTGGATCGCGTTGAACGCCTCACTGCGGTTGGACGTGTACGGCTCGCCCTTCCGCACTGCTGCCGTACGGGAAACGGTCGTGTCGCGGGCGTCGTACAAGCGCTGGTACAGCTTGGCCAGATCGGGCCACGCGCTGACCGACGCGTAATCCCACGCCATGTTGGAGATCCCGGACCACGTCCAAGTCTCCGGGCCTTCGTCGCCTTCGATGGTGATCGGCCCCCGCATGGCGCGTTCCGCGATGGCCGCGTACTTCGCCTTCAGATCACCCCCAGAGAAAGCGCACTTCGGGCCGGACTCCGCGCAGAGCTTGAGGAACTGCTCGTGCGTCTCGGCCACGCCGCGGGACACGTCCTGCCTGGTGTCCAACGGAACCTTGAACCCGGAATCGCCACGGCCAACCGCGTTGCCGACGAAGTCCATCGACCCGTCGAACACCATCGCCCTGATCCGGTTGGGGAACAGGTTGGCGTAGATCGCACCGAGGTGCGTGCCGTACGAGATGCCGTGGTAGTTGATCTTCTCCTCGCCGGCCGCCCGCCGGAGCATGTCCAAGTCACGTGCGGTGTTCGCGGTCGAGGCGTGCTTGAGGATCGGGCCGGCCTTCTGCTCACACAGATAAGCCAATTCCTTGGACTTCTCGTAGAACGGCGCCTCCCCAGCCGGATCGACCGGCATCTGCGGGAACGAGGAGAAGAACTCCTGCTGCTCGGCAAGCGTGTCGAAGCACCGGACAGCCGCGCTGTTGGCGATACCACGGGGATCCCACGAGACGAGGTCGAACCGCGACCTCAACTCGTCGGAGAACAACCATGGCCATTTGGCCCGTTCGCGAAGCCGTTGCAGGCCACTCGCGCCGGGACCGCCGAAGTTGACGAACAGTGTGCCGATCCGCTTCGCGGAGTCGGCGGCCGGCAGTTTGATGACCGCCAGATCGATCCGGGTACCGAAAGGATTGTCGTAGTCCAACGGCACCGAAACCGTCGAACACTGGAATCCGTCATTGCAGTCCGACCAGGTCAACGCCGGTGCCGCAGCTTCGCTGGCTGCGGCAACGGGTAACGCGACCGTGGAACAGACAGTCGCGGCAGCACTCGCCACAAGGGCGAAACGTGCCACGACACCCCCAGCAGTCTTGTGCACAGTGAGGCATCCTTCCGTTAGGTAGGAAATGCGGAGCGAACGCTCCACGCCTCTGGACGCGCGTACACTGAGGGAGGTTGCCGTCCATCGGGAAAGATCAATTTTCTCGACCTGGTGGCGCACGTGGTGATGGACGGTCTACGCTCTGCCTCGAAGGCCGATGCCTTGTGACTTGGTGCTCGAAAGAGTGCCGCTGAAGCCGCCGGACACCTCCCCCCTCGGTCCGGCGGAGCTCCGCTGCGGCGGGCGTATGCCCAGCCGCAGCGGAGCGTCCATAAGCCTGCTCGCGCTTCGCGCTCGCTTCTCGCTCCGCTGCATTATTTTGGGGGGCCGAGCCCCCCAAACCCCCACGGTGCCTGCTTCTTGCCTTCCAGCTTGGGTGCTTTGCGCTTGGACCAGCATTGCCCTTGGGGTGCTTTGCGCTTGGGGTGGCGTTGTGCCTTGGGGGTGCTTTGCGGTTCGGGTGGGGTGCGGGTTTTTGGGCGCCCAGAATTGGGGGTGTCCAGTGGAGTGGACGGGTGTGGGGTGTGATTTCAGGGGGTCATCCCCTATTAGTCTTCGCGCATGAACTCTGAGTGCTTGTTCTGCCGCATCGTCGCCGGCGAATTGCCCTCGACCGTCGTTCACGAGACCGAGACCACGTTCGCCTTCCGCGATCTGCACCCCCAGGCCAAGACGCACATCCTGATCGTGCCGCGGGCGCACTTCACCGACGCGGTCGATCTGGCCACCCGGCAGCCCGAGTTGCTCACCGACATCACCCTCGCCGCAGGTCAGATCGCTGAGCATGAGGGATTGGCACAGCCGGGCTACCGGCTGGTGTTCAACACCGGACGCGACGCCGGGCAGACCGTTTTCCACGTTCACATGCACCTGCTCGGCGGTGAACAGCTGGGTCACTTCGGCGCCCCGTGAGCAGGTATTCGCTGCGACTTTGCCGGCGCGTCCGGCTAGCATCGTCCTTGTCAGCAACCAACGACTAGCAGGGCGCGTCAGCGCAGAAAGCAGGCCAGAGGCCTCGTGGCCGGTACCGCACCGGGTGGAGCCGCCCGATCATCCGAGACTCCCCTCAACGGGAAGAACGGCTCGGTGGACCCGTCGCAGTCCACCCTCTCGTCAGACCAGCCCGGTCATGCGGCGCAATCCAGGTTCTCCGTGCCCGAGTCGGCGTTGTTGTCGCTGCTCGGCTCCCGTGACGAGAACCTTCGCATCGTCGAGGAGCTTGTCGCCGCGGACGTGCACGTCCGCGGCAACGAGGTCACCTTGTCGGGCACGCCTGCCGACGTGGCGTTCGCCGAGCGGGTCTTCGCCGAACTGGCCACCCTCGCGGGCAGCGGCCAGCCGCTGAGCGTGGACGCCGTGCGGCGCTCGATCGCGATGCTCTCGGCCGGCACGGCCGAGTCCCCTGCCGAGGTGCTCAGCCTGGACATCCTGTCCCGGCGTGGCCGCACCATCCGGCCGAAGACGCTGAACCAGAAGCACTACGTCGACGCGATCGACAAGCACACCGTCGTGTTCGGCATCGGCCCGGCCGGTACCGGCAAGACGTACCTGGCGATGGCCAAGGCTGTGCAGGCGTTGCAGGCCAAGCAGGTCAACCGGATCATCCTGACCCGGCCAGCGGTCGAGGCGGGGGAGCGGCTGGGCTATCTGCCCGGCACCCTCTACGAGAAGATCGACCCGTACCTGCGGCCGCTGTACGACGCGCTGCACGACATGGTCGACCCGGAGTCGATCCCTCGGCTGACCCAGGCGGGCACGATCGAGGTCGCGCCGCTGGCGTACATGCGTGGCCGCACGCTCAACGACGCGTTCATCATCCTGGACGAGGCGCAGAACACCACGCCGGAACAGATGAAGATGTTCCTGACCAGGCTCGGGTTCTCGTCCAAGATCGTGGTCACCGGTGACGTCACCCAGGTCGACCTGCCCGGCGGGCAGCGCTCCGGCCTCAAGGTGGTCCGGGAGATCCTCGACGGCGTCGAAGACGTCCACTTCTCCATGCTGACCAGCGCGGACGTGGTGCGGCACAAGCTGGTCGCGGACATCGTGGACGCGTACGAGCGGTGGCAGGCGACCGAGGACGAAGCCGAGATCCGCAAGCCACGCACCGGCAGTGACCACCGTCGTGGCCGATGAGGTTTTGAACACGTGAGTATCGAGATAGCCAATGAATCCGGCGTGGCGGTCGACGACGCGTCGATCGTCGCCGCCGCCCGGTTCGCCCTCGACCGGATGGGCGTGAGCAGGCTCGCCGAGCTGTCGATCATGCTCGTCGAGCTTGACGTCATGGCCGACCTGCACGAGCGCTGGATGGACCTGCCCGGTCCGACCGACGTGATGGCCTTCCCGCAGGACGAGCTGGACTCCGTGCGCCGCCCGGACGCCTCCGAGGCAGGCCCGGCGCTGCTCGGCGACATCGTGCTGTGCCCGGCGTTCGCCAAGGACCAGGCCCGTAAAGCCGGTCACAGCCTGCTGGACGAGTTGCACCTGCTGACCGTGCACGGCTGCCTGCACCTGCTCGGCTACGACCACGCCGAGCCCGCCGAGGAACGCGAGATGTTCTCGCTGCAGAACCGGATCCTCGCGGACTTCCGGGTGGCCAGGGCTGAGGCCAGACGGCTGGCCGTCCAGCGCAGCGCCGACGACAAGGTGCTCGGCGCGGTGGGGCTGGACGAGCCCAAACGTCCCCATAACTGAATCGAGGTCCCGCGGTGACGTCGAACTCCGCCACATTGCTCGTAGTAGCGGTGTTGCTGGTGCTGTTCGCGGGACTGTTCGCCGCCGCTGACGCGGCGTTGAGCGCGGTGTCCAGGGCACGTGTCGACGGCCTGGTCAGGGCGGGCCGGGCCGGAGCCAAACAGCTGCTGTACGTCGTGGCCGAGCGGCCGCGGCACGTGAACTTGTTGTTGCTGCTGCGGTTGACGTGTGAGCTCGTGGCCACAGTGCTGTTCACCGTGGCGTGCCTGAACCTGATCCAGCCGGACGGCTTGGCGGTACTGATCGCCGGTGTCGGTATGGTCGTCGTGTCGTATGTGTTGGTCGGTGTCGGTCCGCGCACGCTCGGCCGTCAGCATCCATATGCGGTCAGCCTCGTAGCCGCCGCGCCTGTCCGCGCGCTCGGTTTGGTGCTCGGACCGCTGAGCCGTCTGCTCATCGTCATCGGTAACGCGATCACGCCGGGCCGTGGTTTTCGTGAGGGCCCGTTCTCGTCCGAAGTGGAGCTCCGGGAACTGGTCGACCTGGCGCAGGAACGCGGCGTGGTGGACGAGGACGAGCGGGAGATGATCCACTCGGTCTTCGAGCTGCGGGCGACCATCGCGCGTGAGGTGATGGTGCCGCGCACCGAGATCATCTGGATCGAGCAGGCCAAATCCGTGCGGCAAGCGCTTGCGCTGTCGCTGCGCACCGGGTTCACCCGGCTGCCGGTGATCGGCGAGAGCGTCGACGACATCGTCGGCGTGGTGAACCTCAAGGACCTGGTTCAGGCAGTCGTCGACGGCGGCGAGTCGAGCCGTCAGGTGCGTGACCTGATGCGGCCTGCCGAGTTCGTGCCGGACACCAAGCGCCTCGACGACCTGCTCAAGGAGATGCAGCTGTCGCGCAACCACATGGCGATCGCGGTCGACGAGTACGGCGGCACCGCGGGCCTGCTGACCATTGAGGACATCATCGAGGAGATCGTCGGCGAGATCACCGACGAATCGGACACCGATGACCGCCCGCCGATCGAGCACCTCGAGGACGGCGCGGTGCGCGTCAGCTCGCGGCTGCCCGTCGAGGACCTCGGCGAGTTGTTCGGCGCGGAGTTCGACGACCTCGACGTGGAGACCGTCGGCGGTCTGCTGGCACAAAGCCTCGGACGCGTCCCGCTGCCCGGCGCGGAAGCCGAAGTCGCGGGGCTGCGGATGCGGGCCGAGGGCGGCAAGGACAATCGAGGCCGGATGCGCATCACGACCGTGGTGGTCTGCCGTGCGGCCAAGTCGCTTGACGACGTACCGGTGACAGAAGGGAGCGGCGAGCGTGGCTGAGCTCGACCCGGAGGACAGCAAGATCATCACGCTGGCGCGGTCGGCGCGGGCTCGGACAGGCGCCGCCGAAGGCGCGGCAGTGCGCGACACCATGGGCCGGACGTACTCCGCGTGCACGGTCTCGTTGCCGTCGCTGAAACTGACCGCGTTGCAGGCCGCTGTCGCTGCCGCTGTGGCCAGTGGCGCCGACGGTCTCGAGGCGGCCGCCGTCGTGACGGACGCGGACTCGGTGGACGCCGAGTCGCTCGCCGCCGTGCACGATCTGGCGCCCACAGCGCCCGTTCTGCGAGCCAATGCCAAGGGTGAGCTGCCGTAAGCGAGAATGGGCCGGTGAACATTCCCGACAGCCATCGGTCAGGTTTCGCGTGCTTCGTGGGACGCCCCAACGCGGGCAAGTCCACACTGACCAACGCGCTGGTCGGTACCAAGGTCGCGATCACGTCGAGCAAACCGCAGACCACCAGGCACGCCATCCGGGGCATCGTGCACCGGCCGGACGCCCAGCTGGTCATTGTGGACACGCCCGGCCTGCACCGGCCCCGCACCCTGCTCGGCCAGCGGCTCAACGACATCGTCATGTCGACGTGGTCCGAAGTGGACGTCATCGGCTTCTGCCTGCCAGCGGACCAGAAGATCGGGCCGGGTGACCGGTTCATCGCGCAGCAGCTGGCGAAGGTGTCCAAGCGGACGCCGGTGATCGGCGTGATCACCAAGACCGACCTCGCGACGCAGGCACAGATCGCCGAACAGCTCGTAGCGGCACAGTCGTTGATGGAGTTCGCCGAGATCATCCCCGTGTCCGCGGTGGACGGGTTCCAGGTCGGTCAGCTCAGCGACCTGCTGGTGGCCCAGCTGCCGGAAGGCTCGCCGCTGTATCCCGAAGGCGAACTGACCGACGAGCCAGAGGTGACCCTGGTCGCCGAACTCGTGCGCGAGGCTGCGCTCGAGGGCGTGCGCGATGAGCTGCCGCACTCCATCGCCGTGGTCGTTGAGGAAATGGCTTTCCGTGAAGGGCGCGACGACCTGATCGACGTGTACGCGGAGCTGTACGTGGAACGCCCGAGCCAGAAGGGCATCATCCTCGGGCACAAGGGCGAGCGGCTCAAGAAGGTCGGCACGGCCGCGCGCACCCAGATCGAAGCGCTGCTCGGCGCGAAGGTGTACCTGGACCTGCACGTGAAGGTCGCCAAGGACTGGCAGCGGGACCCGAAACAGTTGCGCAAGCTGGGTTTCTGATGCTCGGGCAGCATCGGACGGACGTGCACACCGCGGTGGTCGGTGACAGCGAGGTTCCGTTAGCGACGCTCGGCGGGCGGATCCTCGCCCGGCTGGTGGACTTCGCGATCGTGGTCCTGCCCTCGTACGTCGTGCTCGACTGGGTGCTGCCGGGGAAGTTCTGGACGGTGGTCGCGGTCGTCCTGCTCGAGCTGATCGTCTACGACTTGCTGTGCACCGTCCGGACCGGGACGACACCGGGAAAGCGGCTGGCGCGGATCAAGATCGTCCGGATGGACAGCGGTTCCCCACCGGGGTTCCTCCGTGCGTTCATCCGCGCGGTTCTCGGCCTGCCTGCCAGCGTGATGCCTGCGCTGACCGCGCTGTTCGACGAACGCACGCACCGAGGCGGCCACGACCGCTTGGCCGGGACCATTGTCATTGCCGCTGTCATAGCTGGTAATGACCCAGCGGGTGCGATAATCGACGAGTGACTCTGTACCGCGACACCGGCGTTGTGCTGCGCGTGCAGAAGCTCGGTGAAGCCGACCGGATCATCACCCTGATCACCCGGCGGCACGGGAAGCTGCGCGCGGTGGCCAAAGGCATCCGCCGGACAAGCTCGCGGTTCGGCGCGCGCCTCGAACCGTTCTGCCACGTCGACGTGCAGTGCTACACCGGGCGAACCCTCGACGTGATCACCCAGGTCGAGACCATCGACGCCTTCGCACCCCGCCTGGTGGACGACTACCAGCGCTACACGGCGGGCTGCGCGGTCCTGGAGACGGCGGAACGTCTCTCGGCCGAAGAAGGCGAGCCGGTGATGCGGCTCTACATGCTCGTGGCGGGGTGCTTACGGGCCTTGTCGGCGGGTGAGCGCGACCCGTCGCTGCTGCTTGACGCCTTCCTGATGCGCGCGATGGCGTTCGCGGGCTGGGCGCCTGCGGTGTTCGAATGCGCGAAATGCGGCACCCCCGGGCCGCACCAGTCCTTCAGCGTGCCCGCGGGCGGAGCGGTGTGTCCCGTCTGCCGCCCACCCGGCTCCGCCAGCCCGTCGAAGGACACCTTCGTGCTGATGGACGCCCTCATGCACGGCGTATGGGATACCGCGGACCAGTCGACCCCGTCGGCCCGTCGTGAGGCCAGTGGCCTGGTCGCTGCCCATCTGCAATGGCACCTGGAACGCCAGCTGCGCTCCCTGCCGCTGGTCGAGCGCAAATAATACCGACGCGCAAACTCTGTTCCATTGTAGTTCTCGTCACGCGCAACTTCGCTCGCACTTGCTCGTCTTATCAGTGGGCTTTGAATAGTCGCGGAGACTATTAAAGGAGTGGTAATGAGCGGGTCTGGATTTGCTGTTTTCGCGTCCGAATCGGGCCCGTCACCGCGGACGCTCGTCGACATTCTGGACGCGACGACGCTGGCTTTCCCGGACGCCCCCGCCTTGGCGGATGACGAGATGTGCCTGGCTTATCGAGAGCTTTCCGAGCACGTCAACGCTCTGGCGGACCGATTGGTGGCGGCGGGTGTGACCGCCGGGGACCGAGTCGGTATACGCATTCCGTCCGGCACGGCGGGGCTTTATCTCGGGATTCTGGCGGTATTGTCCGTCGGCGCTGCCTACGTTCCGGTCGATTACGACGATCCGCCCGATCGGGCCGATGTAGTATGGGCGCAGGCCGGTGTATCCGCAGTGGTCGGTCCCGGCCTGGTGATCACATCGCACAATCCGGACCCCGGGCTGCGGAAAGCTCCTCGGCCCTGCGACGACGCCTGGGTGATTTTCACGTCCGGGTCGACCGGAACACCGAAAGGTGTCGCAGTGACCCACCGGGCGGCCGCCGCCTTCGTCGATGCGGAGGCGCGCGGCTGTTCTGCCAGGACGATCCCCTCGGCCCAGGCGACCGCGTTCTGGCCGCGTTGTCGGTCGCGTTCGACGCGTCATGTGAGGAGATGTGGCTCGCATGGCGGTACGGAGCATGCCTCGTTGCCGCTCCACGTGACCACGTGCGTTCGGGAGCGGACTTCGGCAACTGGCTCGCCGAACACAAGGTCACCGTCGTCTCGACGGTGCCGACACTTGCCGCGTTGTGGCCGCCTGCGGCGCTGGAAGGTGTGCGGCTGTTGATCCTCGGCGGCGAGGCGTGCCCAGCGGAACTGGTCACGCGGCTCGCCGCAGACGGCCGGGAAGTCTGGAACACCTACGGTCCGACCGAGACCACCGTGGTGGCTTGTGCGTCCCGGTTGTACGACAACGAGGCCGTCCGGATCGGGCTTCCCCTTGACGGATGGCAACTCGCGGTCGTCGACACCTCCGGCAACCTCGTGCGGCACGGCGACGTGGGCGAGCTCGTCATCGGCGGTGTCGGTCTCGGCCGGTATCTCGACCCGGTCCGTGACGCCGAAAGGTATGCGCCGCTGGAGGCGTTGGGTTGGAGCCGTGCCTACCGGACTGGCGACCTCGTTCGCGCGGAGGCGGCCGGGTTGTTGTTCGTCGGGCGCGTGGACGACCAGGTGAAGATCTCAGGCAGACGGGTGGAACTGGGCGAGATCGACGCGGTGCTGTCGGCATTGCCCGGTGTCACGGCCGCGGCGTGTGCCGTGCACAAGACCGCCGCCGGCGCACCCGTCCTCGTTGGCTACGTCGTGGCGAACGGCACCTTCGATGAGGCGTACGCCCGCGAGATCTTGACCCGGCGGTTGCCCGCGGGCCTGGTGCCGCGCCTGGTCGAGTTGCCCGCGTTGCCGATGAAGACCTCCGGCAAGGTGGACCGTGGCGCACTGCCGTGGCCGCTGACCACTCGTGCGGCGGACGCTGAGGAATTCCGGACGCCGACCGAGGAATGGCTCGGCGGCCAGTGGGCCGAAGTACTGGGTGTCCAGCCAGGGCGAGGCGACGACTTCTTCGGCCTCGGCGGCGGAAGCCTGGCCGCTGCTCGGCTGGTTTCGTTGCTGCGCAAGCGTTTCCCGACGGTGTCGGTGCCCGATGTGTATCAGCGCCCCAGTCTGCCGGACCTCGCCGAGTGGCTGGACGGCCTGCGGGCGGAGAAGCCCTCGCGGCGCACGGTTCTGCCCACTCCGCGGCGCGCCGGACTGGTCCAGGCCGCGGTGCAGTTCGTGTTGTTCACCGTGACGGGCGTGAAATGGGTGCTCGCCCTCATGATCCTCAACGACCTGCTCGACCTGGTCGATCCCGATCCGTTCGCGCCGGAGACGTCATGGTGGATCGTGCTCGGCATCTGGGTCGCGTTGGTGAGCCCGATTGGCCGGTTGGGCATCGTGCTGGCCGCCACCCGCCTGTTGCGGCGCGGTATCACTCCCGGTGAACATCCGCGGGGTGGAGGCGTGCACCTGCGGTTGTGGACGCTCGAACGCATCGCGGTCACGTTCGGGATGTCCGGATTCACTGGAACGCACTGGGCGTCAAGGTATGCCCGCGTCCTTGGCTGCACTGTCGGCGAGGACGTCATTCTGCACTCGATGCCTCCGGTGACCGGACTGGCTGTCTTCGGCGACCGGTGCACCGTCGAACCGGAGGTCGATCTCGCGGGCTGGTGGCTCGACGGTGATGTGCTGCGAGTTGGCACTATCCACATTGGAACGGACGCACGTGTCGGCGCGCGCAGCACGGTGTTGCCGGGAGTACGCATCGGTGATGGAGCGGAGATCCTGCCAGGTTCTTGCGTCACCACGACGGTGCCCGCTGGACGTCGCTACGCCGGGACGCCTCTGCATGATGTCGGCGCGGCAGGCGAAGACTGGCCAGCACCACGACGTGACGCTGGCCGTCGCTGGAACCTCGTGTACACGGTGTCGTTGATGGGTCTCGCGGCATTGCCTGTGTTGCTGTCGATCCCGTGGATGCTGCTGGCGTACTACTTGGTCCGCGACGACGAAACACTGAATGCGGCGTTGGGACACTTGCTGCTTGTCGTTCCTGTCGCGACCGTGGGCGCCGTCGTCATGTACGCCTCAGTCGTCGTGGCTTTGGTGCGACTGGCCGGGTTGGGCATTGCTGACGGTATGTACCCGGCCCGGGGACGGGTGGCGTGGTGCGTATGGCTAACCGACAGGCTCGTGCGCAGCTCGCGCGTGAACCTGTTCCCGCTGTATGCCAGCCTCGCCACGCCGAGCTGGTTGCGCGCGCATCGGCCGCAACGTCGAAGCTTCCACAGTGGTCACATTGCCCCGGTTGACCCGGGTGAGCGACGGCGGTTTCCTTGCCGATGACGGCCTACTGGCACCGTTCGAGTCCCACGGCGGCTGGCTGCGACTGGGACACGTGCAGGTCGGGGAGCGCGCCTTCCTCGGTAACTCCGGCATTCTCGGCCCAGGACGCACAGTCCCGGACCGAGCCTTGGTAGGTGTGTTGTCCACCGCACCCGACACCGCCCAGCCCGGATCCTCCTGGCTAGGACGGCCCGCGATCGAACTGCCCCGCGTCGCCGAGACAGGCGACACAGCTCGCACCTTCGAACCACCACGACGACTTGTTCTCGCCAGAGCAGCGGTCGAGGCATGCCGGGTGGTGCCCGTCGTGCTCAGCGCGCTGCTGGGCGCGACGGCACTGGCCGTCCTGGATGAGATCGACTTCGACCTCGGCCTAGGCACGACCCTGGCGGTCAGCGGCGTAGTGCTCGCCTTCGTCGGCATACTCGCGTGCGCGCTGACCACCGTGGCGAAATGGCTGCTCGTCGGCAGATTCCGGCCCCGGCCAGCACCCACTGTGGAGCTCATTCGTGTGGCGCAACGAGCTGTTCGACTGCTTCGTGGAGCTCCTGGCGGTGCAATGGTTCGTCCGCAGCTCACCGGGCACGCCGTGGCTGAACACCTGGCTGCGCAGCCTAGGCGCCCGGATCGGCCGAGGCGTGTGGATCGAGACGCACTGGCTGCCCGAGAGCGACCTCGTACACGTGGACGCCGGTGCGTCGGTGAACCGGGGCTGTGTGCTGCAGACGCACCTGTTCCACGACCGCCTGATGCGCCTGGACCACGTCCGGATCGCCGACGGCGCGACACTCGGCCCGAACAGCATCGCGCTACCAGGCTCGACGGTAGGTATCGCGACCACGGTGGGACCGGTGTCGTTGGTGATGCGCGGTGAAGACCTGCCTGGTCGCAGCCGTTGGCTGGGCAACCCGGTCCGGACCTGGGATCAGTCGCGGTAGGAGCACTTGGGGATGTGCAGGAGTTGGCCGCGCAGCAGCTTGCTGCGCTCGATGCCCCGACCAGTGGCCGCAGCCGCCAGGGCGGCCTCCGGCCCCCGTTCACCAGCCTATCGATGGGGTCTGACACTTTCCCGCGCTGAAGATCGACAACTCCCCATCGATCCACACCCCAATCACCATCCGGCGCGGCGCGGCGGCCATCGGCGGCGAGAACCCGCCATAACGCCCTGTTCGGCCTCGGCGACCGGTCCGTCGGGCGGTTGACGTCGGGTGAGTACCTTGTGGGTGCCAGTGTTCGCATCCTTAAGGAGCAGTTTCGTTGCTTCGCCGACGCCGTGACCGCGAGCGGCCCGAGTTCCGTCCGCCGGACCCGCACCCGTCCGGCGCCAAGCCGCCCGTGCTCGACCAGGTCCCCGCGCACGTCGCCATCGTCATGGACGGCAATGGGCGCTGGGCCAACCAGCGTGGCCTGCCGCGTACCGAAGGCCACAAGCGTGGCGAGGAAGTCGTGCTCGACGTGGTCAAAGGCTGTATCGAGATCGGCGTGAAGTGGCTGTCGGTCTACGCCTTCTCCACCGAGAACTGGAAGCGCAGCCCCGACGAGGTCCGCTTCCTGATGAACTTCAACCGTGACGTCATCCACCGCCGGGTCGACGAACTCGACGCACTCGGCGTGCACGTCCGCTGGGCGGGCAGGCTGCCCAAGTTGTGGCGCAGCGTGGTCAACGAGCTCAAGATCGCCGACGAGCGCACCAAGGACAACGATGTCCTCAACCTGACGATGTGCGTCAACTACGGCGGTCGCGCCGAGATCGCCGACGCCACCAAGCAGATCGCGAAACTCGTCGCGGAGGGCAAGATCAACCCCGACCGCATCGACGAGCGGACCATCGCGAAGTACCTGTACCAGCCCGAGATGCCGGACGTGGACCTGTTCATCCGGCCGTCGGGGGAGCAGCGCACGTCGAACTTCATGCTCTGGCAGGCCGCGTACGCCGAGATGGTGTTCCAGGACATCCTCTGGCCCGACTTCGACCGCCGTGACCTCTGGCGCGCCTGCGAGGCCTTCGCCAACCGCGACCGCCGCTTTGGCGGCGCCATCGACGCGGCTGCGGCCAAGGGGACGACATGACCAGCGAGGCCGCACGGACGGCCGCTCTGCTGAGCAACGCCAAAGAAGCACTGGAGCTCTACCACGACATTTTCGTCGACGACGACGGCACGTTGACCTTCCGCCACGGCGACGTGCCATGCGCTGTGCAGGCGATGCAACTGGCCGAAGGGCTCAATGTGCTGAGCGTGCAGTGCGTGGTGGCCTGGGACTTGCCGGACTCGCCTGAGGTCAGCGCCTCGGTGGCGGATCGCGGCGGAGAGGCCCTGTTCGGCACTCCCGCGGTCGTGCACACTGATCATGGCATCGACGTGACCCTGCGCTACACGTTCCCGGCGGAGGGTCTTGACGTCAACGCGTTGGGCACGTTGTTCATGCTGGTGGTGTCCGGCGCGTCCCAGTTCAGGGCCGACCTAGTGGCGGGATCGCAACGGTGACAACAGTCGCGGCGGATGAAGGCACGCAACCGCATCACAATCACAAGCCGCGGCGGCGGCTGCCGATCGGGTCGCTGGAGATCCTCTGCGTCCTGCTCGTAGTCGCCGTGGTGTTCCAGGACTCGCTGGCCAGCCTGCTCAGCTCCGAGGAGATCCGCACCGGTGCGACGAAGTTCGTAGCGGTGTGCGCGCAGGCGATCCCATTCCTGGTGCTCGGCGTGCTCATCAGTGGCGCGATCGCGGCCTTCGTCCCGCCGAGCGTGCTGCGGAAGGTGCTGCCGCGCAAGCAAGCATTGGCCGTGCCGGTTGCTGGCGTTGCCGGAGTCGCGCTGCCTGGCTGCGAATGCGCGTCCGTGCCCGTGTCACGGCGACTGATCCAGCAGGGCGTGGCTCCGTCCGTCGCGCTGGCGTTCCTGCTCGCCGCGCCCGCGGTCAACCCGATCGTTCTCGTGGCCACCGCGGTGGCGTTCCCCGGCAGCCCGGAGATGGTGCTCGCCCGGTTCCTCGGGTCGTTGGCGACGGCGATCGGCATGGGCTGGTTGTGGGCGCGTTTCGGCAAGCTCGAGTGGATAGCTGAGCGTGCGTTGCGCCGCCTGCCTGACGACGACGGCAAGTCGAAGTGGCTGCGGTTCGTCGAGACGGCCCGGCACGACCTGGTGGACTCCGGCGGGTTCCTGGTGATCGGTGGCCTGACCGCCGCGGTCCTGAGCGTGGCGGTGCCCGCGTCCTGGCTGGAGAGCCTCAGTGGCCAGATCGTCCTCGGCGTCATCGTGATGGCGCTGCTCGCGGTGATCCTGGCGATCTGCAGCGAAGCCGACGCGTTCGTCGCCGCGTCGCTGTCGATGCTGCCGCTGTTGCCGCGGCTGGTGTTCCTGGTCGTCGGCCCGGCGGTGGACGTGAAACTGATCGCCCTGCAGGCGGGCACATTCGGCAAGAAGTTCGCGTTCCGGTTCGCCCCGATGACATTCCTGGTGGCGGTCGTCTGCGGAGTCGTGGCTGGACTTGTGGTGTTCGGGGGTGTGCGGTGAAGCGTGAAACGCAGAACATCCTGCTCGTGCTGCTCGGCGGCGCGCTGCTCAAGATCGCCTTGAACGGCACCTACCTGCGCTACGTCAAGCCGGGACAGCAAGCCTGGCTGATCGCGGCGGGTGCGGTCATGGTGATCCTCGCCTTCGTGTCGATCGCCCGCGACATCATCGCGGCCCGACGACCGGAGCAGGTCGTGGCCGAAGTGCACGATCACGGCCACAGCCACGGTGGCTTGCAGTCACACAGCACCTGGCTGCTGATCCTGCCCGTCCTCGCGGTGTTCCTGGCGCCGCCGGCCCTCGGCGAGGACGCGGTGAACCGCGCTGCGGGCCGGACCCCGCCACCGCCGTCGTCCAGCCAGGACTTCAGCTTCCCAGCGCTTCCCGCGGGCGACCCGATCGACCAACGCGTGATGGACTTCGTCGAACGCGCGGCATGGGACAAATCCGGTTCGCTGAACGACCGCAACGTTCGGCTGACCGGGTTCATCGTGCACAACGAGAACTCCACCTACCTGGCCCGCCTGGCCATCGGCTGCTGCGCGGCCGACGCGTACCCGGTGAAGGTGAAACTCGACAGCCCGGACGCGAAGGGCTTCGTCAGCGACACGTGGGTGAAGGCAGTTGTGCGCTACCAGCCCGGTTCGTCCACGAAGGAATCCCGGCACGTGCCGACGGTGACCCTGACGGACATCCAGTCGATCCCGGAGCCACCAGACCCATACGAGTACTAACCCGCAGGTGACGCTCAGCCAGGCCCGGCCCGACGGCCGGGCCTCGCTCTTGATGGCACCAGCGGTGCGGGAACAGGCCGCTAGCCGCTGCCGGTGAGTCAGCTTGGCTTGTGGGTTGGCTTGGCCATGGGTCGGTCTGGCCAGCAGACCAGCTTGGCCGATGAATCACCTCAGCCGCGAATTAACAAGCCGTCGATCGGCCTGGCTGTGGATCAGCTGGGCTGATGAGTCAGCGGTTCGTTGATCGGCCTGGCTGTGGATCAGCTCGGCCGATGGATCAGCGGTCCATCGATCGGCCTGGCTGTGATGCTCGACCGATAAAGATAAATCAGCCAACCGTGGATCAGCCCGGCGATGAGTCGCCGGGCTGAAAGAAACTCCGTATCGGCGCCCTCAGTTGGGCGTGGTGCAGTTCGCGCAGGTGCCGAAGATCTCGACGGTGTGGCTGACCTCGGAGAACCCGTTCTCCTCGGCCACCCGGTCGGCCCATTTCTCCACGGCTGGGCCTTCGACCTCGACGGTCCGCCCGCACACCCTGCACACCAGGTGATGGTGGTGGTGGCTGGAACACCGGCGGTAGATGGCCTCGCCGGTGTCCGTGCGCAGAACGTCAACCTCGCCCGCGTCCGCCAACGACTGCAACGTCCGGTAGACCGTGGTCAGACCGATGCCCTCGCCGCGCTTGCGCAGCTCTTCGTGCAGGTCCTGGGCTGACCGGAAGTCATCGAGGTCGTTGAGCAACTCCGCGACCGCAGCGCGCTGCTTCGTCGAGCGCCGGGCCGCGGTGGGCGGCGTGCGGTTGATCGTCATCAAGCGTGAGCCTCCTCCACATGGGTGACCGCGTCCACCACGATATGCGAGAGATGCTCATCAACCAGCCGGTACACCACCTCACGGCCGTGCCGCTCGCCGTACACGACGCCGGCGGACTTCAGCACGCGCAAGTGCTGGCTGATCAACGGCTGCGCCACGCCGAGGGCGTCGACCAATTCGTGCACACACCGGTCCGACTCTCGCAGCTGCAGCACGATCGAGATCCGCACCGGCGCGGCAAGCGCCCGCAACAGGTCACCAGCGGCGGTCAACGTCGCAGGAGACCGCGCGGGAGCGGGCTCTGTCGCCCGCCGCCCCGGCGAATGTTCGCTGGTGGCCGGATCAACGCTCACATCTGTCGCCGACTCTTCGAGCATCAGCCACCTCACTCGCTAGGCACGCTCTGGCGACCCAAGTCTAATCGCTAATGAATTCGGTAGTCGTATTCAGCGCAACTGGGCGATCGCGACCACGACGAGAACGCCCAAAACAAGCACCCTCAGCATCCGCTCACTAGGCCTGAGCGCCGACCACGTGGTCGCGAGCAGCACGCAGATACCGGCGGCGAGCAGGCCAAGCAAACCCGCACCGATCGGCCCGCTGACCAGCACCCCAGCAGTGAACAACCCGATGACCACGACGAACACCGCAAGCGGCCGCACCCGCGCCAGCGGCCCATCACCGGCGATGAGCGGCGCCCGCATGTTCCTTCTGCCTCGCACGGTGTGTCTCCTCGGCTCGGCGATACCGTGTCGTCGCATCGTAGTGTCGTGCAAGGAGGCGCAAGCGCGTGCTGTTGGTCTGCGGTTTCACGGTCCCTGACTCGGACTCAGCGGAATTCTCGGCCCAAGCCACCAGGGCGGTAGAACTGCTGACCGCCCAGCCAGGCTGCGTCCGCGCGGTGATCGGCCGATCCGCGGACGAACCCGACCAGTGGGCGATGACCGTGGAATTCACCTCCGTGGTCGCCTACCGCCGCGCCATGTCCCCCTTCGACGTTCGCGAGCACGTCATCCCATTCCTGTCCCGAGGCAACGCGTCCGCCTACGAAATCCTCGCAACAGCCACCGACGGCCAGGCCGACCAGCGCACCAGCGTCGTCGCCGCCGACGCGGCGACCGCAGGCCCTCGCGACGCCAGCGGTCCAGCGACACCGCGCGCGTGACTGGGCGCGTGACTGGTCGCTGAGCCCGCTTGCCGACGTGCTCACTGGCTGCGCGTGATGTTTACGCTGCGTGTTCGCACGTGGGGCACGTGCAGTCGGAACAGTTGCAGTTGGCACACGAGTCCGAGCATGAGGCACACGAGCAGGCGGCGTGGTTGCACGTCGGGCAGCTGCATTCCGAGCAGGAGCACACGGCGCACGAGTCCGAGCAGTGTGGGCAGGCGCAGGTGTCGCACTCGTCGTAGTGCACTCCGCTGTCGGTCACGTGCTCACGGTGTACGTGGCCGTCGTGCAGGTAGTCGACGTGATCGGCGTGCACGATGGCGTCGTGCCCGCAGTTTGGCCCGTGGGTGTGGCGGTGGGCTTCGGCCTGGTGGTGCGTGACCGTGGTCATGGATTGGTCCCTTCGGCGGTATCCTTTCTGCTGAATGGTCTTATTCGTATCCGTGCATCACAACTCGGATCCGTGACGATCAAGCCAATGGGGTGATAGGGGAATCCCCTCGTGGTGGCTGGTGACAGGCGGCTACCCTGGGCACTCCCCGAGCTTTTCCCCGTGTACCTGTATGGAGTGTTCGTGCCCGCCGATCGGATAGATACCATCGTCAGCCTTTGCAAGCGCCGTGGCTTCGTCTACCCGTCCGGGGAGATCTACGGCGGTACGCGGTCGGCTTGGGATTACGGGCCACTGGGTGTTGAGCTCAAAGAGAACATCAAGCGCCAGTGGTGGAAGGCCGTGGTGCAGGGCCGTGAGGACGTCGTCGGTATCGACTCCTCGGTGATCCTGCCCCGTGAGGTGTGGGTCGCCTCCGGCCACGAGAAGGTCTTCACCGACCCGCTCGTGGAGTGCCTGAGCTGCCACAAGCGCTTCCGTGCCGACCAACTGGCCGAGGAGTACGAGCAGCGTTCGGGCAAGCCCACCGACGAGGGCGACCTGTCCGACGTGCCGTGCCCCAACTGCGGCACCCGCGGCCAGTACACCGAGCCACGCGCGTTCAACATGATGCTCAAGACCTTCCTCGGCCCGGTCGAGTCCGCCGAGGGCATGGCCTACCTGCGGCCCGAGACCGCGCAGGGCATCTTCGTCAACTACCTGAACGTGCAGACCACCTCCCGTCGCAAGCCGCCGTTCGGCATCGGCCAGATGGGTAAGTCGTTCCGCAACGAGATCACGCCAGGCAACTTCATCTTCCGCACCCGCGAGTTCGAGCAGATGGAAATGGAGTTCTTCGTCGAGCCCGGCACCGATGAGGAATGGCACCAGACCTGGATCGACGAGCGCATGCGCTGGTATGTCGACCTGGGCATCAACGCGGACAACCTCCGTCTCTTCGAGCACCCCCAGGAGAAGCTCTCCCACTACTCCAAGAGGACAGTGGACATCGAGTACCGCTTCGGCCTGGCCAGTGGTGAGTGGGGTGAGCTGGAAGGCATCGCCAACCGCACGGACTTCGACCTGACGACGCACTCCAACCACTCCGGTGTGGACCTGTCGTACTTCGACCAGACCACCGACTCCCGCTATCGCCCGTACGTGATCGAACCGGCCGCGGGTGTCGGCCGCTCGATGATGGCGTTCATGCTCGACGCCTATCACGAGGACGAGGCACCCAACGCCAAGGGCGGCGTGGACAAGCGGGCTGTGCTCCGGCTCGACCGCAGGCTCGCGCCGGTGAAGGTCGCTGTGCTTCCCCTTTCTCGTAACGCGGACCTCTCGCCCAAGGCGCGTGATGTCGCCTCTACGTTGCGCCGCAACTGGAACACGGACTTCGACGACGCCGGCGCGATCGGCCGTCGCTACCGTCGCCAGGACGAGATCGGTACTCCCTTCTGTGTCACCGTCGACTTCGACTCGCTCAACGACCAAGCGGTCACCGTCCGGGAACGGGACAGCATGACCCAGGAGCGGATCTCGATCGACAAGCTTGAGGCCTACCTGGCCGCCCAGCTGCCGGGCTGCTGACCCGGCACTCGACAGCCCGGGTTTTCGCCCCTCGTGAGTGCTCAAGCCAGCACACGAGCACTCACGAGGGGGTTCCGGGGAAGTCCGGGAGCGCGCCGCCGCGCTGCGTCCCGGACCGTCACCCTCGCATCCCGTCGGCCGTTCGGTTCCATCTACCGCGGCCATGGGAATGCTCAAGGTGGGACAGGCGAGACCTGTCCTGGCAATCCGGTCGTCAGCCCTTCGGGGCGGGCTGTTGCTGCTGCGCGTCTGGTTCGCTGACTGGATTTTCCGTTGGTACTCCGCCCTCCGGGGGATGCGGCTGCGTCGCACTGAGTTCGGGTTCGGGCTCGGGGTTGGGGCCGTCGGGTGGTTCCATCGTGATCAAGGTTTCGTGGTTCCTTTCCACGCGCTGGTTTTCACGGTGATCCAGCTCGGTGTTTCGGGGCGCGGTGGGCTACGCGCCACAGTCGGACTGGACAAAGTGCTGCTGTAAGGCGGTTTTCGTGTCCGGTCCCGGGTTACCGAACACGAAGTTGTGCGGTGATGTGGGCGGGGAGCGCATTCCGGGATGCACAAGGAGCGAACAGTCCGGACCGGGCGAAGTGGTGTGTCGTAGGCGATTCGGTGGCTCGCTGTGCTGTCGGCCGGAGAGGACGGTGAGCTTGAATCCGGCCGACAGCATGAGCAGAGCGCGCTCCGCGAGCCATGAGGAGGCGTTGTCCACTAGGGGAAGTCATCACGCGATGGCCGAAGTGGACAGTCTGCGCTCGGTGCTATAAAGGCAAATGAGCCTCCTTTCCAGCTGAGTGACGGATGGGACCGCGTGACCGGATGGCTGGGGGCATCTACCCGGCCACGCGGGGCTTGTGCGGCAGGCGGTCAGGTGCTTGGACAGGATTGGGCGAAGGCGGCGGTCAGCTCGTTGATCACTCCTTCCGGGTTGGAGCGGAGCTGGGTGGCGGGCGTGTGCAGAACGAGGAGACCGGTGGCGGCCAGCCGGGAACCTCGTTTCAGTGCGGTCGGATAACTGGCTGGAGCGGGATCGAAGTCGAAGGCGTGCACGTCCCATGCCAGCTTCGCGTCGTCCCAAGTGCCTGTCACGGTGCCCAGGGGATTGCCTTGGGCGTCGTCGACGGGCACGTTCCATCGCGGCGGGGGTAGCCCGGCACGAAGGACGAGGTCACGCGCCAGGGACGAGACGCCTGAGCGGATGCGTGCGCCGATGTCGTGCAACACCTCCTGACACAGCGTGGTGCCACGCCACTTGCCCATGACCAGTTCGGTGTTCAGCTCGTCGAGCCGGACACCCTTGTGGAACACGACTTCGGCGAACAACGCGGTCACCAAAGCCCGGCTGTTGATCCGCCGAGCCGCGTCGACGGCGGCCCGGGCGAGCGGGGCCGTCAACAATCCGTCCCGGAGTACCGGGCGAGGCGGAATCGGTGTTCGTTCCACGAACACGCTCGCGCTGCTGCGAACGAAACGTTTGCTGGGCACCAGAAGATGCACTCGCTCACGGGGAAGCGCGGTGCGGACACCGTGCAGTGCGAGCGCGTCATCGCCGGTCACCACAGCATCTCTGCCCACGTACCGCAGCGCTGCCTGCACCAGCTGCCCACGGGTTGGAGCAGTGCTGTCCAGCAACAGAATGCCGGGTAAAAGACGTTGCCATGGCCCGCCAGGCGAGCATCTTCGCTTCATAGTGCTGCCTGTCAGACCTAGGTCTATCAGGTCTGTGGCGCTTGCTATTCGGTGTGGGAACAAAGTGGACAGTGCGTCCAGGTTTATCGGGTGTCGGTTCGGCATGTGTCCACTCTCGCGAGTCGGTGGGGTTCGGCGGAAGGGGGTGGGGTTGCGCCTGTGGATAACTGTCGACTGTGGATAAGTCGGTGTAGGTGATCTTGGTTTGCTGGGAGTCGGCGGTTGTTTGTGGTATTAGGGCCACGACAAATGTCATGGGGTGACTCGTGACGGGTGGCCTGCAGGTCAGGCCCGAAAACACGAGATCGTGGACGCCATGACAGGACCCGGAGGCGCGATGCGTATCGCTGTGTCGACCAAGTTCGACGGCGAAGTTCACGCCGCGGACGGGATCGACTTGGACAGTGCACGGAATTGACGTCGCCGTACCGTGAGACCGTGAGCAACCTGTGGGTATGGCCAGAACCGCAGTGGAAACCCAAACGCCGGCCGATCGCGCTGGCGCTCTTCCCTGCCGCGTTCCTGTTCTTCCTGGTCCGCGCCGTGGTCGACGCGTTCAGCGGGCCGTACTCCGGCTGGGTCGAGGCAGCGGTGATCATCGTCGTGGTCTTGTACTCGGCGACTTACGTCGCATCGCTCTGGTACGGCCCGGAATCCGCTCCGGCTGTCCGCGTGTTGTACGTGGCCGTCGCCACGGTCTTCCCAGTTGTGCTGGCGATCCTGATGCAAGCCCGCGACCTGACGTACCTGACGTTCGCCATCGTCGTGGCGCTCGTGCTGCTGCCTGCCGGTATCGGACTTGCCTACGGTCTGATCGGTACCGCGGCGATGTTGCTCGCGACCGCGATTGAAGCAGGGCAGCCGGACTTTGACGCGGGCGTGGTCATGTTGGTGTTGACGGTCGCGATTTTCGCTTCCCGGGGGTTTGTCGGCAAAGCGGACGAGTTGGAGCTCGCCCGTGATGAGATCAGGACGCTCGCGGTCGCCGAGGAACGCGCGCGGGTCGCCCGTGACCTGCACGACGTCCTCGGTCACAGCCTCACCACGATCACTCTCAAAGCCGGGCTGGCCCGCCGGATCATGGAAAGTTCTGACGACATGGACCGGGCGCTGGCCGAGGTGCACGATGTGGAGCGGTTGTCCCGGCAGGCGTTGACCGAGATCAGGGCGACCGTTTCCGGCTACCGCAAGATGTCGTTGCCCGCGGAGATCGCCAACGCCAGGGCCACGTTGCTGGCCGCGGGGATCGATGCCGATCTGCCGCAGGCGGTCGACGACGTGCCCGGCGAGCTGCAGGAGCCTTTTGGTTACGTGGTAAGAGAAGCGGTGACCAACGTGATCAGGCACAGTGGTGCGAGCAGGTGTGAGATCCGGCTGGGCCCGTCGTGGATCGAGGTCGCCGACAACGGCGCGGGATCCTCTACTGTGGACAAGAATGATGGCAACGGGCTGGCGGGCTTGCGGGAACGACTGGCCAAAGTCGGTGGTCGGCTGACGGCAACGCCCCGAGGAGAAGGCGGATTCGTGTTGCGGGCGGAAGTGGCGACGTGATCAAGGTTTTGCTTGCCGACGACCAGACGCTGGTGCGGGGCGCGCTGGCCGCGATGCTCGGCCTCGAGCCCGACATAGAGGTCGTCGCCGAGGTCGGCACGGGCGACGACGTGCTGCCCGCGGCCCGGCGCACCCATCCGGACGTGGCGTTGCTGGACGTTCAGATGCCAGGTAAGGACGGTCTGGCCGCGGCGGCTGAACTGCGCGCCGAGATGCCCGGTTGCAAAGTGGTCATGTGCACGACTTTCGGCAGGCCCGGATACCTCAGCCGCGCGTTGGCGGCGGGCGCCGCGGGGTTCGTGGTGAAAGACGCACCGCCCGAGCAGTTGGTGGACGCCGTTCGACGAGTGCACGCCGGATTGCGGGTCGTCGATCCGACGCTGGCGGCGGAATCCCTTGCCACGGGTACCAGTCCGCTCACGGCGCGGGAACGGGACGTTCTGGCAGAATCGAGTGACGGCGGCACGATCGCGGACATCGCGAAGTCCCTTCATCTGTCCGAAGGCACTGTCCGCAACCACTTGTCCGCGGCGATCGGCAAGACCGGAGCCCGGACGAGGGCGGAGGCCGCCCGGCTGGCCGAAGAACGCGGCTGGCTATAGCGAAAACACGTCCGGACCAGCGGGGAAGAAAGAACTGTCGTACCCGTCTGCGATGATGCGGGAGTGAACATCGAAACCCGGAAAGCTGGGATCAAGGAGTGGACAAGGCGGGGCCTGATCGGCTTCGTGCTGATGCTCGCCCTGGTCGTCGGCGGCACGGGTTTCCGCGTGTGGCAGCAGGCCCGGCAGGATGATCGGACCAAGGCGGACGCGGTTGTCGTACTCGGAGCGGCGCAGTACGCGGGCCGTCCGTCACCGATCCTCGAAGCCCGGCTGCGGCATGCGAAGAACCTGTTCGACCGGGGCGTGGCCGGACACATCATCACCGGCGGCGGACGGCGGAGCGGTGACCGTTATACGGAGGCGGAGGCAGGACTGCGGTGGCTGACGTCACAAGGTGTGCCGCGTGACCGAGTGATCGTTGTCGGCGAGGGCAGCGACACTTTGGGTACGATCAACGCGGTGGCGAAGACCGCGTTGGACCGTGGCTGGCACACCGCGGTGATAGTCAGCGATCCGTGGCACTCCTTACGTGCCCGCACAATGGCGCATGACGCGGGCCTGTCGGCGTGGACGTCACCGACCCACACCGGTCCGGTCGTGCAGACCAGGGAAATCCAGGCGAAATACATCCTCAGGGAGACGGCCGCGCTGTTGTACTACCGCGTGTTCAACGCGCCGGCTGACGACATCGGTGTTGATCTCTGATGAGAGAACCATCGACTCGACGAGCTGCTCATGCGCTGGCAAGTACGAGGCTGGAAAGAAGCGCATGAGCACCGCACGGGGATACACCACGCACGACGCGGCTCGAATGTTCGACGAGCCAACGAAAGGAGGTGGGCTGCCGGGTTCGGCACAGCCCAGACGAAGCCCGTACGCACGTGACCGAGCGAGAGTTCTGCATTCGGCTGCATTACGCCGGCTCGCGGGCAAGACGCAGGTCGTCGGTCCGGGTGAGGGGACCGAGGTCTACGGCGTGCCGCGGACACGGCTGACGCATTCGCTGGAAGTCGCCCAGATCGGCAGGGAGGTCGCGGAAGAGCTGGGCTGCGACCCCGACATCGTGGACACCGCCGGGCTGGCCCACGACATCGGTCACCCGCCGTTCGGCCACAACGGGGAGTCGGCACTGGACGCGGCGGCGGCCGACTACGGCGGTTTCGAAGGCAACGCCCAGACATTGCGGATCTTGACCAGGCTCGAGCACAAGGCTGGGGACGCCGGGCTGAACCTGACCAGGGCGGTGCTGGACGCGTCGGTGAAGTACCCGTGGCCACGTACGGCCGGAACGCGCAAGTTCGGCGTGTACGAGGACGACCGGGCGGTGTTCGACTGGATCCGCGAGGGCGCGCCGGAGCGACGGTGCTGCCTTGAGGCTCAGGTCATGGACTGGTCGGATGACGTGGCGTACTCGGTGCACGACGTCGAGGACGGCATCCGGGCGGGCCGGATCTCGCTGGGGGTGCTGGCCGACGCGGAGGAACGGGCGGCTGTCGCGGAGCTGGCGGCCAAGCATTTCTCGGCGGAGCCGTTCTCGGAGCTGGAGGCGGGAGCGGCGCATCTGCTGGACCTGCCCGCCGTGGCGGCGGCGGTCGGGTACGACGGGTCGATCGGTGCGCAAGTCGCGTTGAAGCGGCTGACCAGCGAGCTGGTGGGGCGGTTCGCCGCGGCGGCGGTCGGCGAGACGAGGCGAGTGCACGGTGATGGGCAACTGGTCAGGTACAGCGCTGACCTGGTGGTGCCGCGGCAGGCGGCCGTCGAGGTCGCGCTGCTGAAGTCGGTGGCGTTGCGGTACGTGATGAGTGACCCGGCACGGCTGGCGATGCAGGACAGGCAGCGGCAGCTCTTGACGGAGTTGCTGACGGCATTGGGGGAGCGGGCGCCGGATGTGCTGGAACCGGCGTTCCAGCCCGCGTGGCGAGACGCGGGTGATGACACGCAGCGGTTCCGGGTGCTGATCGACCAGGTCGCGTCCTTGACCGACGCGCAGGCCGTGGCCTGGCATGAGGCGTTCGTTCGCTCGCGGTGAACTGCCTGCGGCTGTGACCGGTGGCACACTCGGGGTATGGCCAACCCACTGACGCGTGCGATTCGCTCGTTGCTCCGGCGCTTGCTGAGGCGACGGGTGCCTGCCGGTGCCGGGCCAGGGCGACCTGGTGAGGCAGGCGGTTCGGCTGGAGTGCGCGAACCGCGCCGACCGAAACCGACCGGCCCGCAGTCCGCTGCGGGCGTGAAACCAGACCCCCAGGAGGGACAGACGATCACACTGAAGGACCCGCGTAGGTGAGTCGCCAATCGGTGAACGTGCAGGCCCATTTGGACTTCACGGTCGAGGTGCAGGATGCCCTCGCCCAAGGTGATCCGGCGGCCAACACCGTCTGGTCGCCGTACTCGGTCGCCAGCGCGCTGGCCTTGGTCACCCGCGGTGCGGCGGGCACGACCAAGGACGAACTGGTGTCGCTGCTGCTCGGGGACAAGTCCGCCGAGATCGAGGACCTGATCCGGTTGCTGGACAAGGCCGAGCGATTGGCCGAGCCGCACGGTGACCAGGAACCACCGGTGCTTGAGGTGGCCAACACACTGTGGGCCGACAAGCGCATCAGGATCAGGCAGGCCTTCGCGTCGGCGCTGGAGAACATGCCGAGCGGCTCGGTCAGATCGGCGCCGTTCCGCGACGACCCAGAGGGCGCGCGCAACCTGATCAACACCGATGTGGCCAAGACGACCAGGAACCTGATCCCGGAGTTGCTGCCAGAAGGGGTGATCAAGAACGACACCATTGCCGCGCTGGTCAACGCGCTGTACCTGAAGGTCGCTTGGCGCAACAAGTTCGAGGAGGCCGCGACTGAATCGCGTCCGTTCAACGCGCCGAGTGGCGTGGTGCAGGTGCCGACCATGTGGGTCAGCGAAAACCTGGGCTACGCAAGGGCTTCCGGCTGGCAAGTGGTCGCGATGCCGGCGATTGGCGGAGTCGAGGCGGTCGTCCTGCTGCCGGACGGCGGTGAGTTGCCCACTGTGGACGCGACGACACTGAAGACGTTGGTGGACAAGCCAAAGCGGCAGAAGGTCAGCCTGCGGATGCCGAAGCTGCGGCTGAAGCTGGGTGCCGAGCTGACCAATGTGCTCAACCAGCTCGGGGTGCGAACCGTCTTCACCGACTCCGCGGATCTGAGCGGGATCAGCGAGGACCCGTTGGCCGTTCAGGCGGTCATCCACGAGTCCGTGCTCAAGATCGACGAGCAAGGGCTCGAGGGCGCGGCCGCGACCGCGGTGATGATGCGGACGCTGTCCTTGGACACGTCCCAACCGGTCGAGGTCACCGTGGACCGTCCGTTCCTGCTGCTGGTGCGGCACAAGGACACCGGTGTCGTGTACTTCTCGGCACGGGTGAACGACCCCTCCAAGACGGGCTGAAGGGCGGGCTCGGCATAGGCTGGCGCGATGTCACCTGTGCGAGTCGAGCGGTCAGGTCCGGTGTGGACAGTCGTGCTGTCGCGGCCGGAGGCACGTAACGCGGTTGACGGGGCGACGGCACGCGCGCTCGCGGACGCGTTCCGCGAGTTTGACGCGGCCGAAGACGCTGCTGTCGCGGTGTTGTGGGGCGAGGGCGGGACATTCTGCGCTGGCGCCGACCTCAAGGCCATCGGGACCGAGCGGAGCAACAGGGTCGAGCGGGACGGCGACGGACCCATGGGGCCGACCCGGATGCGGCTGGGCAAACCGGTGATCGCCGCGGTGGCCGGATACGCCGTGGCAGGCGGCCTCGAGCTGGCCACCTGGTGCGACCTCCGGGTGGCGGCGGAGGACGCGGTCTTCGGCGTGTTCTGCCGACGCTGGGGTGTCCCGCTGATCGATGGCGGCACCGTCCGGCTGCCCAGGCTGATCGGCCATAGCCGGGCCATGGACATGATCCTCACCGGGCGTGCCGTACCGGCACAGGAAGCGCTGGACATCGGCCTGGCGAACCGGGTCGTGCCCGTGGGTGAGGAGCGTGTGGCTGCCGAGGCACTGGCGGCCGAACTGGCGCGGCTGCCGCAGACGTGTATGCGCCAGGACCGGCTGTCGGTGCTTGGCCAGTGGGGCCTGGACGAGGACGCTGCGATCGCCCAGGAACTCGAGCACGGGCTCGTCTCGCTGGCCGACGGTGCACTGGCCGGCGCGGCGCGGTTCGCCGCGGGTGCGGGCAGGCACGGCGCCAAGGCGACCGAACAGGACACCAACGGCAAAGACTGAACCGGCTGTCACACACTTCGGGGCTGTCTCGTCTGGATCTGTGAACCAGGACGAGAGGAGCAAGGCCATGTCTCGGATTGTTGGTGTGGCACCCAAGAAGGCAGGCATTTTCGGCCGGTTGATCTACCGCATGGCGGCCAAGCGGTACGGCGTGCTGATGGAGCCACTGGCCGTCACCAGGCATCACGGCGGGTTGTTCTACACGTACGCCGTGCACGAGCTGCTGGCTGAGCGGGCGAGCAAGGTCGTCCCGAAGCCGGTGCGTGAGCTGGCCGTTTACCGGGCTGCCGTCCGGCTTGGGTGCGAGTGGTGCATCGACTTCGGCACCATGCTCCAGCGTTTGGACGGACTGGACATCGATCGGCTGAAGGAGATCGACAACTACGCCACTTCACCGAAGTTCACGCACGAGGAGCGGCTGGCGATCGCGTACGCCGACGCGTTGACCGCCACGCCAGTGCAGGTGACCGACGAACAAGTCGCCGAACTGGTCGCGGCGTTCGGTGAGAAGGGCGTGATCGAACTCACCTACCAGATCACGCTGGAGAACATGCGGGCCCGGTTCAACAGCGGCCTTGGCATCACCGAACAGGGTTTCTCGTCCGGTGACGCCTGCCGGGTCCCGCTCACACAGTGACCCGGGTGAGCTTCTCGGGGTTCGCGACGTCGTAGAACCCGACCACTTTGCCGTCCCGGATGGCGAACGCGGACACTCTGCGGGTCATCTCCAGGTGTTCCGCGTCGCCGGGCCGGTCCGGCAGCAGTACGCCGAGATCGCCGTTGACCAGTACCGGCTGCCCGACTGCGACACCCTCTGGCAGGTTGTACCGGACCATGAGGCCCAGCAGGAACCGCGCCACCTTTTCGGCGCCGTGAATGACCCGGCGCGCGGTGCGGGCTTTGCCGTCCGCGTCGCCGATCAGCGCCACGTCCGGGTGCAGTAGCTCGACGACGGCCTGCAGGTCACCACTGGCCAGCGCGGCTGTGAAGCGCTCGAGCAGCCCTCGCTGCTCGTCCAGCGAGGCCCTCGGCGGTGGGTTGGCGTCGGCGACCGCTTTGCGACCCCTGGAGGCGTACTGGCGGGCCGTGGCCGCGGAAACGCCGAGGGTTTCGGCGATCTCGTCGAACGGGACGCCGAACGCGTCGTGCAGCACGAAGGCGACTCGCTGTTCGGGAGTCATCTTGTCCAGGACGACCAGTGCCGCCATCCGCACGCCGTCGTCGCGCACGATCGTTTCCAGCGGGTCTTCGCCCGGCGCGCCGCTGAGCGGCGTCACCAGCGGTTCGGGCAGCCAGGAGCCGGTGTAGCGCTCACGCCGGACGGCCGCGGATCGCAGCCGGTCAAGGCAGATCCGGCCGACCACGGTGGTCAGCCACCCCTTGAGGTCCTTGATCTCCGATCGGTCCACAGTGGACAATCGGAGCCAGGCCTCCTGCACCGCGTCCTCCGCGTCGGCGAGCGTGCTCGTGAGCCGGTACGCGACACCCAGCAGGTGCGTCCGGTACTCGGAGAACTCCTCGGCGAGGGTGTCCAGGCTGACCGTCACACTCGCATCGTAGGCGCCAGGCCTAACATGGACCGCGTGGCAGGACGGATCCGGGAGAGCGACATCGCCCTCGTGCGTGAGCGCAACAGGATCGACGACGTAATCGGCGAGTATGTCGCGTTGCGCCAAGTCGGTGGAGGAGCGGCGAAGGGGCTGTGCCCGTTTCACGACGAGAAGACGCCGTCGTTCAATGTGCGCCCGACGCACGGCACGTTCCACTGCTTCGGCTGTGGTGAGGGCGGCGATGTCATCGCCTTCCTGTGCAAGATCGATCACCTGAGCTTCGTCGAGTCCGTCGAGCGGCTCGCCGAACGCGCGGGGATCAAACTGACCTACGAGGGCGGCGGTGCCAGCGTCCAGCGCGACCGCGGCACTCGGACCAGGCTCATCGACGCACATCGTGCGGCCGCCGAGTTCTACGCCGAGCAGCTGCGCAGCCCGGAGGCCAAGCCCGCGCGGGAGTTCCTCGCGCAACGTGGCTTCGACCAGGCCGCGGCGGCGATGTTCGGGTGCGGATACGCCCCCGCCGGTTGGGACACGCTGACGAAGTACCTGCTCAGCCGTGGTTTCGAGCTGGTTGAGCTGGAGAAGGCCGGGTTGTCCAAGGCGGGCAGGCGCGGCCCGATCGACCAGTTCCACCGCAGGCTGTTGTGGCCGATCAAGGACCTCGGCGGCGACGTTGTCGGCTTCGGTGCCCGCCGGATCTACGACGACGATCAGATCCAGGCGAAGTACCTCAACACCCGTGATTCGCCGATCTACCACAAATCGCAGGTGCTGTTCGGCCTTGACCTGGCCAAACGGGAGATCTCCAAGCGCCACCAGGTCGTCGTGGTCGAGGGCTACACAGACGTGATGGCGATGCACCTGTCGGGTGTGCCGACCGCGGTCGCCTCCTGTGGCACGGCGTTCGGCCTGGAGCACATCTCGGTCCTGCGGCGTCTGCTGATGGACGACAAGTTCTTCCGCGGCGAGGTGATCTACACCTTCGACGGCGACGATGCCGGCAAGAAAGCCGCGATGAAGGCGTTCGACGAGGACCAGCGGTTCGCCTCGCAGACATTCATCGCGGTCGCGCCGGACGGCATGGACCCGTGCGAACTGCGTCAGGCCAAGGGCGACACCGCGGTCCGCGACCTGGTCGCCCGGCGGCAGCGTCTGATCGAGTTCTGGCTGCGTGCAGAGCTGGCTGACTACGACCTGGACGCGGCCGAAGGACGGGTGCAGGCGCTACGCCGGACCGTGCCGATGGTCGCCCAGATCAAGGACTTCTCCCTGCGGGACGAGTACGCCCGCCAGCTCGCCGGCTGGATCGGCTGGGACGACATCCAGACCGTCGTGCGCCGGGTCCGGGAAACCGCCAACGGCAAGACCGCCGCTCCCGCCCGCAAAGCCCCGCCCGTCGACCAGAACCAAGGTGCGTTGGCGATCGAGGTGGACGGTCCCAAGCGGCCCAAGCCCGACGATCCCGAATTGCACCTGCAGCGTGAGGCGCTCAAGGCGGCGTTGCAGGTTCCGCACCTGGCCGGGCCGCACTTCGACAGCTTGCCCGCAGAGGCGTTCACCGACCCCGCGTATGCCGAGTTGCACAAGGCGTTGCATGCGGCGGGCGGGGCCTCGTGCGGGCTTGCCGGGCCGACGTTGTTCGACGCGGTCAGCAAGAACTGCCAGCACCAGGTGGTCCAGTCGCTGGTCAGCGAGCTGTCCGTGGAGGCGATGCGGCACCACGAGCCGGACATGCGGTACGTGGACAGCCTGATCGCGGCGTTGAACAAGAGCCTGGTGGCTCGGCAGATCGCGGACATCAAGTCCCGGTTGCAGCGGCTGAGCCCGTTGGAGAACGCCGACGAGTACCGCCAGCTGTTCGGCGACCTCGTGGCCATGGAGCAGTACCACAAGGCGTTGGGGGAGCAGGCCGCCGGGAGTTTGCCGTGAAGTTGCGGCGGTTCGTCGACCGGTTGACCGGCCGTCAGGTCCCTGAGGACTTCGAGGGCAAGCTCGACGACGGCGAGTATGTGCTCGGCTTGGCGGAAGTGAAGTCGGGCGGGCACATGGTGGCCACTTCCCGGGGCCTGTGGCTGCCCGGCTCGCGCCGGGTCGGCTGGCACATGATCAGCAAGGCGACGTGGGGTGGTGGCGCGCTGGTGCTGATCGAGGCGATCGAGGACTCCCGCGCCGGGAACGCGATCATCTTGCGGGACCAGCCGCCCGTGCGGTTCGTGTTCGTGCAGAGCGGCAAACTGCCGGACGTCATCCACGCGCGCGTGACGAAGTCCATCGCGTCACGTCACCGGCAGGAACTGCCTGGTGGAGGCGCCTGGTTCGTGCAGCGGCGGGTGCCCGGCCAGGACGGCGTTGTGCTGCAGGTACGCCCGGACAAGGGCACCGACGAAGCTGCTGTGCAGCGGGTGGCCGAGGAGGTCGCCGCGAAACTGGGCTTGATGAAACCGAACCTCTAGCAATAAAGTACGTACGTACGGTTTGCTGGAGGTGGCCCATGTGGGACCCGGACAAGTACCTGACCTTCGCCGATCACCGCGCGCGACCGTTCTACGAACTGATCGCGCGCATCCAAGCCGAATCACCCCGTCGAGTGGTCGACCTGGGCTGCGGGCCCGGCAATCTGACCGCTGTCCTCGCCGACCGCTGGCCGGCCGCGGCCATCGAGGCGTTCGACTCGTCACCCGAGATGGTGGAGGCGGCACGGGTGCGCGGAATTGACGCCCATGTGGGGGACGTCGCCACATGGAAGCCGCAGCCGGACACCGACGTCGTGGTCACCAATGCGGTGCTGCAGTGGGTGCCTGGACACCCGGACATACTCCGCCGTTGGGCCAAGGAACTGCCCTCGGGCGCGTGGATTGCCATGCAGGTGCCCGGCAACTTCGACGGACCCTCACATACCCTCGTCCGCGAGTTGGTCGCAGAGAAGTGGCGTTCACGACTGGGTGGCGTGGACATCCGTCCAGCGGACGCCGTGCTCACCCCAACCGGGTACGCGGACCTCTTCGACGGCTGCGAGGTCGATACGTGGGAGACCACGTACACGCAGGTGCTGGCAGGCGACGACCCAGTGCTGGAATGGATCAGCGGAACCGCGCTGCGTCCAATCAAAGCCGCCCTGTCCGACGAGGAATGGGCCCAGTTCCGCGCCGACCTCGCACCGGCCCTGCGCGAGGTCTACCCGCGCCGGCCCGACGGCCGCACGTGGTTTCCGTTCCGCAGGGTGTTCGCCGTCGTCCAGGTCAGCTGACCGGCTGCTTGCTGGTGACCGGCTGCTTGTTGTTGCGGCCCAGCTTCTCGCCGACCTTCTGGCGCGCCACACCGGCTGCACTCTGCACGGCCGGGTGCTCAAGCAGGCTGTGGTACGCCCGCATGATCTGGTCGTACCGCTCCCGTCCGGCCTTCGCGCCCAGCACGTAGCCAACAGCAACTCCAGCCAGGAACACCTTCATTGTCACTGCCTCCTGTGTGTCGACTCCGTGCGCCTATCTTCCCGCAACAGGCACCCCCCTGCCGTTCTGCCCCGGGTCCATGCGCTAGAGTTACCCACTGTCAGGCCAGGGCAACCCAAGGCCTGGCGGGAGCAGTCCTCCATAGCTCAATTGGCAGAGCATTCGACTGTTAATCGAAGGGTTGCTGGTTCGAGTCCAGCTGGAGGAGCAAAACCCCAGGTCAGCGCACCTGGGGTTCTTTGTATCCGAGGGCCGGTAGCTCAGTTGGTCAGAGCAGGGGACTCATAATCCCTTGGCCGTGGGTTCGAGCCCCACCCGGCCCACGTCCTCAGGGAACGTCTGTCCACGGAGAGCGTGGACCACGTCGTCCGTCATCATTTTGCGGGGCCGAGCCCCGCAGACCCCACGGTGCGCGTCCGCCACCTTGGCGACTCGGTCATGGTGATCTCGGGCCGGCCCAGCATTGTCTTGGGCGAGCACGGTTTCGTGCGTGTGGGCTCAGGTTCGGCGGCGGCGGGTCAGTTGCTTTGCGTCGTATGCCGCGCGGGCTTGCTCGACTTTTGCGAGGTTGACGGACCAGTCGGTCAGTGCCACGAACAGTGATGCCAGGCTGCGTCCTAGTTCGCTGATCTCGTATTCCACTCGAGGTGGGACCTCGGGGTGATAGGTGCGTATGACGAGTCCGTCGCGTTCCAGTTGTCGTAGCCGTTGGGTCAGGACCTTGGGTGTGATCGTGGTGATGCGGCGTTCTAGTTCCACGAAGCGTTGGCGGCCGTATTCGTTGAGCGTCCACAGGATGGGGGTGGTCCAGCGGCTGAAGACGATGTCGACCACCGGCGCGATCGGGCATGCCTGTTCCGGTGGGACTTCGGTTATGGCCTCGGTCACTTCGCCCACACTTTCCTCTAGGTACCTACTATCACTTCGACAGTAGCGTCGTGGAATCCGTAGAGGGAACCCGCGACAGGAGAACGAACATGATTGTGGTGACCGGGGCGACTGGAAACGTTGGGCAGCCGTTGGTGCGAGCGCTTGTTGACGCAGGCGAGGATGTGACGGCGGTTTCCCGACGAGGCGCTGCGGAGGTGGGGGCGCGAATTCACCGGGCCGATCTGGTCGAACCGGAGACGCTCAAGCCTGCTCTCGACGGGGCTGAGGCGTTGTTCCTGCTGACCTCCTCCGACTTCATGGCGAAGGGCAACATCCATGACCTGATGGCGGTCGTGCGGGACGCTGACGTCCAAAGGGTTGTGTTGCTGTCGTCCCAAGGTGTTGGTACGCAACGACACCCGTCGGATCTGGAGGACGCCGTCAAGCAGTCGGGTCTGCAGTGGACGATGCTGCGGCCGGGCAACTTCAACTCCAACACGTTCCAGTGGGCCGACATGGTTCGCACACAACGAGTGGTCGAGGCTCCGTTCGCTGACGTCGCGCTGCCGGCCGTGGATCCGGTTGACATCGGTGAGGTGGCCGCGCGTGTGCTGCGCGAGCCGGGCCATGAGGGCGGCATCTACACGCTGACTGGGCCGGAGGCGATCTCACCGCGGCAGCAGGCTGCGGCGATCGGGGACGTAGTGGGTGAGCCGGTGCGTTTTGTTGAGCAGAGTCGGATGGACGCGCGGGCTCGGATGCTGCAATACATGCCTGAGCCGGTCGTGGAGATCACCCTCGGCATCCTTGGCGCACCGTCCGCCGCCGAGCAGCGTGTCAGTCCTGATGTTGAGCGGCTTCTCGGTCGTCCGCCTCGTACTTACGCCGACTGGGCTGCGCGCAACGTCGTGGCGTTCAAGTGAGCCCTACGGTAGGACGGGGCCGCCTGCCCATGTGGAGAAGATCAGGTGGGTTTCGACTCGGCCGACTTCGCGTCGCGAGGTGTACTCGTCCAGCACCAGGCGTTGCAGGTCTCCGGTGCTGTGACACGCGACGTGCACCATGAAGTCGCTGCCGCCGGTCACGTGGTGCAGGGCCACTGTCTCGGGCAACGACTGCACGTGTTTCACGAAGGGGTCGATCAGCGGCCGCGCGTGGGGTTGTAGCTGAACCGCCAGCATCGCCTGCACGCTTCGGCCTACGGCTTCTGGGGACACCGTCGCGGTGTAGCCGGTGATCACGCCGAGGCGTTTCAATCGGGCCACTCGGTCGAGGCAGGTTGACGGCGCCACGCCTACTTGGGCCGCGAGGTCCTTGTTGGCGATGCGGCCGTCGGCCTGCAGGATCCGCAGGATCGCGACGTCGACCGAGTCGAGGGTGCCGGGGTCGGGCATGCGTCGAACTGTATCCGGTTCACAGTCGATAATCAGACTGGGAACCGAATCGCGGGGAACAATCTGGGCCTTCCGCCGAACTCGGTACGGCGCGTTAGCCAGTGGCCCGGATTACGGCGCATGCTCGGCGCATGGCTCTCGACACCCGTGCGATTCACGCCGGTCGCGATGACCTCGTCGACCTGGGCGTTCATGCCATTCCCCTCGACCTTTCGACGACCTACCCGGCGCGGGACAGCAGCGCCGAGGCGGCGCGACTCGATGTCCTTGCCACCGGCGAAATGGACGGTGGCCTGCCGATCTACGGCCGCGTCAGCAACCCGACGGTCGCGCGGTTCGAGACCGCGTTGGCCGAACTGGAGGGTTGCGAGGCGGGCGTGGCGTTCGCCAGCGGTATGGCGGCGCTGTCCGCCTGTTTGCTCGCCGCGGTTGTTCAAGGTAAGCCGCATGTTGTTGCTGTGCGGCCGTTGTACGGCACGACGGATCACCTCGTGGCGTCCGGGTTGCTGGGCACGTTCGTCACCTGGGCCAGCCCTGACACGGTCGCGCAGTCCATCCGGCCGGACACTGGACTGGTCATTGTGGAGTCACCGGCCAACCCGACATTGACCGAAGTGGACATCGCACGGCTCGCGGAGGCTGCGGGCGACGTGCCTTTGTTGGTGGACAACACGTTTGCCACGCCGGTGCTGCAGCGGCCTGCGGAACACGGGGCCAAGATCGTGCTGCACAGTGCGACGAAGTTCCTGGGCGGCCACGGCGATGTGATGGGCGGGATCATCGCGTGCGACGAGGAGTACGCGCGTGTGCTGCGGCAGCTGAGGTTCGTCACCGGCGGGATTCTTCACCCGATGGCGGGATATTTGTTGCTGCGCGGCCTTTCCACGCTTCCGGTCCGTATCCGTGCGGCGTCCGCCAATGCCGCTGAGCTCGCTCAACGGCTCAAAGATCACCCGAAGGTGGAACGCGTTCACTACCCCAAGCTTGGCGGAGCGTTGGTGTCGATCGAGGTGGCCGGCGACCCGCTCGCCGTCATCTCCGCGGTCCGGGTCTTCACGCCCGCGGTCAGCCTCGGCAGCGTCGACAGCCTGATCCAGCACCCCGGTTCGCTGACGCACCGGATCATGGAGCCCGACGACCGCAAGGACGCGGGCATCAGCGAACAACTGCTGCGGCTGTCGGTCGGGCTGGAAGACGTCGAGGACCTCTGGCAGGACATCGACCAAGCCCTGCAGAAGGCCTAGAAGAGCCTGCGCGCCCCGAAGCCTTCTCCCAGGACTCCCGCGTCGGGGCGACGCCCTCGGGCAACAGCGCGAGGACGTCGCCCATCACCGACAACGGCATGCCGAGCGTCTGCGAGGCAGGGATGAACGCCACTTGCCGCAAGGTTCCCCGATGGTGAGCTCAGCGGACAGGACGGCCATGACCCAACGCTATTTGTTGGGCGACACCATGATCGGTGATCCCTGCGGCACCGGCAGCACCTGCACCTTGCCGGACTTGATCGCCTCGTTGACCGCCTGCTGTTGCTGGTAGGCCTGGTAGCCGGGGATCCCGCCGGGGAAGTTCGCGGCCGCCTGCTTGTCCACGTCCGCTGCCTGGCTGCGCAGCTCCGCCGCCTGCTTGTCGGTCAGGCCCTGCACCAGGCCCGGCTGAATACCCGGCTTCTGCAGCAGCACCGAGTTGATGGTGATCAAATCGACGCCTTGGGTGAGGCTCTTGAGCACCTCGGGCAGCTGGTTGAGCACGTCCCGTTCCCACTGCGCCTTCGACGGAGCGTCGGTGTACAGCTTTTGCCACGGGTATTTCAGCGCCTCGTTGTCCGTCGCCCGGTCCAGCGCCGCGCCGACGTAGTTGCGCAACAACGAATTCCAGCCGGGCTGCATCTGCTCGCCACCGTCGTCCGGCGCCGCGTCGTACTTGTACGCGATGAGTTCGTGGAACATCTGGATCTTCCCGCCCGGCCACACCTTGCCGGTCGGGTCGGTGAACTGGGAGCAGTCGGTGTTCAGGGTGAACTTCACCGTCCCGGTCACCTTGATCTCCTGCGAGTCCTGTGTCGTCGACGTCAGCGGTGCCGAGTCGATGCCGTCGCCGTCGCCGAAGGTGAAGTCCCGCTGCCCTTTGGGGTAGTAATAGTGGTCGTCGTTGACGTCACTGACATCCCGGTCGGTCTCGCACTCGACGAATTTCCGCGAGTCGAACGGGCCCGCGCCGTATTGCAGGGAGACCTCGCTCGAGGTCGGATTCGCGATGGAACAGGCGGACAGTACGAGGGCGAGCGCGGGTAAGGCGACGAGTCGGCGAGTCATGGTTTCCCCTCAGCTGGAATGGTCGAGCGCAGATTGTGCCACGTCCCGGACGGGACCGATCCCGAATCGACGGCGGAACATTCCGGTACGAAAAACCGCTTCCCTTTCGTGACACCATTGCGGAATGCGTGACCTGCTGCGGTGGCAGTTCGACCTGACCTGGTCCCTGCTGGAACTGCACCTCGCCGAGCTGACAGCCGAGGATTTCCGATGGGAGCCGTCGGCGCACACCTGGGCGGTCCGTGACGGCGTGCCGGACTGGGCCGACACCGAGCCGGATCCGATTCCGGTGCCCACGATCGCCTGGGTCACTTGGCACATCGGATGGTGGTGGTCGGTCACGCTGGACCACGCGAGCGGCCGCACACCACGTGAGCGCACCGAGATCGGCTGGCCCGGCGACGGCGAACCGGCCGTCAAATGGTTGCGGGACTTGCGTGCCGAGTGGATCGAGGTGCTCGCCGACATCGATCTGGCCGCGCCCGCGCCATTTCCGTGGCAGGACGATCCGACGATGACGATCGCCCACATGGCAGGCTGGGTGAATTCCGAGCTGATGAAGAACGTCGCGGAGATCGGCCAGCTGCGGCTGCTGCGAGCCACGTCGGCATGAGGACCCACTGGCGTGAAACCCAGTGGCGAAGCGGGCCTTCGCCACTGGGCAAGTCAGCTGGGCAAAAGTCAGCTGGGCAAGCCGCTGGATCAGCGCAGCAGACGGGCGAACTTGCGTACCTCGTCGGTGAAGATCTCCGGCTGTTCGAAGGCAGCGAAGTGGCCGCCGCGAGCGACACGGTTGAAATAGATCAGGTTGTCCTTGTACACACGCTCAGCCCAAATCCGGGGCAGCGGCAGGATTTCCCGGGGGAACACGGTGAAGCCGATGGGTACGTGGAACTCGTCGGGTGTCGGGGTGCTGCGGCCGAACTCCCAGTAGAACCGGGCTGACGACGCGCCAGTCGCGGGCAGCCAGTACAGCATGATGTCGTCGAGCATCTGGTCGTAGCCCAGGACACTCTCGGGGTTGAAGTCGCTGTCGGTCCATTCGCTGAACTTCTCGTAGATCCACGCGGCCTGCCCGGTTGGCGAGTCGGACAGGCTGTAGCCCACCTGCTGTGGCCGGGTCGCGTGCTCGGTGAAGTATCCGGAGCCGTCGGTCTGGAACTTCTCCAGCTTTGCCAGCGCTTCCAGCTCTTCGGGCGTCGGCGGGTCGCTGACCGGCGGGTTGAACGTCGCGAAGAAGTTCAGGTGGATCCCGGCAAGCCCGGCCGGTTTGATCTTCGCCAGCTCCGCGGTGACCGCACCGCCCCAGTCCCCGCCCTGCGCCAGCCAACGGGTGTAGCCGAGGCGCTTCATCAACACCGCCCACGCGTTCGCCGTACGCGTCACGTTCCAGCCCGTCGAACTTGGTTTGTCGGAGAACCCGTAGCCCGGCAGCGACGGCACCACGACATGGAAGGCGTCCTCGGCCTTGCCGCCGAACGCGGTCGGGTCAGTGAGGGGGCCGATGACGTTCAGGAACTCCACCACCGATCCCGGCCAGCCGTGCGACAGCAGGATCGGGATCGCGTCGCGGTGCTTGGAGCGGACGTGCAGGAAGTGGATTCCCAGGCCGTCGATGCGGGTGCGGAACTGGCCGAAACCGTTCAGCCGGGCTTCCACTCGCCGCCAGTCGTAGCGGGTCAGCCAGTACGCGACCAGTTTGCGGACTTTCTCCAGCTGGGCACCTTGCGTGACGTCGTCGACCGTCTCGCGCTCGGGCCAACGCGTGGCGGCGAGCCGTCGCTTCAGGTCGATCAGCACGGAATCGGGGACGCGCAGCCGGAACGGCGTCACCGCGTCCGTCGCGGGTGGTAAGGAGAACGTGGTTTCCTCTGCGTACGCGGGCATCCCCAGCAGACCGAGCGGCGCCGCCGCGCCCGCTCCCAGCAGTCCTCGCCGCGACAAGCGACTCATGGTTTGCTCCTCCCAGTCGGTCTTACCGCAGCCCACTCTGGCACCGATTGCGGTCACCCTGTGGCCTGTTTCGCGGAGGACTAACGTGGGCGTCGTGCGTGTAGCGACGTGGAACGTGAACTCGGTCAAGCAGCGTGTCCCTCGGCTGTTGCCGTGGCTGGACCAACGCCAGCCCGATGTCGTGTGCTTGCAGGAGACGAAGCTCGCCGACGAGGCATTCCTCGCTCTGCTGGGTAAAGATCTCGGTGAGCGTGGTTACGAGGTCGCGTTGAACGGCGAGGTGCAATGGAACGGCGTCGCGATCCTGTCCAAGGTCGGCCTTGAGGACGTGACGGTCGGTTTGCCCGGTGCGCCTGGTTTCCCGCATGCCGAGGCGCGTGCGGTGTCGGCGACATGTGACGGCGTGCGCGTGCATTCGGTGTACGTGCCCAACGGGCGGACGCCTGATTCGGACCACTACCAGTACAAGCTCGCGTGGCTGGCGGCGTTGCGTGACGCCGTTAAGGCGGGTCCTGAGGCGGTTGTGGTGTGCGGCGACATGAACATCGCCCCGACGGACGCCGACGTGTTCGATCCCGATGCCTACATCGGCCAGACGCACGTGACGCCTCCAGAGCGGGCCGCGTTGGCTGAGCTGCAGGCGTTGGGGTTGCACGACGTCATGCGTGACCGGTGGCCGGACAAACGTGTGTTCACCTACTGGGACTACCGGGCCGGCATGTTCCACCAGGACTTGGGCATGCGGATCGACTTGATCCTCGCCAGCGGCCCCGTCGCCAAGCGGGTGCAGGCGTCTTGGGTGGACCGGCATGCGCGCAAGGGCACCGGGCCGAGCGATCACGCGCCCGTGATCGTCGACCTGGACACCGCGCCTGACGGGGATATCGGACCGGTTGTGCCACCGCCGTCCGCACCCGCAGCCAAGCGCGGTGCCAAGAAGCTGCCCCAGGCTAAATAGCGAGCAACGCGCGTTGCGGCAATCGGGAACCGAAGGGCCGCAACGCGATCCGCAGCAACACGAGCGCGTTGTCGTCACCGGCGACGCGGTTCGCGCTGAGCTCGTCACACGCCAGACAGCTGTGGATGATCATCCATTCGCCATCCGGCCGGACCGACAGGCTCAGCGGGACCATCCGCCCGCGACAGCTCGCCCGTCGGTCGCCCGGGATCCGGCCGTCGACGTGCAGGCTGGTCAGGCAGTTCGGGCAATGGTTGCGGTGAGCCGTTCCCGGTGCGTGGAAGGGCACGTCGAGACGGCAGCCGGCGCAACGGAACGCGTCGCCTGGGTTGTCTCGCCGCTTGTCCTTCTCACGCTGCGGCCGACTACGTGCGGGATTCCTCCTGGGCATCACAGATCACCGAACGCTTCCAGCGGGAACGGCGGCTGAGCCAGCGGCCGGACCGCCATCCGCACCAGGATGAGCTGGTTGTCGTCCGTACTGATCGGGTTCGACGTCAGCTCGTCACACCGCGTGCACCGATGGATGATCATCCAGTCGCCGTTGCGCAGCACGGCGATCGAGATCGGGATCATCCTCGACTGGCACTCGGCGTCCACGGTGTGCTGGGAGTGCAGGCAGCTGGGGCAGTGGTTGCGCAGCCGCCCTTCCGGGGCCTGTTTGGACACGGTCAGTCCACATCGGATACAGGTGAACGTGTCCGTGCTGAGGTATGGGTTCTTGACAGACAACTGTGGCTCCTAGCCGGGATTTCTGACATAGATCACCGGAAGGAGGGCGCCGCAACGCCACGAACGCGCTTACTCGGCGCCCTCGGAGCACACGGTCATAGGTCAGCTACTTTCTAGGGCCACACCGGCCCGGGTCGGTTGCCCCGGCAAAGTAGCAACACGCCTGCCAGCTACACCACCGATTTTTCGGCCAGCAAAGTCTCGATGAAGGCCGAGGTCAGCGGGTCGGGCGAGCTACGCGTGTACGCGGCCAGCGGGCGGGTGACGGGCGGGTCGGGCCGCAGAACGGGACCGTCGAACGACGGCGGCAGGATGTTGGACGGCACCAATGTCGGCCCGAGCCCGGCTGCCGCGAGGATCGGGGCGGCGGCGGTCTGCTCGGTCCGGACCGCGGCCTTCGGGCTGAACCCGGCGGCGGCGCACGCCTGGTCGAGCACCTCGGCAAGCCCGTGGCCAGGCGCGAAGTGCACCCAGCTGCGGTCGGCCAGCGAACGCAGGTCAACCCGGCCGGTGGCCGTGGCGTCGGGGTCGATGACGACGAACTCCTCCTCGCCGAGAGTCCACAGTGGACCACTCCATGCCTCGGGCGGTGGTCCGATCGCGAGGTCGGCCTGGCCGGCGAGCATGGCGGCGTGCAGTTCGGCCGCGTGCCGGTGTTCGAAGAGTCTGATGTGGACGCCCTCGCACCGTCGTCGCCACGCGCGCAGCACCTTGGGCAGAACGCCGAGGCTGATCGAGTACAACGTGGCCAGCTGCAGCTCGCCCGTCTCCAACCCGGATGCCTGACGAGCCGCGCAACGAGCACGCTCAGCGTCCGCGAGAGCCGCCCGTGCGTGCGGCAACATCGCGCGACCCATCGGCGTCAGCCGAACCGATCGCGGCAGCCGTTCCAGCAACGCGCCGCCTGCCTCGCGTTCGAGCACACGGATCTGATGGGACAACGCAGGCTGTGTGACGTGCAATAACTCCGCTGCACGCGTGAACGACCCCTCATCGACGACCGTCACCAGGTACTCGAGTTGACGCAGACTCGTCATGAGCAGATTTTATGGCAGAGGTAAGAACTAAGCCTTGGACTTATGCCTCTGGAAAGCACACGATCGAGGTATGGAACAGAAGGTCGCCCTGGTCATCGGCGCGAACGGGGTCATCGGCAGCAATCTCATCGACCACCTGAGCACTCTGGAGGACTGGCGGATCATCGGTGTGTCGCGGCGCGGCGGCGAGGACACCAGCAACGTCCGGTACCTCGCGGTGGATCTGCTCGACCCGGTCGACACCAAGGCGAAGCTCGGTTCCTTGACCGAGGTCACGCATGTGTTCTACGCGGCCTACCAGGACCGTCCGACGTGGGCGGAACTCGTCGCGCCCAACGTGGAGATGCTGGCCAACGTCGTCGACGCGGTCGATCCCTTCGTCCAGCACATCAGCCTGATGCAGGGCTACAAGGTCTACGGCGCGCACCTCGGCCCGTTCAAAACGCCGGCACGGGAAGACGATCCCGGCCACATGCCGCCCGAGTTCAACGTCTCCCAGCAGCAGTTGCTCCAGCAGCGGGCCGGAAAATGGACCTGGTCGGCGATCCGGCCGTCGGTGGTCTGCGGTTTCGCGCTGGGCAACCCGATGAACCTGGCGATGGTGATCGCGATCTACGCGGCGATGTCCAAGGAACTCGGTCTGCCACTGCGGTTTCCCGGCAAACCCGGCGCGTACGGCACGTTGCTGGAGATGACCGACGCCGGCTTGCTCGCCAAGGCCACGGTCTGGGCGGCGACCACGGAGAAGTGCGCGAACCAGGCGTTCAACATCAACAACGGTGACCTGTTCCGGTGGACCGGGATGTGGCCGAAGATCGCGGCGTTCTTCGACATGGACGTCGCGCCACCGCTGCAGATGCAGCTCGACGTGGTGATGGCCGACAAAGAACCGCTGTGGAACGAGATGGTCCGCCGCTATGACCTGGCATCCCATGCATACAAGGAAGTCTCGTCGTGGCGGTTCGGTGACTTCGTTTTCTCGTGGGACTACGACTTCTTCGCCGACGGCAGCAAGGCCCGGCGCTTCGGGTTCCACGAGTTCATCGACACCGAGCGGATGTTCCTGGACATCTTCACGGATTTCCGGCGGCGCAAAGTGATTCCGTGAGCCTAGAGTGGATGGGTGCTGTACGACTCGATAGGCGTCGGCTACACGACCGCACGGCGGACCGACCCCCGGTGGATGGCCGCGATCCTTGCGGCACTGGGGGAAGCGAAGACCGTGCTGGACGTCGGCGCGGGAACCGGCAGCTACGAACCGGCGGATCGCCCGGTCTACGCGGTCGAACCGTCCAGCGAGATGATCGGCCAGCGCGACAAGGACGCCCCACCGGTGGTTCGCGCGGTCGCGGAGGCCTTGCCCATCAGGGATTACGCGGTCGACGCGGTCCTGGCGGTGCTGACCGTCCATCATTGGACGAACTGGCGTCAGGGAATCGCCGAGCTGAAACGAGTCGCGGCCCAGCAAGTCGTGCTCGCGTACGACACGCGGCTGCACAGCGAGTTCTGGTTCGTCCGCGAGTACGTGCCGGAGATCGCCGAGCTGGAAATGTCCCGGCCGTCGGCACCGGACATCGCCGAGGAACTGGGCGCGGACTGCATCATCCCGTTGCCGTTGCCCTGGAATTTCACCGATGGCGTGTTTCCCGCGTACTGGCGGCGTCCTGAGGCGTATCTGACTGTGCGGGACACGTGTTCGGCGTTGGCGCAGGCGCCCCGGGCCGCGGTCGAACGCGGGTTGACCAAGCTCCAGGCGGATCTCGACGACGGCACGTGGCGGCAACGGCACGCGGACCTGCTGGAACTCGACGAGTACGACGCCGGGTTTCGGCTGATAGTCAGTCGCTAATTCACGCGCTAATTCACACCGCCTTACGTACCGTGCCTCCATGCTGATCAGGCGTATCGATGCGACAAGGCTGGAGGACTGTCTCGCGTTGGCCGCAGGGCGCGAATGGTCGTCAGAGCCGCACAAATGGGGGTTGTTGTTCGAGATCGGTGACGTCTACGGGATCGATGACCCCGACGGCGGGCTGGCTGGATGCGTGGTCTGCACGAGGTACGGGAAGCGGCTGTCCGGCATCGGGATGATGCTCGTTGCCGAGAAGTTCGGCAGGCAGGGCCTGGGCACGCAGCTGATGAAGCACGCCATGGCCGAAGCCGGGACGGACTCGACGTGGCTGACCGCGACCACGTACGGCCAGCCGCTCTACGAGAAACTCGGGTTCCGGTCGATCGGGGACTCCTACATCTACCGCGGCGAGTTCCGGCCACCCGCGGCCGGTGTGTCCCGTGCAGCGTCCACAAAGGACCTTGAAGCGATCGCGGCACTGGATGCCGAGGTCTTCGGCGCACCTCGGCCCGAGGTGTTGCGCAGGCTGCCGGCATTCGCCGAGCGACTCGTTGTGATCCAGGGCACGGGTGGCATTCGTGGTTACGGGGCGGCCTGGCGTAACGTGGACAACACGGTGATCGGACCGGTTGTCGCCGATAACGAATCCGTGGCGAAGGACTTGATCTCCGATCTGGCCGCCGGGACCAGCCTCCCGGTCCGTCTCGACATCGACAGTACCCACCCTGAACTGCGGGAATGGGTGGAAGGACTGGGTGTCGGACGTGGCATGAGGACCACGGTGATGGTGCACGGAGCGTCACTGCCCGGTGACCGGAGTCGTCTGTTCCTGCCTCTTAGTGTCGCGACTGGCTGAGAGTCTTCGAACAGACTGTCGGTGGGTACGGATACTCTTTCGTCTCGCCGTACCTAGCAAACGACTCTTGGGGAGAGCGACGTCGTGACAGCCGAGACCATCTACGGGGCCGACGACCTGACGCACCTCGAAGGGCTTGAGGCTGTCCGCAAGCGCCCCGGGATGTACATCGGGTCGACCGACAGCCGTGGCATCAACCACCTGTTCACCGAGATCGTGGACAACTCGACCGACGAGGGCATCGCCGGGCACGCCACCCGTGTCGTGGTCACCCTGCACGCCGACGGCAGCGTGCAGGTCGACGACGACGGCCGGGGCATCCCGACCGGTGTGCACAAGAAGTCCGGTCTGTCCGGTGTCGAGCTGGTGCTGACCCGGCTGCACGCCGGTGGCAAGTTCGGTGGTTCGGGCTACAAGGCCTCCGGCGGTCTGCACGGTGTCGGCGCGTCCGCGGTGAACGCGCTGTCGCTGCGGTACGACGTCACGGTCAAGCGGGACGGCAAGGTCCACGAGATCTCGTTCAAGCAGGGCGTCGCCGGTGTGTTCGACGGTCCCGGCCCCAAGGCGAAGTTCGTCCCGCAGGCAGGCCTCGTGGTCAAGGGCCGGATGAAGCGTGGCGAGTCGACCGGAACGTCCACTCGCTACTGGTACGACTCGCGGTACTTCGAGAACGGCGCCGCGCTCGACCACGAGGCCGTGCGCTCGAAGCTGCGCAACACCGCGTTCCTGGTTCCCGGTGTCACTTATGTACTGCGTGACGCCACCCAGGGCGCGATCGAGGAAGAGACGTTCCATTTCCCCAATGGACTGACCGACATGGTCGACTTCCTCGCTCCGGACAGCGAGAAGCCGGTCACCGCGACGATGGTGATCGAGGGCACCGGCACGTACTTCGAGAACGCGGCCGACGAGAACGGCGTGATGCGGTCCAAAGTGGAGCGTCAGGCCGAGGTCGAGGTCGCGTTCCGCTGGGGCACCGGCTACGACCGGATCGTCGAGTGCTTCACCAACACGATCCGCAACGTGCACGGCGGCACGCACCGCAAGGGCTTCGAGCGCGCGGCGCTGAAGTCGTTGCAGGAGGCCATTTCCAAAACCCGCGGCCTGCTCAAGCCCAAAGAGGACCCGCCACAGCTGGACGACGTGCTCGAAGGCATGACCGCGGTCATCCACGTGCGCATCCCCGAGCCGCAGTTCACCTCGCAGACCAAGGACGAGCTGTCCACGGCGGGCATCACCAAGGTCATCCAGGGCATCGTCGAGCGGTACATCAAGTCGTGGACCGAGGACCGCAAGACCAAGGCCGAGGCCAAGGTCGTCCTGCAGAAGATCGTCGACGCGGCCCGCGTACGGCTGACGCAGAAGCAGCAGAAGGACGCCGCCCGGCGCAAGACCGCGCTGGAAGGCGCGGCCATGCCGCCGAAACTGGTCGACTGCCGGACAACGGGCGTGGCCCGCAGCGAACTGTTCCTGGTCGAAGGGGACAGCGCGCTCGGTTCGGCCCGGATGGCCCGGGTCTCGGAGTACCAGGCGCTGCTGCCGTTGCGCGGCAAGATCCTCAACGTGCAGAAGGCCAGCCTGGCCGACACCCTGCGCAACGCCGAGATCGCCTCGATCGTGCAGGTGCTGGGCGCCGGCTCGGGCCGCACGTTCGACCTGTCGCAGATGCGCTACGGCCGCGTGATCCTGATGGCTGACGCCGATGTGGACGGCTCGCACATCCGGACCCTGCTGATCACGTTGTTCGCCAAGTACATGCGGCCGGTGATCGAGGACGGCAGGCTGTACGCCGCGATGCCGCCGTTGCACAAGGTGGTCACCAAGGGCCGCAACGCCGAGACCCGGTTCACCTTCACCCAGCGCGAGATGGAGACCACGGTCGCCGCGCTGCAGAAGGCGGGCAAGCAGGTCGTCATGCCGGTGCCCCGGTTCAAGGGTCTCGGTGAGATGGACGCCGACGAGCTGTGGGAGACCACGATGAACCCGGCGACCCGGTCGGTCCGCCGGATCACCCTCGACGACGTGCAAGCCGCCGAAGACGCACTCGAACTGCTGATGGGCGAGAAAGTCGAACCGCGGCGCAACTGGCTGGTCGAATCCTCCAGCCGGGTGGACCGCGAAGCGATCGACGTCTGACGAACGAAAGAGCACTGACCAATGGCACGCCGCAAAGGCACTACGACCACCCGGGTCGATCCGAGCGCGTTCGACAGCGCGGGCGCCAACGTCATCGACAACTCGTTGAAGACCGAGATCGAAGACTCCTACCTGGAGTACGCCTACTCGGTCATCCACTCGCGGGCACTGCCGGACGCGCGTGACGGCCTCAAGCCCGTGCACCGCCGCATCCTGTTCTCGATGCAGGAGAACGGGCAGCGCCCGGGCACGCCGTACGTGAAGTCGTCGCGTGTCGTCGGTGACGTGATGGGTAAGTACCACCCACACGGTGACCAGGCGATCTACGACGCCATGGTCCGGATGGCGCAGGACTTCTCGCTCAACTCGCCGTTGATCGACGGTCACGGCAACTTCGGCTCGCCCGACGACGGCCCGGCCGCCTCCCGGTACACCGAAGCGCGCATGTCGCCGGAGGCGATGCTGCTGGTCGGCGAGCTCGGCGAGGAGACCGTCGACTTCCGGCAGAACTACGACGGGTCGTTGCAGGAGCCGTCCGTACTGCCCGCGGCCTTCCCGAACCTGCTGGTGAACGGGACCTCGGGTATCGCGGTCGGTATGGCCACCAACATGATCCCGCACAACCTCGGCGAGGTCGTCGCGGCAGCGCGGTGGCTGATCAACCACCCGGACGCTTCCCTCGACAAGCTCATGGAGTTCGTACCGGGACCGGACTTGCCCACGGGCGGCATGTTGCTGGGGCTCGACGAGGTCCGTAAGGCCTACGAGACCGGTCGTGGCGTGGTGCGTATGCGGGCCCGCGCGGAGACGGGGCTGTTGGAAGGCAGCCGTGGCCGCCAGGCGATCACGGTCACCGAGCTGCCGTACGGTGTCGGCACCGAGCGGATCATCGAGAAGATCACCGACGAGGTGAACAAGTCCAAGCGGCTCACCGGGATCGCGGACGTCAAGGACCTGACCGACCGGGAGAACGGCACCCGGCTGGTGATCGAGTGCAAGGTCGGCGTGAACCCGCAGGCGCTGCTGGCGGACCTGTACCGGCTCACGCCGATGGAGCAGTCGTTCGGCATCAACAACCTGGTGCTTGTGGACGGTCAGCCGCAGACGTTGGGGCTCAAGGCTTTGCTTGAGGTCTTCCTCAAGCACCGCTACGAGGTCGTCACCCGGCGTACGCGGTATCGCCGCCGTAAGCGTGAGGAGCGGCTGCACCTGGTCGAGGGTCTGCTCAAGGCCCTGATCAACATCGACAAGGTGATCCGGCTGATCCGCAACAGCGAGAACGCCGCGGCCGCCAAAGAGGGCTTGATGAAGCAGTTCAAGCTCTCCGAGATCCAGGCTCAGTACATTTTGGACACCCCGCTGCGCCGGCTGACCAAGTTCGACCGGATCGAGCTCGAGGACGAGCAGGACAAGCTGAACGCGGAGATCGCCGAGCTGTCCAAGATCCTGGACAACGAGTCGGTGCTGAAGAAGGTCGTCTCGACCGAGCTGGCCAAGGTGGCCAAGGACCTGACGAGTGAGCGGCGGACCGCGCTGATCGACGGTGACCTCAAGGAGGTGCTGGCCGCCTCCGTGCCCGCGGGGCCGCTGGAGGTGGCCGACGACCCGTGCCAGGTGATCCTGTCGGCGACGGGCCTGGTGGCGCGCACGGCCGCGGAGTCCGAGGAAGCCAGCGAAGCACGCCGCCGCAACGGGCGCGCCAAGCACGACACGGTCTCCGCGATCGTGCATTCGACCGCACGTGGCCAGGTCTTGCTGGTCACCAACCGAGGTCGGGCATTTAAGACCGACGTGCTGCCGTTGCCGGTGTTGCCCGAAGCATCAGGCACGGTGTCCCTCGGCGGCGGCATGCCGACCAGGGAACTCGTACCGCTGGAGAAGGGCGAGAAGGTCATCGGCATCGCGCCGCTCGGCGAGCAGGCTACCGGATCGCCAGGCCTGGCCCTCGGTACGCGCCACGGCGTAGTCAAGATCGTCTCGCCGGAATGGCCGGTCCGATCCGACGAGTTCGACGTGATCACGCTCAAGGACGGCGACGAGATCGTCGGCGCCACCTGGTTGACCGATGGCACTGAGACGTTCGCGTTCGTCGCGTCCGACTCCTCACTGCTGCGGTTCTCGTCGACCCTGGTCAGGCCCCAGGGCTTGAAGGGCGGCGGTATGCAAGGCATCAGCCTGGGCAAGGAAGCCGAGGCCATATTCTTCGCCGCGGTCCGTACCAACGACGACGAGCACGGCGCGCCGATGGTCGTGACCTCGACCGGTATGAGCGTCAAGGTCACGCCGTTCTCGCAGTACCCGCCCAAGGGCCGGGCCACGGGTGGTGTCCGGACACACCGGTTCCTCAAGGGCGAGACGCGGCTCGTGCTCGCCTGGGTCGGCCCACGACCGGCCGGCGCGTCGAGCACCGGCTCAGCCGTGGAACTGCCCGAACCCGACCTGCGCCGCGACGGTTCCGGTCACGCACATCCAGGACCGGACGTCATCGGCCACATCATCGAACGCGACTGACAGCACGGCCCCGATTGACAGCACGGCCCCGATTGACAGCACGGCCCCGATTGACAGCACGGCCCCGATTGACAGCACGGCCCCGATTGATGACGGCGCCCAGGACCTGGGCGCCGTCATCAATCGGAGGTTGGCACTGAGTGCATGCCCGTCAATTGGGGTTGGCACTGAGTGCCCGTCGTGTCCGCGTTGGAACTGAACGATCGGCCTGCTCGTTGCCGAGTTCGGAAGGCGCGCGGGTGGCTACGGTGCACCTGGTCCCACGTCCGTCGTGTTCAGTGGCTTGCGGGAGCCGCCGATCTCGTCGGCGCCGACGTCGAGCTTGCCGGACCTGGCCTGCGGCGGGTCGAAGTCCGTGGTCACGTAGGAGTACGTGCCCACGGCGGCATCGATCGCCGGGCTGCCCGTGGACAGGCGGTTCAGGTCGTTGGCATCCCGCACGAGCTTCGGGTCCACCTGTCGGTGACCGCCTGCTGGGATGCCTGAGTTGCTGCTGCCCCACGTGATGTTGCCTTCGTAGCGGACCGTCGAGCCACTGGCCATGTTGAGCAGTTTGCCGGAGGTGCCAACGATGATGTTGTTGGCGACCACGCAGTCCTTCGGTTTGAAGTTGCCGCCGTCGCTGTCGATCACTTCGGTGGTGCCCTGGACGGTGTTGAACGCGACCGTCACCCGGTCCGGCCGGTCATGGCCGGTGCTGGTCGGGCCGCTGTCCGCTTCGGAACCCGACCCGAACACAATCGCCCGGCCTCCCGACGCGGCCACGTAGTTGTTGATGACCCGGTGGTCGTTGCCGTGGAACCGGATTCCGGAGTTGCCGAAGATGACGTTGCCGTCAACCGTGGTGCGATGCCCGTGCCGCAGCACGATAAAGCCGCGGCTGTCGCGAATGGTGTTGTAGCGCACGATGTTGTCGGACGATTTCACCGAGATCGCCTCGGAGTCACCGTTCGCGCGTTCGAACAGGTTGTACTCCACGACCGCGTTGGCCGAGTACGACTGCTTGTGGCTGTAGCCGAGGCGGATCGACTCGCCGCCGTTGGCGCCGCTGAAGGTGTGGTTGTAGAAGTAGTTGCGGTGGATCCGGGTCCGCTTCGCCACATTCGTGCTGGGCCCGGAGATCTGCAGGAACACGCCTTCCGTACTGCGGTTCTGGAAGGAGTTCCGGTCGACTTCGACGTCGTTTCCGTTGATGGTCACCCAGTTCCCGCCACCGCTGAGCTGAACGGTGTTGCGAGTGAGGCGGATGTGGTGGGCGTCCGCGGGCACCGACAGCGAACCGCCGTGCCGCAGGTTGAACCCTTGCAGGACAACGTTGTTCACGCCGCCGGCGAACGAGAACCCGGTGGAGCCACGGATCTCCGCGCGTCCGGTGTTGGCCGCGGTCACCGTGATGGGCGCCGAGGACGTGCCGGAACGGCGGATCTGGATCGCGCTCGTCGCGTTGTAGGAACCGTCCGCCAGTTCGATCCGGTCACCTGGGTTTGCCGAGTTCAACGCGTTCTGCAGGGCGGAAAGGCTGGTCACCCGGATGGTCGCCGCACTGGCTTGTCCTGGGAACAACGTCAGGCCGGCGAGCAGGGAGAAGAACACAACTCTGTGTCGCATCATCGCCAACTTCCTCGAAGGACATGGTCCGTTGGCGGCGGATACGTCGGACGTTATTCACCCAACCAAGGCTTGGTCAACAACGACGGCCCCCAGTCCCGGTGACCGGAACAAGGGGCCGTGACAGAAGGATCTACGAGCAGCTGGAGCAGCAACCGCACCCTGGACCGCTGCACGAACCGCAACATCCGCATGTACCTTGCATCGCTCCTCCTTCGAGGCCGCACCCACGTTTTTCACGGTAGCCACGAGGTATTCATGCACGTACCGCTACGTGAGTGACGCCTGCTCAGGGTTTGCGCCAGCGCAGTTGGTCGCCGCGACCTGGCAGGCACACCAGCGGCTCGCCGGACCGGCTGATGGCCACCGCGCCTTCCTGGGTGCACCGGCTTCCTTCCCGGGCGAACGGGATGCCGGGCATCGTCGGAATGGTGAAGGTCGGCTCCGGGGTGGGCGTCGGCGTCGTCTTCGTCGGCTTCGGGGCCGGGGGTTTGGTGGTCGGCTTGATGACCGGCGCGGGGATGCTCGCCTCCCACGTCGGCGTCCAGGTCGTTGTCTCGGCCGGTGCGGTGTAGGTCGAGGTCGACGTCTCGCCGAACGTCGGGATCTTGACCGGTTTGCCCTCGCTGGCCTGGGTGCACGCGGCGCTCACCGTGGCGACCGCGGCAACTGCCGCACCGATCGCCAAGGCTCCTCGTCGTCGGAGCGAGCGGCGCTGCCCTCCGACCTTTACCCGGTTCGCACCTAGACCGAGCCACTTTGAAAGCGTATACATCGGATGTGTAGTCCGTTCTGAAGCTGGGGAGCCACAGATGCCTGCTCGCAGGGCTCTTGTCGCAGTGTCCGCGGTACTCGCCGGTCTGGCGGTGGCCGTTCCGGCTGAAGCCGAGCAGTCGTGGACGGTGAGCGGGCGCCATGGCCTGACCGCGACCGTCTCGGCCGATGGCGCCGAAGGCCGGGTCTCGCTGGCGGTGAACCGGGCCGGGCGGACAGTGCTGGCGCCCAGTCCGGTGGGGATCACCACCGAGCATGTTGACTTGTCAAAAGGACTGCGGTTGCTCCGGCGGTCGAGCGGGCCGGTGGTCGAACACTACAACACCAAGGCCGGTAAGCAACTGTCCCGAATGTCGGTTATGACCGAATCTCGGTTCACCTTCGAAGGGGCAGGTGGAGCGCGATTCGACCTTGTGGTGCGGGTTTCCCGGGACGGGGTGGCGTACCGGTACTCGCTACCGCGCTCGTACGGCGCGATTCTCGGTGAGACGTCGGCGTTCCATGTGCCCGCGGGTAGTACGGCATGGCTGGCCAAGTACCGACGTGACTACGAGAACCCTTTTCTGAAAACGACTTCCGACACGGCTGAGCCCGCCGAGTACATGCACCCGGCCTTGTTCGAGACCGGGGGAACGTACCTGCACATCACCGAGTCCGATGTGGATGGACGGCATTCCGGCGCCCGCCTGGTGCACGAGGGCGGCGGTGTGTACCGGATCAAGTACTGGGACGAGAAAGTCCAGGCCGCGGGGCCGGTCGACACCGCGTGGCGGACGATGATCATCGGCGATCTGCCGACCGTGACGTCATCGACACTGGTCGACGACCTGGCCACGCCGAGCAAGGTGCGGGACACGTCGTGGATCAAGCCGGGCAAGGTGTTCTGGAGCTGGCTTGCCGGTGGCCGGGAAGCCGGGCAGAGCCTGGCGATGCAGAAGACGTACGTCGACTACGCGGCCGCGCACGGCTGGCCGTACGTCCTGGTCGACGCCGGGTGGTACTTCGACCCGAACTGGGACTACGACCCGGCCTGGGAGACCACGAGCTGGATCCCGCAACTCGTGGACTACGCCCGTGCTCGCGGAGTGCAGGTCCAGACATGGGTGCACTACGACGAACTCGACACCGCCGAGGAGCGGGCCACGCGGCTGGCGCTGTTCGAGCGGTGGGGCGTGGCCGGACTGAAGATCGACTTCATGGACTCCGACGGCCAGGACCGGTATCGCTGGTACGACCAGATCCTGGCGGAGACCGCGAAACACCACCTGACGGTCAACTTCCACGGATCCACCATCCCGCACGGCATCCAGCGCACCTGGCCGCACGTGATGACGATGGAAGGCGTGCACGGCGGCGAGAAGTCCAGCGGCCTGACCACAAGTCACCTGACTGCCCTGCCGTTCACGCGCAACGTCCCTGGTTCGATGGACTACACCCCGATGGCATGGCACAGGCCGTCCCGCACGACCTCCGACGCGCATGAGCTGGCGTTGGCGGTGTTGTTCGAGTCCGGGATGCAGAACTTCGCGGGCCGAGTCGAGGACTACCAGGCCCGTCCGGAGGCGGAACGGTTCCTCGACCAGGTTCCGGCCGCGTGGAACGAGACCCGCCTGCTAGCCGGGCGCCCCGGGGAAAGCGTGGTGCTGGCCCGCCGAAGCGGCGACCGGTGGTTCATCGGCGGCGGATTCTCCGGTGAGGCAAGGACTGTCGACGTTCCCCTGGGCATTTCGCAAGGCCGGTGGCTGGTCGACATCGTGCGGGACGGTCTCGTCCGTGAACAACGAGTGCTGTCCTCTGGCGAGAAACTGACGCTGGATGTGCTGAAGGACGGCGGTTTCGCGGCGATCGCGTGCCGTTGGCGGCCGGGCATCGCCACTTGCGACCAGCCAGTGTCCAAAGTCCCGAGCACGACCGTGACCGCGACTCCGAGCGTGAAAACCAACCCGGGCAAGGCATTCGAGATCACGGGGAAGTTCACCGTGGACAGCCCGGTCTCGGGAGTCTCGCTGCTGCCAAGGGTTCCGGACGGCTGGACGATCAGCGGCCCGGCCGTCACGGCCAGGGACCTGAAGCCGGGCGAGGAGCTGACCGGGACGTGGACCCTGACGGCACCCGACACGGCCGGATACTTCGACATCCCGGTGGTGGCCACGTTCCGGGAAGGCGAAGACGAACAAGTCAGCCGGGTGCACGTGTGGAAGCCGTTGCCCGCAGGCTGGTCCTACCTGAGTGATCTGCCCTTCACCGGCCAGAACGGAGACGGCCCGATCGAACGTGACCTCGCCAACGGTGGCGCGGCCGCAGGCGACGGCAGGCCGATCGCGATCCGGCGCACCCCGTACGGCAAAGGCCTTGGCACACACGCCAATGCCACGATCGAGTTCACGCTCGATGGGCGCTGTACCGAATTCGCGGCCACCGTAGGCGTCGACGACGAAGCCGGCCTGGATGTCGCCCGGCAGCGCGTCGGTGGAACCGTGACATTCGGTGTCTCCGGCGATGGACAGTCCCTTGTGGACACTGATGTGCTCGGTGTCCGGGCGGCACCCCGAACGCTGACGGCCGACATCACGGGTGTCCGGACCATGACGTTGCGGGTGAACGACGGCGGCGACGGTACCCAGAACGATCACGCGTCCTGGGGAGATGCCCGCGTCAAGTGTGGTTGAAGCCATGCCCGGCTGTGGTATTCAGAACCATGCGGGACATCGAAGCGGTCGACGCGGTGGTGATCGGGTCGGGCCCGAACGGCCTGGTCGCGGCCAACATTCTGGCCGATTCGGGCTGGTCGGTGCTGGTATTGGAGGCGGCCGACGAGCCGGGTGGCGCGGTGCGCACCGGCGAGATCACCGCCCCCGGGTTCCGCAACGATCTGTTCAGCGCGTTCTACCCGCTCGGTGCCGCGTCGCCGGTGATGGCCGGACTGGAGCTGGAACGGTACGGCTTGCGCTGGCGGCACGCGCCGGAAGTCCTCGCGCACGTGTTGCCGGACGACCGGGCGGTCCTGCTTTCCCGTGACCTGAACACCACCGCGAAGTCGCTCGAGACGTTCGCCCCACGCGACGGTGACGTGTGGCGCGCGGAATTCGCCAAGTGGCAACGCGTCCGCGACCACTTGCTGAACGCGATCACCCGCCCGTTCCCGCCGGTTCGTGCCGCGGGCGGACTGGCGCGCACGCTGGGCCCGGCGGACATGCTCAGGTTCGTCCGGATGGCCACGCTGCCGGTGCGCAGGCTCGGTCAGGAGTGGTTCGAGGGCGAAGGCGCGAAGGTTCTGCTCGCGGGCAACGCGATGCACACCGACCTGGGTCCCGACCAGGCGGCGAGCGGCATGTTCGGCTGGCTGCTGAGCATGCTCGGGCAGGAGATCGGGTTTCCGGTCCCGGAAGGTGGCGCGGGCTGCCTGACCGATGCGTTGGTCACCCGCCTGACCGAACGCGGTGGCCGGGTCGAATGCGGCAGGCGCGTCACCAAGGTGCTGCTCGCCGGAAACACCGCTGTCGGTGTGCAGGATGTGCACGGCGAACTCGTGCGTGCGGCGCGTGCGGTCCTCGCTGATGTTCCGGCGCCGTTGCTGTACCTGGATTTGGTCGGCGAGGAGCACTTGCCGGACCGGTTGGTGTCCGACCTGGAACACTTCGAATGGGACGACGCGACGGTCAAGGTGGACTGGGCGTTGACCGGTCCGGTGCCGTGGATCGCGCAGGAAGCCGTGCTGGCAGGCACGATTCACCTCGGCGGTGACGTCGACGGGCTCGCCGGCATCAGCAACGACCTGGCGTGCGGCCGGGTTCCTCGCAACCCGTTCCTGCTGATCGGCCAGATGACCACGACCGACCCGACCCGCTCACCCGCGGGAACCGAGTCGATGTGGGCGTACACGCACGTGCCCAGGGGACAGCAGTGGACAGCCGACCGGCTCAAGCGGCGCGCGGACCGGATCGAGCAAGTGATCGAAAAACACGCGCCCGGCTTCCGTGACCTGATCAAGGCTCGCGCCATCACCGGCCCGGCGGAGTTGCAGGAGCGCAACCCCAGCCTGGTGGACGGCGCGATCAACCAGGGCACCTCGGCGATCCACCAAGAGCTGGTCTTCCGCCCAGTGCCGGGAACTGGACGAGCGGACACCCCGATCGACCGCCTCTTCCTGGCCGGTGCCTCGGCTCATCCGGGCGGCGCGGTACATGGCGCGGCGGGTGCGAACGCGGCACGCGCTGCGTTGGCTCGCGGCAAGTGGACCGGCGGCGCGTACCTGGCCATGAACAGAGCCCTCAACCGGATCCTGTACCAGTGAAGGTCGTCATCACCGGCGCGAGCGGCAATATCGGCACCGCTCTGCTGCGTGACGAGTCCTGGGACACCGTCATCGGACTGTCCCGTCGGCGACCAGAGAACACGACACTGCCGTACGTCGAATGCGACATCGGCGGCTCCACGGCGGTTGCTCAGCTGACGGAAGCCTGCGCGGGTGCCGATGTCGTCGTGCACCTCGCGTGGGCGGTACATCCGCGCAGCAGCGACCCGGACATGCGGCGTACCAACCTCGACGGAACGACCAACCTGTTGCGTGCGGTGGTCGCCGCCGGTGTGCCGCACCTGGTGTGCGCTTCGTCAGTCGCCGCGTACGCATCGGCGGACCGTCGGCAATTCGTCACCGAGGACTGGCCGTGCGACGGGGTCGAGGACAGTGCGTACAGCCGGGGCAAGTCCGTGCTGGAATCGCAGCTCGACACGTTCGAGCACCGGCACCCTGCGGTCAAAGTGGCCCGGATCAGACCCTGCGGCGTGGTGCAAGCGGGTGCCGCGGCGAAGTTCCGGGAATGGCTGCTCAGCCCGTTGATACCGGTGACGCTGCTCGGCAGGAGCTGGCTGCCCGTTCCGCTCTGGAACGGCATGCGGCTGCAGCTCGTCCACTCCGAAGACGTCGCCAGTGCGCTGCGGCTGATCGTGCAGTCCGGCGCGACGGGCGCGTTCAACCTGGCTGCGGAGCCGGTGCTGGACGCCGACGAGGTCGCGCACCGGTTTGGCGGCAGGCGAGTGCCCGTGCCGCTCGGCGTTCTCACCTCGGCCGCATGGGCGACGTGGCGGCTGGGGCTGCAACCGCTGCACCCCGGCTGGATCCGGCTGGCCGATCGTGCGTCCCTCGTGGACTCGACGAAAGCGCGGACCGAGTTGGGGTGGACCGCCCGGCACGACGCGGCAAGCACACTGGACGAACTCGTCGACGCGATGCGGTCACTTGGCCGAGCGTCGTACCGGATCCGGCCGGGGCGGCCGAGCCACCAGAGTCAGTCGCCGTGACGTTTGGCCCGGCCTGCCGCGAGGTCGCACAAGCGGCTGAGCGACTCGCGGTTGCGCGGGCCGAGCAGTGCCGCCTCGACCGGGCCGGGAACCAGACGGCCGAAGCCGCTCATGCCGTGCTCGGTCATCGTCACCTCGGTCTCGCTGGGGCCGATCGCTTTGAGGTCAAGGCGGATCCGGGCAGAGCCGAACGGCCACAGCTTCGCCTCCATGTCGAGCATGGCAGGCGGTTCGACGGCACGGACCACCGTGATGTCGTGTCCGACCAAAGGCCAGATGCCCACGCTGTGGTGCAGCCGTGTGCCTTCGGCCGGCCACTTGTCGTCGACGTCGCGGATGTGCGACGCACCGACCACCCAACAGACGTACAGCCAGCCGTCGGCCAGCACTTCCCACACGTGCTCGCGGGCGGCCGACACGGTCATACGGACCTCGCTCACGACGTCCTCCCGTTTCTGAACGCCTCGGTGCCGGCCAGAGCCCGGAACGGTTCGAGGATTTGACGTTGGGCTTCGGCGCGTTCGATCAGCGCGTCGAAATCCACCTCCGGTATCCGGTCGGCCAGTCCGGCCTGGTCACGCAACGTCGCCCACAGTTGCTTCTTGCCAAGCAGGCCCATGGTCAGGAACTCCAGTTCGACGAACCGGCTCAGCGGCGAGTACGAGGTCAGGCTGCCGTTGAGCTTCAACCGGCCGAGTCGTTCCGCGGCTGCGGCCAGGCCGACCTTGAGAGGGTTCATCGGGACGCCGACGCGCCGCATGATCTCCCGGAAGGTCTCGACATCCTCGCTGATGCCCTGTGCGACGTCGGCCAGCGCGTCACCGAACTCCGTGCCCCGGTTGGCGCGTTGCGATCGCCGGGCCAGATCGCGCCACAGCACACCCATGGCCAGTTGGTCGTTGAGGTAGATCCCTAGGAAGTTGTTCACACCGAAGGGGGTACCCGTCCTGCGGCTGGGCACGCGGGGTGTCGGTTTGCCGGGTTGACCGGCGGGTATTTCATTGCAATGTGGACACTGCTGCAGCCGCGATCCCGTTCGCGGGAAAGAGTTTTGGACGCTGTGGCAGGGGTACGCGAACTGTTTCGTGAGCCCGTATGGCGTGTCGCCGATCCCGAGCAGGGCTGTGGGGTCGGCGTTGTGCTTGTTCCGGGGTTTGGTTTCCCCGACTCGAGTCTCGCGCTGACCAGCAAGTGGCTCGCCGCCCGCGGGTACCGGCCGATCGGTGCGCGGATCGGGTTCAACGTCGGCTGCACCACCGATCTGGTCGGCCGGATCGCGCGACGGCTGCGGCGGCACGCCGAAAGCACTGGTGGGAAGGTGATCCTGCTCGGTCAGAGCCGCGGTGGCTGGCTCTCCCGGCTGGTGGCGTCCCGGGTGCCCGACCTGGTTCGCGGATTGGTCATGTTCGGCACGCCGGTGCTCGACCCGCTTGGCGCGAAACCGGAATCGGTGCGTGCGGCCCGCATGTTGACCCGCCTCTCGGCCATCGGCCTGCCCGGCCTGCTTGAGGAGGACTGCTTTACCGGCCGGTGTTTCCAGACCGCCAAGGCCGCGTTGGCGCAGCCGCTGTCGCCGGGGATCCCGGCCCTGTCGGTGTACTCCAAGACCGACGGGGTCGTGCCGTGGAGGTTGTGCCTTGACCCGTACGCCGACTGGGCCGAGATCCACTCCAGCCACGTGGGAATGGGCGTGACTCCGGCTTTCTACCAGGTGATCGCGCCGCTGCTGGCCACGTGGACGTCGCTCTAGCCAGCCGGTTCCTGCCCCTTGGACTCGTGTTCGTCTACTTCGCGGTTGACCTTGCGCATCAGCTTCTTCGCGTCGACGTCCAGATCGGGTGGCTCCGGCGTGCCAGGAGAGTACGGCGGGTCCGTCGTGATCGGAGTGGATTCGTCCTGTTCAGTCATGTCATGGGAGTGCCCAGTCAGCGCTGGAACACACGTGTTTTTCGATCTCCGCGCTGGGTAGCCGGTGGATTCACCCCACCACGTTAAGGACCCCTGATGACCTTCAATCCGTTGGAGCACGAGGGAATCCCACTCGACAAACAGCTGCGGAACTGGCGTGAACTCGATGTGGCCCCGGTCGACCCGGACGACTCCGACCCGTACACCCGATGCCGGATCATCGCGCTGAACGGCATCGAAATCGAGTCGATCATGTTCAGCCACCACTTCGCCCGCGTCTGCCCGGACATGGACGTCAAACGCAAGCTGGCCGAGGTGCGCTACATCGAGGCACAGCAACAGAAAGTGGTGAACTGGCTGCTGCCGGGCGCCGCCTCGCCACTGGAGACCACGATCGCCTACGAGCAGGTGGCCGTGGACCTGACCGCCTGGGTGGCCAGGATGGAGCCGGATCCTCAGCTCAAACAGGCCTACGAGTTCGGTGTCCTCGAAGACTTCGACCACCTGTACCGGTACGCCAACTTGTACGAGATGATCCAGCACCGCAAGGCGGAGAAGATCGTCGACGGGCTGACCGAGGTGATTCCCGGCAGGCCCACCAGGTTCCATCACCGGCACCCGGCCGACAACGTCCGTGAACCGTACGACAAGACCGAAGCCGACCCGCTGTCGAAGCTGCACGCGTTGACGATCATGGCCGCGGAGCAGCAGACGATGAACTTCTACATGAACGTCGGCCCGCAGTACATGGAGCCGATCGCGCGCCAGCTCTACCAGGAGATCGGCCTGATCGAGGAAGAGCACGTCACCCACTACGAGTCGCTGGTCGACCCGGGCGAGACCTGGTGGGAGCGGCTGGTGAACCACGAGTACAACGAGTGCTACCTGTACTACTCGTTCATGCAGACCGAGAGCGACCCGCGGGTCAAGGTGATCTGGGAGCTCCACCTGAACATGGAACTCGCGCACCTGCAGGCGGCGTGCGACTTGATGCGCGTGAACGACGGCAGGGAGCCCGAGGAGGTCGTGGCGCCCGAGCTGCCGGTGCCGGTCACGTTCGAACCCAACAAGCAGTACCTGCGGGAGCTGCTGGACACCCAGATCGACCTGACCACGCTGGGTGCGGGGTACGTCCGTGACGCGCACGAACGGTTCGAACGCATGCAGGAGACGGTCATGGGTGGCGAGCAGCCGCCGAGCGACGCCGTGATCGACATGCACACCGAGAAGTTCGGCACCGACTACCGCCACGAGCTGGAGCGGTCATGAGCGAGCTTGCGAGCGAATCATTCAGCACAGGGCGCCCGCTCATGCGACGCAGAGCGACCAACAGCGAGGAGTGGGCATGAGCGAGGACGTCGTCGAGCTGCTGCTTGACCAGCACATGCAGATCCGGGACCTGTTCAGCAAAGTCGAACAGGCCACCGGCAAGGACCGGCACGAGGCTTTCGGGCGGCTCGTGCGGCTGTTGGCCGTGCACGAGACCGCCGAGGAACAAGTGGTGCATCCGTTGGCGCGCAGGGTTCTCGACGGCGGTGACGGTGTCGTCGACGAACGGCTGCACGAGGAGCACGAGGCCAAGCAGATGCTGAGCAAGCTGGAGGAGATCGGGCCGGACCACGACGATTTCCCGGAGATGCTGCGGCAACTGCGCGACTCGGTCCTGCTGCACGCTCACCGCGAGGAGCACTACGAGTTCCGGTATCTGCGCGAACACTACGAACCCGCCCGGCTACAGGCGCTGGCGATGGCAGTGCGCACGGCGGAGAAGACCGCGCCGACTCATCCGCATCCCGGCGTGGAGACCATGACCGAGAACCTGGTCGCTGGTCCGGTGCTGTCGTTGTTCGACCGCGTGAAGGACGCGGTGAGCAAAGCGATGTCGTCGTCGGACAGCAACCAGACCGGCCCGGCGAACGAGGGCGGTGACGTGGTCGACCTGATCATGGTGGATCACCGTGAGGTCGAGCGGCTGTTCGACGAGCTGAAGTCGCATCCGGAGAAACGGCCGTTGCTCGTGCCGGTGCTGGCCATGGTCCTGACCGCGCACAGCAGGGCCGAGGAGGCCGAGGTGTACCCCGTCGCGCGGGAGAAGGCCGAACAACCCGACGAGATCGCGCACAGCCAACGGGAACACCTCGAGGCCGAACGGCTGCTAGCCCAGTTGACGCGGACCAGCCCGCAGTCGAAGAAGTTCGATCAGGTGCTGGACAAGCTCATCGACTCGGTGACGCATCACGTCCAGGAGGAGGAATCGACAGTCCTGCCAGGGATGCGCGAACAGCTCAGTCACGCCGCGCGAATGAAACTGGGCCGCGCGTTCCTGCGCAGTCGTCGTGAGCACATGGGTGAGGAGCCTGGTGAGGCGCGCAAGGAACACCTGGTGACCCAGGCGCACAACGCCGGACTGGACGTGCGCTCCAGCGCTTCCAAGGACGAGCTCACCAAGCTCCTCGCCCGTAAACGGGGTTAGGGGCTGACTGGGACGAAGTGGCAGCGCACCGGCTTGGCGTTGGCCGGGTCCAGTGCGTTCAGGATGACCTGGGTGGCGTTGGGGTCGAACGCCACCATGGCGTGACCGGCGTAGTCCTGCGGGCACACGTTCTGCAGGACCACGTCGGTCGCGTTCGGCGCCCTGAGGTATCCGCTGGTGTACGGGATCACGAGCTCGTCGTACTTGGTCATGATCGTCGTGTACGTGACGTTCGGGTCGGCCACGCCGCCTTCGGCCAGCTTCTTCAGGAAGGGCGAGCCGGCCAGGAACTGCGGCGCGGCCGGGGCGATGGGGCCGACGAGGAGGTCGATCAGCGGGCCGAGGCCCAGTGCGCGGCCCAGGCCGTAGAGGGTCGCGAGTGCGGCGAGGTTGGTGCCGTTCCAGAGTGGCGTGAGGCCGACGTAGTCACTGACTTTCGCCGCGCCGCCAAGGAACTTGACGTAGTAGTTGGGCATCAGGCTGCCCTCGGAGTGGCCGACGATGTCGACCTTGCGCGCGCCGGTCGCGGCCAGCACGCGGTCGATGAACGCGCCGAGTTCGGCGGCGCTCTGTTCCATCGGATTGCGTCCGCCGACCTGGTCGAGTGGGAACGGCGTGCCTGCGGGAACGCCGTAGGTCAGCGCGAACACGCAGTAGCCGTTGTTGGCCAGCAGAGGAGAGACGGTCTGCCAGTTCGCCGTCATGTTGGCGGTGAATCCATGCACCAGGACCACGGGGTCGGGGTGGGCGGCCGACGGCTTGCATGACCAGTTGTTGGCGCCCGGCGGGGCCGAGCCTGGCCTGGTGAGCTGTGCTTCAGCGGCCTTGGCCAGACCGGCCAGGCCATAGGAGACGGGATATCGGTCCGTAGCAGCGGCACTGGGTGCGGTCAGGATCAGTGCCAGCACCACGGCCACGCTGCCGAGGAGAGCTGGACGCACAGGGATCTCCGTTATCTACTCGGGAGTAGGAATACTGATGGTGACTGCGCTCACACCACCTGTCAATGACCCGCAATCAGTTCAGTCGGTAAACGAATTTGGCTAGGATGGGCGGATGGCGTTGGTCGCGGGCGTGGATTCCTCTACGCAGTCCACAAAGGTCGTGGTGTGTGACGCGGAGACCGGGCAGGTCGTCAGGCAGGGCCGCGCGGCCCATCCGGATGGCACCGAGATTCACCCTGACGAGTGGTGGCGGGCGTTCCAGGAGGCCACATCCGACGGCCTGCTGGACGGCGTCGCGTCGCTGGGCATCGGCGGCCAGCAGCACGGCATGGTCACCCTCGACGAGCACGGCGAAGTCGTCCGGCCCGCCTTGCTGTGGAACGACACGCGCTCAGCGAAAGCCGCCGAGGACCTGATCCGTGAGCTCGGCGGGCCCGCGGAGTGGGCGAACGCGGTCGGACTGGTCCCGGTCGCCAGCTTCACGGTGACCAAACTGCGGTGGATGGCCGAGCACGAGCCCGAACTCGCCGCCCGGGTGGCCACGGTGATGCTCCCGCACGACTGGCTGACGTGGAAGCTGACCGGCGAGATGGTCACCGACCGCGGCGATGCGTCGGGTACGGCCTATTACTCGGCGACCGACGGCGTGTACCGGGTGGACCTGCTGGAGAAGGCTTTCGGCAAGGTGCCGCATCTGCCGAGGGTGCTGGGACCGGACGAGGCAGCCGGCCGGACATCGACAGGGATGCTCGTTTCCGCTGGTACCGGCGACAACATGGCGGCAGCGCTCGGGCTTGGCCTCGAAGTCGGGGACGTGGTGGTGTCCATCGGCACGAGCGGCACGGTCTTCGGTGTCACGGACAAGCTGACCCCGGACGTCTCCGGCGCGGTGGCCGGTTTCGCCGATGCCACAGGCAAGTTCCTGCCTCTGGTGGCCACGTTGAACGCCGCCCGCGTGCTGTCGGCGACCGCGCAGATGCTCGGGATCGAACTGTCCGAACTGGACGAACTGGCGTTGTCCGTCAAGGACGCGGGCGGCCTGGAGTTCGTGCCCTACCTGGACGGTGAACGCACGCCGAACCTCCCGGACGCCACGGGTTCCCTGCTGAACATGCGGCGCCACAACATGACTCCGCAGAACGTCGCGCGTGCCGCGGTCGAGGGCATGCTCGGCGGGCTGGGTGCGGGACTCGACGCTGTCCGTGCCGTGGGCCTTGAGGCGCAACGGATCCTGCTCATCGGCGGCGGCGCTCGATCGGCGGCCGTGCAGGGGATCGCGCCGGAGATCTTCGGTGTGCCGGTCGAGGTCCCGGCCGCCGCCGAGTACGTGGCGCTGGGCGCGGCACGGCAGGCAGCGTGGGCGTTGACCGGTCAGTACCCGGCATGGTGATGTCCGAATACCGCCAGTGATGCCGGGGAAGTGGCGTCACACTGGCACTATGTCCAAGATGAAATGCCACACTGTGATGGACACGCCGATCGGCAAGCTCACGCTGGTCGCCACCGACGGCGTGCTCAGCGGGGTGTACATGGAGAAGCAGCGTCACCTGCCGCCGTTCGAGACGTTCGGCCACCCCGATCCTGAGCCGTTCGGTGAGGTCATCAGGCAGCTGAACGAGTACTTCGCAGGCGACCGGAAGACCTTCGACCTCCCGATCGCCTTCGAAGGCACCGAGTTCCAGCGCACAGTGTGGCAGGCGCTGTGCGACATCCCTTACGGCGAAACGGTTTCCTACGGCGAACTGGCGTTGCGGCTGGGTAAGACGCAGGCCGCTTCGCGTGCTGTCGGCCTGGCGAACGGCAAGAACCCGATCAGCATCATCGTGCCGTGCCACCGTGTTGTCGGCTCGACGGGTGACCTCACCGGCTACGGCGGCGGCATTGAGCGCAAGCGCTACCTGCTCGACTTCGAGCGCGGCGACACGTTGGTCTACAGCTGAACGGCGGTCTACAGCTGAAGCGGCGCCGAGCCGAAGGCCACGTTGAACCGGTCGCACCAGATGACCACGCTGCGCAGGCCGTCAAGCGAAGTGCCCGCCGGGATCGCGTAGTTCTGGTTGCCGTGGGTGGCTTTGAGCTCACCGAGCTTGACGTGACGACCGTCGTCGTACTTGAACCAGTCACCGCCAGCGGTCGCGTCGCTCAGCCAGACGTGCAGATCCGGTCCGTCCGATGAGGACAATCCAGTGAACCGCAGTATCCGTTGCCCGTCAGGCAGTTCGAGCACGGCAGCGGTGCCGGACGTGGTGTGCTCCTGTGAGACGAACTTGCCGGAGGCCAGTTCCTTCGGAGCGGCCGGGGCCGTCGACGTGCTCGGCGGAGCACTCGCGGAAGACGTCGCCGATGTGGTCGCTGAAGTGGTCGCCGCCGGGGGCGGCGCTTGAGGCTCGGTCTGTGTCTGGGCCACCGGCAGGGCCTCGTCGATGGTGCTGCTGGTGAACAACTTCCATGGCTGGAAGGCCCACAGCGCGAACGCGCCCGCGACTGCGAGGACGGCCAGTACCGCCCAGGTGACCTTCTTCCGGAACAACGCTCGCATGCCGACTATTAGACCGCCTGAAGCAGACGAATTGCCCTTACCGGATCCTTACGACTCTCGGCGGTGGCCGGTGCGGCGCCGATCCGGTAGCTTGCGCCCGCATGAGGTGGATAGCCGGTTTATCTGCGATTGCCCTGCTCGGTGGCGTTGTCACAGCGGCGGCGACGCCAGCGGACGCGTCCTTCGGGCCCACGTGGCAGCTGACCCCGACCTCCTCGGAGGCCCGGTTGCGTGGCCTGTCCGTTGTGGACGGCAAGACGGCGTGGGCGAGCGGCAGCCTCGGCACGGTGCTGCGGACCACCGACGGCGGCAGGACCTGGGCCAGCGTCGGCCCGCCGGACACCGCGGCACTGCAGTTCCGTGACATCGAGGCGTTCGACGCGAACACAGCCGTCGCGTTGTCCATCGGCAACGGTGAGGACTCCCGGATCTACACCACGACCGACGGCGGCAAGTCCTGGACGGAGTCGTTCCGCAACCCCGACGCGAAAGCGTTCTACGACTGCATGGCGTTCTTCGACCGCCGAAACGGCCTCGCGCTGAGCGACCCGGTCGACGGCAAGTTCCGCATCCTGTCCACCAACGACGGCGGCAAGAGCTGGAAGGTCCTGCCCACCGACGGAATGCCCGCCGCGCAGCCCGCCGAGTTCGCGTTCGCCGCGAGCGGCCAGTGCCTGGTGACCTCCGGGCACAAGGACGCGTGGATCGCGACCGGTGGTGACGCCAAAGCCCGCGTCTTCCACTCCAAGGACCGCGGTCTGACCTGGACGGTCAGCGACACCCCGCTGCAGAGCGGCCCGAGCGCGGGCGTGTTCTCGGTGGCGTTCCGCGACTCCCGGACCGGGATCGCGATCGGCGGTGACTTCGACCCGGCCAACGAGACCAAGGACGCCGTGGCCCGCACCGGTGACGGCGGCAAGACGTGGAAGAAACCGCCGCAGGCACCGAAGGGCTACCGCTCCGGCGCGACGTACATCCCGTACGTGCCGACCGGGATCCTGGCCGTCGGCCCGACCGGCAGCGACATCAGCATCGACGGCGGAAACCACTGGTACCAGTTCGACTCCGGCAGCTTCGACACCGTCGACTGTGGATGGGACGCATCCTGCTGGGCCGCGGGGGAGAAGGGCCGCGTGGCCAAACTGCACTGGTAGACAAAACATTTGGCGAAGGGCTGTGGCCGAGCTACAGTCCTTCGCTATGTTCCGGATGATCGACGTGGCGACGCTCGCAGGCTTGAACCTGCTGAGCGCTGTTTCTTCACGTCCGTCGGCATCCGTTCTGGCGGCTGCGCTGTCTTCACTGGATAGCTGACCCTCCTCCCTTCCGCACCTTCTTCCGCGGAACCCACGGAGGAGGGTTGTCGGCTCGCGGGTTCCGCGCTCCCAGCTCCCAGAAACCACAAGGAACATGAGCAAGCAGACGTACGTGCGCAGCAAGCCGCACGTCAACATCGGCACGATGGGCCACGTCGACCACGGCAAGACCACGCTGACCGCGGCGATCACCAAGGTGCTCGCCTCACAGAGCGGCAACACGAAGTACGTGGCCTTCGACAAGATCGACCGCGCGCCCGAGGAGATCGAGCGCGGCATCACGATCAACATCTCGCACGTCGAGTACGAGACGCCGACCAGGCACTACGCCCACGTCGACATGCCGGGGCACGCCGACTACGTGAAGAACATGATCACCGGCGCGGCCCAGCTGGACGGCGCGATCCTGGTCGTCTCGGCCGAGGACGGCTCGATGCCACAGACCCGTGAGCACGTCGTGCTCGCGCGTCGAATAGGTGTCGAGCACATCGTCGTCGCGCTGAACAAGGCGGACCTCGTGGCCGACAGCGACCTGCTCGACCTCGTCGAGCTGGAGGTTCGTGAACTGCTGAGCCGCTACGGCTTCGACGGCGACGCGGTCCCGGTCGTGCGGGTCTCCGGCCTCAAGGCTCTTGAGGGCGACCCGGCGTGGGAGCAGAAGATCGTGGAGCTGCTCGAGGCGGTCGACGAGTACGTGCCGACTCCGGTACGGCGGCTCGACCTGCCGTTCCTCATGCCGGTGGAGAACGTCATGACCATCACCGGCCGCGGCACGGTCGTGACCGGCGCGGTGGAGCAGGGCACGATCAAGCTCGGCGACACCGTCGAGGTGGTCGGTCTCGACGAGACGTTCTCCAGTGTCGTGACGGGCTTGGAGATGTTCGGCAAGTCGCTGGAGCGGGCCGAGGCGGGTGACAACGCCGCAGTGCTGCTGCGTGGCGTGAAGCGTGACCAGATCCGGCGCGGCCAAGTGCTGGCTCTGCCGGGAAGTGTCACGCCGCACCGGAAGTTCCGTGCGGACGCGTACGTGCTGACCGAGCAGGAAGGCGGTCGGCGCAAGCCGATCCACGACAACTACCGGCCGCAGTTCCACTTCCGGACCAGTGACGTGCCGGGTGCGGTGCTGATCAACGCGACGACTCTCGACGCGGCGACGGTCATGCCGGGTGACAGCACGGAGTTCGTGGTCGAGCTCGGCAAGCCGGTCGCGATGAGCAAGGGGCAGGGCTTCGCCATCCGCGAGGGCGGGATCACCGTCGCCGCGGGCACAGTGGCCGAAGTCCTGGACTGAAACAGTGTGGGGCCACCCGTAACAAGGTGGCCCCACACGATCACTGGCCGATCTGGGCGCCGAACGCTTGCAGCGCTTCGGTTACCGGCTGGAAGAACGTCACGCCACCTTGCGTGCAGTCACCGGCGCCGCCGGAGGTCAGGCCGAGGGCCGTACCGTCCTGGGTGAACAGCGGACCACCGCTGTCGCCGCCCTCGGCGCACACCGTGGTCTGGATGAGCCCGGTGACCCGGCCTTCTGGGTAGTTCACGGTCGCGTTCAACCCGGTCACCCGGCCGTCGTTCAGCCCGGTCGTGCTGCCCATCCGCAGTACGTTCTGGTTCACCCGCGGGTTGGCGGCCCGCTGGATCTGCACCGTGCCGTTGCCGGTGTCCACTGCGCTCGGTGCGTTGGTGTTGGCGTTGTTGTACGACAACAAGGCGAAGTCACCGTTGCCGGGGAACACCGACTCCTGAACGGTGGCGACAGGCCTGCCGCCCTGCGTCAACGACCACTGGTTCCCGGCTGCTGTGCAGTGCCCGGCAGTGAGAATGCCCGGGGCGCCGTTGCTCATGGTCACGTTGAAGCCCAGCGAACACCGGCCCTGGCCGGCGAAGATCGCGTCGCCGCCCTCGGCGAACAACCTGAACTGCCCGGGTGCGCGCTGCACCTGGACCTTGTCGCTGCGGGCGGTCAGCAGGCTGGCCCACTGGTCACTGTTGACGGTGCTGTCCGCGGTGATCAGGGTCTGACCGGTCTCCGGGTCGGTCGCCCACGCGGTGCCCACCATGCCCCGCATCTGGTCGACGCTGGGCACAGCCGGTCGAGAATTGTGCGCGCTGGCCTGGGGAATCGCGAAGGCGGCCGCGGCGGCCAGTGCGACACCCGCTGCCGCGATGATCGCCTTCTTGCGGGTGATCTTCCTGTGTGCGTTGCGCATGTCGAAGCCCTCTCGGCGGTATGTCCTTCACTACCCGTACGGGCAATCGGTGCGCAGCGGTTCAGACCAGTTTCGCTGAATTGATCAGGACGGGTCGGCGTACCAGGCTGCCGCGCCGGGTGCGACCCGCCGATCGGCCCGAGTTTCTTGCCGGTCGTCTTCGTGGCGGCACCGATCGGTTGTTCCGCGCTGTGGCCTTGAACGGCGCGCCTTGCGGGGTCCGTTTTCCCGGTCGAACGGTTTTCCCTTGGAAAGGAAGAAAAATGCGAGCATTTTCGCGTGGAGTGCTGACCGCGGTGTTCACGGCGGCGCTGAGCGCTGGGGCGATCGGGATCGCGGCACCTGCTCAAGCGGCGCCCACGACAAGTGCGACCGCACCGACGAGCAACGCGAACAACCAGAACCAGCAGCAGAACAACCGAAACAATCAGAACCAGCAGCAGAACAATCAGGCGTGCGATGCCCAGCAGCGGCAGAACGCCAACCGGGCGGCGAACAACGCCTCCAGGCGGGCACAGCAGTCCCGTAACACCGCCAACCGAGCCGCCCAGCGCGCGGCACAGGCACAGAAGGCTGCCAACAGGGCGGCGAAGCGCGCCGCGAACGCTCGGCAGGCCGCGAACGCCGCTGCCAACCGCGCACGCCAATCACGTCAGCAAGCCGACCAGCAGAACGCCAACCGCGCGCAGCAGCAGGCCAATCGGTTGAACCGGCAGGCGAACCGCGCCAAGCAGCGTGCCGCGGGCCAGGCCAACCAGGCGGCACGGGCTCGTCAGCAGGCCAACCGCGCAACAGGCCAGGCGAACCGCGCGGCCGCCGCCGCACGCAGGTGCGCCGCGTAGACCCCCAACCGGCGGGTGGGGAAGGGCCTGTACCCGGGGTTTGAGGGTTCCCCGGGTACAGGCCTCATACAGGCAGGACTCCCGCGTCATGCGCGATGATCGCGGCCTGGACCCGGTTGGCACAGCCCAGTTTCGACAGGATGCGGCTGACGTACGTCTTGACCGTGCCTTCGCCCATGTACAAACGCCTTGCGGCATCAGCGTTCGAAGCACCGAGCCCGATCATGACGAGCACTTCGCGTTCCCGGTCGGTCAGCGTGCCGACCAACCGCCGTGCTTCGGCTGTCCGGCCTTCGTCGCCGTGCAGGTACTCGTTGATGATCTCCCTGGTGATCCGCGGCGAAAGGATCGCGCCGCCGTGTGCTGCGGCGCGCACCGCCTGGATCAGCTCCTGCGGACCGGTGTCCTTGAGGATGAATCCGGCGGCGCCTGCCCGCAGGGCCCGGGCGATGTAGTCGTGCTCGCCGAACGTGGTGAGCATGACCACGTGCACCGCAGGGGCTTTCGCGACGATCTGGTCGAGGGCCGCCAGGCCGTCCATCCCCGGCATCCGGATGTCCATCAGGACGACGTCGACGCCAAGACGGCAGGCCATCTCCACCGCTTGCCCGCCGTCTTCGGCCTCCGCGGCCACTTCGATGTCCTCGGCGTGCCGCAGCACCAGCCGGACACCCGCGCGCAGCAGCCGCTCGTCATCGGCCAGCAGAACCTGAATGCGTTCCATGGTTTTCCGTTCACCCGGCGGGGAAGCCGAACCGGGCTTTGTCGATGAGGACGTCCTGCTGGAAACAGAAGCGTTCGATCACGGCGTCCTCGCTGAACGCCGAATACCAGCAGTCCGAGCCGGGTGGACGGGCGGACTCGACGGCGGTCGCGGCGGTGCGGGCGAGCGGATCGTCCTGTCCGATGAACTCGACGACCGTGGCCCGCGGCGCGCCGATGGGGATCGATTCGAACGTCACCTCCTGCGGGTCGTCGATCGGGTCGAACGTCACCGAGCCGAACGTGAACGAGAGGATCGCGGTGGGTGCGACCAAGCCGATCGCCAGCACAGCCGACATTCCGGCACGGGCCCATCGGTCGTCGGTCTTCTCGTCGTTGTCGGGCGCGGGCGGGACGAGCACCGGCGGCAGGTCCGCGGTGATCCGGAATCCACCAGCAGGCATCGGTCCGGCGTGGCATGTCCCGCCCAGGAGCCGTACCCGCTCTTTGACCCCGACCAGACCAAGACCCGACCCGGGCTGACCGGTCCCGCCTGGATGGCCAGCGTCGATGACCTCCACCCGGACACGATCCGGGCAGTACGCGACAGAGACCTTCGCGGGCGCTCCCGCTGCGTGCCGGGACACGTTCGTCAGGCCTTCACGCACGATCCGGTGCACCGCCTGCCGGATCGGCAGCGCCGTGCCCGTCAAGTCGGCGCCCTCCCAGGTCAGTTCGACTTTGACCCCGGCGGCTTGTGCCTGCGTTATGAGCTGGGAGATGTCCGACCAGGTGCCGGTGTGATCGTTCGGCTGAGTGGTGACGGGGTTACGGTGCCGCAGCATCCCGAGTGTCGCGCGCAGTTCGTCCATCGCGGTTTTGGCCGTGCCGCGGATGAGCCGGGCCGGTTCGCTGGCCTGGGTGCCGTCGAGTTCGAGGCTCCCGGCGTACAACGAGATGAGGCTGAGCCGATGGCCGAGCAAGTCGTGCATCTCCTGTGCGATCCGCGATCGCTCCTGCAGCTTGGCGTACCGGGTCTGTTCCCGCAGCGCACCGATCAACTGCTCGCGCTGACCAAGGAGTACCTGCACGGTGGCCGGGCCGAGAACGCACACCAGCGCGGCGACGCCGAACGCGATGACCGTGGTCTGCCACTGGAATCGAGAGCAGATCAGCGCTATCGAGAACGGCACCGTCGCACCCATCGCGAGCGTGGCGACGCGGCGGCGCACCGACCCGATCCGGCTGGCGACCGTGTACGAGGTCAACGCCAGCGTCGCGCCGGTCGCGGGATACCACGCGAACAGCAACGCAGCGGCGAGTAAGGCAGTTGCAGGAAACCGTCGCCGCAACAAGGCGGGCACGACCGCTCCGGCGACGACGAGCGCTGTCACCGCGGGGTTGTCACACTCCGCAGGACTCCACTCGACGTTGATGTAGCCGTAGACGACGGCCAGGTAAGTGAGCGCCCCGATGAATGCCAGCAGAACAAGTTCACGCCCGAGCGCTCCGGCCCATGGGGCGAGCCGGGGCGCTCGGGCCAACGCGTGTGCGCCGCTCATGTCCAGCTTTACGTACTGCCGTGCTCGCCGGTTCTCAGCCTTGAACCGGCTTGAGGCAGTAGGTGACCGCGGGTTCGGGATACGCGATCCCTTCTTCGGTCTCCGGGCAGCCTGCCGTGTCGCCCATGCCGGGGATGATCTTGGTGACCCTGACCGCCTCGGGGTCGGTGCACGCGGAGCGACCCCAGCCCTCGGTGTCCTCGACCGGCCGGTAGCACCCGCCTTCGAGCAGGTTGGGCACCAGGCAGAGCCTGCCGCCGCCGGACTTCGCCACGACCTCGGCGTAATCGGACAGGCTCGCGGGACACTTCCCGTTCGCGTCCGTGACGACCGTGCCTACCTTGTACAGGGCGGTCTCGCAGCCCGCGTTGGTGACGTCAGCCCGGTCGTCGTCGGCTTGGTTGGACACGGTCACGCACTCACCCGCTTTCGCCGCGAGCGCTGGACCGCTGATGAAGTTCACCGTGATGAACAGTGCGGCGCCTGCGACGGCCAGTACCGCGGTCACGACCAGGACGAGCTTCTTCATGATCGGGTTCCTTTCTCTTCGCCTGTCATTACGGCCTGGTGACCGGGCGTGGCCCGCTCACCAGGCGAAGCAGAGGCGAAGGTCTTGGCAGGCAGGCCGGGTGGCGGGCAGATCGAGACGATCGGCGACTTGCGCTAGCGGCGTCTGATCACTAGGTGCGCCGAGTCCACGCGAGGTGCCGGGCGGAAGCAGTTCGCCGGGATCCGCCTGGCTATGCGCAGCTCGTATTTGGCTGCCCATTTCGCGGTCTCTGTTGTCCGCGCGGCCACGATTCGCCGGGCGAACCCCCACTCGACCACGAGGTCGGCGCCCACAAGGGACCGTCGCGGCCGGGACAGCAGCCGTCGCAGCAGCACTGTGGACACCGCGTACGGAATGCTTGCCACGACTGAGAAATCGCGACTCGGCAGTGGCACTGTCCGAAGATCCGCGTGCACGACCTTGACCAGGGGCTGGTCGGCGAACCGCCGGTTGAGCTTGCGCACGAACGCGGGGTCGCGCTCGATCGCGAGGATGCGTGACCCGGTCGCGGCCAGGGGAGCGGTGAGCGTGCCGGGACCGGCCCCGAAATCGATCACCAGGTCACCGGGCCCGACTCCAGACGAGCGGATCAGCTGCCGGATCACGGCGTGTGCGGACAGGAAATGGACCCCACTGGGGTTGGGAAGCATTGTCGGCTCCAGCGCGGAACAGAGGGTTCAGATGAGCGCTGTTGTTTGGAGGCGACAACGGCCTACCGAAGATCTGCTCGCAGGATCGAGCATCAGCACTGCGCCCGGGAAATCGGACTCAGCTGGAAATCAGCAGGTAGATGCGGCCGCGCGCCTCACAGGCTGCGCAGCCGGCCCACGCCGTAGAAACATCCCACGGCTTCGACGTTATCAACCGGGCACAATCGAATTTCCGGCCGACGGACTAGGGTTACCCCCGGGTATGAAGGGAGCGTCCAGTGGCGGACATAGCAGCGGAGCTGTCCGGGATCGTCGGTGCCGAGTACTTGCTCGCGGGGGACGCGATCGGCGAGGACTACGCGCACGACGAGGCGTTGAGCAGCGAGCCGGTGAAGCCGGCGTTCGTCGCCCGCCCGGGCAACGCCCAGCAGGTCGCGCAACTGCTGAAAGCCGCCTCTGAGCTGGGAGTTCCAGTCACCGCTCGTGGCTCGGGCTCGGGTATGTCCGGTGCGGCGCGGCCCCGCGAGAACGGCCTGTTGATCTCGTTCGAGCGGATGTCCGCGATCCTCGAGATCGACACCGAGAACCATGTCGCCGTGGTGCAGCCGGGCGTGAGCCTTGAGGACCTGGACGCCGAACTGGCCAAGCACGGCCTGGTCTACCCGGTGTACCCCGGTGAGCTCAGCGCGAGCGTCGGCGGCAACGTCGGCACGAACGCGGGCGGTATGCGGGCCATCAAGTACGGCGTGACCCGCAACAACGTCCTCGGTCTTGAAGCCGCGCTGCCCACCGGCGAGCTGATCAGGACCGGCGGCAAGTTCGTCAAGACGAGTACCGGCTACGACCTCACCCAGCTGATCATCGGCTCAGAAGGCACCCTCGCCCTGGCGACCGAGGCCATCCTCAAGGTCCAGCCGCGGATGCCGCACCAGGGCACAGTGCTCGCACCGTTCGTCGACCTCGACGAGGTGGCCAGGGCCGTGCCGAAGGTCGTGTCCAGCGGCGTCGGCCCGTTGATCCTCGAATACATCGACGGCCTGACCATGGGCGCCATCACCTACCGGGCGCAGTTGCAGCTCGGCGTTCCCGACGAGGTCAGGGAAAAGTCGCACGCGTACCTGGTCGTGCAGTTGGAAAGCCGCAGCGCCGACCGGCTGGAAGAAGACGTCGCCGAGGTCGGCGAACTGTTGGCGGGCCTGGGTGCCATGGACGTCTACGTGCTGGACGGATCAGCCGCGAACAAGCTGATCGACGCGCGGGAGAAGGCGTTCTGGGCCGCCAAGGAAGCCGGCGCCGACGACATCATCGACACGGTGATCCCCCGCGCCTCGTTGCCGCAGTTCATGGAGCGCGTGCGGGCGATCGCACAGGAGAACAACACGTTCGTGATCGGCTGCGGGCACGCGGGTGACGGCAACGTGCACCTCGCCGTGCTGCAGAAGGACCACGAAGTACGCGACCGTGTGCTGCACGACCTGTTCGAGGCCGGGATCAACCTCGGTGGCGCGATCTCCGGCGAGCACGGCATCGGCCGCAAGCACACCGAGCGGTTCCTCGCGCTGACCGATCCGGCCAAAGTGGACCTGATGCGCCGGATCAAGACCGCCTTCGACCCGGCAGGCATCCTCAACCCCGGTGTTCTCTTTGACTGAGTGTCCTTTTCGACTGAGTTGGAGTCCTTGAAGAAGATGAACGGCGCACAGGCCCTCCTCCGCACGCTCGTCGACGCGGGTGTGAACGTCTGCTTCGGCAACCCGGGCACTTCCGAAATGCATTTCGTCGCCGCACTGGACTCCGTGCCGGAGATGCGCGGCATCCTCGGGCTGTTCGAGGGTGCGGTGACCGGCGCGGCCGACGGCTACGCGCGGATGGCCGACAAACCGGCCGCCACCTTGCTGCACCTGGGCCCGGGTCTCGCCAACGGTCTGGCGAACCTGCACAACGCGCGCCGCGCGCGGACCGGGATCGTCAACGTCGTCGGCGACCACGCGACGTACCACAAGCAGTACGACGCTCCGCTCGAGTCGGACATCGAGGCGCTGGCCAACACGGTCGGCTGGACCCGGACGAGCGGTTCGACCGAAGCGCTTGCCACAGACGCCGCCGAGGCCGTGAAAGCCGCGCAGGCCGGGCAGATCGCCACCTTGATCCTGCCCGCTGACGTCTCGTGGGGTGACGGTGGCGTGCCCGCGGCGCCGCTTCCGCCGCCGGTGCGTCCGACCGTCGCCGAGACCACGGTGCAGGCGATCGTCGACGTCCTCAAGTCCGGTGAATCGACCGTGATCCTGTTGGGCAACGTGGGTACGCGGGAGCGTGCGATCCGTGCGGCGAACCGGATTTCCCAAGCCACGGGCGTGAAGCTGTTCGCCGAGACCTTCCCGACGCGCATCGAGCGGGGCGCCGGCGTGCCTGCCCTGGAACGTCTGGGGTATTTGGCCGAGCAGGTCACGTGGCAGCTGACCGATGTGCGCCACCTCGTGCTCGCGGGTGCCAAGTCGCCGGTGTCGTTCTTCGCTTATCCAGGCAAGGCAAGCGATCTGGTGCCGGACAACTGCAAGGTGCACGTGCTCGCTGAGCCGGCTGACGACATCACCGCGGCCCTCGAAGCCGTCGCGGACGTCGTCGCTCTGGGCGTGGAACCGGTGGTGCAGGAGGCAAAGCGGCCCGAGCTGCCGACCGGCGACCTGACTCCGCAGAACTGGGTCGACGTGATCGGCGCGCTGCTGCCGGAGAACGCGGTGATCGTCGACGAGTCGAACACCTCGGGTCTCCTGCTGCCGGTGGCGACCGCGGGCGCGCCCAAGCACGACGTGCTGACGTTGACCGGCGGTTCGATCGGCTTCGGCCTGCCGAACGCGGTCGGTGCTGCGGTCGCGTGCCCGGCCCGGCCGATCATCTGCCTGCAGGCGGACGGCAGCGCGATGTACACGGCGTCGGCGTTGTGGACGATGGCCAGGGAAGGCCTGAACGTCACGACCGTGATCCTGTCGAACCGCTCGTACGCGATCCTCAAGCTGGAGCTGCAACGGGTCGGTGCCGAGAGCACTGGCCCGAAGGCGTTGGACTGGCTCGACCTGTCACGTCCCGACCTCGATTTCGTGTCGCTGGCAACGGGTATGGGCATTCCCGCCACGCGCGCCGCCACCGCGGAGGAACTGGCCGACCAGTTCCGCGAGGCACAGGCGCAGCCGGGGCCACACGTCATCGAGGCCAGCATCCCGACTTTGTTCTGAGCATGTCCGTGGAAATCCGGCACGTGCGGATGAGCGATCCGCACGTGCTGTCCCTGTTGCAGGACCTGGAGCGCGAATACACCACGCGCTACGGGTTCCTCTACGAAAGCCTGGTGTCGTATCCGGCGGAGCGGTTCGCGCCACCCGACGGCGCGTTCATGCTGCTGTACGAAGACGGCCACGCGATTGCGGGTGGGGCGTTCCAGCGGCATTCCGGGAACACAGCCGAGATCAAGCGGATGTGGACCCACCGGGAGCACCGGCGCCGTGGCCTGGCCGCGCGGGTGCTCGCCGAATTGGAAAGGGAAGCTGCCGGACGCGGGTACACCCGGCTGCGTCTGGACACCGGCCCGCGCCAGCCGGAGGCGACAGGCTTGTATCTCGCAAACGGGTACAAGCCGTTGTTCGACCTGGCAAATCCGCCGTCGTCGGGTCCTTTGCCCTTCGAGAAGGAGCTCGCCTCAAGTAATTTGGGGGAGTGACCTCGCTTCCTGCCGGCGCCACGACCGAAGACCCGGACGTTCTTGCCGCGTACAGCACCGACCGGGCGACCTTTTGCCCGAGCGGCACCCCCAGAGCGTTGGTCAGGGCGAGGTCGGTCCAGGACGTGGTCGAGACCCTCGAGTGGGCATCCGCGAACAACGTCCCTGTCGTCCCACAGGGTGCACGCACGGGGCTTTCCGGCGGCGCGAACGCGATCGACGGATGCGTGCTGCTGAATGTGGAGAAGCTCGACCAGATCCTCGAGATCGACGTCGAGGAGCAGATCGCGGTCGTCCAGCCGGGTGTCATCAACGCGACCCTGGCCGCGGCGGTCGCGGACAAAGGCCTGTACTACCCGCCGGATCCGGGGTCGAAGGACATTTCGTCGATCGGCGGCAACGTGGCGACCAACGCAGGCGGTATGTGCTGCCTGAAGTACGGCGTCACTGGTGACTTCGTCCGTGCGCTCCAGGTTGTCCTGGCAGACGGCCGCGTCATGCGGACGGGACGGCGGACCGCCAAGGGCGTAGCCGGTTATGACCTGACCCACCTGTTCGTCGGCTCGGAAGGCACCCTTGGCGTGGTCACTGAGGTGACTGTCGCACTGCGGCCCGCTGCGGCAAGGCCATTGGCTGCCGTCGCGTTCTTCGACACGACGGCAGATGCGTGCCGGGCGGTCGCTGACCACCTGGGCGCCGGATTCCGGCCTCCCGCCCTTGAACTGATGGACGCTGCGACCATCGAAGCCGTCGGCAAACTGCGTGACCTGGGATTCCCACCTGGCGTCGGCGCCGTGCTGATCGCGCAGTCCGACGCGGGCACCAAAGCACCCGAGGAACTCGCCGCCTTCGAACTGTCGGCCCGCAAGTGCGCGGCGACCGAGGTGATCGTGTCCGACGACCCAGCCGAAGCAGACCTGCTCATGCAGGGCCGCAGACTGGTCGGCCTCGCGTTGGAGCAGTATCCGGCGTCTCTCGTCGACGACGTGTGCGTGCCTCGCCGCAACCTGGCCGCGTTAGTCGACGGCGTCGAGCGGATCGCCGCGTCGTACGGGGTCTTGATCGCAACGTGCGGCCATGCGGGCGACGGCAACATGCATCCGACCGTGCTGTTCGACCACTCACAGGCCGAGGCCGCGCAGCAGGCGTTCAACGAGGTCATGCGACTCGGCCTGGAACTCGGCGGGACCATCACCGGCGAGCACGGCGTGGGCTTGCTGAAACGGGAATGGCTGGCGCGTGAGCTGGACGAGGCCGCGCTCTGGTCGCACTACCAGATCAAACAAGCGCTGGACCCGCGCGGAATCCTGAACCCCGGTCGAGTGATCAACTCGACGGTCACTGGACGCGGGCAAAACGATCAAAGATCATCTTAACTGGGAGAGGTGCCGGCGAGGGAGTGTTGTAGCGATGCGGACCTTGCGGCGGGAACTGGCTCGGATCTGGTCTGTGGTGACGGATCGGCCACGATGGCAGCTGGTATTCGCGTGCGTCGTCTCGGTGTGGACCTTCGCGTGGGTGGTGGGTCAGGGGATCGCTCCGCCGATGTCTCCCTTGGAAGTCCCCAAGGCGCTGCTCGACTGGGCGGGCGCGCCGGTCGGGTGGCTGGAGGCGGCCGGGGACTGGGCCCGTGACCCGTCCCGCTGGTGGGTGTTCTCCGTCCTCGCGGTGTGCGGTGGCCTGCTGTGGTCCGCGACGACGGAACGTGCCCAGCTCACGGCCCTGTTCGGCTGGCTGACGGTGATGGCCGCGGCGGAGGGGATCGGCTACCACCCGGCGATCTTCCGTGCGCTGATCGCCATGGGCGCGTTCATCACGATCCTCTGGCTGCTGTCGTTGCCCGGCAAGGTCTCGGTCATGAACAACCGCGTCACGCTGGTGCCTCGGGACGTCCTGCGTGCCGGGGCGACTGCGGCGGCGATGGCCGCGATGGTCCCGCTGCTGGCGTTGGGGTTGGTGGTGGTCCGGTTGGTCCGTCCGTATGTCACGCGACCGCCGAAGGTCGTCGTCCCGCGGGCCCGTGAGGCGTCGGAACAGCAGAAGACTCTCGTTCGAGACTGAAACGCCACCCTTCGATGGGTGTGGTGCAGACCACACAGTGGTACAACAGAAGACGTACGTTCTGTTTCCATGGGAGGGTCTCCAATGGCGGATACCCAGAACATCGTGGTCGGTGTGCCGCGCGAGTCGGCCCCTGGAGAACGACGGGTTGCGCTCGTCCCCAAAGTCGTGGGACGCCTGCGGTCCGCAGGGCTGAACATCGTGGTCGAACCCGGCGCCGGTGGTGGGGCGTTGATGTCGGACTGGCTCTACGAGGAAGCCGGGGCCACCCTCGGCGATCCGTGGGCCTGCGACGTGGTCGTGAAAGTCGCGGCCCCGACGGACGAGGAAATCGGCCGTCTGAAACCTGGCAGCGTGCTGATCGGCTTCCTCGGCACGAACGTCGCGGACGCGTTGGCCGATCGCGACGTGTGCGGCCTGGCGATGGAAGCCATTCCGCGGATTTCCCGCGCACAGTCGATGGACGCGTTGTCGTCGCAGAGCAGCGTCGCCGGTTACCTGGCTGCTTTGCTTGGCGCGCAACACCTGACGCGTTTCTACCCGATGCTCACGACCGCCGCTGGGACTGTCCCTCCGGCGAAAACCTTGGTTCTAGGTGCTGGTGTCGCCGGTCTGCAGGCCCTGGCGACGGCTCGCCGTCTCGGCGCGCAGACCACGGGATACGACGTGCGTCCCGAAGTCGCCGAACAGGTGCGTTCGGTCGGCGCCAAGTGGCTGGACCTCGGTATCGAGGCTGTCGGTGAGGGCGGGTATGCGCGCGCGTTGACCGACGAGGAACGCGCCGAGCAGTTGAAACGCTTGAACGAAGCCGTGATCGGCTACGACGTCGTCATCACCACCGCGCAGGTGCCGGGCCGTCGCGCTCCGGTCCTGGTGACCGAGGACTCGGTGACCGCGATGCGTGCGGGCAGCGTTGTCGTCGATCTCGCTGGGGAAACCGGCGGGAACTGCGAGCTGAGCGTGCCCGGCGAAGTCGTCGTGCGGCATGACGTGACGATCGTGGCGCCGCTGAACCTGCCCGCGACGATGCCGGAGTCCGCGAGCGAGCTGTACTCGCGCAATGTCCAAGCCCTGCTTGAACTTCTGATCACCGACGGACGGCTGACGCTCGACTTCGACGACGAGATCGTCGCGTCCGCCTGCGTGACGAGGAGGTCGTGATGCTGGTCCAGAACCTGGCCATCCTTGTGCTCGCCGGTTTCGTGGGATTCGCGGTGATCTCCAAGGTGCCCAACACCCTGCACACCCCGTTGATGTCAGGTACGAACGCCATCCACGGCATCGTGCTGCTGGGTGCGCTGATCGTGCTCGGCCTCGGCGCGACCGGAACCCTCGACCAGATACTGCTGGTGGTCGCGATCGCGTTCGGCACGATCAACGTGGTCGGCGGCTTCCTGGTGACCGACCGAATGCTCGGGATGTTCAAGCAAAAGGAGCCACGGGAATGAGCTGGCTCCAGGACCCCGTCACGATCCAGTGCCTGTACATCGTGGCGTTCGGGCTTTTCATCTACGGCCTGATGGGCCTGACCGGGCCGCGTACCGCTGTGCGCGGCAACTGGCTGGCCGCTGTCGGTATGGCGATCGCGATTCTCGCGACCGCGCTGACACCGGGCATGGGCAACTGGTGGCTGATCCTGCTCGGGATCGCGTTGGGTACGGCCATCGGGATTCCTGCGGCACGCAAGGTGAAGATGACCGCGATGCCCCAGATGGTCGCGCTGTTCAACGGCGTCGGCGGTGGTGCGGTCGCTTTGGTCGCGTGGGTTGAGTTCCGGCAGTCCCATGGGTTTGCCGACGAGGCCGCGCACGTCTCGATCGCGACCCTGTTCGCCGCGCTGATCGGATCGGTGTCGTTCTGGGGGTCCAATGTGGCCTTCGGCAAACTGCAGGAGATCTTGCCGGGCAAGCCAATCAGCGTCGGCAGGCTGCAACAGCCGTTGAACCTCCTGCTGTTGCTGATCGGTGTCGCCTGCGGTGTCGCGGTCGTGGCGGGCGGCACGTCCGAGTGGCTGATGGCTGGCATTCTCGTGTCTTCGGCACTGCTCGGGCTGATGGTCGTGCTCCCGATCGGTGGCGCGGATATGCCTGTGGTCATCTCCCTGCTGAACGCACTGACCGGTCTGAGCGCGGCCGCGACCGGCATCGCGCTGGACAACACGGCGCTGATCGTCGCCGGGATGATCGTCGGCGCGTCCGGCACGATCCTGACCAACCTCATGGCGAAGGCCATGAACAGGTCGATCCCCGCGATCGTCGCCGGCGGGTTCGGCGGCGGTGGAGGACCGAGCTCGTCCGGACCGGCGAACAAGACCGTCCGGCAGACCAGTGCCTCCGACGCGGCCATCCAGATGAGCTACGCCCGTCAGGTTGTGGTTGTCCCTGGTTATGGCATGGCCGTCGCTCAGGCACAGCACGCTGTGCGCGAGATGGCCAAGGAGCTGGAGAGCAAGGGCGTGTCCGTCTACTACGCCATCCACCCTGTCGCCGGGCGCATGCCTGGGCACATGAACGTGCTGCTCGCCGAGGCCGACGTGCCCTACGAGCACCTCAAGGAGATGGACGAGATCAACGGGGAGTTCTCGCGGACGGACGTGGCGCTGGTGATCGGGGCGAACGACGTCACCAACCCGGCCGCGCACACCGACCCGAGCTCGCCGATCTACGGCATGCCGATCCTGAACGTGAACGAGAGCCGCTCGGTCATCGTGCTGAAGCGGGGGATGAGTCCGGGGTTCGCCGGCGTGGACAACGAGCTCTATTTCGACCCGCGCACCTCGATGCTGTTCGGCGACGCGAAGAAGTCAGTCTCGGCGGTTGTGGAGGAACTCAGAGCCCTCTGAGTTGAACGCCGGCGGAACACCGGGTGGGGCCCGCTTGGGCCCCACAGGCCCGTTTCGGGGCCTCTGACCTGCGGTGATGCAGTTAAGGGGACCCCCCTGAAACGGCCCGTTTCGGGCCGTGTAACTTATTCCATGTCAGCGCAGAACGGGCCCCGGGAAACGGGGAACGGAGCGCAGACCCCAAAAACTAGCAGTACAAGCCCTCTGATAGAGTGTTTCTCACTCCGATGAGTGTGCGTGTGTTGTTTGAGAACTCAACAGTGTGTCGATCTATTGAAAGCCAGTAGAGCTTTTATTTGAACCTCGTCTTAGAGGTTCCTTTGAGATGGACAGATGGACCAGATTGGTTCTGGTTTGTCAGGACGTCGAATTTTTCAACTAGAGCATTGTTGGAGAGTTTGATCCTGGCTCAGGACGAACGCTGGCGGCGTGCTTAACACATGCAAGTCGAGCGGTAAGGCCCTTCGGGGTACACGAGCGGCGAACGGGTGAGTAACACGTGGGTAATCTGCCCTGCACTCTGGGATAAGCCCGGGAAACTGGGTCTAATACCGGATACGACTTGCAGTCGCATGACTGTGGGTGGAAAG
>NZ_FWXV01000004.1 GCF_900176515.1 Kibdelosporangium aridum
TGATCCGGTTGTGGCGCAACGCATGGCAGGAGTTCATCCCGTTCCTGGACTATGACGTGGAGATTCGGCGTGTGTTGTGTTCCACGAACGCGATCGAGTCGTTGAACGCGCGGTATCGTCGTGCGGTGCGGGCACGAGGGCATTTCCCGACCGAGCAAGCAGCGCTCAGTGCCTGTATCTGGTCACCAGGAGCCTGGACCCGACCGGCACCGGGCAAGCCCGGTGGACAATGAGGTGGAAGCCCGCGTTGAACGCGTTCTCCATCACCTTCAGTGACCGCTGGCCGGCCGCTGAAACCTACTGACAACAACGGCCGGAAACACCCTTCGCGTTACAGTCCCGGGAGTGGTGGGGGATGTCCTTTTCTGGGGGTGGGGTTCGTCGAAGTCCGGCTTGTGCTCGGTCTCCCCGGACCGTGTGGATGGCTGGGTGTTTCCGTGAAGCTCGGGTTTTCCGGGTGTCTGCAAAAGATTGCAGCGAGGCCATCCAGAGGGAAGGGAAGGCCTTGTCAGCTTGTATTTCCCCGTGTGGTGGGCCTGGGTGTCCGGCCTGTCTGACGGAACCACGGGGCGTCAAGAGGCGCTGTGGGCCGGGTTGCGTAGGCCGACCTCCTGACACCCCATGGTTGGACAAGCCCAGCCCCAAACCGGAGGGAACCCCACACCCCTGTGCTACCGCACCGAAAATCAGCCTCACACGAAAAGGCTTGGATCCACCGCGCGTGATCCGGCGAAATTCAGAGGGCGCCAACAGTCGGGCCCCTCTGGTTGACTTAAATCAAGGGCTCCCCTGAATGGCGGGATTTGTCGCCACTCGGGGGAGCCGTAAGAAGTGAAACCTAGCGCGGCAGTGTGCAACCCGAAGCAGTCAGGTTGAACTGGTTGCCCGCGCCAATGCACGCAGGAATGTTGTAGATCTGCTGCCCGTACTTGTAACCAGTGCGAACCGTGACCTGACCGGACTGGCTGACCTCACACGGGTTGTTCAGCGTGCAGCGGCCGCCGCTCTCATTGGCCGTGTTGTTGACCGCGACAACCTTGCCCGAAGCCGTGTCGATCACGGGCGAACCCGAAGTGCCGCCGATGGTGTTGCACGTCGACTGGGAGGCGTACCGCACCGAGTCGCGCCACGTCCACACGTCCTCTTTGAGCTGATACGCGAAACCGTCGACCCGGCAGTTGTAGATGCGCTTCCAGTAACCCGACACGACCTGGATGCTCGTGCCCGCGGCCGGTCGCGTCGTGGTCAGTTCGAGTGCGCGTGAGCCGAACTGCTGCTGGATCTGCGCGTACGTCTGGGTGAGCTGGTAGAAGGAAACGTCGGTGTCCTTCATCGTGGCGTACGCGAGTTTGGTGGCGCGCAGCGTGCCGAGGTTCTGGCCGGCGCCGTTCAGCAGGGTGAACGTCCGCGACGAAGCCTGGTTGAGGATGACCTCGTTGGCACCCATGAACTTCACGCAGTGACCGTTGGACATCACCAGCGCCGGGTCGGTGTCCCTGGCTGCCGGCGGGCGCACGACCGAGCCGGAGCAGTTGCTCAGTGCCACGATGCCGGTGAAGTCGGCTTGCACGGCGTGGGCCGGGGCGGCGGCGAAAGCGCCGATGGACAGGGCTGCGAGCAGCGTGCCAGCTACACGCTTGATCATGATGAGGGTCCTTCCAATCGCAGGGTCCCTCCAGCGTCAACGCTGCGCGAGCGAAGTACCACCCGCCGTTAGGCTGCAAATCATGAGTCTGGAGATCGTGCACGGCACCGCTCGGGCCGTGATCACCGAAACCGGAGCGGGGCTGCAGGCCTATGAGGTCGACGGCGTGCCGTTCAGTGAGACGTACGGCTACGGCGAGACACCGCCTTTCGGTTCCGGTGCGGTGTTGGTGCCGTGGCCGAACAGGACGGCGGGCGCCCAGTGGCACCTAGACGGCGAGCTGCAGCAGCTCGACGTGTCCGAGCCCGCGCGCGGCAACGCCATCCACGGCCTGGTCCGCCGTCTACAGTGGACAGTCCTGGAGCATGTGGCCTCGTCGGTCTCGCTCGAGGTGGAGATCGAGCCGCAGCCAGGTTGGCCGGTGCGGTTGCGTACCACCATCGCGTATTCGCTCGACGACACCGGACTCACTGTTACGCACGGAGTGCATAACGTCGGCGACCGCCCGACGCCCTTTGGTGTTGGCACGCACCCGTATCCCCGTGCGGGCAACGACTCGACGGACTCGTGCACGTTGCAGCTGGCTGCGACGACAGTGCTGCCGTTGGACTCGGCGCGCATGGTTCCCAGCGGGCCTCCGATGCCGGTCGCCGGTACTGAGTACGACTTCCTTACCGCACGGCCTTTGCGTGACGTGCAGCTGGACACTCCTTTTGGCGGCTGCTTGCCTGGAGAAGACGGTCTTGTCCGGCATGTGGTGACCGGCCCGTCCGGCGGGGTCGAGCTGTGGGCCGATCCGGACTTCAAGTGGGTCCAGGTCTTCACGCCGGGCGAGTTCCCCGGACGCGGCAGGGCGATCGCGATCGAGCCGATGACCTGCCCGCCGGACGCGCTGAACTCGGGCACGGACCTGATCACGCTGGCCCCAGGGGAGTCCTGGGCGGCCCGTTGGGGAATAAACCCAATAAGTACCTGAAGTACTTGACGTACCTCACGGCCTCGGGAGAAAATGGACACCGACCGAGAGGGAACGTCATGCACTTCGACAGTTACACCGACGCCCGCACCCATCTCAAGGACTTGTTGGACGCGGCGGAAAAGGGACGGGTGGCGACCATCCGCCGCGACCACGCACGTACCGCGGTGGTCGATGTCGTTCGGCTGCAACATGTCTTGGTCACGATGAACCAGCCACGGGCCCATGTGGTCGCGGAGGCCGATGGCTGGTCGGTCTTCATCCCCGGCTTACCGATCTCGGCCGATGGCGCGTCGTTCGACGAGGCCATCACCGAGATGATCACGTCGTTGCGCGAGTACGCGGAGGACTGGCAGGAGCGGCTCTTGGAAACCCCCAACCACCGCGACAACTGGGGCTTAGTCCAGTTGATCGGCCTGAGTGACGATGCCCAACTGCGTGAGTGGCTGGTTGGGGTCGCTGAGTGAGCGAGCAGTCGCCGACCCCAGACGACCACGACCGCTTCTGCCAGATCGAAGGTTGGATAGGCGTTCGATCTGGCACGCACATCACCTACGAGCTCGGTCTGCCCGACGGGCGTGTCCTGCGCACACGCCTGTCGGACAGACAGACGTACGGTCCTGACCTGTGGCAGCACATCCTGCGTGACCAACTGGAGGTCGACGAGCCCACCTTCTGGGCCTGTGTCAACGACGACGAAAAACCCGACCGCGGCATCGCCAAACCCCGCCCCGACGCCCTTCCGGTCGATCTCGTGCACCTGCTCATCACTCGCCTGGGCCTGCCCGAGCGAACAGTCGCCACCATGACCAGAAAGGAAGCCATCGCTCGGATCGACGCCTACTGGGAACAAGCCGACGGCGCATAAGTCATGACTGTGCTGCCGTGCCTGGGCCATGCACTGTGCCCTCGAACCTTGACAAACGATAAGGCGCCACACCGTTCTCGCCGGAGAATGGCAGGCTTGGCCTCATGACCGAGCAGGCCACGCTGATCGAGTACGCGGACCACTGGGTGCTGCCGTACCGCGACATGCTCGTCATCCAGTTCCGCGTGACTCGTCAGCTCACGTTCGATTTGGACGGTGACGCGCAGATCCAGATCGAGCAGCCGTTCCAGCTCACCCTGAACGCATCCGGGCGTGGCGGGAAGGCAGCCACGCCCATCGAACTGGTCCCGGAACGCCACGAGATAGTGCCCGCGTTCTCGTTGCTTCTCGCCCGCATCACTTCGGCCATCGCATACAAGAACGGCACCCTGCAGGTCGACTTCGACAACGGCACCCGCCTACGCGTCCAACGCCACCCCCTCTACGAAGCCTGGAACGCCACCGGCCCCGGCAACCTGCACATCGTCGCCCCACCCGGCAACGACCTCGCCGTCTGGACCTGACCACCCCCGCGAGATGCACACTCCAACCCCCTGAGACGCACTCTCCGGCACCTTGAGTCGCACGTTCCGGCATCATGAAATGCGCGTTCCGGCACCGTGGAGTTGCCTCGCAGCACCTGGCCGCGGATGCACTCCATGTGCTGCCACCCCCACAACCCCTCGGAGCCGACCAAAGTGGCGGCCATCCTCCGCGAGCTCGTCGCGAACTGGTCCAACTCCCATCCCCTCTGGGACAACCACTCCGCGCCCGACTACCTATGAACCCGGCCCGCTGGCTCGAAACTGCGACGACCACTACGCCGAGCGCAAAGCAGCAATCCCTTGCAATCATGGGAAGTCACGTAGACAGCTTTCCGCGCAACCACCCACGCCACACCAACCAGCCGTCGCCACTTAGTGGCGGCCGTCAATGTGACCCTCCACGGGAGTGTCGCGCGAGCCGTGCGCGGCCAAGATGGATGCCATCACCCAGCTTTTAGTCCTTGACGTCGTCGACCCGTCGTCCGACGAAGATGACGTCGTGGATCACCCCGTCCAGGTCGGCGACGCCCGGCAGACGTCCCCACACCTGGAAGCCGAGGGACTGGAACAGCCGGATGCTGGGCTTGTTGCTGGCGAAAATGGTCGTTGCCAGCGTCCGGGCTCCCAGTTTCGGCGCGTGTGTGATCGCTTCACGCAGCAGGTAGCGGCCTTGCCCTCGGCCGCGATGGTCGGGGTGCAGGTATACCGCGAGGTCCAAGGTCGAGTCATACCCGCGTCTGCCGTTGAGAAAGGGTTCCATGGACAGGTATCCGGTCACGGTTCTCGGGTCGTCGGGCTTGTAGCCGACCCAGATGGGGTGCCGGTCGGGGCGGGCGTCGTCGAACCATGCTTGCCGTGAGGCAACACTGACTGGTTCCAGGTCGCAGGTACTCGACCTGGCGAGGACTGCGGAGTTGTAGATCTCGACGATCGATGGCAGATCTTCTTGCGTGGCAAGGCGATGGCAATAGGTCATGGCTGCTCCTCGGTGCTCACGGAAGGACGACCATCAGGACGTACCGGACCGGATCACGGCCGCAACTGCGGAACCGCGACGGTCCCCACAATCGGAACCGCAGGCAGTCGCCGGTGCGAAGTTCGTGGACGCTGTCGTCGACGCTGACCTCCAGCGCGCCTTCGAGCACCCAGATGTGATGTTCCAACCCAGGAACGGGCGATCCGTCGTAGGAGATGTCCGCATCCGGTCCCAAGACGCATTCGACGAGTTCACCGCGCAGTCCAGGATGCGGCGGGGACACCGAGCGCCGCGTGAAGCCCGAGGTCTCGTCCCGCCAGACGGCCTGCTGATCACCACGCACCAGCTGCGGAGGCTCTGCCTCGACCTCAGCCAGTAGCTGGGACATCGTCCTTTCGTACGCCAGGCACAACCTGCTCAGCAGTGCCGTCGTCGGGCTGATTTCCCCTCGTTCCAGTCGTGACAGGGTCGAACGGCTGATGCCTGTGTGTCGCGCCAGCTCTTCCAGCGACCATCCACGTTCCATCCGCAACCCGGCAAGCCGGGCGGCCAGGCGGACATCGAGCGCTTCAGCGCCGGACTCAGGTGGTGAATCATGCGGACGAGTTCTCACATTTGAGAGAGTATCCCAGATGTGAGATATAGGAAGGCTTTTCTCTTACGTCGACATTCATGCGCATCTGCCCAGTCATCGGATGAATACGGTTGTGTAACCCGATCAGGGGTGGTGTAACACGGTGATTCATCGTATGTTTGCCCCCGTGGCGGACGTGTCAAGGAGGACATTCCTGGGGGCCGCGGCCCTCACCAGTGGTTGGGTGGTCGGCGAGCCGGCCGCGTGGGCTGAGCCCGAGAGTCGAAAAGACCGCGTTTACGAGCAGATCGTCGCCGACGCCCGGATGGTCTGGCGGCGCGTGCCGACAGGGTGGGACAACAGCCCCTTCTTGGGCAACGGGTTCCTCGGCGTGCAGGTCTACCAGGGCCCCGAGCCGAACGTGCTGCGCTTCATGCTCAGCCACAGCCTCGTGCAAGACCAACGCGCGCAATGGGAAGCGGCGGTCGGCCTGTCCAGGCTGCCGATCGGTTTCCTGACGCTCACGCTGCCCGGCGCCGTCACCGCGGTCGACTGGACCCTCGACCTGTGGAACGCCGAGCTCAAGGGCACGGTGACGACCACACAAGGCAGCCTCAAGTTCGAAGCACTGGTGCACAACGAAAGCGGCGTCCTCCTGGTTTCGACGACCGGTGACGCGCAATGGGGTTTCACGCCGTTGCCGTCGCACACCACGCGTCAGATCAGGATCCCACCGGAGTACGTGGGCAATCCCACGCCGGCCATCGGTCCCAACTATGTCGAGCAACCGCTCATCGCGGGCGGTGGCTACAGCACCGCTTGGCAGGAAAGACAGTTTGGCACCCGGAAGCTGCTCACGGCGGCTGTGCACTACGGCTACCCCAACTCGACGGGGCTGGCCGAAGCGCTCGCCAAGGTCAAGGTCCTGCCGAACGTCGCGTCGCACCGCGCCTGGTGGAACGCGTACTACACCCGCAGCCTGGTTTCCGTTCCGGACAAGTGGGTGCAGCGGTTCTACTGGATCCAGCTGTACAAGATGGCTTGCGCGACAAGGAGAAACGCGCCGGTTGTGACCGAGTGGGGGCCGTGGTTCCCTGACGGCGGTGGTAGCTGGACGGCGGTCTGGTGGAACCTGAACGTCCAGGTCTCGTATCCGCTCGTGAACGGCTCGAACCATCCCGAACTGGACGCGGTTACCGAGACTTTCCGGCGATACCACGAGAATCTCGCGTTCTCGGTCCCGCCGGACTACCGCGACGGCAAGACGTACGCGCTCGCGCATCCCGGCGACCGGACGTTGCGGTCAGGCGGGCCGAAGCTGGGTTCGCAGATCCCCGACCATGCCACGGTCGGCAGGCCGGGCACGACCACCAAGACCGACCAGACCGGCAACCTGATCTGGGCGATGCACGGCGTCTGGGTGTCCTATCAGCACACCAGGGAACGCTGGGTGCTGCAGGACGTGCTGTTCCCGATCCTGACCAAGGCGCTGAACTTCTACCTGCACTTCCTGACCGAAGGCAGCGACGGCAAACTGCACCTGCCGCTCACCCGCTCACCGGAGGTCGCCGACGCGAGCGACTGCACGTACGACCTGTCGTTGATCCGTTGGGCCGCAGGGATTCTGCCCAAGCTGGCCGAGGAGTTGCGGGTCGAACCGGACCCGCGGTGGCGGGACGTGGCGACCAGGCTTGTTCCGTATCACGAGAACGAGACGGGTGTCATGATCGGCGACGGTGTGGCGCTCACCGCGTCGCACCGCCACTTCTCGCACATGCTGTGGATGCACCCGTTGCGGGAGAAGACGTGGGACAACCCGGCTGATCGCGACATCATCAAGCGCACGTTCGACCATTGGTCGAGCATGCGTTCGGCGTGGGCCGGTTACAGCTATCCGGCCGCGTCGACGATGTCCTCGATGATGGGCCAGCCCGAACAGGCGCTGGCGTATTTGCGCCATTTGTTGGACGGCAACGTCATCGGCATCGCCAAACTGATGCCGAACACGATGTACAAGGAAGGCTCGAACCTCGCGATCGAGAGCCCGCTCACCGCGGCACAGTCCGTTTTGGACATGGTGATCGACAGCGATCCGGACCTGGTGAAGGTTTTCCCGGCGCTGCCGTGGCCGGACGCGTCGATAGCGGGTCTACGTACGCAAGGCGCCTTCGAAGTCGACGCCTCACGCCGGGCCGGTCGCACCGAGTGGATCAGGATCCGCAGCTGTGCGGGTGCGCCTTTGTCGCTGCGTCACGGACTTTCCGGCGAACTGGACGTACGGGACGAACGCGGGCGGCGGCTGCCGTGGCGGGAAACGTCGCCCGGCACGATCGCGATCCGGCTCAGGCGCGGTGAAACAGCTGTCGTGACCCCGCGTGGCAGCAGGCCGGACTTGCGGCCGAGGGATGTTCCGGCGGCGAGTGCCGCCCCTCAATGGGGTATGGCCTAGTACGGTGTCCACCCGTGACAGTCGCAATCACGGGTGGATACGTTGTTCCGGTCACGAGCGAGCCCATCGAGGGCGGCATCGTGCTGATCGAGAACGGCAAGATCGTCGCGGTCGGTGCGGACGCCGATGTCGATGTGCCGGATGACGCCGAGATCGTCGACGCCTCGGGCACATGGGTGCTGCCGGGGTTTGTCGAGGCGCACGCGCACGCCGGCATCGGCGAGGAGGGCCTTGGCTGGGAAGGCCGCGACTACAACGAGATGACCGACCCGAACGGCGCCAGACTGCGGGCGATCGACGGGATCAACCCGGACGACCAAGGACTGCGGGACGCGCTCGCCGGTGGAGTCACCACGCTGGTCGTGAAGCCCGGTTCCGGCAACCCGATCGGCGGACAGACCGCCGCGATCAAGGCGTGGGGCCGCACGGTCGACGAGATGCTGGTCCGGACGCCGTGCAGCCTGAAAAGCGCCCTCGGTGAAAACCCGAAGCGGGTGTACGGCGAGCAGAAGAAGCTGCCGTCGACCAGGCTCGGCGTGGCGGCGGTGATCCGTGACGCGCTGACCAAAACCCAGGACTACGTCAAGAAGCGTGACCATGCGGCCAGCGAGGACAAGCCGTTCGACCGCGACAACACCCTGGAGGCGCTGGCGCAGGTGCTCAGTGGCGAGGTGCCCTGGTGCCAGCACAGCCACCGCGCCGACGACATCGTGACGGCGATCCGGCTGGCCGACGAATTCGGCTACCGCCTGGTGATCAACCACGGCACGGAGGGGCACCTGATCGCCGACCTGCTCGCCGAGCGGGAGATCCCGGTGATCATCGGCCCGCTGTTCACCAGCCGCAGCAAAGTGGAAGTCAACCGGAGGTCGCTGCGCAACCCCGGCATCCTGGCCAGGGCAGGCGTGAAGATCGCGCTGACCACCGACCACCCGGTCGTGCCGATCGACTTCCTGGTGCACCAGGCAACCCTGTGCGTGAAGGAAGGCCTCGACACCGACACGGCACTGAAGTCGATCACGGTCAACCCAGCGCAGATCCTGAACCTCGACGACCGAGTCGGCGCCCTCGCACCCGGCCTGGACGCCGACGTCGTGATCTGGTCCGGCGACCCACTGGACGTGATGAGCCGCGCGGTCCGCGTCTTCGTCGAAGGCAACGAGGTCTACTACTTCGACGACGCCAAGGGCGAAGGCATCACCAAGAGCCCCTGGTACAGCGAATAACCCGCAAAGCTGCCCAGGCGCTTCGAACCGCCGAACCGCCTGGGCAGCCGGGTGTGCTTGGGCAACGCATCCCCTTGCACACCAGCAACGGGTTTCGGACAGTGCCGGGGGCCACGCCGACATAGGCAATGGGTTTCGAGGGCGGGGTCGAAGGCCGCCGACGTATGGCGATGGACCCTGGAGGCCGCGCCGACGGATCAGGCGATGCGGCCCGAGCCCGCGTCGTGACAAGGCGGCCGGGGTCAGCGGACACGGGCCAGCCAACCTGACCCGTGACTTCGCCATTGACATGCGAACCGAACGTCAAGCCATGTTCTTCAGTTCCCGCGCGATCACCATGCGCTGGATCTGGTTGGTGCCCTCGAAGATCTGCGGGACCTTGGCTTCTCGCATGTACCGTTCCACCGGGAAGTCCTTTGTGTACCCGGCGCCGCCGAGTACCTGCACCGCGTCGGTCGTCACCTTCATCGCGGCGTCGGTTGCCACCAGTTTCGCGATGGATGCCTGCCTCTTGAACGGCAGCCCGCGATCGCGGCGTCGCGCGGCCTCCAGGTACATGGCGCGCGCTGATTCCACCGCCGCTGCCATGTCGGCCAGCAGGAATTCCATGCCCTGGAATTCGATGATCGACCGGCCGAACTGGGACCGTTCCTTCGCGTACTTCACGGCCTCGTCCAGTGCCGCCTGGGCCAGCCCCACGGCGCAGGCCGCGATGCCGAGCCGCCCGGAGTTCAACGCCGTCAGGGCGATCTTCAGTCCGATGCCTTCCTCGCCGAGCCGTCGGGTCACCGGCACCCGGGCTCCGTCGAAGATCATCTGCGCGGTCGTCGATGCCGTCATGCCCATCTTGCGTTCGGGCGCGGAGGCGGACAGGCCGGGTGTGTCGCCGGGGACGAGCAGGCAGCTGATGCCGCGGCCGCCGTCCGGTGATGTGCGGACCATCGTCGTGTAGAAGTCCGCCTCGCCGCCGTGGGTGATCCACGCTTTGGTCCCGGTGACGACGTAGTCGGAGCCGTCCAGCACCGCTCGGGTTGACAGCGCCGCCGCGTCCGATCCGGCGTGCGGCTCGGACAGCGCGTAGGCCCCCAGCAGATCTCCGGCGAGCATGTCCGGCAGCCACGTGGAGCGTTGCTCGTCTGTGCCGTATTCGGCGAGGGCGTAGCAGGACATCGTGTGCACCGAGAGGCCGACGCCGACGGTCAGCCATGCGGCCGCGATCTCTTCGAGGACCTGCAGGTACACCTCGTACGACACTCCGCCACCGCCCCATTGCTCCGGGTATGGCAGCCCGAGCAGGCCTGAGCGGCCGAGCAGGCGGAACTCTTCTCTCGGGAACAGTTCCTTCTCTTCGTACTCGCCGGCCTTGGGCGCCAGCTCGTTGGTGGCAATGTCCCGGGTCAAGGCGATGAGGTCTTCCGCCTCGGTGTCCGGGAGCAGACGTTCGACTGCCATCGCGGGATCTCCGTATGTATGCAGTGCTTGAGGACATCCCACATTACTATCCGGGCTGTGATCTTTGTCGCTGGTGAGGCACTTGTTGACCTGGTGCCCGCGAAGTCCACACTCGACGGAGAACCGGGCGCTCTGCTGCCAAGGCTGGGCGGCGGCCCGTACAACGTCGCCGTCACGGTGGGTCGCCTTGGCGCACCGGTGAGTTTCCTGTCCAGGATCTCGGCTGACGACTTCGGCGAGGCCCTCGTCAACCGGCTCAACTTGTCCAATGTGGACACGAGTCATCTGCAGCGCGGGCCGGAGCCGACGACGCTGGCGGTCACCAGCCTCGGGCCGGACGGTGGCGCTCGGTACACGTTCTACGCCGAGGGCACGGCCGACCGCCTCTTTCAGGCACCTGACGAGCTGCCCGAGATGACCATGCTCTCGTTGGGCACTCTCTCGCTCGTACTCGAACCAGGCGCCAGTGCGTACGAGCAGGTCATGCGGCGTGCCGACGCGCTCACCGTGCTCGACCCGAATGTCCGGCCCGTGCTCATCGACGACCCGGGGGCCTACCGCGCCCGGTTCGCGAGCTGGCTGTCGGACGTTGATCTGCTCAAGTTGTCCGAGGAGGACGCCGAGTGGATCGCCGAAAAAGACGCCGTCGAAGCCGCCAAAGAATGGCACCGGCGCGGCCCGGCCGCCGTTGTCCTCACGCGCGGCTCGAAAGGGTTAGCCGTTGTTGCCGGGTCGGGTGAACTGATCGAGGTCCCGGCTACCCGTGCCCAAGTCGTCGACACCATCGGGGCTGGTGACACCGTGCACGGCGCATTGCTCAGTTGGTTGTATACAAAAGGCGTCCGTTCGGCGGAACACCTGCGTGACCTGGACAAGGATGCCTGGTCGGCGGCGCTGACGTACGCAGGCAAGGCCGCGGCGATAACGGTGTCACGGGCGGGCGCCGAACCCCCATTCGGGGCTGAACTGGGTCCAATCCTCTGAATCGTTCTGTGAATCGATGTGAGAAGCGTCCCACCAGCCGTGTCTTAACTTACGCCGCACTGGGAGATTCGCGCCGGGAGCACTAGCGTTGGGGGTTGACAGGACCCCAATGGGGCGGTGCTGCGGTGCGGCGATCGATCAGACCGCGTGCACGTGGCTTGATTCGCCAGATCCACCGCCCTGACCGATCGGGAGAGGGACGTTCATGCCCGACGCGACGACCGCGCCGCAATCCGGTACTCGTACCGTCGCGCTTCACCACGACGGCGGAGAGCTCGAGATGGCGGTAGTACCCGCCACCGAAGGCTCGAACGGAATCGAGCTCGGCAAACTGCTGGCGAAAACCGGACTGGTCACACTGGACCCCGGCTTCGTCAACACCGCCGCCTGCTCGTCGGAGATCACGTACATCGACGGTGACGCAGGCATCCTGCGCTACCGCGGATATCCGATCGAGCAGCTCGCCGAGCGATCGACCTTCATCGAGGTCAGCTACCTGCTGATCTACGGCGAGCTGCCGTCCCAGACGCAGCTCGACGACTTCACCAAGAAGATCAGCAGGCACACGCTGCTGCACGAGGACCTGAAGAGGTTCTTCGACGGCTTCCCGCGGGACGCGCACCCGATGCCGGTGCTGTCCTCCGCGGTGTCCGCGCTGTCCACGTTCTACCCGGAGACCCTCAAGCCGGTCACCGAGGAGCGGACCGAGATCGCCACCATCCGCTTGCTGGCCAAGCTGCCGACCATCGCGGCCTACGCGTACAAGAAGTCGGTCGGCCAGCCGTTCCTCTACCCGGACAACTCGCTTGGCCTGGTGGAGAACTTCCTGCGGATGACCTTCGGCTTCCCGGCCGAGCCGTACGATGTGGACCCCGACCTGGCCCGTGCGCTGGACCTGCTGTTCATCCTGCACGCCGACCACGAGCAGAACTGCTCGACGTCGACCGTGCGGCTGGTCGGCTCGTCCGAGGCGAACCTGTTCGCCAGCATCTCGGCGGGGATCAACGCCCTGTTCGGACCGCTGCACGGCGGCGCGAACAGCGCGGTGCTGGAGATGCTCGAGGGCATCAGGGACTCCGGCGGCGACGTGAAGACCTTCGTCAACAAGGTCAAGAACAAGGAAGACGGCGTCAAGCTGATGGGCTTCGGCCACCGGGTCTACAAGAACTACGACCCGCGGGCCGCGATCATCAAGAAGACCGCCGACGAGATCCTCGGCAAGCTCGGCGGCGACGACAGCCTGCTGGGCATCGCCAAGGAACTCGAGGAGCACGCCCTCGCGGACGACTACTTCGTCCAGCGCAAGCTCTACCCGAACGTGGACTTCTACACCGGGTTGATCTACCGCGCGATGGGCTTCCCGACGAAGTTCTTCACGGTGCTGTTCGCGCTGGGCCGGCTGCCCGGCTGGATCGCGCACTGGCGGGAGATGACCAACGACCCGGCGACCAAGATCGGCCGCCCGCGTCAGGTCTACATCGGACCGAAGCAGCGCGACTACGTCTCGATGGACGCTCGTTAAGACGCTTCGCTGGGTGGTGCGTGTTCTGCGCGCGCACCACCCACGCGATAGCGTTCCTGGGTGACGTCAGTCGTCTGGTTTCGCCGAGTTCTCCGGACCAGAGACCATCCTGCGCTGTTGTCCGCCGTACAAGGTCTTCACGCCCTTCGCCAGCCAGAGCATGGGTCGATCACGGTCGGCGCAAGCCCGCGGACACCGATGCGTCCAGTGTGGACTGGATCGACCCGCCCCGCAAAAGCCACATCCCCAAGGACCCCGCAGGTCCCGACCTGCCCGAGGCAGGCGAAGAGGCCGCGCTGAGCTCGCCTGGCGGGAGTTCTACGCGGATGTGTTGTGGCACAGGCCAGACAGCGCGCGCAAGAACCTGGACCGCCATCAAGCGCTGATGGCGTCCTTCAACCGGACGCGGCTTCCGGTGCGCAGTACCGCGTTGCGGTAGATCCGGCCACCGAGCCACGCCACGAACGCGATCCCGGCGAGGGACAACAGGATCGACGCGACCTGCATCCAGATCGGCGCGACGCCCAACGCGGTCAGGCCGGGCATCAGGATCGGTGCGAACGGCGGCAGGATCGCCATGATCGTGGTCAGCGTGCTGTCGCTGTTGCTGATCAACAGGTTGATGGCGAAGATGAAGCCGATCACGATCACCATCGTGACCGGGGTGAGCACGCTCTGCGTTTCCTCCTGGCGCGACACCAACGACCCGACCGCGCCGAAAATGGTGGCGTAGAAGAAGAAGCCGATCAGGTACCAGAACAGGCCGGCGATCACACCGGCGACCGCCGAGCCGGAGATCGTCAGCGCGCCGCTCGCCACCCCGGCCACCAGCCCGACCGCGGCGATCACCGCGAACTGGATCAGCCCGACGATACCGAGGCCGAGCACCTTGCCCGCCAGCAGCTGCCACGGCCGCACGGTCGCCAGCAGGATTTCCACGACGCGGCTGGACTTCTCCTCCACCACGCCCTGCGCGACCATCTGGCCGTAGATCATCAGTGCCATGTAGAGCAGGAACGCCACGATCAGACCGATCACCAGCCGCTGCCCCTGGTCGTCACCACGCGGCTCGAGCTGCTTGACGTTCACCTGCGCGGCGGCCGCGGTGCCGAGGACCTCTTTGGGATCCAGGTCGGCCGCGGCCAGTTCGGAGGTCAGGATCTGCTGGCGCATCAGGCCGTTGAGCGTGTTGCGCAGTTCGGTGTTCAGCGTGTCCTTGACGGTCACCTGAAGCGAGCCGACCGGCCCGGTGACCAACGCGTCCAGATCGTTGTCGCGGACCTGCTGTTCGCCCTGCGCCGGATCGCCGATGTCGACGATCTGCACGTTGTGCCCCAGTTGCTTGGCCGATTCGACGATCTGCGGGCCGAGCGCGGTCGCCTGGCCGCTCAGCCCGACCGTGCTGCGCGCACCGTTGTCGAACGAGGAGCTCTGCAGCAGAACGAAAGCCGCGAGCACGACCACTGAGATGATCGTGCTGATCACAAAGGACCGGGTGCGCAGCTTGGCGTTCAGCTCGCGACCCGCGATCAGCAGCACCGCCTGGGCAGGCTTCAACTCAGTGCCGATTCTCGATCCCGTAATCGGATCTTCGGTCACTGCCCCTCCTTGACAACGTTGCGGTACAGCTCGGCAAGGGACGGTCGGTGCCTGCTGAACTCGTGCACCGGGCCGGTGTCCAAAGCAGTCTGCAGGATCTGCTGGTCGTCGACGTCGTCCGGGACACGCAGAGTCGTGCGGCCGTCCTGTTCGGACACCACCTCGACGCCAGGAATCCCCGCGGCCCAACCGGTCGGCGCCTTCGGTGCGTGCACAACAAGCTCGGACGCAGCCGAGGAGCGGAGCGCGTCGACCGTGTCACACGCGACCATCGATCCCTTGTTCACGATCCCGACCCGGTCGCACAACCTCTGGACAAGGTCGAGTTGGTGGCTGGAGAACACAACCGGGATGCCCTCGGCGGCTTTTTCCCTCAGAACCTGGCTCATCACGTCCACCGCGACCGGATCCAGGCCGGAGAACGGCTCGTCCAGCACCAGCACCTCGGGGTTGTGCACCAGCGCGGCGGCCAGTTGCACGCGCTGCTGGTTGCCCAGGCTCAGTTTCTGGACCTCGTCCAGCCGTCGCTCGCGCAGTCCGAGCCGGACGATCCAGTCGTCCGCGGCCCGATGGGCGCCATTGGACGGCAGGCCGTGCAGCTTCGCCAGGTAGACCAGCTGATCGAGCACCTTCATCTTCGGGTACAGACCGCGTTCCTCAGGCATGTAACCGAACCGGCGGCGCGTGCTCAGCGTGATCGGCTCGCCCGCCCAGCGCACCGCGCCGGAATCCGCTTCGAGCACGCCCAGCGCGATGCGCATCGTGGTGGTCTTGCCCGCGCCGTTGCTGCCGACGAAACCGAACAATTCACCCGGCCGTACCTCGAATGTCATGTCTGACAAAGCGACGACGTCACCGTAGCGCTTGGAGACGTGGTCGATCTCCAGTCCCGCCTCAGGCACCATCGATCCTTCCTCGCTGGACGTACCCCCAGTATCCAGCCTGGAACCCGTCCGCGCTCAAGACCCTCGTGAGTGGTTACGCCGGTTGGTACCCGCATATTCTCCAACGATGTCTACCAGGGGGTTCGCCTCGGCGGGAATGAGGCCCACCCTGCTGCGGCGGTGCAGGACGTCTTCGGCGTCAAGGGCGCCTTCGTGCTCGAAAGCCCAGATCACCTCGGCGACCGTGAGATCTGTGTGCAGCCGGGCCGGGTCGAGCTTGGCGACCTGCACGGCTTCGGTGCCGTACTTGGCGATCAGCCTAGCCGGTGCGTCGATCCGGGTGAGTCGCTCGCGTGCGGTCGCGCCGACGAGCGGAATGTCCTTGGTACGGGCCGAAACCGTGGTCAGCTCGGTGGCATCGACCGCGTCGGCCGCCATTCGGCGGTATGTCGTGAACTTGCCGCCCACAACTGTGATCACACCGTTAGGTGCGGTGAGTACGGCGTGCCGGCGGGAAAGGTCCGCACTTGCGCCTTCCGCGTCAAGCAAAGGCCGCAACCCGGCGTACGCGCCCTGCACATCGGCGCGGGTCAGCGGCCGTTCCAGCACAGAGGACGCGACCGACAGCAGGAAGTCCACATCGGATTCCGGTGCCTGTGGCACGTCGGGGATCTCGCCGTCCACCGGCTCGTCGGTCAGCCCGACGTAGATCCGGCCGTCCAACTGGGGCAGAACGAGCACGAACCGGTTGCGGGAACCCGGAATCGGCACGGTCAGCGAGGTGCCGGTGATGCCAGGCGAGGACAGCACTATGTGCGTGCCGCGCGAAGGCCGTAACCGCACCGAAGGAACCACTTGGCCTGCCCAGACACCGGCGGCGTTGATCACTTTCCTGGCCCGGACGTCGAATTCCGAGCCGGTCAGGGTGTCGCGCAAGCGTGCACCGTCGCCCTCGACGGAAACAGCCTTGGTCCTGGTGAGAATTCTCGCGCCGTAGCCGGCCGCGGTCCTTGCCAGCGCGACCACGAAACGTGCGTCGTCGATCAACTGACCGTCGTAGGAAAGCAGCCCGCCGCGCAACCCTTCGCGCTTCAACCCGGGCGCCAACGCAAGCGCTTCCGCGGCAGGAATTCGCCGTGGACGTGGCAGGAGATTCGATGGTGTGCGGGCGATCCGGCGCAGCAGGTCGCCCGCGTGCAGGCCGGTCATCGCCAGCGCACTGGAAACGCCTTCGTGCAACGGAATGAGCTGGGGGAGCGGCCGGGTCAGGTGCGGCGCGGTGCGCGTCATCACTATTCCGCGCTCGACCGCGCTCTCATAGGCGATCCCGACATCGCCGTTCGCCAGATACCGGAGTCCGCCGTGGATCAGCTTGCTCGACCACCTGGACGTGCCGAACGCGAGATCGTGCGCCTCGGCAAGGACCACCGAAAGGCCACGTGAGGCGGCGTCCAGCGCGACACCCGCGCCGGTCACCCCGCCGCCGATGACCAGCACGTCGACGACGTCCTGCGCAGCGGCCGCCATGTCCGCGGCCCGGCGGCTCGCGTTGAGCGAGGTGTTCACCGGCTCTCCAATGCGCCCTCGAGCATCTTGGCCAGCTCGTCGAGTAGCGCATCACTGTCCACATCAGACGTCGCTGGGCGCAGCGACAGCACGAAGGACTGGACGACCAGCAGCACCGCGCGGGCCTGCGTGGGCACGTCGGCGCCGCGGATCGAGCCGTCGTCGTGCCCGGCTTTGAGCTGGTCGGCGATGAACTGCTCGGTCAGCCGCTGCGTGCTGCCCAGCCGCTGCACCACGTACGGCAGGATCAGTTCGGGTTCCAGGTCAAGCGCGGCCCGCATGATCGGGTTGTGTGTCAGCGCCTTGATCCCGGTGACCAGCCCGGTCACCAGCCGCTCGCGGGCCGTCGGCCCGGTCAGCGACGCCGATATCTCGGCGAGCAGCCCACCGAACTCCCTGGTCATCAGGGCCGCGATCAGGCTGCGTACGTCCGGGAAGCGCCGGTACAGCGTCATCCGGCTGACCTGGGCCCGCCTGGCCACCTCGGTGAGCGTGGTCCGGCCGACTCCGATCGCCAGCACACAGCTGCGCGCCGCGTCCAGGAGCACGTCGTCGTCGACTCGATAACTGTGACGTTGTGACGTCATGTGTCACACTGTACCCATGGCGAACCGAACTGACCAGCTCCTGAGGTCCGCGTGGACGGCCGAACCGCCTCAGTTGCCGCCGCACGCCCTGCGGTGGCTGCGGCAGGAGACTGGGCTGACGGACTCCTGGACGCCGACGCGGGTCATGACCGCGCCGCCGTCGGAGCTGCCGGAAAAGGCGCACGAGGTGCTGACGGCGATCGTCGGCGCCGAGCACGTGCTCACCGACGAGCAGAGCAGGCTCGGCCGGACCGGCGGCCTGTCATACCTGGACCTTTTGGCGCACAAGGGAATCGGCGACGTGTCCGTGCCCGACGCGGTCGTCCTGCCTGCCGACCCGGCCGAGGTCGCCGCGGTGGTCAAGGCATGTGCGGAGCTCGGGCTGAGCATCGTCCCGTTCGGCGGTGGGACCTCGGTGGTCGGTGGCGTCAAGGCCGCGGAACGTTCGGTCGTGCTTGACCTGGCCCGCCTCGACCGGCTGGTGCTGGTGGATGAGGTGTCGCGGCTGGCGGTGTTCCAGGCCGGTGTGCGTGCGCCGGACGCCGAAAAGGCCTTGGCGGAGTACGGGCTCACGCTCGGGCATGTGCCGCAGTCGTTCGAGCGCGCCACGATCGGCGGGTTCGCCGCGACCCGGTCCGCCGGTCAGGCCTCGTCGGGTTACGGCCGGTTCGAGGACATGGTCGAAGGCGTGCGCGTCGCCACTGCGCGCGGCGAAGTCCGGTTCGGCGTGGCACCCGCTTCGGCCGCAGGTCCTGACTTGCGCCACCTCATGATCGGCAGCGAAGGCGCCTTCGGTGTGATCACCGAGGTCACGGTGCGTGTCCGGCCGTTGCCCGCAATCCGCCGCTACGAAGGCTTCGTGGTGGACGGCTGGGATCGTGGCGCGGACGTCGTGCGGAAGCTGGCACAGGATCGCGTGCTCGCGGACGTGACTCGTCTGTCTGATGTGGACGAGACAAACGTGTCGTTCGCGTTGACCGGCGGGCTGAAAGCCGCTGGGCTGCGGGCATATCTGAAGGCGCGGGGAATCAACGAACCCTGCATGCTGATCGTGGGCTGGGAGGTTCAGGACCGCCATGAGCTCGCAATGCGCCGTGCCGCGACGCTTCGCCGACTGCGTGGTTCAGTCAGGCTGGGGCGGGTGCTGGGAGAGGCCTGGCGGCACGGGAGGTTCAACGGGCCACGGCAGCGCGACGCGTTGATGAACGCGGGCGTGTGCGTGGAAACCCTGGAGACCGCAACGCATTGGTCGCAGCTGAACGAGCTGTATGCGAAGGTCCGGCTGGCGTTGACCGATTCGTTGGGACGGGCCATCGTGATGTGCCACATCTCGCACGCCTACGAAACCGGCGCCTCGCTGTACTTCACAGTGATCGCGCCGCGGTCGATCGAAGACCCAGCGGGGCAATGGAAGCGCGCCAAAGCCGCGGCGTGCGAGGCGATCGCGGGGCTCGGCACGATCTCGCACCACCACGCCGTCGGCGTCGACCATGCTCCTTATCTGCCAGCCGAAATCGGCGATCTGGGGATGGAAGTGCTTGCCGCGGTGAAGAAGACGCTCGACCCGAGCGGGATCCTCAACCCCGGCAAGCTCATAGCTCCTTAGCCGACTCGTTGGCGGCGTTCGTGGCCTTCGCGCACGAGTCGGACGTCCCGCCCACCTCGAGCCGGGTGGTGAAATAGGACTGTTCGAGCACCGGCCGGACCAGCACCATGACCTCACACCGGTCCTGCTGGTCGGGTTCCTGGTGCCGCATTCCCTCCTTGCCGCCCACGGTCAGTGGTTCACCGTGCGCGTGCCCGGCCATGTTCTCGATCTCGTGGCTGATCAACATGGTTCCGTTCGCCCCGGTCAGTTCGCAGTTGATCAGCGTGGGGCGGCGGGCTTGGGTCAGCGCGCCGATCTGCTGGGTGAACTGGTCGATCGGCTGGCACGGATCCTTGCCGTGGAAGGGCGACGCGGCCGGGTTCTGCGGTGGCGATTTCAGCTTCGCGGCGACCGCGGTGGCCACGTCACGGGCCTGAGCGCACTGTTTTTCGTAGTCAGTGCCTTCGATGGAGATGGCGATACCCAAGTCGCCCGCCGTCTTGGCGGTGAGCGTGCAGCCGGAGTCCTGCACGGCGGTCAGGCCAGGGATTTCAACCGGTTTGGCGTCAGCCGCGACGCGTTCACCGACGTACGCCCTTGCGGTGAGCGGCGATCCGTCCGGCTGCGTGATCGTGACGACGCAGTTGTGCGCGCTCGCACCGCTGAAGGTGCGGGCACCGACCTTGCCAAGCTTCGACAGCGCGGCCTCGTCGAGGATCGCGCAGGAGTCGACGTTGCGGAACGAGGCCCATTCGTCCGGCGGCAGCGGTACCGATGGCGTGGACTGACCAGGTTCTGCGGAGCACCCCGCGAGCAGGAGCAGGGCGACGATCACGGTATGCGGTCGAACCCTCATACACCGTGATAGTACCTAATGGTCCAGACCTATTCGACCCCCGATTTGCGCTTCCTGACGGCGCCGAGCCAGATCCAGCCGATCATTCCGCCGAAGAACAGTGTCCACGCGGGCAGCGCGCGGTCGTCGATACCGCGATCGCACATGGCCACGTACTCGGCCAGGATCGGCCGTTCCGGGTTGCCGAGACTCGCGGCAAGTCGTGGCGTCTCGACGCCGCCGAGGGTGTTACCGCAGCTCACCTTGACCGTGGTGGTGGTGTCCAGGGTGGATACCCGGACCGGGAGCAGGCCGAGCACCAGGCCGACGACCAGCGCGATCGACGCCAGCGACGCGACGAAGACCCGTGGCGGCAAGGTGATCTTGGCCAGCGGGTCCTCATCGGTGTTCTGCCTCGCGGCAGGCGAGAGGATCTCTGTCGACATACGCGACAGCGTGCCTCTTCGGACCGGCCCGTGGCTAGGAAATCCGATTACTTGTAATACGCGCTGCCGTCGATCGAGCCGTGCTCGCACACCGACCCGAAGTCGAACTTGACCGTGAACGGCTGCGTCTCGTCTGGCGGAATCACCGTCGCACCTTTGGACTCGGGCTCACACGGGCCCGTCGTGGACTCGGTGCCGTCGGGCACCGCGCCCCAGTGCAGGTTCTTGTACGCCTTCTGGCCCGGCTCCAGCGTGACCAGCGACGGACCCGGGTCCGGCTTGCGGGTCAGCTTGGTCGGCATCGCGTGACCGTTGGCATCGGTCAACTGCAGGCCGCCGTAACCGTACAAAGTGCACGCTTTCGAGCTCGTGTTGGTCACAGCGAGCTTGGCGTAGCGGTTGCCCGCGGCCGCGTCGCCCGACACGATCTCGCCTTTCAGCACAGTGGGGCCGCAGCGCGCGACCTGGCTGGCGCGCGCGACGCTTTCCGGTCGCTCCGGACCAGTGGACGTGTGTTCCGGCGCGGCGGTTGGCTGCGTCGGAGTTTGTGTCACCGTCACGGTTTGCGGCGGTTGTCCGGTCGTGGGTCCACCGCCACACGCGGCCAGTGTTCCGGCTGCCAGCAGTGCCATACCTGCGAAAATCACCCTATTGCGGACCATGGTGCCACCTCCCGTAACGTAGTTACCTGGTCCTACCAGTAAGGACGGGCAACCGCACTCCGGGTTGCGAACGCTCACACGCTCAGGCGAATTTCCACGTGTACGCCCAGCAAATCGTGCCGCCGGGCGTTTTCACCCGAATTCGCCGGTATTCATCGCCTTCGTACGAATCCAAAGTGGCCAGTGCGGCTTTCGGGCTGCGCAACGGCAACACCCACCCGGCTACCTGATCGGTGCCCCGCTTGAGGCCCGGGTAGCCGAAGCCTGTGTCGAAGACCTCGCCGGTGATGCTGGCCTGGTACGGCTCACCGTCGACCCACGGCTCGACCAGTTCCCATGCGGACTCGCCGGGTTTCAGCGTGCCGTAGACGAAAACGCGCGCGGGGAACTCGTCCGGCTCGGGCGGGCCGTCCACAACGGACACGTCCAGGCCCATCACCGGCGCGGCGGTGCCGACCAGATCACGGGCTTGCTGCTGGCCAATTTCGGCCAGCCGGACCGGCGCACCGGAAACGAGCAACGGCCAGCGGATCTCGGCCTTGCCGGTGTACGCGAGCAGACCGTCCCAGATAGACCCGTCGTCGAGCTGGACGCGCCCGGAGTGCAAGCGGGACAACTGGTACCGGTCGCCCCGGCCCTCGCAGATGTCGAGCACGGCGACCTGAGCCGGATCGGCCATCCACACGGCATGGACCTCGGTGACATTGGGCATCGCCGCGAGCGTGACCGGTCGTTGGGTGTCCACGACCCTCAGCCCAGCGGCCCACACGGCGGACAACCCGGTGCACGTGGCCCGCAGGACGACGACGGGCCCTTCAAGCCCGAGGTTCTCGCGCAGCCAAGTGATCTTGCTCGGGTTGGCGTTCGAGCCGTACGTCAGCACGGGAACGCGCTCGGCCAGCGTCGCGGCGTTGTGTTTGGTCAGCCATTCGTCGAGGTCGTCATCGGGCGTGACCCGCCAGCCTTTGCCGTCGAGGTGGACGTAGGAGAAGGGCGGACGAGTGCCCGGGTAGGGCGCGGCGGGGTAGTCGGCGTCGGTGAACGTGCTCACTTCTTGCGCTCGTCGTACTCGATCTGGGCCTTCTCGAACTCCGCCCACCGGTCGTCGATCAGCTCGAACAGAGCGTTGACGGCCTTGGCAGCGTCCTGACCAAGATCGGTGAGGCTGTAGTCGACATGCGGCGGGATCACCGGATGCACAACCCGGCGGACGATGCCGTCGCGCTCAAGCGCCTGCAGCGTCTGCGCCAGCATCTTCTCGCTCACGCCGCCGATAGCGCGGCGCAGCTCGCTGAACCGCATCGTGCCCTCGCGCAGGAGCATGATCTGGATCAGCACGCCCCACCGGCTGGACAGATGTTCCATGACGGCCCGCGACGGACACTTCGCGTCGAAGACGTCGACCATGGCACTTTCCATGCACTGAGCATACGCTGGTTTCTTTCCTGAAGGTAAGTACAGCACTTCAAAGTAGGTACTTACTTCTAGTTAGTACCACTCCTAGAGTTAGTGCCATGACACTTTTGTTGACCGGGGCGAACGGCCAGCTCGGCACGTTGATCAAGAAGCACCTGACCGAACGCGGCGCGACCTTCCTCGAAGGCTCCCGCACGCCGCCAGCGGGCGGCCGTCGCGTGGACTACACGGACCCGGCAGGCCTGGAACAGGCGTTCGCCGGCGTGACCAAGCTGATCCTGATCTCCGCGCCCAGCGGCGACCGCGTCACCCTGCACCGCAACGCGGTGACAGCGGCAAAGAACGCAGGCGTCGAGCACATCATCTACACGAGCGTGACGGAGGCACCGACCTCACCATTGAGCCTGGCCGTCGACCACAAGGCGACCGAGGAAGCAATCCGTGACGCCGGACTGACGTTCACGTTCCTGCGCAACAACATGTACCACGAGAACTACACGGGACAGCTGGCGCACACCGAGGGCGTGTTCGTGACGTCCGCGGGTTCCGGGCTGCTTGCTTCGGCTGCGCGGGATGATTTCGCCCTCGCGGCTGCGGTGGTCGCCACGACACCCGGCCATGAGAACACGGCGTACGAGCTCACCGGTTCGACGGCGTGGACTTTCGACGACTTCGCCGCGCAGGTGGCTTCGATCACGGGGAAGCCTTTCGTGCACAAGAGCATTCCTGCTGCTGAGTTGCGGGCCGGGTATGTCGCGGCAGGCCTGCCGGAGGAGGCAGCTGAGGTTTTCACGGACATCTACGTGCACATCGCCGATGGGGCTTTGGCAGATGTGCGTCCGGACCTGGAGAAGCTGATCGGCCGCCAGGCGACGCCGCTCGCGGACTCCATTCGTGCGGCTGTTGGCGGCTAAGGCCCCTGCGATGGCGCATCCCGCACCTGGGAACAGTGTCTCGGGTCTTCGTGGTGCTTTTGTTCCGGGCTCTTGAAGAGAATGGCAGGGAGGCCACCCAGAGGGAGGGGGCCTTCAGCTCGAATTCCCCCGTGTGTTTGGTGGCGCGGGCGTCCCCTCCGGTACGGCCTGCCTGACGGAACCACGGTGCGTCAAGAGGTCGGTATCGCTTCCGCTCGGGGCTGGGTTGCGTAGGCCGACCTCCTGACACCCCGTGGTTGGACAAAGCCCAGGCCATACCGGAGGGAACACCCACGAAGCCCACCCCTGTGCTACCGCACCGGAAAAGCCATCCCTGGGCCGCCGCGCCGGAACGATGCCGCATAGAAGAGCCACCCGTGTGCAGCCGCGCCGAAACGCTGCCGCACCGGAAAGCCATCCCTGTGCTGCCGCATCCGAAGCCGCCCCGTGCTGCGGCATCGGAAAGCCGCCCTGTGCTGCGGCACCAGGAAACCCCTTCACACCCCGCGACAAACCACAGTTCCGGTTCACGCAGCACCGACCACTGTTGACAACCCAAACCCACCCCCAGAAAAGGACATCCCCCGCCACTCCCGGGGGGACGACCCCTGGCCAGTCTACCGGCGATATGGGCTGGTCAAGGGGGTTACTGGGTGGTTGTGGACAACCAGATTTGCGAACGGGCCGTTCGCGCGGACCTGTTGGTCGGGAGTCGCGCCGCCGCTGGTAAGTCGGCCCGGCGGTGATCCCGATGTCCCTGCCGAGTCAAATGTTCGAAGTGGACACTGGGGGAGAAGTGTTCATCTGTGGATAACCGGGACTGTGTTCACCGTTCGTTCCCAGTTTTGTCGGGCCTTCTCGCTAGGCTGGAAATCGGGGGCCGGAGGCCCGTGCCGCGGAGTCAAAGTTGAGCACTTTGCCTGTCAGAGCTCAAGTTTGTGGTCGGGTCCACAGTAGATTCCCTGTGCGATCCCAACCTTCGGAGTAGTGACTTTTCTTCATGTTCTCCGGCAGGATCGCGGCATGGCCAACCTAAGCCGTCGTCGGCTGCTGACAGCCACAGGTGCGTTGGGTCTGCTCGCCGTCACACCGGCGCAGGCACTTGACCGGGCGTTGCGCGAAACTACCAAGCGCGCGATCGCCCCAGCCGGAACAACATTGGAGACCGTCGGCATCCCGGTGGGCGCCGGGTTCCGCCGGCTCGCCGCGGGCCCGGGCTGGCCGCTCGTCGTCCGCCCTGATCTCGTCGAGCCGAAGACTGGGCGCGATGATCGTCGCACGGCGCTCACGTCGTTCGTGCAACTCACCGACATGCACGTGATCGACGCGCAAAGCCCGGCTCGGGTCGAGTTCGTGCATCCGTTCATCGGGTCGGCACACCGTCCACAGGAGACATTGGGTACGCATGGTGCCGCCGCGCTCATCAAGCGGGTCAACTCCATCAAGGGGCCGTATACCGGGCGGGCGTTCGACTTCGTGTTGAGCACGGGCGACAACACCGACAACCACGAGATCGTCGAGCTCGAGTGGTTTCTCACGCTCCTCAACGGTGGCACGATCACCCCGAACACGGGTGACCCCGCGCGGTTCGAGGGCGTGCAGAACTCAGGTTCGACGCTGTACTGGAACCCAGCCAGCAGTGTCGCGGACATGTACAAGGACAAGGGGTTCCCGCTGATGCCGGAACTTCTTGCCAACGCGATCAAGCCGTTCACCAGCCCCGGCCTGAACCGGCCGTGGTACAGCGTTTTCGGCAACCACGACGACAGCGTGCAAGGCACGTTCCCCAGCGGTGTGCCGCTCGTCGACGGCATCTACACCGGTTCGGTCAAGATCGAGGGCTTCTCCTCGCAGTCCGACGCCGCCAAACTCGCCCAGGCTATGCGGAACTCGCCGCTCAAGGCCGTCGAGTTGCTGCTCAACTTCCGTGGGCCGATCCGTCGCGTCACACCGGACGCCCGCCGTCGGCCGTTCACGCCGAAGGAGTACGTCGCCGCGCATCGTGATCCGCGCAACACCGGTCCCGGCCCTGTCGGCCACGGCTTCGGTCCGGCCAACGCGACCGGGCGTGACCTCTACTACACGTTCCAGATCGCATCGGGCGTCGTCGGCATTGGTATGGACACCACCAACCGCGCGGGCCTTGCCGACGGTTCGCTGGGCGACGGGCAGTTCAAGTGGGTCGAGCGCACGCTCAAAGCGGGCAGCTCGCGCTACTACGACACCAAGGGCAACCTGGTTCGTACGAGTGCTGCGGATACGTTGTTCGTCCTGTTCAGTCACCACACGAGCACGTCGATGGACAACCTGCTGCCGGACCCGACAAACCTGCTTGAGCCGCGACGGGACGGTGCCGCGTTGGTCGCGTTGCTCAACCGGTTCCCCAATGTGGTGGCGTGGGTGAATGGGCACTCCCACCGGAATGCCATTACCGCGCACCGTGGCGCCACGCCCGAACAGGGCTTCTGGGAAATCAATACCGCGTCGCACATCGACTATCCACAGCACGCCAGGATCATCGAGCTGACCGACAATGGGGACGGAACACTGTCGTTGTTCACCACGCTCATTGAGGCCGACAGTCCATACGAGGCCGACTACGGTGACGGCTCGCCGGCTGGCCTCGCGTCGTTGTACCGGCAGGTCTCGCTCAACGACCTGCACGCCGATCCAGGGTTGATGGGCGGCACGGTCGACCGCAACACCGAACTGGTCTTGGCCAAGCCGTTCTGACCGGGCGGATTCGGCTCGACTGTGTTGGCATAAGGGGAGCGCACAAACGGCTGCGTGATCGCTATGGTCTCAGGGCGATGCTTCCCAGGAGGTGACTCCGCTGCCCGCTGAACCTGTCGAGCCGACCGCCGGGCGGTCGCGCAAGCTCAACGCGACCTCGTATGTGGTACTCGGCATGCTCACGTACGGCCCGGCGACGAGCTACCAGCTCAAGCAACGGGTCGGCCGGTCGGTCGGGAACTTCTGGGCGTTCGCCCACTCGCAGCTGTACGACGAGCCGGCCCGGCTGGTCAACGCAGGCCTTGTCACACAGACCACCGAGGAGGGTGGCAGGCGCAAACGGACATACGCGATCACCGACGAGGGCCGCAAGGCGCTGGCCGAGTGGCTGGCCGAGCCGACCCTCGAGCAGACCGAGGTCAGGGACACCGGTTTGCTCAAGCTGTTCTTCAGCACCGGGGCCACGCCTGACGACATCCGCAGGCTCGCCAGGGACCGATACCAGTCACATCGCGACCGCGCTGACGGCTACCTGCGACAGCGCGCCGAAATCGAGTCACTCGCCGACCGCTGGCAGCTCAAGACCCTTGAGCTGGGAATGCGCTACGAGCGCACGGTGGAGAAGTTCTGGAAGGACTTCATGGACGAGCTGGATCGCGATCCACCCTGACAGCGGTTTACATGATCTATGACAATGGTGAAAATATCTCCCACGTAGTTGAGGGAGACGACGCCATGAACCGCTTAGCCCTGCTGACCATCGCAACCCTGATGGTGTTACCTGCGCTTCCCGCGGCAGCCGCCAATCCGCAAGCGCCGGTGGACTTCCACTCGTGGCAGAAGCATGACTTCTTCTACGCAGGCCAGCGCGACGGCCTGGTCCCGACCTTGCGCGGCCTGCGAATCGGCCGCCCAGCAGGCACGGTCGAGCACACCGAGCCGGGCATGGGCACCAAGACGTACGAGTACGGCACGTGGACCTCGCCGTTCTACCGTCACGGTTTCGACGCGACGCAGCTCGTGGCTTCATGGAACGCGACCACTCCTAAGGGCACGTGGCTGCGCGTCGACATGCGCGGCCGGACATCATCTGGCGCCGAGACGATCTGGTACGGCATCGGCCGCTGGGCGTTGCCCGACACCGACATCCGCCGCGCGAGCCTGCCGCAGCAATCCGACGAGCACGGCTACATCGACGTCGACACCTTCGTCGCGAAATCCACCCTGCGCGCGTATCAGCTACGCGTAACGCTGTACCGCGCGGTCGGCAGCGGCGAATCGCCGACGTTGACCATGGCAGGCGCGATGACGTCCGCGATTCCTGATCGCTTCAGCGTTCCGACGAGCCCGAACTCGGGTGCGTGGGGCACGGAGCTGAAGGTGCCGCCGTACTCCCAGAATATCCACATCGGACACTACCCGGAGTACGGCGGAGGCGGCGAAGCCTGGTGCAGCCCGGCCTCGACCCAGATGGTCGTGGAATACTGGGGAAAGCGTCCATCCAAAGAGGACCTCGCGTGGGTCGACCCGTCCTATCCGGACCCAGCTGTCGACCACGCAGCGAGATTCACCTATGACAGCAACTACGACGGCACCGGCAACTGGCCGTTCAACACCGCTTATGCTGCAACGTATGGCCTGAAGGCGTACGTGACGCGGCTGCGCTCGCTCGCCGAGCTCGAGCAATACGTCAAGCGCGGCATACCCGTGATCACCTCGCAGTCCTTCCTTGCGTCAGAACTGGATGGTGCGGGCTACGGCACCGCCGGCCACATCATGGTGGTGATCGGCTTCACGAAGGACGGCGACGTCATCGCCAACGACCCGGCGTCGTCCAGCAACGACCGGGTGCGCAACGTCTACAAGCGAGCCCAGTTCGAGAACATCTGGCAGCGCACCAAGCGGTACCGCGCGGACGGATCGGTCGCCAGCGGTCCCGGCGGAATCGCGTACATCATCACACCCTGAAGCCAGGCGGCCTTCCTGAGCGGGTGCCTCCCCCCTCGCTCGCTCACGAAGGCCGCCGTCCTCATCGCGTGCGGCACGCGCGCCCTCGGTGCTCAAGAATTCGCTGAAAGTCGTTGCCCCGGAAGGGAAACCGCAGCAGCAGGTCACCGTGAAGCCGAAGGGGTGCCGCGGAGACCGGCGGCGGCTTCACGGCCGCGTAGCCGCCTAGGCGTGTAACGGTGCAGCCGTGTAGCCGTGTAGCCGAAACTGTCGTACCCCTGCGGTAACGTGAAAATCAGGGGCTCCCCTGGATGGCGGGATTTGTCGTCATCGTGGGGAGCCCCGGGTGCTCTACTGTGGCCGGTCAGGTCAGGTGTGTGACGTCGAGTTTGCCCTCGGCGTAGGCCGCGCGGATCCGCTTCTTGTCGAACTTGCCGACGCTGGTCTTCGGGACTTCGTCGATGTACGTGAAGTTCTCCGGCACCTGCCAGTGCGCGACCCGGCCTTCGAGGAACTCGCGCATCTCCGCGGGCTCGACGCTTTCCCCTTCCCGCAACACGATCGCGACCAGCGGGCGCTCGTCCCACTTCTCGTCGGGGATGCCGACCACGGCCGCCTCGGCCACCGCGGGGTGGGCCATCACCTGGTTTTCCAGCTCCACCGAGGAAATCCACTCGCCGCCGGACTTGATCACGTCCTTGGAGCGGTCGGTCAGCTTCAGGAAGCCGTCCGGCGTGAACGCGCCGACGTCACCGGTGCGCAGCCAGCCGTCGCGGAACTTCTCGGCGCCCTCGCCGTCTTCGTCCTGGCGGTAGTACGACGCGGCAATCCACGGGCCGCGAACCTCAAGCTCGCCAACGCTTTCGCCGTCCCACGGCACTTCGTTGCCGTCGTCGTCGATCAGGCGGGCGCTCACCGATGCTGGCGGGCGGCCTTGCGTGTAGCGGTACGCCCACTCAGCATCGCCGGTCACGCCCGCCGGAGGCCGTGCGACGCTGCCGAGCGGTGAAGTCTCGGTCATACCCCACGCATGCGTGATGTGGATGCCGTAACGCTCCTGGAACGCGTGCATCAACGCAGGCGGGCACGCCGAGCCGCCGACGATGACGTCGCGCAACGAAGACATGTCAACGGGATTGGCCTCGAGGTACGCCAGCAACCCTTGCCAGATGGTCGGAACCGCACCGGCGAACGTCGGCTTCTCCGCGGCGATCATCGCGGCCAACGGCTCCGGCTGCAGGAACCGGTCCGGCATCAACATCGATGCACCGACCATCATCGACGCGTACGGCAGGCCCCACGACATGGCATGGAACTGCGGCACGATCACCAAAGTCTTGTCCGCGCCCGAGAGGCCCATGCTGTCGGACATGCACACCTGCATCGAGTGCAGGTAGATCGAGCGGTGCGAGTAGACGACGCCCTTCGGGTTGCCGGTCGTACCGGACGTGTAACACATCGCGGCCGCTTGCCGTTCGTCGACTTCCGGCCAGTCGTACTCGTCTGGCTGCGCGGCCAGCAGTTCGTCATACGAGTGCACCTCGACGCCTGAGGGCGCTTCCAGTGCAGCAGCCGGGCCGTTGGCGACGACGACGTGCTTGACGGTGCTGAACGTGGGCAGCACACGGGCGAACAGCGGCGCGATGGACGCGTCGACGATCACCACGTGATCGGCCGCGTGGTTGGTGATGTACGTCAGCTGCTCGGGGAACAGGCGCAGGTTGAGCGTGTGCAGCACCGCGCCCATCGCCGGCACGGCCAGGTAGGCCTGGAGGTGCTCGGCGTTGTTCCACATGAACGTGCCAACACGCTGGTCGCCGGTGACGCCGAGGCTCCGCAGCGCGTGCGCGAGCTGTGCCGCCTTCCGGCCGGTTTGCCCGTATTGCTCGCGCCTTGCTTCCGTCCCGGTCCAGGTGACCACCTCACTGGACGAGTACATGCCAGTTCCGTGGCGGACGATCCGCCCGATCGTGAGAGGGGTGTCCTGCATCGTGCTCAACATGGGCTCTCCCGCTGTGTCCTGCGTCACCGCATCGTGCACCTGACTGCACAGTAGATGGTCCTTAGCTCCGTGTGCTGAGGCCCGGATCACGGTCACCGGTTGCGACTGGACCTCACGTGAGGTAGTTGCTGGAATTTTGGACATCCCCAGGAAGAGGCCCAAAAATATGGCCGAATCAGGCCGGGGAGTCTCTCCGGATAGTCCCCTCGGGACTGTCGAGAAACCGCCCTTGAGGGTGAATTACGGAGGGTTGTGCCTGGTCGTTGAGGGGTTGTTCAGCGGAAACTCCCGCGTGTCGGGGGTATGTTCCGCAGGTAGGTGTCGTTTACTGGTCGCGTCGTGAGGCGCGATCAGGCCCGAAAAAGGGCGGTGGAAATCGCACCCGGCGACACCAGACCTCGACATAGGAAGGAACAGCACGTTGGCTCTGCCTACGTTGACTCCCGAGCAGCGCGCTGAGGCGTTGGCCAAGGCAGCCGAGGCACGCAAGGCGCGCTCCGAGCTGCTTGCTTCGATCAAGGCCGGTAAGACCACCATCGACAAGGTGCTGGCCAAGGCCAAAGAAGACAAGACCATCGGAAAGACCAAGGTCAAGCAGCTGCTGATGGCAGTGCCCGGCCTTGGTGCGGTCAAGGTCGCCTCGCTGCTGGAGAAGGCTGGTATCGACGCCGAGCGTCGTGCCGCGGGTCTCGGCGAGCGTCAGCGCGGCGCGCTGATCGACGCCCTCAAGTGAGACCGGCCCCTAGCCGGAGGGGCTGAAGGATGTGCTGAAGGTGGTCCTCGCATGACGAGGGCCACCTTCAGCAGTTTCCGGGGTGCCCGCAGGGGCACCATGAGGGTGGGCGGGCACGATGAGAGGTGTGGACGTGGAACTGACTGACCAGTACCAGCCGGGAGCCTTCTTCTTCGCCACCCCGGACCGCACGTTGCTCGCCAGCGACCCAAGGCACATTCTTTCCGAGAAGGACTCCGCTGCCCTGTCAGTGCAGGTCAACGACGCTTTGGCGGAGTACGGCGGGATAGCCGTCGGCGCGCTGCCGTACGACGACACGGGCGAATCGCACGTGCTGCTGCCCACCTCGGTGGCCTGGTCAGGCCCAAACCGGCAGGAAAAGCAGCAGGTCTCGCTGCCCGGCTACCGCGTGACGCCCGAGCCCGAGCCCGAGGAGTACGAGCGGGGCGTCAGCAAAGCGCTCACACTGCTCAAAGACGGCACGGTCGGCAAGGTCGTGCTCGCCCGGACGCTCCGGATCGACCTCGACGAGCCCATCGACATGCGGCGAATGCTGGCCAGCCTCGCGGCGATGAACACGCACGGTTACACCTTCGCGGCGCCATTGCCCACCCCAGGGGTGACGCTCGTAAGTGCCAGTCCAGAGCTGTTGGTCCGCCGTACCGGGATGAGTTTCGTGTCCCGGCCGCTCGCCGGGTCGCAGCCGCGCGGCAAGGACCCGATCGAGGACCGGGCCAACGCCCAGCGGCTGCTGGCGTCGAAGAAGGACCACGACGAGCACCGCTGGGTGGTCGAAGCCGAGGTCGAGGCTCTGCGGCCGTTCTGCAAGCGGATGGACGTGCCGCGCACGCCGTCGCTGGCGAGCACGCCCAGCATGTGGCACCTGTGCAGCAAGATCACCGGCGAGCTGGTCGACCGCGACGTGACGGCGTTGACCCTGGCGGCGGCGCTGCACCCGACCCCGGCCGTCTGCGGCTCGCCGACCAGGGCGGCACGCGACGCGATCGCCCAGATCGAATCGTTCGACCGCGGCTTCTACACCGGCGCGGTCGGCTGGGTGGACAGCAACGGCGACGGCGAATGGGCGGTCGCGATCCGGTCCGCGGACGTCACTGACCAGTCACTACGGCTCTACGCGGGTGCGGGCATCGTGGACGCCTCGGTGCCGGAACTGGAACTGGCCGAGACGTCGGCGAAGTTCCAGACGTTGTTGCGTGGCATGGGACTTGATCTCACGCTGTAGCTTTGGCTTATGCATCCGTATGTCGTGGCCGACGTCTTCACCGAGCGGCCGCTGAAGGGCAACCCGGTCGCCGTGTTCACCGCCGGCCAGGACGTGCCTGCCGAGCACATGCAGGCGATCGCGCGGGAGACCAACCTCTCGGAGACGGTGTTCGTGCTGCCGGCGGCCGAGGGCGGTGACGCGAAGGTCCGGATCTTCACGCCCGCGGTGGAACTGCCCTTCGCCGGGCACCCGATCCTGGGCACGGCCTTCGTTCTGGGCCAGACGATGGCTGGCGACGTGATCCGGCTGGAAACAGGCAAAGGCATCGTGCCCGTGGCGTTGACGCGCGAAGGCGAGAAGATCGTGTCCGGCCGGATGTCCCAACCGGTGCCGACATGGGAGGAATTCGCGGATGCGGCGGAACTGCTGGCCGCGTTGGGCGTGCGGTACTCAGTGCTCCCGGTCGACGTGTACACCAACGGCCCGCAGCACCTGTACGTGATGCTTGATACGACCGATGCTGTCGCCGCACTGCGACCGGACATGTCGGTACTGGCGGAACTGCCCGGCATCGGAGTCAACTGCTTCGCGGGCTCCGGACTGCAGTGGAAGACCCGGATGTTCGGTCCATCCCTTGGGGTGAACGAGGATCCGGCAACCGGTTCGGCCGCGGGCCCGCTCGCGGTGCACCTCGCGCGCTACGGCCGGATCTCCTTCGGGCAGGACATCGAAATCAGCCAAGGCGCCGAAATCCACCGCCCCTCAACGCTTTACGCCCGGGTCGAAGGCTCAGGCGAGCAGATCGACAAGGTCGAAGTCGCCGGTTCAGCCGTGATCGTCGCGCGCGGGACACTCGAAATCTGAGAACGCACCAAAGGGATCATCGGCGAATCCAGTTGTCCACAACCGGCCGGTAACCCCTTTGACCTGCCCTTATCCCCGGTAGACTGGCCTGGGGTCGTCCCCCCGGGAGTGGTGGGGGATGTCCTTTCTGGGGTGTTGACGTCGGGCATGTCGGCCAGGTCGGGACTGTGACGTGGCGGCTGGGTCTCCGTGAAGGTTTGTTTCGGGCTCTTGAAAAGAATTGCAGGGAGGCCACCCAGAGGGAGGGGGCTTTCAGCTCGAATTCCCCCGTGTGTTTGGTGGCGCGGGCGTCCCCTCCGGTACGGCCTGCCTGACGGAACCACGGTGCGTCAAGAGGTCGGTATGGCCGTCGCTGTGGGTGGGGTTGCGTTGGCCGACCTCTTGACACCCCGTGGTTGGACAAGCCCAGGCCATACCGGAGGGAACACCCCCGAAGCCCATCCCTGTGCTACCGCACCAGGAAAGTGGTCCGTCGCACCAGGAAAGCTGCGCTACAGCGACCGACTTTGACTGAACCCTGCAGGGAGAGGCCGGGGGTGTCTAGTGCTTTGGGGGATTGAAAACCGAAGGGGCGCCCTGGAAACAGAGCGCCCCCGTGCCTGTTTCTCAGTGCGCCAACGTATTCACGAACATCCTGAACGCTGACCTTTCAAAGGCCAACGCTCCCGACGATCTTGGCGACGTCTTCGGGCGTTGGCGCCGTCGGCTCGATCTTCCGGCGAAGGCGTTCCATGTAGCGCCCGAGCTTGCGCTTACGTCGGGTGGGCTTAACGGCCATGGTTGCCGACATGGTCGCTGATCACGCTCCGCGCAGGTTCGCGGTGGTGCTCGAGTACGGCGAGCAGGTCGACGCCAGGATCGTTGCCTGGGGGCTCGAACTCGACGACGGTGCCTACATGGCCACTGTCGATGGCAAAAACCAATACGCCATGGCATCACCCGAGAGCGCGCTGAAGTACGTCAGCGCGCGCCCGAACACCACCCCACATCTCGTGTGGGTGGACGGCGAGGCAGAAGAATGACCGAAGCTGCCTGTCAGGGCAGGCGGACGACCGTGAGGTCGTAGTTGGCCTCGTTGTTGAAGGTTCCGCTGCTGCCGCGCAGCGTCAAGGTGTGCTGTCCTGGCGAGAGCGGGTCGATCCGGACCCAGAGGCCGCAGCTGTAGCCTTCCTTGGCGCCCTGCTCGGTGTCGTACGTGATCTTCGTCGGCTCGATCTTCTCCAGCTGCACCGGCTTTCCGTCCAGCAGTGCCTCGCCCTTCGCCGTGGCCAGGAACCTGGTGCAGCTGGCGGCATCCTGCGTCACCTGGGTCGCGGCTGGGCCCGCGAGGGGCAGGGTGGCCGGGACCTGGCAGTGCCGGTCGGCCGTTCCGCCCGGTGTGCCCGCGATCAGCCAGACGCCGAAGGGCTGGCTGTCGCCGCAGTACTGGCCCGTGGGGTCCTCGACCGGGTTCTGGCCAGGCTCTGCCGAACTCGCCCAGCTCCACCACACGGTCTGCAACCGTTGCGGGGTCAGGGGTTCCGCCTTCACCTGTTCGGCGGCGGGCTCAGCGGCGGGGGCGGGCGGCGTCGAGGCAGGCGCTGGCTCTGGCGTGCTGGAGCACCCGGCCAAGAGCAGTGCAGCTGCGCCGATCAACACGGGGCGTCGGATCACCGGCGCATGGTATCGGGCCGGATACAAGCACTGAGCCGGCGTAGGCCTTCGTCGATATCGGACAGTGCGATCGCGCCGTAGCCGAGCACAAGACCGGGCCGTCCGGGGGAGTGCAATCTGAAGGGGGACAACGCGTACACGCCGACACCGGCGGCACGGGCCCGCCGGTAGACGTCCACATCGTCCAGACCGGCGGGCAGGTACGCGCACAGGTGCAGGCCCGCCGCCACCGGCCGGGGTTCGAGCAGGCCCGCGAAGTCACGCCGCAACACCGTCAGAATTCGATCATGTCTGGCTTGGTACTCCTTTCGGGTGCGCCGGATGTGCCGGGCCAGCGAGCCCTCGTCGATGAAGTCGGCGAGCGCGCCCTGGATCGGCCGGTTGGACTGCCAGTCGCTGACGTACTTCGCGGCCCGCAACGCCGGGCGCAGACTGGCCGGTGCGATCAGGAAGCCGAGCCGCAGGGTCGGCAGCAGCACTTTGGACAGTGAGCCGACGTAGATCACCCGACCGGCGCGGTCGAGGTTCTGCAACGGCTCGATCGGACGGCCGCCGTACCGGAACTCGCTGTCGTAATCGTCCTCGACGACAACGCCGCCGGTCCGCTCGGCCCACTCGAGCAGGGCGGTCCGGCGCGCCAAGGACATCGGGACGCCCAAGGGGAACTGGTGTGACGGTGTCACGTAGATGATCCGCACGCCCGCGGGAATCGCGGACACGACGAGCCCTTCGTCGTCGACCGGCACGCCGACGAGTTCGGCGCCGTGCGACCGGAACAGGTGTTGCGGGCCGAAGTAGCCGGGATCTTCCACGGCCACAACGGTTCCCGGGTCGATCAGCACCCGGCAGATCAGATCGAGCGCTTGCTGGGCGCCGTTGGTGACGATCACGTCGTCGGCGGTGGCCCGCACCGCCCGCGACACGCCGACGTGCCGGGCGAGCGCCGCGGTGAGTTTGGGGTGCGCCGCGGCCGCGTCGTGCTCAAGCGACCCGATGGCCGCAGGCGTGAATTGCTTTGCCAGCAATCGGCGCCACGCGGCGTACGGGAACAGCTTCGCGTCCGGCAACCCGGCGCGGAAGTCGTAACGCACCGGCGAATGGTCGTGCTGTGGTGCGTGCAAGGTGTCCCACACCGGTTTGGGGCGTGGGCCGGAGCCGTCGGCGGGCTGCGGTGGCTGGGAGAAGCCGGAAGTGCTGACGTACGTGCCCGCGCCGCGCTTCGTGGTCACGAAGCCTTCCGCGGTGAGCCGGTCGTACGCCGCGCTGACCGTGTTCCGGGACACCGAAAGCCGGTTGGCGAGTTCCCGCGTCGGCGGCAGCGGGTCGTGCGGGCGCAGCCTGCCGTCCATGATCGCGGCCTTGACCTGCTGGTAGATCTGCCCGGTCTTCTCACCCCTGCCGATCAGGCTGACATGGAACTCCACGGCTGGAGGGTAGCCGGATTGGCCCAGTCGAACTTGCCGTTTTTGGCTCTTGGCGTGGGTCCGCTCGCCTTCCTAGGGTTCTTCGCGTGGACTTCCGGGAGCTCGATCGCCAGGCGATGAAGGTGACCGCTGACGTGGTCAGCCAGGTCCGGCCGGACCAGTTGCGGCTGCCGACGCCGTGCGCCGACTGGACGCTGCACGGCCTGCTGCGCCACCTGGTCAGCGAAGACCTGGCCTTCGCCGCGGCCACGACGGCGGGCACCGATCCGTCCGATGTGGACTGGAACGCGGGCAGGCTTGGCGCTGACCCGGTCGCGGACTACCAGCGTGCTGCTGCCGGGTACCTCGCGGCGTTCGAACCGGACTCGGTGCTGGACCGGCAGATGCGGATCAACGTCTTCGGCGTGTTCCCCGGCTCTGTCGCGGTGACGATGCACTTCATCGACACCGTCGTGCACGGCTGGGACATGGCCAAAACGATCGGCGTGCCGTACACGCCGGATGAGCAGCTGTGTGCTGCCGCGCTGAAAGTCATGCGCCGCTTTCCGTCCGATCGTCCTACGCCTGCGTTCGATGTCATGGTCGAGGTCCCCGACGACGCGAGTGAGCTGGACAAACTCGTCGCCTACGTCGGCAGGGATCCTCGCTGGAAGTAAGTCGGCAGCAGGCTGGGGGTCTGCTGCCGACTCGCGTGTTTCGCCTGCTTGGGGCCATACTGTCCGCTGACCGAACAGTGCAGGAGGCTTCCAGTGGCTGACGTCCCCGCGACCCGCGCCCGCATCACGTGGTTGGAATGGATCGGTGTCGCCGCCGGGATCGTCGCGCTGGTCGTGAGTTTCCTGCCGTGGTACAGAGCGTCTGACGCGGTCGCGGCCGAACTGCGTGAACAGGGTGCGCCGACCTGGCTGCCGGTGTGGGAAGGCAACTTCCTCGCCTGGTTCCCGGTCGTGTTGTTGCTGGCCGTCAGCGTCCTGCTGCTGTGGCAACGGTTTGGCAAGCCCGTGCAGATGCTGTCGTCGCTCTGGCTGACCCTCGCGGTGCTGGCCGTGGTGATGATCCTGCTGCGGTGGATCACGCTGCCCATGTCGGTCGGCAGCGGCTTCGGCCTATACCTTGGGCTCATAGTCGCCGTGGGCTCTGGTCTGACGGCCTTCCTGGCGTTTCGACGCGATCAGCACACGACTCAGGCCACCTGAGGCTATCCGCGAAGCGGAAAGGCGAGTTAAAGTCGCGTTATGGGCACTCGGATAGTGGCTACGCCGCCGCTGCCTGAGGAACTCCTGGACTTGGCGCGGGCGCAACGCGCGCAGGTGCCGGAGTTGTCCGCGCGGCTGGTGGACCTGCTGCGCGAGAAGACCGAGTGCTACCGCAGAGTGGCCGACGAGTACCCCGAAGAGCTGCGCAAAGTCTGCGAAGCGCACCTCGACGGCGCCTTCACGTCGTTCATCGAGTGCCGCGAGGTCGAACTCGACAACGCGTTGAAGACCGGACGCGCCCAAGCACGCATCGGGATCACCCTGCCAGACGCGCTGCGCGCCTACCGCCTAGCCGGAACGTTCGTCTACGAGATGCTGATCGAGCGCGGCGGCCCGCACACGCTCGGCGTGACACCGGAGCGGATGCTGCAGGCCAGCACCACGGTCTGGAAGATCATCGATGCCTACTCCGAAGCGCTCACCACCGCATACCGCGAAGTCGAGGCCGAACGCGGGCGCCTGGACGAGCAGGCGAAATCGGCGTTGATGGACGGCCTGCTGGAAGGCCGAATCGCCCAACGCCCAGACCTCGAGGACGCCGCAGGCGTGCTCGGCCTGCCGACGTCTGGCAAGCTCGTGGTGATCGTCGCCGACGACGCGAGCGTGGTCGACGCGATCGGCTCCCGCGCGGTCTGGCGCCGCCGCGTGCACTCGTCCGGTGTGGACATGAACGTCGGCATCATGCCGGTCGGTGCAGGACTGGACGCGCTGCGCGAAGTTCTCACGACAACCAGCGGCGTCGTTGGTGTGAGCACGCCGTTCGCAGACCTGACCGAAGTCCCGACGGCCTTGCACAGAGCCAGAATCGCCCGCAGGTCCCTGCCGCACGGGGCGAACGGCGTGGTGGTCTTCGGTGATTTGCCCGTCGCCGCGCTGGTCGCGGGCGCACCGGCGCTGGCAGCGGAACTCGCGCACGAGATGCTCGCGGGCGTGCTCGCGCTGCCACCTGCCGAGCGCGAGATCCTGCTGACGACGCTCGAAACCTGGTACGACCACGGCGGATCAGCGAAGATCGCGGCGAAGAACCTGTACGTGCACCCGAACACGGTGCGTTACCGGATTCGCCGGATCGAAGACCTGACGGGCCGCGACCTGAACAACCCGAAGTGCGTCGCGGAGCTCTACATGGCGCTCCAAGCGGTCCGCCTCGGTTTGTAACTTTCCCGCCCGAGTGCGCATCACACGCATAACCCCAAGATCGCCGACGGCTCACCTGAGCGCAGGGCAGCGTCACCCCGAAAGCTGATGGTCCAACGCGACGGTGGAAGACATCCCTCAAGACCCCGAACGCGTCCCGACCAATCCCAAGATCAACAGCCCCCGGGCGTGGCGACGTGCGACGAGCGCTGATGCTCATCCATGGTGACGAGTGGGACGACGCGATCACCGCGTGGATTCTGGCTCGAGCCAGCAGGCAGGACATCTCGGGCAGGACACCAGCGCCGGTGGACGGGCAAATCACTGCGTGGCACGTTCGGCCGCACCGGCGGCGCTGGGGTACACCTGCTCGCGGCCTGCACCCACGACACCGGACTGGTGGTCGGCCAGCGCATGGTCACGCCCGGGCAGAGCGAACTGGTGTGGTTTCCCGCGGTGCTGGACCAGCTTGAACTGGACGGTGACCGGCTGCGCTGGGTCCGTGACGTCACCTACCGCGAAGGCCGCTCCCGCCTACGCACCCACACCGCACCCAGAGCCATGGCCAGCCTGCGCAACCTCGCCATCACCGCCCTACACAGCACCGGCCACAGCAACATCGCCCAAGCCCTACGCGCCATGACCCGACCACTCACACTGCTCGGAATCCCAAGATCAACAGCCCCAAGACAGCCCCACCCATCCCAAGGGGGCGGGGACGCCCCGAGCGTCAATTCTATCGGGGGGATGGGGCCTGAACTGGGGAATCAAGGGAGAAGCCGGTGCGAACGGACCGTTCGCACCGGCTCTACACGTTCGGTTGAACTACGGCTTGCCTGAGATGAACCGGCTCAGGGCCGCGAAGAAGATCTCGTTGATCTTCGTGGGGTCGGCGGTGTTGAACGCCTGGCCGCCGGTGGCCTTGGAGATCGCGTTCAGCTCGGCCACGTCCACGTCCGGGCCGAAGCCGATGAACACGATCGGCAGCGGGCGGTTCGGGTCCTGCATCTTGCCCAGTTCGGCGAGCAGGGCCTCGCGCGTGGCGCCACGGCCGTCATCATCGTTCTTGCCGTCGGTCAGGATCAGCACGAGGTTCAGCCGGCCGGGCTCCCAGTTCTGGCGAGCCGAGGTGTACGCGGCCAATGCCGTGTCGTACAGGCCGGTGCGGCCGGTGGGCGTTGCCTTGATCGCCCGCAGTTTGTCCAGCGCGCCCTGTGGCAGGGACTCGTTCAACGGCAGGACCGGCAGGACTTCCTTGTAGTCCTTCTCGCCGTCCAGCTCCGCCGAGAACACCCAGATGCCCAGCTTGGTCCGGGGGTTCATCAGCCGGATGCCGCCTTCGGACGCCTCGAGCGTCACCTGCATCCGTGTCTTGCCCGAGCCCGGGATCACGCCGTTCATCGATCCGGACACATCCAGCACTGCTTGGATCCGCGAGGCCTTGCTGATACCCGCCCACGTGTTCAGCACCTGGTCGAGCTGTGCGGTGCCGGGTGCGGGGACGGGCCGCAGCTGGCGCACGATGGTCCGGTTGTCCGTCGGCGGCGTACCGGCGACACGGCCGTCGGGGAAGCGCAAACCGTTGGCTGCCAAGGCATCACCGACAGTCTGGGAGAGCATCGCGGTACGGAACTTCGCCGCGGCCACTGCTACGTCGTCCGGTGCGGGCAGCACGGCGTACGGGTAGTCCAGCGACGGCGAGGCCGGTTCGGGGTAGACCGCGACGAGCTGCTCGTCCTTGCGCTTGGCGTTGTTGTCCAGCAGCGCCCGCTCGGAGGTGGGGAAGGCCGTGATCGGCGTGCCGCCGGAGGTCGTGCCGGTCTTGGCGAACAGTTCGGACGAGCCGGAGGCCGCGTTCGGCGAGAGTTTCCGCAGTACCGCGACGTTGTTGGCGGCCGGGTCGGACGACAGCGCGGTCACCTGGCGCACCGCGATCAGTGCCGAGACGCCCACCGCGTCGACCGACGGGTCGACCATGCCCACGTTCAGGTCCGCACCACCGGCGCCGATCACGTCGGCCCAGTTCAGCTGCTTCTCCGGCCAGTTACGGGATCTCGCGGCCTGTTCGGCCAGCGCCATCACCACTGGCGAGCTGGCGATCGACGAACCCGAGTCGGGCACCTGCGCGGCGCCCTTCTCCTTGGCTCTACGCAGCCAGACTGACGAGTCGGGGATCCACACCGACGGCAGGTTGGCCGGTTTGGGTGCGGCCAGCTGGTCCGCGGTGGTCGCCGAGTCGTTGACGACGATCTCCACGCGGTAGCACGTGTTCGCGTCGTCCGGGTTCAGTCCGCGCGCGACCTGGTCGACCACCGGCGCGATGTCCGGCGCGGCCACCACGTTGAGCACGGTGGGGTTGGCGCACTTGGCCTGGGCTGGGTCCCGTAAGCGGTCCACTGTGAACCATGCGACTCCAGCGACCAACGCCCCGACCAGCACGATCACCAGCATCAAGATCAGTTTCCGGCGGTTGCGCTGTTCGATGTCGTGCCGGCCCATCTCTTTTCCTACCCCTTCACGGTGTCGCCGGCATTTCCGGCCAATCAGAAGTCCCCTGGAATCTACTGCCTCGAATGGCGCCGACGAATACGCCGTGTGCAGTAACACCGGGTTTCGTCAATGATTGTCGTTCCTGAAGGGGTGATCGTTATCAATTGGTTCGCTGTCCCCGGCGACAAACTAAGTTGTCGCCGAGGACTGGTGTCACAATTTGTAGCGTTATGAGTACAAGGCATCAACGTCGGCCTTGAAGTCGGCCATGATGACCGACCGCTTCAGCTTCAGCGACGGCGTCAGGTGCCCGGTCTCCGGGGTGAACTCGGTGGTCAGGATCCGGAACTTGCGCACCGACTCCGCCTTGGACACCGCGAGGTTGCCCTCGTCGACCGCGCGCTGGATCTCAGCGTTCAGGTCGGGGTCGTCGAGCAGGTCGGCCACGGTCGCCGACTCGGGCTTGCCCGCCGTGGTCTTCCAGTACGTGAAGTAGTCCGGCTCGATGGTGATCAACGCGGCGATGTAGCTCTTCCCGTCGCCGACCACCATGGCCTGGCCGACCAGCGGGTGCGCGGCGATCCGGTCCTCGATCACGGCGGGCGCGACGTTCTTGCCGCCGCTGGTCACCAGGATCTCCTTCTTCCGCCCGGTGATCTTCAGGAAGCCTTCGTCGTCCAGTTCGCCGAGGTCACCGGTGGAGAACCAGCCCTCGTCGTCCAGCGCGGCCTTGGTGGCCTCTTCGTTCTGCCAGTAGCCGGGGAACACCTGGCCGCCCTTGATCTGGACCTCGCCGTCGTCGGCGATCCGCACCGCGGTGTTGGGCAGCGGGTGCCCGACGGTGCCCGGCTTGAACTTGTCCGGCGAGTTCACGGTGGCCGCCGCGGTCGTCTCGGTCAGGCCGTAGCCCTCGAACACCACCAGCCCGACGCCGCGGAAGAAGTGCGTGAGCCGCAGGCCGAGCGCCGCGCCACCGGAGATGGCGTACTTGGCCTTGCCGCCGAGCGCCGCGCGCAGCTTCGAGTAGACCAGTTTGTCGAAGATCGCGTGCTTGATCTTCAGCCCGATCCCGGCCTTGCCGTCCGCCTCGCTGTACGCGATCGCGGTCGCCGCGGCGGCGTCGAAGATCTTGCCCTTGCCCGCCGCGTGCGCCTTCTGCCGTGCGCCGTTGTAGACCTTCTCCAGCACGTACGGCACCGACAGGATGAACGTCGGCTTGAACGCGGCGAGGTCCTCGGTGACCTTCTTGATGTCCCCGGTGTGCCCGAGCCGCGCCCGCGCCTGCACCGCGCCGACCTGCACCATCCGGCCGAACACGTGCGCGAGCGGCAGGAACAGCAGCGTCGATGTCTCCTCGACGCCGAGGCCCTTGAACACCGGCGCCAGCATCTCCACGACGTTGCCGCCCTCGGAGTGGAAGTTGGCGTGGGTGAGCACGCAGCCCTTCGGGCGCCCGGTGGTGCCGGACGTGTAGATCAACGTGGCCACGTCCGCGGCCTTGACTGCCTGACGACGCGCGTCGACGGCTTCGGCGGTCTCGTTGGCACCCGCCGCGACAACCTGCTCGACCGCGCCTTTCTCGATGTTCCAGATGTGCTTGAGCGCGGGGGCCGCGCCACGCACCTTCTCCACCTTCGCCTGCAACGCGTCGTTCTCCGCGATCACCGCGACCGCGCCGGAGTCCGACAGGATCCACTGGATCTGCTCTTCCGACGACGTCACGTAGATCGGTACCGAAACACCGCCGACCGCCCAGATGGCGAAGTCGAACAGGGTCCACTCGTACCGCGTCGCGGCCAGGATGGCGACCCGGTCACCGACGCCGACGCCGGAGCCGAGCAGGCCCTTGGCGACGTCGACCATCTCGTCCTTGAACTGCGCCGCGGTGACGTCACGCCACGTGCCATCGACCTTGCGGCTGAACACGACGGTGTTCGGGATCTCCGCCGCGTTGGTGTAGATGAGGTCGGCCAGTCCACCGCCGTAGGGCTCCACCAAGGGGGCGACTGCGATCTCGCGCATACCTCACTCCTCCGACCTGCTACTACTCGGTAACCAGGGTGACATAGTGCCTTCCCGCTGCGGCAACGGCCAGCCTCGCGGCCGAATCGGTACTTAACGGGCGGGTCCCGGCCGTCGATCTACCGTGCGGTAACCTACGATGCGCATCGGTAAACGTTTCCTGCGTCACAGCAAAAAATGCGTCTGTGGCATTTTTTGGACGAAATTTCTTCAGCTCACGCTGATCTCACCTGAGTCGTGGAAGATGCGCGTGATCTCGGCCCGATCGGCACCGGCCGACACCAGAACGTGCAGTAGAACCCGGGCTTTGAACGGGTCGAGGAAACCGGCGTTGATGAGACCCCTTGACAACAGGTCCTGTTCCGATCCCGGATATCCGTATGTCCGGGTCAGAACCGGTCCGGAACTCGTTCGGGACGCCAGCACGACGGGCTTCGCCTCGGCCAGTTCGGCCAGCAGCGGCACGAGCCGCGACGGCACGTGCCCGCCGCCGAACCCGGCGATGACCAGGCCGTCGGTGTGCTCGGCGAACGGCCGCAACCAGTCACCGTCGTCGCCTAGCGCGGCGTGCACCATGCCGATCGAGGTCTCGGTCAACCGCGGGCTACGCGGCAACGGCTCATACGGTCGTGGCCTGCTCAGCAGGACGAGTTCCTGTTCGACGATGTGACCGATCGGCGCGGCGTTGGGTGACGTGAACGCCCCGGTGCTCGTGCTGTGTGACTTACGGACATAGCGAGCCGCGTGTACCTCGTCGGACATCACTACGACGGTCCCAAGCCCACGCGCCTGAGGGTCGGCAGCGACGACCATGGCGGCCGACAGGTTCGCCGGACCGTCCGGACCCGCCTGCTGCGGATGCCGCATGGCGCCCGTCATCACGATGGGCACGTCACCGCCGATCGTGCGGTCCAGGAAGTAGGACGACTCCTCGATCGTGTCCGTACCTTGTGTCACGACGATGCCGGTGGCGCCGTCGGCGATCTCCTGCTCGATCTTCTCCGCCAGCGCGGCCAGGTCGGTGAAGCCGATGTCCGGGCTGGGCAGCTGCCGAAAGTCGTGCGTGACCAGGTCTATCTCGAGTTCGGGCAGGGTTGCCAGCAGGTCGGCGGCGTCCAGCTTCGGCACGACCGCGCCCTGGGCGCTCGCGGCGGTCATCGCGATCGTCCCGCCGAGCGTCAACATCGACAACTTGGGTTTGTCCGTCACGGCCGGGACCCTATGTGGTCTCTCGTGGTTCTATCGGTTCATGAGACGGAAAACGCTTCTCACACTGGTGACAGTGTTCGGGCTGGTGGCGTCCCCTGTGGTCGCGTCCGCCGGTCAGTCTGGGGGTTGGGAAGGCACGTGGGCGACCGCGGAGCACGAGGCGAACGAGGGCTTCGTGCCGAACTGGTCGCTGGAAGGCTTCGCCAACCAGACCGTCCGCCAAGTCGTCCGGGTCAGCCAGGGCGGCCCGGCGATCCGCATCCAACTCAGCAACAGGTACGGCTCCGCGCCGATCGCGATCACCGGGGCCACGATCGGTCGCGCCGGTACGGGCGCAGCGGTCAGCGACTTGCGCCCGTTGACCTTCAACTTCAAGAAATCGGCCGTGATCCCGGCAGGCGGGCAGATCGCCAGCGATGCCGCGCTGCTGCCGGTACGACCGCTGGAAAGCCTGACGGTCACGTTGTACTTCGCCAAGCCGACCGGGCCGGTGACCTATCACGGACTCGGCCTGGCCACGAGCTACCGGGCGGCTGGTGACCACCAGAACAACCTGGACGGCACGGCGTTCACAGAGAAGACGGAGTCCTGGTACCTGCTGTCGGGTGTCCAGGTGCTCGACCCGACCCCGAAGCGGGACGTTGTCGTGGCGTTCGGTGACTCGATCACCGATGGCGCTGGCATCGCCGCGGACACCAACGACCGCTATCCGGACGAGCTCGCCGAGCGGGTCCGCGGCCGGTTCGGTGTGCTCAACGAGGGCATCGGCGGCAACCAGGTGCTCACAGACACGGACTTCGCCGGTGAGGCCGCGGTCAAGCGGTTCAAGGCGGACGTGCTCGATCACCCGAAGGTCCGGACGGTGATCATCCTCGAGGGCATCAATGACATCGGGATGTCCGAGATCGAGTTCCCCGGCGTGCCGCCCCGGCCGCACGTGACGCCGCAGCAGTTGATCGACGGGCACCGCTCACTGATCCGCCAGGCCCGCGCGAAGGGGCTGCGGGTCATCGGCGCGACTTTGTTGCCGTACAAGGGAGCCTTGTACTACACCGAGCGTGGCGAGAAGGTCCGCGACGAGGTCAACAACTGGATCCGGACCTCGGGCGAGTACGACGCGGTCGTCGACTGGGACAAGGTGATGGCCGACCCGAATGACGCCGACCTGATGAACCCGGCGTACGACATCGGCGACCGGTTGCACCCAAACGCCGCGGGCTACAAGGCAATGGCAGCCGCGATCGACCTGGGGACCTTGTAATACTGCCCGCATGACTCAGGTTGCTGTGATCACGGGGGCCGGATCGGGGATTGGCCGAGCCGTTGCCGTCGAGCTGCTGGAAGCCGGATACGCCGTGGTGCTCGCGGGAAGGCGCGAGGACAAGCTGCGGGAGACGGCGGCACTGGCGCAAGGCGACTCCCTCCCGGTCCCCACGGACGTGGCGGACCCGGACTCGGTTCGAGCGTTGTTCGAACAGGTCCGGGCCCGCTACGGCCGGATGGACGTGCTTTTCAACAACGCCGGACTGAACGCGCCGGGCAACGTGGCCGATGTGTCCCTTGAGGACTGGCGTCGCGTGATCGACATCAACCTGACGGGCTCGTTCCTGTGCGCGCAGGAGGCTTTCAAGCTGATGCGCGACCAGGACCCACAGGGCGGCCGGATCATCAACAACGGCTCGATCTCCGCGCACAGCCCACGTCCGGCAAGCCCGGCGTACACGGCGTCGAAGCACGCGATCACGGGTCTGACGAAGTCGATCTCGTTGGACGGCAGGCCATACCGAATCGCATGTGGACAGATCGATATCGGCAACGCGGGCACCGAGATGGCCAGCAGGATGGTCAACGGCGTCCCGCAGGCGAACGGAACCATTGCGCCAGAGCCGATTTTCGACGTCAAGCACGTGGCTGCAGCCGTCCGTCAGATGGCTGCCTTGCCGTTGGACACGAACGTCCAGTTCATGACGATCATGGCGACCAACATGCCCTTCGTGGGCAGGGGGTGACGATCGTCATGGGTCAAGTCGCGATGCGCGACACTTAAAACTCGCGGCGGTGATTCCTAGCGTTGAAGCATGGACACATGCTTTGACCGGGTGAGCTACCGCTACGGCTCTGTGCAAGCGCTCACCGAAGTCAGCTTCACGGTCCCCAGTGGACAGACGGTGGCCTTGCTCGGCGCCAACGGCGCGGGCAAGTCCACCGCGGTCGACCTCCTGCTCGGCCTCAAACGACCGAACACCGGCACAGTCACCGTCCTCAACGGATCTCCGCAGGACGCGGTCGCCAACGGCCGGGTCGGCGCAATGCTGCAAAGCGGCGGCCTGCCAACAGACTCGACCGTCAAAGAGGTGGTCGACCTCGCATGCCGCCTGTACGGCAAACGCCGTACCTCCAAGGAAGTCCTTGACCTCGCCGGGCTGACGGAACTCCAGCGCCGCAAGGTGGACGCGTTGTCCGGTGGTCAAGCACAGCGCGTCCGGTTCGCCGTCGCGATGGCCGGACGACCCGAGCTGCTGTTCCTGGACGAGCCCACGGTCGCGCTCGACTTCAAGTCCCGCAGGCAGTTCTGGCGTGCCGTGAAGGAAGAAGGCAACACGGTCATCTTCGCCACGCACTACCTCGACGAGGCCGACGAGTATGCCGACCGCGTCATCGTGATCGACCAGGGCCGCGTGATCGCCGACGGCTCGCCCAAGGTGATCAAGGGCGACACGAGCCTGGAACACGCGCTGGTCAAGCTGACCGAGGGAGCCGAGTGATGCTCGCGTACACGAAATTCGAAGTTCTGCGCACCGTGCACAACATTCGATACTTGGTGTTCATTGTGCTGATGCCGGTTGTCTTCGAGTTGACCTGGGGCAAGCAGGGCCTTGGCGTGACCGCGGCGATGGCGGTGTACGCGGCCACCGGCGCCGGCCTGATGGGCAGTGGAAGCGCCATCGCCGAAGACCGGAACACCGGCTGGCTCAGGCAGTTGCGAGTGACACCCCTGTCGAACGAGGCCTGGCTGATCGGCAAGATCGTGCAAGGCGTGTTGACGGTGATCCCAGGCGTGCTCGCGGTCAGCGTGATCGGCGCGCTCACGGCACACGCGGACCGCTGGCCGATGCTCGTCGCGGTGACGGTGGCCGGTTCGTTGCCGTTCGTCCTGATCGGTGTCTTCGCCGGGATGCTGTTCAAAGGCAAGACAGCCATCGTCGCGCTGATGATCACGTTCTTCGCGTTGATGTTCATCGGCGGCGTGATCGGTGGCGAGACCCTCTGGTCGCTCGCGCCGACCCACAGCCTCACGACTTTGGGTATCGCCGCCCTCAACAGTCAGCCGATCGGGGTAGAGCCAGTCGTCAACCTGGGTGCCTGGACGGTGGCCGCGGCCGTGGCAGTACTGCTGAGGTGGCGCCGAGCGTGACAATGACGGACGTGGATCTCCCTGACGAGCACGTCCGGGCGATGTGGAACCGGCGCAAATGGTCGCGGTACGTGCTGATGTACGTGGCGCTGGTGACCTCGGCGGTGTTCTACTTCGTCGGCAAGCCACCCGTGTGGCAGGCGGTCCTCGTCGTGACAACCGCAGTCATCACGGCCCTGCTCGGAATGCGCCTGACGTTCGACTTCACGGCGCTGGACCGGCTGCCGTTCTGGCCGTCCTACGCCTTGCTGCTCGTGCTCTGTCTGGGGTTGGCCCTGCTCGGCGGCGGGGAGTGGACGTTCAACTCGGTGTGGGCCAGTGCCGCTACCGGCTGGATCGGCGGCCGGTGGCTGCCCGCGCGGCTGCTGGCGATCAGCGCCGCCTTCGGCACGATCGCGTGGCTCGACGACTTGGAACCGGTGCTCGTCGGGTGGCTGGTCCTGGTCGGACTGATGGTCGGCTTCTTCACCAGGCAGTCGCGGATCCAGTCCGACATGTTCATCGAGCTGCAGGTCAGCCGCCGGGAACGCGCCCGGCTCGCGGTCGCCGAGGAACGCGACCGGATCGCCCGCGACCTGCACGACCTGGTCGGGCACAGCCTGTCGGTGATCGCGGTGAAGACCGAACTCGCCCGTCGCCTGGTCACCGCCGACCCGCAGAAGGCCGAGCAGGAACTCGCGGACATCGACACGGTCGTCCGCCGGGCCCTGTCCGAAGTGCGGCAAGCCGTCACGAACTACCGCCAGCCCACTCTCGCGGGCGAGTTGGCATCCGCACGGAAAGCGGCCGCGTCAGCGGGCATCGACTGCCGCGTCGAGTCACCGGACTCGTGGTCCCTGCCCGCGTCGGTGGATGGCGCGCTGGCGTGGACCGTCCGGGAAGGCGTCACCAACGTCCTGCGGCACAGCCGGGCCACGCGGTGCACAATCACACTGTCCCTTGAGGACTCGTTCGCTGCGGTCGCGATCGCCGACAACGGCGTCGGGCCAGGCGAGAACGGCCGTGGCAACGGCTTGGCTGGCTTGGCCGAACGCGCGCAGGCCCTTGGCGGCTCGATGGACTCGGGCCCGGGCAAGGACAATGGCTTCACCATCCGAGTACGGGTACCAACATGATCAAGTTGTTGCTGGCCGAAGACCAGACCATGTTCCGCGGCGCGATGGCCACGCTGCTCGGCCTCGAGCCCGATCTCGAGGTTGTCGTGCAGCTCGGCCGGGGTGACCAGGTCGTCGGCGCGGCCGAGGCGTTCCGGCCGGACGTGGCACTGCTGGACATCGAAATGCCCGGCATGGACGGCCTTGAAGCCGCTCGGCTGCTCCGGGCAAGGGCGCCGGGCACGCGCGTGATCATCCTGACGACGTTCGGCCGTCCGGGGTACCTGCACTCCGCGATCGCCGCGGGCGTCGCCGGGTTCCTGATCAAGGACGCACCGGTGACCGAGCTGGCCGTGGCGATCCGTAAAGTCGCGGCGGGGGAACAAGTCGTCGATCCCGGCTTGGCGCTCGCTGCGCTCAGCGAGGGCGCGAGCCCTTTGACGCCACGGGAAACCGAGATCCTCGCGGCAGCACGCGGCCACGACACGATCGCGGAACTGGCCCGCGGCCTGCACCTCTCGCCCGGGACTGTGCGCAATCACCTGTCGTCGGCGATCCAGAAGCTCGGTGCGCGGACTAGGGCGGAGGCCGTCGAGATGGCCGAGGCTAAGGGCTGGCTATGAGCGGTTCCAGTAAGGCGCGATCTTCCAAAGGCACGCTGTCGGCGTAGTAGTCGTACAGCGCCTGGCGCGCCAACCGTGCGGCCAGTTCGCCATCACGGTCATGGATCGCTTGCAGGACTTCGGAATGGTGCTGTAGGTACGCCTGCATCAGCGCCTGCCGGTCAGTCGCGGTGGCCAGGTGGTCGGCGATCAGGTCCAGAACCACGCCCCGGACCACGTTGCTGCACACCAAGATCAGCGTGTTCTGCGTCGCCCGCGCGACCGCGTCGTGGAAGGCCACGTCAGCATCGCTGAACTCGGCGTGCCCCGACGCTTTGGCCATGGACTGCAGCGCCGCTTCCATCTCCGCGAGCTGAGCGTCGGTTCGTAACCGCGCGGCCAGCAGATATGCCGAGCCTTCGAGCAGCATCCGGAACTGCAACAGCTCCGCGAGGGACATCGACTCGGCGCGCACAAGCCGTGACATCGACTTCTGCAGGCTCTTCGGTGACGCGGGCAGCACCTCGGGACCACGCGGGTCACCCGCGCGGGACTGGATCATCCCGTTGCTCTGCAGCACTCGCAGCGCCTCGCGGACCGTCGAGCGGCTGACGCCGAACTGGGTCATCAGATCGCGTTCGCTGGGCAGCCGCGAGCCGGGCCGGAGCCGGCCGGTGAACACGGCCTCTTCGATCTGCTCGACCACTCGTTCATAGGCCCTGACCGGGCTGACTGGCTCGAACATCTTCGGACCGCCCCTCTTGACCAACGCGGCAGCGAGTGCAAGTCTACTGGTCAGACCAGCGTACTAGGTAGGTGAAGCCGGTGCGGATGTTCGTCGCCACGGTCGTCCTCGCGCTGCTGGCAAGTGCGTGTTCGGCCGGGTCTTCCGTGTCGGTTCCGGCTGATCCCGGCGCGATCTCCATCGGGTTCACCGCCGAACCGGCCAACCTGGACTTCACCAGGACCGATGGTGCCGCGATTCCCCAGGCTCTGCTCTACAACGTCTACGAAGGCCTGGTGAAACTGGACGCGGACGGCAGGATCGTGCCGTCGCTTGCTCGCGAGTGGACAGTCAGCGAAGACCGCAAGGCGTACGACTTCCGGCTGCACCCGAACGTCACCTTCAGCAACGGCCAGCCGTTCACCGCCCAGGATGTGAAGTTCTCCATCGAACGGGTGAAGACCGCGTGGACCATCTCGTTGAAGTCCAAGATGGACGTGGTGGACCGGGTCGACGTGGTGGATCCGACGCACGCGCGCGTGATCCTGAAGCGGCCGAGCAACAACTGGCTGTTCGACATGACCACCCGGGTCGGCGCGATGTTCAGCCCGTCCGGAGTCGCGGACCTGGCGAACACACCGGTCGGCACCGGGCCGTACGTCTTCGCGACCCGCAAGCGCGGCGACTCGATCGTCCTGCGCGCCAATCCTTCCTACTGGGGTCGCAGGCCGACCTACACCACGGTGTACCTGAAGTACTACCGAGATCCGACCGCATTGAACAATGCCTTGCTCAGCAACGGGATCGACGTGATCTCCGCGATCACCACACCCGACTCGATCGGGCAGATCGAATCCGACACCCGGTTCACCGTCCTGCAAGGCACCACGAACTCCGAAGTCACCCTCTCGTTCAACAACGCACGAGCACCCTTGACCGACAAGCGGATCCGGCAGGCCCTGACGTACGCGATCGACCGGAGAGCGGTGATGGCGACGGTCGCGGCGAACCGCGGCACCTTGATCGGCAGCATGGTCCCGCCGACCGACCCGTGGTACGAGGACCTCACCGGGGTCTACCCGCACGATCCGGTGCGCGCCAGGGCGTTGCTCGCCGAGGCCGGGCAGCAGAACCTGAGGCTCAGGCTGCGGGTTGCGAACCTGCCGTACGCGGTGAACGCCGCGCAGGTCGTGGCCTCACAGCTGGCCGATGTCGGGGTGACCGTGAGCATCGAGCCCCTTGACTTCCCGGCGGTGTGGCTCAAGCAGGTGTTCACCGACCACGACTTCGACATGTCGATCATCCAGCACGTCGAGGCCCGCGACATGGTCACGTTCGGCAATCCCAAGTACTACTGGGGCTACGACAGCCCCAAGGTCCGGGAACTGCTGACCCAAGCCGACACGGGCACGCCGCAGCGGCAGATCGACGCGATGAAGGAAATCGCGCGCACGATCACCGATGACGCCGCGGCTGACTGGTTGTTCCTGTTCCCCAACTTGGTCGCGGCCAAGACCAAGGTCACCGGGCTCGCGCGCAACCAGGTCAGCGAATCCTTCGACCTGACCGGGCTGGGGCGCCAATGATCCTCGCCATCGCCCGCCGCACGGCGATCTTCATCGTCAGCGTCGCCGTCGCCTCGATCGCGGTGTTCCTGTTCATGGCAGTCCTGCCAGGTGATCCCGCTCAGGTCGCACTGGGCATCAACGCCACACCCGAGCTGATCGCCAAGACCAGGGCCGAGTTCGGTACCGACCGTCCACTCACGACGCAGTACTTCGACTGGATCGGCGGCGTGCTGACCGGCGACTTCGGCCGTTCCTACGTCACCCGCGACATGATCGGGCCACAGCTGGCTGACCGGTTCGGGGTGACGTTGTGGCTGGTCGGCGCGGCGATGATGATCGCTTTGGTGATCGCCGTGCCATTGGGGTCGTTCGCGGCCGTGCGGCACCGGAAAGCCAGCGGCACAGTCATTTCCGGTGCTTCGCAGCTCGGCGTGGCCGTGCCCGCGTTCCTCGCCGGCATCCTGCTCGTGCAGGTCTTCGCCGTGCAGTGGCGGTTGCTGCCGTCCGGTGGATGGACGCCGCCGAACCAGGACTTCGGCGAGTTCCTCCGCGGGCTCATCCTGCCCGCGCTGGCGCTTGGTCTCGTCCAGGGTGCTGTGCTGACGCGATACGTCCGATCCGCCGTGCTGGATACCTTGCGGGAGGACTATCTCCGGACGGCTCGGGCAAAGGGCCTGATGCCTGGCCAAGCGCTAGTTCGGCACGGATTGCGCAACGCGGCTGTGCCTGTGGTGACCGTGCTGGGACTGCAGCTCACCACATTGCTGATCGGTGCGGTCGTGGTCGAGCGGGTGTTCGTGTTGCCAGGACTGGGAAGCATGCTGCTGGACTCGGTCGCGGCCCGTGACCTGCTGACCGTGCAGGGCATCGTGCTGGTTCTGGTGATCGCGGCCCTGCTGGTGAACTTCCTCGTCGACCTGCTGTACACGGTCATCGACCCACGGCTGCGGAGGTCCTGATGACGACTCTCAGCACCAAACGCCGTACGCCGACGCTGACCGTGGGCGCGGTACTCGTCGGCTTGGTCGTGTTGCTGGCGTTCGTGTCGTTCCTCTGGACGCCCCACGATCCGACCCGAGTCGATGCGGCCGTGCGCTTGCTCGGGCCGACGGGTGATTACCTGCTGGGTACCGACAAGTTCGGCCGTGACCTGGTCAGCCAGATCATGGTCGGTGCAAGGACAACGCTGTACGTCGGCGTGGTCGCCGTCGGTGTGGCGGCGGTGATCGGTACGCCGCTCGGCATTCTGGCCGCCATGGGGCCACGGTGGCTCGGCGAGTTCGTCATGCGTGTCAACGACTTGGTGCTCGCGTTCCCCGCGCTGCTGCTGGCGATCATGTTCGGTGCGGTGTACGGCGCCAGCACACTCACGGCCATGATCGCGATTGGCATCGCGACTGTGCCGTCGTTCGCACGGATCGCCAGGTCCGGGACGTTGCAGGTGATGAGCACCGAGTACGTGCTCGCAGCGCGTGCGGCGGGCCGGTCGAGATTCGCGATCGCGCGAAGGCACGTGCTGCCGAACATCGCGGGTCTGTTGATCGTGCAGAGCTCCGTGTCGTTCGCCATCGCCGTGCTGGCTGAGGCGGCGTTGTCGTTCCTCGGCTTCGGCACCCGGCCGCCGACGCCATCATGGGGCCGGATGTTGCAGGAGTCGCAGGAACTGCTTGCCGTGGAACCACGGCTGGCGCTCGTGCCCGGCATCGCGATCGCGATCGCCGTACTGGGCTTCAACTTGCTGGGCGACGGCCTGCGGGACCGGCTCGACCCGCGATTGGCAGGCCGCCGATGAGCGTGCTCACAGTGGACGGTCTGAGCGTCTCGGCAGGCGATGCCGAACTGGTCAAGGACGTGTCGTTCACGATCGACAAAGGCGAGCGGGTCGGTCTGATCGGCGAGTCCGGCTCAGGCAAGACAGTGACCGCGTCGGCGGTGATGGGCCTGCTGTCCGAGGAATTGACCGCATCAGGCTCCATCCAGCTGGACGGTCGGGAGATCGTCGGTATGCCGGAGCGCGACCTGTCCCGGCTGCGCGGCCGGGATATGAGCATGGTCTTCCAAGAGCCGATGACCGCTCTGAACCCGTCCATGCAGGTCGGCAAGCAGGTCGCGGAAGTCATGACGCTGCACCGCACGCGACCGGATCGCCGCTCGGCTCGTTCGGCCGCGGTGGACCTGTTGGATCGTGTCCGTCTGCCCGATCCACAACGAGCCGCGAAGGCGTACCCACACCAGCTTTCCGGTGGTCAACGGCAACGCGTGATGCTGGCCATGGCGCTGGCCAACAACCCGTCCCTGCTGATCTGCGACGAACCCACGACTGCGTTGGACGTGACGGTCCAGGCCCAGATCCTCGAGCTGATCCTGGCAGGCACCAAGGAATCCGCGCTGCTGTTCATCACCCACGACCTGGCCGTCGTGGCGACCGTGTGCGAGCGAGTGCTGGTCATGTACGACGGGCAGATCGTGGAATCCGGGCTCGTTCGGGACGTCTTCACGGCGCCGCGACACCGCTACACCCAACAGCTTCTCGCGTGCTCCGACCTTGAGTCGACGGACCAGGACGGCAGGCTCTGGACGGTGACCCATGATTGAGGTTCGTGACCTGCGCAGGACGTATCGCGGGCGGCTCGGCCGCAAGCCGGTGGAAGCGCTGCGTGGTGTGTCGTTCGACGTCGGTGTCGGCCAACGGTTCGGCATCGTCGGCGAGTCCGGCTCCGGGAAGTCCACCTTGATCCGGTTGCTGGCCGCACTGGACAAGCCGACCGGTGGCACGATCTCGTTCCGTGGCATCAGAATCGACGAACTGCCGGAACGCAGGCTGAAGTTCCTCCGCGACGAGCTGCAGATCGTCTTCCAGGACCCGATGGGGTCGCTGGACCCTCGGATGCGGGTGCGCGACATCATCTGCGAACCGTTGAAACGTTCCGACAATCGGGAAGGGCGGCTGCGGGAGCTGCTGGACGCGGTCGGACTGCCGCAGGACGCGGCTTCTCGTTACCCGCACCAGTTCTCCGGTGGTCAGCGGCAACGCATCTCGATCGCCCGTGCCCTCGCGCCGCATCCCAAGGTGCTGATCGCCGACGAGCCGGTCAGCGCGCTCGATGTGTCCGTGCGTGCCCAGATCCTGAACTTGCTGGGGGACTTGGTCGAACGGTACGACCTGACGTTGGTGTTCGTTTCCCATGACCTGCATGTGATCCGGCATGTGTGTGACACCGTCGCGGTGATGCGCCGTGGCGAGATCGTCGAACTCGGTGCGGTCGACCAGGTCTATCAGGAGCCGTCGCATCCGTACACGCGAGAGCTGATCGCCGCCGCGCCGACGTTGCGCACAGCACTCGCGAGGTTCCAGGAAGGATGAGCATGTTCCAGCCGCCATATCCACCTGGGCTGCCGATCGGGCCGGAGTGGGTGCCCGTGCCCAGTACCAGCCCGGTGCTCTTCCCGTACGACGGAAGCGTGGTCGCGCAAGCCCCTGTCGGAACAGCGGATCTGGCGCGTCAAGCCATCGACGCGGCCGTGGCGGTGAAGAAGGAAGTCGCCGCGCTGTCGTCACGTGCGCGCCGCCAGATCCTGGTTTCGGTGGCTGACGCGATCACCGACCAGCGGGAGGCGTTCGAGGAACTACTCGTCGCCGAGACTGGAAAACCCTTGGTGGACTGCAAGGTCGAGGTCGCACGGACGATCGTGACGCTGCAGGCCTCGGCCGAGGAAGTCGCCCGGCTGCACGGGGAAACTGTTCCGCTGGACCTGTTGCCGTCCGGCGACGGGATGGTCGGGTACTGGACCAGGCGCCCGATCGGCGTCGTCGTGGGCATCGCGGGCTTCAACTACCCGTTGCTGTTGGCCTCACACAAGATCGCTCCCGCCGTCGCGGCCGGCTGCCCGGTCGTGTGCAAACCCGCTCCCGCGACGCCGTTGGCGACTCTGTGGCTGGTCGATCTGTTCCGCAAGGCTGCTGTCGAGGCAGGAGCACCGGCATCGTCGGTCCAGTTGGTGACCGGGGATGTCGAGGTCGGATCGACGCTGGTGACCGATCGCCGGGTCGGTGCGGTGTCGTTCACCGGGTCGTCCGCGGTCGGGCACCAGATCGCCAGGGACGCCGCACCCACCAAGACTTTGCTTGAGCTCGGGTCGAACGCGGCCATGGTCGTCGCTGACGACGCGGACCTGGACGCGGCCGTGGATGCCGCGCTGCGCGGCGGGTTCTACGCCTCAGGCCAGGCTTGTATCTCGTTCAGCGGTTGATCGTGCATGAGTCGGCGGCCGCCGAGTTCGCCGCGCGGCTGAAGGATCGACTGGGCGAAGTCGTGACCGGTGACCCGCGGGACGCGAAGACACGGGTGTCGGCCTTGATCGACGAACGGTCGACCAAGCGGGTCCTGGAATGGATCGAATCGGCGGTCTCCGCAGGCGCGCGGCTGGTCAGCGGCGGTGGAGTGGACGGCGGAGTGATCAAGCCGACCGTGCTTGCCGATGTCCCAGCGGATGCGGCCTGCTGGAACGACGAGATCTTCGGCCCCGTCGTGTGCCTGCGCGCAGTGTCCACTATGGAGGAGGCGTTCGACGTGGTGAACGACTCGCGGTACGGGTTGAACGCGTCGGTGTTCACCCGGTCGCTCGCCACCGCGCACCGGGCGATCGACACCCTGGAGGTCGGTACGGTCGTGGTGAACGAGGTCCCGGGCTTTCGTTCGGACACCATGCCGTACGGCGGCGTGAAGGACTCGGGGATCGGCCGGGAAGGGCCCAGGTTCGCCATCGAAGAACTGACTGTGACGAGGATGGCGGTGATCCGGCCGGCATGACCGACTACACCAAACTGTTCCGGTTGGACGGTCGCAAGGCCGTTGTCCTCGGTGCGGGAAGCGGAATCGGGCGCGAGTCCGCGCTCGCTCTCGCGGCCCATGGCGCCTCGGTGATCTGCGCCGACGTGAACTTCGCCGCCGCGCAGGAGACCGCGTCGATGATCGACGCGGATGCGTATGAGATCAACCTCCTTGACTCCGAAGCCGTCGCCGCGGCCGCGGCTGCTTTGGGCGAGGTGGATGCCGTGGTCCTGACGGCCGCGATGAACGTCCGCAAGCGGTTGCTCGACTACAGCAGGGACGAGTTCGACCGCGTGGTCGCGTTGAACCTCGGCGCCACCTTCGATGTGGTACGGGCCTTCGGTTCGCGCATGGTCGAGCGTGGCCGTGGCAGCATCATCGGTTTCTCGTCGATCCGTGGCACCACGGTCGAACCAGGCCAGAGTGTGTACGCGGCGACCAAAGCCGGGCTGGTGCAGCTGTTCCGGACCGCGGCGGCCGAGTTCGGGCCGTTCGGCGTCCGGGTGAACGCGATCGCGCCCGGTGTGGTGGAAACCCCGCTGACCGCGCAGATCAAGTCCGATCCGGGCTGGTACCAGGCATACGCCGACAAGGGTGCGCTCGGCCGATGGGCCAAGCCGTCGGAAATGGCCGGTGCCGTGGTGTATCTGGCTTCGGACGCCGCCAGTTTCGTGACCGGGGCCGTGATCGCGGTCGACGGTGGCTGGACCGCGGTCGACGGCCGCTTCAACCCGCCTGCGTGAAGGGGAATGCCATGACAGACCTCGCTGACCTGTCCGCGGTCGACCTGCTCGCCGAGTACCGCGGCGGCCTGTCACCGGTCGAGGTGGCCGAGGCGGTCCTTGCCCGGATCGCGTCACTCGAACCTTCACTGAAGGCCTTCTACACGCACGACCCCGACGCCGTCCTCGCCGCGGCGCGCGAGTCGGAACAGCGCTGGCGATCAGGCAGTCCACAAGGGACCTTGGACGGCGTGCCGGTGACGATCAAGGAGAACATCGCCACCCAAGGCACTCCCGTTCCTCTGGGCACCGCTGCGACCGAACTGGTGCCCGCTGCCGAAGATGCCCCGGCCGCCGCACGGTTGCGGGAAGCGGGCGCGGTTTTCCTCGGCAAGACGACCATGCCGGACTACGGCATGCTCACGTCCGGCCTGTCCAGCTTCCATGAGACGTCCCGAAACCCCTGGGACACTTCGCGGACTCCCGGTGGATCGAGCGCGGGAGCCGGCGCCGCAGGCGCGGCCGGGTACGGGCCGCTGCACTTGGGCACCGACATCGGCGGATCGATCCGGCTGCCCGCTGCGTTCTGCGGTCTGATCGGGGTAAAGCCGTCGTTCGGTCGAGTGCCGGTGGATCCGCCGTACATCGGGCGGGTCATCGGGCCGATGACCAGGACAGTCGCCGACGCGGCCCTGCTGATGAAAGTGTTGTCACAGGCCGACGAGCGGGACCACATGTGCCTGCCGTACAGCGATATCGACTGGCAGACCTTGAATTTCGACCCTGCAGGTGTGCGGGTCGGATTGCATCTTGAGGCAGGCGTCGGGCTGGATGTCGAGCCCGAGATCCGGACAGCGGTCGACGAAGCCGCCCGGCTGTTCGAGAACACCGGTGTGACCGTCGAGCCAATGGAACCCTTTGTCACACGGGAAATGATCGACGGCCTTGACCTGTTCTGGCGTACCCGGTTGTGGTCGGACCTGTCGATGTTGCCAGGAGACCGGTTCGAGCGGGTGCTGCCGTACATCGTCGAATGGGCGCGAGTGGGCGGAGATGCGTCCGGTGTGGACGTGTATCGGGGGTTCTCGCAGATCGACCGGATGAGTGTGGCCGCGTCGCGGGCGACTTCGCGGTACGACTTCGTGCTGTCGCCGGTGTCGCCCACGTCCGCGTTCCCGGCCGAATGGGCATCGCCGGTGAACGACCCGGCCAAGCCGTTCGAGCACATCGGGTTCACCGTGCCGTTCAACATGTCCGGGCAGCCCTCGCTGTCGATCAACTGCGGGTACACCACGGCCGGACTGCCCATCGGCTTGCAGATCACCGGACGCCGGTTCGACGACCTCGGCGTGCTCAGGATGGCTGCCCTGTTCGAACAGCTGCGACCGGAACAGCGGACAGCCGTTTGATCAGCACACCGATGATGCCGAGATTGGCGCCGAGCACGAACCGTTCGGTGATACCGCTGTAGGCGCGCCATCCCGGGACCACGAATGTCGCCACGAACAGCGCGAGCATGACGAAGCTCGCGATCGAAAAAGGGCGCAACACCGGCCATTGGCGTGACAACAACAAACCGGCCCACGGCAACGTGATCAACCCGGCCAGCGCGGCATATCGGTGGATGGCTCCGTGCCAGGTCAGCGCCTGATCGGCCGGCTCCTGCGGGAAGATCGCCAGTACGGCCAGCCCGATGCCCCACACCAGGATCAGCCAGTACGCCGATTTCGGCCCACCGGCCGACCACAGCGCACCGGCCGCGGCCAGCGACGAGAAACCGACCGCGAGCATCGCCACACCGGCGAGACGTGCACCTTGACCTGTGTGGACGTACTCGCTGAAGGTCTGGTGGACCGTGCCCGCGTAGACGATCTCGAGGTATACCGCGACACTCAGGCCGACGATCATCCAGAGCAACGCGGAACCGGCCATCAGCCGGGTCATTCGCTCGTTCATGGTTTCAGCGTGTCGACCGGTTCGGTGTTCGTCGTCCCGCCACGGCGGTGTCTTGCACATACCCCTGCGGAGCTACGGGTATTTCCCTGATATCCGGGTACGGGCGAAGTTGGCTAGCGTCGGGGTATGGGGATTGTCTGGGCGTTTGTGACCGGACGTGATCGAGAACTCGACCCGCCGATCGGCTGGTGGCGCGGGCCGACGTGGCTGGGCTGGGCGCTGGTGCTCGGCGTGATGGGGATGTGGGCGATCAGCGCATTCCTTATATTCACACTGGCCAACGCGGGCAATTCACTGGTCGGTGTTCTCGTGGCCGCGCCGGAGTTCGCCGCGGTGGTCCTTGCCCGGCATTTCCCGTTGACCGCGGTGCGACTTGCTTTTGCCGCGACCATCGCCGCGGCGATCTACAGCAAAGAGCTTCCCCATCCGCTCGGTTATGCCCGCCACTGGCCGTTGGACTCGCATCTGATTCCGTTGGCGCCCGTGGTGGCTTTGGGCATCGCCCGGGCGCCGAAAGAGCGGATGGCGGGTGTTGCGCTGCTGGCTTTCGGCGCGATGGCGCTGGCGACTCCGATCGTCGCCGTGGGATACGGAGCCGACATGATGGCCGGACCGATCGCCGGCGTGATCGGCGCGGTCATCGCCGGGTTCATCCTGAACGACAACCGATACACGAGACTGGAATCCGAGTATGAACGGCAAAAGCGGTCGCATTTGCAGCAGCGCACCAAGATCGCGCGGGAACTGCATGACGTGATCGGGCACCACCTGTCGATGATCGCGGTACGGACCGACAGCGCGCGCTACCGCCTTTCCGGCGTGACACCGGAAATCCAGGAGGAATTCTCTGCTTTGGGCGACGCGGCGCGTGAGGCGTTGACCGACGCACGCAGGCTGATCGGGGTGCTGCGAGAGGATGACAGCGAGGCGGAACACTTGCCACAGCCCACCATCGACGACATTCCTGAACTGGTGCAGTCAGCCGTTGCCTCCGGTGCTTCGGTCACTGCTGAACTGTCTGCGGTTCCCGGAGTGCCCGCGATGGTCGGGCTGGCGGCGTACCGGATCGTGCAGGAGTCGTTGAGCAACGCGATGAGGCACAGTCCGGGAACACCGATCTCGGTGTGTCTGCGGTCAGCGGAGGACAGCATCGAGCTGTCTGTCGAGAATGGACCATTTGCGCCCTTTTCGGAAGCCGTTGACGGCAACGGGCTTGCGGGGATCAAGGAACGGGTGAGTTTGGTCGGCGGTGAATGCGCGGCCGGACGTCGTGCGGATGGGGGATTCCGGGTATGGGCGAAGCTGCCCCGATGATCAAGGTGTTCGTGGTCGACGACCAGGCGATGGTCAGGGAGAGTTTCGCGGCTGTGCTCGGTGCGCAGCCGGACATCACGGTTGTCGGGACGGCGGGTGACGGGGCCGAAGCTGTCTCGTCGATCCCTGCGGCCGCACCGGACGTGGTGCTGATGGACATCCGTATGCCCACAATGGACGGTTTGGAAGCGACCCGGCGGCTGCTGGCCGATCCGGCTCCTTACCGAGTGGTGGTCCTGACCACGTTCCACCTGGACGAATACGTTTACGACGCGTTACGCGCGGGCGCCAGCGGGTTCCTGCTGAAAGACGCGCCCTCAGCCGACCTGATCAACGCCGTACGGGTGGTCGCCGCCGGTGACGCGCTGCTCGCACCCGCCGTGACCCGTCGCCTGATCGCCGACCTCGTCAAAGCCAACCCCGCCCCACGAGCACGGCCCGCGGAGCTGTCCCGGCTGACCGAACGCGAGGTCGAAGTGCTCCGCCTGATCGCCCGAGGCATGTCGAACGCGGAAATCGCCGGAGAGTTCGTGCTGTCCGAGCAGACGGTGAAGACACATGTGGGCCGCATCCTGGGGAAGCTCCGGCTGCGCGACCGTGCCCAGGCCATCGTGCTCGCCTACGAATCAGGGCTGGTCCAACCAGGACAGGGTTAGAGTGACCGGCATGTCGGAACTTCGCGAGGTGCTTGACGACCTGTTGGCCGAGGGCGAGTCCCTCGACGCGATGGTGGCGTCGCTGCCTTCGGAGGCCTGGGCAACGATGACCCCAGCGTCCGGGTGGACCATCGCGCACCAGATCGCCCATCTCACCTGGACCGACGACGCCAGCATCCTGGCCGCCACCGACGCCGCCGCCTTCCAGGAGGTGGTGACGGAGGCATGGAAGAACCCGACCGGCTTCGTCGACGAAGGTGCCGCGACCCTCGCCCTGATCCCGCCCGCCGAGTTGCTCACTCGCTGGCGTGCCGGGCGCGTTGCCCTGGCGACGGCGTTGGGCGGCGTGCCCGCAGGCGTGAAGCTCCCGTGGTTCGGGCCACCAATGAGCCCGATGTCCATGGCCACCGCCCGCATCATGGAAACCTGGGCCCACGGCCTGGACGTCGCGGACACCCTCGGCATCACCCGCCCACCCACGATGCGACTCCGGCACGTCGCCCACATTTCGGTGCGCACCAGGGACTTCGCATTCCAGGTGCACAACCTCACCCCGCCCGCGGAGCCGTTCCACGTGGCGTTGACCGCCCCCGACGGTTCAACGTGGACCTGGGGCCCGACCGATGCGGCCCAGTCCGTCACCGGTCCAGCGCTGGACCTGTGCCTCGTCGCCACCCAACGCCGCCACCGCGCGGACACGTCTTTGGTGGCTACCGGGCCGGATGCGGACAAGTGGCTGGATATCGCTCAGGCTTTCGCGGGACTCCCAGGTCCCGGGCGTCAGCCTTCCTAATGGCCGTGGCCGGTCATGGGCAGCGTGCGCGACGTACTGTCCTCGGTGCCGGGCTTGACGATCACGAATTGGCCCATCATGCCTTGGTCCTCGTGCTTGAGGATGTGGCAGTGGTACATGTACGGCGTCTTCGGGTCGGTGTGCCTGCCGAACTCGACGGCGAGCCGGACCTTCGTCTTCCCCGGCACGAACACCGTGTCCTTCGGCCCGCGCATGTACTCCGGTGGCGCTTCGCCGTCGATGTCGAGCACCCGGAAAGCCACCTCGTGGATGTGGAAGTTGTGCGCGAACGTCGTGTTGTTCAGCTCCCAGATCTCGTGCGCGCCTGCGGCGACGACCTCGTCGACGCGGGTCATGTCCATGTCGCGGCCGTTGATGTTCGAGCCGCCGAGTTTGAACGTCCTGGTTTTCGTCGGTTGACTGGCTGGTGTGGGGGAGGCGAGCTTGGTGGGCAGTTCCGGTGACGGTGTGAGTTGCCCAGCGGCCGTGAACTTGATCAGGTCGAAGTCGCCGCTTTCGACGTCCGAGTCGCCTTCGAAGCTCTTCAGCAGCGCCTGCTCGCCCGGCTGGAACCCGGCCACGAACTCGACCCGTTCACCCGGGCTGATCCGGAACCGTTGGGCCGCGACGGGTTTCTCCAGCAGGCCACCGTCGCCGGCGACGACGTGGAACGTGCGGTCGTCGGCGAACCCGATGTTGTAGACGTGCGCGTTCGATCCGTTGAGCACCCGGAACCGGACGCGTTGACTCGTCACTTGGAAGAACGGGTCATACGTCCCGTTGACCAGAATCTGGTCGCCGAGTATGCCGAACGTCCCGCCGGACTTCTCATCGAGCCGACCGTCAGGAGTGAACTTCTTGTCCTGGATGATCAACGGAATGTCGTCCGTGCCGTAAGTCCTGGGCAATGCGACGTCATCGTCGATCAGGAACATCCCAGCCAGTCCACGGTAGACGTGCCGAGCGGTCTGACCGTGCGGATGCGGGTGGTACCACGTCGTCGCCGCGGGCTGATCCACTGTCCATTCAGGACTCCAGGTCTGTCCGGACTGGATCATCTGGTGCGGGCCGCCGTCCATGGCCGCAGGCAGCCGCATGCCATGCCAGTGCAGGGTGCTGGCCTCGTTGAGCGAGTTGGTCACGGCCATCGCCACCCGGTCGCCGCGCTTGGCACGCAACGTCGGGCCCAGGTAGTCGCCGTTGATGCCCCAAGTGCTGGTGGGTTTGCCCGGGAGCAGCTCGGCTGTTCCTTCCTGCAGCCGCAATCCGAACCGCTTGACCCCGTCCGGCCCGGGCGCCGGGTCAAGGACAGGCGGGATGTGCAGCGGGTTCGTGAACGCCAGTGCACCCGCATTGCCTTGCACACCTTCACATCCGGTGAGCGTGAGCGCCGCTGCGAGTGCGGTGAGGATCAGGAAGCTGCGTCGTCTCATGCCATCAAATCGTGCTTCGGAAGCCGTCACGGCACATCGGCCCGCAACGGCAACTTGGCGTACAACTCACGCAGTAGCGTCATCCCCAGGCGGTATACGCGGGTTGTCGTCCGTGGGCTGACGCGGTGACCGGGCCTGCATCGGCAGGGTTGTCCTCATGAAGCGATTACTGGTTCTTGTTGGTCTTCTGCTCGCGATCGCCCCGACGGCTGAGGCGTCCGAGCCCCAGAACGTGGACGTGTCGGTGACGCCAGCTGGGTTCGAGGCGCCGCGCGCGATACGAGCAGGTGCGGTGACGTTCCGAGTGAGGTCGTCCGATCCGGAAGGTGCGTGGCTCGGGTTGGTACAACCGCGAGTGCCCTTGCGGCGGTATCTCGATGATCTTGAGCGCGCGATGGGTGACGACCCCGTCGAAGGCGGTAAGGACGTGTTGCGGGACGCCGAAATGCTGGGCGGAGTCGCCGTTGCCGCGGTCCCGGCCTCAGTCACCTTGCGGGTGACGCCCGGTGACTACTACCTCGTCGACTTCCGTGACGTCGGCAAACCGGACCTTGCCAGCCGAGTACGTCCTGTCCGGGTGGTGCCGGGGCATGCGGGCTCGATGCCTCGCGTGTCAACACAGATCACCCTGACCGACGGGAAGTTCTTGGCGCCTCGGGTGATCGAGGGCCCGGTGCGCGTGGTCAACCTGTCACGCCAGCACAACGAAGCGATGCTGATGCCGGTCCGGCCAGGCACCACCTTGGCGGACCTGGACGCGTTCTTCACGGGCGTCGGGCCGTACCCGTTCACCGGCGGTCCGACCGGTGTCGTGCCCATGACGCCAGGAAGGTCCGCGATCCTCTCGACGACGCTTCCGCCCGGTGAATACGCGCTGGTCACGTGGGTCTACGACCTGCGAACAGGCAAGATGTTCGCGGCGCAGGGAATGCGTTCGCTGATTGCGGTGAAGGGATAGCACGTGCCACGAGCGGCCGATATCGCGTTGGGGGCAGGGGTGATCGCCCTGGTCCTGGCCACCAGCCTGCTGGAGGTGGGACCACCGGGGCCATCGGGTCCGCTGGATGTGGGCGCCGTCGTGCTCGCGGTGGTGGCTGGTGCCGCTGTCGCGTTCCGGCGGGCGTTCCCGGCCAGCTGTCTTGTCGTGGTCAACCTGGTCACTATGGCGTGGTTCCACTTCGACTATCACGGCCGTCTGATCACCGTCGCCCCGCTGATCGGCTGTTACACGCTGGCCGCGTACCGAGGATGGAAGGCAGGCGTGGCAGGTGGTCTGTTCACCGCAGCCGTCACGGTTCTGGCGGTGCGCTTGACCCTGAACGGAGAGTGGCTCGGCGACCAGGTGTTCAACGCCGTGCCGCTGGAGGCCGCCGCGACCGCGCTCGGCGCGGCGGTGTTCTCCCATCGCGCCTTCGCGGCCGGAGCCCGTGAGCGTGCCGAGCGCATCGCGGAGGCCCGTTCCGACCAGACCCGCAGGCAGGCGGCCGAGGAACGCCTTGAGATCGCTCGTGAGCTGCACGACGTCTTCGGTCACACGATGGCCGCGATCAGCGTGCAGGCCGGTGTCGCGGTGCACGTGATGCAGCGCAAGCCGGACCAAGCTGCCGAAGCCCTCAACACCATCAAGCAGATCAGCGACGAGGGCCTGGCCGAGGTGCGTGTCCTGCTCAGCGCGATGCGATCACCCGACATGCGCACCGCCACTGGTGGACTGGCGAATGTGGACAAGTTGCTCGACACGGCGGGAGTCGACGTCGAGGTGGTGACGCGCGGGGAGGACCGCACTGTGCCGGTGGCTGTGGACCTCGCGGCGTACCGGATCGTTCAGGAGTCGCTGACCAACGTCCGCAGGCACGCCAACGCCACGAAAGTCTGGCTGGAACTGGTCTACGGCGCAGCCTTGGAGATCATCGTGCGCGACGACGGGAAGCCGGGTGCTCCGGTACCGGGCGGCGGTCACGGGATCGAGGGAATGCGGGCACGGGCGAGGAAACTGGGTGGCACGCTGACCGCGGGCCCGTTGCCGACGGGCGGCTTCGAAGTCCGGTGTGTACTGCCGATCCGGAAGGACCAGTGATGATCAAGGTTCTGATCGCCGACGACCAGGCGCTGGTCCGCGGCGGCTTCCGGGTGCTGGTCGACAGCGAACCGGACATGACCGTGGTCGGTGAGGCGAGCGACGGTGGCACGGCCGCCGAGATCGCACACGCGACCAGCCCTGACGTGGTCCTGATGGACGTGCAGATGCCGGGCGTCGACGGCATCGAGGGCATCCGGCTGATCGCCGCGGATCCTTCGCTCGCGGACACCCGGATCCTGATCTTGACCACGTTCGACGAGGACGACTACGTGGTCGCGGGCCTGCAGGCCGGGGCGAGCGGGTTCCTGCTCAAGAACACCGACCCGGCTCAGCTCCTGCACGGCATCCGGGTGGTGGCCGGCGGCGAGGAACTGCTGTCGCCGGGGATCACCCGTCGGTTGATCGCCCGTTCGGCCAGGCCTGGCGGATCGGTGAACCACGACGTCTTCGCCCAGCTCACCGCCCGGGAACGGGAGGTCGTGGCGCTGGTCGCGCGCGGGTTGAGCAACGAGGAGATCACCCGCGAGCTGGTCATCAGCCCGGCCACGACCAAGACCCACATCAGCCGTGCGCTGGCCAAACTCGGCGCCCGTGACCGTGCTCAGCTGGTCGCGCTGGCCTACCGGCACGGCCTGGTGCAGGCAGGCGAATAAAACAAGCACGCTTGCTTGTTTTGGGGCCGGCTGGCATGCTGGCGGTATGTCGGCGATCAGGATCGGCAACGCGTCCGGGTTCTATGGCGACCGGTTCGGCGCGGTGCGCGAGATGCTCACCGGTGGGCCGCTCGACGTCCTCACCGGCGACTACCTGGCCGAGTTGACCATGCTCATCCTCGGCCGCGACCGGATGAAGGATGCCAAGCTCGGGTACGCCAAGACGTTCCTGCGGCAGATGGAGGAGAACCTCGGTCTGGCCGTGGAACGCGGCGTGAAGATCGTCGCGAATGCCGGTGGGCTGAACCCTTCCGGCCTGGCCGACGCGTTGCGCGAGCTGGCCGCGAAACTCGGGCTGGACGTCCGTGTGGCGCATGTCGAAGGTGACGACCTGATCGGTCGCGCGGCCGAGCTCGGGCTTGGCGAACCGTTGACTGCCAACGCTTATCTCGGCGCGTTCGGCATCGCGGAGTGCCTCAAGGCCGGTGCCGACGTCGTGGTGACCGGCCGGGTGACCGACGCGTCGGTGATCGTCGGCCCGGCGATCGCCGCTTTCGGCTGGCAGCCAACGGATTACGACCAGCTGGCCGGTGCCGTGGCCGCCGGGCACGTGATCGAGTGCGGTGCCCAGGCCACCGGCGGCAACTACTCGTTCTTCCAGGAACACGACATCCGTCATCCCGGGTTCCCGATCGCGGAGATCAACGCCGACGGCAGCAGCGTGATCACCAAGCACGACGGCACTGGTGGCGCTGTGACCGTGGGGACCGTGACGGCCCAACTGCTTTACGAGATCTCCGGCGCGCGATACGCCGGGCCGGACGTCACCGCTCGCTTCGACACGATCGAACTGTCCCAAGAGGACACCGACCGGGTGCGGATCAGCGGTGTCCGCGGCGAACCGCCCCCACCTTCGTTGAAGGTGTCGCTGAACACCCTCGGCGGCTTCCGCAACGAGATGGTCTTCGTCCTCACCGGACTGGACATCGAAGCCAAGGCCGAACTGGTCAAGCAGCAGCTGACGTTCGCCAAGCCACCGGCCGAGATCAAATGGACGCTGGCCCGGACGGACCACACGGACGCGGCGGGCGAGGAAGAGGCGAGCGCGCTTTTGCGATGTGCCGTCAAGGACGCCGATCCGAAGGTCGTCGGGCGCGCATTCTCCAACGCCGCCGTCGAAATCGCTCTGGCCAGCTACCCAGGCTTCCACGTCACCGCGCCGCCTGGCGACGCGTCACCGTACGGGCTGTTCAAACCTGGTTACGTGGACGCCAAGCTCGTCGAGCACGTGGCCATTGTGGACGGCAACCCGATCTCTATTCCGCCTGCGGCGGAGACCCGTGAGCTCGCCGAAGTCGACGAGCCCGCTTTGCCCGAACCACTGACTGGGCCGACGAAACGGGTTCCGCTGGGCACGATCGCGGGCGCGCGGAGCGGCGACAAAGGTGGCGATGCGAACGTCGGCGTATGGGTGCGTACCGACGAGGCGTGGCGTTGGCTGGTGCACGCGCTCACGGTCGACGAGTTCCGCAGGCTCCTGCCGGAAACCGCTTCGCTGCCGGTGACCCGGCACGTGTTCGGCAATCTGAAAGCGGTGAACTTCGTGGTCACGGGCATTCTCGGCGACGGTGTCGCCTCGCAGGCCCGGTTCGACCCACAGGCCAAGGCGCTCGGCGAATGGTTGCGGGCGCGGTACATGGACATCCCGGAGGTACTGCTGTGACGACGTTGCCGTCCACACTGGACACGGCGTCGGCGGAGTACGCGGCGAACCGTGACTCGATGCTCGGCAAGCTCGCCGAACTGGACGCCGAGTACGCCAAGGCGATCGCGGGCGGTGGGCAGAAGTACGTCGACCGGCACCGCAAACGCGGCAAACTCCTTGCCAGGGAACGAATCGAGCTGCTCGTCGACCCGGACTCGCCATTTCTCGAGCTGTCCCCGCTCGCCGCGTGGGGCAGCGACTACACCGTTGGCGCGAGCGTCGTCACCGGGATTGGCGTGGTCGAGGGCGTCGAATGCATGATCATGGCGAGTGACCCGACCGTGCGCGGCGGGTCGAGCAACCCGTGGACGGTCAAGAAGACGTTCCGTGCCATGGACATCGCGTTGGAGAATCGGCTACCGCTGATCAACCTCGGTGAGTCGGGTGGTGCGGATCTGCCGTCGCAGAAGGAGATCTTCATCCCAGGCGGCCGGTTGTTCCGTGACCTCACCAGGCTTTCGGCGGCAGGTATCCCCACGATCGCCTTGGTGTTCGGCAACGCCACGGCCGGTGGCGCGTACGTGCCGGGCATGTCCGACCACGTCGTGATGGTGAAGGGCCAATCCAAGGTCTTCCTCGGCGGCCCGCCGCTGGTGAAGATGGCCACCGGTGAGGAATCGGACGACGAGTCCCTCGGCGGCGCGGAGATGCACGCGCGCAAGTCCGGTCTCGCCGACTACTTCGCCGTTGACGAACAGGACGCGATCCGCATCGGCCGGCGAATCGTGGCGCGCCTGAACTGGAAGAAGCGCGGCGCGACGCCTCGTCCGTTCACCCCTCCTCGCCACGATGAAGAAGAGCTGCTGGGCATTGTGCCCGGCGACCTCAAGATCCCCTTCGACCCGCGTGACGTCATCGCCCGAGTGGTGGACGGTTCGGACTTCGACGAGTTCAAACCGTTGTACGGTGCCAGCCTGGTGACCGGCTGGGCCTCGGTGCACGGTTACCCCGTCGGCATCCTGGCCAACGCCCAGGGCGTGCTGTTCAGCGAGGAGTCGCAGAAAGCGGCGCAGTTCATCCAGTTGGCCAACCAGACCGACACCCCGTTGATCTTCCTGCACAACACCACGGGATACATGGTCGGCAAGGACTTCGAGCAGGGCGGGATCATCAAGCACGGCTCGATGATGATCAACGCGGTGTCCAACTCGAAGGTGCCGCACATCTCGATCCTGATGGGCGCGTCCTACGGCGCCGGGCACTACGGAATGTGCGGCCGCGCGTACGACCCCCGGTTCCTGTTCGCCTGGCCCAGCGCAAAGTCAGCGGTAATGGGCCCGCAGCAACTCGCGGGCGTACTGTCCATTGTGGCAAGAGCGGCGACCTTGGCCCGTGGCGAGGAGTACAACGAGGACAACGACGCGGCCATGCGCGCGATGGTCGAGGCGCAGATCGAGGCCGAGTCACTGCCGATGTTCCTGTCCGGCAGGTTGTACGACGACGGCGTGATCGATCCACGCGACACCCGCACGGTCCTTGGGATTTGCCTGTCCGCCATCCACACAACGCCAGTGGCCGGCGCGGACGGCTTCGGCGTCTTCCGGATGTGAGAGCGATGATCACGAGTGTTCTGGTCGCCAACCGGGGCGAGATCGCCCGGCGGGTGTTCCGTACCTGCCGGGCCCTCGGCCTCGGCTGCGTCGCGGTCTATTCGGACGCGGACGCCGCAGCGCCACACGTGCACGAGGCCGACGCAGCGGTGCGCCTGCCCGGCAACTCGCCTGCGGAGACATACCTGCGCGGTTCCCTGATCATCGAAGCGGCGTTGAGAGCAGGCGCTGACGCGATCCATCCGGGATACGGCTTCCTGTCGGAGAACGCCGACTTCGCCCGCGAAGTGATCGCGGCGGGCCTGACCTGGATCGGCCCATCGCCGGAAGCAATCGACCAGATGGGCTCGAAGATCGCGGCCAAGGAACTGATGGCGGCCGCGGGCGTCCCAGTTCTGTCCGAAGTGGACAACGTGACGGCGGCCGACCTGCCGGTGCTGATCAAAGCATCGGCAGGCGGCGGCGGACGCGGCATGCGAATCGTCCGTGCGCTGGATGACCTGCCTGGAGAGCTGGAAGCAGCCCGATCCGAAGCCGTGTCCGCATTCGGCGACCCAACGGTGTTCTGCGAGCCATACCTGGAAACAGGGCGCCACATCGAAGTCCAGATCATGGCCGACCAACACGGAGAGATCTGGCCAGTCGGCGAACGCGAATGCTCAATCCAGCGCAGGCACCAGAAAGTGATTGAAGAAGCGCCATCCCCACTGGTCGAACGCACACCAGGAATGCGCGCCCGGCTCTTCGCCGCCGCCCGCGCCGCCGCCAGCGCGATCTCGTACACCGGCGCCGGCACGGTCGAGTTCCTCGCCGACGAACAAGGCCGCTTCTACTTCCTGGAAATGAACACCCGCCTGCAAGTCGAGCACCCCGTGACCGAGTGCACGACCGGAGCCGACCTGGTCCGCCTGCAAATCCTGATCGCCCAAGGCGCCCACCTGCGCACCATCGCACCCCCAACGGCAGCCTTCCCCGCACCAGGAATTGGCCAGGGGGACCCCCTTGATTCAACGCTACCGCAGGGGTCTGACAGTTCGGGGTCGCGCGCAGCGCAGTCCCGGACCGGTGTGAGCGCGGCCGCTTCCGCATCAGCAATTGCTGCCGAGGGAGCCCCGAATTCGACGCTACCGCAAGGGGCCGACAGTTCTGAGTCTGACGCGGCGCGGTCCCAGACCGACCTGAGCACGACCGCTTCTGCACCAGGAATTCGCCAGGGGGACCCCCTTGGTTCAACGCTACCGCAAGGGTCTGACAGTTCTGGACAGCTCGCGTCGGACGCCTCGGGCGCAAGCTCTTCCACAACAACAATTCCCCAGGGGGAACCCCTGATTTCAATGCTACCGCAGGGGTCTGACAATTTTGGGTTGTCGCCGGTGCGGGGGCATGCGATCGAGGTTCGGCTGTATGCCGAGGATCCCGCGCAGGACTGGCGGCCGCAAAGCGGTGTGGTGCATCGGTTGGCTGTGCCCGGCGTGACGTCCGAATTCACCGTGCCGGGCGAACCTGGGCTTCGGTTGGACAGTGGGGTGCAGGACGGTTCGGCGGTCAGCGTCTTCTATGACCCGATGCTGGCCAAGGTGATCTCGTTCGCTCCCACGCGCGACGAGGCCGCGCTCGGGTTGGCCGGGGCGCTGGCGCGGGCGGAGATTCATGGGCTGACGACCAACCGGGACTTGCTTGTCCGTGTGTTGCGGCATCCCGAGTTTCTCGCAGGCAACACCGACACTGCGTTCCTCGACCGGCACGGACTCGCTGTCCTCGCCGAGCCGCTTGCGGACAAGGATGCCGAGGCGGTCAGTGCACTCGCGGCCGCGTTGGCGGACGCCGCGGCGCGCCGTTCCATGGATGTGCCGAGCGGATGGCGGAATGTGCCGTCGCAGCCGCAGCGGAAGGTGTACAGCACCGCCTCCGGCGATGTCGAGGTCACGTACCGGCACACTCGCGCTGGCCTGGTTGCCGATGGCTACTCGGACCTGCGGCTGCTCAGTGCCGAGCCGGATGCGGTGGTGCTGGAGTTGGCAGGGGTGCGGCGTGCGTTCCGGGTCTCGGTGTATCCGGATGTGGTCTGCGTCGACTCTCCCTTGGGCCCGGTCACGTTGACGCCCGTGCCGCGGTTCACCGATCCGTCGAGCCAGGCAGCTCCGGGCTCTCTGCTGGCACCCATGCCGGGGACTGTGGTCCGGGTCGCGGTTTCCGCCGGTGACCAGGTCGAACAGGGGCAGCCGTTGCTGTGGCTCGAGGCCATGAAAATGGAGCACAAGATCACCGCTCCGGCCGCGGGCACCCTCAGTTCGCTGCCGGTTGCCGCAGGTCAGCAGGTCGATCTCGGTGCGGTCCTGGCGGTGGTAACGCCCCTCGAATGAGTAGGGCTAAGTCCACTGGCTAGCGGCCGTCCGCGTACCAGAATGGACGTATGAGTTCACCACGTCCGGCGCCCACCAGGCTTCAGCTCCTCGGCTGGAGTCTGGCGTTGATCGGCATGATGCCCCCGCTGTACGTGCTGCTGGCCCTCCTGCTCACCTCGATCGGGCTGACCTTCATCTGGATCGGCTTCCCGCTGGTCCTTGGCGTGGTCGCGGTGCTGCGGGCGTTCACCAACCTGCACCGCAAGCAGGCCGGATGGGTCCTCGGTACGGAAATCGAGCGGCCGTACCGTGCCCGCGTCCCCGGGCACGGCATGTACCGGCGGGTGTTCGCCATCATCGGTGATCCGGCGACTTGGCGTGACGTCGCGTGGTTGTTCGTTGAGATGGCCGCGGGTTCGGCGCTGGCGATCACGAACTTCGCCCTGCTGGTCGGTGGGATCGGGCACATCACGCTGGCGACGTGGTGGTGGGCGCTGCCCGCCGACGCCGACGTCAACCTGATGGGCTTCCTTTCGGTGAACTCCACCGCATCGGCGATCTTCGTCGGTGTCCCGGTTGGCGTGATGTATGTGGCTATCTGGTACTTCGCCTCGCCGTACCTGATGCGGGCACAGGCATGGTTGACCGCGTCATTGCTTGCACCCACTGAGGCAGCACGGTTGGCCAACCGCGTTCAGCAACTGACCGTGTCACGTGCTGACACCGTCGATACGCAAGCCGCTGAACTCAGGCGAATCGAGCGCGATCTGCACGACGGCGCGCAGGCCCGTTTGGTGGCGCTCGGTATGAGCCTTGGTATGGCTGAGGAAACGGTGGCTCGCGATCCGGCGGCGGCTCGGGAACTGCTCGCCGAAGCCCGGGCAGCGAGTTCACAGGCATTGGCGGAGTTGCGTGACCTCGTGCGCGGAATCCACCCGCCGGTTCTCGCCGACCGGGGACTGGACGGCGCGATCCAAGCGCTTGTGTTGGCCAATCCGATGAAAACCGATGTGGAGATCGACATTCCGGGACGGTTGTCCGCGCCTGTCGAGTCGGCCGCGTACTTCGCGGTCGCGGAAACACTGACCAATATTGCCAAGCACGCGTCTGCGAGCAAAGCCTGGATCCGGCTGACCTACGACGACGGCAAGCTGACGATGCTCATCGGCGACGACGGTCGCGGTGGCGCAGACGCGAGCGGTGGCACAGGATTGCGTGGAATCGAGCGGCGCCTCTCCGCGTTCGACGGCACACTGGTGGTGAGCAGTCCGATCGGCGGGCCGACCGTGATCGTGATGTCCGTGCCGTGTGAGCTGATCGCGGGCCAGGAGCGTTGACCGGACTGCAATAACTGTGCAACGGCGGTGTTCGTTCCGTGTGGCCGGTGTTCTTAATGTGCTGCGCCTGGGTGACCCCGACATTTGTCACCCACTCCCGCAGATCAAGGAGCACTGAGGAACGTGAGCACTTATCCGACTACTCCCACCGGTCAGCACGCTGGGTACCCGATGGCCGCCGCGCCGACCAAGCCGGGGACTCTGTGGGCCGCGCTGGTCGTGACGGTCCTTGCGGGACTGTCCGCTGTGGCCTATGGCGTGATCACGCTGGCCGGTGGTGTCGAGCTGGCCAGGGAGATCGGCGCCAAGGCAGTGTCGATCGTGACGGGGGAGAGCGTTGAGGCGATCCTGGCCGAGGGCGGCTCGTTCCTGGAAGCCGCGACCACGGTCGCGCAGGGGACTCTCGAGGTCCGGGCGTATCTGCTGATCGTGCCGGGCGCCCTGTTGCTGCTGTTCGGCCTGCTGATGGGCAAGGCGTCCACCGCGGTGCGTGTGCTGGCCACGATCGCCGCGGCCTTCACGCTCCTGTTCGGCGGCATCGTCGGCCTCGACTCCGAAGCCGCCACCACGATCATGTCCATCAGCAGCTGGGTCGCGGCTCTCGGCGCGGTCGCGTGCATTCCGCTGATGTGGCTGTCGCCGAACGGCCGCTACGCCAAGGCGCTCAAGCAGCAGGCCTGATGGAAAGACACCGGGGGAGGGTCGGACGGGCTAGGGGTGCGTCCGGCCCTAAGGTGTCGCAAAAGTGAGATTCAGCAGCAGTTTCAACAGAATCGCGGTGTTGGTGTCCCGGGGGTCGCCAAGTCGCTCGGCTTCGGCGCGGGCTTCCTTGGCCGCGACAACGTCATTCTGTGAGTCGTAGGCGGCGGCCAACAGGTTCAGCGTGATCGTGGTCGCCGACGTACTGCCCATTTCGCGATATGTCTCAAGGCATTCGCTGAGCACGGTGATCGCCTCACCGGCACGGCCGTCACCGATCCAAGCCGCCGCGATGGCCCTGGTGCAGGACAGTTCCCTTGGCCGCTCAGTGAGTTCGCGGGCGATGTCACGAGCTTCCCGGAACGCTCGCACGGATTCCTCACGCTTTCCCAAGCCGGCCAGCACGGCGCCCATCGTGCGCAACGCCTTGGCAAGCGATGACCGTGAACCGACCGACCGCAGCAACGCGATGGCCTCTTGGGCGAGTTCGTGCGCTTTCTCCAGATTCCCTTCGCCCAGCACGCAACCCCAGGCCTTGTCGTGCAACGCCATCGCCAGTTGCCTTGGCTCGCCGAAGCTCTTGGCCAAATCGAGTGCCTCGGCCTCGAACCCCGCGGATTCCTCGGTGCGCCCCAACCGGTTGAGCGCCGCGATCTGAGTACGCAGCACGGAACCACCGGCGAACGGGTCATCGCGCAGTTCCTGCCAGGCCGCCGTGGTCAGCTCGATCGACTCGTCCGACTTGCCGACCGCTATCAGACACGCCGCCAAGTTGGTGCGCACCCACGCCAGCGCTTCGTCCTCGCCCAACTCGGCCAGTTCGACCGCGCAGGTCCGGTACTCGTCCACCGCTTTCTCGTACTGCCCGCGGGCATGCCACAGCAACGCGAGTACTGACCTCGCGCGGGCGGCGACCCGTGGATTCTGTTTGTCCGCAGCGTCGGCGATGCTCTGGTACGCCACGCGCATGTCCGCGTACAACCCCTCGGCCCACAGGTACACCGAAAGCCGGTCCATCAACAGGATCGAGTCGGTGTGCCAGCCGAGCGCGGTCATCTTCGGGATGCCGTTGAGCAGGTTCGCCCGCTCCGCGGCAAACCATGCCGCGGGGTTGGCAGTGAGCCGCTCGACCAACTCAGGTACCAATGGCTGCGTCGGAATTGGACCGTGCAGCCGTGGCAAGGGAATGGTCCATGGCAGCTTGCGCGCCGCGACGTCCGCGATGCCGATGATCGCGTCGATGATCGTCCGCGCACCCGTGTACCGCTCCCGTGCGCTGTCCTCCATCCGTGCCCGCTCGAGCGCGAACACCCGCACCAAGTCATGCAACCGGTAGCGCGGCTCGCCGGTCTCGTCGGTACCGGTCGGCTCCAGCAATCCGGATTCGACCAGGTCCTCGACAACACCTTCGGCAGGATGGGTGTCGAGCAACGTCGTGATCCGCCACTCCGGCAGGTCGACCGTGTTGATCAGACCAAGCCGTCGCAACGCGACCTGTGACGTCTTCTCCAGCGCGGCATAGCTGAGCGTCAGGCTCGCCCGTACCTGAAGATCGCTGACTTCGAGCTCGTCCAGCCTCCTTCCCTCGTCCTCCAGCCGATCGGCCAGCAACCCCAGCCGAAGGTTCGGCCGCAGCGCCAGCCTCGTCCCGGCGATGCGCAACGCCAACGGCAGATTCCCGCACGCGTCGGCGATTCGCACCGCATCCGCCCGCTCGGCGGAAACCCTTGCCCGCCCGACAAGTCGTTCCAGCAAGCGGAGCGCCTCGTCACCGGTCAACGGCCCGACCGTGAGCCGGCTCGCCCCGGCGAGACCACTCAGCCGCTTGCGGCTGGTGATCAGCACCGCGCAACCCGGCGTACCCGGCAGCAACGGCCGCACCTGTGCCGGATCGGCCGCGTCGTCCAGCACCACCAGGACCTTGCGGTCGGTCAGCATCCCCCGATACGTCGCCGCCCTGGCCTGCAGGTCGTCCGGGATCGCCGGACCGCTGACGCCGAGGCCACGCAACAGGTCCGCCAGCACCGCGCCGGTGTCCCTCGGAGAGTCCACTCCGGACAGTGGCACGAACAGCTGTCCGTCCGGGAACACCGACCGCACCTGGTGCGCCGCGCCGATCGACAGACTGGTCTTGCCCGCACCCGGTTCGCCGCTGAGCACCACCACCGGCACACCGTGACCGCCCGGGTTGAGCAGGCCGGTCACCTCGGCCAGCTGCTGCTCCCGCCCAGAGAAGTCCGCAGCAACGGCGGGCAGCTGACAGATCGGCCATGTCGGCCGCGGCAGCGGCGCGTCGTCACCGTCCCCTTGCAACATCGACGTGTGCAGCCGCCGCAAAGCGGTTCCCGGCTCGACACCAAGCTCGTCAATGAGCGTGGCCCGAGTATTCCGGTACACCTCAAGTGCTTCGGCCTGCCGCCCCGAGTGCTGCAACGCCAGCATCAGCTGACCGGCCAGGCGTTCCCGCAACGGGTTCTCCGCCAACGCCGCCTGTAACTCGGCCGCCACCTCCGCATGCCGGCCCGCCGCCAGTTCGGCGTCCACGCAGTCCTCGAACACCGCCATCCGCTCGGACTCGAGCCTGCCGAGCTCGGCGTCGAGCACCGGCACATGCATGTCGGTCAACGGATGACCGCGCCACTGCGCCAACGCCTTGCGGAAGAAGGTGGCCGCCTTCTCCGGCTGACCGGCTCGCGCCGCACTCCGTCCAGCGGCCGCGGCCTCCCGGAACACCAGGAGATCCACGTCCTCGGTGGCGACCTGCAGCCGGTACCCACGGCCGGCCAGGTCGATCCGGACACCGGGAAGGCGGACCCGCAACCGCGACACATACGTATGCAGATTGGACGCGTACGACTTCGGCGGCAGCTCCGGCCACAACGCGCCGACAAGCAAGTCGGTCGTCACGGGACGGTTCGCGTGGAACAGCAGCATGGCCAGCAGCGCACGCTGATGCTCACCGCGTAATCGAACCTCCCCCTCCGGACCCGCCACGGTCAGCGGGCCGAGCACGCCGAATTTCACAGTGTCGTCGCCTTCTCCAGCAGCTGGGCGGGGTGCAGCTTAGCCAGCATGGAAAGTGAATGCGCAACCAGGCGATAATTCATAAGGTGAAATAGCAACCTCCGCAGGTGATCGGGTGGAACTGAAAACCTCTCACGATGCGCCACCTGCCCTGTTTGGGCTGGTCAGCTGATCATTCGACGCGGGCGAGATCGTCGCGGCCGGCCGGTCGGGCTCGGTGGAGACAAAGTCTGGTTTCGTGGCGGGACTCCTCTCATGGCTGGCTCCAGCAAAGTGGGGACGTGAGTTACCGGGCTGCGGTTGTGGATTCGATGGTGGTCGGAAGGCGCTTCCCAGAAGGCATGGGTAAGGACACGAGCTATGTGGGTGCGCGGCCGCGCGGGGTGGGAAGGCGATTCTTGCGGGGGACACGGGCTGGTGGGTCAGTGTTGGTCGAAAGGCAGCTCCTTCAAGCGGACGGTTGTGGGTATGGGTGCCGCGGTTGTGGTCGGTAGTGGCCGGATAGGCGCCTCCAGGAATTGAGTGGCGGGGACCTGCGCTGTGGGCGGTACGGCGGGTGGTTTGGTTTGGTTGGGAAGGCACCTCCTGGGAATGGGTTGCGGACGGACGTGAGCTGTGTGGGTTTGTGCGGTGGCGCGATCGCGGGTGGTTGATGTCGTTGCTTCTATGTGCCTCCGGCGTGGTGGGCCTGGCTCTGATGAGGGCACGAGTGGTGTGGGGGTTCGGAGTTGGTTGCGAAGGCCGCTCCCAGGAAGGGGATTTGGGCCACGTGAGGGTGCGGGCTCACGAGGGGCGGGGATCACGGTGTGCGCGGGGGCGGGCGGGATGGGTGCAACGGCATCACGACTCGCCGGGCAGCGGGACGTAGGCGTGGCCGGGTGCGTCCGGATCGCAGCCGATTCGGAGCAATCGGGCGCGGATTGATCCGGTCGTGCGGCCGAAGTGATCGGCGAGGATCCGGCGGAAGGCGTGCGCGCTGTACGTGTCGCAGTTCCTCGTCCTGCTCCTTCGTCCACGGTGCTTGGGCGTTGGCCGGGCTCGCGGTGGACCGTCCGCTCAATGTGGACAGTCCGGAGAGCACCTGGCTGATCAGTTTGCCGACGACGTTGAGGCTGTCGGCAGGCAGCTTGAACGACCCGCATTCGGTTGCCGCGCCTGCCGAATCGAGGCCGGACAAGGCGACTTCGACGGATTCGTCCTGGTCGCCGTTCGCGGGCAGGGTGGCCGCGCGGACGGTGTACTTGCGGCCGTTGGCCTGGACGTCGGCGCTGCAGTCCACGATTCCCATGGTGTCTCCTCGGGTGGTGTGCTCGGTGGGTTCCTGGTGAACCCAGTGCGGCGACAGCATCGCGGGAGGTACCGACAGTCTGGGGCGGGCGGTTGGCGGAACAGTCATTTCGGATTGGGGTTTGAGCTGCGGGTCTTGGCTGGGTATCCCTCGGATGGGCGAACTTGCGGAGGCGGACATGAAGCGACCAACCATCGGCGACATCGCCCGGCGCGCTGGACTGTCCAAGGCGGCGGTGTCCTACGCGCTCAACGGCCGTCCTGGCGTGTCCGAGGAGACCAGGGAGCGCGTGTCACGGATCGCGCACGCGCTGGGCTGGCGAGCCAACATAGCCGCGTTGGCCTTGTCGAGCGAGCGGGTCGGTGTCATCGGGCTGGTGGTGGCCGGAGAGGTGCCGTGGCCGACTGTCGAAGGGATCGAACGCGAGCTCGCCCACGACGGTGTCGTCCTGCAGCTCGCGATCGCCAAGGACGCCGAAGAGACTTATCAGGACTGGTGGGCGTCCGGCCGGGTGGACGGCATGCTGCTGATCGACCCGTCCCCGAACGACCCGCGGATCGCGTTGCTGCACAAGCTGAGCGTGCCGACTGTCCTAATCGGTGCCAGTCATCCGGACATGTCAGCCGTTTTGCCCGACACGGCTGGCAAGTGCCGTCAGGTGACCGAGCACCTCACGCAGCGAGGACACACCAAGATCAGTCACATCGCCGCAGGCCCGGACGAAGCCTTGGCTGCCACCCGGGACTTGAAAGATGTCACGGCGGTGATCTACGAGGACCCCATGGCAGCGGCGAAGGTCGTGGCCCACGCGGCGGTTCTCAACAAGCGCATCCCCACGGACCTCGCAGTGATCGCGTGGGACGACGCTCCGGTGTGCCGGACGGTGTACCCGGAGATCACGGCGGTCAGCCACGATCACGCCGCCGACGGCTCGCTGGCCGCGAGGCTGCTGCTCGACCAGCTCAACACCGGTGTCCACGAACACCGCGGCGGCGGCCGTGACGAGCTGCAGATCCGTGGCACGACCTAGTCGGGCTGACCACGGTCGATACCGCTAGTGTCACGCACAGTGTCAAAGCGGTGACAAAGGGGCGGGGAGTGCACGGCGAGGAGTTCGAAGCCGGCCAGCGGGCGCGGGAGTGGTTCCACTCGATGACCGTGCCACCGGGAGCATGGGCCATCTTGCGGGTGGATGGCCGCAGCTTCTCGCGGTTCACCGAACAGCGGTACGACAAGCCGTTCGACTTACGTTTCTCGCAGCTGATGACGGAGGCAGCCAAGGCGTTGCTGGTCGAGTTCGGCGGCCGGTACGCGTACACCGAGAGCGACGAGATCTCGGTGCTGTTGGACCCGGAGTCGCAGATCTTCGGCCGTGGCGTTGAGAAACTGGTGTCGTTGTCGGCCAGTGTCACCGCCGCCGCCTTCACCCACGCCGTCGGCGAACCGGCGCATTTCGACAGCCGGGTCTGGATCGGAACCGGCCCGGTCGACGTGATCGACTACTTCTCCTGGCGGCAGGCCGACGCGGCTCGTTCCGCGTTGAACGGCTGGTGCTATTGGACATTGCGCAAAGACGGCCGAAGCAGGCAAGAAGCCACAAAAGCCTTGGAAGGCGCGAATGCCTCGGCCAAGAACGAAATGCTCTTCCGGCACGGCGTGAACTTCAACGAGGTCCCCACGTGGCAGCGCCGAGGTGTCGGCTTGTGGTGGGAGACCTACGAACGCCCGGGATATGACCCGAAGCGGGCGATGGTGGTGACCGCGACCCGCCGTCGAGTGCGTGAGGAGCGGGAACTCCCGATGAAGGAGCCCTATCGGGAGTTCCTCGCCGACCTCATCGCTGGAAAACCCTGACTACTTCCCGAAACCCGCACGCCGCAGGGCATCAGCCATCGAACCGCTCGCCGGTGGCTCGTTGCGCCGCTGCTGGCCGCCGCCGCGCTGACCACCGCGTTGCGGACGGCCGCCGTTGTCCCGACGGCCACCGCCTTGCTGCTGAGCGGGCTTGCCGGGTTCGTCGTCCAGCCGGAGCGTCAGGCCGATCCGCTTGCGCGGGATGTCGACCTCCAGCACCTTCACCTTGACGATGTCACCGGGTTTGACCACGTCACGCGGGTCCTTGACGAAGTTGCGGGACATCGCGGACACGTGCACGAGACCGTCCTGGTGCACGCCGATGTCCACGAACGCGCCGAACGCGGCCACGTTCGTGACCACGCCTTCCAGCGTCATCCCCGGCTTGAGGTCGGAGATCTTCTCGACGCCGTCGGCGAAGGTCGCGGTCTTGAACGCCGGGCGAGGGTCACGGCCCGGCTTGTCCAGCTCGGCCAGGATGTCGGTGACCGTGGGCAGACCGAATTTCTCGTCCACGAAGTCCTGCGGCTGCAGCTTGCGCAGCGTCGGGCTGCCGATCAGCGACCGCACGTCGGTCTTGGTGGCGTTCAGGATCCGCCGGACGACCGGGTAGGACTCCGGGTGCACGCTGGAAGCGTCCAGCGGGTCGTCGCCGTCGGGGATCCGCAGGAAGCCCGCGCACTGCTCGAAAGCCTTGGGGCCCAAGCGAGGCACTTCCTTCAACGCGGTGCGCGAGCGGAACGGCCCGTTGGTGTTGCGGTGCAACACGATGTTCTCGGCCAGGCCCTCGCCGATACCCGACACGCGGGTCAGCAGCGGCGCGGAAGCGGTGTTGACGTCGACGCCGACCGCGTTCACACAGTCTTCGACGACCGCGTCCAACGACCGTGACAGCTTTCCTTCGGACAGGTCGTGCTGGTACTGGCCGACACCGATCGACTTCGGGTCGATCTTCACCAGCTCCGCCAACGGGTCCTGCAGCCGGCGCGCGATGGACACCGCGCCACGCAAGGAAACGTCGAGCCCGGGCAGTTCGGCGGAGGCGTACGCCGAAGCGGAGTACACCGACGCACCGGCCTCGGACACCATCACCTTGGTCAACCGCAGGTCCGGGTGCGCCTTGAGCAGGTCACCGGCGAGCTTGTCGGTCTCACGGGACGCGGTGCCGTTGCCGATCGCGATCAGTTCGACCTTGTGCTGCTTGCACAGGAAGGCGAGCTTGTGGATCGACTCGTCCCAGGCGCGCCTCGGCTCGTGCGGGTAGATCGTGTCGGTGGCGACGACCTTGCCCGTGCCGTCGACGACCGCGACCTTCACGCCGGTACGGAAACCGGGGTCGAGGCCCATGGTCGCGCGGGTTCCGGCAGGCGCAGCCAGCAGGAGGTCACGCAGGTTCGCGGCGAACACGCGGACGGCTTCCTCCTCGGCCGCGTTGCGCAGCCGCATCCGCAGGTCGATGCCGAGGTGCACGAGAATCCTGGTGCGCCACGCCCAACGGACCGTGTCACCGAGCCACTTGTCGGCCGGACGGCCCTGGTCGTCGATGCCGAACTTGGCGGCGATGCGGATCTCGTAGTCGCTCGGCCCGGTCGCCGGCTCGTCGTCGGGCTCCGGGTTGAGGTTGAGATCGAGGATCTCCTCCTTCTCACCGCGGAACATCGCCAGGATGCGGTGCGACGGCAGCTTGGTGAGCGGCTCGGCGAAGTCGAAGTAGTCGGAGAACTTCGCGCCCTCCTCTTCCTTGCCTTCGCGCACCTTTGCCGCGAGACGGCCACGTGACCACATTTGTTCACGCAGCTCACCGATCAGGTCGGCGTCCTCGCCGAAGCGCTCGACCAGGATGGACCGGGCGCCCTCCAATGCGGCTGCCGCGTCCGCGACGTTCTTCTCGGCGTCGACGAACCCGGCCGCGGTGGCCTGCGGGTCCAGCGTGGGGTCGGCGAGCAGCTGGTCGGCGAGTGGTTCCAGACCAGCCTCGCGGGCGATCTGGGCCTTGGTCCGCCGCTTGGGCTTGTACGGCAGGTAGATGTCCTCGAGCCGGGCCTTCGAGTCCGCGGTGCGGATCTGCTGCTCGAGCTCGTCGGTGAGTTTCCCTTGCGATCGCACCGATTCCAGGATCGCCACCCGCCGCTCTTCGAGCTCTCGCAGGTAACGCAGCCGCTCTTCGAGCGTACGCAGCTGCGCGTCGTCGAGCGTGCCGGTCACCTCCTTGCGGTACCGGGCGATGAACGGCACGGTCGCGCCGCCGTCGAGCAGGTCGACCGCGGCCTTCACCTGGTGCTCGCGGACGCCCAGCTCCTCGGCGATCCGCTGGTCTATCGACAAAGTCACGCCGTGCATTGTGCCCTCAGGCCCTGATAGCTCAAGGCAGGGGTGAAACATACGTCCAGTAAGTTACTGATGCGTAACCCCATGGGTGGCTCGCGCGTTGTGCTGGTTACGCGACACCCAATGGAGGGTATATGCGCAGCTCACGGATGTTGACCCTGCTGACTACCGTGGCCGCGGCCGGCGCCTTGTTCGCCCCCGCGTCCGGCGCCGCGACCGCATTCGGCGCCGACATTTCCTATCAGGCAATTCCTGGCCATAACGGCACGCCGATGCGCGGATTCGTGGTGACCCCGACCGGGCGTGGCGACGGCCCGTTCCCCCTGCTCGTCATGCCTGCCAGCTGGGGAGCGCCCAACCTCGAATACGTCGGCGCGGCCCGCAAACTCGCGGCCGAGAGCGGTGACGTCGTCATCAGTTACACCAGCCGTGGGTTCTACGACTCCGGCGGCGAGATCGATGTGGCAGGCCCGGACACCGTCAACGACGTCAGCCGGGTGATCGACTGGGCGTTGGCCAACACCCCTGCCGATCCGAGCAAGATCGGCGTGGCCGGCATTTCCTACGGAGCGGGCATCGGACTGCTCGCGGCAGCGAATGACAGTCGGATCAAAGCGGTCGCGTCCATGAGCACCTGGGCCGACCTGGAGGCCTCGCTCTATCCCAACCACACGGTCAGTCAACTGTCGGCAGGCGCGCTGCTCGCCGTCGCGCAGGTGGCGGGCAGGCCGGGGCCGGATCTTCGCCGGATCACCGCGGAGTTCCTGCAAGGAAAGATCGACTACGCCAGGCAGCTGGCGCCGTCGCGATCGGCGAGCACCAAGGTGGACAAGATCAATGCCAACGGTGCCGCGATCCTGATCGCGAACTCGTGGCAGGACGCGATCTTCCCGCCGAACCAGGCGGTGGATTTCTACGATCGGCTGCGGGTGCCCAAACGGCTGATGTTGCAAGGCGGCGACCACGCGACCTCGGAACTGCTCGGCGCGGTGGGGCTGTCCAACGACGTGTGGAACGCGGTCACGAAGTGGTTCGATCACTACCTCAACGGAGCCGACAACGGCATCAACCGGACGCCGCCAGTCCAGTTGATGTCGGCCAACGCCGGAACATGGCGCGGTTACCCCTCTTTGGCTGCCGCGGCGACGGCGACGGACAAGATCTCGTTGGGCAGTAAGACTTTCGTGACCGGCATCGACAGCATCGCCAACAGTGGCATCCCGTTGTTGAGCGGTGCGTTGCAGGGATACCTCAAGATTCCGACGGGTGTCTTCGTTCCCGGTGCGGTGCCCGCGGGCGTGTGGAACGGGCCGGCCTACCCGAATGGCGCAACTGTTGTGGGCAAGCCACGACTCTCCGCGACTGTGACCTCGACCAACGAGGACACGACATTGATGGCGTACCTCTATGACGTGAACCCGGTGGGCTTCGGATCACTGATCACACACACCCCCTACACGATCAGGGGAACGAAGACGGCGACCATCGATTTCCCGCTAGAGTCGATCTCGTGGGACGTGCGCGCCGGGCATCACCTGGCGCTGGTGGTGGACAGTGCGGATCTGCGGTACGCGGGCGAAAGCAAACCAGGCACAGTCAAGATCGTTGGCACGCTGAGCATTCCTAGGAGGTGAAACCAGCGGCCTGAGCGGACAATGGGGCGCGGCGAGAGGAGCGACCCATGTCCGTCGCGACAAGCGGACTGCACCACGTCACCGCGATCGCCGGTGACCCGCAGCGCAATGTCGACTTCTACCTGAGAACCCTCGGCCTTCGCCTGGTCAAGACCACGGTCAATTTCGACGACCCAGGCACTTATCACCTGTACTACGGCGACAGCGCCGGCCGGCCGGGCTCGCTGCTGACGTTCTTCCCGTGGCGCGAGGCCCCGGTCGGCAGGCAAGGCAACGGGCAGGCCACCACAACGGCCTTCTCGGTGCCCGCGGCTTCCATTGGCTGGTGGAAGTCGCACTTGACCTGCCTTGGCGTCGAGGTCGGTCAGGTCGTCAGCAGGGACGAAGAGGAAGCGCTGACGTTCCGGGACCCAGACGGGTTGGCGATCGCGCTGGTCGCGCATGTTCAGGGCGACCCGCGCGAGCCGTGGGATCACGGGTTCGTGCCGCCTGAGCACGCCATCCGTGGCCTGCACTCGGTGACCTTGTCGGTGGACCAAGCGGAGGCGACGGCCGGCATGCTGGTCGACGACCTCGGTCTGCACCAGGTGGGTGAGGACAGCAACAGGTTCCGGTTCGCCGCGGGTGCGGGCGGTGCCGGTGAACTGGTGGACGTCCTTGTCACGCCGGAAGCTCCGCCGGGTGTGGTCGCGGTCGGCACCGTGCACCACGTCGCGTGGCGCGCGCCGGACGAGCACACTCAGGTGGAATGGCGTGAGGAACTGGTCGACCGAGGCGTGAATGTGACATCCATTTTGGACCGTCAGTACTTCAGGTCGATCTATTTCAGGGAACCAGGCGGAACCTTGCTCGAGGTGGCAACCGACCAGCCGGGTTTCGCGATCGACGAGCCGTTGCTCGAGCTCGGACGGGCCTTGAAGCTACCGCCATGGCTTGAGCCACAACGAGAAGAGATTGAGGCGATGCTGCCGAGACTCAACCTTCCAACAGAAAACGAGCGGACAGGCTAGCCAGCTGCTGCGGGTGTTGCCGCTGCATGGCGTGTGATCCCTCGAATCGGACGACCTGGTGACCGGACAGGTCGGCGATGATGCCCTCGCGCATGGCGTTGTAGTAGTCGGCAAATGGCTCCTGTGCTGCTGTGAGTTGATTGGCGACGACCGCGAGGTGCCTGGCGGTCAGGCCGTCGTAGAGGTCGTGGACCGAGTCGTTGTCGATCAAGGCGCGCAACGCGGCGTGCTCTGGCGGCATCTGCTTGGCCATCTCATCGAAGACTTCCTTGAGCTTGGCCTTCCAACTGCCGACTTCGGCGTCGGTCAGGCCGGGGTAGGTCGATGGATGGCCGTGCCAGTCCAGGTTGACCACGCCCGGGCACTCGGGATGGCGGTGGGCCCATTTGATGCCCAACGCTCCGCCGAGCGAGTGCCCGACGATGGCCGGGTTGTCCAGGTCGAGACTTTCGAGGTGGTCGAGCATCGCCTCCCAAGTCGTCAGGCCGGTCAAATCTGGTGCCACGCAACGAAAATCGGGCATCAGCGGGATGAACTCATCCCATGCCGCTGGACTGTCGCCCGCGCCGTGCAGCAACAACAGGTCTCTCATTTGCGTTGTCCCCTCAGCTGGATCCGTTCACGGATGGACGTCACGGTGACGCCCCCGTCGGGATGGCGGGCGAGCTTGTTGCGGGTCACCAGGTCGTGCACGCCTTGCCTGGTGACGCCCAACATCGCGCCCGCGAGCGAGTACGACACCGCCTCGCGGCCGGGGAAACCCATCTGGAGCAGAACAACCTGCCCGAGTGGGGTTCGCCACCAGTCCGCGGGTGGATCGAACGCGTCGTCGCCCGGGTACAGGGCGCCGATGATGCTCGCGACCGCGTAGTTGCCTTGCGGGCCGAGCAAGCGGGCCGCCCATGACTCGGCGGCCTGCTCGCATCGTTCCCGCAGATCCGAGACCGGGTCAGTGCCGATGCTCGATCCCGCGAGCGGATCTTCGGCCAAAAGGATCTCCAAGGGATCCAGCAGTCTGCTCGCCATGATCGACATCAGCTGCTGAGCCAGTGGTCCGGTCTCGGTCATCACCCGCCTCCTTGACGCCCAGTGTCAAGTACTTGACGTTGACTGTCAAGGGGCGACGCGGACCACCAGTTTGCCCTGCGCGCGGCCGCTTTCCTGGCGCTGGTGCGCCGCGGCGATCTCGCTGAACAGGAACACCTGCTCGACCTCGACCTGCACTTTGCCCGCGTCGATCAGGGCGGCGATCTCGGTCAGCGCGTGACCGTCCGGCTCGACGAGGAACGGGATCGCGGACACGCCGCGCTTCTCGGCGGCAGCGGCGAGATCGGCCGAGACTCCGCCCGGGACCGCGACGACGATGCCGCCCGGCTTGGTGACCTGGATGGACCGGAGTGCGTTCTCGCCGCCGATCAGGTCGACCACGATGTCCTGGTCACCGGCCACGTCCTCGAAGCGTGTGGACCGGTAGTCGATGACCTGGTCGGCGCCGATGTCGCGCAGCCAGTCATGCTTCGCGGCGCTGGCGGTGCCCGTCACGTGTGCGCCCGCGACCTTGGCGAACTGCACGGCGAAATGGCCGACACCTCCCGCGGCGGCGTGGATCAGCACCCGCTGTCCGGTCTTGATGTGTACCGCGTCGTGGAGGATCTGCCACGCGGTGAGCCCGGCCAACGGCACCGCCGCCGCGGCATCGAAGTCCACAGTGGACGGATTCAGGGCGAAGTGCCGGGATGGAGCGGTCACGTACTCCGAGAACCCGCCAGCCTGGCGAGGGAACCACGGCATCCCGTACACCTCGTCACCCGGCTTGAGGGTGTGCACGCCGAAGCCGACCTCCTCGACCACGCCGGACACGTCCCAGTCCAGGACAAACGGCGGCTGGCCGAGCACACCCGCCATCCCGCCACCCGCGCGGGTCTTCGCGTCCACCGGGTTGATGCCGGCCGAGACCACGCGGACCAGCACTTCCGTCGGTGCTGGCTCGGGGCGTGGGATGTCGATCTCGTGCAGCACCTCGGGGCCGCCGAACTCGTTCTGACTGATTGCTCGCATGGCTCGAAGCTATCCCTGAGGCCCTAGTTTCCCGCAAGGGCAGGTACTATCTATCGGGAAGTATGCAGCTAGGAGGCTCAAGTGACGCTCTCTTGTCCAACGGGACAGCACGACAAGCACGACGTTTACGCCGCGCAGTGCCCGTGCCGAGGTGTGCTGGACCTATTGGCGAACAAGTGGGCCGCGCTGGCCATCGGCGCGATGGAGGAGGGGCCGCAGCGGTTCGGCGAACTGCAGCGCAGGCTTGAGGGTGTGAGCCCCAAGGTGCTCACCAGCACCCTGCGCAAGCTGGAAGAAGCCGGGTTCGTCGACCGGACGATCTACCCGGCGGTGCCGTTGCACGTCGAATACGCCCTCACTGACCTCGGACGGAGCGTCGCGGAGCCGTTGGCCGCGCTGCGTTCATGGGTGGAGGACAACCTGCACCGGATCGCGTCCCTATAGTGGGGACGCGTGGCCTTGGTGACGATCGAGCAGGGGCGGCTCAGCGGGCTGCAGGGCGAGGGATGTGTTGTCTGGCGCGGTATTCCGTATGCCGAGCCGCCGGTCGGCGAGTTGCGCTGGCGCGCGCCCAGACGCGCGCCGCGGTGGGATGGGACATGGCGTGCCACCGATTTCGGGCCGCAGGCTTTGCAACCGCAGGAGATCGGCGTCGCCGCGGCACCGTCCAGTGAGGATTGCCTGTACCTGAACGTGTGCGCACCGCAAGGCACGCCACCGCCGGGCGGATGGCCCGTGCTGTTCTGGTTGCACGGCGGGGGTTATCGGACCGGCAGCGGGATCCAGGCCGGTGAGGGCGAGGCGTTCGCTCGTGCCGGGATCGTGGTGGTGACGGTCAATTACCGCCTTGGCGCTCTGGGAATGACCTATTTGGCCGGTATCTTCGGTCCCGACGAACCGGATGCCGGCGTGTGCACCCTGCTCGACCAGATCGCGGCGCTGCGCTGGGTGCGTGCCAACATCGGGGCCTTCGGCGGAAACCCACAACGGATCACGGTTTACGGTGTTTCCGCGGGGGCCAAGAGCGTGGGCAACCTGATGGCCAGCCCGATGAGCCGGAACCTGTTCTCCCAGGCCATCATCAGCAGCGGCGGTGATCACGTCGCGACTCCCGAGCAGGGCACGCGGATCGCCCGGCGGCTGATCGACGAACTCGGTACCAAGGATCTGCGGTCCGTGCCCGCCGAGGACATCCTCGCCGCGCAGGAACGAATCCTCACGGGGATGGCGGCGGTGTGGCTATGGCGTCCGACAGTTCATCCGAACGTATTGCCCGCGACGCCGACATCGCTCATCGCGGCCGGTAGCGCCGCCGGGATCCGGCTGATGATCGGCCACAACGGCAACGAGGCGGCCACGTTCTCGGCGTTTCTCGGCGAGGAGGCGATCGCGCCGGTCGACGACGTGCTCATCGAGATCTTCGGCAATACCAAGATCTTGGACACCTATCGGGACACGCGCGGCGCTGACGCGGCGAAGATCGCCGTGATGAGCGACGAGCGCTACGGCATTCCCACTCAGCGGCTGGCCGACGCGCAGGCACCGCACAGCCGCGTCTACCGGTACCGCATCGACATCGCGCAACCGGGCGTCCCGCACTTCCTTGACGGGGCGCACGGGATGGAACTCGGGATGGTGTGGAACCCGCCCGCTCAGGCCTCGTTGCCGAGAGAGATCACGGCCGCGCAGATCCACGAGGCGTGGGTGAACTTCATCGAGGACGGCATCCCGTTGCCCAGTTGGCCGCCCTACGGCGAGACTCGGCCGGTACTGGTCTTCGACGAGGACCCGCACGTCGAGTTCGACCCGAACCGGCGGGAACGCCTGGCGTGGGGCGATGTTTCGTGGCAACCGGGTGCGTGGTTCCCGTTCTGACGACCTCTTGACTGGAAAAGTGGTCTGTGTCACTGTCAGCGCGTGCGTTTACCAATTGGTCAACTGGTAGCTGTGGCCCTCCTGGCCGGCTGCGGCACATCCGCGCCCGCGGACAGCGGCCCGACCACGGTGGACGTCTGGCTGATGCGCGACAGCACCACGGACGACTTCACGGCCCGGTTCAAGGACGACTTCGAGAAGAACAACCCCGGTGTGCGGCTGAACATCCAGATCCAGGAGTGGGACGGCATCGGTCCCAAGGTGATCGCCGCGCTGGCCAGCAACGACGCCCCCGACGTGATCGAAGTGGGCAACACCCAGGTTGCCCAGTACGCCGCCAGTGGCGGCGTGGTCGACCTCTCGTCCAAAGTGGACGACCTTGGCGGCGCGGACTGGATCCCAGGGCTGCGTGATCCGGGCGCGATCGACGGCAAGCAGTTCGGGATCCCGTATTACGCGGCGAATCGCGTGGTGATCTACCGCAAGGACCTGTTCGAGCAGGCCGGTGTAAGCCCGCCGACCACTCGTGCCGAGTGGCTGGCAACGACCGAGAAGCTCAACCAAGGCGCGGTGCAGGGGATCTACCTGCCCGGGCAGATGTGGTACGCCCTGGCGGGCTTCATCTGGGACGAGGGTGGAGACCTCGCGGTGCGCGACGGTTCGGCCTGGAAGGGAGCGTTGGCCACGCCGCAGGCACTGGCCGGCGCGGACTTCTACCGGCGATTACAAGCGCTGGGCAAAGGGCCGAAGGACTCCGACGAGGCCAAGCCGCAGCAGTCCGACGTGTTCGCCAACGGGCAGGTGGCGCAGCTGATCGCGGTTCCAGGAGCGGCCAAACTGATCACCAAGGCCAACCCGGCCCTGGCGGACAAGCTCGGGTTCTTCCCGATCCCGGGCAAGTCGGCCGACATGCCGGGCGCGGTGTTCACCGGCGGGTCGGACCTGATCATCCCGCTGGCCTCCGCACACCAGGATCAGGCTTACCAAGTGGTCAAGTCGCTCACCGGACCGCAGTGGCAGACCGAGTTGGCCAAGACGATGAACTACGTGCCCAACCGGACCTCGCTGGCCAAGGCTTCGTCCGATCCCGGAGCGCAGGCGATGGCGCTGGGTGCGAGGAACGGCCACGGCACACCGAATTCGCCCAACTGGGCGGCAGTGGAGGCCCGCAACCCGATCAAGGACTACCTGACTGACATACTCACTGGAGCCGATCCGCTGACCGCGGCACGGGAGGCGGACGCGGTCATCACCGCGGCGCTGAACACCGGAAAATGACCGTCCTGCGGTCCCGGCCCGCACTCGAGGTTCCGCCAGTACCCCGAGCGCGGGCCACCCGGATCACCATCTGGCCGTACCTGCTGGTCGCGCCGACGATCGTGGCCGCCGCGTACCTGCTGATCTATCCGCTGCTGCGCAACGTCGTCATCTCGATGCAGCGCTTCGGTATCGGTGAGCTGATCAGGGGCGACGCGGATCTCGTGTGGTTCGCCAACTACGTCGAGATCCTCACCGACCCGCAGTTCTGGGCGGTGGTGCGGCGCACGGTCGCGTTCACGGTGGTCAACGTCGGGCCGATCATGGTGTTGTCCACTGCGGTGGCGTTGCTGCTGACCGGCCTGGGCAGGTGGATGCGGCTGCTGGTGATGGGCGGCCTCGTGCTCACCTGGGCGATGCCGATCATCGCCGCGACCACGGTGTTCCAGTGGCTGTTCGCCTCGCAGCTCGGCCTGGTCAACTGGGTGCTGGTGAGCTTGGGCTTCGAGCAGTTCGACGGGTACACGTGGTTCGCCAGTGGCAGTGCCACGTTCGGGATCCTGGTCGCGCTGATCGTCTGGCAGTCCGTTCCGTTCGCAGCGTTGGTGCTGTATTCGGCGATGACCACCGTCCCAGCCGAGCTCTATGAGTCGGCCAGGATCGACGGCGCGAGCGGGACGCGGATGTTCCGGTCGATCACGTTTCCCATCCTGCGGCCGATGTTCGGGCTCGTGCTGTGCCTCGAGGTGATCTGGGTCGTCAAGGCGTTCGTGCAGATCTGGGCGATCAGCCAGGGCGGGCCAGGTCAGGCGACCACAACGTTGCCGGTCTACGCGTTCCAGGTCGCGCAGGCGTTACACAAGTTCGACCTGGGCGCGGCCATCTCGATGGTGACCGTGTTGATGCTGACGGTCGTTCTGCTGGTGTACATCCGGACGGAGAAAGCCAGATGACCAAACGGCTTCTCGCATTGATCGTCTTCGCGGTGTCGGTGTTCCCGGTCTACTGGATGGTGCTCACGGCGTTCAAACCGACAAAAGAGATCCAGTCGGCCACACCGACTTTCTGGCCGTCGTTCACATTCGAACACTTCGTGACGGCCGTATCGGCCGCTGGGTTCTGGTCTTTCTGGCGCAACAGCTTGATGGTGGCCGTCGGTGGTGTCCTGTTGTCGCTTGTGGTGGCCTCGCTGGCGGCGTTCGCCGTGGCCAGGATGCGGTGGAGGGGCCGCAAGGCCTTCATCTTGATGGTCTTCGTCGCCCAGATGACGCCGTGGGAGGCGCTGCTGATCCCGATGTACGTGATCGCGCGCGACACCGACATGCTCGACAAACTGTCCATGCTGACGCTGATCTACTTCATGATCACGTTGCCGTTCACCATCGTCACCCTGCGCGGCTTCATCGAGGCGATTCCCGTCGAGCTCGAGGAAGCCGCACTGGTCGATGGCGCGAGCAGGGCGACGGCGTTCCGCAAGGTGCTTTTCCCTTTGCTGGCACCAGGTCTGTTGTCGACGTCGTTGTTCGGGTTCATCACGGCGTGGAACGAGTTCGCCTTCGCCAACCTGTTGATCATCAAAGACCTCGACGACCGGACACTGCCGGTCTGGTTGTCGAGCTTCAGCAGCACGTTCGGAACCGATTGGGGTGCGACCATGGCCGCGGCCACCTTGTTCATGCTGCCGGTACTGGTGATTTTCCTCGTCCTGCAAGGCCGGGTCACCGCTGGCATCACCGCTGGCGCGGTCAAGGGATGACGCCGATGCTGATCCCTCGTCCACATCGGATGATCACCAAGCCAGGGCACTTCACGCTGGACTCGAAGACCGCCATCCGGGCGGGACAAGGCGCCGAGCTGGCCGTTGAGCTGCTGCGGGACCAGATCACCGAGACAGTCGGGCTTGCGCCAAGGATCACGCGTGACGGCACTGTCGCGCTGACCTTGGATTCCCGGCTGATCGGGATGGGCGAGGAAGGCTACTCGCTGACTGTCAGCCCGCAGGCGATTGTGCTCAGAGCTGCTCGCAACGCCGGTTTGCTGCACGGCATCCAGTCGTTGCGGCAGTTGATGATGACGGCCACCGGCCACCGGATCCCGTGTGTGGATATCAGCGACCAGCCGCGATTTGCCTGGCGTGGGGCCATGATCGACGTGGCGCGGCACTTCATGCCGGTGAGCTTTCTGCACCGGTTCGTCGATCTGCTGGCATTGCACAAACTCAACGTGCTGCACCTGCACTTGACCGACGACCAGGGCTGGCGCATGCCGGTCCGTCGATACCCCGCTTTGACTGAGACAGGTGCGTGGCGTCCGGAGAGCATGATCGGCCCGGCCGGTAGCACGAGGTTTGACGGCACACCGCACGGCGGGGCGTACACCCGTCGTGAATTGCTTGACCTGGTTGGATATGCGGGCGAGCGGGGCGTGACGATCGTCCCGGAAATCGAGATGCCTGGGCATGCGATGGCGGCCCTGGCGGCGTATCCTGAGCTGGGGAACTTCCCGGACCGCGAAGTGGGCGTGTGGACCGGGTGGGGTGTGTCGGACGCGATCTTCGGCGTGCAGGAAGCGACGCTCGACTTCTGTCGTGAAGTGCTGTCCGAGGTGATGGAGATCTTCCCGTCACCATGGATCCACATCGGCGGTGACGAATGCCCGACGGTCGAATGGGAGCGTAGTCCGGTTGCGCGGCAACGGATTACGTCCGAAGGACTGGCAGGGTCGAGCGAGTTGCGGGGCTGGTTTCTCGGTCAGATCAGCCGGTTTCTCGTGCGGCACGGCAGGCAGCCGGTGTGCTGGGACGACGGTGACCACAGTGGAAGCCTGCCTGCGGAAGCCATGGTGATGGCCTGGCGCGATGCCGAACACGGGCTGGCGGCGGCGCGGCGCGGGCACCAGGTCGTGATGACGCCGTGGCAGTCGACGTACCTGGACTATCCACAAAGCGCACATGGCGAGCCGCCAGGGCAACCCACCGGGATCGTCACGCTCGAAGACGTTTATCGACAGGAGGTTCAACCGTCTACTTGGGATACTGAGTTGTCGAGCGCGGTCGTCGGTACGCAGGGGCAGCTGTGGACCGAGTTCGCGGCGACCGCCGAAGCCGTGGAGTACTTGGCATTTCCCAGGTTGTGCGCGCTGGCTGAGAATGCGTGGTCCGGTCAGTGGCCGGACTTCGCCGAACGGTTGGCACAACACGAAAGCAGGTTGAAGCAACTCGGCGTGAACTATCGGCCTAGCCTGAGGTATGATCGAACGTGAGGTGGGTGGTGATGCGGTACCGGTCCCCGCGATAGATCGACCGGGTGTACTCGATCACGCGATCGGTTGTGTCCCTTGTGGTGCGCTCGAAGAGCAAAGCCGGCGCGTGCAGTGGCACGCCGAGCAGCTGCGACTCCGCCGGATCGGTGACGGTGGGTTCGGTCGTCTGCACGGCTGTGCGCGCCACAACTTCATATCGGATGCGCAGGAGCTCGTACAGCGAGCCGGACTCGAAGTCGGCGGGGGCGATTTCCGGTACGAGTTCGGCCGGTAGCAGGATCCGCTCGATCGCCATCGGGCTGTCGTCGACGATCCGGATTCTGCTGACGTACAACAGTTCTGTGCTCGGTGAGACCTGGAGGCGCTGGCCGAGCCGGGCGCCGGCGACATGCGTGGTGAACTCGACGACGCGACTGAACCACGTGCCGTCCGCGGGTGGGGCGTTGAAGTCGCCGGTCGGCATCGGCGACAGTTCCTGGGAGATCTTGCGTGCGCCGGTGAACGTGCCACGGCCGTGCTCGCGGACCAGCAGGCCGTCCTTGGCCAGGTCGCTCATCGCGGCACGCAATGTCGGCCGGGACACGCCCAGTTCTTCGCTGAGGTTCCGCTCGGACGGCAGCACCTCGCCCGGCTGCCGCGAGTTGATCAGCTGTCGCAGCCGTTCGCGCACCTCTGCCCGCTTCACCGGCACTCCTCTCGCCGTCCGCCCACCGGGAAAGGCTACCAACCTGTACCAATAACTGACCAGGCAACCCGCGTGCGAGCTGCGAAGAGACAGATAGTGTTTACCTCTTGACAACGCTGGTCAACAGGGGGAGTTTACCAGTTACGGCCGGCCGGCTTTCTTACGAGGCTCCCCCTGCGACTCGAGGAAGAACCCATGTCCGGATCAAGAATCACCGCGGTGGTCGTGGCTCTTCTCGCCACGTTCGCCCCCGCGACCGCGATGGCGTCGCCTGCGGCGAACGCTGCTTGCGGCGAGCTTTTCGACGACTTCCATTACGCGTCCCATACCGATCCGACCTTGGCAGCGCACGGCTGGTCCGCGCGTTCCAACGCCGGTGGTCCGGGCGTGCCCGGTGCGAGATGGGCGCCGGAGAACATCACGTTCCCGTCCGTCGACGGCGACAAGGCTGCGCAACTGGCGTCGTCGACCGACGGCACGGCAAGCGGGACGAAACACACGGAGTTACTGCAGAACCAAATGCGGTTCTTCGAAGGCACGTACGCCGCTCGGATCAAGTTCGCCGACGCGCCGGTGAGTGGTGCCGACGGTGACCGCGTCAACCAGACGTTCTTCACCATCAGCCCGCTGCGGTACGACAACGACCCGCTGTACAGCGAACTGGACTTCGCCGAGTACCTGCCGAACGGCGGCTGGGGCGAACCGACCTGGCCGGTCAACTTCCACACTTCGTGGCACACCTACCAGCTTGAACCGTGGGTGTCGAAGAACAAGTACGACAAGCAGGTCAGGAGCATGGCCGGGTGGCACACCGTGGTGGCCACCGTTTCGGGCGGGCATGTGAAGTACTATGTGGACGGTCAGCTGAACGGTGACCACAGCACGATCTTCGTGGACGGCAAGGAACTCAGCGTCTACCCACGGCAGATGATGTCGCTGAACTTCAACCACTGGTTCATCGACCTCACCCAGCACAGCGGCGGGCTGAGCACGTACCACGAGCAGATCGACTGGGTGTACTACGCCAAGAACCGCGTCCTCACGCCCGCGGAAGCGGTCGCACAGGCCGGCACGTTCCGCGGCTCAGGCGTGCGGTTCAAGGATGATCTGGTCGGCAACTGCGGCACGCCGCCGCCGACCGACCCGCCACCACCCACCAACCCGCCTGACTGCACCAACGCCCAGGCCTGGCAGTGGGCCACGGTGTACCTGGAGAACCAGCGGGTCAAGCACAACGGAAAGCTGTGGCGTGCCCGCTGGTGGACTCAGGGCTCCGAGCCAGGTGTGACCGCGCAGTGGGAGAACCTGGGTACGTGTTCGACCTAGATCTGGCCACCGACGTGGCAGCACGCCGGTTGGACAGCGCCTTGTGGTTGCGGTTTCCCGGCGTTGGCTGCCACGTCGGCCAGGATCTTGGCGCGCTGCTCGGCGGTGATCACCTTGCCGCGGGTGATCACCGCGTGAATCTTCTGGGTGTTGGCGATGTCGGTCAGCGGGTTCGCGTCGAGGACAACCAGATCCGCGACCTTGCCCGGTGTGACCGTACCCATGGTCTTGTCCAGCTTGAGGAACCGCGCGGCATCCCTGGTCATCGTCTGCAGCGCTCGCATCGGTGACAGACCTGCCTCAACCAACAGGCCCAACTCGTCGTGTGCAGCGAAACCTGGGATCACGTAGGGGTTCCCGGCGTCTGTGCCGCCGATAATGCCGACACCCGCCCGTTCCATCGCGTTGACCATGTCGAGCCGGAATCGCAGATACTTGCGATGCGCGGCAATCGCTTCCGGCGTCGTCGGAGCTATCAGGCCGATGGTTTGCGCCCAGTACTCCCTGACTTCCTTGGGGATGTAGACAAGCCGGGGATCGTTGACGAACGTGTCCGGTGGTGACGAGTGCACCCGCAGCACAGACAGCGTCGGTGACTGCCATGTGCCGCCGCGTGCCATCCGGTCGTACAGGTCCGCAGCTTTGGATCGACTGTGGGACAAGGAAGCCTGCATGTCCGCTTCGGCAACCACGGCCCAGAAGAGGAATGGATTCGCTGGGTCGATCGGCGTGTTGACAATCCGCCGCAGGAGCGCGTCCTCGTCGCGGGACGTCGCCAGCGGCATCTGGTACAGGTGCTCGTAGCTCCGCATGCCCGCGGCGACGACTTGCCGGACTGGAATCCGTACCGGTTGATGCCCGGCGATCCGCAGACCGACCTTGCGCGCTTCATCGTTCAGTGCGAGGAACGCCTCGGGCAGCAGGAAAGAGTAGATCTTGACGAAGTCCGCGTTCTCCGCTTTCGCGGTGCGTACCGCGGCGCGGGCTTCCTCCGCCGTGACGACCTGGGTGGCCGTTGGCCAGAGCGAGTACTGGCCGTCGATGAGCGCGCTGGCGATGGTGAAGCGCGGTCCGAGAATTTCCCCGCGGTTGATCCGGTCCCGCAACTGGTGCTGTTCCGGAGAACCCCACATCTCCCGGACACTCGTCACACCGTTGACGATGTGCAGCGGAATAGTCGTTTGTACGTTCAGGCCCCAGTGCGTGTGCATGTCCCAGAGACCGGGAATGACGTACTTGCCCCGCAGATCGATGACGCGGGCATCCTGTGTTTGCGGCAACCGGCCATGTGGACCGGTCCAGACAATGCGATCGCCGACCAGAACGATCGTGGTGTCCTTGCTCGCAGGCGCCCCGGTTCCGTCGATCAGCGTCGCGTTGGTGAGCACGGTGATGTCGGTTGACGCTGTGGCGGCGCCGGCCGTGGCCGGCAATACAGCCAGGCCAACGCCGTTGATGCCAAGCCATTGAAGAAAAGTACGACGATCCATGGATCCCCCTGATGTCTACGTCGATGTGTCCGACTCTAGACCTCTGGCGATCCGCAGCAATGCTTCTTTCAGGCGAGTGGGCATTTCTCCTTGGCGGACAACGCTTTCACTGAGCCACATCAGCTCGGCGATGTTGTAGGCCGTGGCAGGGGCGACTGCCGTGAGGTACTCGGCTGTGCTCGGCGCCCACAACCCTGTGAGCACAGCGACTTCATGGTCCTCGCGTCCGAGTACGCGGATCAACGCACCTTCGTCGACCACGCGCCACACCCCAGGAGCGGCCCGGCGGCCCAGTTCCCGTAATCGATCGGATGCCGTCCGGATCTCCTCGGCCGCCAGCCGACTCTCGCGCTCGAACACGTGTTCGATCATTGGCGGTCAATGGGGGTGTCGGCAAATCGCGTTAACCCCTCTGGGGGAGAAGTGGCTGCTCAGCGGCTTAGGCGTGCTCGCACCGTGGTGCCGCCGCCTGCGATGCCGGTCGCGGCCAACGCGACGATGGCGAACAGGCCGGCGGTTTCAGCGGATGCGTCGTCGAGCACCAGCGTGCCGGATCGGCCGACGATGAAGCCCGCGTACAGCAGCCAGCACTGCACGCAGGTGGCGAGCGCGCCGACGACGGTGGTGATCGCCGAGACTCCGGCGATGGCCAAGGCGAGGGCGAACATGCCGATCTCATGGTTGGTGTTGGCGCCGGCCAGCGATGCGACCAGGGTCGCGATGATGCCTGCCGCGAAGCCCGCCGCGGATCCCAGTGCACCGGAGATCCTCGGCCATCTGTTCATGTCCTTGGCACCTCTCACTTGTCGATTCACTCACAGTAATCGACTGGTGGCGCCCCGCGCTGGCGAGGTTTTGACGCCTTCGGTGCGTTCCTTTATGTCCTCTTGATGCCGTGCGACGAAAGAGGCTGGTAGCGAAAATACCCAATCGTGTGAGCGATACGCTGGTGCTGCCTGATGCGGAAGAAGGAGATCTCATGGGTGTGGCCGTCGGTGACCTGGTGGACGACTTCGAACTGCCGGACTCGACGGGAACGCCACGGCGGCTGACCGAGTTCCTCGAAAAAGGCCCAGTGGTGCTGTTCTTCTACCCAGCCGCGATGACCCGCGGCTGCACGATGGAGTCATGCCACTTCCGCGACTTGGCCGCGGAGTTCGCGCAGTACAACGCGCAACGTGTCGGCGTGAGCGGTGACTCGGTGGAGAAGCAGCACGAGTTCTCCGACAAGCATGGCTTCGACTATCCGCTGCTGTCTGATTCGGACGGTGCGGTCGCCGCCAAGCTGGGCGTCCGCCGCAAGATCGGCTTCGGCGCGATGAAGACCCGCCGGATGACGTTCGTGATCGGCACGGACCGCAAGGTGCTCGCTGTCATCCACTCCGAACTGGACATGAACGGTCACGCCGACCGCGCACTGGAAACCCTTGCCGCCGCGCAGAAGTAGCGAAGCGGCTTGGTTCGCCCCACGGATGGCTTGATAGGGCTGGAGTCACCGGGGGATTAGCGCCGCGGCTGGGGTTTCCTTGCCACGCTGGAATTCTGTGGCGAAGGTTTCCGGGGGCAGGGTTGTGCGGATGGCTGAGGTTATGCGGTCGATGTCGTCGCGTTGGCCGGGTGGGAGGGGATGGCCGACGGATTCGCGGGCGTGCATCGCTGCGCCGAGGAGGCGGGCTGCCGATGTGTGGTTGCCTGCCAGCGCTTCTGCTCCGGCCAGGCCTTCGAGGGCCAGGGCTACCGCGCGCGGGTCGTTGACTTCTTGGGCTATGGCGTAGCCTTCCAGGTGGAGGTTGAGTGCCGTCTTCGTTTCGCCTCGGAGTTCTGCGATGAAGCCGAGTTCGGCCAGGATCAGTGAGCTTCCTGCTTCGTAGCGTTGGTCGCGGTGCCAGGCCAGGACGTTGCGCAGGTGCTTTTCCGCCAGGTCCAGATCTCCTGCTCGGCGGGCGCCTAGGGCGAGGCCGGTTTCGGCGTACATCTCCGCGGGTTTGAAGCCGTTTTCCTGTCCTATCCGGTGTGCGCGGGAGTGGAGGTCCCATGCTTCCGCGTAGTTGCCGCGGATCAGGGCGATTCGGCCGAGCCATGACAGTTGGTACGACACTTCGGGCGTGATGTTGAGTTCCTCGGCCATCCGCAGGCCTTCGCGGTGGACGGCCGCCGCGCGGTCGTAGTCGCCCGCGATTTCGGCGAGGGTGCCGACGGTGAAGCTGACTTGGAGTTGGCCCCAGCGTTCGCCGAGGGCGTCCATCAGTTTCGCGCTGCGGGCGGTGGCGCGTTCGGCTGCGGCGAAATCGCCGCGGGCTTTGTGATGCGTCACGCGGTCGATCAGGGCCACTGCGATGCCCCACTTGTCGTTCAGGGCTTCGAACTCGGACAGCGCTTGTGTGCTCATCAGTTCGCTGGTGGGTACGCCGCCCATGGTTGTGGTGACGTAGCCGAGGAACCATAGGGCCATGGCGCGGTCGGTAGGGTTCTTGATGTCGTACACCATCTCGAAGTCGTCGACGACTTCGCCTGCCAGGATGGCAAGTCCGGCATCCCATGCCAGCACGGTCGACCGCAGGTCCTGGACTTCGCCGGGAATCTCGAGGGCCTGCCTGATCGCCCTGCGAGCCTCGTTCATCCGGCCGCGGATGAACCAGTACCACGTCATAGCCTTGACGAGGCGCAAGGCGAGCTCGGCGTTTCCCTGCAGCAGCACGGTTTCCAGCGCACGGCGGAGATTTGCTGTCTCCAAGTCGACACGTTCGAGCCATTCGCGTTGTTCGCTGGTGCGCAGCTTGGTGTCGGCTTCTTCGGCGAGCGCGATGTAGTACTCGGCGTGCCGCAGGCGCACCTCGTCGAGTTCGCCCGCGGCCTGGAGTTGTTCGACGCTGTACGCCACAACGGATTCGAGCAGCCGGTAGCGCGGACCGGGCCCGCTGACCACGAGCGAGCGGTCCACCAGGTCGGCCACGTGCGTCATCACGTCGGCGGGATCCACGTCGCCACCGGCGCAGATCGCTTCAGCGGCGGCCAGGCTCGCGCCTTCCACGTGCACGGCCAGTCGGCGCAGCACGGTCTGCTCCGCCGCGGACAGCAGCTGCCAGCTCCAGTCAATCATCGCGCGCAGGGTTCGTTGCCGTGGTGGGCCGCTGCGGTTTCCGCTTGCCAGTAACCGGAATCGGTCGTCGAGGCGGGCGAGCAACTCGCTTGTGCTCAGTGCGCGGACTCGGGTCGCGGCGAGCTCCAGCGCGAGCGGGATGCCGTCGAGCCGGCGGCAGATGGCGGCGATGTCGGACGCGTTGCTCGCATCGAGCGTGAACCCGGGCGAGGCGGCCGATGCACGCGCGACGAACAACTGCACGGAACTGAACGCGCGCACGTCGTGCGCCTCGACACTGGCCGCGCTCGGCACGTCCAGCGGCGGGACGTTCCACACGACCTCACCGGCGACGCCCAGCGGCTCCTGACTGGTGGCCAGGATGCGCAGCCGTGGGGCGGCCTGCAGCAGCGTGGTCGCGAGTCTGGCGATCGACTCGACCAGGCCTTCGCAGTTGTCCAGCACCAGCAGGATCTCCTTGGTGTACAAGGATCCCGCCAGCCGGTCGAGTACGGCGACCTGCTCGTCGCGGATCCCGAGAGTGGCCGCGGTGACCTCGGCGACAAGGTCGTCACGCGGGCACGTCTCCGGTGTGCCGTGCTGCTCAAGACCGGCGAACTCGACCAGCCAGGCCTCCTGCACCTGTCGTGCGGTCTGCAGCGCCAGTCGTGTTTTGCCCACACCACCCGGGCCGGTCAGTGTGACCAGCCGAGTCTCACCGATCAGCGACAGCACCGACTGCACAGCGGTGTCCCGCCCGACCAGTTCGGTCAGGGGTTCGGGCAGGTTCGTCCGCAGCACCGACGGGCTGCCCAGCGCGGGATCCTGACGCAGGATCTGCGCGTGCAGCTCAGCCAGTGCCGGACTGGGAGTCAGCCCTAACTCGTCGTCCAGCACGGTGACCAGCTGCCGGTAGCTGTCCAGTGCTTCAGTTTGCCTGCCCGCGCGATAAAGCGCACGCAGTTGGAGCGCACGTAACCGCTCACGTAATGGATGTGCCGCGACCTGCTCCGTCAGCTCGACGGCCAACGGTCCATGCTCGCCTAGTTCCAGCCGCGCCTCGGCCCACTCCTCGAACGCGTCCAGACGTTCCTCGTCCAGCCGTTGGATCACCGGCACCGCGAACGGCTCGTCCGCGAAGTCCGCCAGCGCAGGCCCCCGCCACAGTGCCAGCGCATCGGACAACAGCGAAGCGCGAGTCCGAGGGTCGGAGACACTCCGCGCCTGGGCGGTCAGCGAACGAAACCGCGTCACGTCCAGGTCGACCTGCATCACGTAGCTGCCCGAGCGATGGGACACCAGCAGCCGCCCACCCGGCTCGGCGTCTTCCAAGGCCCGGCGCAGCTGCGAGACCTTGGTCTGCAGCGTGTTGACCGGATTTCCGGGTTGCCGCTCGCCCCACAGGTCGTCGGCCAGCCGGTCGGCCGGAATCGGCCGGCCTTCCTGGACGAGCAGGTCCGCCAACAGCGTGCGGACCTTGGCCTCGGGCACGCGCACCTCGCGCCCGTCGGCTGTCCACACGGCCAACGGCCCCAGCACCCCGAATCTCACTCTTCGAAGGTAGCGAAAGCCACCGACAGTATCGAATTGCCTCGCTCCGCTCGGCGGGCCTGGCCGCCAGAGCCAACCATTTCCACCCCGCCCCACGCAGCCGACGCCGCTCAGCGGTCGGCTGTCGCTGGGGGCGGGGCGGCGTCGGGCGTGTTGCGTGGCGTAAATGGTCGGCGCGGCCAAGCCGTTTGCATGCGTCGACCCCCAGTGATCCGTGCGTGGGGCCGCGCAGAGTGGGGTCATGCCAGATCTCAGCAAACCCGCGGTCACTGTCCTTGGGGCCGGTGACATGGGATCCGCCCTGGTCAGAGCGTTGCTCGCGGCCGGATATCCCACCACGGTGTGGAACCGCACGCCGGAACGGGCGAAGCCGCTGGTCGCGGAGGGTGCGACGCAGGCCACTACGGTGGCCGAGGCGGTGGAAGCCAGCAGGCTGGTGATCGTCTGCCTGCTCGACTACAAGTCCGTGACCGAGGTGCTCGACACGGCGCGCGACGCGTTGGCCGGACAGGTGCTCGTGAACCTGACCAACGGCACGCAAGGACAAGCGCGTGAACTCGCGGGCCGCTACGACGTCGACTACCTCGACGGCGGGATCATGGCCGTGCCGCCGATGATCGCGTCGCCCGCGGCGTTCGTGTTCTACAGCGGATCACGCAGCGCGTACGACACGAACAAGCCGGTGCTCGAGGTATTCGGGGAGAGCATCTACGTCGGCACCGACCCGGGTTTCGCGGCGCTGCACGACATCGGATTGCTCAGCGGCATGTACGGGATGTTCGTCGGCGGTCTGCACGCCCTGGCGCTCGTGACCTCCGCAGGCATCCCGGCCACCAAGTTCGCGCCGCTGCTGAAGCGGTACGTCAGCTCGATGACCGGCTACGTCGACCGGATGGCCGAACAGATCGACAAGCAGGACTACGCGATCGACGTCACCTCGAACATCGCCATGCAGTCCGCTGGCTACGTCAACCTCACGCTGTCCGCAGAGGAACAGGGGATCAGCCCTGAGCTGCTCGCCCCGCTCGGACCGCTGATGGCGCAACGGGTCGCGGACGGGCATGGCCACGAGGACCTCGGTGGTGTGGTGGAACTGTTGAAGAAGGGGAACAAGAAGTGATCACAGTCATTGGCCTCGGGCCGATGGGACAGGCAATGGTCCGGGGATTTCGCAAGGCAGGCCACGAAGTCACGGTGTGGAACCGGACCGCGTCGCGTGCTGAAGGTTTGGACGCTTCAGTCGCGCCGACCGTTACAGATGCGCTCAACGCCAGCGAGCTGGTGATTCTGAGCCTGACCGACTACAAGGCGATGTACGATATCCTTGACGGCCAGCCGATCAAGGGCAAGGTGATCGTCAACCTCAGCTCGGACTCGCCCGGCAAGACGCGGGAGGCCGCGAAGTGGGCGAGCGAGCAGGGCGCGACGTTCATCGACGGCGGGATCATGGTCCCGGCCGAGCAGGTGGCCACGGACATCGCATACGTGTTCTACAGTGGACCGGAAGATGCGGTCCGCAAGTACGAGCCGGAACTGAGCGTCATCGGCAAGGTGAAGTATGTCGGCTCCGCTCCGGGGTTGGGACAGCTGTTCTACCAGGCGCAGCTGGACATCTTCCTGACCACACTGGCGGCGTACCTGCATGCCACCGCGTTGATCGAAGCGGCGGGCGTGCCAGTCACCGAGTACCACGAGTTCGCGCTGGAGAACTTCGCCACCGTCAACTTCGTCCTCGAGGACGCCCTGAAGAACATCCAGTCCGGCGAGCACCCCGGCGACCTCGCGAACGTGATCATGATGGGTGCGACGGCCGATCACATCGTCGCGGCGAGCAACGAGTCCGGAGTGGACCCCGCGCTGCCGTACGCGGTGAAGTCCTTGTACGACCGGGCAATCGCGAAGGGACACGGCCGTGACAGCTGGACCAGCCTGTACGAGGTGATCAAGCCATGAAGGTGACCGTATTGGGGCTCGGCCAGATGGGCGCGGCGATTGCGGTTGCTCTGGTCAAAGCCGGTTATCAGACGACAGTCTGGAACCGGAGTCCTGGCAAGACAGTCGAGGGCGCGGACCACGCGAAGACCGCAGCCGAAGCCATTGCGAAGAGCCCAGTCGTGATCGCTGCCGTGTCCGACCACCAGACTGCCCGGGACATCAGTGGCTCAGCCAAGGTCCTGATCAACCTGGCGACTGGAACACCGGAACAGGCCAAGGAAACAGCGGACTGGGCGGCCGAGCGAGGCATCGACTACCTGGACGGCGCGATGCTGGCGGTGCCGAGCAACATCGCGACGCCGGAGGCGCACTTCCTCTACAGCGGGTCGAAGGCCGTCTTCGAAGACAACCGGGAGATGCTGGACCTGCTCGCCACGAGTGTGTACCTCGGCGAGGATCCGGCCGTCGCAGCGTTGTGGGACTCGGCATTGCTGAGCGTGGGGTACGCGACCTTCTTCGGGTTCTTCCACGCTCTCGCCCTGCTGGAGACCGCGAACACCCGGCCGTCGGAGTTCGTCCCGGTGGCGCGGCAGTCGCTGCAAGGCCTTTTCGGTTTCCTCGGCGAACTCGCCGGCGAGATCGAGAAGGGCGACTACCGCGGCGGAGCGTCCCCTGTGGACATGAACCGGGCGGTGCTCGGCAGCCTGGTCGGCACCAGCCTGTCCCGTGGCGTCAACGCGGAGACGCTGACGCCGATCAGGGCGCTGCTTGACCGTCGCTCGGCGGACGGGCACGGAAGTGACAGCCTGTCGAGTGTGATCGAAGTGCTCAGGACCGGAGCAGGTCGTCGGGTACAGGAAGGCTGAGTGCGGTGAGGAACTCGACGACCTTGGCCTCGACGAAGACCTCGGTGTCGGCAAGGTCGTCCGAGTCCTCGTCGGAGTCCCAGTCCTCTGCTTCGTCCTCGGCGAGGAAGTCGACCAGATCGTCGGAGATGACGGCGGAGGCGCCGAGTTCCTCACGCCATGCGGCCAGGCCTTCCGCCTCGCGCGCCACGTCTGTTGGTGCCGAGGCGGTCTCGTCGTCGAAGTAGATCCGGGGTGTGACCCCGATGTACGCGACGCCGGTGCCGGGGTCGGCGGGGCTGTAGCTGATCGTGGCGATATCACTGTCGTGGATGTCGACCGTCAGCCATGGCCCGGGTAAGTCGGGCCGCACGTCATTGTCATGCGGTGTCCATTTGTCACCGTCGTACAGATAGGTACCGAAGAAACCCACCGCAGCACCTTAGGGCGCCGACTCGACCAGGCTCAACTCCCGGGACAGGGGAAGCGTCACAGTAACGATCAAGCCGCCTCCTTCCCGCGGCTCGGCATGCACGTGACCGCCGTGCGCACGGGTGACAGCCTGCACGATGGACAACCCGAGCCCTGCGCCCGGTGAGGCCAATCGGTCGGCGCCCAAACGGCGGAAAGGTTCGAACAGCCCAGGAATTTCGTACCGGGGAACGACCGGGCCGGTGTTGCTCACGGTCACCACGGCTAGACCGTCGCGGGTCGTGCTGGCCACGTGGACCCACCCGTCGGGCACGTTGTACCGCAGGCCGTTCTCCACCAGGTTCTGCACGATCCGTTCGAGGAGAACCGAATTACCCGTCGTCGGTGCTTCCTGCGCCGAGACCCGGACGGCCGGGTGCTGGCTCGCCACGTGCTCGACGATGTCCGCCATGTCCACAAAGGATCGATCGCCGACTTCGCCTTCCGACCGGGCGAGCAGGAGCAGGCCGTCGATCAGCCGCTCGTGCCGGGAATTGATCTCCAGCAACGTTTCCCCGAGGTGCCGGACCGCGGGCTCTCGGTGCACGGCCACTTCGAGCAGTGCACGGTTCAAGGTCAACGGCGTGCGCAATTCGTGGGAGGCGTTGGCGATGAACCTGCGTTGCCCGTCGAACGACTTGTCCAGGTGCTCCAGCATCACGTCGAACGTGTCGGCGAGTTCCTTGACCTCATCTTGCGGCCCGTCAAGGGCGATCCGGTCGTGCAAGCCTCGGTCGGCCGCCGGCGCGTTCGCGATCCGCCGCGCGGTCTCGGTGATGTGGTGCAATGGTTGCAGCATTCGCGCCGCGATCAGCCAGCCGAGGGCGACGGCGACCGCGCTGACCAGGATGAGTGCTACCCCGCCCTGCACCAGCAGTACGCGCATGGTGTCGCTCTGAACCTCATTGATCACGCTTTCCATCCGGCCACCGATCCCGGGCGGTGGTGGTTCGCCGTGACTCGTGGTGGTTTTGGTCCCTTGCGGAAGCCGTTGGGAAACAAGAGCGTATGTGACGGCGAGCAATACGATGCCCGCGGCGAGGAAGAGTCCGCCGTAGACCAAGGTGAGCCGGGCGCGGATGGTCAGTCGTTTCACGGTATGCGATACCCCACTCCTGGTTCGGTTACGACCACCGGCGGATCGCCGAGTTTGCGGCGCAGTTTCAGGATGGTCATCCGGACCGCGTTGGTGAACGGATCCGCGTGTTCATCCCACGCCTTCTCAAGTAAGTGCTCGGCCGAGACTGCTGCGCCGTCGGCTCGCAACAACTCCGTGAGGACCGCGAATTCCTTGCGTGACAACGGAACGTAACGGCCCTTGCGGTAGACCTGACGCAGGTGCGGGTCGAGCAGGATGTCCCCGCGCTGCAGGATCGGCGGGGCCGCTGGACGGGACCTGCGGCCCAGCGCGCCAACCCGCGCCGACAACTCACGGAATGCGAACGGTTTCGGCAAGTAGTCGTCCGCTCCCATGGCAAGACCGGCAACGCGGTCATCGATCTCTGCCGCCGCGGTCAGCATCAGCACGCGGGCCTCGGACGTGCCTGCGAGCGACCGGCACACATCGTCACCGTGCACAACCGGGAGATCACGGTCGAGCACGACGACGTCGTAGTCGTGTACGCCCAAGCGCTCCAAAGCGGCACCGCCGTCGTGCACAACGTCGACCGCATGCGCCTCACCACGCAGCCACTTGGCCACGGCGTCCGCGAGTAGCGGCTCGTCTTCGACCACCAGGATCCGCATGCCTCCATAGTGACCCTTGGTGACGTTTCCTCAGCGTCAACATTTTCGGCAACGCCCAGGAAATCCGCGGTCCGGTCTCCTCGACAGTCACGGAAAGGAGACGACATGCGGATGATCGTGACCGGCCTTGCCCTGGCCGTGAGTCTGGTCGGCTGCGCGACGGCGGAGCCTGCCGAGCCGGCGAGCAAACCCGACGACGGGCCCTTCAAGTACTCGCAGTGCATGCGTGACAACGGCGTGCCGGAGTTCCCGGACCCCCAGATCAACGAGGGCGGCGGGATGGGGTTGAGCCTGCCGGAGGGCGTCGACAAACAGAAGCTCGAGGCGGCCGAGGCCAAGTGCAAGCAGTTCATGCCCAACGGCGGTGAGCCGCAGAAGGCGAGCCCGGAGATGGTCGAGGCCGCCCGCAAGATGGCGCAGTGCATGCGTGACAACGGCTACCCGGACTTCCCCGACCCGGACGAGAACGGCGGCATCGCCATCAAGGGCGGCGCTGGCATGGACCCGAAGGACCCCAAATTCCAAGAGGCGCACAAGAAGTGCGAGCAGTTCCTGCCCAAGGGGCCGGGCGGGAGCAAGCACGACAGGACCGAAGGATGAAGCGCACTCTTCTGGTGCTTGGCATCGTGCTCGCGCTCGGTGCCGTGATCGCCGCGGGGCTGGGGTTCGGTGGCTCACCGGATCCGAGACCGGCGAGCAGCACGTTGCCACCGGCCACGGCCACAGTGACCCGGCAGACGCTGGTCGACACACAGACCGAGTCCGGCGAACTCGGCTACGGCGACACGGTCACCGTCAACGGCAAGCTGTCCGGGACAGTGACGAGCCTGCCCGCCAAGGGATCCATAGTGGATCGAGGCAAGGCGGTCTATCACGTCGACAACTTACCGGTTGTGTTGCTGTACGGGACATTGCCCGCGTACCGCGCGCTCACGACCGGGCTTGAAGGCGCCGACGTCAAGCAGTTCGAGCAGAACCTGGCCGCGCTCGGCTACAAGGGGTTCACGGTCGACGACGAGTACACCGCCGCCACGGCGACAGCGGTCAAGAAGTGGCAGGGCGATCTCGGCCTGGACAAGACCGGAACCGTTGAGCCAGGGCGGATCGTCTACGCGACCGGGCAGATCCGGGTCGACAGCCACAAGGTCGCGGTCGGCGATGAGGCCAGGGGCGCGTTGCTGACATACACCGCACAGGGCCGGGTCGTGCAGGTCAAGCTCGACTCGTCCGACCAACGCCTGGCGGTGAAAGACGCACCGGTGCGCGTGAAACTGCCGGACGGCAAGACAGTCGACGGCAAGATTGTCGACACATCGACAACGGTCGAGGAACAAGAGAACCAGTCGACGACCAAGATCCTGGTCACGGTCGCGGCCGACGAGAACGCGTTCGAAGGACTCGACCAGGCGACCCTAGACGTGATCTTCACGGCGTCGAAGCGGGAGAACGTGTTGACCGTGCCGGTTGCCGCGTTGCTCGCGCTGCCCGAAGGCGGATACGGCGTGCAGTTGTCCGACGGCAGGGTTGTGCCTGTCCAAACTGGCCTCTTCGCCGGTGGGCGGGTCGAGATCACCGGCGTGGACGAGGGCGTGACTGTGGGGATGCCGTCATGATCGTGGTCGAGTTGGACGGTGTCACGAAGTCCTATCCCGGCGGCGTGACCGCGCTGAATGACGTCTCACTGGCCATTGAACACGGTGAGCTGGTCGCGATCGTCGGTCCGTCCGGGTCGGGCAAGTCGACCATGCTGCACCTGATCGGCACCCTCGACCGGCCGTCGAACGGAACGGTCCGGATCGAGGATCTGGACGTCGCGAGGCTGTCGGACCGCCAGCTGTCGGCGTTGCGGGCGAACCGGATCGGGTTCGTGTTCCAGCAGTTCCACCTCACGCCAGGTCAGTCCGCGGTGGACAACGTGGCAGACGGGCTGCTCTATAGGGGCGTACCACTGGCCCAACGCCGGATCCGCGCGGAAGAAGCCCTGATCAGGGTCGGCTTGGGAATGCGCCTTGACCACAAGCCACACGAGCTGTCCGGCGGTGAACGCCAACGCGTGGCGATTGCTCGTGCGGTTGTTGGCGAACCCGCGTTGGTGCTGGCTGACGAACCGACCGGCAACTTGGACACGGCGTCGGGCGCGGGAGTCATGGCTCTGCTCAAGGAGTTGAACGTCTCGGGCACGACGGTTCTCGTGATCACGCACGACCGCGAGATCGCGGCCAGCCTGCCGAGGCAAGTGTCGATGCGTGACGGGGCGGTGGTCTGAATGCTCACTCCGGCACGACTGCGCCCCCGCGATGTGCTGAGAGTCGGTGGCGCCGGACTGCGGACAAGGCCGCTGCGGGCTTTCCTGTCAGCGTTGGGCATCGCGATCGGTATCGCGGCGATGACAGCGGTCGTCGGTATTTCGTCGTCAAGCCGCGCCGAAGTCGACCGCAGACTCGCGGCGCTGGGAACGAACCTGCTGACGGTGGCGCCAGGCACCAAGTTGTTCGGCGGCACCGCCACATTGCCGAATGAGTCCATCGCGATGATCCGGCGGATGGACGCCGTCATCGAAGTCGCCGCGACAGGAAAAGTCCCGGACGTCAACGCATACCGGTCCGATCGGATACCCGCAGGCCAGTCCGGCGGGATCGCGGTCCAAGCCGCGCACCTGGATCTGCCGAGGACAGTGGGAGCCGAGATGGCACACGGAACCTGGCTGAACGCGGCGACGGCGAACTTCCCGGCGACCGTGCTTGGCGCGTCGACGGCCAGGCGCCTGGGCATCGGCGCGCCTGGCGTCCAGGTTTATCTCGGCGGCAAGTGGTTCACGGTGATCGGCATCCTGCAGCCGGTGCCGCTGGCTCCCGAGCTGAACTCGGCCGCGTTGATCGGCTGGCCGGCCGCCGAGTCCTATTTGGACTTCGATGGGCATCCGACGACCGTGTACACGCGGGCACAGGACAAGAGCATCGAGGCGGTACAGGCATTGCTGGCGGCGACGGCGAACCCGGAGGCGCCGAGCGAGGTCAAGGTGTCCAGGCCATCGGACGCGCTGGCCGCTCGCGAAGCCACCGATCAAGCCTTCACGGGCTTGCTCCTGGGCTTGGGCGCGGTCGCACTGCTGGTCGGTGGCGTGGGCGTGGCCAACACGATGGTCATCTCGGTACTGGAGCGGCGGGCCGAAATCGGGCTGCGCCGATCGTTCGGCGCGACCCGTGGACAGATCCGGGTGCAGTTCCTGGCCGAATCGCTGCTGCTGTCCGGGCTCGGCGGAATGGGTGGCGTGATCATCGGTATTGCCGTGACGACCTTGTATTCGGCGACGCAGTCGTGGCCATCGGTCGTTCCGGCCTGGGCGACTGCGGGCGGTGTGGTGGCGACGTTGCTGATCGGTGCGGTTGCCGGGCTCTACCCCGCGATCCGCGCTGCCCGCCTCGCGCCCACCGAAGCCCTTGCTACGCCTGGTTGATCCGCTCGCGGATCCGGTCGACGTCGCCCCGCTCACTTGGGGGTAGCGGGGCGCCAACGGACTGCCTGAGCTGGTCGGCCTCGGCCAGCAGCTCGGCGGCTTGGGCAGTCCGCCCGGCAAGGGAATGCGCACCCGCCAGACCTTCAAGGGCAAGGGCGACGGCACGCGGGTCCCTGGTGGCACGCGCCACGGCAAGCCCTTCCTCATGCAACGCCAACGCTGTCTCGGCAGCGCCGCGTTGTTCGGCGATGAAGCCGAGTTCGGCGAGGATCAACGCGGTTCCGGCGTCGCCGCCCCAACGGCGGCACCACTCGAGCCAGGTGCGGAAATGTGTCTCGGCGTCGTCGAGGTTGCCTTGCCGACGCGCGCTCAGGCCAAGACCGACCTCCGCGAACTGCACTCCACGCTGGTGTGATTGCTCGGACGCCAGACGCGCGGCCCGGGTGTGCAACTCGTCGGCTGTCCGGTAGTCGCCTCGCAGCAAAGCGATTCGGCCAAGGCCGGACAGTTCGTACGAGGCTTCGGTCCACAACCCCAACTCTTCGGCCAGACGCAGGGTGTTCTCATGCAGCCGCGCGGATTCCTGGTAGTCGCCACGGACCTCGGCCAGCAAAGCGAGCACTTGGGCGGCCTTGACCTGACCCCAGCCGTCGCCGAGCTCACGAAGCAGAGCCTGGCTCTGCTTGCCCAAGTCTTGCGCTGTCTGGAAGTCGCCGCGGGCGAACGCGGATGTCGCCTTGGTGTACAACGCGATCGCACTGTCCCAGGAGTCCTGGGGTTCATCGAATTCCATGCCGCCGGTGAACCCGCGTTGGGCGTAGCTCAGGAACCAGCGAGCGCGCGGGTCGATGTCGCCATCAGGGATCTCGGGCTCCGCGCTGTCGCGGATCAAGAGCGTGAACCCGGCGTACCAGGCGCGTCCGGTCGGTGAATCGTCATGCGCGAACGCACGTTGCGCTTCGCCGAACCGGCCACGCAGGAACCAGTACCAGCTCAACGCATGCGCAAGGCGCGGGTTGAGGGCACGCCGGAAGTTCGCCGACTCGGCGTCCAGCTTCTGCAGCCACTCCTGCTGACCGTGACCACGGAGATGCTTCGAGGCCTCCTCGGCCAACTCGGTGTAATAGGCACGATGCCGTTGCCGCATCCAGTCGAGCTCGCCCGCTTCGGCCAGCCGTTGCTGACTGTAGGCCGCGACGGACTCGAGCAGCCGGTACCGGGGCATGACCACGAGTGACCGATCCACCAAGCGTGCCAGGACGTCCACCCGGTCACCGGTGAGTTCGATCGCGGCATCGAGTGTGCAACCGCCCGCGGTCACGGACAATCGGCGCAGCACGACTTGCTCGTCCGGGGTGAGCAGGCCCCAACTCCAGTCGATCATCGCGCGCAGGGTTTGCTGCCGTGCCGGTGCGCCACGCCGTTCCCCGGTCAGGACGGCGAACCGGTCGTCGAGCCGGGCGGCGAGTTCACGAACACCCAACGCCCGCACACGAGTCGCAGCCAGTTCCAGTGCCAGGGGAATTCCGTCCAGCCGACGGCAGATGGCCCGGACATCCGGGTCTACTGTGGATAGACGAGCCCGTTTCCGGAACAGCTCGACGGCGCTGGCCTCGTCGAGCGGTTCCACCGGCAGGACTTGTTCGCCGTCCACCGCCAGGGGTTCTTGGCTGGTCGCGAGGATGTGCAGGTCGGGTGCGGCATGCAGGAGCTCCTGCGCCAGGTGGGCAGTCTCGGCGATCAGGTGCTCGCAGTTGTCCAGAATGAGCAGGAGCCGTCTCGTGCGCAGTGCGTCAACCAGTCGGCCGCGGACGTTGAGAACCTGAGCCACTACGTCGGGTGCATGGGTGGCCGAGGTCAAGTCGGCAAGCCAGACACTATCCGGAAAGGACAGACCACGCGCGACTTCGATGGCGAGCCGGGTCTTGCCGACGCCGCCAGGACCTGTCAACGTCACCAACCGACCGTCACGCAACGCTTCCCGTGTCTCGGCGATCGCGTGAGCGCGCCCGATCAGTGGAGACACTGGCGCTGGCAGGTTGGTCTTCTGCGCCAGAATCGACTGGTACACGCTGTTGAGTTCCGGGCTCGGATCCACCCCGAGTTCTTCGGCGAGGAACCGACGCAGCTGGTGGTAGCTCTCCAGAGCTTCGGTTTGCCGCCCGGCACGCTTGAGCGCCCGCATGTGCAAGCCGCGCAACCGTTCCCGCAGCGGATGCCGTGCCACCAACTCGCTCAGGGATACGTCTTCGCCCAGCTCAAGCCGAGCCTCCGCCTGATCCTCCAACGCCGCCAGCCGCAGGTCGTCCAGCCGCTCGATCACCGGCCGGGCGAAGTCGGCATCCTCGAAAGCCGGTCCCCGCCACAGCCGCAGCGCCTCCGCCAGCAAGCGTGCCTTGGCTGAGGGCGGTTCCTGCCGCGCTTGGGTGACCAGGGCCTCGAACCGGAGCATGTCGACTTCGTCGGGATCGAAACGCAGCTGGTAGCCGGACGGATGGGAGAGCACGCGGTCCGCGCCGATCGCTTTGCGCAGCTGCCAGACGCGGGTCTGCAAGGTGTTCTTGGGGTTCGCGGGCAGCTGGTCGCCCCACAGGTCCTCGATCAGCCGGTCGGTGGTGACCAGCTTGCCCTCGTGCGCCAGGAGATCGGCCAGCAACGCACGGACCTTGGTCTCCGCGATGCGCACCGGTTCGCCGTCCGCCCACACCTGCAATGGACCGAGCACCCCGAACCGCACAGACTCAGCCTAGACCAGACCTAGACCGCGTTTCCGCAGGCTGACAGCGTGAGTAAGCAATCAGTGACGGTCATCGGTCTTGGTGCCATGGGCAAGACGTTGGCCAAGACGTTTGTACGCAACGGTCACCCGACGACCGTGTGGAATCGCACGCCAGGCAAGGTCGTCGAGGGCGCGACCCATGCTCCCACCGCGGCGGAGGCGGTCTCGGCCAGCGAGGTCGTTGTGGTGTGCGTGCTCGACGACAAGGCTGCGCGTGAGGTTCTGGATCCCGTTGACCTGACAGGCAAGGCCGTGGTCAACCTGACCAACGGCACACCCGCGCACGCCAGGGAATTCGCTCGAGGTGACTATCTGGATGGCGGGATCATGGCTGTCCCGCAGATGATCGGCACACCTGAGGTGATCGTGCTCTACAGCGGGTCCCAGAAGGTCTTTGATAATTATCAGGACACGTTGAACGCGCTGGGCCGGAGCAAGTTCGTGGGAGATGATCCGGGACTGGCCGCGCTCTACGATCTGGCACTGCTCAGCGCGATGTACGGACAGTTCGCCGGAGCACAGCACGCGCTGGCGATGGTCGGCGCGAACAAGGGCGATTTCGTGGAGTCCCTGCTGATCCCGTGGCTGACCTCGACCATGTTCGCGATCCCGACGCTGGGCCAGAGCGACCCGCAGTCCCCGGACGACATGCAAGCCGTGGCGATCGCCAACATCATCCAGGCCAGCGAGGATCTCGGTCTGGGACAGCCGGGACACCTGCGATGAAGGCCGTGGTGATCGGCGGCACGCACGGAATGGGTTACGCGGTCGTCGAAGCGTTGCTCAAGCGTGGCGTCGAGGTGGTGCTGACCGGCCGGAACGTCGACGCTGTGCGGACCTCGGCGCACGTCGTCCGCAGCGACGTGACCAGCATGGAGGATATCGAGGCGCTCGGCAGGATCGTCGAGGAGAAGCTCGGCCGGATCGACTTCCTGTTCGTGAACACCGGAATCGCCCGGCTCGAACCGTTCATGCAGGTCACCGAGGCCTCCTACGACGAGAACTTCGCGGTGAACACGAAAGGACCGTTCTTCGTCACCCAGCGATTGGCTCCGTTGATCCGGGATGGCGGCTCGATCGTGTTCACCACATCGGTCGCCGACGAAGGCGGTACCGACGAGATGACCGTCTACTCCGGCGCCAAGGGCGCGATCCGGGCCATGGCCAAAGGCATCGCGGGCGCGTTGCTGCCGCGAGGAATCAGGGTCAACGTGATCAGTCCAGGCTTCATCGACACACCGACGATGGGCATCACCGATCTGTCCGAAAAGGACCGCAAGGACCTCATGGCGCTTGGCGACGAGGTCACGCCGATGAAGCGGCACGGCACGGTCGAGGAAGTGGCCGCGGCCGTGTTGTTCCTCGCCTTCGACGCGACCTTCACGACCGGAGCCAGGCTGACCATCGACGGCGGCATCGGCCAGGGGATCACGCGCGCTGATACGTCCCAGGAGTGACGCCGTAGTAGCGGCGGAACCACCTGGTCAGATGGGCCTGATCGGCGAAGCCGGACTGGACGGCCGCCTCGGCGGGAGCAACACCGGCGCGGAGCAGGCGGCGGGCGGAGCGAAGGCGAAGCTGCCGCTGGTAGTCGCTGGGAGTCATGCCGTAGGTCGTCTTGAACGCGCGGTACAAGGCAAACCGGCTGCAACCAGCGGCGGTCGCGAGGTCGTCGGCGCTCAACGGCGCGAGGTACTCCTCGTCGAGCAGGTCACGGGCGCGCTGGACGTTGGGCATCGGCTGTGTGACGGCGGCCGGTGCCGACATCGCCGCCCGGCGGACCATCGCGGCGACGGTCTCGGCCAGTGCTTCGTCCCTGGCAAGGGCCGTCGCCTCCGGCGCGAGGCTGCTGTACATCCGGTTCAGCGCGCCGGCCAAGACCGGGTCGTACAGCACCGGCTCGGTGAACAGCGGCAGCCCGGCCGGGCGGCCGGCCTGGTCCGAGAGCACCTCGCTGACCAGCGACGGGTCGATGTGGATGATCCGGTACGTGAAGCCAAGGTCGTTCTCGGCCCGGCCGTCGTGCGGTTCGTCAGGGTTGAACGCCATCACCATGCCCGCCGCGCTGGTCCTTCGGGAGCCACGGCAGCCGAACGTTTGCGCGCCGTGGTCGGTCAGGCCGAACGAGTAACTGTCGTGGCTGTGCATGTGATACCTGTGCTGCTCGAAGTGGGCATGCATTGCCTCTACTGGACGATCTGCCAGCCGCCGGTACCGAACCCACTCCACACCTCCATTGTGCGCGCACGAGCGTTCAAGACCAGCGAATATGGCGGCGCGCACGATTCTCACCGTGCGTACGTATCTGATGCTCGTGCTGGTCATGGCGCTCTGGGGGAGCGCGTTCGCGTCGTCGAAGCTCGGGGTGAGCGAGGTACCGCCGCAGGTCGCGGCGTTCTTCCGGTTCGGTCTCGGCGCGGTCGTCCTGCTGGCGCTGCACACCACGCGGCGCGGGATCGGCGGCAAGGACCTCGGCAAGGTCGCGGGCCTTGGCATGCTGGGGATGTTCGGCTACAACTCGTTCTTCTTCCTCGCGCTCTCGCTCGCACCTTCCGCGGACGGCAGCGTGATCGTGCCGGTGACGGCGCCAGTGATCACGGTTGCCGTGACCGCCCTGCTTGGACGTCGGAAGCTGACGGTCAGGTCGATCACGGGGCTGGCCGTCGCGGTGGCCGGAGCGACGGTGTTCTTCGTCGGAATTCCTGGCGGTGGAACCGCTCGGCTGGCCGGTGACCTGCTGTTTCTCGGCGCTGCTGGGTGCTGGGCGGCGTACACGATCTGTGGCGCGCCTCTGCTGAGCCGGTTGCCCGCGTTCACGGTCACGACCTTCGCCACGACAGCGGGCGCGTTGGCGTTGGCTGTGGTCGCGGTGCCGTTCTTCGGTGACGTTCAGTGGTCCGCTTTGGACGCTGGATTCTGGCTCAACCAGGCGTACTTGGCTGTCTTGCCGACCGCGTTGGCGTACGTCATGTACTACGAGGCCGTTAGGAAGGTCGGCCCGGCCATGGCGTCGTCGGCGATGTTCCTGGTGCCGGTGTTCGGGTTGCTCGGGGCGTGGGCCGTGCTCGGCGAGTCGATCACGCCAGTGCAGGCGATCGGCGCCGCGGGCATGCTCGTGGGTGCGTTCCTGGCGACTGTGGCCACGTCTCGAACTGCTACTCCGCAGCTTGTGCCCGGCGGATCGCCGCGGTGATCCGCTCGACATCGGATCGTTCGGCTTTTGGCAACGGCGCACCGGCGGCTTCCCGTGCCGCGGCCGCCTTGTCCAGCAGCTCTGCCGCCCGCGCGGGTGAACCATCGAGTGCGTACGCGCCCGCGAGACCTTCGAGGGCGAGCGCCACCGCGCGGGCGTCGCCGGTTTTCTCGGCCTCCGCCAAGGATTTCCGGTGCAGGTCCATGGCTTTGCCCGCGTCGCCTTGCAACTCGGCGATGAAGCCGAGTTCGGCGAGGATCAACGCGTCGCCGGGCGTGTAGTCGGCTTGACGGTGCCAGTCGAGCACGTTTTGGAAATGCGTCTCGGCGATGTCCAGCTTGCCTTCCCGGCGGGCACCCAACGCCAACCCGAGTTCCGCGTGCACCACGCCAGGCTCGTACGAATGCTCGGCGGCCAGGCGCATCGCGCGTTCGTGCAAGTCCCATGCGCCGCGATAGTCGCCAGCGAGCAGCCGGAGACGGCCGAGACCGGTGAGCCGCTCGGCAACGTCCGTCCACAGGCCGAGGTCCTCAGCGAGTCGCAGGCCTTCGGTGTGTAACTGCTCGGCACGCTCGTAATCCCCGGTGATCTCGGCTAGCGACGCCAGCGGGGAGACCACCTGCGACTGGCCCCACTTGTCGCCGATTTGCTCGAGCAGCCGGACACTTCGCCGCCCAGCTTCCTCCACAGTGGACAGATCGCCGCGAAGCAGGGCCTGGTCGGCCCGGACGCCGAGGGCGACGGCCTCGCCCCATGGATCGTCCTTGAACCCGGCGAGGGCACGGGCGATGAGGTCCTCGCTCGCGGTCAGCTCACCGGCAGTGAAGAGCGCGTATCCCAGGAACCACTCGGCGCGGTGCAGGCCTTCCTCGGGGCCTTCGTAAGCACGCAACGCGGCTTCGCACGCGGTGACTCGGTCGGTCCCTTGCCCGGCGAGCAGATCCAAGCCCAGCTGCCAGATCCTGGACTGGGCACGCAAATGGGGGGACCCACCCAACGCGAGCGCGGAGTTCAGCGCACGGGTGGACTCAGCGCGCCTGCCCCGAAGGAACCAGTACCCGGTGAGCGCGTTGGCCAGACGCAACGCGGGATCGGCGTCACCGAACCGGATCATGGTGTCCAACGCGGCACGCAAGTTGGCCGATTCACGGTCCAATGTGGTGATCCATTGCTGCTGGCCGGGCCCATACAGCTGGTCACGCGCATCTTCAGCCAACCGGAGGTACCAGTCCTGGTGGCGTTGGCGGATTTCCCGCTCCTCGCCTGCCGCGGCGAGACGTTCGAGGCTGTACTGCGCAACGGACTCGAGCAACCGATACCGCGGCGACGGATCATGTGTCACCACGACAAGGCTGCGTTGCGTCAACGTCGTGAGCTGGTCAAGGACGTCCAGGCCGCTCACTGCCTCAGCCGCCGCCAACGTGCATCCCTCGACGTGCACGGAAAGCCTGCGCAGGACGGTCTGCTCCTGCTCGGAGAGCAGGCCCCAACTCCAGTCGAGGACCGCCCGCAGTGTGCGTTGACGAGGCGGCGCATCGCGGTAGCCATCGGTCAGCAAGCGGAACCGATCGTCAAGCCTGGCAACCAATTCGGCAACGCCCAGCGCAGGAACGCGGGACGCGGCCAGTTCCAACGCAAGCGGGATACCGTCCAGCCGCTTGCACAGCTCGGCCACCAAAGGGTCGTCGGAAAGGGTGTGTCCCAAAGCCTTCACGCGCTCGCGCAGCAACTGAACGGCATCAGGCTCGTCAAGCGGTGGCACGGGATAGCGCACTTCACCGGGCAGGCCCAGCGGTTCCTGGCTCGTTGCCAGCACACGCACACCCGGAGCAGCACGCAACAACCATGACACCAACTCCGCGGCCTCGGCAACCACGTGCTCACAGTTGTCCAGGACAAGCAGGAGTTGCTTGTCCCGCAACGCTGTCAGCACCAAGTCAGCCGGGGCGAGCTCCTGATACTCCCGCACGCCCAGCGCGACGAGCACTGCCTCGGCAACCGAGCCCGCCGCGGCCAACTCGACGAGCCAAACGCCGTCGGGAAGGCTCACCCGCCTTGCGGTCGCGAGCGCCAGCCGTGTCTTGCCAACGCCCCCAGAGCCAGTCAAGGTGACAAGTCGTTGGGACGCAAGCAATGTGCCCACGTCGTCGATCGCGGCGGCGCGGCCGACCAGCTCGGACACCTCGGCGGGCAAGTTGGTGCGGGCTCGGGTCAGGCCGGTGTCCTGGCGCAGGATCTGCTGGTGTAACTGAACGACCTCACGCCCGGGATCGATACCCAGCTCGTCCCGGAGCAACGACGAGAGCTCACGGAAGCTCGCCAGCGCCTCACTTTGCCGCCCAGCCCGGTACAACGCCCGCATGTGGACGGCCCGCAGCCGTTCCCGCAACGGGTGCGCGGCCACCAGTTCGGCCAGTTCGCCCAGATCCCAGTCGTCGAGCGCTTCCAGACGGTCCTCGATCGCGACCAGGCGCTGTTCGGTCAGCCGCGTGATCGCGGGCTGTGCGAACGCGGCGTCCGCGAAGTCGGCGTAGGCCGGCCCACGCCAGAGAGCAAGCGCTTGCTCCAGCAGGTCCACCCGCCGGGCCGGGTCTGCGGCGGCCTGCCTGGTCAACGCCACGAACTCGGCCGCGTCCACGTCCTGAGCGAGCAGCCGATATCCGGCGGGAGTGGACTCGACGAGCGTCCGGTCACCCAGGGCGGACCGCAGTTGAGCGACGCGGACCTGCAGCGCGGCGGCGGGATCACGCGGCGGCCGGGCACCCCAGATGTCCTCGATCAGCCGGTCGGCCGAGACCGGCTCTCCGGCGTGAACCAGCAGGTCGGCGAGGAGAACTCGGACGGCTGTGCGGGTGACTGTGACCGGCTCGCCGTGCGCGGTGTGCACGGTGAGCGGCCCGAGCACGCCGAATCGCATACCTTCGAGAATAGTTTGGTAAGCCCTTGGTAGGCCGTGACGCACACGCTTGCGCCCATGCAAACAACCGTGTCCCGGGCAGGTGCCCGGGAGTGGATCGGCCTCGCTGTGCTGGCCCTGCCAACGCTGTTGCTCGCGATGGACGCGACCGTGCTGTACCTCGCGGTCCCGCATCTGGCCGCCGACCTGCGGCCGACCGACACCGAACTGCTCTGGATCGTGGACAGCTACGGCTTCATGGTCGCCGGGTTCCTGATCACCATGGGCACGCTGGGGGACCGGATCGGCAGGCGGAAACTGCTGATGATCGGCGCCGCCGCGTTCGCCGTGGCGTCGGCACTCGCCGCGTTCGCGCCGGACCCGCTGCTGCTGATCCTCGCGAGGGGGCTGCTGGGTGTCGCCGGTGCCACGCTCGGCCCGTCGACGTTGGCCCTGATCAGCACGATGTTCCCGCCAGGCCAGCGTGCGTTCGCGATCGGCCTGTGGGCCACGTGTTTCTCGGCCGGGATCGCGCTCGGTCCGATCGTCGGCGGGCTGCTGCTGGAGTGGTTCTGGTGGGGATCGGTGTTCCTGCTGGCCGTGCCGTTCATGGCGGTGCTGCTGCTGGCCGGGCCCTTCCTGCTGCCGGAGTTCCGGGACACCGAGGCCGGGAAGCTGGATCTGACCAGCGTGTTCCTGTCGTTGGCCACGGTGTTGCCGGTGATCTACGGCATCAAGCAGCACGGCAGCTTCACGATCGTGGCCGGCCTGGTGTTCGGGGTGTTGTTCGTGCGGCGGCAACGCAAACTCGCCGATCCGTTGCTGGATCTGCGGATGTTCGCCAGCCGGTCGTTCAGCGTCGCGCTGATGGTCCAGGTGTTCACGATGACCACGATCGGCGGCATCTACCTGTTCGTCACCCAGTACCTGCAGCTGGTGCAGGACTTCACGTCATTGGTCGCGGGGCTGTGGCTGATGCCTTCGGCGGTGGTGCTGGTGATCAGCTCGTTGGTCACGCCGAAGCTGGCTGAACGGCTGTCGCCCGCGAAGGTCGTCGGCGCCGCGCTGGCAGTGGCCGCGATCGGGTACGCGGTGCTGGCGGCGGCTGATGGACTTGCCATGGTCGTGGTCGGTTTTTCCTTGCTGTACCTGGGAACCGGACCGGTTATGGCGTTGGGCACCGACCTGGTGATCGGGACGGCGCCTGTCGGGAAAGCCGGGTCGGCGGCCGCGATGTCGGAGACCGCGATGGAATTCGGTATCGCGTTCGGTGTCGGCGTGCTCGGTGTCGTCGGCACGGCCGTTGCCACGAACGGGCAGCCGTTGCTGGAGAGCGCACCCGCTGAATTCACTTCGGGTCTCAACGTGGTGGCACTACTGTGCGCGGTGATCACCGCGGTGCTGTCGGTGCTTGTGTTCCGGCTACTCAAGGGGAGATGACATGGCCAGGCAGAACGTCTCGTCCGGTGGGTCGTTCGAACCGGTCTACGGCTACTGCCGGGCGGTCCGGGTCGGCAACCAGATCCACGTGTCCGGGACGTGCGCGCGTGACCCGCATCTGGACGGGACGGACGCCTACCAGCAAGCCAAGAACATCCTCGAGATCATCGAGGCGGCGCTGCAGGAGGCAGGGTCCAGCCGTGCGGCCGTCGTGCGGACCGTGGCGTATGTGACGGACATCAACGACAAGATGCTCGTGGCCAAGGCGCACAGCGAGGTCTTCGGCGATGTGCTGCCCGCTGGAACGTTGGTCGAGGTTTCGGCGTTGGTCGACCCGCGGATGAAGGTCGAGATCGAGGCGTACGCGATCGAAGAGTGACCGCAGACCCATCGGGTGTCACCCAATAGGATGCGGCGATGCGATTGGGGCAGATCACGTGTCCGTCCGGCCATCTGGTCGTCGCTGACGGGGGTTACCTGGGGGCATGGTCCGGCGAGCGCTCGCCTGCCGACATCGACCCGGTGCTGCTCAACATCGACGACCCGCAGCTGATCAGGGAGATCTCCGGCGCGGTCGACTTCGACATCGTCGGGCCGGACGCGCAAGCGGCGGCGCGGGCGTACGACCGGCAGTCGGGGACTTCGCTGTACGACATCCCGATGTCGCACGTGCACGAGATGCCGCGGGACTTCTCGGTGTTCTGTCATGAGCAGGGGTTTCAGGCCCGGGCCGAGGCTCTCGCGGAGCGTGTGCCGCATCGGGAACGCGTTCGACGCTGCGTGACCAGAGGTGACGGCGAGTTCATCATGTTCGGCGTTCCTGTGGTGGCCGTCGGCGGCTTGCCCACGGACCGTGTTCTACCGGTCGAAGGGACGCAGCGCGACTACGGCGAGCACGGTGTGCGGCTGCAGGACATCTCCGTGCGAGTCAGCGACGAGCCCGTGACGCGCAGCGAGTTGCTCGGTCGCGTCGGCGTGGACTGGGCGCGGCTGTCGTTCGCTGACGCGGATGCGTTGAGCGCGTGGCGTCACTTGAAGCCGGTCGACGGCAAGGCCGATGTGGCGTTCTGGGGCCGTGACGCGGACGAAGCGGCCGAGGTGCACCAAGCCGGCAAGCTGCCGGAGGGCGTTTACGGCTGGGAGAACCTCGGGCTGGAAGAGGCGATCGAGCGGTACGAGGCGGTCGAGTCGTGGCAGGAAGCCAACGACAAGCGGATGGCGCTGGACTTCCGGCCGCATTCGCACCACTGGCAGGTCATGCGGGACGTCCGGGCCGCCGAGACCGACTCCGGTGAGATCGAGGTCGGCGGCGCGCGGATCGTGTTCGCGATGACGAGCTGGGGTGACGGGTTCTTTCCGACCTACGCCGACTACGCGGACGACAAACTCGTGGCCGTCCGGACTGTCCTGGACATCCACGTCAAGCAGCCTGACTAGGCTGACCAGTGTGATCGACCGGATCGCGGACCTGAGGGCCAAGGCGAGGCGCGCCACGAGCGTGCTCTGGCTTGCCATGCTGGTCTTCGGGTTCGCGATCATCGGCGAAGGCCTGCTGGTGCTGGTCTTGTGGGGCGTCGGCGAGCCTGCCATCGGCCCGTTCGTGTTCAGTGACTTCTACTGGCCTGTTGTCGTGCCGTTGTGCCTGGCCATTCTGGTCCACAAGGGACGGCGGAAGGCCGCTGAAGTCGGCGCGACCTATCGGTACATGCGGGTGGCTGTCGCGATCGCTGTCGTGATGTGCGTGGCCGCGGTTGTGCCGTTGGTCGCGCTTGCGGTCGATCAGCGGGTGTCCTGGATGCTGCCAGGTGGAGATCCGGGTGCTGTGCCCAGATGTGTTCTGGCCGTTGGCCTTCTCGTGTTGGCATCGTTGGAGCGCAGGTGGGGCGCGGCTTTCGTGACTGTTGTCGTGTCCGTGCTGATCGGTGGACTGTGGTTCACGACAGGGATGCTGAACGTTGTGGGGACCAAGGCCGAGTTGTTGCCGTTGTTCGCTTCGGTCGTGGCAGCCCACCTGGTTGTGCCTGGTCTGATGCTGCTGTCTTCGCGTGAGGTGGCGACGTGAACCTGACCGGCGACCTCGACGATGCTGTGCACCAACGCATCCGTCTCGGCATGCTCGCCGTGCTGCGTGAGGTCGGCCGGGCGGACTTCTCGTTCCTGCGTGACACCCTCGAACTCACCGACGGTGTGGTGCACCGGCACCTGAAGGTGTTGGCGGACGCCGGGTTCATCGAGATCGAGAAGGGCTACGAAGGCCGCCGTCCCCGCACGTGGGCGAAGCTGACCAGTGCGGGAAAGACGGCTCTGGACAAGGAAATCGCCGCCCTCAAACGGATCGTGGCACACGTCGAACGGGTCGCCGAGGCCTGATCACATCTCGCGCAGCACGTTCGTGGCGCAATGCAGACCGCCACCACCGGCCAGGTGGTGTGTGCGCCAGTGGTCGACGAATCCAACCTCGTAACCGGCTTTCCGGTACGCCTTGGTGATCGCGTCCCGGAGCGCCGAGTTGTGCGGATCTGGTGCGAGGTAACGGTGTCGGTCCAGCACGATGCCGTTCACCGCAGTCGGCACAAGCCCACCCATGCCCGCCCGGGCGATCGAGGGCTCGACTTCCGGGATGTGCTCGAACAGCGCGGGAATCCTGATCACGTCGGTGACACCGGTTTCCCGTCGCAGTGCAGCGAGATTCTCCTCGATCCGGCGAGCGGCGATCTCGTTGGCCTCGGTGTGTTCGGCCAGCACCTGAGCCACTGTGGGCGACTCACGGATGAACTCCAGCTTCGCCCAGTCGAGGAAGATCGGTTCGCCCGGCCGGAAACCGTCGACCAGCTTGGCATCACCAGGCATGCCCTTGAGCACTTCGAGGCCTGCCATGGGATCGGCAACGGCCATCCGCCAGCCGCCTGGCTTGGGCAGGAACTGGACGAACTCGTCGACATGCGCGTTGGCCAGCCAGGACGTGTCGATCAGCAGCGGGTCGTCGAACAGTTCGGTGTTCGGCGGTTCGTCCGGCCGCTTTCCCATGACCACACGGCCTTCCGGGCGCCCGGGATACGGCGGGATGGTCTCGATGTTGCCGCCCGCGTTGACACTCGTGCCCGGCCCAGCCATCCGCACGGTGCCGATATCAGGGCCGATATCGGGGCCGCGCAGGAAATCCTCGTTCGCCAGTGGCGTGCGGATGATGACGCGCATCCGTTGGTTTCCGGCGGTCACGTAAGCCGGTTCCATTACGTCCTGCGTCCAGATGTCGGCCGTCTTCACTCGCCTTACCGGCACCGGGCTGGATTCTTCGAGTTGTTTCAGAAAGCCGGGTTTGGCCGCACGCCTGAGCTTCAACAGCTCACCGACGATGCCTTCGCCCTCGGTCGGCGTGGCGAGGTCGTCGGTCACCAGGACTTCCTGTGCCTTCTGCAGGTGCGTATGGGTTCTGAGTGGCGCGATCCGCAACGGTACGACCTGGTTGCCGACCTTCACCTCGATCCGGCTGGGCTTCACCTCGGTCGCCTCAATGCCGACCGTGCCACGGACTCGGTCACCGGGGCGTACCAGCTGCCAATCGTTGCCGTGTTTGACGAAGGCACGCGCCGGGCCGGTGATTGAGATTCGAGCGCTGTACGGAATTCGGATCGTGGTCAGGTCTTCGGCGTCACGAATGCCGTTCACTACTTCGTCTGTGCTGTCGTTGCACGTCAGGGCGGCACAACGGCGCCCGTCGTCGTCGATGTTGGGTAACACCACTCCGCCCCGTGCGACTTCCACCCCTGTGTGCGGCGCGACGACCACGCTCGCCATGACCGCGAGAGCTCCCCAGAACATGCCTCTCCTTCAAAATCGAGAGTACTTCAAGAATTGAAGTTACCATGATCCAGGTAGGCGTGGAGCTCGGCAGCGGCGGCGAGCATGGCCCGGCCTCGCGAGGTGAGCCGGCCGTGCCAGTCCGCCAAAGTGGCCTGGAGCGGCTCGATCCCGCCCGCGCTGCGGACCTGGTCGAGCACGTCGGCGATCTGGGTCAGCAGGTAGCCGCCGCGGCGGAGTTGATGCGCCAGTTGGGCATCCCGCACGTCAGCGGCGGTGTACACCCGGTACCCGGTCTTGGGGTCACGCCGTGGCACGAGGACGCCCGCCCGCTCCCATTTGCGCAGTGTGGCGGGGCGGACCTTGAGCTGATGGGCAAGCGCGCCGACCGAGGCCACTTTGGACTCCGACGGCGGAGTCAGGTTCCTGAGCGCGTTCTCCACCGCGGCAAGGGTTTGCCGGTCTTTTCGGAGCAGGTCGTGGCTGTCGTCGATGATCGCGAGGGCGTTGTCGACCGCGCCGTCGTTCACGGCCTGCATGATCAGGGTCGCGGTCTGGTGGCCGTGTGCCGGGATCAGGGCCAGGAAGGTGCTCAACGCCTTCGCGTGCAGGTCCGTGTACGTGCGATAGCCGCTGGGCGTGCGATCCGCGGGCGGCAGGATGCCCGCCTCTTCATAGTTGCGGATCGCCTGGGTGGACAGGCCGTGCTGCCTGGCCAAGTCAATGGGCCTGCTCATGGCGTTGAGACTTTTCCTTGATTTTCTGGCTTCATCTTGGGCAAAGGTTTCATCGTCGGTTCAACGATACGGTAAAAGGCATGATTGTTCAGGAAATCGGAGTGGCACTGGGTGAGAAGGTCGGGCCCGCGATGGACGCTTTCCTGGGGTCGCTGCCCGGCAGTCCGCTGATCTTGGGATTGGGTGAGCCCACGCACCACGTGGAGCCCTTCCCGTTGCTGCGCAACCAGATCTTCCAGCACCTCGTGGAACACCACGGCTATCGGTCGATCGCGATCGAGAGCGACTGTCTGGCCGGCCTGGTCGTCAACTCCTATGTCGTGGACGGCATCGGGTCGTTCGACGACGTGATGCGCGACGGCTTCAGCCATGGCTTCGGTGATTTCGAATCGTCCCGTGCACTGGTGAAGTGGATGCGCGAGTACAACGAGAACCACGACGAGCCGATCAGGTTCTTCGGGTTCGACGGACCGTTCGAGGTCGCTTATGCCCACAGCCCGCGGCAGGCGATCACCGAGCTGAACTCCTACCTCGGTTCGCCGTACACAGTGGACTCGCTGATTGCCGAGGACGAGCGCTGGACCAATCCCGACGTCATCATGGATCCGACGAAATCAGTCGGCTCGTCGGAAGAAGTGAAGCAGCTCAGGCTGATCGTCGACGACTTGCGCGGCTTGCTCACCGCGCAAACCCCGCGCCTGATCGCGGACTCACGTGACGATTGGTGGCGTGCCCGGTTGTACGGCCGGACTGCCACCGCGTTGCTGCGCTACCACGAAGGAATGGCCGTCGACTCTCCTGACCGGATCTCACACCTGCTGGGTATCCGGGACGCGTTGATGGCGGAGAACCTCAAGGCCATCGCTGAATATGGCAAGACCTTCGTCTTCGCCCACAACGGACACCTGCAGCGGCCAGTAGCCTCCATGAACTTCGCCGGTGCGCACCAGGAGTGGTGGGGTGCGGGTGCGATCGTCAGCGCCGAACTCGGGGAGCAGTACGCGTTCATCGCCTCGGCGCTCGGTACCGCACCGAACCCCAACGTCGGCGCACCGGAGCCGGGCACCCTTGAAGGGGTGCTGGACACGTTGCCGGGCGACTACCTGCTGAACTCGGCGGACATCGACACCACCGGTCTCAAGCCGCGCACAACCGACAACTTCGCTTACGCCCCACTGGATCCCGCCCATATCGAGCACACCGACGGGATCGTCTTCCTCAAGACTGTTCCGCAGCTGTACGGCTAGGCATCAGCAGCAAAGCGATGACACTGAGCGCGGCGACGACGATCAACGCGGCGAAAACGTTGTGAGTCGCGTCGTACAGCGCACCGCGCACGAACGTGGCAACCGGGGAATCGTCGTGTGAGCCGAGGACAAGGCTGGTCGCGTCCAGGCTGTCTGGCAGCTGCCCGGCAACGTCGGCAGGAGGGGTGGCGAAGCGGTTGGCGAGGGTGGCGTTGGCGATCGCGCCGAACACAGCCACGCCAACCGCGCTGCCGAGCGAACGGGCGAACATGTTGGTACCCGTGGCCACGCCACGACGTTCCCAACCTACGGACGACTGCACGGCGATCACTGAAGGACTGGACGTCAAACCGAGGCCCACGCCCATGATGAACGCGGCCGCGGCGGCCTGCCAGATCGCGGTGCCGGGAGTGAGCAGGGAAGTCAGCCAGGCTCCGGCGACCACGAACACCGCGCCGATCAAAGCCGTGTTGCGCAACCCGATCCGCATGTACGCGTGACCTGACATCGTCGCCGCGATCGGCCAGCCGATAGTCATCGCCGCCAAGGTGAAACCGGCGACCAGTGCGCCCGTGCCGAGCACACCCTCGACGAATGTGGGCAGGTAGGAGCTGAGGCCCATCATCATCGCGCCGACGATCAACGCCATCAGGTTGCCGCCGATGAGCGTGCGGCTGCGGAACACCCACAGCGGCAGCACGGGTTCTTCCGCTTTGCGTTCAGCGAAACCGAATGCGATCAGCACGGCCGCCCCGGCCGCGAAGATCAGCACACTGGGCGACGAGTCCCATGCCCAGGCGACGCCGCCTTCGAGCAGGCCAAGCAGGACCAACGACAGGCCGATGGTCAGCAGGGCCGAACCGAGGTAGTCGATCTTGTGCTTGGCCTTGCTGATGTCCTCGGTGAACTTGCGCATCAGCACCAGCACCGCGAAGGCGCCGATCGGCAGGTTGATGAAGAAGATCCAGCGCCACGACACGTATTCGGCGAACAGGCCGCCCAGCGCGGGCCCGATCAGCGACGACATGCCCCACACACTGGTCACGTAGCCCTGCACCCTGGCGCGTTCCTCCAGAGAGTAGAGATCACCCAGCATCGTCATGCTGATCGGCTGGACCGCGCCCGCGCCAATGCCTTGGATGGCCCGCGCGGCGATCAGCACCGGCATGCTCCACGCGATCCCGCACAGCACCGAGCCGATCAGGAAGACCGCGATCCCGAAGAGCAACACCGGTTTACGGCCGAACAGGTCGGCGAATTTTCCGTACAGCGGGACGGTGACGGCCTGGGTAAGCAGATAAATCGAGAAAAGCCAGGGAAACTGCGAGAAGCCACCCAAATCGGCCACAACGGACGGAACAGCGGTCGCGATGATCGTGCTGTCCAACGCGACGAGTGCGGTGGCCAGCATGATCGACCCGAGTACCGGGCCTCGCTCGGAACGCAGTCCGACCGCTGCGCGGGTGACCTCAGCCATGTATTTCCTCCCAGTAGCCCGACAACCATCATCTACCTGGAGTAATTCCAGTCGGAGTGTGAACTTGGTTACTTGCTTAGGTCAAGCAATTTTGGAGCCGGGATCGCTGTCCGGCGAGGACGAGCGCAAGGAGAGGTAGCACCGCGAGAGTGGGTCCGAGGACTGTGAGTCACTCGGCCCGCAACAGCGGAAAGTGGTCGTCGACGTGCTGCGGCAGATGGCAGGCATGATCGCCAAATGGGCCGAGATCCCGACCAAGTAAGGTGACGGCCACACCGACGACGAGGGGGAGCGCCGATGTTCGACTTCACCGCCCAAGCTGTGGACCCGAGCAAGGAAAGCCCAGTCTTCCCCAGCACGTTGCCCGTGGAGGTCCCGCTCGGCATCGCGCTGTTCATCATCCTGTACGTGTTCATCGCCAAGGTCGTCGTGCCGCGGTTCGAGAAGCTCTACACCGAGCGGCAGAACCGCATCGAGGGCCGGATCGACGAAGCCGAGTCGCTGCAGGCGCAGGCGCAGCAGGCGTTGGAGAACTACCAGGAGCAGATCCACGCCGCACAGGCCGAGGCCGCCCGCATCCGCGACGAGGCCCGCGCCGAGGGCAACCAGGTGCTGGCCGAGGTGCGCGCCCAGGCGAAGGCCGAGGCCGACCAGCTGATCATGGAGACCCGTGCCGACCTGGAGACTCAGCGGGTCCAGGTCAAGGCGGAGCTCGGCCCGGAGGTCTCCCGGATCGCTGTCGAACTGGCCAGCCGGGTGCTCGGCGAATCAGCCGCGGATGTCGAAGCCGACGCCCGCCGTCGCGGCACAATCGACCGTTTTCTGGCTGAACGCGGGTGAATGAGTTCCTGGCGATAGCCCGGATGAACGATGGTCGCCGCCCAATGCCAGCGGGTGCCTCAGCGCGACGTGTCGTGCCCCGGCACGCCGGACGCGGGTTCCGAGTACGGGCGCGCAGGCCAAAGGGATGACCGCCGAAGCGGACTTCTCGAGGCTCTTCACGGTCAGGTACCGTCCGGCCGTGATCGACCCACGCAGTGACCTCGCCGCTTTCTGGCGGGAACGCCACCTCTGCACCTTCACCACGATCCGGACGGACGGCACGCCACACGTCGTCCCCGTGGGTGCGACTCTGGACATCCCTGCGGGAATCGTCCGAGTCATCACCTCAGGGGACTCGGTCAAAGCACGTCGTATCCGGGCGGCCGGCGCATCCGGTTTGCCTGCAGCGCTTTGCCAGCTCGACGGTCGTCGTTGGTCCACCATCGAAGGCGCAGCCGTGCTCCTGGATGACGCCGAGTCGGTCCGTGAAGCCGAGCGGCGCTACGCCGAGCGTTACCGCGTTCCTCGGGTCAACCCGAAGCGCGTCGTTCTCCAGATAACTGTCAACCGCGTGCTCGGCAACGTGTCAGGCCATGTAGACGAGCAGTAGGTACAGGCTGATCATCGTGCCGCAGAGGATGGCGTGTGCGATCTTGTTCTCCCGCATCAGCGCGATGACCTCACGCAGGAACGCACTCGGCAGGAAGTAGTTCGCGGTGGGCGCGCCGATCGCCTCGACGGGCATGCCAAGCCTCCGCGCGGTCACCGCGGCGCGGAACGCGTGATAGTTGTTGGTCACCGCGGCAACCGTGCCCTGGACGTTGTTGTTCTTGAGCAGTTCCATGCTGTAGCGCAGGTTCTCCTCGGTCGTGGTCGACTTGTCCTCGACCAGGATCCCGCTCTCCGGCAGTCCTTTTTGGACAAGATAGTTCCGCATCGCCGTGGCCTCGGCGACCTGCTCGTCCGGCCCTTGGCCGCCGGACATCACCAGAACCGGTTTCGGTTCCTGGCGAGCGTGGATCGCTGCCGCCTTGTCGAGCCTGCTGGCCAGCAGTTTCGGTACCCGATCGCCGATCACGCGCGACCCGAGCACGATCAACGCGGAGAACTGCGTGCCCCGCATGAACAGTCCGTACAGGATCGAGTAGAGCAGCACGCTGGTGCAGAAGAAGCCGACGTACCCGGCGAGCAGGACGCCGATGCCGAGCACGGTCTGGATCGGGCCGATGCCGCCTGCGGCGACCACGATGAACGAGATGTCGACGACGACGATCGCGATTCCCGCGATGAACGACAGCAGGTTGGCCAGGGTCCTGCGCTCTCGTTGCAGCATCTCAAGGCCGTTGAAGATCAACGCGATCGGCAGCACCACGCCGATGCCGAGCAGCGCCAACGCGAACGTCCAGCCGGCGAGCGGCGACGTGCTGCCCAACGCCGAGAACACCAGCGTCACACCAAGCCACATGGCGTTGGACACTCTGCGCCGGTCGCGCCGGAACCCTCGGACGAACATCACTGCGGGGATCAGGGCGATCAACCAGGACACGCGGGCACCCTAGTCCATATCGGACTATTCACCGGCGGGGCGGCGAGAATGTGTCGTCAGCGGGTGCTGACCGGCGCGAGCCAGAGCCCGGCGAGCGCGTCGATCATCCCGTCAGCCGTGTCCTGCCAGCTGGACCGCGGCGTCGGCGTACCGTCGGCCAGCGCGCGTTCCCGCTCGGCGACCATGTGCACGATCAGCAGCCTGGACATGTCCCGGCGTTCGGCCCTGACCTCGTCGGGCATGTCGGGGAGCAAGCCGTTGATCGCGGCGGAGATCCGGACGAGCGACGGCGACGAGCGCGACTCCTCGTACATGATCTGCCGCAGCGTCGGATCGGTCGTCACCTGCGCGGCGAACCGGCCGTACCAGGTCGGATTGCCCAGATCTGCCAGGTGCTCGGTGGTCGGGCGGATCAGGCAGGCGAGCCACGCCCTGAGGTCGGCGTCGGCGCCGGCCTCGGCGACCATCCGCTGGCGGATCTCCTCGATCTGCACGGAATGCTTGCGTGCGATCGCCCGCACCAGGTCGGCCTTGGTGCCGAAGTGGTAGCCGACGGCTGTGTTGTTGCCCTGCTCGGCCGCCTCGCTGACCTGGCGGTTGGACACGGCGAACACCCCGTGCTCGGCGAACAGCCGTTCCGCTGCCGTCAGGATCAGTTCGCGAGTCGCGCTGGCCCGTGACGCTCTCATGATCACCACCATCCCGCAGGTGAGCTTATTCTCTCGATGTTAAGTCAGTCGACTGACTTAACATATGATCGGGAGCATACGCCGAGACGGAGGCTTTCCGAATGTCCCAACTTCCCGCGGTCGCGCCGCGGACATCCATCGTCGTGCCGGTGCTCGCGGCGGGCGGCGTGGTCGTCTCGCTGATGCAGACCCTGGTGATCCCGCTGCTGCCGGTGCTGCCGAAGCTGCTCAACGCATCCGCTGCCGACACGTCATGGGTGATCACCTCGACGCTGCTCGCCGGTGCGGTCGCGACGCCCGTCGTGGGGCGGCTCGGCGACATGTACGGCAAGCGCCGCATGCTGCTGTTCAGCGTGGCGCTGCTGATCATCGGGTCGGTCATCGCCGGGTTGTCCGACACTGTGCTGCCTATGGTGGTCGGCCGTGCCCTGCAAGGCGCTGCGGCGGCCGTGATTCCGTTGGGCATCAGCATCATGCGTGACGAATTACCAGCGGAACGCCTCGGCTCGGCGACGGCCGTGATGAGCGCTTCCCTTGGTGTCGGCGGTGCTCTTGGCCTGCCCGCGGCGGCCTTGCTGGCCGAGTACACGGACTGGCATGTGCTGTTCTGGACGTCCGCAGGCCTTGGTGTCGTGGTTTTCGCTCTGGTGCTGGCTTTCGTGCCCGAGTCGAGCGTGCGGACCGGTGGGCGGTTCGACCTCATCGGAGCGGTGGGGCTGTCCGTGGCATTGGTCTGCTTGTTGCTCGGGATCTCCAAAGGCGCTGACTGGCCAGCCGGGGTGACGTTCGCGCTGTTCGGCGCCGCGGCTGTGGTGTTGCTGGTGTGGGGCTGGTTCGAATTGCGCATGCGGCAACCACTTGTGGACCTGCGCACTACCGCCCGGCGTCAGGTCCTGCTGACGAACCTGACATCCATCGTGTTCGCCTTCTCGATGTTCGCGATGTCGTTGGTATTGCCGCAGATCCTGCAGCTGCCGGTGCAGACCGGTTACGGCTTGGGGCAGTCCATGCTGGCCACCGGGCTCGTGCTGGTTCCGTCCGGCTTGGTGATGATGGCGACCGCGCCGGTATCCGCGCGTATCTCCCGGATGTATGGCCCCAAGGTCACGTTGATGGTCGGCGCCTTGGTCGTCGGTGTCTCTTACGGCCTCGGAGTCGTGATGATGTCCGAGATCTGGCAGCTTGTGCTCATCTCGGCCTTGGTCGGTGGCGGTATCGGTCTTGGCTACGGCGCGATGCCCGCGTTGATCATGGGGGCGGTGCCGGTTTCCGAGACCGCGGCGGCCAACAGCCTCAACACCTTGATGCGATCCATCGGTACGTCGGTCTCCAGTGCGGTGTCCGGTGTGATCCTCGCGCACCTGACCATCTCGTTCGGACAGCTGGAAGTGCCGTCGCAGAACGGGTTCCGTCTGATCATGGGGATCGGCAGCGCCACTGCACTCGCCGCGCTGGCCATTGCCGCGTTCATCCCCGCCCGACGGGCCGATCCCGCCGTCGCGCCGTCCCTCAGCGTCGCCGGTACCCCTCGTCGGTGATGCGCGGCCTTTAATGGGATTTCCAGCCCCGGTCAACGCGCTGAACGAATCGGGCGACAGGTCGTCCATCGTCAGGGTTAATCGGTGACCTTCCGTGATATCGCGCCACCCGGCCGGTTAATTGCTCTGCCACGGCATATCCGCGTACCTTCTCCAGTGTCCGCCAAGGAAAGGAAAGATCGTGCGAAGGTTCATCGCGCTTGCCGCGGCAGTGGTGTTTTCCGTATCAGCTTTCGCGGGCAGTGCCGTCGCGTCGCCGGTCAAGCCGCCGCGATGCGACGCGCACTACTTCGGTTTGGGCAACGGCGAAGGCGTTGCCGTGTTCTGTGAATTCGGTCCGTCGGACAGATTCCGGGTCATCGCACACTGCGAGGCCGGGATCAGCTCGTGGAACGACCACGGGACGATTGCGTACACCGGTTTCGAATCGTCCGAGGCGCAGTGCCGTGGCCTTATCGGTATGCCGCATGTTGCCGGATATCGCATTGACTGGCTCTGATCGGTGACCGTGAATATCGCCGTAGTCAATTTCTGATTTGGTTCACCTCGAGCGCTTTGCCCCGTGCGCACTTTCGCTGACCTGCTCGTATGGTTGAAGGGCTATGTGTCCTGGCGGAAGGATGACCGGTGCCCGAGGTCCGGTTCGCGGTACTAGGGCCGCTTCGCGTGCGGCTCAACGGTGCGCAGCTGGCACTGGGCCCACGGCAACAGCGTGCTGTCCTGGCGATGTTGCTCGTGAACGCCGGGCAACCGGTGCTGGTCAGTGATCTTGTCGACGCGTTGTGGCCGGACAAGGCGCCGCGCAGTGCGGTGAACGTGATCCATCGGTATGTCGGCCAGCTGCGAAGACTGCTCGAACCGGAGCTGCCGCCGCGCGCCGAAGGGCAGTGGATTCTCCGCAGTGGCGGCGCCTACCGGCTCCACGTGGACAGCGAGTCCGCTGACATCACGCGGTTTCGTGCGCTGATAGAACAGGCGCGCGCCGCGGACGGACGCGAGGCCGTCAGGTTGTTCGTGCAAGCGCTGGGCCTGTGGCGTGGCCGCTGCGCATCGAGTGAACGCCTTGATACGAAGGCGGATGCGCTCTATGCCGGAGTGGACCAGGAGTGCCTGGCGGCACTGGTCGAGGCGGCCGATGTAGCGCTGGCGAACCACATGGCGGCGGAGATTCTGCCTGAGTTCAGGCGGATCGCGCCGTACGATCCGTTGAACGAGGTTCTGTACGCGCGATTGATGGTGTTGCTCGCGGCCGTCGGCAGACAGTCCGAGGCGCTCACCGTGTACGAGGAGATCACGCAGCGGCTGGCTGACGAACTCGGCGTCGACCCAGGGCCGGACCTGCGTGCCGCCCAGCAGAAAGTCCACCGTCAGCACCCGTCCCTTGCGGTGGCGAGACCGGCCCAGTTGCCCAGCGATCTGCGGACGTTCAGTGGCCGGGAGGCCGACCTCGAACGGATGCTCGTGGCTGCCGGATCCATTTCGGTGGCGTTGATCGAGGGGATGGCCGGTGTCGGCAAGACGACGATGGCCATCCGGCTCGCGCACGAACTGGCTCCTCGGTTTCCGGATGGCCAGCTCTTCGTCAACCTGCGCGGTTTCGATCCCGGTGGTGTCACGACCGCTCCCGAGGAGGCGTTGCGGCACTTCCTGTACGCGCTTGGCGTCCCCGGCAACCGTATCCCGCAACGTCTGGACGACATGGCTGCGCTGTACCGAAGCCTGTTGCGGGGCAAGCGAATTCTCGTGGTGCTGGACAACGCACGGGACGGCGCGCAGGTGATGCCGTTGCTGCCCGGTTCGGCCACGTGCCTGACCGTGGTGACCAGCCGCAACCGGCTGACGAGTGTGATCGCCCAAGTCGGGGCGAACCCGTTCATCCTGGAACCGATGCCGGCCGAGGAAGCCCGTGCCATGGTGGCCGCCCGGCTCGGCGATGACCGCGGTGAACTGGAGCCGCGCGCCGTCGACCAGATCGTCACCATGTGCGCACGCCTTCCATTGGCGCTGGCCATCATCGGTGCCAGGGCCGCGATGCATCCAGGTTTGCCGTTGAGCACGATCGCCCGCGAGTTGACCGGCGCCTCGGCCAGTCTCGACGCGTTCAGCCGCGACGGTGACGCGGCGGTCGATCTGCGCGCGGTGTTCGGTGCGTCGTACCGGACGCTCAGCGCGGATGCCGCGCGGATGTTCCGGTTGCTGGCATTGCATTGGGGGCCGGACGTTTCGGTCGCGGCGAGCGCGAGCATGGCGGGCATGACGCCGAGTTCGACGCGGGACGCGCTGTCCGAGCTGACCAAGACCCGGCTGCTGACAGAACATGTTCCTGGCCGGTTCGAGTTCCACGACCTGGTGCGCGTCTACGCGATGGAACTGAGCCACGAGATGGACGACCCCGCGGACCGCGACGCCGCGGTTCGCCGAATGGTCGACCACTACCTGGTCAGCTGTACCAACATGAGCACAATGGCGCCATTGTGGCCGATCGCGGACGTGTTCCTGACCAATACCCGTGTGGACGGTCCGGAAACGCCTACCAGTACGGCAGATGCGACGAAGTGGTTCGCCACGGAACGGCACGTGCTGGAGAACGTCGTGAAGAACGCCCTCGAGGTTGGCTTCTACGAACAAGCCTGGCGACTCGCGCTGGCGATGTTGTTGTTCTTCCAGAGCCAAGGGCGGTTCCCGTCGTGGGTGGCCACCCTGCACGCAGGGCTCGAGGCAGCGAAGGCGGCCGGGGACGTGGCGGCCGAAGCCCGTACCGCCCGAGGACTCGCCGGTGGATATCACCACGCCGGCGACAGCGAGAACGCCTTGCGCTACTTGAAACTCGCCGCCGACCTGATCGAAGACCTCGGCGGGACAACGGAAAAAGCACACATCCTGCGCAACATGGGCGACGTGCTGTCCGGTCTGGGACACGCCACGTCAGGCGACTACCCCAAAGCCTATGCGTTCTACGAGAAGGCTGCCGAGCTCTACCTCGAGTTGGACGAACCACGGGGGCTGGCGAACGCACGCCTGGGCATGGGGACGTGTCTGTACCGGATGGGAGCGCCAGAGCGGGCGTTTGCCCTGCAATGGGAGGCCATCGAGACGTGCAAGGTGGCGCAGGACATCGTGGGGGAGTCGGTGGCATGGGCGCAAGCCGCCGACGGCCGCCACGAAGTCGGCGACTACACCACTGCGGTCTCGTACTACGGGCACGCCGCCGAAATATGCCGCTCGACCAACCACGACATGGGATTGGTCAGAAGCCTGCGCGGCCTAGGCGATGCCTATGCCGCGTTGGGAGATCGTGACAGCGCCCGTGCCGCATGGGAAGAAGCGTTGTCCCGCACAGACGACCGGTTCCTGTCCGTGGAGATCCAGGCCCGATTGGCAAATCCACAGTAGACGTTCGGGTCCGCGGTACATCATTTGGGGACCGCTCCCAGGGTGGGTCGCTAGCGTCGGAATCGACATCTCCTTGGTGTCTTTCAAGGTGCACAAGCCGAAAGAACGGAAGGATCATGACGAAACTCCTACGGCTGGCGATCGTCTCTGTCCTGGCGATCGTCACGGCCGTGCTCGGCACACAAGGCAGCGCAGTCGCCGCCGAAACCGCGTACAACTCCAAGCGCCAGTACCTTTCCGCAGACCCCCCAGGCTCAGCGCCGGCGTCGTGCATGCAACGCAGCATCTACCTGGCCAATGGCACGTACGAATGGCGCCAGTTCCTAGGCAAATACACCGGTGTCGGCACCACCATGCGCATCCCCGCCGGTAACTACACGTGGCGGGATTGCCTGTATCCGATCGACGGGGCGGACGGCTGGGACTACCGCCATCAGACGGAGCTATACCGACAGGGGAACCCCGGATTTCACCTCGACGGCCTGTGGGGACTCACGAAATCGACCGACTACACCTGGGGATCGTTTCTCGACCCAGACTTCTGAGCGATTTCTCAACGCCATGACCGGTTAGTCCTCGCGCCTTAGCGCCAAGCGGCCCTCTGCCAGTCCATTCGCTGGTAGGGGGCCGTTTCGCGCAGTGAAGACGAGTGCCCCACCAGCAAGGGCAGAAGCATGCACGCGTTAGCGTGCTGGCGTGGCGGTCGAAGGCGCATCCGTGGACGGGTTCAGGTTCGAGCAGGACCTGGTACGAGCACTGCTGCGGGAACAGCATCCGGATCTCGCAGACCTCGAACTGCGTGAAGTGAACGGTGGCTGGGACAACCAGCAGTGGCGTCTCGGGGCGGAACTGGGCGTGCGCCTGCCGCGCACCGAACGCGCCCCCGATCTACTGCGCACCGAGCAGAAGTGGCTGCCCGTCCTCGCGGAGCGCCTGCCGCTGCCGACGCCCACTGCCGTGCGCATCGGCGAACCCTCGGCCCTGTTCCAGCACACGTGGACGATCACGCGCTGGGTTCACGGCGAGCCGGCGGACTACACGCCGATCACCAGCACTGACGCGGCCGAGACCCTCGCAGGTTTTCTGAAAGCCCTGCATCAACAGGCACCCGCGGAAGCCCCAGCCAACCCAACCCGCGGTATCCCGCTGGCCAAGGTGCAAGACGGTTTCACCAACTCGTTGAAGGTCATAGCCGACGACGCGAACGCTGACGCCGCCCGAGAGATCTGGGAGAAGGCCGTCGCGGCGCCCACGTGGGCCGGGGCACCGACGTGGCTGCACGGCGATCTGCACCCAGCGAACGTCGTCGTGCGGAACGGAACACTCTCCGGAGTGATCGACTTCGGCGAGATGTGCGCAGGCGATCCCGCAACCGACCTGTCAGCCGCCTGGATCCTGCTGCCCACAGGCTCAGCGAGCCGGTTCTTCGACGCCTACGAAAACGCCGACGACGCCACGATCGCACGGGCTCGCGGCTGGGCGGTCCTGCGATCGCTGAACCTGCTCAGCATCGGACGCAACGGCAGGCTCGGCCTGCCCGGAGGCAAACCGACGTGGGAACCAGCAGGCCAAGCCGCACTCGAACGCGCACTGACCACAAACTGACCCGCCAAGTGCCTACACGAAACGGAGAAGGCCGCCCAACAGCTCATTCAGGAGGCCACGCGGTAGCCGCTGCGTAGTGCGTGTGCGGCGTATTTGTGGTGAACCCTTGTTCCGTCTGTCCGAACCGAACAAGACCGGACAACATGTTAGCGGCCCTCTACCGGCGTTTCCGCTGGTAGAGGGCCGTTTCGCCCGGTGAAAGACGAGTGCCCCCGGCAGGAATCGAACCTGCGACACACGGTTTAGGAAACCGGTCACCGGCCGAAGCGTGGCAAGGCGGTGACCAGCGATGATGGCGCGGAGACATCGTCCTGGCGCAGGCAGTCGCCACGTATTCGCCACAGAGGGCAGGGACGAGCCGCCAAGCCACCTCCTAGGCGTCTTCGGTCAGGCAGCCCCGTCGCGACGTTCACTACCTCCGCAATCAGGCAGGCGAGGCATCTGGGCGTGGCGGCTTCTGGGTGGGCTGGGGCAGTGCGGGGAGCGCTGGGTGAAGCTGACCGACATCACTCGTGCAGTGAAAGGACGAGTGCCCCCTTGGTTCGCACCGTCCGGACCAAGCGCCACTCGAAGAGCAGGCCGACGGCCTTGTGAACGGTTTGAGGCGAGACGGCGTACTCCCGAGCAAGGTCCCGCTCGCCTGGCAGCCAAGTACCAGGGGGAATGTCCCCAAACGTGATCCGGGCCGCGAGGTCGTCGGCGACTCGTTCGTACAAGGCGCGAGGCAACACCACGGCGAGGCATCTTACCCCGGATAGAACGCTTGTTCGACGTGCAAGAATTGGGCACGTGGCCAACCTCGTACTGACCGAAGAGCGTCGCAGCGAACTGGCGGCACTACTAGATGACGACCAACGTCTTCATGCCGAGTATCCGAAAGTGGCCGAATATCTCGACGCGGCCCCTTCTTTGCGGGGTACTGGTGACGACGTAGCAGACGCCGCTTTTGATCTGAGGTTCGTCCATTACGCGACCGGCGGTGTGGAGCACAGTCAAAACCCGTACTGGGACATCGTCGCGCCTTCTGTATCCGAGCAAGATGGACGCCGCGTCGTAAACGGCGGTAGTGCCAACGGCAGTCCGCGGCTTGCCTATGCGCAGATGTTGCTCCAGGCGATGTACGCATACGCGATCCCATCACCAGAAACACTCGATTGGGTGTGTCAGTTCTGTGATGGTAAGCCAGTAGTGGAATTGGGCGCTGGCCGGGGGTACTGGGCGGCGCAATTGAGCCATGCCGGAATTGTGATTGACGCCTACGACTCCGAACCGCCCGACAAGGCGGACAACGTCTCTTTCCCTGCGACGTCCGGCCAGAAAGACGTTTGGAGCACTGTAGGCACCGTGCAGGAATACGCACAACGGCTTGCCGCCTCGGTGGATTTCGTCCTACTCCTTTGCTGGCCCCCCGGTTGGGGCGCAACGATGGCTTCGGAGGCCCTTGCGACCTTCGCTGACGCAGGTGGTGAGCGGGTCGTGTTCATTGGGGAGCCACAGGGCGGCAAGACCGGTGATGACGCCTTTTTCGAGGATCTGTCCGCCCGGTGGAGCCTAGAGTCCGCGGACGAAAAGTACGTATCGTGGTGGAACTTGGGCGACTCCGCTCAAGGCTGGATAAAGAAGTGAGCCCGGTTGCGGCCCGCACCGGGCGTGCAACCAGGCTCACATACGTCGACCTTTTAGCAAAATGTCAGCGAAGTTTCATCCGACAAACGAACGCTTCATAACGGTTCCATGGGTACGACACATCAGACACCATGATCACTCGACCATCTGCCGTGATAAACCGCTGATGAATGGTTTTAACGAGTTCGCCCGATGGGGTCTTTAGCCATTCGGCATGTGCTGGGACTGGAATTTTGTCCGCGTACTTGTGTTCTAGATCGGTCGCATCCTCTATGCCTGTTACATCCATGGGTTGATAGGTGTCCGAGATTGATATCGGTCGCCCGTCTTCTGACGCCCGTGTGACGACATGCGAGATTGCATCGCCGGGCGCAACGTCGAGAATTCCCGCGATTTCGTCGTTTGCGCGCACAAGCCCTGAAACACGGTCGACTTTGATTGCCTGACCAGATTCGTTACCAAACGTCGTTTCCGGGCTTTCCATCTGACGTTCAGGTGAGATGTGAATCAGATTAGGGCGGTCCGCGACGAAAATACCCCGCCGCGGCACCTTCCGAATGAGCCCTTGCCCCTGAAGTAGGTCCAGAAACTTCCGCACAACGGCATCGGATACGCCGTGACGCGTTGCAAGCTCCGCATAGCTCGGTAGCTGGACACCTGGAGGTAGTTCACCGCCGCGGATCTTTCGCGCGTACTCGCCCGCGATGGTGACGTACGCCGGGTCTGCCATGAAGCTGATCCCTTCCACTGTGCGCGCGGCTTGTCCGTGCTGCGCGACCCGAGTCTACCAGCTTCGTATACGCAGGATGACCTGCGGGTTCGTAACTACGTATACGCAAGGGCTTGTGCGTATACGTAACTTCGGATACGTTGACGTCATCAACCCAGACGGGCCAGAAGCGTCAGAGACTTGGAGGGGTTCAAATGGCCAGGACCAAGACCGCGATGCCGAAAGTGCGTCTCGCTAAGTCAGGCGGTGGTCGGCGGAAGCTGATCACGTTGCTGGTTCTTGGTGCTGTCGTGTTCTGGGTCATCAAGGACCCGGTTGGCGCGGCTGACTTCGTGTCGACCGTGTGGAACGGGTTCGGCGAGTTCTTTTCGAACCTGAACATCACCCGCTGATCTCTCTCCTGAGTTTGTGTCCGGGTTACCGGATGTCTCGCCCTGATTGTTCGGGCCGCTGAAATCCCCCTTTCGCTTTGCTGGGTGTCTTTTGGCTGCGCTCTTGCTCTTTGAATAACTCCACAGTGGATAGACGCCAGTTAGGGCAGCCTGCCGCGCGATGACCCCCTCACGTTGGGAAACCGTTGGGGCGCTTAGCCATCGAAGAAGGCTGCCGCCGCACCGTTGGGTGCCGTTCCTTCGCGTTGCCTGTCGACTTGTCCGGGATGACGCGAAGGTTCGGGAACCAACGGCAAACGTCTAACGAGGCTGACTCTCCAGAAAGGACAACTCATGGCTGATGACGAGCTGACCGACGACCAGGCCGCCATGGTGACCGCAGCGCTCTGGGACAACCTTCCGTCAGACGCGCGCAACGCGATCCGCGCCGGGTTGGACTTCGAGGACCTGCACCTTGTCCGTGACGCGGTCCAGCACGGCCGCCGGTTGCAGCGCAAGAACAAGTAGCGACTTCCCCGGCCCGGCGGTCCATCCGACCACGAACGTGCCCGCCGGGCCGTTCCTTTCCCGACTCACACCTACCTGTCAGGAGCGTATTTCCGATGTACAGCAACCACTTCCCGGATGGTTTGACCCGCGACATCATCGACGCCTTGATCGCGGAAGCGTTCGACACGATCGACGAGGCCGCCGCGGAACCGACCTCCGCCTTGTTGGACGGCCCGGCGGCGCGTCGCTGGACGCGGCGAGTGGAGCGCCGCACGATCACCGGCACGGTGCGCACGCTCCCGGTGTCTCGTCCCCTGCACATCGGGCCGGATGGCGAAGAGGCCGCGTGATGGGCAGGAGGCAATACCCGTGGGTCTGGGCTGATGTGCCGTGGTCGGAAGCGCAGCTATTGACCCGGGGCAAGCATGACGGGTTGCCGTTGCTGTCCAAGGGACTTGCGGACCGCGCGATCCTGGCGACCAGGCGACAGTTGCGGCGCCAAGGGTTGCGACCAGGTGGTCAGGACCCCGTCGCCATTTTGTACTTCTATAGCCGGAAAGCAGGCGGGAAGGTCTTCGCGAACCTGTACCTGATCGCTAAAGCCAAACCGGTTCGTCCGATGACTCCGGCGAAGTGGCACGCACTGAACAAGGCCAACCTCGCCCGGCGAACCTGTCCCGAATGCCATCGCGACGTGCTCTACGTGATCTACCCGTCTGTTGGCATGTGCTTCGCATGCCTGGAAACCAGCGAAACCACCAAGGCAGCACAGACCGCTGCGTAGGTCCAGAAAGGACACCTGATCACCATGGCCAAGAAGACCTCCGTCCTTGCCGACTTGCTAAGCATCCGTCCCCGCGACATCGACCCGTGTTCACAGCGCGTGGCCTGGCTGATGGACATGGCCGACGCGATGGAGTCCGAGCTGAACACCGATGAGGCGCGCGAAGCCGCCGCAGAAGCCCGAACCGCCGCGTTGCGACTGCTCACCATCGCGATCTCTGACGTCGCCGGTAGTACCGCCACGTTGACGATTGATGGGTGAGCTTTTCCAGCCCTTACTTCGAACCCATGAAGGGAATTTGAGCATGTCCAGCGGATACAAGCATTGGGCCGTCGAGAAAAGCTGGTGGCACGGCACCGTCACCACGGCATGCGGCCTGGTGCTCACGAAGCCGGAGAGGGCGAGCTGGTTTGCCACCGAATGCCCCGCTTGCAGGCGGATCAGGAAGCAACTTGCCCGGTAGCTCTGCCCCGGCCCGGCGGTCCATCCCGCCAAGAACGTGCCCGCCGGGCCGGGTCTCCCAACCCACACTTTCTAGCCAGGAGAAGCTCATGGTAGCCACCGTCAAGGTGACCGCGCGGTTTGACACCCCGCGCACATGCCAACACGCCCACGGTGTCCATTGTGGCCGCTGTATTGACACTGACCCCGAGTACCGCGCGCACGTGGCCCATGGCGGGCCGACGCGTGATGCCTGCCCGTACTGCCCGGACAGCGCGGACATCGAACCGGCCGCGAGTCCAGTCGACCCGTTCGACCCGCTCGGGGTGCTCAACGGGTCGCATGTGAGCAACTGTCCGGTGCTGACCGACCCGGACCCCGTGCCCGACGACTGCATCTGTGTGGGGTGACCAGCGATGACCGTAAGCACTGGAAGTGCGTACCCGCCGTCGGTTGAGGACTTGTTGCCGCGGGTTCGTGAGCGTGTGGCCGAACTGGGTGAGGTTCCGTCCCGTAACCAGATCATGCGCGAGTTCAAGGTGGGCGCGCGGAAAGCGTCCATGGTCCGCGAAGCGCTTGCCGACGGGCCACCGGCCGAGCCAGCGCAGCCACCGGAGCATGCTGACCGGCAGACCCGGCCGCTACGTTCGGTCTCCCAACCCACGGACGAGACGATCCCGGACTCGGACACGCCGGACCCGGCGGGTCTGGACCCGGTGGCCGTGCGCGACCTGACCGCCCGGATTGGCCAGTGGGCGACGGAGTTGGGCCGGTATCCGTCGGTGGACGAGATCCTGGCCCGGTTCGAGCTCACCGACCGCGACATCGCCACCCGGATTCACTCCGTGATGTCGCCCGGGTGGACGGCCAGCGAGACCGCACAGGTCACCGAACGCCCGACGGTTGCCGAAGTGCCGCAGGTCACGCCGGTCGCAGACCCGGATACGGCACAGCCTGCGCCACAGGGCGCTCCGGCCGCCGATACGGGACCGGTGCGCACGTTTCGGCGGTGGCCGCTGGTGTTGCTGGCCCTGCCTGCGTTCGTGTCGATCTGGGGCGGCTGGGTGGGTCTGGGTCGGATGACCGGGTTCGGTCCGATCGTGCTGTTGCCGGGCATCTGGGACGAGCTGGTTATCAACTCGGCCATCACGTTGCCGATCGGTGTCGAGGCGTATGCCGCATTCGCGATGAGCGTGTGGCTGTCCAGCAAAACCCGCTCTGCCCGGACCCGGGCCTTCGCGATGTGGTCCGCGCTGGGCTCGCTCGCGCTGGGCATGGCCGGACAGGTCGCGTACCACCTGATGTCCGCCGCCGGGATCACCACTGCCCCGTGGCAGATCACCACGTTCGTGTCCAGCCTGCCCGTTGTTGTCCTGGGGTGCGGCGCCGCCCTGTTGCACCTGATGCATGAGGAGGGGAACCAGTGACCACCACCGAAACCGGCGTGTCCACACCGGGCCCCGACCAGCCCCGTGACGACGCCCAAGTCATCAATTTCCCTCGCGGCGCAACGGAAACCACCGGCCGTCCGCAGGACCCGCCGCCGATGGTGGTGGACGGTGAGGTAGTCACCGCGGGCGCGGACACCGCCTATGAGATCGAGCTGGACGAACAGCCCCCGGCCGGGCCGCCGACCCTAGTGGACACCACAACACCGGCCGTGGTGGTCGCGTCCGGCCCGGCGGCCGGGACCGCACGGCCGATCATCCCGCCGCAGCTGCGCCCGGAAAACCTCAAGGCGACGCTTGCGCGTCTCGGGGGCCGGGCGTGGCACATCTCCCGGTACCACGCGGTCCGATCTCCCTGGTACACGCTGAAAGCGGCCGCGTTCGCCACCCGCGGCCTGGTCCGGCTGTTGGCCGGTCAGGTGCGGTGGTGGTGGGTGCGCAACTCGTTCACGCTGGAACAGCACGCCGCCGACACCAAGCAACTGCTGGAGTGGGAACGGATTCACCGGCAGATCAAGGCCACCCGAGCCTGGCGCGGGTGTGTCCTGGCCGTCGAAGCCGCCGCGGTGCTGATCGGTGGTCCGTTGCTGTGGTCCGCGCTGCCCTCGTTCTGGCTGACGGTCGGGGTGGCCGGGGCTGTGGTGGCGTTGGCCCGCTACGGCCGCCCGGCCGGGCAGACCGTGCTCGGCACGGCCACCGTGGCGCCGCGGTTCCGCAAGCTCAACGCGGACATCGTGCTGCGTGCCTACTACGCGGCCGGACTCGGGCATCCGAGCAAGCCGGACCAACAGATCCAGTTCGGGTCTCCGATGGCACGCGACGCGCGCAACATCGGTTCCCAGGTCGTGATTGACCTGCCGTGGGGCAAGGGCTGGTCGGATGTGATGAACGCCAAGGAAAAGCTCGCGTCCGGTTTGGACGTGCACGTCAACCAGGTGTTCCTTACCCCGGACCGGTCCTCGACCCGGCGGCACACGTTGTTCGTGGCCGACCAGGACCCGCTGGCCATCCCGGCCGGGCGTACGGACATGCTGGACTGCAAGCCCCGCAGCATCTGGCGGCCGGTCCGGTTCGGCAAGGACGAACGCGGCGCCCTGGTCGAGCTCGTCCTGATGTGGGTGTCGGTGCTGGTCGGTGCCCAGCCACGCAAGGGAAAGACGTTCTCCGCACGGTTGATCGCGTTGCACGCCGCGCTGGACCCGTACGTCAAGCTGTTCATTGTGGACGGTAAGAACTCGCCGGACTGGGCCAAGTTCCGCTTGGTGGCCCACCGGATCGTGTTCGGCACCCACCCCAACCCCAACGACGACAACCCGGTAGAGAACTTGCTCGCGGTGCTGGACGAGATCCTCGACCACATCGAGAAGGTCAATCAGGTTCTGGCGACGTTGCCGGTCACGGTGTGCCCGGAGGGCAAGCTCACCGAAGAACTGGCCCGGGACCCGCGCTACCCGGACCTGCGGGTGGTTGTGCTGGTGATGGAAGAGTTCCAGGTCTATTTCGAGACCGAAGACCAGGACGTGAACAAGCAGATCGCCGCGAAACTGTCCCGCATCCAGGCCGTGGGACCGTCCGCCGGGGTGTGCATCCTGTCCAGCTCCCAGAAACCGTCCGGGGTCGGCGCGGGCGACGTGGGCCGGTTGTTCAACCGCTACCGCGACAACCACGCCGTGCGCTTCGCGCTCAAGTGCGGCAATCGTCTGGTCAGCGAGGCCGTCCTGGGTGGCGACGCGTACGCCGAAGGTTATGACGCGTCCAGCCTTCCGGTCGGCAAGGAGTACCTGGGTGTGGGCTTGCTCTACGGGCAATCCGATGAAACCCCTACGGTGCGGACGTTCCTGGCCGACCACGCCGACGCGGAAAAGATCCTGATCGCCGCCCGGGCACACCGGGAACGGGTCGGCACGCTCACCGGCATGGCCGCGGGTGAGGAGATCGAGCGGCAGGTGCGGGACGTGCTGGCCGACGCACGGACCGCGTTCGGCACCGACACCCGGCTGCCGTGGCAGATCCTGGCGTCCCGCATGGCGGAGTCGATGTCGGAGCACTACGCCGACCTGACCGCCGACGCGATCAGCGCGCAGCTGCGCGGGCTCGGGGTGCCCAGCGTGAACGTCAAGTGGGACGGCCAGGTGCTCAAGGGCGCCAAGGCCGCCGACGTGACCGCCGCGGCCACCCGCCGCGACACAGAAAAGTAACCCACCGTAACCGGCGGGAAGGGCGGGGCGGTCGCCGGTGGGTAGCGGCTGCTCCGCTACCGGTAGCGGCTGCGCTACCCCCTCCCGCTACCCACCACACATCACCTGATCAGGCCGTATTTCCGCAGGTAGCGGGTAGCGGCCACACCCCCGCTTGCCCTGAAACCCGCCCATGGAGGCCTCTTGTGCCTATCCACGCCGCTACCACCATCCCGATAACCGCTACCTACAGTAGCGCCCTGAGTGGGCTGGTCGCTGTCGGCCTTCTCGCCCTGGTGATCACCACGCTGGGCTACCTGACCGTGTGCTGGCTGCGTCCGTTCACCCGCTGCCGCCACCGCCACCCGCTACGCCGCCGGGCCACGCGCTGCACCCGATGCGACGGCACCGGCTACCGCGTCCGGGCCGGTCGTCACCTCCTCAACCGGCTACGTGACTCCCACCGCCGCCACGGCCGACACCGCGACTGGCGTGACGGCACCTGACCACTATCCCGTTTGGAGCGACCCATGAACGTCAGCACGTTCAAGCACATCCTCATCGCCGCCACCGCCATCAGCCTCGCGGTCACCGGCTGCCGCAACCCTTCTGCCGACGACGCTCCGATACCCGCGGCTGCCACCGTGACCGAACAGGCCCTTGCTGCGTTGCCCGTGCGGGACGAGGACACCGGCGCGCACTACAACCGCGACGACTGGGGCGACTGGACTTCGCCCGGCCGAACCTGCTCGACTCGTGTCGTCATCCTGCAACAGCAAGGCCGGGACGTCAGTCTCGGCAAGGGATGCCGTGTCCGCAGTGGAACGTGGACCAGCCCGTATGACGGTCTTGTCCTGACCGACCCCAACCAGGTCCAGATTGACCACCGCGTGCCGGTCAAGGAAGCCGTCCGCTCCGGCGCCCGCGACTGGACACCCGAGCAGCGACACCGGTTCTACAACGACCCGAACAACCTCATCGCCGTCTCAGCGAAGTCCAACACCAGCAAAGGCGACCGGGACCCCGGACGGTGGACACCCCGCAAACGCGACGCCTGGTGTGACTACGCCACCGCCTACATCACCACGAAAACCACCTACCGCCTGTCCATCGACACCCGCGAGCGCGACGGCCTGGCCACGATGCTCGCCACCTGCCACTAACCCGCCTGCCTGTTCCGTCCGCCACTGACGCAAGGGAAACCTCCGTCATGACTGCCAACCTCACGAGCATCACACCGCCCGACCGCCCGACCGAACCTGCTCGGTTGCTGCCCACGTTGCAGCTGGGAGCCACCCGGTCCAGCCACCGCTGGACCGAGCAACCGGGCAACTGGGACCGGCTCAACACCCGTGCCCTGTTCGACTCGGACAACCAGTGGGGAATCCCCGCCCTGCCACCAGCCCGGTTCGAACCGGCTCGGCTGGTGGCCTACAACGACCGCCGCGCCTGCACCACCGCCACCGGAACGGGCGCCGCAGTGCACTTTTTCTTGGACGACTACCGGTTCGAAACCGTGTGGTCCAAACCAGAACGTGGCCTGTCGCGCTGCCGCACGGTCGGCACCGCGTTAACCCCGGACTTCTCGCTGTGGTCCAACATGCCGCGGGCCATGCAGCTGTGGCAGGTCTACCGCTCCCGGTGGTGTGGCGCCTGGCTCCTGCATCACGGCATCACCGTCATCCCCACCGTGAGTTGGTCCACGCCGGAAACCTATGACTTCACGTTCGCCGGAATCGCTACCGGCTCGGTAGTGGCGGTGTCCACCGTCGGCACCCGCCGCGACCCGGACGCCCGACAGCTGTTCGCCGCCGGGTTCACCGAGATGCTCACCCGTCTGCGACCGTCCACAGTGCTCTGCTACGGCACTCTGTCAACCTGCTCGGTTGGTGTGGACGTGCCGGTGGGCACGACGATTCGCTGTTACCCGTCCCGATGGGACGGTCGGGCCGGTGACCGGTGATGGGTGGCCGCGGCAGCAAAGGACGCGTTCGAGCGCACGGGCCGGTGGTCGCAGTGCACGGCGGACCTGTGGACGAGAACCTCGAACAGAAACAGGACGAGACACCCATGCCATCGATAGCGGACACCCGCGCCGACGACTACCACGCAGGCGCACGAACCCCCACCGAACCAGAACAACGCGGCCGGGACATCGAACGCCAAATCCGGCAGGCCTATCAGAACATCGTCGAACGCGACGGGCTGAACCCACAACACGCATTGGTCAACTTGGCCGACCTGCGTAGCCATCTCAACTGGGACGTCAACAAAGCCGAGGTCGACGCCGTGCTCCGTCAGATGGACGGCCCTGGAGTCACACTCATGCCCGAAGCCCGTTGGTGGGTGCGCCGTGAATCGGCCACGCAAGCTGGCGCGGTGCGCGTCGGCAACGAAGACAACCACGTCATCAAGATCTGGGGTGGACCTGACCGCTGACCGCGCGAGCACGGACCTGCTCGGTTGCTGCCGCTGACCGGGTGGGACGGCAAACCGAAAGCGGTGCGGCTGCGCCGCCGCACTCACTGACCAACGCACACCTACCACTTGCTCTCGCCACCCACGGCGGCCACCGGGTCGCCGTGGGTTTCCTTTGGGGAGACTGTCATGTCTGATCTGCTGACGTCCGCACTGGACGCCGTCGGCCGCGGGTGGCCGGTGTTCATCCTGGGACGCACCAAACGCCCCCTGGCCAACTGCAAAGCCTGCCGCGACACCAATCCGGTCGAGCATGACCCGGCCGCGTGTGAATGCCTGACCTGCCACGGGTTCTACGCGGCCACCACCGACCCGGCCCGTGTCACCGCCATGGTCACCCAGCATCCGCGCGGCCTGCTCGCCGTACGGACCGGGGCTGTGTCCGTCCTTGTGGTCGTCGACATCGACCCCAGGAACGGTGGACGCCTAGACACCACGCTCATGCCGCCCACAACGGCCGTAGCGACCGGAAACCACGGCTGGCACCTCTACTACCGCCACCCCGGTCACCCGGTCCTCTCGCGAGGTCTCCCGGGCTTCCCCGGGGTGGATATCAAGGCCGACGGCGGCTACGTCGTTCTGCCGCCGTCGATCCACCCAGTCACCCGTCTGCCCTACCGGTGGCTGCGGGTCTGTGGCCGGGTGAATGAGATGCCCCCGCGCCTGCGTGACGCGGTCAGTCAACCTGTCGAGCCGCGACCCGGCCCAGCGGTGGCCACAACCGCTGGCGGATGTGGCGCCGGGCTGATGGCCGGGGCGGGGGGCATCTCATCCCCAGCCGCACTGCTGGACGCGCACCTGGCCGCGGTCGCCCGTGCGCAGGAAGGCCGTCGCCGAACCACCCTCTACGGCGCCGCTCGCGGCGTGGCCCGGATGGTCGGCGCCAAAGCGCTGGACACGGCCACCGCCATCGCCGCGCTGACCGACGCCGGACAGAAGGCGCAACAGTCCGAACGCGACATCCGCAAAGCAATCGCGGGCGGATTCCAGGCCGAAGGGGTCCCGTTGTGACCCCACCACACGACCCGAGCAGGTACGTGTATGCGTGGCGCGACCCGGCCAGTGACCTGGTCGCGTTGCGCGGCGGACCGCGTAATCTGCGCTGGTACACCTATCGCGACTGGCTCACCGCCCGGCAGGCCAGCCGCCGACTCGGCTACCGCCTATCGCATGCGTGCGGCTCTGACCGCTGCTACGCGCCAACCATTCAGTGGGCCAAGCGCACCGACGAGCCGGAATCGTCCATGCAGGCCCGCGTCTGGGCCTACATCCCACCCGCTCAATGGAACGCGTGGGGCCGGGAATACCTCACCCCTGAGGAACAAACCCCCTGCGCACCAACAATTCCCGCACCACGCACCCGCGCTCAAGCCACACGACCAGCGGCACGCCCGGCCATGCCCCAACCGGTTGATCCGCGGCCGGACGGCGAGACGGCGATGTTGCCGCTGTGGACAACAGAAGAGGTGACGCCATGACTACCAGACGGATTCTCGTCACCGGAAGCCGGAAATGGGGCGACGTCCACCGAATCCGGTCCGTGTTGGCCTATCACCGGGTCGCCTTCCCAGACGCGATTCTGGTCCACGGCAACGCCCGCGGCGCTGACCGCATCGCCGCCCAGATCTGGAAAAGCTGGGGTCTGCCGACCGAAGCACACCCGGTCACCAACACCGAATGGGCCGTCAACCGCGGCGCCGGGCACGCCCGTAACCGCCGCATGATCGAGGCAGGCGCTGACATTTGCCTTGCCTTCATTCGCAACAACTCGCCCGGGTCCACCCACTGTGCCCGGTGGGCCATGGATGCCGGAATCCCCACGTATCTGCACGTCCACACCGATTCGTAGGAAGGCAGGCAGTCATGGACGTCGTCGCCGTTCCCGGCCGCCCTATGGGCGCGGCCATTCTGGACAGTCTGCACGCCGCACTCACCCGCTACGTCATTCTCCCGTCCCCGGCCGCGGTAGACGCGGTCACGCTGTGGATCGCGGCCACCCACGCGCAACCAGCCTGGGCACACGCGCCGCGGCTGGTCATCCGGGGACCGGAAAAGCGGTGCGGCAAATCAAGACTGCTCGACGTAGTCGAGTCCACATGTCATGACCCGTTCATCACCGTCAACTCCAGTCCCGCCGCGATCTACCGGTCCCTCAACGACGACCCGCCCACAATGCTGGTCGACGAAGCAGACACCATTTTCGGTCAGGCAGCAGGCGGCAACGAAGAGTTGCGCGGCCTGCTCAACGCGGGCCACCAACGCAACCGACCAGCCAAACGCTGGGACGTCAACACCAACACAGTGGAATCCATCCCCACGTTCGCCATGGCCGCACTCGCCGGAATCGGCGCCATGCCCGACACCATCGAAGACCGCGCCGTCATCATCCGCATGCGTCGCCGGGCACCCGGCGAAACCGTCTCGCCCTACCGCCACAAACGTGACCGGCCACGCCTACGGGCCATCGCCCACCAATTGCGGACATGGCTCCGCGCCGACCTGCCCGCACTGGAGGCCGCGGAACCGGAAATGCCCGTCGAAGACCGCGCCGCGGATACGTGGGAACCTCTGATCGCGGTCGCCGACCGCGCCGGAAGCCACTGGCCCAAACGGGCCCGCGCCGCCGTTCTCGCGCTCACCGCAGAGGCCGCCAGCGACGACCGAGGATCTATCGGTGTCCGGCTGCTGGTCGACTGCCGCACCGCATTCACTGGCCACACAGCCCTGTCCACCGCGAACCTGTTGACCCGACTGAACAGCGACCCGGAAGCACCCTGGCGGGAATACGGACACGGCGGACTGACCGCAATAAAACTGGGCAAGCTACTGGCCGAATACGACATTCGATCGTGCAACGTCCGGTTCACCGACGGCACCCAGGCCAAAGGCTATTTGAAATCCCACTTTGTCGACGCTTGGAACCGGTACTGCCCGACCCCGCTCACCGCCGTGAACACGGCTGAGGAGGGGGAGCCGTCCCAGCCGTCCCAGCCGTCGCATCCCTGGTCAGAGCGGGACGGCTACACCGCGTGGGACGGCTTGAGCCGTCCCACGGACCCACATCCCCCTGCCGTTCGGCAGGCACCCAAATAACCCTTGGGACGGCTTAAGCCGTCCCAGCCAACCAAGCCGTCCCAGGGCTGACCTGCGATGGGACGGCTGGGACGGCTGGGACGGCTTACCCCCTCACCCCTGTGCAGGCGCCGTCTGGGACCGGTCGCCTGCTCCGAACCGTCAACGAACTTGTCATGGAGTACAACCATGCCTGCGCACAAGCACATCAAGGTCGCGCAGATATGCGCCGATCTTGGAATCTCTCGGTCCACCTTTTATGAATGGCGCGCCAAGGGGCGGGCGCCACGGTGTAGCAGACTGCCAAACGGTGAAATCCGAGTCAGCCTCACTGTCTATGAGGAGTGGCTGGCGTCGCTTGAGGAGTCGGCGTAGTGGACACCACATACGACGTCAAAATTTGGTCCATCCGCGTCTACAGAGGCGCCAAGGTGACCACTTATACGGTCCGGTGGAAGACAGGCAACTCCGTGTGGCCCATGACCTTCACTCACCGAGGGCAGGCGGACAGCTTCCGGTCAGATCTCGTTTCTGCCGCACGTAAGGGTGAAGCGTTCCGGCTGTCGGACGGACTCCCCGTGTCCATGGGACGGTCGGACAACGACATGTCCTGGTATGAGTTTGCGTGCTCCTATGTGGACATGAAGTGGAAGTCAGCTGCGGCCACTTACCGACGCAGCATCGCCGAAGCGTTGGTAACGGCAACTGCTGGCATGCTGAAGTCAGCCCGGGGAAAGCCTGATGACAGGGTGATCCGGTCAGCGTTGCTGCGATGGGCTTTCAACACGCAGCGGAGGAATGACCCCGAAATGCCGCAACAGGTTGCGGAGGTGCTCAGGTGGGTGGAGCGCAACACCAAACCAGTGTCCGCCTTGGCCGATCCGCAGGTGCTGCGCTGTGTGCTGAACGACATCGCCAGCAGGCTAGACGGTAAGGCGGCTTCGGCCACAGTGGTCAACCGGAAGCGGGCGGTTCTGTCGAATGCGATGGAGTACGCCGTACTGGAGTTGAAGCTCCTTGAGAAGAACCCGATACCGGCCCTCAAGTGGAGGGCACCGAAGGTTACGCATGTTGTGGATCGCCGGACGGTGGTCAACCCTGTTCAGGGGCGAACGCTACTCAACGCCGTGGCGGAGGTTCGTTGGAGCGGCAGGCGGCTACAGGCGTGCTATGCCTGCTCGTATTACGCCGGGCTTCGGCCAGAAGAGGCTGTCAACCTTCGCGAGCACAACCTTGCGTTGAAACCGCTGGTGTGGAACGCGGCTACGCAGAGCTGGGAACGTCCAGAGGACGACTGGGGCGAGTTCCTTCTTGAACGGGCCACGCCTCACGCAGGTAAGGAGTGGACCGACACTGGTCGGGACCGTGACGAGCGAGGCTTGAAGCACAGACCGGTAGGTGAAGTTCGCAGGGTGCCGATCCCACCTCCGCTGTCGGGGATGCTCCGTGACCACATCGACGCGTTTGGGATCGGTCCGGACGGCAGGCTATTCCGAGGAGAACGAGGCGAGGAGGTTCCAGTCATCACCTACCTGCGTGTGTGGCACCGGGCTCGCGCTTTGGCGTTCACCCCGGAGGTGGCCGCGGGGCCACTTGCCAGGCGGCCGTACCACCTCCGGCATGCGGCGCTGTCCACGATGCTCAACGCGGGAATTCCGGCAACGCAGGTGGCTGAATGGGCGGGCAACTCGGTGGACGTCCTTCTCGCCGTCTACGCGCAATGCATGGACGGGCAGTACCAGCAGGACCTGAACCGGATGGGAAAGGCGTTCGGCTGCTGAGTCGGTGCGACGTGGCGACGTCGCCACGTATTCGCCACGAACAGCCGTTGATCATCGGATACAGCCGGACACAACCGGACAACACGTTAGCGGCCCCCTACCGGCGTTTCCGCTGGTAGAGGGCCGTTTCGCCCGGTGAAAGACGAGTGCCCCCGGCAGGAATCGAACCTGCGACACACGGTTTAGGAAACCGTTGCTCTATCCCCTGAGCTACGAGGGCGTGCCTCCGATCATACGGGGCACCGCCACCGCGTTACCGCCCCCCTCTGGGCCTACGTTGGACCTGTGTTGATCGTGTTGTGTGGGCTGCCGGGAGCTGGGAAGAGTGCGATGGCGGAGGCGTTGGGGCGGGCATTGCCTGCGCCTGTGCTGTCCGTTGATCCGGTTGAGGCTGCTATGTGGCGGGCGGGGGTGGGCAGGGAGCAGCCGACGGGGCTTGCGGCCTATGTGGTGGTCGAGGTGCTCGCCAAGGAGGTGCTGAGGCTGGGGCAGACGGTCATCGTCGATGCGGTCAACGATGCCCTGGAGGCTCGGCAGCAGTGGGAACGGCTAGGTGCTGAGCCGCGCTACATCGAGGTGATCTGCTCGGATCAGGCCTTGCATCGTGAAAGGTTGGAGAGGCGTCGCAGGGGCATCGAGGGGTTCGATGAGCCGACCTGGAGTCAGGTTGAGGAGCGTCGTAAGAACTTCGAGGCTTGGCACGGCGAGCGGTTCACCGTCGACTCCGTCAACGACCTGGGCGAGAACGTGAAGCTGGTCCTGAACCACCTACGCAGTTCAGGACCAGCGACAACTCAGTACGAGTAGAGCTCCAGCTCGTACAGCGAGTAGCCCCAGTTGGTGCCGCGCTGCACTCCGACGAAGCGCACATAGCGAGCGTCAACCGCGGCGAAGGAAGCAGTGTCCACGCCGCCGTCGCCTGCAGTCGTGGAGTACGCCGTCCGCCATGTCGAGCCGTCGGTCGATGTCTCCAGGCGGTACGACTTGCCGTACGCCGCTTCCCATCGCAGCACCGCACGGGACACTCGCTGGACTGAGCCGATGTCCACGGTCAGCGACTGGTTGTCGGACCAGTCGCTGGCCCAGCGGGTTTTCATGTCGCCGTCGACGGCGTTGCGAGCCGGTGAGGGATAGGCGCCGGTTTCCGCGCTTGTTGCCGACACCGCCGCCGTACGGGACAGGTTGGCGATGTTCTGGCCTCGGCGCGCGGGGAATTCCACCACTTGCTGGAACGTCGGCCGGTTCTGCCAGGTGATCTTGTCGTGGGTGATTCCGCCCAACGGGCTGTGGATGATGCTGTCCGCGCACCACTGGTCTCCGGCCGCGCATGAAGCGTCGCCTGGGTAGACCTGGTTGAGGGGTGCCGCGACGGCTTGGCCGAGGGTGGTCAGCAGGACTTGGCGGCAGCCGGAAACCGTTCCGCCACCGCAGTATTTCTGCGACAACGGGCCTGCCACCTGGTCGCCCAGCACCGACCTGAGGTCCTTCTGCACGTAGCCCCACCAGCCGTATTGGAACGACGAACCCTTGTGCGGCTGGCCGCTGTGGAAGTCCGGCTGTCCATTTTGGAACCCTGATGGTGACTCGTTGATCCCCATGACGCCAACGAGTGCGTTGTAGGCCGCGTCGCCCAGCCCTGGCTGGAACTGCCCGCGAACCAGCAAAGGCCACCAGGCGTCGAGGATCTTGATCGCATCCGCGTGCCCGTACTTGTGGCTGCCCTGTGCCGTTTCCTTGCGCAGCGAGCCTGCGGATGCCCATGCCTTCAAAGAGGACACAGCCTGGGCCAACCGGGTGTCAGTAATCGGTTGGCTCTCCAACACGCGAACCAGGTATGGCAGGACGCGTTCCGCGCGCAGGTCAGCCAATGCCGCATCGGCCATCGCCTGGGTCAAATTCACCCGGGTGACCTTCTTGCCGCCCGAGATCAACGCGCGCACGCGGGAGTCGAGCAGGTCACCGCGGTGCACCGAGCTCTTGTCGTACCCCGCGTTGGCGTAGTCCTTCGCCTGAGCGTTGTTCCAGGAGATGAAGTAGTCCTGGTTGATGGCCTGCGGGTGCTGCTCGAACGGGGTGTAGGAAGCGCTGTTGGTTGCCGGGGTCCAGCCGTTCCATTCGTAGGCCTGCTGCGCCCACACCGGCATGTTCGGGTCCACATTGGCCTTACGCGACGGGTTGGCGCCCGAGTTGAAGTACGCCGTGTCACGGGAGTCCACGTAGAACCAGTTGAACGTGTAGTTCACGTGCGAAGCCGCGCGCTGGAAATCCTGCGCCGAGGAGATCACGTCCGGGTCGTTGAACTCCTGGAAGCCGATGATCGAGTCGATCTCGTGCTGGTAGGTCGAACGCAGGCTCGCGTACGCCACCGGCTTTCCGCCGACGGTCGCGCGGTGCGTGATCGGGCCATAGGCCGTGCGGAAGCTGACCAGGCGGTACGAACCCTCCGGCGTGCCGTCGGCAACCGTTGGCTTCCAAGCGTTCTTGCGCTCGATCGTCTCGATCGGGGTACACACGCCACGCAACAGGTAGTGCGTCGAGTTCTTTGTCGGCGCCTTTCCGGAGGGATCGCACAATTCGACCGCGTAGGTGTCGATGATGTCCTGCGCCGAAGTCGTCGCGCTCCAGGAGTAGTCCTGGCCGCGTCCTAGCAACACGTAGAAGCTGATTCCGGCGAACGACGCACCGCGGGCACTGATTCCGGGACCCTGGATTTCCTGCAGGATCAGCAGCTGCGGGGCGAAGTAGCCGGTCTGCGGCCCGAACACGGCCACCGGGTTGCCGCTTGCCGTGTGCTGGCCGGAAACCACCAGTGCGTTGGACATCCCGTGCTTCTCGCTGACCAGATTCCCTGGCAGCACACCGGAGTTGAACACGCCACGGGCCGGCTCCAGCTCCTTGGGGGCGGGAACATCGACAGTGGCGGGCGAAGCCGAACCGGCTGACCCGGTCGGGTCGAAGATCAGCTGCTGCGGGGAGACGGATCCCTTGTCGGGCAGGGCCATTCCGGCTGGGTTCGCGGGCGCCTGGCCGTACGGGAAGCTCTGGCCGTTGTGGAGCGTGTTGACCGTCTCCGGGTCGTTCTGCGAGCGGAACGCCTGCCAGGCTTTCTCGCCTTCGACCGCGCCATAACGTTCGTGGAACGCCATTCGCGTGATGGCGGACTGCACCTCGCCGCCACCGCCGCCGCCGAACTGCGCACCCACCACCGATGCCAGGATCACCAGGTCGGGCAGGGTGAACGGGTCGATCTTGCCGGCGTTGGTGATCGAGTCGATGTGCCCGGTCAGCACGTACTCGCCGGGGAAGTACCGGCCACTGTGCGACTGCTGGATGTAGAGGTTGATGCCCTCGACATATGACCGAGCGTCGGCGAGGGCCCGTGCGCCCGCCGGGCTTGAAGAGGCCGCACGGTCGATCTGGGCCTGCAGTTCGGCCTCGTTGTACGGCGCCGCCCGGAAGAAGTCCTGCTCGAGTTGCCGGTTGGACGGCGCGCCGCCCGCGAAGGGCGTCAGCTGGCCGCGCCCCACCCGGCGGAACAGGTCCATCAGCCAGAGACGGTCCTGCGCGGCGGCGTAACCCGCGCCGAACATCGTTCCCGCCCTGGTGGTGCCGGTGATGTGCGGCAGCCCGAGCTTCTTGTCACGCACGATCGTGACGTCCGCGCGGGGCTTGGTCGTGCTCTCGACCTGGTCCGCGGGGACACCGAAGGAGGAGTCGTTGAAGAACTGCCCGATTTTCTCGGTGGTCAGCGCGCCGTAGCCGGACGCGAGGGTGTCGTACTTGGCCAGTTGGTCCGACGCGTGCGCGGGCCGTGTGCCGAGCACCCGGTGCGCCAGGATGTCGGCCAGCGTGGCGTTGCCGTTGGCTCCCGGTGGCAGCACGTCACCGCACTGGCCGAGGCAGAAGTCGATCGGGGCCGCCGCCTCTACCTGCGGTTCCGCGACTCCGGACGGCGCGGCGGCGACGAGTCCGGTGACAGTGGCGAGAGCGGATAAGGCGGCGAGTAGGCGTCCGCGCGTCATTGCAGGGCTCCTCTCAGGGCGTGACATTCGCCACGTTACCTTCGAGTAGGATATTGCGAAAGAGCCTCACGTTTAACGGTCCGCAACGGGTTACGATCACTGAGTAGATAAATGTGACCCGTTAGGGATTGACCTTCAGCCTATTGGGTGAGAAAAAGGGCCATTGGACTCCTGTCGGACCGAAGGAACCGGTTCCGGCAGGACCCTGACCGGGGAGGCGCCAAAGGTGATCAAGGTGATGCTCGCGGACGACGAGGACCTCGTTCGTTCGGGACTTCGGACGATCCTGACCAGCGCGGGGGACATCGAGGTGGTCGCGGAGGCCGATGACGGTCTGCACGTGGCCGACCTCGCCAGGCAGCACCGGCCACACGTGGCCCTGCTCGACATCCGGATGCGCTCGGCGGACGGTCTGTTCGCGCTGCGCAGGCTGCGTGCCCTACCGGAACCCCCGAAGGTCGCCATGCTGACCACGTTCGACGTGGACGAGTACGTGACAGAAGCCCTGCGCATCGGCGCGAGCGGCTTCCTGCTCAAGGACACTGAACCCGCCGTGCTGGTTCGCGCCGTCCGGGATCTGGCGGCAGGCGGCGCGGTACTCGACCCGGGCGTGGCCGCCCGGGTGCTCTCACAGGTCGCGGACGGCGAGCGGGCCGCGGAGCCGGCACGGCGCCTACTGGCGTCGCTGTCCGAGCGCGAGCGTGAGGTCGTCGGCCTGATCGGCCAGGGCCTGTCCAACGCCGAGATCGGAAGCGCACTGCACCTGTCCGAGGCGACCGTCAAGGGTTACGTCTCCGCGGTGCTCGGCAAGATCGGCGCGGTGAACCGCGTGCAGGCCGCGCTGGTGGCCTATCGCGGTGGGCTCATCGCCTGATTCAGATCCGGCCATTCGACCCGGTTGCGGCCGTTTCGTTTTGCCAGATAGAGAGCCGTGTCCGCGGCGGCGAAGAGGTGTTCGAGGCTGCCGCGGCCATGAGCCACCCCGATACTCACGGTCGGGCGCCGTGCCGCGCCCAGCCGTGAGCGCCAGTCGTGCCCGTCCACTGCCGCCCGGATCCGCTCGGCCACGATCACGCCGAGGTGTCCTTCGCCGACGAGCAGGATGATGAACTCGTCCCCGGCCCATCGGGCCACGAGGTCGTTCGCCCGGCACTCACCGCGCAGCAGCTCCGCGATCTCCCGCAGCGCGCTGTCACCGACGGCGTGCCCGGCGTCGTCGTTGATCTCCTTGAACCAGTCCACGTCGATCACGATCAGCCACGGCGTCGCGCCGGTCGTCGCCGCGTGCGCGAGCACCTCCGGCGCCGCGCGTTCGAGGCCGAGCCGGTTGGTCAAGCCGGTCAACGGATCGCGCACGGCGGCTTCCTGAGCCGCGGTGGCGAGGCGTTGCGCCTGGATGGCGAACCGCCGTTGTTCCAGCGCCTGGCCGAGGCCTTCCTGCATGGTGGCCATCGCGGTGGTGCGGGCGTTGACGTTGCGCCGCAACGCGGTCGCTTCACCGGCGAAGTCGTTGAGCCGCGCGCAGATGTCCGCGAGGTCGGCGGAAAACCGTTGCAGCAGCGAGATGTCATTGATCAACTCGGCTTGCCGGACGGCCTGGCTCGCGTGCGTCCGCGCTTCCACGAGCCGGTCCTGGTTGCGGCGCACCATGGACAGCACCCAGTTGCCGACCGCGATGCTCCACCGGTCGCCGTCGGACAGTCCCGCTTCGAGGGTCGCCTGCGCGGCTTTCTCGCCCTCGTCGAACTCTCCGCAACCGACCAGTGCCGCGCCGTAGGCAGCGAGCAATGTCCGATGCGTGCGTTCGGTCGCCTCAAGGGTGAGGCCTTCGGCGAGAACCTTGCGCGATTCAGTGAACATCGGCAGGGCTTCGGCCGGTGACCGTTCCATCGCCTCGAAGTTCAGCGTGCCGCCGAGTCGTTGCAACGCCAGTGCGAGCTCGCACGAGTCGCCGCTCGCCCGCGCGGTCTCCACGGCGTGGCGCAGCATCGGCAACGCCGCCCGGACGTGCCCGATGCCGTTGAGCAGATAGCCGAGCAGCCCGATGGCAGTGGCGGCACGGGATCCGGACGGCGGTTCGCTGTCGATGTCCGTCCAGCCCTCGGCGGCCAGTTCGAGGGCGAGCGGGATCCGCCCGAGTCGCCACGCGATGACGGCCCGTCCGGTCAGGATCGCGGCCCGTGACCACGTGTCCACGTCGGCGGGCATGACCTCAAGGGACTTGTCGAACCGGGCGGCCGCCTCCGCGAGCTGGTCAGTGTTCAGCAGCAGGCGGATCTCCCGGTCCTCCCGGAGAATCTCGCCAGCCTTGTCCTGCTCGTCGTGGTCCAACCCGGCCTCGGCAACCTGTAGCCCCTCGCACACCCCGGGCCGAGATTACCCGGGTAAGCCGTCAGATCGGCACCACGACTGCCCAATGGGCTTGATCTGTAACTCTTTCGGACTAACGCTGCCGGGGCGTGGGGTACGGCAGTAGTGCCATCTCCCTGGCGTTCTTGATGGCTGTCGCCACTTCGCGTTGCTGCTGTGGGGTGAGGCCGGTGACCCGGCGTGCCCTGATCTTTCCCCGATCGGAGATGAACTTGCGCAGCAGCGCCGTGTCCTTCCAATCTACTGTGGACACCCCTTCGCGGAGCAGCAGATTGCCGCGGGTTTTCCTACGCTGGGGTCGCAAAGTCACCGGTCCTCCTTGAACTCGACGTGCCTTCGCGCGATCGGGTCGTACTTGCGCAGCACCATCCGATCTGGATCGTTGCGGCGGTTCTTGCGGGTCACATACGTGTACCCGGTGCCCGCGGTGGACTTGAGCTTCACGATCGGCCGGATCTCGTTGCGGGCCATCAGACCTGGACCCCCTTGCGCCGAAGTTCGGCGACCACGGCTTCGATTCCCCTGCGGTCGATCGTCTTGATGCCCTTCGTGGACACCGTGAGCGTGATGGTCCGTCCTTCTGAGGGCAGCCAGTAGCGGCGCCGCTGCACGTTCGGGTCCCAGCGGCGCTTGGAACGCTTGTGGGAGTGCGAAACGCGGTTGCCGAAGCCCGGCTTGCGCCCGGTGACCTGGCAGATCGCAGACATCCAGCCTCCTGAAAATGACAGTCGTTTTCAATTACGATAGCATGCGGATCGAGGAAGGGAGTGGCATGGCATGGGTTGGCCTTGTGATCGTCGCCGGTCTGCCGCGCAGGCAGGCGTCGGCTGTCGCGACGAGACTGATGCACGCCGAACCTGGCAGCGTTGTCGTACACCACGATTTGCGCGACATTGCCCAGGGTTTCGTTGTGCGCAGGCAAAAGTCGGCGGCAGGTGAGGAGGTGACCCGGCTGGAACTGGCCCACGGTTGCGTCTCTTGCACTCTGCGGGAGGACTTGCTGCCGTTGCTGGCGAAACTGGCCGATTCGGACGGTGTGCACCGGATCGTCGTCCACCTTGACCCGACGATCGAGCCGGAGCCGGTCTGCTGGGCCATTCGCGACTTGCCGGTCCGGGTGACCGGTGTGGTCACTGTTATCGACACGGCGACCTGGCTCGCGGACGCGACTGGCGACGAGGAACTCGCAGAGCGTGGATTCGGCGTGGCTGAGGGAGATGACCGGACGGTCGCGCAGGTCGCGGTCGGTCAGGCGGAGTTCGCCGACGCCATTGTGTTCGCCGGGTCCGGCGCCGACGCGTGGACCGAGGCCCGTACTTCCGCCGTCTTGCAACGGATCGCGCCGATGGCCAACAAGGTGTCGTTTGCCGACGCCGTCTACGCGCTGCGCGATCTACCGGGCGCTGCGAGGCGCGGCAAGCTGGACCGCTGGTTCGATCCGCTCCTTTGTGGACAACCGCCGCTCGAGTCGGACTGTGGCGTGTCGTTGACCGTCTTCACCGCACGCCGCCCCTTCCATCCGCACCGGCTGCATGATGCGATCGGCGTGTTGCTGGAAGGAGTCGTCCGGGTCCGCGGCCGGTTCTGGCTCGCCAGCCAGCCTGACGTGGCACTGTGGTTCGAGTCCGCTGGTGGCGCGCTGCGGATCGGCCAAGGTGGCCCCTGGCTGGCCACAATGGACGATTGGTCCGGCGAATGCCCGCAGCGGACCGTCAAAGCCTCACTCGAATGGCATCCGAGGTTCGGCGACCGGGCGCAGGAGCTGACTATCGTCGCGCACCAGGCGCTGCCGGACGAGCTCACCGAGGCGCTGAACGCCGCTCTGCTGACCGACGAGGAACTGGCCGAAGGTGAAGAAGCCTGGTTGCGGTACCCGGATCCGCTTGTGGCTATTGAGTAGTACCGTCCGGTGACGGCCGCCACTGCGGGAAGGGCCGGTCCAGGCTCCAGCTTCCGTTGTGCAGCGTGAGAATCCGCGGCTCGACCTGGTTCGGGTTGGACAGTGACTCGAACAGGTCGATGCTCCACGAGAACACCCGGCGGCACAGCAACCGCATGGTCAGGCCGTGCGTCACCAGCAACACGATGTTCGGGTGGTCGAGGTCTTCCTTCATCCGGTCCTTGAGCTCGGCGAGGAACGCGGCCACCCGGTCGTCCACGTCGGCGCCGGACTCGCCGTGCGCGAGGCGGTAGAAGAAGTGCCCGAACTCGTGCCGCTTGAGCTTCTGGATCTCCTGCTCCACCGGGTCCTGCAGGTTTCCCCAGTCCTGCTCGCGCAGCCGGGGCTCGGCGACGGTCCTGGTGACGATGTCGCCGAGCTCCAGCAATTGCAGCGTTCGCTGAGTACGCACGTAAGGACTGACATAAGCCGCCACCGGCCCGGCGCCGAGCAGCTCGCGCACGACCGGGCCGGCGGCGCGAGCCTGCTCTTCGCCCTTGGGCGTCAGCGGCAAGGCGTGGTCAGGGATGCGGCAGTACGCCAACTCGTCGACGTTGCCGAGACTCTCGGCGTGCCGTAACAGAATGATCCGCACCCCTTCATCGTGCCGTCACCGGCCATGGCCTGCCCGGGTGAGGAGTGTCACGGTCGACGCGTCACCGACGACGGCCTTGTCGACCGAGCGCGGGACCTGCCGGGTGTGCGTGCCCGTCCTGGCGCCCAGGACCTTGCTGATCTCGTTGGCCACACCGACCATTCCGGACTTGAACGGGTGGTACTGGATGGCCTTGAACAGGTTGTTCTCCTTGCCCTGGATCCACGCGTCGCGTCCGGCACACGCGTCGTGGCCAAGACTTGCCGGGTACATGTCGACGAATGTCGTGCGACCGTCGGCATTGGCCGCGTTCTCCAGTGCGCCGTTCAACGCCTGCTCGACGTCGTCGAGCCAGCGCAGGTCGCCGTCGGCGATCGGCAGGACGTCCGGGCAGTTGCCTTGCGGCGGAACGATCCTCGGGTAGCCGATCAGCAGGACCTTGGCGTTCGGGGACCGTTCGTGCACGCCGGCGAGCACGGCACGGACCCGGTCGCCGGTCGCGGCCACCTTCTGTTTCATGGTGTCCACACCGTCCACGGTGAAGTGCCTCTGGCACGGTGCCCCGGTCGGGTCGGAGGAGCGCAGTTCGGGGCATTTGCTGGTGAGGTCACCGAAAACGCCGAAATCGTTGCCGCCGATGCCGATCGTGACCAGGTCGGTGTCCGCGCGCAGGAAGCTGAACTGCGGCGGGTGCTGGCCCAACGGCAGCGGAGGTGTCTGCGGGTTGAGCATGTTCGTGGTGTCGGCGCCGCCGCAGCTGCCGTCGGTGTATGACCGCAGGCCGAGGTTGTCGGCCAGCAGCGCGGGGTAGTTGTTGGTCGACGTGACACATGCGAGCCGGTCCAGGCGTGGCCACGGGATGCCTGGGCCGGAGGTGTAGGAGTCGCCGAGGGCGACGTATCTCTCGTAGGTTCTGGCCTTCGGTGCCGCTGCCGCGACTGGGGTCACCAGCAGGAAGGCGAGCAGGGAAGCCATGATCACGCGCAGTGTGTTCACCGTCACACTCCAGCATCGCCGCCGACCGTTTGTCCAGGTCAGTCGCCCGGTCGGAGCTATTTAGACTCACTCGCCATGCTCTTGGTAGTGCTCGACCTCGCCGGGATCGCGGTGTTCGCCATATCGGGTGCACTCGCTGGGGTGAGAGCCAGGCTGGACGCCTTCGGCATCGCCGTGATCGGTGTGACGACCGCGCTCGGCGGCGGGATCATCCGGGACGTGCTGCTGGGCGCGCAACCGCCGACGTCGCTGCGGGACTGGCGCTATCTGCTCGTGCCGATCGTCACGTCGCTCGCGGTGTTCTGGCTGCACCCGCAGTTCGCGAAGCTGCGGCGCGGTGTGTTGCTGGCGGACGCCGTCGGGTTGGGGTTGTTCACCGTGTCGGGGACCGCGACTGCGCTCGCGTACGGGGCTCCGTCGTACACCGCGTGCCTCATCGGGATGACGGCCGGTATAGGTGGTGGGGCCCTGCGAGACGTGCTGCTCCGGGAGATCCCGATGGTGCTGCGTAAGGAGATCTACGCGCTCGCGGCCCTCGCCGGTGGAGTGGTCGTGGTCGTCGGGGCGCGGCTCGGTTTTCCGGCCGTGCCGACGGCCGTGGCGGGTGCTGCCCTAATCGTGACCATTCGCTTGATCGCGCTCTGGCGCAGGTGGAACGCGCCGACAGCCCGAGGTATTGGCACCTGATCAGTGCTTTCTCAGGCATATCTCAGTCCGACCAGACACACTGCTCCCATGCGCATACTCGTAGTGGACGACGACAGGGCTGTACGTGAGTCCCTTCGGCGGTCGCTGCAGTTCAACGGATACCAGGTGGAGACCGCGAGCGACGGCCAGCAAGCACTCGACACGATCAAAGGCGGCGACCGGCCGGACGCGATGGTGCTCGACGTGATGATGCCGAGGCTGGACGGCCTCGAAGTCTGCCGCCAGCTCCGTAGCACCGGTGACGACCTGCCGATTCTCGTGCTGACCGCGCGGGACTTGGTATCCGACCGGGTGGCCGGTCTTGACGCGGGGGCGGACGACTACCTGCCGAAGCCCTTCGCGCTGGAGGAGCTGCTGGCCCGGCTGCGGGCGTTGCTGCGGCGGACCCAGGCCGACGCGATGGCGGCCGAGAAGCAGGAGCCGTCGCTGAAGTTCGCCGATCTCGAGCTGGACCCCGGTACCAGGGAAGTCCGCCGCGGCGACCGCTCGATGAGCCTGACCCGCACCGAGTTCTCCCTGCTCGAGCTGCTGCTGACGCACCCGAAACAGGTGCTCACGCGCAGCCGCATCCTGGAAGAGGTATGGGGCTACGACTTCCCGACCTCGGGTAACGCGCTTGAGGTCTACATCGGCTACCTGCGCCGCAAGACCGAGGCGGCGGGCGAGCCACGGCTGATCCACACCGTGCGGGGCGTCGGCTATGTGTTGCGGGAGACCCCGCCGTGATCTTTGCGCCACAGGAACACGGGCGCAGGCAACGCGTATCGCTGAGAAGTCGAGTAACCCTCCTGGCCGCGATCTGTGTGGCCGGGGCGGTCGCGCTCGTCTCGCTCGGTGCGTATCTGACCGTGCAGCAGAACCTTTACGACCAGGTCGACCAGAACCTGCGTGACCGCGCGACGAACGCGCTGAACCTGCGCAACTTCGGTGATGTCGACGACCCGTCGACCCCGATCTTCACGCTGGCCGTGGCGTTGAGCGACGTGAAGTTCACGATCATCGACGCGTCCGGCCGCGAGCTGATCGAGTCACCCGTGCTGTCTCCGCCGTTCGGCGACCCGGAACGCGCTGTGGCGGCAGGCGTCCACAACGAGTGGTTTCGGACGGATCCGCGTACCGACACGCGCGTGTACTCGATCCGTGTCTCGCTGAGCGGCAGGGCCGCCGCTTTGGTCTTGGCGCAACGACTCGCGCCGACGAAGCAGCTGTTGAACGACCTGGCCCTGGTGCTGGTGTTGATCAGTGGCGCCGGTGTCGTGGTCGCCGCGCTCGCCGGAACCGCCGTCGCGAGGACCGGTCTGCGGCCGGTGGAACGGCTGACCCGGGCGACCGAACGTGTTGCCAGGACAGGTGATCTGCGGCCGATCCAGGTCAGCGGTGACGACGAGCTCGCCCGGCTGACCCACAGCTTCAACACGATGCTCGGCGCTGTGTCGGACGCCAGGGACAGGCAGCGCAGCCTGGTCGCGGACGCCGGGCACGAGCTGCGGACGCCGCTGACTTCGTTGCGTACCAACCTGGAACTGCTGATGGCCTCCGAGGCGCCCGGCGCGCCGAAACTGTCCGATGAGGACAAGGCGGAGATCCAGGATGACCTGCGCGGCCAGCTGGACGAGCTGACCACGTTGATCGGTGACCTGGTCGAGCTCGCCCGTGAGGAAGGCGCGCAGGCGGTATGGGAGCCGGTCGAGCTGGTCGAGGTCGTCGAGCAAGCGCTTGATCGCGCGCGGCGGCGGGCCGGTGACGTCGAATTCGACGTTTCCCTGCAGCCATGGCGGCTGATCGGTGACGCGGGCGCGTTGGAGCGCGCGGTGTTGAACCTGCTGGACAACGCCGTGAAGTTCAGCCCACCGGCCGGGACCGTCCGGGTGCGGCTGGGATCCGCGGGTGACGGGTTCGCCGTGCTCGAAGTGGCCGACCAGGGGCCGGGCATCGCCGACGAGGACCTGCCGCGCGTGTTCGACCGCTTCTACCGTTCGCAGGAAGCACGGACATTGCCGGGATCAGGGCTCGGGCTCGCGATCGTGCAACAGGCCGCGTTGCGGCACGGCGGTGAGGTGCTCGCCGGCCGATCGCCGGAAGGCGGCGCGCTGTTCAGCTTGCGGCTGCCGGGGATGCCCGGCTGACCGAAGTGGTCGCGCCGAATACGCCCAGCGATCTGCCGCTCGCAACCACTAGGGTGCCCGCCATGGCGGTTGACGCGATCGAAGTGAAGCTCGACGAGATCGAGAAATGGGCGGCGGGCAGGCCGGTCAACCGCGATGAGCTGCGGCTGATGTTCGAGCTCGCCCGTGACCACCTCGGTCACCGCACACCGGGCAGCTTCGAGCCCGGTGACCTCGACGAGCTGCTGCTGGAGGTCTACCCGCGACGGGTGGAGATTCCGAGCGGGACCGACGCGGTGCAGATCGTCGAGGCGGCCAGGGACCTGGTCGACTTCATCGAGGAGACCACCGACACGACCGGCGAGCTGCTGACGGAGCTCGAGGACGCCGTGCCGGAGTTCATGGAGATCGTCGCGGAGAACGCGCCGGCCAGCCACGGCTTGGCCGAGATGCTCGAAGAACTCGGGCTGCCGAGCGACCGCATGCCCGGCATCCGGCTGCCGTCGGCCGACGTACTTCTCGCCGCCGCCAAGCAAAGCAAGCTCTTGGCCAGGGCACACGAGCTGGCCGCGTGGGCGGGCGACGGCAAGGAAGTCGACGACGATGACGAGCTGACCGACGAGGCTGTCGCGCAGGCCGCAGCCGCGCTTGGCGTCGATGACCAGCTGGAGATCAGGGTGCTGGCGGACTTGGCCGAGTTCGCCGGGTTCGCGTCGACCGAGTCCGGCTCGTTCGCCCCGCTGCCCGGCGGGTTCGAGCAGTGGCCGGACGGCGGGAACGTCGCGGAGATCTGGCAGACCGGGTTCATCTCGACCTTCGGGTTCGTCCTCGACCGCGTCGCCGATTTCCGCGGTTCGGACATCGACTTCGCCGACGTGCCGGCGAACCTGCTGATCATGCTGTTCCTCGCGCGGGACGTCGGCTTGCCGCGCACCGAGATCAGCGAGCTGATCCACGAGCTGACCGAGGACGAGTGGCACGGCTACGTCGAGCAACACGGCGATCCGGCGGACTTCTTCATCCACGTGATGACCGAGATCGGCGGCCTCGAGGTCGATGGCGAGAACGTCAGGTACACACCGTTGGCGTTGAATGCCGTGCGAGAACACTTCATGGCCAACGGGGTCGACGTTCCGCTGTTGCCGCCGTCCGCCGAGATGACGGCCGCGGATCTGGCCGCGCTCGCGATGGATCTCAGTGGCCCGGAGATGGCCGCTGAGCAGGCCGCGTGGCTGTCGTCGCGGGAAACGGTGCCTGCCGCGCGGGAACTGCTGGCGGTGGCGGCCGATGGGCCCGCGCGTGTCCGGGTCTGGGCGACTGGCGTGGTGACCGAACTCGGCGTGGCCGAGGTTTGGCGTGAGGTGCTGGACGTCGATGCCTTGCGGCCGTATGCCCGCTATGCGCTGGGTGAGACCGAGTTGGAGCTGTCCGAGCTCGGCTGGATCACCATCGACGGGCTGACGTTGTTCGTCGAGGCCGACGAACAGGGCATCCCTGACCTCGGGCCCGCTGTGGCGCCGCTGTTGCCGACGGGCAATGAGGTGGAGTTGCTCGACGTCATGTGGCGGTTGCCACATCCGGACGTGGTCGCGACGTTGAACCTGCTCGGCAAGTACCACCCGGACAAGAGGATCGCCAAGCACGCCCGCAAGGTGGCACACAAGGCGACCACACTTCACTCGCAGGAGTGATTCGGCCGGTTCGCGAGAAACCGGGGCGCTTTTTGTCGGTGGTCGGGTGCAGGATGACCGGCGTCACACCGAACGCCTTGGGGAGCGGACATGGCACATGCGATCCTCGCGGAAGGCCTGGTCAAGCGCTACGGCTCGATCGTCGCGCTTGACGGGCTGGACCTGGAGGTCGAAGAAGGCACCGTGATGGCCTTGCTCGGGCCCAATGGAGCGGGCAAGACAACGGCCGTACGGGTCTTCACGACACTGTTACCACCGGATGGCGGCAAAGCGACCGTCGCCGGGCTCGACGTCGTCGCCGACGCGCGCCAGCTGCGCAAGCAGATCGGGGTCTCCGGGCAGTACGCGGCCGTCGACGAATACCTGACCGGGTTCGAGAACCTCGACATGGTCGGCAGGCTGTACCACCTCGGCGCGAAACGCAGCCGGGCGCGGGCACGCGAGTTGCTGGAAGCCTTTGACCTGGTCGATGCGGGGGACCGGCCGGTGAAGGGCTACTCCGGCGGCATGCGCAGGCGCCTGGACCTGGCGGGCGCACTCGTCGGCAGCGGCAAGGTGCTCTTCCTCGACGAGCCCACGACAGGCTTGGATCCACGGGCCCGCTTCGGGTTGTGGGACGTGGTCGAGGACTTGGTGCGTGGCGGCGCGACGCTGCTGCTGACCACGCAGTACATGGAGGAGGCCGAACGCCTGGCCGACCAGATCTCGGTGATCGACCACGGCAAGGTGATCGCGCAGGGCACGGCGGACCAGTTGAAGGGCCAGGTCGGCGGCGAACGGCTGGAACTGGTGCTGGTCGACGCGAACGACCTGGAGACCGCACGGACCGCGTTGGCGTCCATCGCGGTCGGGGACATCCAGATCGACGTGAGTTCCCGCCGGATGACCGTGCCGGTCAGCGGCGGCTCCGCCGTGCTGGTCGACGGCCTCGGCCGGCTGTCCGAGGTGTCGGTCAAGGTGCAGGACGTCGGTCTGCGACGGCCCACTTTGGACGACGTTTTCCTGGCGCTGACCGGTCACGAAGCCGAAGTCGAAGGGACGGAAGGCACATGAGCGACGACGGATCGGCGGTTGTCGACGTGGTGTCGGGGCGCGAGGTGGCGGTGCGCGACGACACCGGTGCCTGGGTGATCCTGCCGGTCGGCGGGGTGCTTGACCGGATTTTCGATACTGGGGAGGGGAAATGAGCACGATCGCGCTGGCTTTCAGCGACGGGATGACCATCGCGCGGCGGAACCTGATCAAGATCAAGCGGGTGCCGGATCTGATCGTGTTCACGCTGCTCTCGCCGATCATGTTCGTCCTGCTGTTCGCATACGTCTTCGGCAGTTCGATCTCGATCCCCGGGGTGTCCTACCGGGAGTTCCTGATGGCGGGCATCTTCGTGCAGACCGCGGTGTTCGGGGCGACGTGGACCGGCCTCGGGCTGGCCGAGGACATCCAGAAAGGCATCGTCGACCGGTTCCGGTCCTTGCCGATGGCCCGGTCAGCGGTGCTCGTCGGCCGGACCACCAGCGACGTCGTGATCAACCTGATCAGCCTGGTCGTGATGTCCTTGACCGGACTGCTCGTCGGCTGGCGGGTGCACACCTCGCTGCTGGAAGCGTTGGCGGGCTTCGCTTTGCTGCTGCTGTTCGCCTACGCGCTGTCGTGGATGATGGCCGTGATCGGCCTGTGGATCCGCAGCCCGGAAGTGTTCAACAACGCCAGCTTCATGGTGATCTTCCCGTTGACGTTCGTCGCCAACACCTTTGTCCCGTCGAACAACCTGCCGGGCGCGTTGAAGGTCATCGCCGAGTGGAACCCGGTCTCGGCGATCACGCAGGCGGCCAGGAACCTGTTCGGCAACACGCATCCGGCATTACCCACACCGGACGCGTGGCCACTGCAGAACCCGGTACTGGCGACGCTCGGCTGGACCGCGATCATCCTGCTGATCTTCGTTCCCTTCGCGATCAACCGATACCGCAAGGCGGTGAGCCGCTGAGCTACTTGAGCCGTTCGGCCAGCCACGGCAGGACGGTGTCCCACGTCTTGTGTGCTGGGTTGATGACGTCGAAGTGGTTGGCGCCAGGTACTTCCACGTACTTCGCGTCAATTCCTTTGGCGGTCGCGCCTGTCACGTACACGCTGCCGTAGCTCGGCGGCACGACGTCGTCGGCGCTTCCGTGCACGACCAGCAGCGGCACTCGGCCGTTGTCCAACGCGGTCGGTGACGTGACGGCGTACCGCTCAGGCACCTCGTCTGCGTGGCCACCCAACAGGGCGTTGATCGCACCTTCGCTGAGCAGCTTGGAGACCACGGGAATCATGTCCGCGCGGGGCTCCGCGACAACCCCAGCGGGCGGTGGAACATTGGGATCGGTCAGGTCGTGACCGGCGCGGTTGGCATCGCCCGCCGCGAGGTCGAGGACGCCCGAAAGGGAGACCGCGCCCAGCGGAACCACTTTCGGGTTCGCGCCCGGTGCGTCTGTCGGCAGGACTGCACGATGCGCTACCCAGCCTGCGAGGTGTCCACCCGCCGAGTGGCCCACGACGAGCACCCGGCTCGGGTCCACCTTGGGGTCCAGTTCAGCGATCCTGTCCGTGGCCGTGGCGATGTCCAAGAACGTCCCGGGGAAGCCCGCGCCGTCCTCGCCGATGCGCCGGTACTCGATGTTCCAGACCGCGTACCCGTTCGCGACCAGGGCTTCGGCGACCGGAACGACCTGGAACCGGTCGAACAAGGCCGTCCAGTAACCGCCGTGGATCAGCAGCACGACCGGGAACGGCCCCTCGCCCTCGGGCAAGTACAAGTCGCCGACCTGCGACGGTTCCGGGCCGTACGAAATCGTCGATACCGGCATCACAGCTCCTTTGGTAGCTCCAAATGATAGTCAGAATTAGTGACTATCAACTGGAGCTACCAACAAGGGTGACTGCTCGTTTATGCCAGAGCCGCTGTGACGTAGCCGATGCTGATCGGGTCGTACGCCAGTTGGATGTGTCCGACGAACACGCCGGGGTGCTCGTCCTGAATCACGATGTTGCGCACGTCCGGGCCGGTCAGGAAGGACGTGGAAGTCGGCGTGACCAGGAAGTCCGTTGTGCTCACGATGACCGTGTAGCGCACGCCTGGCTGAGTTTCGCCACCCGCGTTGAGGTCTCGGATGAAGTCCGAGTCGCGGATCAGCTGAAGGCAGGACTTGCAAAGCCCGCCGACGAGCAACTGGGCCGCGCCAGGGAAGAGCTTGGCGAGTTCGGCGATCCCGCTCATGGTCGTGCCGTGGTTGGGCGGCGCCAGCGCGACGAAGTGGTTGACCTTGGCCGCGCCGCCGAGGTTCTTGAGGTAGTAACGCGGCATGATGCCGCCCTCCGAATGGCCGACGACGTCCACTTTGGCCGCGCCGGTCGCGGTGAGCACCTTGTCTATGTAGGACCCGAACTCCTTTGCGGAGTTCTGGACGTAGTCCGTACCACCGATTCCGGGGATGACGGACTGGCCGTACGTCGGGGTGAAGACGCAATAACCCTTGCTTGCCAGCAAAGGTGCGATTGCCAGGAAGTTGCCTGGGCCGTTGCCGAACAGGCCGTGTGCGGTGACGACCGGTCGTGGGTGAGCCGCCGACGGGCGGCACGAGAAGTCGTTGACGCCACCAGAAGCCTCGGCGGCGGTGGCGGGGGTGGCGGCGAAAAGCAGGCCGGCGGCGGACAGGGCTAGGACCCGCCGGAGTACCCGATTCATCTGCACTCCTCACTGAGCGTGGGAATCCGGTTACGCGCTGGACGCTACACCGGACTTGGAAGAACTTCCAAGAACTACATCCAAGAAATTTGTTCGGTACCGTTCCAGGTATGGCTCGCAACCGACGCAAACAGCCCCGCCGGGACGCCTTGCTGGAAGCCGCCGTCGAGGTGGTCGGCGAAAGGGGCGTAGCAGGGACAACGCACCGCGCCGTGACGGAACGCGCCGAGGTGCCCTTGGCGACGGCGAGCTACTACTTCTCGTCGATCGACGAGCTCATCGCCGAGGCGCTGACCGCGTTCGTCAAGCAACGGGCCGAGGAGATCGGGCTGCCGCACCAGGGCGATGTCGCACCCGCGCAGGTCGCCGAGTGGTACGCCCAGCAAGTCATGGGTCTGGACAAGTCCAAGCGGCTGGCGTTCTACGAGGTGCTGTTGAACGCGGCCCGCACTCCGGAACTGGCTGAGGCGGCCCGCAACGCACTGGCCAGCTATCAGGATTGGGCGGTCGCCGGGCTCAACGCCGCGGGCGCGCCAAGGGGAGTAGGTGCCGCACGCGCGTTTGTCGCATTGGGACTCGGCTTCGGTCTGCTCCATCTGGTCGAGTCGCAGGAAAGTGACACCGAGGACTTGTTTGTGGCGCTACGGGATCTGTTCATCGGTAGCGTGTTGGATCCGGACGAGCACACCGCGTGGACGCAGCGGCTGGGGACGGCCGGTCGAGAGTAAATCGACAGGTTGTTCTCACCCATTTCCTAGTTGGGGTTCTTAGCTTTGACTGCGTGACCCCCTCGGGTAGAAGAGCCCTCCTCAGCGGTTACCTGGTGGCCGCGATCGTGGTGGTGGCGTCAGCTCCGGCGATGTCGGTTACCCCGGCCGACCCCGCAGTCGTCGAGATGGCAGCGCCGCCGATCACGATCGAGCCGTCACCCGAGCCAGAGCCGTCGAGGGAACCGCTCGCGCAAGCACCGCAGGCGACGAACTTCGCCGCCGCGATGGTTGACGCAGCGACCGCGGCCGTACCCCAGGGGGTCACCTCAGGCATCGCTGTGATGGACGTGCGCACCGGACAACTCGCCACCTCCGGCACCGAGCAGTTCTATTCGGCATCGCTCAGCAAACTCATGCTCATCGTCGACATGCTCGACCGTGACGTCGAGGTCACCCCGCCGGTGCAGAACCTGATCACGCGTGCGCTCGGCCCGAGCGACGACAACGCGATGAACTCCTTGTGGGTCAGGTTCGACGGTCCGGACGCGATGAACCGCGTGGCCAGTTCTCTTGGCATGACCGGAACTCATGGCCCCGACGACCGCAGCCAATGGGGTGAGGCGGTGGTCTCGCCCGCCGGGTATGCCCGGCTCTACCAGCACATCATGACCGAGATGGATCCCGGCGACCGGGACACCATCCTGGCCGCGCTCAGTGCCGCCCCGGCGACCGCCGTCGACGGGTTCAACCAGGAATTCGGTCTGCTGGGCTTGCCCAAGGCGGTCACCAAGCAAGGCTGGATGTACTACGGCAACAGGCTTTACCTGCACAGCGCGGGCGTTGTCGCCAACGGCAGTGACCATTACGCCGTCGTGCTTCTGACCAGCCAGACACCGTCGGCCGGTGTGGCACGCGCCAACGTATCCGTGCTCGCCAAGGCGATCATGAGCGCGATGCCGTCACCGGAGTCCAGCGCCGAGGTCACTCGATGAAGTAGCGCGGGACGGGTTCGCTCAGCAACCGCCGGGTGGTCTCCAGGCCCCACTCGTCAAGCTGGTCAATGGCATCCGACGAGCCGCGCAGGCCGCCGAACTTCGACACGTGCTCGGCCCACTCCTCGCGCCGCTCGATTCCAGGCCTGGCAACGATGCAGTCCGGGTCGTTGACCCAGAACCGTCCGTGCTGGAACGCTCGCGACTCGCCGTTGAGCACCGCGCCCCATTGGCCTGGCATGGAAATGTCGCCGTCCACGGGCATGTACGTCGGTGCGATGTCGGGGCTGACTCGCATCGCGTCCACCAAGCCGATCGACGGAAGTTGCGGCGCGCCGCAGCCCAGCAGGTAGGCGTCCGGTCCGATCGCTTCCCTGATCAGCTGCAAAGCGTCGCGGTACGCCTGGATCGGCGAGATGTCGTTGTGCCGCTCGCCGAACAGCGCACCCGCGTAGATGAAGTCGATCTTGTGGAAGTCGATGCCCCAGCCGCGGAACGTCCGGTACACCGTCGACAGATACTCGGCCGCGTCAGGATGCGTGCTGTCCAGGGCGTACAGCACCTGGTTCCAGTTGTAACCCGCTTTAACCGGTGTGCCGTCGTAGTTGCGTACCAGCCAATCCGGGTGCTCGGCCGCGACTTGGGACTGCGCGCCGATCAGGAAGGGCGCCGTCCAGATACCCGCCCGGTGGCCCGAATCCGTGATCCGCGCGAACAACCCTGGCACATCGGTGAAATCGCGTGACGGGACCAGCCAGTCGCCGATCTCCGCCTGGTAGCCGTCGTCCACTTGCACGACGTCGACCGGCAACCGGTCCATCAGCGCAAGGTTCGAGTCCACATTGGCCTCGGTGACCTTGGTGAAGTACTGGTACCAGGAACACCAGATCGTCGGCGCGGGCCGGGGCGCCACCAGTCCCAGGGTGGACACCACCGAGTCCGCCCAGCGCGCCAGCGCTTCCTGGACTGAACCGTCATGTGTTGTCACCACAACGTCGTCAGCCGCTGTCACGACCGCCTTCGAGTCCACGATGGACACGTCGATGGCCGGGACGGAGTTCACCGGGTCCGCCGAGGCGATCACGTGCACCGGTCCGTCTCCGGGATCCACCGCGATCAGTCCCTCACCGCGGTAGACATCCGGCGGGGGAAGGGATTCGGCCCGCCATGCCCCGACCCGCCTGATCGTGTTCGGCGGTCGGTGTGGCGGCGAGCCGGGACGGTATGACGTTGACGGCGACCAGGACTGCCAGCCCTGTTCGTGGATGACGGCGCGGGTTGGGTCGATGGGGATGTCGGTCACCGGCCGCACGGGTATCAGCCTTTCGTCGATCCTAGGGTCAGACCACCGACGAACTGCCGTTGCAGTGCGAAGAACACCACCAGGCAAGGCAGTGCCACCAGTAGCGAACCCGCCGCGAGCAAGTTGTAGTCGGTGAAGAACTGGCCTCTCAGGTTCGACAGCGCCGAGGTGATCGGCATCTTGTCACCGGTCTGGATCAACACGATGGCCCAGAAGAAGTCGTTGTAGATCCAGGTGAACTCGAGGGTGGCCAGTGCGCCGAGGGCGGGTCGGCACAGTGGCAGGATGACCTGCCAGTACTGACGGAACACACCGGCTCCGTCCACCCGAGCGGCCTCGGTCAGCTCGTTCGGGATGGTCTTCATGTAGTTGCTCAGCACGAACGTGCAGAACCCGACCTGGAACGCGATGTGGATCAGCACAAGGCCCAGCTGGGTGTCCAGCAGGGTCAACCGGTAGTTGATCCACTCGGGCACCGGGATCAGCCGGAACAACCGGTACAGCGGCGTGATGATGACCTGCTGCGGCAACAGGTTGCCCGCGGTGAACAGCATCAGCAGCGCCAGGTTGAACCTGAAGCTGAACCTGGTCACGCCGAACGCCACGAACGAGCTGAACAGCAACGTGATGATCAGCGCGGGAATGGTGATGACCAGCGTGTTCCAGAAGTAGTTCGGCAGGTCCGCGGTCTCCCACGCCTTGGTGAAGTTGCTCAGCGTGAGCTCGGACGGCAGCGAGAAGTAGCCGTTGGCGGCGGTGTCCTCGTACGTCCGAAGCGACGCGAACGCCGTCCACAGCAAGGGAGCGAGCCAGATCAGGCAAACCGCGATCAGGAACGTGTGCAACGCGATGCGGCTGGCCCGCATCTTCGCGTTCTTCTCCCGCTCGCCCGCGCCTGCTTTCCGGACAGGAGGGCGGTCCAACGTCGTGGTCACGCTCGTTCCTCCCGACGGAAGACCTGGACCAGGTACGTGATGATGAAGCCGAGCGAGATCACCAGCAGGATCACCGCGAGCGCGGAGCCCCAGCCGATCCGGCTGGCCTCACCGATGATGTTGTCGGTGATCAGCACGGAGACCAGTTCGAGCCCGTTGCGGCCGCGGTTGATCGCGTAGACGATGTCGAACGCCCGCAGGCCCTCGATCACGGTGATCACCAGCACGATCACGTTGATCGGCTTGAGCACGGGGAAAGTGACCCGCCAGAACGTCTGCCAGCCGTTGGCACCGTCCAGTGCCGCGGCTTCCTTGAGTGCCGGGTCGAACGACTTCAACCCGGCCAAGTACAACAACATCACGTAACCGGTGTGTTTCCAGCCCGCGGCTATCAGCACGGCGTAGATGTTGATATCCGAGTCACCGAGCCAGTCCACGGGATTGGACTCCGCGATCCCGAGCACGTTGTTGACCAGGCCGAGGTTCGGCTCGTACATCAACTGCCAGATGAAGCCGACCATGGCAAGGGCCAAAACCACCGGCAGGTACAGGATCGACTGGTAGATCCTGGTGAACTTGAGCTTCCGGTCCAGCAGTACCGCCAGCAGCAGGCCGAAGCTGGTCGGCAGCAGGATCAGGAACGCCAGCCAGATCAGGTTGTGCTGCACCGCGGGCCAGAACCGGGGATAGGTGGTGAAGATCTCGGCGTAGTTGCGGGTCCCGACGAACTTGATCTGGTCGAGGTCGCCGATGCCGTCCCACGACGTGAACGACAACAGCACGGAGGACAACGTCGGCACCCACACCAACGCCAAGTGCAGCAGCGTGGGGATGCCGACCATCAGCAGCAACACAATCCGGTCGGTGCCGGACAGCGCCGTAGCCCGGCGCCGCCCCTTCTTGCGAGGCGGCGTCGGGTCGACGCGTGGAGTGTTCTCCAGAACTGTCATTACTTCTGGAAGTACTGCTTCGCCTGGTCTGCGATCCTGCGTACCAGACCGTCGATGTCATTGGGATTCTTGATGAAGTCGTTCACGCTGTTGATCGCGACCTCACTGGCGAAGCCGGGATCGGTGTCGCGGTCGAGGAACTGGGTGATGTGCTTGGCCTCGTTGACGAACTGCACGCACTTCTGCTGAAGCTTGTTGTAGGCGTTGGCGTCCGCCTTGTTGCTGGCCGCGATGCTCGTCGGGTCCGACTTCAGGTACGCCTGCTGGGCCTGTGCGGTGGAGAGGTAGGTCAGCAGCTTGTCCGCGTTGGCCTTGTCGCGTGGCTTGACCGCCTGGCACCAGCCGTCGATCGGGGCCTCGATGGTGTCCGTGCCGTGCGCCGGGTCGATCTGCGGGAAGGTGAAGAAGTCCAGGTCGTCGAGCAGGTTCGCGGTCTTGAACTGCTGACCGATCTGCTGCGAGCCCGCGACCATCATGCAGGCCTCGCCCTTGGCCACCGACTGCGCGGCGTCCTGCCAGTCCCGGCCGAGCGAGTTGGGCTGGTAGAACTCCAGCAGCCGCTTCCAGTTGTCGAACGTGGCGCGCACCTTCGGGCCCGCCCAGTCCTCCTTGCCGGCCATCAAGTCGACGTGGAACTGGTAGCCGTTGGTGCGGAAGTTGATCTGGTCGAACGTGCCCAGCAGTGGCCAGCCGTTCCTCTGCCCGGCCGCGATCGGCACCAGCCCGTCGGCCTTCATCTTGGTGGACAGCGTGATCAGCTCGTCGAACGTCTTCGGGACCGTGTAGCCCTTCTGCTGGAAGATGCTCGGCCGGTAGAACACGGCCCACGGGTAGGAGTAGAACGGCACGAAGTACTGCTTGCCGTCGTCGCCGGTCGACGCTTCCTTCTGGGCCTGGGTGTAGTTGCCCTCCAGCGACTTCCACAGCTCGGAGACGTCGCCGACCAGCTGCTTGGACGCGAAGAAGCGCAGCCGGAACCCGGCGAACCAGGACCACACGTCATCCGCGCCCGCCTGCAGGTACGAGTTGATCTGCTGCTGGAACGCCTCGTGGTCCTTGGTGTTGATGTTCACCTGGACGCCCTGTGCCTGGGTGAAGGCCTTGATGACCTCGTCGAGCGCACCCTTGGGCACCGCGTCGGAGTAGTTCGATCCGAGGGTGATCGGTCCGGTCCCGCCACCGCCGGAGGAGCCGGAGTCACCACAGGCGGCCAGTCCGGGAACGGCCGCGAGACCCATGGTGGCGAACAGACCCTTCATGGCTGTTCTGCGCCCGATCATCGCATCGATGCGGTTCATATGTCGCTCCAAACCCCACGGACTCCAACAAGAGTGCTCACAATCTGGTAGCGAAGGCACGTCCTGTCAAGCCTCGTTACGGAGCTGTTAACCCGGTTGGATGAACGTAGTCCAGGTAAAATGAGAGGTGGACCTGGGCTTAATCGATGCTCGGTGTCCGGTGCTTCGGGCCGAACATCGAACAACATCGGTCGAGTCGAATGTTTGAGTATGTTGCGTTGTCGCCTATGCTCGCGGCGGGTGCGTGTCGTCGCGACGGGTGACGGCATGGGCTGGAAGGGGTGTGCGGTGCTCGCGCGGCAGCGGCAGTCGATGATCCTCGAAGAGGTCAAGAAGACCGGGGCGGTCCGGGTCAGCGACCTGGTCGACCGGTTGGGCGTTTCGGACATGACCGTACGCCGCGACCTCGAGGTGCTGTCCCGCCGTGGCCTGGTCGAGAAGGTGTACGGCGGCGCGACCGCGGTCGTCGGCCGCAGCACCGACGAGCCCGGTTTCGAGGCGAAGTCCGTCCAGCAGCTGCCGCAGAAGGAAGCGATCTCCGCACTCGCGTCGACCCTGGTCAAGCCGGGCACCGCGATCGGGCTGTCGGCGGGGACGACGACCTGGACGTTCGCCCGCTACCTCGACGACGTGCCCGAACTGACCGTGGTCACGAACTCGATCCAGGTCGCCGACGTCTTACAACGCACGGGCCGTTCGGATAGGACAGTCGTACTGACCGGCGGAGTGCGTACGCCGTCGGACGCTTTAGTCGGTCCGGTTGCGGTGCACACACTGCGGTCGTTGCATTTGGACATGGTTTTCCTTGGCGTGCACGGTATGGCGGCAGGGCCGGGTCTCACGACGCCGAACCTCAACGAGAGCGAGACCAACCGCGCTCTGGTCGAGGCAGGCGGACGGCTGGTCGTGCTCGCCGATCACACGAAGTGGGGAACCGTCGGGATTTCCACCATCGCGGACCTCGAGGACGTCGATGTGCTGGTGACGGACGACGGGTTGAGTCAGGAAGGCCGGGAGTTCCTGGCCGAGCGGGTCGGCGAGTTGATGATCGCCGACGTCGATGAGGATGGGATGTCCGACACCGGAGGGGAAACCGCGTGAGGCGTACCGTGACCCGGCTGGCCGATGGCCGGGAGATCGTGTATTTCGACGACACACCGGGCGCGCCGGCACGTACCGCGAAAGACACAAGAGACCTGCCCCCGTTTCACCCCGGCTCGGAGATCCGGCGTGACCCGCTGACCGACGAGTGGGTGGCGATGGCCGCCCACCGGCAGACGCGGACGTACAAACCGCCGGTCGAGACGTGTCCACTGTGTCCAAGCCAGCCGGGCCGGCCGACCGAGATCCCGGAGTCGAGCTACGACGTGGTGGTCTTCGAGAACCGCTTCCCGTCGTTCTCGCACACCAACGGGGACGGCTTCGCTCCGACCATTGTGGACGGAATGGACATGGTGCCGCGCGCGCCGGGCAACGGCCGGTGCGAGGTGGTCTGTTTCACCTCCAACCACAACAGCTCCTTCGGCGAGCTGAGCGTGCCCCGGATCCGGACCGTGGTCGACGTGTGGGCCGACCGGACCGAGGCGATGTCCGCTCTGCCTTACGTGGCACAGGTTTTCCCGTTCGAGAACCGTGGCGAGGAGATCGGCGTGACGCTGAGCCACCCGCACGGCCAGATCTACGGGTACCCGTTCATCACGCCTCGCACCGAGCGCATGCTCGAGGTCGCGTCGGCGTACCAGGACAAACACGGTCGCCCCGTGATGGGTGACGTGCTGGCCGCCGAGCGGGCGGTAGGCACTCGGGTGATCGAGACTTCCGCGCACTGGACGGCGTTTGTTCCTGCGGCTGCGCGGTGGCCGGTCGAGGTGCACGTCGTGCCGCACCGTCAGGTACCCGACCTGCCCGCGTTGACCTCGGCTGAGCGCGACGACTTCGCCGACCTGTACTCACGTGTGCTCAAGCACCTGGACTCGCTGTACGACCGTCCGCTTCCTTATATAGCCGCGTGGCACCAGGCACCGGTGCGCGAAGGCCGTGACCTGGCCTGGCTGCACCTCGAGGTGTTCTCCGTGCTGCGGACCAAGGACAAGCTGAAGTACCTGGCCGGGTCCGAGTCCGGGATGGCGGTGTGGATCAACGACGTGACCCCGGAAGCCGTGGCCGAGCGGCTCAGGAACGCCTCGTGAGAAAGTCCTAGGTTCATCTCAGGCGAATCTCAGGAGATGACGGCAAGCTAAGTGCCATGACCGAGAACAGCCCCGGCCCGCAGGAGCCGCCGCGGCAGGACCCGCAGGACGCGTACTGGCGCCCGCAGGACCCCACTAGGCAGGAGCAGCAGCCTCAGCAGGAGCAGCCAGCCGCCCAGCCCGATGCCCAGGCGACGGAGCAGGCGCAGTGGCAGCCGACGCAGGAGTTGCAGCGGGAGACTCCCCAGGAGTCGCAAGGGACTGACACACCGGCCGATCCTTGGTCCGCCCAGCACCAGCAGGTGCTCTTCGGCACCGCGGCGCCAGGCCACCAGGGCCAAGCCGGTGTGTACGTGCCACCGAGCACGACTCACACGTACCCGACGCCACCACCTATGGGACAAGCGTCGCCGCCACGCCGCGCCAACGGCCTTGTTGCCGGAGTCGCGGTGCTCGCGCTGCTCGTTGGTGGGGGTGCGGGTGCCCTTGGCGGCTACCTCGTCTCCGAGAACAACGCGTCGTCCGCGCCATCCGCGCTTGACGTGCCCCCGCCCGCCGCGAACGTGTCCGCCAATGCCCCGGACGGCACGATCGAGGCCGTTGCGAACAAGTTGCTGCCTAGCGTGGTGCAGCTGCGTACCCGCAGCGGTGAGGGCTCCGGGTTCGTGATCAGGCAGGACGGCCTGGTGGTCACGAACAACCACGTGATCGAAGAGGCCGCGAACGGCGGCACGCTCAAGGTCGTCTTCCAGGACGGCCAGTCGGCGGACGCCACGGTCGTCGGCCGCGACCCGTCATCCGACCTCGCCGTCGTGCAGGCCAAGGGGGTCTCCGGCAAGATCCCCGTGACACTCGGCAGATCGGACGACCTGAAGGTCGGCCAGGCCGTGGTCGCGATCGGCTCGCCGTTCGAGCTGTCCGGCACGGTGACCTCAGGCATTGTCAGCTCCCTGCACCGACCGACCAGGGCAGGCGGCGACAACGGCTCCGAGGCGACCGTGATGGACGCGATCCAGACCGACGCCGCGATCAACCCGGGCAACTCGGGCGGGCCGCTGGTGAACATGGCCGGCCAGGTCGTCGGGATCAACTCGGCGATCTACAGCCCGGGCAGCTCGTCCCGCCAGCAGGGCGGTTCGGTCGGGATCGGCTTCGCGATCCCGATCGACCAGGCCAGGCGGACCGCGGACGAGATCGTGAAGACAGGCAAGGCAACCCAGACAGTGCTTGGTGTCTCGGTGCAGACCGACCCCAACGGCGGCGCCCGCGTCAGCCAGGTCGTCCCAGGCGGGGCGGCCGAGACAGCCGGAGTAGCGGTGGGTGACATCGTGACCAAGCTGAACGACCGTCGCATCGACACCTCCGACGCGCTCGTGGCCGCGGTCCGGTCCTTGGCACCAGGCGACAAGGTGACCCTGACGATCGGAAACGGCAGCAAGACAGTGACCGCGACCCTGGGCGGTCAACCGGTACCCGTCAACTAGACGCTCGGCCGCACAAGCGGCCGAGACCAGCTCTCCTCGCCGAGGCCCAGCTTGAGCAGGGCAAGCGTGGGCCTCGCGGGGAGGGGACAACTCCGGTCCAGTCGAGTGGATCGGAACCGCCGATTCTCTCGGGGAGATCGGCCCCCGGCTCAATGCCCCTGAGCCGGCACATGCCGAGCCGCACAGACGGATACCCCCTCGTCCGTCTTGTGCGGCTCCGGCGTTTGGAGGGGCGCGCGGCGGCAGCGCGGACGAATCATTTGCCGAGACGTCCCACAGGCCGCCGAGTCGGTGGCGCCGGTGGCCACGTCGTAGTTGGGATCCTTGCCGACGAAGCCGTTGACTCGCCTGGCCCAGAACCTTCTGACCAGGTGAAACGTCATGTCAGGGACCGTGTCAGGCTGAGGTCAGGCCCGTGTCAGGGCGGCCGATCACAGTACTGCCATGACCAGTTCAGCGATTACGGCTTCGGGTCTGAAGAAGGCCTACAAAGACAAAGTCGTGCTCGACGGCATCGACTTGGACGTGCAAACGGGCACGATTTTCTCCCTGCTCGGACCGAACGGTGCCGGCAAGACCACGACGGTGAACCTGCTGACCACGTTGCTCAAGATGGACGCTGGGACAGCGCGGGTCGCCGGTTACGACGTCGCGACTGAGACCAAGCAGGTCCGTTCGTCCATCGGCGTCACCGGCCAGTTCGCTTCCGTGGACGAACTGCTGTCCGGCCGCGAGAACCTGCAGCTGATGGTGGACCTGCACCACTTCAAGGGCGGCGAGGGCAAGACCGTCGTCGAGCACCTGCTGCGGCGCTTTGACCTTAAGGAAGCCGCCGACAAGCGCGCATCGACCTACTCCGGTGGTATGCGGCGCAAGCTCGACCTGGCGATGACCTTGGTCGGCAGGCCGCGGATCATCTTCCTGGACGAGCCGACCACCGGCTTGGACCCGCGCAGCCGCCGCACGATGTGGAACATCGTCCGTGAGCTCGTGGCCGATGGCATCACCATCTTTCTCACCACCCAGTACCTCGAGGAAGCCGACCAGCTCGCCGACCGGATCGCCGTGCTCGACCAGGGCAAGGTCGTCGCCGAGGGCACTCCCGAGCAGCTCAAGCGCAAGATTCCCGGTGGTCACGTGCAACTGCGGTTCGCCGACGTCGCACAGCTCCAGGCCGCTGTCCGTGTGCTGCCTGGCAGCGCCCCGGATGAGGAGAGCCTCATCCTGCGTGTGCCCAGCGACGGTGGCGTCAAGTCGATGCGCACCTTGCTGGACCGGCTCGACGAGTACGCCATCGACGTCGACGAGTTCACCGTGCGGATGCCGGACCTCGACGACGTTTTCCTTGCCCTCACCGGTCACGATGCCAAGACGGAGGTTGTCACCAAATGAGCACCGATTCAGCGATCATGCTGCGCCGCAACTTCAAGCACACCCTGCGCTACCCGTTCACCGTCTTCAACTCGATCATCATGCCGATCGTCATGATGCTGATGTTCGTGTACGTCTTCGGCGATGCGTTCAACGTCGGCAGCGGCGACTACATCAACTACGCCACACCGGGCATGCTCATGTTGGCGATCAGCTACGGCCTCAGCGCCACCGCTATTTCCGTCAACGCCGACATGACCAAGGGCATCATCAACCGGTTCAAGGTCATGGACGTCTCCCGCGGCGCCGTGCTGACCGGGCACGTCGTGTCCACTGTGGTGCGTGTCGTGCTCGCTCTCCTCGCCGTCATAGGTGTGGCCTTCCTGTTCGGCTTCAGCCCCAACGCGTCCTTCCTGCAGTGGCTCGCCGCCGTCGGCGTGCTTCTGCTTGTGATCATCGGCGTCAGCTGGATCACTGTCGCCATCGGCCTGGCCGCGAAGACCCAGGAATCCGCGGGTGGCGCCATGGTGCCGCTGATCATGCTGCCGTTCTTCAGCAGCGCGATCGTCCCCGCCGACAAAATGGGCCCTGGCATCCGGGAGTTCGCCCAGTACCAGCCGTTCACGTCGATCATCGAATCTGTCCGCGGGTTCCTCGACGGCGTGCCGAACAACGGTCAGACGCTGGCCGCGATCGCCTGGGCGCTCGGCCTCAGCGTCGTCGGTTACGCCTGGGCCCGGTCGAAGTTCAACAAGCGGGCATGACCGCGCGCTTACGTCGCCTCGGTGAACTCAGTCTCGCCGAGGCGACGTCGCACGTGTTTCCAGAAGAGCCTGACCAGCACAAGCAGCCAGACCACGGCAAGGCTGATCGCCAAGCCCAGCCAGTAGTTCCGGTCGTGCAAGCCGGGGTTGACCGGCACGTGTGGCTGCCAGATCACCGGAACCGCGATCAGGACGAGGATCCCGGAGACCACAGCTCCGGCCTTGACGGGTCCCTTCAAGGCAAGCCCGGCAAGGCCGACGACTGGAGCGAGCACGAGGTCGTGCACCAGCGGACCGGCCAGAAACCACGCGCCGAACTCCACGATCTGCGGAACCTCAAGAGCCAGCAAGGCACCCCAGGCCATCATCACGAGCCCGGCGACACCCACCAGAAGCCGCGTCTTCACAGCACCTCCAGCCGGTTGACCCACTTGGTCTGCAACACGCCAGGCCGGCTCGGTGCGATGATCCGGCACGGGTAACCGTGATCCATGTCGAGCACCTCGCCGTTGCACCGCAAAGCCAACAGTGTCAACGGATCCTTGGTGTGTTCCCCAGGCAACGTGCTTGTCCGGTACAGCCCGTTCTGCTCCATCGAATGAACCTGTACCGCCGCACCAGGCTGAACACCCGCGGCCTTGAGCACGTCGGCAACTGGAACCCCGGTCCAGCTGGCCGACTGGCTCCACCCCTCGACACACGCGATGGGCAAATCAGCCGTCGTCTGCGGCATCGCGGACAGCTGGTCCAAAGTGAATCGCTTTCCCGCGACTTCCAATGTCCACGAAGGATCCTTGGTCACACCCGCGGCCGCCGCCGTCCGGTTCACCGGCACACCTTGCGGCCCCTTGGCCGACCGCCAAGCCAGCGTGGAAACGTTCCGCAGGAAGGGAACCGTTACGCCAGCGGTCGCCACCACAGCGACACCGGAAGCCAGCCATGTCGTCCGCAAGAACGCCCGCCGAGAAAGATCCGGCGAAGTATCACGCTGCAGCGCACGCCGGACAACCGGCAGCTTGACGGCGATGTGCACCAGGATCGACCCCACCGCGACCCAGGCGACGGCGTAGTGTGCCGCCGGGAAGTAGAATGTGAATACGTAGTTCTGGGCGACGTTGAAGATCCCGGTGACCAGTTCGAAGAACGCGGCCCCGGACAGCACCAGGATCGAGCCGCGCTCCAGGGCGTGCGGCAACGACTTGACCAGTGGACGTTCGAACAGCTTCGGATAGACCGACCAGAGTTTGGCCAGCAGCAACGGAATCGCCGCGACACCGGAGATCACGTGCAGGCCCTGCGTGATCCGGTAGAAGTTCACCGGGCGTGACGGCCAGAAGAACCAGGACGGCGGGTGCTGGATCGCGTGGCTGATCAACCCGGTGACAAAGCAGACCAGGAACGCGATCCCCAGCCACAAGCCGATCCTCGCTGTGGCCTTCTCATTGTGCGCGGCGCTTCGGAACTTCATCGCGGCACCAACTCCGTGAACCACCGGTTGCCGCCCTCGGCGACCCACCTCGACCTGAACCCTGCCTGGAGTGCGATCTCGTCGACCGCGTCCGCGCCGACCCAGGCCCATGGGAACCATGTGCCCAGGCCGTTCACGCGGACCGAGTGGTTCCGCAGGCCCGTTCCTGGCGGATCGAGCTCCACAAGAACTCTGCCGTTGCGAGCGACCAGGCCGCGAACTCGGCGCAGCAGCCGGACCGGATCGCCGCCGATGCCGACATTCCCGTCCGCCAGAAGCGCGCTGTGCCAACGCCCTTCGCCGGGCAACGGATCGAAGACGTCACCCCGCAAGGCCACCGCGCCGCGGGCAAGTGTGAGCCGCACCGCGACCGCGGACACGTCGATGCCAAGAACCGGAATTCCCCGGACCGACAAAGCGCTTGTCAGGCGGCCGGGACCGCAGCCAATGTCCAAAGTCGGGCCTGAGCAGTGCGCGAGCAGCATCTCGTCGCTCGGCTCAGTGGCCCGCCACCGGTCGACCGGCAACGTGATCCGTTCACCAGTGGCCAGCTCAAGCCAGCATTCACTGCTCTTCAACGCCGCGTCGAACCCGGTCATCGGGCACCTACTGTCGAGGCGAACCGGCCACTTGTCTGGCTCGCTACGCGTTGCGCGTCCGCCATCGTGTCCACATCAGACAGCACGGGCAGATGACCCATTCGCAGGTGGCTCAATGCGAGCCAGGTCAGCGAGCCGGTATCCGGCCTGGACATCGGCACATCTCGCAGTACGGCCGCCTCAAGGGGGTCGCGCAGGCCCAGCGCCCACCACCCGCCGTCTGACGCATGACCCAGCACAGCATCCAGTTCTTCCAGACGCTCCAACGCGCTTGTCAGCAGCGCGGGGGTGACTTGAGGCGTGTCCATCCCGATTTGCAGCACCGGTCCGAACCTGGCCACGTCTCGGTGAGCATTGGCCAGGCGTGCGCCAAAACCATTGCCGCGCTGTGGAATTACGGTCACCTGTCCCAGCAGGGACGCCAGTTCGTCTCGACGCGCTGCCTGGTCCAGGTCACCGGTGAAGGCGACAACCGGTGTGACATCAGCAACCGCGAGTACGGCATCCAAGGTGTCCAGGAGCGAGGCAGCAGCGATGTCCGCAGCCTCGTGGGGAGTCGCGGGCGGGCAGAGCCTGGTCTTGGCCAAGCCTGGGACGGGCGCCTTGGCCATCACGAGCACACTTGTCATCGCAGAACCCCCACCATGTCACGGATCGCCCGTAGCGTCCCTTTGACGGAACCGGAGACCTTGGATTTGGTGCCGGCCGCACGCGCTTGGTAGTCCACGTCGTGCTCCACCACATGCCAGCCGCTCTTGCTGGCTCGAAGCAGCAGTTCCAGTGGATATCCGAAGGCGCGGTCCTCGACGCCGAGGGCCAGCAGTCTGGCGCGCGGTGCGACTCGCATCGGTGCGATGTCTTTCACGTGCAGGCCTCGGCTTCGCAACAACGCCGCGAGAACGGCATTTCCTGCTCTGGCGTGCCACGGCCACACGTCACGGCTGATCGGTTTTCGGCGGGCCACCGCCATGTCGGCGCCGTCTCGGACGCTCTGGACCAGGCGGGGCAGGTCCGCCGGGTCGAGTGACGCGTCCGCGTCCATGAACGCCACCAAGTCGGCGGTGGCGTTCTCGAGTCCTGTGTGGACGGCAGCGCCGTAGCCGCGCCGAGGTTCATGAATCACTTTGGCGCCGAGGCGCTCCGCGATCTCGGGTGAACCGTCGGACGACCCGTTGTCCACCACGATCGCCCGGTACCCAGCGGGCATCGCGCCAAGCACTGACGGCAGCGCCGCGGCCTCGTCGAGGCAAGGCAGCACCACATCGACCATGTCCATGAAAAGGGAGTTAAGTCCATCATGGAGACTTACGTACCTGTTGCAGCGCTTACCATTTTGTGACGCCGCCGAACTTCTTACGGAGTTGTGACGGCGGCCGGTTTCAGCTGGTTGTCGTGCTCGCAGGGCACTACGGTCGGCCCGTGTCCCGCGCTGTCAAAATTCGCGGCGATGTGGTCGCGCTCGCCTTGTTGGTCGCCGCCATCGCCGTTGGCTTCGGTTTCGGAATCCGGCTGTACGGCAGTAAACACTTCCCAGGTGCGCCGGACACGTTCGGCGAATGGCCCATTCTCGGCCAATGGGCGCCGCACATCGGAATCGGCACGCCGCTGTCGATCATGGTGGCGATCGCCGTCGTCGCATGGGGTCCTTCGCTGGCTTCCCGCTTGCCATGGCGGAAAGCGCTGCTGCTCGGCTACGTGGCCAGCGTCAGCTGGATTGTGTCGCTCGCGTTGATCGACGGCTGGCAGCCCGGCATCGCCGAGCAGCTCACCAGCCCGGACGAATACCTCAAAGAGGTACCGGGGATCACCGATATCGGTGTCTTCCTGCGCACGTTCTCGTCGAGAATCCTGGATTTCCAGCCGGATTCCTGGACTACGCACGTGTCCGGGCATCCGCCGGGCGCCACGCTGGTGTTCGTATGGCTGGACCACCTCGGCCTGTCCGGCGGTGGCTGGGCCGGGATGCTGTGCATTCTCGTCGGCGCCCTCACGGCCGTCGCTGTTCCTGTTGCTGTTGCGGCTCTGGGGAAACCTGAGCTTGCGAAGGCCACGCTGCCGTTCATCGTGCTCTTCCCAGGCGCGGTCTGGCTGGGAACGTCCGCCGACGCGATGTTCGCCGGTGTCACGGCCACCGGCATCGCGTTGCTTGCGATGCGGACCAAGCTGTCTGCGCTGGCAGGCGGGCTGCTGCTGGGCTTCGGCGCGTTTTTGTCGTACGGCCTTGTTTTAATCGCCGTGGTGGCGTTGGTCGTGTGTGCCGTGACCCGGAGCTGGCGGACTCTGGTGCTCGGGGTGCTGGCGGCCTGCGCTGTCGTGGCGGTGTTCGCGTGGGCGGGGTTTTGGTGGTTCGACGGCTATCACCTGGTCGTCGAGCGGTACTACCAGGGCATCGCGAACGACCGGCCGTACTGGTACTGGGTGTGGGCGAACCTGGCCTGCCTCGCGCTGGTCATCGGGCCTGCGGTGGCAGCCGGGCTGCCGCGCGCCCGGCGCTTCTCATTGGTGGTGGCCGCGATAGTGGTCATCCTGATGGCTGACATTTCCGGCCTGTCCAAGTCGGAGGTGGAGCGGATCTGGCTGCCCTTCGCCGTCTGGCTGGTGCCCGCGGCCGGATTCCTGCCCGGAACTCGGCGGTGGTGGCTGGTGGCGCAGGCGGGCACCGCGCTTATGGTGAATCACTTGCTGCTGACGAACTGGTGAGGACGATGAGCGAACAAGGCCACGTGCTGGTGGTGGACGACGACGAGACGGTCCGTGACGTCGTGCGGCGATACCTAGAGCTGGCCGGGCACAAGGTCACGCTCGCCGGCGATGGCGAGCACGCGCTCGCGCTGGTCGCCGAGTCCGAACCGGACCTGCTCGTACTCGACCTGATGCTGCCCGGGATCGACGGCCTTGAAGTGTGCCGGCGGATCCGCCAGCACAGCGCCGTACCGATCGTGATGCTCACGGCACTCGGCGAAGAGGAAAACCGGATCGCCGGACTGCAGCTCGGCGCCGACGACTACGTGACGAAACCGTTCAGTCCCAGGGAATTGGCGCTACGCGTGGGATCAGTCCTGCGTCGCGCTCGCACTGTGCCCGCCTCACCGAGCCGTCAGGTCGTCACCGATGACGACCTGACGCTGGAGGTCGGCGCGCGCAAGGCCATTCTGGGAAGCACTGAACTGTCGCTGACCACCAGGGAATTCGACCTGCTGCTGTTCCTGATGTCCAATGCGGGAACGGCGTTCTCCCGGGTCGAGCTGCTGGCCAAGGTGTGGGGATGGGACTTCGGCGATCAGTCCACTGTGACCGTCCACGTGCGACGACTGCGCGAGAAGATCGAAGCGGACCCGGCGAAACCGGCCCGGATCGCGACCGTGTGGGGAGTGGGGTATCGCTATGACCGCGCCTAGCGTGATCGATCCGTCCGAGCCGTTCAGCGCGATGGTGGAGCACGCACTGCACATCCTGCCGTTCGCGCTGGCGTTCACCGTGCCCGTGACGGTGATCGGTGTCGTTGTGCTCTACCTGCTGCGCAAAAGGCGGCTTGCGACCAACCTGACCGTGCTCGTGATCATCCCGGTCGCGGCCGTCGTCGTCGGCGTGCTCGGCGTCAGCGGGTTCATGTTCAACGCGACTCTGACCACGATGCTTTTGGTGTGCCTGCTCGTTGTGGTCGTGACGTTGCCCGCGGCCATCCTGCTTGGGCGCATGATCGCGGCTCGCAGCGTGTGGGAGCGGGAGGCGCGCGACCGCGAACGTGCCGCCGAGGCTTCGCGGCGCGAACTGGTGGCGTGGATCAGCCACGATCTGCGCACGCCGTTGGCCGGGATCCAGGCGATGGCCGAGGCCTTGGCCGACGGCGTGGTGGCCGAACCGCGTGAGGTCGCCGAGTACGCCAACCGGATCGGCGGCGAGACCCGGCGGCTGTCCGGAATGGTCGACGACCTGTTCGAGCTGTCCAGGATCACCGCGGGAGCGCTGGAGCTGACCCTGTCCGAAGTGGCCCTCCAGGACGTCGTCAGCGACGCTCTGGCTGGTCAGCAGCCTGTCGCCGAACGCAAGAAGGTCCGTCTGGTTGCCGACGCCCAAGCGTGGCCGGTCGTGCTCGGCAGTGATCCCGAGCTCGCGAGGGTCGTACGTAACCTGGTATCGAACGCGATCAGGCACACGCCACCGGACGGAACCGTGGCCGTACAGCTTGGAGTGGATGGCACGAGTGCCGTCCTGTCAGTGGACGACACGTGTGGCGGGATCCCCGAGCAAGAGCTCGATCGGGTCTTCGAGGTGGCGTTCCGGGGCAGTGCGGCCCGCACGCCCGCCCCGCGGGGAGACGAACCGATCGGTGCGGGTTTGGGCCTCGCGATCGCCAAAGGCCTGGTAGAGGCCCACCGGGGCCGGATCACCGCGCATAACCACGGCCCCGGTTGCCGCTTTGAGGTACGCCTGCCGCTCGTCGTCTAGCCGTGGTGCGGCGGCTTGTTGCGCAAGTACCAGTCGTCGTCCCGCTGCTCGGGCTCTGGCTCGCGCTCGTCCTTGGTCGTATCCGGCAGAACATCGCCGAAGACCTCGTCGATCTTGCGGCGGCGTTCCTCTGGTGTCAGTTCCCGTCCCACCCGGACAGCTCCCCGATCACATACGGGACCAGCGAGGACAGCGTGGCCATGCCGTCACGGACGGCCGCGCGCGAACCGGCCAGGTTGACCACGAGGGTGCTGCCCGACACACCGACCAGGCCACGCGAGATGCCCGCGTCCACCGCACCGGCGGCCAGACCGGACGAGCGCAGAGCCTCGGCGATCCCGGGGATCCGCTTGTCCAGCACACCCTGGGTGGCGTCCGGTGTGACGTCACGCGGGAGCAGGCCCGTGCCACCGACGGTGACCACGAGGTCCACACCGCCGATCACCGCGGTGTTCAGCGCGTTGCGGATGTCGACGACCTCGCCCGCGACCGCGACCGTTCCATCGACGATGAACCCGGCCTCCTCCAGCAGTTCGGTCACGAGCGGACCCGGTGAATCCTCGTTCTCACCGTGCGCGATCCGGTCGTCGACGACGACGATGAGAGCCCTGCCCAGCCGCTGCGCGCTGCGTTCCATGGGCTCCAAGATATCTGTATCGAGATCTGACCGTTCTATGACGTCTGGCCCGCGCGGGCTGTGCTGGGGTGATAACGGCCATAGCGTTGCTCACATGCGGGTATTGCTCACCGGCGCGGCCGGGTTCATCGGGTCCCACATCGCCGAGCAGTTGGCGACACGCGGGCACGAAGTCGTGCCGGTGGACAATTTGTTGCCGCAGGCTCATTCAGGGGTTCCAGAGTGGACATCGGACCTCGTGCGCGGCGACGTCCAGGACTACGACCTGATGACCGGTTTGTTGCGCGGCGTCGATGCCGTGTGTCATCAGGCGGCTGTGGTCGGGCACGGGCTTGATCCCTCGGACGCGCCGCTTTACGTGCGCAACAACGATCATGGGACCGCTGTGTTGCTGGCTGCCATGCATTCGGCCGGTGTCCGCAAGCTCGTCCTCGCTTCGTCGATGGTCGTGTACGGCGAGGGGCGGTACGTCTGTGAGACGCACGGTGATGTCCGGCCGGGACCGCGGGTGTCCTCGGACCTGGAAGCCGGGCGTTATGAGCCATCTTGCCCAGTTTGTGGCGATTCCGTGGCGTGGGCGCTGATCGAAGAGGACGCGCCACTGGACCCGCGGAGCACTTACGCGGCCACGAAGGTTGCCCAAGAACACCTCGCCTCGGCGTGGGCACGTCAGGCTGGCGGGAACGTATGGGCTTTGCGGTACCACAACGTGTACGGACCTCGTATGCCTCGGGACACGCCCTATGCAGGCGTGGCCTCGCTGTTCCGTTCGGCTTTGCAGCGCGGCGAAGCACCGACCGTTCTGGAGGACGGCTTGCAGTGCCGGGACTTCGTGCACGTCACGGACGTCGCGCTGGCGAACGTCCTGGCTTTGGAAAACTCAGTCTCCGGGTTCGTGCCGGTGAACGTGTGCTCCGGCTCGCCACACACCGTCGGTGAACTTGCCTACGAGCTGGCGACGGCATACGGCGGTCCTCCGCCACGGATTGTCGGCGGCGCACGGTCCGGCGACGTGCGGCATATCGTCGCGTCGCCCGCAGGCGCACGTATGTTGCTCGGCTTCGAGGCCCAAGTCGGCTTCGCCGAGGGCGTGAAGGCGTTCGCTAGCGATCCGCTACGCGCTTGACCTTCGCCCGGAACGCGCGGCGTGCGATCGGCCCAAGGTCGTCGACCACCTCGACCAGCACGGCAAGCTGGTCCAACGTGTCCAGTGCGTGCACGGCTCCGGCCGGGTCGATGCCTTCGTACAGTTCCAGACCGATGAACGCGGCCGACACCGCGCTGGCCAGTCCTTTCGTGTCGACAAGGTCCTTGGCCGGCGAGGTGGCGAGCACACGGATCAGCACCTGTTCAATGGCGTCGATCCACAGCTGCAAGGCGGCTCGGGTGGTCTCGGCGAGCCCTGCGTCGGTGCGCGACCCGGCCAGCAGCTGGGCGAGGATGGTGACGTTGAAGGTCTGGGATTGCTGGGTGTGCATGTCCCGGCCGACCGCGAGCAGCTGTTTGAGCGTGGTGACCTTGTCCAAGGCGGGCTGGAAGAGCTCGACCGAGGCCTTGGTGTGCGTCATGCAGGCCGCGCCGAGTAGCTCGTGCACGCTGCCGAAGTGGTAGAAAACAAGCGCTTGGTTGACCCCGGCGGCGGCTGCGATGGAGCGAGCGGAGACGCCGCTGATGCCCACGGTCCGGATGGCCTCGATGGCCCCGTCGATCAGCTTGCGGCGCGTGTCAGACACGCCTCATTCTCTCGCTTCCTCCCGGTAGGGCTTCACGGTGGCCGGAACCGGCGTGTCGACGTACTGGGCGGTGAAGCGGCCGTGATAGCCGAAGATCGGCCCGAACCTGGGATTGCCGACAGTGACCCGGATCCGGAAGCACTCCTCGTTGTCGTCGTACCACTCGTGCAGGTCGGCAGTGCCAGTCAGGGTTTGCGGCAGAACGAAGTCGAGCCCGCCCATCCGGAACCGTTGCTCGCCGGACCGGATGTGCAGACCACCCCGGCGGTCGACGTCGAGGTGCAGATCGACCGCGATGTGCTGGTGCGTGCCGAGGTAGTCGACGATCGCGCCCCGTGCCTCGCTGTAGATCATGGTCGCGTCGAACCGCCTGCGCAGCCCGGCCCGGACATCGAACGTGCGCACGAACGTGACCACGTCCCGCCCGAAACTGTCCTGGTAGACATGGTTCTCGATGACGAAAGGGACATCGGTTCCGGTCTCCGGGAACAGGATGTTGCGGTTCGTGCCGAGCTTGAGGAAAGGCACGGTATGCCTGCCGCCACGCCAGATCTCAGCCATGGTGCCGGTGCCGACGCAGGACTGCTGAAAGCCGAAACGCCGTTGTAGCTGAGGATGCAGGTCCTCGAAGCGCCGGCCAAGAGCTCGCTTGAAGATCATCGCGGTGGTCGCTTTCTGAGGCATCGGCGCGCAGCAGGCACCTTGTCGGACAACGGAACGAACGCGATCAACGCGAGCAGCGGCTTTCGGGTTCTGACAGCGGCGACGATCGCTGTCACCCTCGCTGCCACATCGACGATCGCTCGCAGACGGGTCGTCTCGGGCGGAATGTCGTGTTCAAGCCAGATCCGCAGCCGATCGAACGACCACGCCGTGGCCCACCCCATGAGCGGCCGGAAAACCCGATCGGCTGGTGCCCAACGTGGGACGTAGTCGTAGCCGGTGAGGAACCGGATCCCTTGGTGCGTGGGGATATAACGCCAGTACCCGCTGCCACTGACGATCATCGAGAGCGGGTGGTCGGATCGGAATCGAAGTGCGGACGTGGCTTCGCGCTTGTGTGAGGTGACGCCTTCACCATGGATCCGAACGCCGAGGACGGTGGTGGAGTAGCGGAAACGCTGTGGTGTGGTGGCACCGATGTAGTTGATCTCAGTGAACCGGGCGTCCCAGCGTTGGTGCTCGGCCGGGTCCTGGGTCCGCTGCCACAGCTTCGCCATGTCGGTCCGGATCAGAGCCTCGATGTACAGCGGTTTGGGCATGGTTTCCCCACTTCGTCTACGTCCCACTGCCTGGATCTCCGCCCCTGGCTTGATCCGCCCCGATGCGTCCCGTCGCCTGATGAATCCGCCTTCTTCTTGGTATGCCATGCGGTGTGTCTTTGTGTTTGACCCGCTCGGCTGCCTTCGCGCCATCTGAGTGATCAGCCTTCTCCTGCAGGCTGACTCGCACAGCTCGCGCGTCGCCTTGCCGTCGGCAGACCTGCAGTAACTGCAGGCCTGTTGTGTCACTTGGCTGTTCTCTCGCCCGGTGGGTCATCGATCCCTCCCTGCCGATGACCCACACGGCGCCCCTCGCACCAGTCGCTCCCCGTCGACCGTCCCTCCTGAGGTTTGAGCACTCGCTCAAAACGGAGACTAGCCGATGTTTGAGCGACTGCTCAAGAGGGATCTGTCAAATCCCCAACCCCGATTTCCCCCGACTTATCCACACCCGGCACTTATCCACAGCCGCCGTCCCCGGACCCTGCCCAACCGAACGGCAACCCGGCAGCCTGGAAGCATGAAACGCCTCCTCCGAGCACTCCGGACCACGGGCTGGGTCCGCACCGTCGCGATCCGCAAGATCATCGCGGTCGCTCTGCTGGGCCTCGCCCTGTTCCTTGCGCTGCGCCCGAACCGTGCGGCCGAGGCCCACATGCTTGTGGCCGCGCACGACCTTTCGCCCGGCACAACCCTGTCCACATCGGACTTGAAGCTCGTCAGGGCGCCGCCGTCACTTGTGCCGCGTGGTGCGCTGACCGATGCCGCGGCCGCGACCGGTCAGGTGCTGGCCGGGGTCGCGTCCTCCGGTGAACCCATCACGTCCGCACGACTCCTCGGACCGGAGAACACTCGCATGACCACTGGATCCCCAGATGCGGCAGCGGTTCCGATTCGGCTGGCCGACGAAGGGGTAGCCGAGTTGCTGGTGCCTGGGGCCCGGGTGGACATCGTCGCGCCGGACCAAACCGTGCTCGCGTCGGGTGCGACTGTGGTGACCGTCCGGTCGACAGGGCGGTCACATGAGCAGGGCCGGTTGGTCGTCGTGGCCTTGCCCGGGCATGCCGCACCACGGGTGGCGGCGGCCTCTCTCGCCAGGGAGGTGACCGTTACGCTCCGGTGATTCTTTGTCCGTCTCTGTGAGGGAGTTGTGCCGTGCTGAAGGGTTTCAAAGACTTCATCATGCGCGGGAACGTGCTGGAACTGGCGGTCGCGGTGGTGATGGGCACCGCGTTCACGGCTGTGGTCACGGCTGTGGTGAACAACGTCCTCAATCCGCTGATCGCTTCGATCGGTGGTGCGAACGTGACCGGGCTGGCCTGGACGATCGTGGGCGGCAACGAGAAGTCCACGATGGACTTCGCCGCTGTGATCACCGCGGTCGTCAACTTCATCCTGATCGCCGTGGTGGTCTACTTCGTCCTGGTGCTGCCGATGAAGAAGATCCAGGAACGCCGTAAGCGCGGCGAGGAGACCGGGCCGTCCGAGCCGACTCAGGTCGAGCTCCTCATCGAGATCCGTGACCTGCTTCAGTCCCAGGGACAGGCCGGTCCAGATCAGGAACAGGCCCGTTCAAGCCAGGGACAGTCCCGTCCAGGTCAGGTGCAGTCTCGTCCAGGCGAGGCGCCGGGCGAACGTCGCTGAGCCGCAGGAGGTAGAGCGCAGGCAGTCCGGCGAGCACGACCATCGCGACAGCAGCGGTCGTCAACTGGTCGGCGGCCAGCATCGGGGTGACGAGTGCGGACCCGACCATGGGGGTGGCCTGCATCAGAGTTCGCAAAGTGGCGAAGGCGCGGCCATGGAGCGCCTTCGGGATGCGACGCATCCGCAGTGACTGCGCCCAGATGGTCATGGGCGCGCTGAGCAGACCGATGAGGAAGAAGCCCACGGCAATGGGGAGTTGCCGTGGGGCCGAAAGGAGCGTGAGAAAGGCGGCGGCAGCGATGATCTGAACGACTCCGATGGCCCGGACAGGTGAGCGGCGAGGTTGGCGTGCACCGGCGACAGTGGCGCCGACGAACTCGCCGACAGCCAATGCGGAGAGCAGTAGGCCTAGTGCTGCTGGGCCATCAGGCAGACGGGTGTCGGCCAGCCAAGGCGCGGTGACAACGAGCATGCCTTCGGCAACGTTGAAGGCCATGAAGGACACCGTGGTCGCGATGATGGCCCGGTCCTTCCCGACCGATGCGAAGGACAACCTCCGTTTGGCGGTCGGAGCCGCAGGTGGCCGCAACGGTTGACGAACGGATGCCGCGGCGAGGGCGAGTACCAGGAACGTCGCACTGTCGATGATCAGGATGTTGGCCGCGCCGATCTGAGTGAGCAACAGACCGGCGGCAGCCGGGCCGACTATGCCCGCGACGCCGTAACTCAGGGTCTCCAGTGCGTTGGCCGCATCGAGGTCACGGTCGTCGACGAGTTGCGGGATGGCGGCGGGGAAACCCGCTAGGGGCACCATCTTCAGCAACCCGTGCGTCGCTGCGACAACGAACGGCAACCAGCCGGGCAGCGCGCCAAACGCCGCGGCTGCCGGGATCGACCCGACCACGGCCGCGCGCAGCAGACTGTCGGTGAGCAGCACGGTTCGTTTGTCGAAGCGGTCCAGCAACGGGCCGACCGCCAGCCCGCCCAGTGCGACCGGTGCTGTGTAACAGACGGCAAGCAGGCCGAGTTGGCCGACGCCGCCTGGCCCCGAGAGCACGAGCCACGTCAAAGCGACCCAGGTGATGCCGTCGCCCACAGTGGACACCGTGGCACCTAGCCACAGCCTGCGGAAGTCGATGTTCTTCAGGACATGCGCGTATCGCCGCATCGCGATCCCTTCTCGCGGCGGTGGTCAGAAACAGGAGAGGAGGTAAGTCAGGCCAAGAGATGCATCGCGGCATATGAGCGCCAAGGGCGCCAGCGCTCCGCGTAGCGCTGAAGCTCGCCGGGAGAGTCGGCGATGCCGTGCTGCCGGGCCACTGCCAGCAGTTCGGGGTCGGTGTGGGGAAAAACGTCCGGGTCGCCGAGCGCATGCATCGCGATGTGCGTCGCTGTCCAGGGCTCGATCCCAGGCAGGGCAAGCAATATGGCGACGCTCTCCTCGCGGTCAGCGCCCCGGTCCAGCGACAGCTCTCCGGTGCACACGGCCTTGGCGAGTGCCCGGATCGTCTCCGCTTGCGGGATGGCCAAGTCCGCCTCGGCCAGTGTCTCCGGCGAAGGGAACGTGTGCGTCAGCCCGAACATGGGCTCCCGCAACGGTTCCCCGAACTGGGAGACCAGCGTGGCTTGGTGGCCCGACACGGCTCGGACGGCCAGTTCGAACCCGTCGGCACATCCCGGCACACGCAGCCCTGGCTGAAGCTGCACCAACGGGCCGATCACGGGATCGCTGCCGAGGTCGTCGCCGATCATCAGCGGATCGGCGTCGAGGTCGAAGATCTCCCGGCACCGGGCCACGGCAGCCGTGACATCTCGCAAATCGGCCAGTACCAACCGAATGGTGACCTCTGATGGTCCGTCGAACTCGGCCGTGACAACCCCAGCACCGTGCGGCAACCGCATCGCACGGCGATAGCACCTGCCGGAAACAACCTCGATACCGCTCAAAGCCCGCGTAGCCAACGACTTCAGCAACGCTTGCCAAGCCAGCGGTGGTCGATACCGCAGCCGCAGCACAAGATCACCATTCGCCGAGCCAGTGCTGCCGGTGTTGCGCAACTCGCTGGGCGGGCAGCCGAACGCAGCGCGCATACCGTGGTTGAACTGGCGCACGCTGGCGTACCCAGCCGCGAACGCCACGTCTGACATGGGCAAAGCCGTCGACTCGATCAGCATCCGGGCTACCCGGGCCCGGCGGCTGATCGCGAGCATCTGCGGGCCGACCCCAACCTCGGCAACGAGTTGCCGATGCAGATGACGCTCACTCACCGCCAACCGCCGCGCAAGGCCCGCCACGCCCTCATCGTCGACACCACCACCCGCGATCAACCGCAACGCCCGCCCGACAAGGTCACCGCGAACGTTCCACTCCGGCGAAGTCGGCTGGACATCCGGCCTGCACCGCCGGCAAGCCCGAAAACCGGCGGCTTCCGCAGCCGCTGGCAACGTGAAGAACCGAGTGTTGCGCCGCTGCGGAGTCCGAGAAGGACAGCTGGGCCTGCAGTAGACGCCGGTGCTCGTCACCGCCACCACGAACCGGCCGTCAAACCGCGGATCGCGGCTGGCCATCGCGCGGTAGAAGACCTCGAACTCGGACACAACCCCATCGTCCACCGCGCCGCGGACCTCCGCTGGCAACGATCGGACCAGGGGATGAACGGCGACTCAACGAGCGCCGGGCGCGCATGGCACCTGATCGGACCAGGGATGAAAGGCCACTAAACCGAGCCCACGGGCGCATGGCACCTGCAGGCGATGTTCCGAAGTCTTGGCGCTCCGGTTTTCTATCGAAGGGCCGATCAAGCGGTCGAACGAGCCTCTTTCACCGCGCGTGACCCCGCTGACAATGGTGGGTGCAAAGGGATGCACCATCGATCCTCGACGGCCCGTTGGCCGATCGGAACGCCCGGGCGCATGGCCAGAGGCGGGCGCCTGGCCGACTGGAGTGGTGCGACCGGGCGCGGGTGTGCAGGGCGCGGAAAACCTGATGCCCCAGGCGCATGGCCCGGGGCATCAGGTCAAACTCGTAGCTCAGGAAGCCTTCGCAGCCGGAGCGCTGCTCGACGTGCTGCTTGAGCTCGTGGACTCCGACTTCGTGCTGCTCGACGAGGACGAGCTCTCGGACTTGGCCGAGGTCTTCTCGGAGCTGCCGCCACCGTTGTTCGTGCTGCCCGACCGGCTGTCGGTGCGGTAGAAGCCGCTGCCCTTGAACACCACGCCGACCGAGCTGTACAGCTTGCGCAGCTTGCCGGAGCATTCGGGGCAGACGGTCAGCGAAGGGTCGGTGAAGGCCTGCACCTGCTCGAACCGGTGATCGCACACGGTACATGCGTACTGGTAGGTCGGCACGGACTTCTCTCCTTATGAGACCGCAACTTCGATGGCTGGCAGTCTAACACGCAGAGTGCTAAGACTTTACCGCCTCGACCAGCCCGCGACCTGGCGTCAAGATCGCGGTCATCCGGACGTCGTGCCGGTCAGCGGGCAGTTCTGGCAAGAACTCCTGGTCTCGGACCACTCCTATCAACGCAGTCTCCGGGGCCGCCGATACCAGCGACCGGTCATAGTGACCAGCGCCACGTCCCAGTCGCACGCCTGCGTGGTCGACCGCCAACGCGGGCACCAAGACCACCTGAGCCGACGCGATCGCCGCAGGTCCCAGGCGCGGGCCGACAGGCTCCAGCAGCTTGTGCGGGCCTGGCTGCAGCGATCCGTCGTATGCCGCCCAGTCCAGGGGCGCCAGACCTGTCACGACTGGCAGCAGCACTTGGACGTCCATCTCCACCAACGAGTCCAGCATCGCGCGGGATCCTGGCTCGGTGCCGACGGGGACATAGGCGCACACCGTTTGGCCTGCGTGAACCAGGCCAACCACGGCTCGCGACAGCTTCATCGCCTCGGCCTCCCGGACCGAGGCGGGCACGTCCCGGCGGGCGGCGAGCAAACGCTTGCGCCATTCGTCCTTGGTGGCAGGAGAACCAGTCACGCCATGAGGTTAGGCTCACAATCCATGAGCCCGTCGCTCGCATTCAAGACAGCAATCGTGCCCGCCGCAGGGCTTGGCACGCGTTTCCTGCCCACCACCAAGGCTGTGCCCAAGGAACTGCTGCCGGTGGTCGACACCCCGGGCATCGAACTCGTCGCCGCCGAAGCGGCCGACGCGGGTGCCACCCGGCTGGTGATCGTCACGTCACCGGGCAAGGACGCCGTGGCCCAGTACTTCCAGCCGCAGCCCGAGCTCGAGGCGACCCTCGAAGCCCGTGGCAAGACCGAGCTGCTGGCGAAAGTCCGCCGCGCACCGGCCCTGCTGAACGTTGAGACCGCCATCCAGGAACAGGCGCTCGGCCTCGGGCACGCGGTGGCGTGCGCCGAACCCAACCTCGATGGCGACGACGACGCAGTCGCCGTCCTGCTGCCTGACGACATCGTGCTGCCGACCGGTGTCCTCAAGAAGATGGCCGACGTTCGCGCCGAGCGTGGCGGCAGCGTGCTGTGCGCGTTCGACATCCCCCGCGAGCAGATCTCGGCGTACGGCGTGTTCGACGTCGAGGAGACCGGCGATGAGGACGTCAAGATCGTGCGCGGCATGGTCGAGAAGCCACCGGCCGACGAGGCGCCGTCCACCTTCGCCGCGGCCGGTCGATACCTGCTTGACCGGGCGGTCTTCGACGCGTTGAAGCGGATCACGCCCGGCGCGGGCGGTGAGCTCCAGCTGACCGACGCGATCGCGCTGTTGATCTCCGAGGGACACCCCGTGCACATCGTCGTACACCGCGGCGGACGTCACGACCTGGGCAATCCTGGTGGTTTCCTGCGTGCCGCCGTGGACTTCGCGCTCGATGACCCTGAGTATGGGCCCGGTCTGCGTGCGTACTTGCGCGATCGGATCAGGGACTAGACACGAAGGTCGGGTGGATGAGGTCAGTCGACGAGCAGCTCGCCAGGGCACTGGCCGCCGCGGTGCGGCCGGCGCCCGTGCGTGTGGCGATCTCCGAGGCACAGGGCCTGCTCTGTGCCGAAGAGGTCGTTGCCGAGCACGCCCTGCCCGGCTTCGACCAGGCGGCGGTGGATGGCTACGCGGTGCGCAGCGTCGACGTCCAGTCGGCGGGCCGGGAGCCGGTGGTGCTCCCGGTCGTCGGCGAGATCCCAGCCGGATCACGGCAGCCGCGCCGGCTGCAGCCCGGGCAGGCGGTCCGGGTGGACACGGGTGCGCCACTGCCCACATTGGCCGATGCGGTCGTCCCGCTCGGCTACACCGATGAGCACCCCGCGCGCGTGACCATCAACCAACCCGTCCCGTCCGCCGCGTATGTCCGGCGCACTGGCGAGGACGTGCAAACCGGCGACGTCGCGGTCCGCCGGGGCGCGACAATTGGCTCGGCCCAGGTCGGCCTTCTCGCGGCGGTTGGCCGTGCCAAAGTGCTTGTCTACCCACGGCCTCGGGTGTCGATCATCTCCATCGGCGACGAGCTCGTGGACATCGACCGCGCGCCCAGCCAGGGCCAGGTCTACGACGTGAACTCGTACGCACTCGCCGCCGCGGCCCGTGACGCCGGCGCCGAGGTCACCCGGGTCGGCATCGTCAGCCCGGATCAGCGCCGCGTGCGCGAAATCGTGGAATCACGCCTGCCGCTGTCGGAGATTGTGGTGTTGGCCGGCGGCGTCGGGGGAACCACAGGGGATGAGATTCGTGCCGCGCTGTCCGACCTCGGCGAGGTGGACATGACGAGGGTTGCCATGCACCCGGGCTCGGTGCAGGGCTTCGGCAGGCTCGGCCAGGACGCGGTGCCGACCTTCGTACTGCCCGCCAACCCGATGAGTGCGCTGGTCGTCTTCGAAGTGCTCGTCCGCCCGTTGATCAGGGCTGCGCAGGGCAAGCGCAACCCGCGCCGCAGGCTCGTGTCGGCCAGGCTGCTGTCGCCGATCGCGTCCACCAAGGGCCGCAAGGGATTCCTGCGTGGCCAGTTGCTGCGTGACGAGAGCAACGGCCAGTACCTCGTGCAGCCGCTCGGCCTGTCCGGTGCGCACCTGCTCGCCTCCCTCGCCGAGGCCAACTGCCTGATCCTGGTGGACGAGGACACGACCGACGTGGCAGTGGGCGACGAGGTCCAAGTCAGTTTCCTAGCGCAGCGCGGGTGACGTGATGGAAGCGCCGAGCCCGCAGGGCCGGCACCCGGGCTGGCCTGCCAAATTGGGGCCTCTCCAGGTGAAGGCCGGTCTGGTCGCGGTCCGCGGCCCACGGCTGTTCGACGCCTCCGCGTGGAGCCGGATCCGGCTGCGGGACCGCGACCACCTCGAGCGCTGGGAGCCGACCGCGCCCGGGACATGGGAAGACCGCAACGGCACGCTCGCGTGGCCGGGCCAGTGGTCGTCGCTGCGGGCATTGGCACGCCGTGGCATGACCTTGCCATTCGTGATCACAGTGGACGATCAACTCGCGGGCCAGGTCACTGTCGGCAATGTGATCAGGGGTTCGCTGTGTTCGGCGTGGGTCGGCTACTGGGTGGCGTCGCACGTGATCGGCGGCGGCGTGGCGCCTGCGGCGGTCGCGCTGGTGGTCGACCACTGCTTCATGCTGGCCGGGCTGCACCGCATTGAGGCGACCGTGCGCCCGGAGAACACCGCCAGCCTGCGCGTTCTGGAGAAACTCGGGTTCCGCCAGGAGGGCTTGTTCAAGCGGTACCTCGACGTCGCAGGCGACTGGCGTGACCACTTTTGCTACGCGATCACGACCGAGGACGTGCCAGATGGACTGGTTTCCCGGCTGCTCGCCAACGGTCGCGCCACCATCCCCCAATAGGGGGAATTTCATTGCCCCGCGTTAGCGATGGGCTGCACGAAAACGCCTGAAAGGACCTTGCGCCGGAAGATCGCGCACGGCGCGCCTCCGTCACTGCTGTGACTGTTGTGACTAGCGTGGTCAATTGCAACGGATCGGGGGAGGTGACGAAGCATGCCGAGCTCACTCATCGTGGTGGCGCTCGTCCTGGCGTGGCTGGTCGTCCTCGTCCCGATGATCGTGCGCAAGCGCCAGGAGATCGCCAGAACCGCGGACTCCGCACTGAACGCGCGGGTCGTGCGGAAAGGCGGGGCCGAGGAGGCCGACATGCGCGACGCCGCCGACCTCGAGGACGAAGCCGACCACGCCCACAGCGACGACTACGGCGACGAAGAACACGTCGACGATATGGATTCGGCTACGGAACACCCCGAAGCCCTCGACACGGCGGACGAAGCGGACGATCGTGACGACGTGGCCACGGACAGTGTCGCCCCGCGCCCCTACCGGCCGGGCCGCGGCGGCTTCGACCCAGAAGCTGCCGCCCGCACCGCGCGAGCGAAATACGCCTTCCGCCAGCGCGTCGTCGTCGCGATGCTGCTGCTGGCCGTCGGCAGCGCGGTCGTGGCCGGGGTGATGTACCCCCAAATCTGGTGGGGCCACGGTGCGGTGGACCTCACGCTCGTCGGCTACCTGAGCTACCTGCGAAGGCAAGTCCGGATCGAAGAGGAAATCCGCCAGCGCCGAACAGCCCGCATCGCCCAAGCCCGACGCGCCGCCCGCTCAGAAGCAGAAGCGGAGTACGAAGAGGACTATCGCGACGCGTACCGCGACAGAGAAGAACGCAGGGAAGAGCCAGCCGAACACCGGGAACCAGCAACACCACCAGTCGCCAAGACAACCCAGCCGCGCATCACCCACCCCCACGCGGTAGTGGTCGACATCGACGACGAAGACCCGGCATTCGACGAGCTCGATGACCTCGACAGCCTCCGATACCGGCGAGCGGTGGGGGAGTGAAAACGGCTCCAGAGGCCCTGATAAGCTACTGGAGCACCAAGGGGCTGTAGCGCAGTTGGTAGCGCGTCTCGTTCGCATCGAGAAGGTCAGGGGTTCGATTCCCCTCAGCTCCACCCTGGAGGGCTTACTAGAACAATGGACCAAGTCCATGCCCCCTAGTAGAGCTTCCACGCTGCTGATGCCAGAAGGGCCGTCTCCGACGAGGGAGACGGCCCTTCTGGCATGTGGAATGCGGCCGTACGGGGTTCCTGTATCAGGCTTGTCGGGCGGTTCATCTCGGTCGCGCTGCATGTCATGAAGCAGGCCGAATGGCTCGTGCAGTTCGTGCTCCGTGACCTGGTCCTGATCGACGTAGAGCTTCTCGAAGATGGCTTGGTTCAGCAGACGCCGTTGCTCGTCGTCGCATCGCCGGTACAGCTCTTGGGGGTTCTCGAGCAACTCGAGAGACAGTTCAATCAGGCGGGCGGTGACGGCGAGCTCCTCGTTGGTGTCCTCGAGGCGAACCTGCAGGCGCTGACGCTGTCGCTCGATATCGCGAAGCTTCTCTTTGACCTTGGCTTGCGGGATCGTCTCGTCGCCATCGGCCACCAGGTCGATCAGGTTGGATTCCTTGACGTCGAGGGCATGTATCTCAGTCGTGAGCTGTCGGTGGAGGAGCCTGGTTGCTGCCTCCTCATCTTCGAGCGCCTTGGCGACGTGGCTGCGAACGTCGGCGACGAAGCCGGGGGCAAATCGGACGGTGGCGTAGTGCGCCTCGACGGCGTCCTCGACATGGATGACATTGATGTGCGGGCTCGGACACGTGCCGTTTTGCTTGTTACGGCAGAAGAAGTAGGTGTACTCGGTGCCGCGAGAGTTGACGGTGTGCTGAATGATCATGCGTGACGTGACGCCAGCTCGGTGGCAGCGTCCACAGTAGAGCGATCCTTTGAGGTAGTGGTGGTGCACGCGTCGGCGCTCCTGTGCGGTTGCTCGGGTTTCGATGATGGCTTGGACGGCCTCGAACAGCTCCTCGCTGATGAGCGGTTCGTGGCGGCCCTTGAACTCTTCGTCTTGGTAGGTGACGTAGCCGATGTAGTAGCGGTCACGCAGCATCATGGACAGCTTGTTGATCGAGACTTGCTTGGACGGATGACGAGCGGTCGCCCGAGTGCGGAGGCCGCGGTCGTAAAGCTCGCCGGACAGATCGGCCAGCGTGTACTCGCCCGTGGCGTACAGCTCGAAGGCAAGGCGCACCAAGGGAGCGCGCTCCTTGTCAACCATGACGGTGCGGATCTCGCCGCCTTCAGGTTTCGGGATGCGCACGTTGAGGTAGCCGAGCCTGGCCTGGCCTATGGTCCCGCCGTTTCTGGCTTTCTGGCCCATTTTGTACTTGATGTCGGCGCCGCTGGCCTGCGACTGGTACTGGTCGACCGCATGGAGGATGGTCTCGACCATGGCGCTTTCGGGACTTTCGCCCATGTCGAGGATGGTGGAGACGATGCGGGTGCCGACCTTCTTCAAGTCCCGCTTGGTGATGCCGGCGTCGACGGCATCGCGGAACACTCGGTTGAAGTGGTAAACGATGACGTAGTCAATGTCCTTTTGGGACTTGACCCAAGCGATCATCTCCTGGAAGGTCGGGCGCTTCTCGATACTGGTGGCCGTGCGGCCCGGCTCGACGAACTCCCGGACGATGTCGGCGTCAAGCGACTCGGCCTTGCGCTTGGCCGCCTCACGCTGAGCTGGGATGGAGATGCCTTCAGGGTTGAAGTCGGTATTGACCTGGCCTGGTGTCGAGACGCGGAGATAGAGCACGGCTCGTTTACGGCGCTTTACTCCACTGGCGTAGGCCGCGACGGTGCTGTTGAGGCTGGTGTCGTTCATGCAGCGAGACCTCCTTTCTTTCCAGTGGTTTCGTCGGGAACGCTCCTGTCATCTGGCGTGTCGGTACGGCGACTGAGAACGGCGCATCCAAGCTTCATTGCCTGGCGGTGTCTGCGGAGGTGGCGGTTGACTGTCTCGAGGCTGATGTCGAACTTCGTCGCCAACTCTCGCTGTGTCATACCAGCTTGGTTGGCCTGGACAAGCCGCGTGACTTCGACTGGTTTCAGCTTGTGGTTCTCTTTGACTTTGAGCCGTACAGCCGAAGGGTCTGCGGCACCTGACTGTGCAATGACTGCCTTGGAAGTGTTGTACTTCTGGCGTTTAGGGTTTGAAAGACGCTGCTGGTCACATAACTCGAGCGCGCGTAACAGGGGCGTTTTTAGGTTCGAAAGCGAGTCACGGAGGCCAGCCAAAGTATCCGCTTTCAAACCTTCGTAACCGAAAGCGGATACCCGGACGTTATTGAAAAAGCCCGCAGTCGCACGTCGTGCCCTGCGGGCTTTTTGGTTGGTCGTAGGTGTCAGTCGACCAAGCACCGCAGTCGGCGTGACCGTGTCAGTCGTCGGCTTGTTGGCAGTGGCCTGGACCGCAGCCATGGTCTGTGGATCAAGCAGGAGGTCAAACGGCTCGGCGTAGACGGCTCGAACTCCGCGATCGTCAATGTAGAGGCGGGTGAAGACCGCCTGGTTGAGCAGTCGTCTAAGGAGCGGGTCAGCTGCCATGTAGTAGTCACAACCCTCGCGCACCAGATCAAGCGCTCGTGTGAGGGTCGCTTCCACCTGATCAAACCGCTCATTCGCGGCGCTTAGCTGTTCCTCCAACTTAGTCAGTTGCGATGTAAGCTGCTTTTGTTCACTGGCAACAAGGTCCATCGGCACGACGCCGGTATAGATCGCCTCTACCAATTTCTGTCGCCTCGTGTTCAGTGCGGCCCTGGCTGCCAGCAACTGTTTGCGTTTAGTGGCGGCTTCCTGGTGCTGGGCCGACAGCCCAGCGCGGACTCCCGCTTCCAAGACCTGGTGCGAAAGAGCGTCGAGTGTCACGGTCGCCCAGTGGTCCTTGACGAGGTGCTCGACGGTCGCAATGAGCATAGCTTTGCGGGTACAGGATGTTCGTTTCTGTTGCCGTCCAAGGCATACGAAGTAGGGATAGATCACGCCGTGGCGGTTCCTTGCGTTGGTGATGATCAGTCGGCTCTCACAGTCGCCGCAGAAGACGCTGGATTTGAGGTAGTGCGGGTGGTCGCGGCGTTTCTCCCCGGCCGCGTGGGCAGACAGTACATCTTGGACTCGCTGCCATGTGGCTGGATCTGTCAGTCGCTGGTGGTTACCGCGGTGCATGATGCCTCGGTAGACGACCTCGCCCTTGTAGTAGGGATTGGTCAGCAGCGAGTGCAGCACGTTTGGCCGCAAGGGGCGTGACGGCTGCTTTGGCGTATGCCGAGTGGTGAGCCCTCGTAGCTCCAGTTCGTCGGCGAGCGACCTGAGCGTCCAATCGCCAGTCGCGAAAGCCTTGAAGGCCCAGGTGATCAGCTCCGCACGCTCAGGATCGACCTCGACAGTGCGTTCCTCGCGTCCTTCGGGACTGAAGCGTCCGACGTTGCGGTAGCCGAGTGGCGCCTTGCCAGGAGTGCCACCGGTTCTGGCCTTCTGGCTCATACCTTTATGGACTTCGGTGGCGAGGTTGCGGGAGTAGAACTCCGCGATAGATGACATGATGCCGTGCACCAGCATGCCGGACGGGGTCTCATCAATGTTTTCGGTCGCCGAGACCAGCGTGGCGCCCGACTCCTTGATCGCCATCGTGATCTCAATGTCGTCGACTCGGTTGCGCGCCAGCCGGTCTATCTTGTGGACCAGCACGTAGTCGACGTGGTGCTCGAGCAGGTAACGCAGCATTCGCTGCAGATCCGGGCGGTCGGCAGATTTGGCGGACTCACCTGCGTCGCGAAACTCCTCGATGATCGCCGCTCCAAGGCTTTGGGCCTTGCGATGGAGTGCCTCGCGTTGCGCTGGGATCGAGAATCCCTCGGACTGGCCCCCCTTTGCGGCTTGCTCTTTGGTAGAGACTCGCAGATAGATGATGGCCGTCTTAGTTTCGTTTTCCTCCGTTCTTGTCATAGTGACCTCCTTTCTTTTACGACGCGCCTCTCTCGGCGCGCCGAAAATTTGTCTTATTGCGTTTGATCAGTACCTCCCTTCTGGTCGCGCTGGCCAGCCATCAGTTCGCGTAGCGCCTGTGCAGCGTGCTTATCAATCACCTGGTGGAGCTCTTGTTCCATCCGGCCAAGTACGTCCTGCGGAAGATGGGGGTACTTGGCCCGCAGGTAGTACGACAGGTTCGGTAAGTCCGACGGCGTGATGTAACCGGCCATCACGAATAGGTCGGCCAGCGGCAGGTCGAGTGCGTCTGCCAGGCACTTCAGCGTGTCCGGTTGCGGGTGGCATACCTTGCCGTGCTCGATGCGCGTCAGCGAACCGCTATCTACGCCAGACTTACTTGCCAGCCCGCGAAGGCTCATGTTCCTTGCTTCGCGCAGGTGTTTAAGTTGCTCTCCAAATTGCTTTGCAGTCGTGTCGTTCATGTTCCAAATTTTCTCCTTTTCACCATTTTACCTCTGTTATGGGTAATTACCAGCTTTTGTTGACAATTTGGCTACACATTGTGTACGTACCCCTAGAAAAGTTTGGAGATGTTGCGACGCGTTATTTGCATCAGCGGCGTGCTATTTCATGAACACGTAGAACTTGCCGTGAAACTCCACCACGTCCCAGGTTTCGCGCGCCATGGCGTGAAGCTTCTGGCGATCGAGAGATACGTAGTCCGCAAGCCCCCATCCTTCAGCGGCGGCCCGGATGGCAGTCATGGCGGTCGGGATGTCGGCAAGCACGTCGACCAGTTCGTCCATCGAGGTGAAGCTGCCGATGTAGACGTCCCGGTAGCGCTTAGACAGATCGGTCTGGCCGGGATCGACGCTTGGAAGCGTCAGGTACGCACGGAAGGCGTCGCCGGCCTCGCGGATGCCTTGTTCTACCTGGGGGCTATTTTTTGGGTCTTCCGTTGTTGGTGGTGCGGTCGGCTGTCGGCCGAGGTCGGTGCGCGAGGCGAGATGTTGCTCGAAGCGCTCGATCCAGGCGCCCACGTCGGCGGTGCGCCAGCCGTGTCGCTTGAGGAGTTGGCATTCCTGGTGCAGTCGGACGGGGTTGGCATCGCCAGTGTCGGCGAAGCGCGCCATCTCCGAGTCGGGATCGAGCAGCAGCGCAGACAAGGCAGTCGCGAGATTTTGTGCATCCTCAGCTGGTAAGGCCTCACCGCGGGCATCCGCTCTCGCGAAGGCGATACGAAAGTAGGCACTGACCTTTTCCAGCGGGGTGCCGTCGATTGGCACCTCCCGGGTCTGTTCCTGCGGCGGCTCTTCCTGATCCGGCAGCTTGATCACGTACGTGCCGAGCCGGTTGATCCAGTCTCGTGTCTCCGTATCGTCCGGTGAGATGGAGCTATGCATCCCGGCGAGTTCCCGCGCTATGGCTTCCTTGTCGGCGTGACTGGTGGCAGCGAAGTGGTGCAGAGGGCCGCTGATGGGATCGTCGAGCCGGTTAGCGAGCGCGCGGGCAATGGCTCGTGCACCCCAGTCCGGTACTTCGCCGTTTACGGCAACGGCCTCAACGATGGCATCGTCGATAACGTCCTGGAGCGCGTCGTCCTGCTGGATGGCGCCAGTCAGGTCGATCTCGGCAGGATGGAGCCGTTCGGCTTCGGGGCCTCGCGGGTCGTCGTCTGGTGAGCGGTGTGGTTGGTGTTCCATAGGTGTGGTTCCTCCTTTCTTAGTGAGTGGTTTGTTGGGGTGCGGTCGGTTCGGCATCGGGTGACGTGCCGCCGCCGGTTGCGATGAGCTGTCTGAAGTCCTCGGTGGTGACGACCCGGAACAGCTCCGGCTGAATTGCCGTATCGGCAGACAGGGCGGCCTCAATGGCCGCTGCCCTGGCCGTGTCCGGCACAACCCAGATCACGGCGGGGAATAGCCCGTGGCGGCCCTGGTGGGCGCCGGTGGCGGCGTAGCGCTGGTACACCTTGGCTTTGCGCACCACGACGGGCGGATGCTCCGTCGCCAAATCTGCCTCAAAAAACCAGTGGTCTTCATAGTCACCGCTCGCGGTGACGGCATAGAGGTCAGGCTTGAGCCATTCGAACGTGCCGTGCGGGCCGACGAACGATTGCCAGCAGGAGGGTTCGGTGTCGACACGGACGACCTCGATCACGGCTTGGTCCTGCAACTCGTACAGCCCGATGGCCAAATCGGCCACGGCGAGCGTGTGCGCCGCGAAGGCGGGTGACGGTTCGACGTAGCGGCGACGTTGTTTCTCGCCGTGCATGGTGCGCAGCAAGCGTTCGCCGGTGGCGCCGAGCTGCCAGGTCACTCCTGATGAGCCAGCTCGCACGCCGCCGATTCGCCGGGCGAGTCTGGCCACCAGATTCCGGGTTTCGAGTCGTGTCAGGACGCGCATGACGGCTCCGGAGGCGGCAGCCAGACTGGCATGACCTTGCGCGAAATGCAGCCGTCGAATGTGGGCAGTGGTAAGCAATCGATAGGAACGCAGTGATTCCAGGATTGCAATGTCTCTAGTGGACAGGTGTATGAGCAGGCTGGTGGCGTCGGTCGGGCTCATTGTCGACTTCCTGCCCTAAAGCCGACCTGGCCGCAGTCGCCGGGCGCGGCCGCGTGACCCCCAGATTGGGGGTCAGTCCCATCCCAAAGGGTAAGGAGCAGGCGGCTTGAGCTGCGGAAACTGTAGGAAGTGTCGGTCGCGAAGATAGGGGCGGACAGAGCAGCGAACACGCAAGCAATCGCTTTGTGTCGATCGACAGTCGCTGGCTGCTCTCTGGCACGTCTTTTCATCGTTGCCTCCGCTTCCGGCCGATGCGTCCAGGTGCAACGACGGACTCTGGAGCAGTGCCTTCGGTCTGCTCTGGTGAGGCATTGCTTTCGTTGTCGGCCTCGTCTTTGGGTGTGACGGCTGGAGGCGGGGCGTAGTTGGCTCGCGCGGTTCGTCGGACCGTCTCCGGATCAGTGGTGGCTGCCGGTGGCGGCAACGTTCGTACCAGCGCCCAGCCGGACGGATGGCCGTCCGCTACGAGGTTGACGTAGGCGTGGTAGCGCGGCAGGGCCAAGAAGTCCTCCGTGGACAGATCGCGCGTCAGTTTGGCGGTATCACGCGCGTCCTCGAACTCGGTGGCGAATTGGATCTTGCTGCGGGCATTCATGTCGACCGCGGTCTTGAGCGTCGGTGGAAACTGGCTACGAAACTGGGCTGCTAAGAACCAGCCGACAGACAGCGACCTGCTGACAGCGAGCGCGTCGGCTAGCGACACAGGAAGATTCAGGAATCTGGGGGCCTCGTCGACGTACACCATGCCGGGCCGTTTGTTGGCGCCAGGCTCATTGGCGCGTTCTTGGGTTGCCTGCCAGAGATCGGCGATGATCAAGCTGCCGAGCAAAGACACGGTGCCTGGGCCAATGAGCCCTTCATTGAGCGGTACGAGCACAATCTTGTTGTCCCGGAACGTATCCCGCAGCCGGAACTTACCTGCGCGTTGATCTAGCATGCGGATCACGGCAGGACGGAGCAGAAACTGGCGCAGCTTGTTCAGAGGCGCGGCGATGGCGGCAGCTTGGGCTTGTGGCGACTGGGCTTCGTACCATGCCCAGAAGCCGGCCAGCGCTACGTCGCTCTTGACGCGGGCAATCTGCTTGCGTCGAAAGACTGGATCGGTTAGCAGCTTCGGGACGTCGATCAGGGTGGCGGGTTGTTTCGATGTGCTGGCACGAGCCAGCGTGCGCAGGCAAGCGGAGAAGATGTCGCTGGAGCGCGGTCCCCAGCCGTCGCTGAACACGGATTCGAAGACCGCCAAGATGCCGTCAACCACGACATCGGGATCACGGCTGGTGACATCGAGCGGGTTGAAGCCGACGGGAACATCGTCACTGGCATCCAAGATCACCACGTCGTTTAGACGATGTTCCGGAATGCGTTTGGTGATGTCGTCAATGAGCTGCTTCTTCGGATCGAGCACGGCGATCGGTCGGCCCGCCTCGATGTCGGCAAGGATGAGGTTGAGCGCGACGGTGGTTTTGCCTGACCCGGACGGTCCATACGAGACGGTGTGGAACATCTGGTCGCTCGGGGCAATCCCGATACGACGAGTGTCGCCCGGAGCCGCACTCTCGGCAAACACTCTGGGGCCAGTATGGACGGATGCGTGCGCTCTTAGAGGCTTCGGATGCGCGGCCGGCAAACCTGGCAGATCTGCATCACCGAGCGGCCAGCCCAACATGCCTACGAGCTCCGCCACGCTTATGTGCAGCGGCCAACGCCAGGGCAATCGCACCTCGTTGAGATGCTTCGGGTGTTGCCGGAGCAGGTCGATCTTGACCCCTGGAGATTGGGCGGTGGCGAGGCTACTAAGGAGCCCAACCATGAAGCGGTGCCGCCGATCGGTGTCAGAACTGGCGGCTCCCAGACGAATAGTGGCCGCGAACCCGCCCTGGGACAGGCGCTCTTTCATGCGGTTTCGTGTCTCGCTACTGGCTGGCCGTTGCCCGGCCGTGAGCGTCTCAAGTAACCCGACATCTGGTGCCGCGGCCTTTGGTGGAACAGCGCGCGGTGCCCGGCGCGGGCCGAGCACCACCTGCACGACTTGGCTTTCGTCTGGGTGCATAGGTGTGGCTAACGCGGAGAGCAGTGCCCGGCTGGTGGCCTCGGCGGTGTCGCTAAGCAGCGGCAGCCCAGGGGGATGGATATGAAGACGGCCCGCCACCTGGACGGCGGGGCGCGGTTCACGCTGACCCGGGTTTGGCGTGGTGAGAGCGCTGCCCGGGATGAGGTCGGCCAGCATGCGCCGCAGCGGATGGACGTCGGTGTTGCGAGAGCCGAGTAGGTGCCGCGTGCCGCTCTCGTCGGCCCATACCTCCATGACGATCCGTGGGGCGCCGCGATCCGCCGCCAGCCGGGCGAGGAATCGGGACACCGTGGCCGCGTCCAGAGGGCGAGGCAGATGCAGTGCCGAGAACACCAGACCGTCGATGCTAGGCATGTGCCTCACCTCCTGGCCGGGCGTTTTCCTTGGAGGTGTCCTTTGACCGGGACGCTTTGGCCGTGTGTTCCGCCTGCGCTTCGCGCTCTGCTTCGGCCATGGCGAGGCCGATGAGGGCTTTTGAGAGCTTGCCGATATCAACGGGGTCGCGGCGGACTCCGCGGACGGTGAAGCGGTGGTCTCCGTTTCGTTTGGTTCGGTCTCTATGCTTTCTTTTGCTTGCGGTCATAAGTGATACCTCCTCTCGTTTACACGACGATCTGAGTGCTGCTTGTAAACAGCGGCCTATTTCGCCACCACTTATGGACGATTTTGGTCAGAACGTCAATAATATTTGTTAATTCCACAACACTTTGCCACTGTTGACTGCAGCGCGGCGACGTCACCACCGCGAGCGTCTCCACCGCACAATCGCGACAACGATCCAGCTGATTGCCATCAGCACGAAGCCGCCGATAAGCCAGGGCCAGATAGGGCGAAGGAACTCGATCGCGAGGTTCAGTGCGATGACGGCGCCGAGCAGCAGCAAGCTGGTGTGGAAGATCCATGGAACTGGATTCGTCACCGGCGATTCCGACTTCTTGTTGCTACTCATCGCGGCTCACCGTGCCCACGGCTCTGTACCGCGACGTCACTTGGCACCGGATAGCCAGGAACGACGATGTCGCTGTCCACGGCGTTGCCCCATACCGACCAACCACGGGTGCTGGGCGGGCGCCTGCGGGCGAACAGCTCCAGGTAGGGGCCGCTAGAGACGCGCTCGATGAGGGCGTACTGCTCTTCCGGCTTGTGCGAATGATGTTGCACGGGTGCGTTGAACCACGTCGGCTGCGAGCGGAAGTTGACTGGGGCCTTTCCGCGGGTGGCGAGCAGCAAGTGCTCTGTGGTGTTTCGCAGATACTGCCCAAGTCCGAGCCTGAATTTGATCCAGGTCAAGGGCGAACGAACCGTAAAACCCCAGGCCTCGGCCACGTCGTAGCCGTCGCGAAGCGTGGCGTTGGTGACCCAGAGCCACAAATGGCTATTGTCGGCTGCGAGGTCACGGATGGGCATTTCCTTGATGCGCTCCAGGCTCATGAGCCGGTAGTGCTGCTCGGCACCACGAGCACCCTTCTGTTGGATATCCCATGGGGGATCGGCCAGGATGGTGCGGAACTTTGTAGTGGTAGTGCCCTGAGCTGGAATGACCTCCTTAGACATGTTGTCCTCCTTTTCTTCGTCCCGGGGTTAGCCGGGAGGTCGCCCTTAGTTATGGAGCGGCGCGAGCTAAATAGGAACCATCGGCTCGCCCGAATGTTCGGGCGAAGATTCGAGTGAACCGATGGGCGGTTGCCTCTGTTTTGAGCGTGGGTTGTGGCGTGGCAAGAACCAGCAGAAATGAGTTGTGGAATTTACGACGACCAGCTGCTACGTCGCCACGTGACTGCCTGGTCGGTGCGTTACCAGGCTGGCAAACAGCGCCCGTGCTACGGCACCGGGCGAGTCGGAACGGTCGATGTGAGTGATCGAAACCTGCCCATCGAGTTCCGCCGGCGTCACGCAGCTGCCGAGCACCACGAGGTGCACCTCGCCGGCGAAGTCCTCCAGGCCGCGAAAGACCCTGCTGGGATCGCGGTCAAGCAGCAAGAGATCGCTGAAGATCACCAGTGTTGCTGCGTGTTGTGGGCATGATTCGGCAAACGCCGCCGCCCGCCTTAGGCTGGGGCCGAGTTCGCTTGAACCGGCCGCGCCCTGCGGGACACATAGGCTGCGGCTGAGACGTCGCATCCCGTTTCGTGTAAGGGAAACCGGCCCGACGTCGCCGCGTGGCGTGTCAAAGTGGAGCAGCGCGGCCAGCTCCCGGCGCGATCCTCGTCGGGCCACCACCGTGAGGGCTCGCCGGGCTTCGGCATACCGATTCGACAGCGGGTCGTTGCCGGTCGAACCGGTGACGGAGTACGAATCGTCGAAGATGGCGATCAGCAGCGTCGGCACCGGCGCCGGCTGGCCTGGATCGCCGAGAACATATCCGCCGCTGGTCGAATGGGCTACTTCTTGGTCCGTCTTGCTTGTGGGTCCGAGCAAGTGACTGGACAGCAAGGTGCTTGGAAGAAGTCCGTCGTGTCGGTTCATGCCGCACCACCGCGCCGCGGTCGCCTCCCGATAACCCCGCTCTGTTCGCCCACCGGGTAGCCGTGACCAAGGACGTGTGGATTCTGACGCTGCACCCGCCAGGACAGCGACTCCACCCGCTTCCCTGCGGCCTGGCCGCGCAGCTGATACTCGGCCTGAATGGAGCGGGCTGCTTCCTCGGCCTCCGCCTGTCGCTTCGGTGCTGCCGACGACGCCAGCTGTAGATACCGTTTTTCCACTTGTCCGACACGCTTTTCGGCTGTGGCAAGGAAGTCCGCCACCTCGTCGGCTGCTGAGTACCCGAGAAGCAGGGAACCGATCGCCGTCGCCGCAGCGAGCAGGCCGAAGGTGAGACCCGCCTCGTTGCCCTCGATGCTGCTGCGCAGCGCGAAGATGGCCACCATCACCAGGGCCGCGACGACTCCCGATAGCAAGCCGATGAGCTTGACGATGCCGATGCCCTTGTCAGCGCCGGTGAACAGGCGCCGGTAGCGCTGTTCGTCCTGGGATAACGACTCCGGATCACGCTGGCGAGCGCGTGCCATCCGGATGTCTTTGAGCTCTGATCCGACCAGACCGGCACAGGCCGCAGCCACACCCGACGCGAGTGCTTGACCGAAGGCGATGTACGGCACATCGCCATTGACCACAGCTGCCGACCAGACGCCGGCGGTGTCACCGAAGATCAGGATTGGCCAACAGATCCAGTACCTGACTTTCGCGCCTGGCTCTCTCCGGACGTACGGACCCAACACTGCGGCTGCGTGCTGGTGGTCGGCGTGAGCCGCAGTTACTGCCTTCTCGGTTTCGGCGAGCAACTCGTCGATGGCCGAGGTTGTCGGGGAAAGACCTTTGGCCTGCATTTGGTGTGGCCGTGCCTCGCGCTCACCCTCGGCCGGCCAGACCAGCTCCTGCTCATCGGCCAGGGCATGGTGTTCCTGCTCGACGTAGGTCACGCCGACATTCGCCGGCCGCGGTTGCGCAGTCGCTTGGTTGATCAGCGGAAGCGTGGTGGTGTCGGCTTCTCGCGTCCACAGATCTACCGATTGCTGTGGATAGTGGTGTCGCTTCGGCTCCTTGCCGAACACCAAGCTCACCGACCTGCAGTGGCGTAGTCGCTGACTGCGGTGCAAGAGGCGGCATGCGTTCGCTCGCAAAGCCGCTGGAAGTAGTGCACCAGGCCTTCCGCTAGCGCGGACGGCGGTGCGCCTTCGGCCACTCGGCCGAGTCCGGCCACGGTGACGGAAGCTCCCGGCAATTTGGGCACCGTGACCTTGTCGGCCAGCATCTCGGCTTCTTGCTTGCTCAGCGGCCGAGCACCAAGGTCAACGCCAACGTTTTGAATACCGTCGCTCATGATCGACAAGTCCAGGCGGTAACTGCCACCGAGCTGCTGGATCCATTCGGCTGCCAGCCGGTACTGGGCGTGAATATCGCTGCCGGTCTGGGGCAGGGCCTGGACCGCCGGGCCGTAGCCGGATCGCACCTTGTCCATGACACCGGTGACGGCTTCAGGTACGCGCTTCAGCCTGGCGTTGTCCGTCGCGCCGTCCTGCTTCAACAAGCCGTCGAACAACAAGCTCGTGGCTGCACTGCTAGACGAAAACGCCTGGACTCGAAGGTATCCGGAGCACACGGCCGTGCGCGTGGCGATCGACTCGATGGCAATCATCCGTTCGGCCGTGATGGCGTTCGAGGCGCTGGAGCCGGTGCCGTCCAGCAGCACCAGTGAGGCGGGCGGTGCGGCCGGATCGCAGGTGGCGAGGATGGCTTGGTTGTCGCCGAGTTCGCCCCGTCGGGACGACGTGCCGCTGCTGCATGCGGCCAGCAACAGGATGACGATCAGGATGGCGGCATAGACCCAGAGCCGACACTTGAAACGACGCAGGTCTGCGGAGTGAGAGATAGATATGCGCGGTTCCTTTTTAGACATGGAGCACCTCCGATTAGTTGTCTTTGGGTGTGGTGGCAGAGTGATCAACACCTACCGGGGCAAGCGGTCCTACTTGTGTTCATTGGGCGAGTTCGGTCTGCGCCGTCGATCAGCCGCTTCGGTTTGCGAAGCAAGTTCTGTTCGCGCCGAGCTCGGCGTCGTTCTTTCACTGGATGCAGCGCAGGTTCTGCGACGGGTGCGGTCTGCGTGTGGTGCAGAGTCCTTGCGAGGGCCGCGAGCTTCCGCCTGCGGCTCTCGATCTGGCGCCGTTCGCGAATGCGAACGACCTTGGTATAGCGGGTCCGGGGCACGGAAGCCCTCCTTGACGTGCTGGGGCGGATCGAGATGAGGTCGGCTGCTTCGCCGACGCTGTGCAAACTCTCCATCCGAGGCACGCTGTAAAATGAGCGCAGACTGAGCGAGTTCTGCGAACTGAGCGGGAAAGGCCAGGAGTCGTGGAGCGACAGGCTGAGACCGACGACCTCAGCTCGCTCGAGGCTGAGTTACACACCTGGCGCAAGACGCCGTTCGACCGGCTGCTGACCCGTCGGCCTCCCTTCCAGCTGACAGCGCTCACTGAAGTCGCAGCGCAGGCACGTGGTGTTGGGCGAGAACAGATCCGACTCCAAGACATCCGAGCAACGCTCGTTGCGGTTGTTGCAGCAGTTGAGCAAGCACGTCCGGCTGCTCCGGCGCGAGCGCCTGCAGGTGCGATCTGCAGTCCGGGGATCATCCGGGAAGTCTTCGGCTTGACTAATGCCTCCGAGAACGCCAGTACGCAGGCACGCGAGGAACTGGCCGGACGGACTGTGACCCCAGAGCTCAGTTGGCATACGATTCGCAAGCACCGCAAGGCGTATGTTGATCAACTCGCCTTCTGGATCCGTTCGCCGCAGTCGACGCCGGAGCGCCCGACGATCACCGGTAGCACACCGCTTCGCTCGATCCCACGTTCGACGGACCTTGCTTGGCTGCACACGACGTACCGAAACCTGATGGCAGACAACGGTGGACTGTTTCTGCTCTGGGGGCTAGACGGCATGGGCAAGTCCACATTGGCTCGTCGTTTCGCTAACCAAGTTGGGACGCCCGAAGTCACAGGCTTCATACGACTGGGGCGTCGCGGCCTCTACGAACGTGACATACGCCAGGTGTTGTCGCGTGAAGGCGTCGACGACAGCCCACTGTCCGATGAGCAGTGCATCGCTCGTTTTCGCGCAGTTGCCGCCCGGTTCAACGCCATCCGCCTGTTGGTGCTTGACGACGTGCGTACGGAAGAGAACATCCACATGTTGCTTCCACACGGCAGCAACATCCCTGTCCTGATCACCGCTTCCACACGTCCGACGTTTGGCAACGAATGTGACAGCACCCCACCACCGGCCCGGCTGATCACCGGGGTGCCTGACGAAGACGTCCGAACCTGGTTACGCGACCAACTCAAGGATGTCACGGCGTTGACCGAGGAGACCCTCGACGGACTCACCTCGGTCCTCGGAGGGCATGCTGAGGCGATTCACCTCGTTGTTCGCTACCTTAAGAGCGACAACGCCATGAGCCCTGAAGACCTGCTGGAAGACATCTCCAGGCGCACACAGCATGCCCTGCACGACCTCGCGGAGCTTGGGGAAGTACCACGGAGCCTGTCGGTTATCGTGGAGGGACTTTATGAAGCGGTCCGAGACGATCCAATGGCGAGCGCCATCTTGGCGAGCATCGTCTGGACGCACAGCGGCGGTGAACGCCCACGAGACCTTGTCGTGGAGATCGCTGGACATCTCGCTGGTCGACCAAGTCCGATAGAGCTGCAAGCCGCCGTGCACCGTCTCGAACGCCTTGGCCTAGTTACACAGACAGAGACGTCACTGGCCGTTCCGAGGCTCACCGCGCGGATCCTGCGTGATCTGTTGATCGGCGACCAAGAGCGCGTTCTCCTGGCGTACGAGCGAGCGATTGCAGAGCCTCCGGTGGTTGGAAGCCGCAGCACGCTGCTGGAGATTCTCAGGCACGAGTATCAGTTTCTGGCGCCGCTTCGCCCCGGGTTGGCGCAAGCGCTCTCTAACGCACACACACCGCTGCCCGTGCTGCTCCCGCTCGATGACACGATGTGGGCGCTGTTCATGACCGATGGAGCCGACAACCGCCGAGTGACGCTGTACCGTGCAACCAAGCGATCATTGCTCTATCTGGACCACGAATCGTTTAGGTGGCAACCTCTAGCAGGCGGTTGCGAGGACGAGATCCTTGAACTTCTAAGTCAGGTGTATCCGACTATTTCAACGTGTTGGGCACAGGTAACTGGCTACAGAGCATAAGGGCTGTAGCTGCCTAGATCCGTCCGCTCACCATGCCCAAAAGGCTCGAAACATACTTTACGTCAAGAGAGTCGGAGTGGTTACCATTCCGAGCTACGCTCACGTCGATGATGCGGTTTATCCCGCTCCTTGTGAGCGGGCGTCAACTTATGCCACCTACCTGCTTCGCGGTGGTGCAAGCATTAGCTCTTAGGTGCCATGACACAAGACGTTTTGGATGGACTTGTTTGCTGATCGCCGTTGGAAAAATAGGCCTCCACGTAGACGCAGCCGCGAAGCGTGACCACCATCGGACCAAGGCCATACTGGATAGGCGTGGGACTTGACGGTTCAGGAAAATCGAAGCGACTTTTCGTGTCAGGCCGGTGCCCAACCACGTGCAGCGTCCATCCGGCGGGGATTTGATACAAATCGGTCTCATTGCCGTTCCACAGCACCCGCCCCCAGATAACCGGACAGATAGGCGACGTGCGCAACTGGATATTGCCAACCGGGCGGCCCTCAGGCCCCATAACTAGAGGTGAGCTGGCCTGGACAAGCTGGCTAGGGGGAGGTTCGGCGCATCGGGAGTTTGCGCCGTCGAATCCCCGAGGATCCTTGCCATCGTAACGGGCTTCGAGTTCTGCTGCTGCGGGCTGGTTCGAGCCGGGCGTATCAGGATTCGACATAAAGGAGATCGTTGCTATAGTCGCGCCAACTACGATAACCACACCGACGGCATCCCGGATGGAGCGTATTCTTCGGCGAGGCCCCTCTTTGGTAGTGGTCACCGGTACATCTGGAGGATCCGCCGCTGCCAGAACACTATTACTTGCGTTCGTCGGGACGAGCTTGAGATCCTGCGCCAAGGTGAGCGCTCTGTCGCGATAGTTGTGAAGAAGGTCATAGAGTGCATCGACGATAAGAGGGATCCAAACCTCTTTCTGAGCGAGCCGGGCTGCCTCGTGTCTCATGATCGGCGGATTGGCTTGCAGGATGGCGTCTTCTCGTTGTGCATCGTCGAGCTGCTCTAATTTCGCCAGATGAAGCCGTACCCCCTTGGAGTCGGGCGTGTTCCCGGCCTCGGGATTGGGGAGGATCGGCCTATGGCGCTGCACAATCTCGTGAATTTGCGCCTCGCTGTACCGACTAAACCCCAGCAGTTCGCGGGCTGAGTTTAAGTTCTTGCGCTGCTCATTTTTGTCGGCCACCTCAATCCCCACCGCGATGGCCGTTCGCAGGAAGCCTTCGACCAAATCGCCCCGCTTGGCGCCCGTAGCGACAGTCGCCAGGTCAAGTCGATCAGTAACGACGTCAGAAATGACCTGTGCGCGAGGGAAATGGTATGGCGGCGGCTTGCTGTGCCCGCTCTTGATCGTAATGATCTCGCCCAGCGCCGCTACAAGATCGTCTTTTGGCCAGTCATCCGACATTGCCCACCTCCCAAGAAGACCACGGGAGCCTAGCCGCTGCGTGATCACCTCATTACGGGGGGGCTGCTCCGCCTTATTGACGGGCTGCCAATAAAATGATACAAGAAATATGGGGGCGGCCTTACATTTAGTGAGGTCACCATGAGCTATGTCGAATCTGCGGCCGAAGGCTTCTGGGACTATGTCAGAGAAGGCATGCCAAAAGACTCCTTGGATAATTGCACTTCGGTCGAACAGGTAATCCTCCATTGGGTCATGTACGGAGACGCTGTCGCGGATTGCTCGTTCAATTACCACCTGTACCTCTCAGCTATCGCGGACATCTTCGCTCAATGGCACGACGGACGATGGGTCGAGGGTAAAGAGACAGCCATTCCTGACTCGATTGTGCGGGCGCGTGCCAAGAGGAGCGACCGCATCTACGGCGAAATCTTCGATCCGTACACCTTTGTGGTGTACGACAAGTGGAAGCGGAACCGGTGAAGCTGAGGCGAGAACGCCAGCCGTCGCGTTTCCTGTAGGCGTTCCACGTACTTCTATCCATCCTGCCGCCCCGGCCCGCTCCTTACCAAGGGGCGGGCATCTCTCCCTGGTGACGTCCGGCCCTGACCTGCGCCGCCTCATGATCCATCTTTAGACCTTCTTTCTCCCTTCTTTTCATCGCCCTTAGTCAATCTTCTGTTTTTTCTCGACGGCTAAATTGCGCGTCCATACCGTCGGCATTGGGTGCGCACCCCTCCATGTCACTTCGGCAGAGGGGATCCCAATGGGTTCCGACGATGGCGACGAAGACGCAAAGAAGAAAAAAGAGCAGGATGCTCTCAAAGCTCGCCTGGCAGAGCTCAAAAGGCTGCACGAGGAGATGCAGCGTCGTAGGAACAAGGGGCAAATAGAGTACGACCATTGAGGTCGCATACGTCCTAACGTGAATTTAGGCGGGAGCCTAGTCCGTGCCGTGACCCTTTTTTAGTCACTGCACGGACGGCTCCCGCCTTTGTGTGTTCCTAACGTACGCCAGGAACATTTGGCGGCTACTCGTTTATGGGCTTGGCTTGTTGGCGCTTGCTCGACCGCGGTGAGCCTTCGGCCTCACCCTCAGATTTGCCGTCATCTCCGCCGAAGATCGCCGCGATAGCCGCGCGCTCTGTCTGTGCTTTACGCTCGATCTCAGCCCGGACCGCCTTCGCCTTCTGCAGCACCTTCGGGTCGGACTTGGTCTTCTCGATCCAGTGCTCCAGGGCCAGGCGGATCTCCTCGGTCGCAGAGCGGCCGGTGAGCTGGGCGACGATGTCGAGCTGCGCTCGTAGATCCTCGGTGATGCGGACGGCGAGCGTGCGAAGCTGGCCGGCGCCCGCGGGAGTAGTGGATGACTGCTCGTTCATGGCGAGCCACCTCCTCGGTGAGTTGCGGCCGACAACTCGGAATGAGTCATCTAGAAGCCGCAGGACGCCGACGAGGTACCTTCTTGTCAACTGCAATTTCTGCAATGTTTGACTACTCCATCAATCACTCAAGTCGCGATATGAAGCAACCGTATCTTCGCGAGTGATGTAAAAACTACACGGCTCACACGGTGTTTCGAGCTTGGAGCGGCATGCTGGAGCTCTGTCGAATGCCGAATCAAGCAATGCGTCACGCCCGATGCATCTGAATTGCGGCGGTGACTATTTCCTCCTCGAAACCTCTAGTCTCGAACGAGAAAATGCGCCATTTGGGTGATCTTGGGCGCCTCCTGCCTGCTTTTCTGGCCTTTTGAGACCCACCGAAGCCACTGTCGATCTCGCGGGGCGGTTATCGCCGAATTGGCCTAAGAAAGGCGGGCAGATGGCCAAACACGAACTCGACGGCCGTGTGTATGGCAGTCGCTACCACGGAACCCGAACCACTACCGATCTCGCGGATTTGGCAGAGCGCATCATCACCGAACTTCCTTCGGCGGGCGCAGAGAACATCCCTGTTGGCACAGAGTTCAGCATCCACGTCATGGTTGGCGTCCTTCTTCACGTTTACGTTGGCGGCTTGTCCGATGAGTTCACCTTCAGCGATCGGACGTCGGGGCGTCACAGCGAGCAAGCGACCGAGCTGGGCAACGCGCTTACTCGCATCGTGGAGTCTTACGGCTGGACAAACCCCAGCGACCCGACCGACCGTCGCTTCGTCTGCTCGGTCTACCTGCTCGCCGAATCGGACTTTCGCAGCAGCTTCTGGACGCCCGGCGTCGTCCGCGTCGCCTGACCCTGGGACTGCTGAATGTGTTCCGACGAGCAGCACACGACCAAGCCGCCATCAGCGAGCGACGTGAAGGTCGCATATGAGACGTACTGCGCCGCCGAGACGAAGTTTCTGGAGGTGCTAACTCGGTACGCGAAATCGAAGCCGGACGGCGCCGACCCGTTGTTCAACTCCTTCCCCAGGGAAGCAGCCTTTGCTCCGGGTGCTCCACGCTCTGTCCGCCGGCTACGGGTGGAGCGATGAGATCTACAAGGTGAGTACGCGCGCCCAGGTCGCCCAGGCACAGCTACGCGGCTTTGTCACACGCGACGAGCTGCACGGCGGCCTCGTGCTCACGGACAAAGGAGCCGAAACGCTCCACCGTTGGGTCGAGTACATGGTGCCCTTGAAGGAACAACACCCTCGTTACCGCGAGCTGTGGAAGTTGGTGACAGGGCTGGAAGGGTGACGAACGGAGCAGTCGCCTGCTGTCTGATGCCCAGACGGGCTCTCGCTTCAGTCTCCGTCCACTATCGCCAGCACCTCCGCCGTACGTCCCCACGCCAGACTCATCCCAGCACCCGTGTCCGTAGTTATGGATGACTCGGCTGGCCGCGATGCTCTTCGTCAAGCCGAATCTCTGGACGCGTGGGGCGAGCCCAACCTGTTGCTTGAGGACGGTGGCATCTCGCAACGTCAGCTGTATCGCTATGCACCGCGCCAAGATTGCCTCAGCTGTAGCCGGATCCGGCTCACGGTTCCAAGAACCATTGTTCGGCAGTGCCACCAAGCACAATGTGGTCTGTGTATGGAGGGAGATGGCGATCAAGTCGGTCGACTCGCCGGTGTCGCCTTTGAGGAACGCAGTGGGTGCGCCGCCCCAACAACCAGCGCACCCCAAACCAGCCTCGCACCTGCGTAGCCCTGCTCTATCCGCTGCGGCAAGGCACAGCCGGGCACCGCAAAACGAGGACTTCCCCTGTGGGTGTTAGCTCTCACCATCCGGCCGTCCGGTCATGTCTCCAAGCACAGCCAGCCGTCGGTGAATGTTCGGCGCTGTGCCGCCACGTCGCTACAACACAGCGCCAAGCATTTCTTGAAGCAGCGCCATGGTCTGCTGTGGACTGTGTGCCATGCGCGCCAGCTGATCCAGTGCACACTTGACCTTCGACACCGTCCCGGCCTCCTGGGACTCTGAGAGTCCTAGCAGGGTTTCCGTGAAAGCGATGTCAGGTTCGCTCTGGTCGGCAAACGACAGCAGGATCAGCGAACCGCTAAGACCCGCATGAACCTCGTCCGTCTGCGGCACGATCTGGAGCGTGACGTTCGGCAACTCGGCCAGTTCCACCAGCCGCAGCAGCTGGGTACGGTCGACACCCTGCCGGAGCACCGGTTCGTACAGCAGGGCGTGCAGTTGCAGCGGCGTGTCGGAGACCAAGCGCTCCTGCTGGCGCATGCGAACCTTGACCAGACTTTCAATGGCCTTGTCGCTACGAGGTTCCGGAGAGTGAGTGAACACAGCGCGGGCGTACTGTTCCGTTTGCAAAAGTGCCGGTACGTACCCGAGTTGGAACTCATACTTTGCCGCGGCCTCGTCCTCCATGCGCACGTACCGCTCGTCTTTCAGGCCGTAGGCCGCCCACCAGCCCCGCGCCCGGGCCAGCTCCCAGAGCGACACATACGGCGCAAAATCACAGCTCACCACGCCGTAGACATCAAGCAGCATGACCAGCTCGTGGTAGCTCGGCAGCTGTTTTCTCTCGATGCGGCTGAGTTTCTTGAACTCGATCCGCGCTCGATCGCCCGCCTCGGCTTGGGTCATGCCTGTCTGCTCGCGCAGGCTCTTTAGCTGACGCAGCAGTTGACGGCCGTAGTAGTTCGGTGGCGGTGTTTGCCCTGCCATGAATCAAAAGTCCTTTGTGTACAGGATAAGTTGATGTGTCTTACAGTGCATCGGGTGTGACAATCGGCAGCACCGCGGTCGGAAAGTCCCCGGCGGTCCAGGGTTCGTCCGCACCGCGGGCCCGCTGTTCGTCTTCCCGGCGCCAGTTCAGCCGGAGCGCAGAACCTTCACCTTCGGTGCGGGTCAGCAACTCCTGGACCGGGATCTGGCGTGGTTGTTTTGACGGCGCCTCACCAAATAGCGGCTCGGTGCGGTCGTCAGACTCGAGGTCCCTGTGTCGGCCGACGGGTGCAAAGAAATCGTGAGCGGTTCGGGCTGCGGCCTTGGCTTGCCTGACGTCGCGCCGCCAATCCACGATCAGCCACCACACGACTGACACCAAGCCAGCGGCCAGAAGGAGCACCAGCCACACTGGACCGGTCACCGCTTGGCACCGTTGTCCGGGCTGCCTGGTTCACGCTGACCGTCGATGACCGGCGCAAAGGCCAGCCGACGCATCCGCGGGGATTGCCGCATGGGTGCCGCTCCACGTTCTTGTACGGGGATGAGGTGGCGGCACCCGCCACCAAGGGCTTGGGAGGCCACCGAGTCCGTTCCTTTGGTAGGAGGGGTGTGCCGGGCCCGGCGTGTCCCGGTCGGGAAGGGACAACTTCCTGGTAGCGGATGCCAGAAACGACCTTGGCCGACTCACGCGAGTACGCCCACCGGACGATCATGGGGGTTTCCTCCGGTCGCCGTATGAGCGCGACCTGGCAAAACGTTAAACCCATGGCAACTCTCCCCGGTTTATCCGGAGAAACAGTCGCGATTTGCGGGCCCCGAACTCGGCGACCAAGCCCTGCATGCTGGGGTTAGCCGACAGCGTGGCTCCACGCCATGGCCATGTGTTCTACATCGATGTGCCGCGGCCGACCGACGGCCTGCACGTGCAGTTCGACTACACCGCCGTTGATCTTCGGCGGGTGACACCTCTCGACTACTTCGCCGGTAGCCCCGTGTTGACCAGACGTTGAAAGTTAGTGCGGCAAAGACAATCGACGTTGGCCTTGATGGCTGGGTTGTTCCCACGGTCGGGTGTCGCGTTCGTGTGGATGCTTGCTGATGAAGCCGCTATCGACAAGAAGTAGGCGCCGTGGCTTGTGCAAGCAGTGCTGACCGGCAACTATCTTCCAATGACTGTCTGGTCGCCCGAGTCGAAGCAGCCGTGCTGCAGGCGCTCGAGGAAGTTGAACCGGCCGAACCTAACCGCGACCACCTCGGACTGCCGTTCATCACGGCCTACCAGCTTGCGATCAAGGTCGACCGGATCTTGCCGGAGCTCACCGAAGAACTCGGAGTGGCTGTCGGCGGCGAAGGGACCGGTCAGCACAACAGCCTGACCAGTTACCTGGCTCACCAGTTGTCCCAGCGAATCAAGGATCCGACACGGAACTTCGGCGTCGAGGGCGCACAACTGTCCAATGTCGACGTTGCTGAAATGTCGTTCCGAACGGCGGACGGCGAAGTCATCAGCAGCAGTAATGTTGGTGCTCGCTACGACTTGTCGATGTTTAGATTACGCCGGTAGCTCGCAAGGCGCCTCGCTCGTCGATGTATCTGCTCACGCGTGAGCTCCTCGAAGAGCTGCAGGTTCTCCGCTGTCGCGGTCCTGTAGGTGATCCCGATGCTGTTTGGGTACTTGCCAGGGCGGCTAGGGAGCTTGCCGGGAGTGACGTCTGGGTACGGAGCCTCGACAAGTCGGTGAAGAGCTCGGCTAGCCTCGAGAAGTGGTCAATCGACTTGAAGGCGTGTGCGCAAGTTATCCCGAGATCGCTGACGTCCCGAAAATGGTTTCGTCTAGTCTGTGGCAGTGCCTCTCGATCTCCGCACCTTATCCAATGACGAGATCATCACTCGTGTCCAAACCGCCCTCGCCCTCAAATTCGATCTCGCCACCCAGGTCAGCAAGCGCCGCTCCCTCGGCTTTCGCACCACCAACGACACCTGGGTGCGCATCGAGGTGCGCGCTCTGGACAGGATCGACGGCCAGGGTTGGAACGGCGTCGAGTGTGCTGAAGTGCTTGAGAGCGTCAGTAAACCCGCGTGGCACCAAGGCATTGCCTGGATTGACCGTAACGCGGGACTGGCCTGGCGGGCCGACGAAACCGAACTTGTACTCGACCCGCCCATCAAGCCCGGCGGCATCCTGGCAACGCATCCGAAGCTGTCAGCGGAGTGGTGGCGCATCTTCAACGCGTCGCTCGATGCGCTTGTTGCTCACCACACGACCCGCCGTGCCACTCCTGGCATGCGGCCGTTGACACAGGATCGCGTTACTGCTGCCATCCACCAGGTCTTCCCGGACGTCGAGACCACAGTGGACGAATGGGCAACCGCTCACGGCGACTTCGCCTGGGCCAACCTGACCGCGCCGAACTGCGTCATCCTCGACTGGGAAGACTGGGGTCGTGCGCCGCGTGGGTATGACGCCGCCACGTTGTGGAGCGAGTCATTTGCCGTCCCCGGGCTCGCCGAGCGCATATATATGGAGCGACGCGACGATCTCGACTCCCACACCGGCCGGCTGATGCGCCTCTACCGCTGTGCCGTGCTCATCGCCGCTGGCGACCGGTCCGGGGCCTTGCTCGAACCTGCCAAAGCCCACGCCGCTCAGCTCGTTAGCGAACTTGGGCCGTGACCATGTCGGCGTACCCGCTGGCCAGTTCCGGCGTCAGCTCGGCGCAGATGTCTTCGTCAACCAGAGCACGGGCGACGACTGCCGCACTGTCGCCCACCGCGGCTACGGCGTCAGCCACCGAGACGGGTGAACCGCCGAGAAATATGTCCAGAGCGGGGAGCGCGGCCGCTGCAAAGGTGATGCGGCGGCCACCCGCGGCCACCACCACCGATTCATCGCCGCGCTCGATTAGCGGCGCGAACTCGGTCACGCACACCACATCGGTCAGTGGGCCGAACAGGCTGTGGGTTTGGATGTGCCGGGCAGCCGGGCGCTGGATGTTGCGACGGGTCAAGAACTCGGCGATCGGCTGGGACGTCACCAGCCGGATCGCTTCGTCCAACAGGTCCAGGCGCTGATCGTTCCGCTGCGCGTCGGTTCCTGTGCGCAGCAAGTCATGGCGCAGTAGTTCGCGCTCCCGGCCTTGGTCGGCCACCCACGTGAGCCAGTCCACGCCGGTGCGCTTGGGAATACCGAAGGTGGCGTGCAAGCTGAAACCGTCGCCGCGGTCCTCGCGGGTGGCCCGGTGCCAGTACCCGCGCGGGATGTGCATGACATCACCCGGCCGCATGATGCCGGTCCAGACCGTTTCTTCGCTCGGCTCGAGGTTGGGCTCGGCGTCGCGGTACATCGGTGCCACACGGGACAACCCGCGGACTTCCCATGCCTTCTCGCCTGCCAGCTGCACGACCAGGACATCGTGGTCGTCCCAGTGCAGGTTGAAACCGCCCGACGTGCCGGTAGTCAGGTAGCAGTTCACTTGGACGAGTTCGTCGGCCCACCACTGCAAGGCGCGGCAGGCGACTTCCATCGTGGGGTCGTAGGTGTTGACTTCGTCGAGGATCAGGGTGCAGCCGGAACGCAGAAAGCCGCCAACCCGGCGCATGTCAGCCATGGGCACGCCCCAGCCACGGCGCGCCGTGGAGATCGGCAAGTACTGCTGGGGATGCACGTCGCCGCCATCGGCCAGGATGCGCAACCGGTGTGGGGCAAGGCTACGCCGCATCACCAGGTCGAGCAGGCGGGTCGGCGTCAGCAGCCGGGTGCAGACTTCCATGTCATCGATGTGGCCGAGGGCGAACGCGGCGCCGAGCTGGCTTGGCCCGGACCAGCCCAGCGCCTTCTCGATGCCGTGAATCAGTCGGTGTTCCATGTCGGATTCCTTGTCTCGTAACGAGAAAGGAGGTTCTGCGCGTCCATGTCCCGCAGAACCTCCTAGGAAATCGGCAGATGTTGACGATCAATCAGAACGAGCTAGGCAGGGTCGCGGGTCTCGCCCTCGTCCATGCCGTCAGACATGTGCAGCTCGGTACGATCCTGCGCACCGTAGGCTGCCTGGACCGATTGGATGACCTCGGCCGGCGTTGGTGTGGGCGCAGGCGTTGCCGATGGTGTCGTCACGACGTGCGTCACCTCCTTTCAGTACTGAGGAGTGTTGAGAACCAGCCAGTGGCCAAAGGCCTCGCGCGACAGGCGGTCGTGATTCGCCGAATCAGTAGCCAACGGCCTGGCTGGGGCGCCGACGGCCACTGCGCGGGCCGCTCGAAGAGCCCTCAGCCGAAGCGCTGGCTTCTTCTGACGTTAGGACGTTCTGGCGGTGGCGTGTCGGAGTTGCGTCGACGAATTTCGGTGCAGCAGCAATGAAGTTGTTGGGGCGATCTCCCCGGGCTGCTACTACGCAGGGCCACCACCCGATTGGCGGGACGCGGGAACGAAGCACGGTGGGCTGCTCGTCGTGCCACAGGTCACGTTCGTCGCGCGTCGAGATGCAATCCCGCACTATGGCGGCTTTCCTTGCGGGCAAAGAGAAACCAGCACTGCTGCTTGTTGAGTACTTCGTGATGTCAACAGACTGCGGCCTCCGAGGATGCGCAATCGGTTGCAGTGCTCGGGAATCCAGCCGTATCAGCAGAAGGTTGCTGCTACGAAGGCGGAATCTGCGAGGCTACGTGTCCAGAATCGTCCGACAAGGACAGTCGAGGTCGAAACAGATATGTCAAATGTGGACAAGCCTATGGCTGCTCCCGCATGTCTGGGGAGTGGTGACCGTTAGGCGCAAGGCCATGGTCGTGTCGTTGGGCGGCGTAACAAGTTGCCGCATCGCCTGGATGGCCCCATGGTCCTGCTCGCATGGACACTCACAGTGCACTCTCGGGGCACGGTCGGTTGACATGCCGACACTAATGAGTGAGTACTGTGTAGGAATACGGCTACAAAAATCACGCGATGCAATAACCGAAGAAGCCCTGCAATTGCATCGTCCGTTTGGTCGAACCGTTGCGCCATAACCGCTTGGCGCGCCTCAGTGGCCACTTGGCGCTACTGGCAACCGCTCATCGACTCGTTCGCCAAGATGGAGAGCAGGGGGAGGGGCCTAGGGCGTCTTCCCCTGCTGCACAAAAGCGGCCCCCTGCATCCTTTAGCCCGGAACAGGGAGCCGCCGCTGTGTTGCATCTATGCCTGACCCATAGCAAAGATCAGGAAAGGATCAACACAAAACCGATGGTACGGCCATCTAAGGGATCAACTCCAGACCAGGGGCGGTCACCCAAACCGGTGACTCATCGCCACCTGGCAAATCACACCCGTCGTAGTGACGAGGTGGGCCTCGGCGAGCTGCTTGACCAGGCCGCAGTTCCTGCGGCCCAAGAAGGGCTGCCCCACCGGCGGCCGCAGCGTGGTCGGCATCGCCGAGGACGTCGTACCAGCTGGGCGTGCCTGGCTGAACGTGTCCTTGGCGGCTGGCCGATGACATTGCGGGCAGCGCTTTTGCTCCTGATCGTGCTGACCGGTATGGGAGTGACGCTGGTGGTAGTTGTCGGGCTGCCCGGCACCGCGTGTGTGGCGGGCTTGAGTCTGCTGCTCCAGGCGGTGATGCGCCGGATGAATCGACTGCAGACCGCGTAACCCTCGGCGGGGAGGAGCACCCGCAAGGGGCGCGAGTGCTCCTCCCCGCTTCTTCATGCCGCTGTTGTGAGGATTCGTTCCTGACGACAGCGGCTGCTTCGCCATGGTCGCAATACCGAGCTTCCCTGATGAGCTTGCGGACTGTCTGTGGTGAGACATGGTGCCGCTTGGCCAGGGCATGGACGGTCAAGTCCTTGTTGGCGTCGAATTCAGCCGTGAGAGTTGCAGCAAAGGCGGCGCGCTCCGACCCCCGCAGGTCGAACATGTCGCGGCGCGGAGGCAAATCAGCGCCAGCTTCCTCGAGGAGTCGGCGAACCGTGCGGTGCGCCATACGGTGTCGGCGTTCCATAGCGACCAGCGGTTGCCCGGCTTGCCACTCAGCCAGGAGTACACGTCGCATGACTCGACGTGGCGGCCGATCGCCCGGCTGGCCAAGCGGAGAGGGATCGGATAACGGTGGCATAGCCTTCTCCAAACGCAGCAGTGGACAGCGTTGGGTGTTGGCGTTATGGCTGGCGTTAGCTGTGATCAGGCGGCCGCGTGTCCACTCCGGACAGGGCGTGCATCGCGGCGTGCCACTCCAGAGCCCGGCCGAGCGTCACCAACTGGTGGCCCAGCTCGGCTTCGCTCTCTGGCCAGGTCGTCACCCGGAACTGCTTGTCCATCGCGCCCAGCACCTGAAATACAAACTGCTCTAAGTCACTACGAACGAAACTCAGTCTTGCGACCAGGGCCAGTTCGCCGTCGTCCATCATCGGCTCCGATGTGGAGTGACAAGCGCCAGGAGGGCACCGACGAGAAGTCCTGCTGCGGTCGGCAGGACGAGCGCTTCACAGAACTGGCCAAGTAGTGTCAGCACGGTGCATCATCTCGATGGCTGTCTTCCTCAGTGTCGTCAAGCGCCGTGCTAGTCGCGCCATTCAAGGACGCCTCGAACTCATCGATGGCGATCAGCTTCGCGCCGGTGCGTCGGATTTGGCGCAGCAGCACGGCCAACGTTTCCTCGTGCGCCGACAGATGCGTGCGACTCGGTACGACGACGCCGTACGAGCCGACCAGCCTGCAAACATCCAGCAGCGACGAGAACCCTGGCCGGGCGACGTCCGAGTCCTCAACACCGAAGTCGCTGAAGACCGTGCCGATCATGTAGCCGTAGGTCTGGCAGAACGCCATCAGATCGGTCTTGAGCGCCGCTGCTCGTTCCCTGTCTCCTTGGGCGACACGCACGTAGCCGTACAGCACCCGTGGCGGCAGTTGGCTGGATTCGCCCGTAGGTCGCGGCTTGTCTCGTTGTGAGCGGCTGTTCTCCTGGTGAGCGCTCATAGCCTCTAGAACCCCTCCCGCAAGCGGTACGCCAGCCGCAGGTGATCGCACGGCCACGCGGTACCGCAGCGCACACACCGCTGGAGCCCTCGGGTTGGCGTGTGCAGCAAAAAGGCCAGTACCGTCAGGCCGTACAGCTGGACCGGTTGTGGCAGCGGCGCATCGTTCATCGACGGCTCAAGCGACGTCGCTGCCGTACTCATGAGCCGATCATTTGTCGTGTCGTTGGGGCGCAAGGGAATGACGTTGTGATGGCGGGTTCCATCACCGATACGGACACCCATGACTGCTTCACCTGCCAGGTACTGTGAGGGTGAGGCGCGGTCCCTCCCCAGGCGCGCGTCAGGTTCTGGTTTGTCGTTTGCCGCCAGCGGGTTGCTCGCGACCATGGCACGGCCTACTTGCTGGTCGTCACCCACGGCGCCGGTGGCGGCGGTGGCAGCAACATCCCCGCGACGTCTAACTCGGCCAGTCGCTCACCGGGGACAACGGGGTGCCGTTTCGGCAGTAGGCCGAACTCGGCCATCAGGTCAGCAGGCCGCTGGATGCGCCGGGCTTCAAGGGTTTTGGGGTACCGGCAGATGGTGACGAGCGAGGCCACCATCGGGGTGATCTTCAACTTGCCGGTGAAGATCTGCTCCAACCGCGGGCGGTCCTGGGTGTCGTCGACGGCCCGCGCCATGGCGCGCTGGAACGCCGCCACCGTCCTCGGGTTGGTCTTGACGAACGTGTCGAGTGCACCCCAGCCGGACAGGGCGATCTCATTGGTCGGCCCGCTGGCGATGTCGAAGATCGCCCTGATCCCCTTGTTCTGCTCTGCTTGGGTGACAAAGGGTTCGCCGAAGACTGCCGCGTCCACGTTGCCGTTTTGGACGCTCGGCTCCATGTCCGGGAACCGGATCTCGATCCACTGGAGTTTGGTCGGGTCGACGCCGAACGTGCCAAGCACCGAACTGGCCGCAAGGTCGGAGATGGTGCCCCGGCCCGACACCGCCACCTTCTTGCCGACCAGATCGGTGGCCTGCGTGATGGGCGAGTCCTGCTTGACCATCACCCGGGAGTGCCCGTCGCACGCTTGGTAGGCGTCGCTCACCAGCTTGAAGCTGGCCACCTGCTTGGCCTGGGCACCGAAGAACGCCGGATAGCTGGAGATGCCGAAGTCCAACTCTCCGGCTACCAGCTTGGTGACGACGTCCGGCCCACCGGCCGCCGTGATCGGCTCGACGTCGAGGCCTTCTGCTTTGAAGTAGCCGTTCTCGATAGCGAGGTAGAGCGGCGCCACGTCGACGATCGAGAAGACGCCGACCTTCACCTTGGTCTTCTCCATCTTCCCGATCGGCGCCGGCGACGGGTCACCGGACGACCCGTCGAGCAGGCCGCAGCCGGACAGGCCGGTCATCAGGGTGAGGATGGCCGCCGCAAAGGCCAGCCGATGCATCCGGGGGGATTGCCGCATGGGTGCCGCTCCACGTTTTGGTACGGGATGGGGTGGCGGCACCCGCCACCAGGGCCGTGGGAAGCGACCAGGTCGGTTCTTCTTGACAGGCGGGGTACTACTTGACGTCGACCTGGCACGTCCTTCGTCGGGAAAGGACGTTTCCTGGGGGCGGGTGCCAGAAACGACCTTGGCCGACTCACGCGAATCCGCCCACCGGACGATCACGGAGGTTTTTCCCGGTGGTCAAACGCGTCTGCACCTGCGAAGACGCCGCGAGGACGGCCACTTTCCCCGGTGTATCCGGAGAAATCTTCACAGTCCGGGCGCTTGAACTTGCTCCGGGCGGCGGCGCAGTCTGGAATCCGTCCGGCCAGTGACACCAATCGCGGGGAGACGAGATGGGGAAAAGCGTGACCAAGGCGCAGCGGGAAGAGTTGCGCCGGGCCATGGCGACCGCAGGTGTCGACATAGCTGGCATCGCCAGCGAGATGCAGCGCCGCTTTGCGTTCCGACCACGAGAATCCTGCCGTCACGCTCACGGCTGGAGCCAGGACCAGGCCGCCCACGCCTACAACATCGCCGAGGGTTCCGGCGACGCCCCAATGACCGGCACGCGCATCAGCGCCTACGAATGCTGGCCGGTGAGTGGTGAGCGCCCTTCGCCGCGGACGCTGACCATACTGGCGCGAGCTTATGGGGTTAACGTGAGCCAGCTCATTGATTTCGAGGACTTGGAGCACATGCCGCCCGGCGATCGGCAGCTTATCCTCGAATTGTCAGGCTTGGCTTCAACCACGAGGCCAGACGTTCGCTCAGCTGCGGCACCGTCCGTGGAGCTCGTGCGAGACATGCCGTCACCTGTTGTCCCGGCGGAGCCGCTTGCGACTGCACCGCCTGGTGGTGCCATTGCCGTTCTGGAAAAGGCGTTTCTGATGAACACCGCTCGTGAATCAGCTGCGTTTGCCCACCGGGCAGGCCAAACCAACATTGGGCCGACCGACCTCGACCAGCTTGACGCTGATCTTGATCGCATCGCCCGGGATTACCTCACTGAGCCCTTGATCCCCCTTCTCGGCGACATGCGCGAGTTGCGCAACACCGCCTTCGGTTTGCTCGAAGGACGGCAGTATCCCGAGCAAAGCCGCCACCTGTACCTGCTTGCCGGTCAAGCCTGCGGGCTGCTCGCCAGCGCCAGCAGCGATCTGGGCCGGTACGACGAAGCCGATACGCATGCACGGACCGCGTGGCTGTGCGCCGAACTGGCTGGGCACAACAAGCTTCGCGCCTGGGTGCTGGCGACACGGAGCATCATCGCGTTCTGGGATGGCCGCGGGCATAAGGCGGTTGAACACGCCCGTCACGGCACGGAGTACGTCGACGGCCTGGAACTCGTCCGTCTCCATAGCCTCGAAGCCCGTGCTCGAGCCCGTCTCGGCGATGCAGCCGGGACGCAGACAGCGATCCGGTCCGCGGCCGACGCGCGCGAGCGAGTCACTGATGATCACGAATACTCCGGCATGTTCGCTTTTCCTGTGGCTAACCAAGAACGCTGTGCAGGTAACGCGTATCTGTGGTTGCAACAGCACGAGGACAGCATCCGCTCGCTGGAGCGTGCACTGGCCGCCTTCGAGGAGGATGCGCATCCGGAAGAGCCCTCGTACGCCCACACGGCAGTGACCAGACTTGATCTCACGATGGCTCACCTACGGCTGGGAGATTTCGAGGGAGCCCGGGAGTCGCTCGCCCCCGTCCTCGACTTGCCGCCGGCCAAACGCTTGGCAGGCGTCGTCCGACGCAGTGAGCGGCTCCAGCGGTTGCTTGCGGGCCATGCCTTCAAGACAGTCAGTGGTGCGCGCGGACTATCAGAGACCATCGAGACGTTCTCGGCCGGGGCGTCGCTCAAACAGTTGCCAGGCGCCACGTCGTAGCAGTTCGACGTTCAGCACGGCGTCCCTCGGGCGAGGACAATCTTGGGCATGTCGACCACCACGCCCGCCATGACCCTGACCGTGCTCGGGGCCGCCACGCCGTTCCCCAAGCCGGACGAGCCCTGCTCCGGCTTCTTGTTGCAGGCGGACGGCACGTCGATCTGGATCGACGCCGGCTCGGGCACACTGGCCGAGTTGCAGCGGCACGTCCCACTTGCTGCCGTCGACGCGATCTGGATCTCCCACTTGCATCCTGATCACTGGGCGGATCTGCTGGCGGCTTGGAACGCCTACGCCAATGATGACGCGTTGCCTCGTCCCACAGTCTTCGGCCCGCCGGGATGGACACACAGACTCGACAGCGCACTCGGCCAGCATGGCGCGGCGGCCAAGGTGTTCGAGGTGGTGGAGCTGGGCGATAGGCTGAAGACGATGGTGGGACCGATCGAGCTGCAGGCCTTTGCGATGCACCACAGCGTGCCGACGTTTGGGGTGCGGGCCGAGGCGAGCGGCCGCGTCATGGCCTACTCCGCAGATACCGGGCCGTGCAAGGCACTGATTGAACTCGGGCAAGGCGCGGACGTGCTGGTGATGGAGGCGGGGGCGAGCGAGCCAAGCGAGTTCCACTGCACGCCGGAGGAGGTGGCGCGGACCGTCGGCAATGCCGCACGGGTACTGCTGACGCATCTTGCGCCAGGTCTGGAGACTGACGTCGCTGTTGCACGTTTCCAAGCGGTCAGCCCGGTGCTGGTGGATGTTGCGTCAGTGGGTTTTCAGTTGACGCTTTAGTTGCGCTGCTTAGGCAGGGAGAGGCGCTGGAGGCGACTAACGACCAAGCGCTGGTAGTGAAGCTCGCGTGAGCATTCTCGTCCGGCCGGACAATATTCCGGCCAGGACGGCGTCCCTCACGGGGGGATGGGACAACTTGGAGACCTGCAGCCTGTTGACGATGCGCCGGCGTGTGAGGGCTTTGATGTGCAAGATCAAAGAATAAGGCTATGTGCTGCACTATGCGAATTAGTTTCGCTTCCGCGCCGCCGTACCTATTGTGTTGAGCACTCGGCCGCGGTCAGGCATACTGTGACCTTCTGAAAGTGACGTTCGTAAAGGCTGTAGCGGGGTAGTTCCTCTCGGCGATGCAGCTCACTGGGCATTGGAAGAGAAAGTAAAGGCTCACGATGAAGGTTCGTTCCCTGCGCATCGCCAACTGGAAGAGTTTTGCCGACAGCGGCACCATCGAGTTGGATGACATCAACCTGATCGTTGGCCGAAACAATAGCGGCAAGTCGGCTGTTCTGCGTGCGCTTTACCTGATGCAAATCGGTGCTGAAGCTCTGAGCTCTGATGTTCGACTCTTCTCCGGAGAACGTTTTAGTGCAATCGCAACTTCCTTTAGTGGGGGAGACCTTATTCGTGATCTAGAGAAATACTTCAGAATCCAGCAAACGCCTCAATCTGACACGGTAATCACGAACGTGCAGCGACAAGGTGCTGACCATCTCGCTCCCGCAATAACCCTCAAAGTGGAAAATGGTGAGGGGAATATCGGCGCCAATCGAATTTCCCATACCGAGCCGAATAACTTTATCTACCCGTACCTTGCGCGACGGAAGGTCACCGCGTTCGACACGCAGGTCGATGGCGATCGAGTTAAGGCGGTGACTCCCGATCTTCGCAACCTAACGGCGAAGGTTCTTCGGCTGGCGGATAGCACGTACGGGAAGCATGTTGAATTCACTAAACTTTGCGATCAAGTACTGGGCTTTCGCGTTGGTGTGTACGCGGCCGAAAATGGCCAAAAGGTCGGTCGATCGGTCGGTCCGCATGATCACATACCAATCGAAGCCATGGGTGAAGGTGTCGCCAGTCAGCTTGGCCTCATCGTGGACCTGTGCATGGCAGACGGCAACCTGCTCCTGATCGAGGAGCTGGAAAACGACATCCACCCGCAAGCACTTAAGGCGATCCTGCGGGTGATCGTCGAAAAGTCAGCGAGCAACCAGTTCGTCATCAGCACGCACAACAACATCGTGCTCAAGTACCTTGGTGCCGAGAGTAACGCTCGCATCTTCACGGTTGCATCGACCTTTGCAGAGAACGGCGTACCGACGTCGACCATTGAGCAGGTCGAGAACACGCCGGCCGCGCGTGTGGAAGTCCTCCGGCAGCTCGGCTACGAGCTGCATGATTTCGACTTCCACGAAGGCTACCTCTTCCTTGAAGAGTCCTCGGCCCAGACGATCATCCGCGATTACCTGGTGCGATGGTTCACCCCTCGCTTGACGCGCCTTCAGATAGTTTCAACCAGCGGCGTCGACAGGATAAAGCCCTTCTTTGAGGACTTCCGCCGCTTGTTCCTGTTTACCCATCTCGAATCCCACTACCAGGGTCGTGCGTGGGTCGTGACCGATGGCGACGACATCGGAAAGGAGGCGATCGAGAAGCTACAGAAAACGTATAAGGTGTGGGAGCCTGACCACTTCCGCACGTGGTCTGAGGCTGATTTTGAGCGCTACTATCCAGCAAGGTTCAAAGAGCGAGTGGACAACGTACTGGCGTTGAACCACCACGAGAAGCCAGCAGCCAAGAAGCAGCTCTTGGCTGAGGTAACACAGTGGTGTGATGACAACGAAGATCAGGCAAAGGCGGCGTTTGCGGCGTCGGCGGCCGAGGTCGTAGCGTTCTTGCAGGAGATCGACCGTAAGCTGTTTGGGACGCGTTAATTTCTTGATGGCGGATGCTGCAGGATAGATAGAGCGGCTTACGCCAGTGAGTTGCAAAGGACCGCTACTGCCAGTTCCTGACGTCTTACTCGGGAGCGCAGACCTCTTCGTCACCGTTGCACTCCCACACGCTCACCGTACAAGCCACATCCCCAAAGTTCTCCAGCTGATACCACAGCGTGTAGTCCCCATCGCCGTCACGCCTTATTGGTGCAGCGGTGATGTTCTCTTCAACATCCGGCTCGTACGTTAAGCACAGCCGTGGTGGAGGCATTGTGCTTTCATATGTCCCCACCTCCAGACGTGCTGCCTGACGCGGCTGAACTGTCACCTGATCAATCATCTCACCATGTCGGTACCTGTCTGCATCCCGAGTCATATTCATCTTTTCTACCCTCCTTTAAGGGACATCACGCTTTAGACCTGACTTGGCTCAAATTAGTGCGCACCGCGGTCGTGGATGCGGGTGAGGGCATCGCGGAGGTCGTCGGGTAGCGGGTCGACGGCGGTGAGGGTGTGCTCGCCGGCCTGGATGTTGATGGTGCGGTAGCGGCGGGTGGTGCGCACGAACTTCTTGATCGACCAGCCGGTGGTCTGCTCGATCCACCTGCTGACGGCCAGGGCGGCGAACACGACCGTCAGGTGCGCGTCGATCGACTCGCGCTTGTGGTGGTAGATCGGCCGCGCACGGAGGTCGTGTTTAGACATTCGGAACGACTTCTCGATGTGGAACAGTCGGTGGTAGGCGTCGATCACGAACTCGGCGGTGACGTCCGGGAGGTTGGTGACGTAGCCTTTGAGGCCGGCAAGGGCGCGTGCCTTGGCTTCCAGGGTCCGGTTGACACTCTTGGTGGCGCCGGTGAGCTGGATGAACCGGTTGCGTTTGACCGCGGTCTTGCCGGCGACGGCCTGCTCGGCCTTGGCGACCTGTTCGTCAATGCCGTGCAGGGTGCGCCGAGCCCGGTCCGCCCGGTACTGGTAGTAGATGATCTGGTCGCGGCGCTGGTCCTTGGGGCCGGCAGGCCAGGGCTGGGTGAAGATGTGCCCGTCGGGGATCTGCTCATCCGGGTGCTCGTGGCGCCACGCCTGGACCACGTACGGCACGTCGGGTATCCGCGCGCCGAGGATGAACGACAACCCCGCGGCCTCGATGGCCTGCTGGTTGGCCGCAGAGATCATGCCAGCGTCGGCCACGACCGTGACATCAGCCAGCTGGTGGGCATCCATGAACGCACGGATGGTCGGCAGCATCGTAGTGGTCTCGCCCCGGTTGCCCTCGAACGCGTTAACCATCAACGGAAACCCGCTTGCGTCGGTGAGCAGCCCGATCGTGATCTGCGGCTCCAGGCGGCGTTCTTTGGAGAACCCGGGCTCACGGAACCCGTCCCCGGCATCGGTGTCGAAGTACAAGGTGGACACATCGTAGAGAACCAGTGACGCCGGCCCCAGATCAGCGGTGCGGGCGCACGCCGCGGCCAACTTCTGCCGCCAGGACTCTTTCGCGAACGCGGGCAGACGCCGCTTGAGGGTCGCGTACGCCGGCGGGTCGAAACCTGCCTCCTCGACCACCCGCAGACTGTCCAGCTTGCTGGTCGGCTCGACGATCCGTGCCAGCACCAGTGATCGGAACACCTCGTCACCACCAGCGGCCTCCTCGAACCCCAACAGCTGGTAGGCGTGGCCGAGCGCGTCCCACAGGTACCCCATCCGCGACGACGTGATCGCAAGCGGCCCACCACCAGCACCACTGCCGGCCTGCAACGCCGCGAAGTCCGGGCCAAAGTCGAGCTCGGGCTGCCCCACAGCCAGACGCTGCCTCGCCACCGCCTTGAGCGCCTCCAACGCCGCATCGTCATGCGCCGAGCCGATGTGCTCGATGTCCCGCGACCCGCGACGCGAGGAGTGCACGATCTGCACCGCCCTGGCCCCCGACGCCGTCTTCACCGTGCGCACATACGCCACGAGAGACAGCCTAGAACCGGCCGCTTAGTGCGCAGATTTTCGCCGTTCACACGACGAAACCGCAGCTCAACAGCCAGCACCCTACCCAAGATCAGCGATCTTGAGCCAAAGTCAGGTAAGGTGACGCAATGGTCATGCGGGTGGCGGTTCCCGTGCTGCCGTGCCGAGATGTGCAGGCAGCGCGGTCGTACTTCACGGACGCGCTCGGATTCGACACCATATTCACCTGGGAGACCCCACCTAGCTACGCGGCCGTGATCCGCGACACCGCCGAGTTCCACCTGTACGCCGAAAGCAGCGTCGGCCCGGCCAGGGTGACGGTTGTCGTCGACGACGTCGATTCCTGCCACGACGAGCTGCGCGCCCGCGGCGCCGACATCGTCGAGCCACTGGCTGACCGGCCCTACGGGATGCGCGACTTCAACGTACGGACACCCGATGGGCACTTGTTGATCTTTAGCCAGCCGCTTACCGAGTACGGGTGACCATCAGCGGACCAGCCGGAAGAATGACCGGACCTCGTCGACGAACAACGCCGGCTGCTCGAACGCCGCGAAGTGGCCGCCCTTGCCGGGCTCGTTCCAGTACCGGATGTTCGGGTCGGCCGGCGCTCCGCCCACCGCCGAGACGGGCGCTGCAGCTCCTTGGGGAAGACCGAACAGCCGGTGGGTACGGTCACCGGCGCGCCGGCCGACCCGGAGATCCATTCGTTGACCTGCCGGAGGCTTTCCCAGTACAGCCGGGCGGATGAGGCACCGGTGCCGGGCAGCCAGTAGAGCATCAGGTTGTCGAGCAGCTCATCCCGGGTAATAACCCGATGCAGGTCGCCACCGGAGTCGGTCCACGACCAGAACTTCTCGACGATCCAGGCGCAGAGGGCGGCCGGCGAGTCGACCAGCTCGTAGCCGACCGTCTGCGGCCGGGTCGACTGCTGCGCCGAGTATCCGGAGCCCCATTCGTCCGCCTCCCGCAGTGTCGCGAGCGCCGCCCGCTCGGCACCGGTGAGGTCGTCCAACGTGGCCGGATCGGGCGGTGCGAGCGGCGGCATGAGATGGATGCCGGCGACCCGATCGGGTTGCCGTTGACCGATGCTCGTGGCGATGCTGGTGCCCCAGTCGCTGCCCTGGGCGCCGAACCGCCGGTAGCCGAGCCGGGCCATCAGCTCGCACCACGCGTCGGATATCCGCTCGATCCCCCACCCCGGCGCGGCCGGCTTGTCGCTGAAGCCGTAACCGGGAAGCGATGGGCAGACCCCTAGAACCGGCCGCTTAGTGCGCAGATTTTCGCCGTTCACACGACGAAACCGCAGCTCAACAGCCAGCACCCTACCCAAGATCAGCAATCTTGAGCCAAGTCAGGAAGGGACATCACGCTTTAGATGTGCCCATTATTAAGTGCTCTTGCTTTACAAGGCGGCCCAACCTTGCGAAAATGAGATATGCCTTAATCCGTACACGGGGCCGAAGGCAAATGTGAACAAGACGTGCATATATGCTGTGTGTTCACATGCACGTGGATGGCAGTACTGCTATTCAAAGGATACACTTTTTACTAAATCATAGTCAACAGTAAGTTGGTAGGACACTCGTCGCTTCATGCAGTATTACAAAAATATTGAAATCTCTAAGAGGTACCACGTCTCTTTAACCGCCGTCGCTAAGTGGATCGAGGCTGCCAAGCGAGGCAGGATTGAGTTACAGCTACACCGCATAGGTGTAAGGGCCTACATCGCCAGCACCGCCAAGAACCAGCTGGTGATGGACGAGCTGGCTCGACAGGGCAAGAAGTTCATCAACAGCCGGTCCCGCAAGACCGTCCGGCCGAGCCAGCATTTCTATGAGCTCTACAGCCGCCAGGAAATCTTCGACATCATCGCCAACATCGAAAAGCATCGCGAGATACCGCTGCAATACGTCTACTTCGACGGCGGGGCCGAGTACTGGGACAAATACATGCAGAAGCTGCTCAGCGACGAGACACCCAACACGCTCACCAGCACCCTCAAGCTGTTGGAGTTGGCGCATGGTGCCATCACCAACCTGATCGGTGAACACAGGCGCATCAATGTGATCGACCTCGGCGTCGGCAACGCCATGCCGGTCCGCGGTCTACTGAGCCACCTGCTGGCTGAAGGCCGGCTCCACCGCTACCTCGCCCTCGACGACAGCCAGGCCATGCTTGACATCGCCGAGCGCAACGTCAAAGCGTGGTTCGACGGCCAGGTCAACTTTGAGGGCTACGTCCGCGACATCCTGACCGACCGCTTCGACGACCTGATCGCGGCCGACTCGTTTGACGGCAGTGACTCGCTGAACCTGGTACTGCTGCTCGGCGGCACGCTTTCCAACCTGCCCGACCCTGAACACACCCTCCAGCTCATCCACCGCAGCATGGACCGGCGTGATCTGCTGGTATTTACCCGGAAGCTGGACACGCCGCAGGCCCGCACGTTCTTTGACTTCAACCCTGACGACAGCGTGGCGCCACTACCACCAAGCCAGAAGATGATCCCGGATCTATTGAACATCGACGAGTCGTTTTATGACGTGGAGCAGCTGTTTGACCCGACTGATCAGGCGCGCTACATCCGTATCCGACTCAAGGTAACACTATCCATCGTGTTTGAGATGGGCGGCCGGGAGCGCACCGTCACCCTAGACAAGGGCGAAGCGTTGCTGCTCTGGCGGGCCAGGCATCAGAACACGCTGGATGTTATCCGGCAGTTTGACCGCAACAACTTTGAGCTGCTCAACACCAGCAAGATGAGAAACAACGAGTATATCCTGCTGGTGTATGAGGTGAGGGAGGATGCGGGGCGGTAGATACGTCTTTTCTAACCGACCAGCAGGTTGTGATCTCTGTGATTTACGTCTGAACCGCTAGGCTCTGGCGAACTTAGGCTCGCTCATAGTTAGTATGACACCCGTGCATCCAATGAAGCCTTCGGGAATCGAGACCGTGGCAGACAGCGTAAGTTCCTGAACTGTCTGCGGCACATGAAGGTGGAAGCCTTCTTTGTTGGGTCTGGCGTAGAAATCAAGGAACCCTTTTGACGTTGGGTACGTCGGATCGTCACTTCTTACCTCCCATTCAATCTGCGCATTTGCACAGCCGTATGGAGGATAAGGGCCGGTTACGGCAAGGTAGGCTGAAGCGGCAATAAGGAACTTGTCACGTTCGGCTGGCCGGAGCTTGGTATCGAGCTTACCCTTGCCAGCGATCACAGGAATGTTCCAAGAGACCTCGTTGTCTTCAAGCGCTCCGTCTGTCCCCACTTGCATCGGGGCGTCACCCCGGGCATAAGCGAACCGCACGGTCATAATGTCATCTGTTGGTGGCGTCCCGCCGAGCGATAGAATCACCACGATACCAGTAGCAACAAGCGCGATTGCGAGGCTGACAGCCGCCGCCCGGTTTCGACGGCGCATTGTGCGAAACCTGGTCGCAAGTTGCTTTCGACCGATCGGCGGTAGAAGCTCGGCCGGCTCTTCCGGCGCGTCGTGGTTCTCCGCTGGCTGGGAACTTGAAGAAGCTGGTTCCTCGTCTTCTTTCGTCAACAGAGGTACCGTCAGCGCAGGAGCAGACTCTTCCTTCAACGCCGTAAGCGCCACCGGCTCTTGTTTCACGGTGGGGATTGCTGCCGCCGCGTCTGCACTATCGGTGAGGGTATCGGCGTGTCGCGGGCCGTCTAGCAAAGCGCCATTCAACCCGGTCGGCTCTGGTTGGTTGGCTTGTAGGAATTTGGTGAGCTTTCCGTCTTCGTTGTCGAGGTAGGTGCAGAGTTCGTCGACGAATAGTATGAAGGCCATAGTCTCACGGCGAATTCCTTCGAAGTCGCCGTCAGTCTCGACAAGGCTGAGCCATGTGTGAGTCTTGCCGAGAGGGTGAACGCCAACAATCTTACGGACCTCGCGACCGAAGCGATCGAAGTGTGCGGGCGCGTCGCGCTTTCCTTTATTCTTTTGTCCGCCCTCCTCTTTGTATGCTCTCCAGATATCCCTAATTTCGTCTGTAGACATCTCTTCCGTTGAACCGGGCGCCTTGTTGGTCAAGCCCAGCAAGGAACCGGCCGTGCGCACCCACTCCTCGTGCGACATGAACGCCGTAATTTTCAGCAGTCGGCGGGCCGCGTCCATCCGGTGTTTTTCAGTCGGCTCGCTTGGCAGTATCGCCGTCGGTATGAGGTCGAGCAGCACGGTACAACGATCGGCCAAATGGTCGAGTGGCTCGGGACCTATTTTGGATTTTTCGAGTTGCTCGCTCGTCATGGCGGCAACGGCCTCAAGCCCTTCTCGAAGCGGCCATATCAGGTCGCCGTCCATCGTTACCCTCCTCCCTCCGTGCCTGGTTGGGACGCATGGTAGCCCTGTACTGCTGGGTAGGCATACGTGAGTTCGGTCCGCACGGTGTTTACAAAGATCAACAGCTGTAGTGAAATAAATGAGGGGTTGGCCTTTTGAGTAAAAGGAGGTCAGCCATGTCACGGTTTCGTCCGTACGATCTTGCTCTCGATTCGTGGCGAGATGTAGTTACCTATTATCAGCCGGGCGATCCAATCTATTATCAATACGAAGATGGCGGTGAAACCTGCCTCGCTAATCTCATCAACGAATGGCTGTGGTGGGGCAACGGCTGGGCGAGGTGTTTTGGTGAGTTTGAAATCTTCCTGAAGGTCGTTACCTTTCTGGTCGACGAGTACTACCGGGAAGGCGTCGATGCCATCGCGCTCTACCGGTTCTCGGGCCACCCTCGGCGCAAGGGCCGTGTCACATCGGTGTTTGGCGACGAAGCCCATATGCACACAATCTTTGACCGGGACAACTTCAACGCCGCTGTCTTTCACGGCGAGTAGGTAATACTTAACAAGAAAGCGTGAACGTATCTCGGCCACCCCCGCGCCCCCGCTCCACTCTGGAGCGGGTTTTTCCTGTTTTGCCGGCGTTTGCTTCCATTTGGCTAGGGGAGCAAAACTTTTTCTAGGAGGGAAAAACCATTTAGCTACTTGTCGGTTGCTTGCGTCATTGGGTTGAATCTGAAATGTCAAATCAAAAATGAAGCTAAGGAGGGTGAAGGTCAGACCATGCCGTACAAGGTCTGCCCCACATGCGACGGCAGCGGCTTGGTTGCCCCCGAGGGAGTAGACGAGCCGATCGACTGCAAAACATGTGAGGGCGAAGGTTTCATCGTGGCTGATGACGACAAGGAGGACGACGAGTAGTCAGGAAGTGACTGTGACCCCTTCTGGCCAGCGGCCGATGGCCAGAAGGCGCCTACCCGTTGAAGACCTGCGTCTTCACAAAGTCCGTGAACTCCTTCATCTCCGCTTTGTACGCCTGAAGCAGGTCGCGCCTGGCTGTTTTCGGAGCCATGCGTAGCTGCTTCGGCGCCTTGGCACATGAGGCGGTGGGCGGTCGGACCGAAACTCTGGACGATCAAATGTTGGGTATACGGCACCTGCCGGTCGCGGTAAAACGCCTCAAGGTACGGGAACAACTTCTGCGCTTCGAGCGCGTTTAGTTTGGCTGCGCGTCGCCGCAACTTTTGATACTTCGGGTGTGTCATGCCGAGACGCCCGGCTTGCGCCTCGAGTAGAGCGGTGCGCGGCGACTTGAACAAGACGAACGGGCCCATGGTCGGCCGACTCAGGTGACCGGCACATGACCCCGGTGGTGTTGATACCGAGCAGCCGCAGTGCCGCAAGCCTAACAACCGGTACGGGCCCCGGTTTGCGAAACGTTGCTATTTCTCTCAAATCCCATATAATCTCATATAGAAAGTATATGAGATTTACATTGTGACATCATTCGACACCCGCCTGACCATCCTTCCAGCCAGTCTCTGGCAGCGCATCACCCAGATCGACGAGATCAAGGGGGAGTGGCGGCATGGCGCCGGCCTCGGCCCGCAAGTGCTGGGCCGACTCAAACGCTCCGTGCTTGTCACCTCCACTGGTGCCTCCACCCGCATCGAAGGCGCCCAGCTCTCCGATGCCGACGTCGAACGCCTGATGCGTGGCCTCAGCACCCAGCGCCTGGCCGACCGCGACGCCCAGGAAGTCCGTGGCTACTACGAAGTCCTGCAGCTCGTTTTTGACTCCTGGCAGACCATCCAGCTCACCGAGAACACCATCAAGCAGCTCCACGGTCAGCTACTGCAATACACCAGCAAAGATCAGCGTCACCGCGGACAGTACAAAACGCTCGACAACACCGTTCAAGCCACCGACCCACACGGCCAAGTCGTCAGCGTCTTGTTTGACACCACGCCCGCCTACCTGACCGCCAAGCAGATGGATGAGCTGATCAGCTGGACTACGGACGCCTTGGCCGCAGGGATTCAGCATCCCCTGGCCGTCATTGGCAACTTCGTCGTTGAGTTCCTGAAGATCCACCCGTTTCTCGATGGCAACGGCCGCTTGTCCCGCATCCTTACCAACCTGCTCCTGCTGCGCGCCGGCTACGGCTTCGTGCCCTATGTCTCCCACGAGCACCTGATCGAAGCCCATAAGGCTGCCTACTACCTTGCCCTGCGTCGTAGTCAGACCACCTTCGGCACCCAGCAGGAAACCATCCAGCCGTGGCTGGAGTTCTTCCTGGACACGTGCCGGGCTCAAGCCGAGCAAGCCATCGAGTTGCTCTCCACGACGGCTATCGAGCAGTCGCTCTCTCCGCGCCAGCTGCTGGTCTGGCATTACCTTGGCACCGTTCCCGACGCGGCACCGGGCGAGATCGCAAGCGCCACCAGCGTGCCGCAACCGACCGTCGCCCAGTCGCTCAACAAGCTGCTCGGTCTTGGCAAGGTGGAGCGCTTCGGTCTGGGACGGGCGACACGGTATCGGCGAACAGGAAGGCAGACAGCCGCAGCGGACGATAAGTCAGGGCGGGAGCAGTAGGCAGCTATGGTACCTGTGCTTTCCTCTTCCGAGGAATTTTCCGAGTTTGACCTTCTTACCCGCCATCTCTGGCCCAAGTTCGGCGATATCTACGACTACAACCTAAACGGCGGTGAGGTCAGCGTTGATCCCCAAGAATGGACAGCCGAACTGAAGAAAGCCGTCAGGGACTACCTCCTGAACGAGCTGCCCGATGATGTTGCGCCGTATCTGTTCGACCTGGACGCCGGGACGCTAAAGAACGCCGCAGCCAAGCACGTGGCCGTTGATGTTTTGATTACTGAGGCCGAGCCGTGGGAAGTGGCCATTAAGGTGCAGCAAGCCGCTGTTAAGGCTGTGCCAACCCTTGATGAACTTATCGGCCACCTGAGCGATTGGCCGAGTGAAGACGAGCGTGCGGACACCGAGGAATGGTTGCTGGAGCACGCCAACGACGACGTGCTAAAAGGCTTGGTGGACAACCTGGCAAAGGATCCTGTCAAAGATCCATTCACGTTTAGCCTCTACGGGCTAACCCACGAGCATCAGCCCTTTGAACTGCTGGCAAAGTGGCACCAAGCCATGGGGGCGGCGCCCAGTGACCTCACGGATGCTGAGTGGGAGCTGATCGTGCCGTTTCTCCCAATCGGAGGCAATAACGCGTTGGCTCGTACTGAAGAAGGACAAGCTCGCTTGCGACAACTAGTCAACGGCATGCTCTACCGCTACCACTACGGCACGGGATGGACCGAAGTACCGCGGCACTACGGTGACTACTCGGAACTCACGACGCGGTACGCGAACTACAAGCGCGTCCAAGTCTTCCGGCGCATGCTCGCAGGCCTTGCGAATACTCCCGGAGCCGAGCGCTTAGTGGAGTGGTTGCGGCACATCGAAGCGACACGGGGATCGAGGAGATAGTTACTTGACGGCTACGTTGACGGCAACGACACCGAGCATCCGCGCTCGCGAAGGATGAAGAGCTTATTCGGTACCTTGCTTCCCCTCGATTACTGACTCGGTCTCGTTCGAGGTTGACCTCGGGCTCGTCGCTACCGCCCAGCGAAGGCCGATGGCACCACGTATGCCTGGACTGACCACGCGGTCTTACAGCAACGTCAGCGGTCAGGCGTACGAAGGCGCCCTCATCCTGTTCTACGAACAGGGCACCATCGCCAACTTCCGAGAACTCTTCCTAGCCCAGCTCCAGGACGCCGCGACCAACTACTTCTTTCCAATTGACGATGCAGCGTGACCCAGAGTGCTGAACTGACGTCACCCAGTGCCAGCGTTCGTTGACTGACCACGCAGGCGCTCCAGGGGAGTGGTGCCGTCTGAGAACCTGAACCCACGCTCTGTCGCGAGTTCACAAAGTAGCTCCAACAAGATCCGCGCGGCTGCAGGTGTTAGCACCGGTGGATCTGGAGGGAGGTGCACTGTCACCTCCGTACGCCGCGACCGGGTGCGGCGTGGTTGCTCGGACATGATGCCCCCAATCTTGCGACTCCAAGGTACGACGCGTTCTTCCTCCGTCCTAAAAGTTCACTCCACAGTGGAGATGAGTGGGGTCCGACACGTTGGCCTCGAATGGATGACTGCCGCGGGGACCCATTTACGTTTCCACCAGTTCGATGTCCACTGGCTACCGTGCGCCGATGGGATCCCCTTAACCACCGTCAGCTCGCCGTCCTCCAGCGCATCGCTGCAGGCGATGATCTCTATGATTCTGACGGTCCCGCTCGCCGTTCCGCTGGCGCTCTTCGCGACCGCGGCCTAGTCGCCATCAGTAAACGCGACGGTTGGCGCGTCACGCTCACTGCAGCTGGCGCCTTCTACCTTGACCACGGCTGCCATCCGGATCATCCCGCTGCACCAAAGCTCGCTGCCGTGGTCACCAGGCCGACCACCACGCCGCAGGCGATTCCGGTTACTAAGTCCAAGAAATCAGCTGTCGCCAACGGAGCCGCGACTAAGCACCCGCCGCCTCACACCACCGCGCGGATCATCCGCGAACGGCAAGCCGCCGCCAAGCAGCTCGTCGCCGAACTCGCCATCCACTCGCGGATCGTCCTTGAGAATGTGACCGAGGACGAAGTCGCCAAGCTTCGACGGGTCATCGACTTCGCCAAGCGCAACGGCTTGGTGCCTCCGGGCAGGTACATCGAGATGAAGCAACGACGACGCGGCACTGTGCTGGAGATTGTGCTCTACAGCGGCCGGCATCCGAACACCAAGCACATGCGGGATGGTCTTCCCGTCGTCCCCATGCCCACCGAGTTGCGCTCGCTCCATCCCGTTGTCGCCGCCCTGCAGAATGACCGCGGTCGGCTTGCCATGCCCTGCAGTGTGCGGCGCCGGAGTCTGCTTTTCCTGCATGGTCTGACCCGAGAAGCCGTTCGCCGCGGGTACGAGGTGCGCGAAGAGCCGGTGCCCGAGCACTACCGCTATACGCACTCGGACCGGGAGCATCCCGGCCGCATGACGCACTTCCGCCGTGATGGTGAACTCAACATCGTTATCGACGGCTTTGACTACACCGTCACCATCACACAGGAGAGCCCGGACACGGAGGTCGACGACCGCTGGCGGCGGCTCGTCGTCTCACTGCCGTACCGATCCCCAGGTCGGCAATACAACTGGTACGACCGCAAGCGCGTCACCATCGACGATCGCATCGGCGCGATCCTCGACGAGCTCGAAACCCGTGCAGTCGAAGACCGGCAACATCAACTCGAAGTCGAACGGCAGCAAGCCGAACGCAGGCGACAGTGGGAAGTCGCCATGGAACGTGCTCATCGGCGTGCAACTGAGGCCTACTACGCCAGCCATCTCGATGACCAAGTTCGTGCCTGGCAACAGATGCACGACATTCAGGCGTACTGCGACGCACTCGAGCTCAAGATCCGTGATGCTGGCGACGACGATCAAGCGGCGGAAGCTCGGCAATGGCTCATCTGGGCGCGTCGGTACGCCGCAGCCATCGATCCACTCCGGACACTGCCGACGATGCCGGAAGCGCCAGAATTCCGGGAACAAGATTTGGAGCCGTATCTGGATGGCTGGAGTCCCTTCGGGCCCGAGGAGCCAACGGACGGTCGACGGCACTAGGTGCCGCGTAGCGCTCGACGGCCAACCGATTGCCGTCTTGGCTACTCCGCGGCCTTCTGCAGGGGAAACGTCGGGACCTTGTCCCACATGAGCTTTTCTCCCAGCTCTGCCGCAGCGAGTGACGCCAGGTGCTCAGCGCCGTGTCGATAGATACGGGCACACGAGAGGGCGCCTGTGAGGCCGATGGAGTGTTTCCCACCAGCTTTGGGCTTGAGGACACTACTGGCCGTTCGGACACTGAGTGGTGCAGGCCAGACCTCGCTGCGTCATCCGCTGACCAAGCCGTGAGTCAGGCAGTGGCGGACCTCCATCCAGCCATCGGCCCGGTCGGCCGCTTCCTTCCAGTCGATCGTTTCGGTGGTCGGCGTTTTGCCGACTGCTGGAATGTTGAAGACGCGGAGGGTGAAGCCCTGACCAATGGCGCTCTGCACGCCTGGGATGTCAGCCACCAGCAGTTTGTTGAACCGCGCCACCGTGGGGTTGTTGATGTTGACCTTCTGGGCGATCTGCGGCAGGCCGTGCCCCTGGAGGTAGAGGGCCGTCGCCAGGAAGTCCTCAACGAAGCCTTCGAAGGCTGCGATGACTGCGAGGGTGACGGCTGGTGCCAGCGCCGCGTAGTCGCCTGATCCGCCGGCCTTCCGCGGGTGCAAGTTGGCCAGGCGCTGTGAGACTTCAAGGGAGCGGCCGAACTTGTCGACCGAGCTTTGCAGGGTTGGAGAGAACAGGGTGACGACCTCCTCTGTCGGTGGCACGCGGGTGCTCGGGCGGAACAGTTACATGTCGCCAGGAGCGGGGTTGCCGTTTCCGTTGCTGCCGACATTGCGAATGGCCTGGTTCGCTGCCTTGGCCATGCTCTGGAGCTGGTTCTTGGGCAGGTTGTCCGTGATTCCTTTCGCCAGCTCGTTCACTGCGCCGGTCGCGACGTTCTTGGTTGCCTCTGCCTCCTGCGCCTTAAGCAAAGCCAGCGCCCTGGCTTGGAAAGCGGCGAGGAACGCTCCGCCGGCCGAGCCGATGATGATGGACAGACCGATGACCGCAACCACGTGGTACTGCAGCGTGGATGTCGTCACACCGCCATTGGTTACTACCGTCTCTTTTGGCGGAAACAGGTACAGGGCGGCCATGGCGGCAGCAGCGCCAATGAGGACGTTCGCCACCCAGCCGGTGTCGTGGCGACGTTGGAGAGATCGTGGTCGTTCCAGCTGTCCGAGGCCATCCCTGTTCAACTCGAAGATCAGGCCGCCAAAGGCGCCAAGCACGAAAACGACGATGTACAACCAGACGAAGTCAGCGAGTGTGCGGAGTTCGATCATGGCGCTGCTCCTAACCGCTCAGCCCCTGTGCCTCCGTATCTGCACAGGTCAAATACGTGTTTCACGCGCGGTAACTGCGGTCAGATACGTTGCGCGACTGACGCCGCTCCGTGACATGTGGTTGATGCCGGAGGAGATGAGAGTCGACCTGTTGTGTCCGGGGAGGACGGACGCCGGATCTCGCTAACGCGTTGACGGCGTCCAGTCCTGGGACGACGCGAGTAGCCAATAGTTGACAGATGCTCGTTTGGCGGAACGCTGGAGCGAAGTTCTCTTCGACAGCTCGTCGCGTCAGTCACGACGTTCGCCGCGGCGCAGCGAACATGCGGGTCCGCACATCAGGAGAATGAATGTGACCGGTGCGACCGGCTGTCGGTTTCTATCGTCGCCGGGTTGGTCGCTAACCAGCTCGCAATCGGATCTCCGGCGGCAGGCACCGAAATTGATCACCTGGCTTGGGCGTCTCGCCTGGAGTCATTGGTAGACCCCCAGCGAAATCCCTGGAAGGATCCTTGACCTGCATCTGTCGGAGGTCGACGTCGAGTTGCAGAAGGTCCTGCTGTATCCGCAGCAAGGAGCCAGGCACGTTTGTCGCGTAGTCTTCGAGCAGGTGTCACGTATGCGAACGGCGCAGTTCGCCGTGGCAACGGCTGGTGCGACTCTGGGCCGGTCTTCCGCAAGCTTCCCGAGGACAGTGGGCACTTCAATCAGCCTTACTGGCCGTTCGTTTTCCGAGGGCTCCGCACCCGAGCGCCGCAGTACGTCCTTGATGTAGAACACGGGCAAAATCCGCCGGCCTGGTTGACCGAATTGGTTGACGGGATGGTCGTTGTACGGCTGTGACCGTCCACCCTGCATCCATTGCAGGTGCGCCGGTTAAGCCACGCTCACTGAACGAGTGGATTCTTTTCATCGAGTTCGTCGAACATCTTGATCTCTTCTTCAATCTCATCCACTGTCATTGCTCGACGGGCTAGACTCGAAATAACGTGCGCTTCGGTAACGGCATCACGCTCCTCCTCGGTGCCAATAATATCTCGTTTCGCTGTGGTACTCGCTCGACTTTCAGGACGTACAAACACCTGGCGGCCATCCATCCAACGTTGTTCTTTTGGGAACCTAAGATTTTCCGCGCTAATACCGCCCCCTTCCTTGCTTTTAGCGGCCTGGCCGCTTATGGCATCTTCCGACTTTGCATTTGACATTTGCTACCTCCTCAGTATAAATTATACCTGCTTGCGTGCAATAGCTGCTCGCTTTGTGATCCTAAGATAGTATCGGCGTTGATCGGATTTCTCCTTCCGTAGCATTAGATACATCGCAAAGCTTGCCATAGCGAGAATCGTCCATAGCGTGTTGGCCGTCTGCATATGACCAAACAATGGGAAGTGGTAGTTCAGAAACTGATGCTTGTTGACGTCGGCGAGAAACAAACCGACGCCTAGCAGAGAGGTCATCACGATCGTCCAGAGCCCGTAAAAAGTGAACAGCGATGTTCGGGCCAATGCGTCGGAAGTGATGCTGCGGCCCAAGCCGCCTGCTAGAAATGCTGGGAGTGCAAGGAGGAGCGTCAGGATGGCTTGAGCCGGGATCGACGGCGGCATCGGGCGCCCGCTGTAGAAGAAGGTATAGAAGGAAATTAACAGTGCGGTAACCAGTGCAACCGTTACCGCACTCCCGAGAGCGCCTGGAGGTATTTCCCGAAAACGTATGATCGACTTGAAGTCAGGCACCTGGCCAGTTTCGCTGGTCGGATAGCGCACCTTTCGGATGTACAAGTGAGCTTGACTCCGGCCCTGTTCGTGATGCAAACGAACATACTGTTGCACCCCGCCAGGGCAAAAATCCTGTTGAGTGAGGTGTTTATTACTCTCGAGTCGTTCTAAGTGGTGGTCGTACACGTACTGACCGGGAGGCGCGACCAGTTCAAAATGATAACTGTCAGGTCGGAGCGCCCAGGTCATCGGCGCATCAACGACGACGGGCAGCAAGCCATGCTTTGCCCGAGCACGTTGCTCGGGGCCGATGCTAACTTCAGCAGCCGTGACGACGTGCCTATAAGAAACGGCAAAATTTTCTTTGGTGGGCATCGGAAGCTCGACAACGATCAGGTAGTCATCTGACAATGATTCACAGAAGCTTCTAATGCTGGCTTTCTTCTGGGTGTCAAAACGATCTTCCGAAAGGTTGTCGATCAATCGAAGGGCTTTTGCTCTTCGGCGCTGCGCTAGAACGCGGTCTCGGCCTCGGGTGGCGCAAACGGTGAACTTGGCCACGTTAAGCAACACATGCCGATCATCCTTAGTCAGAGAGCGTTTAGCGTCCGGAACGAGTGCTTGGATAAAGAGCGCTCGTAGTGTCACCATCAAAAGTCCGCGAACTTCCCATTGCGTCAGCGTCGCCAGGTTCTTGCCGGATTCGTCGAAAGCCTCGAAGCGATCGAATAAGAGGCCCTTCTTTATGGAAACAAGTGGAACCAAAACGGTCGCAGGTTCGGGAACTGTTTCCTGGCTGCTTTGCGTTCCTTCGTTACCGGAGGTTCGCGCCTTAAGCGTAGTTTCAAGTACTCTACTCTTTGCAGTGCTGATCCGACGGTAAATAAGCCTTGTCTGAACAACAGCCGTTCGACCATCTAGTTCAAACCGCTCGTCTACTCTAGCGAGGTACGATGGCAGATGCGTAAGCATTCTGCAGAAGTAGTCGACAGAAGCCAGCGGGTAAGTTTCGTCGACATACTGCTCTGCCCGTACGATGGCTGCGTTATCCACGTCTTCCGGTGCGGCACGGCCGAGCGCAGTGTCCTTAAGCCTAGATCCCCATTCGTGCGGCACGTAAAAGTTTAGGATAAATACGGCGCCGCAAACACCAAGGGAAATCCAACCAAGTGCGGCGGAAATGCCAAAAGGCTGAACAACAAAGACTGTCACGGTCGCAACAATAAGAAGCGCCTCGATAAAGATCAGCGGCCTACGAACCACTGCTGTCCCCCCGTCAGGCGTTGACTGATGGAGCGACGGATCGACACTGTAAATGATCTTTATCGACTGCTGCGGAACGCTCTCGCTGGCGCATGTGCCCTCCCCGGTAGCTGTTCGTACGTTTACCGATCGGCATGTCACCACACGAAGAGGTGCCGTTACATCGTCCGTGGCGCTCAGTGCAAATACAACAAGCGGCATGAACAGCACCTGATCTGCGATGCAGTAAACCTGCAAGGAGTAAACGCCATGACCAGACGTAGTTCTGGATCTCAATGGACGTCACCCTCTTGGAGCAGCGGAGCCTTGAGCCCAGTGTAGGCAATATCCCCCGTTTGGGGTAACAACGCAGAGGGCCAACTGGTGGACTGGTGCGGGCTGCTGCCTATGGCCCCTGGGCGTGGGCAATGTTGAACGCGATCAACAGTGTCTCAGCAGCATTGACGCACAGGGACCGTCTCCCATCGTGACGAAGATTGGAGCGGCATGTCGCGCCATACTTGATCACCCATCAGTAGGACAAATCTCGTTCTCGCTGTGGTTGTGCGGTCGTTGGCGCATCCATAGCACCACGTCCGGACACCGCAGCAAGCTGATGTCTTCAATCCCGCTCACCTCGGCGCGCAGCTCCTGGAGCGCGGCAGCGTGATTGCTGTCAGCCTGGAACCAACTCCACAGACAAGCCAGAAGCCTCGCGGCCGGCCGAGCACCCCGCGGACCTGTCTGTCTAAATCGGCAGCAGGTGAGGACGCTTCCGGGCCAACAACTTGTTGGCTGTCACCCCAGTGATCCGCGCCCGCACATGTGCGGAGCAACTCCCACAGTTCCGTGGCCGGCGAGTCAGGAGCGAAGTGCAACCACTCGGCCTCATGCATGGCTACATCCCCCGGAATCTGCTCCAGCAACTTGGCGATCCGCTCGGCGTGCGTCTCTAACACAGCGAGCGCCAACTCGGGCAGTCCGGTCCTGATGTCGAGGAACGTCAGTGCCAGGACGTCGCCCGAGGTTATCTCGTTTGCGACGGCGAGGGCATCACCGCAGCCAGCCACCCGCTCGAACCCGCCGACCCGTGACCAGCTCGGCGACAGGCCCATCCTCGCGGAAATAACGACGCAGATCCTCAATGGACCGCGGACGCTCCTCACCCATCACCAAGCGGTCGAGCACCTGGTGCTGCCTAAAGTAATCCGCCGCGCTGGGTGCCACGTAGCAGTCCTTTCACACCACGCCGAGGCAAGCCACTGGAGATCAATCGTCGGGCCGGAACCTATGCTCTCTGACGTATCCACGCTCAGTCCTGAGTGTTACTCCGTAGAACCGAACAAGAGGAAGCAACACGCCATGGCGCAGAAAGTCCTTGTCCAACTCGTCGATGACCTTGACGGCACGTCGTCTGACGACATCACCACCGTCACCTTTGGACTCGACGGCGTGACGTACGAGATCGACCTGACAGCCAACAACGCCGCGAAGCTGCGTAACCAGCTCAGCGACTTCGTGGACCACGCCCGCCGCACCGGCGGCCGCGTCAAGCGCGGAACATCCCCGAAGGCTGTGGCACCGGCCGCCAACCGCGAGCAGACCAAAGCCATCCGCGACTGGGCCCGCCAGAACGGCTACGAGCTATCTGACCGCGGCCGGATCCCGAGCAACGTGATTGAGGCGTTCGAGGCCGCCCATGCAGGCAAGCGTAAGTAGTTCTTTGTTTGAGCCACCTAATACTGGCGCCACCAGATCCGGTTGTGGATGTAACCGTCAGCCTGGCCTTCCCCAAGACCATCCGACTACTTGGAGAAATCCGGTACGGCAACCAACGCCGACGTCGCACCTCACTCGCGACATGGCAACCGTTGGCCGCGCCATCAGGGCAATCGCTCACAGTTGTGGCTAGCGGAAGCGCCATAGGCTGTTCGTAATAATCGCTATGGCTCGCCCGATATGCTGTCCGCACCACCGTAATGCAGGTCAGCATCGGTTAGGGGTGGGTCAAAGTGATGGACCAGTTCCAGCAAGGCTTGCGCTGTCAGGATGTGCATTCTGGCCTGCGTAACGTCGACCCGAACTCACCGCTTCTGCAGCCGCTGGCTGATACCCGGGTGGTTGGCATGGCCGCCACGCTCGCTGGCCTCATACGTGGACGGGACGTGGTGACGGACGCTCAGTCACTTGCGATGGTGGCGGCAGCTCAGCTCGATGTCGACATGTTGGCTTTCAACGACGTCGTCGAAGTCTTGGAGGAGGTAGGGTTCGTACAGGGAGTTCAGCGCCAAGGCCGGAAGATTCTCTCGTTCACCGAAACAGTGCCTTACTACGATGACCTGTACGGGTCACTCGGGATCTCTTGGTCAGAGAGGCAACCGACAGAGCTTGAGCAGCAGTTGATTCTCGTGGTAGACGGTCTCTCGGCTGCGCCTCGACCGGTGGAAGATTTGGAGCACTCGCTCGGCCTTGACCGCTCAGACCTTCCAAATCTTATGGACTTGGGCAATAAGACCGGCCTTGTTCAACTTATACGCACCATAGACGGCGACCTGGCATACTCGCCATTCTTTGGATTCGAGAACCCGCAGCTTTTCGGTGACCTTGTCCTTGAGCATGGCACTGATCGGCTTGCCGCTGAGTTCGCGGCTCTTCGCGAGCAGCAAGGTCTTCCAATTAACCAGCAGCAGTTTCCGCTTCTGACCGACGCTGTCGCTCGTGGCCTTATCATGGCTCCATCGGTGCAACTTCCCCAAGGGAGTTCGCAGCCATTTGCCGCCCTGCCGTACGTGCCGGACCAAAGGTTGCTCGTGGCTCGAAAACCTGTCCTCGACAAGGCTTTGGCTGTGCTCGCATGTCTTCGTTGTGCTCAGCATTTTGGTGGATACTCGAGCCTTACCCCGGCTGGCTTGGTCAATGCTATCGACAAGCTGCTCGACCGTAACCGCGGTTTCCTCAACCCGCATGAGGACCACAAACGCCAGTACGACCTCATGCATAAGGCGGGGCTCATCACCTTTGGGCCTGACCCAATGCCAGGAGGCAAGTGGGTTGTGCCCACCTTTATCGACAGTGAGGACAATAGGGAGGCGCTGAACCTGGCCAGGGATCTCATTACTCACGGCGAGGCGCTTCAACGCCGAATCGACGACGCGCAGGCCCGCAGTGCACTGGATCTTGGAAAGGGTTACGTGGCGCCGTTGCAGACGATGAACAGGACAAGAAAACTGGCCATGACTGACTCGAAGCACTTCAATAAGGTCTTCGAGGCGGCGATGGGCAGGGCGGAGCTGTGAGCGAACTTGATCTGGGATTGAAAGTTGGGGCTCGGCGCCTATTTTGGAGCATGGGCCTCAGTACGCGGCTCGATGTGGAGCTCAGAGGGTTTTCTCCACCGGCCGACACTGGGCGTCGCCGCAAGGCGCCTGAAACCTACACTGACCTTGATGTCCTTGGTATCGGAGTAACTGGAAGCTACAACCTGTCTGTGGAAATAGCGGACTGCAAAACCACTCGGCGCGACAGCACGTCGCGGGTTTTCTGGCTGAGGGGCGTCGCTGACCTTTTCGGCGCCGATCATGCGTACCTTGTGCGCGAGCACGATGTCACCGACGCCGCTCGGCAGCTTGCTACCCGGCTCGGCGTGACCGTTCTGCCAAGCCCAGACCTCGCTCGTATGCAGGATCACCATGGTCCACCTGTTCAGGATGAATCAAGCGCCTTGGCCATCTTGTTTGATCGTTCAAAGGTGGCAGACCATCTCGCGGCTTTCAATGATCTCGATCGTCGGCTAAAGCGTCTGCTTGACTACAGGCAGTTTGACTATTGGGTCTACGAGCAACATCGCAATCCAATGCAGCTCGTGGCCCACGTTGCCGGTGCGCGCTCACATCTTGACCCTCGGAATCCAATTCACGTCGCGCTCTTCCTGGATTTAAGCTGGCTATATCTTCTGAGCCTAATTCGGCTAACAGCACATGTTCGAAGCGCCTTCTTGGGCGATCCAGACCGTGGCTTGCAGGAATATATCTTTGGAGGGCCAACTAATCTATATGAAAAACAGCAAACAGCCAGGCTTCTGCAGAGCGTAGGTCCGGAGGATGCGAAGGACCTCAACCATCTGCCGCCGTACTATAGTCAACTCCGGGAGCTTGTAGTGCGGCTACTGCGACGCCCAGGGCAGATGCAGACAGCGCTCCGTTATGTGGAGTTGGCGACTGCATTCGCGGCGGCAAGGCAGCGAATATCCCTCATCAAAGCATTTGGGCGGGACCAGTTTGACCCCGTGGCTGCGAAGCTGGTCGCCGATGTTTGTGGGTTCTTGGTCGCGGCTTGTAATCTTGACGGCGGCTTTCGCGCACGTGCACGTGCGTACCTTCTTGCCGAGGAACCTCCAGTTGACGCAACTGGTGGATCTGCTAGCTCTAGGCGGGATGCATCTGGAACGAAAGCTGAAGTTTCAGTGGTGCAAGACGGCCAACTTGCTCTTGACGACTCTGAGACCCGATTCAATGGCCGACATGAAACTGGCTCCAAGCAAAATGCGATCAGAACTCCTGACGCGGCTCGGAATGCGGCAAAACCACCTGAAGAAGGCTCCGGCGAAGAGCAACGATTGCATTAAGCATCTTATCTTAGGTGACGACTTGTAGGCTAGGGCGAACCGGCGGCGATTGATGACGGTCGCCACTGATGGCGACTGGTGCTAGGTTGAAGACTAGATCGTTAATGTCGTGACTCTCGACAGCTAATTCCTGGCAAAGCTGTTCAAACCCGCGGCGCCGCGACCACAGATCTGTCATGACTTGGTTCAATAGCCGGGAAGACTCTCGCTCAATACCGTCTGGCTCACCGGATCGATATCCCAACCGCGACAAGTTGACGCAGGTGGTGTGGTAGAGCCACTCGCTGAGAAGTCCAAGGTCGTGGAGTCGGTACGCAAGGGCTATCGCTGACACTCGCCACCGGCGCTTCTTGAGAAGTATTTGATCGAGAGGGGGATTGGTGGAGAAGTGTGCCCTGACGTCAGCTTCGGGCATCAGGAAGGCCGAGGCGAATGCGTCTGCCTCGCGCTCAGCGTCGACGCCCGTAGGAGTCGTTGCTTCGCTGTGTAGCACCAGGTGGCCGAGTTCGTGGGCAGCGTCGAAACGGCTTCGCTCGGCCGACTTCGCTGTGTTCAGCAGTACGTACGGTCGGTCCTCCGCGCGAAACGAGAAGGCATCAAACACGCCATCGTCTGCCTTGGCTGAGAACACAGCGATCCCATGTAGCTCAAGCAGGTGTATGAGGTTACCGAGCGGTGCCTCGCCAAGGCCCCACTTCGCTCTCACGACGGCTGCAGCCTCGGCGGCCGCACTGGTGCCGACGTACTTGTGCAGCGTTGGTACGTCCACACTCGGCACCTCGTAATGTGCATCAATCCACTGACGCAACTCGGTGGCATGGCTTGCGAGCTGCAACGCTGTGTCTCGGCTGCGCGCTGTCATCTTGCTGGGTGCACGGAAGCTGACCGCCGGTAGAGGTACCTCGTCCAACGGCGGTCGCGAGAAGTACGCGGCTGGCACCCGCAGCGTGTGTGCTAGCTGGTTCAGTGTCTGTTGTGACGGGACTTTCTTGTCGTTCTCGTAGGCGGAGATGCTCGCCTTGCTGATGCCACTGGATGTGCTGAGCGCCGCAATGGAAGTGCCCCGGCGCTTGCGTGCGGCTGTGAGCCTTGAGGGCACGAACACGGCTGCCCTCCCCAGACGAGATCACTTACGAACGATGTCGAAATCATAGTCAGGTGGTTCCTCGTTGGCATGATCAGGACCCACGGATGGGTCAAGCGTTGGGATGAGGATGCGGTCCCTCCATGAGGAGATCTGCTCGCCCTCCATGGCGTTGGGCAGACTCACCTCTGACTGAATCTGCCCGTCGATGTTGACGAAGGTGAGCAGCATCCAGGTCTCGCGTAGACTGGCCAGCTCTGGTGCCACGTCGTGGAGCGCCAACAGCGCGAGAGCGGCGTTCGACTGGACAGCCGCTTGGATAGTTCGCCCCTTCGGGTTCTTTGTCGTTGGTGCCGCGTAGTGACGTCCGGTGGCGCCGGTACCACTCGCGACCACGACACAGTGCCGTCGATCTGGATGCACCAGGGTTGGCTGATTGTCGGGGTTGATGCGCTCCCAACCACGGGGGATCAGGCGCTCGCTCAACCGTCGGACGTGTCTCGACCACCTGGCGTATTCGCCAGCGCCTGGAGCGTCAAGCACTGTATAAGTCGCCTGCTCGGCATCGCCGTAGTGCAGGACTTCGTGAATCGTGGGAATGTCGAGTCCGAGTGCCTCAAGGCGACTTTCGCCAGGAGTACCCGGCCGTGCTTCATACAACATCAACCCTCCAGTACATGTTCAGGTTGACGATACGCGACCTAAATCTAGGGAGTGAAACATCTACCCCGGCGTGTCGCGCTCAAGCTTGCCGACCCGCGTCTGAGGAGAATGATCTTGGTGGCAAGCTCTGTGGCTTCGCGCCATCGAGGAGCGTTGCCCCACGTTCAGCGCTGGCACGTTGTCAAACGGATGCGCCTCGCCCGTCAAGTCGACAACGGGGCTTGTGCCTTCACCACCCAGGGCATGATTCCCGTGTGGAGCTACAACGCCACGCTTCCGCCGCTGGCGGCGACACTCCGACTCTATTTGCTGAGTACACCATGCTATGTACTGAGATTGAGCGGCGGACGAACATCCAATGGAACATCTTCACGTTGCAGATCGGTTCTGCGGACGCGATGACTGGACTGGCTGGTGCCACCGGACCCTGGCGGTCGGCGCGCCCTCGCCAGCGTTTGTGCCGAACGTCGAGGCGCTGTGGACGATGGCGTCCTGTGCGCATCACTCGCCGAATCCCGCGAGGAACGCCAGTGCAGCGAAGAAGAGCGCAGCATCGATGCCTTCGGCCCCTTGCGTTCTGGTACTCCAGTCAGTTGTAGATCGTTATGCGTCTTGGGCTTGGGGAGGTGTGCAGACCTGCGACAGTCAAGTTGTGTCTGCCGCTGGCAGAATCGGGTGGCCTCGGCGTACTACCTGGGTAAGGTCAGGCGATGCCCGAGCTGACGTGGCTGCACGCCGGTCATGCCCCGGCGGTCCAGGCCTTCGAGCTGGCGAACCGGGCATACTTCGCGGCCTCGGTTTGTGACCGCGGCGACGACTTCCTCGCCCAGTTCACCGACCGATACAACGTCTTGCAGGCTGAGCAGGAGGCTGGCATTTGCGCCTTCTACGTGCTCGTCGCCGAGGAAGACCCGGTACTCCTCTGACCACTGCTGGCCGCGTCGTTTGTTTAAGCCGTTTGCCGTATTTCGTGGTTCTGGGGAGGGACATCGTGGTGAGTCGTCCGCACAGGAATGCGATGCCACGCGTGTGTTCAACCGGCAGGACACGCCCGGCGTGCAGATGCCGGGCACGCCCGAAATAGGGTGACCGGCAGGACACCACGGCCTTCGGGTCGCCACCCACTGACGAGCGAGGACACCCCGACTGATGGCAGTGACCCAGCAGGAGATCGAGAACCGGTTGTGGGACGCCGCCGACGAGCTGCGCGTGGCGATGCCCGAAGCGCAATACTCCTCGGTGGTCTTTCCGCTCATGTTCTGGAAGTACCTGTCGGACACATGGGAGCACCAGCACGAGCAGTTTCTGGCCGACAACGAGGGCCTGGATGACCTCTCCGCCGAGGAAGCCCACGAGATCGAGTACCGCGACTACCAGTCTTTCGAGATCCCGTTCATCTACCCCGGCACCGTCCGGGAGCGTCGCGCCTCCTGGACGTCCATCCTCGCCACCATCACCCAGCCCGGCCTCGGCGCGCGAGTCCGGGCCTCGCTTCAGGCCATTGAGACGGCCAATCCCGACAAGTTCTCTCGCCTGTTCGGGTCCATGACTTGGACCTCCGAAGAGGTGTTGTCAAGGGAAGTTTTGGCAGCGGTCATGCAGGCAATGAACCGCACCCCGAAGATGCACGAAGGCAACGTGTCCCACGACGTGCTCGGTGGCGCGTACGAGTACCTCTTGAAGCGGTTCTCCGACGGATCCGGCACCCGCGCCGGCCAGTTTTTCACCCCGCGCGAGGTCGTCGAACTGATCGTCGAGGTCCTGGACCCCAAGAACTTCGAGTCGGTGTACGACCCGACCTGTGGGTCGGGCGGCATGCTCATCGCCTCCGCGAACCTCCTGAAAGCCCGCGGCGGGCGTGGCTACACGCTTAAGCTGTACGGGCAGGAGGCCGTACAGGACACCGCGGGTGTGGCACGCATGAACCTCTTCATGCACAACCTCACCCAGTTCCACGTCGAGGTTGGCGATACGCTGAAGGACCCGCGTTTCAAGAAGGCGGACGGATCCATCGCACAGTTCGATGTGATCGTCGCTAACCCGCCCTACAGCCTGAAGTGGAAGCCGTGGACCAAAGACACCCGCGCCATCGGGGGCACCGCGCCGACGAAGTCGGCCGACTGGGCGTTCGTGCAGCACATGATCGCCAGCATGGACGCGAAGAAGGGCCGCGCCGGTGTCGTCCTGCCCCACGGCGTCCTCTTCCGCGGACGCGAAGAAGAGGCGATCCGTCGGCGTGTCCTGGACGACGACCTTCTCGAGGCCGTTATCGGGCTGCCGCCCAACCTTTTTTATAACACCACCATCCCGACCTGCGTCCTGGTTTTCCGTGCCTCCGGTACCAAGGCCCCTGAACGGCAGAATGGCGTGCTGTTCATCGACGCCTCCACACGCTTCGCTAAGGCCACCAATCGAAACATCCTCACCGACGGTGACATCGCTGACGTGGTGACCGCCTACCACTCCAGCTTCGATACCGATGGCAATCCGGTCGACCCTGACGGCAATGGCGGCTTGGCCGCACGATTTGCTCCGCTGTCGGAGATCGTGGCGAATGGGTACGACCTCAACATCGGCAGGTATATCAAACATGCCGCTGCAGAGCAGGAAGACCTCGGCACCCTCATCGACGCCTACAACGTCGCCCGCGCCGAACGGCAGAAGGCCGAGCAGCGCATGCTCGCGGTCCTCGCGTCCGCGGGAATCGAGGGCTTCGATGAGTGAGCAATCGGGGTGGCCCCAGAAGGCGCTCTGTGAAGTTGGAGAGGTGATCCGCGGTCGGCGTTTTACCAAGAACGACTACGTGGAGTCCGGGCTCGGCTGCATACACTACGCGCAGATTCACACTGACTTTGGGGCTATCGCAAGGGACCCCCTTACATTCCTGGCCGAGGATTCCCGTGCACGAATGCGCCTTGCTCACCCCGGAGATCTGGTCATCGCTGCGACCAGTGAGAACGTGCTTGACGTTGGGAAGGCGGTCGCATGGCTGGGGGACGACGACGTTGCGGTCCATGATGACTGCTACATCTTCCGTCACGGACTCGATCCTGCGTACGTCTCGTACTTCTTCGCGTCATCGCTGTTCCATTCGCAGAAGATCAAGTACGTATCCGAGACGAAAGTTGTGCGGATCTCTGGCGCGAATCTGGGAATGATCCAGATTCCTGTACCCCCTACAAACGTGCAAAAGAGAATTGTCGAGGTTGTCGGCGCGGTCGACGATCAGACCACGGCACTCGATAACGAAGCAGGGGCGTTGGAGGCTGTGTATCGGGCGGCAACGTCTCTGCTCTGGTGCACCGCGGAGGGCACCAAGGCGGAGTCCCGGTTCCTTGGCGACGTGATGCACCTCGACGTCGTACGGATTCCGATGGAAGCGGGAGCGACCTACCACCTCGCTGGAGTCCTCAACGCTGGCAAGGGCCTTGTTGACAAAGGTGCATTCGATGGGGCCGACACCGAGTACACAGCGATGAACGTCCTTCGGGAAAACCAGGTGGTTATGCGGAAGCTAACTGCTTGGGAGGGGCCGATCACCGTGGTTCCTGCTGAGTTTGACGGTTTCGTGGCGAGCAACGAGTTTCCGACCTTCACCCTTGCTGAGGACATCGCACCGGGGTGGATGAAGCACGTCTGCCGGACATCTCGCCTGTGGTCGGAGATGCAGAGCCGGGTCGTCGGGAGTGTGCAGCGCCGCAAACGCCTCAATCCCGACCAGCTCCTGTTGGTGGCTCTTCCCGTCCCGACCCGAACTGAGCAGGAGCAGATGGCGGGTGTCTTGGATGCGATCGAGAGGCAGATTGCTGTGATCCGTGCAGAGGCCTTCAGGCTCCGTCAGGCTCGGGCGCGGTTGCTGTCTGGGCTGCTCGACCGCGCCATCGACGTCGAGTTTGCCGAGCTAGGGGGTCTGAGCGATGGCTAAGGGTATTCGGGAGCGTGAGTTCCAAAACCTGATAATTCAGTGGTCCCTCCCGATGAGCTGGGGCTACACAGCGGGCAGGTCGCTGCCGCGTGAGACGACGCAGACGGTGGTCGCCAGCCAACTGCGGGATGCCATCGTCAGGCTCAACCCTGGGGTGATCGGGGGGTTTGACGTGGACGCCGTGGTCGAGGAGATCGTCGCCGCGGTGAACGCTGTTGAGGGGGGTCTGGTGCGGGCCAACGAGCAGGTGTTACATCTGCTTCGCGGGCGTAAGGAGTTCCGGGATGCCGATGGCGTGTGGCACGCCCTGAAAGTCATCGACTTAGAGCACCCAACCGCCAATACGCTAGTCGTGTCGGACGAGGTTGCCATCACCGTCCCCGGTAACACCTCTCGCCGGTTCGATCTCGTGTATTGGGTCAACGGCTTGCCTCTGGTCGTGTTCGAGGTGAAGTCACCGACCGCGAAGTCCGGGTGGACCGATGCCGTCCGTGAGATCAACGACGTGTACGCCACCGAGTATCCGTGGTTTTTCACTCCCAATGTCTTCGCGGTTGCCTCTGACGGGTTGAAGCTGCGGTTCGGCGCCGCCGGGGCACCGACGAACCTGTGGCAGCCGTTCCGATCCACCACCGACGACGAAAACCTGTCTGGCCAGGCCGACGTCCAGCGCTCCGTCGAGCTGCTGATGAACCCGGCCACGATCCTGGACATGCTGGCGAACTTCGCCTTGTTCGACACGTCCGGTGGTGGGGCGGACAAGAAGTACCTGCCCCGCTATCCGCAGATGGAGGCCGCGCACCTTATCCACGAGCGCGTCTTGGAGGGCGGCAAGAAGGGTCTGATCTGGCACCATCAAGGCAGCGGAAAGACGCTGCTGATGGTGTTCGCTGCCTCGCTGCTGCTGGCCGACACCCGCACCGAGTCGCCTACGATCATCCTGCTCTCGGACCGGACCCAACTCGTCCGGCAAACCTCTGGGGTGTTTACCTCAGCGATGGGGGACGCCTACTTCCACGAGCCCACCACGAGCCAGAAGCTGCGTTCCCTGCTGGCCGATGGCGTGCGCGGTGTCATCTCTACGACAGTCCACAAGTTCGCCGACGCCGGCAAGAACCTGTCAACCCGAGACAACATCATCGTCCTCGTCGACGAGGCGCACCGCACCCAGTCTGATAAAGCGAAGTCTCTGGCCGGGCAGATGCGCGCAGCCTTGCCGCACGCAAGGTTCTTCGGCATGACCGGCACCCCCATCCGCAACCTCGCGACCGACACCTTCGCTCTCTTCGGCGAAGAGAGCGATCCAGGAAGGGTGCTACACCGGTACTCGGTGTCCCGGTCTCTGCTTGACGAGGCGACCGTCCCGGTCATGCTGGATCCGCGCCCGGTCGCCTTCGAGATGAACGACCAAGATTTGCAGGCCGAGTTCGATCAGTTCGCCGACGACTTTGACCTCGACGACCCGGACCGTGAGGCCTTGTCCCGCAAGTTCGGGCGCCTCACCTCGGTGTTCGCCAACCCAGACCGCATCGACACCGTCTGCCAAGACATCGTGGACCATTACCTGGCCGGTGCCTATCGCAACGGCCTCAAGGCTCAGGTCGTTGCCTACAGCCGCGAACTGGCTGTGGCGTACACGGACAAGATCAACGAGCTGCTGGCCAGCTTCGAGGCGTCACAGGTGCTCGCCGAGGTCGGGAAACATGACCGGATCACCGCCGAAGTCAACATCAGCGTCTCAGACGCCAAGGATGAAGACCCCGCCATGCGGGAGTTCAAGCTCTCGGAGGCTGAGGAGGAAGAGCAGAAGCGGCGGTTCCTCACACCAGATGACCCGCTGTGCTTCTTGGTGGTGACTGCGAAGCTGATGACTGGGTTCGACGCGCCCAACGAGGGCGTTCTCTACCTAGACAAGCCGCTCAAGGCCCACACCTTGTTCCAGACGATTACCCGTCCGAACCGCACCTGGGTGTCCCCGACCGGGTTCGTGAAGACTTCCGGCGTGATCGTGGACTACATCGGTCTGGCCGAAGAAGTCCAGCGGGCCGTGGTTGACCCCACTTCGGATGGAACCGACAAGGATGGCGGGTTCGTCACCGACCTATCCGAGTTGGTCGCCGAGTTCCGCACTACCTTCGCTCGCATCGAAGACCTCCTCGCGGACGTGGACGGCCTGGACCTCACGGTCCACGGATACGAGTCTGTGCGAGCCATCAACGTCTTCCTGGACGCCAACCCCGGCACCGCCGAGGTGTTCACCAAGGATTACCGGCTCCTGGCCCGCTTATACCCGCTCATCAACACCGACAAGCGGGTCGCTAAATACCAGGACGGCTTCGGGCTGTTCGGGTCCGTGTACACGACCCTGTTCAAGAAGTCCTCAGACGAGGAAAGAAAGGAGCGGCTGGGCGAGTTGGGGCCGATGGTCCTGGAGATCATCAATGCCCACGTCCACTCCTTCTCCGTGGCTGCTTCTCAGGAGGAAGCTCTCGTCTTGGACGCTCGGGGCATTGCGGTCCTCAAAGAGCTGCTGGCCCTCGTCCGCCACAAACCCAACAAAGGCAGCAGCGAGGACAAGGCGACGCCGTCTGCCGCGGAGATCTTGGACCGCATCAAGGCCTCCCTCGAAGAGGGTGTCGAACCAGGGTCCGCGAAATACACCGCCCTCGCGGAGCGGATCAGGCAGCTCCGGGACCGGATCGTCCAAAACGCGCAGGACGCATTGGAGTTCTTGTCCGAAGCACTCCGGGTCGCCCGCGCCGTTGTGGATGCCGGGAAGCACCCTGACGAGGTCGTCGTCCTGGACGACGACCATGTGGGTGTTCTGTCGCGGATCATCCACGACCACGCACCGGCCGGCTTAACCATCACCGAGAGGAACCTGGCCGAGGAGATTGACCAGGTGGTCACCCGGACCCTCGCCCAGTCATGGGACAACGCCGACGCTCGTAACCGTGGCGTCCGCCGCGCCACCGCCGCAGTCTTCCGCCGGTACATGTTGAAGCCAGTGGGGGAGCCTTATGACTCCACCGTCGCCTACATCGAAGCCCACTATCTCGTTGACTGACGGATCGCGGAGCACCGGCAACTCCCAGCTGCCGTCTGGGATGAAGTGACGGTCTCCTTTGACCTGGATGTCGATGACGGTCCCTGTGACTTCACCGTGCTCGGTGTAGCCACGTTGAGACGGCGTCCGTAGTCGCTGCGTGCGTCGACTTCGTCGATCACCATGCCGTGTGCTTCCGGCAGCGTCCGTACGGCGTTGATGTCGCCCGCTCGCTGACGTGGCCCTACCGAACCCGCCTTGGCGGACGGCTCTGGTGTTCATCAGCACGTTGTAATCGTGCCAGCACGTGCGGTCGGAACCCGGGCCCAGCGTGCGTTTTCTCGGAAAAACATCGGTACCGCATGTCGGTAGAGGATCGAACTCAAGTCCGACGTCGATGCCGACTCTTCGCCGAGCTGTAGACGGTCGCTTCCGACAATTAACTCGATGAGCTTCTGGGGCTCTTGCTCGTTAAGCAGCTTGGCTGTGTCAGGTCGCTGACCTTGTCGAGCGGAGCAGCTGGAGAGCCGAGAAGCGCCTGGAGGAGGGGGAGGCAGCGTTTAGCTGATCTTGCCGCCTTCACAAGGTGATCGTCGCACGCCTGTGTCGGATCGATCGAGCCAGCACCCGTCATGCCTCTCCTTGCTGTCCTGAATCCAACTGTTCGATCCGCGTGACAGATTAGGGACAACCACGCGACTTTGTGTCGACTCTCGTGGTGCGGCTTCGATTAATCTGGTTGGATTAATCGTCGGCAATGACACGGGTCTGGGGAGGCGACGTGATCAAATTTTGCCAAGGTAAGCCTGATGGGCCACATGACGGTTGGATTCGATCTACTCGTAGCCGCCCGGGCAATAACTGTGTCGAGGTCAAGCTCGGCCAGTGCCGAGTCATGGTGCGAGACTCGAAGAACCTTGCCGGCCCCGTGTTGCATCTTAATTGGCACTCGTGGCGCGCCTTTCTGACGTGTGCTGCTGGCGACAGCGATCACAACAGGGAGGTCAAGGTCACCTGTTGGGGCAGAGGCCGACACTCGGTTACGTGAGGGGTGACTACGGATTCGATCGCTGATCGCCTACTCTCGCAGGACTGCGGTTCCTAGTGGGTGATGAGGGAGATCAAGTGGCAGACGAGGCCACTGTGCGTCAGTCCGAGTTTCTGGCCAAGCTCGTGGCTGTGCGTAAGCGGGCGGGTTTGACGCAGCAACAGCTGGCGGAGGCGCTCGGGTGCACGCAGGGAAAGATTAACAAGATCGAGACCGGCAAGATCAAGATTAAACGGCAGGATCTAGAGGCTCTGCTCGAAGTCTGTAACGTGCCCCCCGAGGCTGCAGCAGAGATCAAGGCGATGGCCATCTACTCGGGGCCGACGGCGTCATCAGGTTGGGCCTACAGTGCCGCCTACACAAGGTTGATGGCCCTTGAAGGTCAGGCGATCGAGATCCTCGCGCTCGCCAGTGAACGCCTGCCCCGGATACTTCAGGCTGACGCGTACGTGCTGAAGCAGTTCGAATGCGCGGGCATGCTTCACGACCCCAGTTCTCTGTTGCTGGAGAAAGCAGCTCGCACGGAGATGTTTCGGAAGCAGCCGCCGCTGCGGTATCGGTGTTTGTTGAGCGAGTCGTCGCTGCGACGGTTGCCTGGAGGGCTAGAGCCGGCCTTGGTGATTGACCAGGCGACTCATTTGCTGGGGCTGATGGCATCCCATGAGCATGTGTCTATCCAGATTCTGATCTACGCCGCAGCGATTCCCTGGCTTGACCCTGACTTCACGATCCTGAAGTTCGACGGAAGTCAACGAGACCTCGTGTACGCCGAGTTTGCTACTGAAGGCCGCCTCCACCGCCCAGCCAAGCTGGTTGCTGACCGTGAGGAATACTGGCACCAGCTGCAGAAAGCTGCGCTCAGTCGCGATGACACCAGGGCCTGGCTTGAAGATCTCATCAAGCAAGCAGAGGCTGGCTGGCAGCCGCTTCCTGTCACATAAACGATAAGTTTACGCCACCGCGTGTACAGGAGGAGGCTTGTACCCGCTAGCATTGGGCTTGCTCAACGATGACACGAAAGGCCCAACTGATGGCTGGAAACGGTAGATATCCAACGCCTCGGCGGCATATCGATCTCGACCGACCAAATATCTTCCGGGTCTACGACTACTACCTTGGTGGGACAACCAACTGGGCGATTGATCGATTCTTTGGTGATCAAGTCCTTCGGAAATCCCCCCTAATGAGTGACATTGCCCGCACCAACCAGGTGTTCTTGAATCGGGTGATTCGCTACCTGGTGGAATCGGGTGTTCAGCAGTTCGTTGATGTTGGGTCAGGCGTCCTGACAAGGGACAACACGCACCAGGTGGCCGATGCGCTTGCCTTCGATGCAGGCCGAGAACCCGATGTTCGAGTGGTCTACACCGCACCCGATCCGATCACAGTTGCGCACGCAGAGGTGTTGCTGGACAGGGACGGCGATCCGAGGCGCCACGCTGTTGTAGAGGCTGATCTCCTAGAGCCTGCGCAACTGTGGGCACAGGTCGAGGACGTGGAGATTCTCGACCTGAATCAGCCGGTGGCCCTGCTACTGATCACGGCGCTTCAGGTGCAGCAGCGACGGGATTTAGACGGGTTGGATCTTATGGATTCAGTCGTCCAACTCCGGGAACGACTGCCAGCGGGTTCCTACATAGCTCTGTCACACCTCACTGAGGACGCAGCGCCAGCTGACATCTGTGAACGGCTAGCTGAAGTGAAGCGTATGTACAGCACCTGGACTGACAGCAGCTTGGTCTGGCGGTCGCACGAGGACATTGCTCGGGTGCTGGCTGGCCTGGAGCTCGTTAAACCGGGCTGGACGTCCAACTGGCACGTTGACGAGTCCTTTTCGACTCGTTCGGATGTAGCGCCTGCCTTGCCGAGTCCCACTGTGGTTTGGGCTGGACTCGGCCACAAGCCTTGACATCAGCTTCAGCCGGGCTCGTTCGAGTTCTCCCGACACCCTGTCGCTATTGACAGGTTAGTGCTGAGTTCCGACCTCGCGTTCTTCGCGCTCGCCCATTACGTCCGACGACGGCACCTACACGATGTGGAAATACGCTACGTTGTTCACTTGGACTGTCTACAGTATAATACTCCATATGGCCTAACCGACGAATGTACTCGTTAGTATGATGCGCATCTGCAGGGAAACATCTAGCGTTCCTTGAGCGATGGTTCACGGGACTGCGCGACAGTGTCGGCGCGGAGGGTAGGTCCTAAAGGTCAGCGGCAGAGGAGGTAGCCGGGATGACATCGTTGTCAAGCGCGTCTATCGGCTTCCTCGATCTTGCTCAACGTGGATCTGCTCGCTGGTTGCCGGCAGTGACCGGCGAAGGAAAGTCTGGCCATTCGCAGATCGCCGGCAGCACTGCGTCTGCGTCCACTGCATTAATGGCATCGGGTACGGCACTTCGCCCCGCCGACCGAGGTTGCGTTGACACCGCCGCTGCGGAAACTGTGAGAGCGCGATCTTCGGCCGCTGGACCACGGGCCCTGGCCACATTACGGCCAGTAACACAGCTGCAGGTGGGGCATAATTGGTGTATGCCCCACCTGCAGCTTATTCATTTAGAGCCGTGTGCGCCTCCACGGCCAAACGTCCGGACGACGTAGACCGTAACGACCAGCTGGATCAGCACTAGCGTGAAGCACATCCACGCCGGGAAGCCTTCCGGCAAGGCGTTCAGCGTGAGTGCGGGGCCAGCCGCGGCCAATATTGTCCCGACCGCCCAACGAAGAACCTCGAGCAACCCTCCCGTGTGTCGACCCGGTATGTCGACCTCCACCTTTAGGTCTTCCCGCTCGAATCTGACCACAGCGCGTTCGGTGGCTTCACCGTCGTCACGCACCGTGGGTTCGACCTGGTGCGGTTGCTCGTTATCACCTTCCTTTCGGTTGTCGGGCTCTTGACTTGGTGACTGAAGGTTGGGCATGTGCCCTCCCAACGTCCCGAACAGGCTCTACGTCTGTTTCGTAGAGCAGTCACTCTGCTCGAGACCAAACTCGTGATCGCCAGCGTGGAGACGCATGCTCTTGCCCTCTCCGCTCGCGATGACGACAGCTGATGTGTGCGGCGCCTGAGAGGCGCTCGATCCTTGTCAGCTGCTCCAGCGGCAGATGGCGCGATGCTGCGCTGTGCGCGGTAGCCAAGCTGTGGATCGGCCAAAGCTGGTACATCGATCGGTTTGCATCACTTGTCAGACTCCCTTCTGGGCTCGCCCCGGGATGGGGCAAGGTGGCGGTAGCGTACCTGCTGACGGCAGAACAGCAACATGGGGCACACCTCGACACGCCGAAGGAGCGGCGGATGTCACACACGCCGACTGCAGAAAAACCACATTTCCTGATGCGAGGCGCCGTCGGGTGCCCTACGATTAATCCGAAGGATGTGGACTATCGATGATGTGGAGGACGTGTGCCCTCACGAAACCGGCAGGCAGGTGTGGAGCGGGGACCGGCAGTAGTAGATCGGGTCAATGTTGTACTGATCGAACAGGCCGCCCTTGCGCTCGCCAAACTTCTAGAACGAACCAAGTTCAAGAAGGTTGACATCGTCAACCGCGCCTTGACGATCTACGAGTACATCGACGCCGAGATGCGGGAAGGCAACGAGTTGGTGATCAGGGACCCGAAGGGGTCGGAACAGAGGCTGAAGATCTTCTGACGTACGGAAGAAGGCTTGTCTAGATGGGCGGGAACCCCCAGGTAGAACGAGTACACAGAGGGCGCGGGAGCTGCTGAACTTCCCTCGCCCTCTGTGACATGTAGCCCCCATCGACCATCGCCTGGTACCTCCGCGGTTCCGTCGCCGGAGATCGCGTTCGTATCTTGTTCGCTGCGGTGCCCCTTGTAGGTCGTGCTGACGTTTTCGACCTGCTCCCAGCTGTGCGGCCCACTTCGCCGCTTGTCCGCGTTGTACGAGGGCGGCACCAGTATGGGCAGCCACCCGGAAGCTCGGCGGCAACTCAATAGCAGTTCAACATGGATAACCTGCGAGCCGAGCGAAACAGTGTCGGCATTCGGGTCGTAGCTGAAGCGCCAGAAGTCGTGGGCTACGTCGCGTAGAAGCTGGCCGGCCTTCCGCTGCTCCTCCTGCGGACCACGTCCCTCTCCGTGTGATCACTCCTCGAAGTGCATGAGTCCGTCGCACATGTGCTTGATGCCCGGCAGTGCATCCTCGAACCGTTGCCGGGCTTGGAGAAGTCCAGCGCTCACGGACGGGTCGATGTCGAGTTCCCGCAATGCTGTCTGCTCGAGGTGTTCGGCGGCGAGCGGCTGCCGGAGCACGAAGACAAGGTGTCGGGCGTCAAGTTGCCTGGAGCTGAACGGGATTCGGCTGTCGTCGCCGTCGCGGATGCGGCCGATGGTCAGGACGACGTCCTGCGGGAGCCAGTACGCCTCGGAGGCCGCGATCGCGTACGGGTTGTCGGCTAGTGACCAATCGGTTGGAGCTTGTGTCACGCTGGCATTCTCGGTGTTGTCATCCGGACGCGCACATCACAAAGGGGTGGCTGTGGATTCTAATACGTTGACTATCGGTATAGCAGTAGGCAGCCTCCTGATCTCCTCGGTAAGCATGGGGGATATCCTGGATGTCCTATCGTCGTGGAGGTCAATATGTCGAACCGATAATCGAGCTCGACGAGCCAACTTGCGGCTATACGCGACGTAAGCGTCAAATTCCATCAGATCTTTCGAATGAATGAGCGTCCGTCGGCTATCTGGGACACGTTCGTACTGGCGGTGTTAACTGTCGACTGCCTGAGCGTGATTACGACTCCAAGCGAGGTCCATGATGCGACGATAAGCGGGATGACGACAGGAATGACGACGTCCTTCAGTAATTTCCAACCTGCTGACTCGGTCGCTTGCTGCATGGATGCGCTCCCTCACGTCGCTGTCACACGCCCTCACGACCATGGTGCGGCGCTTGAGCTGTAGCAGCAAGCAACCATCAACTGTCACCCGAATGGTTCCGACGAGGCTGCCGATGCCAGTGATTGCGTCGATCGCCACCAGCACTCGTGAAACATTGTCAGGATCAGCATGCATCCGCCTTTGGGTCCGCCAGCGACAAATGCCCACGCCGGTGCGCGTTTCACCTGGTCGGGCGGTCGTTGGCATCGGCCAGTGGATCTATCGGCGCGCCTGCCACCCGATCCTTTGCAGGGCGGTGATTGTGTCCGGCGTGAATCTTGAACCGCGTGGCACGGCCCACCACTACGAAGTGCTCGGCCGACTGATGGTCGCCCTGTTCGACTCCGGTGCACCGGGCATTCTCGAGGGAGCACAACACTTCCGGTTCTGGGAGACGATGCAAGGTGGGTTCTGCCTGACCTGGGACCGCGGTTCCCATGCCGACGAGGTCGCCAACGAACTGCTCGAGGTGGCCGCTGACGACGACCGAACCCACGTCCTACGCCCTGGCGATGTCGTCTTCATCCACAACGGCGTCGTCGACCCGAGGCTCCACACCACTGTCGATATTCAGAACGTGCGTATGCTGCTCCGCCCGCACGACACCATCGGCCGGGAAGCCGCGCTCGTCGAGGCATTCGCGGCGGTGAGCGCCACCTGAGCACCGCGCACAAAGTGGACCGCGTCGAGCGGGGTGTGTCGGCTGTCTGGGTGCTGGCCTGTTTACCGGTAGCGTCCATCCTCTACCGCACAGGCACGTACTCCTTCACATCGCTGGGTGATGCCGTGCTTTGGTCCGTTGCGGGTAACTTCGACCGGGCGCACGGGTCCCTGGGTGCTCTGCTAGCTGGAGGTGTACCTTCACCGATCTCTATTGGGGCGAATCGTTGTTCATCAGGCCTGATCTCTGCCAAGTGGGCCTCTGGTTCGAACGCCTCGTTCTCGTAGTCGGTTATGCACCGTCGTCGGGTCGACCGCCATCCGCTCACCAATCCGGGCCAATGACCACCCGCTCTCGTACAGCCGCACTGCGTCGTCGATCTGTTCAGGGGTGAGCCCGCGGCGGCGCATCGGCACGTTGTGGCGGTGGAGGATCTGGCTAACCGTCCGCCGGTCGATCCCGAACTCCGCACCGAGCTGGTAGACCGTCGCTCCTGCCAGATAGCCCTTGATGAGCTTCTGAAGTTGGACTGTGTCAAGCTGCTTGGCAGTACCCGGTCGCCGACCTCGTCGAGGCGAACGAGGTGGAGCGGACGCAGTAGGCAGCTTCTTGAGCAATGCCTCCAGCTTGCTGACCAGGCGCCGCGTGTTGTAGTGGCCTCCCCTGGGGTCCACGTCGTCAGGGGACCTGTGTCCGCGGAATGCGCGGACCGGGTCCTCCGTCATTATTTTGGGGGGCCGAGCCCCCCACGCCCCCACGGGGCGTGCTTCTTTTGAACCAGCGTTGTTGCTTTCGCTTTCACCAGCTTTGCTTGGTTGCTTCGCAGCCTTCGCCAGGGACCGCCTCTCTTCTTGGCGGGGCTTGGTCTCTGGTGGGGCGGGCTTCTCTTGGGTTGGCGCTGGGGCTTTGCTTTTGTCGGCGTGGCTTTGTTTGGTTGCTTTGCAACCTTCGGCCGGGGCCGCCTCTCCCAGGTGGGCTTCGTCCCCTGCCCCGGGCGTGCTTCTCTTGGGCTAGCGCTGTGGGCTTTCGCTTTCACCAGCTTTGCTGGTTGGTTCGCAACCTTCGCCCGGGGCCGCGTCTCTCCTAGGCGGAGCTTCGTCCTTCGCAGGGCGGGTTCGCTTGGGTTGGGGTTGCGCTTCACTAGCGTGGCTTTGGTTGGTTGCTTCGCGACCTTTGCGGCCTTCGGCGGGTTCCGCCTGTTCTCGGCGGAGCTTCGTCGCCTCGCGGGGGCTTCGCAACCTTCGTGGGGGGTGTCGCGTCTCCTCTAGGCGGAGCTCTCACCCCTCGTGGTGCGTGCGTTTCGCATTTACCAGCGTTGCTTTGTTCTTGGTTGCTTCGCAACCTTCGGGCGGCGCAGGTGGGTGAGGGCGGCGCCGGTCGGTGAGTATAGGGTGCCTCCTCGACGACCAAGACACGCACGGCCCCGCATGTTACCGGCCGGTAGCATACCGTCGGCATATCGAAAACCACATACGTGCTGGCAACACCACGCTACCTTGACTGGAGGGCATGATCTACAGCGAACCGACACGAACGGCGGCTCGCCGCACGCGATTGCTGACGTCCTCGTCCTCCTCGACCGTCCCGACAACGGGAATCACGATTTACGGATGCGGGCAGGACGAGGCTGTTCTGTTCCAGGAGATGGCGCCGCGCTTCGGCGTGCGGCCGACCATCACCGAGGAACCGGTGTCCGAAGCCAACATCGAATTGGCCTTCGGTAACCGATGTATCAGCGTCGGTCATAAGACTCGCATCACGAATCCCACTCTTCTTGCGCTGAGCAAGGCCGGCGTCGGGTACATCTCAACGCGGAGCATCGGCTTCAACCACATCGATGTGGAATACGCCGAGAGCGTTGGAATCTCCGTCGGAAACGTCGCCTATTCGCCCGACAGTGTGGCTGATTACACGTTGATGCTGATGCTGATGGCAGTGCGGCATGTGAAATCCATGATCAGGCGTGCGGACGTTCATGACTACAGGCTGAACGACGTGCGCGGGAAAGAGCTGCGCGATCTGACCGTTGGTGTCGTTGGAACCGGACGCATTGGCGCGGCGGTCATGGACCGGCTGCGCGGCTTCGGTTGTCGCATCGTGGCCTATGACACTCTTCCGGCGGCCGCTGCCGATTACGTCTCGCTCGATGAACTGATCCGGCTGAGCGACATTGTCACTTTGCACACCCCGCTCACCGAGGAGACTCATCATCTCCTCAACCGTCAGCGCATCGAGCAGATGAAGTACGGCGCCTACGTCATCAATACCGGACGCGGCCCGCTTATCGACACCGAGGCCCTCATTCTGGCACTGGAAAGCGGCAAGCTTGGCGGCGCGGCATTGGACGTCCTCGAAGGGGAGGAGGGGATCTTCTACGCCGACTGCCGGAACAAGCCCATTGACGGCACCCCGCTCGCCCGGCTTCAGAAACTGCCGAATGTGCTCATCAGTCCGCACACCGCCTACTACACGGACCACGCCCTGAGCGACACTGTCGAAAATTCTCTTACCAACTGCCTGACATTCGAAAGCAGGAATCAGCATGGCTAAGTTGAAGGTCGGAATCATTTTCGGGGGCGTTTCCGAAGAACATCCCGTCTCGGTCAAGTCGGCCCGTGAGGTCGCGAAGAGCCTGGACACCGACAAGTACGAGCCGTTCTGGATCGGAATCACCGAAAGCGGCGCGTGGAAGCTGTGCGAAGGCCCGGACGGAGACTGGGAGAACGACGGTTCCCGCCCCGTCGTGGTGTCGCCTGACCGCACCGTGCACGGGCTGCTCGTGATGGACGAGGGCAAGTACGAGACGATCCGGCTGGACGTCGTGGTGCCCGTGCTGCACGGCAAACTCGGCGAAGACGGCGCGATCCAGGGCCTGTTCGAGCTGTCCGGCATCCCCTACGCGGGCTGCGATGTCCAAAGCTCCGCCATGTGCATGGACAAGTCGCTCACCTACCTCGTGGTCAGCAGCGCGGGAATCGCCACGCCGAACTTCTGGATCGTCTCGGCTGACCAGAACATCGACGCCGACAAGCTCACCTACCCGGTCTTCGTGAAGCCGGCCCGTTCCGGGTCGTCCTTCGGCGTCACCAAGGTGAACAGCAAAGAAGAGCTGGCGAGTGCGGTGAAGACCGCGAGCGAGTACGACTCGAAGGTGCTGATCGAGGAGGCTGTCGTCGGCAGCGAGATCGGCTGCTCGATTCTGGGCAACGGTCAGGAGCTGTTCGCAGGTGAGTGCGACCGCGTCGCGCTGACCCATGGCTTCTTCCGGATCCACCAGGAGGAAACGCCTGAGACCGGGTCCGAGAACTCAAGCTTCATCTGCCCGGCTGACATTCCGGCGGAGTCGCGCGACCTCGTTCAGGAGACGGCGAAGGCCATCTACCGCGCCCTTGGCTGCCGTGGACTCGCCCGCGTGGACCTCTTCCTGCTGGAAGACGGAAGCGTGATGCTCAACGAGGTCAACACGCTGCCCGGCCTGACCTCCTACAGCCGTTACCCGCGGATGATGGCGGCCGCCGGACTGTCGCTCGGTGACGTGGTCGACCGGATGGTGTCGCTGGCGTTGGCAGGCAAATGACGATGCACGATGATTTTGTCTTTGTAGACGAGATCGTCTCCGGAATACGCTGGGACTCCAAGTACGCCACCTGGGACAACTTCACCGGCCGGCCGGTGGACGGATACGTGGCAAATCGGATTGTCGGCACAAGGGCGTTGTGCGCGGCCCTGAAAAAGGCGTCAGAAGAGGCCGCGGCCCTTGGCTTCGGCCTGCTGCTGTGGGACGGTTACCGGCCGCAACGCGCCTCGGACTGTTTCATGCGCTGGTCACAACAGCCGGAGGACGGCCGGAAGAAGCAGCGGCACTATCCGAACATCCACCGAGGTGAGATGTTCGAAAAGGGGTATGTCGCGGCCAAGTCCGGCCACAGCCGGGGCAGCACAGTCGACTTGACGATCTACCACCTGGCCACCGATGAGCTCGCGCCCATGGGTGGTGACCATGATCTGATGGACTTGATCTCACATCATGGCGCAGAAGGAATCACGGAAGTCGAAGCGGAAAACCGTCGATACCTTTGTTCCATCATGGAGGCCAGCGGTTTCAGCTCGTACGATCGGGAGTGGTGGCATTACACCCTGAAAGACGAGCCTTATCCAGACACCTACTTCGATTTCCCCATCACATCGCAGAGTTGAGCGGCCCGGAGCCGGTCGGCGTCCGGCCGGCAGGGCACTCGCTCATCGGCCAGCGCGCGGTGGCGCGGCGGGCAGTCGCACCGTGACGCAGAGCCCTCCACGGGCTCGGGGCGTGAGGGTGAGGGTTCCGTCGTGTGCTTCGGTGATGCTCTTGACGATTGCCAGGCCGAGGCCGACACCCGCATGGTCGCCGCGTATGCGTTCGGTGCCGCGTTGGAACGGTTCGGTGAGTGTCGACACCAGCTCCGGAGTGAGCTTGTCGCCGGACCGGTTTTCGCTGGAGTTGAACACGCTTGGCCCGGGCCAGGCCGCTGATCTGGTGGTTTCAACTGGGACTGGACGTTCGCCGCCTTGCTGAAGCCGAGGTGAAGTCGGTGGTGAGCACGCTGTTTCGCATGAAGATCAGTGTTGGACGCGTCGGGGCCGGGGTTCTCGTCGCGGGTTTCGTCACCACTTTGGTCGCGTTGGCTCCCGCCACCGCGGCAGCCGACAGCGTGCGGATCACGTCCGACCCGGACAGCGTGCGGATCACTTCGGACAGTGTCCGGATCACGTCTGACAGTGTTCGGATCACGAGTGTGTGAAGGGCCGGACCGCGAGCACATCCTCTGTGCGAAGCCGTAATCCTTGAGCGGCCACCAAGGTCTACAGTCCGCCTACTGCGACCTTGGTGGCCTCGGCGATCAGCGCGTTGTCGTACTTCGCGTTCTCGTCCGCCTTGTCAGTCAGGATCGCGATCACGATCGGCTTTTCCGGCGACGGCCACGTGACGGCGACGTCATTGGCCGCGGCGAAGCTCCCGGTGCCGGTCTTGTCGCCGGTCACCCATCCGCTGGGCAGGCCCGCACGGATTCGGGCGTCTCCGGTGGTGTTCGCGATCAGCCAGTCCTTCAATTGCTTGCGTTCCGGTTCGCCGAGGACGTTGCCGACGACCAGGTCGCGATAGGCGCCTGCGATGGCGATAGGCGTTGTCGTGTCTTGTTCAGTGCCTCGGGGCACGACGTTCAGTTCCGTTTCCCAGCGGTCGAGGCGGGTCACCGGATCGCCGATCGACCGGGCGAAGTCCGTCAGTTTCGTTGGGCCGCCTAGGAGTTTGAGCATCTGGTTGCCCGCGGTGTTGTCGCTCTTGGTGATCGCGGCCTCGCAGAGTTCCGCGACCGTCATGCCTGTGGTCACGCGTGTGCTGGTGACCGGTGAGTTCGCGACCACTTCGGCTTGTGTGAACCGGATTGTCTGCGTGAAGAAGCCCGAGCTCAGCGGGTGGGCCTTGAGCAGCGCGCCCGCTGCGTAGGCCTTGAAGACCGAGCAGATCGCGAACCGCTCGTTTTCCCGGTATGCCACCGATTTCCCGGTCGTCACGTCCACTGCGTACACACCGAGGCGGGCGTCGAACCTCGCTTCGAGCGCCTTGAAGTCCGGGGTACGGGAAGGCGTCGTTGGTGTTGTCGTCGTTTGTGGTGCTGCGGCCGGGTTCTGAGTGGCGCAGCCCGCGAGAGGTGCGGTGGCGAGAGCGGCGAGCAAGGTTCGGCGGTTGATCTTCATGTTTCTACCGAATCACCGTTCCGGTCATAGCGCCAATACGAATTGGTGCCGCTTCTGATAGCGGATCGCTATCGCGTGCGGCCGGAACGGAGGTCGGTGACGGCGATCCGGGCGGCTTCTCCGATGGCCGCGTCGACGGCGGGCAGCGCGAGGTCTGAGCGGGCGGCGAAAGTGAAGACTGCGACGGCGATCGGGGTCTCGTGCGCGTACTCCACAACGGCGACCTCGTTGCGGACCGCGCCGATCGTGCCGGTTTTGCCGGACACACGGACGTCGCCGAACGGGAATCCGGCGCGGATCCGATGTTGCCAGACCTGCATTCCCATCAGCCGTCGGATGAACGCGCATTGTTCGGCCGACGCCACCGAATCCGACCAGATCAGCGACAGCAACCGGGTCATGTCCCGAGGCGTTGTGGCGCTTGTGTACGCGGGGTCGTAAGCGCTGACCGTCCGGACCTGGTCGTTGTCGCTGATCAGAGCAAATGCTTGCGCGGTAGTCGATGTGCCGGTCTCGCGCATCAGCGTCGCCTCGACATCCGCCGCGCCGCCGACGATCTTGGTGCCGGTGAGTTCCAAGTCCGCCAAGGTGCTCCCGACGGTGTCCAGGCCGACCTCGCCGAGGATCAAGTCGGCGGCCGCGTTGTCCGAAACGGTCATCATCGACACCGCGAGATCGCGCCAGGACATCGTGATCGGGTCGAGGAAAGTCGCGATCCCGGTCGGGCCGGGCGAGCACGACGCCGGGTTGATCCGGACTGTCCTGCGTGGATCGATCCGGCCCGCGTCGAATTGACGGCAGAGGGCGACCAGCAAGGGCAGCTTGTACACCGACGCCATGACAACGGGTTCGTCTGCGTCGACATCGACTTCGCGGCTTGCGGGTCCGAGGGGCATCGCGTGCAACCAGCCTGCGGTGCCGGCGTCTCGGAAGACTGAACGAACCTGGTCCGCGATCACGTGAGGGCCGCCGAGATCGCGTCACGGACATCCGGCTGGAGCGCTCGCCAGACGAGCCGCACTCGCAGGGAGAACTGGTCGTCGAGCGCGACTCGATCGACGCCGGGTGCCTGCAGATGCGGGTCGCACGTCATCCCGAAGGCGCGTCCGGCGGCGACCGCGGCGACGATCTCCCGTTCGTCCGAGGCTGGAACGAAGGCCGGATCGAGGCCTGCCGCTCTCAGCCGGTCGGCGAACAAGTCGAACGCGGCCGTGCCGTGGCTGCGCGGTGGCAACGCGAAGGGCAGGCCACGCAAGTCCGTGACGGCGGTAACCGGATGACCGGACGGGACAAGGAACCAGCTGGGCACCTTGATCACCGAGCCGCACTCGAGGGAGTTCACCAACGCGGGATGGTGCACGACAGCGCAGTCGAGTGCGCCGGACGTGACCGCGTCCACGAGCTCCACAGTGGACGCCGTGGTGACTGTGACGGTTGTGCTGGCAGCCAGCGCGGCGACGTGCCACGAACTCAACTGCGGGATCACACCGAGCCGCACTGCCCGATCGCGAAGCCGCCCGGCCTCGGCGACAAACCGCTCAGCGCCGCCGAGCAGCGCGTACGCCTGAGGCAGAAGTTCGGCGCCTGCCGGCGTCAACCCGACTCCGCGAGACCCGCGACTGAACAGCTGCACGCCGAGTCGGCGCTCCAACCGTTGCACGCCTTGGGACACCGGCGGCTGAGTCATCCCGAGCCGTTCGGCGGCACGGCCGAAGTGTCCCTCCTCCGCGACGGCGACGAAGAAACCCAAGTGCCGCAACAGGTCCATTACGAACGCGGCCCCAGCCTCGCGACCATGTCACGGACGAAAGCCGTGTAGCGCTCGCGGAACACCGGGTCCGTGGCCTCGACGCCGAAGGTCTTCTTCACCAGGTCCGGCATCACCGTCGGCGCGGACGTCATCGCGATCAGCGCGAGCAGGAGGCACGCCGGATCGATGTCCGGGTCGATCTCGCCGGACTGCTGGCGCTGGGTGATCCCGCTCAGATCCTGCTCGGGCTCCTCGTCCGGGGTCTCCTGCCCGGCCGCGTAGCTCAGGCCACGCCACACCATCAGCCGGGTGCCCCTCGGGTCGTCGAGCCCGTCGTGCAGGTACGACGTCGCGACGTCCGCGGCGGGCCTGTCGGGGTCGTGGAATGTCGCCTCGTGCTTCAACCACTGGCTCTGCAAGGTCCGGTACAGGCCTTCCTTGCCGCCGAAGTAGTAGTTGATCAACTGCTTGTTCACGTTGGCCCGCGCTGCGATCTCGTGCACGCGTGCGCCCGCGTAGCCCTTCTCGGCGAACTCTTCGTACGCGGCAGCGAGCAAGACCCGCCTGGTCCGGTCCGCGTCCGCCTGACGCTCCTCCGGTGCAGGTGAGCGCCTTGGCTTGCCTGGTTCACGCATGATCGGATGGTATCAGTCAACTATTTGGTTGACGCGGTTTAACAGATGGTTGAAACTGGCCGTATGACCATCTTGGTAACCGGGGCGACCGGCAACGTCGGCCGTTCCGTCATCACACAGCTGCTTGAAGCAGGCGCGTCCGTGCGTGCGACTTCGCGCAACCCGCGGTCCGCGGACTTGTCGGTCGACGTCCGCGCCGCGGACCTGGAAAAGCCCGAGTCGTTCGGCGAGGCGCTCGAGGACGTCGAGAAGGTGTTCCTGTTCCCCAATCCGGCGGGTGCCCATGGGTTCGCCGAACTCGCGAAAGCCAAGGGCGTCAAGCACATCGTGGTGTTGTCCTCGCAAGCCGCGGCCCACGAAAGCTACGGCGATTCGCCCGTCCGAACCATGCACCTCGCGGTCGAAGCAGCGGTGGAGCGATCCGGCATCGACTGGACGTTCCTGCGACCAGGCGGGTTCGCGACCAACACGTTGGCCTGGGCGCACACCATCAAGCAAGAAGGATTGGTGCGGCTGCCTTTCCCCGATGCCAACGTGAACTCGATCCACGAGGCCGACATCGCGGCGGTCGCGGTGAAAGCCTTGCTGGAGGACGGGCATGTCGGCGCGGCCTATGAACTCACCGGCCCGGAGTCGATCCCGGAACGCCGCCAGGTCGAGTTGATCGGTGCGGCGATCGGCCGTGAGATCAAGCTCGTCGAACTGGGCGTGGCAGAGGCGAAAGCGCAGTGGGCAGCGCACTTCGGGGACTTCGCTGACGAGAAGCTGCTCGACTCGATGGTGCAGATGTACGAGCAGGCGACCGCCAGGCCAGCCGACCTCACGACTGTTGTGCAGGATCTGCTTGGCCGCCCGGCGCGTACGTTCGCCGAGTGGGCGACCGACCACAAGACCGACTTCACCGCCTGACCGGTTCGCGGTTACGGCGCTGGTGGGGGAGTTGCTGGGCTGGGGACTTTGAGCGTGGCGATGGTAGGGCCGCCTGGCGGACTGGTGACGTCGAACGTGCCATCGAAAGTGGCGAGCCGTCGTTGAACACCGCGCAACCCGGTGCCGCCCTCGGGTGAAGCCCCACCACGGCCGTCATCGATCACGGAGATCTCCAGCGCGTGCTCCGTGTGTCTGATGTGGATGATCACGCGGGTGGCCGCGGCGTGCTTGGCCACGTTGGTGAGCAGCTCGCTGACGGCGAAGTACACCGCGGACTCGATGGGGGAGGCCGGTCTGCCGATCACCTTCCCCTCCACGGTCACCTTCAGCGGGCTGTCCAACGCCAACGCCTGCAAAGCGTCGCCGAGGCCGCGTTCGGCCAGCACCGGCGGGTGGATGCCGCGGACAAGGTCCCGCAACTCGACCAACGCCTCGGCCGATGCCGCCTTTGTCTTCGCCACAAGGGACTTCGCTGCCGCCGGGTCCTGGTCGATCAGTCGTTCCACCGCGCCGAGGTGCAGGCCCATCGCCACGAGCCTGGCCTGGGCGCCGTCGTGCAGGTCTCGTTCGATGCGGCGAAGCTCGGCGGCTTGGGCGTCGGTGGCGTCGGCGCGGGTCGTGGTCAGTTGGTGGACTCGTTGCGCCAGAACGGCTTTCGTCGTCGGGGCGAGCAGCCAGCTGGACACCTTCAGCTGCAACGAACGGGTCCACGAGGGAGCGAACACAGCCATGGGGATGGCAACCAAGCCGAACAGGGTGTCGACATAAGCCGAAGCGAAGTCACGCCACGTTGCCACGTCGGTCATCACCCACCGGTAACGGGCGGAGCGCATGTAGCTGGCGGGTGTCTTGTGCAGTTGGTTGCGGTGGCGGTACATGCCGTCGGGTCGTGGTGCCGGCAGCACCGGCGCCGGCATGTACGGCGAGGGGATGTCCTTACGGCGGAACGAGGTCAACTCGCGGATCATCATCACCAGCGGGACCCACGCGAATATCCATAGACCCCAGATGTGGATCGGTACGACACCGATCAGCAGGACCACCGTGGACGCCAGTGCGGTACCCAGCGCGAGCAGGAAATGGGCGGTCACGAACCACAACATCTTGATCCGCGCGCGCACTCGTGCCCAGAAACGGAACATCACGCCGTCGTGCTTGGCCTTCAACATCACGTACGACCACCGGTTGTGCACCTGCACGAGCCAAGGCGCGAGCAGATATCCAGCGGCGACCGCGAGCGGAGCGAAAAGCCAGTACGGGGTGAAGGCGAGCCAGATGCCCAGGCCGATCAAGCCCGGTGCCAGCCCGGCCAGCACACCGCCGACGAAGAAGTTCGCGAACATCCAGTTCAGGTCGCGGCGCGTGCCTGGGTCGTCGATCGCCCAGTGGAGCAACCGGTCGAACTCGTCGAACCACCGTGGCTTCTTGACCAGGCTGTCGCCGACCCGGTACAGGCCGTCCTCGTCGAGCGTCGGGGGTGGCGGGTCCGGCCAGTAGACGCCGTCGAGCGGCACCCCGGCCAGCCGCCTGGCCAGGTTGGGCAGCCAGCGGCAGTCCTTGATCACCATCGGTGCGGTGACCACGATCGAGCAGTTGGCGAACACCCATATGAACATCGGCAGGCTGAGCAGTGCGATGCCGAGCAGCTGAACGCTGCGCCATACCGCCCTGCCGTGCCGCATCATGCCCCTCCCGTGGTCTCACACAGTCTGACGGACCGCGGGAGGGTCGCGCATTGCTCGCAGGCCTAGGTGCCAGGTGGGCCTAGCCCCACCTGAGCTCACGGGTGACGCGTTCGGCGTTGGCCTCCTCTCGCCCGTAGAGCAGGCCGAATGTGAACCCGTTCTCCTGCATGCCGAGCGTGCGCAGCAACGGCAGGGCGACCACGCTGTCCTGGTACTCGCCCGCCAGCTTGGTGAACGCCTTCGCGCGCTTACGGGCCTTGTCGGAGCCCTGCACTTCGAGCCCGTAGCGCAGGCGCTTGGCGGCCTTGCGCGCCCGGTGGATCTCGCCCGCGTCCAGCCGGGTGCCGACCTTGTCCGAGGCTTTGGCGGTGTGTTTCGGCAGCTCCTTGGCGGCCTTTCGGGAAGCCTTCTTCGTCAAGGGCGGGGCGGCGAGCCAGGCGTCCAGCTGGTCGAGCAATTGGAGGTAACGCTTGCTGCGCAACGTCCGCAGCACGTCCTTACGGGCCTTCGCCTGCTCCGGGCTGAAATACCGGACTAGCTGCGCCTGCACGGGCCCGACGGCGAGCTCGACGGGCAGCTCGGACACCGCCTTGGTCAGCCGCTCGGACTGCACTTCGAGGTCACGTGCCGCGCTGAGCTCCTTGCCGAGCCACTGCAGTTCGGCGTCGAGGTCACCGCTCGACACGATCTTGCGGTACACGCGCAACGCGCTGCGCAGCCGGCGGGTCGCGACGCGCATCTGGTGCACCGAGTCGTCGACGTCCTGACGCACCAGGATGTCGTAGTACCTGATCTTCTCGATCTGCTTGGCCGCGTACGCCACCACGGTCTTGCCTGCCCGCTTACCCGGTTCGACGCGCGAAGGCTTGGTGTCGAGGGCGCGGGCAAGCTTGGATGGCAGCGAGGAACGCTGGAAACCCGCTGTCCGCAACGGTTCCTCGGCTCTGTCGAGTACCGCGGGGTCGCCTTCGACCTCGAGTTCCCGCCACACCATGGGTTCCGCATCCGGCCGGGTCGCGGTCACCCGGTCGTCGGTGAGTTCGGCGCCGGACAGCTCCCAGATCGTCCGCTCGGTGGTGATCCGGGCGACGGGCTGCAGTGCCGCGCCACGCGTGTACCCGAGCGTCAGATCCGTGAACTGCTTGGGTGGTTTTTCTTTTCCGTTCAACGGCAGGTGGATCTCGTCGCGCGTGTCCTCGCCGACGGGCACTTTCAGGTGCCAGCCCTCGTCCTCGCCGCCTTCCCGGCGCCGCAATGTCAGTCCGCCGCGGATCAGCCGGAGGTCTTCGGTGTCGTAGTAGACCGCGTCGAGGGTTTCGTGGCGCGGCTCAGCGGTCGCACCGGCAAGTTCCGGTAGATCGGCGTCGGGAGCGGCTTCGTACTTGCGCTCCACTTCTCGTTGAGTCCGCATTCAATTGGCCTACCCAGGCAGCGTGATCGTGAAACCGGCGCCGCCTTCCGGCGCGGGCCCTGCCTGGATCGTACCGCCCATCCGGGTCACCAGCCCGTGCACGATCGCCAGCCCCAACCCGGTCCCGACCGGCCGGATTCCTTGATAACGGCGGTGCAGCGCGCCACGGTCGAACGCGATCCGGTAGTCCTCTTCGGACAAGCCGGGCCCGCCGTCGCGGACTTGCAGCACCCGTCCCGGCAGATGTGCCAGCACGATCGGACGGCCGGAAGGCGTGACCCGCAAGGCGTTCTCCATCAGCCCGTCCAGTGCCTGGCGCAGTCTGCGCGGATCGGTGTGCACCGCGACAGGATGAGCCGGGTTCTCCAGCCGGAACTCCACACCTTCCCTGGCGCACCGCACGGACCACACATCCGCGGTCTCGCACACCACACCGGACAAATCGACCGGGGCGATGTCCAGCCGGAAGTCGTCGGCGGACAGCCGTGCCAGGTCGAGCAGGTCACCGACCAGCCGCTCCAGCCGCTGAGCCTCGTTCTCGATGGTCCGGCCGACCTCAGCGGCCTGGTCTGGCGGCACGACCCCGTCGGCAAGCGACTCGGCGAACCCGCGGACCGCCGTCAACGGCGTCCTGAGCTCGTGGGAAACCGAAAGCAGGAAGTCCCGCTGCCGAGACTCGCTGCGCTGCAACGCATCCGCTAGGGAATTGACTGACCCGGCGACGTCGGCGACCTCGCGCGGGCCTTCGACGGGAACCCGCAGATCCCGTCTGCCCGCACGCAGGGTGTAGGCGACTTGAGCCGTCCTTCGCAACGGGCGCGCCAGCAAACGCCCGAGCACGATGCCCGCCACAGCGGCGACCACAAGCCCGATTCCCAACGCGAACAGGATGTTGCCGATCAGCCGGCGGATGGTGGACCGGTCCGCGGAAGGCTGCAGCACCAAGGCGAAACTGCCCCGAGGGGCGTCACGGGCCTCGACGAGATACGTACGCCCGCCGGAATCCACTGTTTTTGAAACAGTTCCGCCGTCGACCGCGTTGGCCTGCTTGGCCGCGGCAACGGCGTTCGCGTCGCCGATGACCACGCCGCGTTGGCTCACCGCGACAACGGAAATCCCTTGCCGTTCAAGGATGTCCACGACCCGGCGCCGCCCGGACAAGGCCCCGTCGGTCTCGAAGAGCTGCGCGGCCAGCACGTCCGCTTGGTTGGCCAGCACCCGCCGGGTCACGTCCAGCGTGGTCGTGGAGACCAGTCGGAACAGCACGAACCCGGCGACCAGAGCGGAGATCCCCGCCACGGCAAGGCAGACGATGATGATCCGGCCGGCGAGCGAGCGGATCACCGTGGCTCCGCCGAGTAGCCAACTCCTCGGACTGTCCTGATCGGACTGTCATTGCCGAGTTTGGCGCGCAGCTGCGCGATGTGCACGTCGACCGTACGGGTCCCGGCCGCGGCCTGGTAGCCCCACACGGCACTGAGCAGCTGGTCACGCGCGTAGACCCGCCCGGGCGTGCGCATCAGGTGTTCCAGCAGGTCGAACTCGGTGGAGGTGAGCGCGATCTCCCGGCCACCCGCCCACACCCGCCGCTGGTCGACGTTCACCTCGACCGTGCCCGCCCGCAACACCTCGGTCGCGGGCGACCCCCGACGCAACACGGCACGAACCCGCGCGACGAGCTCGCGTGGGCTGAACGGCTTGGTCACGTAGTCGTCGGCGCCCATCTCGAGGCCGAGGACCCGGTCCACTTCATCGTCTCGGGCGGTCACGAACAGCACCGGCGTCCAGTCCTCGGCGGCCCGCAGCTGGCGGCACACCTCGATGCCGTCCATCCCGGGCAGGCCGATGTCGAGCACGACGGCGACCGGCCGCAACCGGCGGACAGCCGCCAGCGCGCCCGGTCCGTCCGTCTCCACGTGCACGCCGAATCCGTCCCGGCGCAGGTACATCCCGACCAGGTCGGCGATCGACCGTTCGTCCTCGGCGACGAGAACGAGTCCTCTAGGGCTCATCCAGCTCCGACTCGACACTGTTGAGTGTGGACTCGACGGAGTCTAGGTCACCGACCGGCGGATCCTGCTGCTTCTGGCACCCGGTGAGCAGGAACAGCAAGACCGCGGTGGCCGCCAATGAGCGCCTCATTTGCCCGTGCAGTACTTCTGCTTGTACGTGCTGAGCCGCTCCTGTGCCTTTTTGAGCAGCTCAGTGCGCTGCGCGCGGTGGTCGGCCTTGCCGCTCAGCCAGTCCTTCTGCGCCGGGTCGGTCGCCCGCTCGGCCCGTGCCCGCAGGTTGGCGACTGAACCGCGCACGCCGGCTCCGCCGTTGATCCTGGTCAGGGCCTTGTTGACGCGGTTCTCCAGCTTGGGGACCCGCTGCTCGCAGACCTTCTTGACGTCGAATGTCGGCGTCTGTGCCGGTGTCTGGGCACTGGCGGTCGAGGTCAGCAGGGCCAGGCTCATCACGGTCGCGCCGCCCGCGGCGGCGATGCGGTGTGTCCACTTCATGGCACACACTCTGACCGCCGGGCGTGAGCGAGACGTCTGGCCAATGTTCGGGTTGTGTAAGGCCGTGTCAGCGTGGGCTCAACGACATGAAAGCGGTGCTCGCGAGCCTGCTGGCATGACGAAGTCCACAATCGCGGTGACCGGCCTGCGCAAGTCGTACGGCGAGCAGACCGTGCTCGGCGGCATCGACCTCGATGTCACCAAGGGCACGGTGTTCTCCCTGCTCGGCCCGAACGGCGCAGGCAAGACCACCGCTGTGAAGATCCTGTCCACCCTGACCTCGGCTGACGCGGGTGATGTCCGTGTCGCCGGGTTCGACCTGGCCACGCAGGCCGACGCGATTCGCGGCGTCATCGGGGTCACCGGCCAGTTCTCGGCCGTTGACAACCTGCTGACCGGCGCCGAGAACCTGATCATGATGGGCGAGCTGTACCGCGTCGGTGACCCGCGCGAACGGGCCGCCGAGCTGCTGACGCGGTTCGATCTGCAGGACGCGGCCGACAAGTTCGCGATGACGTACTCGGGCGGCATGCGCAGGCGGCTCGACCTGGCGATGACGCTGGTCGGCACCCCCGAGATCATCTTCCTGGACGAGCCGACCACGGGCCTCGACCCGCGCAGCAGGCACACCATGTGGCAGATCGTCCGTGAGCTGGTCACCAGTGGCGTGACGATCTTCCTCACGACCCAGTACCTCGACGAAGCCGACGAGTTGGCTGACCGGATCGCGGTGCTCGACCACGGCCGGATCGTGGCCGAGGGCACGCCTGCCGAACTGAAACGGCTCATCCCCGGCGGCCACATCCTGTTGCGATTCCACGACATCCGCACGCTCGACGAAGCCGCGCGTGCGCTCGGTACGACCGTCCGTGACAACGAAGCTCTCACCTTGCAGGTGCCCAGTGACGGCGACGTGAAGGCGTTGCGCTCGGTCCTCGACCGGCTCGATCACCTCGAAGTCGCCGGACTGACCGTGCACACACCCGACCTCGACGACGTTTTCTTCGCTCTCACTGGGGAGGCAGCACGATGAGCGAGCTTGCGAGCGAATCATTCAACACAGTGAGCGGCTCATGCGACGTTCGTGACCACAGCGGGGAGCAGGCATGAGTCACGCGATCGCCAATGCCCGCACGATGTTGCGTCGTCAGTACAAACACGACCTGCGATATCCCGCCGGAACGGTCAGCGCGCTGATCATGCCGCTGGTGTTCCTGCTGCTGTTCACTTACGTCTTCGGCGGTCAGATGGGCATGGGCCTGCCGAGCGGCGCCGGGTACATCGACTACATCGTGCCCGGGATCGTCTTCATGTGTATCAGCGGCGGTGTCTCGCAAGCCGCGCTCGGCGCCGCGATGGACATGACCGAGGGGATCATCGCGCGGTTCAGGACCATGCCGATCTCCCGTGGCGCGGTGCTCACGGCCCACGCTGTGGCGAACGTGATCAGAGGACTCGGCGCCGTCACGATCATCATCGGTGTTTCGCTGCTGATGGGCTTCGAGCCGGACGCGGGGTTCCTCGACTGGATCGCGTTCGTCGGTGTGGTCGCCCTGTACGCATTGATGATCAGCTGGCTCGGTGTCGCGTTCGGGTTGTCGGCCAGGAACGTCGAAGGCGCCAACGCCAAGACGCTCCCGTTGGTGTTCCTGCCGTTCGTCAGCAGTGCTTTCGTCCCAGCGGAGTCGACAGCCGCCGGCGTTCAGTGGTTCATCGAGTACCAGCCGTTCACCGCGATGATCGAGACCATTCGCGGGCTGCTGCTCGGCGCGCCGATCGGCAGCAACCTCATCGTCTCGGTGCTGTGGGCGGTCGGGTTCACCCTGATCGGCTACGTCTGGGCGCTGAAGCTATACCACCGGGATCGCTAACGTCGGCCCCGCGATCTCCATCAGGGTATGGACAGTCGCGTTGTCGCCAGCTCGCGCCGCCTCGGCGAACTTCTCTTCGCCGAGCGCGGCGCGTACTTCTTCACGTATCCGCGCGACATCGGGGTGTGTCAGGTCCGGAGTTCCCCGTACGGCGTCGCTCGCGGCGAGAAGCCGAGCGGCCTCGTCAGGTTTTCCTTGGCGCAGAGCCAGATCAGCGACACCGACGACGACGTGCGCGACCCAGACCGAGTTCGGTCCGCCCAGCGTCATGGTCAGCGCGTAGTTATGACGCGCACGCGCGGATTCGAGATCCCCTGTCACGCCATCGAGGAAGCCCCACTGCGTCGCCAGTGCGCACGCGATAGTCCAGTTCTGGTCGACGATGCTTTCTGCCTTGGTCAGACGAGCCCGCGCGGTCGTCAGGTCACCTGTCCAGCGCGCGATTTCCGCGGCGCCGTGTTCGACCATCGCCATCACCGACGGCAGGCCGATCCGGGCCGCATCTTGTTCTGCCTCGACGATTGTCGCGGCACACCCTGGCTCGTCGCCGCTCAGCAACCTCAGCTGTGCGAGCCGAAGCCGGTTCTGCACAAGGTCTTCGCTGGTGCCCAGTTCGGCGCCGACCGCGACGGCCTGCTCGAAGTGGGCGAGGGCGCCGGCCACGTCGCCTTTGCGGGCCCGCAAGTCGGCCATGTTGGTCAGCGAAACCATGTAACCCCAACGGTCACCGATCTCGCGGAATCCGGTCACCGCATGTTCCAGGTCGCTTTCGATCTCGTCCTGCCGGTCACCCCGGGACAGAAACGCTGCGGCACGAAGCAAATGCGCTGCCGCACGCACCCATCCATCGTCCTCTGGCAGCTCTTCGCGTTCACCGGCCAGCACTTGGCTCAACGGCTTGACCAGCCGCAGCAAGGGAGACTTTGTTGGTCCGGAGAACTGCTGCGCGGCCTGGAAAAACGTCGTTGTGTCCGGCCAATTGTCCTGTGTGGCAAGCAAAAGCAGTGCGCCGACGGTGTACGCCACCGCACGGGCTTCCTCATCGGCCGCGCCTGGCAGGTTGAGGGCGGCCTTGGTCAGCTCCAAGCCTTTGGCGTGCCGGCCGCTCAGCCACCAGTACCAGCCGGTGGCGCCGACCAGGCGCAAGGCCGTCTGGGCGGCGGAATTCCGCAGCGCCGCTTCGATGTTGTCCTGCTCGGCGGTGAGCTGATCGAGCCAAGCCAACTGTTCGGCACCGCGCAGGTGCGAGTCGGCGGTCGTGGCCAACGTCAGGAAGTACTCGGCATGGGCCGTCCGGATCCGATCCGCCTCACCGGATTCTTCGAGCCGTTCGAGGCCGTACGCCCTGATGGTGTCCAACAACCGATAACGCTCGCCGATGACCAGCAGCGACTTGTCCGCCAACGCGGTGAGCAGGTCGAACACATCCTCACCGCACACGTGCTCGGCAGCGTCGAGTGTCGCGCCGCCGGCGAACACCGCGAGTCGCCGCAACACGGTCTTTTCCTTGTCGGACAAGAGGTCCCAGCTCCAGTCGACCACCGCGCGCAGCGTCTGGTGCCGGGGGAGTGCCATCCGGCTGCCGCCGGTCAGCAACCGGAACCGGTCGCCGAGGCGGGAAGCCAGCTGGCGCGGAGTCATGGTGCGCAGCCGTGCCGCGGAAAGCTCGATGGCCAAAGGAATTCCGTCGACCGCGCGGCATATTCCGGCCACGTCGGCCACGGTCTGCTCGTCGATGGTGAACCCTGGACGCACCGCTTTGGCCCGCTCGTACAACAACCGCACTGCCGACGACGAGAATGCCTCGGAAACTGTCGGGTTCTCCCGCGGCAACGTCAGTGGCTCGACTGGCCACAACGCTTCCCCCGTGATGCCAAGGGGTTCACGGCTGGTGGCGAGAATCCGGAGCCGGGGACAGTCGCCGAGCAAGCGGACGGCCAAGGCCGCTGCCGCGTCGATCACGTGTTCGCAGTTGTCCAGCACCAGTACGGTGTCCCGGGTGCTCAGCGCAGCCGTGAGCCGGTCGATCGGCTCACTTGGCCCTTGGAACGCATGATCACGCAGGCCCAGCGTGCTCAGGACGGTCTGGGCGACGTCCTTGCTGATCGGCGCGAGCTCGACGAACCACACACCATCGGTCGTCCCGTCCAGCAGCTTGCGCGCGGCCTCGATGGACAACCGGGTCTTGCCGGCTCCGCCAAGGCCGGTGAGGGTGGTCAGCCGGTACTCGCCCACCAGCCGGACGACCTCGGCGACTTCTTCGTCCCGGCCGACGAAGCTGGTCAGGCTGGCACGCAGGTTCGTGCGGGGCCGTTCGGTGCCCCGCAGGATCGAGGTGTGCAATGCGGAAAGTTCGGCGGACGGATCCGCACCCAGCTCGTCGGCAAGGGCCTGACGTGCGGTTTCGTAGACCGTGAGGGCCTCGTTCGTCCGGCCGGTCGCGCACAGGGCACGCATCAGCGCGCCGACCAGACGTTCCCGCAAGGGGTGGTCCGTGACGAGCGCGGTCAACTCGGTCGTCGGGTCCTGCCCGAGCCGCAGATCGGCCTCTGTGCGATCTTCCAGCGCCGTCAGCCGCAACTCGGTCAACCTGGCCGCGTGTGGCTGGAAGAAGTCCTGGTCAGCGACATCCTGCAGCGCCGGTCCACGCCACAACCCAAGCGCTTCCCGCAGAACCTGGGCCTTCGTCGGATCGTCGGCCGTCCGCACGCTCGCGACCAGACGCTCGAAACGCGACACATCCACGTCGTCCGGGTCGATGACCAACCGATAGCCCGCTGGATGGGACTCGATCGGTACGTCAAGGGACTTGCGCAGCCGCGAGATCAGCACTTGCAGCGCGTTCGGCGCCCGCGCGGGCGGATCGTCACCCCACACGCCGTCGATCAGCCGGCTGATCGACACCACGCGGCCGGGCTCCAGGGCCAGCACGACCAGCAACGCGCGCAGCCGGGAACCCGCGACTGTGCCGTCGACCTGCAACGGCCCGAGAAGCCCGATCCGCACGAACCGCAGCTTATTCGTCCGCTATGCACTGCCGGAGTTGCGACTGCACCCACGCATGCCGCGGATCGGCCGGCGGCATGCCCCATGCCAGCACTTCCAGGGCTTCCTGATCCGGCGTCGCACGAACGAACGAGTACAGCGCGTCCAAGTCCCGGCGTTCGAGCACCAGCCTGCGCAGCTGGGTCAGCGTCTGCTCACGTTCGGTTTGTACGCCGGGCGCGTTGGACCTGGGCAGCAACGGCCCGCGCCACAACACCACCGCGTCGCGGACCCGGCGTTCCCGCAACGGTTTGCGCACGTTGATGAAGTCCGCGTCCACCTCGGCCTCCAGCCGGTACGGCTTGGTGCTGATCGCCGACGCACCCAGTTGCGTGCGCAACCGGTGAATTTCGGCGCGCGCGGTCACCGGGTTGCCGGACTCGCCGTACAGCACCAAAGCCAGCTGTTCCGCGGTCATTCCCTTGGGGTGCAGGGCAAGCAACGCAAGGATCTCGGCGTGCCGGAGCGTGAGCTGGATCTCGCGGCCGTCGAGCAGCGCCCGTGTGTCGTCGGCACCGAGGAACGGCAGGGTCAGCAACTGCGGGCGGCGATGGGAAAGTCCCGGCGCGATCCGCAGCAGGAACCCTTCGGCCAGCGGTTCGAGGAACCCCTCCCGGCCATCCGGCAGCCAGAGCGTGCCCTTCTCGTCGCCGACGTCCACTCTGGACGGAAGGCCGTCACACGACTCGACCGCGACCACCCGGCCGGTCGGGCTGACCAACGCACCGGGTTTGCCGCTCAGGCCGCTCAGGTGCCGCATGTTGCGCAGCCGGAAACGTTCGTTGCGGGAATTCATCCTTGTCTGCAACTGACTTTCCGCCAATTGGGCCGCTGCCGAGACAAGGGCGAGAGTGGACGGGTGCATTGTGGACATCGGACCGGTGATGTCGATGACGCCCAGTAGCGCCCCGGTGTCAGGATCGTGCACGGGCGCGGCCGCGCACGTCCACGGGTGGTAGCGGCGGACAAGGTGTTCCGTCGCGTGGATCATCACCGGGCCGTCCACCGCCAGTGCCGTGCCCATCGCGTTGGTGCCGATGGCTTCTTCGGTCCACCTGGTCCCTTCGGTGAGCAGTACTTTGTCCGCTTGTTTGCGAACTTTGGCATTGCCTTCCCGCCAGAGCAGGTGCCCGGCCGCGTCGGTGATCAGCATGATGTGCTCGGCCTGGTCGGCGATGCTCACGAGCATCGCCCGCAGCGAGGGCATCACCGAGGCAAGCGGATGGTCCGCGCGCAGGTCAGGGACGTCGTTCTCGGCGTAGACGACCGGCGGCAGGCCGTGTTCCGGATCGACGCTCGCGGCCAGCGAACGTTGCCACGATGCGGAAACCAGTTCCCGCGGCTTGTCGACCGGGCGCGTCCCAGGCAGCCCGTCACGCAACTGGTCGACCAGGAATGCGTACGCGCTCGCGTCCTTCATGTTCCACGCCCTTGGAACGCACCTTGCAACGTCACTGCAACCCAGTGTCTTCTACCGTCCGCCACTTGTACCCATGAAAGCATGCCGGGGAGGCGTGAGGCATGAGCAGATACGCCGCACCAGGAGAACCTGGCAGCGTGGTGCGGTACGCCGAGCGATACGACCATTTCGTCGGCGGCGAGTACGTGCCACCGGTCGGCGGCCGATATTTCCGCGACCCGACCCCGGTCACCGGAAAGGACTTCACCGAGATCGCCGAAGGGACCGCCGATGACCTGCGGCGGGCTACCGAGGACGGTCGCGGCGCGGCAGCCGGGTGGGCCAAGACGGCACTCGCCGAACGTGCTGTCATCCTCAACGAGATAGCCGACCGGATCGAGGACAACCTCGAAGCCCTTGCCGTCGCTGAGACCTGGGACACAGGAAAGCCGATCCGGCAGACCCTCGGCGCGGATGTGCCGTTGGCCTCAGATCATTTCCGGTATTTCGCCGGGGCGATCCGGGCGATGGAAGGTGTCCGATCCGAGATCGACGGTGACATTGTGGTGCACGGTTTTCGTGAGCCGCATGGCGTCGTCGTCCGATCCTTGGGATGGGACTACCCGTTGCTGGGTGCGGCATGGCACCTCGCACCCGCGCTCGCGACCGGCAACACCGTGGTCCTCAAGCCCGCGGCGCAGACGCCCGCGTCGCTGCACGTCCTGCTTGGCGTGATCAACGATCTGGTGCCGCCGGGCGTGATCAACGTGGTGAACGGTTTCCCGGCGGCACAACCGATCGGCCTCGGCCCGGCGGTGTTCTTCGCCGATCTCGAAGGGGCTGTGCACGAGCGTGCGCTCGACGGTTTCACGACCGGGACGTCGGCGGCGCTCATCCAGCATGGCCGGTACGAGCAGTTCCTCGGCGCGGCGTTGGGGCGTGTCGGGCAGCTCGTCACCGGCCACCCCCTCGACATGTCGACCACGGTCGGCCCGCTGGTCAGTGCGGATGAGTGGGTGAAAGCGTTGTGGCGCATCGACAACGCGGTCCGGTCGGGTGCGCGGGTCCGGGCGGGCGGCGGCCAGGCTTCGCTGGGTGGCGAACTGGCCGAGGGCTTTTTCCTTGAGCCGACAGTGCTCGAGGGTGACAAAGGCCATGCTTCCACCACCGCACCAGTGGTTTCGGTGACCGGCTTCAACGACTTCGACGACGCGGTCAAACTGGTCAACGAAATGCCGGAAAGCGCGGGCGTTTCAGTGTGGGCACGCGACACGGGCGTCGGATACCGCGCGGGACGGGCCATCCACGCCGCCAGGGTCTGGGTCAACAGCGACCACACGTACCCGGCGGAGGTCGCCTTCAGCCGCGAGAACCGCAACAGCCTGCTCGCGGAGTACTGGCGGGAGAAGCGCCTGATGGTGAACCACTCGTGAGGGAGCCGGCCGGGCCGGCCCCCCTCACCAGGGTTGCTCAGCTGTTCCAGGCGATCTTCGGGGAACGGTAGAAGTTCACGTTCTGCCGGGCCCACCGGTCACCCTGCTGGGCAAGGCGTTGCCTGAACGACTCCCAGTCGTGCGTCGACCACGGCGACCAGCCCAGTTCGGCGATCGCCGGAAGCCGTGGGAACGCCATGAACTCGATGTGGTCGCTGTTCTCCAGCGTCTCCGACCACAACGGTGCTTCGACGCCGAGGACACTGGACTCAGGCAGGTTCTTGACGAACGCGCCGGGGTTCCAGCCGTAGGCGGTGTCCACCTCGATCAGACCTGCCCACGTCAGCCCGAGCGGGGTGTTGCGGTCGTACTTCATGTCCAAATAGGACTTGTGGGCCGGTGAGAGCAGGATCTTGTTGCCGCGCTGGGCAGCGGCCACGACCTCCTCGTCGACGTCGTCGGTGCCCCAGTACTGCGGGAGCACGGACGGGTCGTTCTGCGTCTTGGCGATTTCGTGCCAGCCTGCGGCCTTCTTGCCGTACTTGGCCACGATCGGCGTGACCCGCTGCATGAACTTCACGTAGTCGGCGGGCTTGGTGGCGTGTGTCTCGTCGCCACCGATGTGGATGTACTCGCCGGGCGTGAGCGCGGCCAGTTCACGGATGACGTCCTCGACGAACTTGTAGGTGATCTCCTTGTCGATGCACAAGGAGCTGAAGCCGACCGAGGTGCCGGTGTACAGCGGCGGCGCGATGCCGTTGCAGTTCAGCTCGGCGTACGAGGCAAGCGCCGCGTTGGTGTGCCCAGGCATGTCGATCTCGGGCACGATGGTGATGTACTTCTGCTTCGCGTACGCGACCAGCTCGAGGTACTGCTCCTTGGTGTAGAAGCCGCCCGGGCCGCCGCCGACCTCGGTGCTGCCGCCGTAGCTGGTCAGCCGGGGCCAGCCGGGGATCTCGATCCGCCAGCCCTGGTCGTCGGACAGGTGCAGGTGCAGCCGGTTCACCTTGTACTGCGAGATCTGGTCGATGTAGCCGCGGACCTCGTCGACGGAGAAGAAGTGCCGCGACACGTCAAGCATGGCGCCGCGGTAGGCGAACCGGGGGAAGTCGACGATCTTGCCGCCGGGTACGACCCACGGTCCTTTTTGGCGTGACTTGCTCTCGACGCTGGCCGGCAGCAGTTGCCGCAGCGTCTGCGTGCCCGCGAACAACCCGGCCGGCGTGTTCGCGCGGATGAGGATCTGGCTGCGCTCGACCTTGAGCTCGTAGCCCTCCTTGCCGACGCGTGCGTCCGCACCGCCAAGCAGCAGGGAGATCCCGTGGCCGTGGACGAAGGCGGGCAGAACCGGGACGGGGAAGCCGGTCGACGGTCGCAAGACCTCCGCCAGCTGCTTGCCGACCGAAGCGGCCTCCCGTGAGCCGATCTGGGTGAAGATGACGGTGCCCCAGCCCAGCCGGAATGCCTGCCGTGCATCCGGCTGTGCGACGGCCGGAGCAGGGATGACACTGGAGATGCTCTTGCTCATCGCTGGCGCCTGTTCCGCGCTCGCGGGTGCTTGGAATGTTGCGGCAGTGGCGGTTGTCACCGCCATGACCGTGAGGAATCGACGTACGTGCACAGGCCCTCCCGAACGTAAGTCCTGCAGCGGCGACAAATTTAGGTATAGACCAGTCACCCACCCGTCACAACGGCCGATTGTCTTGCCTACGGCGGGGTGCAACGCTGTTGCGCGTGTTGCGCGCATGCCTTGTGTTGCTCGTAGTGGTGCTGGCCGGATGCGGTGCCCGTCCCAGTACGACCGGGCCGGTCGACCTGCCTGCCAAGCCCGCGGACTTCGTGGACGTCTTCACGTGGTCACAGGGCGTTCCCGCAGGTGCACAGCCCATTTCGTGGTCCTTCAAAGGCCCGCACTTCGGCTACCAGTTCGGTGCGCAGGCGGTGCGCCCGGACATGGACGAAACCAGCGGCGGCCTCGAAGGCGGCCCGGCACGCGCGGCCGCGGGACACGAATTCCTCGTGCTCTACCGCCTGCAGGGCGATGACACATACGCGCCACCTCCGGAAACACCCTTGACCGTCGAGGTCGTCGTTAGCGGCGCCCGCAAGCGTTTGCCCAAACCGCTGGACCGAGGAACAGCGCTGATCGTGAGCGTCCCGCTCGGTGGCGACGCGACCCTCGAGGTCACCGACGACCGGCCGTACCAGCTCAGCGTCCGCAACGGTCTCGGTGCCGGTAGCGCCCCTTCCTCCTCGGATGCCGCCCCGAAGGCCGGAGCAGGCCAGGTCAAATGGGGGGACGGGAAGTACACCGGGCAGGGCGCCTACCAGGGCGTTCGGACTTCCGGGCCGTTGGCTGTGACCCTGGACCTGGGGACTCGATCCGAGCTTGCCGACTCCTTGCCCGGGGTGGGTGCGGCCGCCACCAAGCAGGTCTGGCTGCGCCTGCCCGACGCGAAGATCAGCACGGATGATGCTGAGTTGAAGGTTGACCTGGCTCGAAGCGTGAGCTTGTCGCTGCCGGGTGGGCCCAAGATCTCGCCCCGGCAGTCCGCTTCGGGGTTGCTGTTCTCCGTGCCGGAGCCTTTCACCGGCGGGACGTTGACGATCGCCCCGGAATTCCCGGCGACGAGCACGGCCAAGTGGTCCCAGAAGCCCGAACCCAAGCAGATCCCGCTCACGGTCGCCTGAGTCCCGAGCCGAAGGAACCATTCGCAAATCCAGTTGTCCACAACCCGCCGGTACCCCCTTTGACCTGCCCATATCACCAGAGCCGGATGCCGCGTGGCGCGTGTGCTGGATGAGGACGAGCTCGTTGGGAACTGGACGCTGGTCGGGGGACGAGCTGGACCTGCTATCTGGTCGGCGGGGCGCGACGAAGCTCGGGTTCGCGCTCCTGTTGCGCTTCTATGCGGTGAACGGCCGGTTCCCGACGGGCCGTGCCGAGCTTCCCGATCAGGCCGTCGGGCGTACTCCTGAACAGCCGGTCCAGATGCACGTCGATCGCGGCGAGCGCGTCCTGGGGCTCGATCACGTCGAGTTCGATGAGGGAGGTGAAGCCGGTGAGGGCGAGGAGCAGGTTGGTCTCGGTCGCCGGGTCGAGGCCGGAGTCGATGTGCCCGTCGGCGATCGCCTGGCGGACCAACTGCTCGACGAGGGCCCGCCCTTGGACGAGGCCGCGGCGCGCCTGCTCGTGCACGGCCTCGTCGTGCAGCGCCTCCAGGACGTAGGCGGCGCTCATCCGGCTGGTCGCGCGGGCGTCGGCATGCAGGGGGAGCATTTCCGCGAGCGTCAGTCGCAGCACGTCACGGGGGTGCGGACGGTCACCGAGCTTTTCGAGCCCCTGGTGTACGCGCACCGAGGTCTGCTCGGACGCGAAATCCATTGCGAAGGAGAGCATGGCGGTCCGGGAGGCGAAGTAGTGCTGCAGCTGCCCGAGTGACATGCCCGCCTCCTGCGCCACCACGCGCATCGTCAGCTGTGTGACGCCGCGCTGCTCCACCACCCGCCACAGTGCGCGGGCGATCGCTTCGCGGCGTCCGCGGTGGTCCACCTGTTTCGGCATCGCCGGCCCTTCCCTCGTACCCCGGGGACTGTTCCAATACAGTTGACATAATACATCTGACCCATAACCCTGCGGTCCACTCGAGGGAGGATCGTCATGTCCGAACAGCCAAAGGTACGGACCACGGAAGGCGTGGTGCAGGGGCGCTGGCGGCAGGGGCACGCGGTGTTCCGCGGCATCCCCTACGCCCAGTCCCCGGTCGGAGCGCTCCGCTTCGCCGCGCCCGCGCCTCCGCACCGCTGGGAGGGGACGAGGCAGGCGGTCGAGTTCGGCCCCGTGGTGCCGCTGTCCCTGCCTATCACCGTGCCCCCGCAGGGCACCGACTGGCTGACGCTCAACGTCGGCACTCCGGATCCCGGCGCGGCGGGACTGCCGGTGCTGGTGTGGATCCCCGTGGGCGGCTACCTCTCGGCGGCGTCGAGCGACCCGATGTACGACCCGGCAGCGCTGGCCGAGGCGGGAGTCGTCGTGGTGACCATCAACTGCCGCGTGGGCGCGGAGGGATTCGCGTTCCTCGACGACGTGCCGCCCAACCGCGGATTCCTCGACCAGATCGCGGCGCTGGAGTGGGTGCAGCGCAACATCGCCGCCTTCGGAGGCGACCCCGGCCGGGTCACCGTGGGCGGGGTGTCCGCCGGGGCGGGCTCGGTCGCCGCCCTGCTGACGATGAAGTCCGCGCGCGGCCTGTTCCGGCGGGCCATCGCCCATTCGGTGCCGGGGCTGCACAGCACCCCCGCGCTGGCACGGCAGGTCACCGCCGCGTTCGCGGACCGGCTCGGCTCGGCGGCCCCCACCGCCGAGGCCCTGCGCGACATCGACCCATGGCACCTGGCCGCCGAGCTCACCTCCTTCAACGCCGGCCTCCACACGCACCGGGAGAGCTGGGGACGCCTCACGGAGACCGGCACCGCGCTGTGCCCCGTCGTCGACGGCGAGGTCCTCCCGGAAACACCTTGGCCCGCACTGACCGGCGCGCGCACGAGCGGAACCGAACTGCTCGTCGGCCACACCCGGGACGAATTCCGGTACTTCAGCGTCATGAGCGGACGGTACGGCACCTTCACCGAGGAGGACGCCCACGCAGCCCTGGAACTGCTCGCCCCGCAGCCGGACGGCGCGCGGGCCTACCGTGCCGCGTTCCCGCAGGCAGGCCCGGAGGAGCTGGTGGAGACGGTGTACTCCGACGCCCTCTTCCGCATGCCGTCACAGAAGCTGGCCGAGGCGAACGCCGCAGCCGGCGGCACCTCGTACCTGTTCGAACTGTGCTGGGTTGCCCCGGCCCTCGGCGGCATCTTGGGTGCCTGCCACAGCCTCGACGTGCCCCTGGCGTTCGGCACGCTGGACAGCCCCGTCGGCACCCAGCTCATCGGCGAGGAGCCCACTCCCGAGGCCGTCGCGCTCTCCCGCGAACTCCAGGAGGCATGGGTCCGCTTCGTCACCACCGGCGACGCGGGCTGGTCCGCTCACCGGCCCGGCGGGCACCTCACTCGCGTCCTGGACACCGAGTCGAAGACTCTGCCCTACCCCGAACAGGCATCCCGCCAGATCTGGGAAGGCCACTCCCCCGCCCCCTTCGATCTCTCGTGATTGTCCGGGTCGGCTCACCGAGGAGACAGTGCGCGCAACGCTCTCGTGATGCGCACACACGTTCCAGACTGTCGTTGACAACGCCGTTGATGCAGATCTCTGGAGTGTCCGAACCTGCTGTGTCGCAACGCTTTCAGGAATACAGCACGTTCGAATACGTGCACTCCACCGGCAGTCGCTGCGGTGTGAATCGCGACTGCGGTTCGCCTGGTGTGGATTAGTGGCGCAGGATGGGGCGGAGGGCGTCCAGCACGGCCGGGTCCTCGATGGTCGACGGCACCGGTTCATCGCGGCCATCGGCGATTCCGCGCATCGTCTTGCGGAGAATCTTGCCGGACCGGGTCTTCGGCAGTCCGGCGACGATCGACACGTCCCGGAACGCCGCCACCGGCCCGATATCGCGGCGAACCGCGGCGACGAGTTCCTCCCGCAGGACCTCCTCCGGCACTTCCACACCGGCCTTCAACACCACGAAACCCCGTGGCAGCTGGCCTTTCAGTGAGTCGTGCACGCCGATCACCGCGCATTCGGCCACCGCCGGATGCGCTGCGAGGACCGCTTCCATCGCGCCGGTCGACAACCGGTGCCCGGCCACGTTGATCACGTCGTCGGTGCGGCCCATCACGTAGACATAGCCGTCCTCGTCGATGAAACCGCCGTCGCCCGTGAGGTAGTAGCCGTCATACGTCGACAGGTACGAGCTCACGTATCGCTCGTCGTCACCCCACAACGTGGGCAATGTGCCTGGCGGCAGGGGGAGTTTGATGGCGATCGCGCCTTCTTGGCCTGCGGGCAGCTGGTTTCCTTGCTGGTCCAGGATCTGCACGTGGTAGCCGGGCACTGGCACGGTCGGGGAGCCTGGCTTGATCGGCATCGGTTCGAGTCCACGCAGGTTCGCGCAGATCGGCCAGCCGGTCTCGGTCTGCCACCAGTGGTCGATCACCGGCACGCCCAGCTTCTCCGTCGCCCAGTGATATGTCTCCGGATCAAGGCGCTCACCAGCGAGGAATAGCGTCTGGAAGTTCGCAAGGTCGTACTTCCCGAGCAGTTCGGCGTCCGGGTCGACGCGTTTGATCGCGCGGAACGCCGTCGGCGCGGTGAACAGCGCCTTCACGCCGTGTTCGCTGATCACGCGCCAGAACGCGCCCGCGTCCGGGGTGCCGACCGGTTTTCCTTCGTAGAGCAGGGTTGTTGCTCCGACAAGCAAGGGGGCGTAGACGATGTACGAATGTCCGACGACCCAGCCGACGTCTGAGGCTGTCCAGAACACGTCGCCGGGGCCGATGTCGTAGATCGCTTTGAGTGACCAGGCGAGCGCGACGGCGTGTCCGCCGTTGTCACGGACAACGCCCTTGGGGCGGCCTGTTGTACCTGACGTATACAGGATGTACAGCGGGTCCGTGGCGCTTACATTCACGCAGTCATGCGGTTCAGCGGAAGCGACGAGGGTGTCCCAGTCGATGTCGCGCGCGCCCATTTCGGCGACTTCTTGCGGGCGTTGCGTGATCACGACGTGATCGGGTTGGTGCTCAGTCATCGACAGTGCTTCGTCGATGATCGGTTTGTAGGCCACGACCCGGGTCGGCTCGATCCCGCAAGACGCCGCCACGATCACCTTCGGCTTGGCGTCCTGCACCCGGCTGGCCAATTCCTTCGGCGCGAACCCGCCGAATACCACGGAGTGCACGGCGCCGAGCCGGGCACACGCCAGCATCGCCACCACGGCTCGTGGCACCATGGGCATATAGACGATCACACGGTCGCCCTTGCCGACACCCAAGCTCGCGAGGGCGCCTGCGAACAACGCGACCTCATCGCGGAGCTCGCGATAAGTGAACGTGGCTTTGCTGCCCGTGATCGGCGAGTCGTAGATCAACGCGATCCGGTCGCTGCCGACATGGCGATCGAGCGCGTTGTGGCAGGTGTTCAGCTCGGCGCCGGAAAACCACCGGTAGAAGGGCGCTTTGCCGGCGTCCAAGGCGCTGACCGGCGGTGTGGCCCAGTCGATCGCCTCGGCGGCTGCCAGCCAGAAGCCGTCCGGGTCGGTCAGGCTGCGGTGATATGCGTCCCGGTAGTCACCCATGGAGTCACTCTGCCACCCATGCAACCTCGTTGCCCACGGCGCGTCTGCATGAGCAAGGGGCCACGGTTGCCTAACCGCTCCAGCGCCGCTGGACATATGGTGGGTTAGTGCTCACATCGGGTGAGTAAGCACGAGGAGGAGAACCGTGGACGGGTTCGTACGAATGGCAGCTGACTTGTTGTCGTTCGCGCATACCGTCTTTGGGCCTGGGTTCTGGCCAGGCGAGTGGGTGTGGGCGACCATGGCGGCCGGGTTTCTGATCGGGATCTTCCCGGTGCTCGCGTCGTTCAGCGTCGCGTTGATCCGCAAAGGCACCGGGAATGCTTACAACTCGGTCACGATCAGTGTCTTCGCGATCATCGGCATCGTGCTCGCGCTGGTCTTGCCGTGGTTGATGGCCAACGGGATCTCCATGATCTTCCGCGGGGCTGCAGCGGGCGCCGAGACCTACGGCGTCACCTTCGCCTCGTCGTTCAACAACGAAACGCACGCGTTGATCGGTACTCAGGCGGAGTACCTCGGCCGCGGGCCGATCGTCTACGACCTGCTGACCAGGCCGGGCGGCGGCGTCGACTTCGTGCTGAACCTCGCCAAACTCGTCGTGTTGCCCGCGATCGCCGCGTTCTTCGTGATCCTGCAGGCCCGCGCGGCGTTCCGCCGTGGCCCGACGTGGCCGGGCAGGCTGATCTGGCTGTCGTTCGTGGCGTTCGCCTTGTTCAGTGTGGCCTTCGAGGCCAACGTCGCGTTCCTGCTGTGGATCGGCATGGTGCCCGCGAGCGTGCTCGGCCTGATCCCGATCCTGGTGATCGGTGCGCCGAGCTGGACCACGATCAACCGCTCGGTCCAGGAGGAAAAGCCGCAGCCTGCCGTGCAGCAGCAGCCTTCCCAGAACCAGTTGCCGCCTCAGCAGGCGTCCGCGCATCACCAGCAGCAGCCGCCTCCTCGTCACCCTTCGCAGCAACAACCCGCTACGCCGCCGCCATATGTGCCTGAGCCGCCGCCTCCGCCATATCGGCCGGATGGCATGCCGCCTGCGTTGCTGTCCGGCCAGGCACCCGGTCAGGAGCTGCTGAGCGGACGCCAGCAGCCCGCCAAGCTCGCCGACACGCCCGGCCCCATGCCGTTCCCGCTCGGCGGTGCCGCGCCCCCGACCGCGGCTCAGACGCCGTCCACGCGAGCGATGAGCGGCTCGAACAGCATGTGGACGCGAAGCGGCGGCCGGTTCAAGAAGATCAAGGCCCTTGGCCACGGCGGCTTCGGCACGGTGTGGCTCGCGATGGACACCCAGCTCGACCGCACGGTCGCGGTGAAGATCGCGCACGCCCCCGACGCCGAGACCGAGCAGCGCATGCTGCGCGAAGCCCGCGCTCTCGCCGCGGTCCGGCACCCGAACTGCGTGCGTGTCTACGACATCGTCGAGGACGAAGACGGCCTCGGCATCGTCATGGAATACATCGAGGGCAGGCCGCTCGCCGACGCCGTGCACGAGAACGGCAAGCTCGACGATCTCGCCGCCGCACGCCTCTGGGTGACGATGGCCGGCGCGTTGTCGGCCGCGCACGCGAAGGGCGTGCTGCACCGGGACATCAAGCCGTCCAACATCATGATCGACCCGTCCGGCATGCCACACCTGATCGACTTTGGTATCGCCAGGTCAAAGGGTGATTCCACGCTGACGAAGACCGGGATGATGGTCGGCACCCCGGACTTCCTCGCGCCCGAGACCGCCGCGGGCTCGCCCGCGTCGCCCGCGTCGGACGCCTGGCAGCTCGCCGCGACCGTTTCGTACGCGCTGACCGGTGAGCCGCCGCGTGGCACCCGCGACAACCCGATGGCCGCGCTGATGGCAGCGGCGAAGGCGGAGCGGATCACGCACCTGCCCACGAACAGCGTTCACCTGCGCCTGATTTCGGCTGCCCTGGGTCCTGACCCCGCTGGCAGGCCCACCCTCGACACGGTGATCCGCCAGACCGGCGGATGGCTCAGCAAGGGCGGCCACACCGAGGACGGCCCGGTCACCAAGGTCGTCAAACGCGAGGACATCGCCGCGCTGGACCGCACCAAGGTCACCAAACCCGCGGAAGGCGACGAGGAGCGCACGAAGTTCACGGACCCTGAGCGGACCTCGTTCACGGACCCGGAACGGACCGAGTCCACGAACCCACCGCGCCCGCCGGTGGCAGCTCAGCAGACTCCGCCACCACCGCCACCGGACCCGGACCGCACGCGCCCGACGCAGCAGAAGCGACACAACCCAACCCGTCGCTTCGGCACCTGACAGCAGCGCCGCCACACCGACCCCGCCCGTGTTTGTCGGTGCTGGAACCGAACGACCGCCGTGTTCGTTGCCGAGTTCGGAAGGCGCGCGGGCGGCGGCGTCTACCGCTCAGGCGCCTGCGTGACACGCTCCCCATTGGGGCATGAGTCAGCGGGGGCATGAGTCAGCGCCTCAACGCCAGGAGGGCAGCCGCCTCAGCGCCAGGAGGGCAGCCAGAGTTCGGCTTGCCAGCGGGCGTTCGTGATCGACTCGCCGTTCAGGATCGGCCACAACCAGACGAAGTTGGCGACCACCAGGCCGACGTAGATCGCCACGACGAGCAGACCGGTGCCTCTTCGTTCGTAGCCGTCCCCGGCTTTGCCGAGGATCTGGCCGAGCGCGAGCACCAGGCCGAGGATCAGGAACGCCGAGACCGGCGTCATGTAGAAGAAGTACATCTGCCGGTCGAGGTTGATGAACCACGGCAGCAGGCCCGCCAGGTAGGCCACGACGACAGCGGCGTAGCGCCAGTCCATCCGGCCGAACATGCGCCAGAGGCCCCACGCCAGCACCGGGATCGCCAGCCACCACATCGCCGGCGTGCCGATCAGCATCGTGGCGCTGACGCACTGCGACTCACCGCATCCGGTCGTGGTGTTGTCCCAGTGGAAGAGCATCGGCCGCAGCCCCATCGGCCACGTCCACGGCTTCGATTCCCACGGGTGCGGGTCGTTGGGCTTGGTGTCGAGCGTCTCGTGAAAGCCAAGGACGTTGCCGGAGTACTCGACCAGCGACCGCAGCGCCGGGCCGAACGGTCCCCACCACGAGCTCACCAGGTGACGGTCGACCGCCGTCTCGCTGGCGAACCAGGCCCACCAGCTGGCCACGTACACGAGGATCGGGACCACCAGCAGCGACCACAGACCGGGCAGCAGGTCACGGCGGAAGGCACCGACCCACGGGTTCGCCACGCCCGCGGCGCGGCGCGCGGTCGCGTCCCAGATCACGGTCATCAGGCCGAATGCCGCGATCCAGTACAAGCCGTTCCACTTCGAGGCGCACGCCAGTCCGAGGCTGACGCCGGCGGCGAACCGCCACCAGCGGAAGCCGAGCCGCGGTCCGTAGATCGAGTCGTTGACCCAGCCTTCGCGGATGGATATGGCCAGGCGTTCCCGCATCTGATCGCGATCGAGCAGGACACAGCCGAACGCGGCGAGGATGAAGAACGAGATGAAGATGTCGAGCATCCCCATCCGGCTCATCAGGTGCAGCACGCCATCGCAGATCAGCAGGACTCCGGCGACCGCGCCGAGCAGGGTCGACCGGGTCAGCCTGCGGGCGATGCGCACGATCATCAGCACCATCAACGTGCCGAGGATGGCCGCGGAGAAGCGCCATCCCCAGCCGTCGTAACCGAAGAGCCACTCGCCGATCGCGATCAGCTGCTTGGTCAGAGGCGGGTGGACCGTGAGCTCGTAGCCGGGGTTGTCCTCGTACCAGCCGTTGCGCAGCATTTGCCACGCTTGCGGCGTGTAGTGCTTCTCGTCGAAGACCGGGGTGCCGTTGTTGGTGGGGTAGCCGAGGTTCTGCAGCCGGACGATCCCGCCGATCACGGCCAGTACACCCGCGACTATCCAGCCGCGCAGCCGATCGGTCGGCATCGGCCTGCCGAGCAGGCTCTCGGCCGGATCGGAACCGGGCGCTGTCGTCCGGTTGGCCTCCTCCTCCGCGTTGTCGTCCGACTTACGGTCGGACCCGGTCACGAGGGCAGTCACGGGCCCGATCGTAGGGTGAGCGATGTGAACCCCGTATCCGGTTCCGGCCGACTGGTGCTCGCGGCCACTCCGCTGGGCGACTCCCGCGACGCATCGTCCCGGCTCATCGACGCCCTGGCCAGAGCAGACGTCATCGCCGCCGAGGACACCCGGCGGCTGCGCGCGCTCGCAACCGCCCTCGGCGTGTCGCCGTCCGGCCGGGTCGTCAGCTTCTACGACGCGGTCGAAACCGGCCGGATCCCCGGCCTGGTCGAGGCCATGCGGGACGGCCAGACGGTGCTGCTGGTCACGGACGCGGGCATGCCCAGCGTCTCGGACCCCGGCTACCGCCTGGTGACCGCGTGCATCGCCGAAGACCTGCCGGTCACCTGCCTGCCCGGCCCATCGGCCGTGACGACCGCACTCGCCGTGTCCGGCTTGCCGTGTGACCGGTTCACGTTCGAAGGCTTCGCACCCCGCAAAACGGGCGAACGCGGCCGCTGGCTCACCGAACTGGCCGACGAACGCCGTACAGCGGTCTTCTTCGAGTCGCCACACCGTCTCGCCGAGACCCTGGCCCAGGCCGCTTCGGTGCTCGGCGCGGACCGACCGGCAGCCGTGTGCCGTGAGCTCACCAAGACCTACGAGGAGGTCCGTCGCGGCGGCCTTGGCGAACTCGCCGAGTGGGCAGCCGAAGGCGTCCGTGGCGAGATCACCGTCGTCGTCGGCCCGGCAGCCCCGGTCGCCACGGACATCCCGTCGTTGGTCGCCCAGGTACGCGCCCGGGTCGAGGAAGGCGAGCGCCTGAAGACCGTGGTGGCCGAGGTCGCCGCGGCAGCGGGCGTCAGCAAGAAGGCGCTGTACGACGCGAGCCTTTGACCTGGCAAGTGCGGCTCGTCGAGAGTCGCGCTGGGCCCGGGCGTCGGTTCGTGGCACTCGACGGCGTCTTTTGACACTGCGCCCGTGCCAAGCTGCGCCTAGCTTGGCGGCATGGTCCACGTGCTGACGACCGAGGAAGTCGCACCCGTCACCGGCGCCCTGACGCACAGGTTCGGCATCCACGCCACCGACTTGGGCATCCTCTGGGACAACGGGCAGGGGCGTCTGCTCGTCGCCTTCGGGGACACCTACGGCGTCGGCTGGGGCGGGCACGGTGCCGGACCGCCGGAAGGCTCCGACTGGCGCTGCAACGTCCTCGCGTTCGCCAGCAACCGGGACCTGGAGACCGGGCTGCGGCTTGATTCAGTTGTGCCACGGGCGGACGGCACGGCAGCGCAGATCCTGGAGCGGGACCGGCAGGTGGACGAGCACACCGTGATTCCGAACTCCGGTATCGCCGTCGGTGGCTACAACTACTTGCACTACATGTCCGTCCGGAAGTGGAACGCGGACGGATGGGACACGAACTACGCGGGTATTGCCGTGTCCGCCGACGGGGGCGATACCTGGACCAAGCCGCCAGGCGCGCGCTGGCCTAACTCACCCAAAGGCGATCACCCCTTCCAGATCTGTGCCTTTGCCGCTGATCGGGATCATGTGTACCTCATGGGTACGACAAACGGCCGATTCGGCCCTGCCTACCTGGGGAAATGCGGGCGGTACGAGGTGCTCAGCCCGGCCTCGTACAGCTACTGGGCGGACGGCGCCTGGGTCAAGGATCCCTTCCAGGCGACCCCAGTCATGAGCGGACCGGTCGGCGAGATGTCCGTGCAGCACAACACCCATTACGACCAGTGGATCGCGCTGCACCTCGACGAGGACCGGGCCGCGATCGTGCTGCGCTGGGCACCTGAGCTGACCGGGCCATGGGCAGAGGGGCAGGTTGTGGCCGACGCGAAGGACTATCCCGCGCCTTACGGCGGCTACCTGCACCCGTGGGCCAGCGACGGCGAGGACATCTACTTCACGTTGTCGCAGTGGGGCCCGTACAACGTGAAGCTGATGCGGACACGTCTTAAATCGGATGCGTCCTAGGCCGTCGCCCTCTATGGTGGCGCTGACTTCGAGAGAAGGGGAGGTGACGTGACATGGCTGTCTTTGTCGATGGCGCACGTCTTCTTCCCGGTTCTTCTCTCGAAGGGTTCACTTCCGTTGACCTCGCTTGACCTGACCACGCTCGGCTGGGACGACACTTTCGCCGCCGAGCTGCCCGCCGGATCGATCCCCGGCAAGATCGCCCGTGTCCACTCCAGTGGCGCGGTGGTCATCGTCGATGGCCATGAGCAGCACATCGAATATTCGTCGCGAATCACGTTGCCGTGCGTCGGCGACTGGGTCGCGGTGCGGGATGGCGCCATTCTCACGGTGTTGCCCCGGCGCACCGCGCTGGTTCGTGGCGGTGTGGCCGAGGACTCGCTCAGCCAGACTCTGGCGTCCAATGTGGACGTCATCTTCGTCGTCGAACCGTCGTCGTTGGAAGGACGGCGCGGCGACCCCAACCTCGGCCGGATCGAGCGGTTGCTCGCGCTGGCATGGGAAAGCGGTGCGATGCCGGTCGTGCTGCTGACCAAGTCCGATCTCGTCGGCGAGCGCATCGGCGAGATCGTCTCGAATGTCATGGGCGCCGCGCCCGGAGTCGACGTGCACCCGGTCTGTTCGGTGACCGGTGACGGCGTCGACATCGTCGCGTCCTACCTCGGCGTCGGCCGGACTGCCGTGTTGGTCGGGCCGTCCGGTGCCGGGAAGTCCACACTGGTCAACGCGTTGGCCGAGGACGAAGTGATGGAGACGCAACAGGTTCGTGCGTCCGACGGCCGTGGCCGGCACACGACCGTGCACCGTGAGCTGTTCGTCCTGCCACGCGGCGGGCTGATCATCGACACGCCCGGTGTGCGTCGGGTGTCGCTGGCAGCGGGCGGCGAAGGCCTGGAATCGGTGTTCACCGACATCGAGGAGATCGCCGAGAACTGCCGGTTCGACGACTGCGCGCACATCGGCGAGCCCGGGTGCGCGGTGATCGAGGCGATCGAGACCGGTGAACTGCCACAACGCAGGCTGGACAGCTGGTTCAAGCTCAACCGCGAAGCCGAGTGGGTCGCCAGCCGGACGGACGCGCGCCTGCGTCAGGAACGCGACCGCCGCTGGAAGGTGATTCACAAGGAGATGCGCCGTTCGGGCCGCAACCGCCCGTGAGTTGAGGCGTCAGGCGTTGGCGCGGCGGAACGAATGCGTTCCCCACGCCAACGCCACCACAACGAGCACGATCGCCGCGATACCGCCGATGAGCACCGAACTGGAACCGAAGTTCCCGGCGATCACCGCGCGGATGCCGTCGGCGATGTGGCTGAACGGGTTGATCCGCGACAGCGTGTACAGCCAGTCCGGGCCTTGGTCCATCGGCAGCAGCACGCCGGACAGCAACATCACCGGCATCACGGTCGAGCTGAGCACCGGCGCGAAGGTGTACTCGTGCTTGAGTTTGAGCGCCAAGGTGTACGACACCGAGCTGATCGACACACCCATCAACACCGCGAACACCAGACCGGCGAGCACGTGGCCGATTGAGGCACGGAACCCGAAGATCGTCGAGAGCGCCAGCAGGATCGAACACTGGATCACCAGCAGCAGGACGTCGTTGACGACGCGGCCGAGCAGCAGCGCCGTCCGGCTGACCGGGGTGACCCGCAGCCGTTCGAGCGCTCCCGACCGGATCTCCGGGATCAGGTTGAAGCCGACGTACGCGGTGTTGAAGAGTCCCATTTGGATGATCAGCCCCGGGACGAACCACTGCCACGACGCTGAGCCTTTGAGCAGCGGGCCGAACAGCACGAGCCACAACAAAGGCTGCGCCACACCGAACGTGATGACGACCGGGTTGCGGAACGACGGCCGCATGCTGCGCAGGAAAATCAGCCATGTGTCACGCATTGGACGCCTCCCGCAGTGAACGACCGGTCATGGTCAGGAAGACGTCGTCAAGCGTCGGCCGCTGCACCTGAACCGACAACAGGGCAACGTCCGCCTGGTCGAGTGCGCGGAGCAGACTGGGCAGTTCCGTGTCACCCCGAGACACACGGAAGCGCACAGTGTTGCCCTCGACATGGAGTTCCTTGGCCCCGTCGACTTTCGCCGCGATCTCGGCCGCGACGGCGGGTGTGTCGGTTTCGAACTGGACGAGGTCGCCCGCGACCTGGCTCTTGAGCGAGTCCGGCGTGCCCTCGGCGACGATCTTGCCGTGGTCGATGACCATGATCCGGTCGCACAGCGCGTCGGCTTCGTCAAGGTAATGAGTGGTCAGGAAGATCGTGGTGCCCGCCTGGTGCAACGTGCGGATGTGGCCCCACAGGTTGCTGCGGCTCTGCGGATCGAGACCGGCCGACGGTTCGTCGAGGAACAGCAGCTCCGGCTCGTGCAGAACGCCCATCGCGATGTCGAGGCGGCGCTTCTGCCCACCGGACAACGCACCCGCGACGCGACCGGCGAAGTCAGCGAGCTCGAGGCGTTCGAACAACTCATCCGCCCGGCGGCGCGCCTCGGCAGCCGAGAGGCCGTAGAACCGGCCCTGCAGCACGGCTTCGTCGATGACCTTCTGTTCGTCACCGGAACCGTGACCTTGTGCCACGTAACCGATCCGCTTGCGCACACCGGCCGGGTCGGTCAGGAGATCGCACCCGGCGACCTGTGCCTCACCCGCGGTGGGCTTCAAGAGAGTGGTGAGCATTCGCAGCGTCGTGCTCTTGCCCGCGCCATTCGGGCCTAAGAAGCCAACGAGCTCACCGGGCGCGACATCTATGTCGACGCCCTGGACCGCGTCGACCGTCTGGCCGCGGGTCCGGAACTGGCGCGCGAGACCGCGTGCCTTGATCACAGGAGTCCTCCTCGGATAGCTAGTCAATTTTGACTAGCGGGAGTGTGTCAGGCGATGGCGATCTAGTCAAACTTGACTAGCTTGAGGGTGTCGGGCGCCTTCGTGCACCTTCTGTTTCAGGCGGCTGCTTGTTCGTCAGCGAGGAGGGTTGCCGAAAGCGTCCGGGCTCTCGCCGGTGAACGTGTACTCGCCCGCTTCGATCCTGGTCACGAGGTCTTGCAGCCAGTTCAGCTCCGCCTCGATGGTGACCAGCCAGTACGTGAACATCTCGCGGACGTGCGGTGGCTTGCCGAGTTGGCCCTCGATCGGGGCGATGGTGTTGTCGATCAGCAGTCGGGTGCTGTCCGCCCCGGCCTTCGTCTGCTGGATGCGGCTCTTCAACAGGAAGATCAGGTTGCCGCGTTCGAGCGTGGTGATGAACGGCAGGGCCGCGTTGAACATCGCCGGGCCGGTCTCGGTTTCGGCGATTCCCTTGTTGAGCAGGAAGAAGAACTCGCCTTCGCCTTGCGGTGTGATCCGGTAGACCACGCGGTCCGGGCCGAGTTCGCTTTCCTCCGTCGACACCTCTTCCAGCAGTCCGTCGGCCGCCAGCTTCTTCAGCGCGTGGTAGATCGAGCCGGGTTTGACGTTCGCCCACTGGTCCGCCGCCCACAGCAACAGGTCCTGGCGCACTTGGTAGCCGTGCGCCTCTCCGCGCATCCGGACCGCACCCAGGACTAGCAATCGTGTGGCTGACACGTCATTAGGCTATGTCCAGTGACCCCACGAAAAGGTGAGCGGCCGCCGCTGCCTGAGCCGTTGCCGGTGCCGACCGTCGACGCGCACACGCATTTGGACGCGTGTGGCGCCAAGGACGCCGACGGTGTGTCCACTGTGGTTGACCGCGCCGAGTCGGTCGGGATCGCCCGTGTCATCACGGTTGCCGACGATCTCGCCGCGGCGATCTGGGCCGCGGATGCGTCCGAGTGGGACGACCGCGTGTTCGCCGCCACCGCTGTGCACCCGACGAGGACCGCGAAGTTCACCGATGAGGACAAGGCTGTCCTCGAGGAGCTCGCCACGCGGCCTCGCGTGGTCGCGATCGGGGAGACCGGTCTCGATTACTACTGGGACTACTCGCCGCCCGAGGCTCAGCACGACGCCTTCCGCTGGCACATCGACCTGGCCAAACGGGTCGGCAAGCCGCTGATGATCCACGACCGCGACGCGCACGACGACATCATGCGCATCCTGCATGAGGAGGGCGCGCCCGAACGGGTGGTCTTCCACTGCTTTTCCGGGGATGTCGAATTCGCCCGAAAGTGCGTCGATGCCGGCTATGTGTTGTCGTTCGCGGGTTCTGTGACGTTCCGCAACGCGAAGGAGCTCAGGGCCGCGGCGCAGCTGGTACCCCTTGATCAGATGCTCGTGGAGACGGATGCGCCCTATCTCACTCCGCACCCGTTCCGCGGTCGGCCGAATGAGCCGTACTGCGCCGCGTACACCCTGCGGGACCTGGCAGAACTCCGTGGGGAGGATGTGGGTGACGTGGCTGCGGCCGTCCGGGACACGGCCGACCGGGTTTTTCGGCTGCCCACAGTGACATCCCACGATTCGGGCGGTGCTTGAGACACCCGATTGGCGTAACGAATGCGTCTTTTGAGCTGTGGCGCAAGTCACAAGATGTCTGGGGGTGTTTGCGCAACCTCCCGGGACCCGTTACGGTCCCGTGACCGTACCCAGTGGTCGTGATGCCGGGTACGACCCGCAGTCAGAAGCCAGCGCGCGTCGGGGCCGGGATATTCCCGGAAAGCGTCGGTGGTGGCTAAGGGAGTCGGACTGAACGACAAGGCGCAACCCGCGCCGGACGTACACGGAGGAACAGCCAGGCCCGTAGTAGCTCGACGAGTTCAAGCAACTGCGCGCCACCTGTGTCGGCTGCGCCTCCCGGAGGAACGACCCTGTGACTGATAGCGAACATCCCAGACAAGAAGGCTTCGACGCGGACACCGACTGGTTCACTCCGGTCGCCAAGCCGTCGACTGCCACCGCCACGCTGGACCACGCTGAGGACCACTGGCGTTCGGAGTTCCCGGACTACTCGGACTCCATCGAGGTAGTCCCGCAGGACATCTACGCGGCGCTCGGTCCGCAGGCTGATGAGCTGATGGCATCCGTCGACGTCGACGTCGACGAGCTGATCCGGCTGATCAACGCCGAGACCACGATGCTGCCGCCGATCCTGGATGTCCCCGATGACCTCTCCGGCGACCGGACACTGGCTCAGCCGCAGCCCAAGACGGGCGAGCCCGCGGGCCTGCGGACCGCGGTCACGAAGTGGAAGCGGACCTTCCTCAAGAGCGCCATCGCCGCGGTGCTCGTCTCGCTGACCGGTGGCGGTGCCGCCGCGATCGCGATGAACAAGTCCGTCACGGTCGACGTCGACGGTGTCGAGCACAAGGTCCGTACCTACGAGGGCACGGTCGGCGAGATCCTTGCCGACGAGGGCATCGTTCCCGGTGCGCACGACTCGGTCAGCCCGTCGCCCAACGCGGCTGTCGGCGACAACGGCAAGATCGTTGTCCAGCGCGGCAAGCTGCTGAAGTACAACGTCGACGGCGAGGCCAAGGAGACGTGGGTGCGGGCACGCACCCTCGGCGACGGCCTTCGCCAGGCCGGCGCGCCGATGGACGGCAAGATCTCCGGCGATCTGAACGCCGTCATGCCGATGGAAGGCATGTCGGTCGACATCCGGACCATCAAGAACGTCACCGTCTTCGACGGCGGCAACGCGCCGCACCAGATGCAGACCACCGCGATCACAGTCGACGAGCTGCTCAAGGAGATGCAGACGTCGCTGGGTCCGGAGGACTCGGTGAACATGGCGTCCGACGTCAAGATCACCGACGGCGCCCAGATCACCATCACTCGCAACGGCGTCACCGTCGTCAACAGGGCCGAGACCGTGCCTCCGCCGGTCGAGGAGATCAAAGACGAGACGATGGACAAGGGCAAGCAAGAGGTCGTCGAGGCCGGTGCCCCTGGCGAGAAGATGGTCACGTGGCGCGTGACCATGAAGAACGGCAAGGAAGTCGGCAAAGAGAAGCTTGGTGAGCAGATCACCAAGGAGCCGGTGAAGCGGGTCGTCAAGGTCGGCGCCAAGAAGCCGCCGGTCCCGCCGGTCACCGACGCGGGCGTCTGGGACCGCCTCGCGCAGTGCGAGTCGGGCGGTCGCTGGGACATCAACACCGGCAACGGCTACTACGGCGGCCTGCAGTTCAACGCCAGCACCTGGCGGGCCTACGGCGGCGCCACGTATGCCGCATTGCCGCACCAGGCCACCCGTGAGCAGCAGATCGCGATCGCGACCAAGCTGCGCGACGCCAACAACGGCAGCTACCGCTCGTGGCCGCACTGCGCCTCGAAGCTCGGCCTGCCCAAGTAACTGCTTTCTCTCGAAAGGCCATCTCGAGAAATCGAGGTGGCCTTTCGTGCTGTCACGGGCAGAATGCGCACGTGGACATCGACGGCATCGTGGCGAAGGTCCAGCTGCCGCATGCCGCTGACCAGCTCATGGCGCCCGGCCAAGAGCGGGGTCGAAGGCGTCTACCTCGGCCCGACACCGACGTTCGAGGAGTGGTACGACGCCTGGCTGACCGAGGCCTTGACTAAGCTGACCCGGTGACTTCGCTCCTTGGCCCCGCTGAGGTTCGGCGGCTGGCCGGTGAGCTGGATGTGCGGCCGACCAAGAAGCTCGGCCAGAACTTCGTGCACGACCCGAACACGGTTCGGCGGATCGTCACCACCGCCGAGCTGAGCCCGGACGACGTGGTGCTCGAGGTCGGCCCCGGACTCGGTTCGCTCACGCTGGCCTTGCTGCCCGCGTGCCGTGAGGTCGTCGCGGTGGAGATTGACCCCGTGCTGGCCGGAAAGCTGCCTGAGACGGCCGCTGAGCGCGCGCCCGAGGGCAAGCTGCGGGTGGTCCAAGCGGACGCCCTGCGGGTGACTCAGGAGCAGATCGGTGAGCCGACGGCTCTGGTGGCCAATCTGCCGTACAACGTGGCCGTGCCGGTCGTCCTGCATCTGCTGGCGATCCTGCCGAGTCTCAAGACCGGGCTGGTGATGGTGCAGGCCGAGGTCGCCGACCGGATGGCCGCGGGGCCCGGCAGCAAGGCGTACGGCGTACCCAGCGTGAAGATGGCCTGGTACGCCGAGACCAAGAGGGCCGCGACGGTGTCCAGGTCGGTGTTCTGGCCGGTGCCGAACGTCGACTCGGCGCTGGTCCGGTTCATCCGCAGGCCACCGCCTGCCGACGTGGACCGGGAACGGCTCTTCAAACTCGTGGACGCGGCCTTCGCACAGCGGCGCAAGACGCTGCGGGCCGCGTTGGGAACGTGGGCTGGATCACCTTCCAAGGCCGCCGAGATCCTCACCGCCGCCGGCGTCGACCCTGGCCTGCGGGGAGAGCAGCTCATGGTCGGCGACTTCTCTCGCATTCTGGAAGCAAGCGACCACTATCTGTGAAATCCCGGGCCAGTTGCTCTGGTCCGTCGGTGTGATGTGCTGCCCAAGACTTGCATTACGCCTGTGATGTCGGTTTGAATGCAAGTGCATCCATCCCGAGCGGCCGAGAGACCTGGCTCCCTGACGCCGCAGCAACCACCCGAGAGGGCAGGTGCTACCGCCAGGAGCGATGGAGGAATCCGTGATCGCCAAAATGCTGACGCAGCGCCGGGTGATAGACCAGGGCAGGCGGACAGTCACCGCATGTCGTAGCCACAACGCCTGATTTCCTTAACTACACCCGAAATCGCCCCCGTCCCACCCGGACGGTCCTTGAAGGACATTGGACGGCCGTCACAACGGCCGCTTCGTGTGCTGCGCTGGAGTCACTGTGATTACCGTAGAGAATGTCAGCAAGTCGTTCCGAAGCCGAACAGGCAGCGTCGTCGCACTCGACGGCGTGTCCCTTGAAGTCAATGCCGGTGCCGCGCTCGGTGTCGTCGGCCCGTCCGGTTCGGGCAAGTCCACTTTGGCTCGTGTTGTTTCGTTGCAGGAACGGCCGGATGCCGGTGCGATCCGGTTGGACGGCTTGAACACCGCGACCCTCGACACCCGCAGCCTGCGTGCCACGAGACGACAGATCGGTTTCGTGGCAGGGGATGCGCAGCTTTTCAACCAGCGCACCGCCGCGGGCAACATCGCACTGCCGCTTGAGCAGTCCGGTGTGGACGGTCCGCAGCGCAGGGCGCGCGTCGGCCGCTTGCTTGACCTGATTGGCTTGACAGACAAGGCAGCCGCGTACCCGGTCGACCTGACTGACGGGCAACGCCGCCGCGTGGCGGTTGCCCGTGCGCTTGTGGGGGAGCCGGGTCTGCTGTTGGCCGACGACCCGACGGCGAACCTCGACGCCGACGGCGCCGCGGGCGTCATGGCAGTACTGGACCGGGCCAGGGCCGAACTCGGCGTGACGTTGCTGGTCGCGACCCAGGACACCAATGTGGTGCGCCGGATCTGCGACGACATCGCTTTGCTCGAAGCGGGCAGGCTGCTGGAGCACGGCAACCTGTTCGAGCTGCTGCACGACCCGGAAAGTGTTGCGGTACGGGAACTTCTGCCGGTGATCGACGCGACTCCGTCGGTCGGGCACGACCGCACCGCCGACGTCGTGCTGATCGGCTTCGCGGCTGTCGGCGCGTTGCTGCCCGAGGCAGCGTCCCGCTTCGGCGTGCAGGTGTCGGTGCTCGGCGGCGGACTGACCCGGCTCGGCGAGACGCCGGTCGCCCGGTTCCGAATCGGACTGCGGGGCGAGCGTGCGGATGGCGCACTGGCGTGGATCGGTGACCGTGGCGGAATCGTGCACCAGCCGCTGGCCGGACCGCAGGGAGTTGCCGCATAACAGGCCATCTGAACGACGGCGAGCATGAGGACACGTAGGCTGGCGTAGTGCTCGCTGTCGTTCCCCCGCCTGTCACAGTGCGTGTGCCGTCGAAGGTCAACCTTCACCTCGCCGTCGGCGACGTGCGGCCTGATGGCTATCACGAGCTCAACACGGTGTTCCAGGCCCTGTCGCTGACCGACGAAGTGACGGTCGCGGTGACCGACGACCCCGGTGTCGAGGTGATCGGCGAGGGCGCGGACGAGGTGCCCACCGGCCCGAGCAACCTGGCGTGGCAGGCCGTGCAGGCATTGGCCGAGCACGTCGGCAAGGAGCACACCGAACCGAAGATCCGCGTGGTGATCCGCAAGGGCATCCCGGTGGCCGGTGGAATGGCCGGTGGCAGCGCGGACGCAGCCGCGGCGCTCGTCGGTCTGGCGGCCTTGTGGCGGCTGGAGATCGGCCGGGACGAGCTGTCCCAAGTGGCCGCGAAACTCGGCAGCGACGTCCCCTTTGTGCTGCAAGGCGGCACGGCGCTGGGTACCGGCCGTGGCGAGAACCTGATCCCGGTGCTGACCAGGCACACGTTCCACTGGGTGATCGCGTTCGACCGGCGCGGCCTGTCGACGCCCAAGGTCTTCGCGGAACTTGACCGGCTGCGGGAAGACGGCGACCCGCCACGGATCGGTGCCGTCGAGCCGGTGTTGGAGGCGCTGGCCTCCGGAGACCCACGTCAGCTGGCGTTGTTGCTGGGCAATGACCTGCAGTCAGCCGCGATCTCGTTGCGTCCAGGCCTGCGCCGCACGTTGCGCGCGGGCGTGAACGCGGGCGCGCTGGCCGGAACCGTCTCCGGCTCCGGCCCGACCTGCGCGTTTCTCTGCTCCGACGGTGAATCGGCTCTGCGGGTGGCTGCAGAGCTCGCTGGGGCCGGCGTGTGCCGCACCGTCCGCGTCGCCCATGGCCCCGTCCCAGGCGCGCGCGTGATCGGCGGTGACGAAGCACCCCGTCCGGCCCCGCCGGAGGTTCACGCCTGACTCAGGCGGCGACCAACTGGACCTCGGTGCCCTCCGGAACGCCGTAGCGCTCGGGGATCTTGTTCAGCTGGATCTGGTAGTACAGGACACCGAGCCCGAGCACGAACATCAGCAGCAGGCCGATGACCGGGCTGCAGGTGTCCTGGATGCCCGCGCGGCGCTGGGCGTACGCGATCCGCTCGCCGGTCCGGTAGATCGAGATGAGCGGGGCGATGATCGTCCAGCTCAGCAGAAGCAGCACCAGCATCGGCCCGGCGACTGGCGAGTCGGGCTTGCGGTGGAACTCGGCCATCTCCCGGTGGATCTTGTAGTACCACACGAAGGTGTAGATGCCGAGCGTGATGAACGGCCAGATCAGCCAGACCAGAACAGCATTGCGCTGCTTGATCATCAGGCCGGTCGGCTGGCCGTACGGGGCTGGGTGCACAGAGTTTCCTTTCCTGGTTGGACGGGTGAGCCAGGTATGCATACTCGGCACGGCGAAGACCGCTACGGAAAGTGGCCGGGCAGAGCCTGAGTCGTAACCAACCAGCAACGTGTGCGCGGGCGGTCCGAGCCGCCTAATACCCTCGACTGTGAGATGCAGTCACGAGGGAAGCGCGGGTAGATGGCCAATCTGGTCAATCTGGAGTCGGTGAGCAAGTCCTACGGGGTTCGGCCGTTGCTGGACGCCGTCTCGCTGGGTGTCGGTGAGGGCGACCGGATCGGGGTCGTCGGGTTGAACGGCGGCGGGAAGACGACGCTGCTGGAGGTGCTCGCGGGCATCGAGCCTGCGGACAGTGGGCGCGTCAGTAGAACGCGGGACCTGCGGATGGCTGTGGTGACGCAGCGGACGGACCTGCCGCCGGGCGGGACTGTGCGCAATGCTGTGCTGGATCCCTTGGGGTTCAACGCGGAGCATGAATGGGCTGCGGACGCGCGGGTGCGGGCGGTGCTGGATGGCATCGGCATTTCGGCGTTGGGGTTGGACGCTCCGCTCGATCGCATGTCGGGTGGGGAACGCCGGCGGGTCTCGTTGGCCGCCGCGCTTGTCCAGGACCTTGACCTGGTGATCCTCGACGAGCCGACGAACCACTTGGACATCGAGGGTGTGCGGTGGCTGGCGGACCATCTGCTGGCCAGGCGGACTGCCCTTGTTGTCGTGACGCACGACCGGTGGTTCCTGGACACGGTCTGTTCGCGTACCTGGGAGGTGCAGAACGGGCGCGTCGAGCAGTACGAAGGCGGTTACGCGGACTGGGTGTTCGCACGGGCCGAGCGGGCGCGGTTGGCCGAGACGCTGGAGGAGAAGCGGCGCAACTTGGCAGCGAAGGAACTCGCGTGGCTGCGTCGAGGTGCGCCCGCGCGGACGTCGAAGCCGCGCTACCGCATCGAGGCGGCCGAGGCGCTGATCGCGAACGTACCGCCGCCGCGTGATTCCGTTGAGCTGACGGCCTTCGCGAAGCGCAGGCTGGGCAAGACCGTGATCGAGCTCGAGGACGCAAGCCTCAGCGTGCCGGGCCGTCAACTGCTGGATCACGTCACGTGGCGGATCGGGCCGGGTGACCGCATCGGTCTTGTCGGCGTGAACGGGTCGGGCAAGACGACGTTGCTGCGCCTGCTCGCCGGCGAGACCGAGCCCGAAAGCGGCAAACGGATCCAGGGCCAGACCGTCCGGCTCGGCTACCTCAGCCAGGAACTCGCCGACCTGCCCGGTGAACTGCGGGTTCTTGAGGCGGTCGAGGAGATCGCGCGCCGGGTCACGCTCGGCAAGCAGGAACTGTCCGCCTCGCAGCTGGCCGAGAAGTTCGGCTTCCCGGCCAACCGGCAGTGGACGCCTGTCTCGGACCTCTCCGGTGGTGAACGGCGCCGGTTGCAGCTGTCGAGGCTGCTCATGGCCGAGCCGAACGTCCTGCTGCTCGACGAGCCGACGAACGACCTGGACATCGATACGTTGCAGCAGCTGGAAGATCTGCTCGACTCGTGGCCTGGCACGCTCGTGGTCGTCTCGCACGACCGCTATCTGGTGGAGCGCGTCTGCGACGAGGTGTACGCGCTGTTCGGTGACGGTCGTGCGAAGCACCTGCCGGGCGGGATCGACGAGTACTTGTCACGCCGGTCCACGATGGCCGGACCGGTCGCGGTCGCACCAGCCGCGAAGGCCGCCAAGCCGAAGTCCAACGCGGCCGATCAGCGCGCGGCAGGCAAGGAGCTCGCGCGGCTTGAGCGCACATTGGACAAGCTGACCAAGAAGGAAGCCGAGTTGCACGCCGCGCTTGCCGCGGCGGCCACCGATCCGGACCGGCTGCTTGAGCTCGATGCCCAGCTCAGGGACCTTCTCAAGGAGAAGGACGAGGTCGAGGAGCGCTGGTTGGAGATCGCGGATAACGCCGAGTAGCGGGTTGTTGTCGGTAGTAACCAGCCAAGACCAATTAGATTGGGCGCTATGAGTCGGTTCGTGGACGCCCTGCTGGGCAACGCCGCCACCCGCGGCCAGGTCAAGGGGATCGTCACCGGGGAACCCGGCGACCCCGTACGCCGGACGTGGGCGCAGGTGCACCAGGATGCTCGCAAGATGGCGGGCGCGTTGGTGGAAGGCGGTCTTGGGCCGCAGAGCGCGGTCGCCGTGCTCGCGGCTGATCCTGTCCTGATCGCTCCGGCGATCCAAGCTGTCTGGTTGTCCGGTGGCAGTGTGACGATGCTGCACCAGCCGACGCCGCGCACGGATCTCGCGGTGTGGGCGGAGGACACGCTGCGAGTCCTCGACATGATCGATTCCAAGCTGGTGCTGCTCGGCTCGCCGTTCGACCAGCTCGCGCCGGTGCTGACCCAGCACAACGTCCCGTACCGGATGCTGACCGATCTCACCGGCGGCACGCCGCTCGCCGAGCCTGTTCACGTCGGTGAGGACGTGCATGCGTTGCTGCAGCTGACAAGCGGCTCGACTGCGGACCCGAAGGCCGTGCGGATCACGCACGGCAACCTGTTCGCCAACATGGGGGCGATGGCCGAGAAAGCCGCGCTGGACTGGGAGAACGACACGATGGTGTCGTGGCTCCCGTTGTTCCACGACATGGGCATGGTCGGCTTCCTGACCACGCCGATGACGCTGGGCATCGACTTGGTGAAGGTCACGCCCGCTGACTTCCTGCGCGCGCCTTTGCTGTGGATGGACCTGATCAGTCGCTATCGCGCGACCATCACGGCCGCGCCGAACTTCGCGTACGCCATGGTCGGCCGCCGGATGCGCAACGCCAACGACGGCGACTACGACCTTTCGACGTTGCGGTTGGCCCTCAACGGCGCCGAACCGATCGACGCGTCCGCCGTGAAGGGGTTCACCGACGCGGGAGCGCGGTTCAACATGCCGGCGGAGTGTGTGTTTCCGGCGTACGGAATGGCGGAGTGCACGCTCGCGGTGTCGTTCGCGCCGCTGTTCACCGGTTTGACGTTGGACTACATCGACCCGCACGCGCTCGAGGTCGACCGCCGCGCCGTGCCGGTCGAGCCTGCGGATGACGTGCGGTCGTTCGCCGTGCTGGGCAAGCCTTTGCCGGGCATCGAGGCACGGATCATCACGCCCGATGGCGAGATCCGGGGCAACCGTGAGGTCGGCGAGATCCAGCTGCGCGGATCGTCGGTGACGCCCGGCTACCTGACCGTGGACGGCCCGAGGTCCATCCAGGACGACGAGGGCTGGATGTCCACAGGGGACATCGGGTACACCATCGACGGCGAGATCGTGGTGTGCGGCCGGGAAAAGGACGTGATCATCCTCGGCGGCCGGAACATCTACCCGACCGACATCGAGCGCGCCGCGACCGGCGTCGACGGTGTCCGCGCGGGCAACGCGGTCGCGGTCCGGCTCGACGCGGGCAGCAGGCGTGAACGTTTCGCGGTCGTCGTCGAGTCCAAACTGGCTGGTGACGAGTCCGAGGAAGCGAGGCTGCGCAAGGAAATCGCCGCGCGCGTCTTCGACTCGGTTGAGGCACGGCCGGTCGCCGTGCTCGTGCTGCCGCCAGGCTCGCTGCCGAAGACACCGTCCGGCAAGCTCCGCCGGGCCGCGGCGGGGGAGCAGCTCGCGGAGAGCATCCGCAAGAACGAAGCCAAGTAGCCATTTGCCCGGTTGGTGAAACCTCGCTTCGCCAACCGGGCCTGCTTGACCTCAGCTCAGGGCGTGGAAGGTGTTCTGTGCGGCTTCGAGGCCGTTGCTGATCAAGGCCTCGGTGGCGTCGGCCGCGCGGTCGAAGACGAACGGCAGCTCTTTGCGTTCGACCACCGAGAAGTCCTTCAGGACGAAGTCGGCCGGGTCCATCCGGCCGGGCGGCCGGCCGATGCCGACCCTGACGCGGTGGTACTCCTTGGTGCCCAAGGATTTCGAGATGGACCGCAGCCCGTTGTGGCCGTTCTCGCCGCCGCCGAGCTTGAGCCGGACGGTTCCGAAGGGCAGGTCGAGTTCGTCGTAGATCACGACGATGTCGTCCGGCTGGGCCTTGAAGAACTTGGCGACACCGGCGACCGGTCCACCGGAGACGTTCATGAACGAGCGCGGCTTCATCAGCACTACCCGCCTGGTGCCGAGCCGTCCTTCGAGGACGTCGGCAAGACCCTTGTGGGCCTTGAACTTCCCGCCTACCCGGTCACCCAGCTCGTCGAGCACCATCGCGCCGACGTTGTGCCGGTTGGCGGCATAGCGAGGGCCGGGATTGCCGAGGCCGACAATGACCACGGTGCCCGGCCCTTCGCTCATGTCAGATCAGGCCTCTTCTTCGGTGGCCTCTTCGGCGGCCGGGGCCTCGCCGGTGTCGCCCTCGAGCTGCTGGGCGGTCGGGGCCGGGTTGACCGCGACGACCAGGGCCTCGGGGTCGGTCGCCAGGGTGGCACCCTGCGGCAGCTTCACGTCGGCCGCGGTGATCTGGGTGCCTGCCTGTGCGCCCTCGATCGACAGCTCGATCTGCTCGGGGATGTGCAGCGCCTCGACCTCGACGGAGATCGTGGTCAGGTCCTGGGTGACCAGGGTGGACGCGGCCGGGTCGCCGGTCAGCACGATCGGCACCTCGACGCTGACCTTCTCGCCGCGCTGCACCAGCAGCAGGTCCACGTGCTCGATGTAGTTCTTGATCGGGTGCGTGGTGACGGTCTTGGTCAGCGCCAGCTCGGACTTGGAGTCCACGTCCAGCGTCAGGACGGCGTTCTGGCCGTGCTCACGGACTACACGGGCGAACTCGAGCGCCGGCAAAGCCAGGTGCTTCGGGTCGGAACCGTGGCCGTAGAGCACCGCGGGGATCTTGCCGGCGCGGCGGGTACGGCGCGCGGCGCCCTTGCCGAATTCGGTACGCGACTCGGCGGCAAGACGGACCTCGGACACGGTGATGCTCTCCTTCAACACAAAAGGCTAAGTGGGGTCGTCACCGCGGCGGAGGCAGGCGTGAAGACACACGGCTACCAAACCAGCCGCGTCGATCACGCCAGGTTCTGCAAGGAACCCGGCCTCGCCGAGACAACCCGGATAGTTTACGTCAGCTTCATCCCGCAACCACCGGGGGTCCCACCTCTGTGCGCGCGGCAGGACCGGCGACCTCTCGCCAGATGCGCGGTTTCCAGCTCAGATTCGTTGAACACCGGACAACACTGCACGGCATGACTGCCTATTTCGACGGCCGTGAGATGGCGATGTTGCACCGGATGTTCCGGCGTGAATTCCTGCTCGCCGGCGGCCTGGTCATGAACACCACCACGAATGACCGTGCCGAACTGGTCGCCGACCACATCACCTCGGTGGGCACCACGCTGCACCACCATCACCACATGGAGGACACGCACGTCTGGCCGTTGCTGGAGAAGCGGTGCCCGGACGACATCGCGGACATCGTCACGCTGATGGAAAGCCAGCACGCGAGTGTCGCGAAATACGGTGAAGAAGTAACCGAAGCGATGGCCGCATGGCGGACGAACTTCGGCCCGGCCACCCGCAACGCACTGGTCGCGGCGCTCGACCGGCTGGTGCCCGCGTTGCTGGAGCACCTGGACACCGAGGAGGAACGAGTCGTCCCGCTGATGGAGAAGCACATCGCGATGGACGAGTGGAACAAGCACGTCGCCGAGGGAATCGCCGAGATCGACCCGCAGGAGCTCATGGTCGGCTTCGGGATGGCGATGTACGAGGGCGACGAGGACATCATCGCGGCGACGGTGGAGAACATGCCGCCGGACGTCCGCCCGGTGATCCGGGATGTGGCTTCGAAGGCGTACGCGGAACGCGCCAAGGCGCTCTACGGCACCGCGACCCCGCCCCGGAGCTGGGAACTGGTGTAAACGCGATCCAAGACGGAAGACCAGTCCCGGCAGGGTTCGGTCAAAGCCGGTCACTGTAGCGCAAGTGGAGCCTTTTCCGCGGCGTGAAGGGCGCCTTTCAAACCCCCACCCCACCCCAGACATCCCCCACCACTCCCGAGGGGCGACCCCGGCGCCATTCTATCGGCGGAGGTGGGTGTGCAGTGGGCTGACAAGGGAGAAGTCGGTGCGAACGGTCCGTTCGCACCGACTTCACTCGAATGGCTGGCTTGTCAGGCGTTGCCGTCGAACAGGCTCGTGACCGAGCCGTCTTCGAAGACCTCCTGGATCGCGCGGGCCAGCAGCGGCGCGATCGACAACACGGTCAACCCGGGGAAGCGCTTGTCCTCGGCGATCGGCAGCGTGTTGGTGAAGATGACCTCCCGCGCCTTGCAGTTGGCCAGGCGCTCGGAGGCCGGGTCGGACAGGATTCCGTGCGTCGCGGCGATCACCACGTCCGAGGCGCCGGCCTCGATCAGGGCGTCACAGGCCTTCACGATCGTGCCACCGGTGTCGATCATGTCGTCGACCAGCACGCACAGCCTGCCCGCGACCTCACCCACGACGCGGTTGGCGACGGCCTCGTTGGGCTTCAGCGGGTCGCGTGTCTTGTGGATGAACGCGATCGGGCGGTCACCCAGCTGCGTGGCCCACTTCTCGGCCAAGCGCACGCGGCCTGAGTCCGGCGAGACCACGGTGATGTCCGCGGCGTCACCGTAGGTCGCGTTGATGTGGTCGGCCAGGATGTTCTGCGCGAACAGGTGGTCAACCGGTCCGTCGAAGAAGCCCTGGATCTGCGCGGTGTGCAGGTCGACCGTCATGATCCGGTCGGCGCCCGCGGTCTTGAACATGTCCGCGATCAGCCGGGCCGAGATGGGCTCGCGGCCCTTGTGCTTCTTGTCCTGCCTCGCGTAGCCGTAGAACGGCATGATCACGGTGATCCGCTTGGCCGACGCTCTCTTCAGCGCGTCCACCATCAGCAGCTGTTCCATGATCCACTGGTTGATCGGGCTGGTGTGCGACTGGATCACGAACGCGTCCGTGCCCCGCACCGACTCGTTGAACCGCACGAAGATCTCGCCGTTGGCGAAGTCGTACGCCGCCTGCGGCGTGATCTCGACGTTCAGCTCCCGCGCCACTTCCTCGGCCAGCTCCGGGTGAGCACGGCCGGAGAAGAGCATCAGGTGCTTCTTCGGTGTCCCGGATTTGGCGTTCATGACTGCTGCTCCTCGGCTTTCTGTGCGGCGAGTGCCGCTTCAGCGGCCGCAGTGCCCGGACGGCGGGAGACCACCCAGCCGTCGAGGTTGCGCTGCGGACCGCCGGAGACTGCGAGCGCGCCCGGCGGGACGTCCCGCCGGATCACGGTGCCGGCGCCGGTGTAGGCACCGTCGCCGACTGTCACCGGAGCGACGAACATGTTGTCGCAGCCGGTACGGGCGTGTGAGCCGATCGTGGTGCGATGCTTGCTCACACCGTCGTAGTTCACGGTGACGCTGGCGGCACCGACGTTGCTGTACTCGCCGATGGTCGCGTCGCCGATGTACGACAGGTGCGGGACCTTGGTTCCTGTCCCGATCTCGGAGTTCTTGACCTCGACGAACGTGCCGATCTTGCCCTTGTCGCCCAGCGAGGTGCCTGGCCGCAGGTAGGCGAACGGACCCACCGACGCGCCCGCGCCGATGGTCGAGTCCGAACCGTGAGTACGAATGACTTTCGCCCCCTCGGCCACGGTCACGTTGGTCAGCGTCGTGTCGGGACCAATGGTGGCGCCCTCGCCGACTCGGGTCGACCCGCGCAGTTGGACTCCGGGTTCGAGCAGGACGTCCCTGGCCAGCGTCACTCCGGCGTCCAGCCAGACGCTGTTCGTGTCGATCACCGAGACACCGGAACGCATCCAGCGCTCCAGGATCCGGCGGTTGAGCTCGGCGCCGAGCCGGGCCAGCTGGACGCGGTCGTTCACGCCCTCGACCTGCCATGCGTCGACGCACACCAGCGCGCCGACCCGGCGGCCGTCGCCACGCGCGATGCCCAGCACGTCAGTGAGGTACAGCTCGCCTTGTGCGTTGTCCGTGCGGATCCGCGACAGGCCATCGACGAGCACAGCGGCGTCGAACGCGTAGATCCCCGAGTTGATCTCGGTGATCTCCAGTTGGTCCTCGTCGGCGTCCTTGTGCTCGACGATCGAGGTCACGCCGCCGTCGGCGTCACGCACGATCCGGCCGTAGCCAGTGGGGTCGTCCACGACCGCGGTCAGCACCGTCACCGCGTTGCCGGACGACGAGTGTTCGGCGAGTAATGCCGAAAGCGTTTCCGTCTCAAGCAAAGGCACGTCGCCGTACGTGACGAGCACAGTGCCGCTCAAGTCGCTCGGCAGCTCCGCCAGACCGCACGACACCGCGTGCCCGGTGCCCTTCTGCTCGGTCTGCACGGCCGTGGTCACCTTGCGGTCCAGCGCGGTCGTCAAGCCCTCGAGGTGCTCGGTGACCGCAGCCCTGCCGTGACCGACCACGACGACGAGATGGTCTGGGTCAAGTCCGGCGGCCGCACGGACGGCGTGCTCGACGAGCGGCCGGCCGGCGATCGGGTGGAGCACCTTGGGGGTCGACGAGCGCATCCGAGTGCCCTCGCCAGCGGCGAGTACAACGGTGCTGAGCTGGGCGTTCCCACCCTGGGGCATCAGCGATCTCCCTGCCGAATCCGTACGGATAACACCAGGTAACGATCCTACGTTGCCTCCGGCATGACCCACGCGGGGTCGTCCACTACTCGCCCCGACTGTGCGGTTTCGGTGCTCATCGTGACTGCGGCGACTCCGTTGCCACCGCTGCGTTTCGCTTCGTACATGGCCGCGTCGGCACGGGCGAGCGCACGCGCCGCAGTCTCGTTCTGACGCAACGCGACCACGCCGACCGACAACGTCACACCGTGGGAAAGATCATGAGGGAGCTTGGAAACCGCGGCGACCGCGCGGTTCAACGCGGCCTCGGCGGCGTGCAACGGCGCTCCCGGCAACAGCACGACGAACTCGTCGCCGCCGTAGCGCGCGACCATGTCCCCGCCACGCAAGGCGTCCCGGACCGTGCTTGCGACCACCCGCAGTACGTCGTCACCTTCGGCGTGTGAGAACTGGTCGTTCACCTCTTTGAACCCGTCGAGGTCGACCAGTGCGAGCGCGAGCGGATGGTTGTTCGCGGTCGCGGCCAACGCTTCGAGCCGGTCGTCGAGTGCGCGGCGGTTCGGCAGGCCGGTCAACGGGTCCTGCAGCGCCTGCCTCTCGGTCTCGCCGTGCTTGCGGGTCAGCCGCTCGTGTTCGCGGCGGGTGTTCAGCGTGGCCTTGCGCGACTCGCGCATCTCCCAGAGCTGGCTTTCCAGCTCCTGCGCGTAACTCTCCAGCGCGCTCATCGTGCGCTCGCCGCCGTCCGGCCCGGACAGCCGCGCGAACTCACGGATCAGGCACAGCCGAAGTGTCGGCTCCGAAGGGTCTTCCTCCAACGACTCCCGTGCTTCGGCGAGCACCTCGACCGCTTCGGCCACCAAGCCGGTCTCTTCGAGGCAGCGTGCCAGCGCGATCGCCGTGATGATCAACTCGCGGGCGTACTTCGCGGTCGGCTTGATCTCGAACAGCCGGTCGACGTGGTCGGCGGACGGATGCGCCAGCGCGATGGCCGCGGCGACGACGGGAACCTGTTCGGCGGCGGACTTGTCGGCCTTGCGGGGGAAGAGCGACTCCCGGAACGGGCCTTCGACGGCCAGTGAGATCGCCGCGGCGGTCTCGAACTTCTCCCGCGCGATCTCCGACTGGTCGACCCGTTCGAGGCGCAGTCCCCAGCCGACCAGCAGGCGGATCCGGTTGATCAGGTGCACGGCGATCTGGTGCGGTCCGGACGAGTCCCTGATGCACCGGCTGGCCCGGTTCATCACCTGGTCGGCTTCCTCGTACACGCCGAGCTGGGTCAGCACCAGGCCGATGTCCATCAGAGTGGACGCCAGCAGGATGTCCCACTTGCGCCTGCCCAGCATCACGTCCGGGGTCAGGTCGTCGTCGAGCATCGCCAGCGCGACCGCGGCTTCGGTCAGCGCGATGTCCTCGGCGCCGTCCATCAGCATCAGCCGCCCGAGCAGGGCATGCGCGTCGGCTTCCAGCACCAGCAGGCCGTGCCTGCGGGTGTGCAGCATCATCTCGTCGAGCAAGGGTTGCGCGGTGTGCGCGAGGCCGGAGGTGGTGAGCCGGACCGCCACGGCGGAACGCAAGAGCTGGGCGACCATGCGCGGCTCGCCGCGGTGCTGGGCCTCGGCCAGCATGTGGTCGACCTCGTCGACGTTCTGGACCTGCTCGGCAATTCCCGCGCTCTGCGTGATCGCCAGCAGCTCACTGGCGCGACCGACCAGCCACGCGTCGGACTTCTCATCCAGCGCGGGCGGGTGCTCCTCGTCCGACTCGTTGCGCAGCGGTGCACCCCCTGCCCATACAACCCTTGTTCAGCTTGACCGCTCCGCCGCCAGGGATCGAACCTGGACCATCAGAACCAAAATCTGAGGTGCTGCCTTTACACCACGGCGGAGTGAGAGCCTCGTGGGCTCACGGTTGGACATCGTCGCACGAGTGGGGTGGGCGAGCGACAGACACCCGGTGGATTTTGTTCTCGGGCACTACCCGAACGGGCGTTAGCAGCGTCACACGTGGGTAGTTCTCAGTAGTGAAGGGCGATCGAAATTACGGCCCGCAGGGTGGCGCGCCGGGCTTCGGGCAACCTACCCTGTCGTAAGTTACGATATCGTAGGTAAGGCTGACCTAAGTTATGCGTGAGGTGGGCGAATGACAACAACCCTCGACAAAACCGAGGATTCGGCGGCGGGCGACAAAGGCCCGAAGCCGATGTTCGAGGGCCAGCGGAACATGGCCACGCAGATCGCGGTCTACGTGTTCATCCTGGTGCCGTTCGCGGCGCTGATCGCGGCCGTGCCGCTCGCCTGGGGTTGGGGGTTGACCTGGGTGGACGTCATCCTGGCGGTGGCGTTCTACTGGATCACGCTGCTGGGCGTCACAGTCGGCTACCACCGGTTGTTCACGCACAACTCGTTCAAGGCCAAGCGCGGGACACGGATCCTGCTGGCGGTCATGGGCAGCCTGGCGGTCCAGTCCCCGCCGATCACATGGGTCGCCGACCACCGCCGTCACCACGCCTTCTCCGACCGGGACGGCGACCCGCACTCGCCGTGGCTGTTCGGCACCTCGCCGTGGGCCCTGGCCAAGGGTTTCTGGCACGCGCACATGGGCTGGATCTTCGACAAGGACGTCACCAACAAGGAGCGGTTCGCCCCTGACCTGATGGCCGACAAGGACCTCGTGCGGGTCAACAAGCTCTTTGTGGTGTTCACCACGCTGACGTTCCTGCTGCCCGCGCTGCTCGGCGGTTTGATCACGATGTCCTGGTGGGGCGCGCTGACGGCGTTCTTCTGGGCCGGGTTCGTGCGGGTGGCGATCCTGCACCACATCACCTGGTCGACCAACTCGATCTGCCACATGATCGGTGAGCGGCCGTTCAAGAGCCGGGACAAGGCAGCCAACTTCTGGCCGCTGGCGATCCTGTCCGGCGGCGAGTCATGGCACAACCTGCACCACGCCGACCCGACCTGCGCGCGGCACGGCGTGCAACGCGGCCAGATTGACATCTCGGCGCGGGTGATCTGGATCTTTGAAAAGCTCGGCTGGGTCTACGACGTCCGCTGGCCGACCCAGCAGCGTCTGGCCCGGTTGGCTGTCGGCAAGGATTAGCTGGCCTAGTGTGTCCGGGTGAGAAGTAACGGAGCAGGGCCGCCGACGCGGGTACGGATGACCGGGACCCAGCGCCGGCGGCAACTGCTCGACGTTGCCCGGGCGCTGTTCGCCGAGAAGGGCTTCGACGGTGCCTCGGTGGAGGAGATCGCGCATCGGGCAGGTGTGAGCAAGCCCGTGGTGTACGAGCACTTCGGCGGCAAAGAGGGTATTTACGCGGTGGTGGTCGACCGCGAGATGGACCAGTTGTTGTCGGCGATCACGGAGTCCCTGTCCGAGGACATGCATCCGCGGACGCTGCTTGAGCACGCGGCGATGGCGCTGCTGGACTACGTGGACACGTCGACCGACGGATTCCGGATCCTGGTCCGTGATTCACCCGTCGCGAGTTCGACGGGGACGTTCTCAAGCCTGCTGTCGGACATCGCCAGTCATGTCGAGCACATTCTCGGTGTGCACTTCAGCAGGCGCGGTTACGACGCGAAGCTGGCGGGTCTGTACGCCCAGGCTCTGGTCGGCATGGTGGCTTTGACTGGGCAATGGTGGTTGGACGTTCGTAAGCCGCGGAAGACCGATGTGGCGGCGCACCTGGTGAACCTGGCATGGAACGGGTTGTCCCACTTGGAGCACAAGCCCAAGGTGCGCCGCTGACCCGGCTCAGCTGGCCCGCTTGAGGCCGTTCTTGACGTCGATGACCACGCGCATCACCTCGGGCTTGCGGTCTTCCTTGCTGTGCTTCGGCGGGTGGTTGCGGTCGGCTGCGGTGATCTTGAAGGCTGGTGCCCCTGGTCCTGCTGCGTGCTTGGCCATCTCTGTCTGCCCCTCGTGCAGTGGTGATCCCTGTGGGTGCTTCCCGCCAGTGCGGTGGGGGAAGCTGTTGAACTTTGAACGAAAGTACCCCGATCGAGTGAAGCTTGGCAGCAACAAAGGGTCGATGTCGCGTGGCGTGAAGGTGCCATGAACCAAGGGAATGCTGGCTTCTGGTGACCTGTTGTGATCGTGGTCTAGCCGTCCAGCAGGGCCTGCTTGTCCGGCTTGCCGCTCGGCGCCACCGGTACTTCGGAGATGAACGTGATCGTCGAGGGCACGCTGTCCGGGCCGAGCTCGTCACGCACCAAAGTGGACAGTTCCGTGCGGGAAGGCTCCTTGCCGGGCAAGGGGATCACGAAAGCGTGCAGCACTTCGTCCGGGCCGAGTACGTAAGCCTGGTCCACGGCGGGGTGACTGGCCAGCACCCGCTCGATCGGCCCCGCGTACACCGGATATCCGTTGACGATCACAACATCCCGGGCACGCCCGGTCAGATACAGATACCCGTCACGCAATGAACCCAGGTCCCGGGTCCGGATCCAGCCGTCGACGAGCACCGAGGCTGTCTCCTCGGGGTTTTCCCAATACTCCCGCATCATCCATGGATTCCGGGCCCAGACTTCGCCGTCGCGGATCTCGATTTCCACGCCGCCCTGCGGTTTTCCGACCGTGTCAATCCGTCCCGCCAGAATCTCGGCAGGCGTGGCAACGGTAAGCGCGTTGGTCTCGCTTTGGCCGTACGCGTGGTGAATCACGGGTCCAATGAGAGACATGGCTTCCTGTAAGCGATGTGGCGCCAGCGGTGACCCGGCGACAAGCATGCCGCGCAGGCAGCTCAGGTCGATTGGGTTGTCCCGCAACGAGTCCAGCATCGCGTACAGCCGTGGCACGTTCATGATGGTGAACGTGATCCGCAGATCGGCCAGCACGTCGGGAAACCGGATCTCAAGCGGAATGACCGCGGTTCCGCCGTGCAGCAGGCACAACGCCAGATAGTCCTGCACGACAACGCTTGCCAGGCTCCCGAACAGCAGGTACCGGTCGCACGCCGCAGCCTGTGAAGCCGTCGCGGCGTCCCAGTTGTCGGGGTTCCACGAGTAGTGGTCGGCGAGCGCCTGATATGTCTGTGCGCAGGCCTTGGGTAGACCAGTGCTGCCGCTGGTATAGACCAACCGGGCCACATCATCCGGCCGGGAAGTAAGGATCAACGGCTCATCTTCGGTGTCCAAAAGGGCAGGCAGCTTCGCGTCTGTGACGATCAGGTCCAAGCCGTCACTGAGGATGTGGTCGAGCTGCTTGTCGCTGAACCCCGGACGAATCCCGACCACTCGAGCACCCAACGCCCACGCGGCGAGGTACGCGGCCAACGCCTCGGGCGTCACCTGTGTGATCATCGCGACGCCCGAGCCGCGCTTGACCCCGGCCGCGCGCATCCCCGCGGCGATCCGGCTGGTCAGGTTGAGCAGTTCGGTCTTGGTGACCTCGCGCGTGCCGTGCTCGACGGCGATCTTCGACGGCTCATTGCGCAGCGCGGCGAAGACCGCATCGGGAAAGGACATGCAATCACCCTAGGGTCACGCGCAGCAGCTTGTCGTCGGATCCGTTGGACGTGGTCACGTACAGGGCGCCGTCCGGACCTTGCCGCGCGGCACGCAGCCTGCCCCAGTCGTCGTCGAACTCCGGCGGCACCGAGACGGACTGGACCTTGCCCGCGTCGTCCATCTTGAACAGCAGGAGTTTCGAGCCCTTCAATGCCGTCACCACGAGCGACCCGTTGAAGGCTCCCCATTGCGGGCCGTCGAGGAACGTCGCCGCGCACACCGCCTCGGTGCGCTCGCCGGATTCCCACAGCGCGGGCACGGCGTCCGGGAATCGCTGCAGGTCGGTCATCGGAACGTCTTCGTCGTAGCTGTTCACGGTCCCGCCTTGGGACGGATCCCAGCCGTAGTTCTTGCCCGCCTGCTCGATGTTGATCTCGTCGTTCTTGTCCGGCCCGTGCTCGGCGGTGATGATCTGCTGGCTGGTCGGGCGGATCGCCACGCCTTGCACGTTGCGGTGGCCGTAGGTGTAGACCCGCTGCTCATTCGGGTTCTGCGAGCTCGCGAACGGGTTGCCCGGCGCCGGGCCGCCGGTCTTGACGTCGAGCCGCAGCACCTTGCCGCCGAGGTTCGTACGGTCCTGCGGGATCGCGGGACGAGCGGTGTCACCGGTGCCGACGAGCAGCGCGCCATCAGGAGCGATGGTCGGACGGCAACCGGAGTGCCTGCCGCCGCGGGCGACCGGCAGGCCCGACAGCATCACGTTGACGCGTTGCGCGCTCTGCCCGTCCGGCGAGAGCCGCCAGCGGATCAGCCGGACGTCCACCGCCTGGCCGTTCTCCTTGTACGTCTGGCAGGTGATGAACTCGCGGTTCGTGGCGAAGTCCGGGTCGAGCACCATGCCCATCAGGCCGCCTTCGCCGACCGCGAGCACGTCGCCGAAATCGGCCTGGACCTGTGTGACGGTCGCGCCGGGCTGCGTGGACGACAGCAGCGCCAGCTTGCCGGGCCGCTGGGTGACCAGAACCTTGCCGTCCGGCAGGAACCCGATGTCCCAGCCGTGCTCGAGGCCGCCGGCGACGGTCTCGATCTTCATGGTGGGTGCCTGCGCCTCCTGCGGCGTGCTCGGCTGACCGTTGGTCGCGCCGGTCGGCGGCGGAACTCTGCCAGCGGAGGACTCTGTGCAGGCAGAGAGGGCTGTCAGTGTGACGAGGAGCACGCCAAGTCGTCGCATGATGCACAGCATGCGCCGATCATTGTCCGGTTTATGTGTGGTCGGATAGTCGAGTGCATCTGAAGGTGGAGACGGCCGGCGCCGTGGCGACGTTGACCATCGACCGGCCGGACAAGCGCAACGCGATGAGTTTTGACATGTGGTCGGCGATCCCTGACCTGCTCGGATCGCTGGATGACGCGGTCAGAGTGCTGCTGATCCAGGGCGGAGAGCACTTCTCGGCCGGCGCCGACATCAGCGAGTTCGAGACGCTTCGGGCGACGGCGGAGGACGCGGCCCGCTACGGCGCTGCAGTGCATGCTGCCGAGCGCGCGATCGCCGAGTTCCCGAAGCCGACCATCGCGGTGATCAACGGCTTCTGTGTCGGCGGCGGATGCGAGATCGCGCTGGCGTGCGACCTGCGGATCGCCGCGGACAACGCGCGGTTCGCGATCCCGCCGGCCAAGCTCGGCATCGTCTACCTCTTCACGTCGACAAAGCAGCTGGTCGACGCGGTCGGCAAGGCGTGGGCCAAGCAGATCCTGTTCACCGGCGACATCATCGACGCGGCGACCGCGCTGCGGATCGGCCTGGTCAACGAGCTGCACCCGGCGTCGGAGCTCGACGCGCGGGCCAAGGAACTCGCGGACACGATCGCCGGTCGCGCCCAGGTCAGCGTCCGGGGCGCCAAGACGATCATCAACCGCATCGCCGAGGGCGAGCACGAGGACGACAGCGTCCAAGCTTTGTATGACGACGCTCTGCACAGTGCGGAGTACGCCGAGGGCGTGCGGGCGTTCCTGGAGAAGCGCACGCCGAGGTTCTAGATCCTGGCGAGATGATGTCGGCCGGATGCCAAGTCGCGTCCGGCCGCCTGTCAGGCGAGGAAACGACCAAGCAGGTCCACACAGGACGTTCGCGCTGGCACTATTCGAACCAGATCCGATCCGCCGACGGCAGTGAGACCGGCGGTTCGTCGGTGAAAGTGGCGTATTCCAGCGCCGCCAGCACACCATGGGAAGCCCAGACGAGCACCTCACCGACGAGTTCCCCGTTGTCGCCGTTGACGAATGCGCGAACCGGGACCACACCGGACACTCCGCCCGGGATCGCAGTTTGGTCCGGCACTTCGATGTCGACGCTCAGCGCGTTCTCCGACCACGGCGCTGTCACGCGGGCACGGTCGATCTGTCCGGGCAGTTCGGGGAACTGCTCGGACAGGATCCGCGTCAGCACCGCGCGCTCGGCTTCGTTGAGCGAGCGGGTCATCAGCTCTCGTCGACTCGGTACAGGGCCTCCGTGTACTCACCGGTGGCCACGAGTTCCGTGGCCACCGCGAGCATCTCGTCCACCCCGGGCGAACGGATGATCACCAGGTCCGGCCCGACTCGGAAGTACCGCCCGTCGAGGCACTCACCCGTGTCCCGCCAGCGATCCATGATCCGGCCGACCTCGTCGTAGGTGAGGAACGTGGCCGTCCACTTCGTACCGTCGGGCAGGGTGATCCAGGCGTCCGCGTTGGCCACGGTCGCCGGATCGTCGTCCCCCAGCGCGACTTCCAGGGTCAGGATGTCCGTGGTGATCCTGTGCATGGCTATTGACCGTACAGTTCCATCAATCGGTTGATCACTTTTTGCTCGTTGTCCTTGCTCGCCTTCGCCACGATCTCCATACAGCCCTCGCTGTTGATCCTGAAGAAGACCCGGCCACCGTTGCGGCCACGCAAGTAGGACAGCCCGGTGCCCTGGAGTGCCGAAGTCCCGATGCCGGGGTTCTTGTTGCCTTCCATGAACCTGCCGACCAGGTCGTCGATCTCCTTCTGCACCCGTTGGTCGCTGCCGGCCTCCTGGGCGTATTTCACCAGGCCGGAGTCGTTCTTGATCAGCGACTTGACGTCACAGTTGTGCACGAGCAGCTGTGCGTCGGTGATGTAGTAGTTGCTGTCGCCCGCGACCTCGAAGTTGTAGACGGTCGTGGCGACTGGCCGCGCGGTGATGGCCTCGACGACCGGCCTGGTGCCGTTGAGGGACTGGAACTGGTCGCCGACGACGACCTTGCCCGCGTCGACCCAGCCCTTGCCGACCACCCAGAACGGGTGCTCCGGCGTGACATCGATGTTCTCGCCGGCGACCGAGATGGTCAGCATCTTGGTCGCCTGCTTGTTGAACAGCCCCTCCACGCGCCGCAGCTGCGAACGCCCGGTGGAGATGTCGCGTGCCCACACCTGGTCGCCGATGGCGATCTGTTCGATCGGCTTCGACCCGTTCTCGACCGACACCGGTGTGCCAGCAGGGAAGCAGTTGCACGGGATCCGCTTGATGTTGGCCAGACCGCTGCGCAGACGGTCGATCAGACCCTTGCCCGCGGCCGCGCCTTCGAGGAACTTGGTGAGGCCACCGGCGATCTTGCCGATCGCCGCGGAGACCGCCGGGATCTTGGCGATGATCAGCAGCAGCGAGCCGACGTTCACCACTGTCCACAGGCAACTGATGATGTCGCCTTCACCGAAGCACTTCTTGGCGTCGGTGACACCGATGATGTCCAGCAGGACCTGACCGCCGTGCTCCTTGATGAAGTCGAGGATGCCCTTGTTGGCGGCTGCCATCGCTTCTTCGTACTGCGCGACGAGCTCGTCACCGCCTTGGTAGCGGAGCATGTCCTTCTCGTCCTCGGAGAGACCGGACTCGCCCCCGTCGACGGCGTCCACATCTTGCCGCCGCTTCTCCTCCTCGGCTCGCCTGGCCGCTTCCTCTGCTCGGTCAGCCGCTTTGCTTGCCTCGACCGCTGCGGCGTAAGCGTTCTTGGCTGCTTCGGCCGCGCCGTCAGCGTGTTTTTGTGCGCTGTCGGCTGCAGCCGCTGCTGCGGTGGCGTCGGCTTCGGCGCGGTCAGCTGCTCCTCGGGCGGCTGCGGCGTCAGCCTCGGCCCTGCTGGCGGCCGAACGTGCCGCAGCGGCATCGGCTTCCGCAGCCGACGCACTGCGTCCGGCGATGGCTGCGTCGTTGGCTGCCGCGTTGGCCGCTGCCCGTGCTTTGCGGGCGTCTTCACGGGCTTGGGCGTCGGCTTGGTTGGCACGTGCCGCTGCTGCACGTGCCGCGGCACCATCTACGGCCGCCTCGGCGGCGTATTTCTGCGCGTCCGCCGCGGACCGTGCTGCCGCCGCAGACGACTTCGCCGCCGCAGCCGCCGCGTCATAGGCGGGCTTGACCTCCGCCGCAGCCCGATCAGCGGCCTCCTGCGCCAACCGCGCGGCCTCAAACGCTTCCGCGGCACGGCGTTCGGCCGCGGCGGCCTGCTCGGCGCCCACCGCGCGAGCCTGCTCGGCCACCCGGACCACGAAATCCGCGTCGATGTCCTGGCCGGTGAACGGCGCCACCACAGCAATCGCCGTGTTCGCCGGTTGGGTGATCGCCTGCGAGGACGACTTCGCCGCCGACGCCGCCTGCAACGCCAGACTTGCCTGTGTCGCAGCAGACACGGCTTCATGCGCGGCCGCGTCGGCCTCGGCTTTGGTGCGCTCAGCCGACATCTGCGACTGCATCGCCTCCGACGCCGCCTGGTTGGCCAAGTTCACCGCATTCTGCGCCGCCTCAGCCGCCTTGGCCTCCTGGAACGTGGCGTCCGACGCCGCCGAGTTCGCCCGCAGAGCGGCGGCATGTGTTGCTGCTGCTTCGGCTTCGGCGCGGTTGGCGGCTGCGTTCGCCCGTGCGGCAGCGGCCTGTGCGGCTTGTGCTGCGGCGCGAGCGCGTGCTGCGGCGCGTGTGGCTTCTGTTGCTGCGCCACGAGCGCCTGCGGCCGCGCCTGTTGCGGCGTTCGCCGCGTTGCGAGCGGCTCCTGCGGCGCCCGCTGCGGTCATGGCCTCGCCGCGTGCTTTGTTGGCCTCAGTTTGGGCCGCTTCAGCGTGAGGGCCACCCCGCGCGGCCGCTGCCATCGCGTCCATCGCTGCCGCTCGGGACTCGGCCGCGCGCTGTTCGCGTTCGGCTTTGTATGCCGCGTCGCGGCTGGCGTTCGCGTTGCGTTCTTCGGTGCGGGCGTTGGTTTCCGCTTGTGCCGCAGCACCGTCCGCCGCCTCAGCACGGCCACGCGCCGCGGCCGCGATCCCAGCTTGAGCCTCGGCTTCGCCGCGCATCGCCCGGGCCACGGCGGCTTGCTGTTCGGCACGGCCACGTGCCGCGGCGGCGTTGGCCCGCTCCCGCTCAGCAATCGCGCGCTGCGCGGCTGCGGTCGCCGCCTCCCGCTCAGCGATGATCCGCTGCTGACGGGTCCGCTCGGCCGCGGCCCAGGCCTGCGCTTCCGCGACCTCCGCCGCCTGACGGGCGGCCTTGGTCCGGGCTGCCGCGTCCTTCGCGGCCTCCATCTGCACGCGGGCCGCCTCCGCGAGGTCGGCCGCGGCACGGGCGTGTGCTTCGGCGGTCTCGCGCCACTTCTTGGCCTGCTCGGCGTGCCGCTCCGCGCGTTCCTGGGCGTTACGGGCCTGGTCGGTGAACGCCGCCGCATCAATTGAGTGCGACGCGGTCTCCACGGCCGAGACTGCCGCGCGGGCGGCCTGGGACATGCCGAAGGCCATTTGTGCCCATTGCGCGCCGTAGGGCAGACCGGTCTCGACCAGGATCTCCGCCTGCACCTGCGCCTGCACCGCCGCCCGCTGCGCCTCATCCGCCGCAGCGCGTGCGTTGCTCAGTTGGCGGGCGACCTCGGCTTTCACCCCGTCGAAGGCATCGATCGGGTGCTGGCCACCGGCGGTGTTCGCGGCCAGGATCTGCTCCGCCCGCCGAGCCTCGTTGCCCGCCAGGATCAACGCGTTGGAGGAGCGCTGCAACGCGCGGATGCCGTTGCCGTGCTGCACCAACAACACCCGGCGCGCCTCGTTGGCACGAGCGGACTTCTTGGCCAACTCCGACAACGCTTCCGCGGCCTTGATCCGGGCTTCCTCATCGGCCAGGAACTTCTCCCGGGCGTCGGCGTCCCGCTTGGCCGCCTCCACATACCCAGAAGCCAGGAACTGCTCAACCGCTACGTCCCCGGCATCCAGCGCGGTCTGCGCGGCCCGTTTGACCTCCGGACCACCCACCCCCACCAGCATCTGCACGCGAGCACGGTTTTCCGCCGCCCGCTGCTGCGCGCTCTGCGTGGCCGCGGCATCCCGCTGCTCGGCAATGGAACGGCCGTATGCCAGGAACTGCACGCGATCCAAATCGGTGCCCGCCAGCACACGGTCCACTTCGGCCCGAAGGTATGCGCCTCCGGTGCCACGCAACGGCTCAATCGCCGCCCGGTTCTCCGCCGCGACCCGCGCCTTACGCTCCCCGGCCCGCTTCTGCGCCTCTTTCAGACCGGTGTTGAGGAACGCCATGATCGCCGCACGGCCACCATCCAACGCGGCCTTCGCAGCATCCCGAACCTCGACGTCTTCGGCCAACTCGGCGTTGTCGGCCACCAACTGCCGCAACCGAGGATCACCAGTATCCGCAACACCCGCCTTACCGTCCCACTCCTTGTACGGATCCGGCGGCATCGGCCGCGGCGGAGACGGGTCCTCTGTGGACACTGTGGACACTGTGGTCACGGTGGGCGACGCGACCGCGACGTTGCTGGGCTGCACCAGCCCTGCGAACACCACGGCGGTCAGCGACGCCGCCAAAGCTCTTCGAATGAGTCTCATCGCTCTGCAAAACCCCCTGAGATGTCAATGGGGCCCGGCACCCGTCAAACGAGTGCCGGGCCCCTGTCAGACCTGGTTGATCAGAACTTGGTGTCCCAGGTCTTTCCGGTCGCCGGGTCGTGGTAGATGTAGCCGCCCTGGAAGGTGCTCCGGCGCAGGTTGCCCACCTGCTCCTCGTCGGTGGTCGGGTAGCCGAGGTACGACCGCTCCCAATCCATTGCCTGCCAACGGTCCCGGATCGCGCCGTAGATCAGGCGCGCGCCGGTGGCCTCGGTCCAGTAGATCGACAGCCCGTTCACGAAGTGGGTGTACGTGCCCTTGCCGTCCGGCGTACGGGTGGTGTCGATGAGCGGCAGCCTCCACTTAGGACCGCCGGATGCCCGGTACTTCACCAGCGCCGGGCCGGAGACGCTGCGCACGCCGGTGTCCTTGCCCCAGTACGCGCTGGCGTTGTTGGCGAACTCGCGGTAGCGGACGGCGCCGTCGAGGACCTCAGCGGACTTCGGGTTGCCCACGAACGCGCGCCACGCGTCGTCGTTGTGCCAGCGCAGCATGATCTGCGTGGTGACGTTCGGGTCGGGGTCGACGATCTTCCAGGTCGTGTCGACCTCGAACACGTGCGGGTTCAGGTCACCCGTGGTGTTGCCGCTCTTGGCACCGGCCCACAGCTGGGCGCCGTAGTGCCGCAGGAACCGGCCGGGCAGCGCCTTGGACTCCAGCGAAACATCAGAACCGGAGTTGCCCAGCTTCGGGCACCAGGTCGCGTCCTTCTTGTACTGCTCGCTGCCATCGCTGGCGTGCAGCTTGACGCGGTAGTCCTGGACACGCAGGTAGCTGCCGACATGCGCGGCGGACTCGAACGAGAAGCAGTTCACGTCGGCGAGACCGGTGACGACCTTCCAGCTCGCCTCGCCCAGCGGAGCGTCCGCTGTGGTCGTGCTCTGCGTACCTGGCGTGATCCCCGCGTCGCCACCACCGGTGCGCACGTGCCAGGCCTTCACGCCCGGCGTCGTGGTCATCAGCGACTGGTTCAGCACCGCGTACTGCGTCTCCGACAAGAACTTGGTCACGTCAGCCGGAGTCCCGGCCAGTGCGGCGTTCGCCGCTGCGACCAGACGCGGGCGGACCCGGCCTGCCTCGGCCTTGGCCTTGATCTCACGGACCTTCTGCCGGTCGGCTTCCTCCCGGATAGCCTTCTCCCGCGCGGCGTCACGTTGGTCAGCGGCCTTCAGCCCAGTGTCGATGAACGCCTTCCAGTCCGCCGGATTACTGCTGCGCAACGCGGCATCCGCGGCGTTCTTCACCTCAACGTGCCGAGGATCGGCCAACTCCGGCGTGGTCAGCAACTGCCGGATGAAATTGTCATCCGACAAAGTCAGCCAACCTTCAGGCGCGATGATCCCCAGCACCGCCGCAGCGTTCTTCTTGGCCTGCTTGGCAGCCAAGATCCGCGCGGCCTCCTCGCTCTCCTGCTTGGCCTTCTCAATCGCATCCCGCTGATCTTCCAAATGCAGCGTGTAGATCGTGGTAGTGATGAACGTCTTCCACGCCACCGCATCACCACCCCACGCGTTCACCGCACCCTCTTTGACCTTCGGCCCAGTCGAGCGACGCCACACCTGGTAGACGAAGTTCTGATCGTTGCCGTCCAGCATCGCCGCATCCGCCGGGATCTCCGCGAACGCTGCGGCCTTCTGCCGCGCTTCGCGGGCCTGGCGCGCCTCTTCCTGACGGCGGGCGTAATCCAGGTGGTCACGGTCGACGAAATCGTGAATACCGGCGCGGATGAACGCGGTCGCGTCCGGCGCGTCCGGCGTGTCCACGACGATCTTGTAGACCCGGTAGGCCTCGGCTTTGGTCAACGGGTACTTGTCCGGGCTGATCTTGTCGTAGACGCGGAACACGAAGTTCTTGTCCGACAGCATCAGCCACTCGTCGGTCGCCTCACCGACCTCGATCGCCCGCACCGCACGGACCTTCTCCACCTCGGTGGACTCCGGCACCGCGGTCGCCGCTGGGTCGGCGGCATCCGGTGGGATCGCCGGTGCGTTCGCGGTCGCCTCCGAGTTGCGGGAAGCCGCTGCCGGCGGGATGTCCGACGGTGCCGCGTGCGCTGCCACCGGTGCCATCAGGCCGGTGACGAGTGCGGCGGTGACCAGCCCGCGCGCCAGACGTCTACTGTGGACTGTTGTTCTTCGCATACCTTCTCTTTTCTGGGCATGGCAAAGCGATCGCCACTACCGGCGAATGCTCTTGTCAGGAAATGGTCAGAGAGTGTTCTTGACGCGCTGTTCGCCGTCGAGAGCCTGCTGCAGCAAGGCGTTCCAGTACGCCGCCTGCTGCGTCGCCGAGTCACGCTCGGCCAGCCACGCGGTCTCCGACGTCCTCGCCGGATCGATGATCGACGTCCAGTTCGGCCCCTGCGCGGCCTGCGCCGCCGCCAGCACCGCACGCCAGTTCTCGGCCTGGCGCAGGGCGAAGTCCTGTGCCTCGGTCCAGCCCGACCGGGCCGGTTGCGTCTGCGTGCCGACCTGCTGCCACGCACGCGCTGCCGCGTCCTTGGCCTGCTCCTTGGTCTCTTCCGACGCTTCCCGCGCGGCCTTTTCGGCGGCTTCGGCGTCGGCGACCAGGCGGGTGATCGTGCTGCGCCACTTCATGTTCTCGTTCGCGTGCCGCATCCGGAAGACCTCGAGGTCCAGCCGCGACCCGGTCGCCCAGCCGTAGGCGAAGAACTCGACCAGGTCATCGTCGGCCGACCCTTCCCGCACCGCGTACGACGCGGACAACCGCACCTGCTCACCAGGGTCGTTCGCAGCCAGGTTCCTGACGAAGTCCCGGTCGCGCTGAACAAGTGCTTGCTTCTGGGCACCGATCTCGTCGCGGTACACCCGATCGCGTGACCGTGCCGCCTCGTAACCGGTCCGCACGAACGTCTCACGCTCGGCGTCTGTCGCGTTCGGACCCAGCAGGCGTTTCGCCTCGTTGTGGATCTCAGGCGAGTACTCCACCGTCGTCGTCTCGTAGACCCGGCGGATGAAGTCCATATTGCGCACACGACGCTGCTGCGCGCGCTCGACCGCGTAGTCGTAACCGGACTCAAGGAACGCGGCTATTGCCGCATCAGGATTGCTGCTCACCAATGCGGACCACGCTGCGGTCCGCACAGTGCTGTACGGATGGGCGCTGGCCAGGTATCTCACCCAGATCCAGTCGTCTGACGGCTGTTCTGCGTTGATCGTCACGGACGGTCCCGCGTAGGCAGCAACGGGTGCTGCCACCGAGAAGGACGCCACAATGCAGGCAGCGCAAATTAGGGCACGTCTCACCCTGAAATCCCCCAGTGTCATCGAGCCCCCCGGCTCGTTCAGATCGCAACGTAACCACCGGACTGCCACCGCGCAAGGGAAACCGATCACACTGTTGCGTAAGTTCCGACAGATGGCGTAGGCCGCACGGCCCGCTCGAAACAAAAGTGTCGGACCCCCGACGTAAGCTTGTCGGGTCCGACTCTTCGGCAAGGGGAAGCTTCCGTGACTCACGCTCCGCTGACTGGTCTGTTGGCCGGCCTGTCCGCTGATCCCGCGGTCACGGCTGTCGCCGAAGCCGCTGGCGCGCCGCTGTACGAACTCGAAGGCCCGCCCGCGGTGCGCCCGGTGGTGGCCGCGACGCTCGCTGCCCACTCGACGGTCCTCGCGGTGACCGCGACGGGCCGCGAGGCCGACGACTTAACAGCCGCTTTGGGGGATTTGCTCGGTAAGGACGCCGTCGCGGCATTCCCGTCGTGGGAGACGCTGCCGCACGAGCGTTTGTCACCGCGCGCTGACACGGTCGCTCAGCGGTTGTCTGTCCTGCGCAAGCTGGCGCACCCGGAAGGGCCGCCGATCAAGGTCATCGTCTCGACCGTGCGCAGCCTGATTCAGCCGATGGCGCCTGGCCTGGGCGAGCTCGCGCCCGTGCACCTCACCACCGGCGAGGAGCAAGACTTCGACGAGCTGATCGAGCGGCTCGTGGTGCTCGCTTACACCCGCGTCGACATGGTCGAGAAGCGCGGCGAGTTCGCGGTGCGCGGCGGCATCCTCGACCTCTTCCCGCCGACCGCCGAGCACCCGTACCGCGTCGAGTTCTGGGGCGACGAGGTCAGCGAGATCCGGCCGTTCGCCGTGGCCGACCAGCGCTCGCTGCCCGCCAAGGTCAGCGAGGTGACCGCGTCGCCGTGCCGTGAGCTGCTGCTCACCGAGGACGTGAAGCGGCGCGCGGCCGACCTGGCGACCGAGCACGCGACCGACCCGCACCTGGCCGAGATGCTGACCAAGCTCTCCGGTGGCATCCCGGTCGAGGGCATGGAGGCGCTGATCCCGGTGCTCTGCGTCGGCGAGCTTGAGCTGCTCACCGACGTCCTGCCGGACGGTTCGCACGTGCTCGTGGTCGACCCGGAGAAGATCCGCACGCGGGCGCACGACCTGGTCCGCACTGGTCAGGAGTTCCTCGAGGCCTCGTGGATGGCCGCTGCCGGTGGTGGCAAGGCCCCGATCGACCTCGGTGCTTCGGCGTACCGCGAGCTGGGCGAGGTCGTCACGCACGCACGCGACACGGGCCGTCGCTGGTGGACGTTGAGCCAGCTCACGGGCTCTCCGGACGTGCTGTCCCTCGGCATCAAGCCGGTCGACTCGTATCGCGGCGACATCGAGCGTGCGTTTACGGACCTGCGCGCCCACACCGCGGCTGGCGGCGCCGCTGTCCTGGTTGTGCCTGGTTCCGGTACGGCACAGCGTGCGGTTGAGCAACTCGGCGAAGCTGACGTCCCGGCGCGGTTCGCCCCCGACGGGCTCGCCGAGGCGCCGGAGCGTGGCGTGGTCACGGTCGTGCGGGGCGCGTTGGAAGACGGCTTCGTCGCGCCTGAGTCGGCATTGGTCGTACTGACCGAGACCGACCTGACCGGTGGACGGCATGGGACGTCCACAAAGGACATGTCGGCCAAGATGCCGTCCAGGCGGCGCAACGCTGTCGACCCGTTGGCGCTCAAGACCGGCGACTACGTGGTGCACGAGCAGCACGGCATCGGCAAGTACATCGAGATGGTCCAGCGCACGGTCGCCGGCGCGACTCGTGAGTACCTCGTGCTGGAGTACGCGTCGTCGAAGCGCGGCCAGCCGGGGGACCGGCTCTTCGTGCCGACCGACCAGCTCGACGAGGTCTCCCGCTATGTCGGCGGCGAGCTGCCGACGCTGAACAAGCTCGGCGGGTCGGACTGGAAGAACACGAAAGCCAAGGCCCGCAAGGCAGTCAAGCAGATCGCGGCCGAGCTCGTGCAGCTGTACGCAGCCAGGCAGTCCGCACCAGGGCACGCGTTCGGAGCGGACACGCCGTGGCAGCGTGAGCTGGAGGACGCGTTCCCCTTCACCGAGACCGTCGACCAGATGGCCGCGATCGACGAGGTCAAGGCCGACATGGAACGCGGCGTGCCGATGGACCGCGTGATCTGTGGCGACGTCGGCTACGGCAAGACCGAGATCGCGGTCCGGGCAGCGTTCAAGGCGGTCCAGGACGGCAAGCAGGTCGTCGTGCTGGTGCCGACCACGCTGCTGGCGCAGCAGCACCTGAACACGTTCGTCGAGCGCATGCGGTCCTTCCCGGTGACGGTCAAGGGTCTGTCCCGGTTCACCGACGCTCTCGAGTCCGACAAGGTCATCGCGGGCCTCGCCGACGGCGAAGTCGACATCGTCATCGGCACGCACCGCCTGCTGCAGACCGGCATCCGTTACAAGGACCTCGGCCTGGTGATCGTCGACGAGGAACAGCGCTTCGGCGTCGAGCACAAGGAACACATCAAGGCACTGCGCACCCACGTGGACGTGCTGACCATGTCCGCGACGCCGATCCCGCGCACGCTGGAGATGTCGCTCGCGGGTATCCGCGAGATGTCCACAATCCTCACTCCGCCCGAGGACCGGCACCCGATCCTGACGTACGTCGGTGGGTACGACGAGAAGCAGGTGGCCGCTGCGATCAGGCGTGAACTCCTGCGTGACGGCCAGGTCTTCTTCGTGCACAACCGGGTCTCGTCGATCGAGCGGGCCGCCAAGCGGATCCGCGAGCTCGTGCCCGAGGCGCGCGTGGTCACCGCGCACGGCCAGATGAACGAGGACCGCCTCGAGAAGATCATCCAAGGCTTCTGGGAACGCGAACACGACGTGCTCGTGTCCACCACGATCGTCGAGACGGGCCTGGACATCTCCAACGCCAACACGCTGATCGTCGAACGCGGCGACCTCCTCGGCCTCGCTCAGCTGCACCAGCTGCGCGGCCGGGTTGGCCGTGGCCGTGAACGTGGGTACGCGTACTTCCTGTACCCGCCGGAGGCCCCGCTCACCGAGACCGCGCACGACCGGCTCGCCACCATCGCGCAGAACACCGAGCTCGGCGCGGGTATGGCGGTGGCCATGAAGGACCTGGAGATCCGCGGCGCGGGCAACATCCTCGGCGCCGAGCAGTCCGGGCACATCGCGGGCGTCGGCTTCGACCTCTATGTCCGGCTGGTCGGCGAGGCCGTCGAGGCATTCCGCAGGCACGCCGGCGCCGACGTGCCGGAAGGCGAGGAGGAGCTGGCCGAGGTCCGTGTGGACCTGCCGGTCGACGCGCACATCCCGCACGACTACGTGCCGGGCGAGCGGTTGCGTCTTGAGGCGTACCGCAAGATCGCCGCGGCGCGTGACGCCGATGAGCTCGCCGGGGTGATGGAGGAGCTCAAGGACCGCTACGGCGCCCCGCCGCTGCCGGTCGAGCGGCTCTTCGCGGTGGCCGGATTCCGCCAGACCTGCCGTACACACGGCGTCACCGAGGTCACCACCCAGGGCGCGTCGATCCGGTTCACCCCGTTGGACCTGCGCGACTCGCAGCTCGTCCGGCTCAAGCGGCTGCACCCCAAGGCGAACTACAAAGCGGTTACGAACACCGTGACGGTGCCTCGCCCGACCGAGGGCCCGGCCGGTGGCCGGATCGGTGCGCCGCACCTGCGTGACCAGGAACTTCTCAAGTGGTGTGCGGACTTCCTGGAAAGCCTCGTGATCGCCCCGGCCCCAGTCGGGTGACAACATCGCCTATGAGAGGCTTGCCACTGTGACGACTGCCATGCGCCGCTCAATCGGGATGATCACCGCAACGGCCCTGCTCGTGGCCGGTTGCAGTGCGGGTCAGGGCGACCCGAAGGTTGCTTTGACCGTCGGTGACGTAAAGGTGTCGACGGTCGAGCAGGTCCAGCGGACGCTGACCGACCTGCTGGCCACCAACCAGGGCGCACAGGACCAGGCCCGCCAGCACAAACTGGACCAGGTCTCGCGCGGCATCATCACGCAGCAGGCGGTCAACCAGTTGACTGCCGAGGCCGCGCGGCGTGCGGGCATCCAGATCCCCGACGCACTGGCCGAGGAAGCGATCCCGCAGCTGACCGGGCCGGCGGCGACCGAGGGCGATCCCTTCCAGGCGACCGTGGACGCCGCGTTCCCAGCCAAGGAGCTGGCCCGCTACCGCCTGGCGCTGGCCGAGCTCGGTGCCCGGGCGATCGGCCGGACCGCGATCACGTTCGACGCGGCGTTCCCGCAGAACTTCGAAGACGCGCGTGAGCTGGCCCGCAAGGTCGCCGCGGACCCGGCTCAGTCCGCCGCGCTGATGCAGGCGGTGCCCAATCCGCAGCAGGAAGCGGCCATCAACCAGACGCAGAGCTCGGCGAGCGCGCAGAACGCGACGCAGCTGCTGCAGATCGCCGGTTTCCCGCTGTTCAACATTCCCGTCGGCTCTGTCGTCGCCACACGGCTGGAAGGTGAACAGGGCGGGTACGTCGTGTTCTACATGAAGGCCAAGCAGACCGCGGCGCCGCCCGCCGGTTTCGACGTTGGCCAGATCCCGCTGCTTGACCGGTCCAAGGTCGGCCGGGCCCAGTTGATGGACGTGGCACTGAAGACCCGGGTCGAGCCCAACCCGCGGTTCGGCACGTGGGACCCGTTCAGCCTGCGGGTCGTCTCCGCTGAGGAGGCCGCGGTGGCCAGCGCGGTGTACCAGGCCGCCGCGACGAAGCCGTGACACCAGGCGAGAAGTTGCTCGAAGCGGTGGCGGTGATGGACCGCCTCCGCTCGCCGGGTGGGTGTCCATGGGATGCCGAGCAGACCCACGAGTCGTTGCGGCAGTACCTGATCGAAGAGTGCTTCGAGCTGATCGAGGCAATCGAGGACGGCGACCGCGCGGCCTTGCGTGAAGAGCTCGGCGACGTGCTGCTGCAGGTGCTGTTCCACGCCCGGGTCGCGCAGGAGGACCCGGCCGACCCGTTCACGATCGACGACGTGGCCGAAGCGCTGTCGGCGAAGCTGATCGGCCGTCACCCGCACGTCTTCGCGACCGACCCGGCGGTGCGGGACTCGGCGACCCAGGAGAAGCGCTGGGAAGAGCTGAAGCAGGACGAGAAGAAACGCGAATCCAGCATCGACGGCGTAGCCCTCGGCGCACCCGCCCTCGCTCTCGCCGCGAAACTCGCCCAACGCACGGCTCGCGCCGGATTCCCAACGGATCTGCTGCCATCCGGCGACAGCCCAGCGGAGCAACTCTTCGCCACCGCCGCCCGCGCCAAGATCGCGGGCGAGGAGCCCGAGGGCGATGTCCGTGCGGTGGCACGGAAGTTCGCCGAGGACGTGCGGACGGCTGAGCGTGCCGCGAAGGACGCGGGCCTTGACCCGGCCGCGTTGACCGAGGAGCAGTGGCGGCAGTACTGGCCTGGATGACGAGGGGGCGACGGTGAACCAAGACCACCTCAGGCGAGCGATCGCACTGGCAGTCGAAGCACGAGCGGGCGGGAACCCGCCGTTCGGGTCGCTCCTGGTCGGGCCGGACGGCGCTGTGCTGGCGGAGGAACGCAACTCCAGCCTCACCGACAACGACATCACCGCGCACCCGGAGCTGAAACTCGCCCGCTGGGCCGCCCAGTCGCTGGACGCCGCCACCGCCGCCGGGACCACGATGTACACCAGCTGTGAACCGTGCGGGATGTGCGCGGGCGCACTGGCTCGCTCCGGGATCGGACACGTGGTGTTCGCGTTGTCGGGCGAGCAGCTCAACGGGTTGAGGACGTCCGGTGGCGGATTCCCCGCGGTGCCGACCGATGGGCCGCACCTCTACGACGAGGCCAAGACTCCCGTCGAGGGGTACTACTGACCGCGGGCACGGCGGAAGCAAGACCTGACCTCGATTGAGGACGGAAGTTGGCCTAAAGGGTCGTTACGGTCGCCATCAGTACCGACACACGACCTGAGGAGTGACCCATCGGCTCCGCAGTCGTCAAGCAGCTCGTCGAAGCCGGCCACCAGGTCCGCGCGCTGACTCGCAATGCTCTTGCCGCGAACCTGCCCGAGCAGGTTGAGGTCGCTGAGGGTGACCTGACCAGGCCGGAGTCCCTTGAGCCGGCGTTTCAGGGCGTCACCGCCGTCATGAGCAACGCCCTCGGCTGGGCCGAGACGATTCGTTCCGAAGGCGTTGTCAGGGAACCGTATGGCGAAAGGCTGACCGCGTCGGTCGACATCGACGACTTCGCCGCGGTGGTGGCGGCCGTGCTGGTGGACGGCGGTCACTCCGGCCAGTCCTATCGCGTCACCGGCCCCGAGGCGCTGACCCCCGGCGAGAAGGTCCGGGCCATCGCCGCGGCCCTCGGCGAGGATGTCCGGTTCGAGGAGCTCACACCGAGAACTCGCACGCCTTCCGCTGAGCATGGCGTGCCATCGAGCCTTACGGCCGCCAGATGTCGATGGCGATCTGACGTGTTTGCTCGCTGAACGTGCCGCTTGGGCTGGTGTCGTGCAGGAGCTGCCTCAGCTCGGCCTCGAACTTCCCGAGCTCGTCGCCGAACAGGTGTGGTGCCGCGCTCGACAGCGAGAACACCGCGGCGACGACCTCGTCAGTGCTGCGAGTGAGCACCCTGCCGGGGATCTCGATCTGCTGTGGACCGGTGAAGCCCGCGGCTCGGTAGATCTCGCCCTCGCCGCTGGCCGTGCCCTGGGCGAGCGAGCCTTGGCCTGCGCGCCGGGTGGGGCCCAGGTAGCTGCGGACCAGTTCGGTGATCGCTGAGTGCGGCGGGCGGGGATGCGCCAGGGCTTCCTCGCCGTTGACGCCTTGATGCGTTGTGGCGTGCACATGTGCGCAGGCTCCGCCGGCGTCCAGCATGCTTCGGGCGATCGAGGCAACTTTTGGCCGGTCCATCCAATGAAAGGACTGGGCGAAAGTGATCAGCCGGAAACTGCCCAGCCCGGCGGGCAGGTCCTCGGCACGCATATGCCGCCATTGCGTGTTGTGGATGCCCGTTTCGGTGGCGAGACGACTCGCTTCGGTGAGCATGTCGGGGTCCGCGTCCACGCCGACCGCCTGCTCGAATCGGTTGGCCAGCAGCAAGGTCAGGGAGCCTGGACCGCATCCGACGTCGAGCAGGCGTCCGGAACCGTCAAGGCCAAGCTCGGTGGTCAGAGCGTCGGCGAGGGCTGTGGGATACGGCATCCGGCCTCGCGGGTAGTACCGGGCACTGCCTGAATAGAGCGACGGATCCCATTGCCAAGTTGCCACGTCGACCAGCGTAGGGGCCGCACGACGGTAAGTTGGGTCGAGTGAGTGACGCGTATCTGCGGTTTCCCCACCTGCATGGCGACCTCGTCACGTTCGTGGCCGAGGACGATGTCTGGCTGGCGCCGATGGACGGTGGCCGCGCCTGGCGGGTGTCCGCCGATCAGATGGCGGTGGCCCGCCCGCGGATTTCCCCTGACGGCAGCCACATCGCGTGGACCAGCACCAGGGACGTCGAGCCCGAGGTGCACGTCGCGCCCGTGGACGGCGGGGAAAGCCGCAGGCTGACTCATTGGGGCTCAGTCAAAACCACGGCCCTCGGCTGGAACCCGGCAGGCGAGGTGCTCGCGATCAGTTCCGTGTCGCAAGCACAATTCCGTCGCACCTGGGCGTACGCGATCCCGCTCGACGGTCAGCCGCGACAGTTGCCGTGGGGTCCGGTCGGGGACATCACGTACCGCGAGGACGGCGCGGTGCTCGTGCAGACACGTGACTCGGACGATCCGGCGTATTGGAAGCGCTACCGAGGCGGCACGGTCGGCCGGTTCTGGGTGGACGTGGCGGGTTCCGGCGAATTCACCCGCATCCTGTCCGAACTGGACTCCAGCTTGGTTTCGCCGATGTGGATCGGCGATCGGATCGCGTTCCTGTCCGACCATTCGGGCGTTGGCAACGTGTACTCGTGCCTGCCGGACGGCACGGATCTGCGGCAGCACACCGATCACGAGTTCTACGCGCGCAACGCGTCCACCGACGGCGCCCGCGTGGTGTACCACTCAGCGGGTGATCTGTGGATCTTGGACAGTCTCGACGCCGAGCCGCGTCGACTGTCGATCAGGCTTGGCGGGCCGCGAGTTTCCCGTCAGCGGTACCCGATCTCGGCACGGTGGTCCGTCGGTGACGTCGCTCCCGACCACACCGGCCGGGCGAGTGCCGTCGAGGTGCGCGGGACCGTGCACTGGTTGACGCACCAGGACGGGCCCGCCCGTGCCCTGTCTGCGGAACCCGGTGTGCGGGCGCGACTTCCGCAAGTCCTTGGGACGACTGGCCACGTCATCTGGGTCACGGATGTCGAGGGCGATGAAGCGCTGGAAATCGTGCCAGTTGAAGGGGGCGCACCCAGGCGCATCGGCTCGGGGCAAATCGGGCGTGTCCATGAGCTGGTCGCCGCGCCAGACGGCCGCAGGGTCGGACTGGTCACCGACAATGGCCGTGTTTTGCTTGTCGAGGTCGAAACGGGCGAAATTCGTGCTGTCACGGAGGTTCGTGATGGCGATCCGACGGGTTTGCAGTTCTCGCCGGACTCCGGCTGGCTCGCGTGGTCCCATCCAGGGCCGTCCCCGCTGCGTCAGATCAAGATGGCCGACACCACCAATTTGTCCATAGTAGACGTCACGCCGTTACGGTTCGACGATCACGAACCGGTTTTCACCGCGGACGGCAAGTACCTGGCGTTCCTGTCGGCGCGAAGCTTCGATCCGCGCTACGACGCGCACGTGTTCGACATGTACTTCGCGAGCGGATCACGCCCTTACCTGGTGCCATTGTCGGCGACAACACCATCGCCCTTCGCGCCGCAGGTCCAGGGGCGTCCGGTCACCGAGTCCGACGATGACGACAAGGATGACGACGAGGAGACAACACCGCGGGTTTCCGTTGACGTCGAAGGGATTTCCGACCGGCTAGTGCCGTTCCCAGTGGCGTCGGCCAGGTATTGGTCGTTGTACCCGGCCAAGGACGGTGTGCTGTGGATGACGCGCCCGTTGTCCGGCGAACTCGGGCACGACCTCGCTTCGACCGACGAAAGCCCACCCAGGTCGTCGTTGGTGCGATTCGACTTCGACAAGCGACGTACCGAGACTCTGGTCGACACCCTCGACCAGTTCTGGGTCAGCGGTGACGGCAAGCGGATCGTCGTCCACGATGGACGATCACTGCGCGTCTTGCCCTCGGAGCACAAGGCAGACGACGACAGCTCGGACAATGTGGACGTTGACCTGTCGCGGATCCGCGTAACCGTCGACCCGCCCGCGGAATGGCGCCAGTCCTACAACGAGGCCGGACGGCTGATGCGGGACCACTTCTGGCGCAGCGACATGGGCGGCGTCGACTGGGACGCCCAGCTCGCGCGTTACCGGACCTTGTTGCCACGATTGGGTTCCTACGATGATCTCGTGGACCTCATCTGGGAGGTTCAGGGCGAACTGGGAACTTCGCACGCGTATGTCTACGAGACACGGGACTCGCCGGATTCACGGGTGCGAGTCGGTTTGCTCGGCGCGGACTTCTCACCCGATGCCGAGGGCGTTTGGCGGATCGACAGGATTCTGCCGACGGAGACGTCAGATCCCGACGCCCGCTCGCCGTTGCGTGCTCCCGGTGTCGGAGTCCGCGTCGGCGACGCGATTCTGGCGGTCGACGGACGCGCAGTGGGAGCGTTGGGCCCATCGGCACTTTTGGCTGGTTCCGCAGGAAAGCCAGTCGAGCTGACCATTGGTCCGGCGGCAGGCGGGGCTTCGCGGCGGGTTGTCGTCGTGCCTTTGTTGGATGACACGGCTTTGCGGTATCACGCTTGGGTCGCCGAGCGCCGCGAGCACGTGCACTCACTGTCCGAGGGACGCGTCGGGTATTTGCACCTGCCCGACATGCTGTCGGCGGGATGGGCGCAACTGCACCGGGATCTTCGGCTGGAAATGCGCCGCGAGGCGTTGGTTGTGGACATCCGGGAGAATCGCGGCGGCCACCTTTCCCAGCTGGTAGTGGAAAAACTGGCCCGCCGAGTGGTCGGCTGGCAGATCAGCCGGGACGGCGCACGACCAGAGTCATATCCCCAGGACGCCCCCCGCGGCCCAATCGTGGCCGTGGCCGATGAGCAGAGCGGCTCCGACGGCGACATCGTCAACGCCGCGATCAAAGCCTTGGGGCTCGGGCCCGTCGTGGGCATGCGGACGTGGGGCGGAACGATCGGAATCGACAGCCGTTACCACCTGGTCGACGGAACACTCGTGACCCAGCCTTGCTACGCCACCTGGCTCGAAGGCCCCGGCTGGGGCGTCGAGAACCATGGCGTCGAGCCGGACGTCGAAGTGCCGATCACGCCAATGGATTACGCCGCAGGACGCGACCCGCAGTTGGATACCGCGGTGAGGCTGGCACTGGAGGCCCTGGAAACCCGCCCAGCCGTCAGCCCGCCCGCGCTGCCTGAGCTGTAGCTGAGGCATCGCACGGGTGTTCTTGGATGATGACCAGCCTGGCGGCCTACTCAAGCAGGTGGGGCGACCTGGGCGCCAGGCTGGTTCGACCGCCGCAGAGACTCGGCGACGAAGCCGTTGGCTTTCAACTCCTCCACCACCGCACGCAAGAACTCCACGCTCTCCGCTGACCGCGACCTCGTAGTCCCAACCGCCTGCTGGATCTGCATGAAAGCGCCCTCGACCAGCCGGTACTCCGGATAAGCCGTGACGAACTCGGTCAGCGGCTGCCGGATCCCCGCCGCCGCTTCCAAATCCTGCTCCACAAACACCGTCGTTCCCTCTGAACCGCGGACTATCGAAGCGTTCTGCAGAGTCCTGGTCAGGTACAAGTCGTAGGCCGAACCTTCCTTCACGCCGATTCGCACGCCTTCCCGGTCCACGTCCGAAACGGTCTTCAACTCCGAATCGACCGGTACCGCGAACACGCCCTCAATCAGCACATAAGGCGCCGTGAATGCGACCTCCGCAGCCCGTGCGGGTTCGATGGCGAGGAAACAAATGTCCGATTGCCCGGACTTCATTGACTCGAACGACTTCTTCGCCGCGTCGAAGCACAGGAACTCCACCGGTACATCCAGGCGCCTGCCCAGTTCCCTGGCGATGTCCACGGTCACGCCAGTCGGCTCTGCCGCTGTTCCCTGGGCCAGGACGGGATTGCCTAGGTTGATCGAGACGCGGAGGACTCCGGTTGGCGCAAGATCGTTCATGAATCCACCGTATCGCGCCGGGAAAATGCGACGACTGTCACCGCAACCTGAACATCTTTCGCGCGTCCGGCTGGTCATCTCACTCCGCGTATACGCGAATTGCGTATGGTGGGCTTCGATGACTTCCTCCCTGCCGATCGCTCCATCACCGCCCCAGCGACGCAGGCCCAAAAGGCGCGGCGTGCCCAAGGTCCTTATCCTCGGCCTGCTGGTGGGCGTGATCGTGGCTGCCTACCTCGTGCTGCGCGATGACGGCGAGGAGCCGCGGCGTCGCCCGCAGGCGTTCCCCGTGCCCGAGCTCACGCCGCAGGCGCGCACGACAGTGCCGTTCCAGGCACCGCCGATCGACATGGCCAGGGTGCCCGAGTTGAGCCGCCGGATGCAGATCCCCGAGCGAATGCTCGTCGCGTACGCCAAGGCCGAGGAACTCCAGCGGCAGACCGACCCCGCTTGTGGGATTTCGTGGACGATGCTCGCGGGCATCGGCCGCAAGGAGTCGTTCCACGGCCGGATCAACAGCACCTCGATCAACCAGGACGGCACGCTGTCCAAGCCGATCATCGGCGTCCCGCTGGACGGTTCGCCCGGCTTCCGTGCGGTCAAGGACACCGACAAGGGTGCGATGGACCAGGACACCACCTGGGACCGCGCGGTCGGCCCGATGCAGTTCATCCCGACCACGTGGAAGCGCTATGCCGTTCGGGTCAGCGGTGACGGTCAACCCGCCGACCCACAGCAGGTGGACGACGCCGCGGCGACGGCCGCCCGGTACCTGTGCGCGGTCGGCGACAACGAGCTGACCAGTCCGCAGGGCTGGTGGAAGGCCGTGATGACGTACAACGAGTCTGTCTCGTACGCCAGAGACGTGTTCAGCGGCCAGGACGCCTACGCCAAGGCCGTGCAGTCCCAGTGAGCGGCACCCGTTTGGTCGAACGGATGCGTCTGCTTACTTCCCGTTAATCCACTGCGCGTGTGGCGTTCACCTTCCGCACGCTCTGGAATCCACCCATGGGATGAATTGTCGGCCCCGACCGCGGATCGGTGACCCGTTCTCGGTCGGGGAGGGGATATGGCGAGATTCCAATGTTTCAGAACGGATGGCAGCGGCGTCAGATGGCGGCTGCTCGGCGGCAACAACCGTGTACTGGGGGTTTCAGTACGAGGGCATACCGATCACGGCTCCGCTGTGCGGGAATTGGACGCGCTGCGGGATGTCGCACAGGACGCCCGGCTGGAATTCGAACGGTCGCTCGCCGGCCAGTGGTGGTGGCAACTGTCCATTTCAGACGTGCCCATTGCCAGGTCGGCGCAGGGGTTCGCCCGCAAGATCGACGCTGACCTGGCCGCGAAGCGGTTCATCAGGCGGGTCGGCGAGGCGTCGCTGGACTCATCGGTAATGGTGTTCCAGCCGGGACACCGCGGCCGAACAACGAATGTCGTTAATTGACAACCACATGAACGCGCCTGCTCCCACCCTTGGCAGGCGTGCGAACACGGTGCGGAAGGCCTTCTCGGTGCCTCGCGCTGGGTTCGAAGATTTCCAGCGCACGCACTCCGCTTGCCACGAAGGAGGAAACCTTGCGTACACGCTTGCTCTCCGGGATTGTCAGCGCAATGCTCGCGGCCGGTGTGATGGCCGTATCGGTGGTACCCGCCAATGCGGAAACCGCGTACGAAGCCAGGTTCGTCAAGGGCCAGACCGTTGTCACAGTGGACTCCGGGGCTGCCTTCGCGTTGCGGTTCTTCAAGGTTGAGCTGGACACGTTAAGACCGGCCACCGCGGCCGCACCTGCGTACACGTTCCCGGTCTTCGGATACCCGCACGACGGCACCACTGAGCTGGCCGGTGGGTTCAAGTTCACCGCCAACGACAAGTGCTTCTTCGCCTACGCGCCGGTCGTCAACACCAGGACCGGTGTGGTCAAGGCGTGGGTCAACGGCGGTGAGCGGATCGACCTGTTCAAGATCGACGGTGCCAAGCTGGTGCTGACCGAGGCGGGCGCGAAGGGGCTCAACGATGCCCTTGGCTTCACCGGCCTGTTCACCGCGGGCTTTCTCTTCGGCACCTACCAGACAACGCTGAACTGAGTTTTCTCGCGGGTACTTTTGCCGGCTCCGGCTGGCAGAAGTACCCGCACGCCCGAAAGGCCGTGTGGCGGCAGTGGCTCGTTGGCTGCGCGTTCACCTCACGTGCCGGAACCGGACATGACCGCCGGTTTGGCTGGTGCACGCAAACCTGGGAACTGGGGAGGATCGCGAGCTGATGACCACGGACGTCGACCGGCCAAGACCGGTGCGGCCGTCAGTACCGCTGTCCGACCGGGTCTTCCGGGGCGTGGTGCGCGCGGCGGGCATCACCGTGCTCGTGATCATGGGGGCGATCGGCCTTTTTCTTGCCTACCAGGCGGTTCCGACCCTGCGGACGTTCGGCTTCGACTTCTTCACCGAGCCGTCGTTCATCCCGAACCAGGAGAAGCTCGGTATCGCTGCGGTCGGGCTGTTCACGTTGCAGGTCGCCGGAGTCGCGATCGTGGTGGCCTTCCCACTGGCACTGATGACTGCCCTGTACATCTCGGAATACGCGCCCGGACGGCTCAAGGGTTCACTGATCGCCTTACTGGACCTGATGGCGGCGATCCCCAGTGTGGTGTACGGCCTGTTCGGGTTCGTCTTCCTGACACCACACATGATCTACCTGTCTCGCTGGCTGTCGAAGTACCTCGGCTTCCTGCCGTTCTTCGACGTGCGCACCGACGTGAACGCGGCCGCGTGGGAGCAGTCGATGTACACCTCGTCACCGTTCATCGCGGGGATGGTGGTGGCGATGATGGTGCTGCCGTTCGCCGCGGCGATCATGCGTGAGGTGTTCTCGCAGGCACCCCTCGGTGAGCGGGAAGGCGCACTGGCACTGGGATCCACCCGCTGGGGCATGATCCGTTCGGTCGTGCTGCCGTTCGGCAAGGGCGGCATCATCGGCGGCACGATGCTCGCGTTGGGGCGCGCGCTCGGCGAGACGATCGCCGTGGTGATGATCTTGGCGCCGGTGTTCGACATCCGGTTCCGCATCCTGGAGAACGGCGGCGTGACGATCTCTTCGCTGATCGCACTCCGATTCGGTGAGGCGACACAGTCCCAGCTGTCCTCGCTGATGGCCGCAGGCCTGGTGCTGTTCCTGTTCACGTTGGTGGTCAACACCATCGCGTCGACGATCGTGGCCCGTACCCGCAGCGGGTCAGCCACCGAAATCTGACGGGGGAGAACGACAGTGGCGGCACCGACCATCTCAGAAGAGTCCGTTCACGAGGAACTTGCCGCACCCGAACCGGAGATCGTCGACGACGAGCCGCGCAAGCGGGAACTGCACAGCAGGACACTCGACGACGTACTCGCGGCAGTGGGTTCGGTGCTCGGCGCGCTCGGCCTGGTGTGGGTGCTGTACGAGAACGTGTTGCCGACATCGGGTCCCCTGGGTTTCTTCGTGTCCTGGTTCGTGGTGTTCGTGTTGATGTACGCGGGCGTCACGGCCATGAGGCATCCGCGCGTGGTCATGGCTGACCGGGTGGTGTCCGCCGTGGTTCACGCGTTCGCCGGTTTGGTCGGGCTCTGCGTTCTGCTCGTGATCGGCTACACCGCGGTCCGCGGCGCGGAAGCGTTGATCCACGTCAACTTCTTCACCACCGACCTGAGCAGCGCGGGCCCGCTCGACCCGCTCACCGTCGGCGGTGTGCTGCACGCCCTGGTGGGCACACTGGTGGAGATCCTGATCGCGGTCGTGATCACGTTGCCGCTTGGCATCGGGACCGCGGTGTACCTCAACGAAGTCGGCGGCCGGGCCGCCCGTCTGGTTCGGACGGTCGTCGAGGCGATGACCGCGTTGCCGTCCATTGTGGCCGGTCTGTTCATCCTGACCACCGTGGTGCTGATGGCCGGTTTCCAGCGCAGCGGCCTGGCCGCGGCGCTGGCGATCAGCGTGATGATGCTGCCGATCATCGCCCGGTCGGCCGAGGTGGTTCTGCGGGTCGTGCCGGGTGGCCTGCGCGAGGCCAGCCTCGCACTTGGCGCGTCGCAGTGGCAGACCGTGTGGCGAGTCGTGCTGCCGACCGCGCGTCCGGCGCTGGCCACCGCACTGATCCTGGGCATCGCCCGTGGCATCGGTGAGACGTCCCCGGTGCTGCTCACCGCCGGGTACACGACGTACCTGTCGTTCGATCCGACGTCGGGGCCGATGGTCTCGCTGCCGCTGATGACCTATCAGCTGTCCCGATCTCCTGAGCTGGTGGACCAAGCACGTGCGTTCGGCGCCGCAACGGTTCTGCTGCTCGTCGTGTTGCTGTTGTTCGTGGTCGCGCGCGTCGTCGCGCAGCGGTCGAAGACCGGAAGGTGACTGATGATGAAGCGGATGGCCGCCATGCTGGTCGTCGCCGTCCTACTCGCCGTGACATCGTCCGTCGGATCGGCGCAGGCGCAGAACTACGTGCAGATCAACGGTTCCGGTTCGACGTGGAGCGGGAACGCGCTGGCGCAGTGGGTCGCGGACGTGAAGAACGTCGGTATGCGAGTGGACTACGGCGCGATCGGGTCCAGCCAGGGCAGGCTGCAGTTCGCCCAGAAGCTCACGCACTTCGGTGTGTCGGAGATCCCGTACGGGATCAGGGACGAACTCACTGGCACGACGGACAACTCGAACAACCGGCCGTTCGCCTACATGCCGATCGTGGCAGGCGGTACCGCGTTCATGTACCACCTGCGAAAGGGCGGGCAGCTGGTGCGCAACGTGCGGCTGTCCGGCGAGACCATTACGAGGATCTTCGCCGGTGAGATCACCAACTGGGCTGATCCGGCGATCACCAAGGACATGAACGGTGAGGCGCTGCCCTCGAAGAAGATCATCCCGATCATCCGCTCGGACGGCTCGGGCACATCGGCCCAGTTCACCAAGTGGATGGCCGAACGGCACGGCAACATCTGGAAACGCGGCATGACGTCGTACTTCCCGCAGGTCGCCGGATCGGTGGCCAAGGGCAGTTCCACCGACATGGCGCAGTACATCTCGGCCCAGTACGGCGAAGGCGCGATCGGCTACGTCGAATATTCCTACGCACGGGCGCAGAACTTCCCAGTGGCCAAGGTGCTCAACAACGCCGGGTACTTCACCGAGCCGACCGATTACAACGTCGCGGTGGCCCTGCAGGCAGCGAAGATCAACAAATCCAACCCGAACGATCCGGCCACGTATCTGACCCAGGACCTGAGCGGTGTCTACGTTTTCGACGACAAGCGCACATATCCGCTTTCCTCGTACTCGTACATGATCCTGCCGACAGCCGTCGACGGGAAGATCAACAACGAGACCGGCTTCACGCTCGGCGCCTTCGCCTACTACTTCCTGTGCCAGGGACAGCAGAAAGCCGGTCCACTCGGGTATTCACCACTGCCGCTGAACCTGGTGCAGGCCGGCTACGAGCAGGTGCACAAGATCCCGGGCTCGGAGAAGAAGTCGTTGGACGCCAGGGGATGCAACAACCCGACGTTCGACCCGAACAACCCCGGCTCGAACAAGCTGGCGACGACCGCGCCGATGCCGCAGGAGTGCGACAAGGCCGGGCAGGGACCGTGTGGCAACGGTGGCGGCGGCGGTGCCGGTGGTGGCGGTGCCGGAGGCGGCGCGGGTGGTGGCGCTGGCGGGGCGGGTGGCGGCAACGGCTCGCAGAACGGCGGCCCAGGCGGCACCGGAGATCCGAACAATCCCGACGGTGGCGGCCCGCAGATCGACCCGATCACCGGCGAGCCGATCGGATCCGGCGGTGGCGATGGAACGGGCTCCGGCGCGAGTGGTGTCGCCACCGAACTCGCGGCCAGCCGCTCCGGCACCAACACGATGCTGGGCGTGCTCGCCGCCATCGAACTTGTGCTTGTCCTAGTGGTTCCCGCGATTGTCGCGCGGGCGGTCAGCAGGCGGCGTGCGATCCGCGCCGATCAAGAGGGGACATCGAGATGAGAACCCGGATCACCACCGCGATCCCGTGGCTGGCACTGACCAACGTGATCGCCTTCCTCGCCGCCGGACTGGTGATTCTGCTGCCGATACCCGCGGCTGGCCAGACGGTTTCCTCGGCACAAACGCAGACCAAGCCGTTGGACGCCCGCTATGACAAGGGCGGGACGCGTTACACGGCGTCGGTGACCGTGTCGCAGACGACGGATCTGGTGCACCAGAAGGTAAAGGTGTCCTGGTCGGGGCTGCGGCCGACCACCGCGCAGGGCACGTACCCGGTGGTGATCATGCAGTGCTGGGGCAAAGCCGCCGAAGTGACCCAGCAGACCTGCTGGAACGCCGGGACGAACGTCGGTACGCAGCGACTGGGGTTCGGCTTGCACGATGTGTTGTTCAACGCCACCGACCCGGCGACGAAAGCAGTCTTCGGTGACACGCCGTCGGAGAACTCCGTGGTGCCGTTCAAGGCACGCGACGACGGCCTGCTGTACAACGGCTGGCAGAGCAGCGAGGGCTGGGGCAAGGACGCGGAAGGCAAGGACAAGGTCACCAAGACCAACCCGACCGGTTTCTCCGTCGCGACCAGCAACGCGGTCATGCCCGGCACGTATGTGGGCAGAACCGGCGCGAACGGCTCAGGTGAGCACGACATCGAGCTGCTGACCGAGTTCGAGCTGAAGCACCTTGGCTGCGGCAGCACCAGTCCTTGTTCCCTGGTCGTGATCCCGGTCGGTGATCCGCACTGCAACGCCAGCAGGGACGCCCAGTGCCTGTCCTCCGCCAGCGCCAGTCTGCGCAACGCGACTACGTGGATGTGGCCGACGAACTGGTCGCGCCGCGTCGCGTTCGATTTGTCGTTCCGGGAATCTCCCGAGGCCTGCAAGCTCGACGACCGGCTGGAGACGGGTCTGGCCGGCTCGTGGTACGCGTACCAGCTGCTGAACAACAGCTGGCGCCCAAAGTTCTGCAACGACGAGAACCTGTTCAAGCTCGGCTACACGGCTTTGTCCGACGGTGACGCTCGAGGGCTCTTCGGGACCGCACTCGCCAGCACATGGCAGGACGGGTCGACCAACGCCCTGCTCACGTCAAGGGCAATGGCGGGCGAACCGGTCAAACCCTTTGTGTACGCGCCGGTCACCGTGAGCAGCGTGGCGGTGTCGTTCATCCTGGACGCGCCGGACGGCACCAAAGAGGTGACCGAGCTGAAACTCAACGCACGGCTGCTGGCCAAGCTGTTCACCCAGTCCTACCGGACGACGGCCGCGGCGGGCGCGGAACACCCGGCGCTGAAGAACAATCCCAAGTGGTGGGGCGCGGATCCGGAGTTCGCCGCGTTGAACCCGAGCCTGGCCGGTCTTGCCGCGTTGACGCGGGAAGGTTCGGAGTACCCGGTGTTCTCGATCGGTGACATGGACGCGCTCTACGCGCTGACGGCGTACATCGCGGCCGACAAGGACGCGGTGGCGTGGCTCAACGGAGCCAACGACGGTTACGGCATGTTCGTCAACCCGTGGTATCACCACTACCAGCTGCCCGTCGGTCTGTTGGAGCTGCGGGACGACTGGGTCGTCACGGACGAGCGAAGCCCGTTCAAGGGCGAGAAACTGTTGGGGCAGCACGCGAACACGGCGGACAACATCAACGTCGGCGCGGTTGCGGCCACGCAGGCGTGGCCGACGGCGTTCATCAACCGGTCCTGCACGCCGGACCCGGACCCGGCGAAACCACCGACTTGTGTCTTCAAACGGAAGGATCAGCGGCAGGTCGGCGGACAGCGGGCGATGCTGGCTGTCACATCACTCGGGGACTCGAAGGTGTACGGGCTCCGGCAGGCCGCGTTGCAGACGGCTGCAGGCAAGTTCGTCGCGCCGGACGACTACTCGGTCGCGCAGGCGTTGCGTGGCACCAAGCTCGACGAGAAAACCGGTGTGCTGAGCACCGACTTCGAGAAGCTGCACCCCGACGCGTACCCAGGGATGTCCATTGTGTACGCCGGAATTCCGACAACCGGTCTGAGCCCGGCGACGGCGGGTAACTACGCGAAGTTCCTTGACTATGCGGCGGAGCCAGGTCAGGTCCGGGGCTACGCGGCGGGTCAGCTACCGGACGGTTACGTGCCGTTGAGCGAGCCGCTGCGGGAACAGACCCGCAACGCGGCGAAGGCCGTGCGCGAGCAGAAGGGCGAGGTCCCGCCGCCACCGGCAAGTCTGGCCGAGGACCCGGCGGCCGGATTGCTACCGCCCGTCGGCGGCGGCGGAGGTGCCACCAATGGGGCTGCTGGCGGCGGCGGTGCGGGCGCCAACGCGCCTGCCCCGGGCGCTTCGCCGAGTGCGTCGCCCACGGGCGCGCCCACTGTGGACAAAGCGGCGACGTCCGTGGCCACTCGTACCGACTCGTCCGGGTTGGCCAAGTGGGTGCTGCCCGGCCTGCTGGCCATCGCGGTGCTGGCCGGTCTGATCGCGTTCGGTGCGATGGTGTGGACTCAGCCTGACCATCCCGTCCGCCGTGCACTGCGGGCCGCGGCCGATCGACTCCGCCGCTCATGACGAAGTCGCGGGTTTTCACGCAGGCACTGCTGGTTCTGTCGGTGCTCGCACTGGGGTTCGCCGGATACCTGCTGGTTCTCTCGCCGATCCAGCAGGACCGCAGCCAGACGGTGCTGTACGCGCAGGCCAGGCAGACACTCGCCGAGATCAGCATGCCGACCGGCGGGAAGATTGACCCGGGCACACCCGTGGCACTGCTGGAGATCCCCGGACTGCAACTGTCCCAAGTGGTGGTCGAGGGTACGGCGGGCAGCCAGCTCGCCGAGGGCCCAGGCCACCGGCGAACGAGCCCCTTGCCCGGCCAGCCGGGTACATCCGTCCTGTTAGGACGAGCGCAGACCTTTGGAGCGCCGTTCAAGGAGATCGGGAAGCTCCAACCGGGCGATGAGGTCACCGCGACGACCGGTCAGGGAAAGTTCACGTATCGCGTCGACAGTGTTCGCAGGGAAGGCGATCCGATTCCACCCGCACTGGCCAGGGGTGGCAGCCGGATGGTCCTCGTCAGCGCCGAAGGCGGCGATCTGACCGGGCCAGAACGGACTTTGTTCGTGGACACCACGCTCATCGGCGAGGCCTCCGCTGCGCCCGGCGGCCGGCCGCGTACTCAGCTTCCGGAGGAGGAAGCGCTGTCGCGGGACACCGGTGTGCTGATCGAGTTGGTGTTGTGGTTGCAGGTTCTCGTGCTCGCTGTGGGGTTCTTCGCGTGGGCGCGGATCCGGTGGGGCCGTTGGGAAACGTGGCTGGTCGGCGTTCCGATCGTGGTCGCGGCGACGTGGCAGGTCTACCATGCGGGAGCAGTCGCCCTGCTCCCGAACCTGGTGTAGCAGGACGAACGAGGGGTATCGCCGGAACCGGGCCTTCCCCGCAAAGAGCCTCGACGCGCGCCCGAGCAACCACCAACAAACTCGGGTGTTCCCTCCGGGGGCCTGCTCATTGGTGAGGGCTACGCCTGGCCGTCGGCCGCGTACTCAACTTCCGGAGGAGGAAGCGCTGTCGCGGGAAACTGGTGAGCTGATCGAGCTGGCGCTGTGGATACAGGTCTCGTGCTCGCCATCGGATTCTTCGCGTGGGCGCGGATCCGTTGGATCGTTGAGAAACATGGTGGGGCGGCATTCCGTGGTCGCGGCGATGTGGCAGGTCTACCATTCGGGAGCAGTCGCCCTGCTCCCGAACCTGGTGTGACCGATCAGCCGAAGCGGCCGTTGACGTAGTCGAAGGTGCGCGGGTCGGCCGGGTTCTCGAACATCGTCTTCGTCGGCCCCGCCTCGACGATCTGGCCGGGTGTGCCGGCTTCGGCGAGGAAGAACGCGCAGTACTGGGAGACCCGGGCGGCCTGTTGCATGTTGTGCGTCACGATCACGATCGTGACCTCGTGCCGCAGTTCCGCGATGGTCTCCTCGATCCGCCGGGTCGACGTCGGGTCCAGTGCCGAACATGGCTCGTCCATCAGCAGGACGTCCGGGCGCACGGCGAGTGATCGCGCGATGCACAGCCGTTGCTGCTGGCCGCCGGACAGGGCGCCGCCTGGCTGCTTGAGCCGGTCGCGGACTTCCTTCCACAGTCCGGCTTTCAGCAGGCACTCTTCCACGAGGTCCTGTTTCTCGGCCCGGGATGCCTTGGTGCCGGTCAGCTTCAGCCCGGCGGTCACGTTGTCCGCGATGGACATCGCGGGGAACGGGTTGGGCTTCTGGAAGACCATGCCGATCCGGCGGCGGGTCTCGGTGATCCGCTTGCCCGGTTCGTAGATGTCCATCCCGTCGAGCAGCACCTCACCGGCCAGTGACGCGCTCGGCACCAGCTCGTGCATCCGGTTGAGGATGCGCAGGAACGTCGACTTCCCGCAGCCGGACGGCCCGATCAGCGCGGTCACGGTGCCTGCCGTCATCACCAGCGAAACCCGTTGCAACACCTTGTGGTCACCGAACCACGCGGAGACGTCGACCGCTTCCAGTTCGCTGCCACGAAAGGGCTCTTCGTCGATCGGCAGTGCCAGTTCCTCGGTCGACACGACACTCCTCGCCAGGACAGACAGTATTCGTCGGACGCCCACGCTATGCCGGTTTTCCGGCCAGCCGGTGAACCGCCGGTTCACCCCGCATGGCCCGGCCAGGAGTTTGTTGCTCGTTAAGCAGCTAGGCGTGTGGCGGGAAACCAGTCTTCGCGCGGCCACGGTGGCTGGCCTGTGCCGCCCGCGGAAAGGATCTAACCAGCTCCGATCGGAGCGAAACCTTTGAAGGACAAGGAGATTTTTTCATGCGCTCCATCCTTTCCAAGGCGGCGGTCACGCTGGGGGCAGCCGTGGCCGTGGTCAGCCTCGCCGCGGGCAACGCGGTTGCCGACCCCGGCTCCACGCCGCTGAGAGGGGACATCGTCGGCGTCGGTTCGGACACGACCCAGGACCTGACGCAGGCGCTCGGTGACCTGTACAACTCCGAGCACCAGCGTCCGGCCGACTGGGTCGCGTCGTGGCACGCCACCGGCTCCAGCCCGATCACGCCGAAGGACGGCGCCCCGTCGATCACCCGCCCGAACGGCTCCAGCGCGGGCATCAACGCGCTGATCGCCGACGGTGACGCCCACAACCTCGACTTCGCCCGCTCCTCGCGCTACCGCGGCTCGAACCCGGTCGAGGCCAACTACAGCTTCCTCCAGTTCGCGCGGGACGGTCTGACCTACGCGACGGCCACCACGACCAACGTGCCGTCCACCACGACCACCGCGGACCTGCACGACATCTACAGCCGCAGCACGCCCAACTGCGTGCCGCTGCTCAAGCCGTACGTCCCGCAGCTCGGCTCGGGCACCCGGCAGTTCTTCCTGGCCAGCATCGGCCTGACCGAGAACACCCTGGGCAACTGCGCCGCCGTGTCGCAGGAGCACGACGCGTCGGTCGTCGTCGGTGACCCCAACGCGATCGCGCCGTTCTCGGTGGCCCGTGGCTGGGGCGTCACCGGCCTGAAGCTCAACGACATCGACGACTCGGTGTTGCCCCCTGGCAAGACCCCGAACACGATGGCCGAGGACACCCCGCCCAACGGCGCCCTCTCACCGATCCGCGTCTACGACCGTGGTCTGTACCACGTGATCCGCAACTCGGACGTCAGCAACCCGAAGTTCGACAACGTCTTCGGCCCGGGTGGCTGGATCTGCACCGACGCTGATGCGCAGGCCGTCATCGCCGCGCAGCACTTCCGTGCCGCCGACTCGCTCGACTGCGGTACCGACACCCCGTGATTCACCGGTTGTGAAACAGGTCCGCCCCGGGGCAGCTGCTCCGGGGCGGGCTTTTCGGGCGGTTTGTCAGTCCACGTCCTCGTTGAGGGCGATGCGTGCGTTCACTTCGCTGAGTGCCTCTTGGTACTCGGGTACCGGGTGCATCGCCGTGGCGAGCTTCAGTTCCAGGCGCGCCTCGGTGTACCGGCTTTGCCGCTGCAGCGCGCGGCCGAGGGCGAAGTGGGCGTAGTGATCGTTCGGGTCGAGTTCGATGACCTTCCGGAACGCTTCCTCTGCCCGGCGCAGCTGCGCCGAACCGAGGTAAGCGCGGCCAGCCAGCAGCTGCACACTCGGCTTGTCCGCTTCCGCCTCGAGCACGGGCGCCAACGCGGCCAGCGCGTCCAGCGGTCTGCGCATGGCTACAAGCTGTTCGGCCTGCCGGAATGCCGCAACCATGTCGCTCATCCACTCCACTTTACGGATCTCTCCCGCCCCGAGGCCAATGATCTGCTGCCTTGCACCAGTGGCCATCGGTGGCACGACTAGGCTGTGCGGGGACTAAAGGTCAAAGCTGGGAGGGAACCAGTGGCGGTAATCGAGCAGGTCGGCGCACGCGAGATCCTCGACTCACGGGGCAACCCGACGGTCGAGGTGGAGGTCGCGCTGGACGACGGCACCCTGGCCCGTGCGGCCGTGCCGTCCGGTGCGTCGACAGGTGAACACGAGGCCGTTGAGCTCCGGGACGGCGACAGCAACCGCTACCTGGGCAAAGGCGTTGAGAAAGCAGTCACCGCGGTCCTCGACGAGATCGGGCCGGAGCTGACCGGCATCGAGGCCGTCGAACAGCGGGTCGTCGACCAGAAGCTGGTCGACCTGGACGGCACGCCGGACAAGTCGCGGCTGGGCGCCAACGCCATCCTCGGCGTGAGCCTCGCGGTCGCCAAGGCCGCGGCCGAGTCGAGCGGGCTCGAGCTGTTCCGTTACGTGGGCGGCCCGAACGCGCACGTGCTTCCCGTGCCGATGCTGAACATCCTCAACGGTGGCGCGCACGCCGACACCGATGTGGACATCCAGGAGTTCATGATCGCGCCGATCGGCGCCGACTCCTTCCGTGAGGCGCTGCGGTGGGGCGCCGAGGTGTACCACTCACTGAAGTCCGTGCTCAAGAGCCGCGGCCTGGCCACCGGCCTGGGTGACGAGGGCGGGTTCGCGCCCAGCCTCGCCAACAACCGGGAGGCGCTCGACCTGATCCTGGTCGCCATCGAGAAGGCGGGCTACCGGCCCGGCCGCGAGATCGCCCTCGCCCTCGACGTCGCCGCGACCGAGTTCTTCAACGACGGCTCGTACACCTTCGAAGGTGAGAAGCGCAGCGCCGAGCAGATGACGGCGTACTACAAGGAGCTGGTCGACAACTACCCGCTGGTCTCCATCGAGGACCCGCTGTCGGAGGACGACTGGGACGGCTGGGTGCGGATGACCGCCGAACTGGGCGAGCGCGTCCAGCTGGTCGGCGACGACCTGTTCGTCACCAACCCGGAGCGGTTGGAGGAGGGCATCTCCCGCCGGGCGGCCAACGCCCTGCTGGTGAAGGTCAACCAGATCGGCACGCTTTCCGAGACGCTCGACGCCGTGTCACTCGCGACTTCCTACGGCTACAAGAGCATGATGAGTCACCGGTCCGGCGAAACCGAGGACACCACGATCGCCGACTTGGCCGTGGCCACCGGCGTCGGCCAGATCAAGACCGGCGCGCCCGCGCGCAGTGAGCGTGTCGCCAAGTACAACCAGCTGCTGCGCATCGAGGAGACCCTCGGTGACGCCGCCCGCTACGCCGGGGACCTCGCGTTCCCGCGGTTCAACCCGGAGAACTGATGGCCGACGAACCCGCCGAGGTTCCGCAGCGCCCGGAGCGGTCAGCTTCGCGGCGCGGCCGGTTCACGCGCGGGTTCGTCAGGTCCACCAAGTCAGACAAGTCCGGCACGCCGGACAAACCTGACGGTGCGGAGCGTCCTGGTCGGCGTGCCCGGCCGGGACGACGCTCCGAAGCGGCCGACAAGACAGAAACGGCCGAGACAGAGCGCCGTAGCCCGCCGCCGCGCAGGCGGCCGGCGCCCAAGCCGAAGCAGCACTCGCGGTTCGTCGCGCGCCTGATGGGCCAGGCGACCACGCGTCGTGCTGCTGTCCTGGCGACGGTGGTGGCCGCGTTGGCGTTGTCGATCGCGGTGCCCCTGCGGACGTACCTTTCCCAGCAGGACGAGGTCGCGACCCAGGAACGCCGCCAGGCCGAGCTGCGGGCCCAGGTCCAGCAGCTGGAGGAGCGCAAGGCACAGCTGTCGGACCCGGCGCAGATCCAGGCCGAGGCCCGCAGGCGACTGCGGTACGTGATGCCCGGTGAGACCCCGTACATGGTCCAGCTGCCCGGTGACGCCGGTGCTCAGCCTGGTCAGCAGCCTGCGTCGCCGTCCGGGCCGCAGCAGCCGTGGTTCCAGTCGCTCTGGGACTCGATCAAGGAAAGTAGATAGGTGCATCTCGAGCCAGTCACCGAGGCGGATCGCGCGGTAGTGGCGGCCCAGCTCGGCAGGCCCCCGCGCGCGTTGCGGGCCGTCGCCGCCCGCTGCCCCAGCGGTCACGTCGCGGTCGTGCAGACCAGCCCGCGGTTGGAGGACGGCACGCCGTTCCCCACGCTCTATTACTTGACGTGCCCACGGCTGACGTCGCTGTGCAGCACGCTCGAGGCCGCGGGCGTGATGAAGGAGATGACCGCGCGGCTGGCCGAGGACGTCCAGCTGGCGGAAGCCTATGAGAAAGCGCACCAGTCGTATCTCGCGCAGCGTGACGAGATCGAATCGCTCGGCACGCAGGTCAGCGCGGGCGGGATGCCTGGCCGCGTCAAGTGCCTGCACGTCCACTTGGCACATGCGCTGGCCTGCGGACCTGGCGTGAACCCGTTCGGCGACGAGACCTTGCGGTTGATCTCCGACCAGTGGCCTGCCGGAGACTGCGCGGCCGCTAACAAGGGATGACTGGTAACTGTCGAGTTGCTGAGAGGTTGCGCCAAACAGACTAAAGGCCCGTGAAAGTTCCGAGCGAATGAGGCACGCTAGGGAACCGGAGCCACCACAGGAGAGCCGAGAGAGCCGGGGAGGCCGGGTCCGTGTCGTTCGTGCCAGCGCCTGCGAATAGGGCTGCCCGACGGAAGGTGCTGCGTTACCTGCGGCAGAAGCGTGGACTGGCGGCGGTGACCGCGGCGCTGTTGCTTGTGCCCGCCGCGCTGGCGGGCGACACCGTGCCGGGCTGGAGCGCCGACGACCGTTCCCTCACGCCGGTGGCCAACGGCCTCGGCCGTGGCTTCTTCGGCATCGACCTGGAAGACCTTGGCGCCAGCGGCCAGCTGCCCGAGGTCGACGGCCTGTCCGACGAGCTGCTGCGGCTCGCGGGTGACCCGAACGCGCTGGCGTCCGGCGGCGACCCGATCAACACGCCCACCGGTGCGCTGATGATCCCGGGCAAGGCGCTCGAGGCGTACAAGAAGGCCGCGGACATGGTGAACGTGACGCACCGGACGTGCAACATGCACTGGTCGCTGCTCGCGAGCATCGCCCGGATCGAGTCGAACCACGGTCGTGGCCAGTACGACGCCAAGGGCAACACGATCGAACGGATCCTCGGCCCCGTACTCAACGGTGGTGCGTTCGCCGCGATCCAGGACACCGACGGCGGCGTGCTCGACGGTGACCGGTCGTGGGACCGCGCGGTCGGTCCGTTCCAGTTCATCCCTGGCACGTGGAAGGGCTACGCGTCGGACGCCGACGGCGACCGGGTGGCCAACCCGCACAACATGTTCGACGCCGCGCTGTCAGCGGCGAAGTACCTGTGCTCTGGCGATCTCAACATGAGCAACGACCAGCAGCGCGCCATCGCGGTCTTCCGCTACAACCACTCCAACAGCTATGTGTCGACCGTGTTGATCTGGGCGAAGGCGTACGAGTCAGGCGTCACCCCGATGACGGGAGGCACTGGGGGCACCGGCGTCACCATCGATCCGAACGCTCAGGCAGCGCCCGCGCAGACGCCGATCGCGACGACGCCTCCGCCGACGAGCACCACCACACCGCCGCCGGCAACGAGTACGACGAATCCGCCTGTGGAGACGACGGTCACGCCGAAGCCGCCGCTGCCGTCGAACCCGCCGTCGAACCCGTCGACCACGCGGCCGTCGCCCAGCGTTCCGTCGAACCCATCGACGACGACCCCGTCGACGTCATGTGAGCCCACCCCGACCACGACGTCGTCCACTTCGGCGCCGAACACGCCGTCGGGTTCGGACGCGCAGCAGCCGTCGACCGGAACCAGCCCGGCGGCCGCGGGTGCCGACTCCGGTGAGGAAGAGGATCCCTGCAAGCCCGAGTAGATTGGCCGTATGCCAAGGGTTGCTGCCATCGACTGCGGGACTAACTCGATCCGTCTGCTCGTCGCGGATGTGACCAAACGGGACGATGGCACGTCCTGGTTGCGTGACGTGCACCGGGAGCAGCGCGTGGTCCGGCTCGGCCAGGGCGTGGACGCGACCGGCATGCTCAACCCGGAAGCGTTGGAGCGCACCAGGATCGCGCTCGCCGACTACACCGCGATCCTGCGCCGCAAGGGCGCGGAGAGCGTACGGATGGTGGCGACCTCGGCGACGCGGGACGCGAGCAACCGGGACGACTTCTTCGGGATGACCGAGGCGCTGCTTGGCGCGCCCGCCGAGGTGATCTCCGGTGACGAGGAGGCCTCGCTGGCGTTCACCGGCGCGGTCGGTGACCTCGACCCGGACGACGGCCCGTTCCTGGTCGTCGACGTCGGCGGCGGGTCGACCGAACTCGTGCTGGGGACGTGGGACGGCATCAAGGCGACGCCGAAAGCCGCCCGGTCGACGGACATCGGCTGCGTCCGGATCACCGAACGCTGCCTGCGCAGCGATCCGCCGACCGCTGAGGAGATCGCCGAGGCGCGTGCGCTGGCCAAGCAGGTGCTACAGGCCGCGTTCGACGTCGTCCCGGTGGACGAGGCCCGCACGTGGATCGGCGTGGCGGGCACCGCGACCACGATGGCGGCGATTTCCTTGGGGCTGCCGGAGTACGACTCCGACGCGATCCACCTGTCCCGGATCGCCAAGCCGAAGCTGGTCGAGACCAGTGAGCAGCTGCTCACGCTCAATCACGAGCAGCGCGCCGCGAACCCGGTGATCCACCCCGGCCGGGTGGACGTGATCGGCGGCGGCAGCCTGATTTTCCAGGTTCTTGCCGAGCGGCTGACCGGAATCGACGAGCTCACTGTCAGTGAGCACGACATTCTGGACGGTATAGCGCTCTCTCAGCTGTGACCGGGTCCGCAACTTTCGAACTAAGCCGTTTGGGGGACATCCCCCACATCGTCACTCTTCTGTGACTGCTTCTGAGGTGAAAGGCACTCAGCCACCAAGTTAACGTCCTCTCACACTTCGGGATCTCAGCTGGGGTAGTGGAGGAGTCACATGCGTAAACCACGGCTGGTGGCGTGGACGGCTGGGCCGTTGACGCTCGCCTTGGTTCTGTCGGCGTGCGGAGGCGGCGGCAACACGAACACGAACACGAGTACCGCCCCGAATGCCGGCAGCGGCAACCCGAACGGCGCGATCTCGATCTACGGCACCGAGCCGGAGACGAACATGCTGCCGGCCAACGCCACGGATGCGGGCAGCGCCAAGATGCAGGAGGGTCTGTACTCGAAGCTGGTCGGGTTCAAGCCGGAGGACGGCGCCACGTACAACGAGGTGGCCGACTCGATCACCACGACCGACTCCAAGGTCTGGACGATCAAGCTCAAGAAGGGCTTCAAGTTCCACGACGGGACCGAGGTCAAGGCCAAGAACTTCGTCGACGCGTGGAACTGGGGCGCCAACGGCAAGAACTCGCAGCTGGCCGCGTCGTTCTTCTCCGACATCCAGGGCTACAACGAGATCCACCCGAAGGACCCGGACGGTGCCGACGGCCCGCAGAAGGCGCCGGACCCCACCGTGGACAAGATGTCGGGTCTGAAGGTCATCGACGACCTCACCTTCGAGGTCACCCTCAACGGCCCGTTCTCGGTGTTCCCGTCGAAGATCGGTTACCACCCGTTCTCGCCGCTGCCGGACAAGTTCTTCACGATGAGCCCGGACGAGTTCGCCAAGAACCCGATCGGCAACGGGCCGCTGAAGTTCGTCTCGCGCACGCCGAACGTGGACATCAAGCTGACCAGGTTCGACGAGTACAGCGGCGCCAAGAAGGTCAACTTCAAGGACCTGACGATCCGGATCTACTCCAGCCAGGAAGCGGCCTACAAGGACCTGCTGTCGGACAACCTGGACTTCATGGAGGCCCTGCCGCCGTCGGCGAAGGCAGGCGGGAAGTTCGAGAAGGACCTCGGCGACCAGGTGCTGCGGGCGAACCTGCTGTCGATCAGCGCGCTGGCCGTCCCGACCTACGTACCGGCGTACCAGAACCCGAACGTGCGCAAGGCCATCTCGATGGCGATCAACCGTGAGCAGATCACCAAGACCGTGCTCAACAACACCTACGTTCCCGCCGACGGCCTGGTGCCGGAAGGTATCGAGGGCTACGAGAAGGGTGCTTGCGGCGAGGCCTGCGTCTACGACCCGGCGAAGGCCAAGGCGCTGTGGGACACGACCGGTTTCCAGGGCAAGGTCACGATCATGTCCAACGCCGACGGTGGCCGTAAGGAGCCGCTCGAGGCCGCGTGCAACAGCATCAAGAACGCGCTGGGCGTCGAGTGCGAGTTCCTGCCCGCGACCAACTTCGGCCAGTTCCGCCAGGTGGTCAACAGCAGCAAGCTGACCGGCCTCGGCCGCTCGGACTGGTCGGCGGACTACCCGTCGATCGAGAACTTCCTGGTGCCGATCGTGAAGACCGGTGGCTCGTCCAACGACGCGCGGTACTCCAACGCCGAGGTGGACAGGCTGCTCGACCAGGCAAGCACCACCGCCGACAAGGCCGCGTCGATCAAGCTGTACCAGCAGGCCGCGAAGCTCGCCGTCGCCGACCTGCCGAAGATCCCGACCTGGGTCGAGAAGGGCATCGGCGCCCGCTCCAAGAAGCTGACCGCCGCCCAGCTCAACTTCAGGCGTCAGCTTGAGTACTCGTCCGTCGTAGTCAAGTAGCACTGACGGCCACTCGGGCCCTGTCCGGTTTCCTCGGACAGGGCCCGCTGGCGGTTTAGCTCCCACCACGTTCTAGGAGTGGACGCATGGGTCGCTATGTGCTGCGACGCCTATTGCAGTTCGTCCCGGTCTTTCTCGGGACCACTTTTCTGATCTACGCCCTTGTCTGGGCCGTTCCGGGTGATCCGTTCGCGGGCAAGTGCGGCGACCGGCAGTGCCCGCCCGACTTCATCGAGGCGATGACCGCGAGGTACGGCCTCGATCAGCCTCTGATCTTCCAGTACTTCGGCTACCTCGGCAAACTGTTTACCGGGGACTTCGGCACCACCTTCAACGGCAACTCGATCGGCGAGCTGATCGGCAACGCCTACCCGATCACGGTCCGGCTCGCGTTGATCGCCCTGGTCATCCAGATCCTCATCGGGGTCACCGCCGGTGTGCTGACCGGCCTGCGGACCAACAAGAGCTTCCTGGACAACCTGGTGCTGGTCTCGACGCTGGTCCTGATCTCCATCCCGGTCTTCGTCACCGGCTCGATCCTGCAGATCGTGCTCGGCAACGAGTTGGGGATCATCGATCCGACGGTGTCCTCGGAGGCTCGGTTCGACGAGCTGATCGTGCCGGGCTTCGTGATCGGCAGCATCTCGATGGCCTACATCACCAGGCTCACCCGCACCAGCATCGCCGAGAACAGACGCGCGGACTTCGTCCGCACGGCGATCGCGAAGGGCCAGCCTGCCCGTCGTGTGGTCGGTGTCCACCTGCTGCGCAACTCGGCCATCCCGGTCATCACGTTCCTCGGCACCGACCTCGGTTCGCTGATGGGCGGGGCGATCGTGACCGAGGGCGTGTTCAACATCAACGGCATCGGTGGGCTGATCTTCCGCAGCATCGCGGAAAAAGAAGGCTTCATGGTCACCACCATCGTGGTGCTGCTGGTGCTGGTGTACCTGATCATGAGCCTGATCGTCGACCTGCTGTACGCCGTTCTCGACCCGAGGATCCGATATGACTGACCCTGGCTCCGTCGGCGGCGGCCCGGCGCTGGAGGATATGGCCAGCCACGAGGCCACCGACCTGGCGGCCGTCGACGATTCCGCGCAGCGGCAACGCAAACCCCGCAGTCTCTGGGGTGACGCGTGGGTGCAGCTGCGCCGCAAGCCGATGTTCTACATCTCCGGCGTGATCATCGTCGTGATCGTGCTGATGGCGCTGTTCCCCAGCATCTTCACCTCGCGCCCGGCCGACTTCAACAACCTGGACCTGCAGAGCCAGCCACCGTCCGCGGACGCCTGGTTCGGCTATTCGTTCCAGGGCTACGACATCTGGGCCCGTGCCATGCACGGCGCCCGCGCGTCGTTGCTCGTCGGTCTGCTGGCGACGATCCTCACGGTGCTCATCGGCTCCTTGATGGGCATCATCGCGGGGTTCTACGGCAAGTTGACCGACACGTTCATCTCGCGTTTCGGCGACATCTTCGCCGGCTTGCCGTTCGTGCTCGGCGCGATCGTCATCCTGACCACGCTCAACCCGCCGGGCACCAGTCCCAGTGAGACGACGATCGTGGTCCAGGTCGTCCTGTCGATCGCGGTGCTGTCCTGGCCGGTGTCCATGCGCATCATGCGTTCGGCGACGATCGTGGCCAAGCAACTGGACTACGTGAAGGCGGCACGGGCGCTGGGTGCGAGCACGCCCCGGATCATCTTCCGGCACATGTTCCCCAACACCGTCGCTCCGGTGCTGGTCTACGCCACCATCGCGCTCGGTGCGTTCATCGGTGTCGAGGCGACGCTGGCGTACCTGGGCATCGGGGTGCGGCCGCCGGTGGTGTCCTGGGGCGTGATGATCAACGATGCCAAGGACTACGTGCAGACATCGCCGCACGAGTTGCTGTTCCCGGCCGGCCTGGTGACCATCACCGTGCTGGCGTTCGTCATGCTCGGCGACGCGGTGCGCGACGCCCTCGACCCGAAGTCACGGTGAAGCGAATGTCCACAGTGTACGACGGAGAGAAGGGCGAGTTCGTGGCGCCGGACGAGACACCATCCGACACGACGCCGCTGCTCGAGGTCGAGGACCTGCGGGTGGAGTTCCGCACCGGCGACGGCGTCGCGAGTGTCCTCAATGGAGTGTCGTATCACGTCATGGCCGGGGAGACCCTCGCGGTACTCGGCGAATCGGGCTCCGGCAAGAGCGTGACCGCGCAGACGATCATGGGCATCCTGGACATGCCGCCTGCGGTGATCCTCGGCGGCGAGGTCCGGTTCCACGGCGAGGAACTGCTCAAGGCGAAGCCGTCCCGGCGGATGGAGGTCCGCGGCGACGGCATCGCGATGATCTTCCAGGACGCGTTGTCGGCGTTGAACCCGGTGTTCACCGTCGGGTTCCAGATCGAGGAGCAGTTGAAGGTCCGGCGCGGTATGGGCAAGGCCGAGGCCCGCAAACGCGCCATCGAACTGCTCGACCTGGTCAAGATCCCCAACGCCAAGGGGCGGGTCCGCAACTACCCGCACGAGTTCTCCGGCGGTATGCGGCAACGCGCGATGATCGCGATGTCGCTGGCGCTGGATCCGGAACTGCTGATCGCCGACGAGCCGACCACCGCACTGGACGTCACCGTGCAGGCCCAGATCATGGACCTGCTGCGGGAAATCCAGCGTGAACGGGACATGGGACTGATCCTGATCACCCACGACCTCGGCGTGGTCGCCGAAGTCGCCGACCGGATCGCGGTGATGTACGCGGGCCGGATCGTGGAGCAGGCAGACGTGTTCTCCTTGTTCCGCAATCCAGCGCACCCGTACACCGAGGCGTTGCTGCAGTCGCTGCCGCGGCTGGACCTGAAGGGCCAGGAACTCAAGGCGATCAAGGGCTTGCCGCCGAGCCTGGCCAACATCCCGTCCGGGTGCCCGTTCCACCCGCGGTGCCCGCGCGCGGTCGACAGGTGCAAGCAAGAGGTCCCGGACTACCACCAGTTGGGCGGCGGCCGTTACTCCGCATGCCACTTCGCCGAGGAGCTGATCACCCATGGCTGAGGCGATTCTCGAAGTCCGCGACCTGGTCAAGCACTTCCCGGTCCGGGTCGGCGTGCTGTTCAAACGCACGATCGGGCACGTGAAAGCGGTCGATGGGGTGTCGTTCGAGCTGAAAAAGGGCGAGACTCTCGGCATTGTCGGCGAATCGGGCTGCGGGAAGTCCACACTCGCCCAGGTGCTCATGCGACTCGAACCACCGACGAGTGGGACGGCGTTGTTCGAGGGCAAGGACATGTTCGCGCTGCGCGGCAACGATCTGCGCAGGCTGCGCCGGAATATTCAAATCGTGCTGCAGGATCCGTACACGTCCCTCAACCCGCGCATGACGGTCGGCGACATCATCGGTGAGCCGTTCGAGATTCACCCGGAAGTCGCGCCGAAAGGGTCACGGGAAGGCAAGGTCCGGGAACTGCTGGACGTCGTCGGACTGAATCCGGAGCACATCAACCGCTATCCGCACCAGTTCTCCGGCGGTCAACGGCAGCGCATCGGCATCGCCCGTGCGCTCGCACTGCGACCGAAGGTCATCATCTGCGACGAGCCGGTGTCCGCATTGGACGTCTCGATCCAGGCTCAGGTGATGAACCTGCTCGGCGAGCTGCAGCGCGAATTCGGTCTGTCCTATGTGTTCATCGCACACGATTTGTCCGTGGTCAGGCACCTTTCCGACCGGGTCGCGGTGATGTACCTGGGGAAGGTTGTCGAAATCGGGACCGAGGAGGAAATTTACGGCCAGCCGTCCCATCCGTACACCCAGGCGCTGCTTTCCGCGGTGCCGGTGCCGGATCCGCAACTGCGTGGACGGCGGGAAGTGATCCGGCTGACCGGAGATGTGCCAAGTCCGGTCAATCCACCCTCCGGATGTCGGTTCCGAACGCGGTGCTGGAAGGCGCAGGATATCTGCGCGGAGGAGGAACCAGAACTCATCACCCGGGTGGCGGGGCACCCGAGCGCCTGCCATTTCGCTGAGGCGCATGTCGTAGTAGGGGCAGAAAGGGAGATTTCGTGAGACGCAAAACCGTGTTGGCGATAGCGGCCTTACCGCTGTTCGCCACACTGACCGCGGTCACGGCGCCGGCTGCGTCGGCGTTACCGCGACTGCAAGGAAAGAGCGTCGACTACAACGTGCTCGCCGCACCCGGTACGAGCGTCGAGACGATCGAGGCAGCCGCACGTGCGGCTGGGGGCCGGGTCGTCGACCGCAACGCCGCGATCGGTTTGATCACGGTCGCCGCGCCCGAGCAGGGTTTCACCGAGCGTGTCAGCAAAGCACGGGGCGTGAGCGCCGCGGCCAAGGCCCGCGCTGTCGGTCACGCACCGAAGACCAAGTCGGCACCGAAGCCGGACGTGGAGAAGGAAGCCACGAAGTCGGCTTCCTCACCGAGCCCGGCGCTGCAGAAGGCGGCCGAGGCCAAGCAGGACAAGGCCCAGTCCCGGTCCGCCGCGCAGTCGGTGGGGATGGACCCGCTGGACAGCAACCTCTGGGGACTGACGTCGATCCGCGCCGACCTGGCGCGTGACCACACCATCGGCGACAAGCGCGTCAAGGTCGGCATCCTGGACACCGGCGTGGACGGCAAGCACCCGGACATCGCGCCGAACTTCGACCGCGCGCTGTCACGCAACTTCGCCAAGGACATCCCGATGGATGAGCTTGGCCAGGTCGTCGACGGCCCATGTGAGTTCCGTGGCTGTGTCGACCCGTCCGACTGGGACGACAACGGGCACGGCACGCACGTCGCCGGCACCATCGCGGCGGCAGCCGACGGCTTCGGCCTGTCCGGCGTGGCCCCCGGAGTGTCCATTGTGAACATCCGGGGCGCGCAGGATTCCGGTTCCTTCTTCCTGCAGCCGGTCGTCAACGCGATGACCTACGCCGGTGACGCCGGGCTCGACGTGGTGAACATGTCGTTCTTCGTCGACCCGTGGCTGTACAACTGCGACAACAACCCGGCGGACACCCCAGAGCAGCAGGCGGAGCAGCGGACCATCAAGGCCGCGATCAGCCGTGCGATGGACTACGCGTACCGCAAGGGCGTGACGCAGGTCGTGTCGCTGGGCAACCAGCACTCCGACCTCGGCGCTCCGCAGCCGGACGCCAGCAGCCCGAACTACCCGGCGAACACCGCGCACCCGCGGACGATCGACAACGCCAGCTGCCTGTCGCTGCCGATCGAAGGCCCGCACAGCATCGGCGTCGCCTCGTACGGCCCGTCGGGCATGAAGGCCGACTACTCGAACTGGGGCACCGAGCAGATCTCGGTGTCGGCCCCTGGTGGTTACTTCCGTGACTACTTCGGCACGCCTTGGTACCAGACGCGGGAGAACACCATCCTGTCGGCGTACCCGCGCAACGTGGCGTTCGCCGCCGGTCACATCGACGCTGCCGGGAACATCCTTCCGCCCGGTGCCGCGCTGAAGGTCATGCGGGAGGTCAAGCCGGACGGCACACTTGCGTTCTACCAGTGGCTGCAGGGCACTTCGATGGCGTCGCCACACGCCGCCGGTGTCGCCGCGCTGATCGTGAGCAAGTTCGGCAACTACGACGCCCGAGGTGGCGTGCTGTTGAACCCCGACCGGGTCGAGCGGGTCATGCAGGGCACCGCGACCAAGACCCCGTGCCCGACTCCGCGAGTCCTGGACTACCCGGACCGCGACGAAACGTACACTGCCACCTGCCTCGGCGGCCCGGAGTTCAACGGGTTCTACGGTGCGGGCCAGGTCGATGCCTTGCAGGCAATCGTGAGTGGAGCAGATTACCTATGAGGAAGACAATCATCGCCGCGTCGGCTCTGCCGCTGCTGGTGACGCTGATGGCCGCGCCGACTGTGTCGGCGTTGCCCCAGCTGTCCGGCGCGCCGGTCGAGTTCAACGTGCTGACCAAGGACGGCGCCTCGGCCACTCAGGTCGAGCAGGCCGTGAAGGCCGCCGGCGGAACGATTCTCGAGCGCAACGACGCGGTCGGCCTGCTGACCGCGAAGGCGCCCGCGAACGGCTTCACCGAGCGGCTTGCCCGTAACGGCTCGGTCATGTCGGCGACCAAGTCGCAGACGATCGGTCACGCTCCCGGCGCCGGGAAGAAGAAGCGCGACAAGGACGTCGAGAAGGAACGCGGCACCGGCAACAAGAACCAGAACCAGGCCAAGACGCCGGTCGGCCTCGACCCGCTGGACGAGCAGCTGTGGGGCCTGAAGTCGATCCGCGCGGACCTGGCGCGGGACAAGACAATCGGTGACAAGCGCGTCAAGGTCGGCATCATCGACACCGGTGTGGAAGCGTCCCACCCGGACATCGCGCCGAACTTCGACCGCAAGCTGTCGCGCAACTTCACCAAGGACATCCCGTTCGACGAGCTCGGCAACGAGATCGACGGTCCGTGTGAGTACCGCGGCTGCGTCGACCCGGCCGATGTGGACCACGGCGGCCACGGCACGCACGTGGCTGGAACCGTTGCCGCGGCAGCCAACGGCTTCGGCCTGTCCGGTGTGGCCCCTGGCGTGTCCATTGTGAACCTGCGGGCAGGCCAGGACTACGGGTTCTTCTTCCTGCAGCCGACCGTGAACGCACTGACCTACGCCGCCGACAACGGCATCGACGTGGTCAACATGTCGTTCTACGTGGACCCGTGGCTGTACAACTGCGACAACAACCCGGCCGACACGCCGGAGCAGCAGGCACAGCAGCGGATGATCAAGACGGCCATGACGCGGGCGCTGAACTACGCGCACCGCAAGGGCGTCACGTTGATCTCCGCGTACGGCAACGACGCGACGGACGCGGGCAAGCCGAAGCCGGACACCTCCAGCCCGGACTTCCCGCTGAACACAGCGCACAACCGGACGATCGACAACGCGACCTGCCAGTCGATGCCGTCCGAGCACCCGAACGTGATCAACGTGTCGGCGTACGGCCCGTCGGGCAACAAGTCCGACTTCTCCACTTACGGGTTGGAGCAGATCTCGGTGTCCGCGCCGGGTGGTTTCCGCTTCGACTACCCCGGCACGCCGTGGTTCAAGAGCTACGACAACAACATCCTGTCGACGTACCCGCAGAAGGTCCTGGTCGAAGAGGGCTATGTGGATGCGGCTGGCAACGTCACCCCCGGTGGCGCGGCGGTCGGCGTGGTCAAGCTCGACCGGCCGGGCGCGTACTACAAGCCGCTGCAGGGCACCTCGATGGCCGCCCCGCATGCGACCGGTGTCGCGGCGCTGATCATCAGCACCTACGGCAAGTTCAAGGGCAACGATGTCAGCCTCGACCCGACCAAGGTCGAGCGGGTGCTCGAGGGCACCGCGACCGCGACCCCGTGCCCGACGCCGCGGACGGTCACCTACCCGGAGCGTCCGGCCGACTGGACCGCGACCTGTGAGGGTGACCTGGAGTTCAACGGCTTCTACGGTCACGGCCAGATCGACGCTTACCAAGCCATCGTTGGTGGAGCGAAGTTCCTGAAGTAATCCGCTTGGTTCTCAACGGCCGCAAACCCGCGCTGGGTTTGCGGCCGTTGGCTTGTCACCAGGACGTGCGGATGAAGGCCGCGAGGTCCTCGGACTGCTGCAACCGGCTGGGCTCGTGGACGTACATCATGTGCCCGGCCGGGTAGTACTTCGTCTCGACGTTCCCGCGCAACTCCTCCGGGATGGCAAGGTGTGCGATCACGTGTTCGGCCGCGTAGTACGGGGTCGCGCCGTCGTGGTACCCGGAAGCAACGTGCACCTTGAGGTTGTGGTTGGCGCGCATGGCCGCGGAGAGCTTTTCGACGACCGTGACCGAGGCGTTCTCGAACTCCTTGAAAGACCAAGGATGCACGTTGCCGGTCAGGATCTCGTACGGCAAATCGTTGGCGTAGTTCAACTCTGCGCGCACGTAGTGATTCAGTGCGGCCGTGTACGGGCCGAGGATCGCCGAGAACGACGGGTCCTCGCTCATCAGCTCACGGCCGTAGTCGTTGTCCCAGCCCAGGAATCGGGCGTCGAGCCGGCCGGTGACGCAACGGCGGTGGCGTAGTACCTCGGTGAAGAACCGGACGTGTTCGATGCGCAGGTTCACCCGGTCGACGAAATCCGCCGAGAGACCGGTCAAACCGGCGATTTTGTCCACAATGGATTGACGGTCGGCGAGCCGGGCGCCTTGGGCGAGGGCCCATGGGTAGTCACGGCTGGCGAACTCCTCGGCTTCGGCGAGCACGTCTTCCAGCGAGCGGTCGCCGTGCAGGCCGTGGTAGTGCGCGATGGCCGCGTAGGTCGGCAGGAACAGGACGTACGGCAGGTCGTTGCCTTCGTTGAAGTCGATCGTGCCGAAGTCGAGCACGGACGAGATCAGCATGATCCCGTTGAGATACATGCCATGCCGCGACTGCAGGTGCTCCGCGAGCCCCGCCGCACGCAGGGTGCCGTAGGACTCGCCGGCGAGGAATTTCGGTGACAGCCAACGCTGATTGCGGGACGTCCACAGCCGGATGACCTCGCCGACCGATTCGATGTCGGAGCTGAAACCGTGGAAGTCGCCGGGTTTCTCGCCCTTGGTGGCCCGCGAGTACCCGGTCGACACCGGGTCGATGAAGACGAGGTCGCTGTGCCGGAGCAGCGATTCGGGGTTGTCGACCAGTTCGTAGGGCGGCTTGGCGAGATCGCCCGCGTCACCGGACAAGACCCGCCGCGGGCCGAACAGGCCGAGGTGCAGCCACACACTCGACGACCCGGGGCCACCGTTGAACGCGAACGTCACCGGCCGGGTCGCGGCGTCGGCACCGTCCAAGGTGTAGGTGGTCATGAAAACCTCGGCCTTGGCCAGGTGGCCGTCGAACTTGCCGTCGGTGAGGATCTCACGGCGCAGGACCACGCGGCCGGCAGTGGCGGTGTACGCAAGGTCACCCAGTGTGTGACTGGTCGTGACAAGGTCGTCGGTCGGGTCGGCCGGCTTCGGCTGCTCCTCGTTCTCTGCCATGCGCGCACCCTATGTGGTGAAGAATCTTGAACCGTGCCGGAGACCCTGGATGAACTGGACGAAGCGGTCACGTCGTGCCGATCCTGCCCCCGCCTCGTGCGCTGGCGCGAACAGGTGGCAGCGGAGAAGCGCGCGGCGTTCCGTGACCAGACCTACTGGGGCCGCCCAGTACCCGGGTTCGGGCCGCCGGATGCCCGGATAGCGATCGTCGGACTCGCCCCAGCCGCCCACGGCGCCAACCGAACCGGCCGAATGTTCACCGGCGACCGCTCCGGCGACTTCCTCTACGCGGCGCTGCACGCCGTCGGCCTCGCCTCCCAGCCGACGTCGACTCACGTCGGCGACGGCCTGGAGCTCTACGGCGTGCGCATCACCGCACCCGTGCATTGCGCGCCACCGGAGAACAAGCCGACACCCGCCGAACGGGATGCGTGCCGTCCTTGGCTCGTCCGCGAGTTCGCACTGCTCCGGGCGACCTTGCGATGCGTGGTGGTGCTGGGCGCGTTCGGCTGGCAGGCGCTGATGCCCGCCCTGGCCAATTGGCAGGTGCCGATCCCACGTCCCAAATTCGCCCATGGGGCGGAGCTGACGTTGCCTGCCGTCGACGACGGGCCGGATTTGACGCTGCTCGGCTGTTACCACGTCAGCCAGCAGAACACCTTCACCGGCAAACTCACCCCACCCATGCTCGAGGCCATCCTCGCCAAGGCGAAGGCAATCAGCGGCGCATAGCGCGGCGTTCGGCCGTCGAGTGGCCAAATACTGTTCCGCAAACTAGCATGTTCCATGTGTCACGGAACGGCCGGAGACCTGGAACAACCGAGCCTCAGCTCATCCAGTCGCTCGAAGAGACTGTGCGTTCGGTGCTGCCCTCCACCTGGTCGGTCACCGTCGAGAGATCGGTGGTGCTGTCGGCTGGGGCCGCCCGCATGCATGAGATGGACGCACTGCTCACTCTGCGAGCGCCGGATGGCACGAGCTCAGTGGTGTTGGTCGAGTGCAAAAACCGCATTGTCGTGCCACGCGACGTAGCTGCCATCGCCCGCCAGATCGACGCGTTCACGCGGGCCGCGGTGAACAAAGGGATGCGGATCGCCGGACGGATGCTGGCTGCGCCGTTCGTGTCCCCGACGACTCGTGCTCAACTCGATGGACACCAGATGGGATGGTTCGACGTCACTGGCAATCTGCGACTGCGGCTCGACGATCCGGTCGTGGTCGTCGATCGTGTTGGTGCCGAACGAAACGACATGCGTGATCCATCCGATCGGCTGCTCAAATCCCTTCGCGGTTCGGCCGCCGCCAAAGTAGTTCTGGAGCTGTCGGAGACCGCACTGCCTGTAGGCGTGCGAGAGCTTGCCGTGCGAGCGGGCGTCGGCGGGGGGACAAGTGCGAGGGTTCTTGGACTGCTCGACCGGGAGGCGGTTGTCGATCGAGACGAAGACGGCGTGGTGACCGCTGTCCGCAAGCGGGCGCTGATCGACCGCTGGGTGCAGGATTACCAAGTCCTGAACGCCAACGAGGTCATCACCGCGCTCGACCCGCGCGGGGTGAACCATGCGCTGGACGAACTGTCGCTTGTGGACATACGGTTCGCCCTGACGGGCTCCGCTGCGGCACGGGCGTACCTACCGGACAGCGTGACACCTGTGTCTCCGCTCGTCTTGTTGAGTCTGTATGCCGAAGATCCCGTTGGCTTGATGCGCCAGTTGGGCTTGAAGGCCGTTGACCGCGGAGCGAACGTGATGGTCATGCGGCCCTATGACGACGTCGTCCACGCGAAGTCGCGGGTCGTGGACGGGCTCGTCTATGCCGCTCCCGCGCAGGTCGTGGCGGACCTGATGACCGGTCCTGGACGGTCAAGTGAAGAAGCTGAACAAGTGCTGGCAGTGCTCGCATCGGCTGAACCAGGTTGGGAATGATGATTCCGCAGGAGTACCTCAAGGCGCGTGCTGTGTTGCTGGACGCCCTTGACGGACTGGGTCCCCACCGCGACGCGGTGGTACTTGTTGGCGCCCAAGCGGTTTATGTGCACGCGGGCGGCGCGGACTTCGTCACGGCGCCGACTACCACCGATGCGGACCTGGCTTTGGTGCCCGACAGGTTGGCGGATGAACCGTCGATCGTTGAAGCGATGCGTGCCGCGGGATTCGTTCCAGGCAGTCAACCGGGGACGTGGTTGGGGCCTGGTCAGATCGCGGTCGACCTGATGGCTCCCGAGGCGTTGTGCGGCCGAGGCGGCCGCCGGTCAGCCAACCTTCGCCCGCCGCACGACGACAAGTTCACCGCCCGCAGAACGTTCGGACTCGAAGCGGCGGTGATCGACAACGAGAGTCGGACGATCAAAGCTCTGGCAAGCGGTGACCCACGATCCTTCGAGATCAAAGTGGCTGGCCCGGCCGCGCTCATCGTTTCGAAGGTCATCAAGGTCGCTGAACGGCGCGACCAGCCACACCGGCTCAAGCCGAAAGACGGGCTTGATGTGCTCCGGTTGCTCCGTGCTGTCGACACGGCGTCGTTGGCTCAACGCTTCGGCCAGCTCGCCTCGAACAGCCTCGCGGGCGAGGTGGTGGAGCAGACGGTACGGGATCTTCGTGAACTTGCGGCAGGTCCGGAGGACTTGCTGCCGGTGCTCGCCGCGGATGCCGAGATCGGCCTCGGCGACCGTGACGAGATCAAGATGTCCATGGTCGCGCTGGTCGATGAACTGCTCGGCGCATTCGAGGTCCGGCCCACCGCGTCTGAAGCACCAGAGAGCGGCGAACGGCGGATATTCGTCCCATGACCGCGGCGAGTTTGGGATGCTCGGTAGATGAAAGTCCGGTTGCCGGTGTTGCTCTCGGTCGCGGCCTTCCTCTTGCTCGCGGTGGTGGCGGCGCGGGGGAGCTCGGGCATTCCGCGGGGCACGCCGGAGTTCGGGCTGGGGCTGGGCTCCGACGCGGGAGATCCGCCATTCGGCGTACCGCCGATTTCGTCTGAGCCGGTGGCGTACGGGGTGGGTGCGCTGGTCATTGTGGTGCTGGCCGCGGTCTTGTTCGGGTTCGCGATGGTGCTCGTCGCATTGAGCAGCATCCGCTTCTATCGGCGAAAACGGACGCGGGTGCGCGTTGCGCTCGCTGACGAGACCGTTACCGGCAATGAGTCGTGGTTGACCGACGCTTCCCGGCGTGCGTTGGTGGAAATGGACCGGAAAATCGGGGGACCGCCATCCGACGCGGTCATTGCCGCTTGGGTTGAACTTGAGGAGTCGGCTGCGCGGACTGGGATTGAACGTCAGCCGCATCAGACGCCGACCGAATTCACTGCCGCTGTCCTAGCGGGACAGAATGCCGACGAACAGGCCTTGCGAACATTGCGGAGGCTCTATCACCGGGCCCGGTTCGGCAAGCCGGGCAGTATCACCGAGGATGACGCGAGCCAGGCGCGACGAGCGTTGGAAACAATATGAAGCCGTTGAACGCCGTCCTTATCGCCATTGTCATCGGCGCGGTCATCGCCGTTCTGGCGGGTTGGCTGATGGCGATGCCGGTGTTCTGGTCGATCGTCGTCGCACTTCCGATCTCCGCGGTCACGGTCATGGCGCTGGTGGCCCTCGGTGTCGCCGCGCCGAGTTGGCAGTCGTTGCCCATACCGGACGAGACTTTGACCATGCATCAGGCCAGTTCCCTGTCGTCCAGGCTCGCCGAGGCCGCCAAGGATCCAGGCCGGTTCCGAACACGAATCCAGCCGCGACTCCGCCGCCTCGCCGCGGACACGCTGCGGCGCAAGGGGATCAGCCTCGGCGATGACCGTGCGCGGGACGTACTGGGCGACGAACTGCACGCATTGATCACCAAGCGGGACGCGCAACTGCCGTCCCCGGACCGGCTGGCTGAACTGCTCGGCCGTCTGGAGGAAAAGTGACCACAGTGCCATCCTCGGACGTCCAAAACGGACTCAGTGTGGACGTGATCGCGGCCGACTGCCGTGCCGTGCTCGATGCCGTCGGCACCGTTGTCGTCGGCCGCGAGCGCACGACGCGGCTGGCGCTGGCCGCAGTGCTCGCGGGCGGCCACGTGTTGCTGGAAGACGTGCCAGGACTGGGGAAGACCCTGCTGGCACGCAGCCTTGCCCAAGCGCTTGGTCTGGACTTCAAACGACTGCAGTGCACACCCGACCTGCTGCCCGCGGATGTGACCGGCTCGTACCTCTACGACCCGACCGAGCGGGAGTTCAGCTTCCGGCCGGGCCCCGTCTTCACCGGCCTGCTGCTGGCCGACGAGATCAACCGCACACCACCGAAAACCCAGTCCGCGTTGCTGGAAGCCATGCAGGAACGGCAAGTCACGGTCGAAGGCCACACACACGTGCTGCAGCTCCCGTTCCACGTCCTGGCGACCGCCAACCCCGTTGAGTACGAAGGCACATACCCGTTGCCGGAAGCTCAGCTTGACCGGTTCATGCTGCGGCTGGACGTCGGCTACCCGCCCGCCGAGGAAGAAGCCGAAGTGCTCCGCCGAAGGCTGGCCCGCCGCCGCGAGGAGACCGAAGTCGCTCCGGTGATCGACGCGGAACGCCTGAGGCACCTGCAGGCCAGCGTCGAGCGGGTCGACATCGACCCGGACGTGCTGCGGTACTGCGTGGATCTCGCGGCCGCGACCAGGCAGTACCCGACCGTCGAAATCGGCGCGTCGCCACGTGGTTCGCAGGCGTTGTTGCTGGTCTCACGGTGTCTCGCGGTCCTCGACGGCCGGGAGTTCGTGCTTCCGGAGGACGTCAAGGAGTGCGCTGTCGCCGCGTTGGCGCATCGGTTGACGCTCCGCGCGGAGACGTGGAGCACCGGCGCGACCGCCGTCCAAGTTGTCACCGAGTTGCTCGGCCAGGTGCCGGGACCGGCGAGCACGAGATGAGCAACCGCGTCCTGAAGTGGATGCGCACGCAGCGGGACACCGGACGGTGGCGCAACACCGACGCGATGTACCGGGCGGTCGTCGTCGGCGTCGGACTGATCGTCGCGGGTGTCCTGGTGCATCAGCTCGCGCTGGTCCTCTTCGGCGCTCCGCTGCTGATCAGCGCGCTGTTGGCGATGGCGCGCCCCCAGCCAGGCGAGCCGGACGTCCGTCAGCCCAAGCTGCCGAGGGCGTTGGAACAGGCACAACTGGCCGAGGCGGTCTTCGAGATCGACGCGGACCCGGGCGTTGAGCTCGTCGCGTTGCGTGCGCCGCACGGCAAAGTACGCGGCGTTGGTCCCGTTCACCTGCTGCCAGGGACGGTCAAGAACGTCCGCACGACACTGGGGTACGGCGGCTGGGGCGAGGGCGTGGATCTACGACTGGACCGTCTGTTCGCGGGACCCGACGCGCTCCGCGTGTTCGGTCCGGTCGTGGGTACCGAAGGCCGTAGGACCATCCTGCCGCCGGTCAAGCTGCTGCCTGCCGGACCGCTGCCGCCACGGCCATCAGGCCTGGTCGGCGTCCATCGCTCACCGCGCCCTGGCGACAGCACGGAGCTCAGGGACATCCGTGCGTTCCAACCGGGTGACCGGCTGCGACGGGTCGACTGGCGTGTGTCGCTGCGCGCGTCGGCGTCCGCGGGTGGGGTGATGTCGCCGAGCATGCTGCACGTTCGTGAGCGGCACGCCGATGCTGATGCCTCCTTGGTGCTCGCGATCGACACGCGGGTGGACGTCGGCGCCGAACTAGCCGAGTGGTCGACCGCGCTGGTCGGCAACGGCGTACGAGTGGGCGGTTCGCTCGACACTTCCGTACAGGCCGCGTGTTCGCTCGCCGCCAGCTACCTGCGGCAAGGGGATCGCGTCGGTCTGGTGGATCTTGGCCGCCCGCAGTTGAGCCTCGCGCCGGGAACCGGGCCGAGGCAGCTGTTGAAGCTGCGGCATCAACTGGTGATCTGTGCCCGCTCAGCGGGATGGGCCCCGAGACCGGTGTTACGGCCGCGGCAAGCGCCCACGGGGTCGTTGGTGATGGTGCTCTCACCGTTCCTCGACGACGCCATGGTGGAGCTCACCGCGACCGTCGCCCGGCGTGGAATCCGTGTGCTGGCAATGGACTTGTTGCCCGATCCGCTCGTTCCCGCCGCCGGGGACCCGTGGGGTGAGGCGGTGCTGAAGGTGTTGCGTGCCGAGCACACGGTCCGGCTGGAAACGTTGCGGGAACACGGAATTCCAGTTCTCCGGTGGGGCGATGAGGTGTCCGCCACACTGCGCGTGCTGGCAAGGGGGCGGCGGCGATGAACCTCCCGGAAACGAAACTCACCGCTGGACTGCCCGCGTGGACGTTGCGTGGCGCCGTTTTGTGTGCCGTCGTCCTGATTTCGATCTTGCTCGCCGGCCAGGGCGCCGACGTGTTTCCGTTGGGAGTCATCGCTTTGATCGGCGTGTTGTCCGTCACGGCGCCCGGCACGCCCGCGCCCGCGGTGCTGATCGCGGCCACGGCCGTGACGGCGGTCATGCTCACGGGTGGCGCGCTGGAGATCGGAGTTCTCGCACTGATTCCGCTCGTCCATCTCGTCCACATCGGATGCGCGTTCGCCGCTGTGATTCCGAGCACTGCCCGGATCCACCTCGCCGCGCTGCGCCCGGCCGCCATCCGGTTCGCCATCGTGCAGGTGATCGTCTTCGGTCTGGCCGGTGTCGCCGCACTCGTGCCGAAAACCGTTACACCAGCGGCATTGGAGGTCGCGGCGTTGGCAGGTGCGGCTTTGCTCGCGGTCCTCGCGACGCGGTTGATCATGAAGCGTCCACAGTGAACCAATCGTCAGTTCGCGACCGGGGTCACACCTGACCAGGGGTGACGGGCGGGGCCAGCGAGATGGTGCGACCATAGGGTCATGGCCAAGGGCAAGAAGCAGCCGAAGCGGATCCTCATCGTCGGCGGTGGGTATGTCGGGCTGTACACGGCGTTGGGCCTGCAGAAGAAACTGCGGTCGCTCGAAGCGTCGGTCACGGTCGTCGACCCCCAGCCGCACATGACCTATCAGCCGTTCCTGCCGGAAGCGGCAGCGGGATCCATCGAGCCGCGCCACGTTGTGGTGCCGCTGCGCAAGGTCCTGCGCCGTTGTCACGTGCTGACCGGCCGGGTCACCAAGATCGACCACGCGGCCAAGACGGCGACCGTCGAGTCCATCGACGGGCACACCGACTCGGTCGAGTACGACCTGTTGATCAGCGCGCTCGGTTCGGTGTCCCGGCTGCTGCCGATCCCCGGCCTTGAGGAGCGGGGCGTCGGCTTCAAGACCGTGGGTGAGGCGATCTACCTCCGTAACCACGTCTTGTCGCGGCTCGACCTCGCCGAGTCGACCAGTGACCCGGAGCTGCGGCGCAAGCTGCTGTCCTTCGTCGTCATCGGCGGCGGGTACGCCGGTGTCGAGGCGTTGGCCGAGCTGGAGGACATGGCCCGGTACGCGGTTCGCTACTACGACACGATCAGCGCCAAGGACATGCGCTGGGTGCTCGTCGAGGCGTCCAACCGGATCATGCCCGAGGTGAGCGCCAAGATGGGCGTCTACACCGTGAAGGTGCTTGAGAAGCGCGGGATCGAGGTGTTCCTCGACACGCGGGCCAAGTCGTTGGAGAACGGCCACGTGATCCTCGACGACGGCACGGAGTTCGACGCGGACACGATCATCTGGACCGCGGGCGTCAAGGCCAACCCGATGCTGGCCAACACCGACCTGCCGCTCGACCAGCGCGGCCGGGTCCGGTGCACCGCCGAACTGCAGGTCGAAGGCCTCTCGGACGCGTGGGCGGCCGGCGACAACGCCGCCGTGCCGGACCTGTCGCGCACTGCCGAAGACCCGACAGCCACGTGCAGCCCGTCGGCTCAGCACGCGGTTCGTCAGGCCAAGCGGCTGGTGCCCAACGTGCTGGCCGCGCTGCGGGGCAAGAAGCAGAAACCCTATGTCCACAAGTACCAGGGCTCTGTGGCCTCGCTGGGCCTCTATAAAGGTGTTACCGATGTGCTCGGGGTGATCCGGCTGAAGGGCTTCCTCGCTTGGGGCCTGCACCGGGCGTACCACCTGTCGCGGATGCCCACCTTCAACCGCAAGGTGCGCATCATGTTCGACTGGCTGGGCGCATTCGTGTTCCGCCGGGAGGTCATCTCGATGGGACAGATCCAGGACCCGAAGACCGAATTCACCCGAGCAGCGAAGAGCTGAGTGGACCAATTCGATAGGCCAGCTGGATGAGTTGTCGGAAAGTGGCTCCAAAGGGAGCGCCGGAACGCTTAGGCTTCACGCGCCCCCGTAGCCCAACAGGCAGAGGCAAGCCCCTTAAAAGGGTTGGAGTGCCGGTTCGAATCCGGTCGGGGGCACGCTGACCGGGTAGTTCATGTCCATGAAACGCGATGGACGTGGGCTACCCGTTCTCATGTCGGCACTCGGTCGCATTCACGCCAGGCGATCAACCGAAAGCGCTCCGTATTGATATCACTTACGGCGGTCAATCGACGACTGGTCGTATTCATCGCGCGCAAAACATTTCCAAAACGTTATCTGCGCATTCAGCGGCCCGGTCATCGGACCGTTATGCCCTAGTCAGCGGGGTGTGCCACCCTGATCACTGTGGGAGACCAAGAGGCGGCCTTCGCCGCGGCCAGGGAAGGCGACGCCGGACGCCTGGCGGAGCTGATCGACGGCGGCGTGCCGGTGAACCTCAGCAACGAGGTAGGCGACACCCTGATCATGCTGGCGGCGTACCACGGGCACGTCGAAGCGGTGTCCACGCTGGTCAACCGGGGCGCGGACACGAACAAAGCGAACGACCGAGGCCAGACACCGCTCGCGGGAGCGGTGTTCAAAGCCTCGGACGGCGTGGTCGAGGCCTTGCTGGACGGCGGGGCGGACCCGTTCGCCGGAACGCCGTCCGCGGTGGACACAGCGCGGATGTTCGGCAGGCTCGAGTTGCTCGCGCTGTTCGAGCGCAAGGGCTGACGGGAACTACCCGGCCGTCACGGGCGACTATGTAGACATGGACTGTGGGACGTGCATCCAGGCCCTGTCCGCCCGGCTGGACGGCGAAGACGAGGCAGCGCCAGCGGCCGAGGTGGACGCGCACCTGGAAACCTGCGCGTCCTGCCAGGACTGGTACGCCGCCGCGATGGACCTCAACCGCCGCGTGAAGGTGCGTTCATTCGTGCCGACACCGGACCTGGTGTCCTCGGTACTGGCAGAGACGGCGCCACGTCGTAAGCCGCTCGCCCGGATAGCGCTGGCAGGGGTCGGCCTGATCCAGTTGCTGCTCGCCGTAGCCCAGTTGTTCGGCACAGACACGCATTCGGCACATGGCGCCACGTTGACACCGCACCTGATCAGCGAAGGCGCGGCGTGGAACTTGGCGCTGGGGCTCGCGATGCTCGCGGCCGCGTGGCAGACCAAGCGGGCCAGTGGGTTGCTGCCCGCCGTCGGGGTGTTCGTCGCGGCTTTGGTCGTGTTCTCCGTGATCGACTTGGCGACGATCGGCGTTCCGGCATCGCGGTTGTTGTCGCACATCCCGCTGCTGGCCGGAGTCGCGCTGCTGTACCTCGTGCAGCGTGAGCACAAGCAGGGCGGCGATCCCGCGCCCACTGCGCGCCAGGATGACTCGGAGATTTCGCAGGGCGAGGCGGCGCCGGACGATGATCGGCGGGCCGGGCCGACCAGGCCATGGTTGCGGCCAGCCAGCCACGACCGCAAAGCCGCCTGACCCGTTAGTCCGCACACAGTGGTTGCCTTGAGGGCCGCCGGATTGTCCACGTTCAGTCTTCGATGGGTGGTGGCATGAGTTTGCGTTGGATCCACCAGACGATTTCGACCAGGACGACGCCGATGGCGGCGATGCCGATTGCCAGCATCGTGTAACTGGTGTTGGTGGGGTCGAGGGCGAAGAAGCGTTGGGTGAAGGGCAGGACGAACAGCAGCAGTGAGGCCGCCGACATCAGGGCGATCAGGCCGATCTTCCACCACTTGTAGGGGCGCGCCACGATTGCGAGGACCCACAGGGCGACGATCATCAGGGTGATCAGTGCGGTCGTGCCTGCGCGCTCACTGGTGGTTTCGTTGTGGACGAGCATGTAGGCCACAAACGTTGCTGTGGCGATGATCGCGCCGGATGGGATGGCCATGCGCATGACTCTGCCGACGAAGCCGGTACGGGCGCGTTCGTTGTTGGGGGCCAGGGACAGTACGAAGGCTGGGATGCCGATGGTGAACCAGGCGATCACTGTCACGTGCCGGGGCAGGAATGGGTAGTTGACCTGCGCGATCCCGACCATCAGGGCGAGGATCACCGAGTAGACCGTCTTGGTCAGGAACAGGTTCGAGACGCGTTCGATGTTGCCGATCACCCGCCTGCCCTCGCCGACGACGTGCGGGAGGGTGGCGAACTTGTTGTCCAGCAACACGATTTGGGCGACGGCCCTGGTTGCGGGGCTGCCGGAGCCCATGGCGACGCCAATGTCGGCGTCCTTCAACGCCAGCACGTCGTTCACGCCGTCACCGGTCATGGCCACGGTGTGTTTGCGGGATTGGAGGGCGCCGACCATTGAGCGTTTCTGCGCGGGGGTGACGCGGCCGAAAACGGCACGCTCCTCGAGGACCGAAGCGAGTTCTTCCTTGTCCTCGGGGAGGTTTCGGGCGTCGATCGGGTCCGCGGAGTTGGGCAGGTCCAACGAGGCCGCGACGGCGCCGACGGACAGCGCGTTGTCGCCGGAGATGACCTTCACCGTCACGTTCTGGGAGGCGAAGTAGTCCAAGGTGTCCTTGGCGTCCGGGCGGACCTTCTGCTCCAGCACGACAAGCGCGGCAGCACGGACCGTGCCCGGCGCCTCGGGAGAGTCGAGGGACACATCGGTCCGGCCGAGCAGCAGGACACGCAGGCCCTGCGACCCGATCTGTTCGGCCTCGGCACGGGCGGCGTCACCGGCTGGCAGCAACACGTCTGGCGCGCCGAGGACCCAGTGGCCGTGGTCGGTGAAGCTGGCGCCGCTCCACTTGCGAGCGGACGAGAACGGCGCGACGGCGGTGGCGTGCCAGCCCGGGTCGTCGGGGTACGCCTCCGCGATCGCGAGCAGGCTCGCGTTGGGCCGGGCTTCGGTACGGGCCAACGCAGCCAACGCGAGGGTTACCGAAGCGTCGCCGTTGGCGCTACGGACTTCGGACAGCCGCATGCCGTTCTCAGTCAGCGTGCCGGTCTTGTCCGCGCACACGACGTCCACGCGCGCGAGGCCTTCGATCGCGGGCAACTCCTGGACGAGGCATTGGCGCTGGCCCAGCCGGATCACCCCGACGGCGAACGCGATGCTGGTCATCAGGACGAGCCCCTCGGGCACCATCGGCACGAGCGCGGCGACCATCCCGCGCAGGGCGTCGGCGAGCGACTCGTTGACGTTGAACAGCTGGTTGTAGATGGTCAGCGCACCCGCCGGGATCAGCAGGAACGTGATGAACTTGAGGATCTTGTCGATGCCGGACCGCAGTTCGGACTTGACCAGCGTGAACTTGCTGGCCTCCTCGGCCAGCTTGGCGGCGTACGCGTCCCTGCCGACCTTGGTCGCCCGGTACGTGCCGCTGCCCGCGACCACGAAACTGCCGGACAGCACCTGGTGGCCGGGGTGTTTCACGACCGGGTCGGACTCGCCGGTGAGCAGTGACTCGTCGATCTCCAGCGAGTCGGCGGCCAGCACCACGCCGTCGACGACGATCTTGTCGCCCGGGCCGAGTTCGATCACGTCGTCGAGCACGATCTCGTTCGGCGCCAGCTCGACGGGCGCGCCGTCCCGCCGGACGGTCGGCCGCGCCTGCCCGACGATGGCCAGTTTCTCCAGCGTCCGCTTGGCCCGCAGCTCCTGGATCATGCCGATACCGCTGTTGAAGATGATCAACAGGCCGAACATGCCGTCCAGGAAGTACCCGGTGGACATGATGATCGCGAACAGCACACCGTAGATCGCGTTGATCCGGGTGAGCACGTTCGCCCGGACGATCTGGCCGACCGTGCGGCTGGCCCGCGCGGGTACGTCGTTGGTCTTGCCCGCGGCAACGCGCTCGGCGACCTCGGCCGAGGTCAAACCGCCGTCGATGGTGCCGAGCGCGGTGTGGTCAATCGACATGCGTCCGACAGTAGGCCCACCCGTCGTCGATGCGCGTCACCCCAGGGTAGGACCACCCTTAGGGGGACGGTCCTACCCTGGTTCGGTCATTTCACCCGATAAGCACGAATGACTGTCTGGGTAACGCCCTTGCCGTCGGGATAGGACGCCTGGGCACGCAGTGACACGAACCCGTCGGACGGGTTCCACACGATCGCCCACCAGTGGTCGTGGACCTTCACCACCGGTGCCGGACGCCAGGTCGTGCCGTCGTCGGTGGACGTCTCGACCTTGCGCACCACGCCGTCCTTGCCCGGCCGTACCGGGATCGTGAAGTACGTACCGGCTTTGGCGTAGTTGTCGTTGTCCACCTTGGGGTCGAGCGTGATCGACGGTAACGTGCCGGTCTCTGCCGAGCGGAACACCCACTCCGCGCTGACCTTTGTGGACAGTGGCCAGTTCGGGTTCGTCCTGGTCGCCTCCGTGCTCAGCCGGTAGTCGGCCGGTCCGGCCACGGTGAACACCCCGAACCCAGGGGTACCGCTACGGCCGATTTCCTTGCCGTTGGCGTACAACACCGTGTCGCCCTCGTCAGTCTCGACTGCGGGACCGACATGCTGCGCGGCATCGGTGAACAGCGGGAGGAAGACATCGAGCTTGTCACCGGTGCGGTTGAGCCGGGCGGCGCCGGGGCCGATCACCGCCTTGTTCCAGTCCGCTGTGGACACCGAGCCGGGCCGGTAAATCGTATCCGGGCTTGAGACGTAGTACTGCCGGTCGATGAGGAACAGGTTCGACCAGCTGACCGTGTCGGTTGAGTAGTACTCGGTGCGCGTGGTGGGCAACGGGATCGACGGGCCGCCGATCGCCACGATCCCGCCGAACCCGACGGCGGTCGCTCCCGGGAGTACGGTCGCTGTCGCCGCGGTGGCACGGTAGTTGGCGCGAACCTCGGCCAGGTCCTTGGTCTTCACCTGGCGAGTGAGGTTGGCCGGAATGCTGCCGAGGCTGGGGAACGAAAGCTCGTAGTGGTACGGGCTCGTACGTATCCCGGCGAGCCGTACGTCGGCAGTGCCCAGCTTCGCGAGCCGAGGCCCTTGATCGTCCAACGGGTACAGCGTCGGTATCGCTGGAGCCTCGGTGAGAGCGACGGAGCCGTCGGTGAAGTAGAAGAAGGCGGCAGCCGCGCCTGCGTCCCGCAACGCCTTGAGCCGCGGGTTGAACTCCAGTTCCTCGCCTGCTGTCACCGTGAACACGGCGAGCTTGCCGCGGACGTCGCGCTGCGCCAGGTCTTCCGGGCGGGCCCGGACGACGTCCACAGCGGACAGTTCACGGGTGTCGGTGATCCTCGGCGAGTCCGGGATCCAGTCCACGATCGGCTCGAACTGCTCCGGCTTGGTGACCGAGAGCCGGACCAACGGCTGCTCGAACGCCGCCGAGTCGAAGTAGACGAAGTGCTCGTGCCTGCCCGCGGTCGGTGTGGCGTACAACGCGGAGCCGCCGGCGAGCAGGCCACCGACCCAGTCGCCGACCTTGAAGCCCTGCCCGGAGACGCTGTCGAGCTTTCTCGCGTCCGGTCTGTCGATCGTCATGCTGACCGGGATCCCTGGCCGGGCGTCCACTTCGACCACGGTGTCGCCGCGGACGGCTACCTCGGGTCTGGGGACCATGGTGGCGCTGGGTGGCGTTCCCGGCGTTTCCACGATCGCGAGGGTGCCGTAGCGCCCGGCCGGAACCCGGATCGTGTCGCCGGGCAGCACCGGGAAGAACGAGATGTTGGCGTCGTCCAGGTTCATCACCATTGCCATGCCGAACCCGTCCACACCGCCGTTCCGGTCGATCGACTTGAGGGTGAGGTCGTAGCTCTCCGGCTCCTTGTACGCGCCGACCGCCGTACGCACCTCGGTCGATCCGCTCTTGGCCAACAGCGATGCGCCATGCGCCGCGTGCGGGGCCTGAGCCGGATCGAACGAGACCGTCACGGAGGTCTCGCCACCAGCGGGCACAGTCACCTCGTTGGCACTGACCTTGAACAAGGCGGAGTCCGTCGACAACGCCAGCGTGACCGGTGCCGCGCCGGAGTTCTTGTACGTCAACGACTTGCTCAGCACGCTGCCGGGTCCCGGCCACTTGATGTAGCCGAGGCTCAGGCTGCCGACGTTGGTGCTGACGGTCTGGTTGACCGCGCGAGCCACGTCCAACCGGCCAGCGCCCTGTTGGTAGACCGTGGCCCCGGCGACCGGGTGCGCGCTGTTCATCAACGCGACCTTGATCTGCTGGCCGGTCCAGTCAGGGTGTTGGGCGGCAAGGATCGCCGCCGCGCCCGCGACATGCGGTGTCGCCATGGACGTGCCGGTCAGCCGGGCATGGAACTCGTCGACAGCCAGGTCGTTGAGCGTGCCCTTGGCGCGAGCGGCCACGATGTCCTCGCCTGGTGCGGCGATGTCCGGCTTGACCGCGTGGTCCTTGAACCGTGGGCCCGGCGAGGAGAACGGGCTGGCCACGTCCTGCTTGTTCACGCTGCCCACGGCCAGCGCCGCGTCGGCCGCGGCCGGTGCGGAGACCCTTGAGTTCGCCGAGTTGCCCGCGGCGATCACGAACAGCGTGCCCTTCTCCGCGGAGATCCGGTTCACCGCTGCCGACATCGGATCGGTGCCGTCGGACTGCCCGCCGCCGAGGCTCATGTTGACGACCTTGGCGCCGCTGTCGGCGGCCCATTGCATGCCTTCGAGGATCGCGTCGAACGGGCAGCCGAAGGTCATGCAGACCTTGCCGATCAACAGGTCCGCGCCCTTGGCGACCCCGGTGTACTTGCCGCCGGACGCCTTGCCGCGACCGGCGACGGTCGCCGCGACGTGGGTGCCGTGCCCGACGTTGTCCCGGATGCCCTCGCCGGTGAAGTCCTTCTCGCCCTTGACGATCCCGGCCAGGTCAGGGTGCTCCGGGTCGTACCCGGTGTCCAGTACCGCGACCGCCGAACCGGCACCGGTGTGCCCCTGCTGCCACGCGCCCGGCGCGCCGACCTGCGGAACGCTCTGGTCCAGGGTGGGGTACGCCTTGCCGTTGAGCCAGATCTTGTGGTGCTTGGCCAGTTCGAACAGCTTGGCCGCGTCGCGCTTCGGCGTGGCCACCGCGGTCATCCCGACCGCGGGCAGGTTACGCGTGACGTTGCCGAGCGCGGCCACGCTGGGGCCGGATTCCACCAGTAGTGGGATATCCGGGGTGTGCTCGTCGTCGTAGCCGAAGTTGACGAGCCCGGTCACGTCGAACAAGGCGCGGTCCAGTTGGCCCGATCGGACAAGCGGCGCAACGGATGCGGGGATGACCGTGACCCCACTCGGCCCGACGTGCCGGAGAAACCCTTCCCGCGCGCCGATTCTCGCGGCGGGCTGGATCCGGACGTCCCATGAGGCGCCTTGTCTGATGACGGTCACCTTGTCGCCGGTGATGAGCGTGACCGTCTTCGGTTTCTCTTGTGTCGTAGGAGGTTGTGCGGCAGCCGCAGGTGCGACCGTCACACCGCTGACGAGCGCGGCAAAGATCACCGCGTGGACTAGCACGCGCATGTGTGAACTCCCCTCGGGGTTGGCCGCCCCCAGCCTCGACCCGGACCTCCACCGTACCGGGTTGATCTTGAAGCGTCACCCCGAGGGGAATCTCTTTATTTCACAGCACTATTTCACGCGGTAGGCCCGGATCACGGTCTGCCTGACCGAGTTGCCGTCGCGGTCGGCCGCGCTCACCCGCAAGGACACGAACCCGCTCGCGGGATTCTGAACCAGTGTCCAGTAGCTGCCATTGACCTTGACAACAGGCGCGTTGCGCCAAGTCGTACCGTCGTCGGTGGACACCTCGACCGTCCGCAGCGAAGGAGTGCTTCCGGTCGTGCCCGTTTGCCGGTCGACCCGTACCGGGATCGCGAGTACGGTGTTGGCCCGCGCGTGGTTGGTGATGTCGAGCTTCGGGTCGAAACCGACTGCCAACAGCGGCAACGGGGTCGCCGCCGCGGTGTGCCCCGATCGGAACGTCCACTCCGCACTGACCTTTGTGGACAGTGGCCACACCGGGCTTGTCCTGGTCACCTCGGACGTGAGCCGGTAGTCCGCCGGTGCGGCGGGCACGGTGAACGTCCCGTCACCGGGAACGCCACTGCGGCCGATCTCCTTGCCGTCGGCGTAGAGCGCGGTGTCGCCCTTGTCGGCGAAGCTGTACTCCTCCGGCCTGGTGAAGCCGGAATGCCTTGCCGCGTCGGAGAACAACGGCAGCGTGGCGCTGATCGTGTCACCTTCGCGACGGATCATGTGCGGCTGGCCGGTGTACCGTTCGTTCGACACCGAAACACCCGGTCCGATCACGGCTTTGTTCCACTCGGCCGTGATCCGCTCGGCTGGCCGGTACGTCCGCTCGCTGGTGATGTATCCGTGTTCAGGCCCGCTGTCGCGGGTTGGTGCGATTCGGAACGAGTTCTCCCATGTGACGGGCGAGTAGTACTCGTTGCGCTGCAACGGCAACGGAACGACCGTCGACCACAGCGCACTGCCCATGTCCAAATCGCCCGATCGTGTCATGTAGTCGATGTACGCGACGCCGCCGTCGACCAACGAGTGGTAGTTGGCCTTGACCGTCGCCAGGTCGTTGTTCCGCGGCCGGTAGGTGAGGTTGCCAGGAATGCCGCCGTGATGCGGGAATGCGAGCTCATAGCGGTACGGGCTCGCAGGCAGCCCGGTCAACGTCACCGTAGCGGTGCCGAGTTTGGCTAGGCGCGCACCCGTCGGGCTGATCGTGTACACCACCGGAACAGGTGCCTTGTCGCGGACCCTGATCGAAATCGACTCGGAGAAGTACAGCAACACGGCCGACGCTCCCGCATCGCCCAGCGCCTTGACCCTGGCGTCGTATTCCATGGCATCGTTCGCGCCGAGCGTGAACACAGCGAGTTTGCCCTTGAGATCCCGCGCGGCGATCTCCTCGGGCGTGGCGTGCCCGACGTCCACGGCGTTGTATTCCTTGGCACCGATGGTCGTCGGCGACTGTGGCGCCCACTCGACCGGAAGCTCGAAGGACTCCGGCTTGCTCGCGGTCAGCTGGACCGACGGCCGCTCCACCTGCTGCCGGTTGTAGTAGTCGAAGTGGCTGTGGCTGCCCTTCGTCGGCACGGCATACATTTCCTCGGTCGGGCCGCTGAGGTACGAGACCCCACCAGCCTCGATCGCTGTGGTTCCGGCGACCCGGCGCGCTTCCTTCTCGTCGACCTGAACACTCACCCGGACACCACGGCGGGCGTCGAGCGGCACGGCGGTGTCCTCGCGCAGGTCGACTTCCGGCTCGCCGAGCATCGTCACCGACGGCTCCACCTGCCCGGGGATCGGCGTCGCGACTTGCCCGAAAACCGTGTAGCGGCCAGCGGGCAGGCGCACCGGCTGATTGCTCGCCACGATGTCCCAGTCGGTTGTGCCGAGCCGCTTCCAGATCACCGAGCCGTCGCCGTCCGGCTGGAGTTCCACGCCGTTGCGGTCGATCAGCTTGGGCGTCAACGTGTAGCTCTCCGGCTCCTTGGTCGCGCCGATCGCGGTCTGCACGACCGTGGTGCCGTTCTTGGCGGTCAGCCTGCCGTTGTACTCCGCGATCGGACCCGCGGCCGGGTCGAACGTGACGTTCGCGGTCGCCTGGCCCTGCGCCGGGACGGTGATCTCCTTGACGTCCGTGCTGAACACGCCGGCGTCCTGGAGTTCGAGCGTGAGCGTGACCGGGGTGCTGCCGGAGTTGGTGTACGTGACCGGCTTGGTCACCTTGTCCTTGCTGTGCGGCCATTTGACGAAGCCCATGCTCAGGCTGCCGACGTTCGCGGTGACGGCCTGGCTGACCGCACGAGCCACGTCCACCCTGCCAGCGCCTTGCTGGTAGATGGTCGCCGAGACGGGGTTCGCGGTGCTCATCAACGCGGCCTTGATCTGCTGGCCGGTCCAGTCGGGGTGTTGGGCGGCAAGGATTGCCGCCGCACCAGCGACATGGGGCGTGGCCATGGATGTGCCGTCCAGCCGCGCGTAGTGCTCGTCAACGGCCACGTCGTCGAGCGTGCCCTTGGCCCGTGCGGCCACGATGGCCTCGCCGGGTGCGGCGATGTCCGGCTTGACGGCGAAATCACCGGTGCGCGGCCCAGGGGAGGAGAACCGACTCGGCTCGTCCTGCTTGTTCACGCTGGCCACGGCCAGTGCCGCGTCGGCGGCTGCGGGCGCGGACACCTTGAGGCGCGGGCCGTAGTTGCCCGCCGCGATCACGAACAACGTGCCGCGCTCGGCCGAAATCCGGTTCACCGCGGTCTCAAGGGGACCGGTGCCGTCACCAGGTCCACCTCCGAGACTCATGTTGACGACCTTCGCGCCGCTGTCGGCGGCCCACTGCATGCCTTCGAGGATCGCGTCGAACGGGCAGCCGTTGACCTGGCAGACCTTGCCGATCAACAGGTCCGCGCCCTTGGCCACACCGGTGTACTTACCGCCACGGCCCGCTGCGGTCGACGCGACGTGCGTGCCGTGACCGACCCGGTCTTGGATGCCTTCGTTGACGAAGTCCTTCTCGCCCTTGACGATTCCCCGCAGGTCCGGGTGCTCCGGGTCGTATCCGGTGTCCAGCACGGCGATGGTGGCACCGGCACCGGTGTGCCCGGCCTGCCACGCGGCGGGCGCGCCGACCTGCGGCACGCTCTGGTCCAGCGACGGATATGCCTTGCCGTTGAGCCAGATCTTGCTCGTCTTCGCCGTCTCGAGCACGTCTGCCGCACGCTGCTTCGGCGCGGCGACCGCGGTCATCCGCACTGCGGGCAGATCCCGCTTGACCTGGCCGAGCGCGGCCACGGCGGGCCCGGATTCCACCAGCAGCGGGATCTCCGGTGTGGCGGCGTCGTCGTAGCCCAGTTTGATCAGGCCTGTCACGTCGAACAACGCCTTGTCGAGCCGGCCTGACCTGACCAACGGCACCGCGTCCGACGGGATGACGATGACCCCGTCCGGCCCGACTGACTTGACGAAGCCGCGCGGTGCGCCGATGCGTTTCGCCGGTTCGATCCTGGCGTCCCAGGTGTTCCCGCGTTTGGTCACGGTCACCTTGTCGCCGGTGATCAGCGTGACCGTCTTACCCGGTTGCGGTCTCGCCGATGCGGTGTTCGCAGGGTCAGCGGCCGCGGGCAGCCCCGCGAGTCCGCTGATGAGCACGGCCAGGGCAGCCGTGTAGATGGTTCCGCGCACAGTTGTTGCCCCTCGTCGGAATTCCCCAGCAACTGGTAGACGCCGGTGAGGGGGGTGATGTTGGTTCTTTGGAAATCAATTACCTGGATGGCCGAGTGATCGCGCCAATCAGTAACAGAACGCAACCGCCCGCCGTGTTCCAGAAGCCCTGCCTGAACTGCGACGCGAACGCCTCGACCTGCATCTGCTGGCCGAGGAACACGGCGAACACGACGACCGCGAGGAACGCGCCGAGTGCCATCAGCCAGCGTCTGCCGATGATCAGCCCCAGCATGGCCAGCGCGACCGCGACCACGATCGGCACGAACAACGAGTTGACCATGTCGGTCGTGGTGGCCGTGACCCCGTTCCACAGTTCGTTCAGCGGGATCTGCCTGCCCTGCCGGTCGCGGTACCACGGCAGGAACGTGCTGTAGACGACCGCCGCGGCACCCGCCACGGTGGCCACTATCGCGATCACCATCCGCATGACCACCTAGCATGCCAGCGTGGCGGAGTACCGGATCGACGACCTGGCCAGGGTGAGTGGCACGACCGTGCGCAACATCCGGGTCTACCAGGACCGCGGGCTGCTCCCGCCGCCCATTCGCCGAGGCCGGACCGCGATCTACACCGACGCGCACCTGTCGCGGCTGCGGCTGGTGACCAACATGCTCGGCCGTGGCTACGCGTTCGCGCAGATCGCCGAGATGCTGGCGGCCTGGGAGTCCGGCCGCAGCCTTGCCGACGTACTCGGTCTGGAAGAGGCCATGGGCGCGCCGTGGTCGTCCGAACTCCCGGCGCCGATCACGATCCGCGAGCTGCGCCGGATGTTCGGCAACCAGCTCACGCCCGCGAACACCCGTAAGGCCTTGGAACTGGGGTTGCTGCAGCGCCAGGGCGTGGGTTTCGTCGCGCCGAGCCCGCAGCTGCTGGAAGCCGGGTACGAGCTGGTCAAGCTCGGTGTGCCGCTGGACGAGGTGATCGAGCTCGCCGGGGTGCTGCAGCGGGAGGTCGACCACGTCGCCGGGCTGATGGTCGGCCTGGTGCGGCGGTACGTGCTCGACCCGAAGGGCGAGGACTGGCTGCCCAGCGGCGACGAAGTGCCTTACTACGCCGACGTGCTGCGTCGCCTGCCGCCGGTGGTGATCTCGGCGCTGACCGCCGCCGTGGCCCGGTCGACCGCTCGCGTCATCCCGGACATGCTCGGCGACCGGCTCGAAGCGTTGATCAAATCAAGCAGGCTTTCGAGCGATTAGCACCGCGCCGCGTTTGGTCACGGTCAGCGGGACAGCAAGCTCCCGTGCGGCCCGTTGTGCGGCTTCCTCGGCGACCCGCCTGGCAAGTAGATAGTCCCGAATGGACTCCGCGGTGGGCAGTGTGATCAGGGGAGCGTCCCATGCGTCCACTTCGACGTCGTCGAACACGGTCCGCACGACCTGCGGCGCCTCTTCGGCGTCGAACGGGCTCGGCGGGCGCTCGCGGTACGCGCTGAATTCGGGGGAGTCGGACCGGGCGATCGTGGACGCGACCAGGACGCCACCGGGTTTCAAGACCCGCTTGGCTTCTCGCAGTGCCTGCGTCGGATCTGCCAGGTGGTACAGCATGTTCAGTGTGGTCACCGCGTCAAAAGTGTTGTCCTGAAACGGAATCGCGGTCGCACTGGCCTGGACGCGGGGCTCGGGGTGATTGCGCAGGAACGTTATCGCCATATCGAGGCCGATCACACGCTTGTCCGGCATGGCCTCCCGCAGCACGCCTTCCGCGCATCCCACGTCCAGTACCAGATCGGCGCTGGTCAGGTGCGACGCCACCCGCGCGTAGAGATTGGCTTGGGAGTAGGCCTTCGACAGCCGCGCGCCGCTGCGGTAGCGGTCCGGGTTGCTGTCGTAATCGACAGGTACGGCGTCAGGAGTTGCCATGGGAACAGCCTTTCACCATTCTTCGACATCAGGGAGGCGCGCCATCCGTGATGGGAGTTGCCGATGACCGACTTCGAGCGATATGTCGTCGAAGAACATATCGAGGATTTCAATGACGGCGTGATCAGCCGCCGCGAACTGCTCCGCCGGGTCACCCTGATCACCGGCAGCACGGTGGCCACGATGACCTTGCTGACCGCGATGGGCTGCAGCACCGAACCGAACGGGTCGCCGGTCCAGCCGACGCCGCGGACCTCCGACAACCCGCAGGACTTCGCCACACCACCAGCACAACCGACGCCGGACGGCGTGACCGTCCAGCCCAACGATCCCCGGATCCGTGTCACCGACCTGGCCGTCAAAGGGACCGATGGGGCGCCGCTGATCAGCTATCACGCCTCGCCGGCCAATGGCACACCGGCGGGCGGGATCTTGGTCGTCCACGAGAACCGCGGCCTGGTCCCGCACACCAAGGACGTGGTCCGGCGGGTGGCGACAGCCGGATTCGAGGCGCTGGCTGTGGATTTGCTGTCCAGGGACGGCGGTGCCGACAAGCTCACCGATTCGGCGGCGTACTCGGCCGCGTTGAGCAAGCGTCCGGTCGACGCGATGGTCTCGGACGTCCGGGAGTCGCTGTCCGCCTTGTCGGCGACGGGAAACGGCGTGCGAATCGGGATGACCGGGTTCTGCTTCGGCGGCGGGATGACGTGGAACGCGTTGGCCTCCGGCGTGCAGATGAAGGCCGCCGTGCCGTTCTACGGGCCCGCGCCAACGAACATCGAGGCGCTCGCGAGCGTCCAGGCAGCGGTGTTCGGCGTCTACGCCGAGCGCGACGCCCGGATCACCGGCTCGAAGGACGCCGTCGAGGGCCAGCTCAAACGCAGCGGCCGGCCGTACAAGGTGACCGTCTACCCGGGCGTTGACCACGCCTTCCACAACGACACCGGAGCTCGCTACAACGCGGCACAGGCGGAGGCTGCCTGGATTGCCACGATTGAGTGGTTCAGGCAGTACGTGGTCTGATACGCCCAGGAATCTACTCCCGGTAACCGCGTTTGACCTGCAAAAACAGCACTCCGCCATTGCGATGATGTCAATGGCCGTTGTAACGTTTCTCGTTGTCAGCGACGACGGGAGCGGCCATGCGGACGGTCAAATCGGGTGACGTGTCCCTTGCGGTGTACGAGCAAGGCGACCCGGCCGATCCGACTGTCCTGCTGATCCACGGATACCCGGACAACCACACGATGTGGGACGGCGTCGCAGCGCGTCTCGCCTCCCAATTCCACGTCGTGTCCTACGACGTCCGGGGTGCCGGCGCCTCAACACGGCCACGTGCGGTCGCGGACTACCGGATCCCGGAGTTGGTCTCGGATGTGTTCGCGGTCGCGGACGCCGTCAGCCCCGACCGGCCGGTGCACGTCGTGGCGCATGACTGGGGCTCGATGCAGGCCTGGTACGCGGTGACGTCCGGGACTTCCCGGATCGCCTCGTTCACCACGATCTCCGGGCCGTGCATGGACCACGTGGCCTTCTGGACACGCCGCAGGCTGGCCCGCCCGACACCCCGAAACCTGGCGCAAGTGGTCTGGCAGCAACTGCATTCCTGGTACATCCTGCTGTTCCACCTGCCGGTGGTCCCGGTTGTGCTGTGGCGGCTTGGCTTCGGCAAGATCCTCGCCAGGATCGAAGGGCTGGACCGTGTTCCGTCCGTTGTGGACGGTATTCACGGCATGAAGCTCTACCGTGCCAACATCTTCCAGCGCATGAAGGACGCGACCGAGCAGCGGACCGACGTCCCGGTCCAGATGATCATGCCGACCCGCGATCGTTACGTGACTCCGGGTCTGCTCGAAGACGTGCCGCGATGGGTGCCGAACCTCTGGCGCCGCAAGGTGATCGGCGGCCACTGGGTCGCACTGGAGCGACCGGCGGTGATCGCGCGAATGGCCGAGGAGTTCATCGCGCACATCGAAGGCGAGCCGGTGACCCGCGGGTTGCAACGCGCACTCGCGCCGTCCTCGTTCGCGCATCGCCTGGTCCTGGTCACCGGGGCGGGCAGTGGCATCGGACGGGAAACGGCACTCGCGTTCGCCCGCGACGGCGCCGACGTGCTCGTCACTGACGTGGACTTGTTGTCAGCCAAGGAAACCGCGGACATGATCGGCCCCGCGGCGACGGCCTACCACCTCGACGTGACCGACGAATCGGCCATGCGGCGGCTCGCCGACGCGATCGTGGTCGAGCACGGAGTCCCCGACGTTGTGGTGAACAACGCCGGAATCGCGGTCGCCGGGCCGTTCCTGGAAACATCCGCCAAGGACTGGTCGCGCATCGTGGATGTGAACCTGCTCGGTGTCGTGAACGGCTGCCGCGTGTTCGGCGCACTCATGGCCGAGACAGGCGAAGGCGGGCACATCGTGAACGTCGCCTCGGCTGCGGCGTACCTGCATTCCCGTGCGCTGCCAGCGTATTCGGCCACGAAGGCCGCGGTGTTGGCCTTGTCGGGCTCGCTGCGAGCCGACTTCGAGTCCGCTGGAATCGGCGTGTCGGCGATCTGCCCAGGCTTCGTGCACACGCCCATCACCCGTGCGACGACATTCGTCGGTGTGGACTCGTCCACCCAGGACGCCATGCGGGAACGGACTTCGCGGCTCTACAGGCGGCGCGGGTTCCCGCCTTCGCGGGTCGCCTCGGCGATCGTGGCCTCGGTCCGGTCGAACAAGGCGGTCGTGCCGGTCACGGCCGAGGCCAAATTCGGACTTCTGCTTTCGCGGTTCGCGCCGGGAATCATCCGGCGCCTGGCACGAATCGGGGTAACCAGGTGAACATCTGCTACGAGCGTCGCGGCTCAGGAAGCCCATTGGTGCTGCTGCACGGCATCGGACACCGTTGGCAGGCATGGGAACCCGTACTGGACCGGCTGGCGCAATCGCATGACGTGATCGCGATGGACCTGCCCGGATTCGGGCTTTCGCCGTGTTTGCCCGAGCCGTACTCGGTGGCCGCGGCTGTGGATGCGGCTGTGGACACCTTCAAATCCCTGGGGATAACGCGGCCACACATGGCAGGCAACTCACTGGGCGGAATGCTCGCACTCGAACTGGCATCCGCCGGGCACGCGAGTTCAGTGACAGCATTGGCCCCAGCGGGTTTCTGGACAACGGCTCGTGGGCGGGCGTGGGCCTTGCGGGTGCTCAGCATGATCCGGGCGACCGGGCGGTTGCCGGAGCGAACCCGAACGGCTGTGATGTCCCGGAAGTCATTGCGGTTGGCGAGCGGCAGCTTGCTTTTCGGGCACCCCTCGCGGGTTCCGCTCGAGGTCATGCTGGCCGACTTGGCCTCCATGGCGGCGGCGCCGGGGTTCGACTCCGTGGCCAGGGCAGGCCGGGACTACTTCTACCGCAGCCCTGCGCCGACGGTGCCGGTGACGGTGGCGTGGGGGACCCGGGACCGGATCTTGTGGCCGACACAGGCACGCCGGGCCGCTCAGCTCCTGCCAGAGGCCCGGCATGTCACGTTGCCGGGGTGCGGGCACGTGCCGATGCACGACGAGCCGGAGTTGGTGGCCCGCACGATCCTGGAGACGTGCGCCCGGGTCCCGGTCGCCTAGATCGCCCCGAAGGGATCATCGGCAAATCCAGTTGTCCACAACCCTTGCGAACCCCGCCGCCGACCAAGCCCCACCGATAAACTGGACCAGGGACGCCCCCCGGGAGTGGTGGGGGCTGCTTTGGGGCGGGGCTGTCTTGAGGCCCGGCTGTCTTGAGCCCGGGGCGGGGCTGTTTTGAGGCCGGGCCGCCTTGGTGCCGGGCCGCCTTGGGCTGGGGGCTGGGCTGTCTTGGGCCGGGTCGGTCAGTGGGCTTGGCCGGAGATGATGTCGGCTTCGGTTTCCAGTGGCTCCAGCAGGTTCGAGCTTTGGTTGAGCAGCTGGCTTGTTTCGCGCAACCGCTCGGAAACCCGTTGCCGCAAACCGGTGAGCTGGTCGATTTTCTGCTGCGCTTCGGTCGTCCGGCGGTCTGCTTCGGCTGTCGCGTCGGCGACCAGCTTCTCTGCCTCGCGCTTGCTGGAAATCCGGCGGTCGGCGATTTCCTGGTCCAACGCCGCCCGCCTGGCCGCCATCGCCGACTCGAATTCCTGTTCGACCTGCCTGTGCTGTGCGTCTGCTTGCTCGCCGAATTTGCTGCGGCGTTGCTCGGCCTGGTTCGACATCTGCGTCAGCTGTGCGCGGGCTTGGTCCAGTGCCGCTTTGTGTTCGGCCTGCATCTGGGCTTGTTGGGCTTCCAGATCGGCCACAAGGAACTCGTAGCGGCTGCGCAACGCGGCCGAGGCCTGCTGCGCCGTCGCGAACGTCTGTTCGGCCGCGGCTTGGGCGCGCGCGGTGATTTCCATGGCCTCCGCGCGGGTCACTTCGAGCATTACCCGCAGCTGTTTGTGCACCTCGTCGGCCGCCTTCAGCGGCTGGGTCGCGCCGTTGACCTGCTCGCGCAACTGGGTCAGTTCCGCGCGCATCGCGTCCAATTGTCTGCTCAGCTCGGCAGACTGGGCGCGGGCGTTGTCCCGGTCCGCGGTCAGCCGCCGCAGATTGGACTCCAGATTGGTGACGTGCTGCTGCACTTGCGCGCGGTCGTATCCGTGGCGGACCACGTCGAAACCGAGCGGTATTGGGGCATCGGCGGGGGCCATGCCGCGAGGCTACCCGCCGTGTCCAGATCTACCAGTGGAACCCTCTGGTCAATCTGACCAACGCGGCCGCCGCGGCGGACAGTTTTCGCTCGCCCTTGCCGAACTTGACACGGCCTTCGCCGCCGGCCGCGGTCGAGTCGGGGAACACGCGATAGCCCTGGTAGGCGATGGCGTCGACCAGTCCGGGGGCCAGCGTGTAGGCGGTTTGGATCATGTAACCGGTCGGCGTGCCGATGTGCTTCGGACGGTCACGCAACGCCTCCATCACCATGTCCGCCGCCTGATCGGGTGATTTCGCGGGGAAGGCGTCGTAGATCTTCGTTGGTCGGATCATCGGGGTACGCACCAGCGGCATATGCACCGTCGTGAACGTCACTCCGGCGCCATGTGTCTCGGTCGCGGCGATCTTGCTGAAGTAGTCGAGCGCCGCCTTGGACGCCACGTATGCCGAGAACCGGGGCGCGATTCCTTGAACGCCGATCGACGAGACGTTCACGATGTGCCCGAAACGCCTTTCCGTCATATGCGGCAAAAGCGCCAGGATGAGCCGGATCGCCCCGAAGTAATTGATCGCCATCGCGCGCTCGTAGTCGTGGAAACGGTCGTACGACAGCCTGATCGACCGGCGGATCGACCGCCAGGCATTGTTCACCAGCATGTCGATGCCGGGGTGTTCCTCCAGCATCAGCGCGACCGTCTTGGTCACCGACTCCGCGTCGGTCAAATCGCACGGATAGGTGTACGCCTGCCCACCGGCGGCCACAATCTCGGTGCGCAACTCGTCCAATTCGGTCGCGCGCCTGGCCACCAGCAGCGGAATTCCGCCTGCCGCCGCGACTTTCAACGCCGTCGCCCGGCCGATCCCGGAGGACGCCCCGGTGATCACGATTCGCCTGCCGTCGAGTTTCCCGTGCCTGCCGGATCGGCGGGCCCGGAACGGGTCCAGGTGCTCCCGCCAATACCGCCAGAGCACATCCGCGTACGAATCCAGCTCGGGAACCTGGAAACCCGGCAGTTCTTTACGGGTCTCGGCCGATTCGAACCGCGACTGGAACGTCAACGCCGACAGCACGACCGGGGGAATGCCCAGCCGATCGAGTATCGCGTCACGGGCCAGCGTGAACCCCGGCAAGTACTCGCTCAGCTTGGCCAATTCGACCAAAGGCTTGCTCAGCCCGGTGCCCAGTTCGAAGTCGACAGTGGGCGCGCCCGCGGCACGGGCGAACGCGTTGTAGACCGACTTCGCGGACTGCGGCGACGGGTTGACCAGGTGGAACGTCCGGCCGTCCAAGCCGGGTCTCGCGACGAGGTGCGCCAAGCAGTCCGCGACATAGTCCACGGGAACGATGTTGGTGTCGCCGATGTCCGGCGCCACAACCGGAACGCTCGGCAAAGCCGCGAGCCGCGACAGCGCGGGGAAGAAGTAATAGGGACCGTCGACCTTGTCCATTTCGCCGGTCTGCGAATGCCCGACCACGATCGCGGGCCGGTACACCCGCCACGGCACGGTGTCCTGCTCGCGCACCAGCCGCTCGGACTCGAACTTCGTCCGGTGGTACGGCGTGACGAGGCGTTGCCCAGCGTCGAACATGTCCTCGGAGAACGTGCCCGGGTAGTCCCCGGCGACCGCGACCGACGAGACGTGGTGCAGGCACCCGGCTTCGATGTCCTCGGCCAGCTCGATCACGTGCCGCGTTCCGTCGACGTTGGCAGCGGTGCTTTCCTCGTCGTCCGCGGTGACGTCGTACAGCGCCGCGAGATGCACGATGTTGTCCACGCGCCCGCGCAACGTGGTCAGATCACGTTCGGAGATCCCCAGTCTCGGCTGCGAGATGTCGCCGACGACCATGGTCACCCGGTTCGGCGTCGGCCACGAGCGCACCAGCCTGGCCAGCTTGTCCTGCGATGCGGCCCGCACGACCAGCCAGACCCGCTCGACGTCGGCCGTCTCCAGCAGGCGTCGCGTGAAATGCCTGCCGATCAGCCCGGTCGCACCCGTCACCAGATAGGTCGCCATGACGGGTGATTGTGCCCCCTATGCGGCCGTGTCGGCAGCCGCATAGGGGACGTGCATCAGCAGTCGCGCAGCTCAGGACTTTGGTTGAGCAGCTGGCCACGGGGCGAGATGAACTTGCGGTACCGCTCACCGTCCACAGCGGACGGCAGGAATGCCGCGACCCGGTGGCAGTTCTGGAAGCTCAGCTTCACGCCGAAGTGGCGCTCGAGCCCGCCGCGGATCGCGTCGGACGCCAGCGCGCGCAGCAGCTGGCCACGTTCGGCCTCGCTGGGTGGCGGCGTGGTGTTGTCGGCGAACTCCTCGGTGCCTTCCTTGGCCCTCGCGGCCACCTCGCTGATCAGATCCCACGCGTATGGCAGGGACACACGGACGCAGTCGACGAACTCGGCGTCGGTGACATCGCCACGCTCCGCCTTCTCCAGCAACGCGGTTGGCACGTCCAAGGACATGAATACCTCCGTGTTCTGCGGTTGGTGTTATCCAGCGTTGACGGCTGAGCCAGCCAACGCGACCGCCCCAAGGGTGAACTCGGGGTCGATCTGCTCGGCGAGATCCCGCCCGGTGCGCTCGTTCGCCCACGCGTGCGCGTTGCGGAGGTGGAATTCCACGGCCTGGTCCTGGTAGCGCTGCCAGTCCTTGCCGGTCGAGTCGACCAGGGTCTGCATGGTGCGCAGTGCCTCGCGGTTCTCCGGCTCGAAGGCGTCGATCGGCCGGACCTCGCCGCGTTCGGCCGCGCGCACGTGCCCCGACCGGGTCACCCACGTCAGCAGGTCCTCGCCGACCTGGTCGCGCAGGAACGCGAGGTCGTCATCGTCGGAGATCTTGTTTCCGACGACCGCGACCTTCACCCCGAAGTCCTTGGCGTAGCCCAGGTATTGGCGGTACACGCCGATGCTGCGCACGGTCGGCTCGCAGACCAGGAACGTCACGTCGAACCGGGTGAACAGGCCGGACGCGAACGAGTCCGCCCCCGCGGTCATGTCGACGACGATGTACTCGCCGGACCCGTCGACCATGTGGTTGAGCATCAGCTCGACCGCGCCGACTTTCGAGTGGTAGCAGGCGACTCCGAGGTCGTCCTCGCCGAACGGGCCGGTCACGGCCAGCCGCACGCCGTCGATCTCGCGCACACACGCGTCGTAGATCGGGTTGTCCTCGACGACTCGCAGCACACGGGATCCGCGGCCGGCTGGGGTCGTCTTGACCATCTCGTCGACCGAGGCGATCCGCGGGTTGTCGCCGCGCAGGTAGTTCTTGATCAGTGGCAGGTTCTCGCCAAGCGTCGGCAAAGCGACGGTTTCCGGCTCCGAAGCGCCCAGTGCGCCTGCCAGATGCTGGTTGATGTCGGCGTCCACGGCCAGTACCGGCCGCGCTGCGGCGCCGAGGTGGCGGAGGAACAGTGAGGCCAGCGTGGTTTTGCCGCTGCCTCCCTTTCCGACGAAAGCGATCTTCACCCCGACATTGATATCGGTTTTCATTATCTGAGCGCAAGTCGGGTCCGGCGCTGTCACCCGGTCGGTGCGTCGCTCAGTACTTGACACCAGGCAGTTCGACGATTGTGAACAGGTCCTTGTCGCTCAGCGGCGGCTCGGCCCTTCGCTGGTCGCCGTACGGGGACACGGTCCGGTTGGTGGTGACGACGTGGACCCTGGTGCCGTCTGGGCGGGCCGCGTCGACCGTGACCTCCCGGTAGCTTTCATTGCTGGTCATGGAGACGTCGTCGCGGCCTACATACCGGCTCAACGCCGCCTTCGTCCCGCCAGGCAGCGTGGTGTCCGCGCAGTGGACGAGGGTGACGTTCCTGAGCGGTGGTGCGCTGGGACTCGTGCAGCGGCCGTCCGTGCCCTTGTCGTTGACGTACACGGCGAGCGACCCGAATCCGTCCCTGTCGTTGCCCACCTCGGCGCTGGCGAAGTAGGGCCACTGCGGCCGCTGCAACGCCCCGTTGGCCGTCCTCATGACCGTGAGCACCGGGATGCCGCCTCCGTACCAGCTGCCAGGAGGTGACTTGGCGGTCAGCCCGGCCGGGATGAACTTGTCGGTGGACTCCTGCAGTGCCCTGGTCAGCGCACGTGACCGTTGGTCCTCGGTGAACATGGGGACGACCGGGCACGCCGCCGACGGCAAAACGCACGGCGTGGGCGCGGCCGATTCGAGGGGGAGGGCCGTCGAGTTGTCCGGGGTTGGCCGGACAAGCGTGGTGAGAAAGACAACACCGACGACAGCCAGCGCGACGGTACCGATGGTGGCCGAGCGGATGACCACGGTGTGGCGGCGTCCTTTGCGCACCAGTTCCCGTGAGTCGATGGTCACAGGCGGCTCGTCCTGCAGCAGCGAGCCGAGCAGTGCGCGTGCTTCTTTGCCCTCGTTGTCGCTCATCGGTGTCCCTCCAGTTGATCGGCCACCAAGCCCCGCAGCGCGGCCAATCCCTTCGCACACTGACTTTTCACGGTTCCCTCGGTGCAGTCCAGCAGCCGCGCCACCTCCGCGATCGGCAAGTCGTCCCAGTAGCGCAACACGACGGCCGCGCGCTGCCTAGGCGGCAACGCTGCCATAGCCCGCCGTAAGTCCATCGAGGCGTCTTGGTCATAGCTCGCCGATACGGTGTCAGGCAGGGGATAAGTGGGCCGTTCGTTGCGCCAGAACCGCCGTGATTCATCGATGACCGTGTTGGTCAGGGTCTGCCTGGCGTAACCCAGCGGCGAGGCGGAGACCTTCGACCACGACTTGTACACCTTCAGGAACGCGACCTGGACCAAGTCCTCCGCGCGATGCCAATCACCGCACAGCAGATATGCCGTACGTCTGAGCCGGGCGGCGTTCGCGTCGACGAACTCCGCGAACTCCAAGTCGCGATCCCCCATGCACCTCAGGACGAGGTGGCAGCCGGGAAAGTTGCCATGGTCCTCAGGTTTGTGCTGCTGGGAGCTTTCGCAGTTGTTCGAGCACGGCTGGGTCCTGGGCTTCCATCCACCTGATGACGTCGGAGAACGTCGTGCACACGGTCTCCGGTTTGACGCATACCTCGGCCATGAACTGCTCGGCCGCGACACCGAAGCCGCCGCCGGCCCAGTCGAGGAAATGATTGCCGATCAGCAAAGGCGCGCGGTTTCCGCGCAGTGTGGCGTCGTAGGCGGCGCGGTAGACCTCCAGCGTCGCCCTGGCGAACTCGTCCCGCTTGGTCTTGTCGTCCTTCGAGCGGTTGAGCGCGTCCCAGATCTGGTAGTCGACCATCGTGACCTTTTTGTTGTTCACGGCGGGCATGCGCACCATCGGCAGCGCGAACTCCCAGATGTCCTTCTCCTTGGCCGGCCACAGCACGCCGTCGGAGACCTGGCTGGAGTCGTAGGTCAGGCCACGGCTTTTCATCGCGTCGAACACCGCGTCGAACTTGCCTTCCAGGCACGGCAGCCTGCTGCCCTTGATGGCCGCCGAGTCCACCTTCAGGCCCTGCACGCCCGCCTGGTCGACGAACTGGAAGAACTGCTGCAGTTCGGACTGCCATTGCTGGGTGGTCCACCGCTGGCTGCAGTAATGGCCGTTGTAGTGCGTACCGATCTCGATTCCGGCCTTGGCGGCGGCGTTCAGATCGGCGATCCGGGTCCTGACCTGATCAGGTGATCCCCCGAACGAGATCGACGACTGGCCGGCCGGGTGCCCCGGCGCGGTGTACTGCTTGCGCTGGTCGTCGGCCAGCAGGTACACGCCGGACAGGAACGCGGTGAACTTGGCGTTCGACCTGCCCGCGAGGTCAAGCAGCCGCTGCCACTGGTCGTGCGCGCCCGCGCCGTCGAAGGAGAACAGCACGAACTGCGGCGGGCGCTCGCCGGGGGCGAGTTTGCGCATCCAGTCCTGCGCAGTAGCCGACGCCACTGGTGCGGGCCGGCTGTCCTCGGGCTTCTGCGTGCCGATGACCAGCAGGACCACGAAGGTCACGATCAACGCGGCGCCCAGCGTGATCGGCCGCCAGTTCCTCGCTCTGCGTGCACCCATCACCCACAAGGTAGACGCACGATGCGAGGACGTTACAAGTGGCTGAAAACCCCAGGTGAAGGTTACGAACGGGGCACATCGCCCCATCCGGACGCGTTAGGCTGCGGTTCGACCTGATCGATTTGGTTGGATCGATCTGAGTAAAATCTGCTTTACCCGACGGGAACACACGGGCACTTTCGGCCGTTGGACCCGATGAAGGCCACAACAGGCCCATGGAGGATCAGGTGCGTTCTTCGAGCAACCCCGCGTTCCGCAACTTGCAGGGTCGCGGAAACGTTGGTTACGCGGGCTTCGGCAGTCCGCAGGGTTATCCACAGGGTGGGATGCCCGGATACGGCGTTGACCAGGCGCCGCCGACTCAGGCGGACCGCCCGATCACCGTCGACGACGTCGTGATGAAGACCGCCACGACGCTGGGCGTGGCCCTGCTGACGGGCATCATCACGGCCGTCCTTGTGCTGGGCGGATCGATCAGCCCGTACCCGCCGCTGATCATCGGTGGCCTGGTCGGACTGGTCGTGTCGCTGATCGTCATCTTCAAGCAGACCCCGAACGCGGGTCTGATCTTGACCTACTCGGCCGCGGAAGGTGTCTTCCTCGGCGCGTTGACCGGTGTGTTCGAGACGTTCGCCCCGGGCATCGCCTTCCAGGCGCTGCTGGGCACCGGTCTGGTGTTCGGCGTGATGCTGGTGGTCTACCGGACCGGCGCGGTCAAGGTGACCCCGAAACTGACCAAGTGGGTCATCGCGGCCGCCGGTGGCGCGTTCCTGCTGATGCTGGTCAACCTCGTGCTCAGCCTCTTCGGTGTCAACATGGGCATCCGGGGCGCTGGCCCGCTGGCGATCATCTTCAGCCTCGTGGTGATCGGTATCGCCGCGTTCATGCTGCTGCTCGACTTCGACCTCGCGGACCAGATGATCCGTCAGGGTCTGCCGTCGAAGTGGGCGTGGTACGCCGCGTTCGGCCTGATGACCACACTGGTCTGGCTGTACGTCGAGATCCTGCGCTTGCTCTGGGCACTCAACAGCAGCGATTGACAACCACAGCGCAACTCATCTACCGGACCCCGGCTTTCCGCCGGGGTCCGGTTTTTTGCGGGCCCAAGGGGAGAGCGGCTGGAGCGAAGCGAAGGGGACCGTGCGGGAGTGCCGAACTCTCGGGGTTCTCGGTGGCTCGCGGTGGCTCTCGGTCGCCGAAGCCGTGACCCGGCGGCTGGAACACGGGTCTCGCTGTGTCGGAACGCGGATCTCGGGATGCCGCAGAGTGCATTTCAGAGTGTCGGAGTGGTCGACACACGTTCGAGCCGCCGCGGCTGAGGCCGGACTGTGGATCTCGTGGTGCCGCAAAGTGGGTCTCGTTGTGTCGGAACGCATATCTCGGGGTGCCGCAGAGTGTGTTTCTGGGTGCCGGAGTGGTGGACACACGCTCGAGTCGCCGAGGCTGAACCGGAACGTGGATCTCGCGGTGTCGCCAAGTGCGTTTCGCGGTGCCGGAACGGCGGCCCTCGCGGTGGCGAAGGCGGCCAGGCTGGCGACGCCTGGAACTGTCGGACCCCACCGGTAACGTAGAAATCAGGGGCTCCCCTGGATGGCGGGGTTTGTCGGGAGTGGAGCAAGTGGGGCAGCCCGGGGCGTCGGCCGGAGAGGTTAAGGCGTTGCTGGGGTGTTCGGGGCCTCGCTGAAGGCTTGAGGCGTCGCCGGGAGGCTTGAGGCGTCGCCGGGAGGCTTGAGGCGTCGCCGGGAGGCTTGAGGCGTCAGCGTCGGCGGAAGGCTTGGGGACGTCGTTTGAGGGCTGCTCGGGCGTGGCCGGGAATCTGAGGGCCTAGCCGGGGCGTGGGGCGTCATCGGGACCTTGAGGTGCAGCCGGGAGCTGGGCGCGCGTAAGCCGGAGCTTGGCCGGGTTGGCGGGAAATTGGGCGGAATCTGGGTGTGGGCCGGTGCCTCTTCCGTGATGGAGGAGGAGGGTCTGATGAGCAGCCAGATCAATCCGGCGCCGCCGAAGAGCCTGGTGGAAGCCGCGAGTGCGGGCGGTTTCCTGCTGACCGAGGAGGGTGGCCAGCCGATCATCGACGCGATCGCCAGGGTCCGCAAGGAACTCGAGGCGCACCGCAAAACGCTCGACCAGATCGACCGCGAGCCGTACTTGAGCAACACGCCGGGCGGCAAGTTCGTCTCCGAGCACGCGCGGCTTGTCGCGGCGGGCGATGAGCAGTCGTTGCGGGAAGTGCTTGACCAGGTCGAGCAGGTTCTCGATGACCTGGAGTCCGGGTTGTCGACCGCGATGGACAGCTATCAGCACGTCGAACTGGCCAACGGCGGACTGATCGAGGGGTCGAGCAGCGCATGACCGAGAAGGAGCGCAACCTCGCGGACTCGTTCCGCAAGCTGCACAACGCCCAGGAGGACCTGGCTGACAAGAAGCCTGGCACGCAGGAGTACAAGGACGCCCAACGCAAACTGGCCAAAGCCGAGAAGGACCTGCAGAAGCAGACCAAGACGCAGGGCAACCGGCTGCAGAAAGGCGCCGAGTACCGCTCGCTCGGCGCCCCGCCCAACCCGGATTACCTCGGCTATTCGCACGAAGAACTCAAGAAGATGGTCGACGGCCGCAACGACCCCGGCCAGGTCGGCACGATCGGGTCGTCGTGGACCAAGCTGGGCAACGCTTTCGTCGAGCTTTCCGATGCGTTGCACAAGTCCGTCACCAAGAGCGCGTCCGAGTGGCAGGGTGCGAGCGCGGACGCGGCGCGGGACTTCACCGGTTCGCTGAGCACGTGGTTCAACTCCGTGGCGCAGGGCGCGCAGTTGGCGGGCAACAGGTTGACGGCGCAAGCCCAACTCGCCGCGGACATCCGCAACAGTGTGCCGCCGCCGGTGCGGTTTTCGATGACGGACGCTTTGCAGCAAGCCAATGCGCAGACTGATCCGGTCGCGCAGCAGCAGGCGATGTCCCAGATGCGGGAGAACGCCGCGGCGCAGGAAGCCGCGCACCGGCAGGCCGCGGAAATGGTCGAGAAGTACGACAAGGCACTGATCGACTACGCCGCCACGATGCCCGCGTTCACCCCACCGCCCACAATGGCCGGTTCCGGGCAGTCCGGGCAGAACTTCGTCACGCAGCTCGACGGTCACCAACCGCAAGGCACACGTGATGTCCTGGACGAGCAAAACCAACGGCCGCAACTGAATCCGCAGCAGCCGTCGCCGGACATCGAGCCGAGGCAACCGATCCCGGTGACGCCGGCTCCCGTCGGGCCACAGATGCCGTCTCCGTCGGTAGCTCCGGACATCGGTACTGGGCAGCAGAGTTTTTCGATGCCGAGCATGAGCTCGTTCGTTCCGTCCAGCGGATCCTCTACCGGGTTCACGAGCGGGTCTCCCGGATTCTCAACGGGTTTCGTCGGAGCAGGAGCGCCGCCGCCCATCACGTCCCAGCAACCTGGACCCGGCTCGCGAGCTGGAGTCGGCCCGATCGCGCCCGAGCGCGGCGGAATGGCGGCACGCCCTGGCACGCCAGGAAACCCGGGCATGCGGGGCATGCCTGGGATGGCCGGAGTGCCTGCGGGACAAGCACAACGCGAGGAGGATTACGAACACCAACGCGCCGACTACCTGGTCGAGCCGGACCCGAACGCGCTCTTCGGGATCGACCAGCAGACCGCGCAACCGGTGATCGGGGAGTGATGACGGACTTCACGTTGTCGTTGGCGGCAATGGACATCCTCAGGCAACAACTCGGCATTGAAGCGTCCGCGTATCCCTTCGAGATCCCGCACAACGGCGTGACCCCGGAACAACGTGTCGGTATCCGCATGGCTGTCTTCGCCGATCTGGAACGCCGCGGCTTGGCGCATCGCGGCAAACTCTCGGCGGAGATCGAGGACGCCCTGACGGCCATGGCCAAATGGGACGCGGCCATCGCCGTGGTCGGGATTGAAGAGGGCAGCTCGTGTGCCCGCGCGTTGGTGGTGAGCGCGGGTACACGGGTGTACCGGATCGTGCAGGACAACCAGCTGTTGCGGTTCGACCGGCCGGCCAGTGTCGTGCGCGGCACGGTCGACTTGCTGCCGGACGTGAAGGCGGGGCAAGGCCGGTCGGTCACGTTCACCGCCGACTCGGAGTCAGCGGACGCCCTCACGGCGGGCACGTACCTGAAACGGCCGCGGCGAAGGCTGGGGCAACTCAGCGTTGTCGACAGGCTGGAGCTCACCTGGTTCGACACCGACGTCGGGCGCTACATCTCCTACGCCCAGGACGGCTGGCTGACGTACGCACCCGCCGACAAGAACCGGATCGCCGCGCTGCTGCAGGCGGCGATCTGAGCCGGAGCGCGTTTTTCGGCAGAATTGACCCATGGCGCTCAACATCCCCGGTCCGCGGACCGTGTTCGGCTGGGCCGTGCAGACGGTGACCACGGTCGTGTCGATCCCCGGCCGGGTATTCGGCCTGCTCACCGCCGCGGAACAGGCCGTCCGGCGGGCGAACGAACTCGTTGAACGCACTGACACCGTGGTCACCTCGGCGGAGGCGGCGGTCGAACACGCCCGCAAGGTCACGGTCGCGGCCGAGGAGGTCATCGAGGCCACGAAGCCGATGGTCCGGTTCGCCGCGGAGATGTCCGTGCACGAGGTCGAGGCCGCGATCCGGCTGGTCGACGAGCTGCCCAAGCTCGCCGAGCACATGGTCGAGGACATCATGCCGATCCTGGGCACCCTCGACCGCGTCGGCCCGGACATCCACGAACTGCTGGATGTCGCCAAGGACGTCCGGCAGGCGATCCTCGGCATCCCCGGCTTCAACTACCTGCGCCGCCGCGGTGAGGACCGGCAGATCGAGGAGTGATTCCCGGCCGGTCAGGGGCAGGCACCCTTCCATCCGGGACGTCGGGACGCGGATTCTCCCCAGCACGTGACAAGGGGAGTGAACCATGGTCAAGACCCGGATACTGGTCGTCTTCGCCGCGATCAGCGCACTGTTGTTCACCGCGCTGGCGACACCGGCGTCGGCGGAAGTCCGCTACAACGTGCTGATCCAGAACTCGTACACCCGCAAGTGCCTTGACGTGCGGGACTGGAGCAAGGAGAACCTCGCACCCGTCGTGCAGTTCGACTGCCACGGCGGGGCCAACCAGCAGTGGACACTCAACACGCAGACCGGCATTGTCACCAACGCCCACAGCGGAAAGTGCCTGGAGATCATCGGCTGGGTCACGGGCAACGGTGCCTACGCCGTGCAGTACGACTGCCACTACGGCGCGAACCAGCAGTGGAACATCAACCGGTCGAACGGCGTGATGGTCAACCGGCACAGCCAGAAGTTCCTGTTCGTGCTCAACAACAGCACGGCGAACCTCGCGCACGTCGGCCAGTGGGACTACAACACCTCGGGCCCGGCCGTGCACTGGAACATCGGCTGATCTGACGCGAATGCCCCCAAAGCGCGTGCTTTGGGGGCATTGCAAGCAAGGAGCAGCGGTCAGCTGAGGCGTTCGATGACCATGGCCATGCCCTGGCCGCCGCCGACGCACATCGTCTCCAGGCCGAACTGCTTGTCGTGGTGCTGCAAGGAGTTGATCAGCGTGGTGGTGATGCGGGCGCCGGTCATGCCGAACGGGTGGCCGACGGCGATGGCGCCGCCGTTGACGTTCAGCCGGTCGATGTCGATGCCGAGGTCCCGGTAGGACGGAATCACCTGCGCGGCAAAGGCTTCGTTGATCTCGACGAGGTCGATGTCGCCGATCGACATCCCCGCACGGGCCAGCGCGCGCTGCGTGGCCTCGACCGGGCCGAGACCCATGATCTCCGGCGACAGGCCGGAAACACCGGTCGACACGATCCGGGCCAGCGGCGTGATGCCCAGCTCCGATGCCTTGTCGGAGCTCATGATCACCAAAGCTGCCGCGCCGTCGTTCAACGGGCAGCAGTTACCCGCGGTCACCCGGCCGTCGGGCCGGAAGACCGGCTTCAACGTCGCGGTCTTCTCATACGTCACGCCAGGGCGCGGGCCGTCGTCAGCCGAGACCACGGTGCCGTCGGGCAGGGTGATCGGGGTGATGTCCTTGGCCCAGAAGCCATCCGCGATCGCCTTCTCCGCCAGGTTCTGCGACCGCACGCCGAAGTGGTCCATGTCCTCACGGGACACGCCCTTCAGCAGCGCCAGGTTCTCCGCGGTCTGGCCCATCGCGATGTACACGTCCGGGACCTGACCTGACGAACGCGGGTCCTCCCACGAGTCCGCACCGGTTTCCGCCACCGAGGCCGTCCGGGCCTCCGCGTCGGCGAAGATCGGGTTGTGGGTGTCGGGCCACGAGTCGGAGCTGCCCTTGGCGAACCGGGACACGGTCTCCACGCCCGCGGAGATGAACACGTCGCCCTCGCCCGCCTTGATGGCGTGGAAGGCCATCCGGGTCGACTGCAGGCTGGACGCGCAGTACCGCGTCACCGTGCAGCCGGGCAGGTGGTCGTAGCCCAGTTCGACGGCCAGCACGCGTCCCATGTTGAAGCCCTGCTCGCCGCCGGGCAGGCCGCAGCCGAGGATCAGGTCGTCGATCTGCTTCGGGTCCAGCTGGGGCACCTTGTCCAGCGCCGCGCGCACGATCTGCACAGCGAGGTCGTCCGGCCGGATGCTGACCATCGATCCTTTGCCGGCACGGCCGATCGGCGATCGGGCGGCCGAGACGATGACGGCCTCAGGCATGGTGCAGCTCCTTTGCTCCGCGAAAGTTACTCACCGGTCACTGTAGGCCCAACGGTGAGAATCGCGAGGGGAGCCCGATCACATTGCCGGTCACGTCGACGCTGTTAGCGCTCGGCACAACGGAGCCAGCAACACGTCCGACGCGTGCCGGTATCCGGCGCCGTTCGGGTGGAACCGGTCCGGGCTGAACAGCTCCGAATACCGCATGTGGAACTCGGCCGAGATCAGGTCGGCGGCCGGCACCGGGATCCCGCCTGCCCGCAGCACAGCCGCCCGCTGAGCCTTCGCCAGCATGCGGCCCCACTGCCGGACGATCGACCGCAGCGGCTGCGGAATCGGCCTGATGGTCCCGAGATCAGGGCAGGTCGCCACGACCACAGCGGCCCCGGCCGCCCGCAGCCGCGCCACCTCGATACCCAGCAACGCGGCGGAGGTCCGCACGCGCATCTTCCCGGTCACGTCGTTGCCGCCGATGATCACCAACGCCAGATCCGGCGGATCCGCGACCGCCTGGTCGACCTGGGAGATGAACGTCCTCGTGGTCGCCCCCACCCGGGCATACGTCGTCAGATGCACCGAACGCCCGGTTTCCTCGACCAAACCGCGTGCGAGCAACACACCCGGCAGCAGGTCGGCGTTTTCCGCGCCGAGCCCGGCGGCCAGGGAATCACCCAGTACGGCGAACTTCAGCACACTCCCGACTCCGCCGGGGTAAAGCCCGTCCGCCCGATGCGGGTCCGTTGTGGACCGCCCAATCAATGTCCGCGCCCGCTTGCCCTGCCCGGTGAGCAGTCCGTACATCGCGCCGGACAGTCCGCCCACCCCGCAAAGAGTCACAGCGGCGACCCGAATCCCTCGCAATATCCCCACGGTCGCCTCCCCTCGCAGCCCTGATCCCACTAATACACGGATCATGGCTGATCGGGCACCCGGAATCTCCCCTAATCGGGGTACCTAAGGGGCAGCCCTTCGGTCCGGGGGGACGGAACAGCGCAGGTCGGGATGGGCCTGCGGGCGAACGCGACCTCGAAGCCGTAGCCACGGATCCGGGTCACGTGGTGCAACAACGTCACCTTGTTGAGAAACGGCAACGCGCCAGGTGGATCCATCGCGTAGACGAACCGCGGTTCCTCGACTGTCCAGTCGGGCCAGTGGCCGCGGTGGATCTCCGACAGTTCGTCCCGGCACGAAGGCCATTCCCGCCAGCGTTTCGCGGTCGCACTCGCCCTGGCGAACGTCTGCGTGGTGAACACCAAGTCCATGTCCCTGGTCATCACATCCGCGTGCCGGACAAGGGAAACGCACGGCTGTAACGCGATTTCCCCTGTCACGTCCGGGATCGCGGCGAGTTTGCCCTCCAGTGCGGCCAACTGGCCGCGGTCGACCAGAAACCAGTGGTGTTCGGCGAACACGTAGAACTCGCCGCGGTGGCGCAGTTCCGGCTCCTGCTGCCCGACGTTCAGCCCGGCCCTGATCCGGTGGCCAAGTGTCAGGTCCAACTGCGCCTTGACGTTCGACCGGGGCGGGACCGCGCGGATGATGTCCAGCAGTGGCGCTTCCGTGCGATACCGGGTCGAGGTGTACCGAGCCAGCAGTTCGGCGAGCAGTTGCGGCACGGGCTGCCTGGCTTCCACATGCAGGGTGTGTGATCCCGTCATGCCGCGCACGAGTCCGTCGTGCGCGAGCGCGCGGGACCACTCCGGGTCGAGCCCGATCGCGGGCAGGTACACCGAATTGGCAGCGACTCTGATGCCGAAGTCTGGGACGAGCAGTTCGCGCGGCGGTGTGTTGCCCACCGCGAACAGCCGTCCGTCGACGTCGTACGAGTTGGCGTCGTGCAAGTTGGGCAGGTCGGCTGTCTCCAACAACAGGTGCACGCTCAGTCTCATGCGAAACACCCCCTGTAACTAAAACCATACGGTCGCCCAAGTCCCCCAGTTGTGCTCCTTACGAGTGAAAAACCGCAGGTTAGGTACTGTTGGCCGAGTGAACTTGGCCGATTTCTACCGCGATTTGCACGAGCACCCAGAGCTCTCCGAACACGAGCACCGGACGGCCGAGCGAATAGCGCAAGCGCTTGTTCCCCTGGGCTATGAGGTCACGACCGGCGTAGGCGGCACAGGCGTCGTTGCGCTGCTACATAAAGGCGACGGTCCGACGGTCATGCTGCGCGCGGATATGGACGCGCTGCCGGTCGAGGAGAAGACGGGCCTGCCGTACGCCAGCAAAGTGCCCGGTGTCATGCACGCCTGTGGCCACGACATGCACGTCACGTGTCTGGTCGGCGCCGCGCGTGAGCTCATGGAAGACCTGTGGTCCGGCACGCTGATGCTGGTGTTCCAGCCGGCCGAGGAGATCGCCAAAGGCGCGCGGGCGATGGTCGCTGACGGCCTGTTCGACCGTTTCGGCAAGCCGGACATCGTGCTGGGCCAGCACGTCGGCCCGCTGCCCGCCGGAATGCTCGGCTATGGAACCGGCCCGATCATGGCTGGCGCCGACTCGGTCCAGGTCACGCTGCACGGCCGCGGCGGGCACGGCTCACGGCCGGAGACCACGGTCGACCCGATCCTGATGGCCGCCAACGTGGTCACGCGGCTGCAGGGCATCGTGTCCAGGGAGGTCCCGCCGGGGGAGACCGCGGTCGTCACGGTCGGCAGGCTGCACGCGGGGACGAAGGACAACATCATCCCGGACAGCGCCGAGCTGGGGATCAACATGCGGACGTACACCAAGCAGACGCGTGACCTGGTGCGTGGCGCGATCGAGCGGATCATCCGGGCCGAAGCGGCGGCGAGCGGCGCGGCGAAGGACCCGGAATTCGACTGGAACGACAGCGCTCCCGTGCTTGTCAGCGATCCGGCGGCGACGACGAAGACAGTCGCGGAGTTCACCCAGAAGTTCGGTGCCGACAAGGTGATGACGATGCCGTTGATCACCGGCAGCGAGGACGTCGGCATCTTCGGCGAGGCCGCGGGCGTGCCGACGGTGTTCTGGTTCTGGGGTGGCCTCGAGTTCGAAGTCGTCGTCGAGGCGTTTCAGCGCGGCGGGCTCGAGGCGTTGCCGAGCAACCACTCGTCGGTGTTCGCACCCGTACTCGAACCGACGTTGACCACCGGTGTGCAGGCCCTTCGCGTCGCTGCTCTGACCTGGCTCGGACCGGCGAGTTAGGCTGACCCGGACACAAAACACCGGCCACAAGCACAAGCGCTGTGTCAACGCACCCGATAAGGAGACAGTGGTGGAGTACGTCGAGCATGTCGCTGATCTGATCGGCAACACCCCGCTGGTCCGGCTCAACTCGGTCACCGACGGGCTGAAACCGCTTGTGCTGGCCAAGGTCGAGTACATGAACCCCGGCGGCAGCGTGAAGGACCGGATCGCCGAGCGGATGGTCGAGGCGGCCGAGAAGTCCGGCGACCTGAAGCCCGGCGGCACGATCGTCGAGCCGACGTCCGGCAACACCGGTGTCGGGCTCGCCATGATCGCCCAGCGCAAGGGGTACGAGTGCGTCTTCGTCTGCCCGGACAAGGTCAGCGAGGACAAGCGCAACGTGCTCAAGGCCTACGGCGCGCGTGTCGTGGTCTGCCCGACCGCGGTCCCGCCGGAGCACCCCGACTCCTATTACAACGTCTCCGACCGGCTGGTCCGTGAGATCGACGGCGCGTGGAAGCCCAACCAGTACGCCAACGTCAACAACCCGATCAGCCACTACGAGTCCACCGGCCCCGAGTTGTGGCGGCAGACCGAAGGCAAGATCACGCACTTCGTCGCAGGCGTGGGCACCGGCGGCACGATCTCCGGCACCGGCAGGTACCTCAAAGAGGTCTCCGACGGCCGCGTGAAGATCATCGGCGCGGACCCGGAAGGCTCGGTGTACTCCGGCGGCTCCGGTCGTCCGTACCTGGTCGAGGGGGTCGGCGAGGACTTCTGGCCGGAGACGTACGACCGGGACATCGCCGACGAGATCATCGAGATCTCCGACACGGACTCGTTCACCATGACCCGCAGGCTCGCCCGCGAGGAGGCGCTGCTGGTCGGCGGCTCGTGCGGGATGGCCGCGGCGGCCGCGCTCCGGCTCGCCGAGCGGTGCGGCCCGGACGACGTGATCGTCGTGCTGCTGCCCGACGGCGGCCGTGGCTACCTGTCGAAGGTGTTCAACGACAAGTGGTTGGCGTCCTACGGCTTCCTGCCGCCGGAGCACAGCGGTGCCACGGTCGGTGACGTGCTGCGTCGCAAGGACGGCCGCATTCCTGAGCTGGTGCACGCACACCCGACCGAGACGGTCGCCGACGCGGTCGCGTACCTGCGTGAGTTCTCCGTCAGCCAGATGCCCGTGGTCAGCGCCGAGCCGCCGGTGATGGCCGCCGAGGTGGTCGGCGCGGTGAACGAACGTGACCTGCTGGACGCGCTGTTCACCGGCAAGGCCGCGCTGGCCGACCGGCTGGACAAGCACATGACCGCGCCGTTGCCGACGATCGGCGCGGGCGAGCAGATCAACGTCGCGATGAAGGCCCTCGCCAATGCCGACGGCGCGTTGGTGCTGATCGACGGCAAGCCCGCCGGGGTCGTGACCCGTCAGGACCTGCTCGGGTACATGGCCGGGAGCTGACTGTCCAGTCGAATCGTCTAGCGTGTTGCGCCAACAGCGTGCCGACCCAGGGGGATACGCCCGATGAGTGCTCCGCAGAACCCGAACCAGCCACCGCAGCAACCACCAGGTGCTCTGGCGAACCCGGAGCCGACGATCGCGATCGGCGGTCCCGGCAAACCGGCCCAGCCGCCAGCGGCTCAGGACGTCAACCCGGACGCCACCCAGGTGGTCCGGCCTGGTAGCGGCGGGGCGAACGACCAGCCCGAGGCCACGCAGGTGGTCCGGCCGGGTCAGGGCGGCCCGCCGTCCGGTCCGCAGCCGACGCAGCAACCTCCGCAGCAGCCGTATGGCCAGCCCACGCCGCCGCCCGGCTACCCCCAGCAGCAGCCGCCGCAGGGTTACGGCCAGCAGCCGCCTCCTGGATATCCGCCGCAGCAACCGGGCTTCGGCCAGCAGCTCGGCCAGCAGCAGGGCTACCCGGGCCAGCAGCCTCCGGGCTACCCGCCGCAGCAGCCCGGCTACCCGGGCGCGCCCGCCGCGCCGTACCAGTACGGCGGCCCTTACCAGCTCGCGACCTGGGGCCAGCGGTTCGTCGGCGGTCTGATCGACTACGTGTTGATCAGCGGCATCGCGGCCACTCTCGGCATCGTCGGCTCCACCAACGGGACGGTCGCACTCGGCGCGGTCGGTGGTCTGATCAACCTCGTCAACCTCTTCTACAACATCTGCTACCTCGGCGGCGTCCAGGGACAGACGCTCGGCAAGAAGGTCGCCGGGATCAAGCTGGTGCGTGAGGACAGCGGCCAGGTGATCGGCTTCGGTCTCGCGTTCGGCCGCCAGTTCCTGCACATCATCGACGCGTTGCCGATCTACATCGGCTTCCTCGCGCCGCTGTGGAGTGCCAAGAACCAGACCTGGGCCGACAGCATCGTGAACACGCTCGTGATCGTGGCGCCGAAGGCGGGCCAGGGTTACCCGCAGCAGCAATACGGCCAGCAGCAGCCCTATGGCCAGCAACAGCCGTACGGGCAGCCGCCGCAGCAGCCTTACGGCCAGCAGCAGCCGCCGCAGCAGTGGTGAACTGACTGACCGAAAAGGGCCCGCGTTTCGGCGGGCCCTTTTTTCATGATCGTGTTATCTCCGGCGAATCGCCTTGACCTGGACTAGCGTTACACCCGAACGTGAGATTGCAGGCCTAGGGAGTTGTTGAAGGCGATGAGTGCTCCGCAGCCGCCGAACGAGCCATGGCAGGGCGGCCAGCCACCGCAGGAGCAGGGCGGCGCGCCGCCGGAGCAGCCGGAGAGCACGCAGGTGATGCAGCCCGGCCACCCGGCAGCGGCCCAGCAACAGCAGTCGGCACAGCAGCAGGACCAGTCGCCCGAGGCGACGCAGATGGTCCAGCCGGGGCAGCCGCCGCAGCAGGGTGAGTCCACCCAGATGGTGCCGCCGGGGTCGATGCCTCCGCCGGCACCGCAGTACGAGCCGCCGCCCAGCGCGGCCGACCAGCCGCCGTCGCCGCCTGGTGGGTTCCCACCACCTCCCGGCCAGCAGCAGACCCAGGTGATGGGCAACTACGGCCAGCCGTCGCAGTTCGGCCAGCCGTCACCACAACCAGGGTTCGGTCCGCCGCCCGGTTACCAGCAGCCCGGCGCGTACGCACAGCCTCCGGGTTATGGCCCGCCGCCCGGCTACGGATCGCAGGGCGGTGGTGGCGGAAACACCCAGACCATGACCATGGTGGTCGGTGGCGTGGCCGCGCTTCTCGGCCTGCTCACGGCGATCTTCGTGCTCGTGGATTTCGGCGACCTCAGCGATTACGCCGAGGGGTATTCCAGCATCCCGGAGGCGGCTCGTGATTCCACGCCGCTGCCGTCGAGCACGTTGCTCTGGATTCTCGCCATCGCCACGCTGCTCGGTGCGCTTGCCGCGATCGGCGCGGGCGTGATGATCTTCATGAAGAACGCGATGGGCGCGATGCTGCTGCTCGTCGGCGGTGGCCTGATGCTCGTGGCCACGGCGGTCTGGTTGATCGTGAAGGACAGGCTGCCGCTGGACGACCTCGGCCCGTTCGTGATCATCGGCTTGATCGCGGGCATCCTGGTCGCTGGTCTCGGCTCGTTGCAGTTCTTCCCGAACACCAAGGCGTACGTCGGGCTTGGTGGTCCGCAGAAGCCCACTGGTGGGTTCCAGCAGCCTCCGCCGCCCGGGTTCGGCCCGGCGCCGTACGGTCAGCAGCAGCCGCCGCCCGGTTATGGGCAGCAGCCACCTCCTCCGGGATACGGCCAGCAGCCGCCACCCCCAGGGTTCGGCCAGCAACCGCCTCCGGGGCATCAGCCGCAGGGTTACGGTCAGCAGCAGCCGCCACCCGGATACGGCCAGCAGCAACCGCCACAGCAGTGGTGATCAAGGGGCGCCCCGCGGGGCGCCCCTTGCCCGTTCGGGCTGATTGTTGTTTCCGGGTTTGGTGAAAACCGCCTGATCAGCGAGCGGCTGGTTTATGGTCATCGCACTAGTCGCCGAGAGCCCGCCCTAGCGGTTGGGGGAGATAGCCGTGACCTATCCACAGCAGGGTGGATACCCGCAGCAGCCGTACCCGCAGCAGCAGCCCTACCAGCCCGAACCCAGAAGCGGCGGCAACCCGGCGACCGCGATCATCACGGTGTTGTTCGCGCTGGCGTGCGCGGCGTTCGAGATCGTCCTGCTGGTCAACTGGCTCGAGCTGATCGACGGGCAGTTCGGCAGCCTGCCAGGTGAGCTGATCGTGGTGCTGGTCATCCAGGCCGTGGCCACGTTGCTCCTGGTGCTCGGCGCGATCCTGGCGTTGTTGCGCAAGACGGCCGGTGCGGTGCTGGCGATCGCCGGTGCGATCGTGGCGCTCGCGGGCTTCTTCATCGAGCCGCTGCTCGCCGATCGTCCGAACCTCGGCCGTTATCTCGAGTCGGTCTTCGAGTTCGGCAACTCGGCCGCCACGTTCCGCGCGCTCGTGGCGATCGCCGCGGTGCTGACGCTGATCTTCGCCGTGCTGCCGCCGACGTTCAAATACTTGCGCGGCAACCGGAACGACGACTTCCCGCAGCAGCAGTACCCCGGCTCTGGTGGCTTCCCGCAGCAGGGCTATCAGGCCAACCCGAACTCGGGCGGGTTCCCGCAGCAGCAGTACCCGAACTCGGGTGGATTCCCCCAGCAGGGTGGTTACCCCCAGCAACAGCAAGGCGGCGGTCACCCCCAGCAGCAGGGCTGGTGACCCGTCGTCCAACCAGGCGAGACGTCCCACGATGTGGTCACTCGACTGGCCCCACGTAAGATCGCTGTATGTCAGAAGGGGATTCCAGGCTGGGTTTTGAGACCCGGGCCATCCACGTTGGGCAGACGCCGGATCCACGGACCGGCGCGGTCATCCCGCCCATTTACGCGACATCCACCTTCGCCCAGGACGGCGTCGGTGGCCTGCGTGAAGGCGGTTACGAGTACTCGCGTACCCGTAACCCGACGCGGACGGCCCTCGAGGAGTGTCTGGCTTCCCTGGAAGGCGGACGGCACGCGCTGGCGTTCCCGTCCGGCATGGCCGCCAGTGACGTCGCGATGCGCACGATGCTGCGTCCCGGCGACCACATCGTCATCCCGGACGACGCGTACGGTGGCACGTTCCGCCTGGTAGACAAGGTTTTGGTGCTCTGGGGCATCGAGCACACGCCGGTGCACCAGGCCGATCTGGCCGCGGTGCGGGCCGCGATCCGCCCGAACACCAAGGTGATCTGGTGCGAGACGCCGACCAACCCGTTGCTGGCCATCTCGGATCTCGCCGGGCTCGCCCAGATCGCGGCCGAGGCGGGCGCGCGGCTCGTGGTCGACAACACGTTCGCCACGCCGTACCTGCAGTCCCCGCTGGGGCTGGGCGCGGACGTGGTGCTGCACTCGACGACCAAGTACCTCGGCGGTCACTCCGACGTCGTCGGCGGCGCGCTGATCACCTCGGATGACGAGCTGAACGAGCAGTTCGCCTTCCTGCGCAACGCTTCCGGCTCAGTGCCTGGCCCGTTCGACGCGTGGTTGACGCTGCGTGGCGTGAAGACCCTCGCGGTGCGCATGGAGCGGCATTCCGACAACGCCGAGCGCATTGTCGAGGCGCTGCTCGGGCACCCGCGTGTGGAGCGCGTCTACTACCCGGGCCTGCGGGAACACCCTGGTCACGAGGTGGCGGCCAAGCAGATGCGCCGGTTCGGCGGCATGGTGTCGTTCACGGTCGCGGGCGGTGAGCAGGCCGCGCTTGACGTGACGGCGAAGACGAAGCTGTTCATCCTGGCCGAGTCGCTCGGTGGCGTGGAGTCGCTGATCGAGCACCCGCACAAGATGACGCACGCCAGCGTCGCGGGTTCGGAGCTCGAGGTGCCGGACAACCTGATCAGGCTGTCGGTGGGCATCGAGGACGGCACTGACCTGGTGCAGGACCTGCTGCAGGCCTTGGCCTGACGGCGTTACTGCTGGAAGAACGAAGGCTCGCCCTGGTGGACCGCCGGGGCGAGCGGTGCGGGCGGCAGGTCGTGTGAGTCGATGCAGCCGCCGACCAGTTCGACGTAGCCGTCTCGCTGGACGTACTGGCCTGGGCTGGCACAACCGGCACTGGACGCGCTGAACACAGCGACGCCCGCGAGCGCAGCGGCAGTGGCCAGCGCACCGACCAGTGGCACCATTCCAGCGGCCCGGTTCGCGCCTGCCATTTTGCTTACTCTGCCCCTCGTCGATGACTACTCGTTGTCGCTGAGGATACCTGCCCGATCGGCCGGATGTGCTCGACCGGCCACAATGACAGCAATCCTTAAGGGAAGCTGCGGGTTGGCGGATGCATCGGCGGAATGGGCTACCGTTTCGGCCGGTAGTCGCCGGGCAAGCCGGACGTGACGATCTCCCGGTACGTGTCCACCGCGTCGGTCGGCTGCCGTGCCAGCGCCGGATCGGTCTCAACGTCCACTGTGTACAGTCCGAAGCGCGGCCGGTACGTGCCCCACTCGAAGTTGTCGGTCAGGCTCCAGTAGTTGTAGCCGAGTACGTGCACGCCCTCGGACTGGGCCCGTTGCATCCAGTACACGTGGTCACGCAGGTGGTCCGACCGGGTGTAGCCGTCCGGCCGAGGCTGGCCGTTGTCCGTGGGCATCCCGTTCTCGACGATGTACAACGGCAGTTTGGGGAACCTGCGTGCGTAGTGTTTCAGTGCCCGGTAGATCCCCTTGGGTTCAGGGTCGATCTTGTACAGCTTGCCGGTCGCGCCGTGCAGTGCGGTGATGTTGCCCGGCGTGACGTCGTAGTAGTAGTCGATCCCGACGAAGTCGAGGAAACCGCCGACCCAGTCGAGGAAACCGAAGTCCACCAACCGGTTCACCACCGGGATGTACGCGACGTTGCTGGACACCAACGCTTGCGGGTCGGCTTCGTGGATCAGCCGGTACGCGCCCTTGTGCGCCTGGACCATCCGGCTGGGCATCATCGGGCTGAACCGGCCCTGCCGGATCTCGTGTGCCATGTAGACGGTCGGTTCGTTGAAGGTGATCCAGTTGGTGCCGTTGCCCGCGTAGCGCTTCACCACGCGATCGGCGTTGGCCAGCCACAGCTCGACGATGCGCGGGTTGCGCCAGCCGCCCGTCCACGCCGGATACACCCAGTGGTCCAGGGTGATCATCGGACGCATTCCGGCCGCGCGCACCTTCGCGATGACGTCGTCGTAGAACTCGAAGTCCCACTCACCGGGCACCTGCTGGACGCGGGCCCACTCGACGCACAGCCGGAAGACCTGGACGCCGAGGTCGGCGGCCAGTTCGATGTCCTGCGGATAGCGGTGCAGGAAGTCGACGGAGTCCCGGTAGCCGGTCGCGAACCGCGACCAGTTGCTGTCCGGGGCCGCTCCCTCGGACTGGTATCCCGCGCCTGCCACGCCCCACAAGAACATGACTGTCAGGCTATCGAGACCCTCGCGATAACGGGACGTAGTCGGAAGTGTCGCCCGGTCGTGGCGGGCGTAACGCCTTCCGGCGAACCTGGCCGTCCGGTGTTCTGATCTGGGTCTGCCGTGCGTCCTTCTGTATGTGACTGCTGAGATTTACGACATCGGGATTCCCCGTCGGCTGAGTCGCGCGGAGTTGACTTTGCTGTGCCAGCAGAACCGGGCATGGCTGCTGGCGTACTGCCAGAAGCGCGTCGGCAACCAGCACGACGCGGAGGACCTGGTGCAGGCCATCTTCGAGAAGCTGCAGCGCAGACCGCCGAAGCACCCGATCGTGAATCCCCGGGTCTTTCTCGCCACCGTGGCGCTCAACCTGGCCAAGGACGCGATCCGCAGCGAGGCGCGGTCGCCGCGGTCGGCGTCCTACGCGATGGAGCTGCTTGACCAGCTGGCCTCGGAGGAAGTGGTCGGCCGGACCAGTTCACTGGACGCCAAGCGGTTCATCGAAATGGCCAAGCCGCTGTTGACCCCGCGCCAACTCGAAGTGCTCGCGTACAACCTGGCGCTCGAAGGCGGGGTGCTGACCGAGGACGAAGTGTGCGTGGAACTGGACCTCAAACCGTCCGCGCTGCGGGTCACGTTCCAGCGCCTCGCCGAGCACGTCGGTGAAGCGATCGTCGCGGCGACACTCGCGACGGACGACGCCATGCGCTGCCCGGAAGTGGCGAAAGCAGTCAGCAAACCGGATCCGCATGGCACGTTGTGCACGCGGATCCACAAGCATGTCAGGACATGCGTGTCGTGCCGGGAACGGAAAGCGGCCACCCTGGAAGGCGTCCGCAAAGCCATCTTCGTGGTGCCGATCGGCTTGCTGGGCACATTGCTCACGGTGAAGAAGGTCGCTGTCGCCGCCGTTGTCGCCGCCGCGGCCATCGGCGGTGCGCTGATCGTCACGCAGGACACCAAAATCGTCGAACCCGGCGTGGCGATGCCCGCGACGGTGAGCCAAGTCGCGTCGCCGGTCGTGCAGCCTGAAATGCCCGTCCAGCCAACGGCAACTGCCGCATCGGTCGTGGAAACACCGCCCGCGGTCCGCTCGACATCCTCGACACCAGCGAAACCCGCACAGGCCGCACCGCCCCCGGCGCCCGTGGCACAGACACGAAACGCTGTGGCACCAACGATTGTTGCGGGCCCGGACGCGATCGAACACCGCACGATCGGCACCGGGGACAGGTGCCGATCGTCAACCCGCGTCAAGGTCGGCGTGCACGCCCCGGACGGGGTGGAATCGGTGAAGATGACCGTGCACATCCGGGACACGACACTGACGATCCCGATGATCCGGATCGGCGAGACCTGGTACAGCCAGGTCGGGCCATTCCCGGAAAGGTACGCCGGTCACGTCGCCGACGTGACCGTTGTGGTCGTCGGCGCGGGCGGCCAGAAGGCGACCAAGGACTTGGGGCAGGTCCAGGTCGTCAAATGCTGAGGGGTGGCGTTTTCCCCTGCCACGCAAGGGGAAAACGCCACCTTTCAGTACTCCTCAGGGAGGAGCTTCCCGCCGGTCTTGTCAGACCCTCCCGGTACTTTGGGCCATCGGGGGGTGCTCAGTTCGGATCCGGTTTTCTGTCGGTGGCATGCCGTAGGGTCGCGAGGCCAAGTCTGTCTCTGAGCTTGCCTCGGCGAGCCGATGGCGCCTCGTGTTGCTGGTTGCCTTGACTGTGGTGGTGGCTCGCCGCAAGAGCTTGCCTTGGCTGTGGTGGTGGCGCCTTGCCGCTACAGGTTGCCTCGGCCGCACTGATGGCGCCTCGCCGCTACAGATTGCCTCGGCGCTCCTGCTCGCGCTCGATCGCCTCGAACAAGGCCTTGAAGTTGCCCTTGCCGAAGCCCAGCGAGCCGTGCCGCTCAATCAGCTCGTAGAACACCGTCGGCCGGTCACCGATCGGCTTGGTGAAGATCTGCAGCAGGTAGCCGTCCTCGTCCCGGTCGACCAGGATCCGGTGCTTCTTCAGCGTCTCGATCGGCACCCGCACCTTGCCGATCCGGGCACGGAGCTCCGGGTCGTCGTAGTACGAGTCCGGCGTCTCCAGGAACTCGACGCCTGCCGCGGCCATCGCCTCGACCGTGGCGATGATGTCGTTGGTGGCCAACGCGATGTGCTGCACGCCGGCGCCCTCGTAGAACTCGAGGTACTCGTCGATCTGCGACTTGCGCTTCGCGATCGCGGGCTCGTTGAGCGGGAACTTCACCCGGTGGTTGCCGTTGGACACCACCTTCGACATCAGTGCCGAGTAGTCCGTGGCGATGTCGTCGCCGATGAACTCCGCCATGTTCACGAAGCCCATCACGCGGTTGTACCACTCGACCCAATAGTCCATCTTGCCCAGTTCGACGTTGCCGACGCAGTGGTCGACGGCCTGGAACAAGCGCTTGGGCGCGCCTTCCGGTCGCTTGACCGTGCTCTCGCGGGCCACGTAGCCCGGCAGGTACGGGCCGGTGTAGCGGGAACGGTCGATCAGCGTGTGGCGGGTCTCGCCGTAGGTCGCGATCGCGGCCATCCGCACCGTGCCGAACGAGTCGGCGACGTCGTGCGGCTCTTCCAGCACGGTCGCGCCCTGGCTGCGGGCGTGCTCGATGCACTGGTCGACGTCGCCGACCTCGAGCGCGAGGTCCACGACACCGTCACCGTGGCGGCGGTGGTGGTCGAGCAGCGGGCTGTCCGGCGCCACACCGCCGTTGATCACGAACCGGGCTGAGCCCGACTTGAGCACATAGGACTTGTGGTCCCGGTTGCCCGTCTCCGGTCCGGAGTACGCGATCAGGCTCATCCCGAACGCGGCCTGGTAGAACCACGCCGTCTGGGTGGCGTTGCCGACGACGAACACCACCGCGTCCATCGACTTGACCGGGAACGGATCCTTGGCCGAGTCGTAGTCCACCAGGCCGACCAGCTGCTTGAGCTGGTCGAAGCTCACGTCATCCAGCTGCGCCTCAGGGCGTCCAAGAATGTCGGTCATGTCCGCCAGGATCGCCCTAGGCCTGCAACTTGAGCAAGTGTTGGAAAATTCGCTGTACAAGCTGACCAGTGCGCACCGGGGTTCGCCGGAAATGTTGTGCAATACGACCAGCGTCACTCTTCCTCAACTTGCATAGCGCGCACAACAAGCGAATGCTTGGGTCAGGCAACTAGTTGTAAAGACCAAGCATTTGTAGCGGAGCGCGGGTCATGGCTGACCAAGAACAAGACCTCGCTGTCGCCGAGGAACTGGGTTATCAGTTGGTCCGGCTGCTGACCATGGTCGGACGAGCCAAGGCCCAGTTCTCGCAGGCGACGGGCGACGGCATCGAGCGAGCGGCGTACGCGCTTCTGGCGCACCTGGTCCGGGAGGGACCGAAGCGGATCACGGCGCTCGCGGACGCCGTGCACTCCGACACATCGACGGTCAGCCGACAGACCAGTGCGCTCGTAGCGCACGGCCTGGTGGAGCGCACAGCCGACCCGGAGGATGGCAGGGCATGCCTGCTGGTGGCCACCGACGCGGGGCGCGGCACGTTCGACCGGGCAAGGGCGGAACGGACCAAGCACATCGCGGCGGTTCTCGCCGACTGGCCCGTGAGCGAACGACGCACGTTGGTGATGCTGCTCGACCGCCTCAACACAGACTTCGAGAACTACCATCCCCTGGGGGAAGTCCGATGACCGAAACCGCCGTGGCGCAACAGCACCAGGCGCCGCCGGCACAGCTGTCACACCGCCAGATCCTGGTGATCCTCAGCGGCCTGATGCTCGGCATGTTCCTGGCCGCGCTGGACCAGACCATCGTCGGTACGTCGATCAGGACGATCGCCGACGACCTCGACGGGCTGAGCCTGCAGGCGTGGGCGACCACCGCGTACCTGATCACCTCCACGATCACCACGCCGATCTACGGCAAATTGTCCGATATATATGGACGTAAGCCGTTCTACCTGACGGCGATCTCGTTGTTCGTGATCGGCTCGCTGGCCTGTACGTTCTCGCAATCGATGTACCAGCTCGCGGCTTTCCGCGCGCTGCAAGGACTTGGCGCCGGTGGTCTGATGTCGCTGGCGTTCACGATCATCGCCGACATCGTCTCGCCGCGGGAGCGCGCCAAGTACCAGGGCTACTTCATGGCCGTGTTCGGCACGTCCAGCGTGCTCGGCCCGGTGCTCGGCGGATTCCTGGCCGGGCAGCAGGAGATCCTGAACATCACCGGCTGGCGCTGGGTGTTCCTGGTGAACGTGCCGATCGGGATCATCGCGCTGTTCGTGGTGGCCCGGGTGCTGAACGTGCCGCACGAGCGGCACGACCACAAGATCGACTGGTTCGGCGCGCTGTTCCTGGTGGTCGGCGTGGTGCCGTTGCTGATCATCGCCGAGCAGGGCCGGGAATGGGGCTGGGCCTCGGAGCGGGCGATCCTCTGCTACATCGTCGGCGCGGTCGGCCTGATCATGTTCCTGCTGACCGAGACGCGGATGAAGGACGCGGCGCTGATCCCGTTGCGGCTGTTCCGCAATTCGACGTTCTCGATGGTGATCCTTGCGGGCGTGATCCTCGGTGTCGGCATGTTCGGCGGGATCACGATGGTGCCGCAGTACCTGCAGATCGTGAAGGGCGAGACGCCGACCTCGGCGGGTCTGCTGATGCTGCCGCTGATGGTCGGCATCATGACCGCCTCGCTGATCTCCGGCCGGATCACCGCGAAAACCGGCTGCTACAAGATCTTCCCGATCATCGGCAGCCTGTTCCTGATCGCGGGAATGGGATTGTTCTACACGATCGAAGTGGACAGTCCACTGTGGCAGCCGATGGTCTACATGGGAGTGTTCGGTCTCGGTCTCGGCCTGTCGATGCAGACGCTGACGATCGCGGCACAGAATGCGGCGCCGCCGCGTGACATGGGCGTTTCGACCGCGTCGGCCACGTTCTTCCGCCAGATGGGCGGCACGATCGGTGTCGCGGTGTTCCTGTCGGTGTTGTTCAGCACGGTCGGTGACAAGATCCGCGACGCCTTCACACGGATCGCGCCAACGCCCTCGTTCCAGGCCGCGTTGACTGACCCGGCGGTGCTCGCCAACCCGGACAACCGTCAGGTGATCGAGGGGTTGCAGGGTGGCGGCGTCGGCAACGTTCTGCAGGATTCCTCGTTCCTGCAAAGGATCGACGCGCGGCTGGCCAGGCCGTTCCTCGAGGGCTTCACCGACTCGATCCAGATGGTGTTCCTCGCCGGGATGTTCGTGATGGTGCTGGCGTTCATAGTTTCCTTGTTCATCAAGGAAATCCCGCTGCGCACCGGCAACGCGATCCAGGCGGCGATGGTCGAGGGCGGCGAGGCACTGCTCGACGAACCCTCGCACGGCAAGCACGTCAAGCCCGAAGTGCCAGTGCAGACCAACGGACATCAACCCGTGCACGGCCTGATCCAGAACGGCGACGGCACAGCGGTCGGCGGCGCGATCCTGACGTTGATCGACCACACCGGCCAACAAGTGGCCCGCAGCAACGCCGACGCCTTCGGCCGATACCAACTGCAAGCACCCGGCCAAGGCGCCTATGTGCTCATCGCCTCAGCGCCAGGACACCAGCCGTATGCGTCATCCCTGAAGCTCGACTCCCAACCGATCGTCGTCGACCTGACGTTGATCGGCGCAGGCGAAGTAGCCGGCGTCATCCGTGCCGCACGTGCAGGCTGCCCAGTCCAGGCCGCGACGGTGACATTGACAGACCGCGCGGGCCACGTCATCGGATCACACCGCAGCGCGTCCGACGGCACGTACCGGTTCACCAGCGTCGGCGCAGGCGCGTACACGCTCGTCGTCAACGCCTCCGGATACCGCCCGACAGCCGTGCCATTGGCCGTGCCCGAGGTTGGCGAGGTCCGTCAGGACGTATCGCTGACCAGCGGCGCCGAGTTGTGCGGCGTCGCACGTAACCACCGAGGCGTACCCGTGTCCGAGGCTCGCATCACCGTCGTCGACAAGGACGGTTCGGTCGTCAGCGTGACCACAACCGATGACGACGGCCGCTACCAAGTCACCGACCTAGGCCCCGGCGAGTACACGGTCATCGCCAGCGGATACGCGCCCACCGTCGACCACCTGCGATTGGGCGACGGCGAGCGCATGAACCACGACGTGACCCTAGGGTTCGAGGAGTGGAAGTAAATCCGATCGACTCCCTGGACGCCCGGCTGCTGCTGTTGCTCACCGACGAGCCCCGGCTAGGCGTCCTGGAGTGCTCCCGCCGCCTCGGCGTCGCAAGAGGAACGGTCCAGGCGAGGCTGGACCGGCTCGTCAAAACCGGGGTCCTTGCCGGATTCCCACCAGAACTGAGCCTCGAAGCGATGGGCTACGGCCTGACAGCGTTCGCAGTCGTGGAGATCGCCCAGGGATACCGCGGTCCGGTCACCGAAGGCCTGGCGTCCATCGACGAGGTATGCGAGGTACACGCGACAACCGGCCAAGGAGACCTGCTGGTCAGGATGGTCGCGAGGTCGAACGAAGACCTCCAACGCGTGATCGACGAGGTGGTGAACGTCGCAGGGGTGCAGCGGATGTCGACGTCAATCGCCTTGTCCACGCCAATCCCGCTCCGCTCCCGCCCCCTGCTCGAACGAGTCGCCCAGACGCAGTCCTGACAAGGCCGAATCCGTTACGCCACTTCCGGGAGGGTTGCGTCAACGTCAGTCGCCGCAGCGCTGTCAGGTCCTTGTCGTGGTTCCGGTGCGGGGCACAGGGATGGCTCTTCTGGTGCCGAAGCTTTTCGGTGCGGCGGCGGAGGAGTGGTTCTTCCGGTGTGGCAGGCAGGCTAGGGGTGGCTTTTCCGGTGCGGTAGCACAGGGGTGGGCTTCGTGGGTGTTCCCTCCGGTATGGCCTGGGCTTGTCCAACCACGGGGTGTCAGGAGGTCGGCCTACGCGACCCAGCCCGCAGCGGCGGCTATACCGACCTCTTGACGCACCGTGGTTCCGTCAGGCAGGCCGTACCGGAGGGGACGCCCGCGCCACCCAAACCAAGGGGAAAATGCAAGCTGAAAGCCCACTCCCTCTGGGTGGCCTCCCTGCAATCCTTTCCAAGAGCCCGAAACAAGAGCGTCACGGAGAAACCCAGCCGCCGCGTCACAGTCCTGACCTGGCCAACCCGCCCGAAGTCGACAACCCCACCCCCCCAGAAAAAGAACATCCCCCACCACTCCCGGGGGGCGACCCCGACGCCATTCTATCGGGGGTATGGGCTGGTCAAGGGGGTTACCGGGCGGTTGTGGACAACCAGATTTGCGAGCGGACCGTTCGTACGGTCCAAGCTCCAAGAATCCCCGCACCCGGGCACGCCAAAGTGGGCACGGCCGATTTCCGTGCCCACTTGGATGCGTCTGTCAGGCGCTGTACGGAACCGCCTTGATCAGGGTGACCTTCTGGGAGGCGCCGCTGGGCAGCTCGTACTCCCGGGTCTCGCCTTCCTTGGCGCCGAGCAGGGCGCGGCCGAGCGGGGACTCGGGGGAGAACACGTCGAGGTCGCCCTCCGCGCCTTCCTCGCGCGTGGCCAGCAGGAACTGCTCTTCTTCTTCGTCGCCTTCGTATCGGATCGTGAGCACCTTGCCGGGCTCGGCCAAACCGTCGTTTGCGGGCGCCTCACCCACCTTGGCGTTGCGCAGCAGCTCTTGGAGGTGCCGGATCCGTGCCTCGGCTTGCCCCTGCTCCTCGCGTGCCGCGTGGTAACCGCCGTTCTCCTTGAGGTCGCCCTCTTCCCGGCTGGCGTTGATCTTCGCGGCGATGACCGGGCGGTTCTCGATCGCCTCGTCAAGCTCCTGCTTGAGGCGGTTGTAGGCTTCCTGCGTCAGCCAGGTCACCTTGCTATCGCTCACGGTCACCAACTCCTCGTCTTGCTCCCGGATCCCGCGGATGCGGGTCGGTGGTTTCCGTACCCGTAGGGGCCGGAACGTCAAAACACGGCCCGCCAGGGGCCGTGCCGGTATAAGAGGATAACACGATCAGTAGTGATCACGTTTCCGAAATGTCCGATTTGTCGCCTCTCGGCTTAGGTTTCACTCCGTTGGCCGCGCCTCCGTGGACAGATATGGCGGGACCTGGTACGAGCACCCGAACACGTCCGCCGTGACCGGTTCGCCGGAGCTTTTGATCACAGTGGAAATCGTGCTCTCACCTGGTGGGATGAGTACTTCCTTGCGGCCGCCCTCCGATCCGTCGAGCACCCGTGCCCGCACCACGCACACGGCTGCCCGGGAGGGCTCGTCTCTGGTCACTGTGAACGTGATCCGGACCGCGTCGGCGCCAACCGGGCTGAACGCCGTGCTCTCCGACTCGATCGGAGCGGAGCCGAGGTTGCGGTACGCGACGAAGGCGATGGCTACAGCGAGTAACAGACCCACGCCGGTCAACACCCATTTCCACCGGCGCGCGAGCGGCCGGGCTCGTGAGGAGCCATAACGGCCCTCCGGAAGGGTGACGCGGCTCTCCAATTCAGGGTCTCCTGATCAGCGCTGTAGTCCCCACGGGAACAATGTAGGGCGCGTACTTGTCGAGTATCCGTGGGGGCCTGGGGGACTGGCACGCGGGGTACACGAGAGAGGGACCATGGCGGAGAAGCTGCGTTTGATGGCGGTACACGCACACCCGGACGACGAATCGAGCAAGGGTGCCGCGACCATGGCCAGGTACGTGGCTGAGGGGCACGAGGTCATGGTGGTCACGCTGACCGGTGGGGAGCGCGGCAGCATTCTCAACCCGGCCATGGACCGGCCGGACGTGCTGGAGAACATGACTGAGTTCAGACGGCAGGAGATGGCCGAGGCCGCGCGCATCCTCGGCGTCCAGCACCGCTGGCTCGGCTACGTCGACTCGGGCCTGCCGGAAGGCGACCCGATGCCGCCCCTGCCGGACGGGTGCTTCGCGCTCGTCCCGCTCGAGGAGGCGGCCGAGAAACTGGTCGAGGTAGTGCGCGAGTGGCGCCCGCACGTGATCGTCACGTACGACGAGAACGGCGGCTATCCGCACCCCGACCACATCAAGTGCCACGAGGTCTCGGTGGCGGCCTTCGACGCCGCGGGCGACCCGGACCGGTTCCCGTCTGCAGGCGATCCGTGGACGCCGTTGAAGCTGTACTACTCGCACGGCTTCTCCCGTAAGCGCCTGCAAGCGATGCACGACGCGATGCTCGAGCGCGGCCTGGAGTCGCCGTACACCGAGTGGCTGGAGAAGTGGGATCCGGACAAGCCGGACAACGCCGACCGGGTCACCAGCCGGGTCGAGTGCGGCGAGTACTTCCCCGTCAGGGACGATGCGTTGCGGGCGCACGCGACCCAGATCGACCCCAACAGCCGCTGGTTCTTCATACCCTTGGAGATCCAGCAGGAGGTGTGGCCGTTCGAGGAGTACGAACTGGCCCGCTCGCTGGTGGACACGACTCTGCCGGAGGACGACCTGTTCACCGGCATCAACGAGAAGGTGACCGCATGACCTTCACGGCAATGGTGGCGCAGCCGCCACCCATGCCCGACGACCCCGGCGGCCGCGGGGAGGACTTCGGCAAGTCCTCCCCGGTCGGCCTGCTGGTACTCCTGGTGTTCCTCGTCGCAGTGGTGTTCCTGGCCCGTTCGATGACCAAGCACCTCAGGCGCGTCCCGGCCAGCTTCGACCCGCCGGCGGGCAAGCACGAAGCCCCGGAAAAAGAAGTCGCCCCGGTCGAGAAGCCCGAAGAGCAGAAGAACGGCGCCTCCTGACCGACGGGCTGTCCGCGAACCTGGTTGTCCACGACCCCGATGGACTGGCGTCGGGGTCGCCTCCGGGATGGCGGCGGTTGGAGTCCCGCTGCTGGTTGGTGAGGGTGTAGCTGTGCGTTGACCGGGCCGCCGTCCGGCGCTGACACCTTGACCTACCCACGCGAATACGCAGCCCGTTCCGCCACTGGTCTCCGATGCTCCGATGCGGGATGCACCGGAGAAACGAGGCAAAGGGATCATCGGCAAATCTGGTTGTCCACAACCACCCGGTAACCCCCTTGACCAGCCCATACCCCCGGTAGAATGGCGTCGGGGTCGCCCCCCGGGAGTGGTGGGGGATGTTCTTTTTCTGGGGTGTGGAGGTCGGGGCATATCGGCCAGGTCAGGACTGTGACGTGGCGGCTCGGTCTCCGTGAAGGTTTTGGTTCCGGGCTCCTGGAAAAGAATGGCAGGGAGGCCACCCAGAGGAAGGGGGCTTTCAGCTTGCATTTCCCCGTTGTTTGGTGGGCGTGTGTGTTCCCTCCGGTACGGCCTGCCTGACGGAACCACGGTGCGTCAAGAAGTCGGTATCGCTTCCGCACGGGGCTGGGTCGCGTAGGCCGACCTCCTGACACCCCGTGGTTGGACAAGCCCAGGCCATACCGGAGGAAACACCCACGAAGCCCACCCCTGTGCTACCGCACCGGAAAGCCGCCCCTGGCCGCCGCGCCGGAACGCCGCAGCACCAGAAGAGACCATCCCTGTACCGCCGCATTGGAAGAGCTGCCGCACCCAAGGAGCCACCCCTGTGCTCCCGCACCAGGAAATCACCTTCCCGCCCAAGCGGCGACCCTGTCCTGGACAGCGCCTTGGTGGTGGCTGCGCACTGCAGCCACCACGTGGCGCCTAGAGCCGTGGGTCCACTGGTTCGGATTCCAGGGCGAGCACGGCGAAAACGCATTCGTGCACGCGCCAAAGTGGCTCACCGCGCGCAACCCGGTCCAAAGCCTCCAGGCCGAGCGCGTACTCGCGGCCGGCGAGTGAGCGTTTACGGCCCAGGCTGCGCTGCTTGAGCCGCTTGAGGTGTTGTGGCTCGGTGTAGTCCGGGCCGTAGATGATTCGCAGGTACTCCCGGCCACGCACCTTCATGCCCGGCTGGACCAGCCATTTGGGGCCGCGGACCAGGTTCGCGGCTGGTTTGACCACCATGCCTTCGCCTCCCGCGCCGGTCATCTCCTCCCACCAGGCGATGCCCTCGGCCACGGATTCCTCGGAAGTCGTGTCCACGTACAAACGCTTGGTCGGCGCGAAGAGCGAAGCGTCTGCCGCGACAAGCCGGTCGGCGATGGCCAAGTGCCAGGAGTGCGGCGAGGTCGCGAACGATCGTCCCTCGGCGGCGAGCAGTTGGAACGGCGCCAGTCGGACGCCGTCAAGCCCATCGACTGGCCAGCAGTACCTGCGATACGCAGAGCGGTATCCGTCCGCGTTGGCGGCACGGGATCGTGTCGAAGCCAGCAATGCGCCCACATCGATCCCGCGGTCTGCGGCCGAGTTCAGCGCGTCGAGCGATGCCGTAAGTGCCGCCGATGAGGCCGCGCCGACGGGTGCGTACTGCTGGGTGATCAGTCCCGAGGCTTTTGCGCTCCACGGCATCAGTTCCGCGTCGAACAGCAGCCAGTCGGTGTTCAGTTCCTCCCAGAGTCCGGCGCATGCTGTCCGGACCCGTTCAAGCAACTGCTCGGTCAGGTCTGGGTCGAAGAACGACCGGCCAGTGCGTGTGTACACCGCGCCGCCGCCGTCGATGCCGAACCGTGAGGCACCGGAATCGCGGCATACCAATACGACCGCGCGTGAACCCATGTGCTTTTCTTCGCACACAACGGACTCGACTCCCTCAGCGCGGTATCCGGAGAATGCCTCGGCTGGGTGCTCGAGCACGTCTGGAAGGTGCGAGGTGGCCACTGGGCTCATCGTTGGCGGGAGGTACAGCAGCCAGCGCGGGTCGACTGCGAACCGGCTCATCACCTCCAGCGCTGCCGCGGCCTGCTCCTCACGGACCGACACGCGACCGTGGTGCTCTGTTTCGACAATGCGTCGGCCTGTCACGTCAGTGAGGTCGAGTACGTCCGGGTCTCGCTGGGCGGTCGGAGACACCAACGGCTTGACCGGCTCATACCAGACCTTGTGTGCGGCAACGGAAACGACTTCCCGCTCCGGGTAGCGCAGTGCGGTGAGCCGTCCACCGAACACGCATCCGGTGTCCAGGCACATGGTTCCGTTGATCCACTCGGCGACCGGGGTCGGTGTGTGTCCATACAGGACCATGGCGCGGCCTCGGTAGTCCTGTGCCCAGGGGTATCGCACCGGCAAACCGTATTCGTCCGTCTCGCCTGTGGTGTCGCCGTATAGCGCGAAGCTTCGCACTGCGCTCGACGCGCGGCCGTGGTAGTTCTCTGGCAAGCCTGCGTGCGAGACGACTAGCTTGCCTTCATCGAGTACGTAGTGCGCGATGAGTCCACCGCAGAAGACCTCCGCGCGCTTGCGGAAATCGTCGCTCTCGGCAGCCAGTTGTTCCAGCGACTCTTCGAGGCCGTGTGAGATACGGACATTGCGGCCGCGCAACGCGCGCACCAGCTTCTGTTCGTGGTTTCCGCAGACACACAAGGCATTGCCCGCGTCGACCATCCCCATCACCAGACGCAGTACGCCAGGAGTGTCCGGCCCACGGTCAACCAGGTCGCCGACGAACACGGCGCGACGTCCCGATGGGTGTGCGGCGCCGACCGGGCGGCCTTCGGCGTCCCGGTCGAGTACGTATCCCAGCTTTTCGAGCAGTTCCTCCAGTTCCGCGCGGCAGCCGTGCACGTCGCCGATCACGTCGAACGGGCCGGTCTCCGAGCGCCTGTCGTTCATCAGCGGCTCGATCTCGATCTGCGCTGCCTCGACTTCTTCCGGCGTACGCATTACGTACACCCGCTTGAAGCCTTCCTTCTCCAGGCCTCGCAACGACTTTCGCAACTCATTGCGGTGCCGTCGGATCACATGGGCGCCGAAGTCGCGGTCCGGCCGTGCCGCATTGCGTTCGACGCACAGGCTTTCGGGCATGTCGAGCACGATCGCGACCGGCAGGACGTGGTGCTTCTTGGCCAGCGCCACCAGCTGTCCGCGCGACGACCGCTGCACGTTCGTCGCGTCGATCACCGTCACTTTGCCTGCCGCCATTCGCTTCTCGGCGACGAAGTGCAGTGCCTCGAACGCCGGGCCCGAAGCAGTCTGGTCGTTTTCGTCGTCCGCGACCAAGCCGCGGAAGTAGTCACTCGACAGCACCTGAGTGGACTTGAAGTGGTTGTGCGCGAACGTGGACTTGCCCGAACCGGACGCGCCGACGAGCACGACCAGTGCCATGTCTGGAATGGACAGTTTCATCGGGACACCTCGAACACGGCTAGCTGGGTCGGCGGACCGACTTCCGGGTCGTCCTGGCCGACCGGGAGGTAACGGACGCGGTAGTCGTAGCGTTCGGCAACGCTGTCAGCCCACGCGCGGAACTGGGCGCGAGTCCACTCGAAACGGTGGTCCGAATGGCGCATCTTGCCCACGGGCAGCGTCGGAAACCGAACGTTGTATTCAACATTCGGTGTTGTGACGACTACCGTTCCCGGGCGCGCCTCGCCGAACACGCTGCGCTCCAACGCGGGCAGCCGCGGCTCGTCGAGGTGCTCGATCACCTCCATCAGCACGGCAGCGTCGTACCCTGCCAGCGACTTGTCCACATAGGTCAAGGCGGATTGCCTCAGTGTCAACCGATTACGCACTCGCTCCGGCGTCCGCTCGAATCGGCGCGCGGCGACTTCCAGTGCACGCGCGGAGACGTCCACGCCGACGATCTCGGTGAACGACGGTTCCTTGATCAGGTCGCGCAGCAAGGCGCCACCACCGCACCCGAGGTCGAGAACCCGGTGCGCGCCGGCGGCCTTCAGCACCGCGACAACACTTTCCCTGCGCTGCAAAGAAAGTGGCACGGGACGATCCGGCTCCTCCTCGACGACCGGCGCGTCGAGGGCGTTGTCGAGCTCCTCCTCGTCAGATTCGTCCGCTTCCGCGAGACGACTCAGCGCCAGCCGTACGTAGCCCCTGCGGTGCTTGAGGTACCGCTGGCTGATCAGCTCCCGGGACGGGTGATCGGCCAGCCAGCCTTCGCCGGCCCGCAGCAGCTTGGTGATCTCCTCCTCGGTCACCCAGTAGTGCTTCGCGTTGTCCAGCACCGGCAACAGCACGTACAGGTGCCGTAGCGCCTCGGAAAGCCGGTGCGTACCCGTCAGCCGCAAGTCGATGTACGGCGACTGACCCCATTGCGGGAACTGTGGGTCCAGCGGGACAGTCTTCGCCTCCACCTGCCAGCCGAGCGGTTCGAACAGCTTGACGACCAGGTCAGGACCGCCGCGCGACGGCACAGCCGGGATGTGGATCTTCAGCGGGATGGCCGTGCCGGCGAGCTGCGGGCGGGACTTCAGCACCCCGTTCATCGCGGTCTTGAACACCGAGCTCAGCGCGACCGCCATCATCGATCCGGCCGCGTACGGGCGGTCGTTGACGTACTGGTTCAGCGTGAAAGCCCGGTCGTACCGGCCGCGGACCAGCTCGATCGGGTCGATGTCCAGCAGTAGCGCCGCGGTGCACTCGTCCTCGCGGGCCGTGGGGTAGAAGACGTGTGCCATGCCGGCCGCGACAGGGAAGGATTGCGCCTTCTCGGGATGCTTGTGCAGCAAGAAGCCGAGGTCGGTCGCGGGACGATGCGTCGTGGTCATGGTCAGCAGCACCGCGTGAGTGTCCCGCATCCGTCGTCACCCTTCATCTGGTTTCCGGAACTAGGGTGGGGACATGGCGAATCGATTGGCCGAGGCCACGAGCCCGTACCTGCTGCAGCACGCCGGCAACCCGGTCGACTGGTGGCCGTGGTGCCCCGAAGCGTTCGCCGAGGCGGCGGACCGCGATGTGCCCGTGCTGCTCTCGATCGGTTACGCCGCGTGCCACTGGTGCCATGTGATGGCGCACGAGTCGTTCGAGGACGACGACACCGCCGCGCTGATGAACCGGCACTTCGTCAACATCAAAGTGGACCGTGAGGAACGTCCGGACGTCGACGCGGTCTACATGACGGCCACCCAGGCGATGACCGGGCAGGGTGGCTGGCCGATGACGTGCTTCCTGACTCCGTCGGGTGAGCCGTTCCATTGCGGCACTTACTATCCGCCTCGCCCTCAAGGTGGCATGCCGTCGTTCAAGCAGTTGCTTGCCGCGATCGTGGAAGCGTGGGACCAGCGGGCCGACGAGGTGCGCACGGCCGCTGGCAAGCTCGTTGCCTCGCTTGCCAGGCATTCCGCTGCGCTGCCGTCGTCCGCTGTGGACAATGCGGTGCTGGATGGCGCCGTTGCCTCGTTGCTCGGTGATTTCGACCGGCGCAACGGCGGATTCGGTGGCGCGCCGAAGTTCCCGCCGTCCATGGTGCTGGAGTTCCTGATCCGGCACCACGAGCGAACCGGATCGGTTGAAGCCTTGTCCATTGTGGAGGCTACGGCTGACGCGATGGCGGGTGGTGGTATCTACGACCAACTCGCTGGCGGGTTCGCCCGGTACAGTGTGGACGCTTCGTGGGTGGTGCCACACTTCGAGAAGATGTTGTACGACAACGCTTTGCTGCTCGGCGCGTACGCCCATCTGGCCAGGCTGACCGACAGTCCGACGTATCGCCGGGTCGCCGTCGAGACGGCGGAATTCCTGATCAGGGACCTCGGTACGCCCGAAGGCGGCTTCGCGTCGTCGCTCGACGCGGACACCGACGGCGTGGAAGGGCTGACGTATGTCTGGACTCCGGCTCAGCTGACCGAGGTGCTCGGCGAAGAAGACGGCGCTTGGGCCGCCACGTTGTTCCGTGTGACGCCGGAAGGCACGTTCGAGCACGGCACGTCCACCCTCCAGCTGCTTGAGGACCCCGACGATCTCGAGCGCTTCGAGAGCGTCCGGTCACGGCTGTCGGCTGTCCGGGCAAACCGGCCGCAGCCCGGCCGGGACGACAAGGTCGTGGCCGCGTGGAACGGGCTCGCGATCACGGCGTTGGCCCAGGCAGGCGTGTACTTCGCGCGCTCGGAGTGGATCGAGGCGGCCAGCCGGGCCGCGGATCTGCTGTTGACGCTGCACCTCGTGGACAGTCGTTTGCGGCGGACATCGCGTGACGGCCAGGTGGGAACGTCTGCCGGAGTGCTGGAGGACTACGCGTGCCTCGCCGAAGGCCTTCTCGCTTTGCACCAGGCGACGGGGGAGAAGCGTTGGCTGGACGCCGCAGTCTCGTTGCTCGACGACGCGTTGTCGCGGTTCGCGGACCCGGACAACGTCGGTGCCTTCTTCGACACGGCTGAGGACGCCGAGACCCTGGTGCACCGGCCCGCGGATCCGTCCGACAACGCCAGCCCGTCCGGTGCGTCGGCGTTGGCGTCCGCGCTGCTCACGGCCTCCGCGCTGGTCGGGCACGAACGCGCGAGCATCTACCGCGAGGCTGCTGAGCAGGCCGTTTCCCGAGCCGGACTGCTTGCCGCGCGGGCGCCGAGGTTCGCCGGGCACTGGTTGGGCGTGGCCGAGGCGTTGGCTCAGGGCCCGGTTCAGGTGGCGATCGTCGGGGACAGTCCTGCGCTGCTCGCCGCAGCCGTGCATAAGGCGCACGGTGGCGCCGTCGTACTCGCGGGCGAGCCGGACTCGTCGCCGTTGCTCACCGACCGTCCGTTGGTCGACGGACAGCCAGCTGCCTACGTGTGCCATGGGTATGTCTGCGACCGCCCGGTGACCTCGGTGGAGGAGCTCGTCGCGGCGCTCAGCTGAGAGAGAACGTCCCTGTCGTCTTCAGGTCTACACGCGTAGCTTGAGTAGTGGTGTAATCATGTAATCAAGGAGCTGCGCATGTTTGGAGTACGACACATGGGACGTGGTGGCTGGCACGGGCGCGGCGGCTTCAAGGGCCGTGGCGGGTGGCAACAGTCGGATCTGCCGTCCGCGGACGACGCGTCCGCATGGTTCGCCGGACGGTTGCCTGACGGCTGGTTCACCGAGCCGCCGACGGTCACGGTCGACCGTGAAGAGATCATCATCGTCGGCACGCTGGCGCCGGTCGAAGGCGAATTCGAGGACGACGCGGCCCGCGCGTCCGCCGAAGCCGGCCGGATCAGCCGGTTCCGCGAGGAGACCAGGGACGAGCGGATCGACATCGCCAGGCAGGCCGAGCACCGCTACGGCCGCAAGGTCGCGTGGGGCGCTCGCGTCGGCTCGACGGAGGAGCTGTTCACGACGCTGTCCGCGCCGGTGATGACCAGGTTGCGGCAGCCAGAGCGGCTGATCCTGGACACGCTGGTCGACGCGGGTGTGGCCCGGTCGCGTTCGGAAGCACTGGCGTGGGCGGTGCGCCTGGTCGGCGAGCACGCCGACGCGTGGCTCGCCGAACTGCGCGAGGCGATGTCCAAGGTGGACGACCTGCGGGCCAAGGGGCCCGAGTTCGAGGCCTGAGTCAGCCCTCGTCCACCAGGTCGAACATCCCGGGTGAGGCCACGACGTCGGCGATTTCCGGGTTGCGCAACAGTTCGCGGAATCGCTCGTCGTGGGCCGCCGCGATGTGCTCGGCCGACTCCCACTGGGTGACGTTGACGAACTGGAACCGTCCTTCGGGGTTGCGCGCCCGATACATCCGATAGTTCACGAACCCGGGCTTCGTCTTGAAGTGCCCGACGGCCATCTCCCGCCAGACCGCGAAGAACCGGTCCTGCTGCCCGTCGGGCACCTCGAAGCAATTGATCCACGTGACCATGGCTAGACCCCTGTTCTGCTCACTAGAACAACGTTCTACTGACTAGAGTACCGGATCGTGGACGAGGTGCTTCCTGGCGTGGTCCGGCTCCGTGAGCAGCGGGAAGCCTTGACCAAACACACGATCTTGCGTGCGGCGCGTGAACTGTTCGCCGAACGCGGCTACGCGAACACGCCCGTCCGTCTGCTCGCGCAACGGGCGGGCGTCGCGCTGCAGACCGTGTACGCCACCTACGGCTCGAAGGCCGGCGTGCTCGCCGGTATGCCGGACCTGCTCGATCATGAGGCGGGCGTCGTCGAACTCTTCGCCTTCCGCGACTCCATCGACGACCCGGTGGAACTGGTCGGCCTGCTGGCGAAGATCGCCCGTCAGATCAGGGAACGCTGCGGCGACATCATCAAGATCATGCGATCCGGCGCGGCCGTGGACGCGGCGGCGGTTCTCGCCGAAGGCCACCGGCGTCGCCGTCTGGGCGCTCTCTCGATCCTCGAACGCATTGAAACCCTTGGCGCGCTGGGCCTCCCGCGCGAACGAGCCGCCGACATCGCGGTCGCGTTGTCGACCGACGAGGTCTGTGACGTCCTGGTGGACCAAGGCGGCTGGTCGTACCAGGAGTACGAGGACTGGCTCAAGGCCACCTTGGCGAAGCAACTTCTCCGGCCACCCGCTCCGTAGGTAGTGGGTGACATGCGAGGAGGGGTGGATGGACTTCCACGAGTTCGCCCGCGCGAAGACGTTGTCGTTGCGGCGAACGGCGTACCTGCTGTGCGGGGATTGGCACCTGGCCGAGGATCTCGTGCAGACGGCGCTGATGAAGCTCTATCGCGCGTGGAGCCGTGTCGCCGACAGCCCGGCAGCCGACAACTACGCGCGCCAGGTACTGCTGCGCTGCTGGCTGGACGAACAACGAAAACCCTGGCGCCGTAGGGAAAATCGTGACGGGGTCGTTCCAGATCGCTCGCAGGTCGATGCCCCCGCGGGTATTTCCGAAACGCTGCTGAAGGCGCTGCTTTCGCTTGCTCCGAAACAGCGGGCCGTGGTGGTGCTGCGGTATTGCATGGACTTGTCGATCGCCGAGGTGGCGACGGTGTTGAAGTGCTCGGAGGGGACGGTGAAAAGCCAGGCCTCCCGTGGCCTGGAGGCATTGCGCGAACTCGTCGGGCAACTGGAAAGGAGCCTGTGATGGACGAGCGGGAAATCATCGAAGGTCTGCGCAGGCTCGAACTGGCCGAGCCGAAGCTCGGTTTCGACCCCGACGAGGTCGCCGGCCGTGCCGCCAAACGCTTGCGCACCCGCAGGGCGATCCTGGCGACCAGCGCGGGCACCCTGGTCGTAGCCGCAATGGCCGTGGCGACCCTGATCTACGGAAACGCCTCCAGCGGCTTGCCCCTCGTCCCGGCGGTTACGACGACATCGAGCCCGCGAACCCACCCGTTGGCGACCACAGTGCGGTCGATCATGACCCGCCTCGTGCCCGACGCGAAAGACGTGAAGATAGACGTCCACGAGGAGTACAACATCAGGCTCATCGTGGTCGGATACCGCGACGGTTTCTCGATAGAGGTCCGAATTCCGGAGACTGCGGAGCGCGGCCTGAACATGTACCTGTCCAAGTTCAGCACGGAACCGCCACAAAAGAAGCCCGACGGCGGCACGCTGTATCTGGAAAAGCCAACGGCAGAGCGGCGCGGCGCGGCGTACTACCGGCCAGGCCGGGGCCTGACCATCGTGCACAACGAAGCACGTTCAACGTTGCCGCTCAATGAGGAACAGCTCATCGCGTTGGTCTCAGACCCGTCGCTGGTCCTATGAGAAGTAGGGCTCGGCCCGCTCGTCGAAGCCATGCTGAATGCGCAGCCGAGTCGCGGGGTGGATGGGCAGCTCGTAGAGGAGCGACTCCTCCACCCACTCGGCGGCCTTGCTCTCACCCGCAGGACGCGGCTCGCCGCCGACCGGCCGAGCCCGGAAGCAGATCGAGAACTCCTGCCGCACGTCGCCGGGGCCGTACTCGATGACGTGCTCGGGATCGGAGTAGATGCCGATGAGCCCGGTGATCTCGACGTCGATCCCGGTCTCCGCCTTGGTCTGCCGGACGGCAGCGCTTGCGACGGTCTCGCCAACCCGCTGCACACCACCAGGAAGGTGGCAGAGGTTGGTGTCCTTGCGCCGGATGATGAGAAGGCGCCCACCCTCGTCGAGTGCGAAGACGCTGACGCCCACGACGATGGTGTTCGCCTGAGGAGCGTGCGCCTCAAGATAGTGGTCGATCCGGGCCATACCTCTGCTTACCACGCCCGACGGTTACCGGCGCGCTTTGAAGCGCCGACGCAGAACCTTTGTCCAGACAGGTTTCAGGGAGGACTGAAGCGGATTGTCCGCCTATGTGACTCCTGGCTACGTTCGCCCGGTCCCGGCCAAGGCGGGCACGACCGAAAAATTCCTGTCAGGGGGAACAAGTGCGGCGTCGGAAGTTCACTGCGTTCTTCATGGGTATCACCGTTGTGGCGTCGATGCTTTTCATCGCCTCACCGGCATCGGCTGCCGCGGGGAGGTTGTTCAACGCCGGACCCCAGATGACCGGCTACTGCCTCGCGACCCACGAACCGTACGTTTTCGCGTACAGCAAGTGCAGCACCGAAAAGTACATCGACCAGAGGTGGGACGTCGTCAACTGGAACAACGGGTACCGGATCCAGAGCCTGTACCTGCAAGGCTGCCTTACCGCGCGCGCGGATGGCAGTGTGTTCACCTACTACGGGTGCGAGAACTACCTCGATGCGCGTTGGCGTCCGTACCGGGGTCAGTGGGGTATGTGGGAGAACGCGTACTACACGGAGCGCTGCCTGGCCGCGCATCCCAACGGCCACGTCTTCCTCTCACCGTGCAACCTGGATTACAGCGACCAGTACTGGTTCATGAACGACTGATCGTGTGATCTCAGGACAAAGGCCCGTCACCCAGCTTCCGGTGACGGGCCTTCGACGTGGGGCTACGGGTACATCGCGAGCCAGATCGCGATGTAATGACAAATCGCCGCGAGGATGGTCGCCGCGTGGAAGAACTCGTGGTGGCCGAAGTGGCCGGGCCACGGGTTGGGCCACTTCGTCGCGTAGAACACCGCACCCACCGTGTACAGCAGGCCGCCTGCGAGGATCAGGACGAGTGCGGCGACGCCGGCGTGGGTGAGCAGGTCCGGGAGGACGAAGACGGCGACCCAGCCCAGCGCGATGTAGATCGGCGTGCCCAGCCATCGGGGGGCGTGTGGCCAGATGAGTTTCAGCGCCACGCCCGCGAACGCGCCGCCCCAGACCACCGCGAGGACGACCAGGCCTGTGTCGCGCGGCATCGCCAGCAGCGAGAAGGGGGTGTACGTCCCCGCGATGAACAAGAAGATCATCGAGTGGTCGAGGCGCTTCATCCATGCCCGGGTGCGCTCGTTCTCCCACCATGTGCGGTGGTACAGGGCGCTCACGCCGAATAGGCCGAGCACCGTGGCGCCGTAAATCGATGTCGCGAGGGCGGCCATTGCCGATACCGTCAACGCCGCGAGCGAGATCAGCGCGGCGCCGGTGGCGATCGAGACGAAGAATGACCAGAAGTGGAGCTTCCCCCGCATGCTCGGCTTGTCGGCAGGTGTGGGCCGGTCGAGTGTCGCTGCGGTCACGAGTAACAAGGCTACGGGAGGCGTTACCCCGCGCCAAAGGCCTAGCCCTGGTTCCACAGAGAACTCTTAGCTTTACGCTGTGCGACAACGGATGCGTGTGAGGCATAGGCCACAGATCCCTGGCCTGATCGGCATGGCTGCGCTACCGACCGGGGCCACGACACGCTTACCCAGGCTTGGTCGCGCCGGTCATTTACGCACCGCAACACGCCCGACGCCGCCCCGCCCACGGCGTCGGAGGGCGCTGCGCGGTATCGGTCGGCTGTGGCGGCCAAGCCCGTCCGAGCGAAGCGAGGACAATCAAACGCAGTACCCTCGGTCGTCGTGGATCGTCGGAGTTGGATCAGAAGGCGTGTCGCGGACATCGTGTACCGCCTGTATGAGGCGCGGCTGTCGGCGCAGGTGAAGGGCCTGAAGCGGCGGCCGAGGCACATCGGCCTGATGCTGGACGGCAACCGCAGGTGGGCACGTGCCGCCGGGTTCACCGACGTCGCGGACGGGCACCGGGTCGGCGCCGCGAAGATCGCGAAGCTGCTCGAGTGGTGCCAGGAGTCCGGCATCGAGGTCGTCACGCTGTGGCTGCTGTCCACGGACAACCTCAACCGCCCGGAGTCCGAGATCGTGCCGCTGCTGGAGATCATCGGCGACGTCGTCGACGAGCTGGCCGAGCCGGAGTTGCCGTGGCAGCTGCAGATCCTCGGTGCTTTGGACATCCTGCCGCCGGAGACCGCCGACCGGTTGACGGCCGCGGCGGCGCGGACCAAGGGGCGATCCGGCCTGGTGGTGAACGCCGCAGTGGGTTACGGCGGGCGCCAGGAGATCGCGGACGCCGTCCGCAAACTGCTGCAGACCCACGCCGAGCAGGGCACGTCCATCGAGGAGCTGGCCGAGGTCCTCAGCGTCGACCACATCGCCGAGCATCTCTACACGTCCGGCCAGCCCGACCCTGACCTGGTCATCCGTACGTCCGGCGAGCAGCGGATGTCCGGCTTCCTGCTCTGGCAGTCCGCCCACTCGGAGATGTGGTTCTGCGAGGCCTATTGGCCCGACTTCCGGCGCACCGACTTCCTGCGCGCATTGCGTGACTACGCCATCAGGCACCGCCGATTCGGCTCTTGAGCGCACACGAAAATGGCCGGGAACCCGTGGTTCCCGGCCATTTCACGTTTTACGACGTCAGTCGTCGATGCCGCCTGCCGCGCAGGTCTCGGTGATCTGCGGGGACAGCACCGGCACTGCCGCGCCCAGAACGCCGACGTTGTTGCCGCACGCGCCGACGATCAGGTTGACGTTGATGTCCTTGGCGATGTCGATGTCGTTCAGGTTGACCAGGCCAACCTGCCCGTTGTGCGCGCTGTTGATGTCAGCGAACGCCGGGGCGCCGAGCATCATCAATCCGGCCGCCGCGGCGGCGATAACACCAGCCTTCTTCAGCACTTGACACACTCTCCTAAATGGGTCCAGGGCGGTTAGTGGAGAACAATGCCCTTTGCTCTCTTGCGGAGTGAACCTACTCCGAATCATGGTGATAAAGGTCGGGTATTCCACCATCGTGTGACCCGGGCACGGTGAATCATCCCTATTCCGGTGATCTTCGTTTTTCTCGGCGTGTCGTATTGCCCTGGTTCAGGGCCACTGCCTGCGAGAACGTCGATGGTGTGCTCGGGCGGGATTACTGAACGTAACGCTGTCACCCATTGGTGAAGAAAGCGCGAAAAAGCGCAAGGGGCGCCGGAGTTCTCCGGCGCCCCTTGCGCTGGTTTTACCAGTAGTTACTGGTTTCAGTCGCCGTCGACGATGCCGCCGGCAGCGCACGTGCCGGTGATCGACGGGGACAGGATCGGCACAGCGCCGCCCAGGACGCCCACGTTGTTGCCGCACACGCCGAGGACACCGTTGAGGTTGATGTCCTTGATGATGTCGATGTCATTCAGGTTGACGATGCCAACCTGGCCGTGCTTGGCGTTGTTGATGCCGGAGCCGTGGCCCTCGCCGGCGAAAGCCGGAGCGCCGAGCATCAGCAGTCCAGCCGCAGCCGCGGCAACCACACCAGCCTTCTTCAACACTATTCCCACACTCCTGCAGTCGGGGATCTTTCGAGAAGCTCGAGCCACGCCCGTTGTTCTCGCGGTGAAACCTACTCGGCAAATGTCGGGATTACCCCGCGATATCCACGATTGTGTGACCCGCGAATTCCAAATATCCCCTAATAAGGTGTAGTTCGATTTTCGGCTTGCGGCCAGGCGAGTCGGTGCAGCGCTCCGCGTTGTGGCAGCTACGCAGGGCTATCGCGGCGGGACCGGGACCCACGGACGGTCCTGTCGGCCCTGAAGATCAACTACCGAATGTGATCACGATCCCCCGTAAGGAGGATGTTCGGTGGGTGAACAAGCGGCTGCATCAAGCCCGTTGTACCCGCTCTGAACAGGCCTTTTGTCGCTCCGTATGCGCCGGGACGGACCCTCCGGCGCGTTTCGTCATGGTGACCAATTGGCGAATCACCTGTGTGGCAGCCTGCGCCACCGACCGAAACGCAGGTAACTTTCGGAAGTGATGGGTCGTGCGCATGCGACCTGTCCCGGGAGGCCCTGGTCGTGGCAGTGACGAGCACGAGAGGGCCGGCACCGGGCCCTCGTTGGCGACGCGCCTAGCAGGCGGCAGTCGTCAAACCAGGGGCCAGTACCGGCCCAACGAGGAAAGCGGACGCCGTGCCGCGTTCGTCAGGGAGTTGCCGTGACCGCACCGCGTTCGGCCAGGCGTTCCGCCGGCCAAGGTTCTTCCCGCAGTTCCTCCCGCGGCGCCTCGCGTCGTACCACCCCCACCCGTCATGTCTACGTGCTGGACACCTCTGTGCTGCTCTCGGACCCTTGGGCACTGACCCGGTTCGCAGAGCACAGCGTGGTGCTCCCGCTCGTGGTGATCAGCGAACTGGAGGGAAAGCGGCACCACCCCGAACTGGGCTGGTTCGCCCGGACCGCCCTGCGCATGCTGGACGATCTGCGGCTGCGGTACGGCAGGCTCGACAAGCCGGTGCCGATCGGCGAGACCGACGGCACGTTGCACGTGGAGCTCAACCACTCGGATCCGTCGGTGTTGCCGGCCGGGTTCCGTACCGATTCCAACGACGCCAGGATCCTGGCGTGCGCGCTCAACCTGGCTGCCGAGGACGCCAGCCAGATCGTCACCCTGGTCACCAAGGACATCCCGCTGCGGGTCAAGGCAGCCGCGGTCGGCCTGAACGCGGACGAGTACCGCGCGCAGGAAGTCACGCCGTCCGGCTGGACCGGCATGGCGGACGTCGAGGTGTCACAGGAAGTCGTCGACGCCCTGTTCGCGCAGAACGTCGTCGACCTGGCTGATTACGGCGTCGAGCAGGCGGCTGAGCTGCCCTGCAACACCGGTCTGCGGCTGCTGGCCGGAACGTCCAGCGCACTCGGCAGGGTCACGCAGGACAAGCAGGTCCGGCTGGTCCGTGGCGACCGTGAGGTCTTCGGGCTGCACGGCCGTTCGGCCGAGCAGCGCATCGCGCTGGACCTGCTGATGGACCCCGATGTCGGCATCGTGTCGCTGGGCGGCCGGGCCGGAACGGGCAAGTCCGCGCTGGCGCTGTGCGCCGGCCTCGAGTCGGTGATGGAACGCGGCCTGCACCGCAAGGTGGTCGTGTTCCGGCCGGTCTACGCGGTCGGCGGGCAGGAACTGGGCTACCTGCCCGGTTCCGAGAGCGAGAAGATGCAGCCGTGGGCACAGGCCGTCTTCGACACACTCGGCGCGCTGGTCAGCCAGCCGGTGATCGAAGAGGTGCTGGACCGCGGCATGCTCGAGGTCCTGCCGTTGACCCACATCCGTGGCCGTTCGCTGCACGACGCGTTCGTCATCGTCGACGAGGCGCAGTCGCTGGAGCGCAACGTGCTGCTGACCGTGCTGTCGCGGTTGGGCACCGGCTCACGTGTGGTGCTCACGCATGACGTCGCCCAGCGCGACAACTTGCGGGTCGGCAGGCACGACGGCGTGGCGGCAGTGATCGAGAAGCTCAAGGGCCACCCGCTGTTCGCGCACGTCACGCTGACGCGCTCGGAACGGTCCCCGATCGCGGCCCTGGTCACCGAGATGCTGGAGGACTACCCCGGCTAGTCGCTCACCTTTATCCGCCGAGCGGGCGCTCAGTCGAGCGCCCGCCTCATGAACCCTTTGATGCCGATCGCGCCGAACACGATTACTGAACCCGCCATCACCACCATGTTCAGCCAGAGTGGGATGTGCGGCACCTGCGGGACGAGTTCGGCGCGCATCGCCTCGCTGACGTACGTCAACGGGTTGAGCGCGCACAGCACCTGGAACCATTCGAGGTTCTCCAGGCCACGCCACGGGAACTGGGTTGAGCCGGTGAACATCAGTGGCACCAGGATGATCGCGAACATGATGTTGATCCGGTTCGGCGGGACCAGCGTGCCCAGCACCATCCCGATGGCGGAGCCGACGAGCGAGCCGAGCACGACCACCACGACCACCAGCGGCCACGAGGACGCAGGCCACGTCACATCGTCCAGGATCAGGAACCCGACCGGCGCCATCAGCAGCGCGGACAGCACGCCGCGGATCGCGCCGAAGATCATCTTCTCGATCGCGACGAGCGGAATCGGGATCGGCGCGAGCAGCCGGTCCTCGATCTCACGGGTCCACGCGAAGTCCATCACCAGCGGCATCGTCGTGCTCTGCAACGCACCGAAGAACCCGTTCAGCGCCACGACACCGGGCAGCAGGATCGCCGCGAAGCTGCCCTGCACGTAGCCAAGGTCGGCCAGCACCTTGCCGAAGATGAACAGGGTCAGGAACGGCTGGATGACGACCTGGGCGAGGAACGGGACGATCTCCCGCCAGGTCACGAAGATGTCCCGCCACAGCACCATGAAGAACGTCCGCGTGGCGACGCTGACACCGGCGCGTGGCATGTCCACGGCGGTCATCGAAGCTCCCTGCCGGTCAGGTGGATGAATACGTCTTCAAGGCTCGGTGTGCCGATCGACAGGTCGCTCACGTCGCAGCCCAGGTCACCGAGGGAGCGAAGCACCGCGGGCAGCACGACCGCAGGTTCGACTTCGGTGTAGAGCCGGAAATGGCCTGCGGTTTCGTCGGCCTGTGGTGGCATTCCTCCTGGCGGTGCGCCTGGAGGTGGGCCGCCCATCATCATTCCGGCGGGCGGCATGGCCGGTCCGCCGGACGCGATCTTCTCGACCCGTTGCACGCCAGGGATTTCCTCGAGCGCGGTGGTGACTTTGCCGGGATCGACGGAATCCAGCGAGACCGTGACACTCACTGTCGTGCTACCAGGCAGATTCCTGGTCAGGGCGGCGGGCGAGTCGAGGGCCAGCAGTTTGCCGTGGTCGATGATGCCCACGCGGTCGCAGAGTTTGGCGGCCTCGTCCATGTCGTGCGTGGTCAGCACGACCGTCACGCCCTCATCGTGCAGTTGCTTGACCCGGTCGTGGACGAACAACCGCGCCTGGGGATCCAAACCGGTCGACGGCTCGTCGAGGAACATCACCTTCGGCCGGTGCATCAACGCCCGCGCGATCATGATGCGCTGTGACTGCCCGCCGGAGATGATGTCGACCTTGTCGTTCGCCCGGTCGGCCAGTCCCATCCGCTCCAGCAACTCGTCGGCCCTGCGGTGGCGCTCCGCGCGTCCCATGCCGTGATAGGCCGCGTGGAACAACAGGTTCTGCCTGATGTTGAGCGAGCGGTCCAAGTTGTTCCGTTGCGGCACCACAGCCAGCAGTTGCCGTGCGGTCGCCGGGTCCTTGGTGACGTCGACGCCATGCACCCTGGCGTCACCCGCGGATTTGATCACGCGAGTGGTCAGGATGCCGACCGTGGTGGTCTTGCCCGCACCGTTCGGGCCGAGCAGGCCGAACACCTCACCCTGCTCGACTTCGAAGCTCAGCCCGGCAACCGCCGGTTTGGGGTTCTTCTTGTACTTCTTGATCAGGTCGACGACCTCGACTGCCCGCACGTGCTCAAACCTATTGTCGCGGTCAAATCGAATAGATCAGCTCTTTCCGGGCAACAGGGCGCGAACCGCGTCGATGGTGTCGGCATCGGCGGGGTCTTTGTCGGGGCGGTAACGCAGCACGCGCGCGAACCGCAACGCGACGCCGCCGGGATACCGCGGGCTCACCTGCGCACCGTCCAGTTCGATCTCCACGACGAACTCGGGGCGGACGTAGACGGCGAAGTCGTCCCGGTGGGACTCGATCGTCTGCAGTTCCTTGGTCTGCCAGGCGAGCAGTTCGTCGGTCATGCCCTTGAACGTCTTGCCGACCATGATCGGCGGGCCGCCGTCCGGATCGCGGGCGCCGAGGTGCAGATTGGACAAATACCCTGTTCTGCGGCCGTGGCCCCATTCCGCGGCGAGCACGACGAGATCGAGGGTGTGTTCGGGCTTGACCTTCTGCCAGGCTTTTCCGCGCCGCCCGGCCGCGTACACCGAATCCAGCGCCTTGACCATCACGCCTTCGTGCCCGGCCGCCAGCGAATCGGCCAGGATCTGCTCGGCGTTCTCGGTCCCGCCGGGAATCACGCGCTCGCCAACGGCTTCACGCAAGGCGTTGTTGCGTTCCCGCAACGGAACGTCGAGCAGGTCGACACCGTCCAGGTGCAGACAGTCGAAGAAATACGGGTGCAGCAACAGTTCCCGCTGGTTCGTCGCGCCGAACCGGCTCATGGTCTCCTGGAAGGACCTGGGTTTCCCGTCGTCCTGCAGTGCGAGCGTCTCGCCGTCGAGCACAACCGACTGACACAGCAGGCCTTTGACGAGCTCCACCAACTCGGGCACGCTCCCGGTGATCTCGCGCAGCGTCCTGGTGAAGATGTGCACATCGTCGCCGCTCTTGTGCACCTGGATCCGCGCACCGTCCATTTTGTACTCGACGACGACGTCGCCGAGCTCTTCGAGCGCGCTCTGCAGGCTCTCGGCCGGTGAGGCGAGCATCGGCCGCACCGGACGGCCGACTTCCAGTTTGAACTCGGTCAGCGCGGCCTCGCCGCCGGTCAACGCCGCCACGGCGGTGACCGTCAACCTGCCGGAGAGCATGAACGCACGCCGCACCGCCTCACCAGGCACGTCGGCGGCCGCCGCGATCGCGTCCAGCATCACGCCCTCAAGAGCACCCTGTCTGAGCTCGCCGGTCATCAGCCGCCGGAGGAACTCCTGCTCGCTTTCGGTAGCCGCACCGAACAGCTCGGTGAGCAGGTCGGCGCGTTTCTGCGTCGAGCCCTTGCCGGAGGTGTGCGAGAGCTCTTCGAGGATCTCGTCGGTGCGCTCCACGGTCAGCCCCGGTTCGGCGGACGGCGTGGCCTTGAGGTCGTAGAGCGTGCGCCAGCCCGCGCCGGTTCTGCCCTGCCTCGGCGCACCGGCGAGGAAGGCGACCGCGGGTTCGACCGCGCCAGGGCCTGCCTTGGCCAGCAGGCCGGCCAGCGCCTTGACCTTGGCCAGCCTGGACCTGGTCGCGGCGACCTCGGCGGAGGTGGTGACGACGTCGGCGAGCAACATAAGGACATCCTGCACCCGCGGACCGACAGTTTCCGGTTGTCGCCGACCGGCGACTCAAACTTTGGTCGGACACGGTGTGTACTTCAGGTGCATGGCCGGGGTGGGTGCGCCAAGGCATAGTGGCGGAGTGAGTCACGCGATATCCCACCGCCTGCAGTTGCGGATGCGCCCGCCCGCGCACCAAGTGCATCCGAAGGCCGTGCTGTGGTGGACCTTGCAGAGTGCTTTGTTCTGGGTGATTGTGCTTGCCGGTGGCGGGATCGCGCTGTACTTCACCGATGCTCCACTATGGATGATCATTGTGGAGGTGGCGGTCGCGGTCGTCGCCGTGGCCGAAACGGCCATCACGCCGCGGCTGCAGTACCGGGCGCACCGCTGGGAGGTCACTGACCAGGCGGTTTATGTCCAGTTCGGTGTGCTGGTGCGTGAGTGGCGGATCGCTCCGCTCTCCCGGGTGCAGACCGTCGACAGTGAGCGGGGCCCGCTGCAGCAGTACCTGAAGCTGGCCACGGTCACGGTGACCACGGCGTCGGCGTCGGGGCCGTTGAAGATCCGGGGGCTCGGGCAGGACGAGGCCGCTGAGCTCGTCGACCGGTTGACGGCCATCACCGAGGCCACTCCGGGGGATGCGACATGACCGACGTGACGTGGCAGCAGCTGGACAAGAAGACCATCTTCGTCGCGCCGCTGATGCCGCTGCTGTCCGTGATCGGTGTGGTCACGTTCATCGTGCTGGTCCGCGGCTGGGAGCGGGTCAGTTTCTGGGAGCCTGCGATCACAGGGGGTATCGCAGTAGCCCTGTTCGTGGCCAACGCGTGGCATTGGAAAACCACGCGCTATCGCATCACGGACACGCACGTCGAGCTGCACAGCGGCATGCTCGTGCGCAAGCACCGGTCGTTGGCGAAGGACCGTGTGCGTGCGGTGGACATGTCGGCCGATGTGTTCCACCGGATGTTCGGGCTCAGCGTGGTCACGATCGGCACGGGACGGCAGGTTGCCGAGTCCGATGACGAGCTGAAGCTTGAAGCAGTGTCCGCGGGGGAGGCCGAGAGGCTGCGGACACTGCTTCTGCACCGCGGTGAAGCGCCGGTCCAGATCGAGCGGCAGACCGGCACGCTGGCGAAGTTCAGTCCGCAGTGGATGCGGTACGCGCCGTTGACCTGGTTCGGGTTCGTCGCCGTCGCCGTGCTCATCGGCGGGTTGTTCCAGCTGGCCAGGACCGTGGATCTGGACCTGTGGAACTCCGGCCCGATCAAGGCTTTGGTCTCGTTCTACGAGAGCACGCCGTTGCTGCTCGCCATCCTGGCGACCGGCGCGGTCGTTCTCGTGCTGACCACAGTGCTTTCGGTCCTGCTGTACGCCGTCTTCTACTGGGGCTTCGAGATCACCCGGCAGAGCGGCGCGCTCAGAGTCCAGTATGGACTCATCAACCGGCGGTCGGTGTCCATTGAGGAGAAGCGGCTGCGGGGCGTTCAGGTGGATGAGCCGCTGTTGGTCCGGCTCACCGGCGGGGCAAGGGTCAAGGCCGTGGCGACCGGCTTGACCAAGAAGAAGGACGACAACGACAAGTGGGAGCTGGACGCCGACCTCCTGCTGCCGCAGGCGCCGAAGGAAGACGCGCGCAAGGTCGCGTCGGCGGTGCTCAACGCCAGCCCGCCGACGGACACAGTCCTCATCACGCACCCGGCCGCTGCCGCCCGGAGGATGATCCTCTGGCACGCGATCGGCGCCGCGGTTCCTGCGGTGGTGCTCGGCATACTGTCCACACTTGACCTCACGCCGTGGTGGATCGCGCAGCTTCTGCTGATCTTGATCCCGGTGGGTGCGCTGATCGGCTACGGCGAGTACCGCGGTCTTGGGCACGCCGTCGATGGGGATTTCCTTGTGGTGCGCTGGGGTGTCATGCCGCGCTCGACGGCCGCGTTGCAGCGGACCGGGGTGATCGGCTGGAACATCCGGCAGTCGATCTTCCAGCGCCGCGCGGGATTGATCAGCGTCACCGCGACGATCGCCGCAGGCAGCGGGTCGTACACGATCCGGTACGCCGATCAGTCCGACGGGCTGCACGCGGCCGAGCATGCCGTGCCCGAGTTACTCACACCGTTCCTGACCAGGGACTGATCGACTTTCTGGGTGCTTCTCGCGATTGGTTTGAACCAGGTTTGTTACCTGATCGTATCCAGGGGTGAGGCGCAGGGAGGACCAGAGGAGTGGTGAATGTCCCTGTTTGGAAGCAATGGCCGGCACCGTAAGCGCGCGACCATCGGATTGGCAGCGCTATTGGGTGCCGCGGGTATCGCGGGTGCTGTGTTCGCCTTCAGCGGCGGAAGCAGCGAGGCCGCAGAGTCCTGCCAGGGACTGGACACCGCGTTGCAGAACAACTTGAACTTCATAGCCGGCCAACAGGCCAATCCGGACGCCCAGTCCGAGGCGCGGATCGCCAACCGGCAGGCGGTCGTCGACCAGATCCAGCAGCGCAGGCAAGCCGCAGGCTGCACTGGAAGCGTTGTGGCGCAACCGGTCAACACCGGTGGATCGGGTGAATCGTGTGCCGGGCTGGACAAAGCCCTGCAGAACAACCTGAACTTCATCGCAGGCCAGCAGGCCAACCCGGACGCGCAGTCAGCCGCCAGGATCGCCAACCGCCAAGCGGTCGTTGACTTGATCCAGCAGCGTCGGCAGGCCGCGGGCTGCAACGCGAACGTCGAGGCGGGCGGCGGCGCGGCCGAAGAAGAACCTGCCAACAACGGCAACGGAAACGGCAACGCGGGCAACGGCAATGGCAATGCTGGCAACGGAAACGCGGACAACGGCAACGCTGGGAACGGTAACGCCGGAAACGGCAACGCTGGAAATGGCAACGCTGGAAATGGCAACGCGGGCAACGGCAACGCCGGTAACGGCAATGGTGGCGGTGGAGCCGGTGAGGTTGTCTGCCAGGGCTCGACGGTGACGCTTTCCGGTGAGGCTGGCGCGCCTGCCGCGTCCAGCAACGAGTTCCCGATCGGCACCCAGCTCAAGGTGACCAACCTGGACAACAACAAGTCCACCACGGTCGAGGTCACCTCGGTGTCCGGCAGCTGCGCCCTGTTGAACAACGCGGCTTTCGAGGAGGTTCGTGAGCCCGGCAAGTTCCTGATCCGCCGCGCCCGCATCGAGCGCGTCGGCTGAGAAAACCCTCCACAGGGGACCCCTCATGACCCTGCATCATGAGGGGTTCTCGGGGCGATCAAGTCCCGTCGAGTGGAGCGAAGCCATCCAGTGCTGCGAACTCTTGTACCGCGGCGCGGAGGCGATCCGGGGTGAGCGTTGCATAACCGACTACCAGACCGGGGAAGATGGGTTGTGTCGAGTAGTCGGCCAAGGCGGGAGCGTTCACCCCACGGGCGGCGAGCGCCTGCGACAGCAGGCGGTCGTCGATCCCGTCCGGCACCCTGATCACGAGGTGCAGTCCTGCCGCGATCCCAATTGGACGCCAGTCAGGCAGCTTGTGCGCCAACGCATCCAGCAACGCGTCGCGCCTGCGCCGGTACAGCGTCCGAGTTCTCCGCAGGTGCCGGTCGTAACCGCCGGACCGCAACATCACGGCGAAGGCCGCTTGTGGCAACGTCGCGGATCCCATGTCACTGACCCGTTTCCGGGCGATGATGTCGGCCCTCAACCGATCCGGGATCACCGACCAGCCCAGCCGCAGCGCTGGGGCCAAAACCTTGCTGACGCTGCCTTCGTAGACCACGCGTGACGGGTCGAGTGCTTGCATGGCACCGAGAGCGGGCCGGTCGTAGCGGTGTTCCGCGTCGTAGTCGTCCTCGATGATGTACCCGTCGACGTCACGCGCCCACGCGAGCAAAGCCCTGCGACGCTCGGGATGCAGCACCATGCCGAGCGGAAACTGGTGTGCCGCGGTGACCATGACCGCACGGCAGTCCGTCTTCGCCAGCTCCGAAACACTCAGGCCGTGCTCGTCAACCCGGGTGGGGACGGCCTCAAGCCCATGTGCGGCAACAAGTTCGCGTTCACCCGGGTGACACGGGTCCTCGACCGCGATCCGCCGGTGCCCGGTCAACCGGAGCTGCTCGCAGACCAGACGCAACCCATCCGCCGAGCCGTTGGTGATCACAATTTGCTCGGGCGTAGCCGAAACTGCCCGCACCCGGCCGAGGTAGCTCGCCAACTCGGCACGCAAAGGCGCGAAGCCGGCCGGATCGGGGTAGTCCAGGCCTTCATCGGGTAGCGCGGCCAACGCGGCACGGTTCGCGGCCAGCCATTCGGCACGCGGAAACGCCGACAGCGCAGGCACTCCGGTCCGCAGGTCCAGCCGCCAGGCCGGCGTTTTCTCCAGCTGTGTGCTGGGTTCGTCATGGCTGATCGTCGCGACGACTGTGCCCGAACCGTGCTTGGCCAGCAGATATCCCTCGGCGACGAGCTGGGTGTACGCGGCTGTGATCGTTCCGCGTGCGACCCCGAGCTGCCCGGCGAGGTCACGGCTGGACGGCAGGCGGGTGCCGGGCGACAGCCTGCCGTCGCGGATCGCCTCGCGCAGGGACGACTCGATCGCCCGGCCGCGTCTCGGTCCGTCCGGCAGCAGGAGCTCCCGCAAAGTGGTCCAGTTAGCGGCCATGGAAGTGGAGCTTAAGGCTAGACCACATCTACGGCAGGCTCGGCGCGTGACCAAGGCGATGATCGCGGCAGCGACGGCATGTGTGCTGGTAGGAGCGTCCGTGCCGATCACGGGCATGCTCGACGGCTATCCGATCCTGGCAGGCCAGGCGGTTCGCTACGGAATTGGCGCGATCGTGCTGCTGCTGTGGCTCAGGGGCCGGCTCGTGATGCCGTCGTGGCGCGACGTCCCCGGCCTGATCGGCATGGTCGGCGCCGGGATGATCGGGTTCAACGCCGCGATCCTGGTCGCTCAGCGGTACGCCACGGCGGGCTTTGTCGCCGCCGTTCTCGGTGCCAGTCCGCTTGTCCTTGCCGTTCTCGTGCCCGCTTTGGCCGGGAGATTGCCGAACCTACGCGTGTTGATCGGCGCGGTACTGGTCGTGATCGGCGTTGTCGTTCTGACCGGCGGCGGCTCGTGGCACGGCCCTGGCCTGGTTCTCGCATTGCTCGTGCTCGTCGGCGATGTCGCGTTCACGCTGGCAGGAGTGGGTGTCGTACGACGAATCGGCGCCGCCTCCGCATCCACGTGGGCCTGTATCGGCGCTGCCGTCGGCACATCGGTGATAACGACTTGGCAAACCGAGTGGGCGTTGCCAACGTGGCGGCAGGCTACAGCGTTGTTAGTGCTGGGAACTTTGGTGACAGCGGTTGCCTTCGTGTTCTGGTACACGGGCGTAGCAGTGCTCGGGGCTGATCGGGCGGGGGTCCTGATCGGGCTTATGCCGCTGTCCGGTCTGGGGGTCGCGGTGATCGTCGGCGCACAGGCGCTGACGATCACCGCGCTCAGCGGAGCCGTTGTGGTCGCGGCTGGATGTGCCGCCGGGCTCAGCGGAAGCCGTGGTAGATCGCGGACATATCCGACTTCTCGTGGCCACGATCCGCTGCCTGAGTCAGCACCGAGTGGATTGCCTTCATGACCGCCGAGTCGGTCCCGGCTTCCTGCATCGCCTCAGTGATCAACGCGGCGTCCTTGACCGCACCGTCGAGGCCGAAGGCGGGCGCGAAGTCCCCCTTCAGGATGGCCTTGCCCTTGAGCTGCGCGTACGCCGAGTCGGTCGCGCCACCCGCGATGCTGTCGAAGAACAGCGCGGGGTCGATGCCAAGGCCCTCGGCGAACGCGATCGCCTGGCCGGTTCCGGCGACCACCGACAGCACCCACGAGTTGAGCACCAGTTTGAGCTTGCTGGCGTCACCGGGTTTGTCCGACACCCACACAGTCCGCTGGCCGATCGCGTCGAAGATCGGCTGGACGCTGGACTTCAGCGCCGCCGGACCGGACGCGAGGACGAGCAGCTGGCCGTTCTCCGCGGGTTGTTTGGTCCCGAGCACAGGGGCGTCAACGAATCGGTCGGTCAGTTGGGCCAACCGAGCCGTTGCGTCGACGCCGACCGTGCCGGACTGGATCCACACCGCGTCCGGGCCGAGTCGGACATCCTTCATGACCGCATCGACTGCGTTCTCGTCGAACAGCATCGTGACGACAACATCCGCGCCGTCGATGGCTTCCGCGGCGGTGTCGGCGACCGTGGCGACGTCCGACAACGGCTCGGCCTTCTCACGTGAACGGTTCCACACGCGCAACGAAAGGCCTGCTTTGGCGATGTTCCGGGCCATTCCGGCACCCATGATGCCGGTGCCCAGCAGTGCGACAGTCGTCATTTCTTGCCTCCACGAGCCATCTTCAGCACGTCCAGGGCTTCGTCGAGCTGTTCGACGGTCAGCTTGCCGGACTCGACGTGCCCGCGTTCGATGACCACCTCACGGATCGTCTTGCGCTCCTTGAGCGACTGCTTGGCGATGGAAGCCGCTTCCTCGTAACCGATGTAACGGTTCAGCGGAGTCACAATGGACGGTGACGACTCGGCGTACTCGCGGGTCCGCTCAGTGTCCACTTCGGTCCCTTCGAGGACCTTGTCGGCCAGCAGCCGGGACACCGCGGCGATCAGCCTCGCCGACTCGAGCACGTTGCGGGCGATCACCGGCAGCATCACGTTCAGCTGGAAATTGCCCTGGCTGCCCGCGAACGCCACCGCCGCGTCGTTGCCGATCACCTGGGCCACCACCATCATCGTGGCCTCGGAGATCACCGGGTTGACCTTGCCGGGCATGATCGACGACCCCGGCTGCAGGTCCGGCAGGCGCAGTTCGGCCAGGCCGGTCCGCGGCCCGGAGCCGAGCCAGCGAAGATCGTTGGCGATCTTGAACAACGACACCGCGATCGTGCGCAACTGCCCGGAGGTCTCGACCACACTGTCCTGCGTCGCCTGGGCTTCGAAGTGATCACGAGCCTCGGTCAGCGGCAGACCCGTTGCCGCGGCCAGTTCTCCGGAGACCAGCGCCCCGAAGTTGTCGGGCGCGTTCAGGCCGCTGCCCACCGCGGTTCCGCCGATCGGCAGTTCGGCCAGCCGTGGCAGGGACGCCTGCAAGCGCTCGACGCCGTACCGGACCTGTGCCGCCCACGCGCCGGCTTCTTGGCCGAGCGTGATCGGCACGGCGTCCATCAGGTGCGTACGCCCGGACTTGACGACATCCGCCCAGTCTCTCGCCCGTTTCTCCAGCGTGCCCGCGAGATGCTCGAGTGCGGGGATGACGTCGGAGATGACCGCTTCGGTCGCCGCGATGTGGATCGTGGTCGGGAAGGTGTCGTTGGACGACTGCGACGCGTTGACGTGGTCGTTCGGGTGCACGTCCGAGCCGAGCGCGCGGGTGGCCAGGGTCGCGATGACCTCGTTGGCGTTCATGTTCGACGAGGTGCCCGAGCCGGTCTGGAACACGTCGATCGGGAAGTGGTCGTCGTGCTTGCCCTCCGCGACCTCCTCGGCTGCCGCGGCGATCGCGTCGGCCTTGGCCTCGTCCAGCACGCCAAGCTGTTTGTTGACCCGCGCGGCCGCGGCTTTCAGCAGGCCGAGCGCCCTGATCTGGGCCCGTTCGAGGCCACGGCCGGAGATGGGGAAGTTCTCGACGGCACGCTGCGTCTGCGCGCGCCACAGCGCGTCCGCTGGCACCCGGACCTCGCCCATGGTGTCGTGCTCGACGCGGTACTCACGTTCTGCCATACCGATGAGTCTTCACCCTCGCCCGGTGGTTGCGCTCGTCGTAGGCTCGTGATCGTTCCCACCACCACGGGGGTGTCTGTTGACAGACGTCGACTTGTTGATCGTCGGGGCCGGACCGACCGGCCTGTTCGCCGCCTATTACGCGGGATTCCGGGACTTGTCCACCGCTATCGTGGACTCGTTGCCCGAGCCGGGCGGTCAGGTGACCGCGATGTACCCGGAGAAACAGATTTTCGATGTGGCCGGGTTCCCGGCGGTGAAGGGCCGTGACCTCGTCGCCGCCCTTGTCGAGCAGGCAGGGCAGTGGAAGCCGACATACTTGTTGGGGCGTAAGGCAAGCACCCTCACGCCCTTGGACGGCGAAGGCTTCGAAGTCGGCCTCGGCGACGGCACGTCCGTGCGGGCAGGTGCCGTGTTGATCACCGCGGGCATGGGCGAGTTCACGCCGCGCCCGCTGCCCGCGGGCGACGGCTGGCTGGGCCGCGGCATGGTGCATTTCGTACCGGAGCTCGCGGTATACCGCGACAAACACGTGGTGGTGGTCGGCGGTGGGGACTCGGCGTTCGACTGGGCGCTGGCACTGCACCCGATCGCCGCGAGCGTGAAGCTGGTTCACCGCCGGGCGAAGTTCCGCGCGCATCCGCCGACCGTCCGCCAGGTCGAGGAACTCGGCGTACCGATCATCACAGATGCCGAGGTCACCGAACTGCGCGGCGAGCCATCGGTGCAAGAGGTGCAGATCAAGGTCAAAGGCCAGGACCCGACGATTCACCAGGCTGACGTAGTGGTCGCCGCGCTCGGCTTCGTCGCCGACCTCGGACCGATCGAGTCATGGGGCCTGAAGATCCGCAAGGGCGACCGCGCCATCGAGGTCGACAGCACCGGCAAGACCGCCATCGAACGGATCTACGCAGCTGGTGACATCGCCTACTACCCGGGCAAGGTCAAACTCATCGCCACCGGTTTCGGCGAGGCCGCGACGGCCGTGAACAACATCGCGGTGGCCCTGAACCCGGAGGCACACCTGTTCCCCGGCCACTCCAGCAACGAGGGCTAGGTACGCGCCTTCAGCCCGTTGACCACCGCGTGCGTGGCTTCGCCGAGCATTTCGACCTGTTCGCGGGTGAGGTGGTCGAAGAAGTGTCTGCGCACGGATTCGACGTGCCTGGGTGCGGCGGCTTCGATGGCCTTGCGGCCTGCCTTGGTGAGCACGATGGTCGCACCGCGGGCGTCGTCGACGCAGTCCTCGCGGGTGACGAGGCCGCGCTGCTGCATCCGGGTCACGTGGTGCGACAACCGGCTCTGGGACCAGAGCATGCGTTCGGCCAGTTTCTTCAACCGGTACCGGTGGTTCTTGGCCTCCGACAGCGTCGACAGGACGTCGTAGTCCGGCTCGGACAGCCCGCACTCCTGCGCCAAGTCGCGGTTCACCTGCGCGTTGAGCAGCAGGAACATCTGCCGGTAGCCGCGCCAGGCGCGGTCTTCGGTCTCGTCCAGCCAGCGCGGTTGCGTCATGCTGGACACTGTAGCGTTTGTTGACATGTCATGTAAGTTGCGAGTATGGATGACAAGCTCAGGGATTTGCTTGCCACAAGCACAAAAGGCGTGCTCGTGACGCTCAAGCGGGACGGCCGCCCGCAACTGTCGAACGTGAGCTACAAGTTCGCCGACGGCACCATCCGGATCTCGGTCACCGACGGCCGCGCCAAGACCAAGAACCTGTTGCGCGACCCGCGCGCGAGCTTCTACGTCACCAACGCGAGCTTCGGCCGGTACGTCGTCGCCGAAGGCATTGCGACGCTCTCGGACGTGGCGACTGAGCCGGGCGATGCCGCGACCGACGAACTCGTCGAGGTGTACCGGTCGATCGCGGGGGAGCACCCGGACTGGGACGAGTACCGCGCCGCGATGGTCGCCGACAAGCGGCGCGTCGTGCGCATCCCGGTCGACCGGATCTACGGCCTGGCGATGGACTAAGCCACCACTTGGACTCCCGCTTTCACCGGCAGCGCGTCGAAGAAGATCTTGGCGACCTCCGGCGACAGGTGCACACAGCCATGCGACGGCTCGGTCAGCGGTCCTTCGTGGAACGCGATCCCGCCGGGGGCGAAGAACACCGAATGCGGCATGGGCAGGCCGTAGATGCTGGACGTGTGCACCGCGTCCTTCCACGCCACCTTGAACGTGCCGACCGGGGTCTCGTGGCCCGGCTTGCCGTGGGTGATCGGCACGGGGCCGTACTCGACGGCGCCGTCCTTCAGCAGCCACGCCAAGTTCTGCGACAAGCTCACGCATGCCCGGACCGCAGCGGTGCAGGGCGGTGCCGGGACGACCACCGGTTGTGGCTCAGGTGTGGGCGAGCTGGTGGTGGTCGTCGTCGTTGTTGACGGCGGCGGAGGCGGTGCCTGTAACGCCCGTTCCCGCGGTGCACCGGAACATGCTGCGAGCAGCACGGCCGCTGCGGAAATGACCAGGGCCAAGCGCATGAAAACCTTCCCTTTCCTCGCGTGCAGCCTTACTCACGCGGGAAGGGGAAGGTTGGTTGCAAAGACTTCCTTAGCGGACAACCTCGACGACTTCACCGACCGACAGCGAGCTGAAGTACTTCTGCGACGCCGCCGGCGACAAGTGGATGCAGCCGTGTGACTTCTCTCGCAGGCTGCCCTGGTGGAATGCGATGCCACCGTTGAAGAACACCGAGTTCGGCATCGGCGCGCCATCGAAGATGCTGCTCTTGTGGTTCTTGTTCTTGAACGTCACCCGGAACGTGCCCGGAGGGGTCAGGTAACCCTTGCGGCCGTGGGTGATCGGCACCGGCCCGTAGACCACCTTGCCGTCCTCCATCAGCCAGGACTGGTTGGTGGACAGCTTGATGCACGCCTTCGCCGCCGTGCTGCACGGCGCTTCCTTCGAGGGCTCGGGCTTGGGCTTCGGCGTGGTCGTCTTGCTCGTCGGCGGCTTCGGCGTCGTCTTGGTGGACGACGACGGGCTTGAGGTCGATGTTGACGTCGGCGCCGGGCTGCTGGTCGTCGGCGGCGTGGCCGGGCTTTCGGTCGTGGTGGTGGCGGGCACGTTCTCCTGGCCCGCGGCCAGGCCGACCGGCTGCTCACTCGGTGACGAGCAGGCGCTGAGCACGGTCGCCGCGGCGACTGCCGCCCCCAGAATCAGCTTGCGTACCCGCATTGGTTTCTCCTCTGCCCGGTGATCCCTATGCCCTAGAGACGACTGGTGATACCCGCGGGTTGCGCCGAAAAGGTCTCAACCGGATCTCAGTGCTGTCAGGGTTCTGGGCAATCACACGGTTTGCTGGCTGATCCAGTCCACAAAGGCACCGGCATTGGTGTATATGGACGGTCCGGTGCCGCAAATCGAGCCGTCGTGGCCGGAACGGCTGGTCACCCCGACCACTCGCCAGCCGTCGGGGTCTTTCACCAACTGCGGGCCGCCGGAGTCGCCGAAACACGCGCCAGCGACCCCGCCCGGGCTTTCCGTGCACAGTTCCAGCACGCCGTCGATGTCAAGGCACTTGGCCGTTTCGATGAGCTTGGTGTCCAGCTGTTGCAGCTTGGCGGCCGGGCCGCATTCGCCAAGCCGTGGACAGGTCTGGCCCCAGCCGAGCAGTCTCGTCGCCGACCCGATCGACGCGCTGCGGATCGCTATCGGCGACGCCGCCGCGGGTTTCGCCAGCTTCAGCAGCGCGATGTCGTTGCCGGGTTTCGCTCCGTCGAACTCGGGGTGCACCACGATTTTCGTGATGGCCGCTTCCTCACCGCCGCGGCTGGGCTCGCTGCTGCCGATCCGGGCCTTGATGTCGCCGGGCGGGTTGTTCTGCACGCAATGGGCGGCGGTGAGAATCCACTCGGTTTGGATCAGCGACCCGCCGCAGAAATGCTCGCCACCGGTGTCCTGAATCGAAGCCATGAAAACGTATGGCTGATCGGCGTCCTGGCCGCCGACGATCGGTGCGATCAATGCTGACATTCCGAGGAGCAGAGCACGGAGCACGCCTCGAAACTACGCTTTTGGCTCCTGGGATGCGATCCGGCCGCCGAATGATTTATTCGGCGGCCGGATCGCGGTCAGTCATCGAAATTCACTGGATCGGGTAAGTGGCTACGGCAGAGGTGGGATAGTTTCCTCGTCGTCCTCCGACTTCAGGTCGAAGTCGACGGTCGAGTACTCGCGCAGCTTGGTCAGCCGGTGGAAGCCGTCGATCATCCGGACCGTGCCGGACTTCGAGCGCATCACGATGGACTGCGTGGTGCAGCCGCCGGACCGGTAGTGCACGCCGCGCAGCAGGTCGCCGTCGGTGATCCCGGTCGCGCAGAAGAAGACGTTGTCGCCGCTGACCAGGTCGTCCGTCGACAGCACGCGGTCAAGGTCGTGGCCGGCCGCGAGTGCCTTCTCCCGCTCGGCGTCGTCCCGTGGCCACAACCGCGCCTGAATCGCGCCGCCCATGCATTTCAGCGCCGACGCGGCGATGATTCCCTCCGGCGTGCCACCGATACCAAGCAGCATGTCCACACCGGTATTCGGGCGGGCCGCGGAAATCGCGCCCGCGACGTCACCGTCGGAGATGAAGTGGATTCGCGCGCCTGCCCTGCGCACCTCGGTGACGAGTTGCTCGTGCCGCTCACGGTCCAAAATGCACACTGTGACGTCGGAAACGTCGGTGTGCTTGGCTTTCGCGACCCTGCGGACGTTCTCGGCGACCGGTGCGGTCAGGTCGATCACGTCGGCTGCCTCCGGGCCGACGGCGATCTTCTCCATGTAGAACACCGCGGACGGGTCGAACATCGCACCGCGCTCGGCGACCGCGAGCACCGCGATGGCGTTCGGCATGCCTTTGGACATCAGGGTTGTGCCGTCGATCGGGTCGACGGCGACATCGCACGCGGGTCCGCTGCCGTCACCGACTTCCTCGCCGTTGTACAGCATGGGGGCTTCGTCCTTCTCGCCCTCGCCGATCACCACGACGCCGTTCATGGACACGGTGCCGATCAGCTTGCGCATGGCGTCGACCGCGGCACCGTCACCGCCGTTCTTGTCGCCGCGGCCCACCCACCGGCCCGCCGACATGGCTGCGGCCTCAGTGACCCTGACCAGTTCGAGTGCGAGGTTGCGGTCCGGCAATTCGCGCCTGCTGGCGGCATTGGCTTCGGTCATCTGTCCTCCTCGTGGCGATGGGATCGATCCTCGCAGATCGGGCAGGGCCCGCGGTAACGGCGCGTTACGCCAACTGCGACGATGGAGGTGTGGCGGCCCCATCCCGGTTCAAGACAAGCGCCCGCGACATGGTGTTGTCGCTGGCGGTACTGACGGCCATCATCGGCGTGATCGTGTGGCTGACGCAGGGATGTGAGTTCAGTCCCAGCGGCCCGACGGTAGACCCGAGCTCAGCGCCGACGGTCGATGCGCCGAGGGAATTGAGCGGCGCCGCCCGGCGGGTGGACTTTCCCGTCCGATCACCCGTGGTGCCCGCCGATTGGCGCGCCAACTCGTCGAACACGGTGCCTGTCGGCGAAGGCGCCCAGCGCACGACCGCGGTCCGAGTGGGCTGGATCACGCCCGCCGGCAAGTACCTCCGGCTGAGCCAGTCCAAGGCGCCGGTCGCGGATCTGGTCGTGATGGAGGCGGGCGGTGACGTGTCCGCGAGCAGTACCGGTTCAGTGGACGTTTCGGGCACCCAGTGGACCAAGTACCGCGGCAAAGGCGACGAACCGTCATGGGTGCTGTCGAAGGACGGCGTCCAACTGTTGATCACCGGCAGCGGGACCGAGGGCGAGTTCCGGGTGTTGGCGACCGCCGCCCAGGCAGCGACGCCGATCGCCCGCTCCTGAACACTCCTGAGCATCAGGAAACGGCTCGGGGCCCCGAGCCGTTTCCTGTGCGTGCTCGTCAGGCGTTGGCGATCAGGCCCTTGCTCAGCACGGTGGCGGCTGCCTCGGACAGGCCTTTCTCGGTCCGCAGGTGGTCGGCGACCCGGGCGATGGCCTCATCTCGTGGCACGTTGTCGATCTTGATGCTTTCGATCAGGTCGGCGAGTCTCGGCGCCCACACGCGGATCAGCTCGGCGATCGGCTTGAAGAACAGCTCGTTGAGCGGCTCACCCCACTCCGGGAAGCGACTGAGCGCCTCGCCGATGTATTCGATGATGGCCGAGGCGACCGGACCGCCGTAGCGCAGTGCGGCGACGGCGACCGGCTGCAGGATCTTGAAAGCCAGCTTGAAGGCCTCGATCCAGTCGATGTCCCCGATGTCCTCAATAGACATTTGGGACAGCGTGGCCTTGGCGTCGTTCAGCCGGGTGACGGTCGCCGTGTCACCGGCCGCGGCGGCCTGTGCGGTGAGCGCCTCGATCTGCTCCGTGGTGACGGCTTGCCGCAGCGTCACAAGCAGGTTCTCCTGCTGTGCGGTGATCGCGGCACTCGTCTTGGTGGCCTCGGTGGCGGCAAGCGCGGTGGGCGCGAAACCGGTGAGGAGAACGGCGGACGTCACCAAAGTGGCGACGGGCTTGAGAATTGAGCGTGGCGGCATTGTTTCCTCCTTGCAGGCGGGGAAAAACGTGGCCGAACGCTAAGGGCGTGCAGACGCCGCGGTCTGCGCGATGTGGCGTAACACTCAGTGGTCGTCTGATTTCAACGAGCTACGAAAAGGCTCTGGCCAGCGAGTTTCACGGATGTCCATGTGGACGCCATCTACTCGTTGCCTACTCGGGGGTAACCCTCGCGGGGTAGGCGCTCAGGACTTGTCTTCCTTGTCCGCTGCGGCCAGAGCGGCTTCGACACGTTCGCGGGCGCCCGCGAGGTGGCGGTCGCAGATCTTCGCCAACGCCTCGCCGCGCTCCCACAGCGCCAGCGAGTCCTCCAGTGACAGGCCGCCCGCTTCGAGTTTGGCCACGACGTCCGCGAGTTCGTCGCGTGCTTGTTCGTAGCCGAGTTGTTCGTCACTCACTTGATCATGCTCCCAACGCGGATCAGTGCGGTCGCGACGGCCTCGTCGTAACCGATGAAAGCCTCGGCGAACTCGGCGCCGTCGCGGTCGACGACGGCGTCCTCGATGCGTTCGCGGGCGCGGTTGATCCGGTTGCGTAGGCGGGAACCGTCGCCGTACCACCACGCTGAGCCCGCGTAGACGGCTGTGGCGTCGGCTAGTTGGCGCAGGCGTTGGGGCAGTACTCGGCGCCCCGGTCCGTCGCAGCCGCCGAGCAGGGCCGCCCAGCACTCGGCTGCGGCCGCGTCTGCTTCTTCGGCGCTGCGCCTGACCACTTCGGCTCCGGTGGACGCCGCCGCGTTCATTGTCGACGGGAGGAAGGCCGGTCTAGTCACCGGTTTGGTCATCACCGCTGCCTCCCCTCCCCGACTCGGCTGACTCCTGCTCTTCGGACACGGTCGCGTGCACGGCGCCGTCGCCCACCCTGACCCGCAACCGGGTGCCGGGTGACGCGTCGGTCACCGACCGTAGAACCCTGAGATTTTCATCCAGAGTGACGAATTGCACAACCGCGTATCCCCGGGCCAGAGTGGCGGCTGGGCCGAGGGTCGTCAAGCGGGCTTTGGTCCCGTCGATCGCGGCCTGTTCGGCCTTGACCAGCGAGATGATCTCTCTGCGGCCGCGCTGGCGCGCCGTTTCGACCTGTTCAGCGTGCCTTTCCAGCGGCTTGAGCGGGTCGGCGAGAACTGGCCTGCTGCGCAGTTGGTCGAGCAACCGCCGTTCACGATCCACCCAGCCGTGTAGTGCCCGGCGGGCACGGTCGCGCAACGTGCGGACGCGTTGGATCTCCTCCGCGACGTCCGGGACGACCCGTTTGCCCGCATCGGTTGGCGTGGAACACCGGAGATCCGCGACGTGATCGATCAGCGGGGTGTCCGGTTCGTGCCCGATCGCGCTGACGACCGGAGTGCGGCACGCGTAGACCGCGCGGCACAGCGTTTCGTCCGAGAACGGCAGCAAGTCCTCGACGCTGCCGCCGCCCCGGGCGATCACGATCACGTCGACGCGCTCGTCACGATCCAATATGGACAGTGCGTCGAGGATCTGCGGGACTGCGAGAGCTCCTTGCACAGCAACGTTTTCCACCCGGAAGTCCACTGCGGGCCAACGCGCTCTCGCGTTGACGAGGACATCGCGTTCAGCCGCCGACGCCCGGCCGGTGATCAGTCCGATCGTGCGCGGCAGGAACGGGAGCCTGCGTTTGCGCGAGCGCTCGAACAAGCCCTCCGCGGCGAGCAGCCGGCGCAATCGCTCGATCCGGGCGAGCAATTCGCCGATACCTACCGCCCGGATCTCGTCCGCGCGCAGGCTCAGCGTGCCGCGGTTCATGAAGAACGTCGGACGACCGTGCACGATCACCCGCGCGCCTTCGGTCAGCGGCGGCTGGAACTCACGCAGCAACTGGGTCGGGCACGTCACCGTCATCGACACGTCCGCGGCGGGATCGCGCAGTGTCAGGAACGCCGTCTGCGTGCCAGGCCGCAGCGACAGCTGGGTGACCTGACCCTCCACCCAGACCGCGCCGAGCCTGCTGATCCATTCGTTGATCTTGCGAGCGACCGTGCGGACCGGCCACGGCTGTTCCGCCGTTGTCTGTTCGGTCACTGCTGATCAGGTGGGGACGCGGCCGAAACGGACGCGATACGCCGGGTCAGCATGCCGATGAACGACGGCCGCGCGGCGTTTGTCTCTTCGTAGCGCAGTAATTCCTCGAGTTCTTCCTTGGAGAAGGTGCGTAGCCGCGCCCGCAGCTGGGGCAGCGACAGGTCGTCGTAGTTCGGCACACCCGCGGGCGGTGGGGTCTGGTCGACCTCCCGCTCGACCTCCTGCTCGGCCTCCGCGATCGCCGACTCCTCCATCTCCCAGGGGTCGGTCACCACGGTGCCGTTGGTCTCCGTGGTGTTGATATTCGGCTGGCTGACGTCGTAGGCATCGATGTCCTCGTCGAAGGTCGCCCACTCGGGCGTGTCCTCGACCGGGCGCAACGATGCCAGCACCTCGTCGCCCCTGATCGCCAGCGCGGTGATCTCCTGCTGCACTCGCATGGACAGCTGCATCGCTTGACTGGCAACGGTTACCGGCAGCCCGACGAGCTTCTCCGGCAGTTCACGCGCGCGCTCGATCGCGGTCGCGGCGAGACCGGCGGCGACCCGGAGCGGCAGCGGCAAAGGCGTCATGTGCATAGCCTGCCGCAGATCACCTGTTTCACCCAACTGGGACCCGGGTCACTCTTGGTGCCGCCGTACCCTGGGTGGCATGAGCGATACGACCAAACGGGTACTGCTGGCCAAGCCGCGCGGTTACTGCGCCGGCGTGGACCGGGCGGTGGTGACCGTGGAGAAGGCGCTCGAAACGTACGGACCGCCGGTCTACGTCCGCAAGGAGATCGTGCACAACAAGCACGTCGTGGAGACCTTGCGGGAGCGTGGCGCGATCTTCGTCGACCAGACCGACGAGGTGCCCGAAGGCGCCCTCGTGGTGTTCTCCGCGCACGGCGTGTCCCCGCAGGTACACAAGGAGGCCGCCGAGCGCAATCTGCGCACGATCGACGCGACCTGCCCGCTGGTGACCAAGGTGCACAACGAGGCGAAGCGGTTCGCCAGGGACGACTACGACATCCTGCTGATCGGCCACGAGGGCCACGAGGAGGTCGAAGGCACCGCCGGTGAGGCGCCTGACCACGTGCAGCTGGTGGACACCGCTGAGGACGCGGCCAAGGTGCAGGTGCGTGACCCGTCCAAGGTGATCTGGCTGTCGCAGACCACGCTCTCGGTGGACGAGACCATGGAGCGCGTCGACCAGTTGAAGGCGCGGTTCCCGATGCTGTCCGACCCGCCCAGCGACGACATTTGCTACGCCACGTCCAACCGGCAGTACGCGGTGAAGACGATGGCGCCGCAGTGCGAGCTGGTGATCGTGGTCGGTTCGGAGAACTCGTCCAACTCGAAGCGGCTGGTCGAGGTGGCGCTGCAGGCCGGAGCCAAAGCCTCGCACCTGGTCGACTTCGCCCACCAGATCGACGAGACGTGGCTGGAGGGCGTGTCGACGGTCGGCGTGACCTCGGGTGCGTCCGTGCCGGACAACCTGGTGATGGATGTGCTGGCGTTCCTTGCCGACCGGGGCTACCTGGACGTGGAGGAGGTCACCACGGCGAACGAGAAGATCGCGTTCTCGCTGCCGCGTGAGCTGCGCAAGGACCTCAAGACCGGCTGATTCGAGGCATACGAAAGGGCCACCCCGCAATCGTCGGGGTGGCCCTTTTCGCGTCAGTAGTCCTCGCGGGGACGACGCCGTTGCTGCGGCTGTGGGCCGCGGGGACGGCCGCCGCCCTGGTCGCGTGGACGCGGTGGATTGCGGCGCGGTGGGGCCTCGCCCCGATCGCGGCGGTCCTGATCGCGGGCAGGCCGGCGGGGTGGCGGGGCTTGTTCGCGCGGGCGGTCGCCCTTGGTGGTGGGGCGGGGGCGCTCACCTCGATCGTCCCGGTCCCTGTCGCGGGCCGGACGTCGGGCAGGCCGAGGCTCGTCGTCGATATCGCGGTCCCTGTCCTTGGGACGGCGCACCGGGCGCTCGTCCTCGTCCGCATCTAAGCTCCCCGCGCGCCCGTCAGGGTTGCGCTGTACGAACAGGCGGATGACGCCGAGCGCGATCGTCGCGACCGTGGCACCGGCCATCCATGGGAACGAGCTGGCCAGCGGCAGAGCGACCTCGAAGATCAGCTTGCGGCTGCCCGACTCGGACGCTCCTGAGGCTGCGGGCTCCCGCATGAACTGCACCGGGATGAACGTCGCGGCGAAGATCAGCGGCGGCTGCACCATCGGTCCGAACAGGTTGCGCCGCCGCACGCCCAACACCGCCAGCACACACCCGGCCAGGAACAGCGCGTGGTAGATGCCGAACCCGGTCAGTCGCTGGTCGTCGACGAGCCTGCTCTTGTCGATCACCGCACCCACGGCGGAGAGCAGCAGGGCGAGCAGGACGGCGCCCCACCAAGGCAGCCCACGACGGGTACCGAAGACGGGACGTTCGTCCCACGCGGCCTCGGCCGCATCCATGTCAAGATCGCTGTCGCGATCGCGCGTGGCGGTCACGCTTCCACACGGTAGACGCTCGCTGGTGAGGGCTGTCGTACCAGCCGTCAATAGCCGTCGGGTTTACCCCGTTCGGTGTGATTCCCGCCACTCTGTTTGATTCAGTTATGCCTGTTTTGGCCGTTGATCACCTCTTTGTCTCGTTCGGCCGGACCTGTGTGTCAACGCGTTGGGGAAGCAACCTGTGGACGGCCAATGGCCGCGATGCATGCGACCGCCGCCGCCCATCGGCCGCCGAACTCAGCGCTGGCGTGATGGCCCCGGCTCTGTGTCGGCACCGGCGGTGTGTTGGGCGCCCAGACCGTGCGGCACGCAGCCGTCGTGGGCGGTTAGCCTGCTCGGCTCGCGGCCGCTGGGTTGTCGGCGTTCGGATGATTGCCGTGGATCAGGCGGGCCAAGTACTGCCTTGCTGCCTCGGCAGCGACTCGTAGCAGGCCGTGGCCTGCTTGGGTCGGTGCCCAAATCAGTGCTGCGGCCGCAGCTGGCGGACCATCCAGACCGCGTGGCGCGCAGCCACCTGCCTCGGGCCTCCCGACCGCGGACGCGGCAGCCGAGTTGTCGGCGTTGGTGCCGCTCGTGGGCCCGGCGGTCCGCGTGCTGTCGATGCCTGCGCAGGGGACTGTTCGCGTGGCAGGCTTGCCAGCCCCTGGGCTGGCCGTGGCCCGCTGGGATGGGCGTTGTCGGGTGTTAGTCGACGGCTGGTTCTTCCTCTCGATCGGAAACACCGGTTGTGATCTCGTCTGCGCGGCGGACCGGTGCGATGGGGGTCGGGCTGGCTGAGGCGTCGGTGAGCGGGCTGACGGCCGCGCGGAAGCCCTCCAGCGCGTCGAGCTCGCGGCGGCGGGCGGAGAGAAACCGCTGCAGGTGGGTACTGGACAGGTTGACGGCGTCGATGGCTGCTCCGGCCATCCGGTGGGCGTTGGCGGCCGTCGCGCGGACGGCTTCGACGTCGGCGGCGAGGGCGCGCTCGGTGGCGGCGAACAGCGCGCCTGACGCGACGACGGCGAAGCCTGTTGGGCCGCATAGGAAAACTCGTCTGTCGAGTAGCCAGCGCAACAGGTTCGGATCGGTGTCCAGTGCGGCGACGACTGCCGCGTCCGACGGGACGAACATGACCGTGCCGTAGATCGCGTCGGCCCATCGTTGGTAGCCCTTGGCGGCCAGTTCGGTGGCGCGCGAGCGGATGTTGCGGACGTGCACCCGCAACGCGTCGAGTCGTTCCTCCGGGTCGGACGTCTCGACAGCTTCCGCCCAGATCGACATGGAAGCCTTGGCGTCAATGGGAACGCGTCTGCCGTCACCGACGAGCAGCACCATGTCCGGCCGGGACGAGCCGCCGCCTGCCAGGTCGGTCTGCAAGGTGAAGTGGATGCCCTCCCGTAACCCGAGCATCCTGGCCGTCTCGACGAGCACCTGCTCGCCGAGTTCGCCACGGCCGGAGATGGACGCGAACGCCACCTCGTAGCGCCGTAGCGCCGTGTGCTGCTCGTCGTAACGCGCGCGTTCGGCTGCGATCTGCTGCATCGCTGCCTCCGTGCGTCGCATTCCGTCGGTGTAGAGCTTCCAGAGCGCCAGCACCGCACCGAGGAGCAGCAGGGACAGAACAACCACTGCCCAAGCCACTGGAGATCCTTTCCGTGTGTTGGTCGCGCCATGATGCCGCAGGGGTACGACAGTTTTCGTCTTTGTTCTGTTCTAGCTGGGAGTTTCACTCTGTCGTGGTGACACGCCGGGGGTGGTGCCGGGGAATGTCGGGCTCGCCCCCTAACTTGGTCACATGAGGTTGCTGCACACGTCCGACTGGCACGTGGGGCGGACCTTCCACGGAGCGGATCTGCTGGCCGAACAGGAGTCAGTGCTCGGCGGTCTCGCCGACATCGTCGCCGATGAGCGCATTGACGTCGTGGTGGTCGCCGGCGACATATACGACCGCGCGGTCCCATCGGCCGAAGCGGTCGGCGTGTATGAACGCGTGCTGGTGCGGATCCGTGAAGCGGGCGCTCAGTTGGTCGTCACGCCCGGCAACCACGACTCGGCCCCAAGGCTCGGCGCGATCGGGAAATTCGCCGAGGCAGGCGGTCTGCACATGCGGACCAGGATCCAGGACATCGACCGGCCGGTGCTGCTGCGCGACGGTCACGGCGAAGTCGCGCTGTACGGAATTCCTTATCTGGAGCCGGAAGTCGCGAGGCATTCGCTGGGTATCAGCGAGCGTGGGCACACCGGCGTGCTGACCGAGGCGATGAACCGGGTCCGTGCGGATCTTGCGGCCAGGCAAGCGAGATCGGTGGTACTGGCGCACGCTTTCGTGACCGGTGGCGAGGCCTGTGACTCCGAGCGGCCGATCGCGGTCGGCGGTGTGGAGCAGGTGCCTGGGACGACCTTCGACGGCGTCGACTACGTCGCACTGGGGCATTTGCATGGGGCGCAAGAACTTGCCGATCACCTGAGGTACTCGGGCAGCCCGGTGGCGTACTCGTTCTCCGAGGCGCGTCAGCGCAAATCGGTGTGGCTGGTGGACATCGACAAGGGCGGCCTGGCCGGGGTCGAACGCCGGATGCTGCCGGTGCCGAGACCGTTGGCCAAGCTCGAAGGCCTCCTGTCCGACCTGCTCACCGACCCGGCGCACGACCAGTTCCGCGAGCACTACCTGTCGATCACGGTCACCGACCAGGTCAGGCCGGTGGACGCGTTGCGGCGCCTGCAAGATCGCTTTCCGTACGCGGTGCACATGGAGTGGCGGCCCGCGGGCGGCCGGAGCGGGGAAGCGTTGCGCTACAGCGAAGCGGTACGTGGCCGTGACGACCTGGAAGTGGCGTGCTGCTTCGTCGGGCACGCGCGCGGCGGTGAACCCACGGAGCGCGAGAGCGCCTGGCTGAGGGAAGCGCTGGAGACCGTCACCGCGGCGGAGAGCGAGAAAGAGCGATGAGGCTGCACAGCCTGGAGGTGACCGCCTTCGGCCCGTATCCGGGCACCGAGGTGGTCGACTTCGACTTGCTCGGTGCGGACGGATTGTTCCTCCTGCACGGTGAGACGGGTGCGGGCAAGACGACATTGCTCGACGCGATCGCGTTCGCGTTGTTCGGCAAGGTCCCCGGCGTCCGAAACGACGCGCGTCGGCTGCGTTGCGACTACGCGGACAACGACACGCTGACCGAGGTGAAGCTGGAGCTCACCGTGCAGGGCCACCGGCTTCGGCTGGTCCGCGGCCCGGAGTACGAGCGCCCGAAAAGGCGCGGCGAGGGAACCACGAAACAGCAGGCCAGGGCGTCGCTGACCTGGGTGAGCGATCCGCCGGGCGGCTACGACCGGGATGGCTTGATCCGGATCGACGAGGTCAGCCGGACGGTCGAGCGCTTGCTCGGAATGAGCGCGGAGCAGTTCTTCCAGGTCGTTTTGCTGCCGCAAGGCGAATTCGCGCGGTTCTTGCGCGCGGACACCCAGGAACGCGAACAGCTGCTGGAGAAATTGTTCAGCACCTACCGTTTCGCGGACGTCGAGAAATGGTTCAGGGACCGCAGGACGGAACGTGGCCGTGATCTCGAAGCGCGCCGGGCCGGTGCGATGCGTTTGGTCGCGCGGGTCGCCCAAGCGGCGGGCGAGGAACCGCCCGAGGACCATTCTGCCGACGGTGAATGGCTCGACTTGATGGTTTCCCGGCTCAGCGAAGCCGAGACCGAAGCGCGCGAAAAGGCCAGGCAGGCTGGTGTCGCGGCGGCCGCGGCCGAGCAGGAGATGACCAAGGCCCGTGAGCTGGCCGACCGGGTGCGCAGGTTGCGCAACGCCAGGGCCGAGTTGGCCGAATGCGAAAGAATGGCGCCACAGCAACAGGAATGGCTCGCCGAGCGCGCCAAGGCACGCCGAGCGGTTCCGGTCGTGGTCGCCAATCGTGGCGCCGCGCAATTGCAGGTCGAACTCGACCACGCGACCAAGGCCGAGGAAGAAGCGATTGTCGCGGCACGGAAAGCGGGCTTTCACCGAGTCGATGCCGACGAGTCCTTCCTGCGCGCGGAGTCCGCGCGGCTGACCGAGGAAGCGGGCGGCCTCGCGCAGCTGCTGGAGGACGCGAAGCAGCAGAAAAAGGCGAAGCTGCGGCTGACCAAACTGATCGACGCCGACTGGGCGGCGGAGGAGAAGGTCAACAACCTGGAAGCCGACCTGGTCGCGTTGCCGGAGAAACTCAAGGCGGCGTCCGACGAACTGCTGCTGGCCAGCGAAGCCGCAGCCCGGCTGGACGGCCTCCGCGCCCGGCAGGCCGAATTGACCGAGCGGCTCCGGTTGCGCGAGCGGCTCGGCGATGCCGAAGAGAAGGTCAAGAACGCGGAAGCCGTGCTGCGTAAGGCAATCGACGCACACCAGCAAGCGCGTGACCATTCGTTGACGATCCGGGCGCGACGTCTCGACGGCATGGCGGCTGAACTGGCGAGCCGGTTGGCTGCCGGAGACGCGTGCCCGGTCTGCGGCTCCACCGAACACCCAGCGCTTGCCCAGCTGATCCCGGGCGCAGTCAGCGAGGCCGAGGAAGCGGCGGCCGTCGCGGTCGAGCAGGACGCGCAGAACGAGCGTGGCGAGGCGGAACGCGCCCACCACGCGGCAGTCGCCGACTTGACTGCGTTGCAGGAACGACTCGCTTCGGGCGACGACCCGGCCGAACTGTCCGAAGTGGACAAATTGTTGGCTGAGACCGCGGCACTGGCGGCTCGCCGTGAGCCCCAGCGCGAGCTGGTCCGTGAGCTGGAGAAGCGGTCTGCGACGATCTCGGCCGAGCTGTCAGCGGCCAAGCAAGAGCTCGCGAGCGTGCGTACGGAACGGGAACAACTCGGCAAAACCGTGGAGATGCGGCAAAAGCGCCTCGATCCGGCCCGTGGCGAGTACTCCGACGTGCGGGTGCGCCGTGAGCACGTGCTGCTGTCGGCGGCGGCCGTGACCGAGTTGCTCCGGGCGCGCGGGCAGCGTGAACAGCTGTCGAAGCGGTTGACAGACCAGCAGACTGAGGTGCACGAAGCCGCGATCTCGGCCGGATTCGCCGAGGTCGCTGATGCACTGGCGGCCGCACGGGACGAGCTGCGCCTCGCCGACCTCGACCGGATGATCAGCGAGCTGGAAAACCGGGCCGCGGCGGCCAAAGCCGTGCTGGCCGAACCGGACCTGGCCGGTGTCGACCCCAAGGTCGAAGTCGACTTGGACAGCGCGGCAGCAACGTTGGCCAAGGCTCGCGAGGTCGCCGACGCCGATGTCGCCGTCTTGCGTGAGGCGGAGCGCCGATCGGCGGACGTGAAGGCCTTGGCAGCCCGGTTGCGCGCGGAATGGGCCGCTTTGTCGCCGGTGGAAGAGGAGTACGCCGAGCTCGCGGCTTTGACCGACGTGGTCAACGGGCGCGGGCAGAACTCGCGGCGGATGTCGTTGCGATCGTACGTGTTGGCTGCGCGGTTGGAGGAGGTCGCCGTCGCCGCGAGCGCCCGTTTGAGCCGGATGAGCCAGGGACGGTATTCGTTCGTGCATTCCGATGCGCGTGGTTCGCACGGCACGCGCGGTGGCCTCGGTTTGGACGTGCTGGACGACTATTCCGGCAAGATCAGGCCCGCGAAGACGTTGTCCGGCGGGGAGTCCTTCCTGGCCTCACTTGCTTTGGCTTTGGGGCTCGCGGATGTCGTTGCCGCGGAGACCGGCGGGGCGCTGCTCGACACGTTGTTCGTCGATGAGGGCTTCGGCACTTTGGACGCCGACACCCTCGACGAGGTCATGGACACTTTGGACGAATTGCGGGCCGGCGGCCGGGTGGTCGGGCTGGTGTCGCACGTCGAGGAGTTGCGGCAGCGGATCCCGGTGCGGCTGCGGGTTCGCAAGGCCCGCAGCGGATCCCGCCTCGAAGTCATCGCCTAGCGGGCATGCTGGTCAGCTTCCTGGCCGACGGATCCAGGCGGCATGGTCATGCGCCACCACAACGGCAATTCGGCAGGGGGAACCCCTGAATTCAACGTTACCGCACGGGTACGACAGTTTCGGTTCGCGCGGCGGAGCGCTCTGCGGCCGGGCAGCGTCCCCTGCAACAGCAATTCCCGAGGGGTCCCCCTGATTTCACGCTACCGCAAGGGTCTGACAGTTCTGGGTTTCCGCTGGTCAGGGCTTGGTGGTTTCGTGGTCCAGCAGCCAGCGCTTGGCTGGCAGGCCCCAGCGGAAGCCGCCGATCGTCCCATCCGTCCGCAGAACCCGGTGACACGGCACGAAAAGCGCGACCGGATTGCGTGCACAAGCGCTTGCTGCGGCCCGGACAGCCGAAGGCCGGCCAGCCAGCTCAGCGAACTGGGCATACGTCACGGGCTCCCCGGCAGGAACGGTCCGCAGCACCTTCCACGCGTGCTGGATGAACTCGCCAGAACGCTGGTTCACCGGCACGTCCTCGATCGCCCGCACGTCTCCCGCGTGGTACTTCAGCACAGCCTTGGTGACCAGGCCGAGGTCTGGTCGCGAGTGGACCTCGGAAGGCCGCAGTGACGGGTGGATCAGGCTGATCAGCGCGTTGACATCGGCTGTCCAGCCCGAGGCGATCACCTCGTCGTCTCGCACCACCGCGGTGAACGGGCCGATCGTTGTATCTACTGTGGAGTATGAAGTCATGATTCCCTCGAGTCTGCTCGCCACAAGTGCATGCCCGCGTACGACCGCCACGGCGCCCACGCCGCGGACCTCGTGGCGAGGTCGGCGATACCGAGTTTCAAGGCTCCCTTGCGCAAGGCGACGTCACCGGGGAGCAGGATGTCAGGGGAGCCAAGCACACGCATCTTCACGTATCCCGAAGTCCACGGGCCGATGCCGCTGAAACTCTCCAGTGCCGCCGTGAGCTCGTCCGGGTCCGCGCCGACGTGCACATCCAGGGAACCGGAGGCGATTGCGGAGCTGACGGCGATGATGGTCTCGATGCGTTTACGTGGACCGGTCAGCACTTCGGCGCCATGCTCGGCGATCACCTCAGGCGTGGGGAACAGCGTTGTCAAAGACCCATCGGGCACTTCGAGGCGTTCGCCCAATGCCGAGGCGAGACGGCTGAGCGCGGTACGGGCCGCTGCGACCGAGATCTGCTGGCCGATCAGGGCGCGGAGCACGATTTCCGGGCCGTCGACGCTGCCGGGAACGCGAATGCCCGGCGTTTTCAGCACAGACGGTTCCAGCGCGGGGTCTGTGGACAGCAGTTCGTCGATCGCGCACGGGTCGGCGTCCATGTCGAACAGCCGACGCAGTCGTGCCACCGCGCTGCCGAGATCTCGCATGTCCGACAAGCGAAGCGTGCAATCGATGTGGTCCGGGCTTGGATGCATCCGGGCCGTGCCGGTGCCGTGCGGCAAGCGGAGCGTTCGCGCGTAGGAGTTTTCGCTGGCGTCCTCGACTCCGTTGACAGCACGGGACTTCAGGAAGTCCAGAATGCCCGTGCCGTCGAATGGTTGACGGAATGCCAGGCGCAGATTGACCTTTCCCGCTGTCGACAGTGGACGGTGGCGTTTCGCGCCGACCCTCAACTGGGTCGGGGTCGCGGCGAACACGGCCCGGATCGTGTCGTTGAACTGGCGAATGCTCGCGAAGCCCGCAGCGAACGCCACGTCCGCGAACGACAGCGTCGTGGTTTCGATCAGCAGCCTCGCGGAGTGCGCACGATGTGCCCTGGCCAGTGCCAACGGGCTCGCGCCGAGTTCTGCGGTGAGCATCCGGGTGACGTGCCGCTCCGAGTAACCGAGCCGCGTGGCCAGGCCGGTCACGCCTTCGCGCTCCACGATGCCGTCCGAGATCAGCCGCATCGCCCGTCCGGCCAGGTCAGCCCGGAGGTTCCACTCCGGCGAGCCAGGCACCGCGTCCGGCAGGCAACGACGGCAAGCGCGGTAACCAGCCGCCTGCGCTGCTGCCGCGGTCGCGTAGAACTCGACGTTGCGGCGCTTCGGGGTGGTCGCCGGGCACGATGGCCGGCAGTAGATCCCGGTGGTGCGGACCGCCAGGATGAACTGGCCGTCGAACCGGGGATCCCGGGAGGCGACGGCGCGGTATCCGCGGTCCTCGTCAACGAACATGCATCGACCGTACGTCCACCGCGGGGACGGTACTAGCGGAAATCAGACATGGCCGTAGGAGGGGGCGAGTTGCTCGTAGCGCTCGTTCCAACGCGGTAGTTCTTCGCTACCGAGGTGCGCTTCGAGGCGGTCGAGGAACGCGTGCGTGCCGGGAATGAAGCCTTGTGCGTTGCGCATGGTCATGCCGCGGTGTGTGAAAGTCAGGATCGTCTCGTCGCCGTCCTGGACGAGTTCGTAGCGGACCACGCTGTCCTCGACGATGCCTTGGCGCCATTCGTGTTCAAGCACCCGCGGCGGATCCCACACGAGGATGCGGCCGGTCATTCGCTTCATCTCCGGCGGCGCGGGCGCGCCGGACGGCATCATCTCGATCGTTCCGTCCGAGATGGTGGTCTCACCGAACCACGCGGCGCGTTGCGAGGGGTCTGTGATCGCTGCCCAGACGGTCTCGATCGGATACGGCAGGCGCCGCACGAAGGTTATGACGGCGCGCTCGCCATCAGTGGTCAGGGTGCCGAGCGGTTCAGTTGTCATGTCTCCTCCTGATTGGCCAGGTGCTGATGCAATGCGTCGAGGTGATCGGCCCAGTAGCGCCGGTACCGGCTGACCCAGCGGTCGATCTCCACCAGGCCGTCGGCGCGCAACGCGTAGATGCGGCGCTGGGCGTCCGGGCGCACTTCGACCAAGCCGACCTCGCGGAGTATTCGCAGGTGCCGCGACACCGCGGGCTGGGTCAGGTGCGGCAGCGTGGCGACCAGTTCACCCGCTGATCGCTCACCGCTCGCCAGGAGGTCCAGCAATACCCGCCGGTTGGGTTCGGCAATCGCCTCGAACACGTCCACGCTGGGAACATAACAAGAAGCGTATATACAAACAAGCAGATATTCAGGGTCGTTAGACTGGTTCGTCGTGAGCCTCACCCTTGGGATCGTCGGCCTGCCGAACGTCGGCAAGTCCACCCTGTTCAACGCGCTGACCAACAACGATGTGCTGGCGGCCAACTACCCGTTCGCGACGATCGAGCCGAACGTCGGCGTCGTCCCGCTGCCCGACCCGCGGCTGGACAAGCTGGCGGAGATCTTCTCGTCCGAGCGGACCGTGCCCGCGACCGTGTCGTTCGTGGACATCGCGGGGATCGTCAAGGGCGCGTCGGAAGGCGCGGGGCTCGGCAACAAGTTCCTGGCCAACATCCGCGAGGCCAACGCGATCTGCCAGGTGATCCGCGTCTTCGACGACCCCGACGTGATCCACGTCGACGGCACGGTCGACCCGTCGAGCGACATCGAGACGATCAACACCGAGCTGATCCTCGCAGACCTGCAGACGCTCGAAAAAGCATTGCCCCGCCTGGAAAAGGAAGCGCGCACTCGCAAAGAAGCGCGGCCGGCCCTGGAAGCCGCGCAGAACGCGCAGGAAGTCCTCAACTCCGGCCGCACGCTGTTCTCTGCGAGCGTGGACGCAACGCTGCTGCGTGAGCTGAGCCTGTTGACGCTCAAGCCTTTCCTGTATGTCTTCAACGCTGACGAGACCGTGCTCACCGACCCTGCGCGGCGCGCGGAGCTCGAAAAGCTCGTCGCACCCGCGGACGCGGTCTTCCTGGACGCCAAGGTCGAGGCCGAACTGCTGGAGCTGGACGAGGAGTCCCGCCGCGAACTGCTCGAGTCCATCGGCCAGGAAGAGCCCGGCCTGTACTCGTTGGCACGCGCCGGTTTCCACACCCTCGGCCTGCAGACGTACCTGACCGCCGGGCCGAAGGAGGCCCGCGCCTGGACGATCCGGAAGGGCGACACCGCCCCGCAGGCCGCCGGCGTCATCCACTCCGACTTCGAACGCGGCTTCATCAAGGCCGAGATCGTCTCGTACGACGACCTCGTCGCCGCAGGCTCGATGGCCGCCGCGAAGTCCGCGGGCAAGGTCCGGATGGAAGGCAAGGACTACGTCATGGCCGATGGCGACGTCGTGGAGTTCCGCTTCAACGTCTGACTGTAACGATCCGTCGCAGGTTGTTACTTTCATTGGGCGCAGGTTGTGCTGCGTCCAATGAAACCTTCGCCGAATGCCATGAGCTGGGCGTCAAGGTCCGCGTAGAGGTTCTTGAGCGGTTCGGAAGCCTTTGCCAGGTACTCCGTGACGGTCGCCTGATCGGGGCACGTGTGGCAGGGCTGTCCGGCGGTGTTCTTGGTTGTCTCCTGGGCGATAGCGTGCCGCCGTCGCCCAGGAGGTTGCCATGCTCAACGCGTTGACTGCGGCCGTGCTCGCCTTGTCCGCGGTGGTCCCGCCGCCTTCGCCGGTGACGATCGAGGTGTTGAGTCTCAAGGGGGACGGGTGCGCGGCGGGGAGTGCCGCCGTCGCGATGTCCTTGGACAATCAGGCGTTCACGGTTACCTACAGCGATTTCATCGTTCAGGCGCACGGTTCCGACGTGCGTAGGACGTGTGAGATCAGTTTGCGGGTCAACCATCCGGATGACTACACCTATGGCATCGCGCAGACCGATTACCGGGGGTTCGCGCACATTGGTGCGGGTTCACGGGGAATCATGAAGGGGCATTACTTTTTCCCCGGTATGCCGACCCGGCACAGTTCGCACGCATACCCCGGGCCGTTGAGTGACAACTGGCAGGCCACCGATCAGCTACCTCCCGGGGATGTCCTGCATGGACCGTGCCGGCAGCGGAAACCGTTGACTGTCAACGCTGAGCTGCGGGTGGTGGGAAAGTCCGCGACGAGTTTCATGACCATGGACTCCACCGACAGCAGCGTTTCCTCGACGTTCCGGTTGTCCTGGCGCAAATGCTGAAGCAGGTCTACCGTCGTGTGCCTGACACCGGGAGGCGAAAGCGATGAGTGGCAGAGTTGTGCACTTCGAGATCCCGTTCGATGACGCGGATCGCGCGAAAGGCTTCTATCAGGAGGCTTTCGGCTGGGCCATCATGGGTTTGCCGGAATTGCAGTACAACATGGTCTCCTCCGGCCCGTCCGATCCGCAGACCGGGCCCACCGAGCCAGGGTTCATCAACGGTGGGATGTTCGAACGGGGCATCAACCCGGTGACGTCGCCGGTGCTCGTCGTCGACGTTCCGGATGTCGACGAGGCGCTGCAGAGGATCGAGAAGCTCGGTGGCCAGACCGTCACGCCCAAGGTCGCTGTCGGCGACATGGGGTACTCGGCGTACTTCAAGGACACTGAAGGCAACCTGCTGGGCCTTTGGCAGAGCGTGCAACAAGCATAGGTTTCGATCGTGCGGCCCGTGGCAACTCCTTAGGCAGGTCCCCATGGAGGTGTCATGATTATTCTCGGTGCGATCCTGCTGGTAATCGGCTTGTTAGCCGGTATCTCGATCCTGACGACGATCGGCGGGATCCTGCTGGTCATCGGCTTGATCCTCACGGTGCTCGGCGCCGTCGGCCGTCCGATCGGCCGCAAGACCTATTACTAGCCAAGCAAACCAGGGCCCTGCCGACGTGTCCGGCAGGGCCCCGGCCCCTGTCAGTGACGCAGCAGGTCGTATGCCGCTGCGCCGATCAGCTCGAGCGAAACCTGAAGGCGCTCAAGGCTGATGTTGTCCGCGATGGTGTCTTCAGGCGTGTGGTAAGTCGGCTCCAGCAAAGCCGGCCCGCCCTCGCCGCGCCAGCTGAAGTTGGCTGCCGGCACTCCTTTTTCGTGGAACGGCACGTGATCGCTGGAACCACGGGCAACCGGGCCCTTGGTCCGCGGCTCGTAGCCGAGGCGCTTCGCTGCAGCGGCAACGGCTTGCGTGGTCGCGTTGTTGGCGCCGTCGACCGACAGCAGCCAATAGATGTGCGCGGGGTCGTAAGCCGTGGCAACCATGTCGTTCTGGAACGTACCGGCGATCCGCTTGATGTCCGGTTCGGACAGTTGCGACACGTAGTGCCGCGAGCCGATCAGCCCGTACTCTTCCGATCCCCACAATGCGAAGCGAATCGCTTTGTTCGTCGGCAGATACCGCAATACTCGGGCGAGCTCGAGGCACAACACGGTGCCGCTGCCGTCGTCGTTGGCGCCCGGTGAACCTGGGACGCTGTCATAGTGCGCGGTCACCATGACGACTTTGTTGTCAGGGTTGTGGAATGTCGCCGGACGTTCGGCGATTACGTTGTACGAAGTCAGGTTCTTGTGCTGAACCGACGAGACCTTCACCGTGACGGTGCCTTTGGCAAGCCGCGCGCGTAACCGCTCGGCCTGAACCTGTGCGAGGCCAAGCACCGGGATCGTGACCGGTGTCGGCAAGGTCGGTGAGAACGCGGAGAGCCTGCGCAGCGGGTCCGCCCCGATCCGGCCGAGCAGCACGGCCGCCGCACCTCGTTGGGCGGCAGTCAAATACGCGTCGGCGACGTTCGTGACCGCCGCGATGAACACGATCTTTCCTGTCACGTCGGCCGGAATCGCCGACCCGTCACCGACATCGATCACGACGCCCTCACGCGTCGCGTCCTGCAGGCCCTGCGGGGAGGAACCGGTCTGCCATGTGTCCTTGCCGACACGGACCGAGCCGAGGAACTTGTCCGCGATCTTGAACGGCTGCAACGTGACCTGGTACCGCAGGTCCCGCAGCACCCGTGCGATGTAGTCCTTGGCGCGCAGTTCGCCTTCTGTCCCAGCGATACGGGGCCCGATCTTGTCGCTCAGCACACGGAGGTGCTCGAGTGCACGGCGCGCCCGGACGCGCGCGACCACGGGGTAGTCGCCAAAGTTCAATGACGGCGAGTGCTGGGCGCCGGTGCGCTGCCGCGTCGCCTGTGCGGCCGCGACCGGATTGAGTCCGATCGTCGCAGCCCCTGCCAGTGCCACCGCACCGGTGAACACACGACGTCTGCTCAGATCAGCCATGAAACATCCCTCGCTTCCGTGAATCCCCCGTTCCCGGTAGCTAAACGGCATGTTCAGGCCACGAACAACCTCCGATCGGCCCTTTTACCCGGGGCCGATCGGAGGTAGTGGCTACTCGATCAAGAGTTGCGGTGATCCGAGGTTTCGCCAGTCGCCGTGTTGTAGAACACGTAACCGTTCTGGAAGTCGCTGCGCAGACCGCCAGTGGTTTCGTACTGGTCGCTCGTCGGGTAGCCGAGGTACGACTGCTCCGCGCCCAGGTTGACCCAGTGCTGCTTGATCGGGCCGAGCACCGCGTGCGCGCCGGTCGCTTCGGACCAGTAGATCGACCCGTTGCCGAGCTCGAAGTTGTTGTAGCGCCCCACGTTGTCCGCAGTGGTCAACTCGTCGGTGACGGGGAAGCCCAGCGCGCCCATCTCGAAGCCGAGCTGGCCCCACTTGTCACGGATCGCACCGCCGATGATGGCCGCACCGGTCGCCGCGGACCAGTAGATCGACTTGGTGTTGTTGGCGAAGGTCGTGTAGCGGCCGTCCCTGCCGGTCTTGCTTTCCACGCGATACGGCGATCCCAGCGGGCCCGCCTCGCCGCCTGCTTCGGTCCACTTGTGCCAGATCGGGCCGCCACGCCAGAACCCGGTCCGGTTGCCGACCTTCTGCCGCAGCGTCGGCATCGCGTTGTACGCGACTGTGCCCGGGCAGTCGGTGTTGCCCACATCGCGGTGCGCGAAGATCGTCGGCAGCGTGACGGCTGTGCCCGCGGGATACTTGGACGTCCCGCCGCCTGCGGAGATCAATGTGGTCGAACCGTTGAAGAGCCGGTAGTTGCCCGCCAGCTTCCAGGCGACGACCGCCGCGACCGCGTTGAGCTGAGCGTCGCTCGGTGCGACGGTGGAGTAGGTGCCCATCATCGAGACGCCGAACGTGAACCGGTTGAACCCGCCCGCGTGCGCGCCGATGACCGGGTACTCCAGCCCGCCGATGCGGCCCTCGAAGACCTGGCCGTACTTGTCGACCAGGAAGTTGTAACCGATGTCGCACCAGTCGCGGTCGATCGCGTGGAACAGGTAGACGCCACGTGCGATCCGCGCGGAGTCACCCGGCGTGTAGTCGTTCGTGCCCGCGGTGTGGTGGATGGTCGCCGCTTTGATCGTGGTCGCGTACTCGACGCCGATGCCCTGGCGGGCAAAGCAGGCCTCGCGGACCGACTCGTCCGCGCCCCATCCCGCCCGGCTGATGACGACCGGTTCCCTGGTGTGGACCGGCATTTCGCGCCGCATACCGTCCTCAGGACCGGGGTCGACCAATGCGACGGACAACCCAGGCTGATCGGCGCCGCGCACCCTGAGCCCGGTCGAGTCGCCGACCCACAGCGGCTCAGTCTTGTTGTCGATCGCGTGGTCGGTCTCCAGTGGCTGCCACGGCCCCCATTCGCCGTCCGGGCGTTGCACCTGGATCTCGACGTTGTCCGGCAGGTCCTCCGTGCCGCGTAAGGCGACCATCGCGAACTGTCTGCCGGTGATCTGATCACCGTCCAACGACACGATCTGCAGGCCGGGATGGTCCTCCTCGGCTTGCGTGACCGTGGCGGGCAGCCCGGCAGCCAGGACGGCGGTCAGGGAGAGGACGACTAAGGAACGCACCGCGTACCCCCAGGAAGTGGTTGAAGATTCCCGGAGGCTATCGGCGGGTGCCGATGATCTGTTGCAGCTCGCGCTCGAGTCGTGACCGAATGCGCCCGGTCGGGCGATCGGCGATGGTCCGCAGCGGTCAGGCCTCGGCCGTGCCGGGGTGGACGGCGTCGATGACGGCGTCGATCTCGGTGGCCAGTGCGGTGTCCTTGGCGGTCAGACCGCCTGCCGAGTGGGTACTCAGCACGAATGTCAGCGTTCGCCAGCGGATGTCGATGTCGGGGTGGTGGTCGTCGTTCTCCGCGATCTCCGCTACCCGGTTCACCGCCTGGATCGCCTGCGGGAAGCTCGCGAGCTCGACACTCCGCACGATCGTCGACCCTTCCCGGCGCCACAACGGCAGGTGGTCCAGCGCCGAGGTCAGCTCTTCGTCAGTCAGCAGTTCGGCCATTGGTCCATCGTGCATCTATGCTCACGGTTCTGCCACGGGAGTCCGGTGCAACCGGGCTGAGAGGAGGGCGAACCAGCCCTCGACCGTATGAACCTGATCCGGGTCATGCCGGCGCAGGGACGGGAGGAACGCACAGTGCTTCGAACGGCAATTGCCCTGCTCGCGCTGGTCACGGCGGGGTGTTCGCTCGCCACCGAGCAGCAGCCGCAGCAAACCGGCCAACAGGGCCAACAGCCTGTCACCCTGGTCACGCACGATTCTTTCGCTGTCCGGAAAGAACTCCTCGACGAGTTCCAGAAGACCAGCGGGATCAAGGTCGAGGTACGTAAGTCCGGTGACGCGGGCGCGCTGACCAACCAGCTTGTGCTGACGAAGGCCAACCCGATTGGTGACATCGCTTACGGGGTTGACTCGACATTCGCGTCGCGGGCGCTCAACGAGAACGTGTTCCAGCCTTACGAGGCGCAGGGCGCGAACAAGCGCTATCAGCTCGACGCGACCAACCGGCTGACGGCGATCGATATCGGCGACGTGTGTGTCAATGTCCACACGAGTGGCCTCAAAGGTGTCGCCGAGCCCACGACGTTCGAGGACCTGGCTGACCCGAAGTACAAGGACATGCTCGTCGTCGAGAGTCCTGCGACGAGCTCGCCAGGGCTCGCGTTCCTGCTCGGCACCATCCTGCACTTCGGCGAGGACGGCTGGCAGGGGTACTGGACCAGGCTGAAGGCCAACGGCGTCAAGGTCGTCAGCGGCTGGGAAGAGGCCTACAACCAGGAGTTCTCCGGCACCGGCAAGGGCACGCGCCCGCTCGTGGTCTCCTACGCCTCCAGCCCGGCCGCGACGCCGGACACCAAGGCGCTCCTGGAGACCTGCTACCGCCAGGTCGAGTACGCGGGCGTGCTGCAGGGTGCCAAGAACCCCGAGGGTGCCAAGAAGGTCCTCGACTTCATGCTGTCCCAGCAGTTCCAGGCCGAGGTGCCGGACCAGATGTACGTCTACCCCGCGCGTGAGGGTGTCTCGTTGCCGGAGGCGTGGCAGAAGTCGGCACCGATGCCCACCGACGTCGAGGCGACGCTGCCCGCTCAGGACGTCGACCGCAACCGGGAGAACTGGGTCAACCAGTGGCGCTCGCTCGTCCAAGGCTAGGCGTCGTCCTGGTGGCCCTTGTGCCACTGGGATTTCTCACCTTGTTCTTCGCGTGGCCGGTGGTGGCGATCATCGGCCTTGGCGCGCGCGCCCAGATGCTCGTCACGCTCACCAGCCCCGACACCTGGCAGCTGGTCGCGTTCACGCTCGGGCAGGCCGCGGCGTCCACAGTGGTCGCCATCGCCGCCGGGATGCCGTTGGCGTTCCTGCTCGCTCGGTGCAAGCTGCCTGGCAAAGCCGCCATACAGGCGATCGTGCTCGTGCCGTTCGTACTTCCGACCGTCGTCGTGGGGCTGGCGTTCCGCAGTTTGATGCCGGACGGCGGCGTGTGGTCGATCATCCTGGCCAACGCGTTCTTCAACGTCGCCGTGGTGGCACGCACTGTCGGCGGGCTGTGGGCGAACACGGACCGGCGCGCCGAGGACGCGGCGCGGGCGCTGGGTGCCACCAAGATCAAGGCGTTCACGGCGGTTACGCTGCCCGCGCTCACCCCCGCCATCGGTTCTGCTGCTGCGGTCGTCTTCCTCTTCTGCAGCACCAGTTTCGGCGTTGTGCTGATCCTGGGTGGTGCCGAGTACCGGACTTTGGAAACCGAGATCTACCTGCGTACGGTCCAGCTGTTCGATCTGCCTGGCGCGGCCGCGCTCTCGATCCTCCAGCTCGCGGCCGTGGTCACGGCTCTCGTCATCGGTGCCGTGGCTCGGAAAAGGCGGCAGGCGGCGCTGAAACTGCGTGGACGTCAGGAGACCGCGCGCAGGCCGGTGGGCGGTGAGTGGATCGTCGTCGGGATCGCGTACGCCGTGATCGTGCTGCTGCTCACCCCGATCGTCAGCCTGATCAGTCAGTCCAGTGTGGAGGGTTTCGCAGCCCTGTCCGGCACCGGGCACGACAACAGCTTGGAAGTCACCGGTTTCCGGGCAGCGATCAACTCGTTGAGCACGGCCACGGACGCGACCCTGCTAGCGCTTGTTCTAGGCGTGCTGTCGTCGGTCGCGTTGACGCAGCTGGGCAAGACGGCCGAGCTCGTCGACGTCGCCATGATGCTGCCGCTCGGCGTGTCGGCGGTCACGGTCGGCTTCGGCTATCTGATCACGCTGGACGCTCTGCCCGGCGACCTGAGGACCTCGCCGCTCCTGGTCCCGTTGGCGCAGGCGATCGTGGTGACTCCGCTGATCATCCGGATCCTCCTGCCGGTCTTGAGATCCATCGACGACAGGCTCAGGCAGGCCGCGAGCACGCTGGGCGCCAGTCCAGTACGAGTGTGGCTTGAGGTGGATCTTCCGTTGGCCGGGCGGTCGTTGGTGACCGCGGCGGCCTTCGGCTACGTCGTCGCCCTTGGCGAGTTCGGTGCGACGAGCTTTCTGGCGAGACCGGACGCGCCCACTCTGCCGATCGCTATCGGCCGACTGATCTCGCGGCCTGGCGAGCTGAACAACCAGATGGCGTACGCCGCCTGCACCCTGCTGATGGTGGTCACGATCGCGGTCGCCGTCCTGATCGAACGTTTCCGGACCACGGTGGAGGAGTTCTGATGCGGATCCGGAGCCTTGCCATAAGGAACATGACGGTCCAATTCGGACAGCTGACCGCCGTTGACGACGTCGACCTGGACATCGGCAGCGGGGAAGTCGTGGCCCTCCTTGGCCCCTCCGGCTGCGGCAAGTCGACGTTGTTGCGGGCGGTCGCGGGCCTCGAACCGCAAGCCGAAGGCGCGATCCTGTGGGGCGACGAGGACCTGACCAAGATGCCGGTGCACAAGCGCGGTATCGGCCTGGTGTTCCAGGACGGCCAGCTCTTCCCGCACCGGGACGTCGCCGGGAACATCAAGTTCGGCCTGCGGATGCACAAGATCTCCGACCCGCGACGGGTCGACGAGCTGCTCGATCTTGTCGGTCTCACCGGCTACCAGAAACGACGGGTCACGCAGCTGTCCGGCGGCGAACAGCAACGCGTCGCACTTGCCCGGGCGCTTGCTCCAAGACCACGACTGCTGCTGCTCGACGAACCGCTGTCGGCGCTGGACCGAGCTCTCCGGGAACAACTCGCACTGGATCTGGCGAGGTTGCTCAGGAGAGCGGGAACGTCGGCGCTAGTGGTCACCCACGACCACGACGAAGCGTTCACGCTGGCCGACCGGGTCGCCTTGATGCGCAAAGGAAAGATCGTCCAGACGGGCACCGCGGAACAGGTCTGGCGGCACCCGGTCGACGAAGCCACCGCGATCTTCCTCGGCTGCGGCACGATCATGCGGGCGGACATCAGGAACGGCACGGCCAGGTTCGATCTCGGCGAGGTCCGCATCCCCTGGGCGCCCGACGGCCGTCACCAGATCGGCCTGCGCCCCAACGCACTCGTCGCCGACCCGAACGGACCGCTGCACGGCGAAGTGAGCGGGCGGGTGCACCGTCGCGACCACGTCCGGCTCCTGGTGAAGCTGGAACACCGCGAGGTGGACGCGGTCGCGGGCATCGCGGACGCCCCCGAACCCGGTCAGCCGGTCACGCTCAGGCTCGACCCGGACGGTCTAGCTGTCCTTGGTGACCATCCGGGCAAGGGCGAGTGAGTAGCCGATCACGATGTAGCAGACCGCCCGCAGCAAGCCGATCACCAGGTTGTCCGGCGGGATCGGGTCACGAAGGAAGTCCACGATGTAGTTCCAGCTGTCGGTGATCAGGAACGGGTCCATCCAGTTGAGCACCGGGATCTGGCTGAGCAGGCCGAACACGAACAGCCCGCCGATCACCGACGCCATCACCAGCAGCGGGTGCTCGGTCGTGGCGGACACCGCGAGCGCGATCGCGCCGATCGCCCACATCTGCACGATGACCCACCCGGTGGCGACCAGCACTCGCCAAAGTCCTTCTCCCACCGACAGTGTCGAGCCGGAGATGGACACGAGGTTGTCCGGCCCCGCGATGATCAAGCCCGTGATGAACGCGATCATCGCGGTCGTCAGTGCCGCGCCCGCGGACACGACCGCGACGCCGAAAGCCTTCACGGCCAACAACCGGACCCGGCTCACCGGCGCCAGCAACAAGCTGCGCAACGTGCCGTGCGAAGCCTCACCGGCGAGCGCGTCCGATGCCGTGATGGTCGTGCCCAGCGGCAGGAAGAACACCATGGTCGTGGACAACACGAGCACTGGCAGCATGAACGCGTTCCCGGCCACGGTCGCGACCATCGACTGGTCACGCGTCGCCTGGACCGGGTCGTCGATCACCTGCGTGCCGATCCCGAACACGATCGGGTACAAAGCCAGCAGCCCGAGCAGGATCAACGTCCTCGGCCGCCGGTAGATCCAGCGCAGTTCGGAGCGCAGCAACCGGAAGATGGGCGCCCTCACCGGCGCGAGCGTGGTCATGACGTCTCCGTGAGCTGCGCGAAGAGGTCTTCGAGGCCGGTGCGCTGCCGGTGCACCTCGTACACCGGGATGTCGGCACGCACCAACGTCGCCACCACCTCTGGAGCTGTGGTCGCGGTCAGGTCGACGAGCAGGCCGTCGGGCACTGCCCGAGCGGGAATCCTGTTGTCCCGCAACGCGTCAACAGCTGCCGTGATCTCCGGTGTGGACACCAGCAGTCCGGCGTTCGACGCCTCGAGCAGGTCCTTGAGCTCGCCCTGGGCGACCACGGTTCCCTGGTGCAGCACGGCAACGTGGGTGCACGTCGCCTCCACTTCGGACAGCAGGTGCGACGACACCAGCACGGTCGTCCCGGCCGCGTGCAGGTCCGCGATCACCGCACGGACCTCCCGGGTGCCTGCGGGGTCGAGGCCGTTCGTCGGTTCGTCCAGCACCACGAACCGCCGTGGCACGAGCAAGGCCGCAGCCAAACCCATGCGTTGCTTCATGCCGAGCGAGTAGCCGCGGTAGCGCCGGTTTGCCGCACTTGCCAGGCCGACGCGCTCCAGAGCCTCGTCGACCGCGCCCGCGATCGCCGACGACTTCAGCAGCGGCTCAGCCGCCGCGCAGCGCAGCAAGTTCTCCCGCCCGGAGAGGAACGGGTGGAAGCCCGGGCCCTCGACCAGGGCGCCGACCTGCGGCAACACTGCTTGGGCGGCCTCAGGCAAGCGGGCGCCGAACAGTTCGATCTCACCGGCGGTCGGCGTGGTCAGGCCGAGCATCATCCGGATGGTCGTGGTCTTGCCCGACCCGTTCGGACCGAGCATCCCCAGCACTGAACCCTCCGGGACGTCGAGGTCGACGTGGTCGACCGCGACCGTGCTGCGGTAGAGCTTGCGCAGGCCGCGTGTTCTTGCGGCCAACATGGGGGTGGGCACGGCCTCGGCCGTGCCCACCCCGGTTGTTTCAGCGAACGTCACTTAACCTGTCCGATGGCCTCGGTGAGCACCTGCTCCGGGACGGCGCCGACCGCCACCCGGCCGTCGGTGGTGACCAGGGCGGTCGCCACCTTGGTGCTGAAAACGTACCCGGTTCCGTACGGGCCCGAGACCTCCTTGGCGAAGGACTTCAGCATCGAGTTGACGTCCATGCCCTGGCCACGGCCGTTGCCCTTGGCCTGGCCGAGCATTGAGTTCAGGTCACCCGGCAGCTTGGCCACCGCGGTGGTGTCCCAGCCCTCGCCGACGAACTGCAGGTTCAGCCCGCTCAGGAAGTCCTCCATGCCCTTGCGCGCCTTGGCCGGGTCGGGCGGCACGTCGGAGTCCGTGCGCTCCTTGACCGTCGCGCCCGGCGGCGGGGTGAACTTGAACAGGTTCGCGTCCTGCGGCCCCACGGTCAGCTCGGTGAACTCGACCTTCAGCGCCGGGTCGGCCTGCCCGTTGGCCAGCACCTGCAGCCGCAGCGGCAGGCGGGTCTCCGAGTCGACCGCGACCCGGATCTCCCGCAGCAGCGTCCGCTCGGTCGGCTTGGGCGTGACGACCAGCTCGTACGCGGGGCGCGTGGCCACGCGTGCGGTGCCGTCCACCTTCACGTCGCTGTACTGGCGAACCAGGCCGAGCAGGTCCTTGCCGATGGTCGCCGGGTCCTTGCCCGCCAGCTTCTCGGGCGTGGCCTCCTGGCCGTGCGGGACCTTGGTGACCGTGTTCTCGGCCGAGTCCCAGATCCACGCCGTGCCGCCGTCCTCGACGAAGGTCTTCTCCGAGGTGCGGTCGGGCAGCGTGGCCCGGAACCGGTTCTGCCCGTCGGCCCAGACCGACGCGGAGCCGATGCCGTCGAGCAGCTTGATCGGCAGGCCGAGGTTCTCCTGCGCCGAGACCTTGCCGGCCAGTGCCGGGATCTTGGCGTTGGCCACCGACTCGACCAGCTGCTCGGCACTGATCTGCGGCAGCACCGGGGGCGGCTCGTCGGCGCCGGCTGGGAGGGCCAGTACACCGAGCCCGACCACGCCGGCGAGAACGCCCGCCCCCGCGACGGCCAATGCCGTCCTCTTGGTGTTCATCTTCCAACTCCCCGTTGTCGCGTCATGTGATGTTCCCGCAAGACAGAGACTGCCTGCCAGCACCTGAGATGAGGCTGAGACGCTGAGAGAAAGCTCAGAAATCCCGGCTGGAAAGCTGAGAGACAGGCATGCTGTGCGCGTGAGACCTCGGGTTCTGGTGGTTGACGACGAACCGGGCGTGCGCCGGGCGCTGCAGCGTGGCCTGACCGGCGAAGGCATGGACGTGGTGGTGGCCGCGGACGGCCCGAGCGCGCTGCAGATCGCGCGGACCGGGTCGTTCGACGCCATCCTGCTCGACATCATGCTGCCGGGTTTGTCCGGTTATCGCGTGCTGCAGGCGCTGCGAGCAGAGGGCGTCCGCACGCCCGTGCTGCTGGTCTCGGCCAAGGACGGTGAGATCGACCAGGCCGACGGGCTCGACCTCGGTGCCGACGGCTACCTGGTCAAACCGTTCTCGTTCGTGGTGCTGGTCGCGCAGGTACGGGCGTTGCTGAGACGAGGCGCGGTCGAGGGCTCCGGCCAACGGCTCCGGCTGGGGGAGCTCGTAGTGGACCGGGCCGCGCGGCAGGTCAGCATGTCCGGTGAGCCCGTGTCGCTCAGTCCACGGGAGTTCGCCGTGCTCGACGTACTGGCCAGCCGCGCGGGCTCAGTGGTCACGAAGGACGAGCTGCTCAAGGCCGTCTGGGGTGACGAGCAGGCGGCGACACGCAACGCCGTCGAGGTGTACGTCGGCTATCTGCGGCGCAAGCTCGACGCGGTCGGCGCCGGGTCCATCGTCCGTACGGTCCGTGGTCACGGTTATCTGGCGTCCACCGGCGAGATCGACGCAGTGATGGGTCCGTGAGCAAAGTCAAAGAGGCGTGGTTCCGCCGATCCGTACGGTTTCGCATCGCGACCATGGCCACCGCGGCGACGCTGATCATCCTGCTGGCGTTGGCGTGGTTCAGCGGTCGTGGCATCGGCGGGCTGCTGATCAACTCGGCGGACCGGGAGCTGCAGCCGATCCTCGACGCCGCGATCGCGGACGTCGCCGCGGGCCGGATACCGCATCCTGACACGCCGTACGTGCAGGTCAGGGTGCTCGACACGGCTGGAACGCCCAAGGACAACCTGCCGGATCCCGGCCTGAAGGAGTGGGCGCTGCGGGATTTGAAGGGCGCCGAGCCGGTCCTGCAGTACTCGGACGACCCGCCGACGCGATGGATCGGCACGGTCGTGACAGCGCCTGACGGCCAGCAAAGGCTGGTCGTCGCGGGCGCCGGACTCGCGGGTTACCAGCAGGCGCAACACGTTGGCCTGAACTGGCTGCTGCTCGCCGGTGTGCTCGGCGCCGCCGCGACCGGGATCGCCACGTGGTTCGCCGTGCGGTCCTCGCTGCGCCCGGTCGAACGCATGCGGGTCGCAGCATCCCGATTGCCTGCTGGCCAACGACTTCCGTTGCCCGACTCGCACGACGAGCTGCGGTCGTTGGCTGAAAGCATGAACTCCCTGTTGGATCGCCGGGACGAAGCCACCGAACGCTTGCGGCGCTTCACCGGCGACGCCGCACACGAGCTGCGGTCCCCGGTCGCGTCCATCCGGGTGCAGGCCGAGGTCGCCGTGGCGAACCCGGATCCCGTGCTGTCCCAGGAGGTTCTGGCGGACATCGTGCACGAGTCGGTCCGGCTGTCCACATTGGTGGACGGGTTGCTCACGCTCGCCCGGTCGGACGCGGGTGAGGTGCCTGCCGCGGAACCGGTCGATCTGGTCGCGGCGGCCGAGGCAGCGATTTCCCGCTGTACCACCGAAACACCACGGGTGACGCTGCAGGCGCCGACCGGATCGGCCTGGGTTCTGGCCGCACCGGCCGAAGTGGACCTCGTACTGGACAACTTGCTACGCAACGCGGTGCTGTACGCGCGTGCTCACGTGACCGTCGGGGTGTTGCCTGCGGGCGGGGCCATCCGGTTGGTCGTGGACGACGACGGCCCAGGCGTCGCCCCTGAGCATCGGGAAAAGGTGTTCGACCGGTTCTACCGGGTCCAGGACGACCGGGCGAGGCAGACCGGCGGATCCGGCCTGGGGCTCGCCCTGGTCGCCGAACTCGTCCGACGGCGCGGCGGGACCGTCCTGGTCACCGAGTCGCCCGACGGGGGCGCGCGGTTCCAGGTCCGCTGGAAGTCCCTCTAGGAGAGGAGTTTGACCGCTCCGGACGGGCACAACGTGGCCGCCTGGCGCACCACGGACTCCTCGTCCGCGCTCGGCTCCTCGTGCAGCACCATCACGATGCCGTCGTCGTCCTGGTCGAACACCTCGGGTGCGGTCAGCACACACATGCCCGCGCCGACGCACACATCCCGGTCACCTTCTACGTGCATATCCCACTCCTACCACTAGTCGCGCCTGGAGAACGCCCTTGTCAGCACAATGTCAGGAAACGCGGGCTACCACGTCACCGGCAGTGCGTTGACCCCTTGGATCGTCGTGGCCGGTCGCAGGTCCAGCTCGTCGACCGGTACGGCGAGGCGCAGCCCCGGGACCCGCTCGAACAACGTCGGAAGGGCCAGCCGCAGTTCCACTCTGGCCAGGTTCTGGCCGAGGCACTGGTGCACGCCGAAGCCGAAGGCGACGTGGTGGTTGGCCTGCCGGGCGACGTCGAACCGGTCCGGGTGCTCGAACGCGGCCGGGTCCCTGTTGACGATGCTGGCCGCGAACACGATGCCGTCACCCGCCTTGATGACCTCACCGGCGATCTCGATGTCCTCGACGGCCACCCTGAGCAATGCGGTCTCCACAATGGTCAGGTACCGCAGCAGTTCCTCCACCGCACCTGCCACCGTGCCCGCGTCGGACCGGAGCGCCGCGAGCTGGTCCGGGTGCTCGAGCAAGGTGATCACGCCGAGCGAGATCATCGACGACGTGGTCTCGTGGCCCGCGCCAAGCAGCAGCATCGACGTGACGACGAGGTCATCGAGGGACATCGCGCCGGTGCCGACCTGTTCTTCCTTCAGTCGCGCGATCAACCCCGGTGGCGGGTCCTGTGCCAGCGCGGACAAGTAGGCCAGCAGGGATCCGACGGCCTCGCCCGAGTCCTTCGGGTCTCTGGACTGCACGATGGTCCTGGTCTGCCGCTGGAAGAACTCGTGGTCCTCCCACGGCACCCCGAGCATCCGGCTGATCACCAGCGACGGGATCGGCAGCGAGTACGCGGTGACCAGGTCGGCGGGCGGGCCCGCGGCGAGCATCGCGTCGATCGTGGCGTGCACGATCTTCTCGATCTCCGGCTGGAGCTCCTTCAGCCGCCGGACGGTGAACTCCGAGATCAGCATGCGCCGGACCCGGTTGTGCTCGGGGTCGTCACGCACGATGAACGGCCGGTTCGGCGAGGTCTGCACGGCCGCGATGGCGGGCGGCATGATCATCGGGAAGCCCTTGTTGGTGCGGTCCGATGAGACTCGCGAGTCGGCCAGCAGCGCGCGTGCCTGCTCGTACCCCGAGATGACCCACGCTTCCTGGCCGTTGATGAGCTGTGTTCTGCGCAGCGGAGGGCCTTCGCGCAGCTCGTCATAGCCGGGTGCGGGGTGATACGGGCAGGTCCGTGCCTGTGGGTAAGTGATCATTTCTTCCCCCTGTGGCTTGTTACCACTACCATGGCAATAACTCTACGCGCGTTGAATTAATCGGCGCAACGCTTTTCGGTCGATGAATCTGCAGGTCATCGGCCATTTTGTGGTGCGTGTGACTATGCTTTGCGGCGTGCAGGTTGATCACCGGAAAGGACCACGCAGGCGCGGCGAGGCGCTCGAGGACGCGATCCTGCGAGCCGCTATCGAAGAGCTGGCCGAGGTCGGCTACACCGCGGTGAGCATGGAACGGATCGCCATCAGGGCACGAACCAGCAAAGCCGCGCTGTACCGGCGATGGTCCGGGCGGCCGGACCTGATCATCGACGCGTACTTCAAACTCGCCGCGTCCGATATCGACGTCCCGGACACCGGCAGCCTGCGCGCCGACGTGATCGCCTTGTTGCGGCGCACGGCGGATCGCGCCACGCCCGCGATGCTGCACCTCGTCTTCGGGGTGCTGGCCGACGCGGGCACGAACGAGGAACTGAAGACCAAGATCCGCGAGCGGCTGGCGTTGCTGAAACCCAAGCAGATGCACGGAATCCTGGAGCGGGCCGAGGCGCGCGGCGAGGCCCGTGGCGGGCTGCCGGAACGGCTGCGGACGCTGCCGTTGGACTTGATACGCAACGAGATCCTGCAGTACGCGGGCGGACCGAACGTGCCGGACGAGGTCATCGAGGAGATCGTCGACCAGGTCTTCCTGCCGTTGGTGCGCGCCTGATGCCCGCGCTGCGCACCACGGCCCTCATCGAAGCACCTGCCCGAACCGTTGCCGGAGCGTGGATCGAGCTCGTTTCCAAGCGTGCGCACCTGGTCTCGGTATCAGCGGGCAAGATCGCCGCTGTGCTGCCCGGCAGGACGTTCCGAGCCGCGCGGCTGACCGGGACGTGTGCCTCGACGGCAGCGGGGACCTTGCTGACGTGTGAGCTGTCCTGGTTGTCGCCCAACGCTTTCGTGGACGGGATCGCAGTACGCCGACCGGTGTTGTCGTTGCTCGGCTCGGTTGCGGAGGGCACTCGGGCGCGGGCCGTCGAACTGGCCGACGCGCCCGTGATCGTGGGCACCGCGATTGTCCGCGACGGCCGGATTTTGGCTCAGCAGCGGGCTTTCCCGGAAGAAGTCGCGGGAATGTGGGAGCTGCCGGGCGGTCGCGTCGAGCCGGGCGAGACCGATGAAGAGGCTGTTCGCCGGGAATGCCAGGAGGAACTCGGCATCGAGGTGTCACCCGGCGCCGCGATCGGGCCGGATGTCGTTCTGCCAGGCGGAAAACTGCTGCGGATCTACCAGGCGTCCACCGATTCGGATCCGGTGGCGGTTGAGCACGAGGCGGTGCGCTGGTTGAGCTGCGACGAACTGGACGACGTGGAGTGGCTGCCCGCGGATCGCATTCTGCTGCCGGTCTTCCGTGCCCTCGTGGACGGTTAGGCCCACGAGGGCACGTGATCTTCAACCGATCCCGGCAAGGCGGAGCACGGACGCCAGCCGATGCGCGCCGCGCTGGGCGGCCCGTTCGGCGCCGGTCGCCCGGATCCGATCGAGCCCGGCCGGATCCGCCAACAGGTCCTGGGTGCGTTTGCGGACGTCACGCAGTTCCTCGATGACCGCGTCGGCCACGGTCTCCTTCAGTACGCGATAGGAGCCGATGCCCTCGGCCGCCTTCTTCGGCGACTGCCCGGTGCACGCGCCCAGGATCTCCAGCAGGTTCGCCACGCCCGGCTGGTGCTCCGGCCGGTACTCGACCCGGTCGGCCGTGTCGGTCACCGCCCGCCGGAACTTGCGCCTGATCATGTCCGGCTCGTCCAGCACGAACACCACGCCGGCTTCGTCCCGTGTGGACTTGGCCATCTTGCGGTCCGGGCTGGCCAGGTCACGGATGCGCGCGCCCACTTTCGGCATCACCGCCTTCGGCACGACGAACGCCTCGCCATAGGTGGTGTTGAACCGCCGGGCGAGCGCCCGCGCCAGTTCGACGTGCTGCGCCTGGTCGTCGCCGACCGGGACCTCGTCCGCACCCGGCAACAGGATGTCCGAGGCCATCAGCACCGGATAGGTCAGCAGGCCAAGCCGTATCGTCTTGGCGCCGGTGGACTTCTCCTTGAACTGGGTCATCCGTGACACCTCGCCGAACGTGCACGTGCACTCCAAGACCCAGGTCAGCGTGGACAGCTGGGTGGCGATATCGGATTGCACGAACACGCTCCGCGGGTTGATGCCCGAGCCGATCAGCACGGCGAGCATCTCCTTGCTGAGCGCTCTGAGGCGCTGCGGGTTGTACGCCGTCGTCATCGCGTGCATGTCGCTGACGAAGTACAGGTCCTCGGCCGCGCCCTCACGGGCCCACCGCCGCAGCGCTCCCAGGTAGTTGCCCACGTGGACGCGCCCGGACGGGGTGATCCCGGACAGTCTGGTCATGGTGTGTCCTCCCTCTTGAACGGACTTGGGCCGCCGCCGGGAGACACAAAAAAGGCCGCCCGGTCGGGGCGGCCTGTGGCACTCAGCGCACAGCGAGTCGGCCGCCTGGGGCGGCCCACCACATCTGGGTGCTGCTGTGCATGGCCCGAGGGTAGCAGGGCCGCATAAAGAACGCGTATATGCGGCGCTGATTTGATTCCGATAGCGCTATGCCAGGCGTACCGTAAATCGCATGTACATCGTGATGCTGGCCTACAAAGCGCCAATAGAAGAGATCGACTATCTGCTGCCTGATCATATGGAATGGCTCAGCAGGCACTATGACGCCGGGCACTTTCTGTGCTCGGGCCGTCAGCCGAGCAAGACCGGCCGGGTGATCATCACCCGTCCGATGCCCCGAGCCAAGCTGGAAGCCTTGCTGGCCACGGATCCGCTCGAGATGGCGCGGATGGTCCGGCACGAGGTCGTCGAGTTCGAGGCGACCCGGACAGCCCCGGAGATGTCCAGGGTCAACGAGGCGCTGGCCAGCTAGCGAGAAATATGTCGGTACGAAAAGTTTCGGTATGCACCGAACTGCCCGGATCGACCGCCTGCCGGTCCGGGCCGACCTATCCGGAAATGGGCTTTTGAATAAACGTTTACTTTATCCTGGCATAATCGAGGTATGACCTGCCTTCTGGTGACGCCGTGGTGGCGTGACCGCCGTCCCAGCCAATTGGTCGCCGACGGTGATCTTGCGGTCACCCGAGTGGTGGACTGGGATCACCCGCGGGTCAACGCGTTGGTTTCCCGCGTCCCCGCCGGCAAGCCACTTGATCTTCTCCGTTCCGCGCACCAGCTGATCGCTTCCACCGTGCGTCCGGTGTATGCGTTGAACGACACCCAACCCGTTTCGCGCACGCTGCAACGTGGCCGTGGCTCATGCAGCCAACGCCTTGCCGTGCTTGAGGCCGTCGCGCGTGCCTACGGCATTCCGACGCGAGTGCGAGGTCTGGTTGTCGACGGTCGCTTCTGGTACCCGCGCTTCCGGCGCTTCCGCTACGCCGTGCCGTCCCAGGTTGTGCTGGCGTGGCCGGAGTTCTATGTAGACGAGACATGGCTTGGCGCTGCCGAACTGTTCGGCAGCTTGCCGTCACGAAGTGCGTGTGGCGCCTTCACCAATGCCGACGGAGAGACGCTCTTCGACGCGCTGTCGCGTACCGCGGTCGACTGGGACGGTGTGACGTGCACGGCATGCGACCTGTCGGCGACCGTGCTCACCGACCTCGGCAGGTACTCGTCACGAGATGAACTCTTCGCGAAACACGGGCAAACCCTGTGCACGCCGGTCAGGGTGCTGGCAGATCCGGTGCTGAGCAGGTGGGCGCCGGTCTAGGCGGCGATCTGCTTGGCTTTGCGCAACGCGAGAACCGGGCACTTGCCGCAGCGGTCCTTCGACTTGCAGCACTTCTTCTTGACCTTGCCCGCCTTCATGAGGTTGCGCACGGTTTCCGCGGGCGTCTTGCCCACGTATTTGGCCTTGATCTTCTTGCCCACGCACGCTCCAACCTTGACGGGTCGAAGTAAGGCTAGGGTAACCTTTCTTGATCGTCCTGTGCGGCTGGTCACACCTTTGGTCAGGGTAACCTTTCGGCTGGGCCTCGTCCGCATGGAAGCGTGAGGCCATCCCCATACTCGAGGTACAGGAGCTCTCGCGTGCCCGCATCGGCCACTGTCAGCAGGACCCGCACGGACCTGCGCAACGTCGCCATTGTGGCGCACGTCGACCACGGTAAGACCACTCTCGTCGACGCCATGCTGCGTCAATCCGGGGCGTTCGCGGCGCGGGCGGAGGTGGTTGACCGCGTGATGGACTCCGGCGAACTCGAGCGGGAGAAGGGCATCACGATCCTGGCCAAGAACACGGCCGTGCGCAGGCAGACCCCGGACGGCGTGGTGACCATCAACGTGGTCGACACCCCCGGGCACGCCGACTTCGGTGGCGAGGTGGAGCGCGGACTGTCCATGGTCGACGGCGTCCTGCTGCTCGTCGACGCCAGCGAAGGCCCGTTGCCGCAGACCCGTTTCGTGCTGCGCAAGGCGCTGGCCGCGGGCCTGCCCGTGGTGCTCGTGGTGAACAAGGTGGACCGCCCGGACGCCCGGATCGAGGAGGTCGTCAGCGAGAGCCACGACCTGCTGCTGGACCTGGCCGGTGACCTTGATCTGGAAGACCTCGACGCGGTGCTGGACCTGCCGGTGGTCTACGCCTCCGCACGCGCCGGTCGTGCCTCGCTGACCCAGCCCGCCGACGGCGGCCTGCCGGACAGCGAGAACCTCGACCCGCTGTTCGACGTGCTGCTGCAGCACATCCCGTCGCCCACCGGCGACCCTGAGGCCCCGCTGCAGGCGCTGGTGACCAACCTGGACGCCTCCAGCTTCCTCGGCCGGATCGCGCTGTGCCGGATTCACGCGGGCAAGCTGCGCAAGGGCCAGACCGTCGCATGGTGCCGCGCGGACGGAGCGGTCTCGAACGTCCGGATCGCCGAGCTGATGATCACCGAGGCGCTCGAGCGCGTGCCCGCTGAGGAGGCCTCGGCGGGTGACCTCGTGGCCATCTCCGGCATCCCGGACATCACCATCGGCGACACGCTCGCTGATGTGGACAACCCGGTGCCGCTGCCGCGGATCACCGTCGACGAGCCCGCCATCGCCATGACCATCGGTGTGAACACCTCGCCGCTGGCGGGTCGCAACGGCGGCACCAAGCTGACTGCCCGCGTGCTGAAGGCCCGGCTGGACGCCGAGCTCGTCGGCAACGTGAGCGTGAAGGTCCTGCCGACCGAGCGCCCGGACACCTGGGAGGTCCAGGGCCGTGGCGAACTCGCGCTGGCGATCCTGGTCGAGACGATGCGCCGGGAAGGCTTCGAGCTGACCGTCGGCAAGCCCCAGGTGGTCACCCGCACCATCGACGGCAAGCTGTGCGAGCCGTTCGAGCGCCTGACGATCGACGCGCCGGAGGAGCACCTCGGCTCGATCACGCAGCTGCTCGCGTCCCGCAAGGGAAAGATGGAGCACATGGGCGGCCACGGCACCGGCCGTATCCGGCTGGAGTACGTGGTCCCGGCCCGTGGCCTGATCGGCTTCCGCACGGAGTTCCTGACCGAGACGCGGGGAACTGGCATCGCCAACCACGTGTTCGAGGGCTACTTCCCGTGGGTGGGCGAACTGCGCACCCGCCACAGCGGTTCGTTGGTCGCCGACCGCACCGGCCCGATCACGGCGTACGCCATGATCCAGCTCGCCGACCGCGGCACGTTCTTCGTCGAGCCGGGCCAGGATGCCTACGAAGGCATGGTGGTGGGGGAGAACCCGCGCGCCGAGGACCTGGATGTCAACGTGGCACGGGAAAAGAAGCTGACCAACATGCGGTCGTCGACCGGTGACGAGCTCGAGCGCCTGGCTCGGCCGCGCAAGCTGGGCCTTGAGGAGGCGCTGGAGTTCTGCGCCAGTGACGAGTGCGTCGAGGTGGCCCCCAACGTCATCCGCGTGCGCAAGCTGATCCTCGACTCGACCCAGCGCGCCCGGGCTCGTTCCCGCGCCAAGACCCAGGGCTGACAAGAGTCACCAACGGGGGCCGTCACGAAAGTGGCGGCCCTCGTTGGCTTTCGCCATGTCCACACCAGATGCCGCGCCCGTAAATCAGCGCGTTCGGGTTATCCGCTCGCAATCAGGGGTTCTATCAGGGCTGATGTCGATCCCCTGTCGGTCATTCACACCAATTGGCCCACTGTGACCACCTGCACGTTTCGATTTCCTGGAAAACGGTCTATTCGGCGGACGCGATCCGGCCAGGGCTGGAAAACTCGGGTGCGTGGGTAGCGAGACAATGGCATCCTCTCAGCCAAGGGGGTGCCGAGCTGTGCGAATGGCAGTCGCAGTGGTCGCTGCGCTGATGCTTGCTGCCTGTTCTGTGACGCCACCGCCGCCGATCGTCGGCACAGTTCCGCCGGTACCTTCGGCTCCCGCGGCCAAACCGGGCGAGATCGTCGTCGGCGTCGACAGCATCGCCGGTGGTTACAACCCGCACGTCCTGGCTGACCAGTCCACAATCACCACCGCGCTGTCCACCATGCTCCTGCCGAGCGTGTTCCGGACCGCTCCGGATGGCAGTCCGCAGCTCGACCGCACGCTCATGGTCTCCGCGGATGTCACCAACACCGCGCCGTACACCGTCACCTACCGGCTGCGTGGTGACGCCGCGTGGTCAGATGGCGCGCCCATCGCCGCCGAGGACTTCCTGTACCTCCGCGAGCAGATGCGCGACGAGCCCGGTGGCGTCGACTCCGCGGGCTATCGCCAGATCACCGACATCAAGGCCGAGGAAAGCGGCAAGGTCGTCCAGGTCACCTTCGCCGCCTCCTACCCGGGCTGGCGGTCGCTTTTCTCCAGTCTTCTGCCCGCCCACCTGCTGAAAGACGCTCCCGGCGGCTGGGAGCAGGTGCTGGAGAGCTCGTTCCCGGCCACCGCGGGCCCGTTCTCGATCAAGCAGGTCGACGCGGCGCGTGGCGAGATCGTGCTGGAGCGCAACGAGCGCTACTGGGAGCAGCCCGCCGTCGCCGATCGGGTGATTCTGCGGCGGGCCGACCAGGCCGGGTTGACCGATGCCCTGCGAACCGGCCACGACCAGTTGGTCGTCGCGCGGACCGACGCGGGCGGCGTCGCGATGCTGCAGGCGCTGGGCGAGCGGGTCACCGTGAAATCCGCGCCGAGACCCACCGTCATCAGCCTTTTCCTCAAGCCGTCCGGGACCGACCTGGCCGACGAGCGAGTACGTACCGCGCTGGTCAACCTGCTGGACCGGGACGAGGTCATCAAGGTCGGCACCGGCGGCGGCCCGAGCCTGCGGGCCGACGCACTGGTCCTCGCGCCCTCACAGGCGGGATACGCCCCAACTGGCGCACCGCTGCATGATCAGGCCGCGGCGCAGTCCTTGCTCACCCAAGCCGGGTACTCGCTCACATCAGGCATCTGGACACGTGAAGGACGCCCTCTGGCGGTTACGCTGGGTGCGCCCGTCGACAAAGAGCCGTACCTGCTCGTCGCCAAGGAAGTCCAACGGCAGCTCGTCGCCGCCGGTGTCCAGGTCAAGCTCATCACCCCGGCCGCCGACCAGCTGATGCGGGTCAGCGGCACTGACGCGGGCCCCGACATCCTGATCGCGCCGCGTCCGGTCGGCGACAACCCGGCCGCTGTCATGGCGTCGGTCTACGGCTGCCCGACGAGCACGAACGACGCGAGCACGGTGCTGCCGGGCAATGTCATGGGCTTCTGCGACAGGAGCCTGCAACCCACGATCGACGCCGCATTGAACGCGTCGATGCCATTAACTGAAGCTATAGAGAAGGTCGAGCCGCGTCTATGGCGCCAAGCGGTCGCGGTCCCGCTGTTCCAATCGGCCGATTCAGTGGCCGCTCGCGCGGAATTGACAACCGGTGATCTGACCGCGCCGCTCAACGCGCCCTTCGCGTCCGCGGTCAGTTGGCAGCGCAAGCAAAACTAGCTCTCTGTGTCCGCTCGGATTCGAAATAGTACCGGCGGGTAACGGATGGGTTGCCGTGCGCTATCAACGTGTCACCCTTTGGTCACGATCAGACTCTGCCTGATGACCTGCGACCATTTGGGTTTCTAGCGTTCCACGGCAGTGCGCGGCTCACGGCAGTTGGGCGCGTCTTAGAGTCATGGGTGCTCTTCAAGCGACAGATCGGCTTGTAAGAGATGACCCTGTGCTAGGAGGGCACGTGTCAATGAGGAGATCAAAGGCAATCTCCGCGATCGCGCTGTTCGCGTCGGCGAGCTTGGTGCTCGGAGCCTGCAGCTCCGGGACGGACAGCTCCGGCGGCAGCGGGGCCAACCAGCAGGACGCGAAGCCGAGGGAGATCGGCGGCGAGGACAAGGTCTACAAGCGTCCCACGGTCCCCGACATGGGTGAGATCACCACGGTGACCGAGGAGAACGGCCACGACTACAACAACCTGCTCGGTGTCACCAACAGTGCCGCCAACCTGGTCGCGACCGTGGCTGTGCAGCCGTCGGTGTACATCGGTGTCGTCGAGGGCGGCCAGTTCGAGCAGCAGATCGACGGCGACCTGATGGAGTCCGTCAAGGTCACCTCGAAGGAACCGCAGACGATCGAGTACAAGTTCCAGAAGGCTGCCGTCTGGGAGGATGGCGCCCCGATCGGCTGCAAGGACATCTACCTGCAGTTCCTGGTCCGTGGCAAGGACACCGGCAAGAAGTTCGACTCGTCGACCGCCGGCTACGAGGACATCAAGGAAGTCAAGTGCTCCGATGACCTCAAGACCGCCACGGTCGTCTTCGAGAAGCCGTACGCCGACTACCGCGGCCTGTTCTCCTACACGGGCAACAACAGCATCCTGCCCGGCCACATCTGGGAGAAGAACGCCGGCATCCCGGACATCACCAAGCTCACCCGCACCAGCCCCGAGCTGACCACGGACAAGGCGATCAAGGCCTACACCGAGGCCTGGCTGGGCTTCAAGCCGGAGAACGCGATCTCCGGTGGCCCGTTCAAGATCCAGAGCGCGGACGGCCGCGACGAGCTCGTCCTGGTGCGCAACGAGAAGTACTGGGGCCCGAAGACCGGCCCGTCGAAGGTCACGGTCCGGACCAACACCAACTCCCAGTCCGCCTCGCAGCAGCTGCAGAACAAGGAAGTCCAGTCGATCGACACCCAGGCTGACGGCCCGACGGCCATCCAGCTCAAGTCGATCCCGACGGTCAAGCTGCTCGCCCAGGGTGGCCAGACCTACGAGCACATCGACCTGAACATGTCGCGGCCGTTGTTCAAGGACAACCCCGAGATCCGCAAGGCCATCGCGATGTGCATCGACCGCCAGGCGATCGTCGACAACCTGGTCAAGGACATCGACCCGAACGCCAAGCCGCTCGGCAACGTGCTCTTCATGCCGAACGAGGTCGGCTACGAGGACCACTACGCGGGCATCGGCAAGGACGACCCGAGCGACATCGCAGGCGCCAAGAAGCTGCTGGAGGACGCCGGCTGGAAGCTCGGTGCCGACGGCGTCTACACCAAGGGCGCGACCCGCGCCGAGTTCACCCTCGGCTACAAGACCCTGGACCGCAGGCACAAGACCTGGCAGCTGGTCAGCCAGAAGTGCAAGGAAGCCGGCATCCAGATCAACAGCGGCCAGAAGGACAAGTTCAACGACGACGACCTGACGGCCAGCGCGTTCGACGCGGCCCTGTTCGCCTGGGTCGGTGCCCTGAGCAAGTCCAGCTCCTCGGAGAACTACCTCTCCAAGGCCAACGGCGGCACCGCGAACTACAACCTGTACTCCAACCCGCAGGTCGACTCGCTGCTGCAGCAGGCCAACGGCAACCTCGACTTCGCTGCTCGCACGAAGCAGATCAACGAAGCCGACAAGCTGATGGCGGCTGACCTGCACACGATTCCGCTGTTCCAGCTGCCTGACATGGCCGCCACCGACGCCAGCATCGGTGTCTGTGACGCCAGCGGCAAGGCAGGCGACGTCACCTACCTGAACTTCCAGGGCGGGCAGACGTGGAACATGTGGGCCTGGTGCAAGCGGTAAGTCTTCGGCAAAGTTGCTGAACCGGGCGTAATGGGGGCCGGTGCCACGAGCACCGGCCCCCGCTCGCGTTCGTTCATGGCTACCCTGGCCACCGCTGGGAGCCAGGCCTAGGAGTAAACGAAGTGTTCCGTTACATCGTGCGGCGGATCCTGATCACGATTCCGCTGCTGATCGTCGGCTCGTTTCTGGTGTTCGCGCTCGTACAGGGGATGGGCGATCCGCTCGGCGAGTGGAAGCTGCAGCAGCCCCGTTCCCCCGAGGAGATCGCGGCCGCGTACGAGCGGGCGGGCTACAACGAGCCGTTCTTCGAACGGTATGTGACCTGGGTTGGCGGGTTCGTCCAGGGCGACTGGGGAACGACCATCATCCCAGGATCGGGCGTCAGGGACGTCCAAGAAGAGGTGATGCACGGGCTGTGGACGACCTTCCGGCTCGTGGTCGGAGCCGAGATCCTCGCCCTGCTGATCGGCATGGCGGTGGGGGTGATCGGTGCCGTCCGCCAGTACTCGATCTTCGACTACGCGGCGACGGGCGCGGCCTTCGCGCTGTTCTCGATGCCGGTGTTCTGCATCGGCCTGATGCTCAAGAGCGCCGCGATCCCGTTCAACGACTTCCTCGAGTCCATCGGCATGGACCGGTGGATCACCACCGCGGGACCGCCGCCCGGCGGGTTCTCCGGCAGCTTCGGCCATCAGATCACCCAGTACATCGGCACGTTCCTGTTGCCGACACTGGCTTTGCTGGCCATCCAGTTCGCGTTCTACAGCCGGTTCCAGCGAGCGTCCATGTTGGACATCCTCGGTCAGGACTACGTACGGACCGCGCAGGCGAAGGGCCTGTCCAGCGCCCGGGTGGTCTTCCGGCACGCGTTCCGCAACGGCCTGATCCCCGTCATCACCGTGTTCGCGGTCAACTTCGGCACCGTCATGGGTGGCGCGGTGATCACCGAGACGGTGTTCAACTGGTCCGGTATGGGCAAGCTGCTGATCCGGAGCATCTATGACAAAGAGCCGTACATGGTGCTCGGCGTCGTGATGGTGACCGCGGTCATCGTCGTCATCGCGAACCTGATCGCGGACATTCTGTACGCCCGCTTGGACCCGAGGATCCGACTTGCCTGACAACACCACCACCACGACAGCGGGCGTGTCGTCCGACGCTGCATCGGGCATCGACCTCGCCAAGCCGCGCAAGCAATGGCAAGTGGTCATGCGCCGGTTCTTCCGGCACCGGGCCGCGATCGTCGGCATGGTCGTCTTCGCATTGCTCGTCCTCTTCTCGGTTTTCGGCCCGATGCTGTGGAAGTACGACGCGTCGGACCTCAACCTCGGCCGCTACCAGGCGCCGAGTGTCGACCACCCCTTCGGCACCGGCCAGATCGGCGACGACGTGTTCGCCAAGGTGCTCAGCGGCACCGGCTTCTCCATGCAGATCGCGTTGGTCGCCGCACTGATCAACACGGCTGTGGGTGTCGTGCTCGGCGCGATCGCCGGGTACTACCGCGGCTGGGTGGACAGCGCGGTCTCCCGGCTGACCGACCTCGTGCTGGTCATCCCGACCTTCCTGATCGCCGCGGTGCTGTCGCGCAGTACGTTCTCCACCGCGGAGCTCTCCCAGGGCGGCGGATCCAGCAACTGGCTGCAGGTCGCGATCATCCTCGGCCTGACCAACTGGATGATCACCGCACGAACCGTGCGCGGCATGGTGCTCTCGTTGCGGGAGAAGGAGTTCGTCGAAGCCGCGCGTGCGCTCGGCGGCGGCCCCGGCCGGGTCATCTTCAGGCACATCCTGCCGAACACCATGGACGTCGTGATCGTCAACGCCACGATCGCCATGGCGCAGGCGGTTCTGCTCGAGTCGGCGTTGTCCTTCGTCGGCCTCGGCGTGAAGTACCCGGACACCTCACTGGGCTTGCTGATCAGTGAGAACCAGAACGAGTTGCTCGTGCATCCCTGGCTGTTCTACTTCCCGTTCATCTTCATCGTGCTGATCTCGTTGTCGGTGAACTTCGTCGGTGACGGCCTGCGTGACGCTTTCGATCCACGGCAGAAGAGGGTGCGGGCATGAGCGAGCTTGCGAGCGAATCATTCAACACAGTCCGCCGGTCATGCGACACGGGTGACCACAGCGGGGAGCGGGCATGACCGACTTTTCTGATTTCGGTGACACCGCGCTGAAAGGCGCTCGCCCGCGCGACGAGGTGTCCGACAAGCTGCTTGAAGTCACCGATCTCTCGGTCGACTTCAACACCGAGGACGGCGCCGTGCACGCGGTGCGCAACGTGTCGTTCTCGTTGGGGCAGCGGGAAGTTCTCGGCATCGTCGGTGAGTCCGGCTCCGGCAAGTCGGTGTCCTCCATGGCGATCATGGGCCTGCTGCCCAAGACCGCCACGGTGACCGGCTCCATCAAGTTCCAGGGTGAAGAGCTGGTCGGCCTGGAGTACAAGCAGATACGGCCCTATCGCGGCAACAAGATCGCGATGATCTTCCAGGACCCGATGACGTCGCTCAACCCGGTGTTCACCGTCGGGTACCAGCTGGCCGAGGCCTACCGGGCGCACCACGACGTGTCCAAGTCGGCCGCGTGGTCCAAGGCCGTGGAAACCCTTGCCCTGGTTGGCATTCCGCAGCCGGATCGGCGGGCCAAGCAGTACCCGCACGAGTTCTCCGGCGGTATGCGCCAGCGTGCGGTGATCGGCATGTCGATCATCAACGATCCCGAGCTGATCATCGCCGACGAGCCGACGACCGCGCTCGACGTGACCGTGCAGGCGCAGATCCTGGAGACGTTGCTGAGCATCCAGGACGAGACCAACGCCGCGATCATCATGATCACCCACGACCTCGGCGTCGTGGCAGGCATGGTCGACCGCGTGCAGGTGATGTACGGCGGCACGATCGTGGAGACCGGAGGCGTGCACGACGTCTTCGAGTCGCCGCGGATGCCGTACACCGTCGGCCTGCTGGGCTCCATCCCCAACCCGTCACTGCTGGGCAGGCGGCTCACCCCGATCAAGGGCGCGCCACCGTCGCTGATGAACCTGCCAAGCGGTTGCGTGTTCTCACCGCGGTGCCCGCTCGTCATCGACGAGTGCCACACGGGTGAGCCCGCGTTGGTACCGACCGGGCAGGCGAACCACAGCGCGCGCTGCATCCGGTGGGAACACCTCGCAGGCATCGAAGATCCGAGCAAGCTCTTCGCCACCGACGAGATCGGCGTGGTGGAGAACCCGGCCGCCCTCGTCGAGGAAGCGCCGGATCTGGTGCAGGTCGAGGATCTGGCCGTGGTGGAGAAGCGGCTCGATGAGCAGCGGGCGGAGGAGGAATCATCGTGACTGCGCAGATGCAGGAAGAGAAAGCAGACACCAAGACCGCGCCGATGCTCGAGGTCAAGGATCTGGTCAAGACGTTCCCGGTGCGTGGCGGCGGGATCATCCCGCGCACGATCGGGCACGTGCACGCCGTTTCCGGCGTGAGCTTCACGTTGTCGGCAGGGGAGACCCTCGGCCTGGTCGGCGAGTCCGGGTGCGGCAAGTCCACGACCGGCCGTGCCGTGCTGCAACTGCACAAGCCCACGTCGGGTTCGGTGAAGTTCGACGGCAAGGAGCTGACCAAGCTCGGGCAGCGCGAGATGCGGTCGGTCCGCAGGGACATGCAGATCGTGTTCCAGGACCCGTACGCGTCGCTGAACCCGCGCTGGCAGATCAACGACATCGTGTCGGAACCGTTCAACATCCACGGTTTCTCCGGGTCGGCCACCGAACGCCAGCACAAAGTGGACGAACTGCTCGAGCTCGTCGGCCTGAACCCGGAGCACCGCAACCGGTACGGCCACGAGTTCTCCGGCGGTCAGCGCCAACGCATCGGCATCGCCAGGGCACTGGCGTTGAACCCGCGGATGGTCGTACTGGACGAGCCGGTGTCCGCTTTGGACGTGTCGGTGCAGGCCGGTGTGGTGAACCTGCTTGAGGAACTGCAGGAGCGGTTCAACCTGGCGTACCTGTTCGTGGCACACGACTTGTCCGTGGTGCGGCACATCTCACACCGGGTGGCCGTGATGTACCTCGGCAAGATCGTGGAGATCGGACCGAGGGAGGACATCTACACGCGTCCGACCCACCCGTACACGCAGGCGTTGCTGTCCGCGGTGCCCGTGCCTGACCCGCGTCAGGAGCGGGAACGCCAGCGGATCGTGCTCACCGGTGACGTGCCGAGCCCGGTCGACCCGCCGTCGGGTTGCCGGTTCCGGACGCGGTGCTGGAAGGCACAGGACATCTGCGCAACCGAGGAACCACCGCTGGTCCAGCACGGGTCCGGTGGCCTCGCCTCGGCGTGCCACTTCGCTGAGGAACGCCAGGTGCTCTGACCTCAGGTCTGATTCCCTAGGCTTGAGGCGTGATGCTGACTGCTCCACCGAGGTTGCTGCTGGTGCACGCCCATCCGGACGACGAGAGTCTCTGGACGGGCGGCACCATCGCCAAGTACGCGGCCAACGGTGCCCATGTCACCCTGGTGACCTGCACGCTCGGCGAAGAGGGCGAGATCATCCCCGATGCTCTCGCCCTGCTCGCGGCGAACGAGTCCGACCAGCTCGGCGGCTACCGAAACGGTGAGCTGCGGGCGGCGTGCGCGGCGCTTGGCGTCGTCGACCACCGCTATCTCGGCGGGATCGGCCGGTGGCGGGACTCCGGAATGGTCGGTGTGCCGTCCAATCAGCATCCACGGGCCTTCATCAACGGTGACTTCACCGAACAGGCCGAGCAGCTGCTCGCGATCCTGCGTGAGGTCAAACCGGACGTTGTTGTCACATACGGACCGGACGGCGGCTACGGACATCCCGACCACATCCGGGCGCATGAGATCACGACTGTCGCGTGTGCACAGGCGGACGTGCGGCGCGTTTTCCACGTGGTGACGTCCAAGAAGGCCACCGACTCCGGGGTGGCGGAGCTGGCCAGGGTGGCCGATCTGCCGTACCGCATACCGGAACCCGGCGAGTTGCCCGTCACGCCGGACGACGAGATCACCACGGTGATCGAGATCGTGGACCACCTCGACATGAAACTGCGGGCGCTGCGGGCACACCAGACCCAGGTGACCGTCTGGCAGGACGATTCCGGCTCGTCGTGCTACGCGTTGTCCAACGACATCGCCCAGCCGATCGTCGGCCACGAGTACTACATCCTGGCCAGCGGGCGTCCGGACGACGCGGAAACCGACCTGTTCGGAGGCCTGTGATGGGTGTGCGGCACTGGGTGCGGCTGACCGGCCTGCTGCTGCTCAGCCTGGCGCTCACCCTGATCGAGCTGCTCTACCTGCCGCTGCGGTTCGACGGCGCGCTGCTGCCGATGGTCGGCGACAGTCTGCCGTTGCCGATCTCCGCTGTCGTCGCCGCGGTGACGTTGCCGTGGCTGATCAAACGTGCCCGCCGGATCTCGCTGCGGCTGCTCGTCGCCGGGTCGCCACTGTGGATCTGGCTGCTGGGCGTGCTGGTCGCGGCCTTCCCCGGACCGGGTGGTGACGTCGTGCTGATCGGCGACTGGCGGGCGTTGCTGCTGCTTGGCTGCGGTGCACTGGCCGGTTCGATCACGCTCGGCGGCATGCTCGGCCGCCCGGCTGGATCACGACCGGGTGCCGCAAGTGCGGAACGCTGACGTTGCGGCGTTCCCGCAAGGCTTTCGTATCGCCCGAAGTGTCCGCTGGCAAGGATTTCGGGAATGAGCGCGGAGGCGCAGGTACGGCGGCGCGCGATTCCACATTGGACATCCTGGGAACGCGGCAGGCTGCCGGCCGTCGCCATCCACCAACCGCAGTTGATCGACCGGAAGAGCGGATCTTGCGGTCGTGACGAACTGATCGCCTTGTTTCTGCAAGGCTAGGGGCATGCAGATCACCGTTCTCGGCAGCTGCGGGGCATGGCCGGAGCCTGGCCGCGCGTGTAGTGGGTTTCTGGTCGAGCACGACGGCTTTCGCCTGGTGCTGGACATGGGGTTCGGCGTGGCGTCAAGACTCTTCGAGATCTGCCCGGCCGAATCGGTGAACGCGGTGGTCGTGACGCATGAGCACCCGGATCACTGCGTGGACCTCAACGCGTTGCTGCGTGCCAGGTTCTACGGCGGCATGCCGAGGATTCCGTTGTACTGCACACCTGGCGTGGCGGGCAGGCTGAACGTGGTCGAGCCCAACCCGCCGCTGTCGGCGGCGTTCGACATATATGAACTGCCTGGTGGCTACTCGGTTGGTCCGTTCGACTTGACCGGAATGCTATTGCCCCATCACGTTCCGAATTCGGGTGTCCGACTGACCACGAAGGACAGTGTGCTCGCGTACACCGGCGACACCGGGCCGGATCCGGCGTTGGCCGTGCTCGCGAAGGACGCGGACCTGTTCATCGCCGAGGCGACGCTGATCGAGCCCCAACAAGGCACGCGGACCCTGCTGACCGCGCGTGAAGCGGGCCAGTGGGCGGCGAGGGCGAACGCGAAACGCCTGCTCTTGACCCATTTCTGGCCGGGAAGTGACCGGACCGCGGCGGTGTCGTCGGCCTACGCCGAATTTTCCGGCGATATCGCTGCGGCCGTCGAGGGGATGGCTCTACGCTGCTGAATCGTGGCGGAGCCGATCACTGATCAGCATGTGGCCGTGGTCCTGCGGGTGTTCGTGCGCAGATGCGAGCCGATGCTGACGCGGTTGCGGGACGACGGTGAACCGGTTGAGGTCGACGCCAGCGATCCGGATATCGACCGGTCCATCTTGGACAAAGTGAAAGCCGTCGTGGCCAGCATCAAAAGGCCGGGCATGAAGGGCTGGGGCCAGCTGCCGATCCAGGAGCGGGTGGACTGGTGGATCAGCCGGGTCGGCCGGTTCACGTCCCTGCTCGCGTCGGTCACCGGACTGGCGGGCGTGTGGGGTGACCGGCTGCCGTTGCAGGACATGCTCGGCTCAGCCAGCCAGGGATTGTTGTTGTGCGCCATCGCTTCCGAGCACGGCGTCGACGACATCGGCGTGCGGGTGCGGCTGCTTGCCTCGGTGCTGTTCGAGCGGGACATCGACCCGGTGACCGCGCGCGGCTCCGGTGACGCGGCGGCCGACGAGCAGATGGTCGCCGAACTCGCCCCGGAGGACGAACCGGCCGACGGACCCGTGAAAGGCAAGAAGTTCAGCGTCAAGGCCGGGTTCAAGTGGCTGTGGCGGCAAGCCCGGATCCTCTTCGCGATCACCGACGAGCTGGAGAAACGCCCGCAGGGCCGGATCTACCACAAGGCATTGGGCCTGCTGCCGGTCGTCGGCATGGCCGGTGACTACCTCGGCGAACGCTCAGCGTTGAAACGCGCGGCGAAGCGTGGCACCAAATGGCTCGCTCAGCAGGGGATCCAGTAGCGGTAGCGGTGGTGCTCGGTGCACCCGAGCATCTCGTACAGGCGGATCGCCGCGATGTTGTGTTCAGCAACCTGCAACGCCTGACGCGTCGCGCCCTTTGCCGCGGCCCACGCGTACAGCGTCCTCAGCAGCCCTGCCGCCAAGCGCTGGCGCCGGTGTGACGGCCGCACGGCCAAGCGTGCGACATGCAGGAGATCACCCACGACCGCGCCTCGCACGGCGGCGACGACCTGACCGTCACGTTCCAGGACGCCGTAGCCGACCCCGGAAGATGACGACAGAACGTGCCGTTGTGCGGCATTAGGCACGTTTGCGCCAGTCGTGAGTTCCCACCATCCGGGCGACGGTTCGTCGTCGATCCGAGCGCCGTCTTGGGGCCCAGGAGACAACGGGCCGGTCATCACGAGCGACTCGGCACCACCCGGATGGTCCAGGTTGACCACCCAACCGTGTTCGGCGATGGCGGCGTCGGCCTTCGAGCCGATCACCACGTGCGCGGTCGGCTGGATGCCGTGGCGCTCGGCGAACCCAGCTGCCCTGCGCAGTGCGACTCGGACGTCGACCCCGGGATCACCACAGGTCAGGGTGCTGTTCGCGCGTCCGGTGAACCCGCCGGCGGCACGCATCCGCCAGTCACCGAGCCGCTCTTCCACCAGGGCAGGCCAGGCCTGTGCGCATTCGTGCTCAAGGCGGGTCACGGCGTCCATGTAGCGATTCTCCAGCGATCAACCTGTGCAACTTGCTGAGATAAGCGTCACCCTGCGGCACCGGGTACTCGTGTGCAGCGTGGACGGGGGATACTGGCCTTGACGCGTACCTCCCGAACGCGCGTGTACAAGGTTTCTCAAAGGAGCAGAGCACCGTGACCTACGTCATCGCCGAGCCCTGCGTCGACTTGCTCGACAAGGCGTGCATCGAGGAGTGCCCGGTCGACTGTATTTACGAGGGCGACCGGATGCTCTACATCCACCCTGACGAGTGCGTCGACTGCGGTGCCTGCGAGCCGGTCTGCCCGGTGGAGGCCATCTACTACGAGGACGACGTCCCCGACCAGTGGAAGGACTACACCAAGGCCAACGTCGACTTCTTCGACGAGCTGGGGTCGCCGGGCGGGGCGTCCAAGGTGGGCAAGGTCTCGGCCGACCCGCAGTGGATCAAGGACCTGGCGCCGCGCGAGACCGAGCATTGACAGCGGGTCTGCCGGACTTTCCGTGGGACTCGCTCGCCGAGCCCGCGGCCATGGCGCGTGCGCACCCGGACGGGGTGGTCGATCTGTCGGTCGGCACCCCCGTCGACCCGGTGCCCGACAAGATCAGGGCAGCGCTCGCGTCAGTGTCGGACCGTGCCGGTTATCCCACCACACACGGCACGCCCGAACTGCGCCAAGCCACCGTCGAAGCCCTGAGCCGCCGGTTTGACATCGGCGGCATCTCGGCAACGGACGTACTGCCGACCATCGGCTCGAAGGAACTGGTCGCCTGGCTGCCGACGCTGCTGGGCGCCGGTGCCGGGTCGCTGGTCGTCATCCCGGAGCTGGCGTACCCGACGTACGAAGTCGGCGCCCTGATCGCCGGGGCAACGGTCGTGCGTTCCGACGGCCTGACCGCACTCGGCCCGCAGAACCCGGCGATCATCTGGATCAACTCACCGTCGAACCCCACCGGGCGCGTGCTGCCCGTCGCACACCTGCGCAAGGTCGTGACGTGGGCACGTGAACGCGGCGCGATCGTGGTGTCCGACGAGTGCTACATGTCGCTCGGCTGGGACGTCACGCCGGTGTCGGTGCTGCACCCGTCGGTGAACGAGGGCAGCCTGAGCGGCATCCTCGCGGTGCACTCGCTGTCGAAGTCCTCCAGCCTGGCCGGGTACCGCGCGGGCTTCGTCACCGGCGACGCGTCGCTGGTGGCTTCGTTGCTGGCGGTCCGCAAGCACGCCGGAATGATGGTGCCCAGGCCGGTGCAAGAAGCCATGACCGCGGCGCTCTCCGACGACTCGCACGTCGAGGCCCAGAAGGAGCGCTACCGGGCACGCCGCACGATCTTGCGTGACGCGCTGGAGTCGGCGGGCTTCACCGTCGACCACTCCGAGGCCGGGCTGTACTTGTGGGCCACTCGGGGTGAGGACGCGTGGAAGACCGTGTCGTGGCTGGCGGAACGCGGGATCTTGGTGGCTCCGGGGACTTTCTACGGGCCGACGGGTTCTCAGCATGTGCGCGTGGCTTTGACGGCGACCGATGAGCGAGTCGCCGCCGCAGCCGGGCGTCTCAAAGAAGCCTGAGTCGCGCTATTGCAGCCATGGGCCTGGTAGCGCCGCCGACTTCTCAGCGGGTCAGGCCGCTGACTTGTGGTTGAACTCCGGGGCGAGGGCGGCGACTGCGTCCCACTTGTCGCGCCACTGGGCGCGGTAGGCCAGGCGGCGGGCGTGCTCTCGTTCGACCAGGCGCCCGGCCACGAAGATGACTTCGGCGTCGTCGTGGCCTTCGAGTAGGCGGCGGATGGTTTCTTCGGCGACTGCGGCGTCCTGGTGTTCGCCAAGGACTTCCTGGAACGCTTTGGTCGCCTTGATCAGCTGTTTCACTGGTTCCTTGCCTGCCGCGCCGACCAGCTCGGCCGCGTAGCGCAAGCGTTTGCCCTTGATTCGTAGGGCGTGCAGCTGTCCGTCCGGGGGGTCTTCGCCGAGGGCCTCGACGGCTTTGAAGAGCTTTCGGTAGGGCTTGTAGATCACGCTGATCACGGCCGGTGTCTTGCCGTCGGCCACGGGCGGGCCTGCCGAGGTCGGCTTGGAGGCGGTCGCGGCGGCCAGTGATGTCAGCAGTTCGCCGTAGCGCTTGGTTCGCATCGCCGCGAGCATGCGGCGGCGCGCGGCGCGGCGTTCGTCCATCAGGCCGCTGAGCAGGCGTTCGACGGCGGCGCGTTCGTTGTCGTCGAAACCGGCGGCTTCGGTGCGCAGCCGGTCGAGTTGGACGTCCAGGTCACGGACCGGGCCGAGGGCGTTGCCGAGCCATTTGAGCTCGAGCTGGAGTGGGGACGCCGCGTCACCGAGTCCGGCGCCGTCGGCGTTGACCGCCGCACGCAGGCGCCGGATGGTGACGCGCATCTGGTGCAGGTCTTCCGGATCCACCCCGGACTTGGTGCCCGCCTCGTGCGCCAGCAGCGCGCGCAACTGGCTGTCCAGTCGCACGCGGACGTGCACGGCTGGCGGGTCCTTGCGGCGTGCGGCAGTGGGCTCGGCGGGCAGGCCAAGATCCGCGGGAGTAAGGGTCACGCCCTTGATTTTAGGTGAAATGCAGGTTAATCGTTGGCGTGCAAGGCGGCGTTCAGGGTGACTCCTGACCCGCTGCGCTCGACGACCTCGACCGTTCCGGTGCTGGAGTTGCGGCGGAACAGCAGGTTGCTGCCGCCTGACAAGTCGCGGGCCTTGACCAAACGGCCGTCCGGCAACGTGATCTTGGTGCCCGCGGTGACGTACAGGCCAGCCTCGACCACGCAGTCGTCGCCGAGCGAGATCCCGATGCCGGCGTTCGCGCCGAGCAGGCAGCGTTCGCCGATCGTGATGGTCTCCTTGCCGCCGCCGGACAGCGTGCCCATGATCGACGCGCCGCCGCCGACGTCGGAACCGTCACCGACGACAACGCCCTGGGAGATACGGCCCTCGATCATCGACGAGCCCAGCGTGCCCGCGTTGAAGTTGACGAAGCCTTCATGCATGACCGTCGTGCCGCTCGCCAGATGCGCACCCAACCGCACACGGTCCGCGTCGGCGATCCGCACGCCGCTGGGCACGACGTAGTCGACCATCCGCGGGAACTTGTCGATGCCGTGCACAGTCACGGCCCCACGCGCGCGCAACGCCAGCCGCGTCGCCGCGAAGTTCTCCACCGGGCACGGGCCGTGGTTGGTCCACACGACGTTGGCCAGCAGGCCGAAGATGCCGTCGAGGTTGAGGCTGTTCGGCGTGGCCATCCGCGAGGAGATCAGGTGCAGCCGCAGGTAGACGTCGTATGCGTCAGTGGGCGGCTCGGCGAGGGCACTGATTCCCGTCCGGACCGCGATGACCTCGACGCCACGGGCGTCGTCCGGGCCGAGCATCGCGGAGATCCCGTTGCCGAGCTCCTCGGCCGCATCCATTTCGGACAGGCGCTGCGTACCTGGCGCGGGCGCGTCCCCCAGCTTCGGCTTGGGGAACCAGCTGTCCAGCACGGTGCCATCAGTGGTGACTGTCGCAAGGCCGACGCCGTACGCGCCGCTCGACTCGGGGTTCGTGCTCACACGCAAAAGGTAACGAACGCGGGTTCAGGACTCTACGAACGGGTTGCGGATCGTGAGCGATCCGAAGGTCTGGCCATGCCGCAGCGGGTGATGGACTTTCCTGCGGATCAGCGTCTGCACGCGACGTCATCTGGTGGGCTCTGCGTGGACTACCGTGCCGGGGTGACCGTTGAACTGGACCTTGCTGCTGACCCGGTGGACCTGACCGCTGCTCTCGTGGACATCCCGAGCGTCTCGGAGAACGAGGCCCTACTGGCCGACGCGGTCGAGCGAGCCCTGCGAAAGCTCAGCCACCTTGAGGTCGCCAGGTCGGGCAACGCGGTGTTGGCACGCACGAACCTCGGCCGCGAGCGCAGAGTCGTGTTCGCGGGCCACATCGACACGGTCCCGATCAACGACAACCTGCCGTCCCGCCGGGAAGGCGACATCATGCACGGTTGCGGCACGGTCGACATGAAGGGCGGTGACGCGGTCATGCTGCACATCGCCGCGAACATCACCGACCCCAAGCACGATCTCACCTTCGTTTTCTACGACTGCGAGGAAATCGAGGCGGCCCGCAACGGCCTCGGCCGGATCGAGCGGGAGCTCAAGGACTGGCTGACGGGGGACGTCGCGATCGTCTGTGAGCCGTCGAACGGCACGATCGAGGCGGGTTGCCAGGGCACGATGCGGATCGAGATCCGCACAACAGGCAAGCGGGCGCACACCGCGCGGGCCTGGATGGGCGTCAACGCGATCCACGCGATCGGTGAGGCTCTGCGCAGGCTGGACGCCTACGAGCCGCGCATCGTGGACATCGACGGCTGCACGTACCGGGAAGGCCTGCAGGCCGTGAAGATCGACGGCGGCGTCGCGGGCAACGTCGTTCCCGACGAGGCCGTGCTCACGATCAACCACCGCTTCGCGCCCGACCGCAGCCCCGAAGCGGCCGAGAAGCACTTGCGTGAGGTCTTCGACGGCTACGACGTGAAAGTCGTGGACTCGGCGGCGGGCGCGCTGCCGGGGCTGCAGGCGCCCGCCGCCAAGGAACTGGTCGAAGCCGCCGGGGGCACGCCGGTGGCGAAACTGGGCTGGACGGACGTCGCCCGGTTCGCCGCGCTTGGCATGCCCGCGGTCAACTTCGGTCCCGGTGACCCGACTTTGGCGCACACCAAGGAAGAACACGTGCACGTTCAGCAGATCACCGACTGTGTGCGGGTGTTGACCCGCTGGCTCACACCGTGATCGTCCAGGTGTCCAAGGTGCCGGTGTCGGCGCGGTACCGGTCGGCCACGACCAGCGTCCATGTGCCCGAAGCGTTCTCGGAAGTCACTGGGACGTCATAGGTCTTGGTGCCGAACTGACCGCATCCGCCGCTACCGGCGGCCTTCACGTTGTACGACCGTCCACTTGGGCTGGTCAACGTGATCTGCAGGTCGTAGGCGCAGGTGTGGCTGATCGTCACCGACAGCTTCACCGGCGACGTGGCTGAGCCTGTGGCGGTGGACGTGACCGGGCTGCTGACCGTGGCCAGGTCGGCGATCGGGAAGTCCGTGCCGTTGGTGAAGATCCGTGTGCCGGTTGTGCCGACGGTCAACGTGAACTGCGTGGTGTGGTCGACGTCGGCGCCGTCACCAGTGACCGTCACCTGGTAGGTGCCAGCCGGAGTGCTCGCCGTGGTCGCGATGGTCAACGTCGAGGAGGCGCCGGACTGGACCGAAGCCGGGTTGAAGGTCGCGGTCGCACCGGCGGGCAGGCCACTCGCGGCGAAGGTGATGTTCTGCGCGTTGCCGCGGATTGTTTGCGTGCCAACGGTTGTGGTCGCGCTGCCGCCTGGCTGGACGGTGCCGGAGGCCGGGGTCAGCGAGATCGAGAAGTCGTTGCCGCCCTGCGGCGCACAGGTCGCCTCGCCGGTCTGCGCGGGCACGCTGATCGCGTTCCACGCGGCCTTGGTGGCGTTGTACTCGGTGCAGCTGCCCGGGAACAGGTTGACCGCGGCCTGCAAGGTGGCCTTACGAGCGGCGCCGTGGTTCCAGGTGGTGGTCTTCTGCAGCAGGCCGTTGTAGAAGATCTTGCCGGCCTTCTGGATGCCGATACCGGTCACCGTGCTGCCGTCGCAGGTCGGGCTGGCCGGCTTGCCGCCACCCGGGTTGCTGCCTTCGGACAGCAGGTAGAACCAGTGGTTCTGCGGGCCCGCGGCGGCGTGCACCGAACCAGGCAGCGAGGTCGACCAGCAGTTGGGGTGCCCGGAGATCTTGTTCGGCTGGTACATGTAGCGGATCGGGCCGCTGCCTGCGAGGTTGACCTCCTCGCCGACCTCGAAGTCGGCCGGGTCTTCGGCGTTGTTGGCGTAAGCCTCGGTCAGCGCGCCGAAGATGTCACCGGTCGACTCGTTCATGCCGCCCTTCTCCGTGCCACCGCCACCGGATCCACCGGGGGTGAACTGGAAGATGCCGTGGCCGAACTCGTGGCCGACCACGTCCATCGAGACGACCTGGCGCTGGCTGTCCTGGCTGCGGCCGTACTGGGTGTAGCTGCCGGTCCAGAACGCGTTCACCGCGGGAAGTCCGACGTACGCGGGGAATGTCTTGCCGTTGCCGTCAATACCGTTGCGGCCCAGCCAGTCGCGCAGCATGTCCCATTCCTTCTGCGCGCCGTACATGGCGTCAACACAGGCGGTCTCCATGTCGGTGCCGGAACCGTTGCCCCAGTTGTCATCCGGGCCGGTGAAGACGACCTTGTTGCTGTCCAGGCCGCATTCAAGGCCAGGACGGGTCGTGTCGCGCATGGCGAAGGTGCTGCCGGACTGCGAGGTGGTGATCTGGACGTCACCGACGTAGTGCGAGTCGCCGGTGCCGGCCTTGACGTCGTCGTAGCTCTCGATGACCGAGCCGTCGGTGGCATCGACGAACACGTGCATGTTGCTCGGAATGACGCCGTTGTTCCCGGAGACGACGACTTCGTAGGCAAGTTTGGGCGCCGCACCGGCCAGCACGATCAGCTTCGGCGCTTCGACGGACTTGACGGTCGAGACCTTGGTACGCGCGGTGTTCGCCGCCGTGGCTGCGTCGATCTTCGCGGTGGTGTCCACGGCCAGCGGCGTGGTCGTGGCTGCGGTCGTGTCACGGACACGGCCTTGGTCGTCGGTCACGACAACAGCGTCACCGCCGACGACCTTGAGGCCACGGTATGAGCGTTCGTAGGCGGAGTAGTAGATCCCCGCACCGCCGTGCGTCGTGCTGACGCGGGTGAACGCCTCGTCGGCACCCCTGGCGAGTTCGTCAAGCCCGAGGATGGCCGCTTGGTCGGCAGCGGTGGTTGCCCGGGCTAACGGGTCGGCGGCGACCTGTGGTGCGCTTGCCTGTGCCTGCGCGACTGGGATCGCCAAAGTCAGGGCGGCGATCGCCAGAATCCCTCGCGTTCGTCTCAAGACATGCTCCTTTTGGGCGCCTCGCAGCGCCCCTTAGCAGGGAGAGAAGCGGGGTTATGCGCATAACCGCATCGATGAGTAAACGGGGAGGTGAACACACGCTGCTACCGCCGTTCGTCGGTCAACGATCACCGTTTTTCAGGCGGTCACCGTGCCGAGCCGAATAAGTCACCAGCTGGGCGGGCGAGCACAACTAGACTTGAGCCGGTGACGATGAACGAGGATCGCCCCAGGGAGAAGCAACGGGGCCCGGTGACCTTGCGCCGTGAGCGCAGCGAGGAACCGACTACAACAGACCAGCGTTTGCTCGACTCGCGTGGCCCGTCGGCGTGGGTGCACACCGACCCGTGGCGCGTGATGCGGATCCAGGCCGAGTTCGTGGAAGGCTTCGGCGCGCTCGCCGAGGTGCCCCGTGCGGTGACCGTGTTCGGATCCGCCCGCACCGCGCGTGACCACCCCGAATACGAGCTGGGCCGGGAAATCGGCAAGGCGCTGGCGCAAGCGGGCTTCGCGGCCATCACCGGCGGCGGACCGGGCACGATGGAAGCAGTGAACCGGGGCGCGTCCGAAGGGGGCGGCCTGTCCATCGGGCTCGGCATCGAGCTGCCGTTCGAGCAGGGCCTGAACCCGTGGGTCGACCTCGGCGTGAACTTCCGGTACTTCTTCGTCCGCAAGACGATGTTCATCAAGTACGCGCAGGCGTTCATCTGCCTGCCTGGGGGCTTCGGCACGCTGGACGAGCTGTTCGAGGCGCTGACCCTGGTGCAGACCAAGAAGGTCACGAAGTTCCCGATCGTGCTGTTCGGCAGCGAGTACTGGGGTGGCCTGCACAGCTGGCTGCAGGACGTGGTGTTCAAGACGGGCAAGGTCGGTGAGAAGGACCTGGCGCTGATCCACGTGACCGACGACGTGGACGACGCGATCAGGGTGGTCGAGGAGGCGTACCGGGCCTGGGAAGAAGTCCACTAGTGCGGATCTGTGTGTTCTGCGGCTCGGCGACCGGCACGAGGCCGCTGTACGCCGCCGCCGCGGCGGACCTGGGAAAACTGCTCGCCACGCGAGGCATCACCCTGGTCTACGGCGGCGCCTCGGTCGGCACGATGGGCATCATCGCGGACGCGGCGCTCGAAGCGGGCGGCGAGGTCATCGGCGTGATCCCGACGAGCATGACCGACCGCGAGATCGCGCATCAGGGGCTGACCGAATTGCACGTCGTCGGCAGCATGCACGAACGCAAGGCCATGATGGCCGAGCTGGCCGACGGTTTCCTGGCGCTGCCTGGGGGCGCAGGAACACTGGACGAGCTTTTCGAGATCTGGACGTGGTTCCAGATCGGCGTGCACAGCAAGCCCATTGGCATCGCGAACATCGACGGGTTCTACGACCCGCTGATCCAGATGGTGGACCACATGGTCGCCGAAGGATTCATCCGGGCGGACTATCGCGACTTCATCACGGTCGACACGGACCTGGAAAAGCTCGTGAGTGGTTTCGCCGGTTAGTACCGGCAAAACCACTCACGAAGGGCTCGCCTGGTCACATGTCCCTATCGTCCTGCGAGGTCACGCAGGGTGCTGAGCGATGGCGCGAAAGCATAGACTGTCCCCTCCGTTCGCACGAACTGTGCGAAGTGCAGCTTTGTTCCTGCTGACTTCGTGTCCAATTTCAAGGTGACGTCCGTGTCTTTTCCGATGACCGGGTCGTTGCCCGCCCCGGTCTCGGCGAAGTCGGCGTCCGGGCCGTGACCCGCGCCCGCTGGCGGGTCGAAAGGCTGCCCGTACGGAATACCGCGACGGATGATTCGGCGGGTGTCGGCATTCTTGAAATCGCCGCCGAGGCCTGGTTTTCCGGATGTGGGCGAAATGCGAGGGCTATGGCCGTGCTCGTCGTCGGCGTAGCTGATCAGGTTGTTGACCGGCGCGCCCGGTTTGGTCGGTGGTTCGGTGTTCGGGGTTGTGCGCCGCCGGCGCACCCGAACGCCAACTGCCGACCACCCGGGCGGCCGGCCACTCTGTGCCGGTGCCGGGAGGCAGTTCGACCCCCTCCTTGTCGAGCTGCCTGCGCGCGGCACCGGCCTGCGCCCACCAAGGCCGGCACGTCTCGTGCCAGCCGTCGCACCACCTGGAACGAACCGTTGCGGGTCCATTCCGGCAGTGGGGGCGCGTCCCCGGTCAGCTTGGAGTGCCCGGCCACGAACTCGGCACGGGCGGCTGCGACGCGCAGTTCGGACGCGCTGTTGAACGCGGCGACCTGGCGGGTCGTCGAGATCTGCGGGATCAGCTGTCGCAGCCATTTCGGGATTGGCCCCGGATCGTCGGGGAAGCGCAGGAGCAGGACCGTTTGGCGGTCCTTGCGAAACCCGGCGAGAATGTCGCCCTGTATATCGTCGGAATGTCGGAGCGGCAGTGTGCGGGCAGCCGCGTCCGCATCTTCGTCACGCATGAATCCCCCTGGATTCCCCCTGGTCGCGGGGCCGGCCCCCAATCGCCGTCCCCTACATCCAGTGAGCCCGAGCCTAGCAGCACCTTCAAGGTGATTCACTCGATCAGTGGAATAATAGTCCAATTGGCCACGGGACTCGCTACGGACCGCAGTAAATCCGGTCGTCGATTCGTCCGATCTTGTGATGACATTCGGAAGGACGGTCCAGCAAGGTGTGGTATAAGCCCGTCAGGCGGCGTCGGGCAGTTTGTGGTATGCGTCCACGTATTCCTGTCCGGACAGTTCCATGATCGCGTACATGATCTCGTCGGTAACCGCGCGGCGAATGGCCGGTGACGCGTGCATGCGGTCATAACGAGAAAAGTTCAATGGCTTGCCAATTCGGATGGTGACCCGGCTCGGCCGGGGAAAACGCTGGCCAGGCGGCTGGATCTGCTCGGTCCCGATGACCGCCATCGGCACGACGACAGCGCCCGTGCTCAGTGCGAGCTGGCCGACGCCGGTGTGCCCGCGGTGCAGGCGCAGATCGCGCGACCGCGTGCCCTCCGGGTAGATCCCGAAGACATTCCCCTGCTCGAGCACCTTGCTCGCGACCTCGAGGGCGGCGACGCCCGCCCGCGCCTGCCCGCGCTGCACCGGAACCTGGCCGATGGCCCGCATGAACGCGGCCCGCATGCGCTTGTACGGCGAACGGCCGAGGAAGTACTCCTCCTTGGCCAGGAAGTTCACCTGCCTGGTGACCACCAGCGGGATCAGGATGCTGTCGAAGACGGACAGGTGGTTGCTTGCCAGGATCACCGCGCCCTTGGCCGGGATGTTCTCCAGGCCTTCGACCCGAGGACGGAACAGCGCCTTCGCGATGAGGACGCAGACGGCACGCAGTGCGCGGTAGAACAAGGGGAGCCTCCTGCGGTGGGGGATAGGTCCACTGTAAGAGACTGGTTGTTAAATCGGTCCTCGCGGTAAGTAACTTCACGACACCGCGTGGCAGGATCACCGGGTGCGACCCCTCAAGTTCGGTACCCGTGAGGTGGCCCAGAACCGTGCCCTGGTGATGGCGATCGTCAACCGCACCAGGGACTCCTTCTACGACCGTGGCGCCACGTTCGGTGACGAGGCGGCGATGACGGCGGTCGCCCGCGCGGTGGCCGAAGGCGCGGACATCGTGGACATCGGCGGCGTGCGGGCGGGATCACACGGCGAGATGGTGGACACCTCGGAGGAACTACGCCGGGTGATCCCCTTTGTGACAGCGGTCCGGGAAAAGTTCCCCGATGTGGTGATCAGCGTCGACACGTGGCGTCACGAAGTGGGCAGGGCGGCGTGCGAGGCGGGCGCGGATCTGCTGAACGACACCTGGGCGGGAGCCGACCCGAGGCTGGCGGAAGTCGCGGCCGAATTCGGCGTGGGCATCGTGTGTTCGCACACCGGGGGCGTCCAGCCTCGAACGGACCCGCACCGCGTGCACTACCGGGACGTGGTGGCCGAAGTGGCCGAAGAACTGGTGGCGCGCGCGAACCGGATGGTCGAACTGGGCGTGCCCGCCGAGGGGGTGTTGATCGACCCGACGCACGACTTCGGCAAGAACACCTGGCACGGCCTGGAGTTGCTGCGACGCCTCGACGAACTGGTGGCCACCGGCTGGCCGGTGCTGATGGCGTTGTCCAACAAGGACTTCGTCGGTGAGACGCTGGGCGTGGACCTGACCGACCGGGTGGACGGGACGTTGGCGGCGACATCGGTGGCTGCGTGGACGGGAGCGAGAGTGTTCCGGGCCCACCAGGTGCGGCAGACGAGGAAGGTGGTCGAGATGGTGGCCAGCATCGCGGGCACCCGTCCGCCCGCCCGAGTCCTGCGAGCCCTCGCGTGAACCCAGCGGCACGGGAATGGTTCTCCGCGAGAACCTGGCAAGAGCCACAGTGGACAGTAGCGGAACTGTGCGATGCCAAGGGCGATCGCACGGTCAGCGTGGTGCTGCCCGCGTTGGACGAAGAAGAGACCGTCGGCGAGGTCGTGCGTACAGTCCGGCCGTTGCTCGGGTCGCTTGTGGACGAGATCATCGTGATGGACTCGGGCTCGACCGACCGGACAGCGGAAGCCGCCTTGGCAGCGGGTGCTCGGGTGGTTCGTCGAGAGGACGTGGTGCCCGAGCTGGAACCCTTGCCGGGCAAGGGAGAAGTGCTGTGGCGATCGCTGGCGGCGACAACCGGGGACTTGATCGTCTTCCTGGACGCGGACCTGGTCGACCCGGACCCGGCGTTCGTGCCGGCGTTGCTGGGGCCCTTGCTGACCGAAGACGTTCATCTGGTCAAAGGGTTCTACCGGCGGCCGTTGCGACTGGAGACCGAAGACTATGGCACCGGCGGCGGGCGCGTGACAGAGTTGCTCGCTCGGCCGCTGCTGAACGCACTGCGGCCGGAGCTTTCCGGCCTCGTGCAACCGCTTGGCGGGGAGTACGCCGGAACCCGGGAGTTCTTGGAATCGGTGTCGTTCGCGGCGGGCTACGCGGTGGAGATCGGGCTGCTGCTTGACGCCCACTCCGAGTACGGGCTGAACGCGATCGCCCAGGTCAACCTGGGTGTACGCAAGCACCGGAACCGGAACTTGCTGCAGCTCGGCGTGATGGCGAGCCAGATCCTCGGTGCGGTGCTGCGCCGGTGCGACATCGACGGGTCGACCGAGCTGACGCAGTTCGTGCAAGTGGCGGGCGAGTGGCTGCCGGACACGAAGAGGATCGAGGTTGCGGACCGGCCACCGATGCGGTCTGTCCGCGCCTAGTCGTTTGGTTGGGCGTCAGGGCGCAGGATCATTTCGACTTCCATGATGGATTCGTCGCGGGGCAGCGAGCCACGCTTGCCTGTGCGTTCGAAGCCGAGTTTGGTGTAGAAGCGCTCCGCCGCCACGTTCTTCTCGCCGACCCACAGCGTCACGGTCTTCCCCTTGGCCCAGTTCAGTACCGCGCCCACTGTCTCCGCTGCCAGTCCGGTGCCTCGTGCGTCCGGGTGCGTCCAGACCCTGGTCAGTTCGACCTCATCGCCTTCCAGCGGGAACGCAGAGGCGATCGACTGCACCTTTCCGTTCCGGCTGCCTAGGAAGACCACCGATTTGGTCAGGCGTTGGCGCCAGTCGGTTTCCGTGTTCGTGATCTCGCCGCGCAGCGTCGATCCGAAGGCGTCCGGGGCGTCGGCCAGTGACTCGAGGCGGACGTCCATGAACGTCTCCCAGTCGTCAGGGCAGGCTTGCCAGACCGCGTTCATCCGGCCAGCTCCGCTGAATAGTCCACAAGGGACTCCCTGGCGACCAGCAGAGCGTTGTGCAGCTTCTCCACCATGGCCATATCGAAGCCGGAGTCGCGCCATTTGTCGAACGGAATACCGAAGCCGAGGCGTTCCCACAGTTCGGCGTTGCGTTTCTCGTGCGCACCGAACGGTTCGAGCAGCACAGCCGGGGTGGCTGACCACAGCGAGTCCAGCAGGGTGCCGCCGCCTGGCTTGCTGACCGTTGCCACGGCTGTTCGTGTCAGGTCGAACGAGCCGTGGTGGCCCTTGCCGCGCGTGAACCCGGAGTTGACCTCGCCGAAGGGTGGGTAGCCGTCGTCGTGCCACGGGTGCCACGCCGGGTCGATCATGAAATGCCGGATGCCCGGATCGGCCGAGACATCGCGCTCCTCATAAGCCACGACATCTAGCGAGAACCCGTGCGATCGCAGCTCGACGGCACGTTCGCGATACGTGCCCATGCCCCAACCACCGCCATGCACGAGCAACCGCCGAGCCCGTGATTCCCAAGGGATCGGTGGCGAATGAGTGACTGGGATGCTGTACGGCAAAGTCCCCTCATCCGCGTTGGCCAGCCAGATCGCCCGTGGGCTCAACGAAGTCTTGACCTTCTGGAACGAAGGCGACACCACGGAGTCAACGTGGCACACGTCAACTTCGGTGGCGCCGTACCGCTCCAGGATCGGCAGCCAGAATCCGGAGAACACCACAAACCGGCGAACGTCGCGGGACCGCCATGAATCCAGCATCGCTTCCTGGGCTTGGCGAGGGATCGCGACTTCTCGCGCGACCCGTTGCCCCACCAACGCGACTCGGAAGTCCCGGTGGAAGGCCCACTTCATCTTCGTTGTCGTCGCCAGCGTTTCCTCGGGCAGCATTCGTTCCAGCACCGACACGTGGACATCGGCCCCGCGTTCTCGCAGGCGATCGGCCAACAGCAGCCCCGGCACGTGCACGCCGAGTGCCACACCGGACGTCAGGATCTCGATCACAGCTGGGCCGCCGCTGCGAGGAGGTTCTTGGTGACCAGCTTGTGCATCGCCGCGTCGTAGCTGTTCCTCGGCACGATCTCGGTCAGCATGATCAGGTACAGGTACACCTTGTAGAACGCCAACCTGAACGACGCCGACTCGGTGAACCGCACTGGTCCGTACCCGGCCAGGAAAGCGTCATCCTTTCGAATGTCACCGAACAACGCGAGCGACACCATCTCGGCCAGCGGGTCGCCCCAGAACGCGCGCTCACCGTCGATCAGACCGGTGACCCGCGAGTCGTCGATCAGGATGTTGCCCGGCCACAAGTCGAAATGCACCAGGACCGGCGTCGCCACGTCGTCGAAAGCCGGTGAGTCCAGTGCCGCCGAGATCTTCGTAGCCGGGACGGGAAGGTCGACCGAATATCGCGCGGCATCGGCGAGCACCGATGTGACCATCGCGCGGAACGCCGAACGCCATGAGTCGTGCAGACCCATTTGCGGGTAACCGAATCCGGTCCCGCTGATCCTGTGCAGACCCGCCACGATCGTGCCGAGCTCACCGCGCAGCTTGGCAGTCAGGTCGTCGTCCAGCTTCTGCGGATACCACGGCTTACCCGGCAGCTCGGTCATCAGCAGGAAATCCGGCGCCGCGTGGACAACGGATGGGACGGGCAGGCCCGCAGCCTCCTGGTAGAACACCGCTTCGGTGGCCATCAGGCCGCGTTCGTACGTCAGCGAAGGCGATGCCGGATCCGGTGCGACCTTGAGGATGTAGCCCGCGTCCGCGGTCCGGATCCGATAGGCGGTGTTGTAAGTGCCTTCAGCCAGTTCTTCCCGCACCCGGACCTCAGCGGGATCGATGCCGCACGTCTTCAGCACGCTGTCCAGCTCATCGGATGACAGCACCCGCTTCGTCACGAAACCTCCGTACCAATAGGACTGCGCCACGGCAGCTCCTCGCACACCGCCAGAACCCGCTCCTTGGACCACCCGACCCCGTCGCCACTCAGGTGCACGAAGAGCTCGCCGTCGGATGTCCGGCGAGCCCGGATGCCCAACGCGCCCGCTTCGCCGATGTCACGAGGTCCGGCCGCGTCGACAACGGCACCGGTCGCTTCACCGAACGCCAATGCCTGCGGGCGTGCGTCCACCAGGTACTCGACGAACGGGCACGCTGCTGTGGTCGGCGGATCCATTACATGGTGCTGAGCACCAAGAACCACATCTCGGACAGCAGCCACATACTCGCCGCTCAGAGATGTGGGCGGGCGGGGGAACGGCATGTACGCAGGCACTGTGCAGGGTCCTGGCAACGCCCGCCACTCCCGGCGATTGCGGCGGCTGAGCAAAGTGTTGAACAGCATGTGATCGCCTGCACCGAGGAACGGTTCCATCGCGACCGCGAACCCAGCCAGCAACGAGACGAACATGCTGCTGCGGTGTCTGCGGGAGAACCGCTCCATCTCATGGACCTCGTCCGCGTCGAGAATTCGTTGTCGCAGTGCGAAGTTCTCCGCAGGAGTGTCGGCAGGCCCGGCGAACTCGCCGATGCCCGCGAACTTCTGCCACCACTCCTCGGCGGCCGCGCGCCCATCCGCAAGCAGGTGTTCCTGTTCCTCGGCGTACTGCCAGAACTGCGCCGGGGGAGCGGGCAAGGGGCCTCGGTACAAAGCGGCCAGCTCGTCGAGCAATACCCACAATGTCACCGGATCGGCCATCAGGTGATGCAGGTGCAGGCACAGCATGTGCTGTTCGGCTTCGATGCGCCTGAGCCGGATCCGGATCGGGGTCAGGCTCTGCGCGTCCACGGGGGCGTGCAGCAGTTCGTCGTCGTCGAAGAGTTCGAGCGTGACCGGGACGTTCGGCCGGATCACCTGCTTGCCGTCCTCCAGACGGGTGCGCAGCAGGTCGTTGCGCCCGACCAGGTCCTGGAAGGCCTGGTCAAGACGGCTGATGTCGAGCGGGCCGCGTACCTCGACGACGGCGTTCATGGTGAACCACGGCCCGGTCGAGTATCCAGGACGCGCGTCGTTGAAGCTGAGCGCGAATCGTTGCCACACCGCCAAAGGCTTGATCATCGTCGGACCAGAGCTCCCCGAGCGGCCGCGTAGATCCCAGCCATCAACGCGACTCGCTCTCCCGCGGAGTCTTCGGTCGTGAACAACCGGTCCAGCTGTGCGTCGTAGTAGCCGACCGGCGGGAAGGACCGGATCTCGGTCCGCTCGCCCTTGATCGACAGGTTCAACGGCAGTGGCACTGCCACCGGCCGGAGCAGGTTCCTGACCCGCACCGAGGCGGACTCGAAGAAGAACTCCACTTCGGCGACGTGTTTCTGACCGATCGAGCAATCCAAAGTGGCTTGTGTGCCGTCAGCCCACTTCAGCCGGGCTTCGAACGATGTGTCAGTCCCGTTCGGACCGTCGAACGCGGACTCGCCTTCGCCCGAAGCGCCGTCCAGGCCGACCGTGGACTGCACGGCCTGCAGCCAGTAGCTGGCGGTGTCGAAGAAGATCCCGCCACCAAGTTCGGGACGTGTGCGGTAGCTTCCGTCGGCCGGAGGGAGAAACTGGATCCTGGTGTGAATCCGTTGCAGAGAGCCGAATTCGCGAGTGTCGATGATCTCCCGGACGGCTACCTGCCAAGGATGCCCGGCCGTCGGGATCGCCTCGACGACTCGAACACCATTCGCGGTGGCCACACGATCGATTTCCGCGAACTCTTCGGCCGTCAGGCACAAGGGCTTCTCGATGACGACATGTTTACCTTGTGACGCGGCACGAACTGCCCACAAGTGATGTGCGGAGTTGTGCAGTGACACGTAAACCACGTTGATGTCCGGATCACGGACCAACGCGTCGTAGTCTTCATGGACGCGCTCGATACCGTTCTTGGCAGCGAATTCCCGGGCGCGGACGACATCGCTCGCCGCCACCGCGCGAACAGTCACGTTGTCCCGTTGACTCGCTGGCACGAGAATCGCACGCTCGGCGATCTGAGTTGCTCCGATCAGGCCGATGTCAAGCCGCATGGGCGACTCCTCTGATCGTCATGCCCGCTGCTGCGATGGCGTCAAGGACCCGTTGCCGCAGAGCGTCAGGGTGCTGAGACATCAAGGCGAAGTACACGCGACCACCCGGTGCCGCCAATGTACTGCCGTTGAGCACGAGAACGCCTTCACGTTCCCCGCCCGTGTACTGAATGTCAGCCAAGGCTTGGACGACTGACGAGATCCCGCTACCCGGCTGAACAGTCAGTTCCACTTGGGACAGATGAGCCGCGAGTCCGTGCGCGGTCACGCGCTCGTTCAACACCAGCGAAAGCAGACCCAACGACTGCCGGGCGTTGATCTCCAGTACCGGGACGAGCGTGCCGTCCCGCAGGAGCATCGAGTCGACACCGAACGGGCCGGAGTAACCCGCCTGGGCCAACGCCTTGGCGACCGAGTCGATGACCGGGAAATACCCTCTGTCCGCCAGGAACTCGGAGAACTCCGGTGTGGCAGGGGACGAACCCATGTGCCGCAACCCTCGATTGGTCATCACCTGAACACCGCGGTGCCGCCACGTGCCGTCCCGGGAGATCACGACGTGCGCGGAGAAGTCCCGTTCGACCGCGTACTTCTCCTGGACCAGCAGCTCGATCCGCTTGTCCTGCTTGGTCAGCGTCCGCTCGATCGCCCGCAGAACCCCAGGAGACTCCACGACCAGAGCGGCCCGGCCGGACACCCCGTACGGGTCCTTGACGATCGCCGAAGGTAACCGGGACACCGCAGTCGACAGCTCCGCCACCGACCGGACAACGGTCCCGGTTCCCGGCAACGCCAACTCCTGCGCCAGGGTGTTCGACCAGGTCTTGGAGTTCACTTCGGCGACGACATCGTTGTCAGGAAGCAGAGTCGTCAGCTCAGCCGTTTCCGCAAGCACGGCATAGGGTTCAACGGCAAAGTCGGCGACCAGGTCCCGGGACACGTTCCGTTCGAACGGCTCGTGTGGCCCGTCGACGGCGATGTGATCGAACGTGATGCCCGCGGCGGCAAGGCCGTCACGGACGCACGCCGTCATCGGATGCCGGGTGATCAGCCGGTCGCCCGCCGAGCAGAAGCCCGCGAGGAGTTCGTCCATCGCGGCGACCGCGTCATCCGACCCGGCACGGGATATCGCGGGCAGCGTGGCCAGATCGGTTGGGCGCCACCACTTCTCCGCGTCGAATGTGCCTAACCGGGCTGTCGTCATCCGGCCACCACGGTGGTTGACGAGATGAACTCGGCGAACTGGCGCACCGAACGCAGGTGGTCCAGTTCCAGCGTCTCGTAGTCCAGTTCGAGGTCGAAGGCGTCCTCGATGCCGAGCAGGAACGAGATCGTCTGCAGCGAGTCGAGCCCGTACTCCTCGACGAGGTCGGCGTCCGAGCCGATCTCGGCAGGGGTGATTCCCGTGCCCAGCACCCCGGCGAGCACGGTCTTGATGGCGAACTCGGTGTCGGCCATGGGTTTCACACTCCGTTCAGGTAGAGAAGGATGCACTTCGAGCAGACCGGCATCATGCCGTTGGCCGAGAGGATCTTGCGGATCTCCCGGAAGTCGTTGCTCTGCCACAGTTCCGCGACTGGGGTGTCATACAGGTTGCCCACCACGAATTCAGGGAAGAACTTGCACGAGCTCACGGCGCCGTCCGCGTGCACCTCCATCCGGTTGGACACCGCGAGGCACTTGTTGCGGTGCTGTGCCGGGCGGGATGTGCCCCGGATGAAGTCCTCGACCTCGTCGGCCTCCAGTTGCGGCTGGTAACGCACCCGCACCCGCCAGGTCCTGCTCGCCAGGCGGGCCATGGACTCCCGCAACACCGGGATCTGTTCTTCGGGCAGCTGGTAGGTGTACGAGTGCCAGGTCGGCTTCTTGGTCTTGGTGTCCGGGTTGAGCCACGCGAAGGACTCCTCGTACACCTTGTCCATCGCCTGCGCGACTTCTGGGCTGATGAACCACGGGAACTGGAAGTACACCGTGTTGACGCCGAGTTCCTCGGCCCACTCCATGAACTCGTACATCTTGTACACGGTCACGTGGGAGACCATGCAGGACAACGAGATCTCGCCGTCGAACTTGCCTTCGCGCTTGAGGTCCAGCATCAGCTGGATGTTCTCCATCGTGCGCTTGAACGTTCCCTTGCCACGCAGGGCCTCGTGGTCCTCACCGAGCCCGTCCAGGCTGATCAGCAGGTTCAGGTTCGCGCCGATCTTGAGCAGATCGTCGAGTTTCCGCTTGAACAGCAGGCCGTTGGTGCACATGTTGACCGTGCGCGGGTATTTCTCAAGCAGATCCGCGACCTCGTTGAACTTCGAGTGCATCAGCGGCTCGCCGCCCCACAGGAACGTCTTCGACCGCACCGGTGCCGTTGTCCGCAGGACCTGCTCCACGACGTCGATGTCCAGTTCGGTGCGTTGCCGCTCGATGCTGAAGTCGCGGAAGAAACCCTGCTCGTTCCACTGGTAGCAGTGCGTGCACCGCAGATTGCACTTGTACGTCAGCTGCATGCTGACTTCCTGGGGCAGCGGTGCCGCGTACCCCGGATCTGCCAGCAGGCTTTTGCGCGCCCGCGACCGGATCGCCACGGTGTGCTTGATGTCAGCGAACTCCTTGGCGTTCAACGTTCGTGTGGTGGACGGGTGCATTCGATCCTCCTCCTTGCGTTTTGGCCAGTTCAGGAAGCTCGCGAGTAACGCCACGCAGCAGCAGAACGCTTGCCGCGATGCAGGTACCGCCCACGGCCAGTACGACGACAAGGCCAGTCGCGGTGCCGAGCAATGATCCAAGTACGCCCGCCGCGAGGCCGGCGAGCATGGAGCCGAACGGAATCGTCGATGACGCCATGGTCCGTGCGGTCGCATGGACCGTCGATTGTTCGCCCGGTGGGGTCAAGGACTGCCGGATGCTGGTCGTCAGGACATTCCACACTGGCAGCCAGAACGCCGAGCAGACGCGGATGACCACCAGGAACACGACCGGCGCGACGAACAGCGTGACCGGCACCGCCAGCCACACGAGGCCTTCGAGGGCGCTGAGCAACAGAGCCGCCCGGACACCGATTCGCCGCGCGATCCGTTGCGTCATCAGCGCTCCCAGCAGGGCGCCGACCGCGCCCGCCGCGAGCAGGAAACCGCCGCCCAGACTGGACAGACCGAGTGCCCGATACGCGAACAACAGCAGAACCGCGTCCACCACACCGGTTCCGAACCCGCGCACGGCCGTCCCGCAGACCACTTGCCGCAGCAGCGGCTGACTCCAGACGTACGAGACCCCGATGCGGATCCGCGTGGCGATCGAAGGCGGCGAGGACAGCCGCGCTGGCAGTTCCTCGAGGACCTTGATCCGGCTGCGGCCGAATGCGGAAAGCAGGAAGGGCAACGCGTTCGCGCCGATCGCCGCGATCCCGCCGAGCAGGTTCATCACCGCGCCCGCGAGTGCTGGCCCGATCAGCTTGGACAGGCTGTCCGAGCCCTGCAGCCGCGAGTTGGCTGCGAAGAGCTGTCCTGGCGTGACCACAGTGGGCAAGTAGGACTGCCCTGCGATGTCGACGAAGACTGTCGCGATCCCAGCCAACGCGACAACGACGACCAGCTGGCTGACGCTCAGCCACCCCACCAGCGCCGCCACCGGAATGCTCGCGAACGCGGCGAACCGGACAAGTTCTCCCGCGATCATCACGTGCCGTCGCCTGCGCCCAGCCAGGAGCGCCCCCGCGATCATGCCGAACGCCGGATACGCCAGCCATCCGGCCGCCGAGATCAGTCCGACTTGGGCACTCGAGGCGTTCAGTACGAGGATCGCGGCGCTCGGCACGGCGAAGCCGGTCAGCCGGTCGCCGACGAAGCTCATCGTCTGGCTGCCCCAGAACCACTGGAACCCGACGGGCAGGACGGCGGCTGGTGGCGTCGGTCGCATCGTCCCCCTCGCGTTACGAGCCCATGGCAAAGCCACAGTTCGCTGAACTGTCGGTGATCCCCCAGATGCGTTGAGTTCTAGTTGCCACTCAACTGATACAGCTTCATTCAGGCAAGTAATTAAGTTGTAATGTGATCCAGGTCACTGTCGTTCTCGCAGGTCAGGGCGGTGGTGTGGCGCGAATTTGCCAGCGTGGAGATCATCTCTTCCGCTCGCGAGGAGTCCTGGTAGTAGCCCTCGCGTCCGACGAGGTCCTCGTGCGAGCCGCGTTGAACCACCCGTCCGTCTTCGAGGACGACCACATCCTGGAATCCGGCCAGGTGGCTGAGCCGGTGCGTCACCAGAACCACGGCGCGGTCCTTGGTCGCGGCGAGAACGTCGGCCAGGATCTCGTCACCTTGCGTCGTGTCGAGGCTTTCCACCGGTTCATCGAGCAGAACGATGGGAGCGTCGGCGAGTAGGGCGCGCGCGAGGAGCAGTCGTTGTCGTTGCCCGCCGGAGACTGTGTCCGCGTCGATCACCGTGTTCCAGCCCTGAGGCAGCGAAGCCAGCCAGGAGTCCAGTCGTGCCAGTCGAGCGACTCGGTCGAGGTCGTCCTGTGTGCAGTCCGGCCGGGCGAACGAGAGATTCTCTCGGATGGTTGTGGCGAAAATATGCCCATCTGCCATTGCGCCGCGCGCAATCGGCTCGTTGCGTGCGATCTCCGTCAGCAGCGTGCTCTTCCCGGCGCCGCTTGGACCGACGATGGCAATGTGTTTGCCTGGCCGTAAGTCCAGTACGACCTCGGGCGCCGGGCGAGGCGGCGTACCGGGTTCGGAGAACAGTGCGTGGACACGGGCGATAGCTGGCCGGACTTCGGTCCATCGTGCAGCGGCGGATGCCAGGGGCAGGAAGACCTCCATCGCGGTCAGCGTGCCGAGGGCGAGCGCGGCGGTGCCAGGTCCGGCCGGTAGCAACGTGATCAGCGCGAAGACGGCTCCGATTTGGACGGCCACACCGAGCGCCCCGATGAAGGCGCCAGGGCGGCGTTCGACAGCAGCGATGGATGCCGCTGTGGCTTCGGCTTGCGTGAGCTTGGCCGTGCGGGCGCCGTAGACCTCCAGTTCGGCCCAACCGTGGATCAGGTCGAGCATGTGATCAGCGAGCCTGGCGCGGTCCTGGACCGTCCGTCGCGCAGTTCGCGCCGCGAGCCGGGCGGCAACGAGTGGCAACAGAAGCCCGCTGATCGCGAGGGCGCACAACAACACAACCAGTGCCGTGAGCGACATGACGGCCGCGACTGTCAAGCCGATCGCGGCGACCATTGCGGCGACACAAGCTGGGACGACGCACCGGAGCAGTCCGTCCTGCAGAGCATCCACATCGGACACGACGCGGGTCAGCGCGTCACCTTCCCGGATGTCCTTGCGGCGCAGGAGCGCTGCATAGACCTGGCCACGCAGGTCAGCCATCGCGCGCAGGACGGCCGAATGACCGGCTAGACGTTCGGCGTACCGCAAACCGCCGCGTGCGATGGCCAACGTCCGGACGATCACGATTGCCACGGTCAGGGCGGCGAGTGGTGGTTGCGCGGCCGCGCTGACGATGAGCCACGCGGCGGTCGCGGTGAGCCCGACCGCGGCCAGTTCGGCGAGAACCGCGATCAACGCGGCGAAAGTCATTCGTGCGACAGGAAGTCTCATCCGACCCGCACCACCCGGTCGGTCTCGGGCAACAACGCCGGACGGTGCGCGACGACCAACGCGGTCCTGCCTGCCAACAGCTTCCGGCTCGCGGTCAACACCGCCTGCTCGGTCCGGGTGTCCAGCCGAGCAGTCGGTTCGTCCAAAAGCACCACTGGGGCCGACCGTCGAAGCAACGCGCGAGCCAAGGCGACTCGTTGCCGCTGACCGCTCGACAGTTCACGGCCCGGCCGGTCGACGCATACGTCGAGGGCCGCCGCTTGTGCGGCACGCTCGATGTCCACATCGGTCGCTTGTGGATCGGCCAACCGGATGTTCTCGGCCACGCTGGCAGCCATCAACCACGGCTGTTGTGGCACCCAGGTAAGGCATTCGTGCCAGCCGGTGACCTCTCGGAGGTCCGCACCGCCGATCAACACCCGGCCTTCGGTCGGCTTCGTCAAACCGAGCACGACCGACAGCAAGGTACTTTTCCCAGCGCCGCTGGGACCGATGAGCGCGACGCGTTCACCTGGCTCAACAGTCAGCCAGAAATTCCGCACAGCTGGTTCCGTGCGTCCTGGATAGCGCACGGTCACACCTTCCAGCGCGATCGTCGCGGTACGCAGGTCCGGCGGCCGCGTAAGGACAACCGCCTTGGGTGTCTTCTCCTTGAACGTCAAGACGTTCTTGAGCACAGCCACACCCTCGGCCGCCGCATGGAACTTCGCACCGGCCGCTCTCAACGGCAGATACGCCTCGGGTGCCAGCAGTAACACGAGCAGTGCGGTCTGCAGGTCCACGCTTCCGTTCAGCAGACGCAGTCCAACAGGGACGGCGACCAAGGCGATGGACAGCGTGGCAACGAGTTCCAGCACCAACGCCGACAGGAAAGCGATCCGCAACGTCCGCATGGTCGCGTCGGCGTGCTGAACGGCCATCTCCCGGACGATCCTGGCTTGCGCACCGGCCCGCTTGAACAGCATCAGCGTCTCCATGCCGCGCACGACATCCAGGAAGTGCCCGCCCAATCGGGACAGCAGATCCCACTGCAGTTCGGTCTGTCGCGTGGTGTGCTTGCCGACCAGCACGGCGAACACCGGGATCAACGGCAACGTGGCCGCGATGATCAACGCGGACGTCAGGTCCGCGATAAACAACCGGACTAGCACCGCCAGCGGAACGGTCGCGGAGATGACCATCTGTGGCAGATAGCCGGTCAAATACGGCCCGACCGCGTCAATTCCCCTTGTCACCAGCGTGGTCTGGGCACCAGGGGACTCCATCGCCGACCGCAGGACGCGCGTCCGCAGGTGCTGCTTCGCGGACGCGGCGAACCTGACGCTCATGCTTTCCTGGACCCACAACAACAAAGCGCGTGCGGCCAACGCCGCGATCGGCAGTGTGAGTGCGACACTTCCGGTCAGCAGCCCGGCCAGCAACTCGGCTTGGGCGAGGACGAGACATGCTGTGCACGCGGCCAGCGCGCACAGCATGTACAAGTAGCGCCGCGAACCTGGCAGATCGGGGGTCACCAGAACAGCCCTGTCCGCTCGTCGACCCGCTGGCGGAACATCCACCAGATGACCACCTGCAGGCCGATCACCGCGGGTACGACGGGCAAGGCGAGCCAGCCGACCTGCGCCAATGTGCTGGACGACGAAGCGATGGCGGAGAATGACAACCCGGCGCCGCCCTCCAACGAGGACACCAGGGCGTTCGGCAGGTGAGCCACGGCCACGGCGAACACCGGTAGAACACAAGCGATCCCGGTGCACACAACGGCAGCGATCGGCCGCTTGTCCAACAGCGAGCCAGCCGCGAAGACGGCAAGAATGGTCAGCCCCGCACCGGCCAACGTCAGCCAAGGGTTGGCGAGGTCCAAGGCGAACACCCCGTTCGCCACGACCGCCAGCACCGCCATGACACTCGGCGCGATCAGCAACCGGGCTATCCGCTTCCCACGTGCCGCTAGGCGGTCGGTCGACCGTGCCGCGACGAAAGCCGCGCCATGCAACGTGAACAGTGCGAACATCAGCGCGCCGAACAACACCGTGCCGGAGTCGACCAGGCCGCTGAAGTCGCCGGTCGGGTAACCGTCCGCGCCGAGCGGCAGCCCTTCGAGCATCGCACCGAGCAACACTCCCCACGCGATCGCGGTGACACCGGCGCCAACCGCGATCATCGAGTCCCAGAACGGTTTGCGTCCGATCCCGAGCCGTCCGCGCAGTTGTGCCGCGACCGTGAACACGATGACGCCGAGCACGATCGCCAGCACCACCGGATAAGCCCCGGAGAACAACCGTCCTTCGAACTGTGGGAAAACGCCGAGCAGAACTCCGGCCAGTGCCACCAGCCACACCTCGTTGCCGAGGAATAACGGCCCAAGCGTGCCGAGCACCTTTCTTCGCTCAGGCTCGTCCCGGCCGATCAACCGCAGCAGGATGCCGGTCCCGTAGTCGTAACCCGCCAGTGCGAAATAGCCCGCGGCCAGTACGGCCAGCGTGACAATCCAGAGGAAATCCATGCTGTGCTCCCGAAATCAGAGGGTGGCCATGACCGGCTCGGGTTTCACCACTTCGGCCAGGGGCGCCGGACCGCGTTTGGCGACCCGGGCGATCAACACCCAATTGGTGATCACCAGCCCGACGAGAACCGCGGTGAACGCGATGTAGGACGCGAGCATGCTGCCCGCGCTGACCGAGGAAACGCCGTCGGAGGTGAGCAGCAATCCGTTGATCAGGAACGGCTGCCTGCCCATCTCACGGAACAACCAGCCGAAGATCGCCGCGACGAACGGCAATGGAATCAGCGCCACCAGCAGATAAAGCGGGAGTCGCAGCCGGACGATCCAGTTGCGGAACGTCAGCAACCAAGCGATCCACGCGACCGTGGAGAGCAGGAAGCCGATATTGAGCATCGCTTCGAGAAACCCGGAGAGGTCCGGCGGGAGGTAGTCGCCCTGGCCGAATTTGGCCTCGCCCGCCGCCTGGACCAAGGCATCCTGTTCGGGCCCGCCGAGCTTGGCCGGTTGTACCTGCTGGAGCACGGGGAACTGCTGGAAGCCGAAGCCGATCACCATGGAGCTGGCGATCGCGGCGACCCCGAGGCCAAGACGCATCGACCGGCGGAAGAACTCGGCTTCGGCAGTGCGCCTGATGAAGTGGTACGCGCTGACGCCCGCCATGAAGATCCCTGCCGCCAGCAGACCGGCCGTGAGCACGTGCGCGAGCGCGCTCCACAGTGACGGGTTGCTCAGGAACGCCCCGAAGTCCGTCAGCCGCGCGACGTCTCCGTCCATCCGGTAACCGACGGGGTTCTGCAGGAAGGCGTTGGCGCCCATCACCCAGAACGCCGAGAGGTACGCGGTGAGCACGACCAGCCAGATCAGCGACAGGTGCACCCAGCGGTTGAGCTTGCCCCAGCCGAAGATCCACAGCCCGAGGAACGTGGACTCGAGGAAGAACGCGACGAGCGTCTCGATCGCGAGCGGCGCACCGAAGACGTCGCCCGCGAAGGCCGTCAGGCCGGTCCAGTTCAGTCCGAACTGGAACTCCATGACGATCCCGGTCGCGATCCCGACCACGTAGTTGATCACGTACAGGTGGCCCCAGAAGCGGGTCATCCGCTGGTGAACGGGCTTGCGGCTGAACGTGTACCGGGTCTGCGTGACCGCGACGAGCGGCGCCAGCCCGAGCGTCAGCAACACGAACAGGAAGTGCAGTGATGTCGTCGTGGCGAACTGCAGCCGCGCGATGGGAACCAGGTCCATGCGTCGCGACGCTATATGTCGGCTAGCTACGTATCAATCGGGGTTTTCCCTGAAACCGGGAGAAAACGCTGGGCGGTGTGACTTCCAACCCGTAGACTCGCTACGTATGAAGCCGGATGTGCTGCGAGGACACCTCGACGCGCTGTTGCTCGCCACTCTCGACGGCACGCGTCTGCACGGTTATGCCATCATCGAAGCACTTCAGCTGCGGAGTGGCGGTGCGCTGGACCTGCCGACCGGCACGGTCTACCCAGCGCTGCGACGCCTGGAAAGAGCCGGGTACGTCACCAGCGAGTGGAGCACTGTGTCCGGCCGTCAGCGCCGTACCTACCATCTGACGAAGGCCGGGCAACGCGCGCTCGTTCAGGAACGCAACGCATGGCGTGAGTTCACGGCTGCGATCGAGGGCGTACTCGGGGAGGGGCCATGGCCGGCTCAAGCGTGATCGACGACTATGTCGCTGATCTGGACACGCGGTTACGGGGCAACCGCAAAGTCAAGCTCGACCTGTTGACCGAAGCACGCGACAGCCTGGAAGACGCCGCCGACTGCTACCGGTCCGCCGGATTGCCGGACGAGGACGCGCAACGCAAAGCCGTCGCCGACTTCGGTCCGGTTGGCGCGATCGCCCGTGACTACCAAGGTGAGCTGGCTGTCGCGTACGGCACGCGCACACTGCGCTCGATCCTGTTCATCCTGCCCGCGTTGCACCTCGGCTGGGAGGGCAGCAGGCTGCTTTTCCTCGGATCGTGGGAAACCGTGCCCGGCGCCAGCAGCAGCGAGCTGCCCGCGTGGTACCTGCCGATCACGCAGATCAACGACAGCATCCCGTGGGCGGTCACCATCGCGACCGCGCTCGCATTGCTGTTCGGACGGCTGATGTCCCGCCGTGTCGCCGACAACCGGCTGATCGCGCGCTGCGCGGCGGGTGTCGCGCTCGTGACGGTGAGTGCCGCCCTCTTGTCGAACGTGTCGCTGGGGATCGCGTCGACAATCCTCAAGCCTGAGCTGATGTTCCACACGCCGCTGTTGCTGCTGGCCAGCGCGGCGGCGATGGCTGTGCTGGCCCAGCTGACCGTCATGGCGCGAAGGGCAGTCCGTTTCGCGGTCTAGTGGCAAGATTGCTCACGTGACCACCGCGTTGTTCTATCTCGTCGTCATGGTCTTCGTGGCGGCTGTGGTGTTCCTGCTGGCCTCGGTGCTGTTCGGCCGTGGCGAGGAGCTGCCGCCATTGCCGCCGGGCGCGTCCCCGACGCGGCTGCCGTCCGAGGGCATCACCTCGCAGGACGTGAGCAGAGTGAAGTTCCAGATGGTGTTGCGCGGTTACAAGATGTCCGAGGTGGACTGGGTGCTGCAGCGCCTCGGCACCGAGGTCGACGAGTTGCGCGCCAAGGTCGCCGAGCTCGAGCAGCAGCTCGAAGGCAAGGCGGCCGCCCAGTGACATCGACATCTGGGACATCGACACCAGGGACATCGACATCTGGGCGCAAGGAACTGGTGCGCTGCGCCTGGGGCGACTCGACGCCGGATTACGTGTCGTATCACGACGACGAGTGGGGCACCCCGCTGCGCGGCGGCAACGCGATGTACGAACGCTTGTGCCTGGAGTCGTTTCAGTCCGGGTTGTCCTGGATCACCATTCTGCGCAAAAGGGAGAACTTCCGCGCGGCGTTCGCGCGGTTCGACCCGAAGCTGGTCGCCGAATTCGACGGCTCGGACGTCGCACGGCTGATGGGGGACGCGGGGATCGTGCGCAACCGGGCCAAGATCGACGCCGCGATCCGCAACGCGGGCGCGGTGCTCGCGCTGGACGAGCCGTTGGACGAGTTGTTGTGGTCTTTCAAACCCGCCAAGCACAAGCGGCCGCGCACGATGAGCGACGTGCCCGCGGTGACCGACGAGTCGAAGGCGATGGCCAAGGAGCTCAAACGGCGCGGTTTCGTGTTCCTCGGTCCCACGACGTGTTACGCGCTGATGCAAGCCACCGGGATCGTCGACGACCATATCGCCACCTGCTGGCGGGCGAAGTGAAATGCCGCGGGAAATCGACCCTGTCCACAGTGTGCCGGTGCGTGACCATCTCGTTACCAAAAACGGGAAAAATAGCCCGGCGTGTCGCGTCTCGGCGTGTCGCGCGGGGAAGTCGTTGAAGTCGCATGTAGACCCGTTACCTCGAATCTGTCACACCAGGTCGGCGAGTGGTCACCAAACGACACGCAAAAGATCGGTTCGATTTCGTCGCGGTGAGCGGATAGGAGAGAATGGCGTTAGCCGAGGCTGGTGGACCCGGCCTGCGGTGGGCAGGCTATGACGGAGGGAGCACGCTATGGCGGCCATGAAGCCCCGGACCGGTGACGGTCCCCTCGAGGTGACTAAGGAGGGTCGGGGCATCGTGATGCGCGTCCCACTGGAGGGTGGTGGACGCCTGGTGGTGGAGATGTCACCGGACGAGGCCAGCGCCCTGGGGGACGCGTTGAAGGCCGCCGCGGGCTGACCACTCCTCTTCCGGCAGGCCCCGGTATCCGCTCTGAGTGGAGCCGGGGCCGCGTCACGTCTTGAAGCGAGCCGCAGGAGGTCTTGCGTTGCGCACGCCCGTGCCGTCGTTACCCAGTCCGATGCCCGAGATCGAGGTGGCGTCCGTACCTCGCCGTGGCATTCCCGTCGTCGTGCTCGCACACGGCGGCGACTCGCCGGTCTTGGGGCCGGGTGGCGCCGACCTGAGCGCCGACTGGGCGCAGATCGTCGGGCTGACCGGCAAAGCCGGTGAAGTGCACATCGCTGCCGGGCACGGTGCCGGTGTCCGCTGGGTCCTCGGTGTCGGTGACGGTGCGGCCCAGGAGTGGCGCAAAGCCGGGGCCGCGCTGGTGCGCGCGATCGAGGCCCGGGCCGACTCGGACTCCGACGCTGGCCGTCGTGTCACGAAGTCCGTGCAGCTCACGCTGCCGCCGGAGATCTCAGCGGAACAGATCTCGGCGTTCGTCCTTGGCGTGTCGCTGGGTGGCTACCGGTACAAGGTCTCCTCGACCCAGAAGCCACGGCTGAAGTCCCTGCGTCTGGTGACCGAGTCGGGCGCGGAGCTGAAGCCAGTGGTGGAACGCGCGGTGGCGGTCGCCCTGGGCACCACGGCGACGCGAGACATGGGTAACACGCCGTCCAACGTGAAAGACCCGGCTTGGCTGGCGTCGACCGCCGTCAAGCTGGCCGCGCAGCTGCCTGGGCTCACGGTGCGGGTGCGGGACGAGAAGTGGCTTGCCGCTGAGGGGTTCGGCGGGTTGCTGGCCGTCGGTGGCGGTTCGGTCAGTCCGCCCCGGTTCGTCGAACTGTCCTGGCGCCCCGCCAAGCCAGTTGGACCGCACATCGCCTACGTGGGCAAAGGCATCACGTTCGACACCGGCGGCATCTCGATCAAACCGGCGGACGGCATGCACCTGATGCGAACCGACATGTGCGGTGGCGCGTCGGTGATCGCGGCCCTGGTGACCATCGCCCGGCTCGGCCTGCCCGTCCGCGTGACGGGCCTGGTGCCGCTCGCGGAGAACCACGTCTCGGGTTCGTCCTACCGTCCCGGCGACATCGTCAAGCACTACGACGGCCAGACGACCGAGGTGAGCAACACCGACGCCGAAGGCCGGATGGTCCTCGCCGACGCCATCGGCTACGCGGTCCGTCGCGTGAAGCCGGACCTGATGGTCGACGTCGCGACCCTGACCGGCGCGATGAAAGTCACCCTCGGCGTCCGGACCGGCGGCCTGTTCGCGTCCGACGACGAACTGGCGAGAAGGATCATCGAGGCCGGTGCGCGCGGCGGTGAGGCCTGGTGGCGGATGCCGCTGCTGGCTGAGCTGGAAGACGAGGTCGTCAGCGACATCGCCGACTGGCGCCAGTGCCCACCCGGGCCCGGCGGCATCACGGCAGCGCTGTTCCTGCAGAAGTTCACCGCCGGAATCCCGTGGGCGCACATGGACATCGCAGGCCCGGCACGGGCCGAGAAGGTCTATGACGAGGTCGTTCCCGGCGCGACCGGCTTCTCGACGAGGACTTTGGTGGAGCTGGCGGAGTCCTACGCCTCCTGAGTCGAAGCGAAGTCCCGGAAGGCTCGCACCGCGGGCGTCAGCTGGTCGTGTGCGGGCCAGACCAGCGCGACCAACCTGCTTGCCTGCGGGCTCAACGAGATCTCGGCGAGCCCGGGCGACGGCACCTCGACCTCCGGCAGGATCGCCACGCCCAGCCCCGCGGCCACCAAGCCACGAACCGTGTCGGATTCCTGGCCCTCGAAGGCCATTCGCGGCGTGAACCCGGCTTCGGCGCACATGTCGTCGGTGATCTGCCGTAACCCGAACCCGTGCTCCAGCCCGACGAACTCCTCGTTCGCCAGCTCGGCGATCCGGACCTCCGCCCGGCCGGCGAGCCGGTGCGTGTCCGGTAGCACGACCCGCAGCTCCTGTCGTTGCACGGGTGTCCACGCCAGTTCGGGCTCGTCGGGCGGCGGGCCGAAGAACGCCAGATCCACTTCGCCTGACCGCAGCCGCGCGATGATGTCCGCGCGGGAAGCCTGAATCAGCCCGAACCGGACCCTCGGGTGGCGGAACCGGAACGCCCGCAGCAGCTCGGGGATCATCGACCGCCCGAGCATGTGCAGGAACCCGAGCACCACCCGGCCGCTGTCCGGATCGACCTCTTCGATCACTTGCCGCGTGCCTGCCTCGAAGGCGCCCATCGCGGAACTCGCCGCGTCGGCGAGCAACTGGCCTGCACGAGTCAGCCGTACGCCCCGACCGTCTTTGACCACGACCGGCGCACCGACTTCCGCGGACAGCGCGGCCAGCCAACGGCTCACGGTCGGCTGTGGCACGCCCAGAGCCGCAGCGACCCTGGTCACATTGCCTTCAAGAGCGAACAAGCGCAGCATCGCCAGCCGCGGCGCGATCGACGCGGCGAGTGATTCATGCGCTTGCGTATCGATAGGTCCATCATGCCGTATTGGACGTATTAGTTGTAGGTGCTTAACGTCAATCGGCGTGGACAGGTTGACCATCGGCATGGCCGCGGGTGGGCTCGCGAGTTTCGCCTTGCTCTACGCACCGCAGCCGGTGCTCCCGCAGCTCGCACATGAGTTCCAGATCACGCCTGGCCACGCGTCGCTTGCCATCGGTGTCGCCACCGGCGCACTGGCCGTCGCGGTCATCCCGTTGTCGCTGTTGTCCGAAGTCGTCGGCCGACGGCCGGTGATCCTGACATCCGTCGTCGTGGCGGCGCTGATTGGGCTTTCTCTTCCGCTTGTCCACGATTTTCGGCTTTTGATCGTTTTGCGTGCGCTGCAAGGTGTCGCGCTTGCCGGATTTCCCGCCGTTGCCATGACGTATCTGGCCGAGCACGGCAGGCCGAAAGCGATCGGAATGCTCGTCGCGGGCAATACATTCGGCGGAATGATCGGCCGGTTGCTCGCCGGTCTGTTCGGCACGTATCGCGGCGGCGTCGGGCTGGTCGCGATTTTCGCCACCCTCGCGACGGGCGTGCTCATCTGGTCGCTGCCCAAGCGAACCGAACCTGTCAAACGGACCGCACGCGGCCTCAGATCGGCGGTCACCCAACCACTCCTGTGGGCGCTGTACGCGGTCGCGTTCCTCGGCATGGGCTCCTTCGTCGCGATGTACAACGCGATCGGGTTCCGGCTCGCCGCGCCGCCGCTCGAACTCAGCCCGCAGATCGCCTCGCTCGTCTTCCTGGCCTACGCGATCGGCGGAGTGAACTCCGCGACCCTCGGCAGCCAGTCGAACCGGCGAAAAGTCCTCTTTGGAATGCTGGGCCTCACCGCGGCAGGCGTTCTGGTGACGATCCCGTCGCACGTCGTGCCGATCGCCATCGGGTTCGTGCTGCTCACGGCCGGATGGTTCGCGGCGCACGCCGCCGCGGGCGCGTGGGTGAACACCGCCTCGCCGAGCGCGGGTCCGGCGTCCGGCCTGTACAGCGGTGCGTACTACGCGGGGGCCTGTGTCGGCGGAACGATCGGGACCATGATCTACGCGGCGTGGGGCTGGAGCGTGCTGGTCGCCGCATCGGTGTCCTGGCTGTCGGTCGGCGCACTGGGCGTGTGGCTGGCCTTCCGGCGGAACACGCGGTCCAACGCGAAGAACTTGAGCAGGAACACCGGCGCGCCGCTGACCAGGTAGGTCAGGACCAGGCCGAACGACCGCCAACCGCGGTCGTCGATCAACGGTTCCAGCAGCCAGTCCATCACCGTCGTGATCCCGATGGACAGCGCGCCGCCCGCGGCGGTCACGACGATGTAGGCGATGATCTCGGCCCGCCTGCCCTCGTTGCCGACGTTGCCCCATGCCCACCGACGGATCAGCAGGAAGTGCGGCACGGACCCGACCAGGAACGCGATGGTGGTCGCTGTCATGGCGTCCATCTCCCACGCCCAGAACAGCACCAGCAGCGCCACTTGGCTCAACGCCGTCGCGAACAGCGACGCCATCGTGTACCGGGTGAAAATCCGCTTCACACTACGAGCATTACTCCTTCTCACTGAGATTGCCTTCAGGCAAGACCAACCTGTAGACATCGACAGTTTGCTGAGCGACCGTCGTCCAGGCGAACTCACGCTCGGCACGGGCCCGTCCGGCCTCGCCCATCGCGGTGGCCTTCGCCGGATCGCCGATCAGCTCGTTGACCTTGTCCGCCAGGCCAGAGCGGAATTCCTCGACGGCGTGCTCGTCGTAGTGGACCAGCAGACCGGTCTGGCCGTCGGCCACGACTTCGGGGATCCCGCCGACGTCCGAGGCGACGACAGCTGTGCCGCACGCCATAGCCTCCAGGTTCACGATCCCCAGCGGTTCGTACACCGAAGGGCACACGAACGTGGTCGCGTGGCTCAGGATCTGCCGTACCTCGGCGGGCTGCAGCATCTGCTGGATCCAGAACACGCCCGGCCGCTTCCGCGCCAGTTCGGACACCGCACGGGTGGTCTCCTCGGCGATCTCCGGCGTGTCGGGCGCACCCGCGCACAGCACGAGCTGAGCGTCCGGATCGATCTGGTGCCCGGCCGCGATCAGGTGCCCGACGCCCTTCTGCCGCGTGATCCGGCCGACGAACGCCACGATCGGCCGATCTGGGTCGATGCCGTAGTGCTCAAGTGCGTCTGTCTCGGTGACCGGGTGATAGGCGCTCGTGTCGATCCCATTGCGCACCACGTGCACCCGCGCTGGATCCAGTGCCGGATAGCAGTCGAGGACGTCCGTGCGCATGCCTTCGCTGACCGCGATGATCGCGTCGGCTGCTTCGTAGGCGGTCCGCTCGACCCAGGATGACAACCGGTACCCGCCCTTGAGCTGCTCAGCCTTCCACGGCCTGCGCGGTTCCAAGGAGTGGGCGGTGACGACATGCGGCACGCCGTGCAAGATCTTGCCAAGATGTCCGGCCATGTTGGCGTACCACGTGTGCGAGTGCAGCAGATCCACGCCTTCGGTCGCGGCCGTCATCGCCAGGTCGACCGACAACGTCTGCAGCGCCGCGTTGGCGTGCTCCAGGCCCGGCGCGGGCCCGTGTGAGTGCGCATCCGCCCGTGGCCCACCGAAAGCATGCACGTCCACCTCGATCAGTTCGCGCAGCCGGGGGACAAGGAAACCGACATGCACGCCTGCCCCGCCGTAGACCTCAGGCGGGTATTCGCGTGTCAGCAGACCGATTCGCACACTTGGTAACCGTAGTTGCCAATGGTTCGTTCCGGTGAACGTGACGCCAAACGTCGCGTTTCGATCTGGCCGTGATCGTGGTCAGGACACTAGGGTCCCAACCGTGACAGGCCAGCCGAAGGTGCTCGGGATCGTGCTGGCGGGCGGGGAGGGCAAACGCCTGTGGCCCCTGACCGCCGACCGGGCCAAGCCAGCCGTACCGTTCGCCGGCAACTACCGGTTAGTCGACTTCGTACTGTCCAACTTGGTCAATGCGGGCTACCACCGGTTGTGCGTACTGACCCAGTACAAGTCGCATTCGCTGGACCGGCACATCTCCACGACGTGGCGGTTGTCGAACATCCTCGGCCAGTACGTCACCCCGGTGCCCGCGCAGCAGCGCCTCGGTCCGCGGTGGTACACCGGTAGCGCGGACGCGATCTTCCAGTCGCTCAACCTGGTCTACGACGAACGCCCCGACCACATCGCGGTCTTCGGCGCCGACCACGTGTACCGGATGGATCCGTCCCAGATGGTCAGCCAGCACATCGACTCAGGGCTGGGCGTCACGGTCGCGGGCATCCGCGTACCGCGTGCGGAGGCGAGCGCCTTCGGCTGCATCGACTCGGACGAATCCGGCAAGATCACCCGGTTCTTGGAGAAACCCAAGGACCCGCCGCACGTGCCGGGCGACCCGGACGTCACGTTCGCCTCGATGGGCAACTACGTGTTCCGCACCGAGGTGCTCCTCGAAGCGCTCCGCGCGGACGCGGCGAACCCCGACTCCGACCACGACATGGGCGGCGACATCATCCCCATGCTCGTGGACGACAACAACGCGGCCGTCTACGACTTCGACGACAACGTCGTGCCCGGCGCGACCGAACGTGACCGCGGCTACTGGCGTGACGTGGGGACGCTCGACGCGTACTACGACGCGCACATGGACCTCGTGTCCGTGCACCCGGTGTTCAACCTCTACAACCAGGCATGGCCCATCCGTACGGCCACACCGCCGCTGCCACCCGCCAAGTTCGTCAACTCAGGTTCGGCCGTGGAGTCCATCGTCGGTCCAGGGACGATCGTGTCCGGCGCTTCGGTACGCGAGTCCGTCGTCAGCGCGGACGTGGTCGTGGACGACGGCGCGATTGTCGAGGGCAGCGTGTTGCTGCCGGGCGTACGCATCGGCAAGGGCGCGGTCGTACGACGGGCGATCCTGGACAAGAACGTGGTCGTGGCTGATGGCGCCCAGATCGGCGTGGACGTCGAGGCGGATCGGGAAAAGTACACCGTCAGCGCGGGCGGCGTGATCGTCCTGGGCAAGGGTGCCCAGGTCAGCTGAGCAGGGCCGTGAGCAGCTTGGTGAGCTGCTCCCGTTCTCGCTCTGACAGTGGCGCAAAGACCTCGTTCTGCACGTCCACGAGCACGGTGTCGAGCTTGATCAACTGCTTCTTGCCTCGCTCGGTCAGCGTGATCACGTTGCGCCTGCGGTCGGCGGGGTCAGCCGCGCGTTCCACCATGCCTCGCTCGGTCAGCTCGTTCAGGACCGCGACGAGATCGCTGCGGTAGATGCGCGTGCGATCGCTTAGTTCCGCCTGGCTGGCCGGGCCGAACTCGTCCAGCGTGGCGAGGACGGCGTAGTGCCATTTGCGTGCGTCCGCGGTGGCGAGCGCTTCGGTCACCCGTCGATCCGCGTGCATCGCGGCCATGGAAAGCAGCCGCGTCGGCTGGTTGCGCAAACGTGCTGCCTCGGTCACACCAGGATCCTAGCCCTTGTGTTAGTGGGACTAACGACCTAAATTTATTAGTGTCACTAACGTTAGTCGCACTAATGGAGGCGTCATGCCGACCGTGGAAGTCCTGGACTCGACCATGTACTACGAGGAAACCGGCACCGGCCTGCCGATGGTGTTCCTGCACGGAAATCCCAGCTCGTCGCACTTATGGCGGAACGTGCTGCCCGCGGTCGACCTGCCGTACCGGCTGCTGGCGCCCGACCTGATCGGCATGGGCCGCTCCGGCAAGCCCGATCTGGCGTACCGCTTCGACGACCACGCCCGCTACCTCGACGCCTGGTTCGAGCAGCTCGGACTGGACGACGTGGTGCTCGTCGGGCACGACTGGGGCGGCGCGCTCGCGTTCGACTGGGCGGCTCGTCACCCGGAGAAGGTCCGTGGCGTCGCGTTCTTCGAGACCATCATGCGGCCGCTGTCGTGGAGCGAACTGGGGGAGGCTCCCCGCGCCCGTGCCGAGCTGATGCGTGGACCGCAAGGGGAGGAGATGGCTCTCGGCACCAACTTCTTCGTGGAGACCGCGTTCACCAAAGGGGTGCTGAACCCGCTGAGTGAGGAGGAATTGCAGGCCTACCTGGCGCCGTTCCCGACCAGGGAAAGCCGCCGTCCCATCCTGACGTGGGCGCGCTCGTCGCCCCTCGACGGCGACCCTGCTGACGTCGTCGAGCGAGTGGAGGCTTACGGGAAGTGGCTGGCCGCCAGCGTCGACGTGCCCAAACTGCTGCTCACCTTCGAAGGCTCGCCCACCTTGCTGATCAAGCCGGAGATGGCCGAATGGTGCGCCGCGAACGTCGCTTCGCTGGAGACGGTCCACTGCGGCCCGGCCGGGCACCACGCACCCGAGGACCAGCCCGAGGCGATCGCCACGGCCATCGCCGGCTGGTGGCGCAGGCGGGAAAACGCCTAGGTTCCGGCGGCTGCGGTGAGCAACCGCCGCAACTCGGCCACTTCCGGCTCCACTTCGGCGGTCAGCTCCGCCAGCACGGCGTTTCCACCCGCGACACCTTTCATGCTGGTCGCGAGCTGATGGCGTTGGCCGACCTCGTTGAACCACCGGGCGAGCGTGAACGGCATCTCGATCATGGTGATCGTGCCCGGTTGGCTGGTGTGCGAGCCGCCACGTTCCTCGAAAAGGCCGCTGCCTTCCGTTCGGATCACGTCGATGAGCGTGCTGAGCGTCGACTGCAGGGCGCTCCAGCGAGTCGCCATGTCGGCTCCTGGCGCGGGCTCGGCGGGCAGCAACGGCACGATGCGCCGGGCGAGAGCGCGTTCCGCGTCGGTGACCGCCCAATCGCCTTCGAGTCCGAGCTCGGGCAAATCCACGTAGACCATGCTTTCACCCTAGGTGCGCCGTCAGGCCTTGGCGGCCACCAGCAGGCCGTCGCCGATCGGCAGCAACACGGGCACCAGGCGGTCGTCCTCCTTGACCAGGCGGGCGACCTCCCGCATCGCGTTCGTGTCCGGTTCACGGTCCTCAGGATCGGCCACGCGGCCCTTCCACAGCACGTTGTCGAACGCGAGCACCCCGCCCGGCCTGAGCAACCGGACACCCTGCTCGTAATAGCTGGGGTACTCGGTCTTGGCCGCGTCCACGAAGATCAGGTCGTAGCCCGAGTCGGTCAACCGGGGCAGCACGTCCAGCGCCCGGCCCATGATCAGCCTGGTCCGGCCGGGTGCGACGCCTTCGGCCGCGAACGCCTGCTTGGCAGCCGTCTGGTGTTCGGGTTCGACGTCGATCGACGTCAGCACGCCGTCCCCGGCCATCCCGCGCAGCAGGTAGAGGCCACTCACCCCGGCACCTGTGCCGACCTCGACCACGGCCTTGGCCCGCAGCGCGGTGGCAAGGAACTGCAGCGCGGCGCCGCCTGCCGCACCGATCGGCACACAGCCCAGCGCACGCCCGCGTGCACGGGCGGCGCTCAGCGTCTCGTCCTCGGCCAGGTAGTCCTCGACGTAGGCACGCAGCCCGGCCGGCCATTCGGGTGTCACGCCTGGCGAGATTAGCGCCGTCCGGGCCATTTCTGAGGGAACACTCAGCAAACGCGCCGATGGACGGATTCTCAGGTTCGTCTTAGCTCACTCTCACCCACCCCATAACGCCGTACACGAAGCTATCGACAACAAGGGGAGTCGCACAGCCGAAGTGGGGAACACCGTGAACGAGTCCGTCGTTGAGGAACGTAGTGGGCAGGTCAGTCCGCGGGAGGATACCCACCTGATGAGCGATTCCGACGTCGCGTTGGCGACGCCAGTCGAGCTGGACGACCAGCCGGCGTGGACACCCCCGACCTGGGACGAGGTCGTCAGGGAGCACGCTGACCGGGTCTACCGGCTCGCATACCGCCTCACCGGCAACTCGCACGACGCCGAGGACCTCACCCAGGAAACATTCATCCGGGTGTTCCGTTCGCTGGCTTCGTACAAGCCGGGGACCTTCGAGGGCTGGCTGCACCGGATCACCACGAACCTGTTCCTCGACATGGCACGCCGCCGCTCGCGGCTGCGCATGGAGGGACTGCCCGATGACACCGACCGGCTCGCCGGCGACGACCCGTCGCCTGAGCAGGTGTACTCGGAGACCCACCTCGACCCGGACCTGCAGGACGCGCTCGACGAGCTGCCGCCTGAGTTCCGTGCCGCCGTGGTCCTCTGCGACGTGGAAGGCCTGTCGTACGAGGAGATCGGCGCCACCCTCGGGGTCAAGCTGGGTACTGTTCGCAGCAGGATTCACCGTGGCCGTCAGGCCCTGCGCGCCTCGCTCGAGCGGCGCCGTGAGTTGACCCGGGAGGCTTCCGCATGACCGACCTGCGCGGGTGGAATCTGCCCGAGCAGCACCTGATGCCGGACGCAGTCGTGGCGTTCGTGGACGGCGAACTGCCTCCGGGCGCGCGTGATCGCGTGGCCGCGCACATGGTGAGCTGCTCATGCTGTGCCGCGGAGATCGCGGCTCAGCGGCAGGCGCGCGCAGCCGTCCGAGCTGCGGATGCCCCGTCGATGTCGGCCTCCTTGCTGGCCAACTTGCGGGCCATCCCACAGAACACCGACTTGCCCGGCATGCCCGACAACCTGGCGATGACCCAGGAAGGCCAGCTCGTGGCCATCCAACGGCCCGACCGCGTCGGAACAAGCAGACCGCTTGGCTCCAACGCGGCGTTAGGGTCCCAGCCTCGCCTTGGCGAGAGCCACAACGTCATCGGTCGCGGCCGCCGCACGGCTCAGGGCGCTGGCGTGGTCGTGTCCGGTCTCGTACTGGGCGCCCTCGCGCTCGTAGCTCCGTCCGGCGCGCCTGCGGCCAACGGTGACACGGCTCCGGCCGCACGGCCCAAGGCGCCTGTGCATGTCGCCCCGGTCCTCGTGGCACCCGGCGGCCCGATCATTCGCTGACTTTTCTCCTAGGACACGAAGCCCTCGTTATGACAACGGGGGCTTCGCGGCATTCCGGGTCCTTACTGGGCTTTCACCACCTGACAGGCAGGCTGAGCGCTGATGAGCCAGCACCCTGAGCAAAACCCGACGCCTGAGCCTGACCGGCTCGGCCCGCGCCCGCTGCGCAGGCCGTCGGTCGACCCCGCTCAGGCGGCCGTGTTCGGCAGGCCACCCGGCGTGGACAGCGCTTTCGCCAACCGGAACGGCAGCCACCCGGATCCGGCGCTGCGCGCGGCGCCGCCGCCCGCGGCCGCGCTGACCGAGGCGTTCAGCCGTCCGCCGGAGAACCCCGATGTGGTGCTGCAACGTCCGCCCGTCGACCAGAACGGCGACGCGCCGGTCGACGCGCCGCTGTGGTCGACGAAGGAAGCCGACCCGTGGCGTGACCCGGGTGCGGGCGCCATGATCGGCCCGCCCGCGCTCGACAAACCCGAGCCGGAGACGAAGGCCAAGGCCGCGAAGGACACCGGGCAGCTGCTCAGCGTGCCCGAGCTGTTGTTCGGGCGGCGCGTGAAGACCAGTGCGCTGATCATCCTCGCCGTGGTCGTGCTCGTGATCGGCGGCGCGGGTGGCGTGGTCGGCTGGGTCATCGCGCGCGCCGGTGACTCGTTGACCAGCGATGTGACTTTGGCCGAGGTCCAGCCAGGTGTGGAGCGCCCGCCCGGCTCGATCGCCGACATCGCCAAGCGCGTCGCTCCCGCGGTGGTGACCATCGAGGTCATCGGTGCCAACAGCGGTGAGACCGGGTCAGGTGCCGTGATCGACGGCCAGGGCTACATCGTCACGAACAACCACGTGATCCAGACCGCGGCCAGGGAAGCGTCGGCGAAGATGACGGCGGTGTTCCCCGACGGCAGCAGGGTCGACGCGAAACTGGTCGGCCGCGACCCGAAGACGGACCTCGCGGTGATCAAGGTGCAGGTCAACAACCCCACCGTGCTGCAGTTCGCCAACTCCGACGCGGTCGCGGTCGGCGACACAGTGATCGCCGTCGGCTCGCCGCTCGGCCTGTCCCACACGTTCACCGAAGGCATCGTCAGCGCGGTGCACCGCCCCCGCCTGCTGCCCGGCGACGGCGGCGACCCGCCCGTGGCCTACGACGCGATCCAGACCGACGCGTCCATCAACCCAGGCAACTCCGGCGGTCCGCTGGTCGACGCGACCGGTGCGGTGGTCGGTATCAACTCGTCGATCCTGGCGACGGAGGACAAAGGCTCGATCGGCCTTGGCTTCGCCATCCCGGCCAACGACGCGCGCAAGATCGTCCAAGCGCTGATCCGCGACGGCCAGGTCAAGCACGCGGAGATCGGCATCAACGCGGTGACCGACGTCAGCGCGGGCAGCTCACAGGGAGCACGCGCGGCGAACGTCGCGGAGAACAGCGCCGCGCAGAAGGCAGGCATCCGCGAGGGCGACATCATCACGAAGGTCGGCGACCGGATCGTCCGAAACTCGGCTGAGCTGACCGTGGCCGTACGAGCACATGAAATCGGGGCGAAGGTTCCGGTGGTGCTGGTGCGAGACGGCAGAGAGCTGACAATCGACGTCGTCCTGCAGTCCGACTGAGTCGGTAAGCTGAACCTGACTTGGTGGAGGTTGCGGCATGTTCGACAGCATCGGGTGGGCGGAGATCCTCGTCCTGTTGTTGGCTGGGCTGTTCATCCTCGGTCCGGAACGCCTGCCGTCGGCGGCGGCCTGGATCGGCAAGAGCATCCGCAAGGTTCGCGAGTTCGCCACAGGCGCCCGCGACCAGCTGCGCAACGAAATGGGCCCGGAGTTCGACGAACTGCGCAAGCCGCTGGAGAACCTGCGTGAGCTCCGCAGCTTCGACCCCAAGCGCATGGTCACCCAGCACCTGTTCAGCGACGAACCCGCCAACGGCACCAAGCCCAACGGCTACACACCGCCGCCACCGGCTTCCACACCACCGGCGAGCTCAACGCCCCCGCCGCTGAGCCCTGGCGAGAAGCCACCTTTCGACCCAGACGCGACCTGAGCGCGGGGCCCCGGGTTTGATCGAAGCGAAGGCACCATCGGCAAATCCGGTTGTCCACAACCGGCCAATAACCCTCTTGACCAGCCCATATCCTCGATAGACTGGCCAGGGGCCGTCCCCCGGGAGTGGCGGGGGATGTCCTTTTCTGGGGGGTGTCGTTGGACACGAAAAACCGCTGCAGCCGCAGGGCTACAGCGGTTCGTGGTGGGTTGTGCAGTCAGCGACCTGCTGGGGAGACCGACAGCATGCGGCCGGCCAGGCCGCGGGCTCGGACGGTCAGCCTCTTCGCGATGTCCTTCAGCACGATGGAGGCCGGGGCCTCCGGGTCCAGCTTGACCAGCGGTGTGCCCGCGTCTCCGCCTTCACGCAGCCGTGGGTCCAGTGGGACCTGGCCGAGCAGTGGCACCTCGGAGCCGACGGCCCGCGACAGCGAGTCGGACACCGTTTGCCCGCCGCCTTCGCCGAAGATGTCCATCCGGGAGCCGTCGGGCATCTGGAGCCAGGACATGTTCTCGATCACGCCCGCGATCCGCTGACGGGTCTGCAGTGCGATCGCGCCCGCGCGCTCGGCCACTTCCGCCGCTGCCTGCTGCGGGGTCGTCACCACCAGGATTTCCGCGTTCGGGATCAGCTGCGCCACCGAGATCGCGATGTCACCTGTGCCCGGCGGCAGGTCGAGCAGCAGGATGTCCAGGTCGCCCCAGAACACGTCGGCAAGGAACTGCTGCAGCGCCCGGTGCAGCATCGGACCACGCCACACCACCGGGGTGTTACCGGGGGTGAACATACCGATCGAGATCACCTTCACGCCGTTGGCCTGCGGCGGCATGATCATCTGCTCGACCTTGGTCGGCTTGCCGGTCGCACCCAGCATCCTGGGCACCGAGTGGCCGTAGATGTCGGCGTCGACCACGCCGACCGACAGGCCGCGTTCGGCCATCGCGACGGCCAGGTTCACCGTCACGCTCGACTTTCCTACGCCGCCCTTGCCCGATGCCACGCAGTACACGCGGGTCATGGAGCCTGGTTCGGCGAAGGGGATCTTCGGTTCGTCGCCGCGCAGCGACTTACGCATCGCGGTGCGCTGTTCGTCGTTCATGACGTCCAGCTCGACTCGCACGTCGCTCACGCCATCGAGCGCGGACACGGCGGCGGTCACGTCGCGGGTGATCTTGTCGCGCAGCGGGCAACCGGCCACGGTCAGGTACACGCCGACGTCGACAATGCCGTCCGGGTGCACCGTGACGTCCTTGACCATGCCGAGGTCCGTGATCGGGCGGTGGATCTCAGGGTCCTGCACGCCTGCGAGCGCCTTACGGACCGCTTCGACAGTGGGTATCACCTTTCTCATGCTACGGCGAGTAGAGCTAAAGCCCATGCTCGCCCTTATGAAGTAGGGCACTGCGCATCCACTTGCGCGCGTTCCGTAACATCAGGTTGTGCCGGAGTTAGGTGCAACCCGGTTGCCCACCCGAAGCGAAATGGACGCGTGGCGTTCATTTCTGCGCGCGCATGCCAAGGTCACTCGATGTCTTGAGGCCGAATTGCTCGCCGAGCAACGCCTTTCCCTCGGTGCCTACGACGTGCTTGCCGAACTGGCCGAGGCACCGGACCAGTGCCTGCGGATGGCGGAGCTGGCCGAGGCCGTTTTGCTGTCCCGCTCAGGTGTCACCCGTCTGGTGGACCGGTTGGAACGGGCCGGTCTTGTCGTGCGTGAACGCGTCGACGGTGATGGCCGTGGCGTGGTCGCGCGGTTGACGCCCGCGGGCGCGGCCAGGTTAGGGGTTGCGTCTCGGACGCATCTCGCAGGCATCTTGCGGCATTTCGTGGAGCTGCTCGACGAGCAAGAGCTGCACACCATAGGCGACTTGTCGCAGCGTGTCGCCGACGCTCAGCCCTGATCCCGCCAAGACGGGTTGTCCTTGATGCTGTCCGCGGACGCGCGGCGACGCGGTTTGGCGTTGAGGTCCTGGCGCAGACGGTCCAATTCGCTGCGTAGGTAGTCCCGTGTCGCGACTTCGCCGACGGCGATTCGCAACGCGGCGAGCTCGCGGGCCAGATATTCGGTGTCGGCCTTCGTTTGGGCCGCGCGTTTGCGGTCTTCCTCAAGTGAGATGCGGTCACGGTCGTCCTGGCGGTTCTGCGCGAGCAGGATCAACGGCGCCGCGTAAGCGGCCTGCGTGGAGAACGCCAGGTTGAGCAGGATGAACGGGTACGGGTCCCATTCCAGCGACGCGGCCGTCAGGTTCAGCGTGATCCAGATGATCACCACTAGGGTCTGCCAGAACAGGAACTTCCCGGTGCCGAGGAACCGGGCCAGCCGTTCGGAGAACCGGCCGAACGCCTCCGGGTCGATCTCGAACCGCAGCAGGCGCGGCCTGCCGGGCTGGTCGAGCCTGCGGCGGGGCAGCAGCTCAGGCATCGGTGGTGGCCTCCCACAACCCGTTCTCCCGCCAGCCTTCCGGCAGCAGGTGGTCAAGCACGTCATCGACGGTCACCGCGCCAAGCAGGTGCTCGGTCTCGTCCACCACGGGCGCGCAGACCAGGTTGTACGCGGCAAAATACCTGGTCACCTCGGCGAGCGACGCCGTCGGTGGCAGTTTGGCCAGCTCGGTGTCCAGCACGCCCGCGACCAGCTCCGACGGCGGTTCCCGCAGCAGGCGCTGCATGTGCACGCAGCCCAGGTACCGGCCGGTCGGTGTCGCGGATGGCGGCCGGGTCACGAACACCATGCTGGCCAAGGCCGGCGTCAGGTCGGGATTGCGCACCCGCGCGAGCGCTTCCGCGATGGTCGCGTCCGGGGCCAGCACGATCGGCTCCGGCGTCATCAGACCACCGGCGGTGTCCGAGGAGTACTCGAGCAACCGCTTGACCGACTCGGATTCCTCCGGCTCCATCAGCTCCAGCAGCCGGTTCTTGTCCAGTTCGGACAGCTCGGCCAGCAGGTCGGCGGCGTCGTCGGGGTCCATCGTCTCGAGGATGTCGGCGGCGCGTTCCTCGTCGAGGTGTGACAGCAGATCCTTCTGGTCGTCCTCGGGCAGTTCCTCGATCACGTCCGCGAGGCGCTCGTCGTCCAGCTCGTCGGCGATCTCGTAACGCCGTTTGGGCGGCAGGTCGCGCAGCGCGGCGGCGACGTCGGCCGCGCGCATGCCCTCGAAGATGCTCAGAAGTTGTTGCGCGCCTTGAGGTTGCGCGGCCAGGTCGAGGACTCCGGGGCCACGCACGTCTTCCCACTTCACGATCCGGACCGGGCCGCGCCTGCCGAACCGGCCGATCCGCTGACGGATCGCGACGCGTCCGAGGACCCAGTCGCGCGTGCGCGTCGGTTCCATCCCGATGTCCTCGACGACCGCCTTCGCATCGGACGCTTCGATCGTGACGTGTGCGTCCAGCAGCTGCCCGACGACCAGAACCTCGTTAGGGCGCTGGTGGAAATGGCGGAGGTTGACCGAGCCGGTGGACAACGTCACGGCGTTCGCCTCGATCGACGTCACCCGCAACATAGGTACGAAGATGCGTCGTCGGGTCGCGAGTTCGACGACGACGCCGAGGACCCTCGGCGGCAGGCGGTCGGCGCGCAGCCCGGCGACGATGTCTCGGACCCGGCCGATCCGCTCGCCATCCGGCCCGAACACCGCGAGACCGGCGAGCTGACCCGCGAAAACCCGGTTTGTGGCGGCCACGTGATCAGGCTAGTGGGCCGCTGCCGGTAACGCCTGGTGCGCCCCGCACGTCTAGGTGGGCATGGAACGCGTACAAGATCCGGTCACCAAGTGGTGTGTCCTGATCGAGGAGACGGTCGGCCGTGGTGAGAGCCAGCGGTGGGGTGTTTCGGAGATCAGCAAGTTCGACACGAGGGACGAGGCGCTCGCCGCAGCGGAGCAGGCGGTGCGCGAGTACCAGCCGCAGCATCCGACGTTCGCGAAGGGACGGGACGCCTACCAGGTGGGCGAGGACTCCTGGATCGTGTGGGTGCCGGGTGCGACGCGCGAGTATCACTTCCGTGTCTCGGTGGGGAAGCAGGTGTGATGTGGAGCCCGAAGAGGAGACCAGGCGCGTACCGCTCGACCGGTGGTGTGTCCTGATCGAGGAGACCGTCGGCCACAGCAGTTACCTCCGGTGGGAGCTGACGCGTATCAAGTCGTTCGGCAGTCGAGCTGACGCGCTGGCGGAAGCCGCGAACTTGGCCAAGGGCTATGAACCCCAGCACCCCGGGAAGGGCCGCAGCCGCCGGATTTTCCGGACCGGCGAAGACCTGTGGACGGTCCAGGTGCGCGGCGCCAAGGACGAGACGTCCCATTTCCGGGTGGTTGTCGCGAAACCCGAGACTCCGTAAGAAAGGGGAACGCCCGGATCACCAGCCGGTGTAAGGGAATCGGCGTAGCATCGGCCTTACCAGATGGGTGGTGGTGCCGATGCTCATCGAAATTCTCACCGGGGTCGTCGCACTCGGTGGCGTGTGGGTCGGGCTCTCGGCCCGCGTGGTGAACCAATACGAGCGGGGTCTGGTGCTGCGCTGGGGCAAAGTGCACCGCCAGCCCCGCGAGCCGGGACTGACGATGATGCTGCCGATCGCCGACCGGATGCGGAAAGTCAACATGCAGATCGTCGCGATGCCGGTGCCCGCACAGGAAGGCATCACGCGCGACAACGTGACGGTCAAAGTGGACGCGGTGGTGTATTTCAAAGTCATCGACCCGGTCCAGGCCGTGATCGGCGTCGAGGATTACCGGTACGCCGTCGGCCAGGTCGCGCAGACCTCACTGCGGTCGATCATCGGCAAAAGCGAGCTCGACGACCTGCTGGCCAACCGTGAGCGGCTCAACCAGGGCCTCGAGGTGATGATCGACAGCCCGGCGCTGGAATGGGGAATCCACATCGACCGGGTTGAGATCAAAGATGTCGCTCTGCCCGAATCCATGAAGCGCTCGATGTCCCGGCAGGCCGAAGCGGAACGGGAGCGCAGGGCGAGGGTTATTGCCGCAGATGGCGAGTTTCAGGCATCTCAGAAGTTGTCCGAAGCCGCCGCTGTGATGGCAAACACACCGGCCGCACTGCAACTCAGACTGCTTGAAACCGTCGTAGAAGTAGCGGCCGAGAAAAATTCGACGCTCGTCCTGCCGTTCCCGGTCGAGTTACTCAGATTCCTGGAAAACGCGGCGAAGGTCACAGGACAATCACAGGAGAAAACCGACTAATTACTCGCTGTATTCGGTTGCTATGAGCACAGCCACAAAATGTGTGATCAATTTGCTCGGAGCCGATCACCGGGTTAACGCTTGTCGGCATGAGTTCTAGACGTTTTCGGATCTTCCGCAAGCGGCAGGAGGACGACCTGCTGCAGCGCAGCATGCGGACCTGCCCTGGTTGCCAGCGTGACGTGCACGTTTTCGCCGCGGGCTGCCGCCACTGCGGCCAGCAGCTGGATATCGCCAGCTGAGAGCCGCTTCACACCGCACGACCCCGGACAGGCGCGATACTGCTGAGTAACTGACACCGACGTTACGGGAGCAGATCATGGCTCGCCTTGCCCAGACCGCCGGACTGACCGACATCCAGAGCGAGATCCTGGCGACGGTCCGCGGATTCGTGGACAAGGAGGTCATCCCGCACGCGCAGGCCCTCGAACACGGTGACGAGTACCCGAGCGACATCGTCGAGGGCATGAAGGAAATGGGCCTCTTCGGCCTGACCATCCCGGAGGAGTACGGCGGCCTGGGCGAGTCCCTGCTGACCTACGCCTTGGTCGTCGAGGAGATCGCGCGCGGCTGGATGAGCGTGTCGGGCGTGATCAACACCCACTTCATCGTCGCGCACATGATCAAGCAGCACGGCACCGACGAGCAGAAGCAGTACTTCCTGCCCCGGATGGCGACCGGCGAGGTGCGCGGGGCGTTCTCGATGTCCGAACCGGACCTCGGCTCGGACGTCGCGGCGATCAAGACCAAGGCCAAGAAGGACGGCGACTCGTACACGATCGACGGCCAGAAGATGTGGCTGACCAACGGTGGAACGTCCACATTGATCGCCCTGCTGGCCAAAACCGACGAGGGAGCGCCGAAAGCGCACCAGAACCTGACCGCGTTCCTGGTCGAGAAGCCGACCGGCTTCGGTGAGGTCGCGCCGGGCCTGACGATCCCCGGCAAGATCGACAAAATGGGCTACAAGGGCGTGGACACAACGGAAGCGGTGTTTTCCGGCTACCAGATCCCGGCCAGCCGCGTGCTCGGCGAGGCGCCGGGCAAGGGCTTCGCGCAGATGATGGACGGCGTCGAGGTCGGCCGGGTGAACGTCGCGGCGCGGGCGTGCGGCATCGCGATCCGCGCGTTCGAGCTCGCGATCGAATACGCACAGCAGCGCAAGACTTTCGGCAAGGCGATCGCGGAACACCAAGCGATCGCCTTCAAGCTCGCCGAGATGGCCACGAAGGTCGAAGCCGCCCACCTGATGATGGTGAATGCGGCGCGCCTCAAGGACTCCGGCGCGCGCAACGACGTCGAAGCCGGCATGGCCAAACTGATCGCATCCGAGTACTGCGCGGAAGTGACGCAGGACGCGTTCCGGATCCACGGCGGCTACGGCTACTCCAAGGAGTACGAGATCGAGCGCCTGATGCGGGAGGCCCCGTTCCTGCTGATCGGCGAAGGCACGAGCGAGATCCAGAAGACCATCATCAGCCGTGGCCTGTTGCGCGAGTACAAGTCCCGCAGCTGATATTCCGAGGGCGGCGTGCATGAAGTTCGGAGTACGCCGCCCGGCCTGATATCTCTGGAGTATGAGAACGCTCGGTGTCGTCCTGGCGCTCGTCTTCGCGCTGACCGGATGCAGCTCGGACCCCGTGCCGGTGCAGTACGACAAGCAGTTCGCCGACCGTCTTGACGAAGTGCGCGACAACGCGCGGACCGTGCGGCTCAAGGACTTGGTGCCGGGTGACTGGGATCGGGTGCAGATCTTCCTCGGCCCGCACACCCGGGAATGGGTCGAGGGCAGGATCGGTCAGCCGCTGGACAGCGGCGAGTACGTCTTCGACACCGAAGGCAACATCCTCGTGTTCTGGAACGGTGACGACGTCGAGCGTCTGGTTGGCACGGTCGGGCGGCTGCTCGCGGAAGGCGAGTTCACCGGCGACGCCACCGTGACCGGCGAGAAGGACGGCACCGTCAAGATTTCCGGCTAGTATTCGTCGCGCAGCCGCAGCCGGGTCCACGTCGGCTCCTGCGGCCAGCCTTCCGGGGAGTCCTCCCACTCCTCCTTGCGCCCGTACGGGGTCAGGTCGAGCAGGTTGTGGTCCGTGCGCAACCGGTCGACTCCGCGCCCGGACGTGTAGTACGTCCGGAAGACCTCGCCATGGTCCAAGAGGAACACGCTGAGCCCGAAGCCGCCGCCGAGACCGAGATCGTCGTAGAAAGTGTTGCCGTAGGCCGAATACCAAGGCAGTGTCCAGCCGAACCGGGACCGCACGCCGGCGATCTGTGACTGCGGCGCCGGTGACATCAGTGCCAGCCGGGTGTCCCGGGCGTTGAGGTGGGTCTGGTCCTGCGCGAGGTTGTCGGTGAACGAGGCGCATCCGTCGCAGATGTGCGAAGACCCTGGCTGCAGCATGAAGTGGTACACGACCAGCTGCTGTTTGCCGTCGAACAGGTCGACCAGGCTGGCGGCTGACCCGTCCGGCGCGGTGAACGAGTAATCCGTGGACAGCTGGACCATCGGCAGCCTACGCCGCTCGGCGGCCAGCGCGTCCGTTGCCCGTGTGATCTCCTTTTCCTTGACCAGCAAGGCATCCCGGGCTGCTTGCCATTCGGCGGCCGATACCACTGGCGGACGGTTCATCGTGCGCTCCCTTCCGTGTGAAGTTCCTTGAGGGAACTCAAGCTAGCACGATGAGTTCCCTAAGGGAACCCGTACGGCTAAACTCGCTGCATGCAGCGCACTCAGTTCGGGGACATGGCGTGTTCGATCGCGCGGACCCTCGACGTCATCGGTGAGCCGTGGTCGCCGCTGATCCTGCGGGACGTCTACGTCGGCATCAACCGGTTCGACCAGATCCAGCAGGACCTCGGCATCTCCCGCAAGGTGCTCACCGAACGGCTCAAGTGGCTGGTCGCCAACGAGGTCCTCGACCGGCGCGAATACTCGACCGGCCGGTACGAGTACGTGCTCACCACCAAGGGCACCGAACTGGCCGATCTGCTGCTCGTCATGGTCCGCTGGGGCGATCGGTGGACCGCTGGCGAGGCCGGTCCGCCCGTGCTCTACCGGCACCACGCGTGCGGCGAGATCAGCCATGTCGAGCCGGTTTGCTCGGTGTGCGCCAAGCCCATGCACGCCTCGGACGTCGACGTTCTGCCCGGCCCCGGAGCAGCCGGGTTCGCGTCTTGATGTCCGGCTTGGCAGGATGGAACCACAGCTGTGCAGCGTGGAGAGGTGAACACCGTGGCCGGTGGTTTTTCTGGGACGGGGCGGCCCAATCCGGGCCTGCCACGGTTGCCGACGCCGCCGTCAGGCTGGCCGATCGGCTCCTACGAGACGTATGAGGGCGCCCAACGGGCGGTCGAGCACTTGGCCAGCGAGGACTTCCCGGTCACCGAAGTGACTATCGTCGGCGTCGACCTGATGTTGGTCGAGCGGATCGTCGGCAGGCTCACGTGGGGCAAGGTGCTGGGTACCGGCGCGTTGTCCGGTGCGTGGTTCGGCCTGTTCGTCGGCATCCTGCTGGCGTACTTCTCCAGCCAGGGCATGTCGCTCGTCCCGGTCCTCGTCGGCGTTGTCGCCGGTGTGTTGTTCGGGCTGACGTTCGCCGCGGTCAGCTACATGTCGACACGCGGGCGGCGGGACTTCGCCTCGGCGAGCCAACTGGTCGCCGGCCGCTATGACGTGCTTTGCCAGCCGCGGAACGCCGAGCGTGGTCGTGACTTGCTGGCCAAGCTGTCAATGCGCCCATCGGGTGGTACCCCGTAATACCTTGACGTAATCGTTTCTGCAGACACGGGCCATTCGCTTGCGAGGGGTGATCAACCCGCCTAAGTTCAGTGGGCCCGAGCGCGTTACAGGTGAGGTTGGGCACATCCGCGTTCGGGGGCACACCGAGGTGCCGGGCGCGCGGTGAGGGGCATGCCCGGTTTCCTCGCAGGACGAGGAGGCAGGGTTCATGCGCAGCGCCAGTCGCACGTCGCGAAGGCGCCTTGTCGGAGCCGTCGGGGCGGCACTACTCGCCGTTCCGCTGGTCACCGCTTGCGGATCTGATTCGGGTACGACGATCAACGTCTACTACTCACCCGAAGAGGTCTTCGACAAGGTAGTCGCGAAGTGCAACGAACAGGCAAACGGCCGGTACACCATCGTCTACAACAAGCTGCCACGGGAGGGCGATGGGCAGCGTGAGCAGATGGTCCGCAGGCTCGCGGCGAACGATTCCGAAATGGACATTCTCGGTCTCGACGTTGTCTGGGTCGCCGAGTTCGCCGAAGCCGGGTGGATTCTCGAGTGGACGGGCCAGAACAAGGCGGAAGCCGAACGCGATGTCTTCCCCGGACCACTGAGCACCGCGCAGTGGAACGGAAAGCTCTACGCGGCCACGAAGAACACCAACGTACAACTGCTTTGGTACGACCAGTCGCTCACCCCGACGCCGCCGAAGACGTTCGACGAGATGATCGCGGCGTCCGAGCGGCTCAAGGCGGAGGGCAAGCCCTACCAGATCCTGTTGACAGCGGCCGAGTACGAGGGCCTGGTGGTCAACTACAACACCATCGTCAACTCCGCGGGCGGGCACATCCTGTCCGAGGACGGCAAGAGCGTGGTGATGGACCAGGGTGCGGTCAAGGGCCTTGAGATCCTCAAGCGCCTCGCGACCGCGGGCGTCACCGCGTCGGACCTGAACGCGGCGAAGGAACAACAGGTACAGCTGGGCTTCCAACAGCCCAACAGCCAGGCCGCGTTCCAGATCAACTGGCCGTTCGTCTACGCCAGCATCCAGTCGGACGCACCTGACCGCTTCAAGAACCTGAAATGGGCGCAGTACCCGGGCGTGAACCCGGGCCAGCCGTCCAAGCCGACGATCGGTGGCTTCAACCTCGCGGTCAGCGCGTACTCCCGGCACCCGCAGGAGTCCTTCGAGGCCGCGCTGTGCCTGCGCAACGCGGAGAACCAGAAGTTCCAGGCCATCGAGGAGTCGCTGCCGCCGACCATCCGGTCGGTCTACAGCGACACGACACCGGTCGATCGGTCGAAACCGGCTGATCCCAAAGCGAACCCGACGATGGATCAGGCGTACCCGATGAAGGACGCGATCGTGCAGTCGCTGCAGGAGTCCGAGTCGCGGCCGCTCACTCCGGCGTACCAGAACGCCTCGACCGTGATCTCGACGATCCTTTCCCCGCCGTCGGCCATCGATCCACCGGCGACTGCCAATCGCCTGCGTCGTGAGCTGCAGGACGCGCTCGAGTCGAAGGGGGTCCTGCCGTGACCGAGACAGCGGTCAAACCCGCACCCGCGAAGACCGGCAAGAAGCCGAAACCCGAACTGTCGGAAGGAAAGCGCGCCGAACGCAAACTCGGCTGGCTGCTGTGCGCGCCCGCCGCGCTGGTGATGGTCGCGGTCACCGCGTGGCCGATCATCTACTCGATCTGGTTGTCCATGCAGCGCTACGACCTGAGATTCCCCAACCAGAGCGAGTTCGTCTTCCTGGACAACTACATCACCGTGCTGGGCAGCAACTACTGGTGGACCGCGTTCGGGCTGACCATGCTGATCACGGTCGTGTCGGTGATCATCGAGCTGGTTCTCGGCATGTGCCTCGCCCTGATCATGCACCGCACGATCGTCGGTCGAGGTTTGGTTCGTACGGTCTCGCTGATCCCGTACGGCATTGTCACCGTGGTCGCGGCCTTCTCATGGAAGTTCGCCTGGCAGGACACCACGGGCTATCTGAGCGATCTGGTGGCGCCGAACGCGTCGCTGCTGACCGACCAGGTGCCCGCGTTCTTCATCGTCGTGGCGGCCGAGGTGTGGAAGACGACGCCGTTCATGGCGTTGCTGCTGATGGCAGGTCTGGCGCTGGTGCCCGACGACCTGCTCAAGGCGGCGGCGATGGACGGCGCCGGGCCGTGGCAGCGGTTCACCAAGGTGATCGTGCCGGTGATGAAACCGGCGATCCTGGTGGCGCTGCTGTTCCGCACGCTCGACGCGTTCCGCATCTTCGACAACCTCTTCGTGCTCACCCCGGGCACGTCGTCGGTGTCGATCCAGACGTACAACAACCTGATCAAGGGCTTGAACCTGGGTATCGGGTCGACCATGTCGGTACTCATCTTCATCACGGTCGCGATCATCGCGTTCCTCTTCATCAAGGTGTTCGGCACGGCCGCACCAGGCTCCGACCCGGGAGGTAAGCGCTGATGGCCATGATCGGAACCCGGACACCGGGACGGGTGTTCAGGTGGACCGTGATCGACGTCGTCGTGGTGGTCTACGCACTGGTACCGGTGCTGTGGATCCTGTCGCTGTCGTTCAAGACCAAGGAGACGCTCACCGACCGGAGCCTGATCCCGACCGAGTGGACGTTCCAGAACTACATCGACATCTTCCAGACCACGGACTTCCTGCGGGCACTGGTGAACTCGATCGGCATCGCGGTGATCGCCACGGTGATCGCGGTGATCCTCGGCACGATGGCCGCGTACGCCATCGCGCGCCTGGATTTCCCCGGAAAGCGCGCACTGGTCGGTGTTTCGCTGCTGATCGCGATGTTCCCGCAGGTGTCGCTGGTGTCCCCGCTGTTCGAGATGGAGCGGGCGCTGGGCTTGTTCGACACGTGGCCAGGCCTGATCCTGCCGTACATCACGTTCGCGCTGCCACTGTCGATCTACACGCTCTCGGCGTTCTTCCGTGAGATCCCATGGGAGTTGGAGAAAGCGGCCAAGATGGACGGTGCCACACCCGGCCAGGCCTTCCGCAAGGTGATCGCACCGCTGGCCGCGCCTGGCGTGTTCACCACAGCCATCCTGGTGTTCATCTTCTGCTGGAACGACTTCCTCTTCGCGATCTCGTTGACGTCGACGAACGCGTCCAGGACGGTGCCCGCGGCACTGCAGTTCTTCACCGGCGCCTCGTACTTCGAGGACCCGACCGGGACGGTGTCCGCGGCGGCCGTCGTGATCACCATCCCGATCATCCTGTTCGTGTTGTTCTTCCAGCGCCGTATCGTCGCGGGGCTGACCTCCGGTGCCGTAAAGGGTTGATCATGGCTGAAATCGTGCTTGACAAGGTGACCAAGCGGTACCCGGATGGTGCCCTTGCGGTGTCCGAAGCGGACTTCACGATCGCTGACGGCGAGTTCATCATCCTGGTCGGCCCGTCCGGCTGTGGGAAGTCCACGACGCTGAACATGATCGCAGGCCTTGAGGACATCTCCGACGGTGAACTGCGCATCGACGGCAAGCGGGTGAACGAGAAAGCGCCGAAGGACCGGGACATCGCGATGGTGTTCCAGTCGTACGCTTTGTATCCGCACATGTCGGTGCGGGAGAACATGGCGTTCCCGCTGCGACTGGCCAAAGTGGACGACAAGATCGTCCGTGAGAAGGTCGAAGAGGCCGCCCGCACGCTGGACCTGACGCAGCACCTAGACCGCAAGCCGGGCAACCTGTCCGGTGGTCAGCGGCAGCGTGTCGCGATGGGCCGGGCGATCGTCCGTAGCCCCAAGGCGTTCCTGATGGACGAGCCACTGTCCAACTTGGACGCGAAGTTGCGTGTGCAGATGCGGACCTCGTTGTCCAAACTGCAGAAGCAGCTCGGGACGACGACGGTGTACGTGACCCACGACCAGACCGAGGCGATGACCCTCGGCGACCGGGTCGTGGTGCTGCGCGGCGGGATCGTGCAGCAGATCGGTTCGCCGCAGTTCCTCTACGAACAGCCGGCGAACCTGTTCGTGGCAGGCTTCATCGGTTCGCCGTCGATGAACTTCCTGCCCGCGACCCTGGCCGACAACGAGGTCAACTCGCCACTGGGCAAGTTCGCGCTGACCGACAGGATCCGCTCGTTGGTCGAGGCCGCAGGCGCACCCCGGGAGGTGATCCTCGGCATCCGGCCGGAGCACTTCGAAGACGCGCGTCTGCTCGACGACACGGCCAAGGGCACCGGTGCGACGTTTGTCGCGTCGGTCGACGTGCTCGAGTCGATGGGGTCGGACAAGTACGCGTACTTCACCATCGAGGGCGACCAGGCGACGTCGCAGGAACTGGAGGAGCTCGCCGCGGACTCGGGGACCTCCGATGTGCCTGACAGCGGCTCGCAGGTCGTGACCAGGCTTTCGGCGGCGTCCGAGGCCCGGCAGGGCGAGTCGCTGGACATCTGGTTCGACACGGACAAGGTGCAGCTCTTCGACCCGTCGAACGGCAAGAACCTCACCTACGCTGGCTGAAAACCCGCAATCCATGCTTGCATGCTGGCATTGTGCTAGCATGCAAGCATGGCGCAGGTGAGCTGGCGAGCCGACGACGAATTAGTGAACCGTGTCCGTCGGGCAGCAGCGGCCCAGCGGCGCAGCATGAACGACTTCATCAGCCTGGTGATGGAGGCTGCGACGAACCCGGACTTGGTGAGCGACGAGGCTGCCCGAATCCGGGAGCGGCTTGGCCGAATGGACCTTGTGGTCACGCCTATGCGCGTTTATGTGGATGAGGACGTGCATGACCACGCCCTGGGCGACCCGTCCCAGGAAGAGATCGAGAAGGCCATGGAGGCGGCGGGCAGGGGGACCAGCCTGTCCGACATCGTGAGCGAAGGACGCGGTGAGTGAGCGTCTTCGCGGATTCATCTGCTCTGGTGAAGCGCTACGCCAAAGAGGAAGGGCAGAACCTGGTCCGGCAGATTCCGGTTCTGGTGATCTCACACCTCGCGCGGGTGGAGGTGCCGTCGGCATTCTGGCGTAAGCAGCGAATGGGGCAACTCAGCAATAGGGAAGCCGCAGTGCTGGTGTCCCTGTTCGAGAATGACTACTACGACACCGAGGACAAGGCTCCATTCGTCGTGCTGGGAGTGACGCCTGTGGTCCTCGAAGCGGCGGCTCGTCTGACCCGCCGTCACGAGCTGAGGGCTTTCGACGCGATTCAGCTTGCTTCGGCCAAGCTTGCGGCAGAGGGGGATCCCGAGATCACTGAGTTCGCGGTGTGGGACAAGCGTTTGCGTGAGGCCGCGGCGGCGGAAGGGTTCACCCTCATCCCGGCCTGACCCCCGCCGTGTCCACCTGTCCAGCCCCCTGAAATTCCCGCTCCAGCACCGCGTGTCCACCGTTCCGGCATGGCGTGTCGACCTTTGCGGCATGGTGTGTTCGCTGTTGCGGCGCGGTGGGGCTGACATTGCGGCATGGGCGGGGGCGCATTCCGGCGTGCCGAACCCACCGTTGCGACGTGGCGTGTTCGCCTTTCGGCGCTTGGTGGGCCATTCGGGCTTCTAGCACTACCGTGCGCATTCGTGCGTTGCGCTCGGTATGCCGCGTTGACCTGCGTAAACCGCTCGTTCGGCTGCTGAAATCGGGCGTCGATCGGTGTCACCATGTACTCGGGGTGATCGATCATGGTGGAAAATGTCACTGTCGGTTGGCAAGTCGGGGCTGACGTCACCGACTGGCAGTTGACAGTCGAGTCGAGGGCTCGGCGGGTGCGCGCGGATTTGGCCGCCTTGCCGCCTGCTCCGGCGACGGAAGTGGCGCGCAAGGCAGCGGAGGTCTCGCTTGAGATCGTGGACGCGGCCTTGCGCAGTGCGGACAACAAGTGGTGGCGTTCCGGTGCGTCCTGGTGGTCGGGCTGGCACATCGAGCGCGCCTGGCGTGCCCTGCACGAAGCCGAGATCTACCTGGCCGCCGCCGATCCGGACCTGCCTTCCAGGCTGCCGGGGCTGCGGGCCCGGGTCCGGATGTACCTCGAAGAGGGCGATCCGCGGCGCAGGGCCATTGAGCAGGCAGACCCAGACCGGGCAACGGTTGTCGACGCGATGCGGGCGGCGTTCGACGCCTCGGACGACGCACATGCTGCCGCCAGGGCACTGCGCAACAAGCTGATTGTCATCAGTCTCGCCTTGTTCGTCCTCAACACCGCGCTCGGGTTGGTAGGGCTGCTCAAACCTGGGCTTGTGCCGACGTGCATGCCGCCGAACCCCGCTGTGCCGCAACTGCTTTGCCCGACCGGGGCGCGGGCGGCCACCGGCTGGGACGTGTGGATGGTCCAGCTCTTCGGGGCGTTGGGTGCCACGATTTCCGTTGTCCTGCTGCTCATCCGGCGCCGGCCTGACCTGAGTCCGTACGTGCTCATCGGATATCAGGCCTTGGTGAAAATCCTGCTCGGCGCGGCGTTGTCGGTCGTAGGGTTGCTGGCGTTGGGCGCGGGTCTGGTCAGCGGCATTGTTTACGTTGGCTCGCAGGCGGCTCTGCTGCTCTGGGCGGTACTTTTCGGGTACGCGCAACAAGTTGGGACACGGTTGCTTGACAACTACGCGGACCGGTTGATGGACGAAGTCAGGCCATTGCCCGATCGAGTCACAGTCGTGGCATCGAAGCGCTAGGGATGTCCGTCCGACGCGCGATCCACGAGTCAAGTGCCGCCAGCAAAACCGGGTCCGTCACCGCATGCCTGTGCAGGCTGGCGGCGGTGATCAGGGACTTGTCGGTGCGGTCCATCTTCCCCGTGATCTGCGCGAGGCACGTCCGAACGACGGTGTCTGCCGGGAGGCGACGCATTTCCGGTTGGGCGTCTTCGAGGTTAGCGGTGTACTCCGCGACCGCCTGCGCCGTCATTGCCGCGGGCACGTCAAGCGACGGGCACTGTTCGAGCGCCCAATAGCCGAAGTCGACCCACTTCTCCCGGTTGCGGACGGCATCCGTTGTCGTTGCCCGCCATGTGATCGTCCTGATGCGACGCATCCACCAGCTCCACGCGTACTCGGCGGGCTTGTGCTTGGCTATCCACCTCAACCGGGCGGCGGGGGAGAAGCTGACTAGTTCCTTCATGCTGCGGTAGATCGCCCGGTGGTCGCCCCAGTCGGGTTGTGAGTGGTCCTGGCGGTAGTCCGAGCCGATCCGCTCCACCTCACCGCACGGCAGGTGCACGGTCAGCGCCATCCTCGACTCTGGCTGCCAGTACTCCTGGTACTCCTCGAAAAGCGGCTTGCTGGGCAGCGGCGTCAACGACACACCACGGCGGGTGAGTTCGGCTTCCAGGTCTGCGAACAGCAGTGGGCGGTTGCGTGCGTTGAGCCGATGGGTCTGCACGCTGTAGTGCGAGCCGATCACGCCGTGGCCACTGGCTCTCCGGTGCCAGAAGATCTCCACGATGTCGTAGCCCCACCAGAAGGACTCGCCGTTGTCGTTGTCGTACTCGAAGTCACCGAGAATCCGCCGTACGACCGACGGGTCAAGGTCCGCGTCGACGCCGAGTACCGTTCCGGTTTCCACGATGTCGGCGAAGAACCCGGGATGGGCGTTGACCACCGGAACCCGTTCGCCCGGAATGTCCAAGCCGCCACGACCGCCGCGCGTCGACACAATCAGATCGACCAGGCCGTCACGAACATGCACAACGACACCGGACGTCGGCTGCAAATACGTGCGATCCTCCTGTGGGACAAGGGATACCCTGGCGGCCAGGGCAGAGAACGGCACTTGTTCCGTTGTCCGGCCGAGGTTCACCTCGAACCGGGACCCCTTGATGTCCCAGAAGAACTCGACGAGACCGTAGTCCCACGACAGCTCGTCGTCGCGCTCGGTGTCCCACGGGTCATCGCCGAGGTAGCGCTGGACCTCCTGAGGGCTCATGCCCGCGTCGGCGCCGAGGACCGTGCCGGTTCGCGCTATCCCGGCGAAGAAGTCGATGTCCATCAATCGGACACTGTGGCCGGTCGAACCCGAAGCGGCAACTCCTTTATCCCTTACGCAGCTTGGCTATCACGTCGTCATCCCACCGATGGGTGCGCATCAACCGGTACCGCTGCTCACTCACCGCGAGGTAGGCCTCGGCCTCGGTCCGGTCGCCGATCAGCCCGGCCTGCCTAAGCATGGTGACCACCGGCTCGAACTCCTCCGCGTAGAACCGGGCCGCGATCTCCGCCCGGTTGTAGAACTTGGACTCGTCCTGCATCAGCCGGAAGCCCCACGCCTCGACGGTTTCGCTCAGGATCGTGTACTGCCACGGGTCGCTGAGCACCATCGCCGCTCGGGCCGGCCCGGACAACGGCACGCGTTCCAGGAACAGCCTGCGGTCGTTCTTCACGATCAGGTCGCCACGGAACCGGATCCCGTCCGCCGAGATCTTGGTGCGCACCTCGGTGACGTACGCCTCGATCGTGTCCTGCTTGAGCGCGTGCGCCACCGAGACCCGGTGGTGCCCGTCGGACACGAAATGCAGGTCGCCGACCCGGTACACCTCGATCGGCGGGATCGGTTCGCCCCGCCGCTGTGCCCGCGCCAGCCTTTCCCACCGCTCCCGCAGCCGCCCCGATGTCGGCCGGAAGCGACGGTCGAAGTCCCTGGTCCGGTCCACGCTGCCGACGATCGAGTCCAGCCGGATCACCTGCGGGCCGAGCCTGCGTTCGCCGACCCTGCCGAGTGCCTCGACCACTTCGTCGAACGGCAGCATGATGTTCACGTCGTCGGGTTCACGGCGCAGCCACGCGGCCAATCTGGACAGCACTTGTCTGCGGCGCGCCTTCAGGAAGTCGTTTTCCGCGTCAGCACGTGGAAATCCCGTGTCAGTCTGCACCGTCACCTCCCGGCGTGATGTCCAGGATCTGGTAGCCGACCGTGTTGACGACCCTGGTCTGGTCCATTCGCCGCTCGGGAACCGTTTTCCCCAAAAGAAAATCGTCACCGTGCGGATGGATATGTCCGTGTAGTAGCCATGCCGGACGCATCCGGCGCACTGCGTCGTGCAGGCAGGCGAAGCCGCGGTGTGGTGGGTCCTCGCGGTCCCCGACCCCCAGCGGTGGTGCGTGCGTCAGCAGCACGTCGACGCCTCGCCCATCTCGACGGTACATACGGTCAGCCGCGCGGGCGAGCGTTTTCACCCGGCGTGATTGCTGTCTCTCGGTCCACTGGTTCGGCCCGTTGCTGTACCGGATCGAACCGCCGAGACCGGCTATCCGCAGCCCCGCGACATCGACGATCCGGCCGTCGGCGTCCACCCAGCCTTGTGGACCGGGCCAGCGCGCGGGGAACCCGTCGCGCATCCAGAGTCCACGGCGCCGGGCGTAGCCGCCCAGATCCACGTCGTGGTTGCCGGGGACCAGGACGCATGGCTGCTCCAAGGCGTTGGCCAGGTACTCCAGATAGTCGAACGGCAGGTCGCCCGCGGCCAGTACGAGATCGACCGAATGCCGGTGGACTTGATCGGTCCACAGCGACTCGACCACTTCATCGGACACCGTCAGCACCTTGGGCACGGCACTGAGCGTACGACCGTATTTCAGCCGTCGCGCGGCCATGAACCAATCCGGATAATCGGACACTCGCTGACGCGTGGTGGCCGAGGGAGGACACACCAGTGTTATCGGGGCTTGGCACTCTTTACCAGGGACTACTTCAGCACATCCGGGGCGCTTTCCCGGCACGGCATCCCCGCCATGCCGACGATGACATGTACGTCACAGGCGGCACGCACTGGAACGGCTACAGCCTCGAGTCGCTGATCAAGATGGTCTCGCGGGACGCCAATCCGGCCCAGCTGCAGTTCCTCGCCGACACGTGGCGCAGGCAGGGCGAGAAGCTGTCGGCCAGCGCCGCCGATCTGGAACGGTCGTTGGTCGCGCTGATGCAGTTCTGGTCCGGCGCGGGCGCGGACGAAGCACGAGCCAAAGTCGCGCACAACGCCAAGTGGATCTCCGGGCTGGGCCAGACGGCGACCCGGATCGCCGAGCCCGTCGACGACTCCGGTGGTGCGCTGACATCGGCGCAGAGCACGATGCCGGGCGCGCCGAAGGGCGGCCTGTGGTCCGGTCTCGGGACCGCTGGCGGCGCCGCGGCCGCTGGGTTCGCGATCGGCGGGCCGTTCGGAGCCGCGGCTGGGGCGGTCATCGGAGGCCTGGCGAGCGCGTTCGGGTTCGGCAGCAACAAGAAGAAGCTCAAGCGCAAGGCCGTGCAGACGATGACCCGGTATGAGACGGCAATTCTGGGCATCGACCGGGCCACCCCACAGTTCGGGCGGCCCGCGGATGGCATCAGTGACCCGATCTGGAACCGGCCAGGCGGACGCGACGGCGTGGGGACGATGCCATCCGGTGTCAACCGTTCCGGAACTGGGTCGCCTATCGGCTCCGGCGGCATGGGTACCTCCGATTGGTCGTACAGCACGGCACCGTCCTTTGCGGACAACGCGACTGGACGTTGGGGCGCGCTGACTGGTGTGGGCACCACGGGCGGCGTGGACATGGACACGTTGCGTGACAAGCGATTCGCTGGCGCGGTGCCGGGCATCGGCGGTGTGCCGCCGATGATGGGCGGCACGCGACCCAGCGACCACACGAACAGGTACGGCAGGGGCTCTCTCGCCGGATACGGGCCGGGTGGAATGGGTGCGGCACCTGGCCAGAAGCAAGAGGACGAGGAACACAAACGGCGTTACCCGCACGAAGAAGACCTGTTCACCGGAAATCTGAAGGCCGCGCCGCCGGTCATCGGGCTGTAAGGGGAATCATGTACGAGCATGAAGCCGGCGCACAGGGCTGGGAAGTCACCCCGGAACGGCTACGCGAGTTCGCCGCGGCGATAGCCCAGGTCAAGGCCGATTTGGACGCGGTACGCCGGGAAGTCGCCGAATTCCGTGACCCCGCGCTGACACCGAAACTGGGCACCAGCCCGCCCGCGCGGGAACTGGCCGAGAAGTTCACCGACCGGATCGCCGGGGACAACGGCCTGGCCGGCCAGCTCGAGCTGGCAGTGGCCAACCTGCAGGAGTTCGTCGAGGGCGCCGAACGCGCCGCGTCGAAGTACCAGGAGGTCGACGCGGCGAGCCGGGACGGTTTGAAGTGAGTGAGGACGTTGAGCTGCACCCGGTCGAAGTGGACCTGCTCTGCACGTTCGCTGAGGTGCGACCGCCGTTCCCGTTGGAGATCCCGGAAACCGGGCTCTCCGAGCAGGAACGCGCGGTGGTGTTCCACGTCGCACGCGAACAGCTGACCGAACGTGGTCTTGCCGACGAGCAAGGCCCGCTAGGCCTCGCCGACGAGTTCGTGCACCTGCTCAGATTCGGCGGCGGTGTGCTGGATCTCGTTGTCGCTGAGGAGAAAACCACGGTCGGCGCGGTCGTCCTGGCCTACCGGGACGACGCGCTGATCGTGGTCCAGCGGGCAGCCGATCCATTCGGGACTGTCGTGCTGCGACGGGTCACGCTCGACCAGGCCGTCGACGAGCTGTACGACATCATCCCGCGCCTCGACGCCGCACCGGCCACGCCTTTCACGTTGCCGCGCAAGGCTTTGCAGTCCGCGTTCGACGCGCTGATCGCCGACCTGCCGACCGAGGACGACGTGCGGCCACGCAAGCTCCCGCCGCGTGTGGTCGAGGAAATCCTTGCGCAGCACGGTGTTGACGATCGCGTGTCCCGCCGGATGGTCCAGTACCTGCAGCCCGTGCTCGGCAACGGTCAAGCCGGGGTGGCCCGCAGATCAGGGCCGGACGACGACTGGCACCGCACCGGTGACGAAATCCGTTGGCTGGACACGGAAAACGGTCGCTACCAACTCGGTGGTGACGGCGACTGGATGAGCGTGAACCCCTTCGCCCCCGCGGAGATCCGTGCGGCGCTGCGGAAACTGGCGGCAGGCCTGCGTTAACGCTGGGTGACCTGCTGCGGGGTTTCCATCGAGTGCGCGCGAGCGCCTTCCGGGTTGCCCGCGATGGACACGGTGATCACGACGAGCCATGCGACGATCACTGTGACGAGCCAGAACATGGGGTTGAGCAGGAACCGGGACATGATGTGCCTCCCTGTGTGGTGTCAGGGGGTGGACATGGGGCAGGGGACCGGAGGAGCAGCCGGGCGGCACGCGCCCGGCTAAAGCCATCGGTTCTTGCGCAGCACCCGGTAGAGCCACGTGCACACCAGCACGATGAGCAGGATCACCAACGGATAGCCGAACTTCCAGCGGAGTTCCGGCATGAAGTCGAAGTTCATCCCGTAGACACCGACGACCATGGTCGGGATCGAGATGATCGCGGCCCACGCGGTGATCTTGCGGATGTCGGTGTTCTGCTGGAGCGTGATCTTGGCCAGCGTGGCGTCGATCAACGTGTTCAGCATTTCGTCGAACCCCGTTACCCGGTCGGTCACCGTGGTCAGGTGGTCGTCGACGTCACGGAAGTACGACCGCACCTGCTCGGGTACCAGCGGCGTGTAGCCCTCGGCCAAGCGCCGCAACGGGTTTCCCAACGGTGTCACGGCCCGGCGGAGTTCGAGAACCTCACGTTTCATCAGATAGATCTGTTCGGCGCTGACCTGGGTGCGCGGGGCGAAGATGGTCGTTTCCATCATCTCGATGTCGTCCTCGAACCGTTCGGTGACGTCGAGGTAGCTGTCCACGATCCGGTCGGCGATCGCGTGCAGCACCGCGGCCGGGCCCATCTTCAACCGGTCCGTGTCCTTGTCCAGCTCCGCCCGCAGTGACGCCAGGCCGGAGTGGTTGCCGTGCCGGACCGTGACGATGAAGTCCTTGCCGAGGAAGGCCATCAGCTCGCCGGTCTCGACGATCTCGCTGGCGGTGGTCGGTGAGGAGTGCTCGACGAAGCGGACTGTCTTGAGCACCATGAACAGCGTCTCGTCGTAGCGCTCGAGCTTCGGCCGCTGGTGCGCCTGCACGGCGTCCTCGACGGCCAGCTCGTGCAGGCCGAAGGTGTCCGCGATGCCCTTGATCTGCTCGGCGTCCGGTTCGTGCAGTCCGATCCAGACAAAACCGTCGTTGTTCTTGCGTACTTCCTTGATGGCTTCGGCGTGCGTCCAGCGACCGGGGACGCGGGTGCCGTCACGGTAGATGCCGCAGTTCACGACGTACGCGGAAACAGGCACCGGGATCGGCGCCTGCGCGTTGTTGCGGTCAGGCTTTCCGCGCAGACCGCCAAGCGGGCGGATCGCAGCCATGGGGCCTCCAACGTTCGTCGTGCTACGGGCGTCAAACGCGCCGGAGTGGACTGGAGTCCTCCCCGGCCTTGCGGAGCGTCCCGGCCGGTACCGCGGGGCCTAGCGGGCGAAGCTGACCCTTCCGGTGGGGACGCTGCTGGTACTCGGCGCGCTATCTGTGCCACTCATGCGTCCTCACCTCCCAGGGTCGGGTCGTGTCAGCGGTGGAGTCGCTCACACACCAGTTGCACAGAATACTCCCTGTGCAACCACACTGTCGTCCTCGCCCATCGGCAGCGTTACACGGAGGTAGATCAAGTGCAGTTCGGTCGCTACTTCGAAGAGTTCGAAATCGGTGCGGTGTACAAGCACTGGCCTGGCAAAACTGTGACCGAGTACGACGATCACCTGTTCTGCCTGCTCACCATGAACCACCATCCGTTGCACATGGACGCGCACTATGCGGCCGAGACAACGGACTTCGGCCGCAACGTCGTGGTGGGCAACTACATCTACTCGCTGTTGCTGGGCATGTCGGTGCCTGACGTGTCCGGCAAGGCGATCGCTAATCTGGAAGTGGAATCGCTCAAACACGTCAAACCGACCTTCCACGGTGACACGATCTACGGCGAGACCGAAGTGCTCGACAAGACGCCGTCGAAGTCCAAGGACGACCGTGGGGTGGTGTACGTGGAGACCCGTGGGTACAAACAGGACGGAACCGTCGTGTGTGTTTTCCGTCGCAAGGTGATGGTTCCCAAGCGCTCGTACGGCGAGTCGCGCGGCGGCGAGCAGCCCGGCCGTCCGGAGCCAGTGGCCTGATGGCGTCGTTGGAGCTGGCCAAGGCGCGGCTGACGAACTTCGCCGTGAACGAGGCGGCGGGCATCTCACCGCTGTACGAGCTGCTGGCCACCCACGCCAAGGACGACGACGAAGTGGCCGCGCTGCTGGCCGCGGCACCGGAGAATTTCGCGCACGGCACGCTGTTCTTCGCCGCGGCGCAACGTCTCGTTCAGGCCGAGCCGTGGATCGAGCTGGCCAACTACTACCTGACGATGGGCGGCAGTTACGGCCCGGACGAGCGGGTCTGGCCGCTGTTTCGCCAGTTCGTGCTCGAGCGCGCGGACAAGATGCGCGAGCTGATCTCGACGCGCACGACGCAGACCAACGAGGTCCGCAGGGTCGCGACGATGTTCCCGGCCATCGCGATGGCGGCAAAGGAGGCCAAGGGGGCGATCGGGCTGCTGGAGGTCGGCACGAGCGCGGGGCTGCTGCTCGGCGTCGACCGGTACGGCTACCGGTACTCCACCGAGGCCGGTGAGCAGATCAACGCGGGCCCGGCGAAGACGCCGCTCGTGCTCACCTGTGCGGTGTCCGGCCAGCCGTTGCCCAAGCTGCCCAAGAAGGTCGCCGTGGCGGCCAAGGTGGGCCTCGACCGCCGCCCGATCGACCTGCGGGACGAGGAGGAGCTGGCGTGGCTGGAGGCGTGTGTCTGGGCCGATCAGCCGGAGCGGTCGCGGCGGCTGCGGGTGGCTGCCGAGATGCAGGAGAAGGACCGGCCGACCTTGGTCACCGGGGACGCGGTGGACGGCCTGGCGGAAGCGGCCGCGCAGGTGCCTGCCGAGCTCCCATTGGTCGTTCTGACGAGCCATGTGCTGCCGTACATGGCTGACGAGCGGCGGCAGGAGTTCGTGGCCGCAGTGGCCTCGCTGGCGGCCACCAGGCCGCTCTGGTGGGTCAGCCAGGAGCACTACCTGGCCGCGATGACGTACCTCGTGCCGGGCCGCACCGACTTCGAGGACAGCTTCCGGGAGATCCGGGGCGTGCTCGCTCTCGTCCGGTGGGAGGCGGGGAAGCCGGGCACCAGGTTGCTCGGCCGTACCGGAGCGCATGGCCAAACCCTTGCGTGGCTGTAGAAACTCATGCGCGCGGGAGCATGTCCCATTCCCGGAGTGTGGGAGCAAGGCCTTCGGTGAGCAAATTCGTCCGTTCGAGTGTGCCGAACGCCGCCAGGTCGATCCACGCGACCTGTGCGGCGTCGTCTCCCGGCCGCAGAAGGCCTCCGATGACCCGGCATTCGTAGTCGTAGATCTCGTACAAACCGCTCGCGGCCGGCCGGGTGACACTGCCGACCAGACGGCCTATCGAGACCGTCAAACCGGTCTCTTCGCGCAGCTCACGGGCCACAGCGACGGGGTCGGACTCACCCGGTTCGACCCGTCCGCCCGGTATCGACCACAGGCCTTCGCCGGGGGCGTGCGCACGCTGAACCATCAAAAGACGGCCATATGTGTCGTGGGTCACCCCTCCGACACACCTGATCTTACGAACGTGGCCACCTGGCATGAATACGTAGCGTAGCGATATTCGGCTGTGTGTCTGAGCGTGTGCTCCGAGTGCTGTACAACTCTCGTCAGCCGCCCACTTGGTGCGGTACAACGGTTTTCAACAGGCGCCACTGGGTGCGGAGAAGGACGGGGTTGGTCGTCGTGAACACGAAGAAGATCCTCGTGTTGACCGGAGTCGCTTTGCTCGTGTTCTTCCTGGTAACTCAACCGCAGGCGTCTGCGGGCATCGTCACCAACATCGTGAGCACGATCAAGGACGCCGCAGAAGCAATTATTACGTTCGTCAGTCATGTGTTTAACCCGTAGGCGCGAGATACTGGAGACATGTTCGCGCCCAGGGATCCAGACGAGTACCTCCTTGACTCCGAACGAAGAGTGATCCGGGTACGCCGGCATTGGGCGGTGTTGGCGTGGGATGTCTTCGAGGCGGCGGCGCTGCTGGCCGTCGCTGTGATGGTGTCCTACATCCTGCCGTCGTCGATGTGGCTGCTGCAGAACGTGCTGTGGTACGCCGCGCTTATCGTGCTGCTCCGCTTCGCCTACCTCGTGCTCGAGTGGTGGGTGGAGCGGATCGTGGTGACCGACAAACGGTTCATGATGACCACGGGAGTCTTCACCACGAAGGTCCTGATGATGCCGATCGGCAAGGTGACGGACCTCACGTACGAGAGATCGTGGGTGGGCAGGCTGTTCGGCTTCGGCACGATGGTGGTCGAGTCGGCCGGTCAGATCCAGGCGCTGAACCGGATCAACTATCTGCCCAAGCCAGAGCAGGTCTACGACGCCATTTCGGAACTGGTGTTCGGTGACAAGAAGGCGCAGGCCGAGCGGTTCTCGATGATCAAGGCCAAGAAGGCGGCCCTGGGCAAGAAGGCCACCGGCTGAGCGGCGAGAACCATGCCATGCAGCACACTGGATGGCATGGTGATCGATCTGCACACGCACTCGTCCGTCTCTGACGGCACGGACACGCCCACGGAGTTGGTCACCAAGGCATCGGCAGCCGGGTTGTCCGCGGTCGCGTTGACCGACCACGACACCACGGCAGGGTGGGCCGAGGCCGCGGAGGCGCTCCCGCGCGGTCTGTCGCTGGTCCGAGGCGCCGAGCTGTCCTGTACCTCACCTAACGGGCGCGGTGGCACGGCCACCGTGCACCTGCTGGCATACCTGTTCGACCCGACCGCACCCGCGATCGTGGCCGAACAGTCCCGCCTGCGCGCAGAACGCCGGACCCGGCTGTACAAGATGGCCAAGCGGATGGCCGAGGACGGCTATCCGGTGGACCCGGACGCTTTGATGGCGTCCCTTCCGGCGGACTCGCCAGCCGGACGTCCGCACTTGGCCATGGCACTGGTCCAAGCGGGTGTTGTCGCCACGGTCGACGAGGCGTTCGGCGTCTTCCTGAGCTCCCGGGGCCGGTTTCACGTCAGCCGCCGGGACACCCCCGTGCACACTGCGATCCAGATGATCGCCGACGCGGGCGGCGTGACCGTCCTCGCGCATGCTTTCGCTCACCACCGCGGCCCGACCGTGACCGCCGACGTGATCAAGGAGATGGCGGCCGCGGGCCTGACCGGGCTGGAAGTCGACCACCCCGATCACGACCCGTCGGTCCGCGCGGAACTGGGAGAGCTGGCCGTGGACTTGCGCCTGATCCGGACCGGGTCCAGCGACTACCACGGCACCAACAAGACGATCAGGATCGGCCAGGACTCCACCTCGCCGGAGGCTTTCGACGAGCTCGTCTCCAGGACCTCCGGCGTCGCGGTGCTACACGGTTAGGAACCGCACCTCGGGATAAGCCGCGGACGGCTCGTTGAGCAACGGCTGCGGCACGCCCCGCAGATGCAGGTCGAAGAAGGCTTTGACGTAGGCACGGGTGATCACGGCCGTCCGGTCCGCGGGCAGCGTGCCGCCGCCGTCGAGGCCCAGCTGATCACCCAGCAGGCCCACGTCGGTGAAGGACGCGTGGCGCGTGCCGTCGACCTCCAGCCACCGCTTCCAGCCGGTCATCCGCTGCCACTCGTGCACCCAGCCGGTGTTGCGATCCGGCCCCGTGCCTTCGTGGCCGATGAGCAGGAACGGCCGGTTCAGCTCGGCAGCCGGCTTCTCCTCGTGTGAACCGCCGTCGATGTTGATGCCTGCCCGAATCCGGGTGTCGGCCAGCATCGCCCGGATCGTGCTGATGCCACCGGCCGAGTGGCCGCCCATGGCGATCCTGGTCCGGTCGATCATCGGGTACTTCGCGGTCAGCTCGTCCAGTACGAAGGACACGTCCGCGGCCCGGCCGTGCTCCAGCTTCAGCCAGAACGCCCTGTCATGTGGGATGTCGCAGGAGACGCAGGTGGCGACGCGCCCGTCCGGGAACTGCGTGCCGCTGTTCTCGTAGGTGTGGTCGATCGTGGCCACGATGTAGCCCGCACTCGCCAGTTCCTCGGACAACGTGCTGAGCGTGGCACGGGGTTTGGTGTAGCCGGGGGAGAGCACGACCAGCGGCCACTTTCCCAGCGCCGGAACGGAGTTGGTGAACGAGTTGGTCCTGACCGTGGTCAGGATCTCGGGCGGTACACCGGGAATGCCTTCCAGGAGGAGTGCGGATTCCTTGGGCGTCATGTACTTCGCCCGTTGGGTACCGGCGAACCACGCGGGGTACCGCAGGGTGAGCATCAGCTCTCTCGGCCCGCCGACCCACGGGTCGGCACGCGATAAGTCCTTGAGGTACAAGGACTTCGTGCCGACTGCGTACTTGCCTGTCGGTGCGGGCAGGAACAAGGCAGGCTCCGCGGCGGCTGTGTGCCCTGTCGCGAGGGTCACGGTCACGGCGACGGCTGTCAAAGCTCGAAGCACTTCGGTTCCTTTCAGGACAAGTGCCGGCGGACCAGCCGGAAGGACAACCACGCCAACAAGGCCGTGAGGGCGAGGTAGATCGCGGTCTCGATGGCTTGCAGTCCCCAGAACTTGCTCGCTGGGTGATAAGTCAACTCTTGCTTGTAACCCAGGCTGTCGAGCTTCTTGAGGCAGGCGGTCGGTCGTTGCGGCGGCGGGCCCTGCGAGGGCGGCGGGACGGTGCATTCGGAGGCTGTGACCGCGGTGGCCAGCTCGACCGGGTTGCCGGCGGGGTCGACAGTCTTGTTGGCCAGTACCCACGATCCCGGGCTGCTTTCGACCCCGATCTGCTCGAACTTCCCAGCCTCGTTGACATGGATCTGCCTGACGCTTTCCTCGCTGATCGTGACCGTCTGGGTTTCGGGCGCCAGCACGTAAGGCCGCACTGCGAAGGGGAACACGAGCTGCACGGCGATGTAGAGCACGAGCGTGACAGCCATGGCCGCGATCGTGCGCCGGAGCAGGATTCCCACCGTGACACCGAGGACGAAGGCGAAGGCGGCGTAACCGATCGGCACGATGCCGCGGACTGCGAAGACCGGCGGTTCGATCCGTGGGCCGAAGCTCGAGCTGCGTGCCAGTTCGGTCGCGGTGTCGATCGGGCCCGCCCACCAGCTGACCACCAGACTGGCCAGTGCGCTGACAGCCATGGCCGCCAGCCCGGCCATTCCGAGTTTGACCGTCAGCCACCGGCCTCGCGTCACGGTTTGGTTCCACGCCAGGCGATGCGTGCCGGTCTCCAGCTCGCGGCTGATCAGCGGGGCACCCCAGAAGATCCCGATGATCGGCGGGATCCCGTACATCACCAGCAGTCCGGCGTAGTAGAGCTGGTAGTCCAGATCGGTGATCTGGCTGTACAACGTCTCCGCGTCGGTGATGGACGGCAGTTGCAGGGTCACCAGGACTGTGGCGAGGGCCGCGACGATCGCCGCGACAGCCGCGGCGGGCAGCCGGAACTGGCGCCAGGTCAACCAGATCATCGCAGGACCTCCAGCGCGCGACGGGGTTGCGGACGGCTCATGTAGGCGAGGACGAGGTCCTCGATGGTGACCGGCTCGACCGACCACGCCGGGTCGAGGATCGGCGCGGTGGTGTGGATCAGCAGCGTGGTCTGCCGCTCGGTGTGGCTGGCGGAGATGACGTGCTGGTCCTGCGGCAAGGTGTCGAGGTCACGCCGTGGGCCGGTCAGCCGGTAGTGCGTGGCGAGCAGTTCGTCGAACTCGCCAGTGATCCGGACCCGGGACTCCATCAGGACGATCAGGTGGTCGCAGACCCGTTCCAGGTCCGCGATGAGGTGCGACGAGAGCACGACACTCAGCTCCTGCTCGGCGACGGCCTCCATCAGGTCCTGTAAGAACTCCCTGCGTGCCAACGGGTCCAGCGCGGCGACCGGTTCGTCGAGCAGGAGCAGCTGTGGCCGTTTGGCGATGCCGAGCGTCAGCGCGAGCTGGGCGCGTTGGCCGCCGGAGAGTTTCCCGGCTTTCTGCGCGGGATCCAGGCCGATCTTGGTGATCCGCTGGTACGCGAGCGCGTTGTCCCAGTTCGGGTTGAGCTGCGAGCCGAGCCGCAGGTGGTCGGCGACGGTCAGGCCCGCGTAGACCGGCGTGTCCTGTGCGACGAACCCGACTTTGGCCAGCTGTTCGGTGCCGCTGCCGGGACGGCCGCCGCACACCTCGATCGTGCCTTCCGTCGGCGTGAGCATGCCCGCGGCGAGGTTGAGCAGGGTCGACTTGCCCGCGCCGTTCGGGCCGACCAGGCCGGTCACGTGACCGGCGGGGATTTCCAGCGTGCAATCGGTCAGTGCCCGCCGCCGCTTGTACGTCTTGCCCAGTCCTTGGGCTCTGAGGATCACGCTATGTCCTCCTGTGCGGCGGAACGAAAGGTTGTGGTGAACAGGGCCTCGATGCTCTCCTCGTCGAGGCCGGCCTTGCGGGCCTTGACCAGCCAGCGCTCCAGGTCCTGCCGTAGCGCGCCCAGTGCGGCGTTGGAGCCGCCGTTCAGCGTGGCCGTGACGAACGTGCCCACGCCCGGGCGGGCGGCGACGAGACCGTCGTGCTCAAGCTCGCGATACGCCTTGAGCACCGTGTTCGGGTTGATCGCCAGCTGGGCGACCACGTCCTTGACCTTCGGCAACTGATCCCCCTCGCGCAGCAGACCGAGCCGCAGCGCGTGCCGTACCTGCTGGACCAGCTGCTGGTAGGGCGACAGGCCGGATCTGCCGTTCAGATGGAACTCGATCACGACTTCCTCCATTTATCTAGCTAACTAGTACTATAGGGAAAGTGTGAGATGGGTGCCAGCGTGTGCCGATACCTGCAGGTTCGGCCGTGTCCTGTTTGGATGTGCGGGTGGCACTGGCTGACTACTTCGACGCGCGGATGTTCACCGCGACCACGATCACGCTGGTGGTGATCATGGATCCGCCCGGCACCATCCCGGTCTTCCTGAGCCTGGTCGGGCGCAAGTCGCGGGCCGCGCGCGCCGCGGCGGCCAGGCAGGCGGTGCTGGTGTCGCTGCTGGTCATCAGCCTGTTCGCGGTCGGCGGGCAGGCCATCCTGGCGTACCTGCACATCGGCATCCCGGCACTGCAGGGCGCGGGCGGGTTACTGCTGCTGATCATCGCGCTAGACCTGTTGAGCGGCCGTGGTACGACCGAGCCGCAGGAAGTCGAGGACGTCAACGTCGCCTTGGTCCCGCTCGGCACGCCGTTGCTGGCCGGTCCGGGTGCGATCGCGGCGACGATCGTGTTCGTGCGCCAGGCTGAGGGGCACACGGGCGGTTATGTGGCGCTCGCATTGGCGATTCTGACTGTTCACTTCTTGCTGTGGATCTGCCTGCGGTTCTCCGGCGTGGTGATCCGGTTGATCAAGGAGAGCGGGATCGTCCTGCTCGCCAAGATCGCAGGTCTGCTGCTCGCCGCGATCGCGGTGCAACTGCTGGCGGACTCCGTCCGCGGTTTTGTCAGTGGTTCCGGGTAACTTGGAGTCTGTGCAAGGGCAGCTCGGATTCGACAGCATGCCGAAGAAACTCGTTCGGGTGACTCCGTCGAAGTTGGCGACGTGGATGGATTGCCCACGCCGCTATCGAATGACGTACATTGACCGCCCGACACCGCAGCGCGGTGGTGCGTACGCGCACAGCACCCTGGGTGCCGTGGTGCACAACGCCTTGCGGGCTTTCTTCGATCTCCCGCTGGACAAGCGCACGCCGGAAACCGGTGCGGCCCTTGTGACAACCCATTGGAAGGACGACGGTTTCGCCGACGGCGGGCAAGCCGCTGTCTACCGTGACCGCGCTCGCGAATGGGTTGCCCGGTACCTGGCGGAGACGGACGTGTCGGTCGACCCGATCGGTCTCGAACGCTGGGTGTCGGCGCCCGCGGGCACGATCGTGGCAGAAGGGCGAGTCGACCGCATCGACGACCGCGACGGCGAGCTCGTGATCGTCGACTACAAGACCGGTCGGCAGGCCCTGACCACCGATGATGCCCGTGGCTCCCAGGCGCTGGCGATGTACGCGATCGCGACGACCCGGACACTGCGGCGCAAATGCAGGCGCGTCGAACTTCACCACCTGCCCACAGGCGAAGTCGCAGTCTGGGAGCACACCGACGAATCACTGGCCCGCCACCAGAAACGCGCGGAGGAAACGGCAGAGGAACTGCAGCTCGCGACCGACACACTGGAAGCGGGCGGCGATCCGGACGTGTTGTTCCCGCCGCAAGTGGGAAGGCAATGCTCATGGTGCGACTTCCGTCGCCACTGCCCAGAAGGCCAAGCAGCAGGACCGCCGACCGCCCCGTGGGGGATGTTGCCACCGTGAATTCCGAGCAGGCGACAGAAGAACTGCCGACCCAGAACCCGCACGCGAACGCGAATGCGGTGACTGAGGAGTACCCGGCCCAGGGACGGCAGGCTCGCAAGCCGCGCCCCGCGCCCGAGGGACGCCCTGAAGAACACCAGGTTCGCAAGCCGCGTCCAGCCGCCGAGGGGCGGGCAAACACGGTGGCTGAGGAGCGGCAGGTTCGCGTGCCGCGTCCCGCTCCTGAGGGGCACCCGAACGCGGCGACAGCTGAACAGCAGGTTCGCGCGCAGCGCCCGGCTCCCGAGATGCGCGCGAACGCCGTGCCCGACGAATACCAAGCGCAGCACGCAGCGCCTGAGGAACGCACAGATCAGACCCCCGAGGACCAGCCGAAGCGCCGCAAGGGCCGGCTCTGGCGCGAGCTCACCGGGGCGTTGGCGGCGGGGTTGACTGTCCTGGCCCTTGTCGTTCTTGTGCTGCAGATCATCTCGTGGTCCAACGGCGTGCCCGGGTTGGGCGTGGTCGAGCTCATCGGGCACATCGTTGCCGCCGGGTTGGCGTTGTATGCGCAGCGCACGATCGACCGGAGACCGGGCAGACCGGCGTTGATCGCAGGTCTCGGGATCGGCGTGCTCGTCGTGCTGGTGCTCGTCCTGTTCTGGTGGATCTAGCCAGCCAGCCACATCCGCCAGGTCGACAACAGAACCCCCAGCAGCGCCTCGGGATTCTCCACAGCAGGCGAGTGCCGGGCGCCCGGGATGACCGCGAAGTCCGCGTCCAACCGCTCTGCCATGTCCCGTTGCGCCGCGATGGGCCATGCGTCGTCATCGGCGCCACACGCCACCAAGCACGGCGTAGCAGTGGTTTCCAGCTGCCTGGCGAGGCTGTCGACGAGGTCAGGCTCGGTCCGTAGCCCCATGGCCATACCCAGCAGGTTCTCGGGCATGGTGCGCCGGAACCGCTCGGTCAAGAACTCCCGCAACTCGGCTGGCAACTTCAACCAGTTCGGGTCGTTCTCGTACATCGCCCGACGGAACTCGGCCAGCGTCTCGATGCCGTGCTCGCGCAGTACGGGCTCGGCCAACTCGAGCATCTTGCGCCGCGGCCCGACTGGCAACTCCTCGGGCCCGCTGCTGAGCAGCGTCAACCCGCGAATCGGCGTCCCGGCCAACACGGCGCCGCGCGAAACCAGCCCGCCGTAGGAATGCCCCAGCAGGAGAATCGGCCGTCCGTCCGCGGCCAGCTTGCCGACCAGTTCGGCGATCAATCCGCCGAGCGCCGCTGGCAAGTACGCGTCCAGTTCCACCGGTCCGACAGATTCGTACTGTCCCGGCAGGTCGATCGCGATCGGTTCGATCCCGGCGTCGGCGATCGGGTCGATCAGCGGCACGAAGTCCTCTTTGGACCCGGTGTAACCCGGTACCAGCAAGGCGATCGGGCCTTGGCCGGGCACCGGACGGCGCAACGCGGCCAGCGGGCCGTACCGGCCGGGCAGGTCGACTCGTTTGGCGCCGTGCGGGCTGACCTGGGACGGCGTCATCGGAGTGCGACCAATGTCGGCCCACGCTGTTCGAGCACCATGGGGCCGAGGGTGGACATCTGCACGGGACCGTTGTACTCGTCGCGGTTCACTGGTGTCTGCGCGACACGCGCGCCGGTCACTTGATCGGTCACCAGGTATGCGTCCTTTACCGGTAGCAACAGGTAGCCGGCGAACACCGCACCGGACCCGAGAGTGTTCTCGACCGTCCACAGTGGCCGCAGATCCGTTGTGGACAGTGCGATCGTGCGGGTGCCGGTGAACCAGAACAGCGCGTCGGTTCCCTTGGTGACCGGGACGACGCCGTGCGCGGGATCACCGGCGAAGTCGGAATCGGGGACCGCGACCGGGTACTCCTGGATCTTGTTGCCTTCGTTGTCGTACACCAGGATCCGGGACGGGTCGGGCAGCGCGATCGCGGTGTAGGTCTGGTTCATCGCGATGATTCGCGCACGAGAACCGCCTACCGTGTTGCTGAAGGCGACAATCGGCGTGTCGCTCTCGTTTTCCTTGCCCTCTGGGTTGTAGACGGTGAGCCGGTCGTCGCCAGTCACTGCCGGGTCGCTCGCGGCTGGGCATCGTTCGATCACGCCGATCCGGCCCGGCGTCACCGCGATCGATCCGTACATGCAACCGACGCGCGGCTGCTTGTCCGGGTTCACCATGTCCGGCACCTGGCCGTACTCCATGGTCTGCACGAGATCGTTGCGCCAGGTGTTGAGCAGGCGCTTGCCCGTTGTGGTCACGTGCGAGCCGTCGGACAACAACTGGGTGTCCAATTCGGCGTCGCCGTTGCGCTGGCGGTCCCGCTCGCCAGTGGCCGCCTTGAGCGAGGTCACCTCGCTGCAGTTGCCCTTCTTGCCAGGATCGGTGGACGGCAGCGAATTGTCCGGCTTGCTGAACAGCGCGATCGCGTCGTTGAAGCCTTCGCCGACCGTACACAGTGGAATGTCGCGGGCATAGCGCCAGCGCACTTTGCCGGAGTACGGCTCGCGACCGACGACCTCGTTGCCGTCACCCGTGACCACGGTCGGGCCGACGGCGACAGGGATCGGAGTCGCGCCACTCGGCGCGCGCCACGCTTCACCGAACGACGGCGGCAAGGTGCTGGGCTCTTCGGGAGTCTCGACCTCGCCGGACGCGGTCTGCGACGACGTCGCGGCGAAGTCGCTGGTGGTGCCGATCAGCGCCCAGCCGGCGACCACCGCGACAACGATGAGCGCGACCGCGATGAAGTCGCGGCGCCGGTGAAACGACGTGCGCGGTGGCCGGGGCGGGTCATCGTGGACCTCTCCGGCGAGGACATCCTCGCCGGAGACGGTCGTGCCGTGCCCGTCGTGCTCGGCGGTCTCCGGCACGTCGTCCTCCTCGAGAAGCTCGCAAAGTCCTTACTTCACGGTACTCACGAGGTTTCGCCCGCGTCACGGACCACCTCGACACCGCTGCGGCGTCGCGTGCGCTGGCGTCGTGGCTTGTCAGCGGCCTTCTCGGCGGTCTCCGGGGCCTTTGGTGCCTCTTCCGCCGTCGCGGTGACTTCCTCGCCTGCCCGGCGGCGCCTGCGCTGCCGTGGCGGACGCTCCTCGCCGTCACCCGACGGCGCTTCCTTCGTGCGCGTCTCCTTCGTGCGCGACGAGGTACGGGTGCGCGTGGTGCCGCCACTACGCCGACGGCGCTTCTTGCCGCCCGTGAGGTCTTCCTCCTGCTCGGCGTCCAAGCCCGCGCGGGTCTGCATGTCCTCCGGCAGCCTGCCGGTCGCGTCCGCGGGAATGCCCAGGTCGGCGTAGAGGTGCTCGGACGTGGAGTACGTCTCGACCGGCTCGGGCATGTCGAGGACGAGTGCGTCGCTGATGGACTTCCAGCGGTACTCCTCGTCCCAGTCGACCAGCGTGATCGCGACACCGGTGCGCCCGGCCCGGCCGGTGCGGCCGATCCGGTGCACGTAGGTCTGCTCGTCCTCAGGGCACTGGAAGTTGATCACGTGCGTGACGTCGTCGATGTCGATACCGCGAGCGGCCACATCGGTCGCGACCAGCACATCCACCTTGCCGGTCCGGAACGCGCGCAGCGCCTTCTCCCTGGCGCCCTGACCAAGGTCACCGTGCACGGCAGCGGCCGCGAACCCGCGTTCGGCCAGGTCGTCGGCGACTTTCTGGGCCGTCCGCTTGGTCCGGGCGAAGATCATCGTCAAGCCGCGGCTCTCGGACTGCAGGGCACGGGCGACGATCTCCTCCTTGTCCATGGAGTGCGCGCGGTAGACGAACTGACGGGTGCGCTCGTGGATCGCGCCCTGGTCGTTCTCCTCGGCCCGGATGTGGGTCGGCTGGTGCAGGAACGTCCGCGCCAGCGTGATGATCGGGCCGGGCATCGTGGCCGAGAACAGCATGGTCTGCCGCTCGTCGGGCACCATCCCGAGGATCCGCTCGATGTCCGGCAGGAAGCCGAGGTCGAGCATCTCGTCCGCTTCGTCCAGTACCAACGAACGGACCTTGCCGAGCACCAGGTGACGCTGTTCAGCCAGGTCAAGCAGGCGGCCAGGGGTGCCGACCACGACGTCGACGCCCTTGCGCAGCGCCGAGATCTGCTGCTCGTACGGACGGCCGCCGTAGATCGACAGGATCTTCACACCGAGGTGCTTGCTCGCGTCGGTGAGGTCGTGGGTGACCTGGAGACAAAGCTCACGCGTCGGCACGACGACAAGGGCCTGCGGGGTGCCGTCACCCGGCGTGGCCAGGCGGTGCAGCAGCGGGACGCCGAACCCGAGGGTCTTGCCCATCCCGGTCCGGGCCTGGCCGATGATGTCGTCGCCGGACATGGCCAGCGGGAGCGTCAGTTCCTGGATGGCGAACGTGCGGTCGATGCCCGCAGCCGACAGCGCCTTGACGATCTCGTCACGGACGCCGAACTCGGCGAAGGTCGGGGAGTCGCCCCTGACCGGTGCGCCTGCCTGCAGCGGGTGGGAAGTGTCAGTGTCCGGAACGCCGGCTTCGCTGTGCTCCAGCGCTACCGGATCCAGATTCTCGTTATGGGTAGAACTCAGGGTGATCGCCTCTCTTTACCAGTGCGCACTGCCCTGGTTGGGCCGCTCGACCGCTGCTGGGCGCTGGGGCGCCTGCGCGGGAGGGCCAGCGTGGCGTGCACACACCCTCCACGTGACGGGCTTGACCGCCACTGTCATACAACGTCGCCTCACGGCGTTGGGTACGCCGGGCGTCACACCGAGTCTACCTGGGATGTCCTGCCGTTACGCTCACCGCCATGAGCGAGGCTGATTCTGTGGTGGACTCCGCACGGCTGCAGGATGGAGTTGTTGATCTACTGGGCGTGCTGGCCTACGGCGAGCTTTCCGCGTTCGACCGGCTGGCGGAGGACGCCCGCAGCGCGCCGACCCTGGCAGGGCGCGCGGCGCTGTCGGTGATGGCGGCAGCCGAGATCGGGCACTACAGCAAGATCGAGCAGTACCTCACCGCGCACGGCGTACAGCCGACGGAGGCGATGGAGCCGTTCATCCAGCACTTCGAGGCGTTCCACGCGTCGACACCGCCACGCAGCTGGCACGAGTCGATCGTGAAGGCCTACGTGTTCGACGGCCTCGCGGCGGACCTCTACAGCCAGCTGGCGAACTGGCTGGACGAGTCGACGAAGGAACTCGTGCTCGATGTGTTGGCCGACACAGGGCACTCGGCGTTCGCTGAGCGCGAAGTCCGCGCGGCGTGCGAAGCGGACCGGACGCTGCGCGACAGACTGACGCTGTGGGGCCGACGGCTGCTGGGCGAAGGATTGACGCAGGCCCAGTACATCGTGGCGGAACGGGACGGGCTGACGGAGTTGATCGTGACGGGCTCGGGCGACCTCGCGGGCATCGCGGCGTTGTTCCGGCGGTTGCAGCAGGCGCACGGCAAGCGGATGACCGCGCTCGGACTCGGATAACCTTTCGTCATCACCAAAGAGGCACAAGCTGGAGGTCAGCGTGGAGGTCAAGATCGGCGTGGTGGACAGCCCAAGGGAGCTGCTCCTCACGAGCAACCTGTCGCCCGACGAGGTTGAGGCGCTGGTGGCCGACGCGCTGAAGAACCCCGCGGGCCAGCTCACCCTGGTCGACGACAAGGGCCGTCGTTACATCATCCCGGCGTCCCGGGTGGCTTACGTGGAGATCGGCACCGCCGACACCCGCAAGGTGGGCTTCTCGGTCAAGGTCTGAAGCACCTTTTCGCCCCCGAAGCGGCCACAGCGGTCACTTCGGGGGCGAAGTTTCACCTAGGCCATGTGCCAGCCATCCCGCGCGAACGGTCCGTTCGCGAATCGGGCTGGGGCCTACTTGGCCGCCGTCAGGTCCGTTGTGAACGGAGGCCTGCTCGTCCCCGTGATCCGGTAGCGATTCCACGGGTCCGGATCGGACACTTCGGCCGTGGCCTCGCCCTGCGGGGTCTTCACCCGGGCCGCGGTCTTCTTCCCGCCGGCCAGCGACGAGAGTTCAGCGTTCTCCTGGATCCGGCCATACCAGTGGTAGTAGCCGTCGATCGGCTGGAAGTAGCCGCGCAGCTCCACCTCGACGGTGACTTCTTTCTCACCGACCAGCAAGGTCGCCGGACCGGTGTAGCCCTCTTCGTCGCTCACTGGATTCTCCTCAACTGGACCACTTTGTTCACTTCGAAGGGTTTGTCCGGGGCGATCTGCACGTTGTGCTGCCGCAGGAATCCGTCGATCGCGGCCCAGATGATCGTGGTGAGGTATTCGACGACGGCGTCGCGGGTCATCGAGCGGCGTTCCAGCCACCATTCACCGGTGGTCTGCACCATGCCGACGATCGAGTACGCCCAGGGTTCGGCCGCGCCGGAGTCCAGGTTCAAGGCGCGCATGTAGTCACCGAGCAGGCTTGTCAGTGCCGCGGCGATCAGTTCTTTGTCCTCGCGCACCGGGTCTGAGTCCACCGGACGGTCGCCGAAGGACCGGCGGGCCAGCAGCCGGTAGAGGTTCGGGTAGTCCTCGATCACGCTGAAGAACGCGTCGAGGCTCTTGCGGATCCGCGGCACCGGGGCTTCTTCGCGGTTGATCGCTGGGATCAGTCGCTCGAACAGGATCTCCGTGCCCCGTTGTCCCAGTGCGACGAAGAGGTCCGCTTTGTCCGTGAAGTGCCGGTAGAGCACGGGTTTGGTCACGCCCGCCGCCTGTGCGACGTGCTCCATGCCCAGGTCGGGGCCGTGTTCGTCCAGTGCGCGAAGCGCCGCTTCGACGAACTCCTCGCGGCGGGCGGCCCGGTGTTCGCGCCACCGCTCACGCCGTGCGTCGCCTTGTCCCTTGACACGTTCGCCCATGCGGCTGCATGCTACCAGAAGTAACTGTTACTTCCGGTAACGCTTAAAGGGGTGTTCCGATGAGCCGCGCGTTGCGAGTTGCCGAGGGTTCCGATCGCGAGAAGACCGCCGAGCGACTGCTGAACTCGTCGGCCGACAAGTTCTACGACCCCGAGGTCGACATCGACTGGGCCGCGCCGCTCAAGCAAGGCATGCGGTACGCGCCCGACCACCGGATTTCCTTGTACGGCACCGAACTGTGGGACCAGCTGACGCCCGAGCAGCGGATCGAGCTGGGCAAGCACGAGGTCGCCAGCGTCGCCAGCAACGGCATCTGGTTCGAGGTCCTGCTGATGCAGATGCTGCTCAAGGAGGTCTACCGGATCGACCCGACCACGAGGCACGCCCAGTACGCGCTCACCGAGATCGCCGACGAATGCCGGCACTCGACGATGTTCGCGCGCGCCATCGAGCGAGTCGGCGCGCCCGCGTACGGCCCGCCGCCGATCCTCAGGCAGCTGGGCAAGCTGCTGCCGGTGATCGGTTACGGCCCCGCGCTGTACGGCTCGATCCTGATCGCCGAGGAGATCCTCGACCGCATCCAGCGCGAGAGCATGGCTGACGAGAACATCCAGCCGCTGGTCCGCATGGTCAACCGGATCCACGTGCTCGAAGAGGCCCGGCACGTCACGTTCGCCCGCCAGGAAGTGGTGCGCGGCATGAAGAACCTGCGCAAGTGGGAGCTGCCGTACCAGCGCTTCCTGATCGCGATCGTGGCGTTCGCGATCACCCGAAGCCTGATCAACCCACGTGTCTACAAGGCTGTCGGGCTCGACCCGAAGCACGCTGCCCAGGTCGCTCTGCGCAACCCGCACCACCAGGAGACGCTGCGGTGGTCCGGCGAGCGGATCATGAAGTTCCTCGACGAGGCCGGGCTGGTCGGCGCGCCGGGCATGCGCTGGTGGAAGGCGTCGTTCCTGGTCAGCCGCTGATTCGAACACAAGTCGAGCCCGCGGGCGACGCGGGCTCGACTTGTGTGAAGGTCAGGAATGCGGCTGGAGCGGGTACCCGCCACCGATGCCGCGCCACGCCAGCGTCGAGATCAGCTTGACCGCCTCGGCCTTGTCGATCGGACGGTTGCTGGCCAGCCACGACTGGGCCGCGACCTGGCTGGCGCCGACCAGACCGACCGCGAGCAGCCGCGCCCGCTCCTCGTCCAGACCTGCGTCAGCGGTGATGGTCGCGGTGATGGCGTCCACGCAGGCCTTGGTCGCGCGCTCGATGGTGTCGTGCACGACCGGTTCGCCCCGGATGTCCGACTGGAACACTAGCCGGAACGCTTCGCCTTCGCTGTCGACGAAGTCGAAATACGCGCCGACGGCCGCCTGAACCCGCAGTTTGTTGTCGGTGGTGGACTCGAGCGCACCGGTCACGCCCGCGATCAGCTCGTCGGCGTGGGTCTGCAGCAGCGCCATGTACAGCTCGAGCTTGCCGGGAAAGTGCTGGTAGAGCACGGGCTTGCTGACGCCCGCGCGCTCGGCGATCTCGTCCATCGCGGCAGCGTGGTAGCCGTTGGCGGCGAACACGTCCTGCGCCGCTGCAAGCAGCTGCGCGCGCCGGGCAGTCCGGGGCAGTCTCGCGCTCTTCGTGCCCTGCTGGATCGTTTCCGACATACGGCCTCCTCGCTCCGCCACAAACCTTACTCGCCGGTATGTCGGGCGAACCGGCGTCTCGATATTCGTCCTCACGAAGATGTCGCGGCGCGCATGCACACTGGACGGATGGACGTCACCAGTGAGCGGGTCCCGCTGACCCGAGTTCCGCTGTCCGACGCGCCGCGCCCGCCACTGGACACCACTCGGCTGCCGTGGCCGGGTGAGCACGTCGAAGCGGGCGGCGTGCGGCTGCATATCCGCAGGACACCGGGCCCGGCCGACGAGACGGCGGTCTACGTGCACGGCCTCGGCGGGTCGTCGAAGAACTGGACAGATCTGGCCGCCCAGCTGTCGCTGCACGCGCAGGGGATAGCGGTGGACCTGCCCGGTGCGGGGCAGTCCGAGCCGCCAGCCGGGTACCGGTTCGATCTTGCCGACCACGTCGAGACGCTGGCCAAGTTCATGCGTGGCCTGGATCACGGACCAGTGCACCTGTTCGGCAACTCGATGGGCGGCGCGGTGTCGATGCTCCTCGCGGCACGGCATCCCGACCTGGTGAAGACGTTGACCCTGGTCTCGCCCGCCGTGCCGGACCTGCGGCCGTTCCCGAACCGGATGTCCGACCCACGGATTCCGTTCGCGATGTTGCCGTTCGTCGGGTCGCGCTTCCGCCGCCAGCTCGCCGCGCTGACGCCGATGCAACGCGCTCACCAGCTGGTCAAGCTGTGTTTCGCGAACCCGTCGCTCGTCCCGCCGCACCGGATGGAGGAGACAGCGGCCGAGTTCGCCGAGCGCGCCAAGATCGCGTGGGCCGCGCAGGCCTTGATGGCCACGACGCTCGGGCTGTTCCGGGCGTGGCTCGTGCCGCCGTCCCAGTCGTTGTGGCGGATCGTCCCGCAGATCACCGCGCCGACGCTCGTGATCTGGGGCGCCGAGGACAAGCTGGTCACTGTGCGTAAGGCCCCACGAACCGCCCGGCTACTGCCGAGGGGGCGGCTGCTGGTGCTGCCGCGAACCGGTCATGTGGCGCAAATGGAGCGGCCAGAGACGGTCGCCCGGGCCGCGCTCGGCCTTTTCGAGGCCGAACGAAACGGAACCTGGTAGTCGCCGAGTCGCGCATTCGTTATCAGAGAGTGATGTGGCACCCTGTATGCCGTGAGCCGGAAGACCCAAGGAGGAGACGTCTCGCCGCCGAAAAGGTCACGCTCCGGAGCACCGCGTGGACCGCTTGGCCGCCGCGCGGGTGATGATCGGTATGAGCGTGGTGCCCGCCGCGTGTCCGGCGAACCGCTCGCCGCGGCGTGGCAACCGGACGAGCAGAACGCCGAGGAGTCCTTCCGGCGGCTCCCGCCGGTCAAGAAGCGCGGCCTGCTGGCCGTCTACGGGTGGCGGCTGTACGCGATCCCGATCTTGCTGGTGATCACCGCGCTCGTGGTGTGGGACACCACCAAAGCCGGGCCGCCCGGCGAGGCGCAGGCGTCGAACGGCGTGCAACAACCGGAAACTCTCGGCGGCACCAACGAAGTGCCGACGGACACGCCGGACGCCACCGAGAAGCCGGTGACCCCGATCGACGCCAAGATCCCGACCGCGGAACTGCCCCCCGGCAGCGAGTTCACGCAGGCAGGCGCCGGGACCTTCCGGGTGATCCCAGGCAACGGCCCGAAGGTCGGCCAGGGAACCAAGCAGACGTACACGTACACGATCGAAGTCGAGAACGGCATCAACGCCGCCGAGATGGGCGGCGGGGACGACGCGTTCGCCGGTCTGGTCGACAAGACACTGGCCGAGCCGCGCGGCTGGACCAGCGACCCCCGGATCGCCGTGCAACGCGTCGCGGACAAGCCGCAGGTCCGGATCTCGCTGACCACGCCCGAGACAACCCACAAACTCTGTGGGCGCACGATTCCGTACGAGTCGTCATGCCGGTTGTCCCGCGACGGCAGGGTTGTCATCAACCTGGCCCGTTGGGTGCGTGGCGCGTTGGCGTTCAACGGGGACATCGGCAGCTACCGGGTCTACGCCATCAACCATGAAGTTGGTCACGCGTTCGGCCGTGGCCATGAAGGCTGCGCGCAGGCCGACGGGCTGGCGCCGGTGATGATGCAGCAGACGTTCGGCGTGAACAACGACTACGTTGCCCAGCTCAACGACGCAGTCCCGGGCACACGGGACCCGGTGAAGGCGGACGGGAAGGTCTGCAAGATCAACCCGTGGCCCAACCCGCAGGGGAAGCCGGCCACCGGCTGACCGCCGTCCCGGAATGTGGGCAAACGGAAGGTTCCGGCCCTGCGCGGTGTTGGATTGGGCAGGACGCTTAGGAGGAGTCGATGCCCAGTAGTTCGCTGCCGCCGCTGGTAGAGCCCGCTGCGGAGCTGACCAAGGACGAGGTGGCCCGCTACAGCAGGCACCTGATCATCCCAGATGTTGGAGTCGACGGTCAGAAGCGACTGAAGAACGCTCGCGTGCTGGTCGTCGGTGCAGGCGGCCTGGGCAGCCCGGCGCTGCTGTACCTGGCGGCCGCGGGAGTCGGCACGCTCGGAATCGTGGACTTCGACGTGGTGGACGAGTCGAACCTGCAGCGCCAGGTGATCCACGGCGTGTCGGACGTGGGCAAGCCGAAGGCGGTGTCGGCCCGCGAGTCGATCGCGGAGATCAACCCGTTCGTCAAGGTGAACCTGCACGAGGCGCACCTGAACTCGGAGAACGCGCTCGACATCTTCCGTGACTACGACCTGATCCTGGACGGCACGGACAACTTCGCGACCCGGTACCTGGTGAACGACGCCGCCGTGCTGCTGGGCAAGCCGTACGTCTGGGGCTCGATCTTCAGGTTCGAAGGCCAGGTGAGCGTCTTCTGGGAAGACGCACCGAACGGACAGGGCCTGAACTACCGCGACCTCTACCCCGAGCCGCCGCCCCCGGGCATGGTCCCGTCCTGCGCGGAAGGCGGAGTGCTCGGCGTGCTGTGCGCCTCGATCGGTTCGATCATGGTGACCGAGGCGATCAAGCTGCTGACCGGCATCGGCGAGCCGCTGCTGGGTCGCTTGATGGTCTACGACGCACTGGAGATGTCCTACCGGACGATCAAGATCCGCAAGGACCCGGAGAGCCCGAAGATCACGGAGTTGATCGACTACGAGGCGTTCTGCGGCGTGGTGTCGGACGACGCGCAGAAGGCGGCGGCGGGTTCGACGATCACCCCGCGCGAGCTGAAGGAGAAGTTCGACCGGGGCGACAACTTCGCCCTGATCGACGTCCGCGAGCCGCACGAGTACGAAATCGTGGCGATCCCAGGCGCGGTGCTGATTCCGAAGGACCGGATTCTGTCCGGCGAGGCATTGGCGGAGTTGCCGCAGGACAAGCCAATCGTCCTGCACTGCAAGTCGGGTGCCCGGTCGGCTGAGGCGCTGGCCGCATTGCACAAGGCCGGATTTGCCGACGCGGTGCACGTGGGCAGCGGTGTCCTTGGCTGGGCCCGCGACGTTGATCCCAGCCTGCCGACGTACTGAGCTGTGCCTCGTGAGTGGTCCGGCCGGTGCCAACCGGCCGGACCACTCACCAGGATGACCAGGTCGGCCCGGACACCATCGCGTCAAAGGCGTGGCGGGGGCGGAAATCTTGCCGGGACGCGGTAGCGTGCCTGCCGATGGGTACTCCGAAGCCGCCTCCACCACACGTCCGCGCCGCGTTCGGCGCCAGGGACGCGGAGCCGGAGTTGATTGACGCCGGTCCGATGTGGCGATGCGGGGACGGCGCCTTCAAGCCGGCCAGCAGTCCCGCCGAAGCCGCATGGGTCGCGAAGGCCCTGGGCGACCTGCACGTCCCCGGGCTGCGCATCGGGCGTCCGTTAAGGAGCACGGACGGCCGGTGGGTCGTCGGTGGGTGGGCGGCGTACCGGTTCATCGAGGGCCATGCCGAGCCGCGGCACGACGAGGTCATCTCCGTCTCGCTCACGCTGCACGAAGCGCTGAAGAGTCTGCCGAGGCCGCGGTTCATCGACGCCCGTCAGGACGTCTTCGCCGTCGCCGACCGTGTCTCCAGCGGTGAGCTGGAGATGCCGTTGAAGCCCGACCGGGGTGGCGAGCTCTTCGCCGAACTGAACGCCAAGCAGAAGCCGGCCAAGCTCACCAAGCAGGTCGTGCACGGTGACCTGTTCGGCAACGTCCTCTTTGTCGGGGACGCTGATCCCGGGCTGATCGATTTCCGGCCTTACTGGCGGCCACCGGAGTGGGCTGCCGCCGTCGTTGTCGTGGACGCGTTGGCGTGGGGTGGCGCCGACGATGGCATCATCGGCCGGTGGTCTCACCTTGCCGAGTGGCCGCAGACCATGCTCCAGGCGTTGCTCTTCCGCCTGGCCGTACACGCGTTGCACCCGCGTTCAACTGCGGAGTCGTTGAAGGGCCTTGCCCGCGTCGCCGAACAGGTCGACCAGCTCCTTTAGCACCTCACGGCGAATTATGTCCCGCTGAGCAGGCAATGTCGCACAGTCGAAACACGGACGCATCCCTAGGTAACAACGGCTCCTTAGCGTTCTTCGAGTGACGACCAAGAGCACTGAGACGCATTGCCCGTACTGTGCCTTGCAGTGCGGGATGACGCTGGAGGGTGCCCTGGTCACGCCACGAGAGTTCCCCACGAACCGCGGTGGGTTGTGCCAGAAGGGTTGGACGTCTGGGGCGTTGCTGTCCAATCCGGTCAGGCTCACGAAACCGTTGCTGCACGGCAAACCTGTGAGCTGGGACACGGCGTTGGACTTCGTGGCCGAGCGGATCGAGCGCATCCAAGGGGAACACGGCCGTGACGGCATGGCCATCTTCGGCGGTGGCGGACTCACCAATGAGAAGGCCTACGCGCTCGGCAAATTCGCTCGGGTCGCGCTGAGGACGTCACAGATCGACTACAACGGCCGGTTCTGCATGTCCTCGGCTGCCGCTGCGGGCAACAAGGCGTTCGGTGTGGACCGCGGGATGCCCTTCCCCGTCACCGACCTCGACGACGCGGACATGATCCTGCTGGTCGGGGCCAACCCGGCGGAGACCATGCCGCCGTTCATGCAGCACATCAAGGCCGGTCTGATCGTTGTGGATCCCCGTCGCACGGCCACCGCCGAGCGCGCCATGCTGCACCTGAAGCCGGCGCCTGGCACTGATCTCGCACTGGCGCTGGGAATTCTGCACGCGGTGTTCAGCGAGGGATACGCCGAGCAGGATTACATCGAACAGAGAACTCACGGTTTCGCGGATGCCTGGCGTATCGCAGCCGCGTGGTGGCCAGAGCGTGTGGAGCGCGTCACAGGCGTATCGGCGACAGATCAGCGTGCTGTGGCAAGGATGCTCGCGAAAGCGAAGAACGCCTACATTCTCACCGCGCGTGGCACGGAACAGCACGCGAGCGGAACGGATACGGTCAACGCCTGGATCAACCTCGCGCTTGCGCTGGGACTGCCGGGAAAGCCGGGCAGCGGCTACGGATGCCTGACCGGGCAAGGAAACGGCCAAGGCGGCCGCGAGCACGGCCAGAAAGCCGACCAGCTCCCGGGTTACCGCAAGATCGACGACCCCGAGGCACGAGCGCACGTCGCCGGAGTGTGGGGTGTGGACCCGGACTCTTTACCCGGGCCCGGCCGGTCGGCATACGAACTGCTCGACGCGCTGGGCCGCCCGCACGGGCCGAAAGGCCTGCTCGTCTTCGGCAGCAACCCAGTCGTCTCCGCCCCGCGCGCGACGCACGTCACCGAACGCCTGAAGGCCCTGGACCTGCTGGTAGTGGCCGACTTCGTGCCCAACGAGACGACCGCGCTCGCTGACGTCGTCCTGCCGGTCACCCAGTGGGCCGAAGAAGAAGGCACGCTGACCAGCCTCGAAGGCCGCGTCCTGCACCGCCGCCCGGCGCTGCGACCGCCGCAGGAGGTCCGGTCGGACCTGGAAGTCCTGCAGGAGCTGGCAATCCGGCTGGGCTCACCGGCCAAGGCCTTCCCGACCATCCCCGAGGAAGTCTTCGACGAGCTCGCCAAGGCATCCGAAGGCGGGATCGCGGACTACTCGGGCATCACGTACGCCCGCCTTCGGGACGGCGAAGCCCTGCACTGGCCGGTGCCATCCCGGGAACATCCCGGAACACCCCGGCTCTTCGAGGACGAATTCGCCCACCCGGACGGCAAAGCCAGGTTCATCCCGGTCGACCACAAAGGACCGGCCGAACCGCCGGACGACGAATTCCCGCTCAGGGCGACAACAGGACGCGTCCTCGCGCACTACCAGTCCGGGGCGCAGACCCGCCGGATCGACGACCTGATGAAGGCCGTACCGGAGTCCTATGTAGAGGTTCACCCGGACACGGCCGAGCGTGCCGGGTTGACCAACGGCGACATGGCGAAGGTCGAGTCGCGCCGCGGCGAAGTCCAGGCGCGCGTGCGGTGTGTGCCGTCCATGCGTCCGGACACGGTCTTCCTCCCGTTTCACTTTCCCGGTGAGAACAGTGCGAACCGATTGACCAATCCGGCTCTCGACCCGACCAGCCGGATGCCGGAGTTCAAAGTCTGCGCGGTCCGACTAGCCCCCTGGGGGGAAGCATGAGCCCACGTCAGATCGTCATCGCCGGATACGGCATGGCCGGTTCCCGGCTCGCCGAGGAAATCCTGCGGCGCGACCCGGAAGGCGAACGCGTATCCCTGACCATCCTCGGTGAGGAGCAACACCTGGCGTACAACCGGGTGCTGCTGTCCGGAGTGGTCGCCGGGACGATGAAGGCCGAGAACGTCACCCTGCACGGCCAGGAATGGCACGACAGGGTCCGGCTTGGCGTGAGTGTCACGGAAATCGACCGGGACACCCGCAAGGTGACCCTCACCGACGGCAGCACGATCGGTTACGACACACTGGTTCTGGCGACTGGCAGCCGGTCGTGGATCCCGCCGGTCGAAGGTTTGTTCCCGGACGCCCCTGGTGTGCATACCTTCCGCACACTCGACGACTGCGAAGGAATTCTTGCGGCCGCGCGCCCTGGTGCACCGGTTGCCGTGCTGGGCGGAGGATTGCTCGGCATCGAAGCCGCGCGTGGGCTGGTTGGCCGGGGCTGCCAGGTGACAGTCGTGCACCCGGTCGGTCACCTGATGGAACGCCAGCTCGATCAAGCGGGCGGCAAGGTCCTCGCCAAGCAACTGTCCACATTGGGCGTCGAGGTCAAGCTGGACGCCAAGGTGAACGGTTACGTCCCAGGCGACGGCTTGAAGCTCGAAGACGGCTTGGTGCCCGCGGACATGGTCGTGGTCACAGCGGGCGTGAAGCCGGAGATCGATCTGGCCGTCAAGGCGGGAATCGCCGTCGACAGAGGCGTCCTGATCGACGACTGCCTGCGTACCAGCGATCCCCGCATCCACGCGATCGGCGACTGCGCACAGCACCCAGGAACCATGGCAGGCCTTGTGCAATCGGCATGGGAGCAGGCCGACGTACTGGCCGACCTGTTGACTGGCAAGAACGTTGCCAAGCGGTACCGGGGAACACCGGTGGTCACGCGGCTCAAGGCGCGTGACGTCGACCTGGCGGCACTGGGTGAGGTGCACGTCGACACCGACGCCGAAGACGCGGAAGTCTTGTGCCTCAACGACCCGACGCGCGGTCGTTATGCCAAGCTCGTCGTCAAACAGGACCGTGTCGCCGGTGCGATCGTCATCGGTGCCCCGGACGCGGCCGCCACAATCACCCAGTTGTACGACAGCCGGGTGCCGGTTCCGTCGGACCGGCTCGCGGTCCTTTTGGGACGGGCGTTGCCATCGGAGGCGACGCCTGCGGGTAGTCCTTCCGAGTTGCCCGGCACCGCTTTGGTGTGCCGCTGCAACTCGGTCACAAAAGCGCAGTTGGTCACGGCTTGGCGAGCGGGCGCCACGGACGTGACAGACCTGGCGTCGGCAACGAGGGCGACGACGGGATGCGGCAGCTGCCGCGATGCGGTGTGCGGCATTGCTGACTGGCTCTCGACCACGACGTAAAGGAAGAACATGAAGCGCATCGGTGGACGGTGGATCGACCAGTGGGAGCCGGAGGACCAGACGTTCTGGGACAACGGCGGCCGCAAGATCGCCTCGCGCAATCTGTGGTTCTCGATTTTCGCCGAGCACCTCGGCTTCTCGATCTGGACACTGTGGTCGGTGATGGTCCTGTTCATGGGACCGGAATACGGCTTGTCCGCGGCCGACAAGTTCCTCCTCGTGTCGACGCCGACGGTGGTCGGTGGGCTGATCCGGATCCCGTACACCTTCGCGCCCGCGAAGTTCGGCGGCCGCAACTGGACGATCTTCTCGGCCGGCCTGCTGCTCATCCCCGCGGTCCTCGCCGCGGTCGTGATGCAGCCGGGCACATCGCTGGGCACGTTCATGCTCATCGCCGCGCTGGGTGGCGTCGGTGGTGGGAACTTCGCCTCGTCGATGGCCAACATCAACGCCTTCTTCCCTGAGCGCAAGAAAGGCTGGGCGCTCGGCCTCAACGCGGGCGGCGGAAACCTTGGTGTGGCAGCGATCCAGGTGATCGGCCTGGTGGTGATCAGCACGGCTGGCCCGAGCGCGCCGCGGATCATCCTGTACATCTACATGCCGTTGCTCATCCTGGCGGCGATCGGCGCGATGCTGTTCATGGACAACCTGAGCACGATGAGTGGTGACACCAAAGCCCTTCGTGAGGTTGTCAAGGACCGGCAGTCCTGGGTGATGTCGTTCCTCTACATCGGCACTTTCGGGTCGTTCATCGGGTACAGCTTCGCCTTCGGTCTCGTGCTGCAGAACCAGTTCGGCCGCACACCGTTGCAGGCGGCGTCGCTGACATTCCTCGGGCCGTTGGTCGGTTCGTTGATCAGGCCAGTCGGCGGGTGGCTCGCCGACCGGGTCGGTGGTGCGAAAGTCACCCTGTGGACGTTCCTCGCGCTGGCCGCGGGGACCGGTGTGACGATCGTCGCATCGAACATGAAGTCGCTGCCGCTGTTCGTCGCCGGGTTCATTTCGTTGTTCGTGTTCTCCGGGCTCGGCAACGGATCCACCTACAAGATGATCCCGGCGATCTTCCGCGCCAAGGCCCAGTCCGCGATCGAGGCAGGTGCCGACGAGAAGACCGCGTTGGTGCGGGCCAGGCGGCTTTCCGGCGCCCTGATCGGCTTGGCAGGGGCGATCGGCGCGCTGGGCGGTGTGTTCATCAACCTGGCGTTCCGTGAGTCCTTCATGACCGCGAAGACCGGAGTTCCCGCGTTCGTGGCGTTCCTGGTCTTCTACGGAATCTGTTTTGTTGTCACGTGGGCGGTCTACCTGCGCAAACCGTCCTCGGTCAAGACCACGGAGCCGGCCCTCTCAGGCGTTTGACCTGCGGCGGGAGATTCCTTTAACGCGCCGGAAACACGGCAGAACCCGGTTCGACACGCTCACGACCCAGCATGGGGAACGTGCCCAACAGGGAGGACACAGCGGTATGACGCGGACATTGGTCGTCGTCGGATACGGGATGGTCGGTCATCGCCTGGCTCAGGCGATGCGGGACCGGGACGTGGACGGCGCATGGCGAATCGAAGTGCTCGCCGAGGAACCACGCCCGGCGTACGACCGGGTCGCTCTGTCCTCCTATGTGGACACGTGGAACGCTGATGACCTGATGCTGCCGGACATCGACGGCGTCAACATCAGGCTTGGCGAGAGCGCACTGGAGATCGACCGCGAGAAGCGGGAAGTCATCACGAGCAAGGGCGAGCGCGTCAACTACGACGCGCTGGTCCTTGCCACCGGCTCGAACCCGTTCGTGCCACCCGTTCCCGGCCGGGAGCTGCCGGGGTGCTTCGTCTACCGGACGATCGACGATCTCGACGCCATACGGGCGGCCGTCGAGAAAGCCGATCGTCCTGGTAGGCGGGCAGGGATGGTGCTCGGCGGCGGCCTGCTCGGCCTAGAGGCCGCGAATGCCTTGCGCGGTATGGGGCTTTCGCCGCACGTGGTCGAGCTCGCGCCCCGGCTGATGCCGATCCAGGTCGACGACGGCGGCGCCGGGTTGCTCAAGAACCTGGTGCAGAAGCTGGACCTGACCGTCCACACTGGAACCTCCGCCGAGGTGATCGAGCGGGACGGTGACCGGATGGTCGCCAAGCTGACCAACGGCGTCGAGCTCGACGTGGACGTGGTCGTGTTCTCCGCCGGTATCCGTCCACGTGACGACCTGGCCAGGCAAATCGGTCTGACCACCGGCGCGCGTGGTGGCGTTGTGGTGGACGAAGGTTGCCGCACGGACGACGAGAACATCTACGCCATCGGCGAATGCGCGTGTGTCGACGGGATGGTCTACGGCCTCGTCGCACCCGGCTACGCCATGGCCGAGGTCGTGGCCGATCGCTTGCTCGGTGGCACGGCGACCTTCCCCGGCGCCGACACCTCGACGAAGCTGAAGCTGCTCGGCGTGGACGTCGCGAGCTTCGGTGATGCGCACGGTGCCACCGAGGGCGCTCTTGAAGTGGTCTTCAACGACGCGGTGGCCGGCACCTACGCCAAGGTTGTGGTCTCGGACGACGCGAAGACCCTACTGGGCGGAATCTTGGTCGGTGACGCGAGCGCGTACACCATGCTGCGTCCGATGGTCGGTCGCGCGATCTCCGGCGACCCGGCCGCGCTGATCGCCCCGGCCGGTACGGACATCGCGATGGGGTCGCTGCCTGACGACGCCCAAGTCTGTTCCTGCAACGCCGTGACGAAGGCGACGATCAAGGGCGCGATCGCTGAGGGCTGCGCGGATGTGCCCGGGTTGAAGAGCTGCACCAAGGCGGGCACGACATGTGGTTCGTGCATTCCGATGCTCAAGCAGTTGCTCGCCGAGTCCGGTGTCGAGCAGTCGAAGGCGCTGTGTGAGCACTTCGAGTTCAGCCGCGCAGAGCTGTTCGAGATCATCTCCAGCACCGGCATCCGTGCGTTCAGCGAACTGATCACCAAGCACGGCAGGGGAACCGGATGTGACCTGTGCAAGCCCGCGGTCGCGTCCATTCTGGCGTCGCTGGGCAACGGGCACGTACTTGACGGCGAACAAGCGTCCCTTCAGGACACCAACGACCACTTCCTGGCGAACCTGCAGCGCAACGGCACGTACTCGGTGGTGCCGCGCATCCCCGGCGGTGAGATCACACCGGAGAAGCTGATGGTGATCGCCGAGGTGGCCAGGGACTTCGGGCTGTACACGAAGATCACCGGCGGCCAGCGGATCGACCTGTTCGGTGCGACGGTCGACCAGCTGCCGCACATCTGGCGGCGACTCGTCGACGCGGGCATGGAGTCCGGTCACGCCTACGGAAAGGCGTTGCGTACCGTCAAATCGTGCGTCGGCACGACCTGGTGTCGTTATGGCGTCCAGGACTCGGTCGGGTTGGCGATCCAGTTGGAGCTGCGCTACCGGGGCCTGCGGTCACCGCACAAGCTCAAGTCCGCTGTTTCCGGCTGTGCCAGGGAGTGCGCCGAGGCTCGCAGCAAGGACTTCGGTGTGATCGCGACCGAGCACGGCTGGAACCTGTACGTCGGCGGCAACGGCGGCTTCAAGCCGCGGCACGCGGACCTCCTTGTGTCTGATGTGGACACCGAGACGTTGGTCAGGCTGATCGACCGGTTCCTGATGTTCTACATCCGGACCGCGGATCGGTTGCAGCGCACGGCGGCGTGGATCGAGGCGATGGAGGGCGGTCTTGACCACCTGCGTGAGGTGATCGTCGACGACAGCCTCGGCATCTGTGCTGACCTGGAGGCCGCGATGGAGCAGCACGTCGGCTCCTACGCGGACGAGTGGCGCGGTGTGCTGGAGGACCCCGAGAAACTCGCCCGGTTCGCCTCGTTCGTCAACGCGCCGGGCACACCGGACCCGACAGTCTCGTTCCGCGAGGAACGCGGCCAGAAGGTTCCCGTCCAGCTGGGCATTCCGGAGGTGGTATCGCGATGATGTCCAAATCAGTCGTCGCAGTTTTTCCGCTGGCACGGCTGTTGCCCAATCGGGGTGTTGCCGCCTTGCTCCCTGGCGACGTCCAGGTCGCGGTGTTCCGCACCGGCGACGATGAGGTCTACGCACTGTCCAACATAGACCCGTTCTCGCGGGCCGCCGTGATGTCGCGGGGCATCGTCGGGGACCGGGGTGGCGTGCCCGTCGCGGTGTCGCCGATGCACAAGAACGCTTTCGATCTGCGCACGGGCGTGTGCGTGGATGATCCAGAGGTATCGCTCGAGGTGTATCCGGTGCGGGTGGACGCGGGCATGGTCATGGTTGGGGCTCCGTGACGCTCATGGTTGACAGCGTCGAGACCGAGGTTCCGCCGCTGGCCGGTTACACGGTCGGCATCACCGCGGCCCGCCGCGCCGACGAACTGGCTGTGCTGTTGGAGCGCCGTGGCGCCAATGTGGTGCACGGTCCCGCGATCCGGATCGTGCCGTTGCCGGACGACACGGAGTTGCAGGCGGCCACCGAGGGAATGATCGCGGACCCGGTCGACTACGTGGTGGTCACCACGGGGATCGGGTTCCGCGGATGGGTCGAGGCGGCCGAGGGCTGGGGACTGGGGCCGGATCTGCTGGGGATTCTGGGCAAGGCGGACGTGTTCGCCCGTGGGCCCAAGGCCAAGGGCGCGGTCCGGGCGGCCGGCCTGGTGGAGAGCTGGTCGCCGGCGTCGGAGAGCAACTCCGAGGTGCTGGAGTACCTGCTGGATTCCGGAGTGGACGGTAAGCGGATCGCGGTCCAGCTGCACGGCGAGCCGTTGCCGAACTTCGTGAACTCGTTGCTGGCCGCGGGCGCCGAAGTCGTCGAGATCCCGGTGTACCGCTGGACCTTGCCGGCGGACGTAGGCCCGCTTGAGCGCTTGCTCGACGCGGTCCTGGCTGGCTCGGTCGACGCGTTGACGTTCACCAGCGCACCCGCCGCGGCGAGCCTGCTGGCGATGGCGGAGAGGCAAGGGCGGCGCGACGCGCTGCTGGACATCCTTCGAGGACCGGTTTTGCCGGTGTGCGTGGGATCGGTGACCGCTGGACCGTTGATGGACGCCGGAATTCCGGTGGTGCAGCCAGAGCGGCCCAGGATCGGCGCGCTGGCCAGGTCAGTCGCGACTGAATTGCCTGGCCGTGCCACGCGGTTGCATGTGGGCGGCACCCAGTTGGAACTCCGCGGTCAGGCGGTCATCGTTGACGGCGTGCTGCGAGTCGTGCCACCAGCGCCAATGGCGGTTCTCCGGGCTCTGAGCGTGACGCCAGGCAAAGTCCTGTCCAGGCCTGCCCTGATCGGCGTGCTTCGCAAGCACTCCGGGCGGGACGGGGACGTCGATGCCCACGCGGTGGAAACCGCGATCGCGCGACTGCGTTCGGCGTTGGGAGATTCCACGCTCGTTCAGACCGTTGTCAAACGCGGCTACAGGTTGGCGATCCCGGTATGACTCTTGTTCTTGCCGCCCATGGCACTCGTGATCCAGCGGGCAGCCAGGTCATCCACGAGCTCGCCGAGCGGGTCCGAGCCCGGCTGTCCGATGTGGATGTGCGAGTGGCGTTCGCGGACGTGTGCTCGCCTAGCGTCTCCGACGTGTTGCGGACTGTGGACGGCCCTGCGGTCGTGGTCCCGGCTTTCCTCGCGTCCGGCTATCACGTCCGGGTGGACATCCCTGCTCAGGTCCGTGAATCCGGGCACCGCCAGACGATCGTGACCGACCCTTTTGGACCGTCACCGTCCCTTGTGGCCGTTGTGCACGAGCGACTGGTCGAGGCCGGATGGGACGGTGAGCCGGTCGTGCTCGCTGCGGCTGGGTCGTCGGATTCTCGCGCACTGGATGACGTTCAACGTGCCGCGCGGCTGTTGCAGACACGTGTGCGGGTGCCTGTCGAAGTCGGGTACGTAACGACAGCAAGCCCCCGGGTCACGGACCTGGTCCGTGATCGGAGGCTTGCCATCGCCGCGTGGTTGCTGGCTCCTGGGTTGTTCCATCGGGTCGTCCGTGACGCGGGAGCCAGCGTCGCCGCCGAGCCGATCGGCGCCCATTCAGGCGCGGTCGAGCTCGTTGTCCGTCGTTACCGCAATGCCTACTTGCCGACCGGAGCCGTCAGCTTGCCGTTGTCGTTCGCAACGGCAACGCAGGTGCCCGCCCGGTCACCCTGTGCCCAGGACTCCTTGGTCGGGTAGAAGTAGTAGATACCCAGCTTGTCCGCGATCGGGCTGGCCTCGACCCGTGCGCCGACCTTGTCGACGCAGAGCTTCTCCACCTCCGCGGCGATCTGGTCGGTGCCCGGGTACGCGCCGCTGCCCGCGACGGTGACCTGGCTGAGCACCTCGGCGTCGTGCGGCTGGGTGCACGGCACGGCACTGACCGACATGACCTCTTTGTTGTCGCCGGGGACGTTGTTGAAGCAGTCGCCGTCCTTCAGGTCGAACACATCGAGCTGTCCGGCTTGGGTGACCTGGCCCGTGTTGGTGTCGCGCGTGGCGCGCAGTCCGTCGCCGATGATGAAGACGGCGACGAGCAGGACAATCCACGCCGCGGACAGCACGAGACCGGCGATGGCCATGCCCCGGCCCTTGTCACCGCGCTTGCGGATCTGGCTCAGCGCGACGAAGCCGAAGATGACTGCGAACAGGACACCGCCGATGATGCCGAAGACCAGTGCGGCGATGGCGAAGCCGTTGGTCTTGCCGGACGGCGGTGGCGGGTAGTAACCAGGAGGCGGCGGCATGCCCGCGTCCTGGCCCTGCGGCGGTGGCAAGGGCGCGCCTTGCCCATGTGGAGGCGTGTGGCCGTCACCAGGAGGCGGCGGCATCAAAGGAGGTGGTTGCGTCACGCGAGCATGATGGCGGACGCCACTACACGCTGTACACACGTTTGGCACAGGTAACGACCAAAGAGTGACCAGCGATGCTGTTCAGTGACCACGCTGACTGGGGGAACTGTGCTCAAAACCCGCCGCGCCGTCGCAGGTGTGATTGTCGCAACTGGACTGATGCTGCCGGCCACCGCCGAGGCACAGACGTGCACCTGGCAGCGGACAGACTTCACTGTGCCTGAGCCGCACTACAACGTCGAGGTGTTCGGGATCGGCGGCGACTACGCCGTCGGCACGGCGATCACCGACGGCACGCGGATTGTCCGATGGCACAACGGCCAGGGAACTGTCCTCGAACCACCAGCGGAAGGTGACTTCGTCTGGCCGGTCTCGGTGAGCGCGAACGGGACTGTGGTAGCGAAGCAGAGCGCTCGCGGGTACGTCACCAAACTGGACGGCACACACCAGTTCCTGGGCACCGGCGACGGTGAGACCGCGGAGCCCATGTCGATCAACGGCCACGGAGACGTCGCTGGTTACGTCCACGGCAACGGCCAGAGCAAGAACGTCGTCTGGTCCGGATCGGACTACTCGAAGTACGAGGTCTACAGCATGACCAACGTCGGCGTCGCGGGCATCGACGACACGAACGCACTGGTCACTACGAACGGCGTCAAGTACCGAAGCCCCAAGGTGGGGTGGCCGCTGCAGAAAGCCCATGGTTACAAGGACGTTGTGGTGGAGGAGTTCGACCACGGCATCGCGGTGGGGTGGACGCACAAGAACGGCTCCCGCATGGCGCTTGTGTGGAACGACAATTCGTCCCTGCGCGTCACGATTCCCAGCGCTGTCGCGTACTCGGCGAATACCCGCGGAACGATCATCGGCAGTGCGGGCGACGGAAGCCCGCGGCTGTGGCGAGCCGGAGGCATGGGCGTTTTGCCAAGCCCAGCACCGCTTTACTACGCCACCTTCGTCACCGAGGACGACCGCCTCGTCGGAACGTACAAGGACAGCAACGACGACGGCCACGCAGCCGCGTGGAGTTGCAGTTAGAACAGGCCTGGTTCGTCTTTTGGCTGCGCTGCGGCCCAGCGGTATTGGCGCATGTTGACGCGGTTGCCGTCCGCGAGAACGCCTTCAGCCCGCAAGCGCTCCAACTGCTCTTCCTCAAGGTGCGGTGCGGGCGTGCCATCGGAGCGCAGGATTCGGTGCCACGGCAGGTCGTGGCCGTCCTCGGCGAGGATCCGGCCGACCAGGCGGGGTGAAGGGGCGCCTGCGATCGCGGCGATATCGCCGTACGACGCCACGGTTCCCTGAGGAACTGTGGCGATCACTTCGCGTACGCGTTCGTGCAGCTGCTCGTCCATTTCAGCCGTTCATGTCGTTCAGGTAAGCCAGAACTGCCAGCACGCGCCGGTTGTCGTCCTCCGAGGGCGGCAGCATCAGCTTGCTGAAGATGTTGTTGGTGTGCTTGCTGACCGCTTTCTCCGTGACGAACATCCGGGCCGCGATCGCCGCGTTCGACCGGCCTTCGGCCATCAGCGACAGCACTTCGCGTTCACGCGGAGTGAGCGATCCCAGTGGCTCGTCGCGTTCGCGCCGGGCCAGCAACTGCGAGATCACGTCCGGGTCCATCGCCGTCCCGCCCGCGGCGACGCGGCGGACCGCGTCGACGAACTGGCTGACCTCCGACACGCGGTCCTTCAGCAGGTAGCCGACGCCCCCGGCGCGGTCGGACAGCAGCTCCCTGGCGTAGAGCTGCTCGACGTACTGTGACAGCACCAGGATGGGCAGGCCGGGCACCTGCTTACGGGCCTCGATCGCGGCCTTCAGGCCTTCGTCGGTGAAGGTCGGCGGCAGCCGCACGTCCACGACCGCGACGTCCGGCTTGTGCTGCACCAGCGCTTCGAGCAGCGCGGGACCGCTGTCCACGGCCTCGACCACCTCGAAGTCGTGCGCGGTCAGCAATCTGATCAGCCCGTCACGCAGCAGGGCCAGATCCTCCCCAAGGACTACTCGCACGCACCGACCCTACCGGGAGGCCGCCCGGCAAGGCCGGTCACCGGCCGAGGAAGTCCATGATCAGCTCGGCGGTCTCCACCGGGTGCTCGAACTGCAGCATGTGGCCGCTGTCGAACTCGGTGACCTCCAGGTTGGCCTGCATGGTCATCTTGCACGCGTCGACGAACGCGGGCCGGACGAACGGTGACCGCTTGGCCGAGACGAGCAGGGTGTGCGTGGTCGGCGGCGGGAGCTGGGCGGCGCGGCTCATCTCGCTCCACGCCGTGGTCACCGCCGAGTAGTTGCTTCGGGGCATCCAGCGGCCGTCGCTCGTCTGCACGAAGTTCTCGCGCAGCTCCTCTTCGACGTCACGCAGGCTGATGCCGGCCCATTCGTTGCGCTGCCATTCGCCTGCCTCTTCGATGCTCTGGAAGACCTGCGGCCACATCGGCATGGTGTCCATCACGAACTGCGGGTCCAGCCCGATGGCCGGGTCGAGCAGTACCAGCTTGGTGACCCGTTGCGGTGCGAGGCGGGCGAGGTGGATCGCCGCCGCACCACCGAATGAGTGGCCGATCACCGGCAGGCCGGTCACCGCCAGACTGTCCAAAACGGACAGCAAGTCCGCCGCGTGCTGTTCCAGTGTCCACGGTGGAAGGTGCGTCGACTGCCCGTGCCCGCGCAGATCCGGCGCGATCACACGGAAGCCGTAGAGGAACTCCTCGGCCAGCCGCTTCCAGCGTCCACCATGGCCGGTCACGCCATGCACCATCAGCACGGGCACCCCGTCGTCGGGGCCGAACTGGTGGACATGCAACATCGGGCTCACCCGCACATGATCGCATGACCAAGGATGATCCCTTTTCTGTGGCTATTTCCGGTTTTCCAGGCCAGCCATTACGGTATGGGGACCGCCCCGGGTATGGAGGTCCAGCGATGGTCCGAAAGCTCGCCCTGACCTGTGTCTTGATCGCGGTCGCGCTGTTCTTGCCGGTTCCGGCCGGTGCCGAGGCCGAACGGCAACAGACCGCCATTCCGGCATATTGGGGACCCGATACTCCGGACGGAATGACGATCTTCCACCGATTGGCGCAGAACCGTCCGACGAATGGGATTGTCGTGCTGAACGGCAGCCGCAGCATGCCGGAGCTGCCGTTCCACCCGGCTTGGGCCTCGGCGATCGGTCGTTTGGCCGGGACCGGAACAAAAACGCTGGTATACGTCGACACCGGCTATCACGGCATCGACTTCGGGCACGGCAGTCATCGCACCCGAAGCGGTGGAACGTCGATTCCGGAATGGTCGGCGCAAATCCGCCAGGACATCGACGACTGGTATGCCACATATGGCGGGCATGGGATCAGCGGCATCTTTCTTGATCAGACCATTCTGCTGTGCGGGGCCGACGACGCGTACGTCAAGCTCTACGCGGAGATCCGCGATCACATCAGGGCCAAGCACGCTGACGCGTACGTCGTGATCAATCCCGGTGCACCTGCCGACCAGTGCTATGAGGACGTCGCGGACACCATGGTGTCGTTCGAGGGCGACTTCACCGCGTACATGACACACACTTCGCCTGACTGGCAACGGAACCATCCGAACCCGCGCAAGTTCTGGCACCTCGTGCACAACGTGCCGACCGAAGCCGACATGAAGACCGTCATCGCCCGCAGCAAGATCAACAACGCCGGATTCGTGTACACCACCGAGCTCCGGATGGACCCGTACCCATGGGCCGGTCTGGCGTCCTATTGGGACGCGCAACTCGTTGCCGCGTCAGGGATCGCCGATGTCACGCCACCGCAACGGCCCGCAACGCCGACCGCCACGACCCGCGCCAACCCGGCTGGGGCCAGGGTCCGGCTGGCGTGGCCGACACCGGCCGACGACGTCGCGGTGTCCGGCTACGAGATTTTCGCCAACGGGACAAAGATCGCTGATTCGTACGACAATGCTTATCAGGCAACGGGTCTGCCGCTCGCGACACGATTCGAGTTCACCGTGCGGGCACGCGACGCGGCCGGAAATCTCTCCGAACCGAGTGCGCCGCTTGTGATCACCACACCGTCCGGCGGGCCGCCGATGTCGGAAGCGTCGGCGTGCCTGAGCCCGGAACACGCGGAATACCGGGTGAGTTTCGGCGCGGTGTTCGGGCATCACCGGGTCTTCGTCGACTCGGACAACAATCCGGCGACCGGCTGGCATCTGCCACCCGGGCTACCGTCCGGCGTCGACTTGTTGATCGAGAACGCGTTTCTCTACCGGTATACCGGTCCCGGATGGGCGTGGGAACGAGTACCCGATGTCAACCCTTTGGTAGCGGAATTCGGAGGTTCTTTCACCTGGCGTGTCCCGGTGGCCGGGCAGGCCAGGCAGACCCTCGTGTTCAGCGGATTCACCGCCGAAGATCCACCGGACGAGTACTCGCAGCCGATTACCGTGGATCAGGTTCCGGTCTGTTGAATTCACTCGGCAGGACTAATGGAAAACTGCTAACACATCCTTGACCGACACCGACGAACCCATTGGCCGGTGTTAAAAATCCTCAAGGAGTGAGCGTGACTGTTCACATGCCGGATTTACGCAGAATCGGCATCGTTGGAATGGGCTATGTCGGCTTGACGCTGGCGGCTGCGATGGCCCGCAAGGGCTTTGAAGTACACGGTGTCGACACGGATCCGTTGGTACTCGAATCGTTGTCGCGGGGAAAACCGCACATCTTCGAACCGGGCGTCACCGAGACGTTCACGGAATTGATCAACAAGAACATCTTCATCTCCCGCGAACTGCCGCAGGGCGGGGTCGACGCGGCCATCATCTGCGTGTCCACACCTGTGGATGAAAGGACCCATGAACCCAGGCTGAAGAATCTCGCCGCCGCGGCCGAGCATGTCGCCGATCGGTGCGCGCCGACCACGTTGGTGGTCGTGCGCAGCACGGTCCCGGTCGGCGCGAGCCGCGAAGTCGTGTTGCCGCCGCTGGTGGAGAAGTGGGGGAGCGCGCGGCTGGTGATGGCGCCCGAGCGCACCATCCAAGGCCAGGCCTTGCGTGAACTCGTCGAGTTGCCGCAGGTCGTCGGCGGTCTCGACGACGAAAGCCGGGAACTGGGTGTCCGGCTGTTCGCGCAACTGGCCGCGCAGGTCGTTCCGGTGTCCACTGTGGAGACTGCTGAGCTGGTGAAGCTCACCAACAACTGCCACACGGACGTGATCTACTCGTTCGGCAACGAGGTCGCGATGCTCACCGAGCGGCTCGGCCTCGACCCGCTCGAAGTCATCCGGGCGACCAACATCGACTATCCACGACCGGACATCGCCAAGCCCGGCTACGTCGGCGGCGGTTGCCTGTCGAAGGACCCGTACATCATGCTCACCAGCGGTGAGCGCAACGGTTACGTGCCGAAGCTGATCGCCGCGGCCCGCACGCTCAACGAAGAGACCCCGGTGCACGTCGCACACAAGATGGTCGAGTTGATGAACGGCGCCAAAACGCTGATGGTGCTCGGCTGGGCGTACAAAGGACATCCGCCGACGGACGACATGCGCGGGACCCCGATCGCGTCGATGATGCCGGTGTTCACCGAAGCCGGGATCAGGGTGCTCGGCCACGATCCACTCGTGCTGCCCAGGGTCATCAGGGAATACGGCGGCGAACCGGTCACGCTCGCCGACGGTTTCCAGGAAGCCGAAGCGGTACTGGTGATCACCGACCACCCGGACTACAAGGCGATCGACATCGATTCACTCCTGCGAGGCGGGAACGTGCGGGTCGTCTACGACTCCTGGCGGATCCTAGACGCGGACAAGATCACTGCCCGTGGCGTGCACTACGCGGCGCTGGGATATGAGGTGCCGGCATGAGGGTGCTCGTCCTTGGCGGCGCCGGGTTCATCGGCCTGCACTTGACCAGGCGCTTGCTCGCCGACGGGCACGACGTCACAGTGGTCGACGACTTCTCCCGCGGCCGCGACGATCCCGACCTCGCCGCGCTCGAGGTGCCGGTCATCTCGGCGGATCTCACCGACCCCGAGGCGTACCAGAAGATCCCGCACGACTGGGACCAGGTGTACCTGCTGGCCGCGGTCGTCGGCGTCCGCAATGTCGAGAAGGACCCGGGCAAGGTCGTTCGCGTCAACACCATGGTCGTACTGAACACTTTGGACTGGATCCGGCCGGAGGAGAAGCTGTTCTTCGCCTCGACCAGTGAGATCTACGCGGGTGGTGTGACCGCGGGGATCGTTCAGGTGCCGACCCCCGAGACCGTGCCGGTGATGATCGAGGATGTCACGGCGGCGAGGTTCGCCTACGCGGCCAGCAAGCTCATCGGTGAGGAAGCGGTCGTCCACATCGGACGCGCGAAGGGCCTTCAGTTCGTGATCGGACGATTCCACAACGTCTACGGTCCTCGGATGGGCGCGGACCACGTGATCCCCGAGCTGTCGTTGCGGGCCGCGCGCCGGGAGGATCCGTTCAAGGTCTACGGCACCGACCAGTACCGCGCGTTCTGCTACGTCGACGACGCGGTCACGGCCATGCTGCTGTCGATGGCCAAGGTCTCCGGCGAGATCGTCCACATCGGAACCGACGAGGAGACGAACATCGGCGACTTGACCAAGCTGGTCCTGCGGATCGCCGAGCACGACCCGGTGCTGGACGTCGAAGACGCACCGGCGGGTTCGGTCGCCAGAAGATGCCCGGACTTGACGAAGCTGCGCGCGCTCACCGGATACGAGCCCGCGGTGTCATTGGAAGAAGGAGTCAGGCGGACATTCGAATGGTATCGCGGGAACGCGTGAACCATCAGCGCGGCGGGCCGATCGCGTTCTACTACGGAACGAACCAGATCGATCGGCTCGTCGCGTTCGACCGTGTGGTGCTGCAAGGCGACGCGTATTCCGAACAGGACATCGCGTCGCTTGTGGTACGTGGCGTGCAGCCACTCTGTTATCTGTCCCTGACCGAGGACGTGGGACCGCCTGCCGAGTGGCAACGCGAGGACCGCAACCCGGACTGGGGCGGCAAGTTCGTCCATGTCGGACATCCCGGGTGGAGCGAGCACGTCCTGAACAGGGCACGCGACATGCGCCGGATCGGGTTCCGGGGCTTCTTCCTCGACACGCTCAACATCGAGCTGACCTACCCGCAGGACCTGCCGCATCTGCTGACACTGATCGCCGCGATCCGTGAACTGTCCTATCCGGACTACCTGTTGGCCAACCGCGGCTTCGGCCTGTTGCCGCAGCTGGCGGACTTTGTCGACGGGGTGTTGTTCGAGTCGTTCACGTCCCGCTGGCTCGACGGCGGATATGCGCCGTGGCCACCGGACGTGCTTGACGTCCACGCGCGCTACGCCGAGATGTTGCTCGGCCTGGACGTCGAGGTGTTCGCCCTCGACTACGCGGACACGCCGCGGTTGGCGGAGTACGCCCGCGAACGCGCGGCCCGCTTCGGCATGCCCTGTTTTGTGAGCACCCGCGATCTGGGCACCCTGCCTGGTCAAAGCTCGTGAGTGTTTTGGCCGGTCAGAACCGGCCAAAACACTCACGATGTCCTTCACCAGAGTGCACGGACCGAGGCGTGCAGGTCGTGCTCGGGCCGCCAGCCCAGTGCGGTGATCCGGCTGATGTCGGCGGCGATCCAGGTCACCGCGCCGGACCGGTGCACCGGCGGGTCGGCTTCGGAGATCTCGCCGGTGAACCCGGCGACCTCGGCCAGCAGCTTGACCGCGTCCCTGATCAGTACCGCGTGTCCACTTCCGACGTTCAGCACCCGGTGCGGGACCTCGTCGGCCAGTGCGACAGTGGCGATCGCACTCGCCACATCCCGGACGTCCACGAAGTCCCGGTACGAGTTCAGCGGGCCAAGCAAGATCTTGTTCCGGCCGTCCCGCAGTGCCGTGCGGATACTCGCCGCTGCCCGGCCGAGCACGGTGTCCGCGCCGACACCGGGCCCGATCGGGTTGAAGACACGCAACGACACCGCGTCCAGATCCGCCGAGCTGATCATCGAAGTGCTCGCCAGTTTGGTGATCCCGTAGGTGGCAACGGGAACCGTCGGGCTGTCTTCGGAAACCGGGATTCCCGCGGGGACCACGCCGTACTCGCCTGCCGATCCCATCACCACCAACCTGGTTCCGGTAGCGACGGCACCGATCGCGTCGAGGAGGTACGCGGTCGTGAGCACGTTGGCCGAAACCAGTTCCGCGGCGCAGCCGGATAACAGGCCGGTGCAGTTGACCACGACGTCCGGCTTGACCTCACGCAACAGAGCCATGAGCTTCGCCACGTCGTCGTTGATCAAGTCGTGGCGCAGCGCGGACCGGCGACCTGCTTGGACGACCATCGCCCGGCCGTCGAGCGTGGCGGCGACGTGACCGCCAAGGAACCCCGAGCCGCCGAAGAGCAGTACCCGTTTCACCGCAGTGCCTCCGGTACCAGGATCGGACGGAGCCGCTCGAATTCCCGGTTGGCTTCGTCGTAGTCGTCCGGCCGCCCGATGTCCAGCCAGTACCCGTCGAAGTCGTACGCCGCGGGCGGTTCGTCCTTGGCCAGCAGATCGAGCACGAGCTCGTCCAGTCCAAACGGGACATTGCGCGGATAGGGCGCGAGTGTCTTGCGAGACATCGCGTAGACACCCATGCTGACGCCGTACGACAACGTCGGCTTCTCGACGAAGCGCACGATCCGCCCGTCCGAGGTCTCCAACGTGCCGAAGTCGATCTTCACCTGCCGTTGGTAGGTGGCGATCGTCAACGGTGCACGGGTCTCGGTGTGGTGGTTGAGCAACGCGACATAGTCCAGATCGGTCAGCACGTCCCCGTTCATCACCAGGAAGTGCTCGGGCAGTTGGTCGAGGAAGTTCAGCAGCGGGCCGATTGTGGACAGTGGCGACTCCTCTTCGGAGTAGTCGACCGCGATCCCCCAGCGCGAACCGTCCCCGACGAACGCCTGGATCAGCGAGCCGAGGTGGCCGATCGCCAGCGTCGCGCGGGTGAAGCCCTGCGATCTGAGCTGCTGCATGATGATGTCGAGGATCGCGTACTCCTCGCCGATCGGCACCAACGGTTTCGGCAGCGCCGTGGTGTATGGCCGCAGTCTTACTCCCCGCCCCCCAGCGAGTATCACCGCGTGCATAGTGGAACCCTCCTTCTTCAGGTCATCGGTAGCGCCGGACCTCACCGGCGGACACCAGCGAGGTCAGCAGGAACAGCACCAGCAAGGCGGCACAACAGACGAGGAACACCGCGATTTCGTGACCGGGCACCATGTAGTTGACGATCACGTTGGCACTGATCACGACCGGCATGATCGCGAGCAGCCACCGCAGTCCCTCGTAACGCATCAGTACGAACCCGAGGAAGAACACGCCACCGAGCACCACGTGGGCGTCGACGAGCAGCGAACCCCGGGTGGTGAGCAGGCCGAACTGGGCGAGCACACCGAGCATGAGCAGTGCGATGCAGCCCAGGAACACCAGGCAGTACGCCAGCTCTCGGATCAGCAGCCGTTGCGTGGCCCGCCGGAACGCCGTGACGCTACGGCTGCGGTCCAGTTCGTCCAGCGCCTGCTCGGAATACCGGTGCGCCCGCCATTCCACGGCACCCATGCCGAGAACGAGCGGAGCGACCGCCAGTCCGAGATCCAGATCGGCCAGCACGAACCGTGCGTCGGTGTTCAGCAGGAACGCCGCACACAAGGCCGAATACGCCACACTCGGCCCGGTCAGCCGCAGCAACATGGGCATCCGCGGCGGTTTCCGTACATCGGGTTGTGCCCGGCCCGTCTCGCGCCACGACATGGTCAACGTGAGTACAGTGGACAGCAGGCCGCAACCGAGCGCGACGAGCATCACGTCGAACAGCAAGTGCGCCGCCCCGCCGGCACACGCGGGAATCATCAGCAACGCGAGCCGTGCTTCCCTTTTGTAGATCACCATGACACAGGACGAGACCTGGAAGCCCATCTGTGCCAGGCAGAACACCCACAACCGCTGGTCGATCACGGCGGATCCGACGACAACGACACCAAGCCCGGTGCCGCCGAGAACCCGTAACGATCGTGCGGCCGCATGGTCGAGACCATGGCCGAGCAAGCGATAGGCCACGAGGCTCATACCCATCGCCCACCACCAGCCGATCCCGGTGGTGAACACCAGGCCACGGACCATGGTCAGGCCGCCGAGCCAGTCGTACACGGCCGGGTAGCTCAGGCTGGGCAACAGGAAGAGCGGTCCATGCGACAGGACTCGGAACGTCCTGCGTGCCCGTTGCTCGTCCAAGGGGGCTTCGACGTCCCGCGGCAGCCGTTGGTACACCACGCTCGCCAAGGCGAAGACATCCTTGACGCCGTAGCGTTCCCTGGCGACCTGGTCGGTGAAGCCCTGGCTTTCCAGCACCGCCGCGATCTGCAGTTCGTCGACCGCGCGGCCGACCATCGGTGCGACGCGATTCGCGAGCTCGTCGACCGCCTCGATCTCGTTCATCGAGTCACCAGCTCACTGTAGATGCCGCGGTAGCTGTCATTCCATTGCTGCAAGGTGAAGTTCTCCAGAACCCGCTGTCGTGCGACGCGTCCGAGCTTGCGTCGCAACGGCGTGTCGGTGAGCAACTTGACGCACGCCCGCGCGACGGCTGCGTGATCACGCGGCGAGACAACGAATCCGGCGTCACCGACCGCTTCGGACACACCGCCGACGTTGGTGCACACCTGCGGTCTGCCTGCCGACATCGATTCGACGACGGTGAACGGGAACCCTTCGGACACACTGGTCAACGCGACCAGATGCCCCGCGTGGTAAGCGTCGATCTGCCGGGGAACCCGGCCTTCGAAGGTCGCGGACTCGCCGAGCCCCAGCTCGTCGATCAGACTGACGCAGCTGGCGTGGTAGCCCTCGTTGGCCGGAGTGACCGGCCCGAACATCCGCAGCCGTGCGCCCGGGATCTCCGTACGCACCAGGTGGAACGCCCTGATCAGGGTGTGCAGGTCCTTCAACGGGTCGATCCTGCCGACGAACACGATCGTCGGCACGTCCGGCTCGTGCTCGACCGGCGGGAAGTCGGCGGGATCGATTCCGTTGTACATCGTGCGCATGCGGCTGGCGTCCGCGCCGTTGTGCAGCTGCCAGCGACGGTTGTAGCTGGAGTGCGGTGCGAGCATGTCCGCCGCTCGGTAGGCCGCGCCGGCCAATGCCCGGAAGAAGCTGAGCAGCAGCACTTTCACGGAGTGCGGCGCGGGTTCGTTGACGATGCCGAGATAGCGTTCCCGCAGGTACACGCCGTGCTCGGACATCAGGATCGGTGTGCCGTACGTCCATTTCGCGGCCATCGCGACCAGTGCGCTGAGACCGTTCATGGACAGATGACAGATGTCGGCTTGGATCGGGGCACAGGACAACGGCCGCAGCATGTGTTCCAGCAAATCGGCCGCGGTTAACGCGTCACGCAGGCTGAGCGGTTCGGTCCACAGCGTCATCAACCGGTCGATGGCATCGTTGGACAGCATCGCTTTGCCGAGGTCCGCAGCCTGCGCGTACCGGAACATGTCGGGTAAGACGGCCAGCAACGCGTCCGGATTTCCCGGTGGCCGCAGTGCTTCGAGGAACGAGGCGTGGATCCCGGCGAACCCCCGGAGTTTTCGCCTTTCCTCCGGCGGTTCACCCCATAACGGCAGGTTCACGACCTCGGCCAGGTTTTCAGGAGCCGCCCATGTGCTGCGCTCGGAGCCGTCCACGGTCAGTGCGACGGCGGTGAACCGGTGCTCGGGCATGCCGTTGATCAACTGGTCGCACCACAGGCTGACACCACCGGGGTGGAACGGGTACGCGCCCTCGGAGATCAACGCGATCTTGAGGCTGCGCGTAGCCGCTGGTTTCGGGAGGATTACCCGTTCGGCCGAGGTCATGGGCGGGGACTCGCCGTCAGTGTGACGGCCTGGCCCGCGGTCACACCGACCCGGGATATCGCGTCACTGCCGTAGATCTCGGCCTCGTCGGGTCCTTTTTGGTCTCCTTCGGTTGCCTCCCTCGTCTCGATCCCCGTGATGAAGAGGGATCCGTGATTCTTGGGCGTGTAGGTGACCGCGTTCGTGACACGGTTCCAGATCGCGTCTTGCGTGAGCTGCGCGAAATGTGCCGTGCGGTTCTCGACGTAGTTCGCCAACGTGGTCCAGTCGGTGTTCTTCAACGGAACCCGGTAGTACGAGCTGTATCCGGCGAGCACGGCGTCGATCCAGTCGAACGCGAGGCTCTTGCCGGTGGCGTACTGGTGGAGGTTGCCTTGGTGGAGTGTGTGGACGTACGCCGAGCCGCTCATCACGTGTCCTAACGCGACTTCGGCTTCACCTTTGACGATCGCGTCGTAAGTGTGCTCGCCGTATTCAGCGTTGTAGAGCGCTGTCTGTTCTTCAGGCGTGACCGCCTCGAAGGCGATGTTGGTCGGCCAGTCCGGCACTACGAACACGTTGGGTTGCAACGGGTGGTAGATGCCGCAGTTGGAACACGACGGCCGGTGTCCGGCGAACGACATGTTGCCCTGGACGTAGCGAACGCCGAGATCGCTTGCCGCCCTGAGCATTTCCTTGTTGGAGCCACCCAGTCCGTAGTCGGTCGGCGGATCCGGCGACAGCGGATCCGGGTTGTAGACGCCGAGACCGGAGTACTCCGGTGTCTTGAGGATGTTGTGCGGCACCTTCAGCCCGCCGATCGCCGCATCGTTGAGGTTACGGCGGATCTCGGTGTGACTGCGCTCGTAGGAGGTGTCGTTCATCTGCGGGTGCGTGCTGGTGTGGTTGATCCACCGGAACTCGTCGGCCAAGCACTTGGTGTAGCTGCTCAACGTTTCGGCGGTGTCGTCACCACATCGCGCCCGCGCATGGAATTTGCTTGCGTTGTAAGGCAGGTTGAGCGTGAAGTCTTTCGCCAGCGGATGGTTCTGCCGCGCTTTCTTCTGCTGGTTGGCGACTTCGGCGGCCTCGGTGCCGGTCAGCCGGTAGACGTCCTGGGTGCCGTCCGCGCGCATGCGCAGCGTGCTGCTGAACCAGTCGTCCACGTCCACGCCGAACCAATAACGTTGTTCGCCGACGAAGACGCCCTTCGTAGCCCAGCGGACCAGGCCCGGTCCGAGTAGCTTTGTCGACACGGCGTCCGGGCCGAGCGAGAACGTGACCGCGGCTCGTTCCCGGCCATCGGGCGCTTTGCTGATCACGCCGACGATGTCATCGCCGACCTTGAGCAGAGGCTCGGCCGTGCAGCCGAGTCTCGCCCGGTACAGATAGGACTGTGTGATCGGGATCCTGGCGTCGTCCTTGAGATAGTCGAACATTCGGTTACCCGTGATGGACGCCATTTCAGGCTTGGTCCCGACGGCTCCTTCACGTACCGGACGCAGGCAGTAGTCCTCCGGGGTCTGTCCGGGGAACGTGTTGAGCGCGACCTGGCGAACCTGGAACTCGCGCTCGTAGTCCCACAGTGCTTTCCATTGTGGAGCGTCGAACGCACTGTGATAGCTACCGTTGTTCGCATAGAGCAAGGCGTTGTTGGTCAACAGGATCGCGTTGTACCTGCCGACGCCATCCGGTCGGACCAACCGGCCGGCGTCCAGCCGTTCGGTCCGAGCCAGCAACACGTCATACGGCGTGCCGATCCCGTCGAGGACTGATTTCCACGCGGCCAGGCCGAAATCCTCCGCGTCCGTCGCCACCACCAACTGCCGCAACGCGACGCGTGTGCCAGGTCCCGAGTCGATCGAGGCGGTGTCGACTGTTTTGGTCAGAACCGGGACTCGTTGTTTGCGTGGCAATGGCGGCTGTTCAGGCAGCACAGGATCTGCCGTGGTTGCTGTGCTCGTGGTCGGGCCGAGTCCCGACGGGCTGGACAACGTGACCGCTACCAGCCCGAGCGCGACAATGATCAGCAACGGAATGGGCAGATTTCGGCCCAGCCGGCGTGGATTCATCTGCTTACCTCGTCGGCTGCGCGAGCAGGATCTGGGAGCCGGGGCGGACGCTTGCCTGTGAGATCAGGTCCGCGCCGTACCGCTCGGATGGCACGGTCGCGAGGCTGGCCCCGGTGACGAACAGCGTTCCGGTCGTGTCGGCGTTGATCGTGACGATGTTGGTCAGCCGGTCCCACACCGCGTCCGGTCCGGCCTTGATCTCGTTGAAGTGCGCGGTGCGGGCTTTGGAGTAGGTCGCCAGCTTGCTCCAGTCCGGGCCCTTCAGCGGCACCTGGTAGAAGCTGTTGTACTGCCGGACGACTTCCTCGACCCAGTCGAAGATCAGGCTCTTGCCCGGCGCGTAGTGGTGTGCGTTGCCCTGGTGGAAGGTGTGCGCGTACACCGATCCGCTGAGCACGTGCGACAGACCGACTTCGGCTTCCAGCGCGAGGATCTCGGGATAGGTCAGGTTCCGCGGGTGCGTCGGGAACTGGCCGTTCGGGCCGTAAAGGCTGTTGTACAGATAGGTCTGCTCGGCGGGCGTGGTGACCTGGTAGCCGATGTTCACCGGCCAGTCCGGCACGACCGACACCGCGGGCTCCAACGGGTGCGGGATCGCGCAGTTGAAACACGGCGGCTGATGGCCTTCGAAGGACATGTTGCCGTGCAAGTACTTCACGCCGAGGTCCTTCGCCGCCCGCAGCAGTTCCCGGTTGGACCCGGTCAGGCCGAAGTCCTTCAGCGGGCCGTTCGGGGCGGTCGAGTACACACCGAGTCCGGAGTAACCACCGGTCTTCAGGATCTCGGTGGGGACGACGAGCCCGGCGTCGCGGGCCACCGTGAGGTTGTCGCGGATCTCGGCGACGTTCTCGGCGTACGGGGTGAAGTCCATCGCCGGGTGGTGCATCGTGTGGTTGATCCACCGGAAGTTGTTGGCCTCGCACCGGGAAAAGCTGCTCAGCGGGTCAGGGGTGTTCATCGCGCTGCAGCGGGACGGTGCGGTGGGGATGAAGTTGCCGCCGTTGTACGGGATGTTCAGGTTGAACTCGTCGGCCAGCGGATACCTGTCGCGCAGCGAGTTCTGCTGTGCGTGCGTGGCCGACGCCTCCGGGCCGGACAGCCGGAAGCCGGGGTTGGTCTCCAGGCGGCCGTCGGGGTACAGGTGCGCGGTGTAGTTGAACCAGTCGTCGACGTCCACGTTCAGCCAGTGCCGCTGCTCGCCGATGAAAACACCGTTCGTGGCCCAGCGGAGCAGCCCGTAGCCCAGCAGGTCGGTGTGCACCTGGTATTCGCCGGAGGAGAACGTCAGCGCCGCACGCTCCCGCCCGTCGGCAGTCGTCGAAGTCACGCCCAGCACGTCGTTGCCCAAAGTCAGCAGCGCCTGCGCGGAACAGCCCGGCTGCAATCGTGAGCGGTAGGCGTAGGCCTCGGTGATCGGAATTCGCGCCGAGGCCTTCAGATAGTCGAAGAACTGGGATCCGGCCTGGGTCAAAGCGGCCTGTACCGGTGTGCTGATCGGACCTTCGCTGCCTTCCCGCAGGCAGTAGTCCTCCGGAAATGTGCCGTATGAGGTGTACAAGGAGACCTGGCGGATCCCGTGTGTCCTTTCGTAGGACCACAGGACGGCCCATTCGGCCGGATCGAAGGCGCTGGTCCCTTCGCTGATCAGCGCGTTGTCGGTGAGCAGGACGGCGCTGTATTTCGCCGTTCCGTCATTGTTCACGAGCATGTTCGCCCGGAGGGTGGTGTTCTTGGCCAGTATCACGTCGTACGGCTGGCCGATCCGCTCCAGCGTGGACTTCCACGTCGGCAAGCCGAAATCAGTGGACGAACTGGCGATGACCAGCACTCTCAGCGCGACCTTCGTGGTCGCGTTCGCCGCGGACGTGGATGGTGCCGCCGAGCTCATCGGCCCGTTGAGCACCGGCAGCTTGGGCGGCGGGGGCGACTGCTTCGGTCTGGCGACCGCTGCTCGGATCAGCGGATGTTCGTGCGCGTGCTCGACATGCCCGCCGCTCGGTACGGCACTGCTTGGCGGGGTGGCGACGGAACCGGTCACAGCGGCTGCTAACAGGACAGGTAATACCCGTGTCCTGATCCTTTTCATGGACGGACCCCTCTAGTGGCGTTGTTATTCGGGCATGGCGGCATGGCGGCATGGCGAGCGCGCCACTCGCGAAGCGATGAAGATTTATTCCCAATAAGTGGAACAAGGCGCGAAACGCTCAGCCGGGCATGAGCCTCCCAGTTGCAGGGCGGGCAGCTAATGATCGATAAAGGGCGCGACGGCACCTAGGGGTTCGTCGCCGGATGTCCGGTTGTTACATGCCACAACGGCGAGTTTTCAGTCGATCATTGGCGATATCGGAATGCTTGAGAGTGCAACGATTTCTGACGGGCGGTTTTGCCGGGTCACAGCGCCCGGCTTGGGCCTTGTGGGCGCTTCGGTCTGCGGCCGGACGGCGGTTCGGTCACTCCGGAGGATGGTGCACCGGATATCTCTCGGCCGAACGGGTGACAATTGTGCCAACCGGCTGTTTTTATGCCCGAAAAAAGTCCTGATCACATTGATAGACCGGCAACTGGGAATGACGTTTGCCACCTGGCGCGAATATCGCCGAACCTTGCTCGGGACGGGCGGGGGCTGCCTGGATGCCGGTGCGGTCTAAGTCGATCACCTGCCGGAGACCTGAATGATCAACTGCCCAGGTCGGGGGTGTCGGTGCGGGGATTGTCGGTGGGCCGTGATTCCATCGTGACGTGGTGACGAAGTCCGCGCCGCTCCTCGTCCGGGCTCCGCGCCATCCTCGCGCGGGTCTGAGCTGGGACGATGCGGCCACCCAGCTGCTCGAGGGTGGTGCAGGCGGTTTTTGTCGTGTGCTGGGTGGCCCCGGTACGGGCAAGACCACTTTGCTCGCGGAGCTCGCGGCCAAGCGCATCGCGGACGGCATCGATCCGGAGAACGTGCTGATTCTCACCGCAAGCAGGCGCGCGGCGACCGCCTTGCGCACGCATATCACCGGCCTGCTCACCGACGGCGGAATGCGAACAGCCCGCGAACCCCTCGTGCGGACGGTCCACTCGTATGCCTTCGCCGTGCTCAGGTTGCAGGCGTCATTGCGTGACGAGCCTGGGCCGAGGTTGCTGAGCGGGCCTGAGCAGGACGCGGTCGTGCGTGACCTGCTCGAGGGTGACTTGGAGAAAGGCGCGCCGAAGTGGCCGAAGCGCCTGCGGCCCGCGCTGGCCCTTCCGGGCTTCGCCGACGAGCTGCGTGACCTGTTGCTGCGTGCGGCCGAGCGCGGCGTGGGGCCGCGGGATCTCGCGGCGCTCGGGCGGCAGTACGGGCGGGACGAATGGGTCGCGGCAGGCCGGTTCGGTGTTCAGTACGAACAGGTCACCCTGCTCGCGGGCGCGGCCGACACCGGTGTGGCGCAAGCGAGCGGGCCCGCGCTGGACGCGGCCGAGCTGGTGGACAGCGCGTTGGTCGCGTTCGAAACCGACGCTGAATTGCTCGACCGGGAGCGTTTGCGGGTCCGTCACCTCTATGTCGACGACGCCCAGCACCTCGATCCGCTGCAGTACCAACTCGCGACCACGCTGGCCGAGGGGTCGGCCGAGTTCGTCCTCGCCGGTGACCCCGACCAGGCGATCTTCTCGTTCCGTGGCGCCGATCCACGGCTGCTTGCCGACGCGGATCCCAGTGGCCACAACACAATCGTTCTCACCACCGGCCACCGGATGGCCACTCAGATCCGCGAGGCGGTCGGACGGGTAGCCGGCCGGTTGCCGGGATCCGGGCCGCAACGTCAGCTCCGCGAGGGCAAGGACGTGCCCCGCGATGGCAACGTGGCTTTGCGGCTGCACCCGTCCGCCGCTGCCGAGGCCAGCTGGGTCGCTGACCAGTTGCGACGAGCGCACTTGATCGACGAGGTGCCGTGGTCGGAGATGGCCGTGGTCGTCCGGTCCGCGACACGGTCGATCCCTGTGCTGTACCGGGCGTTGGCTGCGGCCGGTGTGCCGGTCGCGATCCCGACCGATGAGGTGCCGTTGGCGCAACAGCCTGCGGTACGGCCGTTCCTCGCGTTGCTCGAGTGTGCCGCTGACCGTTCGGCGTTGGACGCGGACGTGGCCGCGATGCTGCTGTCCTCGCCACTTGGCGGTGCGGATCCGATGGCGTTGCGGCGACTCAGGCGAGGGCTGCGGCGGCTGGAGATGGCCGCGGGCGGGGACCGTTCCAGCGACGAGTTGCTAGTCGAGGCGCTCGACACGCACGACACGCTCGCCGCGTTGGACGACGCCGAAGCCGCGCCGCTGCGTCGCGTGGCCGCGTTGCTCGCCGGAGCGCGTAAGGCGATCGCCAACGGCGCGGGTGTCGAGCAAGTGCTGTGGGAGATATGGCAGGGCAGCGGTCTGGAGCGTCGTTGGGTCGCGCAGGCCGAACGCGGCGGAACCGCTGGTGCACAAGCGGATCGTGACCTCGACGCGATCGTCGGCCTGTTCCACGCGGCGGCGAAGTACGCCGACCGGTTGCCCGGTGCCGGTGTCGCCCGGTTCGCGGATTACCTGACGGCGCAACAGATCGCGGGCGACAGCCTCGCCCAGAAGGCGCCGATTGGCGAGTCCGTCGCGTTGCTCACCGCGCACGCTGCGGCAGGGCGCGAGTGGACTGTCGTCGCCGTACCCGGCGTACAGGAGGGCGCGTGGCCAGACCTACGGCTGCGCGGATCTTTGCTGGGCGTCGAACAGATGGTGGACGTGCTGAACGGCGCGGACCCGTATGAATACGTGTCAATGACCGCGCCTTTGCTGGCCGAGGAACGCCGGTTGTTCATGGTCGCCGCGAGCCGCGCACGGTGGCGGCTGTTGGTCAGCGCGATTCGTGGGGAAGAGGAACAGCCGTCCCGATTCCTGGGCGAACTGGCCGAATTCGAGGACGAGGAACTCGCCTTCGTCTCGCTGTCCGGGACAAGGTCGCTCGTACTGGCTGATCTTGTCGGCGAGTTGCGCAAGGTGGTCTGTGACGGCGAGGAGCCCGCGCCACGCCGCCGCCGTGCCGCGCAGCAACTGGCCAGGCTCGCCGAGGCCGGGGTGCCGGGCGCACACCCGGATTCCTGGTACGGCCTGGCCGAGCTGTCCAGCGCCGCCGCGCTGCGGGAGAAGACCGAGACCGTCAAGGTCTCACCGTCCACAGTGGACGTTCTGGCCAAGTGCCCGCTGCGTTGGGTGGTCGAACGACACGGCGGCCAGGACCCCGTCGAACTGCACGTGATCACCGGGACGCTGGTGCACGCCCTCGCGCAGGCCGCCGCGGAGGGCGCGAACGAGAGGGAACTGCGTACCCAGCTCGACGAGGCCTGGAAACAGGTCGACGCGGGCGCGCCCTGGTACTCCAAGCGGGAACGGCAACGCGTGCACGGGATGCTCGACACGTTCCTGAGCTGGCTGACCGGCAGCCGTTCCCAGCTCACCCAGGTCGCGATCGAGGAGGACGTCACCGTGGACCTGCCGCAGGAGGACGACGGGCCGCTGATCCGGCTGCGTGGCCGCGTCGACCGCCTGGAAGCCGACGCGGACAAGCGCCCGGTCGTGATCGACATCAAGAGCGGCAAGACACCGGTGAGCAAGGACGACGCCGCACAACACCCGCAGCTCGCGGTGTACCAGCTCGCCGCGGCGTATGGCGCGTTCGTCAAGCTCGGCCTGGACACCTCACCCGGTGGTGCGCGCCTGGTGTTCGTGGCGAAAAAAGACCGGAAGACCGGCGCGGCGGAGCGCGTCCAGGACCCGGTCGAGGGGGAAGCTGTTCAGGAGTGGCTGTCGGTTGTCCGCAAGGCAGCGGCCGACAGCATCGGTCCGGACTACGACGCCAGGGAGAACCCCGACTGCCCCCGCTGCCCAGCCAAGACCAGTTGCCCGTTGCACCCGGCCGGACGGCAGGTGACGGAGTAATGAATGGACGTTTGCCGATGTAGGGTCGGGTCGCTGTGAACGACCGGATGACCCCCAGGCAGCTGGCCTCCGCTTTGGGCCTGCCTGCCCCGACCGACGAGCAGGCGACCGTGATCGCGGCGCCTGCCGAGCCGGCGTTGGTCGTCGCGGGTGCGGGTGCGGGCAAGACCGAGACGATGGCGGGCCGCGTGGTGTGGCTGGTCGCCAACGGCCTGGTCGTGCCGGAGCGGATCCTCGGGCTGACGTTCACGCGCAAGGCCGCCCGTCAGCTGGCCGACCGGGTCCGCGCCCGGCTGCGCAGGCTGGTGGGTTCCGGGGTGCTGGACCGGCTGGATCCCAGCGGTGAACGCAAGGCCGCGGTGATCACCGGCGAGCCGACCATCCTCACGTACCACGCCTACGCCGGTCGCCTGGTCGGCGAGCACGGTCTCAGGCTGCCGGTCGAGCCCGCGGCGCGGCTGCTCACCGAGACCTCGTCGTGGCAGCTGGCCCATCGCCTGGTCAGCACGTGGACGCACGACCTGGACACCGACCGCGTCCCGGCGACGATCACCAAATACCTGCTCGACCTGGCCGGGGAGATCGGTGAGCATCTCGTTGACGAGGACAAACTCGCCGAACACGCCGAACGGCTCTGCCAGATCATCGAGAACGCGCCGCGTGGCCCGAGACAGGCCGCGGAGCCGTCCCAGAAGCTGAAAGAGATCATTGCGGCGCAACGGTTCCGCGTTGCCCTGCTGCCGATGGTGAAGGCGTACGCCGAACGCAAGCGCAGGGACGGCGTGCTGGACTTCGCCGATCAGATGGCCATGGCGGCCCGGCTCGCGCGTGACCATGCTGAGGTCGTCAAGGGCGAGCGTGCCCGGTACGGCGCCGTGCTGCTCGACGAATATCAGGACACTGGCCACGCGCAGCGCATCCTGCTGCGATCGCTGTTCGGCCGGGACGAGCCGATGCCCGTCACCGCGGTGGGCGACCCCGCGCAGGCGATCTACGGCTGGCGTGGCGCGAGCGCGGCGAACCTGCCCCGGTTCACCACGGACTTCCCGAACCAGGACAAGCGGCCTGCCACCCGCTATGGCCTGCTCACGAGTTTCCGTAACCCGCCTGAAGTGCTGAAACTCGCGAACGCGATCTCCGATCCGCTGCGCCGGGCCGGTCTTGAGGTCGACGAGCTGCGCGCGCGTGAGGACGCGAACGAAGGCGACGTGCATTGCGCGCTGTTCCCGGACGTCCAAGCGGAGCTGGAATGGCTCGCCGACGCGGTGGCCAGTCGCTGGCGGGCGAAGGTGGAAAGCGAAGGAAAGCCGCCGACGGCCGCGGTCCTGGTTCGCCGGCGAGCCGACATGGCGGACATCGCGACCGCGTTGCGAACACGTGGACTGCCGGTCGAGGTCGTCGGCCTCGGTGGCCTGCTGGACGAGCCGGAAGTCCGTGACCTGGTCAGCACGTTGCGAGTGCTCGTTGACCCGCTCGCGGGCACGGCCGCGACGCGCCTGCTGACCGGCTCGCGCTGGCGGCTGTCCGCCGCTGACCTTGCCGCGTTGTGGCGCCGTGCGACCGAATTGGCTGGTCTGCACGCTCCGGACCAGGTGGATCCGCTGCTGGGCGCGGTGCCGGGGGAGCGGGCCGAGCAGGCCGGACTGGTCGACGCGCTCGACGACCCCGGCGACCCGAAGCGGTACTCGACCGAGGGCTACAACCGCATCCGTGGCCTGGGCGGCGAACTCACGCAACTGCGCCGCAGGTTGGACCAGTCGTTGCCGGAATTGGTCGCGGACGTCGAACGGACCATGCAGCTGGACATCGAGGCCTCGGCCCGGCCCGGCCCGATCTCCCGCGTGCACCTCGACGCGTTCGCGGACGTCGTCGCGGATTACGCGCGGTACAGCCCGTCGGCCAGCCTGATGTCCTTTCTGGACTACCTTTCCGCGGCTGAGGACGCCGAGGACGGCTTGGAACCCGGTGAGGTCGAGGTGGCCGAGGACCGGGTGCAAGTGCTGACCGTGCACTCCGCGAAAGGACTCGAGTGGGAGGTCGTCGCGATCCCGCACGTCGTGTCGGACGTCTTCCCGTCCAAGCGGCGGGGTTCGAGCTGGCTGCGTGCGGTGACCGAACTGCCCGCGTCGCTCCGCGGTGACGCCGAGGACCTGCCGGATCTCAGGCTTTCCGGCGACATGAACCGCAAGGAAGTCGAAGAAGCCTTGGCGCTGCACAACGAGGGCTTCGCCGAGCGGGCGTTGACCGAGGAACGACGCCTCTTCTACGTCGCACTGACCCGCTCGGAGCACAGTTTGCTGGTGTCCGGGCACTGGTGGGGCCGGAGCGGCACGAAACCAAAGGGCCCGTCCGAGTTCCTCACCGAATTGTCCGAAGTGGACGTTGCGACGGTCGACCACTGGGCGCCGGCGCCCGCTGAGGACGAGGAGAACCCGATCGCCAACGCCGCACGGATCGCGCGGTGGCCGATCGATCCGTTGGGCAAGCGCCGCCAAGACGTGCTCGACGGCGCCGACCAGGTCCGGGCCGAGCTGGCGAAGCTGAAGCGCGGCAAACCACCCGACGAGGACCAGTTGCTGCTTCCGCTGGAGGACGAAGACCCGGACGGCTGGAAGCGCGATACGGACGTGCTGCTCGCCGAACGCGCGGCGGCCGCGACCAACCGCGAGAAGATCACTCTGCCTGGCCAGCTTTCGGTGAGTCAGCTCGTCGAACTGGCCGCCGACCCGGACGCGTTGGCCCGCAGGCTCCGCCGTCCGCTGCCGTTCCCGCCCAACCCAGTCGCGCGCAGGGGTACCGCGTTCCACACCTGGCTGGAGCGGCGGTTCGGTTCCGGCCGCTTGCTTGACCTCGACGAACTGCCCGGCGCCGCCGACGACAACGCGGCTGCTGACGAGGAACTGGAGGCGTTGCGAGCCGCGTTCCTCGGCAGCGCGTGGGCCGACCGTTTCCCGCACGAGGTCGAGGTGCCGTTCACGTGCGACGTTGACGGCCTGTCCGTGCGTGGACGGATGGACGCCGTGTATTCAGACGATGACGGCGGTTGGACCGTGGTCGACTGGAAGACCGGCCGCGTGCCCGACGCGGCACATCTGCCTGCGTTGGCCGTGCAGCTGGCCGCCTACCGGTTGGCGTGGGCGCAGCTCGCCGACGTTCCGGTCGACCGTGTTCGCGCGGCTTTCCACTACGTACGCGACGACCACACGCTACGGCCAGCGGACCTGCTGGATGTTGAGGGACTCAAGGCGCTCGTACGGTCAGTTCCGTCGGTCACGGACGCGTAGCGCCCACGCGACAAGCGGCCATTGCAACGGCAACCGGGCAAACGCGACCACCCGTGACGGCGTTGTCTTCGCGTCCAACGCCATCTGCACGTTCCCCGGGAACACCGCCACGAACAACAGGGCCGCGAGAAGACCGCCGAGCCGCCGCGTCTTAGGGATGGCTATGAGGAGCGCGGTCCCGAGCTCACCGGCGCCCGACACGTACGTCCAGGTTCTCGCGTTGCCCGGCAGCGCCCTAGGGATGATCCGGTCGAACGGGCGCGGCACGAGGAAGTGCAGCGTGCCCATGGTGCCGAGCATCGCAGCGAGAAGGATCGCGCGCCGGGAATCGGTCATGCGGGTGACCCTACTCGCCGGTAGGGCGACGCACGAGCCACCGCCGGAAGGGGCGAACGCTAGTCTGCGGCACGTTGACGTCCCACTGGGGAGTGTGTGCACATGATCAGGCGGCTGCAGGCCTCCGACCGGCTCACCGACCGGCCGGACCATTCGCTGGTCGGGGTCATCCGGATCCCAGAGGGCTCGGTCAGCCCGGTCACGGCGATCGTCCGCAGAGTGATCGGTGCGCTGCTGGCGCTCGCCTCCGCGGTCGTGATCGTGTACCTGGACCGGGACGGCTACCGGGACGTCAACGAGGACGGGCTGTCCCTGCTCGACGCGATCTACTACGCCACGGTCTCGCTGTCGACCACCGGCTACGGCGACATCACCCCGGTCAGCCCGTCGGCCAGGTTGATCAACGTCCTGGTGATCACACCGTTGCGCGTGCTGTTCCTGATCGTGCTGGTCGGTACGACCCTCGCGGTGCTGACCGAACGGTCCCGGCAGGCTTTCAAGATCCAAGTTTGGAGGAAAAAGGTGCGGGACCACGTGGTGGTGATCGGCTTCGGTACGAAGGGCCGGTCCGCGGTCAGCGCCGTGATGACGGACGGCATGAAGCCCGGCCAGATCGTCGTCGTGGACACTGACCAGAATTCATTGGACGCCGCGTCCGCACTCGGCCTTGTGACAGTGCACGGCTCCGGCACACGGTCGGACGTTCTGCGCGTCGCCGGGGTGGACCGGGCGCGAGCGGTGGTCGTGGCGGCGAATCGTGACGACTCGGCTGTGCTGATCACGTTGACTGCGCGGGAAATGGCGCCGAAGGCCCAGATCGTGTCGGCCGTGCGTGAGGCGGAGAACGTGCACCTATTGCGACAGTCGGGCGCGGACTCCGTTGTGGTGTCCAGCGAAACGGCAGGCCGCCTGCTCGGCATGGCGACCCACACACCGTCCGTCGTGAACATGGTCGAGGACCTGATCACGCCGGACAGCGGACTCGCGATCGCCGAACGAGACGTTGAGCCGGGCGAAGTTGGCGGGTCACCGCGGCACCTCAGCGACATCGTCCTCGGGGTTGTGCGCGGCAAGAAGCTTTACCGCGTCGACTCGGCGGAGGCGGACGCGATCGAGGAAGGCGACCGGCTGCTGTACGTCCGCAAGGTCACCCCACCCGGCGAGGGCGACGAGGTCTGACCCGGCGGCAACGTGTGACCCAGCGGCGAGGTCTGCCCCGGTGGCGACCAGGCTGAACCTCAACGGCGACCGAAACTGTCGTACCCCTGCGGTAACGTGAAAATCAGGGGTCCCCTTGGGGAATTGTCGTCGCGATGGCGGCTGCGCTCGGCGGCTCAGACGCTCCGCAAGACCGATACGACCGTGCCGAGGATGACCGCACGATCGCCATCGATGACCTCGTACGCGGGGTTGCGCGGCTCCAGGTACACGTGCCCGTTGCGCTTGCGGTACACCTTCACGGTCGCTTCTTCGTCGATCATCGCGGCGACGATCTGCCCGGAGTGTGCCTCGGATTGCTGGCGCACCACGACGATGTCGCCGTCGCAGATGGCTGCGTCGATCATCGAGTCTCCGCGCACGCGCAGGCCGAAGACGTTGCCGCGGCCGGTCAAGTTCCGCGGCAGCTGCAGGATGTCGTCGACGTGCTCCTCCGCCGCGATCGGCACACCGGCCGCGATGTCACCGACCACCGGGACAGGCACCGAGTCGCCTGACTCCTGCGATGCTGACTCCTGCAGGAACATTCGGACGTCGATCGGGCGGGACACCGAGGCGCTGCGCCGCAGGAAGCCTTTGTCCTCCAGTGCCGCGAGGTGCTTCGACACCGACGAGGCCGAACGCAGGCCGACCGCGTCACCGATCTCCCTGGTGCTGGGGGAATAGCCGTTGCGCTGAACCCAGTCCTGGATCGTGGCCAGGATCTGCTGCTGCCGCAACGGCAGTTCGGACGCGTCGAGGTGGTCGAAGAGGTCGGTCACCCACGGAATGGTAGAGGCAGTCCGCTGGCAGGGCTGGAAGGCGCTCCGGGGAACACATGGTGCCGGAAAGGTGGACACGGCGTGCTGGAAAGGTGGACACGATCTGCGGGGTGACAGCGAAACGGGGTTCTGAGACCATCCCGCTTGTGGTCTGACATCATCCTGCTTGTGCGGGCCCGCCCGGACGCGGTCCGGCTTGCCGTTGTCGTACTGCTTGGGATTTTTGTCAGCTTGACGCTGTGGCTCGCGGCGCCAGGCCTCTTCGGGCTGTCCGCGGACTTACCCAATTCCACCAAGATCACCGCGAGAGTCACCCACGGCGTCGGGTGTGCCGACCCCGGCGCCGGGGAAATCGTCACGTTCGTCCACGCAGGAACGGAACATCAGGCCAAATTGGACGCCTGCGGCCACCAGCCGGGCGAGCCGGTCGAGGTCAGCGTCCCTACCGAGCTGACCGGCCAGATCACCGTGCACGCCGCGGAAGCAGCCACCGGCGAGAGCGACGCGCGCAGGCCGGTGGCGTACATCCTGTTCCTCTTAGCCTGTCTGGCAGGCGGCAGTTTTTCCTATTTGTACGGCAGACTCAGCTGACGCTGCTGGCTGGCGCCAGGTAGGTGTTGCACTGGTATGTGCGGTTCTTTTCGTAGCCCTGCTTCTGCCAAGCGCCGTAGTTCTGGCGTTTCCCGTGGTCACGGGGTGCGCTCGGGTTGTTGTCGTCGCCGCGCTGGTAGCCGTCCTCCAGCATGTCCCGCACGACCGTGTCGGTGATCGAGCCCTTGCCGTTCCACGCCGCGGCGAACCACATTCCGCTGAAGCACTGCGCCTGCAGTTCCTCGCGCCGGGAGATCTCAAGACCGGCCGCGGTGTCCGGGCCGACCTCGTAGGCCTGCTGGTACGCCGCCTTCATCGCACCGCTCAACGCCTGGATGTGGTGGCCGAACTCGTGCGCGAACACCGACAGGTACGAGCCGATCATGTTCTTGTTGGCCTGGACGTTCAGCCCTTCGAACGGCATGTAGATCGCGCCGTCGGGAGGGCAGTAGAACGCCGCCGCTTCGCCCTCGGTGACGTCACCACAGCCGCTGCTCCACCGCTTTCCGCTGGGGAACACCAGTTTCGGACGCTGGTACGGCAGGTTCGCGCGCTGCATCACCGGCTGCCAGGCAGCCTCAAGGCACGGCAGCGCGGCGGTGAAGAACGCCTGCGCCGCAGTCGGCGTGCTCTGCCACTTCGGCAGGTTGCACGTCACGACGTTCGTGCCGTTCTCGCCGAGGAACAACGGATTGTCCTTGGTCTTGAGCACCGGCCGCGGCCCGCTCGGCGTACTCGTCGTCGTGGTCCGAGTCGTAGCGCGGGGCGTCGACGAGGCCGCAGAAGGCGGCTGCGTGGGAGTGATGGCCTCGCTGCTCGGCCCCGGGTCGTACGTCCTAGTAGGCGTCGGAGCCTGGCTTTCGTAGTTGTAGCCGGAGTCGGCGACACTGTTCGACTTCTTGTCGTCCATCACCACGAGAACTGTGGTCAACGCGCCTACCACCGCAAGCACGGCGACCAACGTGACGGTCACGATCACGCCTGTGTTGGACTTCCGCCGCGGCGGGAGCGACGGCGGCATGTGCCACTGCGGGGCTGGCGGTCGGTACGGCGGCGGTGGTGGTGGCATTTGCCCCGGAGGCCGTGGCGCCTGGTACATCGGCGGTGCGGGCATGCGCCGTGGCGGCGGCGCGACCGGCCGCGGCGGTGGGAACCTGGGCGGCTGATAGCCAGGTCCATAGGGCGGTTGTGTCATCTCAGTCCCCCCGGGCGTCAGCTGACACTGTTAGCTGGTGCGAGATAGGTATTGCACTGGTACGTACGGTTCTTCTCGTAACCGTGCTTCTGCCAGTTGCCGTAGTTCTGGCGCTTTCCATGGTCACGGGGTGCGCCTGGGTTGTTGTCGTCGCCGCGGGTGTAGCCGTCGGCGATCATGTCCCGGACGACCGCGTCGGTGATCGAGCCCTTGCCGTTCCACGCCGCGGCGAACCACATACCGCCGAAGCACTGGGCCTGAAGTTCCTTGCGGCGCTGGATTTCCAGGCCCGCGGCACTGTCCGGGCCGAGTTCGTACGACTCCTGGTGTGCGGCCTTAAGCGAACCGCTCATCGCCTGGATGTGATGCCCGTACTCGTGCGCGAACAGCGCGAGGTAAGCGCCGATCTTGTTGCCGTTGACGTTGGTCTGCAGGCCTTCGAACGGCATGTACAAGGTCACGTCCGGACTGCAGTAGAACGCCGCGACGTCCTCTTTGGTCGAGTCCGCCACGCCACACCCGCTCTCCCAGCGCTTTCCGCTCGGGAAAGCGACCTTCGGCCGGACATACGGCAGGTTCGCGCGTTGCATCACCGGGGCCCACGCGGCCTCGAAGCACGGCATCGCGGCGGTGAAGAACGCCTGCGCCGCGGCCGGGGTGCTCTGCCACTTCGGCAGGTTGCACGTCACCGTGTTGGTGCCGTGATCCCCGGCGAAGAGCGGGTTGTCTTTGGTCCGCAACACCGGCTTCGGCCCGCTCGGCGTGCTGGTCGTGGTCCGGGTCTGGGTGGGCGTCGACCGTGTGGCCGATGTGGACGATGTCGGTCGCGCACTGCTCGTGGGCGTCGATGTCGCGCTGTACGTCGAAGAAGTCGCGGTTGGATAGTCGTAGCCGGAATCCGCAACGCTCGACGGCTTCCTCTTGCCGCCGTCGACCGCTGCGAGCACGCCGATCAGCCCGCCGACCACGACAAGAACACTCACCAAGGTGATGGTGACGATCATGCCGGTGTTGGACTTCGGCCGGTACGGCGGCTGCTGCATGTGCCACGGCGGCGGCACTGGCGGCAGTGGTGGCGGTGGACCGTACGACGGCCGCGGCTGGTACATCGGCGGTGCCGGAAGCGGCCGGGGAGGTGGGGCGACAGGACGCGGCGGTGGGAAGCCGCGCTGTGGGAACCCGCCCTGACCTGGCCCATACGGCGGTTGGGTCACTTTCTCCCCCCAAATTGTCTCAACCGAGCGTGAGCATAAGCGGGCTCCGCTATCGTCCGCAGGCGTGTTGACGAATTGGGGGGTGGCGGCCGCGGGTCTGGCGGCCGCTATTGGGCTTTCAGTCGGGCAACCGCCGCCGTCGATCCCGAACATCCCGATCATTCCCGAGCCGAGCGGCCCGGTGCAGCCACCGTCCTCTTCGGACCCCAAGCCGGGTGGTGGCGCTGGCGGGGTCGAGTTCCCGACGCGCACCCAGCTTCAGCTCAAAGTGGAGCGTGACGGGCTGCTGACGGTCGAGGAGACGATCACCGTCCGGTCCGGCGAGAAGCTCAACCGCCGTTCGCCGCTGCGGATCAAGTCAGGCGAGATGGACCGGGTCTTCGTCGTGCGCGACCCGAAGCTGGAGGGCAACGGCTCCGCGCAGGCGACGGCGGACGAGTTCACCGTGTCCGTCGGCGAGGGCAAGTCGGTGCTGCGCTACCAGGTGGACGGTGCGGTCATCGACCTCGGCGACCGGCAGGAGGTGCGCTGGCAGCTCGCGGCCGGCTGGGACGCCCACCTCAGCCTGCTGCGCGCCACGTTCATCGCGCCTGAGATCCCGATCTCGGTGCGCTGTAACGGCGGCCCGTACGGCACCGAGCGACCTTGCAGACGCGCCAGGACGGACAATGCTGGCGTCACTCGCGTCGACGTGCCGGATCTCAGCGCGGGCGACCGCGTCGACCTGGCCGTCGGCTTGCCCCTGGGGACGGTCCCGGCAAACGCCAAGCTCGTCGAGCCGGAGAAAGGCACGGGTCCGTTCGCTCTCACCTCGTTCTCCGGGTTCGGGCTGCTCGGGCTGACCGTGTTGTTGCTCGGCGGAATCGTGCTGCTGTGGGTCGCGCGCGGCCGGGACGCGAAGGTGCTGGCAACCGACGTCGGGCCAGTCGACGTTCTTGTGCGCGACAAGGACAGCGTCGCCTTCGCTTCACCCGATGGTGTACTTCCCGGGCAGATCGGCACGGTCACCGACGAGCGGGTGGACCCGGTGGACATCACCGCGACGGTGCTGGACCTCGCGGTCCGCAACTACTTGTGGATCCAGGAGATCAGCCAGGACGACTGGCAGATCGTCCGCCGCAACCCCGCCGACGACGCGCTGACCGCCTACGAGCGCGCGGTGTACGAGGCCATTCCGGAACAGGGCGGCACCGTGTCCACACTGTCCGTCGACATGGACCGCATCAAAGACGCGATGTACACGGACGTTGCCCAGCGTGAGTGGTTCAAGCGCCGTCCGGATCAGGAGCGCACCCGTTGGATGGCGGTCGGTATCGGTCTTGCCTTCATAGGAGCCGGGCTGACCGCAGTGCTCGCGTTGACAGTCGGTAACGCGCTGCTCGGCCTCGCGGTTGTCATCGCCGGTGTCGCGCTCGCGCTCGGTGCACGGCTGATGCCAGCGCGTACCAAGCGCGGCAGCGTGCTGCTGGCACAGGTGCGTAGTCTCCGCGGTTACTTGCAGTCAGCGACTCCGTCCAGCATCCCGGAGAACGACCGTGAGCTGGTGTTCTCCCGCTCCCTGCCGTACGCGGTGGTGCTCGGCGAGTCGCCACGGTGGCTCGAGGCGTTCGCCTCATCGGGCGAGCTCTACTGGTTCAGCGGTGGGCGAAACCTGCCGGGCTTCATCACGGCGATGGACCGCGCGCTGGCCAAGTAGGCTCGTGCCATGGCTGCACCCGACCTGCACACGTTCACCCTCCCGAACGGTTTGCGTGTGGTGCTCGCGCCGGACACCACATCACCGGTGGTCGGCGTCAGCGTGCACTACGACGTGGGCTTCCGATCCGAACCAGAGGGGCGAACCGGCTTCGCCCACCTGTTCGAGCACCTGATGTTCCAGGGCAGCGAGAGCCTGGAGAAGCTGGCGCACTTCCGCCACGTCCAGTCCTCCGGTGGCACGTTCAACGGCTCGACGCACCCGGACTACACCGACTACTTCGAGGTGCTCCCGTCCGCCGCGCTTGAGCGGGCGCTGTTCCTCGAGGCCGACCGGATGCGCGCGCCGAAGCTGACCCAGGAGAACCTCCAGAACCAGATCGACGTGGTGAAAGAGGAAATCCGGCTGAACGTGCTGAACCGGCCCTACGGCGGATTCCCGTGGATCCTGCTGCCGCCGGTGCTCTACAAGACGTTCCCGAACGCGCACAACGGCTACGGCGACTTCACCGACCTCGAACAGGCCAGCCTCGACGACTGCGCCGCCTTCTTCGACACGTACTACGCACCCGGCAACGCGGTGCTCACCGTGGCTGGTGACTTCACCGTCGAGCAGGCCCGTGAACTGGTCGAACGGCACTTCGGTGACGTGCCCGCACGCGAGACGCCGCAACGACCGTCGTTCGCCGAACCGCCGCCCCAGGGCGAACTGCGCGGCGAGCACCAGGACCCGCACGCGCCGCTGCCCGCGCTGGCCGTCGGCTACCGGATGCCCGACCCGATCAACGACCTGGATGCGTACCTGGCGCACCTCGTGCTCGCCTCCGTGCTCACCGAGGGCGACGGCTCCCGGCTGCAGCAGCGGATGGTGCACAAGGAAGCGCTGGTCACCGACATCAACGCCGGTGCCGGGCTGTTCGGCCCGTTCGAGGCGCGTGACCCGGACACGTTCTCGATCACCGCGATGTACTCGCCGGAGGTGACCGTCGACCGCGTGCTCGGCGCGCTGGACGAGGAACTCGAACTGCTGGCCAGCACCCCGCCGTCGGAGCAGGAGCTGGCGAAGGTGACCGCACGCTGGGTCTCCAGCCTGCACAAGGAGCACGACCGCCTGGTCAGCAGGACGCTCGGGCTGGGCAGCTTCCAGTTGCTGTACGGCGACGCCGGGCTGATCTACCAGCTGCCCGACCGGATCGCGGCGGTCACGCCGCAGGACGTGTCCGGCGCGGCCAAGCTGCTGCGCCCGGACTCGCGTGCCGTACTGCAGGTCTTCCCGGCTGGAGGTGCCGAATGAGCATCACGTCTCACCGTTCTGCCGAGGAAATCGGTCGTACCGAGGTCGGTCCGCGCCCGTTGCCGCCGTTGGGCGAGCAGCGCGCGGCGACCGGTCTGTCCCATGTGGACACCACGCTGACCAACGGGCTGCGCGTGATCGTGGTCAAGCAGTCGGCCGTGCCCATGGTCGAACTGCGGCTGCGGATCCCGTTCGCCGACACGGACCTGATGCACGCGGCCAAGGCCGAGGTGCTGGCGTCGACGTTCTTCTCCGGCACGGCAAAGCGTGACCGGGTCGCGATCGACACCGATCTGGCGCTGGTCGGCGGCGAGCTGGACGCGTCGGTCGACCCGGAGCGGCTCAGCATCGGCGGAAACGCACTGGCCAGCGGCTTGGACACATTGCTCGACGTACTCAGCGACGCGTTGACCTCGGCGTCGTACGTCGATGAGGAGGTCGGCCGGGAGAAGTCGCGGCTGGTCGAGCGGATCGCGATGGCCATGTCGCAGCCGAGCGTGATCGCCCGGCGGGCGCTGCAGAAGCACCGTTACGGCGACCACCCGGCCACCCGTGAGATGCCGGAAGCCGAGGACGTCGCCAAGGTCACCGCGGACGAGGTCCGCGCACTGCACCGTGATTTCGTGCTGCCGCGCGGATCGGTGCTCGTCCTGGTCGGCGATGTCGAGCCGGACCCGGCCGTGGCCACGTTGGAATCGGCGCTCGGCGGCTGGCAGGCCGACGGCACCGCGACCGAACTGCCTGAGCTGCCAGTGGTTCCGGGCGGCGACCTGCTGTTCGTGCCGCGTACCGGTGCCGTGCAGTCGCAGTTCCGGCTCAGCGCGCAGGCCATCACCCGGACCGATGCCCGGTATCCGGCGCTGCAGCTGGCGAACCTGGCGTTCGGCGGGTTCTTCTCGTCCCGTCTGGTCGAGAACATCCGTGAGGACAAGGGGTACACGTACCACGCACGGTCCTATCTGGAGTTCACGCCCGGTGGCGCGACCCTGCTGATCGACACCGACACGGCCAGCGAAGTCACCGCGAACGCGTTGCTGGAGGTCCGGTACGAGCTCGCCAGGATCGTGCTGTCGCCGCCGTCGGACACCGAAGTGGACACTGTCCGGCAGTACGCGATCGGGCAGCTGCTCACCGCGACCGCGTCGCAGTCCGGGCTCGCGTCACAGCTGATCGGCCTTGCCTCGCAAGGGCTCGGGGTCGAGTGGCTGGTGTCGTACCCAGGCAGGCTGCAGGAGGTCACGGCCGAACAGATCGCGGCTGCGGCCCGTGACTTCTTCGCGCCGGTCAACTGGACCGGTGTGATCGTCGGTGACTCGGCCCAGTTCGAGAACGTGCGTCTGCTGGGTGACGTGAAGCAGTGACGTTCCAGCTCGACAGCCTCCCGGTGCTCTCCCGCTCCACTGTGGAACGTGAGGAGACGCTACGGGAGGACCCGCGCAGGCAGGCGGAGCTGTGGCAGGACGGGCGGGTCCTCGTTGTGGACCCGCGCGGCCGCACCCCGATCCGTTCCGGCGGAACGGTTCTGGCGTTCCAGAAGGCCACCGGGGACGGACCGCCGGCGGAGGCTTTGCTGCTGGGTGAGGAGAAAGGCGTCGGCTACTGGGCATTGCCCGTCGAGTCGTCGGCGCCGGACTCCGGCCTCGACTGGCGGTCATGGCAGGACATCGGCAACGCCGAAGGGGAGCAGTGGCTCGACCTGCGGGCTGCGGGGTCCTTTTTGGACGCCACGGCGGCCGGCCTGTTCACCACCGCGGTCGCGTTGCTCAACTGGCACCGCAGGGCCAAGTTCTGCGCGAACTGCGGTTCCGCGGTGGACCGGGTCAAGTCCGGATGGGCGACTCAGTGCCCGCAGTGCGGCCGTGAGGAGTACCCACGGACCGACCCGGCGGTGATCTGCCTTGTCCACGACCGGGACGACACCCAGGTTTTGCTGGCCCGGCAACCGGTCTGGCCGAAAGGCCGGTACTCCGTGCTCGCCGGGTTCGTCGAGGCGGGCGAATCGCTGGAAGCCTGCGTTGCCAGGGAGATCTGCGAGGAAGTCGGCGTGGACGTCGCCGACATCCGGTACCTCGGCAGCCAGCCGTGGCCCTTCCCGCGTTCGTTGATGCTCGGCTTCGCGGCGAGTGCCGATCCGCTGCAGCCGACTCGTCTCGCCGACGGGGAGATCGAGGAGGCGCACTGGGTCGCCCGCGAGGTCGTGCGGGAAGCCCTTGCCGCGGAAGCTGAAGGCCGCGAGCACTGGCTAGGGCTGCCCGGGCCGACCTCCATCGCCCGGCGGATGCTCGAGTCCTGGGCCGCCGCCTGACCAGGACGTCGTCTTGGTCACGTCGATCAGGATGAACGGTCCCTCGGGCGGGATGTCCTGGTACTGCGGGTATTTCTCGATCAGCCAGGCCCGTCGCGCTGTGGTCTCGGTGATCCGTGCGGTTCCGTCCGCACGGATCCACCACAGTCGCCGCCAGTCCTCGTCGTAGTGGTCGACGAGCAGGGACACTTTCGCGTTGGCCCGGATGTTGCGCAGCCGCTTGAGGTCGCGGGTCGACTTGGGCTTGTGGTCGATCGCGATCACGATGACGTCGTCCCTGGCCGCGAACGTGACCGGGACGATGTGCGGTTGGCCGTCCTCGCCGACTGTCGCCAGGCGCGCGACCCTCGCGTCATCGAGCCGCACGGACCGCGGCTTCGACTAGCTCGTCCGGTTCGGCGTCGATGTCCAGCACCACACCACGCTCGTCCGGCTGCAGCGGTTCCAGGTCGGCGATCTGGGAATCGAGCAGCGCGGGCGGCATGAAATGCCCCTTGCGGGCCGCGAGGCGCTCCGCGATCAGCTCACGCGTGCCGTCGAGGTGCACGAAGAACACGTCGCCGCCGGTCCTGAGCACGTCGCGGTACTTGCGCTTGAGCGCTGACGACGTGACAACTCCGCCGGTCTGCTGGTGGTCGCTGATCCAGGCCGCGATGGCCCGCAGCCACGGCCAGCGGTCGTCGTCGGTCAGCGGGGTGCCCGACGACATTTTCGCGATGTTCTCCGGCGGGTGGAACTCGTCGGCCTCGGCGTAGTCCACGCCCTGCCGTTTCGCCAGCTCAAGGCCGACTGTCGTCTTGCCTGCCCCGGAAACGCCCATCACCACGATGACCATCTGCCAACTCTAGAGGCCCCGGATTTCACTACACTGTGCGCATGCCGACGAGTCGGGGGACTGATTGGTACCGCTAGTCACGTTGAAATGGCGACGGGTCGCACCGCGCTGGGCGTTCATGGGACTGATGGGGTGCTTGGCCGTGCTCGGCGCCCTGTTCGCGCTGATCGTCGCGGTCGATTCGCTGCAGAAAGCAACCGCCGGTGGGCAGACCCACGGGTTCGCCGTGGTGATCCTGCTCGCGTGGACCACCGCCGCCGTGCGGCTGTTCCGTGCTGACCTCTACGTCAGCACGGAAGGCATCCGCAAGCGCACGCTCCTGCGGCAAAGGACCTGGGCATGGGCCGCGATCCAGGACTTCACGATCAAGCCGATGGCCGGCCTGCGCCTGCTGGGCGGCTACGCGATCTGGATCCGCCTGCACGACGGCAGCGAGATCGAGACCTCGGTGCACTACGCCGAGTCGCTGCCCGAGGTGCGTGGCATGTTCATGTCCGAGGCCGAAGCCCACGAGATCCTGCGGCAACTGCAGGGTGCGTTGGCCCGCTCCCGCGCCGCGGCCCAAGCCAGATGACATCTATCCTCCCCTCACACTTCTGCGATGAGGGGGGACGATGGATCGTTGGGAGCTGGCGGTGCCCAACCGCGAGGACAGCCAACGAGGACTGGTCCTGTTAGGTGTCGGGGTTCTGCTCGTCGGCTTCGAGATCTATGACTCGGTGGTCTACGGGTTCGCACCGTCATACACGCTTGTCGCGATCCTGTTCGCCTTCGTCGTGGGCTGGCGGATCCGGACGATGGGCCTGTACGTCAGCCAGCGGGGCGTGCGGATCCGATTGCCGTACCACACCCGCACGTACGACTGGTTCGAGATCAGGGACTTCGAAAGCAAGCCGCTGCCGCCGTCGAGACGGCTGCTGATCTGGGTGGTACTGAAGATGGGCGAGCCCCAGCGGACTTCGGTGCCGGGCAGCCCGGAGGTCCTGGACCAGTTGCGCGCCCGGCTCGCGGCGCGCAGCGTAGGTGAATGACGGTCAAGTGGGAGCGAGTGGGGGCGAACGCGCGTTTCGTGGCGTTCGCCCGAGGCGTGGCCTTGGTGTGCGCCGTGGCCGTGGCCGCTGGCTTCGATCCCGGCCGACGCGGTAGCGCGCCTGCAAGCCGCGCATGGCGCTAACCGAGGAGGCGTTCAAGGCTCCGCAAGCGAGTGACCAGTTCGCTCGGGGACGCGGGCGCGACCGTCAACCAAAGGTCGCCGCCGCTGGAAACCGTTGCCAGGTTGAGGAATCGTCCCCATTTTGTGTCGGCGTACCGCAGCGGGTGCGTGACTTCCGTGCGACGGCCTAAGGAATCCCGGACCGCCACCCAGAGTTCGCCGCTGCCCGCCGACGGCTGGGCCATGACTTGGAGGACCTGTCGCAGATCAGGCCGGGCAGGTCTTCGTTTCCGAGCGGCCGCACGCAGTTCGTCCACGGGGACGGAGACCGGTGTGCCAGAACCTGGGCGCATGTCCGGAAGCTGGCCGACCAACGCCTCGGCCAGCTTGCTCGCCTTGGCTTTCCGCAAGGAGATTTCGGTGTCGTCCCGTACGGCCAGAATCGCTTCCCGACCGGTGGCGGCGGCGAGAATGCTCCTTCGCCTCGCGATCCATCCGTAGTACTCGACACTTGCGCGGCAGAGCACCGACAATGCTGCGGCTACGTCGACGTCCAGCCGTCCATGACGGTCCAGCCAGCCCAGTCGCTTCGCTTCTTCGTAGGCGCTGGCTTGTGCGGCTTGGACCTCGTCGCGGGGCCGCCACACCGCGGCAGGCGCCAGCACCTCGGGCAACTCACCGATGCGTTCCTGCCGGAGCAGGGTTGCCAACGCGTCTACCGGCAGCCGCACTGGTCTCGGGAGCACTACTCGATCACCGGCGGCGCGGTCCGCTCGTCCGTGCCGAAGATCGCTTCCGGATCGGGTTCCTGCAAGAAGGAGGCTCGCTCGTGTTCTTCGTCTTCGCTGCCCCTCGCAGGACCAAGTGCGCCCATGGGCGTTCCGCCCGGTCCACCACGTGTGGCACCTCGAGGCCCTTCTGGAGTTAGGTGGCCGCGCCCGGCGCCGGCCTGGCTATGGGGGAGTCCAGCGCCGGTGCGGCCTCCCGCGCCGCTGCTTGAACCGGGCGCGCCGGATCCAGTTCCGCCGCGGCCTTGGTTGCCAGACCCTGCTCCACTGCCTTGGCCGCCCGCTCCTGTCCTTGGTCCCGGTCCGGCGCTGGATGCCGCGCCACCGCCTTGGCCGAGCGGGTTGCCGCCGATCGGTCCGAGCGTGCTGCTGTTCCCGCCGGTGACCGGCACCGCACCAGGCGACCCCGAACCAGGACTTCCTGGGGTCGACGGCACAAAGCTGCCCGGATTGGTGCCTTGCTGAGGTGGCGGTACCCCTTGCCCAGGCGGTGGTGCCCCGCCCTGCCCAGGCCCTGAGGGTGGCGGCTCGACGGGGCTGGGCTCGTCACCCGGCCTCGGTGCCGGCCCGGAATTCCCGGTGCCAGGCCCATCGCCACCCCGCCCAAAAGGCGACGGCTGATCCCCACCACCAGGAGGAACCGGCCCACCCTCTTGAGACGCAACGCTCATCGAAGCGTTATCCGCCAAAAGCGTCCCGTACGAACTCGGCAACCGCGTCGTGTTGTACGAGCTGGCGTTGTCGTAGGCGCTCATCACGTCCACGTTGTGCTGGGACGCGGCGTTGTACGCAGCAACTTGCCCTTTGTACGTCGCACCCACATCCGAAGAAGTGACCATCATCCACGGATCAGGAAAAGCAGGTTCAGGCGGAACAGGCCGGACGGAATTCTTGGCATCACCAAACGACCCAACCTGCCGCATGGAGAGATCCTGCGCGACATTGATCTCCGGAGCAGCCAACGCATGAGCAACCGCCAACGGCCCAGCACCCCGCTGCGCGGCCCCAGCGGAATCCCCCTGCCAAGCCGATTCCATAGCCGACGTCAACTGAATGATCTCATCAGCCTGCTGCTCGTACTCAGCGACAAGTTCCTTCACGATCGCCGCAGCATTAGCGAGCCCTTCCCCGCCCCGCGCTTGCGTGAAGTTCCGATAGATCTGCTCGGCCGACATGAACACGTCAACCACCAGCCTTCAGCGTCTGGAGTACCAAAGAAGCAGCCTGTTTGGCCTGATCGCAGGACTTCTCACCCTCGCGACTCTGCACGTTCGTACGAAACGTCAGAACATCCGAGACTCCCACTGCGAGATCACAAGAACCGGTGGGTCTGCTGTCGCGGACATCCTTGAAGACTCCGGGATATCCGTCGACGGTGGTTTCGATCCAATAGGCCTGGAAGTCGCCATCCCGGTGCGCCCGGTAGAAGTCCGCGAGCCCGTTCTTGTTGCCAGTCATGAAGGTCAGATGGACGTAGTAGGCGATGCTGCTGTTCTTCCAGCTGCAACTCGGTCCGGCGTTTCTGGCCACTGCGCTAGTGGTGTCGGCTTCACCTTCTGCACCAAGGTTCAGGCTCGCCAGTTGCGAGGTGCTCAAAGCTGTACAGGGTTGCGCGAGGAACTTGGCGGCATCCAGTGGATTGGTTACCGCCGGAGCTCCATACCTGTTGTGAGGGCCAGGAGTTGTCGTTTCGGGGGCGGAGGCTGGCGGTGAGACTGGTGAGCCAGCCTGTGTCAGTGTGCATCCACCGGCCAACATCACTATGGCGATCGCTGCGAGCCCGAACCTGTGCAGTCTTCGACGCATCCGTGGTCCTAACAGGTGTTGTTCATGCGGCCGGTATTGCCGCTTTCGGTGGCGGTGTATGCGGTTCGGGTCTCCTCAAGCTTTTTCACATACGCGTCCGCATACCTGAACATGCTGTCGGCGTGCTTTTCCATCGCGTCGAGCGAGGATTTCAATGCCTCCGCCTGTAGCCGACTCATCACATCACTGGCTGGCGGGTAGACCAAGGATCGTGCGTCGAGGATCTCGTCTCGGCGGCGCCGAATCGCGTCCCGGACACCGGTCCACTTTTTGATCAAGGTGTCCAGTTGGTCCAGGCTGGTGAATACCCACTTGCCGTTGGTACCACCTCCACCAACGGCTCGAGATTCGTAATCCGTGCCGAGAATGCCCGTGACCGCACGCAACGTCTTGTCCATCGCGACCTCGAACCGGACCTGCTGTTCGGCGGTTCTGGGTCCCTGCTCCCCAACAGGCACCTCGCGCTCCTCCCCGTCACATGCTGCGCCAGGGTTGTCAACCCAGCGTAACTATAGTGAGAGTGGCACAGAAACGGTTCCTGAATTTGCGACTCGGCCTCAGCATCACCCGAACGGTTTAGGACTGTGCTGACGAGAGCTCCGGCAAAGAATGTCAGTGCTAGTCCGTTTGCGCCCATCTGAGCTGCCATTCGCCGATGATCACGAGTGGATCAGTAGTACGCGAATTACGCCAGGCAGTACGCGGTAGATCGCGCCCGCAATGGTCCGGCCCGAGTTTTTGTTGCCATGTTTTTGGGCCCTTTTGTGTCCAATTAGGCACAACGCACTCGGCTTGACGAGATGGACGCCGCCGCCGACCGCCTGATGGTCAGCGTCAGCTTCGGTGAGCTGGCTCGGACGCTGTCCACGGCGGCACTCGAGCAGGCGATGACCGACGAGTTGTCATCGCGGGTGACCAATGACCTATGGGTCGATCCGGTCCATCGCTGAGCCGTCCCATGTGGTCTGGGTGCACGCCACCCCACGCCCGTTCCGCGGCCGCAGCACGTCGTAGATGTGCATGCGCGGGATCTTGTCGGACACGCCCCAGCCGCTTGGCCACGTGATGACCCAGTCCATGTCCAGGTCGACCAGAAGACCGAGCATTCGGGCGATGGTCGGGTCGTCAAGGCGTTCGAAGGCCTCGTCCAGCAACACCAACCGCAACGGGTTGAAGTCCTCGGAGTTGCTGCTCACCGCGTCGTAGAACGCGGCAGCCGCAGCGAAGAGCGTCACATAGGACACGAGCCGCGTCTCACCGGAAGACAACTGGCGCAAGCGCCGGACCCGCTGCCCGCCATCAGGTCCGGTGTCGGCCACGCGGACCGTGAAAGCGTGCCACGAGCGGTAATCCAGCGCCCGCGACAGGATTTCCGCGTAACCGCTGGAATGCGTGTCCCGTTCGGCCTCGATCCGTTCGGTGAATACGCGCCGCAAGGTCGCGTCCTGCGCGGAAGTCCTTTCGCCGTACGGCATCCGGACCAGCGACAACGCCTGACGAGTCTCGTCGTCCAAGGCCGCGGAAGGCTTCCACTCCAGTTGGACGTGCACGCCCTGGGACGACTTCGCCTGGCCGAGCACCTCGTTCATCCGCCGGGCCAAGTCCTCCGCCACGGTGATCTGCCCGCGCAGCCACTCCGCCAGATCCCTGATCAGGTAGTCGGCGAAGATCCTTTGATACTGCTCGTCCAGGAAACCGCGCTGTTCCGCCAGTTTCGTCGAGACCTGCTTGGCGGCCTGCGCCACCGGACGGCCGCCTTCCTCGCCCGCGACCGAGACCGTCAGCAGGCCCGCGTGCTCCTCGGCGGCGATGTCGTAGCCGCCTGCCAAAGCTGTCTGCAGGTCCTGAAGCTTGGTGATCACGGCCGTCTCACCAGCGGATTTACGGTCCGCAGCCTCGACAACCGCAGCCCGCACAGCCGCCAGGTCCGTCTCTTCCAGCTCAGGCAACGCGGCCGGTAGCACACCAGGAGCCTGGACCACGGCGGTGAACTGGCGATACGCGTTGGCCTGGATCTCCTCGGACGACGCCAACTGCTCAGTCGCGCCTTCCAACTGCGCGTCCAGCTTCGCCGCCTGTTCCCGCAGCGCGGTGATCTTCTCGCGGATGTCCTTCAACGAGACGCGCATCTGCTTGCGCGACTGCTCGAGCTCGGCCAACCGGGCCGCGATCTCCTTGGCCTCACCGCCGACCGAGCCGGTGAGCTCGGACAATGTTCCTGCCTGGGCCGCGTATTCGGCGCAGCGCTGGTCCGCGTCGGATTCCGCGGTGGTCCGGTCGGCTACGGCCGTGTGGTACCGGTGCGTGGCGTCGACCAGGTCTTCGATCGTGCCACGGCAGCGCTGGCGCAAAGCTTCGGCGAGACGCTCCGCGGCGCCCAACGCCTCGGCCGCAGCCTGCTGAGCCTGGCGGAGATCCTCGGAGCGGGGCGACAGGCCGGCGTCGCCTGCTTGCCGCAGCAGGTCGGCAGTTGTTGCCTGCCAACGGTTCTGCATTTGGTCGTGCTCTTCGCGCAGCTGCTGGGCGTGCTTGTTGGCGCGCTCGGTCGCCTCTTGTTCCGTGCGCATCCGGGTGTGCTTGGCGATCAGTTCCTCGTCGCCGGGGAACTTCTCCAGGTGCCGTTCCCATTCCGCGACAACGTCGTTCGCTGAGCGCTGCTGTTCTTCCGCGGCCTGCAGTTCGGTCCGCAGCGTTGCGAGTTCCTCTTCCAGTTCGGTGATCCTGCGTTGCCGTCCGGCCGCACGGGCTCCCGCGCCCACGAACTCCGCCGCAGGTTTCGAACCACGGCCGTGCAGCGTGCCCGCACGCCAATGCCCGTCGGCCGAGAGCGCCAAGGCGGCCGAGGAGTCACCCAACCCGACGCTCCGCAGCAGGTCTGAGACGTGAGCAGCGGGCACCGGGCTGTCCGGAACCTCAACGGCGACAAGCACATCCGCCAACGACGGGCCGTCGACCGCAGCGCCGGGAGAAGCCAGCACGTCCTCCAGATCGGGGACCGCACCTTCGGGCGTGACCCACGCGTTGAGCAGGCGGCTGGCCTCCAACGCGGACTCCAGCCCGGCCCGGTCGGCCTCCGAGACGTCCGGCTTGAAGTCCACCAAGCGGTAGAAAGCGGCCCCGGTGGACTCGTCACGGGTGACCGTGGCAGCGGGCGAACGTTCCTTGCCGGCACGCAAAGCAGCCAGCTCGGCGTCCCGTTCGCCGATGGCGTCGCGGGTCTCGGTCCGGCGCTGGGAAGCAGCGTGGGCCGCGTCACGCGCGGTCTGCACGAGAGGCGCGGTCCACTGACGGGCGGCAGTGGTCAGCTCGCGAGCCTGCGCCGGGTTGGCCGACAAGTCCTCAACGGACGGCAGTTGCAGCTGGCGCTCGGGCTTCGCGGTCTGCAAAGGCCCTGCGGCACACCAGGAACGGACCTGCTCGAGCCACACGTCGGACTCGGTGATCAGTTCCTGGTTGGCCTGGTTACGCCGACCGGCTGCCTCGGTGGCCTCCAGCTGGGCGGCACGGGCCGACGAGCGCAGCGTCTCGACGTGCTGTTCCTGTTTCTCCTGCTCCAAGGCCTGCTGGTGCAAGGCGAGCGTCAACGCGCTGCGCTGCCTGGCTTCTTTCGCCGCGCGACCCGCCCGCTCGGCGGCCTCGGTCAGCGCGGTCAGGAGCTCGTCACCTGCGACGGGAGGCGGGACCTTGCGCTCGATGGGCAGCGGCTCTGCCTCGGGGTCCGGCTTCGCGCGGACCCGCTCGGTGATCGTCTCGCTTTCGCTCTCGGCCATCCGCGGCAGCGTCGGGCACAGCGTGGTGTCCAAACCGGCCGCCTGCAAGGCAATCCGCAGCGACTCGCCGAATTCCCCGGCGGAGTCGAGGTCTTGGGCCAATCGGCGCAGCAACCGCACCACGCCGTCGACGGCAGCGTCCTCGGCCAGACGCTGCTTGTTGGCCACGTCCAACGCGGCTGTCGCGGCCGAACGCGAGGCGGCCACGAGCTTCTCGCGGCTCTGCAAGTCCTGCAGGTCACGGAAAGCGGGCAGCTCTTTCAGCGCGCCGATGGTCTCCTCGGCCTGCTGCTCACCGCCTTCCAGCTCCTGCTCGGCACGTTCGGCTTCGGCACGCTCTGAGCGCGCCTTCTCCAGCTCGGCGGTCAGCTTCTTGGACTGTGCGCCCAGTTTGCGGACGTTGTCCTCACTGGCCTTCAACCGATCAGCCGCGGAGCGCAGCCCGGCCAGCGCGTAGTCGGAGTACGTCTTGAGGAACGTCCGCAACGCCTTGTCGGCCGTGCCGAGCCGGGTGATGTTCTCCCTGATCGACTCCAGGTCGTCGAAGGACGTGGCCAGCTGCTCGATCATGGCCGCGTCCAGCGGCGGCAGCGCGTCCGACAGGATCTGCTCGAGCTGGCCTTCCAGCACCTTCAGGCCGACGTCCGGGTTACGCAGGGTCCGCTGCAGGTGCAGCAGGTCGCCGTAGCGGACCGCGGGCACACCGTAGACCGTCTCGGCGATCTTGGCGCGGAACGCCGCCTCTTCCAGAACACAGTCGGCGCCAAGGACTTCACGCAGCTGCGCGGAACCCAGCGGCACCCGGTCGGGACCGGCGAGCTGGAAGTCGATGCCCACGCGCTGCGGCGTGATGAACCGCCACGAGTCGGAGATCTGCTGCGAGGTCTTGGACGCCTTCACGCCAAGACCACAGGTCAGGGTGTGTCCTTCGCGCTTGAGCTCGACCCAGGCGTAGCCGATCCGGTTCGGGCCGCCGTCGTAGTCGTCGAGCATCAGCCTGCGGATGCTGACCGTGTCGAAGCCCTTCGAACCGAGTTGCCGCAGGTCGCCGTCCAGGCACAGCGGCAGGAGCAGTTCGAGCGTGCGCGACTTGCCGGAGCCGTTGGTGCCCTGGAAGATCGCGCGCCCGCCGGAGAAGTCGAAGGTCTGTTCGGCGTACTGCCAGACGTTGACGATCCCGCCCCGGTGCAACCGCCAGCGATCCGTCATGCCCCGCCCTCCTCGTCGAACAATGACCACCCCGGTACTTCGGGTTCTGGGGCAGGTTCAGCGATCTCGCGCTCCGGGTCACCATCGGGCTCAGGCCACCAACGAGCCGCGGCAGGCGAGAGCCACCACCGCTCGCCGTCGGCGACTGCAAGTCCCATATGGACGAACAGCGCCAGCACCTCCGTGACAATCCCGTCGAGATCCTCGGCCGCCTGGCGGGACCAGGCAGCCGGGTAGTCGGCCACAAGCCGTTCGCACACCTCACGAACCCGGTCGGCGGTGACCGGGCGTCGCCCAGCACTGTCTACTTGGGACTCTTCGGTGTCGTCGGCCGGAGGGTCCTGGCTGAGCAGATCGGGCAGTGCGAGCAACCCGATTCGTGCGACTGTACTGGTACCCGGGAACATCACGTCGGAGAGGTACTCCTCCGGATCGGCCGCGAGGATGCCTTCGAGCCGGGTCTCGGTGTACAGCCCGAAACACCGCTCGAGCAGGTACGACTCGCGCCTCTGGTTGCGCAGCAGCCATTCCCGCTCGTCCTCGGCGAGATCGGCGTACAGCACCACCGGTGTCTCCACGATCTTCCTGCGCACCTGGAAGTCCACCCGGCGCGGAGCGGTCCGGGCGGCCAGCGTCACCAGGTGCCCGGCGTCCTGTGCGTCCCCGACCGGCCCGGCGAGCAACTGGCCGAGCAGGTCGGTCTCGATTGTGATCAACGCCTCGGCCGGTGCGTCCGAACTGGCCGAGCCGACCGTGCCCTCGGTCTCGGTGAGCACACCCAACGACACCAGATGCCGTAGTGCCGCAGTCAAAGCACGCCGGTCGGCGATCGTGTCCACGACCTGCATGCCCGCCTCGATCGCCGCCGCGCGGACGTCCGACACCAGGCGGGACAACAGAACCTGGCGTCCCGTGCCGGTCAGCGCGGCCATGGTCAACGCTACGTACGCGTAGCCTCGCGGCGAGAGCTCCTGCACTCCGCGGGTGGAATCCTCGCCGGGACCGGCTTTGTAGAGCCGCGCGAACTTGCGTTCCACGACCAGCCGGTAGCCCAGCAACGCGGTGAACAGCTCGCCGAGCACCACACGATGCCGGTACACCAACGGAAGCAGTTCGCCGTCCGGCCCGCCGAGCCGCAGCAACGGCCTGCGCAGCAGGGTACGGGCGCAGCGCACCACGTTGGCCGCGTCGATATCCGCCAGCCCGTCGAGCGGGTCGGCCGCGCTGAGCCTCATCCCACCACCAGCCGGGAATCCCGCAGTGTCAACGTTCCACCGGTCGACCGGACCGTTGCGGTCTCGCCTTCGGCGTACTCGATCCGCACGGTCAGGCCACGGACCTGGTCCTCGGCCGAACCGGAGTCCTGCGAGCTCTCCCGTTGCGCCATCGCCATGGTCAGCAGCTCGCAGAGCACGCCGAGAGCGCCGGGCGACAGCGTCACCTGGTCCAGTTTCGGTGCCGCCGCGACAAGTTCGGCCACGTCAGCCGCCCTGAGCTCGTCGGCGCGCCGCGCATCGGCCAGCAGCGACTGCTCGGTGATCGGGTCGTCCATGATCCGTGAGGTACGGCCGCGCGCTCCACGGTCGCTACGGCTGCGCACGCTGACCGTCACGTCACAGACAGGCCCTTCGCTCCATGGCGTGCGCTCGTCGTCCGAGTCGTGCTCAGGCGCTGGTAGGACGTGTCGTGACGAGTACAACCCGAACGCGGCCGCGTACATCTGCGCGGCTTGCGCGGGCGTGCTGTCGTCGAACCACTTGGCGAGCTTGAGCAACTCCGCGCGGCGCCCCGGCAACAACCCGCCACCGGCGGTCGCGCGCTTGACGCTTGCGAGCAACGAACCGATCGCGCGTGCCGTTGCCTCACGCAGGACCGTGACCTGCGACGGGCGTCCAGGGCGGTCCACGAACCAGTCCGTGAGCTCCTGCCAGTCCGCGGCGCTACGGCCCCTGGCGCGCTCGACAGAGGGCCCGAGGCCGTCCGTCGGGCCCAGCAGCCTCAGCAGCTCCGGGCGAGCCGCGGCGAAACGGCCGGTCAGGTGCTCGGCGATGGCCGGGGTTTGCCGCAGGACGTCCTCGACGACCTTCTGGATGTATTCGACCAGGAGGTTGCGGAACCCGGAGATCTCGTCGGCCGCCAGGTGATGGCGGGTCACGACCTGACCGAGGTAGGCGTAGAAGTCACGAACGGTCGCGGCGAGCTCGGCGTGCTGCAGGAACAGGGTCGTGACCTGTTCGGACAGCAGTTCGCGGGCCCGTTGGGCGGCGGCGGACTCGGCGTCCCGTTGCTCCTGGCTCACGGCGTTCGACAGCGACTTGCCGAGCTGGCTCAGGCCGCGCTCGATCGCGGGCAGCAGCTCACGGGAGACCTCACGAGCGCCTTCCGGGACCCGGAGCAGCTCGTCGACGTCTCGCTGCACGCGCACGGCCAGCTTGCTGACCTGGTATCGGACGCTGCCGTGCTGGAACTCGGCGATGCTGGCGGCGACCACCTCACGGCGGCCCTGCACCAGGTTGCCCCACTCGACCAGCTGCTTGAGCCGCGTGATCACGTTCTCGATGCGTGACTCGCCGCGTTCGACCGTGCCGTCGCGCTCCGCTGGAGCCAGCGCCGCGGCCACGTCACCTGCGGAAAGGTCGGCGAGCAGGGTCGCGGTGAACAGCCGCATGATCGCCAGGTACGTCGCCTTGTGCTCCCTGGCCTGCAGATACGCGTACAGCCCGAGCCGGTCGGTGTTCGAGCGCGCGGGCACATCGGCCGCACGGTCCTGCTGCTCGGGGTTCACGGCTCAGCACCCTAGCTTCTGACGCTGATCTTGGCGGCGCTACGGTTCGTCTACTGGGTAGGGGCTGGGAGGACTGGTGACCGCGGGTAGAGCAGTCGGGCTGCTGCTGGGCGTCGTCGCGGACGGTGTTTTCGGTGATCCGCGCAAGCGGCATCCGGTGGCGGGTTTCGGTGCGCTGGCGCAGCGCTTGGAGAACTTGGCCTACCGGGACAGCAAGCTGCCGGGTGCGGTGTACACGGGTGTGCTGGCCGGTTCGGCCGTGGCTGTCGGCATTGCGGCAGAACGGATTGGGCGACGTCACCCGTTGTTGCGCGTGGTGACCACCGCGACCGCGACCTGGATCGCGTTGGGCGGCAAGTCGCTGGCCCGTGAGGGCACGTCGATGGGCCGTGAGCTGGACGCCGGCGATGTCGACGCGGCGCGCAAGCGTTTGCCCAACTTGTGTGGCCGTGATCCGCAGGCGCTGGACGCGACCGCTTTGGCGCGCGCGACGGTGGAGTCCGTGGCGGAGAACACATCCGACGCCGTGGTCGCGCCGCTGTTCTGGGGCGCGGTGTTCGGCGTGCCTGGGCTGCTCGGCTATCGGGCCGTGAACACGATGGACGCCATGGTCGGGCACCGCTCGCCGCGGTACCGCAACTTCGGCTGGGCCTCGGCCAAACTGGACGATGTGGTGAACTTCGTGCCCGCTCGGGCCGCCGCGGCGTTGACCGTGGCAGGAGCGCCCGTGGTCGGCGGCTCGGCCCAAGGCGCCTGGCACGCATGGCAACGGGATGCGAAGGCGCATCCGAGTCCGAACGCCGGCCGCGTCGAAGCGGCGTTCGCCGGAGCGCTGGAAATTCGCCTGGGTGGGCGAACTGTGTACAAGCACGGTGTGGAAGAACGGCCGGTTCTCGGAACAGGGCGTAGTCCGGACGCCGGACATGTCACACGTGCGGTTGAACTTTCCCGGGTGGTCGGCGGCCTGGCCGGTGCGGCGGCCGCGGTACTGGCGCTGTTCGGCAGGCGCTGACAAAATCTCGCCTACCTACTGTGCACGGGTGGCTACTCCCGGGAAGATTGGCAGGTGACTTCCCTTGTGTCCCCTTTGCGTGCGTCAGCGCTCGCGGTGCTGATGGTGGCTGGAGTGCTGACCAGTGCCAACACCGCCTCGGCTGCTGCACGGCCGGTGATCGGTGCCTACTACGCGGGCTGGAACAGCCAGAACTATCCGGTCTCCCAGATCCCGGCCGACCGCCTCACGCACTTGTTCTACGCGTTCTCCACGATCGAGAACGGCAAGTGTGTGGCCGGCGCCGGAGCACCTGCCGACTTCGCCGCCTTGGCCCGGCTCAAGAAGGCCAAGCCGCACTTGAAGACGCTGATCTCGATCGGTGGCTGGGGCGCGGGCGGGTTCTCCGACGCGGCACTGACTCCCGCTTCGCGTGCCGCGTTCGTCAAGTCGTGCGTGGACATGTTCTTCGTGCAGTACCGCGGCAGCTTCGACGGCGTGGACATCGACTGGGAGTTCCCGGTGTACGGCGGCCCGGCCGAGATCACCGACCGGCCGCAGGACAAGCGGAACATGACCCTGCTGACCAAGGAGTTCCGCCGCCAGCTCGGTCCGGGCAAGCTCGTCACCGGTGCGCTGCCGACCGGCAGGCTGCAGACCGACGGCCCGTACGACCCGGCGCTGAGCTTCGAACTGGGTGAGCTGGCCAAGGTCATGGACTTCATCAACGTGATGACCTACGACATGGGCACCGGCTTCTCGGCCGTGTCGACGTTCAACGCACCCATGAAAGAGGTCGCCGACGACCCGCTCGGGCAGCCGATGCGGCGCTGGAACAACGTGACCGCGGCGATCGAGTACTACAAGCGCCACGGCGTGCCCGGTACGAAGATGGTGCTCGGGGTTCCCTTCTACGGCAGGGGTTTCATCGTCAACGAGCCCGGCACGCAGAACGGCCTTTACCAGTCCTACGGGTCGGCCTTCTGGCCAGGCGGCTGGGGCACGATCAAGCAGGATCTGCTGCCCGATCAGGCGTGGACGCAGTTCTGGCACCCGGTCGCGCAGGCGCCATGGCTCTACAACGCGGCCGAGCGCAAGTTCCTCAGCTACGAAAACCCCAGGTCGATCGGGATCAAGGCGCAGTTCGCCAAGAAGGCCGGGCTGATCGGGACGTTCATGTGGGAACTGTCCGATGACGACTCGTCACACTCGCTGCTGAAGGCGATGTCCGGGCCGTTTGTGAAATAGGCCGTTTTCCCTCCCCGGCCGTCTACGATGACCGGCGACCCGGGGAGGGAAACATGGAACCGTGGGAAATCTCCGGACCACAGTTCATCGGCCTGTACATCGGCGGAGTCGTGGTCGCGTTCCTTCTCGGTTTCGTGCTGCGCAAGGTGATGTGGCCTCGTGAACGTCCAACCGGTCCGGTCACAGTGGAGGAAGTTGCCTTCATGCGTGGCGGTCCGTTCCGGGTTGTCGACGTCGCGATCGCGCAGCTGTTGCAAACCGGTGCTGTGCGTGTGGATCGGTCTGGCACCTTGCACGCCACTGGTATCGCCGGCCGGACATCGTTGGAACAAGCGATATTGCAATCACTGCGGCGCGGGCGCGGCAATGCTCGGATCGTCAAGCTGTTGCTACGCAGGCATCCCGCGATCCGGGCGATTCGTAGTTCGCTGGCGAACCGCGGGCTGATCCAGGCGAACACGTTCGCGCAGGTGTCCGTGATGAACCTGCCGATCCTGGTGGTGTTCGGGATCGGGATCGCGCGGCTGGTGAACGGGATCCGCTTGTCGCGGCCGGTGGATCTGCTGTGGGCGTGCCTGATCGTGACGTTCGGACTGCTGCTCGCCCGATGGTTCAGCGCGGGCAAGGTCAAGGAGACCCCAGCAGGGGCGGAGTTTCGTCGCGGGCTGCGCAGTTTCGCCGAGAACGCTCACCTGCGGATGCCCGTCGCGGCATTGACCGGGGTCGCGGGGATCGTGGCTTTGGGCGGACTGGCGGCTTTCCCCGACGCGACGATCTCGGTCGCGCTCGCGTCGACCGATCCCATGCGATGGGGCTTTGGCGGCTCGTCCTCGTCGTCTTCGTCGAGCGACTCGTCGTCGTCTTCGTCGTCGTGCTCTTCGGGAAGCAGCTGTGGTGGTGGCGGAAGCAGTTGCGGCGGTTAGGTGGTGGCCTTTTCGCGTTCCGCGGCCTCTTCTTCTGCGACCATTTCCGCGACTGATTTCTTCTTGGGGCGTTCGGTGCTCAACGTCCCGCCGGGAAGCAGTTCGCGCCACGTGAAGTAAAGCCAGCCGAGGACCGCCATCGCCCCGAACGCGATCCACTGCAGGGCGTAGGAGAAATACGGCCCCGCGTCGAGCTCAGGCAGGGGGAGCGGACCGAGCACGCCGGGCGTCTTGATCTCCAGCTGCAGATACCCCGGCTCGATCCGCAGGCCCGTGGCCCTGGCGACCGTCCTTGAGTCGACGGCCCACACCTGGCGCTTGCCGCTCTCGTCCACGAAGGCGTCCCGGTTGTCCGGGTTCCGCTCGTCGTTGCGCTGACGTGCCAGGATCTGGGTCTGGCCGACCGGCGGGGGCGCGTAGGCCGGCACCTTCGACTGCTGCGGCCGCAGGAAACCCCGGTCGACCAGGACGATCCGGCCGTCGGTCAGCCGGAACGGGACCATCACCTCGAACGCGGGCTCACCCTGAACGGTCCGCAGCCGCGCGATGACCTCGTTCTGCTGGAGGAACTCGCCGGTCGCGGTGACCAGCCGCCACTCCGTGACGCCCGGCTGCCACGGCTGCGGCTCGGCCGTGCGCGACGCCGTGATCTCGTCGTTCTGCGTCTTGCGTGCCTCGTGCCGGTGGAACTGCCACGGCGCGAGCAGGGTGAAGCACGCCGTGGCGAAAATGATCACCAGCGCCGTGAGTCCCAGCCACCCCGGCCTGAGCAGGTTCCGCAGTCGCACCACTCCACCGTAACCACCCGGGACCAAAGTCCTCGCACCTGACCCTTGATCGCGGCGATGATGGGCTGATGGGGATCAACCGGATCAATCCGCCCGAACTGCACCAGACACCCGGCTACCACCACATCACCGTGGTCGAGGCCGGCCGGACCGCTTACCTCGCAGGTCAGTGCCCACTCAACAAGGAAGGCGAGGTCGTGGAAGGCGGCCTTGAAGCCCAGATCGACGCTGTCGTCGCCAACGCCATGACCGCCCTGGCCGCGGTCGACGCCAAGCCCAGCGATGTCGTGCGCTCAGTGATCTACGTCGTCAGCCATGAACAAGAGACCCTCGCCGGGGTGTGGGCTCGGCTGACCGAGTCCGGGCTCGCTGAGGCTTTCACCACAGCGAGCACGCTGCTCGGCGTCGCCCAGCTCGGCTACCGCGGTCAGCTGGTCGAGCTCGACCTCACCGCAGCGCTGCCCTAGCCGCCGACAGCGCCTGGCTGGCGTAACCGCCGCCGAACAACACGACGTGCACGAGCAGCGGAAACAGTTGGTGCAGGGGGACTCGGGCCTGCCAGCCGTCGGCCAGCGGGTACACCTCCTGGTACGCACCCAGCACCCGGTCCAGCATCGGGCAGCCGAACAGCTGCAGCATCGCGAGGTCGGTCTCGCGGTGGCCGCCGTGCGCGGCGGGGTCGATCAGCCAGGCGCGGCCGTCGGTGGCCCAGTGCACGTTGCCTGACCACAAATCGCCGTGCAGCCGAGCGGGCGGTTCCTCGGGGACGAGGTCGGGCAAGCGGGCGCACACCGCCTCAAAAGGCGCCCAGGGCAACGTCGTACGCCGTAGATACGGCTCGATGCGTTGTGTGGCAAAGAACTCGGGCCATGAGGTGACCGGCCCGTTGTACATCGGCGCGAGGCCGATCCAGGCGTCCGCTGGTCCGTCGGGCGGCGGCGAACCGAATGCCGGGGCGCCCGCGAGGTGCAGTGCGGCCAGGCCACGCCCGAACGCCTCGGCGTCGGCAGGCTGTCCCGGCTCGATCTGCTCGATCACTAGCCAGTGGTCGCTGTGGCCACGAACCGCGGGCACGGGCACAACGCCCGGTTCGGCGATCCAGTCGAGCGACTTGGCCTCGGCCAGGACCGCCGAGACCTGGGTGTGCCGTTTGGCCACGACCAGGTCGCCGTCGGCCAGTTCGACCTCGTACACCGAGCCGCTCAGCCGATGCGTTGACGTGGCCTCGACCCCGGTGAGCTCGGTGACCGCCGTCAGCGCCGACGAGCTCACAGGTTCTCCTTGACCCATTCGACCAGCCCGGGCGTGGCCGCCTCGATCATCGCCAGCACGATCTGGAACCCGTCGTTCCCGCCGTAGTACGGGTCCGGGACGTCCAGATCGCCCGTCGCGGCCGGGTCGAACGAGCGGAACAGCCGGATCCGGTCCGGGTCGTCGACCAGCCTGCGCAGTTCACGGGCGTGCCCGGAGTCCATCGCGATCAGCAGGTCGGCAGTCAGGTGCTCGGCGCCGACCTGGGCCGCGACGTGCGCGGTGGGGTAGCCGTGGTCGAGCAGGATCTTCTGCGCCCTGCTGTCCGCGGCGTCACCGACGTGCCAGCTGCCGGTGCCCGCGCTGGTGACCTTGACGTTGTCTTCCAGGCCTTCGCGCCGCAGGTGCTCGCGCACGACGATCGCGGCCATCGGGGACCGGCAGATGTTGCCTGTACAGATAAAACTCAGGTGCACGACGGCCAACCCTATCGGTGTCATTAGTATTGCCGCGATGACCAGCGAAGATCTTCGCCATCACGGCGACAAGGACACGGCGCCTGGCATGTTGGACTTCGCGGTCAACGTGTGGCTGCCGGCTCCGCCGCGGTGGTTGCACGACCGGCTGGCCGCGGCGCTCGAGCGGCTGGCGGCGTATCCGTCGGATGTCGACGATCTTGCCGCGCGTACGGCGGTCGCGCAGCGGCACGGCCGTACGCCGGACGAAGTCATGGTGCTCAACGGGTCGGCTGAGGGGTTCGCGCTGCTGCCGAACCTGCGGCCCGCATTGGCCGCGGTCGTCCATCCGTCGTTCACTGAACCCGAGGCTGCCCTGCGGACCGGCGGGATCCCGATCCACCGGGTGATGCTCGACGGCGACTACGTCCTGCGTCCCGAGTTGGTGCCGGACGAGGCCGACATGGTCGTGATCGGCAACCCGACGAACCCGACATCGGTCACCCACCCGGCCGCGTCGATCCGGCAGTTGGCCAGGCCAGGACGGCTGATCGTGGTCGACGAGGCCTTCATGGACGCCGTCCCCGGCGAGCCTGAGTCCCTCGCGGGCGACCCCGGCGTGCTGGTGTTCCGCAGCCTCACCAAGACGTGGGCGTTGGCCGGGCTTCGTGCGGGGTACGTACTCGGCGACCCGGAGATCCTGGCCCGGCTGGCCGTTGACCGTCCACAGTGGCCAGTAGGTACCCTGGTACTCGAAGCGGTGGCCGCGTGTTGTTCGCCGGGAGCTGTCGCCGAGGCCGAGGAGACGGCGCAGGCGGTGATCGAGTACCGCGCGCAGTTCGTGACCGCGTTGCGGGAAGCTGGAATCGAGGTCGTCGCCGAGCCGACCGCGCCCTTTGTCCTCGTCCGCGTGCCGGACGGGGTGAAGGTCCGGGAAGTGCTGCGGGACAAGAAGATCGCGGTGCGCCGGGGTGAGACGTTCCCTGGGTTGTCGACCGAGTACATCCGGCTCGCTGTCCGGCCGCCGTCGCAGGTGGCCCGGTTGTTGAATGCCTGGCCTGTGGAGGTTCGCGCGTGAGCACAGTTGGCCGAGTCGTCGCCGCGTTGGAGGCCGCGTACCCGCCCGAGCTGGCCGAATCGTGGGACGCGATCGGGCTGGTGTGCGGGGATCCGATCGAGGACGTCCGGCGCGTGCTGTTCTGCGTCGACCCGACCGAGTCCACTGTGGACGAGGCGATGGAGATCGGCGCGCAGATGATCGTGGCGCATCACCCGTTGCTCTTGCGCGGTGTGCACGGCGTTCCGGCGAACACGCCGAAAGGCAGCCTGGTCCACAAGCTGATCCGGGCAGGGATCGCACTGTATTGCGCGCACACCAACGCGGACTCCGCTTTCCCAGGCGTTTCGGACGCGTTGGCCCAGGCGATCGGGCTCTCGGTACTGGCTCCGCTCAGCCCGAAGGAACCGCCACTCGGCCTCGGTCGTATTGGTGAACTGCCTGAACCTGAGCCGCTGGAGACGTTCGTCCAGCGCGTCGCCGACGCGTTGCCCGAGACCGCTTGGGGCGTACGCGCCGCCGGTGACCCGCAGCGTCCGATTAGGACGGTCGCGGTCTGTGGCGGATCCGGTGATTCGCTGCTCGCCGAAGCCACGGCCGCGGGCGTGGACGCGTACGTCACCGCCGATCTGCGCCACCACGTGAGCGGTGAACATATCGACTCGGCGCCGGACGCACCGGCGCTGGTGGACGTCTCGCACTGGGCCAGCGAGTGGCCGTGGTGCGACCAGGCGGCGGGCGTCGTGCGCGCCGCCTTCGGGGGTAACGTCGAGACTCACACATCGATCCGCCGCACCGATCCCTGGACCCTCCGGGCGGCCAGAACGGGGAGGACCGCACGTTGAAAGCCGACCCAGCCGTGCAGCGCCGGCTGTTGGACCTCGCCGAGGTCGACGCCGACCTGGCGCGCCTCGAGCACCGCAGGCGCACGCTGCCGGAGATCACCGAGATCGCCGCGGCCGAGCAGGCGGCACGGGCCAAGCGGGACGCGCAGGTGGCCGTGGCCACCCAGCTCAACGACCTCGACCGCGAGGTCAAACGGCAGGAGAAGGAGATCGACCAGGTCCGCGCCCGGGTCGAGCGGGACGACAAGCTGCTGCAGTCCGGCACGGTCGCGGCCAAGCAGATGACCGACCTCGAGCACGAGATCGACACGCTGCACCGCAGGCAGGCGGCGTTGGAGGACGACCTGCTCGAGCTGATGGAGCGGCGTGAGGCGTTGGAGATGGACGCCCAGCACTCCGAAGCCGAGCTGGCCAAGGCGGAGGCTGCGGTGACGGACGCGACGAGCCGCCGTGACCAGGCGTTCGCCGACATCGAGTCCCAGGAAGCCAAGGCCAACGCGACCCGTAAGGCGATGTTGCCTGCGTTCCCGGAGCAGCTGCTCGCGCTGTACAACCGGGTCCGTGAGCACAAGGGCACCGGCGCGGCTCTGCTGCGGTCACGGCGGTGCGGCGCCTGCCGTCTCGAACTGGATCGTGTCGTGATCTCGCAGATCAAGGCCGCGCCCGCGGACGAAGTCGTGCGCTGCGAGGAATGCGGCGCGATCTTGATCCGTACGGCGGAGTCAGGCCTGTGAAGGTTGTTGTCGAGGCTGACGGCGGGTCCCGGGGCAACCCCGGCCCCGCCGGGTACGGCGCGGTTGTCCGGGACGCCTCGAACGGCGAGTTGCTGGCCGAGCGGTCCGAGGGCATCGGCGTGGCCACCAATAACGTCGCGGAGTACAGCGGGCTGATCGCGGGCCTGCAGGCCGCCGCGGCACTGTCCGCCGACGAGGTCGAAGTGCGGATGGACTCCAAGCTCGTCGTCGAGCAGATGTCCGGCCGATGGAAGATCAAGCATGCCGCGCTGCAGCCGTTGGCGGCCAAGGCCCAAGAGCTGGTCGCCAAGTTCTCCCGGGTGACCTTCGAATGGATTCCGCGGGAGCTCAACAAAGAAGCCGACCGGCTGGCGAACGAGGCGATGGACGCCCAGGCCTCGGCCTCGCACACGCCCACCCCGGCGAAGTGGACCGGCGCCCAAGGAACACCGACGCGGATCCTCCTGCTGCGGCACGGTCAGACCCCGCTTTCGGTGGAGCGCCGGTATTCCGGGCGCGGCGAGGCCCCGCTGACACCGGTGGGGGAGAAGCAAGCACTTGCCGCGGCGGCCCGGCTGGCGTCGATGAGCATTGTGGACTCGTCAACCCCGATTGTGTCCTCGCCGTTGGGGCGGGCCAAGCAGACCGCCCAGGCCGTCGCCGACGCGACCGGTGGTGCCGTCGTTGTCCACAATGGTCTGACCGAGACGGACTTCGGCTCGTGGGAAGGGTTGACGTTCAGCGAAGCCGCTGAGCGTGATCCCGAGCTGCACGGCCGGTGGCTGAGCGACTCCTCAGTCCCGGCGCCCGGCGGCGAGAGCTTCGACGAAGTGCATCGCCGCGTCCGCAAGGTCCGTGACGAGCTTGTCGCGGAACACGGCGGCGGGACGGTGATCGTGGTCAGCCACGTCACGCCGATCAAATCGTTGCTGCGCCTGGGTTTGGACACCGGGCCGGCGCTGCTCTACCGGCTGCACCTCGACCTGGCCTCGCTGTCCATTGTGGAGTTCTATCCGGACGGCAACGCCTCGGTCCGCCTGGTCAACGATATTTCGCATCATCCCAGTTCGTGACGTAACCGTCCGGGCGGACCAGGATCGGCTGTGCCACCGGCTTCTTGGGCTTGACCGTGGTGACGAAGTCCGGGGTGTCCCGGGCTTCGTTCGTGACGAGCACGAAACGCCCGCCCCGCAAGGCTTCGAAGAGCCGCCCGTCGGTCAGCTCGATGTCCGGTGCGCGCCTCTTGTCGCCGTAGTGGATGCCGATTCCGGAGATCTGGCCCGCGGCCTTCGTCGCGATCTTGGTCCGGTTGAGCAGGAAACCGCCGATCAACCCGCGCAGCCGGATGCCGAGCTTCGTCTTGACCATCCCGAGCCGGATGATGGTGCCGCTGCTGCGCAGCACGGTCTTGCCGACCGGATGACGTTCTTCCTGATACGTGTCAAGCAGTTCGTCGCCGGCGTGACCGTTGAGGACCGCGGCCAGCTTCCACCCGAGGTTGGCAGCGTCCTGGATGCCTGTGTTCATGCCCTGACCGCCTGCGGGTGAGTGGCAATGTGCCGCGTCACCTGCGAGGAAGACGCGCCCCTGCCGGTAGTTCGGCACCTGGCGCTCGTCGCTGTGGAACCGTGACATCCAGCGTGGATCGTGCATGCCCATGTCCGTGCCGAGGGCGCGCTTGGTGACTTCGCGGATCTCGTCGAGTTCCAGCGGGGCGTTGTCGTCGACCTGATTGCGACGGTCCCACGCGAAGATCCGGTACCAGCCGTCGCCGAAGGGCGCGATGAACGCGAACCCGTCGCCGACCGCGTTGACCGCGAGCACGTCGGTCGGCGGTGTCGTCAGCCTGACGTCCGCCAGCATGATCGACTTCAGCACCGACTTGCCGGGAAACGGCAGCCCGATGAGCTCGCGAACCTTGCTGCGCACACCGTCGGTACCGACCACGTACTTGGCCTGCCAGGTCCTGGTCGTGCTCTCGAGGATGACGGAGTCCGAGGTCTGCCTGAGGCTCTTGACCTCTTCGCCGTGCACGATCTTGACGCCAAGCCGTTCGGCGCGTTCGCGCAGGACCTTCTCGACCTCGTACTGCGGGCTGATGAACAGATAGTTGAACTTGGTCGGCAGCTTGCTGAGGTCGAGATACATCTTGTCGAACAGTCGCAGCTTGCGCACCGGCTTGCCGGGCAGCTTGTCGGCCAGTCCGCGGATGTCGAGCTGCTCCATGGTCCTGGCGTGTACGGCGAAAGCCCGGGTGGTGTTCGCCTCGGTGCTGGCCCGCCGCTCCAGGATGGTGACATCGATACCCGCTTGGGCAAGGTCACCGGCGAGCATCAAACCGGTCGGACCTGCGCCAACGATGACGACGTCCATGATTCCCTCCTTGGTCAACGCTTGTTGAATTTAACGGTAGACCGGGTGCGGATGCGATGTCAACAGGTGTTGGCCTACACTTGTTGACATGGCCCGTAGATCGGACGTGACCAGGGAGGCGATCCTCAACGCCGCCCGCGAGCGCTTCGCCGCGGACGGATACGAACGCGCGACCATCAGAGCGATAGCGGCGGACGCGGGAATCGACCCGGCGATGGTGATGCGCTACTACGGCAACAAGGAAAAACTCTTCGCGACAGCGGCGGAGTTCGACCTACGCCTGCCAGATCTGACGGTGATCCCCCGTGACGAGATCGGATCGACGCTCGCCCGGCACGTGCTGACCCGCTGGGAGCGAAGCGAAACGATGATGGCCCTGCTCAGGGCAGGGGTGACTCATCCCTCCGCCGCGGAGCGCATGCGCTCGATCTGTGCGACCCAGTTGGGGGCGGCATTTGCGGCCATCGGCCTCGACGACATCCCAGTCCGCGCAGGGTTGGTGGCGACGCAGGTTCTGGGGTTCGCCTTGTGCCGCTACATCTTGGAGTTCCCACCCGTGGTGGCGATGGACAATGAGGCAGTCGTGCACTGGCTCGGCCCCACCTTGCAGCGCTACCTGACGGGCGAGCAGCCAGGTTCTCTTTAACGACTTCACCTTGTCGGCATGGCCATCGCTCGGGATTGCTTCCTGCGGGTGGATCACCGCCGCGCCACCGCCGCGAGCTGCCTACCGGGCTTAGACCCCCAGACACCCCAGACACCCCAGACACCCCAGGCATCCCCCACCACTCCCGGGGGGCGTCCCCTGGCCAGTCTATCGCCTGGGCATGATCAACATCGGGTCGAGCGGTGGCTGTGGACAACCAGATTTGCCAATGATCCCTTCGCCACGCTAAAGCCATCCCTCGCGCCAAAGCCATCCCTCGCGGCCAAGCCGCCCCTTCGCGGCCAAGCCATCCCTCGGGGCAAAGCCTCCGCTCGTGCCAAAGCCGCCCCTTCGCGGCAAAGCCGCTGCTCGCGCCAAGCCATCCCCCGCGCCGAAGCCGCTGCTCGCGGCAAAGCCGCCCCTCGCGCCTAAGCCGCGCCCGTTGGTTCAAGCGAAACGCACCCAGCGCTGGGTCGGAAGGAACTCGCACCGTGGGGGTCTGGGGGCTCGGCCCCCAGAAGACACCACGCCTCGGCCGCCTAACACGCTGAAAAGAACAAACAGCGGCGGCCGAAAGGCGGACGAGTCGGCATGTAAGCCGGATTCTGTACCCGGGATTCCCGGGTGGCGGCCATCCATCTGGGCCTGCCGTCGCCGGCAGGCTCGTGCGGCCTACCCGCAGGCTCGGGCGGGCCGCCCTCGATCGCCTGCGCAGGCGTCCATTTCTGAACGCCCTCTTGGCCTTGCTCCGGGTGGGGTTTACCTAGCCACCCCGGTCACCCGGGGTGCTGGTGGTCTCTTACACCACCGTTTCACCCTTACCTCGGCCGTTGGCCAAGGCGGTTTGCTTTCTGTGGCACTGTCCCGCGAGTCGCCTCGGGTTGCCGTTAGCAACCACCCTGCCCTGTGGAGTCCGGACTTTCCTCGGCTTTTCTTTCGAATCGCCGCGGCCGCCCTGCCGACTCGTCCGCCTGCAAAGGGTATCTCACGGTTCGGAACTGGTTGCCGGTGTGTTGGTCACCGGGCTTTACTCGGCGGCGTCACACGGTCACCGACCGGGAGCGATGATGTCCACAAGCGACTGGGTGCGCGGTCACCCCGCAGGGTTGTGATCGGCCATGGCCACGATTCTGATCGTGTCGGGCAGTCCGGCGCCGGAGGCGCCGACAGCCGTGCTGCTCCGGCATGTTTCCGATCTGCTCAAGGGTCACGAGGTGCATCTGCTGTCCGTACGTGACCTGCCGACGGTCGCGTTGCTCAGCGGTGACCTTCTTGATCCGGTGATTCGCAACGCGATGGATTTGGTTGACCGTGCGGATGGCGTGGTTGTCGCGAGTCCGGTTTATCGTGCCGCGTACAGCGGTCTGGTGCAGTCGTTGCTGAACTTGCTCCGGAAGACCGCGCTGACCGGCAAAGTGGTGCTGCCGCTGGCAAACGGTGGCACGCAAGGTCACCTTGTCGCGATCGATTACGCGTTGCGGCCGTTGCTGGCTGCACGCGGGGCGACCGATGTCGTGCCTGGCCACTTTGTTCTCGACACGGACGTGTCCACGCCGTCACCGGAACTCGCGGGCGCGGTGCGCCGGTTCGCCGGTGCGCTCGCGGAAAACCCTGGATTGGCTACTGCTTCATAAGGTTCACGAACGCGGCCAGTGACTCCTCGAACGGCGCCGCGTCGGAGTACCACTTCGTCTCGTGTTCCAGCACGATCGGGCCGGTGAAATCCTTGGCAGCGGCTAGGGTTTCCTTGATCGGCACCGTTCCGGTGCCCGGGACCATCGGCCTGCGGTCGGTCGCGGAAGCCGCGTCCTTCAGTTGGAGTTCGCCAAGCCACGGCAGCAAAGCCTGGGCTGCCTCGGCCGGTGTCTCACCGGCGCGCCAGGTGTGCATCGCGTCCCAGATCGCGCCGACGCCGCTCGCGCCCGAACCGGCGAGCACAGCCGCGATCTCCTTGCCCCGCAACAAAAGATCGTGCGTCTCGAGCAGCAGGGTGACGCCTTCGGCGATCTGCGCCGCCTTGGCGAGCCGCTCGGCGGCCAGGTCCACCGAGGTTCCCGGTGAGCGGCCGGGGAAGATCCGGATCGCCGGTGCCTGCAGGTCGTGTGCCAGTTCGACGTGGTCGGCGAGTATCGACACGTCGTCGTCGCACAGCCGGTAGTACGACGCGAGCGCCGTGATCCCGAGCCCGTCGAGCGCACTGCGGGCCGCGTCCTTCTCCGCTTTGGACAAGCCAACGTGCACCGGCTCGTCGGCGGCGCACCGCAACTCAACCAACCCGATGCCGTACTTGCGGGCCAGCGCGGCAACGTCGGCCAGCGGGAGGCCGGGGCATCCGAGCGTCGAGAAACCAAGCATGCCGCTTACCTTACGACCGCGACCTGCTCGCCGTGTTCGTAAGCCCATTGCCCCATCGCCTCGATCGGCACGAGCATGGTCCGCCCGAGAGCGGTCAGCTCGTATCCGCGTGTGACCAGGCCGTACTCCTCCAGCCGACGCAAGGTCTCGGTGAGCACTTTGGCGCTGACCCCGCCGATCTGCTCGCGCAGTTCGGTGTGTCGCCGCGGCCCGTCTTTCAGTGCCCAGATCACCACGGCGTTCCAGGTGTTGGACACGATGTCGAACGCCAGCCGGGCGGGACAGTCGGCAAGAAGCATGCGGACAGTCTGCATGATACAGTCTGCGCTTATATAAGCAGTAGCTACTGGAGGCGGGATGGCCGAGCAGAAGATCCACACGTTCCTGATGTTCGAAGGCAAGGCCGAAGAGGCGATGTCGTTCTACATCTCGCTCTTCGATGACGCGGAGATCGTGTCGATCAGCCGATACGGCGCTGAAGGTCCTGGCAAGGAAGGCAGCGTCGTGCAGGCCATCTTCACGCTCGCGGGCCAGCAGTACATGTGCATCGACAGCCCGGTCTCGCACGCGTTCACGTTCACGCCCGCTGTGTCGCTGTTCGTCAACTGCGCCGACGAGGCCGAGATCGACCGTCTGTACGCCGCGCTGTCCGAAGGCGGCGGGGTGCTGATGGCGCTCGGCGACCATGGGTTCAGCAAGAAGTTCGGCTGGATCAACGACCGTTTCGGAGTGTCCTGGCAGCTCAACCTCGCCGCCTAGACTCGGCGCATGCAAGAGGCTGACCTGGTCGCTCTTTCGAAGGAATGGGCCGCCGCGATCGTGTCCAACGACGCCACCCTGATCGGTTCGTACATGGCCGACGAGTGGGTGATCGTCTCCGAAAGCGGCGTCTCGCCGAAGGACCAGTTCCTGGCCATGGTGGCCTCTGGGGCTTTGACGCATTCGGCGATGCAGATGGTCAGTGAGCCGCGAGTGCAGGTCTACGGCGACACCGCGACCATCACCGCGCGAGTGACGAACACGGCTCACCACCAGGGGCAGCAATTCGACGCGGACGAGTGGACCACTGATGTCTTCGTCCGCCGGGACGGTCGTTGGGTGTGCGTACTGAGCCACATCACCCCGGCTCAATGAGGTAGCCCTGGAGCGGGGAACCGTTTGGTAACCAACGGTTTCCCTAGCTTCGGGCACATGCGAATCGGAATTCTCGGCGCCGGCAACATGGCGCACGGGCTCGGCGGGCTGTGGGCCAAGGCCGGGCATGAGATCAAGCTCAGCCATCGGGGCGAATTCGCCGAAGCTGCTGCCTTCGGCGACGTAATCCTGCTGGCGGTCCTGGCCGAAGGCGTGCCGGACGTCCTGCGAACCGTTGATCTCGCGGGCAAAGTCCTCATCGACTGCACGAACTCCGTCGTCCCGGGCGAGTGGACCGTCGGGGTATCGATGGCGCACCGGGTTGCCGAGTTGGCGCCGAAAGCCCGAGTGGTCAAGGCCTTCAACCTCTGCCACGAGTCCGTGTGGCGCGACGACCCGCGCAAGCTCGTGCCCATCTGCGGGGACGACCCTGAAGCCCTTGAAATCGTGAAAAGCCTGGTCACGGGCATCGGCTGCACTCCGGCAGACGCCGGCCCGCTGAGCCGGGCGGCGATCTTGGAGGCCACTGCGGCGTTCGTGATCGGGCTGTCCGTTTCCGGTTTCGACCCCCGCGAGGCACTCGACGGTTGACATGTGACCTTTTGGTCACATATGGTCTCTCCTGTGACCGAGGACGACGACAGGGTGTTCAAGGCGCTGGCCGACCGCAGCCGTCGTTTCCTGCTCGACCTGCTGTTCCTCCGGGATGGCAGGACGCTCACCGAGCTTGAGTCCGAGCTGGAGATGACGCGGTTCGGCGTGATGAAGCACCTGAAAGTGCTCGAAGAAGCCGGTCTCGTGGTCACACGCCGCCAGGGACGGGAGAAGCTGCACTTCCTCAACGCCGTCCCGATCCGGCTGATCCACGACCGGTGGATCGACAAGTACACGTTGCAGCAGGTCGCCGCGCTGGCCGACCTCAAAGCCGAATTGGAGAGACCGATGACGACTGCCAAGACCGTGCAGATGAACCGCGTCTACATCAAGGCGAGCGCACAGACCATCTGGGACGCCATCACCCAGCCTGAGTGGACGGTGAAGTACGGCTACCAGGCCCCGGTCGAGTACGACCTGCGCGTCGGCGGTGCGTATCGCGGCCTGGCCAGTGACGCCATGAAGGAACAGGGTGGGCCCGACGTGATCATCGAGGGCGAGGTGCTCGAAGTCGATCCACCGCACAAGCTGGTGCAGACGTGGCGCGCGACCTGGCTGGGCGGAGAGGCGACCACGTTGACGTTCGAGATCGTCGAGAAGGACAACGGCGTCTGCTGCCTCACGGTGACCCACGACGTCACGGGCGCGCCGCAGACCGCCGAGCAGGTCGCGGGCAACATCGACGGTGCGGGCGGCGGCTGGGCCGAGGTTCTCAGCGACCTCAAGTCGCTGCTGGAGACCGGTAAGTCGGTGTACGCCTGATGAAGCGCTTAGTCGTCGCTGTCATCGCGGGCCTGGTCGCTCTGGCCGCGCCCGCGGTGGCCGCGGAGCCTCAGATCCAGCACCACGAAGGGGAAATCGGCGGGGTCAAGTACCGCGTCGAGGTTCCGTCCAACTGGAACGGCACGCTTCTGCTCTACAGCCACGGGTACTACCCGTACCCGTCGGCTCCGCCGGAGCCATTGCTCGCCAACCGGCTCTATGACACGCCGGAGTGGTTGCTGCGGAACGGTTTCGCGCTGGCCGCGTCCGATTTCGAAGGACTCTACGGCTTGGCGATCGAACCGGCGTTGCGGGACCAGATCGCGTTGCTGGACTGGTTCGAGGCCAACGTCGGCAAGCCGCGCCGGACAATCGCGACCGGCACCTCGATGGGTGGTGGAATCGCGACGCAGCTCGCCGAACGCAACCCGGGCCGGTTCGCCGGTGTGCTGGCGATGTGCGGGGAGTACGACCCGCAAGGCACGTGGAACAACGCGCTCGACATCACCTTCACGGTGAAAACCCTGCTGGCCGAGGGGCGGGACATCGACCTCGTGAAGGCCCGCGACCCGGCAGCCAGCAGCGAGGCGTTGAAGAACGCCGTGCTCGGCGCGCAGAACGACGACAAAGGGCGCGCGAGGATCGCGTTGGCCGCGGCCTTCGGCAACATCCCTGGCTGGTACAGCCCGCACGAGCCGGAGCCGGCGGACAAGATCGCCGACCAAGCGAAGTGGATCTACGGCGCCTACGTCTGGGGTATGGGACCGCAGGGCGGCCGGGAGGACTTGGAACGGCGCGCGGGCGGCAACCCGTCCTTCAACATCGGCGTCGACTACCGCCGTCTGCTCAGCAAGTCCTTCCTCCGCGACGAGGTCAAGAAGGCCTACGAAGCCGCTGGCCTCAACCTCGACGAGGACTTGGACAAGCTGGCGAAGGCGCCACGCATCGCGCCGGATCCCCGTGCGCTGGCCTACATGTACCGCTACACCGTTCCCAGTGGACGGATGCCCGTCCCGATGGTGACGCTGCACAGCACAGGTGACGGCGGCGCGGTCGCCGACCAAGTACGGTGGTACGCCGAAGAAGTCGACCGTCCTGACCGGATCCGGCAGCTGTTTGTCGGCCGCGGTGGACACTGTGGATTCAGTGCCGCCGAGGAACTGACAGCACTGAAGACGTTGTTGCACAAGGTGGACACTGGTCGCTGGCCCGACACCGCTCCGGCGAAGCTCAACGCCGCGGCGGCCTCGTACGGCAGCACTTACCAGAACGTGCTCTTCCTGGACACCTTTACTGACAAGGAAATGACGCCGGCGTTCACCACGTTCACGCCACCGAAGCCGCTCCGGCCTTCACACTAGGCGTGGCCGCCGACTGTGACCGGACCATACGTCACAGTCGGTGTGGCGCCGATGATCTGGCCAACGCGCTGAGCTTGTTCGTCAAGCTCGGCCCGTTGCCTTTTGGTCAGCTTCACCAACGATTCCACGGTGATGTCGACCCGGCGCCCGGACTTGCGTTGGTGCCACAGCCCGGCGACCGTGCCGTTCACGATCAGGTTCTGGAAATTGGCCCGCATCACCCGGTCCTTGGCCTTGCCGGGATACAGCAACGACGGCGGCTGATTGCCCACACGATACGAGTAACCGTCGAAATAAGGCAGCAACCGCACGCATTCGGTGACTTCAGGCACGGCCAAATCGCCGGGCAGCACCCACGCTGGCTCACCTTCGACCTCGACCTGTTCGAGCTCGATCGACGCGAACACCTCGGCCGCCCACTTGATCGGCGCGTTCAGCCAATGCGCGAACCTTTGCGGCGTCGAGGGTCCGTACGCCCGCAGGTAGCTCCGCACAACGTGCTCAAGCGACTGCCGCGTGGGAGCCGGTGTGACGCCTGGGTTGGTGTACGTGATCTTGCGACCCTTGTTGGCACCGAAGGCAAGCACACCACGGACAGCGGCCAGATGAGTCACCGTCCGCCAACGCGGCCAGAGATCTTGGAACGCGGGCATGACCCAGTCGCCTGCCCACGGCCCGGCCAGCTCGACGAGCGCTTCGGTGAGCTCGTCGACGGTCAACTCCTTGCCGTCGAGCGCCTTGCCGATCGCCGCGAACACTGTTTCGGTCTGCTCGTCGGTCATCCGCACGTTCTCGTCCCACGGACTCGGCCCCGGTGGAACCGCGGACAACGCACCAAGCCACAGCGGCAACTCCGAAGCGGGCAGGAGATGAACAGTGCCGCGCTGGCCGAACGTCTTCACCAGATCGGGCGCCTGCTGCACGTCCGCCCGCGTCGCCCCGTCCAGCCGCAGCGCGATACCCAGTTCCGCGGCCGACTGGACCTGCGCGTGCGTCCCGGCCATCGCGCTGACGACATCGACCGGCTGGCCAGCCAAGGGGACGCTCAACCCGTGCCGTGCAAGTCGTCGGGCGCAGACGTCAGTCCAAGAGAAGCGGTGCATAAGGCCAAGGTAGAACCTATTCAGGCCACTTCCTGGCCGCTTTTGAATTGATCTTGCCGAATCGATCACCGTACGTGAGAAGTTCGCCTGAATCCGAACTCGTATTCATCGGCGGTATAATCGAACATATGTTCGACGCATCGACGATCATGCATGAACGATTACGAAGACGTCTCACGCAGGGGTCGAATTTCACCTGATCGAGGCCCTGACCTCGCGTTCAGTCCTCTCTGGACATCGGTGACCTGCGCCGGTGTGTGACCGTTGGCTGAGCCGATCGGGGGATTGCCCGTCAGCTAGACTCTGACGAGCCCGTGACTTGCCGCACCAAGGGTGAGCATAGGTCGGTCGGGCGGGTGAACTCCGCAGGATGTTGGGCGAATTGGGTGGTCATTGCATACGGACGCCTCCCGCCACCCCATCATGGGGGGTGGTCATACACACGCCGCCCAGGCCGCCCGGCAGGAGGTCGAACTGGATCTACGGTGCGTTCGCTGCCCACTACACCTCGTGAAGCCGACATGTTCTACTCGATAGGCACAGCGGGACCCGGTTCCGCTTCGCTCGTCGTATTTGGGAGTTCGAGATGATGACGGCCCTGATCACCCTCGCTCAAGACCCGAAGGGCCTGGGCACAGGCGGGGTCCGCGAATGGATCCTCAACAACCTGGTGCCATTGCTGCTGCTCGCGGTCGCGCTACTGCTGTTGTGGCTCGGCGGCGGCAAGGGCGACAACGCCGGTGTCATGCGCAGGCTCGGCGGTGTCGTCATCGCGCTCGCGATCATCGGTCTGGCGGTCACCACCAGTGCCGGTCAGGACATCGGCGAATGGATCGCCAGTTTGTTCCGGGCCTGATCGCGTGCGGATTCGTACAGACGACGAGGTATACCGCGTCGACGCGGTGTGGCTCGGGCCGCCGAAGGCGACGTTCCCTTGGCGCGCCCGTTACGTCGCATGGGGTGTCGGCGTCGTCGTTTTCCTCATCACCATGACCGTCGAGCGATGGATGGGTATCGGCTTCGGTTTCTTCAGCACCGGGTGGGCACTGGTCATCACCGTGCTGATTACCCGTTTCATCTGCTCCCGAATCAGCCATGAGCGTCCTCTTGGTGCTGTGCTCGCGATGTGGAGCCGCGAACTCACCGCACCACGGGAGACCAGCGCCGGACAGGGCGGCGCGGTCAGTGCGACCCGCGTGAGGGTGAACGCTCAACGGCCGCGGCCGAAAATCAAGAAGCGTGGCCGCGTGAAAGAACACAGGCGGGAGGTCAGCGGTGTTCGCACGCCGACGCAAGCCCGGGCCTGATCGGGCCGAGCGGGATCAGGCGAGGCAGCCACACCCGTTCGACCCACCACCAGTGCCCCAGCACCAACCCCAGCCCCAGCCGCGCCAGCAGCGAGCGCTGCCACCGGCGCCGGGCTACGAGGCGCCGCCACCGCGGCATCGGCACAGGGCCAGTGGGCACGGCAGCAACTTCATGCCCCCGCCACCGGCCACCAAGGCCGGGCGCAAGGCGCAGGCCAAGGCCGCGGCCAAACGCAACCGCAGGCTGCCCGGCGAACAGGGCATTCCGCAGTACACGCCGGAGATCATGGCCCGCAGCATCGATGGGCATCTGCTGCGCACAGGCACGGACGTGTACGCGTGGTACCGGCTGGCGCCGCAGCGTTGGTCGTTCCGCAGCGACTCGCAACGCCAGGACCTGATCGCGGCCATCGCCGGCCAGTACGCGGAGTTGCATGGCCGATGGCTGCACCTGCGCGTGACCGCGCGGCCGTATCCGATCCGGATGTGGGCCGAGGCGCACGTGCACAACGCTGTCGGTCGTTTGCCGGATGTTCCTGGCGCGCTGTCGTTCGACGATTACCTCGTGGGCGAGCAGCAGCAGCTGATGGGCCGTTCGATGGCCGAGAAAGAGGTCTATCTCGGCGTCCAGGTGCAGACGCGCAACATGGTGGACAGGGCGGTCGAACGGGCCGCCCCATTGCTGCGCAAGATCTTCCCTGACGCGGTGGACGCCGAACTGGTCGCGCTGGACAGCGAGGTCGAGCACCTCGACCAGGTGATGGGCTCGGCTGGACTGGAAGGCCGGCCTGCCACGGCCGAGGAAATGTCCTGGCTGATGCACCGGTCCTGCTCCCTGGGCCTGCCCGCGCCGCGCAACATGCCGGCCGTGCCGGGCGCCGCGTGGGAGCCGGAGGATCTGGCCAGCTTCACCGACGCGGCGGACTTCCACCAGGACCCGTACTCGCCGACTGTGACCGTTCGTGGCCGGACGGGCTCCAATGCTGGCGTGACAAGGCATGTGGCGGTGTTGACCGTCGGCCTGATGCACGGCCTGCAGATCCCGGAGATCGACGACCCATGGATGCAGCGGTCGGACCGCCTGCCCGCGAACGTCGAATGGTCCGCGCGGATCTACGTGCGACGACCGGAAGAAGTGCAGGGCGAGCTGGCCCGGCAGATGAACAAGGTCCGCTCACAGGTCAAGCACTACACCGACGAGCACGGCCTGGAACCGCCGCAGTCGTTGGCGCGGCAGGCTTCCCGCGTGCTGGAGATCGACGACGAGATGACCACCGGGTTCACCGCGCTGGCCACTCGCGTCCGATCCTGGTGGCGCCTGGCGGTTTCCGGTCCGACCGAACGGGACGCGCTGCGGCTTGCCCAGCAGTTGCTGGATCTGTACAAGCCGAAGATCGCGATCGAGCACCCCGAGGCGCAGTACGCGATGGCGCGCGAGTTCATCCCGGGTGAGCCGCTGGCGTCCGCGGCCTACCTGCGGCGTGGCTCGGTGATGTGGGCGGCCTCCGCCGTGCCGACCGCGACGGCGGAAGTCGGTGACCGGCGCGGGATCCTGCTCGGCGAGACCTGCACGGCGACGCGGCGTCCGGTCGCGTGGGACCCGTGGATGGCGCAGGAGTTGCGTGACTCCTCTGGCCTGACCGCGATGGTCGCCGGTCTCGGTGGCGGTAAGTCGTTCCTCGGCGGCGGAATCGTCTACAAGACATTGCGTGCCGGTGCCTACTGGACCATCCTCGACCCGTCGGGTCCGCTGGCCAGGCTGTGCGAACTGCCTGAGCTGCGGCCCTATGCGCGGCCGATCAACCTGCTCAACGCGCAACCGGGCATCCTGAACCCGTACCGCGTGGTCGCCGAGCCGATGATCGAGCACTTCATGGACGAGGAAGACCCCGAACGCGCCTGGCGCCGGGAGAAAGCCCTCGCCGCGGCGACCCGCCGACGCCTCGTTCTCGACGTGCTCACCGGGTTGCTGCCCTACGAGGTCGCGCGGTTGCCGCAGACCAGGATCGTGCTGCTGCGCGCGGTCCGGACGATCGGCGGCCGGTTCGACGCCCACCCGGGCATGGTCTTCGAGGCCCTGCGGCGCGACGCCAGCGAGCACCGCGAGCACGCGATCGTCGTCGCGGACTTCCTCGACGAGATGCGTGAGCGCATGTCGTTGTTGATCCCGGAAGATGACGCGGACCCGTACAACGAGACGCGTGACGACAGGCTGACCGTGCTGACGATGGCCGGTCTGACCCTGCCGAAGGACGGCGTGGGACGTGAGCACTGGACCGACGCCGAGGCGCTCGGTGTCGAGCTGCTCAACCTCGCGGCGTGGCTGACGCAGCGCTCGATTTACGAGCGCCCCAAGGACTTGCGCAAGGGCGTCTGGATCGACGAGGCGTTCTTCCTGTCCGAGGTGCCGACCGGCCGGGTGCTGATGAACCGGTTCGCCCGTGACTCGCGTAAGTGGAACGTGCGTGTCCTGCTGTCCAGCCAGATCCCCGCTGACTTCCTGCGAATCCAAGGCTTTGTCTCGCTGCTGGACTCTGTCTTCGTGGGCAGGCTGGACGACGACGCCGCGCAGGCGGACGCGTTGCGGCTGCTGAAAGTGCCGATCGGGGCGGGCTACGAGCAGGTGATCGCGAGCCTCGGCCGTCGCCCGGCGCAGCGCACCGAGCTGGAGAAGGACCGTGCCCCGCGGCAGTTCATCTTCGCGGACGGTGCGGGCGGTGTGGAGCGCATCCGGGCCGACTTCTCCGGGCCGCACCTGGATCACTTCCGTACCGCCATGGACACGACGCCGGACGCCCTGCGCGACCCGGCCCGTGCCGGCGAAGCGGCGCAGCAGCACGCGCCGGAGCCAGAACCACAGCCGCCCGCTCGGTACGCCGACGCGGACGAGGAGTTCGAACTGGAAGCGGACTTCGAACTGGGCCTGACCGAAGAGCCGGTTGAGCAGCCGGTCGGAGGTGGGGCACCGCCGAAGAAGCCCGGGCAGGAAGACGCCGCATGATGACATTGGTCGTGGTGGTGGTCGGCGTCGCGCTGTTTCTGGCAGCGCGACGCCGACGCAGACGCGCGTGGCCGCTGCCGAAGCGTGGGCGGCGTAAGGCTTTCCTGACCGTCGCCACGATTCTCGGTCTCCAGCTCGTCGTTTTCGCCCCGACCGCCGTCGCACAGGACTGCGACAACGCCCCGAACCCCGGACGCCCGACCGCGGGCATGGTCGCGGCACTCGACGCACCTCGTCCCTCCCACGGCACCCCCGGCTCGATCTACGGCCAATACGCCTACGCGGGCCAGGTTTGGCACGTCTACGACGAGAGCTGTGGCGCGCTGGGCAAAGCGATCACCGACCCGGACGCCACCATCGGCAACTGGATGGGCAACCAGTTGTTCGACGTGGGCAAGAACTTCGTCGCGGCCACCAACGGCGTGCACTACGCGTTGGCCTACGACGAGCTGATGGGACCGCTCGACGCCGCCATCGACGGCGCCACGAAGCTGTTCTACGACAACATCTACGTGAAGTGGTTCGGCCTTGCCGCGGTGATCCTGGCCGTGCTGCTGTTCCGCTACATCTGGCGCGGCGACCTGGCTTCGGTGTCGCGGCGCGGGTTGTGGGCGTTGGCCGCCATGTGGGTCGCCACGTCCTTCGTCATCGTGGGCCCGCTGTACAAGGAAGTGGAAGAGCGCTTCCTGTCCAAGACAACCCAGATCCAAGCGGGCTTCCTCGCGGACAACGCGCCGGAGGCCGACCTGCACGCCTTGCCTGAGGCGCTGCACAACAAGGTTGTCTACCAGAACTGGCTGCGTGGCGAGTTCGGCAGCGAGGACGCGCCGGAAGCCAAGCAGTTCGGCCAGGAACTGCTGGCCGCGCAGGCGTGGACCAAGTTCGACTCCACCGACACGGTCGACCAGGCCGCGCTGGAAGCCAAGAAGGCCAAGTACAAGGAGATCGCAGCCAAGCTCGGCCCGACAAAGGGCTACTTCACCGGCACTGACGGCAGCCGGACCGGCGCGGGATTCCTGGCTCTGTTCCAAGGAATCGTGTACTCGCTGTTCCAGCTGTTCGCCAAGCTGGGCATCCTGCTCGCCCAGGTGTTGCTGCGGATCTTCCTGCTGGCGACGCCGTTGATCGGTCTGATCGCGATCCTGTACCACGACCTGCTGCGCAAGGTCGCCCGCGCGGCCGCCGCGGTCGTGCTGAACGTGCTGGTCCTCGCGGCTCTCGCGGGGATGCACGTACTGCTGTTGAACGCGATCTTCAACGCCGGTGAGAGCCTGCCGACCATCGCGATGATGGCATTGGCCGCGTTGATCACTGTGATCTTCTTTGTCATAGGCAGACCTGTGCGCCGAATGTGGCAGATGGTCGAGTTGTCGGTCGGCGCGGTGGGCGGAGCCATGCCTTCCGCGGGCCCGGGTTTGTTCGGCCGCTTCCGTCGCAAGGGCGACCAGCGCACTCCGCAAGACGAGTTCTGGGACAACGTCCGCGAGGGCGACCACGACGACGAGCCCGTGGTCCGTCGCGACGGTCGCCGTCCTCGCCCAGAGGCAACGAACCCCGTTGCCGCGAGCGCGGAACGCATGGACCGCAACACGCCAAGGGCGGGTATGGGCCGGACCGAGATCGGTGCTTCGGCAGCGGCCGTGCTCGGCGCCAGCGGCACCGACGACCGTGGTTTACCAGCGGCACGCGGTCCCGCAGGCGCATTGCCGCCCGCGCAAGGCGGCAGCCGGATCGTCGATACATCGCCAGTCGCGGACCGTGGTTGGGATCGCGGCGAAGATGCCGTCGTTGTTCCTTCGCGCGTTATCGCGCCACGGCAACGTGATGACGTCGCCGTGTACGAGCCGAACCCAGTCGTCACACCGAGACCAGCGGAGACCGAGATGGTCGCCGGGCGCCCGGTGCACGTGATCTACCGCCCATCGCGAGGGTTCGAAGTGCGTGACAACACACCACCTCGTCGGCCACTACCCATGCGGGACGGCCCGCGCGAGACCGATGCGTACATAAGGTGAGAGGAGGCGACTGAATGCCCATCCGGACCAACCGAGGCCGTGCAGCGGTTTACCGAAGGCTATGGGGATGGCCGCTCCGTTCTCCCAAACACCTTGTGGCACTGATCGTGTTCGTGCTCGCGATCGTGCTGTTCGTGGCGTACATCCTGCCCAGGCTCACCGGCGGCAACGCGCCCGCGCAGAACACCGCGGCGAGTACGTCGGCAACACCTGGCGCCACAAGTGCTGCCCCGACGTCGACGCAGGGTGCGCCGGGCGTCGTCCCGCCTGCCGCGCAAGGTGGCGGCACCGCGCCTTCGCAGTCGTTGACTGAGACACGGCAACCCATATCGGAGAACAAAACCCCGGCGAGAGCCGAGAAGGCGGCGCTGGACACGGCGCTGTTGTGGGCCGAGGCGTTCGTCAACCACCCGGACAACGTCAAGCCCGAGGACTGGCTGAACACGTTGAAGCCGTACACCACCGACGAGTACTTCGGTGCGGTGCTGACCAAAGTGGACCCGAAGTCGGTGCCGCAGACCCGCGTCCGCGGTGGCCCCGCGGCCACGGCCGACTCGTACACCAGCTCCGTCACCGTCGACATCCCCACTGACGTGAAGAAACTGAGACTCACCCTGGTCAAGACGGACGCGGGCTGGCGCGTCAACGAGCACACCGAGGTGGACTGATCATGAAGCTGGCGGTGTTCCTGAGCATCGCCGCGGTACTCGTGATCGCGGCAATCCTGACCGCCGGAGCCGTCACATCCGTTGTCTCGACACAACAGAACGCCCAGAACGTCCAGCTGGTCAACTGCAACGCCTCGATCGGGCCGATCACCGCGTCCGGGCCGCAAGGCCAGATCGACGCGAGCAGGCTCAACGACGAGCAGCGCGGCACGGTCTCGTTGATCATCGCGATCGGCAAGGAGCGCAAGCTGCCGCCGCTGGCGTGGCAGATCGCGATCCAGGCCGGGATGACCGAGTCCGGGCTGCGCAACCTGAACTACGGTGACCGGGACTCGCTTGGCATCTTCCAGATGCGCCCGTCCATGGGCTGGGGAACCGTGGAACAGGTCACGACCCCGACGTACGCCGTGCACAAGTTCTACGACGTGCTGGAGAAAGTCCCGAATTGGAAGGAACAGCGGCCAGGCGACTCCGCGCAGGACGTCGAACGGTCCGCATTCCCCGACCGGTACCACAAATGGGAAGCGATGGCCTCGCACCTGATCGGTGTGGCCGGCGAGATCCCAGACCCGACCGGCTGTGGTGAGGGCACAGGCGATCTGCTGCCCGCCGCGTCGGGCAACGCGGCGAAGGCGATCCAGTTCGCACTCGCCCAGCAAGGCAAACCGTATCTGTGGGGCGCCTCGCTCACGCGCCAGGACGCGTACGACTGCTCGAGCCTGATGAACCAGGCGTACCGGTCAGCGGGAGTCATCCTTCCGAGGGTTTCCCGTGACCAATATCGAGCGGGCGCGCACCTGCCGGTCGAGCAGGCGCAGCCCGGTGACCTGCTGTTCTGGGCATGGGACACCGGCAATCCGGTCACGATTCACCACGTGGCGATGTACCTGGGGGATGGGAAAATCGTGGAGGCCCAGCAAACCGGTGTGCCGGTGCACATCCGGCCGGTGAGCTTCACCGAGCGTGGGCTGGTGCGCCAAGCCGTGCGGCCGGGAGTGTGAGGAGAGAGATGTATCCGGAACAGCCCCCCATTCCACGCTCAGGCACACCGCTGAAGGACTACCTGAGCAGTGGGCCGTTGCCTGCCGTCGTCGACGGGTACGCGGTGCTGCCGAGATCCTTGGCCGAAGGCATGCCACTGGTCTGGCAGCAGCAGATGGCGCATCTGCTCGCGGAGTTCCACCAAGCCTTCGGCCACCTGTCGTGGCCCGTCTACCGCGTCGTGCCGTCCCGCTACGAGGTCATCGCCGACCTGGACGAAGAGCAACTCGCCGAAGTCGGATGCATAGTGGAGATCGACGCGGACGGCGAACTGGTCTACCGGGAGCGCAACGGAAGACGGATCGCCGACCCGGAGAACACCAAGGTGCTGGTGTCCTGCCTGGACCCGATCCCGCGGGAACACGCGGCGGACCTGCAGGACACCCCGCCCCGCGGCTTCCCGGCACAGGAGAACTGGAGCACCCGATGACCTCGGATCCCAACCCGGACCCCGGCTGGTACTACTGCACGAAGCACAACCGCGTGGAACACGGCATGCAATGCCGCGCCGCAGACCTGCTCGGCCCTTACCCCGACAAGGCGACCGCCGAACGGGCACTGCAGATCGCCGCGGAGCGGACGAAGGCCGCCGATGAGGCCGATCGGCGGTGGAGCGGTGACGACGACTGAAGTCGCCGTTTGACCTGCGAAAACCCGGAACTGTCGTACCCCCGGCGTAGCGTGCGGCCATCGCTGATCACTGTGCAGGGGGATTGATGAACACAGCCGACTACCTGAAGCGCTACCTCCAGGAATCGCGCACGAGCGTGGTGGCGTCGCTGGAGGGCCTGAGCGAGCGCGATATCCGGCGCCCGCTCGTACCAAGCGGGACCAACCTCCTTGGCCTGGTGAAGCACCTGATGGGCGGCGAGTTCGGCTATCTCGGTGACTGCGTCGGCCGGCCCACGCCCGTCGAACTTCCCTGGGACGAGGTGTCGATCTGGGAAAACGCTGACATGTGGGCCAAGCCGGAGGAGAGCCGCGACTACATCGTCGGGTTGTACAAGCGAGCGTGGCAGCACTCGGACGAGTCCATCGCCTCTTTACCGTTCGACGCGCCTGCGTCGGTGTCGTGGTGGGCCGAGGAGAAACGTGAGACCACGTTCGGGCACCTGCTCATCCGGGTCGTCGCCGAAACAGCGCATCACGCTGGGCACTGCGACATCCTGCGTGAGTTGATCGACGGCCGGTCCGGTGCGGACATCGACGAGGGCTACTACGAAACAGTGCTGGCGGCGAGCGAGAGCGTGTCCTGAAGCGTCCGATCGTGGTCGGCCACTTGGGCCGACTTTGGATCCAAGTCACGCAAGTACTCACGAGTCGGGCTGACTGCGGTTAGGGTGCCGTCATGGAAACGACGGACGGCGCCGCGCTCGACTTCGCCGGTGTCCGTGCCGAGTTTGATCTGCCCACTCAGTTCCCGTCGGCCGCATTGGCCGAGGCCGAGCTCGCGGTTGCCGACCGCGACCGGCTGGTCGGCGACCGGGAGGACGCGACCGACCTGCCGTTGGTCACGATCGACCCGCCTGGATCCAAAGATCTCGATCAGGCGCTCTACGTCGAGACCACGCGGACCGGGTTCCGCCTGCACTACGCCATCGCCGATCTGGGTACGTTCGTCGAGCCGGGTGGTGCGCTGGATGCCGAGGTGCAGAAGCGCGGTCAGACGATCTACCTGCCCGACGGCAATGTGCCGTTGCACCCGCCGATCCTGTCCGAAGGCGCGGCGAGCCTGCTGCCCGGGCAGATCCGGCCGTCCGCGTTGTGGTCCATCGATTTGGACAAAGACGGCGTACCGGGCCAAGTTCGCGTGCGTCGGGCGCTGGTGCGTTCGATTGACCAGTTCGACTACGACGGCGTGCAAGCGACCATCGACGCGGGCAACCCGCATCCGTCGATCGCCGCGCTTCCGGCGTTGGGACGGTTGAGGCGTGAGCACGCGGTCCAACGCGGTGCGCTAGAGCTGCAGTTGCCCGAGCAGGACGTGGCGACGGACGGCAACGGCGGCTGGAAGCTGACCCTCAGGCCGCGCAACAACGTCGACGCGTGGAACGCGGAAATGTCGTTGCTGACGGGCATGAGCGCGGCGTCGTTGATGGTCGAGGCAGGCATCGGCGTGCTGCGGACGTTGCCCGAACCAGATGACGGTGCCATCGAGTGGCTACGGAGGTCCGCGCGTTCGCTCGGTATCAACTGGGCGCGCACGGACAGCGTCGCAGTGATGCTCGCGGGCCTGGATCCGAGCAGCCCTGAGTCGCTGGCGTTGTACATGGACGCCACCCGTCTGCTGCGAGGTGCCGGCTACACGGCGTTCGACGGCACTCTGCCCGAGTTGACCACGCACGCGGGCCTGGGTGCGGCATATGCGCACGTAACGGCACCGCTGAGGCGTCTGGTGGACAGGTTCGGAGCGGAGATCTGCCTGGCAGTGTCGGCGGACAAGCCCGTGCCGGACTGGGTGCGTGCGGTCCTGCCAGAGTTGCCCGGGCTGATGGGCGGGTCGGACACGCTGACGAGCAAAGTGGACAAGGCATGCCTGGACCAGGCCGAGGCGTGGGTGCTCACCGACCACATCGGCCAGGAGTTCGACGCGGTCGTGCTGCGCGCCGAAGCCAACTCGGCTGAGATCTTCCTGACCGATCCGCCGGTCATCGCCAAGTGCGCCGGGGAGAACTTCCAGGAAGGCCAGCACATCCGGGTTCGCTTGCTGGACGCGGACGTCGTGCGGCGCAAGGTCGCGTTCGAAAAGGTGATCTCCGACGTTTGACGACGACCTCGGCGAACCCGTGCCGGTCAGCTCCCCGGCGCGGGTGGTCAGCCTGGTCCCGTCGCTGACCGAGGCCATCGAGACCACCGCACCCGGCGTGATCGCCGGGGCCACCGACTACTGCACGCACCCGGAGAAGCTGGACGTGCCCAGGGTCGGCGGCTCGAAGTACCCGGACGTGGACGCGGTGCTGAACCTCGAACCGGACCTGGTCGTGGCCAACGCCGAGGAGAACCGGCCGGAGGACGTGGACCGGTTGCGCGCCAACGGTGTCCCGGTGTGGGTGACCACCGCGGCGGTGAACGTCCCCGATGGACTGCGGTCGGTCCGGCGGCTGCTGACCCAGGGCCTCGGCCTGACCGAGCCGGAGTGGCTGGTCGAAGCCGAGAGCCTGTGGTCGAAGTCCGTGCCGGTGCACTCGACCGCGATCATCCCGGTGTGGCGGCGCCCCTGGGTCGTGATCGGCCGCGACACGTTCGCCGGTGACGTGCTGCGGCGCCTTGGTGTGGCCAATGCGTATGCGTCCCACGAAGACCGCTACCCGCGCCCGAGACTGGACGAGCTGCAGGCGCAAGACGTCGATCTCGTGGTGTTGCCGGACGAGCCGTACCTGTTCACCGACACCGACGGCCCCGAAGCGTTCCCAGGCAAGCGATACGTCCTCGTCAGCGGGCGGTACCTGACTTGGTGTGGCCCGTCCCTTGTGGACGCACATGCGTCACTGAGCCGGAGCCTTCCCGGCGAAGCGGTCGGTCGCGGCGAGTAGCTGCTCGGAGATCCCCGGGTCGACGACCGCGTGCCCGGCGCCGTTGAGCACGTACCCCTCGCATTCCGGCCAGGCACGGCCCAATTCGTAGGCGGTGACAAGGGGTGTGACGATGTCGTAGCGCCCGTTGACGATCACCGCGGGGATGCCTTTGAGCTTGCCGACATCCCGGATCAGCTGGCCTTCCTCCAGCCAGCCCTTGTTGACGAAATAGTGCACGGCGATGCGGGCGAACGCGACAGCGAACTCCTCCTGGCCGTAAGGCGTGATGATGTTGGGCTGGGTGGAGACAGTCGCGCCCTCCCACTGGCTCCACGCCAGCGCGGCCTTCCGGCTCACCTCGGGATCGTCGCTGAACACCAGCCGTTGGTACGTCCGCAGAACGTCTTCGCCATCCGGCACGAGCTCGGTGAACTTGGCCCAGGCGTCCGGGAAGATGTGCCCGGCGCCGCCGCCGTACAGCCAGTCCAATTCGGACTGCCGAAGAGTGAACACACCTCGCAGGATCATCCCGGTGACCCGCTCGGGATACGTCTGCCCGTAGGCCAGGGCGAGCGTCGCGCCCCAGGACCCGCCGAACAGCAACCACCGGTCGATGCCGAGATGTTCGCGGAGCTGTTCCATGTCCGCGACCAAGTGCCATGTGGTGTTGGTGTTCAGGTTGTGCTCGGGTGAGCTGACATGCGGCGTGCTCTGACCGGCGCCACGCTGGTCGAAAAGGACGATCCGGTACAGCTCGGGATCGAAGTGCCGCCGCTGCATCGGGCTGCTTCCGCTGCCGGGCCCACCGTGCAGCACGACCGCGGGCTTCCCGTCCGGGTTGCCGCTGACCTCCCAGTACACCTTGTGCCCGTCGCCGACGTCGAGCATGCCCGAGTCGTACGGCTCGACCGGTGGGTAGAACGCGCGCATGCGCACACTCTGCCGCACCTAGAACCTCGTGAGTGTTCTGGCCGGTTCGAACCGGCCAGAACACTCACGAGGTCTGGTCAGTGGAAGGTGTGCTCCGGGCCGGGGAACTCGCGGCCGCGGACCTCGTCTGCGAACTGCTGCACGGCGCCGGACAAGATCCCGGCAAGGTCGGCGTAGCGCTTGACGAACCGTGGCGCCTTGCCGGTCCGCAGGCCTGCCATGTCCTGCCAGACCAGCACCTGGGCGTCGCAATCGGGGCCTGCGCCGATGCCGATCGTCGGGATCGCCAGCTCGTGCGTCACGCGCTTGGCGACCTCACCCGGCACCATCTCCATCACGACCGAGAACGCGCCTGCTTCCTGCAGCGCGAGGGCGTCAGCGACCAACTGGTCGCCCGCCGAACCACGGCCCTGCACGCGGTAACCGCCGAGGTTGTGCTCGCTTTGCGGGGTGAAGCCGATGTGTCCCATCACGGGGACGCCCGCGGCCGTCAATGCTTCGACGTGCGGGGCGAAGTGCGCTCCGCCTTCCAGCTTCACGGCGTGCGCGCGGCCTTCCTTCATGAAGCGGACGGCCGTCTCGAGTGCCTGCGCTGGTGAGATCTGGTACGAGCCGAACGGCAGGTCGGCCACGACAAGAGCACGTTTGGTCGACCGTGTCACCGCGCGGACCAGGGGAATGAGTTCATCGACAGTCACGGGCAATGAGGTGTCATAGCCGTACACGTTGTTGGACGCGGAGTCGCCGACGAGGAGGACCGGGATGCCGGCTTCGTCGAACAGGGCGGCCGTGTACATGTCGTACGCAGTGAGCATGGGCCACGGTTCGCCGCGGTCCTTCATCTCCTGCAGGTGATGGATGCGTACGCGCCTCGGTGATGCCGGTGCCGCGCCCGATCCGTATGGGGCTGTGAGCTCAGAAGACATCGTCGTCCACCGTCCCTTTCCTCGAGGCCCGTGTGCGGGTCCCCGGGTTGGCTTGGGGCTCTACGCCTACGAGGGTGACACCCCGATCGACGTGGCGCAGGAGGGTGCGAGCAGAGTCACAGGTGTTCTGGGGCCATTATCGGGGTGTGTGGCAGCGCAGGGCGGCAGGCATTGTCGCGACAATTGTCCAGGTCGGCGCGTTCATCTCGCTTTTTCTCGTGCTGGCGAACGAGGACAACCAGGTCCGGTGGGTCCTCGATCTCGGCGCGTGGCTGGTCGGCCTGCCGGTTGACGAGAACGTCTTCATCTTCGTCGTACTGCTGGTGCTCGGCGCGGCGCTGCGGCGCCGCAAACGGGCCGCGTTGTGGGTGCTGATCCTGTTCGAGGTCGGGTCGATCCTGACCGATCTGCTGTTCCAGCTCACTTTCGAGGCCGATGACGAGCTCAGTCTCAGCGATGTGATGCCGTGGCTGATCGCGAATCAGGTCATCGCCCTGATCATTATCTTGATCCTGCTCAAGCTGCGGCCCGCATTCCCTGCCCAGGTCGCGCCGGGCGCACTGCGCAAATCGGTGCTCATCCTGTTCGGCGGCCTCGCTGCGGTCACGGTCGGCGGGTGGGCGCTGACCACGCCGTTCCCCGGCACGCTCGGCCAGGCGGGGGACAAGCTGCTCTGGGCGGGCAACCAGGCCACCGGTGAGCTGCTGCAACTACGTCACCTAGGCGTCGGCCACGGGCCAGCGTGGCTGGCGTTGTTGCTGGACATCCTCGGTGCGCTCGTCGCGGTCATCGCGATTTACGTGTTCTTCCGTGGCGTACGCAGCAGGCGGCACCTGGCACCGGACGAAGAACTCCAGCTCAGGGAGTTGCTCGCGGAGTACGGCGAGCGCGATTCGCTCGGCTACTTCGCGACGCGACGCGACAAAAGTGTGGTGTTCGCCCCGAATGGCCGCGCGGCCGTGACGTATCGCGTGCTCGGCGGGGTGAGTGTGGCCAGCGGCGACCCGATCGGCGACGCCGACGCGTGGCGCCAGGCGGTCGACGTGTGGCGCGCCGAGGCACACCGATACGGCTGGGCGAGCGGTGTTCTCGGTGCCAGCGAAGAGGGCGCCAGGGTGTACACGGCGGCCGGGCTCAAGGCGCTGGAGATCGGTGACGAGGCCATTTTGGACGTTCGCGCCTTCACACTGTCCGGGCCGGAACGGCGATCTGTGCGGCAAGCCGTGAACCGGATCGAACGCGCCGGCTACACGTGCAAAGTCCGTCGCCACTCGGAGATCCCGGAAGGCGAGATGGCGACCCTGCGCAGCGCGGCACATCACTGGCGGGGCGCCCAGACCGAACGCGGGTTCTCCATGGCGCTGGGCAGGCTCGGCGACGCGACCGACGGCCGGTGCGTCATGGTCGAGGCGTACGACCTGGCAGGCCGGTTGCGTGGGATGTTGTCGTTCGTTCCGTGGGGCAGGCGAGGATTGTCGCTCGACCTGATGCGCCGGGACCGGGACGGCGGCAACGGGCTCAACGAGTTCATGCTCAACGCGCTCATCGAAGCGAGTGGAAAGCTTGGCGCGCAACGGATCTCGCTGAACTTCGCGATGTTCCGCGCGGTGTTCGAAGAAGGCGAGAAGATCGGCGCCGGTCCGGTGTTGCGGGCGTGGCGGGCGGTCCTGAGCCTGTTCTCCCGGTTCTTCCAGCTGGAGTCGCTGTACCGGTCCAACGCGAAGTACGGCCCGGACTGGCAACCGCGTTTCCTGTGCTATTCACGGACTCGGCGGCTGCCCAAGATCGGCATTGTCGCGGGTGCGCTGGAAGGTTTCGTGCCCACGCTGCAACGCCGGAGCGGCCTGCGTGCCGAACCGGTCGACGAACAATTCGTCCAGCGGGCCCGCGAGATCGAAGAACGCGCGGCCTCGGCCAAACCGAAGCAGGCGCGGCGGCCGGAGCAGGTCCGCGTCCGGATCGCGAAGCTGGAACGGCTCCGCGAAGCCGGATACGACCCTTATCCGCCGGGCTTCGACCGCGACACGACACTTTCGACGATCGTCGCTCGCTTCCCTGACCTGGCACCGGATGCGAAGACCGGCGAGTACGTGCGGGTTGCCGGACGCGTGATCGCCAGCCGCGACATGGGTGGCCTCTGCTTCGTCCGGCTCAAGGACTTCAGCGGGGAACTCCAGGTGATGCTGACCGGCCCGGCCCTGCACGACTGGCGCGCGCTGGTGGACCTGGGCGATCAGGTCGGCGTGTGCGGCGAAGTGGTCACGTCGAAACGCGGTGAGCTGTCCGTGCGGGCCGACGACTGGACCATCACCGCCAAGTGCCTGCATCCGTTGCCCGACAAACGCAAGGGCCTGTCCGACCCCGAGACCCGCGTGCGGCAGCGATACCTCGACCTCGTGGTCAACCCCGAGTCGACGACCATGCTCAAGCTGCGGTCCACCGTGGTCCGGTCGCTCCGGGAGACCTTGCACGGCAAGGACTTCCTTGAAGTCGAGACACCGATGCTGCAGACCGTGCACGGTGGTGCGAACGCACGGCCGTTCGTCACCCATATCAATGCCTACGACATGCGGATGTACCTCAGGATCGCGCCCGAGCTGTACCTCAAAAGGCTTTGTGTCGCGGGTGTGGAACGGGTTTTCGAGCTGAACCGCAACTTTCGCAACGAGGGTGTCGACGCGACGCACAATCCCGAGTTCACGATGCTTGAGGCCTATCAGGCGTACGCGGACTACACGACTATGCGGGTGCTGACGCAGAAACTCGTGCAGCAGGCGGCAAAGGCCGCGTACGGCTCGGAAATCGTGCGCCGTGCCGGTGAAGAGTTCGACATCTCCGGCGATTGGCCGGTTGTCAGCGTGCACAACGCGGTGTCCGAGGTGCTCGGCGAGGAAATCACTCCGGACACACCGGTGCACCGGCTGCGAAGTCTGCTTGCCAAGACGGGGATTGTGCTCGACGACGAGTTCGGCCATGGTCATCTTGTGCAGAAGGCGTACGAGTATCTGGTCGAAGGCGATACTGTCGCGCCGACGTTCTACACCGATTTCCCGACCGAGACATCGCCGCTGACCAGGCAACACCGCGTCGAGCACCGGGTCGCGGAGAGATGGGACCTTGTCGCGTTCGGCAGCGAGATCGGCACCGCGTACACCGAACTGACCGATCCGGTCGAACAACGCCGCAGGCTGGAAGCGCAATCGCTGCGCGCGGCCAGCGGTGACGTCGAAGCCATGGAACTGGACGAGGATTTCCTGCGTGCGCTGGAACACGGCATGCCGCCGACGGGCGGAATGGGTCTCGGTGTCGACCGGCTGCTGATGATGCTGACCGGAGCGTCGATCCGCCAGACGGTGCTTTTCCCCTTCGCCCGGCCCCGTTGAGTTTTTCCCGCACTGCTGCTTCACTGGCTGGGAGCGCTCCCAGAACCCTGCCTCAATGACGAGAGGAGCAGCCCGTGCGTCGAATCGTGCTCGCTTGCTTGGCCGCGCTGGCGTTATCTCCGGTCCAAGTCGCGGTCGCGGCCAATCCGGTCGGGATGACCAGCGGCTTCTACGTCGATCCGAATTCCAATCCGGCGGTCTGGGTCCGGAACAACGGGTCGGACGGCCGAGCGGCCCGGATCCAGTCGGCCATCGCGAGCAAACCCATGGCCAGATGGTTCGGCTCGTGGAGCGGCGACATCCAGTCCGCGGTCAGCAGCTTCGTCGCCGCGGCGGACGCGGCCGACAAACTCCCGGTCCTGGTCGCGTACAACATTCCCGGCCGGGACGCCTGCGGCGGGCACTCCGGCGGCGGCGCCGGATCGCCGGAGGCCTACCGGGCTTGGATCTCGGCGTTCGCCTCAGGCCTCGGCAGCAGGCCTGCGGTCGTGATACTGGAGCCCGATTCGTTGGCTGACTTCAACTGCATGGACGCAGGCAAGATCGCCACCCGCACCGGGATGATCAGGTACGCGACCGAGCAGTTGCGCGACAAGGGCACCAACACGTGGGCCTATCTCGACGCCGGAAACGCGCGCTGGGTCCCGGCCGCCACGATGGCCAGCCGCCTGGACAGCGCGGGTGTGCGGAACGTGCGCGGTATGTCGATCAACGTGTCGAACTACATCACGACATCCGAGTCGGCCGCGTACGGAAACGCTGTCAGCTCGTCACTTCCCGGCTACACCAAGCCTTTTGTCATCGACACCAGCCGTAACGGCAACGGTTCCAACGGCGAATGGTGCAACCCGGCCGGCCGCAAGCTCGGTGCGCCCGCGCAGGTCGGCGGATCCGCCGAATTGCTTGTGTGGGCCAAGATCCCGGGCGACTCCGATGGATCATGCGGTATCGGTGCGGGAATCCCCGCCGGACAGTTCAGCCCGGATTTGGCGATACGGCTGATCGACGGAGTCTGATGACGGCAATTCCGCCGTGTTCGCGCCAGGCGCGAGTACTTACCTTGGTTGTGCCATAACCAGGGGAGGTGCTCGTGCCTGGTGCCGACTGGGAGCGGCAGGTCGAGTCGACTGCGGCCGCGTACCGCCAGATGAGCGAACGAGTCGAGCAGATCCTGGCCACCGAGACCTCACTGGACGGTTCGGTGCAGGTCACGGTGTCCGCAGCGGGCGTGTTGACTGACCTGCGCCTGCCTGACCGTGGCCTCGCCGACCAGATCATGGCGTGCATACGCAAGGCACAAGCCAGAATCCCGGACCTGATGCGTACGGCGATGCTCGAAACCGTTGGGCCACAAGACCCCAACACGCACCTGGTACTCGCCTCCGCCAGAGAACGCTTCCCGGTAACGGAATCACCGCCGAACCATGCGGACAAAGTGGTGGTCGGCGACGAGGACGACTGGGACGAGCGCCCTGTGCTCGAAGACATTGGAGGGCCGTCATGAGCGAGGGATACGAAGTTGTCGTCGATGCCCTGACTGCGCACGCGCGCGTGCTGACGACGTTGGCCGACGAGATACAGGGAACGACTTCGTCCGCCCAGACCCGATTGCCCGCTGACGCACTGGGTGTTGTGGGACAGCCGTTCACCGCGTTGATGGATCAGCTTGTGACGGCAGGAAGTCAGGCGTTGGAGTCCGGTGTCCGGGCGATGAACGCGACATCGGGTGGGGTGCGGGAAAGCGCGGGAATGCTGACGCAGCGCGAGAAGGAGACCGGAACGGGCCTCGGAGGCATCGATGTCTGACAACATCAGCGCGCTGTCGGCATCAATGCGACCCGTCGACGCGTTGTCGGCAGCAGGTCTCGGTCAGCTGGTCGGCTTGGTCGCACCACTGCAGGCTGTACTGGATCGTATGGAAGGCAACGCTTCCGGCGTGCACGCGTTCCTCGATGCCTGGGTAACGGTATCCAACCGAATCACCCAAGTGCAGGGACAACTCGGGCAAGCGGTGGCAACCGGAACCGCGGGCTGGCGTGGTGCGGCCGCGGACCAATACCGAGCCCGAACAGACAGCTTCGCCCGCTCACTGGCGGAGTTCGCAGCCGCAGCCAAAGAAGCCGCCGCCGTAGTCCAGTTGACCGCCGAAGTGGTCGGCCAAAGCCGATCGTCCGCCAACGACCTGATCGGCGACATGGTGCAACGCCTGATCTCCTTGGTACGCCACCTGATGGCACTCGAAGGCGGAATGACCGCGACAGTGCTGGCGCAGGCAAGCGACCTGGTCAACACATTCGCGAAACCAGTCGCGAACATCGAAAAGCAAGCTCAGGCGAGCGTGGCCAACGCGGCCACGCCCATCAACAACCTGATCACCATGCTGGGCGCGATCACCCGGCTGTGGGATGGGTTCGCGGGCGTGCAGCAGGCGGCGGCTCCAACTGCACCGGCTTTTGGTCAGCAGAGCCGCGGTTTACTGGCCCACGAGCAGTGGCACGTGGTGCAGCAACGCGGCAGAAGGTGATCCGCGCGGATGGCCTTTTCGCGCACCGGCGAAGGTGATCCGCGCGGATGATCTCTTCGCGCACCGGCGAAGGCCACCGCGCCAACGGTCCGTTCGCAAATCTGGTTGTCCACAACCGCCTGGTAACCGCCTTGACCAGGCCATATCCCGATAGACTGGGTCGGGGACGTCCCCCCGGGAGTGGCGGGGGATGCTCTGAGTGGGGGTACCGGGCAGTTGCAGGGCTTCGTCAAAGTCGGTCCCCCGCGTGAGTGTTGCGGAGCTTGGGTGCCCGGTTCGATCCGCCTCAGGACCGGTATGTCGCGCCGGGTGAGGTCACCTTGCGCCGGGACTGATGCTGGTTGACGGTGACGAGCTGGATGACGCGGTCACCGCGTGGATCCTGGCCCGGATCAGCGGCCAGGACACATCGGACACAGGCATGCCTGTGATGCCGGCACTGTCGACGGTCGCGGTGGACGGCAAGTCGTTGCGTGGCACGTTCGCGAGGACGGGTGGTGCGGGGATGCATCTGCTCGCCGCGTGCACCCATGACACCGGGACTGGTGCTCGGCCAGCGCCTGGTGCCATCCGGGCAGAGCGAGCTGGCCTGTTTCGCCGCGGTGTTCGACCCCGTCGATCTCGACGGGGTGGTGGTGACAGCGGATGCGTTGCACACCACCCGCGACAACGCCCGATTACTGACCGACCGGCGCGGGCATTACGTGTTCACCGTCAAACGCAACCAGCACCGCCTCCACCGCCTGCTCACCGGCCTGTCCTGGACGGATACGGCCACTCACACCGCCATCGACACCGGGCACCGGACCGAACATCGTGTCATCCAGGCCCTGCCCGCGCCAGCCAACGTCGTGTTTCCCCAAGCAGCACAAGCATTCCGCATCACCCGCACCCGCACACCACAACGAGGCGGCCGGTCGCAGACCGACAGGTGGCTGAGACTGACCTGCCTGGCCCCAGCCGGCCCCGTCGAGATCGGCGAGTTGTCGCGCGGACATTGGCACATCGAAAACAAGCTGCACTGGGGCAGTGACACCGCCTACCGCGAAGACCACTCACGCCTGCGCACCGGCACCGCACCCGAGCCATGGCCACCCTGCGCAACCTCGCCATCAGCGCCCTGCGCCTCACCGGCACCACCAACATCACCCAAGCCCTGCACGCCACGGCCAGAGCCATCACCCGACCACTCACCCTGCTCGGAATCCCCACACCCACCAGCACAAACCGACTTTGACGAACCCCTGCCAGGAGTGGCGGGGGATGCTCTGGGTGGGGTACCGGGCAGTTGCGGGGCCTCGTTGGTCAGCGGCCTTCGCGCCAGCCGTTGGTGATCGGCAGGCGGCGGTCGCGGCCGAAGCCCTTCACGCTGATCTTCGTGCCCGGCGGGTACTGGCGGCGCTTGTACTCCGCTAGGTCGACCATGCGCAGGACCTTGTCGATCACTTCGGCTGCGAAGCCTTGGTTCAGCAGGTCCGAGTAGCCTTTGTCGCCTTCGACGTAGTCGTCCAGGATGTCGTCGAGTAGCTCGTAGTCGGGCAACGAGTCGGTGTCGAGTTGGCCGGGGCGCAGTTCTGCCGACGGTGGTTTGATGATCGAGTTCTCCGGGATCGGCGGGACTTCGCCGAGCTTTTCGGCTTCGGCGTTGCGCCACCGGGCCAACTGCCACACCAGGGTCTTGGGGACGTCCTTGATCGGCGCGAAGCCGCCGACCGCGTCGCCGTAGATCGTCGAGTAGCCGACTGCGAGCTCGGTCTTGTTCCCGGTGGCCAGGACCAGGTGACCGTGCTGGTTGGACAGGCCCATCAGGGTCACGCCACGGCACCGCGCCTGCACGTTCTCCTCGGCCAGTCCGGTCAGGCCCAGTTGCTGGACGAAAACTTCGACCATTTTGCCGATCGGCTGCACCGAGTAGTGCGCGCCGATCCGGCGGGCCAGGTCGGCGGCGTCGTCTTTGGAGTGTTCGGACGAGTAGGCCGACGGCATCGAGACGCCGTAGACCGACGCGCCGCCCAAAGCGTCCGCGGCCAATGCGGCGACGACGGCGGAGTCGATGCCGCCGGACATGCCGAAGGTGACCGAGCGGAAGCCGTTCTTGTGCACGTAGTCGCGCAGGCCGGTGACCAGGGCGAACCACACCTCGGCCTCTTCCGGCAGTGGCTCGGCGACCGGGGGCAGCGGCAACGGCTCATACGCGGGCACGGGGTCGCCGGAAAGGGCGACACGGCGGACTGTGAACTCGCCGATTTGGCCTTCGGTGCGCGCAGAGCCGCCAGGGAACGACATGTCCAAGACGGTGAGGTGCTCAACGAACTGGGGCGCACGGGTCAACACCTGGCCGTCGGGCGACACCACGATTGAGTCGCCGTCGAAGACGAGCTCGTCCTGGCCGCCGATGAGGTTCAAGTACACCAGTGGCGCGCCCGCCTCGGCTGCGCGCCGCGCGACGAGCGGAAGGCGCTGGTCGTCCTTGTTCTTCTCATACGGCGAGGCGTTGGGGGAGACCACGAGGTCGACGCCGGCCTGGCCGAGTGCGGTGATCGGGCCGCCGTCCTGCCAGAGGTCCTCGCAGATGACCATGCCTATCTCGACGCCGTGCAGCTGGATGATGTCCAGGGTCTGCCCGGGCTTGTAGTACCTGCGTTCGTCGAACACGCCGTAGTTGGGCAGGTGGTGCTTGAACTGGGTAGCGACGACCTTGCCCTCGTAGAGCACGGCGGCGGCGTTGCGGGGGCCGACATCATCCGCGTCGAGATAGCCGACATAGACCGCCAGGGAGCCGCAGCCACCGTCGGCAAGGCGCTCGGCGAGTTCGGTCAGCGTCCGCTTCGAGGCAGCGGTGAAGGACTCACGCAGGGCGAGGTCCTCGACGGGATAGCCGGTCAGTGCCATCTCGGGGAACACCACGAGATGCGCGCCCCGCTCGGCGGCCTTGCGTGTCCACTCGACGATCAGGTCCGCGTTCCCGGCCAGGTCACCGACCCGGGTGTTGACCTGAGCGGCAGCGATGCGCAGTTGAGGCATGTGGTTATCCTCCCGCATGTTTTCGCCTCTGAGGCGGAAATGTGGCGCACGGATCATCGCAGATCCAGCCATGCTGCCACGGGCTAGAGCCACTTGCGAGTGTCACTCTTATGGGGTTACCAGGGGGAACGGGAGTTAACGTTCCAGTTGGGACTGGTGCGGGATGGTGCCGGGGGCCGTGGTCACCGGGGCGCGCTTTGTGGTTGGGTCGGCGTGCTTGGGTTGCTTTCGGCGCGCTCTTGGCTCGCTGCGGCGCGCGCTGTGCCTACTTCGGCGCGCTCTGTTGTTGGGTCGGCGCGCCCCTGTGAGAGGTCGGCGCGATTTGGTGTGGAGCCTCTGCGCCGCAAAGGACAGGGAAAGCGGGCAGGACCTGCGGCCCTGCCCCGCCGACAAGCTTATTTGCGGCGCCACTCCACACAAAATCGCGCCGACTACCACTTTTGGCGCGCCTTTTTGTGCTCGGGGCGCGCCTTCGCTGTGAGTTGGGGCGCGCCTACGTTCTCGCTTGGGGCGCGCCTCCACTGTTCTTCGGGCGCGCCTTCACTGTGGCTTGGGGCGCGCCTCCACTTCGGCTCTGGGCGCGGCTTCGCTCTTTGTTCGGGCGTGCCTTCGCTATTGGCTCGGGTGCGCCTTCGCTGCTCCCGCCCAGATCTTTCTGTCAGACCCTCTCGGTACTTTGGGTCATCGGGGGGTGCTCATGTCGGGCACGGGTTTCTGTCGGTGGGGTGCCGTAGGCTCGTTGGGCAATCTCTGTGCCTGTGCCCAAAGCAATGGCCCCCTGCGACGTGCGCAAGGGGCCATCAGCTGCTCTGTCAGCGCTCTGCCTTGACCTTCTTCACGTGTGCGCGGACCTTCTTCAACGCCTGCTCGGCGTCCGAGTCCCACGGGTTGTCGTAGACCATGTACGTCCACGTCGAAGTTGGGCGCTTGAGACCCGCTTCTTCCAATTCGGCCCCGTTGGAGCCGATCTTCACGCTGTCGAACGAGGCGATCGCCGTCTCGTGTGCTTCGGGCACGATCTGGTTGAACGCGGGCACCACGGCACGGTGGAACTCGTCGATCGGTGTCTCCTTGGCCAACGCTCGCAGGTGCACGGTCTCGCGCACATCTGCGGTGTAGCCGAGGTGGTCGACCCAGCGGCGGTCCAGGTGGTACAGCAGGATCTGCCGTGCCGCTTCGGCTACGAGGTCCTCGCCGAATTCCTCGACCAGTTCGGCGTGCCGTTCTGGCGCGTGCTTCTCGAACAGCTTGTCCGCGACGTCGCTGTGCAGGATTTTGTCGCGGTGTTCCATGATGATGTCGCGCTGCTGCTCGATCAGCCTGGTGTAGCGCCAGGTGTTGCGGTGGATCTCCAGCTCTACGCCCTCGGCCACCCGCTGTGCGTGTGCCACGAAGGCCCTCGCTGTTTTGTCCTTGATCAGGCCGTCTTCGCCGGGGGGTTCTTTCAGCACGTGCAGTTGGACCTCGGGGGCGTACTGCGCGAGTTGCTCGTCCTCCATGCTGGAGAAGAACACCGAGCCGCCTGGGTCGCCTTGTCGTCCTGCGCGGCCGCGGAGTTGGTCATCCAGACGCGATGACGGGTAGTGGCCGGTGCCTATGACGTACAGGCCGCCCAGTTCGGCCACCTTGTCGTGGTCGGCTTCGTCGTGTCCGCCGAGGCGGATGTCGGTACCGCGGCCTGCCATCTGGGTGGACACCGTGATGGCGTTGTACGCGCCTGCTTCCGCCACAATCGCGGCTTCTTCCGCGTCGTTCTTGGCGTTCAGGACAACGCAGGAGAGGTCGTTCTCCGACAGCCGCTTGGCGATGCGCTCCGACTCGGCCACGTCCAACGTGCCGACCAGGATCGGCCGTCCGGTCTCGTGGGTCTTGACGATCTCTTCGATCAGGGCGTCTTCCTTGGCTTCTTCGGTGGTGAAGAGCCTGGTCAGCTCGTCCTCGCGAACGCATGGCTTGTTCGGGGCGATGACCGCGACCTCGAGCTTGTAGAACTCACGCAGCTGCTCGGCCACTGCCACCGCGGTGCCCGTCATGCCCGCGACCTTGGGGTAGCGGGCGATCAGGGCCTGCACGGTGATCGAGTCGAGGACTTCGCCGCTCTCGGTCGCCGCGACCGCTTCCTTCGCCTCGACCGCTGCCTGCAGGCCGTCTGGCCAGCGCTGCAGCGCCGCGATGCGGCCGCGGGAGGTGTTGATCAGCTGGACCTTGTTGTCCCGCACGATGTAGTCGACGTCGCGTTCCAGCAGCGCGTGCGCGTGCAGTGCGACGTTCACCGCGGCAAGGTATGGGCTGTCCTCGGCGTACAGATCTACGCCGCCGAGCGCCTTCTCCACGGCCTTCGCGCCGGACGGTGTCAGCCACGCGTTGCGGCCGTCCTCGTCTTCTTCGTAGTGCACGCCTGCGCGCAACCGGCGCACGATCTCGGCCATGTCGGCGTCGCGTTCGACGCCTTCGGCCGTGCCCGCCATGACCAGGGGGACCTTGGCCTCGTCCACCAGCACCGAGTCGGCTTCGTCGACCAGGGCGACGGCGGCCGGGTTGGGTACCTGGACCTGGTCTTCCGCCGTGGTGACGAGCCGGTCGCGCAGCAGGTCGAAGCCGATCTCGCTGACCGAGCCGTAGCAGACCTCGGACTCGTAGGCCGCGCGCCGGTGCTCGGTGGACACCTTCTCGCCGACGTAGCCGACCGAGACGCCGAGCAGTTCATACACCGGCCGCATCCACTCCGCGTCTCGTTTCGCGAGGTAGTCGTTGACCGAGATGACGTGCACGCGCTTGCCGCGGACAGCGAACCCGGCGGCGGTCAGCGCGCCGGCGAGCGTCTTGCCTTCACCGGTGGCCATCTGTACGACGTGGCCGGAGAGCATGCCCATGACACCGAGGAGTTGCACGTCGTACGGGCGCTCGTCCAGCGCCCGCTTGGCCGCCTCACGGGCCAGCGCGCAGTACTCGACAAGCTCGTCATCAGCGAGTTCCCGTTCCGAACCACGCAGCTTGCCGACCTTCTCGGTCAGCTCCTCGTCGCTGAGCTTCGCGATCGACTCCTCGCGGTCAGCGATTTTGGGCAGCAGCGCTTCGTACTTGGTCAGCTCGACCGACGCAGGCCGTTCCAGGAGCCGGCGCAGCCGGCCCTTGACCTTGGCGAGCATCGTGGCCACCAGGCACCTCCAGCATCACAGGGCACGTACAGCCTTAACGCGACGGTGTTCATGATGAGTTCCGCCCGGCCCAGCATTCGCCCCAATGGCACTATCGAGGCGTGACACTGAGTGGCCGTACGTGGCGATTCTCCCTCGTATTCATGCTGGTCGCATCGCTAGCGGCCTGCACGTCGTCCACCGGAGCGCCCGTCGTTCCGTCCTCCACGGAAAAACGGGGGCCGACGGGGACGGTACCCGCAGGATTGGAGCGGTTCTACGGCCAGTCGCTCACTTGGGGTGATTGTGTCCCATTTGCCCGAACTGATGACGATGGGAACACCTTCAAGAACCCCGACGCGCGCTGCGCGCGGCTGACCGTTCCGATGGACTACGCCAACCCGGGCGGCGCCACGGCCACGTTGGCGCTGTTGCGGATGCCCGCGACCGACCAGGGCAGGCGGATCGGCTCGCTCGTGATCAACCCGGGCGGTCCCGGCGCGTCCGGACTGGGCACGGCGGTCCGCAGTGCAACCCAAGCCAAGGGCTCTGAGCTGGGCAAACGCTTTGACTTCGTCGGGTTCGACCCGCGCGGGGTCGGGGCGAGCGAGCCCACGATCCGGTGCCTGACCGACCAGGAACGGGACGCCGAACGCGCGGAGGACGACGAGCTGGACGCCTCACCGCAGGGTGTTGCCAAGGTCGAGGCCGAGCAGAAGGACTTCGGGGACAAGTGCGTGCAGCGCACCGCTGAGGGTGCCGCGTTGCTGGCGAGCATGGGGACGCGTGACGTCGTCAAGGACATGGACGTGCTGCGGTCGGTGTTGGGTGACGAGAAGTTGACATACCTAGGCTACTCGTATGGCACGCGGCTCGGCACAACCTATGCCGAGACCTTCCCGAAGAACGTGCGCGCGATGGTGCTCGACGGCGCACTCGACCCGGAGCAGGACGTGGTCGAGGAGCTCGTCGCGCAGGGCGAGGGCTTCCAACAGGCGTTCGACGCGTTCACGCAGTGGTGTTTGCGGCGTCAGGACTGCGCGCTCGGGCAGGACCCGGCGCAGGTGCTGCAGAACTACTGGAACCTGGTCCGGCCGCTGATCGAACGTCCGATGGATCTCGGCGAGGGCGGCCGCAGGCTTTCCTATTCCGACGCCACCACGGCGGTCATTCAGGCGCTGTACGCCGAAGAGCTGTGGGAGACGTTGAACAAAGGCCTCGCCGACTTGCAACGGCAACGCCCGCGGATTTTGATGCTGCTGGCCGACTCCTATTTCCAACGGGACAAGAGCGGTCGTTACTCCACGACCCAGGACGCGTTCACGGCCATCCGGTGCATCGACGACGCACGCGTCACCGACCACGCGTTGGTGCTCGAAGCGCAGAAGCGCTACAAGCAGGCGGCGCCGTTCCTCGACGACGGCCTCCCGGCCAGCCCGGCGCTGGACGCGTGCGCTTTCTGGCCCGTTCCCAACACTTCCGAGCCGCACCTGCCCAATGTCCAAGGCCTGCCGCCGATCCTGGTGGTCTCGACCACCGGTGACCCGGCGACGCCGTACCAGGCTGGCGTGAACCTGGCGAAGGCGCTCGGTGGTGCGTTGCTGACCTATGAGGCCACTCAGCACACCGCGTTCCTGCAGGGAAACAGCTGCGTTGACAACGCTGGTAGTGCCTACCTGGTCGACTTGACCGTGCCGCCGCAGGGAATCAGGTGTGCGTAACAAAATGCCGTTATCTGACGATCTTGGGAACGTGCGCCGTGCCAGGGGAATCGGAGCGCTGGGGGTAACCGTACTTCTCGCGTTGACCGCTTGTTCCTCAGCTGTGCCCGGAACGCCCATCGCGGCAAGGGCGACCGGCCCGATCGGCCCGGTTCCGCCCGGACTGGACCGGTTCTACGCGCAACCGCTGTCCTGGGAGGCTTGTGAGGACTACGCCACAGACTTCATCAGCGAGTCGTTGTACGACGATGAGGACCTGCGGTGCGCGAAGCTGCGCGTCCCACTCGACTACGCGAAACCGGATGGCCGTGACATCACCATCGGCTTGCTGCGCAAGGAAGCGAGCAGCACGGCGGACCGGCTCGGTGCGCTGGTGATCAATCCAGGCGGTCCAGGCCAGTCCGGGATGGTCGCCGCCGCGGCCGTGGCCGGCAATAGCTGGGATCATCCGCTGTCTTCCCGGTTCGACCTGGTCGGCTTCGATCCGCGCGGCATCGGGGCGAGTGAACCGGCCGTGCAGTGCTTGTCCGACGCGGAGAAAGACGCCGAACGGCTGGAAGCGCCGGTCCCTGGAAACGGCCCGGAAGCCGTTGCCGCAGTGGAGAAGGAGAGCAAGGAGTACGCCGACAAGTGCGTCGCCAACACCGGTGCCGACGTGCTCGCGAACATCGGCACGCGCGACGTCGCCAAGGACATGGACGTGCTGCGGTCGGCGTTGGGTGAACGGAAGCTGAACTATGTCGGCTTCTCGTACGGCACCAGGATCGGCACGGCGTACGCGGAAGCGTTCCCCGGCAACGTCCGCGCGATGGTGCTCGACGGCGCGGTCGACCCGACCGCCGACCGGGTGGCGAGCGCGATCGGCCAGGCCAACGGGTTCAAGAAGGCGTTCGACGCGTTCGCCGCGGATTGTGTGAAGGAGCAGACCTGCCCGCTGGGCACGGACGCCGCGCAAGCCGAGGCGAAGCTGGACGCGATGCTCGAGCCGCTGAAGGCCACGCCGCTGACCGTCGGCGACCGCAAACTGTCCTATTCGGACGCGGTTACCGCGGTGGCGCAGTTCCTGTACAGCGAGGGCGAGTGGACCGGGCTCGCGAAGAGCCTCACCGAGCTGACCAAGGGCAAGGGCGAATCGCTGCTGCAGTTCGCCGACATCTACCTCGGTCGTGGGCCGGACGGGAAGTACTCCAACATCCACGACGCGTTCACCGCCGTGCACTGCGTGGACGACCCGCCGGTGAAAGACCGCGCTGTGGTCGAGGAACAAGCGCGCCGGATCCGTGACGGCGTACCGAAAAGCTCGCTGAACGAGGACGAGGATTTCGTCGCGGCACTCGACGAGTGCGCGTTCTGGCCGGTGCCCAACACCAGCCAGCCGCACGAGCCGAAAGTGCCTGGTCTGCCCAAGGTTCTGGTCATCTCATCGACCGGTGACCCGGCCACGCCGTACGAGTCAGGCGTGAAACTGGCGAAGGCGCTCGGCGCGAACCTGCTGACTGTCGAAGCCAACAGCCACACCGCATTCCTTGGCGACAGCAAATGCGTCAACGATGCGGGTGCGGCATACCTGGTCGATCTCAAACTCCCAGCGGAAGGCATGAAGTGCAGTTGAGTCTTCATCTGAACGCGAAGGCGGTGGTCGGCAGCGCCCGGCCGTGCCATTCTGTGCGCATGACTCGCCCCCGCCGCGCCTTTCTCGGCGTGCTTGCCGCTGTGCTCATCACGGCCGTGCCCGGCTGTGGCTTGCTGTCCGGTGAGGAACCGGTGACTCCAGGAGTGGAACAGGCCAAGATCAGGCTAGGCGTGCTGCCGATCGTCGACGTCGCACCGGTGCACCTCGCGATCAAGAAGGGCTACTTCCGCGACGAGGGCGTCGAGATCGAGCTGCAGACCATCCAGGGCGGGGCCGCGGGCATCCCCGGCCTTGTCAACGGCGAGCTGGACGTGACCTTCGGCAACTGGGTGTCGTTCCTTTCCGCGCAGGCCAAGGGCGCGGCGGACCTCAAGCTCGTCGCCGACGGCTACCGCGCCAAGCCGGACATGTTCCTCGTGGTGACCACACCGGACTCGGCCGTGAAGACGCCGGCCGACCTGGTGAACAAGAAGGTCGCGGTGAACACCCGCGCGAACGTCGCCGAGCTCGCGGTGCGGGCGGCGATGAAGGCCAAGGGCCTTGACGCGAACACGGTGCAGTTCGCCGAAATGCCGTTCCCGGACATGCAGGCGGCCTTGCAGCGCAAGGACGTTGACGCGGCACTGCTCGTCGAGCCGTTCATCACCCGTGCGATGCAACAGATCGGTGCGGTGCCGGTGCTGGACACCATCACCGGCGATGCCGTGGACCTGCCCATCGGCGGGTACGCGACGAGCACGAAGTTCGCCCAGCAGCGCCCGAAGACCATTGACGCGTTCCGGCGTGCTCTTGTTAAGGCACAACGGGACGCGGGCGACAAGGCCGAAGTGCAGAGCGTTGTCACGGGGTACGCGAAGGTGGACCCGGCGATCGCCCAAGTACTCCGGCTCGGCCTGTACCCGAGCACCATCGACGTCGAGCGCCTGAAAGGTGTTGTGGCGCTGATGAAGGCGAACGGGATGCTCACCGAGGACGTGGACCCCGGCAAGATGCTGCTCTAGGACGGCAGCTGGAATGGGTTGCGCGGCAACGCTTTCGGCCGCGCAACCTCAGTCCCGGTCGATTCTTGTGTTTGCTGGCTGAAGAGGTTCTGGTGGGAGGCCTTGCCTTCCGCTCGTGTCGCGGTATCCGCGTCGTCGGCGTTGGCGTGGCTGAAGAGATCCTTCGGTGGGGTAATGGCGCACATCCTTAATCAGCACCGCGATACTCCACCGATTCTAGCGCTGAGCCTCCCGGCACAGGGCCGCTTCTACGGTGAGGCACGCCGTCGTTGTTCGCGGACCGCGATCGGCGCCCCGGCGAGGTCTTCGTCGTTGCACAACAGCTTGACCTCGAAGTACGGCGCATCACCGCTGTCGTCGTAGTCCAAATGGATCGCCAAGACGTCCACTGGCTCGCCGAGCCACTGCTCGGCTTTCCGTAGCCAGGCTGCCGACCGTTCCAAGGCGGAAGGCAGATCGTCATCGCGGAAATCCACCGGGCGATACGCCACGTCTTGGACTACATCCTGTGCATTGTCCAGCTGGGGCAGATCAACCGCCACGCCAGCCTCGTCTAGATTCAGTACGACCCGTTGCTCGGTCACTTTTGAAGGGTCTCTTAATCGCCGCGCCTTCGCAATCCACGATCGATGTCAATCGTGGCGGCGTGCGGCGCCGCACGCCAGCGCCAGCAGCGCGCCGAGCACGCAGATCACCGACGTGATCAGGAAGATCTCGCTGTACTCGGTGTTCAACGCGTCGAACAGTTTGGCCTTGTACGCGGCTGTTTCGGCGTCGAACTGCTCCTTGGTCTTACCGAACGGCAACGGCGTGTCGAGGCCCGCGGTCAGGCTGTGGAAACGGTAAAGGCCCCATGCTGTGAGCGCAGCCACACCGACCAGCATGCCGGTCATCCTGGCCACGACGACCCCGGCGGACGCCACGCCGTGTTGCGCGGCGGGCACAACGCGTAGCACGACCGAGGACAGCGGCCCGATCACCAGGCCGAGCCCGAGCCCGGCGATCACCAGGTCGGTGTCCAGCCGGGGCAGGGTGAACGGCCCAAGGTCGTGCCGGGCGGCCAGTACGTCCACCGGCCAGCCTGAGATCAGCAGGTACCCGGCGGCGGCGATGAGCAAACCACCGAACGCGACCCAGCGGTCGCCGATCCGGGCCGCGAGCCAGCCGCCCAGCAACGCACCGATCGGCAGCGCCACGAGGAACCGCACGAGCAGGAACACCGCGCCGGTCCGGTCCTTGCCGAGCAGCGTCTGCGCGACGAGTTCGATGTTCACCAGCGTGACCATCAACGCCGCGCCCGCTGCGACGGACGCGCCCAGCGCGGCGAGGAACGGCCCCATCCGAACCCCGGCGGGATCGATCAGCTTGGTACGCGCGAACCTCTCCCACGCCAGGAACCCGAGCAGTGCCACGAACGCACCGATCAGCACCGGCACGCCCCACGGCGGCAGAACCGCGCGCTGCGGATCAGGGTTGTACAACCCGACGACCGCGAGCCCCAACGTGACGGCCAGCAGGACTCCGCCGGTAATGTCCACCTTGGCCGGTGCCGGGCCTTGTTTGTCCCGCCCGGGAACCGTGAAGTGAATGGCCACCATGGCGATCACGGCCAACGGGACATTCACCCAGAAGAGACCGCGCCACGATCCGAAAGCGACGGCCAGCACCACGCCGTAAATAGGACCGAGCACGCTGCCCAGTTCCTGCGCCGCACCAACCGCGCCGAGCACCGTGGAACGTTTGCGTTCCGCCCAGAGATCCGCGGCTAGCGCCAGGGTCACAGGCAGCAACGCACCACTGGCAATGCCTTGCACGACACGGCCGGCCACCAACAGCGGCAGATCCGTCGCGACGGCCGTGATGATGGAGCCGGCCGTGAACCCGATCAGGCAAGCCTGCAACAAGGCGCGCCTGCCGAACCGGTCGGAAGCCTGGCCGAGCAACGGCATCGCCGCGATGTAGCCGAGCAGGTACCCGGTCACGATGGGGGTGGCCTGCTCGAGCCGGTTCACCGCGATGTTCAGGTCCCGCATGATGTCGTTGAGCACGCTGACCACGACGTACGTGTCGAGCGCGCCGAGCAGGACGGCGAGACCTCCTGCCCCGATCGCGACCCTGCGGCCTTTTCGGGGCACCCCCAGACTGGTCACTAGACCGGCTTTTCCACGGTGACCGGCTTGTCCACCTCGGACAGCGTGATCTCGACCGTGTTGCCGGGCGTCAGTTCGACCACTGCCCGTACCGGCTGGTGGTTGCCGTCCTGTTTGACCCAGACCTTGACGTTCACATCGGACTGGACACCGGGCACCAGGCCGGTGACGACGTCCTTGGCGACCTTGCCCGCGACCCGGTACGTCTTGACGCCCGCGATGTCCTCCTGTCCCTCGGTGACCGGCGACTGGATCGAGGTGAGGAGCTTGGCGATGCCCCGGTTCGGGTCGAGGATCGCCGACGGGTCGTAGATCTGCGTCGCGTCGCCGAACTGCTGCCAGGAGCCGGTGATGCCCTTGATGTAGAGGATCTTGTCCTTCAGCACGTACTGGACCTCGAAGGTCTGGCCGAACTGGTCGAGCTTGGCGTTGCCCTTGGCGTCACCGGCCTTGGTCAGGTCACCGGAGACTTCCTTGACCGGGATGCCCGGCACCTCGCCGTTGACCTTCAGCGCGAAGGTGGCGCTGTTGATCGGCTTGACCGCCTCGGAGGCGTCCCTGAGCAGGCCCGCGCCGTCCGGAAGCGTACTGCCGCCGGACTCGTTGGATGTCGACGTGCACCCCGCGGCCGTGACGAGCCCCAGCACTCCGAGCAACAGCAAACGCTTGAACATGCCACGCATCGTAGGGCGCTGCGGCTGAGACAACCTCAAGAAGGCGGCCGGAATGCCTTCCTGTAGCCCAACGGTGACACGCCAAGGCTCACCCGCAAGTGCTGGCGCAAAGAAGCGGCTGTACCGAGGCCGGATTCCTCGGCGACCCGGTCGACGGCAAGATCCGTGCTCTCCAGAAGGTGCCGCGCGTGTTCCAGGCGTTGCCGCAACAGCCATTTGCCCGGGCTCATTCCTGTTTCCGCGCGGAATCGGCGGCTGAACGTGCGGACGCTCATTTTCGCGTGCCCGGCGAGCGTGTCCAGGTCGAGGCCTTCGGACAACCGTTCCAACGCCCACGAACGCGTCGCCGCGGTCGACGCCTCGCCGATCTCCGGCAAAGGGCGCTCGATGAACTGTCGTTGGCCACCGTCACGCCATGACGGCACCACGCAGTAGCGCGCCGCGTGGTTGGCGACCTCGCTGCCGTGGTCGTTGCGCAGCACATGGAGACACAGGTCGATTCCCGCGACCAGCCCGGCTGAGGTCAGGACGTCACCGTCGTCGACGAAGAGAACGTCTTCATTCAGCAAGACCTTCGGGTACAGCTCACGGAACTTCTTGGTGTGGCTCCAGTGCGTGGTCGCCGGGCGTCCGTCGAGCAGCCCGGCCGCACCGAGCACGAACGCGCCCGTGCAGATCGACATGATCCGCGTGCCTGGCCGGATCGTGGCGAGCGCCTCGGCCACGTCGCCGGGCAGCGTGCCGTCGTAGCGCGGGCCGGGGATCCGGGTGCCCGGGATGATCACGGTGTCCGCCTCGGCCAGCGTCTCCGGGCCGTGGTTGAGCACCAGCTGGTATCCGCCGTAGACCTGCACGGGTTTGTTGTCGACGCTGCACAGACGCACGTCGTAGCGATCGCCGGCGGGGTCGAAGACCATCGGCGGGATGGTCATGTCATAGCCGATCACCTCGGAGAGGGCGAGTACGGCGACGACGTGCGACATGGCCAGATTCTTGCACATGTTGACGTTCCGGCCACTGTTTCTGTCGCTGGATCCCAGTCACCCTTTCCGGGTGACACAACTTGAAGTGCGGACCAGGCGGGTGCACTGGGCCTGGTGGGTGGCAGGCGTGTCGTTCATCGCGCTGCTCGGCGCGGCCGGCTTCCGGGCGGCGCCGGGTGTCCTGATCGACCCGCTGCACCAGGAGTTCGGCTGGTCACGCGGCACGATCTCGCTCGCCGTGTCGGTGAACCTCGTGCTCTACGGGGTGATCTCGCCGTTCGCCGCCGCGCTGATGGAGCGCTTCGGCATGCGCAAGGTCGTGGCCAGCGCGTTGGTCCTCGTCGCCGCGGGCTCAGGGCTGACCGTGGTGATGACAGCCAGTTGGCAGCTGATCCTCTTTTGGGGGATCTTCGTCGGCGTCGGCACCGGGTCGATGGCCCTCGCCTTCGTCGCGACCGTCACGTCACGCTGGTTCGTGAAGCACCGCGGCCTGGTCAGCGGTGTGCTGACGGCCGCGGGAGCGACCGGCCAGCTGGTCTTCCTGCCGATCGTGGCGAACATGGCCACGGACATCGGCTGGCGCCCGGCGTCGTTGGTCATCGCCGGAGTGGCGCTGCTCGTGGTCCCGGTCGTGCTGATCTTCCTGCGCGACCACCCGAGCCAGGTGGGCACGACCGCGCTCGGTGCCGATGCCCCCGAACCGCCGCCACCACCCAACAAGGGCGCGGCCCGCCGGGCGCTGCAGGTGCTCGGCACCTCGATGCGCAGCGGCACGTTCTGGCTGCTCGCGGGCGGCTTCGCGATCTGCGGCGCGTCGACCAACGGCTTGATCGGGACGCATTTCGTGCCCGCGGCCCACGACCACGGCGTACCGATGACCACGGCCGCGGGACTGCTGGCCCTCGTCGGGATCTTCGACGTCGCGGGCACGATCCTCTCGGGCTGGCTGACCGACCGGATCGACCCGCGCTGGCTGCTCGGCGCCTACTACGCCCTGCGTGGCGGCTCCTTGCTGCTCCTGCCAGGCCTGTTCGCGCCGACCGTCGAGCCGCCGATGTGGGCGTTCATCATTTTCTACGGCCTGGACTGGGTGGCGACCGTGCCGCCGACGGTCGCGCTGTGCCGTGACCGCTTCGGGATGTCCGGCCCGATCGTCTTCGGCTGGGTCTTCGCGTCGCACCAACTGGGGGCCGCGTTCGCCGCGACGGCCGCCGGTGCGACCCGTGACCACTTGGGCAGCTACGACATGGCCTGGTACGGCGCGGGTCTGCTGTGCATGGTCGCCGCCGTGTTCTCACTGGCGATCAAGCGAAACAAGCCCGCCGAAGTGATCTGACCCTCTGTGATCGGTTCCAGGTACCCCCGCGAAACATGGCGTTAACACGTCCTGCCTAGGCTCACGCCATGGATCGGCAGCAAGAGTTCGTCCTGAGGACGCTTGAGGAACGCGACATCCGGTTCGTCCGGCTGTGGTTCACCGACGTCCTGGGATTCCTGAAGTCCGTCGCGATCGCGCCCGCCGAGCTGGAAGGCGCGTTCGCCGAGGGCATCGGTTTCGACGGCTCGGCGATCCAGGGGTTCGCCCGCGTCTACGAGTCCGACATGGTCGCCAAGCCGGACCCGTCCACCTTCCAGGTGCTGCCGTGGGAGACGCCGGAAGGCGACCACTACTCGGCCCGGATGTTCTGCGACATCACGATGCCGGACGGCTCGCCGTCCTGGGCCGACCCGCGGCACGTGCTGCGCCGGACCCTCTCGCGCGCAAGCGAGATGGGCTTCACCGTCTACGTGCACCCAGAGATCGAGTTCTTCCTGCTCAAGGACCTCCCGTCGGACGGCAGCGTGCCGGAGCCCGCGGACAACGGCGGCTACTTCGACCAGGCGTCGCACGCCACGGCCACGAATTTCCGCAGGCACGCCATCGAGGCGCTGGAAGCGATGGGCATCTCGGTCGAGTTCAGCCACCACGAAGGCGCGCCCGGCCAGCAGGAGATCGACCTGCGCTACGCCGACGCGCTGACCATGGCCGACAACGTGATGACGTTCCGGTACGTGGTGAAGGAAGTGGCGCTGACGCAAGGCGTGCACGCGTCGTTCATGCCGAAGCCGTTCTCCGACAAGCCTGGCTCGGGCATGCACACGCATCTGAGCCTGTTCGAGGGCGACCGCAACGCCTTCTACGACGCCGAGGACCCGTACGAGCTCTCCGAGGTCGGCAAGGCATTCGTCGCGGGCCTGTTGAAGCACGCCCGTGAGATCTCCGCGGTGACCAACCAGTGGGTGAACTCCTACAAGCGCCTGATCGTCGGCGGCGAGGCCCCGACCGCGGTGTGCTGGGGCCACGCGAACCGCTCGGCCTTGGTGCGCGTGCCGATGTACTCGCTCGGCAAGGCTTCGTCGCGGCGCGTCGAGGTCCGCAGCCTGGACTCGGCGTGCAACCCGTACCTGGCCTACGCCGTGATCATCGCCGCCGGTTTGCAGGGCGTGCAGAAGGGCTACGAGCTGCCGCCCGCCGCCGAGGACGACGTGTGGTCGTTGTCCGATTCGGAGCGTCGCGCGGCCGGATACGCCAACCTGCCGCAGAACCTGGGCGAGGCGTTGGCGGAAATGGAGAACTCGGAGCTGCTCGCCGAAGCGTTGGGCGAGCACGTGTACGACTTCTTCCTGCGCAACAAGCGAGTCGAGTGGGACGAGTACCGCCGCAGCGTGACACCGTACGAGCTGAAGACCTTACTGCCAGTGCTGTAAGGAAAGGGCCCTCACACGAGGGCCCTTTCCTTCACTTGGTCGGCGGCGCCGTGTTCAACCCGCTTTGGGGGACGAGAGGCGTGACCGGGGGGAAGGTCTCGTACGTGAAGTCCCTTGGCGCCTCATGCACCAGGTTCTTGCGGTTCTCCTCGGTCGCGGGCAGCCACTTGTAGGTGATCGTCAGCACGCCCTGCACCGAGCGGGTGGGCAGGAACGTCTTGCGATCAAGCCAGATGTCCACGGTCCGCAGGTTTTCGAAGATCTTGCCGCGCAGGTGGATCTCGGCGCCGACGCCGACGAGCCGGATGGTGTCGTTCTGCAGCGCCTTCCCGGGATCACCCGTGCCGGACGCGGACACTGACGAGACAACGTCGTTGTCGGAGCCACCCCGGAAGGTCGTCACCGTCCGGCGGTGGAAGTCGATCAGTTCCCGGCGGTCGGGCGTCGCCATCATGTCGCTGACGCCCGGTTGCGCACTCCGGCCGAGCCGCTCTGAGCGCAGCGCCCAGCTTTCGGATTTCGGCCAGCTGGGGCCCTCGGTGGTGAAGTTCACGATCATGCCCTGTGCCGCGGCGTCCGCCGCGCGGGCTTTCTCAATGATCTCCGCTTCGGTGAGCGTGGCCGGATCGACCGTCACCGGCGCCGGAGTGTTCGTGAACACTGTGCCCAGCAAGACGGCCACCACTGCGATGGCAGCGGCCGAACCACCGATCAAGCCTCGCCGCACGCGCTTGTGCTGGCGTGCGTGCCTGTCCGCCAGCGACTCGAGCAGATCGTCGCGGGGTACGAAGTCTGCTGTCGCGTCACGCAACTGCTCGCGCAGGTCGTCCTCGGTCATCATGAGTTCTGTACCTCGATTTCTTGCGGCTCCCCCAGCAGCTCACGCAACCGGTTCAAGGCACGGCTCGTGTACGACTTGACCGTGCCCTCGTTGCACCCGAGGGCCCGGGCTGTGTCGTGATCGTCAGATCGGCGAAGAACCGGAACACGATGACTTCGCGTTGCCGTGTCGGCAGCTGACGCAACGCCTGCACAAGCGCTTCCCGGTCGGCGATCCGTTGGCTCGCGTCCGGCGATGGCAGATGGGGCAGCTCGGTCTGGTTTCGTTCCCGTACCCGGCGGCCCAACAGCCGCCAGCGATCACGGGTCAGGTTGACCAGCACACGGCGCGCATAGGCTTCGGGCTGCTCACTCGCAGCCGACCAGCGCCACGCGACCCGCAGCAATGTGGTCTGCAGCAGGTCCTCGGCGTGGCCTCGGTCGCCGACCAGCAGGAAGGCCGTCCGCAGCAACGAAGCCGATCGGCTGCGGACGAAGTCCTCGAACGCTGGGTCCAGCTCACGGGAACCACCGTGGAGTCTCATGCCCGTACAAACTCCGTTCCTGCCCGGCAGGGTTGCCCTTCGTTCGTCGGGTTGACCGCAGGCGTGTCCGCGAGTGTGGTGGATGGCGTGCTGCGCTTGGTGATCCCATGTGTGCTGCTGGCAACGATGGCGGTTCCGGCGAACGCGTCCCAGGGCCTTGACCTGGACCGGGCGACGATTCCCGAACTGCAACTGCGAATGGACCGCGGCAAGCTGACCGCGGTGGAGCTGACCGGGCGTTATCTCGCCAGGATCCGTGCGGTGGACGACAAGCTCCACTCGGTGATCCTGGTCGATCCGACCGCCACCGAGCAGGCACGCGCCAGCGATCGGCGCCGCCGTGCCGGGCAGCTGCGCGGTCCGCTTGACGGCATCCCCATCCTGCTCAAGGACAACGTGGACACACGTGGTTTGCAGACCACCGCGGGTTCGCGCGCGTTGCTGGGCACGCCGCCTGCCAAGGACGCGTTCCAGGTCCAGCGGCTCAGGGCCGCGGGTGCGGTGATCCTCGGCAAGGCGAACATGTCCGAGTGGGCGAACTTCCGCTCCGCCAAACCGACTTCAGGCTGGTCAGCGGTGGGCGGTCAGACCAACAACCCGTATGTCCTCGACCGCAACCCTTGTGGATCGTCGTCCGGTTCGGGCGCGGCTGTCGCGGCTTCGCTCGCGCAGGTCGCGATCGGCTCGGAGACTGACGGATCCGTGGTGTGCCCGGCGGGAATGACCGGGGTGGTCGGTCACAAACCCACCCTCGGACTGGTCAGCCGCACCGGTGTCGTGCCGATCTCGGCCGAGCAGGACACGACCGGGCCGATGAGCCGCAACGTCATCGACTCCGCCATCACCCTCGCGGTCATCCAGGGTCGTGATCCCGCCGACGCCGCCACGAAGGCCATCCCGCGCGATCATCCACGCCACTACCGGCTTTCCAAGGACTCGCTCAAAGGAGCACGGATCGGTCTGTGGCGGCTGCCCGTTCTCGGGCCGGACGTCGACCGGGTGATGACGGCGGCAGCGGCCTCGCTGCGAGCGCAAGGCGCGCAGGTAGTCGAGGTCGAAATGCCGTACCAGCAACGCATCGCCGAGCTCGAGTTCCCCGCACTGCTCACCGAGTTCCACCGGGACATCGACAAGTACCTGGCCACCCGCGATGGCCCACGTGATCTGGCCGCGTTGATCGAGTACAACCGGAACGATCCGCTCGAGCGGACGTGTTTCCCCGGCCAGGAACTGTTCGAAATGGCGCTCGCGGCACCGGGCCCGACCGACCCCGGCTATCTGGCCGGTCGCCGGGAACTGACCGACCTGGCGAAACGCTCGATCGACGAAACGATGGCACGCCACCGGCTCGACGCGATCGCCGCGCCGACCAACCCGCCCGCCTGGAAGACCAACTGCGCGACCGGCGACAACGACATCATCCCGTCGTCGACACCAGCGGCGGTCGCCGGCTATCCGGGCGTGACGGTGCCTGCCGGGTTCATCGGACCGCTCCCGGTCGGCATCTCGTTCATGGCCGGTCGTTGGGCGGACGGCGAGGTCCTGTCGTTGGCGTACGCCTTCGAACAGGCAACGCACGCCCGCAAAGCACCGAAGTTCCTGCCTACGATCGGCTGAGCGCGGCACGGACACCGTCTGGGCTGCCTTGAGCTCGGCCATCCGGGTGCGACACACGCGGTCAGCACGTCACGCCCGGTGAAGCAGTGCTCGTCCGGCCGGACGGTTCGTTGGCTGGCATGGGCAAGCTGATGGCTTGCATGCGGCGCTTCATCGCATCCTCGGCCACGAACCTCGCTGACCTGCGACGACGAACGCGTTGGGGTGCCACCGGCGCGTGCGTGATCTTCGGCGCGCTACTTTCGTGGTGTGACCGAAGTGTCTGCGTGCACGGTGGCGACCAGCGCCCAGCTTCCCGCCGCCCGAGTGACAGCCGAGTCGTTCCGAGCCGTTCACCCCGGTGCGAGGTTCGACATCCTGCTGGTCGACGGCGAACCCGGCGGGGATGTGCTGACTCCGGCCGATATCGGTGTCGACGAAGCCGAGTTGGCGATGCTGTCGACGGCGTACACCGCGGAGCAGATGCGGGCCGTGCTGCGGCCGCGGCTGTTGCAGACGTTGCTGGCCAACGGCCCGGTGCTGTACCTCGATCCGTGGGTCCTCGTCCTCGCGTCGGTCGACACAATCGTGAAGGACGCCTTGAAACAAGGTGACTTCGCTTTGGTGCCCCGGGTCCTGCACCCGCTGCCGCACGACGGGCTCGCCCCGACGCCGGAAGACCTGATCGAAGCCGGTGTCTACGAGCCCGGATTCCTCGCGGTCGGGCCCGGCGCGCATGACGTGCTGACTTCGTGGGCCCAACACGCCGCGCGGAAGCCCGAAGCGGTCGACGGTTTTCTCGACGGCCTGCCGGCCTTGGCGAAACACCATGTCATCCGCGATGTCGGGATCGGCCTTTCGGTGTGGAACGCAGGCCAGCGCGACGCCGAGTTGCTGACCAACGGTTATTGCGTGATGGCCGTGCCAATTGGCGAGCCGGTAATGCTGCGAACGGTGCATTTCCACGGTTTCGATCCGAAGAAACCGTGGCTGCTGTCCGCGGATATCACCGAACGGCCGCGCACGCTGTTGTCCGAGCGGCCCGGGTTGGAAACGCTGTGCGACGACTACCGGGCAAAGCTCGTTGACGCGGGGATGGCGGGCAAGGGCAAGCCGTTCGCGCGTCTGTCGGACGGGACTGTTCTGCCGGAGGGACTCCGTGCGGAATTCCGGTCGGCCTGGCACGACGCGATGATCATGGGGGACGAGCCGCCGCCCGCGATCGACGACGAGAAGGCCTTCCTGCGTTGGGCATGCGCAACCGTTGACGGGTTGTCAGGGAGCACGCGGTGGGCGAGCGCGTTGTGGCAGGACGATCCTTGGCTGCGTGAGCGCTACCCGGATCCTTTCGGTGCCAACGCCGACGAGTTCCGTCGTTGGTGTGAGACCGAAGGGGTGCTGCAGGGACGGTTGCATCCGGTCGCGGTACCAGCGCCGCCAGCTGTCCGCGTGGAGCTTGTCGACCAACTGGGCGTCTCCGTGCTCGGGGTCGGTCCGCTCGCCGAGTCCGTGCGGCTGAGCGCGGGTGCGTCGGGACTGCCGATTGCGTCGGACGCGCGTTACCCCGTGGTGTTGTGCTGTGACGACGTGACGGATCCGCCGCGCGAACGGTACGTGATCCAGGTCCGTGATGAACCCGGCCCGCCGTCTGTTGGCGTTGACGAGGTATGGGTGCCATGGCCTGCGCCGTCGGGTGCACAAGCCGTCGTGTTGCCTGTGCCCGACCAAGGGGAACGGGATGAGGACGAGCGCACCGAGGCGCTGACGACCCTTGGCGTCCCCACAGGTGCGGTGTTCACGAGCTTCGTCGACCACGAAGAGGGTTGCTGTTCCAACGAGACCGATGTCGTGGCCGCGTTCCGTGCCGCGTTCCCGGACCGTTCGGACGTGAGTTTGCTCCTGGCCGTCCGTGGTGCGGCTGGCCAACGTGCTGCGGCTGAACGCCTGCGGTTGGCGACCGCGCACGACCGCCGCATCCGTCTGGTCGAAGCGGAAACCGCGCACCGGGTGGCAGTCGACGCGGCGGACTGGGTCGTTTTGTTGCACGACAAGCAATGCGCGACGGCCACCGAGCTGAGTTCCGTTGCCGCCAGGGGTGTTCCGTTGATCACCACGAACGTCGGGGTGGCCGCGGAGCTGTTCGACTCGGACAGCGTGGTGTTCGTGTCCCGTGTGGATGGTCAGTCCGAACACGTGCAGCACGCCGCGCGGTTGATGCGTGAACACGCGCCGGACACCGCGCTCGCGGACAAGATCGGGGCGGCCGGGCGGACTCGTGTGCTCGGGTTGCGGGCGGTCGAGAAGTCCGCCGAGCAGTTGCGGGAGCGAGTCGAGCACGCGTATCGCAACTGGCGGGTCGAACACGGCCGCAAGCTCGCCGGTGAGCCTGATCCGTTCGCGCCTCTGCAGGCGGCCAGGCACGCGTTGTTGCGCCAGCCGGATGTCGAGATGGGCCATCGGATCCCGATGGCACCCGCGCTGCGCAAGGCCGTACTGCGGGTGCTCAACCACTACGACAACCACGTCAGGACGATGCTGGGGTCCATAGTGGACTCCACCGAGCGGTCGACGAAGGAAGTGCTGCGCCGCCAGGAGGAGCTGGCGGCGACCCGGCGCGTCGAGCAGGCACCGGCCGGACCCGATCCACGGATCGACCGGCTGGCCAACCAGCTCGACACCGCGCTGCGCCGGATCGAGAGCCTCGAAGACCGGATCATCGCCCAATCGCGTGAACGTGACGAGAACATCCGCGCCTCGTCGGCCGCGACCCGCACCGCCGACGCGCTGCGACGGGTGGTCGTGCGGGAACACGAACGGGTACATGGCGGGGTCGACGGGAGTTCGCTCGTGCTGTGCGACGCCGGCCTGCTGCGGCTGCCGTCGGACGACATCGCGATGCTGCCGCTGTTGTCCAGCAACGGAGTCTGGGAGCAGCCGGTCGCCGACCTGATCGACTCGCTGATCGAGCCGGACGGGGTCTTCCTCGACATCGGCGCGTACGTGGGCTACCACACCCTCCGGATGCTCACACGAATGGGTAATTCTGGTGCGGTGGTCGCGGTCGAACCCGACCCGAAGGCCGTCGACCTGCTGAAACGCAACGTCGCCGCGAACACACCCGAGCACGTGGCCGACCGGCTGCACGTGGTGGAAGCCGCGGCATGGGACACCGAGGGAACGCTGGTGACCGACCCCGCCCTGGGTGGCGGAGTCAGTGTCTGGCCAGGAACAGGCGAGCCCGAGCGGACGGTCAACTCGGTCCGGCTCGACCGTGCGCTGGATGCCTTGCCAGGGTTGAAGAAGTTGAGGTTGTCCGTGGTCAAGGCCGACGTGCCCGGCCGAACGCATCGGGCGTTGGGTGGCCTCGTCCGGCTGCTCAGGCGGGACCGGCCGCACGTGATCTGCTCGTTCTCGTCGTCGGCGATGAAGGAGCTCGGCGACGACCCGTTGACCGCGCTTCGCGAGTTCCGGACTTGGGGCTACGAAGCCGCGTTCGTCGGCGACCAGCAGACGACTCCGCTCGCCGAGATGGCCGAGGTGTTGTCGTCCGCAGGGGAGCGAAACCTCTGGCTCAGGCCGCTGACCAGCCGATTTGACATCGCACCTGCCACCTGAGTAACTTTCTCCCCGTCGCAAGGACAGCCGGACGGAACAGGACGAAAGAGCCTGGCGGGGACGGCGAAGGGCAGAAAGCCTCTCAGGTAGACTTGAGTAGGAACAGCCCACCGGGTCGGGCGGATTTGACACCGCGAATCGGACCGAGTAAAGTTCTACGACGTGCCACCAACCAGCTGAGCTTCTAGTTGGGCCCCTCGCCGGGTCGAATCGGAAGTCAGGTAGAGTGGCAAACCCGAGTAAAACAAAGACTTTGCAGTGCAAGCCCCTTTGCGGGTCGGCTAAATGCCGGACTAAAAAGGTGTGCGTGTGTTGTTTGAGAACTCAACAGTGTGTCGATCTATTGAAAGCCAGTAGAGCTTTTATTTGAACCTCGTCTTGAGGTTCCTTTGAGATGGACAGATGGACCAGATTGGTTCTGGTTTGTCAGGACGTCGAATTTTTCAACTAGAGCATTGTTGGAGAGTTTGATCCTGGCTCAGGACGAACGCTGGCGGCGTGCTTAACACATGCAAGTCGAGCGGTAAGGCCCTTCGGGGTACACGAGCGGCGAACGGGTGAGTAACACGTGGGTAATCTGCCCTGCACTCTGGGATAAGCCCGGGAAACTGGGTCTAATACCGGATACGACTTGCAGTCGCATGACTGT
>NZ_FWXV01000014.1:0-185615 GCF_900176515.1 Kibdelosporangium aridum
GACGGCGAACATCCGCCACCGGGGCCGCCGTGCAGGAAGACGACCGGCTTGCCGGAAGGATTCCCGCACTCCTCCCAGTACACGAGGTTGCCGTCACCGGTGTCCAGATGACCTGACGCCTGAGGCTCGATCTCGGGGTACATAGGCCTATCGTCGAGCACAAAGCGCGATCCTCGAAAGAGACCTCCACCACGAGGGTCACTTCCATCCGATCGGGATCAAGACAGCGGGCCACTAGGAGGTCTCGGCCCGCCGGAAACCTGCGATCGGTGGAATGTGTGCTCGGGACCGGGGAACTGGTGCCCGCCCACCTCGTTCACCAACTCGGTGGCCGCGCCGAACATGACCACGACGACCACGGTGAAGCAGACGTGGGCATCGCTGATCGTCGGAAGCAAAAGTCGGAGTTCGGATCCGGACTATGCTGATCCGAACACGAGGCCGGATCCGGTTTGTTTCCATTGGCGCGCTGGCGATCGAGCCAGGTATCGCCGGAGTCGGTGGGCCATCAAACCAAGTTTATTAAGGCGATACCTCTGACTGGATCGGCCCGCTCTGCGGCCGCAGGCATCGTGGGCACGAGGCCGCCGCCATCGAGCGCCTGCGCGTGGTTGCCTTCTCAGGTCGACGCCACGCACACTGACCTCACCTGGATATCGACACACGCACGGTCTCCGCCAGCGTGATCCGTGACATCCTGCGCGGCCGACACGTCACAGACCCCGACCCCCGCGGATTGCGGCTGCGCGGCGCCCGCATCGACGGCCGGCTCGACCTGGAAAACATCACCAGCAGCATGTGGCTCGAACTCACGGACTGCTTCCTCGAGCTGGGCGTCAACGCTCGCGACGCTGACCTCAAGGGCCTTGTTCTGAGCGGGAGCCAACTCAACCACCCCACCGAACCACCTCTAGATGGCACCCGCCTGAGCACGACCGCAGTCTTCCTCGATCGCACCATCATCGACGCACACGCTGCTGAAGGCGCGGTCCGGCTGTTCGGTGCGCACCTCGGCGGGCTGGAATGCGATGGCGCGCGGTTGGACAACGACTCCGGCCCCGCCCTGTACGCCGAACGCCTGCACGTCGACCACGACCTGTTTCTCGGCGGCGACTTTCAGGCCACCGCGTCCGGCGACGATGTTGTGCTCGATCTCAGCAGCACACATATCGGCGGCGTCCTGGTCCTGAACCCGAACAGCTTGCAGCACCGCACCCACCCACACCACAAACTCCGCCTCGACGGCCTGACCTACACCGGCCTCCCACGGGAAGTCACACCCGACCAATGGCTAGCGCTGCTGCGACACGACACCATCGACTACGCCGCCCAGCCCTACCAACACCTCGCCGCCGCCCACCGCGCCGCCGGCCACGACCACGAAGCCCGCCAAGTCCTCATCGCCCAACGCCAAGACCAAATCCGCCGACGAGCCCTCACCGGACGCACTGCACGCACCTGGGCACGCCTCACCGGCCTGCTCCTCGGATACGGCTACAAACCCTGGCGCGCCCTCATCGCCCTCGCCGCCGTCCTCACCGCCGCCGTCCTGGCCGCCGTTGTCCTCGGCGGCGCCTACGGAGCGCTCACCCAAATCCGCACTCCACCACCCGCCACACCTGTGCCCTGTACCTGGCTCGAACACGTCGGCGTCGGCCTCGACCTGGGCACACCACTGCTCACCACCGGCACCCGCACCCGATGCGACACCACCAACACCGGCCCCGGCCACACCCTCACCATCATCGGATGGACACTGCGCCTACTCGCCTGGGCCTTCGCCACCCTGTTCATCGCCGGATTCACCGGAGCCGTCCGCAAAACTTGAAACTCAATAATCTCGGCCACCGCGAGCGACGTCCACGTTCGACACAAACGAGTCCGTACACTCCACCGGTAGACCGAGCGACTGACTTCAGTCCCCTGCCATTTGAGCCGCTACCGGACACGGTGATGTAGCGGACTACTCAACGAGTACCGACCTGCTGCGTGAAAGTCCAGGCCAGAACCGGTAACCGACTTTCGACCAGGACAGGTGCCTGGACTTCTCCGACTTCGGGCGAGAACTGGTCTCGATCGAGGATCTGGTCCTTCAAGGCCCTGACGTAGGATTTCTCGCCTTGCCGGGGCCTCCCGCACCGGTGGTCGTCACCCTGAACGGCAGTTCTGGGGGCTCGGTGCCGCTGACGGCGGCTGGGCTGCCCAGCGAGTCGAATTGAGACGAGATCACAAGCATCCAGCGGCCGTGCACCGCGACCGCGGTGGGGAACATGTAATTCGGGTCCGTGTAGGTGTGAACCGGTGTCGCCGCGGAGAAGTCATAGGTCAACCGCAGCGCGACCACGTTCTCCGGCAGATTCTGCGCCGCGTAGAGCGTCTGCCCTCTCAAGAACAGACCGTCCTGGGTCTCCAGTACGCCCGCGGGCACGGTGACCCGGCTGACTTGCTTGCCCGGCAGGGTGATCCGGTACAGCGCGTTCTCATTGCGCTTGGAGACCACGAGGTACCTGCCGTCGGCACTGGACACGATGCCGTTCAGGTTGATGCCCGCCGCGCCGGGTGCGCGGACGTACACCACCGGTGTGCCGGTGAAGTCCATGAACTTCTCCAGCCTCATCTGCCTGCCGTGCCACGTGATCCGGTACAGCCACGGGTTGATCGAATCGGTGACGTAGGCCGAACCGTCCGGCGCGATCGTGAGGTCGTTGAGGAACGTGCCGGACGAGCCAAGGCCGTTATCCACCGTGGAAAGCAGTGTGCCGGAGCGCGTGTCGTAGCTACGGATCACGCCACTCTGCCGGGACAGCACGACGAGTGTGTCACCACGCAACGCGAGCCCGTTGGCGATGTCACGCCCGTCCGCGCCCGCCGGTGAGAAGACCTCAACCTGACCGCTGCCCACCTTGCCGCGGAAGATCGTGCCCTCCTTGACCGAGCCCACGTAGTACACGCCGGTCCTCGGGTCGATCGCGATGCTCTCCGGGAAGACCTGCGCACCGGGCAACGGGGTCACACGTGCCCGCCGACTGGCTTCGACCTGCTCGGGGGGAGCGGCGACCGCGGGCAAGGCCACCGCGCTGAGCGCCAACACGGCTGCGAGCACGACAATTCTTCGGGATCGAAAAGTCATCAACTTGTTGTGTCTTTCCTGAGTTCGGTCAGAGGGTGTCGGTCCCGACAGCCAGCGGCGAATAGCCGGGTAGGACCGGCGGATTGAGGGCACAGTGCTCGGCCTCGGCGTGCACGACCTTGCCGCCGACGAGGGTGAGCACCGAGGTCGTCTCCGGGATCAGTACTTCATGGACACTGAGGTAGTCCTGTGACAATACCGCGAGGTCAGCCAACTGACCTGGCGCAATATTGCCTTTATCCGATTCCTCATCGGACATCCAGGCGCTGCCCGCGGTCATGTGGCGCAAGGCACCATCCTGGGACAGTCGCCTGCTCGGTGGGTAGATCTCGAAGGCCGAGGTCGGCGGTGCCGCGTACGCCGCGAACCTGAAAACGTGTACAGCCCGCTCGGTGTGAAAATGTCGGACCCTTTTCAGGGTGAGCTGCTGGCGCGATTCAGTGAGCGGCCTGCATCGGCAGTCGAACATGAAGCTCTGCGCGTGCACCTAGCTGAGGAGATTCGGCGAGATCCGCAGTTCGGCAACGACCTGACCAAGGCGTTGTCAGGACAGGTGGAGAGGGGCTCAAAAATGCTCGGCAAGAGGCCGACGAAACTGCTGGTGGCTGCCCTGGGCGGTGCCGTCGTTCTGGTTGGCGCATTCGTCATCGGGGCGTTCGACCGCATCCCGGCCCGCGCGGGCGGGCCGGGATGCGGCGGGTGGTTCAGGAAAGCAGCAGCCAGAGTTGGTTGTTCGTGCCGGTGCAGGTGTACTGGATTATGTTTGCGCCGTCGTGGGTGCGGCCGTTTTCGACATCCGCGCATTTGTTGCTGTGCTTGGCGACGAGTTGGTAGTAATTTGAGGCGTACAGCCTCGTATCCCAGAGCTGGTTACTCGCACCGGTGCAGGTGTACTGGATCAAGTCCACGACGTCAGCTGTGCTGCCGTTCCTGACGTCGAGACATTTTCCGCTATTCCTGTTGACGACTTGATATCCATTGCCGGTCCAGTTGAAATCCCATTGCTGGTTTGCGCCGCCATGGCAGGTCCACTGGATGATGGGGGTGTTGTTCGAGGTAGAGCCGTTCGGGACGTCCATGCACTTGTGGCTTTGCAGCGACCAGACGCCGAACGTGGCCGCCGAGGCGGGGGACACAACGGCAAGCAGCAGAGCGGCGGCAATCCCCACGGCCAAGCCAGCCCGGGTGATCATTCGGTTCATCGGATGTTCATTTCCCCTCACTCGCCGCCGGTCCCGACGACCGGGCGGCACGGCAATGGACGCTATCCAACAAATAGGCGCATTTCTTCCCGATGACAGAAGTGCGCCAGCCGCGATCTCCTCCGAAGAACGACCCGGACCACGAGAAATGAAGTTCCTTATGGCGGGTTGTGGCCACCGGCGGAATGCGCGGGTGGAGGGCTCTCGGTCCGGGCGCTGGCTGATCGGTATGGGTGCATGGCCGGCCGGTGCGTCAGGCGCTGGGTTCGGCGGTGCCGCCGCCGCGGAAGGCGCCAGCCCGGCCCTCGTCGGTGACAGGTCCGCGGCGCGGGGCGATGGACGAGATGGTGCGGACGGATCTGGACGCGCCAACCAAGCAGCGGCGTACCCCGCACCGGGTCTGGCAGCGGCTGGTCGACGAGCACGGGCGCGACGATCGCCTATCCAACGGTGTCGAAGTACGTCGCGGCCCGGCGCCTGGAGATCCTGCTGGAAACCAGAAACCGGGCGGGCGTGATGGACGGGTTTGTTCCGCAGACACATCTTCCGGGCCCACGACACCGGGGTCGACTTCGCCGAGGTCTGAGTCAACGTCGGCGGAGTGGACACTAAGTGTTTCTCTTCACGCTGCGAATATCGTTGTCTGGCAAGGCATTTCACCGCGTCTACTCCTCTCAGAGCCAGAAGGCGTTCTTCGCCGGTCATGTCGCCGCGTTCACGGAACTGGGCGGTGTTCCCGCCGACGACATCCGCTAAGACAACCTCTCCTCCGCGGTGCGCAGGGTCTGCTTTGGACGTTCTCGCGTCGAGATGGACCGGTGGGTCTTGGTTAAATCCGCCTACGGAGTCACCAGTTTCTATTGCAATGCCAAGCAAAGAAGGCGCTCACGAGAAGGGCGGTGTCGAGGGGGATGTTGTAGGTCGTGGCGGGCGCGACGGCAGTCAGACACTCGCCCGTGGTCGCCGCCCACAGTCCTGTTAGTACGGCGCCTTCCTTGTCGTACGGCCGAGCAGGCGGATGACCTTGTCGTTCGCTGCAACCCGCCAGATCTGGTCGTGGCATCGTGATTTCGCCCCGGTTCGGCACCGCTAGCGGGCCCCACCGATCGGGCGAATTCCTGCTCGTGATGCGTGAGTCGGTGGTTCGAGTTAAGGGTCTTCCATCGTCGCGCTGCTCACAACACCCGAAGCCACCCGGCCCCAGAGGCCCATCGCCGCACTCGACGGAATGATCCCGCTCCGCCGACACCAGCTACGCTGCACCCGCGGACGGGGGATTGGTCCCGGGAGTCGTCGGCCTCGTCCAACTCGGCGGCATCGTGCAAGATCACGATCTTCTCCCCCTGTACTCGCTCAGTCCCCGGAAGCTGTCGCGCTCACTATGGTCTCTAGATCAGCGCCGAAGAGGTCCTTGTCGCTACCGGGCACCAACGAGCGGAGCCCGCAGGCCTTGAAGAAAGCAACCCGGCTGTCCTCTGGGCAGGCTGGGCAGCTTCTCGCTGCTTCCGTTCGCCCACCCGAGCGCTATCGCATCCAGCATCGCCGGATAGTCCAAGTCGCCGAAGCTGGTCATGGTGATCAGCACTGAACAGCCCGACTGGGCGAAGACGTAGGCGAGCCCGTCCTGGCGGTACACGTAGTCAAACGGCACCGCGATCGCGCCGGCGGCCGCGATCGCGAACTTGAGCGGGACGAACTCGAGATGGTTCGCCACGATCAGCCCGACATGATCGCCGGGACGTATCCCTGACGCGATCAAGCCGTCGGCAAGTCGCATCGCCCACGCGTGAGTCCCGGCGTACTTGAGCATGAGGTCATCGGTTATGGCTAACGACCGGTCGCCGAACTCGCCCGCAGAGTCTGCCAGTCAGCCGTCCAGAGTCCGTGGAATCCAGGTCGAAAACGAGATTGAAGCTGGGGCGCGGCGCTGGTCGATGGGCGAGTTCAGGCTGGGCCCAGAGATCAGCCGATTAGTCACAACTGTTGACTGTATAGATGCTTGCCTACAAGCGAAACGCCCGCTTCGTCCTGCGGCATAAAGAGGCCAGCCGAGGGTACATATGTATGCGTCCGAGTCCACAGTCGCTACGGTCGGCGTATGCCGGTCAAGCACTCCGACGACCCGGTCGAACTAGACGATCTGCTGTGCGCGGAAGCTGTCTACCGGCTGGCTGATTTTCTATCTTGACGAGCTGGACATCACTCGCACGCCCAACCGGCATATGGGCTTCGGACATGGGATACACACATGCCTCGGTGCCTCGCTCGCGCGCATGGAGGGAGAAATCGAGTCCGCCGAACTGGCGCGGAGGTCCCACATTTCACTGTGGACGATCACGAACTGCGCTACGAGCCGACTGCGGTCCCCCGCAGCCTTACCCAGTTGCATGTCACGTTCCACGAATCCACTGCTTGACAGAAAGGAGGTCGCCCGTGAAATCGGGTGGTAAACCAGTCGCCTTGGCGGCGGCCACAGTGACGGCGTTCTCGCTGCTCACTGCTACGCCTGCCGCGGCAGCGACGATCCCCGGAGTCGACGAGATCCGGTCCAGTTGGAACGTCCGACAGATCGCGAACATGCCCAAGCAAGCGCCGTTCACCGGCCACAACACCGACTTGGCGTTCACTGGCGACAAGGTCATCGTCGGCAACTACGATGGATTCACGATCTACGACGTCCGCAACCCACGCTCGCCGCAGGTGCTCAGCCAGGTGCTGTGTCCCGGCCCTGGCAACGATGTCTCGGTGTCGGGGAACTTGTTGTTCCTGGGCACCGACTCCTCACGCACCGACTCCTCGTGCACCAGTTCCACGCTGCCGCGCTCGGAGAAAACGGCATGGGAGGGGATCAAGGTCTTCGACATCAGCGATCCGCGGTCCCCGCGGTACGTCACCGCAGTCGAAACCGACTGCGGGTCGCATACTCTCACCCTGGTACCGGACAATCGCAGTAAGGACGTCTACCTCTACATCTCGTCGCTGGGTGTCAGCCCGTTGTTCCCGGACTGTGCACCACCACACGACTCCATCTCGATCGTCAAGGTGCCGGGCCACAACCCGGCAGCGGCAGCGGTCGTGGCCAAGCCGCTGCTGTTCCCCGACGGCGGTTTCCCTGGAAGTAATACGAAAATAGGCACTCAGGGCTGCCATGACATCACGGTGTTCCCGGCCATGGATCTGGCCGCTGGAGCATGTATGGGTGACGGTGTGCTGGACATCTCCGACCGGGAGAAGCCACGGGTGATCACCGGTGCCCGGGACGAGAACTTCGCGTTCTGGCACTCGGCGACGTTCAACAGCGACGGCACCAAAGTGGTGTTCACCGACGAACTGGGAGGTGGTCCCAGTCCGATGTGCAACCCGCAGACCGGTCCGGATCGAGGCGCGGACGCCATCTACGACATCGTCGGCCGCGGCGACAACCGCAGGCTCGAGTTCCGCAGCTACTTCAAAATTCCCCGGCCGAACGCGGACACCGAGAACTGTGTGGCACACAACGGCTCACTGATCCCGGTGGCGGGCCGCGACATCATGGTGCAAGCCTGGTATCAGGGCGGCGTCTCGGTCTGGGACTTCACCAACTCGGCCAAGCCCAAAGAAATCGGCTACTGGGAACGCGGACCGCTGTCCGCCACAGAGTTGATGACCGGTGGTTCATGGTCGGCTTACTACTACAACGGCCACATCTACTCCTCGGACATGCGCAAAGGCCTGGATGTCCTGGAAATCAACGACCCGCGCGTGCTCAGCGCCAAGTTCGTCCGGACGGACGAACTGAACGCGCAGACCCAACGTTGACAGATCCATGGCAGGTGAACGGCAGACCCATACGCGGCCTGCCGTTCACCTAAGGCTGAGCCACCAACTTCACCGATTCGTGGCAGGCTGCGGCGCACGGCTCGCAACCGCTGGGCGGCCGTCTCATCAGGCGCCCACAACAGGTCATCCGCGGACTGGTCGAGATCACTAGAAGCGTCATGATCACCTCCGCGCGTACTGAAGACGCCCGCGGCGACAGCCACACTCATCGACGGTCAGATGGCGATCGACAGTGGTTGTCCGTGTGGCAAGAGGAAAGCCGCGTACATCTCCAGCGGTTCGGAACCTCGGTTGTGGCCCTGGTGTGCCCATTCTCGGCCGGGGGCTTCCACGAATGCCTCGCCTGCCACCGAAGTGCGGACCTCGCCGTCGGGTAGGACTCTGGTGAGGGTTCCAGTGTGGACCATGACGATCACCGGGCCGGGGTGGTAGTGCCAGTCGATGCTCTCACCTGGGGGCACGGTCACGTGCATCATGACCACTTCCACAGGTCCGGCCGAACGGAGCTGCATCGTCTCGAGGCTGACGGCTCTGGCGAGTTCCACCGACACGATGCCTTTCTGGAACATGGTCACCGCACCTGCTGTTCGGCTCGCAGGCCGGAGTCGAGTCCGCGCAACCTGTCCGCTCTGGCACGCAGGCCCCACGGTACTTCGCAGGGATCCACCCATGCGTCGATGAGATGTGGCTTTCCTGCGATCAGCGCTGTCTTCAGCGCTATTGTGAACTCGTCAGCACTGGTGACTGTGGACGACGAGACGCGCAGCCCGCGCGCGATGGTGGCGAAGTCGATCGTGTTGTCGTACATCGCTCCGGACGAACGTTCGAACAACATGTTCTGTATGCAGGACACCATGCCGTTGCCCCCGTTGTTGAGCACGACCCAGGTGATCGGCAGCTCATACTCGACCGCTGTGTGGATATCCATACCGGTCATGGCGAAAGCGGCATCTCCTGTCAGCGCGACGACCGGTCGGCCCGGCTTGGCGAACTTGCCGCCGATGGCTGCTGGTGTCGCGTACCCTATACATCCCGTGTTGAGCGAGCAGTAAATACTTCCGGATAGACGGGCTACGTACTGCTCCCCTACCCAACCCAGGCAGTTGCCATTGTCCACGTACAGCAGAACATCATCGGGACAGATCTCGCTCAGCAGCCGAACCACAGTCGACCCCGACAACATTGAGCAGTCTGTCCTGCGCTCAACCCAGCTCGTGTTGACGCACGGTGTGAGAACCCGTTCCGGAAGACACGTGACCAAATCCTCCACGGCCGCCCGCACGTCCGCGACAGCCGGGATATCAACCGGAAGCGTTCGGCCGATATGAAGCGGGTTCAAGTCGATCTGACAGACCCTCCGGTTGGCGACCAATCGCTGATCCCACCCGAGAGTCGCGAGTTCTCCCATGCTGCTGCCCAGCACAAGCAAAAAATCAACGCGCTCCGACAGGACGGTCGCGTGGGCCTTCGGGGTGCCGCCGAAGGGACCGATACAGCCCACGGAGAGCGCGTGATCTTCCGGGAACACGCCCTTTCCCTTGATCGTGGTCGCCACCAGTGCGCCGGTCCGTTCCGCCAGTTCGGTCAGTGCTGCGCCGGCACCACTGAGTTTCGCTCCTAGCCCGGCCAGGACTACGGGGTGTTGCACCTGACTCAGGGCGTCGGCGATGGTTGTCACGATCCCAGGAGGGAGATGCGTTCTCGGGATCGCGGCGACCTTGGCTTGCTTCGGCGGTGCCGCCGTTTCATCTGTCAGGACATTGACCGGGACGTTCAGATGGACCGCACCGGGCACACTGGCCGTTGCGGCACGCAATGCCCGCCGGAGCATCACCGGCAACTGATGTACATCGGCGACCGCTGCGGACAACTTCGTCGCGGACCGGAAAACCTCGACGACGTCCACGACGCCCCCACCGCTCGAATCCTGCAACGGGCCACAGCCGAACAACGAGGTGGAGACCTGGCCGGTGATAACCACAACGGGTATCGAGTCACTATTCGCGCTCGCAGTCGCGGTGAGAGCGTGCGTGGCACCCGGACCAGACGTTACAAGAGCCACGCCAAGCCTGCCACTCGCTTGCGCATAACCCTCCGCCATGAAAACAGCACCCTCTTCATGCTTTGCCAGAACAAACGCGATTTCCGCTCAGCGGTCGATCTCGTTCAGCAACGACAGGATCGGACCTCCTGGCACACCGAACACTACCTCGACACCGTGCTCGACGAGCAAGTCAACTAATAACCGCGCGCCCGTCCCCATGTTCTCCACCATCACCTCTTCTGCGGTTGAATCGGGCCAGCGAACGTTGATTACCACTTGGACTTTCTGTCCGCCGCTATCACGATCACCCCGTTTGCCGGGTTATCAGCGACTTCACCGAGCGGCATGCCACGTCCGGGGTCCGGGCCACCATATAATCCGCCGACATAACGGTCGAAAACAATAGGCACATCAGCTGGATCGGCGCCCGCGTACCTGGCGTAGCACTCGGCCGCCGCGCGGATGCCGTGACGCTCGAGCAGATGGAACGGATCGAGGTCCGAAAGATCAGGAAGAACGGTACGAAAGGCGTGCTTCATGAGCTTCGAGATGGCAGGACTACGAGTCACCGCTGCAACCATCGAGGCACCCGTCACCTTCAGCACTCTTGCAGTGCACGGACGCCAAGCCCACGGCGCTGATGCTCGCACGCAATGGCATGCCCTTCTATAGATAACATTTCGATGGCTCCGGCTTCAACGAAAGCGTAAAGCCCGAACCCGACAATCCGGTCATCACTCCGAATAACTTGCAGTAAATTCGTCCTTGCACAACGTTCGGCGAATCCATCCCGCAGCGCATCAGCCGTACGACTGAAAGCATCGACACAAACCGCTGTCAGCTCGTCGGCATGGACACCATAAAAGCGAAGCGGATCGTCGTGAAATTCCACACGATACTCGACCGCGCACTTGTTTACCAATGCATTCTCCTGGAGTGTGGGCGCATTGAACGGCAACGTCCGATCCAGTCATCGCATGAAAGACATCCGTCGCCGCCCACGTTCGGGCGCTACCTCAAACGAGTACCGCCACGCCGCCTGACCAACACGGATGACGTTTCCGGCAGGCACAAGGCACGTACGAGATCACGGGCGGCTGCGGAACTTGCTCCACAAGTTGACTGCGATCGCTCGCGCCAGCACGCCCGGCCTCGCGAGCGAACTCGGATGCTGGATCATGTAGGTAACTTCGTCGAACCGACGTCCGATCTCCCGGTCGTATACCGAAGCTGCGGAAATCTGGTTCCTTACCCAGCGCAGGACCGGGTAGCCGCGTGGGTAAGGGCCGTCAACATGGGGCAGCGCGAGATCGGCGCCGGTGGAGATGTCCCACGCCGCGTCAACCACGACCCTTTGCAGTGCGAAGAACGCCCGAGCGGGCTTAGCCAATTCCGGTTCGGAGCACAGGTACTCCGACAGGCACGACGCATGCAGAGCGGCAGAGGACATTCCCTGCCCGTACACCGGGTTGAACGCCGCAACTGCGTCGCCGACGGCGACCAGCCGGGCGGGCAACTTGGACACCAAGTGGTAGTCACGACGCCTGCTGTCCGCGTGTCGATAGGTACGGATCTCCTCCACGAGCTCGTTGTCGGCGACGAGTTCGAATTCCGGCGGGAACTCCTGCCTTGCGACGCGCAGCAGATCTTCGGCGGTGCGCCCGGGTTTGCGGTCCTGGTACCCAGCCATCATCATCAGCCACCTGTCCCCCTCGATCCGGCAGAACATCGCACCGGACGCGTCCCCGCTGGTCTTCCCTGACTTGAGGGCGAGATGGATGTTGCCCGCAGGATCACCTTCCTCTCGCCGCAGTACGGCGGTGGCGTAGTTGAGGTCGACGACCATCCGGCGGAGTGGGGGGCGCTCCCAGCCCTTCTTCTCCAGCCATTCGGCCATTCTGCTCGACTTGCCCATGGCGTCGATCACGAGGTCGGAACGCTCTACCGACGACATTCCAGAGGACTCGTAGCTGACGCCGCTGACCGCGTCGCCGTCGAAGACCACGTCAGTAACGCGCGCGGTGATCGCCTTGACGTTGGGCAATGCGAGCACGCGCTCGCGGATCTGGCCCTCCAGGAAGGCCCGGCTGCCCGTCAGCATCGTGGCGGCCGAACCGATGACCTTGCGGACACCATCTATGTAGGTCCGGCGGGCGGTGGCCGGAGCGGCACAAGCCCCTGCGGCGATGACCTGCTCGGTAAACCCTGGGAACCACCGCTCCAGCAGCGACAGGCCTCCTGGTAGCAGCGCGTGGATCTGGAAGCCTTGCGGGACGCCGTTCCGCTGGTCGTCACCCGCGTCTGGTTCGTCTCTTTCAATGATCAGTACCGAGGCGGCGTGATCGGAGAGCACGCGTGCTGCCAGCAAACCCGCCACGCTGCCGCCGAGTACCGTCGCGGTGCCGAGCACCATCGACGGTGTGGTGGAGCGGGACGGGTTGCTGAGCCGGGCGAAGGTGGAGGCTGGCACAACAGCCATCGTGTTGTCTCCAAGAGATGCGGCCGGCCACAACGCGACAGGTCGCGGCGACGGCGAGGCGGAAGTCGATCGGGTGTCCTGGGTGTGCGCCGATTCTCGGACGTATGCCTTCCGATGGCCGGGACCAGTAACCGCGCCAGCTCGAAGGCGACGTGCTGCGGATCGCACGGAGAAGCGTCATCGCTGTCGTGCTTATACAGATTTCCACTGCGTTCCAGGGTGAGCGACAACTGTCCGCCGGAGATCCGGCGGACAGTATGTTCCGGTATGTCGGCGTTGAATCCTGGTCCTTGGTCTCACAGCCGCAGTGGTCGACCAGCAGCGGAATCCGGGGCCTAGATACCGTCAGGTCAGACGACCGTCGTGAATCTCGACGATGTGGCCGCCAGGGAACTTCACGATGGCACTCGACCGATCCCGGCCCGCGTACGGGCCCCACAGCACCGTGGCGCCGGCGGTCCTGGCTTTCGCCAGGGTCCGGTTCAGATCGGTCACTGTGTACCCCTCTTGATCCCATCCGAACGGGTACGGCAGGTGTCCGTCGGACACGATCACGACCGTGTTGATGAACGGCGAGGTCATGCTGATGCGACGAAAGGTCCGGCCGGGTGTGCCGATCTGGGCGCCGTCAGCGTGCCTGTTGTCAGAGATCACCCGGCCGCTCGTGTAGCCAAGGTAGGACCTGAGGAACGCATCCGCTGCCTCGGCTGGGATGTAGACACGGTTCTCCGGAATCGTACTGAGTTTGGGATTTACCGGCATGGTGAACTGTCGCCACGCACCAAGATTGACACCGCCGGGAAACTGGACAACTGTGTTGCGACTGACGCTGTTGCTGTACGGCGCAACGACCGTCACAGCCCCTTTGGAGACGGCGACGCGCCGGGCCTCATCTACATCTGTCACAGCCCAGGACGCGCGTTCCAAGCCATACGGGTAAGGAACCCGGTCAACGGGCTCCACAATGGACAACAGTCCCACCGGGGATTTGATCACCGAGTTGATGACCTTGCTCGGTGTCGGCAGGATGTCCACTGTGGCCGGCGGCGTGTGGGTGCCGCCGAAAGTCGCCTCCCAGCTGGCGATGAACGCTTCGAGCGTACCTGGCTGGACGAACACGTGCGCCGCGGCGTACTCCGGACCGGCGGACAACTGCGGGGCACGATGTTGTTGCGCCAGTGCACCAGGTGCCGCAGTCGGCATGACCATCAACGCGACACCCACCAACAGGGCAGGAAGAGGCCTCAGGAGCCGGCGATTCATGTCATGACCTTTCGCAGATCAGAGAAGTTAGACAAGATTGACGATCACCGTGATCGCAGTTAGTCAGGATATATTACTAACTATAAACCGTTGGGGCTACGGAACAACCTTCACAACGTGGCTGCAATGTGCCAGCGCGAGCGGTCCCTTGGACGGCCACAAAACTGTCGATCGCAGACACTCCCGCTCAGACCCCGCATGGTCGCCAGGGTTGGTCTGGGCCAAGGTTGACGTCAACTACCGGGTCGGCGGGTGCGGGCCGAAGGTGGTCAGGAACCGGTCGCGGAAGTCCTGCATCGGCCAGACCGGGGCCTCTTGGCCGGGGTTGAGGCCGTCGTGCCAGCCCCAGCTCGCGGTCCGCTCAAGCACCGCCGGGTCTTTCGCCACGATCGACACCGGTACGTTCTTGGTCGCGCGATCCCCCGCGATCGCCGGCTGTGGCTGGTGGTCACCGAGGAACACAAGCACCAGGTTGTTGTCGCCGTAGGTCTGCACATAGGAGATCAACGAGTTCAGCGAGTACTGAATGGACTCGCCGTACGCGGCGAGCGTCTTGGCCGCGTCGTTCCAAACGTCCTCGGGCTTGGTGCCCTTCTCGGCCTGCTCGGTGAAAATCGACCCGTCGCCGACGGCGTTCCAGTCGATCATCTTGGGCAGCGGGACGAACGGGGTGTGGCTGGAGACCAGGTCGATCTCGGCCATCACCGGCTTGCGGTCCTGCTTGGCCCGTTCGTTGCGCTGGAACGCCGAAAGCGTGTACTGGTCGGGCATCTGGGCGTAGAAGAAGTTCTTGCCCTTGTACCCTGAGGTGTGGGAGTCGTAGTACGAGTCGAAGCCGTAAACCTTGCCTTCCGGCCACGGCTTCATGTGCTGCGGGACGACTCCGACGGTCTTCCACCCGGCCCGCTTGAAGGCCTGGCTGAGCGTGAACCGGTCACTGGCCACAAAGGTGTCGTAACGCTTCTGGTTGTTGATCAGCACACCGGACTGCAGCGTGGAGTGCGCGAGCCAGCTGCCGCCGCCCGAGGTCGACGAGGTGATGAACGCACTCTTGGACTCGAACCCGGCGGCCCGCAACTTGCTGGTGCCCGCGTCAAGGACGGCATCGACTGCCGGGGCGATGACCGGATCCTGGATGGCGACCTGCCCGTAGCTCTCGACGAACGCGATGATCACGTCCTTGCCGCGCAGCCCGGTCAGCAACTGCGTGCCGGGCACGTCGCGGAACGCGTCAACGGACGCTTCCGCGTTGTACGCGTTGGAATCCTGCAGGCTCGCACCGACCTGACGCCCGTGGTCGTAGGCCAACGCCACCGCACTGTAACTCGCGAACGGCTGCCCAAACGCGGCGGCACCGACCCACACAATGCCCAACAGAGCAAGTGCTCGCGTTGATGCCGTCGGACGCCCCGCTACGACGCGCGACAACCGCATCGCCGACAACGCCGTCAGCACAACGAGCGCAACGGCCAGGATGGAGACGCCGACCGCGGCGGCGACCGCGCCACCCTGCCCGATCGCGTCTGCGAGGAAATCGAAGCCCGGGCCGAGGAAACTCCAGTCGAACACGGGGTCGAACGGCCGGGCCAACGTGGTGTAGAAGCCCATGTCGAAGAGCTTCCAGATCAACAGGATGCCCAGCAGCGACCCGAGGACGACGGCGGCGATCCGCCGCGGTTTCGGCGGCAGCACGAGCACAAGCACGACGCCGACGAGGCCCTCGAGCGGAATCTGCAGGATGGACCACGGGCTCAGCTTGCTGAGCTCGTTCGGCGCGACCAAAGCGAATAGAACGAAGAGGAACGCCAGCGCAGTGATCACCCTTGTCGTGATCCGACGCCACTTCGGCACACTGTCCGTACTCATCAACTGTCCTCCGGATGGGTCGTTACCTGCCGACGAACAAACTCCGAAGGCAGCCACGATCGGGAATTCGAACGGGAACACGAAAGGCGCCGGAGCGAGGTTCACCGCGGCACCAAGTTGCCGGTCCGCCTGGCTTGCGCTTCCCGAGTGGCGTTGTGTGACGTTCGGGAATGCTCGTCGCGGCGGTCGTTGAACACAGTGTGATACCGACCAACCGGTCCATTATGGACGGCTCGTGCGATCGAGCCGGGAACAGCCACACGCAGACGTTGCAGGATACGGTCCAGTTCGCCCAACAAGCCAAAGCGCCAGGCTACCAGCGGTTCTGGGTGTCCGAACACTACAGTGCGCCCGGTTACTAGCCCTTCTCAGGGTCGTTACCTTTCGTTTGAAGCTATGGGTAACCAGTATGCGTTTGGTGACCGCCGACGAGAATATCGATCGTCACAAGGGAAGCGATCCGAGGAGTTTCGGGCAACCTCGGACGACATGACGCGAAGACGTTGCTTATGCGACATACTGTACTGTCAAGTTTGGTGACCAACTGGTCGCAGTGCAGTTCGCCCTCATCGAAGAGACACAGTGGATCGACTCGGCACGCCTACCCGGATGCTGCTCGGCAACCGCTGGCTTGCCACCGTCTCGGCGAATTCGGGCCGGTCTCGGACGAACGAGGCGCTCGCGGAGGCAGTTTGAGCCGTGAGACCGATAGTTTGCCTGCTGGCTGCGCCATCACCGACCTCATAGCGGCACCCATGTCCACCACAAACAGAACCAGGAAGTACCGGGAAAGATGTCCGTGAACAACACAGTCCCCGTCTTACCGCCGCAGGTGCGGATGCAGGAGATGCTGTTCGGTTTTGGGCTAGCACAGGCCCTCTATGTCGTAGCCGAACTGAACATTTCCACCGCGCTGCTTGACGGGCCCCGGTCCGTTGAGCAGCTGGCCGCTGAGTCGAACGCTGACAGCGGTGCACTCCGGCGGATCATCCGTTACCTGACCTCGTATGACGTGTTCCGGCTCCGTGGCGACCGCGTTGAGGTCACCGATCTGGGCAGGACACTTGCCGACGGCGTCCCAGGATCAGTACGCGGCTTGCCCGCTACTGGATGGAGACGCACTATCAACCCTTCAGCGACTTGGTGCACACCGCGCGCACCGGCGAGACCGCCGCGACACACTACCTCGGCAAACCGATGTTCGACTGGGTGAACGAGTCCGCACGCCTTACCCAGTTGCAGAACTCGGCCATGAGCGGTGGCGGCAAGGTGGCCAGGGGCGACCTCCTGGAACGCTATGAACTTCCGGATGGCGAGGTCGTCGCCGACATCGGCGGGGCTGACGGCAGCCTGCTCGCCGAACTTCTCGCCGACCGGCCGCAACGCCGGGGCGTTCTCTTCGACCTGCCCGCTGTCGTCAGCGATGCCCCGGTCCGCCTGTCCGCAGCTGGTCTCGCTGACCGGGTCGATGTCGTTGGTGGTGACTTCTTCGACTCGGTACCTGCGGCCGATGTCTACGTGATGTCGGTCGTCCTGCACGACTGGGACGATGACTCCTGCGTCCGGATCCTGAACAACATCGCGGCCTCGGCGACGCCGGGAACTCGGTTGGTCCTCATTGAGGCGGTGGTGCCAGAGGATGGCCAGCCACACTTCAGCAAGCTCCTGGATCTGGTCATGTTGGCGATGTTGACGGGGCGAGAGCGCAGTGAATCCGAGTGGCGCGAGCTGCTCGCCAAAGGCGGCTTCGCTCTGGACCGGATCGTGAATGGCTCTGGCGCCATGAGCGCCATCGAGGCGACCCGGATCTGAACAAGGCGACGTTCTTCCTCTCCGATCAGCCGGATGTCGCCGCATCCGGCTGATCGGAGAGGCAACGGCGACATATTCCACTCAGGACACGAAACACCCAGTTCCGCCGCCGACCACCCGACCCCTCAGGAGGCAAGGATCGCCTGAATTTCCAGGGTCAGGTCGGTGGCGTCGCCGATGAGTGCGGGGCCGCCTGGTGCCGAGATGTTGCCGTTCACACCGAATGCGTTGCGGGAGACCCTCGTGGAGGCGCGGAATCCAATGCGGAAGGCGCCGGTGTGGTCCGTGCCTGAGCCGAGGGCGTAGAGGTCGAATTCGACAGGCCGAGTGGTCCCGCGGATGGTGAGGTCGCCGCGCAATGTGTAGCGTTCGCCGTCCGGCACGAGCTCGGTGGATGTGAATCGGGCTGTAGGGTGGTTGGCGACGTCGAAGAAGTCCGCGGATCGCAGGTGTTCGTCACGGGCCTCGACGGCGGTGTGTACAGAATTGACGGCGATCTCGGCGGACACAGTGGACTTGGCCGGGTCCTCGGCGACTTCCACGGTGCCGGACACGTCGGTGAAAGTGCCTTTGACGCGGGCGATCACGAACCGTGTAGTGAAGGTGACTGACGAGTGGGCAGCGTCCACGGTGTAGCGGCCGGTGGGGATTGTGATCTGCATCGGTTCGTCCTTACTTGCGGAACGCCTGGGCGACCTGGCCGACGAGGGTGGCGAAGGGCATGTCGAGAGCGGCGTAGACCTCACCAGCCGCGGGATTGTCGTTGTCAGCAAGGATTTCGACCATGAGCGTGGCGTAGTCGCTGAGGATGACACCGGCTTGCTGCATGCGTGCGATGCCAGCCTCTCGTTTGGTCGCCGAGAAGGTCCCCGACGCGTCGACCGGGACGAAGGGTTGGTAGCCGTCGGCGAGCGCGGCGATTGCCGGGAAGGCGGCGCATACTTCCAGTGAGATGCCGGTGATGATGAGCTTCTTGCGGCCGGTGGCCGCAACGGCTGCTTTGACCCGGTCGTCGTGCCACGCGTTGACGGTCGAGCGATCGATGATCTGCTTGCCGTCGGGCAGAGCGGCTACCAGCTCGGGGATGGTTGGTCCCCACATGCTGTCGGCAGCCGTGGTGGTGACGACCATCGGCAGGCCGAGCGCCGTTGCCGCCTTGGCGAGGCCGACGATGTTGTGCTTCAACTCGAGCAAGGAGATGTCCCTGATGCCGGTGTACAGGCCCACCTGGTGGTCGACAATCAGGACAGCTGCGTTGTCCGGAGTGAGTGGTTCGTGGAACGGGTTGGGGGACATCAGACCTCCTCGATAACAGTCACGAGCTTATATAGTCACGATACATGACTAATTTCTGATGCTACTGCTGGGAGTGCGTCCAACCACATCAGAACCGTCCGTCTTCCGGTTGAGGGCCTGGAGGAACTGCGCGGCTCATTGCGCCTGCAAGGTTGCCGACTCTCGATCCGGATACGGATGCGTGTTCGGCACGCGCGCCACCGATGCCTCCCCCGTACTAATCAGACTGTCCACTGTCTACTGATCGCGACCGTCTCGACTCCCAAGGACGCATCGCTCGAACCCAGCCGTACTCACCGCGGCACGCAGACGTGGCCGGCGACCGCGTGAACTGTGGGATGCGAACGCGAGGGTCAGCATGCGCCCAGGCCTGTCCAACCAGTTGATGCCCCCAGGAAGGCCACGCCGGCTGCTGTGTCCGCGGCAACGACAGGGCCGACTTGGTCCGGGAAGACATCGCTGAGCGCGATCGCAACAAGCAGTCCGGCGTCGCTCGCGCCGATCACGTCCGCATGTGTCCCGGCGTCCTTGCCGGAATCGTGCCGCCGCTGACCGTTCGTTTTCCAGCCCATTCAGTGTTCGTTCCGCCGTTGTTCCGGCATTGTCCCGTTCGAGTCTTTCCAGAGTGGCCCGTGAAGCTGTGAACGCCAGTCTGGTGCGAGCCGCCGCACTGTTCTGGTCATCGGCTAGTGCGGTTCGATGGCTCTCCTGCCTCGGGTTGGTTGGCCGGGCGATGGCCAGGGCGCGACGTTCAGGTGCGTGGTGACCGGAAGACCTTCCCGGCCGTTCGGTTGGTCCACGCACCACGGCAGAATGACCTGACACCCGTGGCGTTCGAACCCGGGAAACCCCGGGACTTGTGACACGTGTCGACGGGAGTGCAGTCCCGGCAGGCGCGACCTTGCCCGATGAAACGGGTGCGCAATGAATCCTCAGCCGCGATGTCGCGCGGTCGTCACGTCCGGCACGGTATCGCGTCAAACCGCTGGAATCGCTCAAGTGTCGTCGCAGTCGCGGGCCGGCCGTCAGCGACCAACGACAACATGTCTGATCAAAGCCGCCCCTGGACGAACGCTGAGCGAACATCCAGGGGCGGCTTCGGTGTGGCTCAACCCAGCCCGAGCTGCTGGAAGAAGTTCTGGTTGTCCCAGAACAGGAACTCCTCGTCCATCGTGCCGCGCTTGTTCCACAAGCCGATGGTGGCCATGTTGATCGCGTACTTCTTGCCGGTCGGCTGAATGAAACCACCCTTGCCGTCGGGCATCGGCCGGGTGAAGGTGCCCTGCATGACGCCGGCGACAGCGGTCAGCCCGCCCTGGGCGACACGCAGATAGTGCGACTGGACCCGGGTGTCCGGCGCCCACACGAACAGCGCCTTGAGATCTTCGATGTGCTTGTCGACACCGTCGGTGTAGTGGCCGTCGGGCCAGTGCACACGGATGTTACGGGCGTGGCTCTCGCCGATTCGGTTCCACTTCTCGTGGGTGAAGATCTCGAAGTCCAACTCGTCGAACTTCTCCAGGTTGCGGCGCTCCTCGCGCGTGAGGTCCTTCGCGAACGGCGGGTTGGGCACCGGCGTCGTGGCCGGGTCGGGCATCGGGACCCAGGGGCTGCGTGATGTCGCCTCGGCGATCCCTGCCCCGGTCTCAACGGCAGCCAGTGCCATCGCGCCGAACGCGGCGGCACTGCCGAATACACGACGGTTGATCATCTCTCGTCCTTCCTTTGCGAGCTCCACATGAGAACAACGAAGTGAGTGCAAACCGCGACTTCTGGCTATCGATGTGAGGTACCGTGAGTCTTCCCGGGCATGCGGTCCTTGGCGTAGCGCGGGCATCAGGGATGCCGTGGACGCGGATCCGCACTCCGTGGCCGGTATCTCGTCAGACATCGATCCACAGAGATCAATCCACGAACAGCAGTCATTACGAGTGACAGTCAAGATACATTACTATCTCGCGATGTCCCGGCCCAAGATGGCATCAGTTCGCCACGTGTGAGGTCGAACCGCGTATCGAGGCCGATTGAGGCATGGATTCGACGCAATAACACCGTATTCGGCAGTGTTGGTCAGCTCGGCGACCTCATGCGCGAGTCGTCCGAACCACAATCGGCTGTCGGATCATCGTCCGATGTGACGTGTATACGACACAAAGAAGGTACACACACTGCCTCAACCGATAGGCTGCGGCCACCGTTCTCGGCAGATCGCCGCCCCATGCCGGGCAATCGTTCGACACATCCTCGACCAGAGGCCGTTTTCACGAACGCTCATCGACCTCCCGGCTCGAACGGTCCGAAATTGTGGCGGTGTCCCGTTATTCACGTTCAGTACTTCTCGTTGCACCTCTGGAGGTTCGGAAATGTTTCTCCCTGTATGTCCACCGGACGAGTCAGTCAAGCAAGCCGCATTGGACCGATGGGACAGGCTCGTCAAATCGCCGGGGGCGTTGGGCGATCTCGAGGACGTCGGCACGTGGATCGCAGCATGCCAGGGGGTCTGCCCGCCAAGACCCCTGACTCGCCCGCGTGTCGTGGTCTTCGCCGGCGACCATGGCGTCGCGACCAGGGGCATCTCTGTTTACCCGGCCGAGGCCACCGCACAGGCCTTGATCATGTTTGTAACCGGTGGTGGCGCTGTGAACGTACTCGCCGCAGCAAATGGCGCAGCCCTGCGAATCGTTGACATGGCAGTCGCCGCCGAGACACCCGTTCCAGACGAGGTCAAGAGATTCAAGGTACGACACGGATCTGGGGCCGTCGACCAGGAGGATGCCCTGACAGACAACGAGGTCAGGCTCGCTGTCGAGGCCGGCCGCGCAATCGCTGATCAGGAGGTTGACGCGGGTACTGATGTGCTCATAGCCGGTGATCTGGGCATCGGGAACTCCACTGTCGCCGCGATACTCGTTGCCGCGTTGACCGGTGCCGAACCCACCGCGGTGGTGGGCCGCGGCTCTGGCATCGACAACGAAACATGGATACGCAAGGTCGCCGTGGTCCGGGATGCGTTATGCCGAGCCCATGCGGTCCGCGCGAATCCGCTGGCGCTACTGCGGACGTCGGCAAGTGCGGACATCGCCGCGATGGCGGCGTTCCTCGCCCAGGCCGCGGTCCGCAGGACACCTGTACTCCTGGACGGCGCGATCACCACCGCGGCCGCATTGGTCGCGGAACGTCTGGCCCCCGGGGCACGACAGTGGTGGCTGGCAAGCCACCGGTCGACCGAGCCGTCCCACCAGTTAGCACTCGCCCAACTCGGGCTGAAGCCCCTGGTGGACCTGAAAATGCGGCACGGCGAGGGCTCAGGCGCACTGATCGCGCTTCCGCTGGTGGCCATGGCGACTCGCATGCTGGCCGAGATGACCACGTTCAAAGAAGCCGGGATCACCAGCCACGTCTGATACTCACACTCGTGTGCCTGTCGTAGAACTCAAACGCAGAAGACAAACAACTTGTCCTGGAACGCGGTACTGATGCGAGCGTGCAGCACGGCGAACAGCTCATCCGACGATCTCGGCACATCACTGGCGTGTCGCACGGTCCCCAACCCGAGGGCTCGGGCTGTGCGACAAGGTTGATGATAGAAGTGAACGTTTCTGCCCAGCTGGCGCGGTGCACGGCCATCTCGCCCGATGCCCACCCACCAGATAGGCTCCGCAACGGTACGGGCGACGTCGACCGTATCGTGTGAGGAGGAAAAGTGGCAACGCGGGCCAGTCGCAACAGCACCAATCCCGACTTCGGCGTTCTCGCCGGGCGGTTGCTGTTCGCGGTGACCAGCGAATTCTTCGCGAAACTGGCCGCCGAGGGCTTCGATGACCTGAAGCCACGGCACGGCGCCGTGCTGGCTTACCTCGATGACGCGGGCGTTCGGGCCACGGATCTGGCACGCCTGTCCGGGCAGCACAAGCAGATGATCGGCACGCTCGTCGACGAATTGGAGGAGCTCGGCTACGTGCAGCGGCGCCCTGATCCCGCCGACCGCCGCGCGAAGCTGGTCTGCCCCACCGAACGCGGCATCGCGCAGATGCGAGCCGCGGACCAGATCATGTCTGCTATCCACGAGCGCCATGCCCGTCGCATGAGCCGCGAGAAGTTCATCGAGTTCAAGGCCACTCTGGCCGACGTCACTGAATACCAGCGCCGTCGAGTGGCCCGGCTGCGGCAAGCCTGACGCATAGGCCGAACGTCACTCCACCAGCTTCACCTACGAGGTTTATCGTCGCGTTCCTAGCGCCACAGGGTCGGTTGTCGGGCAGGTCATACCTGATTCCGTGATCACCACACGCTCAGAAAGGCGGCCGCCTCATGGTCATGACCGGCGGCCGCACTTCTGATCTAGTTTGAGCGTGTGGTGATCGGATCCGTCCGGCATCGACGGCCAGCCGCGGGGCGCTGGCGCCGCTCCCCTTGCAGGAGATCGATCAGGGCGTCAGCACCGGCTTGATCACTTCGCCGTTGTGCATGTCCGCGACTGCGGCGTTGATGTCCGACAGTTTGTAGCCCGTCCGTGTGATCCGCCCGAGCGGGACCTTTCCGGTCGCCACCAGGCTGGTCAGGTAGGGCAAGTAGATCGGCGGATTACTCGCACCTTCCACGACTCCGACCACGTGCTTGCTGAAGTTCACCAGGTCCGCCAGCGGAATCTCAGCGGTGGAGGTGAACGACGCCAAGCCTTCCACTGCCAGTGTGCCGCCGGTTCCGAGGCTGCTGAAAGCCTGCAAGGCCACGCCTTCCACGCCGCTCGCCTCCAGCGCGTAGTCGGCCCCACCTCCGGTCAGGTCCTTGATAGCCGCGACCACATCGATGCCGGTTGGATCAACCACATCAGTGGCCCCGAGATCGCGGGCCAAGGCCAAACGTTGGGCATTGACATCCACGGCGATCAGGCGGCGCACCGGAAGTAGTGCCGCAGCCATCAGGGCGGACATGCCGACCGTACCGGCGCCGAAGACGACGACTGTGCTACCCGGGTGAGGTCGCAGGACGTTCAGGATGGCGCCCGATCCAGTTTGGACGCCGCAGCCCAGAGGGGCAAGTAGCTCCGGAGAGACATCGAGGTCCTCGTTGACCGGGATAGCATTGCGTTCGTTGGCGAGTGCGTAGCCGGCAAAGGTTGACTGTCCGAAGAAGTTTCCCGCCAGTGGTTGGCCATCGCGCCACAGGTTTGCTGACCCGTCCGGTCGCTTGCCTGGCCCGAAGTTGCGGGCGAGATACTCGCGACACTGTCCAGGTAGGCCAGCTACACACCGGTCACAATGTCCGCAGAAGTCAAAACTGATCGAAACCCTTTGGCCAGGCCGCAATCGGGTTACCTCTGGTCCCACCTGCTCGACCACGCCAGCGCCTTCGTGACCGAGCACCGCTGGCATCGCATACGGAAAAACCCCAGACTGTACGGATATGTCGGTGTGGCATACGCTCACCGCCTCGATTCGCACGAGGACCTCGGTCCCTCGTGGTTCGTCGACCTCGATGTCCGCGATCTCGAAATCCAGACCAGCGCCTGACACCGTGGCAGCTGTCGTTGTTCGACCAGTCATGGCGACTCCTTCCTGAGGCAAGTGAGCAAAGCGGATGCATAGTCATGTGTCAATACTGTCACTGACTATGACTAGCTGCTGCAACATCGTTGCGCGCCTTGATGAACGTCTACCGAGCGGGCCGTGAAGTTGTCCACGTCGGCGCGCTCTCGTCTACCACCACATGATCTGCCAGTCGCCTACTGGTAACGGAGACGAAGCTAAGCAAGAGGCGAAAGCCTGCCATGCGGTCATGTCGTACACATTGTCGAGCTCGTCACTCGCCTAGAACGACGCGGCCGTACCCCTACCCTGCGTGGCGTCCTTGGCCTCAAGGTAAGCCGCCAACCTGTCAGTAGTCAATGGCTCATAACTACTGTCACAGCTATCTACAGTCTGTTCCGGCGCGGTCACGACAGACCGAGAGGTGCACCCGACTGCCGCATGGGAGGGATGTATCAACGAAACGCCGCTACAGTGGCCAGCGCTTGGGATTGCCCAACGTCGTCATACAGCACGGTCGCGACGCGTTCGGACGCACTCAAGCCTGGACATACCGTCAGTAACATTGTCGATATAGACAATGTTGACCAGATGTGTCTAACATGTTCGTCATCCGCTGATGGCGCGACCTCCGCGCCGTCGGTCTTCCGGAGTGGCGCCTCAGCACGGAAGAGGTCGGGCTGGACATCGGACTTGAAGTCATTGGTGAAGTTGAACAGTTGGGTGTGGATACCGCCGTGTCGCTGTTGGACGCGTTGCGTGAGCGCCTGTGTGTCGCTGGACTAAGAAGGGCTGCGATCGAGGCCAGTGCGGCGCTCCGGCGGGCGTTCGTCGAGCAGGACGCCTTCGCGTATCCACGACGGGGCCCATGAGCCCATACGCAGCTGGGCGTCCTGCTCGATCGCAACCGAGGCGTGCCGTTGCTCCTCGCGCTCAGTCGAAGCACATGTCATCCGGATGCTCGTAAAACTGCAGTGCTGACGATTCAACGGCATTCATACGGGGCGAAATGCTGGGGCGTCGCATCGCGACTTGACATGTCCGCAGCGGGTAGTTCATGACGTCACCGCCTGACTCGCTCGAAGACTGCCAAGAAATCGCCAGAAGTTGTTCTCATCGGTCGCGAACAGGGCTATGATCCTGAGAATGATGGCAACTTGAGTGGTGGCCGATCAGGTCGACTAACAGAGGTCCCTGGGGGCATTCAGGCGTGTCGCTCCACCGTCCGGTCAAGAACGTCCGGTTCATTCAGGCGCGGGAACGCATTGAATCCGTGCTGTTTCCAGGACAACCGCCGACCAGGGGTGAATTGGCCACTCGAGTGCGGGCAGAGTTGCGCCGTCTCGGTTCCGATTCCAAGTTCACAACCAGGCATGTCTCGCGGTTGGAACGTGGTGAAACCCACTGGCCCAAGGACCAGCACGTCCGGTCGGCGTTGCGGCTGGTCCTGGGCGTGCCGACGGACGAGGACCTCGGTTTCCACAACAGTAGGCGGCGTGAGCCAACCGACGCGCCGACGTCATCACACCAGTTCGATATGCCGACACCAAGCCATCAACCGAATCAGCGGGACGACCGCAAGGACGGATCGTGCGCACACGTATTGACGGTTCGTCAATTGCTGCCGGAGAACTTTTTCGATCAGCAGATGATTTGCGCAGCACTCAATCGCCGGGATTTCGGCGTTGTTTTCCGGGCGGTTCGCCGGCACACCGGGCTGAACCAAGTCGAGCTCGGCGGCGTGCTGGGATTCACTCAGGGGCGAGTGTCCAAGATCGAAAGCGGGAAACGCGGTTTGCACGAATTCGACGAAGTCGTGCGTGTGGCGAATGTGCTCGGCCTTGACCCGTGGCGACTAGGCTTCGGAAAATCCGCGCGGTGTGAGGCTTGCCGGGGAACGGAATCCCGTTCAGGACGACAGTGACGGCCCCGGTCGCCGCGACTATCTCGGCAGGGTTGCTCTAGCTTGTTGGACGAGCACATGTAGGACAGTCGGCTCGTCGGCACATACCGCGTCGGTGAGCGCGCGGGCCAGCTCGACCGGATCGCTCACCAGCACGCCTTGGCATCCCTGGCCATTGGCCAGCGCTCTGAAATCGACCTCACCGAGTTGGATGCCGGGCACGCCGGACACACCAAGCCGGTTGCTGTGATTGGCCACCGCGGCGTACTCGCCGTTGTCCATGACCACGACCGTAAGCGGCGCCGAGTAACGAGCCGCTGTCCACAGTGCCTGGACGCTGTACATGGTCGAGCCGTCGCCGATGATCGCGACCACGGATCGGTCGGGTGCGGCCATCGCGGCCCCGATCGCCGCTGGCAGACCATATCCGAGCACACCGCTTGCTCCGGTGAGGAACCCGGTCTGGCGCAAGGTGATCGGCAAATGTTGGTGCATCGCGGGCCGGTGACTGGGCGCTTCCTCGACGATCAGGGTGTTGGTCGGCATCGTCTGCCTGATGGTGTGCAGCACGTATGCGCCGCTCATTCGTTCGCCTGCCGCAGGCGGTTCTGGCGCCGCAGTGTGTTGCCGTATCGGCGGGCGAGGTGATGCGGATTCGGTGACGCCGCACAACAGATGCCGGATCCCCGCACCCGGCGTCGCGCGTACCGCGATGGCATGTGGAGCGCGGGCAAGAACCTGTTCGTCGTCATGGATCAGAATCAGCGGCGGCAGATCCGGACCGTCCTTTTCGGTCACCACATGCTCGGTGAACGCCGGAGCGCCGATCACGACGACAAGGTCATGCCCGGCGAGTGTCTCGGCCAACGGTTGCCGTGCCGCCGGTAGGAATCCGGCGAACAGCGAGTGATCCTCGGGAAAGGAACAACGGGCCGAGAACGGTGCGGCCCACACCGGAGCCTGGATGCGTTCGGCCAGCAGGACCATGTCAGATACTGCGTGGTCAGCGTCGATGGCAGCACCGACCACGACCACGGGCTGCGTGCTTGCTGCGATCTTGGTCGCGACGGCATCAAGTGCGACTGTGTCGGCGAAATCGCCACCGATCCTCGGGCGCGGCGATATGGAGACGGCTGGCTGGTTCCAGTCATCCGACGGCACAGACACCAGCACCGGACCACACGGCGGCTGAGTCGCCACGTGATACGCCCTGGCGAACGCGGCTGGCACGTCCTGCGCCCTGGCGGGCTGCACACTCCACTTGACGTACGGCTGTGGTAGATGGGTGGGTTCCAAAGCGCTCAGGAACGGGTCGATCGGCAGTAATGATCGTGCTTGCTGGCCCGCGAGCACGATCATCGGCGTGCGATTGTGGTAGGCGGTGACGATGCTGCCCATCGCGTGCCCGGTGCCACCCGCGGAATGCAGGTTCACCACCACTGGCAGGCCGCTCGCCTGCGCGTAGCCATCGGCCATGGCCACCACCACAGATTCCTGCAGCCCGAGCACGTAGTCGAAGTCTTCAGGCCAGTCAGCGAGGAAAGGCACTTCGGTCGACCCCGGATTGCCGAACACCTTGGTCAACTGCCATGCCCGCATCAGCTCGCGCACAGCGTCCACGACGGTCAGGTTCACAGCTCCGTTCTTCCCTGTCAGTGCTGGCATCTCAGTGTCCGGCCTGCCGCGTGAACCCGAGGTGCCACGCGAGAATCCGCCGCTCTACCAGGCGCAGCAGGGTGTTCAGGACGTAGCCGACGATGCTGATCAGCACGATCCACGCCCACATCTCCACGGTGGCGAACTGGTTCTGCGCCGTGGTGAGGCGGAACCCGATCCCGCTTCCGGTGCCGACCATCTCGGACACCACCATCAGGATCATCGCCAGTCCCAGGCTCATCCGCAGCCCGGTCATGACCCTGGGACCAGCGGCAGGAACCACCACCAGGAAAACCCACTGCAGACGGCTGACGCGGAACGCACGTGCCGTGTCGGTCTGCACGTCGTCCACGGCACGCGCGCCGTCGATCGTGTTCAACAGGATCGGCCAGATCGAGCCCCACAGGATGATCGCGGTCTCCATCGCCGACCCGATGCCGAAGATCAGCAGGAAGACCGGCAGCAACAGGGTTGCCGGCGTCGCTCTGGCGAGGAACAGCACCATCGACGCATAGGCGGTGGCCGTGAGCGATCGTCCCAGCGCGAGACCCGCGGGCACGCCGACCATTGCAGCCAGCAGCCAGCCAGTGAGCAGTCGGCCGACACTGGGCAGGATGTCGGTACGCCACGCGTCGGCACCGGAGAACCAGATGTGCCATGCGGTGTCCGCGATCATCGCGGGCGTGGGGAAGTACGGATGTTGGATGGCGGCAGTCACCGCCTGCCAGACGCCCAGCATTGCCAACGCGGCCAGCCAACTCATCGCGGTGACTCTTCGCTGACTGGTGCTGGCGCGGCGACGGGTCGGCCGAGACGGTTGCTCGGGAGATGACATCGTGATGATCACACCGATCCTCCCGCTGGTGCCCAGTGCAGCCATTTCCGTTGTGCGGCAATGATCCCCACGTTGGCGAGTTGGCCGACCAGGCCGGTGAAGGCGGCTCCGGCCAGGACAATGTCCATCCGGCCCGCCCCGCGGCCGGACACCGCCACCAGTTGGCCGATGCCTATCCCGCCGCCCACCACGTATTCCGTGCTCACCACGACGACAAGAGCGACGGCCGCCGACAACCGGATCCCGGTCAGCACGAAGGGCGCGATGCTGGGCAGGACCACACCGGCCAGCATCCATCGCCTGGACGTGCCGAACGCGCGGGCGACGTCCCGGCGTGCAGGGTCGATCTCGCCGACCGCGTGCCGGGTGTTGAGCATGATCGGCCACAACGCCGCGAACGCAGCCACCGTGATCTTGGTGGCCGCGCCGCTCCCAACCAGCAACGTGACGAGTGGGACCAATGCGACGGCAGGCAACGGGCGCAGGAATTCCACCGCCACTCCGGTGAACGTGCGCAGTGATCGGACCGTGCCCAGCACGAGTCCCAGCGGGATGGCTATCAGTGCCGCCAGGGTTATTGCGATCAACCAGGAAAGCAATGTGGACACCGCCGCGACTGCGAACGAAGCGGAACCGAGCAGCACCACGAACTGAGTGGCCACTTCGGACGGTGGCGGCACGACGTCGCGGTCGAGTACGCCGGTCGCGCTGAGCCCTTCCCAGATGGCCAGGAGAACGACCAGACCGAACACACTGCGGATGGGCGATCGCATTGAGGTCAGGCCACCGACGGCGTCGGCAAGATCAGAGTTTTCGCGTCGAACTGCTGGCCTAGCGCCTTCATCGCGTTCATCAGATTCGGTACCCGCTGCAACCGGGTGGCGGAGTTGCTTGTGGGGAACGTATCCAGGTGCAACAGCATGACCTGATCCTTGTTGATCTTGACCAGGTCGGGCAGCACGCCGGCGAGCTCGTTGCGATTGGACGCGTCGGTCTGGGCGGGAATCATGGCTCGCTGGAAGGCCTTGACCTTCTCCGGGTTCTTCTCCACCCACGTGCGTTTGGCCACCCAGCCAGCCAACGGGAACTGTGCGGTCGATCCAGCCACGATCGGTATCACCGAGTTCAGCCCATGTCTCTGCTGTGCCTGGGTCAGGTACGGCTCGATCACAACGCCGCCAGCGATCTGGCCGTTCGCGATCGACTGGCCGACGTCAGGGAACTGCACGGCGGCGTACTTGACCGAGTTCGGGTCGATCTGGTTGTCGGCGAGGGTCGCGCGGACCAGGAGTTCGTTCACACTGCCGAAGGCGTGGATGCCGATCTGCTTGCCGATCAGGTCCTGCGGAGCCTTGATGTCGTTGCTGACCAGCAGTTGGCAGGACTCGCGGGTGGCCTCGTTCGCGTCCACGACGACGACCAAGTCGAACGTCTTCTTCTCCAGTCCCTGGAACAGCGACACGTAGTTCAGTACACACATGTCCACTTCGTCGCCCAGCAGACTCGGCACCGCCTTGGGACCGGCCTCGAAAATGGTGAACTCGGCCTTGATGCCCTCCTTGCTGAAATATCCCTTGCGCTCCGCGAGCTTGGCGGACGCGGCGACGGTCGTGGCCTGCATCCCCAGCCGCACCACGCCAAGTTGGGTAGCACTTGCCGCATCGTTCGACGACGATCCGTCAAGGAGTCCACACCCGGACAGACCGGTGCCAACAGCGGCCATACCCGTGCCGAGCAGAAAGGTACGGCGGGACAATCTAGCGGACATCAGGCGGCTCCGGGAACGACTGCAGGGGGACGAGAGACGACGTTCTGCCACTGACGACCCATGATCACATCGTCAGCAGACATCTTGGGACGCGCCTACCGCGAAGTGAAGACCCAAGTGGAATATTCCATCTGGCCATTTCACGGTCCGTTCAGCCGTGGCGGGGCGCAATCCCTCCGCCTCGCCTATCTGCCTGAACACCCGATATCCACACGCTTTCCGATCCGCTGGGCCAAATGTCCTGCCCTCCAGAAGCATCCCGGCACAGGTCTACCCGGATGCCGACGCGCGGGCGGTGACCAGGATCAACTGTTCACGTTAACCGTGGAGCATGTCTCACCGGCCGATTACGTGGTCGATAAGACGGGCGGTCCGATGCACATGCGTAGACGGCGCTCACCGCAGTGGCGAAGAGTCCCGACCATGACAAATGGGGTCCACTACCGCACGGCTATGTACTGCATGGGGTTCCACACGAGAAGCAGCAACAAAGATCGAAAGTGACATCGACGTGGCGGGTTCACCGTTTGACCCGCTATGGCAAACATCCGCCATCCCCACAACCTCGCACTGTGCCAGGTCACATAATCGGAGATAAGTTCGTCCGGTCGACATGACGGATAGCCAGACTCATCCACTTCTCTGAAAGAGAGAATCGCCATGTCTGTTCGTCGCAAGTCGTTCGCCATCGCAGCAGCGACTGTCGCGGCACTCACCTCGGCCGCAGTCGCACAGCCAGCGGCCGCGACCGCCCAGTCCGACCCCGAATACTTCGTATCGCTCTACACTGGACCCGACCTCACCGGAACCGAGACGCCGATAAGCCTCGAAATCACCGGCGAGTGCGTCAACCTGTCACAGCCAGTCAAATCTGGTATCGACATCGCACCGGTCAACCTCGAAATCTACTTCAACGCCGACTGCGTGAAAGGCTTTCCGGGACAGCCCGGGGACATCTACTTCATCCTCGGCAGCCTCCACGCAGGGAACTTCCCCTTCCCCGCGATGAGCTACCGAGTCGTCCCCATGATCGACTGACCACGCTCCTCGAGCCGACGGCGCCCGGTCGCAGGCCGTGAATTGTGTACGGCCACAGCCGTGCTGTCGCCGACGAGTGAACCTTACCGAAAAGGTTCACCTTCTCCACGAGTTGACAAGATCTGCCATTCCTCGGACTTCGCCGCGCGGTCGACGTAGCTGGACAAGTTCGAAATCGCTATGGCGACTTGGTTATCGCTTTGACGTGGAGTACCACCCATCCACTGTTTGGAGGTAGGAGATCACTATGTCCGTTCGTCGCAAATCTTTCGCCGTCGCAGCGGCTGCCGTCGCGGCACTCAGCTCAGTTGCCGTGGCCCAGCCCGCCGTGGCGGCCGCTCAGTCCGATCCCGGATACTTCGTAAAGTTCTACATGGGACGCAATCTCACGGGGACCGAGATTCCGGTCGACTACAAGGTCACCAACGTCTGCGTGAATCTGCCGCAGCGGCCCAAGTCCGTTGTGAATATCGCACCGGTCAATGCCGAGATCTACTTCAATCCTGACTGCACGACGGGGTTTCCGGGTCAGACCGGCGGATACTATGTAATCGTAGGCGCCGTCCACTCGGGAGACTTCGATGGGTGGGGCGTCGCGAGCTACCGCCTTCGTCCTGAGTACAGCTGAGCCGTCCCAATAATGAGCTGTCGCCGTCCCTGCGGACGGTGACAGCTCTGCAAAGCGGTCTCGGGCTGGACAGCATCCGCTGCACGCCACTCGCCGGCCTTACTGACCCGACAAACCACTCAGTGAACCGGTAGTGCGCGGGCCTGTCCTGCGATCAGCTCGGTGAGTCGTGCTCGACAGGGTTCAGCACGACTCACCAACGGTCGAGATGGGACCGCTCCGACCCGATGTGCTGGGCGCGCTCGTCCTACTTCGGCCGTGCGACCGCCGACAGACTTCTTCGTGTGTGAGCACGGTAGGCGCAGTCATCGACGCCTCAATTGCCATTTGCGGACAAGTTCTTTGCAACTGAAGACATCTCACGCAACTGGTACGTTGGGTCCACGATGCTGAACCCTGCTGTCGCGCAACGAGAGCGGGACAGCAGGGTTGGCAACAGTCAGTCACCTTTACTTGTATCCGGCCCCATGCCGGCGTGGATCGTGAACACTCGATGGGGGACGCATTCAATGGGGTAAAGGATCGAAGTGACACAACACACCAGAGTTCTGGTGCTGGGCGGCGGGCCGGCCGGATCGGTCGCGGCCACCGCCTTGGCACAGCAGGGAATCGCGGTCCAGCTGATCGAGAGCGCACAGTTTCCCCGTTACCACATAGGCGAGTCGCTCACGCCTTCCTGCCGCACGATCCTCGAGCAGATCGGGGTGGCGAAGAAGCTGGACGCGCACGGATTCGTCATCAAGCATGGCGGAGCGTTCCGGTGGGACGACGACAGTTGGGTCTTTGACTGGGGCGCACAGATCGGTTCTCGGTCATGGCAGGTGGATCGCGCGGAGTTCGACCTGTTGCTGGCGAACCACGCACGGGACAACGGCGTCGCGGTCACAATGGGAGTGACCGCCAAAAAGGTCGTGTTCGCAGGCGATCGACCGACGTCTGTGCAGTGCGACGACCAGGACGGCAATTCGTTCACCGTCGACGACTTCGACTTCCTCATCGACGCCACCGGTCGCAACGGCTTGCTCAGCGCCCAGCACTTCAAGGACCGGCACCCGCACGTCAACCTGCGTAACGTAGCGATCTGGGGCTACTGGCGTGGCGCCAAAGTGCTGCCGGACACACCCACCGGAGGCATCAACATCATCTCCACGCCGGAGGGGTGGTTCTGGATCATCCCGCTTTCCGGTGGGCGGACCAGTGTCGGTTTCGTGACAGGCAAGGACACGTTCGCCGAGCTCAGGCGCGGACACGACACGCTCGACGACATCTTCCTGTCGCTGGTCAAGAATTCCCCCGCGGTCCGGGACCTGGTCGCTGACGCCGAGTACCTCGGCACCGCTCGGGTCGAGACGGACTATTCCTATGTGGGTGGCCGGTTCGGCGGTCCCGGCTACATGATCGTCGGTGACGCGGCGTGCTTCCTTGACCCGCTCCTGTCGTCCGGCGTGCACCTCGCCCTCTACAGTGCGTTCAACGCGGCAGCCAGTATCGCTTCGGTGAGCCGTGGCGAGGTTTCCGAAACCGAAGCGTTGACCTACTTCGAATTCGCTTACCGGCGCGCCTACACACGCCTGCTGGCACTGGTAAGCGTCATGTATGAGCGCTATCTGGGCAAGGACGGTTTCTTCCATACCTCCGACCGGCTGGTGGACACCTCGGGCACGGGCGAACGAGCGAAATCCCTGTCATTTGTGGAGATCATCGCCGGCGTGTCGGACATGCGGGAGGCACAGGACGCCTCGACCCGCGTGCTCACCGAACGGCTGGTCGACGAAGCGTTCCAGGTACAGGAGAGGGTGTCCGTTGTAGACGGTAGGCCGGATTTCTCGTCGGTCCTGGAAAACCCGTTGCGGGACGCAGAATCGAGCGAGTACCGGCTTGTCACGACACCTCGGCTGGGGCTTAAGCGGGTTTTCGCGGACGCGGAGCGGTGAGGGTGGCTGACTCGGACAAGGACGTGGACATCCTGGTCATCGGCGGTGGTCCGGCTGGCTCCACAGCCGCCGCGATGTTGGCCCGCAACGGTTTCAACGTGCTCTTGCTGGAGCGCGAGGTGTTCCCGCGCTATCACATCGGCGAGTCGCTGCTCGCTTCGTGCCTGCCGACACTGAGGTTGTCTGGGGCGTTCGACGCGGTCGCCGAAGCCGGGTTCACGGTCAAGCGCGGCTCGGTGTTCCGGTGGGAGCAGGACGAGTGGTTGCTGGACTGGCGGCGACTGGTCGATCAGGACGCGTGGTCATGGCAGGTCGATCGGGCGACGTACGACGACATCCTGCTGCGCAACGCCACCAAGCAAGGCGCCACAGTCACCGAAGGCGCGACAGTCCGCAACGTGATCTTCGACGGCGACCGCCCGATGGCCGTCGAATGGACACAGCAGGACGAACGTGACGTCATACGGACGACGACGTTCGACTTTCTCGTGGACGCTTCCGGGCGGACCGGTGTGCTGGGCAAGAAGCACTTCGACATGCGCACTCCGCACGAACTATTCCAGAACGTCGGGATCTGGGGTTACTGGACGGGTGCGCGGTTGCTGCCCAACAGCCCGGAAGGTGCCATCAACGTCATCTCGTCACCCGACGGTTGGTACTGGCACATCCCGCTCGCGGACGACCGGTGGAGCGTCGGACTGGTCACGCACAAGCAGCGCTTTACCGAATCACGCGAACGCTTCGACACACTCGACGAGTACTACCTGGACATGGTGCACGCACCGGACAGCCTGCGGGACTTGCTGAAAGGCGCCCAGTTCGAGGGCAAAGTGCGTGCGGAGCAGGAATACTCCTACGTTTCCGAGCGCTTCTGCGGCCCCGGCTACATCCTGATCGGCGACGCCGCGTGCTTCCTCGATCCCCTGCTGTCCACTGGAGTCCATCTCGCCCAGTACAGCGCGATGGTCGGGGCGGCATCGATCGCCACAATCCTGCGTGACGACATGCCGGAGCAGGAGGCGCTGGCGTTCTTCGACTACACCTACCGAAGGGCATACTCCAGGATGCTGGTGTTGGTCAGCCGGATGTACCGGGACTACATCGGGATGGACGACTACTTCGGCAAGTCCCAGCTACTCGTGCACGACGACGGCCACAGCGAGCGGCCAGTGCAGTCGTTCACGCGGATCAGCACCGGACTGACGGACGTGCGGGAAGCCGCCGACGCCGAAGGACGGGTCTCGACCGCCGCCATTGTCGAAGCGGCCGAGAACGCCAAGGACGACGCGGCCAAAGCGAATCTCAAATACATAGGTGGTATCGACATGTCGCCGGTGTGGAACATCTGGCGGGACCCGCTCGGGCCCGACACCGCGATGGGCGACATCCGGATCACCGCTGAACCGTGGCTCGGACTGTACCGGGAGGCCACCACATGACCGCGGTTCCCGGCCCGTTCCCGTTGATGGAGCTCAGTTCCGGAGTCTTCGCGGCGAAGACCCTGTCGGTGGCCGTACGGATGGAACTGTTCGCCCTGATCGCCGAGCAGGGCGGACTGACCGCCGAGGAGTTCGCGGCCAAGCGTGGCCTGCATCCCCGCCCGGCCGAGATGCTGCTCATCGGCTGCACGAGCCTGGGGTTACTGGTCAAGGACGGTTCTCGATACACCAATTCCCTGTTGTCGCAGCACTATCTCCTCCCGCGTGGCCGGTACTACTTCGGCGACTACATCTTGATGCTGGACGAACGTGTCTACGACGGATGGATGAAACTGTCCAACGCGGTGACCGACAATCGGCCCACCACGTGGGATCCCCGGGCCCGATCGTCCATTTTTGACCTTGGGGACCCAGGTATGGTGCGCTTGTTCTGGCGGGCCATGCACTCGTTGTCGGTGTTCACGGCACAGGCTTTGGCTCAGGCGTACGACTTCTCGTCAGTGCGCAAGCTGCTCGATGTCGGTGGGGGCGGCGGCGCCTACACCATTGAGCTCTGCCGTCAGTACCCACAGTTGACGGCGACTGTCTACGACCTTCCGTTCGTGTGCGAGCAGACCTCGGCCAGAATCGCCGAAGTAGGGTTGAGCGACCGGATCACGTGTGTCGGCGGCGACTTCTTCAACGATGCGGCACTGCCCGAAGGACACGATGCGGCGCTGCTCTCGTCGGTCTTGCATGACTGGAGTGCCGAGGAGAATCTGGGAATTCTGCGCAAGGTCCACGCCGCGTTGCCTGCGGGCGGCCGGATCATCGTCAGCGAACTGCTGATGGACGACGACAAGACCGGCCCGGTTCCCGCGGCGATGTTCAACCTGCTGATGCTGGTGGAAACCGAACGCGGCCAGAATTACACGGGCGCCGAATATGCCCAGTGGTTGACCCAGGCCGGGTGCACGCAAGTCGTGCGCGTCGATGTTCCCGGTATCAGTGCCAACGCCGTCATGGTCGGCACGGTCTGACACCGTGCACCGGAGTGTGGTGATCATCGGAGCCGGTCCGGCTGGCCTGGTGCTGGGCAACGCCTTGCGCCAGGCCGGTGTGAGCTGCCTGATCGTGGAACGGCACAGCCGCTCGCACATCGAGCAGCAGGTCCGCGCGGGCATCACCGACCACTGCAGCAGGCTCATCCTGGAACGGCTTGGCCTCGCGGCCGGCCTGCTGGCTCATGGGCAGATCCAGGAGACGTGCGAGTTCCGTGCGGGCTCTGAACGCGTGATCGTTGCCTACGCGCAGCTCAACGGCGGCATCGGCCATCGGGTCTATTCCCAGCATCTGCTGGTCCGTGACCTCGTCGAGGCGTTCCTCGCCGGTGGCGGTGAACTGCTCTTCGAGACCACCGCGGAAACGATCACGGTCGACGGCGAGACCTCCGCGACCGTGACGCTGTCCGCCGGACCTCGGCGCGTCAGCTGCGATGTGGTGGCTTGTGCCGATGGATCACACAGCATCGGGCATAAACACATGCCGACAACTCCAGAGCAACGACGCTACCCGTACCGATGGCTGACGCTACTGGCCGATGTTCCCACACCTTCACCACGTCTGGTCTACGTCCTGCATCCGGACGGATTCGCCGGCGAGATGCCGCGCAACCCAGTCCAGTCCCGGTTCTACCTGCAATACGGCACTGGCGAAGACCCTCATGCCTGGACCGACGAGCAGATCTGGCAACGCCTTCGCGACCGAATGCCCGATATCGCACCAGGGCGCGTGCGGCAGCGCTCGACCCTGGCGATGAGCACCAGGACCCACCTGCCCATGCAGCACGGTCCGATTCATCTCCTCGGTGACGCGGCGCATGCCTTGCCGCCCACTGGCGGCAAGGGAATGAACCTGGCGATTGCGGACGCCGACACGTTGGCGTCGGCCATCATCGCAAGCTCCCACGACGGCGGTAAACGCCTCGCCGCCTACTCCGACGACCGCCTAACGGACGTGCGCCGTGCTGTTGGCTTCTCAGACTGGTTGCTGCGACTGGTGAATACTCCTCTGCACATGTCCGAGAAGGACATTATGGCCGACTACCGCACCCGCCAAGCCAAGTTGATGGAGCTGAGTGACCCCGCCGGACTTGCCACGTGGTTCGCCCACGCCTACGCCAGAACCAGTGAACAGACAACGCTCCCCGTACGCCGGTCGACTGTCAGCCACAGATCTGCGAGAGCCGGAGGGTAATTCCCTCCGGCTACTCAACCTAGGCCGTTGGTGTGCAGATGGTGCCGACGGGCGGTAGCACGCCATCCGCCATCCAGCCGTACACGTGCGCGTCGGCGCACGGGTTCGTCGACCCGAACGCCGTGTGGCTCTCACTGTCGGAGGTCAACAACCGGCTCTTCTGCAACGTGTTCGCCAAATTGACGGCCCACTGGTATGGCGTTGCCGGGTCGTGAGTCGCACCGACCACGAGGATCGGCGGCGCGCCGGCGGCGTCGAACGGCCCTGTGTAGCGCTCCTTGGGCCGCACTGGCCACTGCGCGCAGACGGGACCGTTGGAGATCTCCATGGTGGCCACGGGTGCGTAGCCGAGCATGCGACCGAAAAGCGGTGCCTCCGCCGCAGTTCTTTCGATGTTCGCCTTGACCGCGGCGAGGCTGGGATAGCGACGGTCGGCACACTCGATTGCGGCGCTTGCTGCGTCGAAGTCGGTAAAGCGCTCGTTCGCGCTGGTTGCACCAATCAGGCTTACCTCTCCGTTCGCGACCCGGACGAGTCGAGCGGCGGCCGCCGGCCACAGGTCCCGGCTGAACGGAAGGGCCATGGCTTCGAGGAGCACAGTGAAGCCGTTCACCACCCGGGTCCGGCCGTTCTCGGTGACCTGCTGCGGGTGCGCCTCCAGCTTGTCGACCAGTTCCTCCAGTGCCCGCTTCGGGTCGCCGCCGCCGAAGGCGCACTGGGCCGGGGTTGCCTTGCACCAGTCGAAGAACCGGTTGAAGACCTTATCGAGGACGATCGCCTGCTGCCGGTCGAACTCCAGCGGCGCGTTGACCCATAGATGTGGGTCTACGGCGCCGTCCAGCACCATCCGGCCGACCTTGTTCGGGAACATGTTGGCGTACACCGTGCCGAGGTACGTGCCGTAGGACAGGCCGTAGAAGTTCAGCTTCCGCTCGCCCAGGGCCTGACGCAATTGGTCCATGTCCCGCGCGACGTCGACCGCACCGAGATGGCCGAGCAGCCGCTCGCCAGTGTTCTCCAGGCACCGCTGGCCGAACTGCCGGGCCAGCCGGGCGGTGCGCGCGAAGTCGGCTCTCGTCGGCCGGGCTTTGGCGGCGTCGTGCACTGCTTGTGTCTCCGGCTGGGTCAGGCACCGCACCTTCCCGCTTCGGGCGACTCCGCGCGGGTCGAAGCCGACGATGTCGTAGCGTCGCAGTAAGTCCGGGAACAACGTCTCGGCGGCTTGGGCGAATTCGACCCCCCGGGCACCCGGGCCGCCGGGGTTGAGGACCAGTGCCCCGATCCGCCGAGCCGGGTCCGTCGCGGGGACCCGTGTCACCGCGAGGTCGATGGTCTCGGCATGTGGTTTGCTGTAGTCCAAGGGTACTTGCGCGGTAGCGCACTGGATTCTCTCGCCACAGTCAGTCCACACGAGAGTGGATGCGGGTACTTCGTCGTGCGCCTGGGCAGGCATGGAACCGAGCTGTGACGCCACAATGACCGCCGCGATCGCGGCTGCTGTTCTTCTCATGCGGTCAAGCTAGCGATTTCCTTGTGCGAGCCGGGGAAATCAGCCCTTCCGTACAAGCGGTACTGACCTAACGTCCTATGTTGTCCCATTAGGACGGTGGCCGCATCGGTCTCAGAAGACGCTGAACGTGTGCACGCCGGTAGACACCAGCGTGTCTCGGGCGGGGCTTTGGCCTAACCCGCGTCGTTACTCTGGCTGCTCGCGCGAAGACGAAGCTGTAATTCAGCGAGGAACCGGGCGTCCGGGTCGGTTGCGTGGAAGCCGGTCAGTTCCTGAATTCGGTTCAACCGGTTCCGGAACGTGTTGGGGTGCACGTGCAGGCGGTCGGCCGCACGTTTCACGTCACCGAAGAAATCCAGATAGGCGCTGAGCGTCGGCAACAGATCGGTGTGCTGTTCGAGGTCGTGAGCGGCGAGTTGGTCAACCGGTCCGTCCAACTGGCGGCCTGCGTGCCGCAGTACGCGGGCGAGTTCGGACAAGATGTAGGCACTTTGCACGTCAGCGAATGCGGCCACAGTGGGCGTCTTCGGGTTCTCCAGGAGTACGCGCAGTACGAGATCCGCTTCTTCCTTCGCGGTGCTGACCTCGTCGAGGGAATTGGCAAGTCCCACGGCGACTACGAACTCATGTCCATGTCCCACGCGCCGCAGAAAGTCTTCAGCGAGCCGTTTTGTGCCGGTTAGAGCGTCCGCTGGGGTCGGCCACGGCAAGAGAGCATATGCGGTTCCCTCGAGAAACGTCGTAACCGCCTGGGCATGACTGATGGACAGGTGCAGGGTGAGAGGATCCAGGATACGGCGACGGTCAGTCCTGAACTCGTCGCCAGGCCCCGTCGACCGGGCAGCCAAGACGGTGAGACTAGGTGCAGCGATCCCGAGTATTGCAGCCGCGCGGCGGGTGTCACGGCCGTGGAGCAGGGCTGCCACCAAGTCGGCACGGCGGGCCACCGGCTCGGTACGGAGCAATCGGGCAACTGCCTTGGCAATCCGGGCGAAGTCATTGCACCGCTGGGCATCGAAGGGTTCTGCCGACGTCGCCCAGAGGTAGCCGAGCAGGTCCCCGCCTGCCCGAACGGCGGTGGCCATGCGCGGTTTCGCCTGCGCGGAAGCGGGTTCGACGAACGCCGGCTCGTCTGATGCGGCGAGGCGGGCGAACACACCGCGCGCTTCGAGAGTGTCGACGAGCCACCCGGGCGCCTGCCGGTCCAGGATCGAGGTTACTCGTTCTTCATCGGCCTCATCCTGCCGGTCCGACCATGCCAGTACGGCGAGTCTGGTGTCCTCCAAGATAACTGGCGCATCCAGCAGTGCTGCGGCGGCGTCCAATGTGGAGAACAGGTCGCCGGCCGGCGGCCCATCGGCTGTACTGGGATCCGTTGACCACGCGGCGATGACCGCGCGTGCGTCGTCGGCTATCCGGGTCCACTCCACGCCGGCAGCGAGTTCAAGCACCGCCACCTGGTGTTCCGCACTGGTCCGCAGCAGGGTCTCGCTGACAGGTACGGACGCCCGGAAGACCACGGCGGAATGGCCGCGTAGCAGTGCCGGTTGCTCCGCGGGAGCGACTCCAGGAGCGAGCAGCAGAGTTCCCTGCGTCGCTATGGGTGGCTCAGCGGGATCGTAGATGGCCACGTTCCTGATTGGCTGCCCATTGTCGACGACCATGCGCAGCACCGCACGGCCAAGCGTGTCGACCAGGTCGGCAGAGGTCGGGTGCACGTCGTCTCCTTGTCAGGCATCCGCGCGCAAATGCTACCCATGAGTGCTCACCGGGTTTCCCGAGATGGGCGGCGGCACTGTGAGATTCGCGCGTGCGCACTGCCCGACGCTGTGCGCGTGCACCTCTGCCCGCATCACCTCGAGAGGTGATCCTTACTCGGTCGGACATTTGAACGGCACTGATGGCTCGTCACCAGTGTCACGAACGGAGTCGCACATGGTGTTACCGGAGAGGCCCGGCAGGGTTGTCTCGGACACGATGGCCGGCCAGCCACTGGTGTCTGGTCTCACGGATTACGCGGTGGACAAGGAACTTGGGTTTCTGCCGGCAGCCGATCCGGTGTCGGCTTTGGACGAGCGATTCGCGCCGTGGGAGCGACTGGCCAGGGATATCTCACCGCTGATCATGACCGGACGTTTGCGTGCGGCAGTCGAAGCGATGCCTGAACTATCCCCTGGCGGGCTCTGTGGGCCTGAGCTCGAACGCGCGTACTTGTTGCTGTGTTGTCTGGGCAACGCCTACATCTGGGCTGAGCCGCAGCCGCAGCAGCGCGTGCCGGCTGTGCTCGCAGTGCCATGGTGTCACGTCGCCGCACTGCTTGACCGGCCGCCGGTCATCACGCACTCGTCGATCGTGTTGAACAACTGGCGCAGGCTGACACCGGATGAACCGTTGAGCACGACCAACATCGACGCCCAGATGACCTTTCTCGGTGGAGTGGATGAGAAGTGGTTCTATCTCGGCACAGTCGGCGTCGAATTGGCCGGTGCCCCGGCGTTGCCACTGTTGGTGGATGCCCAGCACGCGGTCGCCGCGGACGACACACACCGACTCGCGGTCGACCTGCTCGCGATCGAACCGGTGATCCGGGCGACCACCCGGGCGATCCTTGACATCGAACGCTGGTGTGATCCGTACGTTTTCTACCACCGCGTGCGCAGGTACCTCACTGGCTGGCCGCAGCCCGGCGTGATCTACGAAGGCGTCCACGACGAGCCATTGGTGTTCGCCGGTGGCAATGCGGCGCAGAGCTCGTTGATCCAGGCCTTCGACGCCGGGTTGGGGATACGGCATGAGCACAAGCTGACTGGGCCGTTCCTGCGCGGGATGCGTGCCTACATGCCGCTGGCGCACCGGCGATTCGTGAGAGATCTGGAAGCTGGTCCGTCGGTGTATGACTTCGTCGCACGACGACTTGATCATCCACAATTGACAGAGTCCTACACCGCTTGCGTTCGCGCGATGCGTGAACTGCGGTCCCAGCATCTTGGCTTGACGGGGAAGTACATCGGGCGTTTTGAGCGTCGCGACCATGCCAAGAAGGGCACTGGGGGTACTGACTTCGTGCCGATTTTAGCCAAGTCCAGGGAGGAGACGCGGACGCGAGAGCTCGGATGAGCGTCTGTTGCTGTCGCTCCTCCGCATGGCGATCGGATGGATCCTGGTACGGCGCAGCACTGTAGTTGTCCTTTGTGTCTCATGGGAGTCTTGATGTTCATCAGTACTGAGCAATCCGATAAATTTGCGGCTATCCGTTTCATTGCGGCCACCAGGAGCTTGTTGGCCGATCCCCCTCCGCAGCCGCGTCGACCTGGTTCGACGCCAGGTTGGTAAGCATCCACATCGGTTGCCGAAGCCTACGCAGATGACGTCACTCGACGCGCTGTGCGCTCGCGTTACTCCGGAGCAGGGCGTCGGTCACCGCGGCCACAGCCGTGACGACAGCCCTTCGATACTCAGCCAACCGGTGAGTCGGCTCGTCGCCAAGCGGGTTGCGGATCCTGGCCGCGGTGCTGTTCCAGGCGAGCGCCGCGGCCAGCGCGATCATCATGACGTCGGTGGCCGCGTTGAGCGAGACACCGTATTGCTCGGCGATCTCGGCCGCCTTGGACACGTGCGTCTCGATCTCGCCCTCCGAGGCGTCGGGAAACTCCAGCGTGCGCCACTGATTCAGCCGTTGCAGCCCCGGGTCCGCGACCAGGGCATCGAACAATGCCCCCGCGTAGCCAGGCAAGTTGTCGGCGGTCAACGGCGCTTCGTCGGCGAGGATACGCAGCCGGTCTGCCATAACAGCTTCGAACAGCGCCTCTTTGGAACCGAAGTACTGATAGATCGCTTGTTTGTTGGCTGAAGCGGCGGCGGCGATCCGGTCCACCCGCCCGCCCGCCAGACCAACTTTGACGAACTCGTCGCAGGCCGCGTCCAGCAGCCTGGCGCGAGTTGCAGCCGAGTCGTAGCTCATGCCTCCAAGTTTAAACCAACTAGATGGTTGACATCCAGCAACTGGCCGTCCTACTGTCTCATCAGATCCAACCAACTAGTTGATTTAATAACGGAGTGTACCGCGTCGACGTGGTCTTCTCCAACGCCGGCCGCGGCGCTGTCGGCGGTGCCGAGGAAATGACCGACGCTGCAATCAACGAACAAATCGCGCTCAACATGACCGCGCCGATCCAGTTGCTGCGGGCAGTCCTCCCCCACTTCCGTGCTCAGGGCGGCGGCCGGTTCATCCAGACCTCGACGATGGGTGCCCACATCACCACCCCTGGCGCGAGCATGTACCACGCGTCGAAGTGGGGCGTCGAAGGCTTCCTCGAATCCGTGATCCCCGAAGTTGCCACGTTCGGCGTCGGTATCACGATGGTCGAGCCCGGAGCCGTCCGTACCACGTTCGGCGCCAATCTGAACATCGCCGAGCCAATGCCCGAGTACGCAGGCACCATCGTCGGTCAGCTGCACCAGTACCTGGCCTCCACTGAGAGCGTGACCGCGGAAGCTCCAGGCGACCCGGACAAGGTCGCCGCCGCCATCATCGCCTCCGCCTACACCGAACCCGCGCCGCGCCGCCTGGCCCTGGGCTCTGACTCCTACGAAGCCATGCGGAGCGCCCTCACGAGTCGCATCAGCGAACTCGACACCCAGAAGGAAACTGCCGCCGCGATTGACTTCTGATCCAGGCAACCGTTCCGGCTGACGCCCTCGCGCCCACCCGTACGAACCGACCCTGCCGCGGTGAGCTGTTCGAAGCTCGCCACGGCCACAGCGCATCGACGAAACCCAACGAACTGCCCACTCCTCACATGAAGGGAGTTCGACGATGGGCACATGGCCAGCACCTGACCTCGACACCATCGGAACCTCCGAAGAGGTCCAGATCATTACCCGACGCCAAGACGACACGCTCAGCCGTCCGACGACGATCTGGATCGTTCGCGTCGGTGACGACCTCTACGTGCGCTCCGGATTCGGCGCGACCAACCCCTGGTACCGGCGCGCCATCGCTCGACCTACCGGCCGAATCCGCGCCGGCGGCCTTGACCGCGCAGTCAGCTTCGATGTAGCCGACCCCTCTGTCAGGTCAACGATCGATGCCGCCTACCGCGCCAAGTATCACCGCTACCCATCCAACATCCTCGGCCCGATGGTCGCCGACGACGCCGCGTCCGCCGCACTGCGCCTACGGCCCACGGACAATGACTGACCGCGTCGCGTTCGACGTAGATCCACCTGCCGCAGGTGGGAAGCCCATGAATGCCCTCAGTTCCACCAACGACACGACGCCCCACTAAGGCAGCCCAGTTTCCCGCGCGCTGTCGATGCGATAACTAGAGGTTTCCGTCCGTCCGTTCCTTGCTGCCCTTTTCGCCGTAGGTGACTCGTTGGGCAACCCGACAACACCGGGCATCAGCAAACGCCGAACGCCGCTGCACAAGCCACAAATATTTCGTCATCAATCTTGACTATAATTTTTGATGACTATAGGTTGACAATGCGGCCGTTCGAGCCGAGACCGGTGCCTACACACCGAAGGACAACGATGATGACGCGGCGTGTTACCGCGATGACCGTCTCCGAACCGGGAGCACGGTTCGTGCGGAACGAAGTTGTGATCGACGATCCCAGGGCGGACGAGGTGCTAGTCCGTGTCCAAGCGGTCGGTATGTGCCACTCCGATCTCGCCGTACGTGCGGGAGAGTTCCCGTTCCCCCTGCCCGGAGTAGTCGGCCACGAGGGTTCGGGCATCGTGGAGAGCGTCGGCGCGGATGTCACATCCCTGCGTGTCGGCGATCGGGTCATGCTGACGTTCGACTCCTGCGGACACTGCGTCAATTGCGTCTCGAACATGCCATCGCGGTGCCGGAGCTTCCTGGCCCACAACTTCACCAACGGCGCCCGACCGGACGGCAGCCCGACGTTGTGGCATGACGGGCAGAAGCTCCACGGCAACTTCTTCGGACAATCCTCTTTCGCCACCTACGCACTGGCACGCGAACGCAACACCGTCGCAGTGCCTGATGTGGCCGTTGATTTGGCGCCGGAGCTACTCGCGCCGCTTGGTTGCGGTATCCAGACCGGAGTTGGCTCGGTCCTCAACGTGCTCACGCCCGGAGCCGACAGTGCTGTCGCCGTGTTTGGAGCCGGGGCGGTCGGATTGGCCGCCGTGATGGCAGCGGCTTTGCTGCCGATACGCGAGCTGATCGTCGTGGACATCCAGGACTCCCGCCTCGAACTCGCGAAGCGGCTCGGAGCGACCAAGGTCGTGAACTCCCGGTCGGCTGATCCGGTCGAAGCGCTGAAGGATCTCACCAGCGGTGGTCCGGACTTCGTCGTGGAGAGCAGCGGCGTGCCGACCGCGCTGGCGCAGGCGATCAGGAGCCTGGGCAGCGGTGGAACCGCTGGTGTGGTGGGTGTCCCGCCGTTTGGTGTGACCGCTCCCGTGGATGTTGCCGACATTGTCAATGACAGCAAGCGCGTAGTCGGCATTGTGGAAGGACAGACGAACCCGCCGGAGTTCCTCCCGCAGCTGGCCGGACTCGTGGCATCGGGGAAGCTTCCGGTCGGCGAGCTCGTGAAGACCTTTCCGCTCGAGGAGATCGAGCGCGCTGCCGAGGCGATGAAGTCAGGAGAGGCGATCAAGCCAGTCCTGATCCCCTGAGATCCCGTCCAACGGAATTCCACCAGCGCTCAAGGTCTGCGCCGCAGTCAACCAACCCCTTCTTCCGTCAAGGAGACGAAACTCCGATGACCACAGAGTCGCACTACTTGCCACTCATCAACGGCGAGTTCACCGCGTTCACCGACGAGACGTTCCCGGCCACCGAAGCCGCCACCGGCAAGCAACTGGCCACCATCACCCGATCGGGCAAGGCTGAGATCGACGCCGCCGTCACCGCGGCCAAGGCCGCTTTCCCGTCGTGGGCGGCGACCCCGGCCGCCGAGCGCGCCAGGCTGTTGCTGAAGGTCGCCGACTGGCTGGAGGAGAACACCGCACGGCTCGTCGAGATCGATGCACGCGACATCGGCCGCACGGTTTTCGAACTGCCGCAGGACTACCGGCAGGCTATCGGCCAGTACCGCTTCTTCGCCGCTGCGATCCTCACCCACGATGGCTGGAACAACGTCGTTCCAGGCGGCTGGGCAATCGCCAAGCGCGAGCCGTACGGCGTGGTCGGGCAGATCATCCCGTGGAACGTCCCAGCGATCATGGTGAGCTTCAAGCTGGCTCCCGCGTTGGCCGCGGGCAACACCGTGGTGCTCAAGCCGGACGAGAACGCCTCTCTGTCGACAATGGAACTGGGCAAGTATCTGGCGGAGATCTTCCCGCCCGGCGTGGTGAACATCGTGCCCGGTTTCGGCGAGGAAGCCGGAGCCGCACTGACGGCACACCCGGACGTCGCGAAGCTCGCCTTCACCGGATCGTCCGAGGTCGGCCGGATCATCGCACACGCGGGCGCCGCACGGCTGGTCCCCGTGTCGCTCGAGTTGGGCGGCAAGAGCCCGAACATCGTCTTCCCGGACATCGAAGACATGGACGCAGTGGTGGACAACACCGCGTTCGCCGCCACGTTCTGCAATGGGCAGTCGTGTCTGGCCGGTACACGGTTGTTCGTACACGATGAGATCTACCCGGAGTTCATGGCCAAGTTGACCGATGCGTTCCAGCGCATCCAAGTCGGCTCACCGCTCGACCCGGCCACGCGGCTCGGTTGCCTGATCTCCGAGAAGCAGGGCGAGCGCGTCATGCAGTACGTCGAAACCGGCAAGAACGAGGCGAATCTGGTCACCGGCGGACAACGCGTCGAGGTGCCGGGCCACGAGGCAGGCTGGTTCGTCGCACCGACCATCTTCGAGACCACCAACAACACCAGGATCGCTCAGGAGGAGATCTTCGGGCCGGTGCTGTCGGTGATCCGGTGGAAGGACTTCGACACGATGATCCACGAGGCCAACGACGTCGTCTACGGTCTCGCGTCCGGCATCTACACGTCGAACCTGCGCAACGCAATGCGCACGGCGGACCGGCTGGAAGCCGGACAGGTGTGGGTGAACCAGTACGTGAACCTGGTGGACGGCTCACCCTTCGGCGGCTACAAGGACAGCGGGCTGGGCCGTGAGGTCTGCAAGGAGACGCTGGACATGTACACGCAGCTGAAGTCGGTCATGCTGGCCGAACAGGTTCCTCCCCCGTTCTACGTGTGAACTGGTGCTGCTCCGGCATGCTCCTCGCTTGCTGTTGAATCAAAACCTGTCAGCCATCAGGCCGGCTCGTTCCATCAGGTACGTGCGCGAGTCTGCGGCCTTTTTGAGAACTGAGGCCAAGTCGTGGCCGACCAGTCGGCCACGCCACTTACGGATTCGACCGGCCACGAAGACCGTGTCAATGTTGCTGCGGTTGGCGAAACCCACAACGGTGGTGAAGGCGTTGGTGGCCAGCGATGTGTTGACGTCGGTCTTGCGCAGGAGCACCACGTCGGCCTGTTTGCCAGGGGTCAGCGATCCGGTCACGTGGCTCAGGCCGCAATTGGCCGCGCCGCCCAGCGTGCCGAACTCGAGGACCTGCCGGGGCGTCAACTGAACTGCCTGCTCCCCTGCGGCCACGCGGCCGAATGTATGTCCGCGGTGCACGGTGATGAGATGCTGCATCTCGGCGAGCATGTCCGAGAGGTACGTCGTCTCGTTGTCGGTGCTCAAACCCGGAGTGATGCCCGCGTCCAGCGCCTGGTCGACTGGAGGAACCACCTGGCCAAGGCCGAAATGGGTATCCGATCGGGTGCACAGGTTCACCGCCGCTCCCGCGTCGCCGATGCGCTTCCAGTCATTCTCAGGCAAGGCAACGCAGTGGTTGAACGTATGCTTTTCCGTCAACAGACCGGCGTCCGCGAGATCGCCGAGGTTGGTGACGTGCGCCCCCATCTCCGTGGTGACCCATAGATCGTGGTCGCGCGCGTACCGCCAGACCTGTTCGGTTGGTGCGAGGTCCATGAGCCGCACCGTGAGCAGTTGGCCTTCGGACGAGAAGTGGCGTTCCCGTAGACGCTCCACAGTGGTCAGCCACTCCGGTACAGGCACCGATCCGTCGACTGGAGGGGCGGTGGCGTGCACGGCTCGGATCTTGGTGTCAGCCAGGCCCTGCACCGCGGCGGACATGTGGTCCCATGATCGCGCGTTGTGCGAGTTGTCCAGAATGGTAGTGACGCCCCCGTCGAGCGCCACCAGCGCTGCGATCAAGTTGCCGATGTACATGTCCTCCGGGCGGTAGTGTGCGGCGACTTCTCCGTGTACCAGCTGCATGTAGCCGGGAAAATCGAGTCCCTGGCTGATGCCCCGCAACTGTCCAAGCCAGGCGTGCAGGTGAGAGTCGATCAGACCGGGCATGACGATCGCGTGGCGCGCATCGACAACGATGGCGTGCTCACCTGCCTGTGCCTTCAGGTCCACGCCGACGGCCGCGATCCTCCCGTCGTCGATCAACACGTCGCCGAGCAGGTTTCCGACCGCCGGATCGAGTGTGAGCACAGTGCCACCGGCGAGCAGGATTGGCCGCCCCGCAGGAGCGCGTAGCGCTGCTCCGACTTCGGCGTCACGCTGATCGACGGAGTCCTGCGTGTGGGAAACGGTCACTGATATCTCCTGTCGTTAAAAGCTTCCTTGGTCCCTCAAGGACTGTCCACGCGGAATGGTGAAGCTCACGACCTCGCGGGCCGACCAGTCGCTGGACACGATCGTGGCGCCTTTGGCCGCAGCCTGCCGTATCCTCGCGTGCGCGTCCGGCACAGCTGGATCACGCCCGTCGATGGCCGGTGGAACCTCATGAATCGCGGACATCACGACCAGGTAATGGTTGTCCACATAGAACCGGTTGTCGATGCTGAACCAGTCTTTGGCCGCGCCGTCGAACGTCACGTACCACTGCGCCCTCGTGCCACCGTTATCACCGATGCGGGGATCTGCGGCGGAAGCGCCGTTGATCGTGGGGAACATCATCGCTGAGTGCAGGTTGGTGTCGAGCGTTGTCAGATGGTCGGCGTACTCGTGGTGGGCGTCATATCTGTCGAGCGGGTTGCTTTCCTCGAAGACGCCAGTAAGCAACAGGAACACGAACTTGCCGCGCAAGCTGTCACGGTCCGGCCAGTTGCCCGCTCGGACAGCGGCATCGAGAGTCGGGTGCGTGCCCTTGACGTCCGCGGGTTTGAGGACATTGTCCGCTCCCAGCGCGTCAGCGATGATGGTGTCCAACTGCGCCGGGCCGAATCCGGCCGTGCCGTCGAAGCCATTCTTGGCTTCCAGTTTGATGACCAGTGGTGGGTGTTCCGGAGTGCGGTCGTGCCACAGCCGCATGTTGCGCAGGCAGGTGGCGAGGTTCTGGTTGCGCTCGCCGGACCGCAAGCCGTCGAACGTAGTCGACGACGAGCAGTTGTTTCCCGAGCCGAAGAGGGGCCAGTGGCTCACCGAGTAGCGGCCAATGCCGAGGAAGTTCTGCCACAGGTCGATTTCCAACATCGAAGCACCGGATTCGAGTGCATCGATCATCCACGAAAACGTGTCCTTTTGGTATGCGTTGTGCACACCGACACCAGTGATCGCAGCCAGCGAGAAGTTCACAGCCTGCGCCGGGGAGGCCGCCGCTGTTGTCAGCAGAGCCGTTGGGAGGGCGGCGCTTTGCAGCGTCATGAATGATCTCCTCGGTGAAGGCTTGGAACAGGCAGCAGGGGCCAGGCACCAGACCAAGGTGGATGGTTGGCGGCGTCTCCCCCGCGATGCCGGACGGTCCGTCGGACCGAAAGAAGAGGTACTCGGTCTGCCGGAGGGTGGTCAATGGCCGCTCAGGATCGGTGCCCGATAGGTCAGTCGCTTCTGACCTCGGATACAGATTGCCTACTCGGAGTCAATTTCGTTTGCCTGCCGCACATTCGATGTAGTAGAGGTTCCGGTCTACGCTTCGTCGAACCGGCGGCCGTCACCTCGTCGGCGTCGTGTTCCGTGCCGCATGAACATCAAGGGCCACCTACGCGTTAATGGAAGGTTTGTCGTGACGATCGTGCATCCCACCGCAGTGGTCTCGCCCGGCGCGAATCTGGCATCCGGTGTCCAAATCGGACCTTTTGCTGTCGTCGAGGCGGGTGCACAGATCGGCGACGATGTCGTGGTCGGTATCGGCGCGGTCGTGCACGGAGGCGTAACCATCGCACGAGAAGCGCGGATCGGCGCTTACACGATCCTGGGCGGTGATCCTCAGCACCTTGGTTTCGACCGCCGGACCCCGACTCGGGTCGAGATCGGTCGTGGCACTGTAATCCACGAGCACGCCACGGTGCACCGCGCCACCGGTCCGACCCCGACTCGCATCGGCGCGGACTGCATGCTGATGAGCTCGGTGCACGTAGCGCACGACTGCCGTATCGGCGACGGCGTGGTGATCGGTAATGGCTCCGGAATCGCAGGTCATGTGCGGATCGGTAACCGCGCCACGGTGGGCGGTATGGCAGGGGTTCACCAGTGGGTGCGGATCGGCGAGCTCGCCGCAATCGGTGGCATGACTGCGGTCCTGCACGACGTGCTGCCGTTCTGCGTGGTTAGTGGATCCCCCGCCCGGCACATCCAGATCAACCGGCGAGGCATGACCCGCCACGGTTTCACGGAAGTGACCATTCAGGCCATCCGGCGCGCGTTCACCGCCATTCGTGACGGGCGGCCCGTCGATCCGGTGAACGAGACCGCCGCACTGCTCGATACGTGGAACAACCCAGGACCACGCGGTGGGCGGTCGGTCACAACGTTCGCACGGCGAGGAACCAGAATGTCGAATGGTCAGCCCTGAGCAGGAGGGCCCGCAGCGGTCAGCACAGCATCCGGCGCGCCGTTCCCGCCAGCCGGATGTCGTCACCTCCAACTGGTGGGAGCGGCAACATCGCCCGTCGGCGATACCTACGCACAGGCGGCTATGACACCGTCATCTGCCAGAGATTGCCACCACCGCTGTGGTCAGTAATCAGCGCCCGACCGGACCGATCGAGACTGAAGTCCGTAGCCGAAACGCCACTCAGCTGCCCGACTGTGCGCTCCTGCGTGCTACCAGGCTCCATCCGGTGCAAGATGGATGCGGCTTCCATGAAGTACACCGTGCCGTTGTCGGTGACACCAACGTGTGTCGGTTCATAAAACCCAGACACCAGAGTGGACACCGCACCGGTTGCGAGGTCGACCTGGCGGATCGGACCACTGACGTCCGCGACCAACGCGCGGCCGCCGTCGATGACCACGTCCATGGCCAACCAAAACCCGGTAGCCACAACATGGGCACTCGAATCGATACGCCACAGTGTGTTCACACCAACCGTGTACGTCACACCATTGTGTCTCGTCATACCCTGCAAATGGGTCAACCCAGAGGCGATGACATGCGCGACGCCGCTGGCAGCGTCGACCCGCAGTACCCGACCGTTCCAGTCGGCGACGTACACGCCAGTGGCATCGGCCGCTACACCACGCAGATTCCCTAATCCACTGGCCAGTACGGCGGTCGATCCGGTCGCGAGGTCAACCTTACGCAGCTCGCCATTCCCATAACCGACATAGGCCTTACCGGCATACTCCGCAACTCCGTACCCATGCTCCATCCCGGTCGCCACCCGCTGACACACAGCGAAGGACACGACAGCCGAGGCGCGGCAACGGCAGGTACGGCCACCACTAGCAACAGAGTGACGGCGATGCTGGCCGCCCGCCATAGTCTCGAGAGTCTCATGCTGACTCCATTCCATTGGGAGAAAGGAACTGGGCACTGATCGACCCAGTGAGACTTACGCCAGCGGCACGCCACCGGATCATGATCGACTTGGCAGATGATTGCCAGTTGTCAGTCGGCGGCCACAACCCCAGTTCGCGAGAGGCCACCAACACCAGCGCCAGCCTTGTCGCCATCTCTACCGGTCGACGACCGCACCGTGCCAACCTTCTTACGCCCTACACTAATCCGGTTGTAGTCTATTTTACTGACAGTAAAGGTCTGTTTCCATCGACGGGCCCGCACCCGGCCAAGTCGCTCGCGCATCGTACCTAGTCGTATTGCCCCGGAGGGTACTTCCTGGATGGACAACGCCAGATCGAGCAGCAATGACTGGACAACTACGTACCAAGAACTCGACGACGCCACACTGCTCTCGCTTGTGCCGATCTTGGCCGAGGAGGCTATACGGTGGAAGAAGACACTGGACCTGATCAGCCAAGACCGGCGCCCCGACGAAGAGTCGCCTGATGCTTCGGGTTCTGTAGAGCAGGTGGCCATGTCGCCACAAGGACATCGGCATGACGTTGCCTCGTACGTCGACGACATCGAAGTGACGTTGGATCTCCGGGCGGCATCAGCGGCGTCTGCTGAGCGGTATACCGCTGAGGTCTTCCGGCACTTGGTCGACCTCACCACCCGACGACGCTGGATACTGGATGTCGAAGGACGTCGCCGCGGGCTGCTTCCACAACTTCCCAGTATCGCGAGTCGTTAGTAAGTGTGCACCCGCACTCATCGGCGACACAGACCTCAAAGCTGGAAATCCGGGGCACTCCGTGCCTCCTGTGAGATTGGGCGGTTCGACCCGTCAGCCCGGACCGCCCAATCTCAGCACCTTCAGTACCCTCGCCGCGCGATTTGCTGGTCGCTGTGCATGAGCCGGCCAGCGGTTCTGGTTCGCCGCAGCGACAATCCGAGGCGTCGTAGGGCCTGTTGTGGCGCGCCGTCCAGAGGAGTAAACCCACCGCCGTGCTGCAGCAACACGAGTGGCGCCTGATGCAGTTCCCGTTGTCATTAGCTGACCATCAGACGCGCGACCGTTCCGATGGTCCCGGGGTTTCCCAGGTTCGAACGGTACGGGTGCCGGGTCATGCTTCAGGTGACGCCGTGACGGGCGGGGTCAACGGCGCAGCTCGGATCTCCGCGCTGGATCTGGCCGGTCTTCGTTATGGCTGCCTGTATCGAGGCCCCTGCGCTGGCCGTCTCTTCTACGACTGAAGGATTTGCTTGTCTCCCTATATCGCGTCCATCGCGTCCGCCTTCCCCACAGATCGTTGGAGCACAGCGGAACTCCTCGATGCGACTCGGCACCGAATGTCGGACCGTTTCGCGACATCGGTCGCGAACCTCGGGGTCGAGAACAGACATTCGGTGCTGGCCAACTTTCCCGATGTGCTGGCTAAAGGAAGCGATCCCGAAGTCACCGTGACCGGGACTCGACTTGCCGCACAGGCGGTCCGCGGGTGTCTTGAGAAGTCGGACCTGCCCACGCGGTCGATCGGACTGGTGCTGGGTGTGTCGACCAGTCCCGGCCGCCTACTGCCTGGACTGGCAAACGACCTGTTCACGGCGTTACCCGAGATTCCACGGTCTGCAGTTCCCTTGAATCTGGCCTATATGGGCTGTTCTGCCCTGCCCAAAGCAGTTGAGACGGCTCGCTGGTACCTGACAAGCAATCCGGACAGGACTGTCCTGATGTCGTTCATGGACTCGAACACGCCGCTCAACCGGCCGTTCGAGGCCATGTGCCTGCATTTCTCCGAAGGTGGCCCGCAACAGGACACGGTTGATGCCGTCAACGCCTTCCTGTTCGGGGACGCTGCGGTGGCCATGCTGATGACCGCAGAAGGCGATGGATCCCAGTTCGGGCCAGTCACGCATTTGACGAACGTGCGCCCAGAGGACGCTGAACTCGGCACCATCCCGGACGGAGGATCGGACGCGCCGATCGTTCACGGGCGCAAGACTGTCACGCGCACTCGGGACGTCCCCGCTCGCGGACTGTATTACGCCACCAAGGCAGTACGCGACCTGCTGGCGCGTGAAGACTGTGCGTTGAGCAGTCCACAGGACGCTGCCCGACTGCTAATGCACACGGGAAGTAGGCGGATCCTTGACGTCCTGTGTGATGAGCTCGGGGTTCCCACTGATGGCGAGCAGACCGCAATTGCGTACCAAGTGTTGCGGCACTACGGCAACACCTTGAGCAGCTCAGTACCTTTGATGGTTGGCGCACAGGGAGGACTCCCTCCCGGCGAGAGTCTACTGGTGACATTCGGGATGGGCTTCTCGGCCGGCGCGACGACACTGCATGTTCCCGCCTAGAGGCATGGTCACAACCTCGCGCAAATGAGAAGGCCGAAGGACGGATGTTCGAATAAGAGCCGTACACGACCGTCTCGCCGCCTCGTCAGCTCCGGGTCGGTCGTGTTGCGCGGATGTACTCCGTGGGCGTTTGGCCGTATTCCTTCTTGAACGCGCGGATGAAGTGGCTGCTGTCGGCGAACTGCCAGTGCGCCGCGACTTCCGAGACGCTGCGTACGGCGAGCTCCTGCCGTGCGTGTTCCAACCGCTTGCGGCGGATGTATCCCATCACCGGCTGGCCGGTGGCGGCGAACGCTCGGTGCAGTGTCCGGACCGAGACGTTCAGTTCCCGCGCCAGCATGCCTGGCGCCAGGTCGCTTTCGGCAAGGCGACTGTCCACCAGGTCGCGTGCCGCCTGTGCCAGCGCTGGGGCCAGCAACGGTTCACTGCCGTCGGTTTCCTGCGTCAGCACGCCCTTGACCAGTTCGATCAACGCGGAGCGGGCGGCGTGTGCACCGGCCTGCGTGAGGTCCTCCAGCGTCGCCTCGGTCATCCGGGCGTGGGCCATGAGCAGCCGGACTTCGGCTGAATCGGACGGTCCAGTCACATGCCGGTCTTTGAGCAATGGCCGCAACGGCGCCGACGGCAGGATCAGGACCTTGGCCGTGGTCCGCGGACCGATCTCGAACTGCCAGGAGGGGTCGTTGTGCCGCACGACGAACCAGCCGCCCGGTACCTTGGTCTGGCTGCGCTGGCCGGTGAAACACCATTCGCCGTGATCGACCACGTGCATCACGACGCGGTCGTTGAGGTGGTTGAACTCGCCGCCCGTGCCGCCCACGATCGAGCCGCTGTAGATGTTCTCGATGACTGTGTCGTCCACTTTGGCGTGCTCGATGGCGATCCGGTAGTCGCCGGAACCAACCGGGGTGGATGGGGGCAGCGGAATCGCCGTGCCGACCTGTGTCCACCATTCGTTGCGAAGAATGTCGAATCCGTCACGGGCAGTACCTGGCACCGTGACGTCCACGACCAGTCTTCTAAGCGGTCCATCACCCATGCGCCATTGTGGGCCCACTGGTGGCACTGAAGTCCAATCAACGTGGCGCTTTCGCTCAAGCAATGGCGTGCATTCGCCTCATACGTTGACGCCCGACCAAGTTGAGACGAGAGGACGCGCTATGACCGACGCCGCCGACACGATGTTGCATCTGCTCACTGGCGGATGGGTGGCTCAGACACTCCGGGCGTTGGCGGAGTTGAACATTCCTGATCACCTCGCTGACGGTCCCGTGACCGCCGAGGATGTCGCCGAGCGTGTTGGCAGCGATCCACGGGCCACGTACCGGTTGATGCGCGCGGCATCGTCGCTCGGTGTGCTCAGTTACGAGGGAGAGCACCGCTTCGGCTTGACTGAGCTCGGCACGTTGCTGCGCAGCGATACCCCGGGTTCAATGCGTTCGCTTGTCATGATCCAGAACGAGCGTGCGCACTGGCAATCATGGGGACTCTTTCCCGAGGCCGTACGGCAGGGCCGTTCGCAGAGCGTGCAGGCATTGGGTGCCGGGCTGTTCGATTACTTCGCACGGCCGGAGAACGCAGCGGAGGCGGCGTTGTTCGCCCGAGCGATGGGCGACTTGTCCAGATTGGTGACCCACGGTGCGGTCGCCGCGGTCGACAGCTCCGATGTGTCCACAGTGGTCGATGTCGGTGGCGCGGACGGTGACTTCGTGCTCGGGCTGATGGCGGCGAACTCCGGCATGAAGGGAGTCGTCCTCGAACTGCCGCACGCGATCGACGGTGCACGGCACGAAGCCGAACGACGCGGCCTGGCCGATCGCTTCACCGCTGTGGCAGGGGATTTCTTCGTCGCGGTACCGAGCGCCGACCTGTACCTGCTGAAGATGATCATGCATGACTGGCCAGACGAGCAGTGCGTCACGATCCTGCGTAACTGCCGGGCGGCGGTGCAAGACGGCGGCCGCGCACTGGTTGTCGAGATGGTCATCGGGGAGATCGGCAAACCGGACTTCGCCACCCGCGTGGACATGAACATGCTGGCCGTGACGCAAGGTATGGAGCGGGATCTCGACGAGTACGACGCCTTGTTCGCGGCATCGGGATGGCGCCGGACGAAGACGTACCCGGTGGGTGGTGGCTACTCCCTCATGGAGCTGACGGCCGAGTGATGGCGCGAAGAAGCGGCCGCCAAGGCCTCCGGCCGCGCGCCTAAAGCGCGCCCAAAAGCCCGCTCTGACCTGCGAGACTGCATGACATGAGCGGGCTTCGGCGGGTGATCTGAGGAGATGTGTACTAATATGACGTCACCTTCAGAAATTCGTCGAGAGGAACGGCATGATCGTCGGCTCTGCCTTTGGTCCGGCTGCCGGGGCCCCGTCGCGGTTTCTCGCGGACCCCAAGTGGGCACGGGCCGCGGCCGCACCGCTTGCCCCGTTCATCCGGGGTACGAGCGAGCCCACTCGCGATGAACTCGAGGTAATCGCACGGGGACTGCGGGCCGAGGACGAACAAGGACGAGTCCTGGCCGAAGCGATACGCCGTGGTGAGGTCACCTTCGCGCAGTTTTGGCAGGTTTTGGCTCAGCAGCACAGCGACGAGGACATCCCCACGCCGCTCGCGGAGTTCTTCCGCCATGTCGAGCAGCGGCCGGACTGGGTCGACGACGCGCGACTACAGGAGGGCGCGCGGGTGATGCGCCAGTTCGGCCCCAACCTGGTCGATGTGCTCAACGGTGCCCTGCTCAGCGGGTACCGCAGTTCCGCTGATGCCGAATTGCTCGCGCGCACGGGGCGTCTCACCAAGGATCCCGTGCGGCGGCTGGGTGAGACCATGAAGTGGGTCATCGAGTGCGTACGGGACGGCGGCCTTGACCGTGACCGGCAGGGCTGGCAGCTCACGGTTCACGTGCGCGCCATGCACGCGTTGGTCAACCACCGCTTCCGTACGCGCGGCGGCTGGGACGAGGACGTGCATGGTCTGCCGATCAACCAGGCAGACCAGGGCGCGACGCTGGGCTTGCACTGTACGTACTACCTGCTCGGCGCGCGGATGCTTGGCATGCCCGTTACCCGCGCCCAGGGGGACGCCGTGATGCACCTGTGGCGCTACATCGGCTGGCTCATGGGCGTCGCGGACTACTGGCTGCCGCTGAGCGAACAGGACGGGCGACGGAAGTTCTACCACCTGTCGCTCACCGCACCGCCACCCAGCGACAACTCGCGCCTGCTGGCCGGCGCGCTCGATCGGTCTCGCAAGGAGTTGACCTTCCCACGGTTCCAGGCGCTGCGGCGACGCTGGGAGCTGGCGAAATTCCGCAGTCTGTCCCGTGTGTTGGCGGGCGGTTCCGCGATGCGCGAGCTCGGCCTCCCCTTCGCGCTGCCCTGGTACCACGTGCTGCGAATCCCCGTGAATCTCGTCAAGCACGGCCTCGTCGCCAGGGTTCCCGGCGGTCGGGCGTGGTTGCTGCGCCGCGGCGAGCGTCAGCTGGATCGGCTGCTCAGCTACCACTTCGGTGACAAGCGGGCGGCGGTCGCGCGGCACGAAGACGCCTGACCTGGAGAGGAAACCGGATGATTGACGGGTTCCCGACGGCCTGCCTATCCTAATGTGACGTCATATTCAGTTTTGCTTTATCCAGGGAGCGCTCGTGACCCAGACCAGCACGAACACCGACCCCGCGGTGCTCACCGAGGTCCGCGACGGCGTCGGTGTGGTGACGCTGAACCGGCCCGAGGTACGCAACGCAGTGAACCGGGCCGTCGCGGTCGGTGTCGCCGCGGCCATGGACGACTTCGATGCGCGCGATGACGTCCGGGTCATCGTCATCACCGGCGTGGGCAGCACCTTCTGCTCAGGCATGGACCTCAAGGCGTTCCTCGCCGGAGAGATCCCAGCGCTACCCGGACGCGGTTTGGCCGGTCTCACCGAGGCGCCGCCCGCGAAGCCGCTCATCGCGGCCGTCGAAGGGTATGCGCTGGCCGGCGGGTTCGAGGTCGCATTGGCGTGCGATCTGATTGTCGCCGCAGAGAATGCCGCGTTCGGTCTGCCCGAGGTCAAGCGCGGCCTGGTGGCGGCGGGTGGCGGACTGCTGCGCCTGCCACGGCGCATCCCGTACCAGGTGGCGCTGGAGGCCGCGTTCACCGGCGACCTGATCGACGCGCCGCGCGCGCATGCGTTGGGTCTGGTCAACCGGCTCGCCGAACCGGGGCAGGCGCTCGTGGAAGCACTCAGGCTTGCCGACGCGATCGCCGTGAACGGTCCTCTGGCGGTACGTGTGACCAAGCAGATCCTCAGCGAAGCCCCGGACTGGTCGCAGGACGAGATGTGGAACCGCCAGGAGAAGCTCTCCGGCCCGGTGTTCGTCTCGGCCGACGCCCGCGAAGGCGCCACCGCGTTCGCCGAGAAACGCGATCCGAAGTGGACCGGCCGTTAGCCCTCTCGAAATACAAGGAGAAGCATGGAAATCAACGGTGTCTCGGCCGTCGTCACCGGTGGCGCGTCCGGGCTCGGCCTCGCCACCGCACGGCGGTTGCTCGAACGCGGCGCGAAAGTCGTCGTGCTCGACCTCCCCGATTCACGTGGCGAGCAGACCGTCGCCGAGTTGGCCGCACAGACGTCAGGCACCGTGCGGTTCGTGCCGGGCGACGTCCGCGACGAGGACGCGGCGAAAGCGGCGATCGCGCAAGCCGCACAGCTCGCTCCCCTACGCGTCACCGTCAACTGCGCGGGCACCGGAAACGCGATCCGGACGGTGAAGAAGGACGGAACTCCGTTCCCGCAGGCCGACTTCGAACGCATCGTGTCGATCAACCTGTTCGGCACGTTCAACGTTCTGCGTCTCGCTGCGGCGAAGATGGCCGCCAATGACCCGATCGACGGCTCGCGCGGCGTCATCGTCAACACCGCGTCGATCGCGGCGTTCGAGGGACAGGTCGGGCAGGCAGCGTACTCCGCGTCCAAGGGCGGCGTGGTCGGCATGACCCTGCCCATCGCGCGCGACCTCGCCATCTCGGGCATCCGCGTGGTGACCATCGCCCCGGGCTTGATGCGCACGCCGATCCTCGGCGACCTCCCGCCAGAGGCGCTCGACGCCATCGGCGGGGTGGTGCCGAACCCACCCCGGCTTGGACACCCCGCCGAGTTCGGCCGGCTTGTCGAGTCGATTGTGGACAACGACTACCTCAACGGTGAAGTGATCCGCCTCGACGGCGCGCTGCGTCTTGGCCCCAAGTGACCTGCTGTCCCCATCGACGAGCCCAAGGAGTCATCCATGCGTGACGCAGTCATCGTTGACGCGGTCCGCTCCCCCATCGGCCGTGGGAAGCCCGGCGGCGCGCTCTCGGGCGTGCACCCGGTCGACCTATCGGCGCAGGTCCTGCGCGCGCTGCAGGAGCGCACAAGTCTGGACCCGGCCGTCGTCGACGACGTGATCTGGGGCTGCGTGTCCCAGGTCGGTGAACAGACGGCCGATATCGCCCGGTACGCCGTGCTCGCCGCCGGCTGGCCGGAAAGCGTTCCTGGTGTGACGGTTGATCGACAGTGCGGCTCATCGCAGCAGGCGGTGCACCAGGCGGCGGCAGGCGTGATCGCAGGCCAGTACGACATCGTCGTCGCCGGTGGCGTCGAGTCGATGTCGCGGATCCCGATGGGCGCCGCGTTCGCCGACGGAAAGCTGGGTCTGCCGTTCAGTCCGCTCCTCGCCCAGCGATACCCGGGTGTCATGTTCAACCAGGGCATCGGCGCGGAGATGATCGCCACCGAGTACGGCTTCACCCGCGAGGAACTCGACGAGCACGCCCTGCAGTCCCACGCCCGCGCCGCGGCCGCGATCGACGAGGGCAGGTTCGCCTCACAAATCGTGCCGGTCAACGTGCCCGACGCCGACCAGGAGGTCACCGTCGACGAAGGCGTTCGTCGCGACGGCACCCTAGCAACCCTCGGCAAGCTGCGCACCTCGTTCAAACAGGACGGAGTCATCACCGCGGCGAACGCGTCGCAGATCTCCGACGGTGCCGCGGCGCTGTTGGTCACCACGAGCGAGATCGCCGCCGCGAACGGGTGGACGCCGATGGCTCGCTTCCACACCGGCACAGTCGTGGGCGACGACCCCGTCGTGATGCTCAAGGGGCCGATCCCCGCCACCGCCAAGGTTCTCGACCGTGCGGGACTGACCGTCGGTGACATCGGCGCGTTCGAGATCAACGAAGCGTTCGCCCCGGTCACGCTCGCATGGTTGCGGGAAACGGGCGCCAAACCGGAACTGCTCAACCCCAACGGTGGCGCGATCGCACTCGGCCATCCGCTTGGCGCGTCCGGCGCCCGGCTCATGACGACGCTCCTGCACCACATGCGGGACAACGGAATTCGATACGGCCTGCAGTCGATGTGCGAAGGCGGCGGTCAGGCCAACGCCACCGTGCTGGAACTGCTCTGACCCCGCGAAGGACCGCACCATGGCGATAGCCATCAATGAAAACCACCGAATGCTCGCCGAGTCCGTGAGTGCCTTCCTCGTAGGGAACGATGCCCGCGCGATGACGCGCGAGTTGCTGGAGAACCCGCGGATAGAACGACCGAAGTTGTGGGCGGAGGCCGTTTCGCTGGGACTCCTGGGCATCCATGCGCCCGAGGAGTACGGCGGCGAGGGCTTTGGCCTGCCCGAACTGGTCGTGGTGCTGGAGCAGTTCGGCCGGCACCTCGCGCCGGGTGCCCTCCTGCCCACGGTGACCGCGTCCGCGGTCCTCGCCGACCTAGGCTCAACCTCGATGCTCAGGCGGTTGACCGACGGGACATCGACCGGTGCCGTAGGCCTGGACGGCTCGATAACGTTGGAAGACAACGGCTCTGGGATCCGCGCATACGGCGGCGCCACGGTCCTCGGGGGTGCTGGAGCCGACGTGCTCGTGCTCGCCGCAGGCACGGATCTCATTGTGCTGCAAGCAGATCGTGACGGCGTCGGCGTTAGGGTTCCGGACAATGTCGATCCGTCACGGCCGAGTGCACGTGTCACCGTGAACAACGTGCTGTTGCATGACGGTGAAGTCCTCCGCGGCGGGCATGACCGCGCACTGGCGATCTACCGACTGCTCGCGGCGGCCGAAGCTGTCGGCGGCGCCCAGGCGTGCACCGAGATGGCTGTCGACTACGCGAAAACGCGCGAGCAGTTCGGTCGGCCCATCGGGATGTTCCAGGCCGTCAAGCACCACTGCGCGAACATGTTCGTGGCGTCCGAACTGGCCACTGCCGCTGTGTGGGACGCGGCGCGCGCGGCCACCGAGGACCCGCAACAGTTCGCACTCGCCGCCGCGGTGGCCGTGCAGCAGGCGATTCCCGCCTTCACTGGCAACGCAAGCCTGAACATCCAGGTCCACGGCGGTATCGGCTTCACGTGGGAGCACGACGCCCACCTCTACCAGCGGCGTGCGCTTGCGCTGGCCGCGTTCGCCGACCCAGAAGCAGCGGCGGCGGACGTCGCCCGTCTCGCCGCCGGGGGCACCCGGCGCACGCTCGCCGTGGAGATTCCGGAGGAAGCGCAACAACAACGGTCCGCGATCCGCGAAATCGCCCAGAGCATCGCCGCCCGCCCTGCCGCCGAGCAGCGACAAGCGCTGGTCGATGCGGGATACCTGATGCCGCACTGGCCGAAGCCATTCGGGATCGAAGCCACCGCGGCGCAGCAGCTCGTAATCGACGAGGAGTTCTCCGCCGCGGGCGTCAACCGGCCGACGCTCAGCATCACCGGCTGGGTCGTGCTGACACTGATCCAGCACGGCACCGCCGAGCAGATCGAGCGATACGTCAGGCCGGCGCTGCGCGGTGATCTCACGTGGTGTCAGCTGTTCAGCGAGCCGGGCGCGGGATCTGACGCGGCGGGTATCCGCACGCGCGGCCGCCGCACCGAGGGCGGCTGGCTCGTCACCGGCCAGAAGGTCTGGACGAGCGGCGCGCACCTGGCCGGCCGAGGGTTCGCGACCGTACGCACCGATCCAGACGCGCCGAAGCACCGCGGCGTCACGATGATGGTCATCGACATGCAAGCACCCGGCGTGGAAATCCGGCCGCTGAAGATGGTGACCGGGCACAGCGACTTCAACGAGGTCTTCCTCACCGATGTGTTCGTGCCAGACGAGGACGTCGTCGGCGAACCGAACAACGGCTGGGCCGTGGCACGGGCGACGATGGGCAACGAGCGCGTCAGCATCGGCAACGGGCAGGGCGGCGGTGGAACGGTCGAGCTGGATCTGACTGAACTCGCCCGGACATTCGGGGGCGAGCGCGCCCGCGCGTTGGGTGCGCTACTGGCCGAAGAGCTGTCACTGAGCCTGCTCAACCTACGCACTGCCGAAAGGGCACTCTCAGGGGCGGAGCCGGGCCCGGAGGGCAACGTCACAAAGCTCGTACTCGCCGAGTTCCTGGTGAAACGCTCGGCTTTCATCATGGGCGCACTCGGCGTGAAAGGCGCGTTCCTTGAAATGGGCTCGCTGACGGGTGTGCTCGCCGCGCTCAGTGCCCGCGGCATGACCATCGCGGGCGGCACGTCGGAGATCACCCGCAACCAGATCGCGGAACGCATTCTCGGCCTACCTCGCGATCCGCTCGTCAAATAGCCCCAGCGACCCCAGCGAGGACAACCTCATGGCACACGACATCAAAGCCCTCCGCGCCCGGACACGGGAGTTCATCGAGGAACGGGTGATCCCGGCCGAACCCATCATCGACCAAGGCGGCCCTGCGGCTGTAGAAGCGCTCACGAAACTCAAGCAGGAAGCCAAATCCGCTGGGCTCTGGGCGCTCGGGCACCCCGAACACCTCGGCGGAGGCGGGCTGCCGCTGTACGAGTTCGCGCTCGTCAACGAGGTCATCGGCCGCTCCGAGTACGGCCAGCAGGCGGTCGGCAGCGTCACGATGCAGGACGCGATCATGCTCGACCGTTACGGCACCGAGGAACAGAAGCGCCGCTGGCTGCACCCGATGATCGCGGGCGAGATCTACCCCAGCGTCGCGATGACCGAACCTGAGGTGGCGGGCTCCGATCCGACGAGGATCCGTACGACCGGCACGCTCGAGGGCGACGAGTGGGTCGTCAATGGGCACAAGTGGTTCGTCAGCGGCGCCCATGGCGCGGCGTTCACCACGGTCTTCGCTGTCACCGACCCGGAGGCCGAGAGCCCGCACCGCCGGATCTCCGCGATCGTGATTCCCAAGGGCACGCCGGGCCTGGAGATCGTGCGGGCGATCAAGACGATGGGCACCGACCGCGGCGATCACTGCGAACTTCAGCTCACCGATGTCCGAGTGCCCGCAGACTCATTGCTGGGCAAGCGCGGCGCCGGATTCGCGGTGTTCCAGGACCGCGTCGGTCCAGGCCGGATCTTCCACGCGATGCGCTGGCTCGGTCAGGCGCAGCGGGCGCTGGAACTCATGGTGGCACGGGCGAAGACCCGCGAGGCGCACGGTTCGCTGCTGTCGGAGAAAGGCGAGATCCGGCGCTATATCGCCGAGTCGACGGCGGAGATCCAGGCCGCTCGGCTGCTCACATTGGACGCTGCCCGCCGCTACGACCACGACGGGCGCGCGGGCACCGAGATCAGTCTCATCAAGTTCTGGGGTGCCCGCATGCTTCACAACGTGGTCGACCGCGCGATCCAGGTCCACGGGGCGCTGGGTGTCAGCGAGGACACTCCGTTGGAGGGCATGTACCGGCACGCGCGCTACGCCCGCCTCTACGACGGGGCAGACGAGATCCACCGGATGGTGGTGGCGCGTGCCGTCCTCAAGGGGGAAACCCCTTGGGACAAGCCACTTCTGTGACGTGAAGTCAGCGTGTGAACGCGAGGTCGAGCCCATCGCAGTGCCATTCGGTCTCGTAAAGCACGCCACGGCCCGATGAGGTGACGTACGCAGTGCGGGAACCGGCCCCGGCGAAGCAGATGTTGGTGACCATCGGATCGGCCTCGGGAAGCGGAACCTGTACCAGCAGAGTGCCGTCCGGAGACAGCACGCTGATCACGCCGGTCACCAGCGTCGCGACACACACGTTGCCTTCGGCGTCCACGGCCAGCGAGTCGAGCAGCTGGTATCCGCCAAACCCGTGCAGGAGAACAGGATCTGCCAGGTGACCGGGTCCGGTCACCTGCCAGGACCAGATCCGGCCGGTGATGGTCTCGGCGACGTACAGCCGGGAACCGTCGGGCGAGAGCCCGACACCGTTGGGCTCGGTCAGCGGGTGCACCACCTCCGTGATGCGACCACCGTCCACAGTGGCGTAGTACAGCGCTCCGGTGTCGCGCTCGCGGGGACGGCTCTTGCCGTGATCGGTGAACCAGAACCCGCCTTGGCGATCGAACACGAGGTCGTTGGGGCCGCGCAGCGGGCGGCTGTCGCAGGTGGTGTAGAGGTCGGTCACCGTACCGGCAACTGGTCCATCGAGGACGACTCGCTGGATCCGGCCGCCGGTGTACGACTCGGGCTGCTGCCCGGGCAGAGTGATGCCGTCGTGCTCGGTCCACTCGAAACCGCCGTTGTTGCAGACGTACACCGCGCCGTCCGGCCCGATGGCCGCGCCGTTCGGGCCGCCGCCGAGGTCGGCGACGACGATGACCTCACCGTCCGGTGTGACGCGCGAGAGCGTGCCGCGCCGGATCTCCACCAGCAACACGGAACCGTCGCTCAGCGCGATCGGGCCCTCAGGGAACTCGAGACCTCGTGCCATCGGGATCATGGGACCGGCGTGTCCTTTCGGCTGCAAATCGTTATCGGGAAACGGAAGTGGAGGAATAGGCCATGTCAGGACCGTTGAACGGCCTACGCGTCGTGGAACTGGGCGGCATCGGCCCGGCGCCGCATGCCGCGATGGTGCTCGCTGATCTGGGCGCTGATGTCGTGCGCGTCGACAGGCCGGGCACCGTGCCGCAAGGCGATCTGTTGCAGCGCGGCAAGCGGCTGGTGGCCGCCGATCTGAAGAACGCTTCGGGGCGTGAGCTGGTGCTGGGTCTGGCGGACAAAGCCGATGTGCTTGTCGAGGGCTACCGCCCCGGAGTCGCCGAACGGCTCGGTGTCGGCCCGGACGACTGCCACGCGCGCAATCCTCGACTGGTCTACGGCCGCATGACCGGTTGGGGCCAGCAAGGTCCGCTGGCCGACCGCGCCGGGCACGACATCAACTACATCGCCCTCACCGGTGTGCTGGGCGCGGTCGGCAGGCGCGGCGAACGTCCCGTCGTGCCGCTGAACCTGGCCGGGGACTTCGGCGGTGGGTCGATGTTCCTCGTCTGCGGTGTCCTGGCCGCACTGTGGGAACGTGAGCATTCTGGCAAGGGCCAGGTGATCGACGCGGCCATGGTCGACGGCGCAAGCGTCCTGGCACAGATGACGTGGTCGATGTTGGGGCAAGGCATTTGGCGCGACGAGCGCGGGATGAACCTCCTCGACGGCGGCGCCCCGTACTACGACACTTATGCGTGCGCGGACGGTCGATACATGGCGGTCGGCGCGCTGGAACCCCAGTTCTACGCGGCGCTGCTGGAAGGATTGGAGCTGTCCGGACTGCCCGAGCGGACGGAGCCAGGTGCGTGGTCCGTGCTGCGGGAGGCGTTCACCACGGCGTTCCTGCAACACCCGCGCGAGCACTGGGAGAAGATCTTCGCAGGCCTCGACGCGTGCGTGACGCCGGTCCTGACTTTCGAAGAAGCCGCCGAACACCCGCATCTGACCTCCCGCGGAACCATCACCCGGATAGACGGAGTCGCCCAACCGGCTCCCGCTCCGCGTTTCTCGCGCACGCCAGCGGAACTTCCCGCCCGGCCACGGTCTGATGTGGACGACGCACGCACCTTGCTGAGTCAATGGACCTGATACTGACGTCAGGTTACTATGACAAGGTACCGACACGGGGAGAACGATGACGACCAGCGCGGACCACCAGGACACGGACGCAAAGGCGCCGAACGAACCCGCCCCTAGGGCGACCTCCGGAGGCAGGTCGCCGTTGCGCCGCCAGGACGGCAAGATCCTCGCGCCGGGCTCGAAAGGCGCCGCGACTCGTCAGCGACTGCTCGACGCCGCACGCCGCCTGCTCGAACAGCAGGGTTACCGGACGACCACGGTCGCGCAGATCAGCGAGTCCGCGGGCGTCAGCCTGGGCACCTTCTACCAGTACTTCCGCGACCGCGCCGACGTGATGGCGGCGCTGGTGCAGAGCTACGTCACCGAAGTGCTCGACGGCGGCCGGGTCCACTGGTCGATCGACAACGGCCGGAGCGCCCTCACCGCCATGCTCATCGACTACGTCACGACCTACGCCGAGAACGCCGCCTTCAACCAGGTGTGGGAGGAGGTCTGCCAGACCGAGCCGGAACTGGCCGACCTGCGCCGCGAACTCACCACCACAGTCGAGGCCAGTGTCGTGACAGCACTACGGCGCGGAGCACGCAAGAACTTGTTCCCACCGGTCCGCAACCCGGCGGCGACCGCCCGCGCGTTGTGCGCTCTGGCAGATCGCTTCTGTTACCTGACCTACGCGTTCGACCCCGCTGAGCCGCCGATGGACCCGGTCATGGCCGCGGAGTTGATCGCGGACATCTGGGCCCGCGCGGTGGGCCTGCCTGACTGACCCCATCGAGTCCGGGCGACGAGTATTTCTCACGCCTACAAATCTGAATATGACGTCATATACAAACAAGTGAGCCGATCCCACGGGAGGCCTCGTGCCCGTCAGCACCGATTTCGACCTCTACGACCCGGCATTCCTCGCCGATCCGTACCCGTTCTACGCGTGGTTGCGGGCCGAGGCGCCGGTGCTGCGCCTGCGCGATCCAGACGTGTGGTTGTTGAGCCGCCACGAAGACGTACACGCGGCGCTGCGCAGCCCGGAGAAGTTCTCGTCCGCCGATGGCGTCGCCTTCGGCAGACAAGGGGGCGCCGGATCGCTCATCGCCACCGACGCACCTGACCACACGCGGCTGCGGCGGGTGCTGAGCCAGCAGTTCACGCCGCGCAGCATTGCCCGATTGGAGCACGAGGTCGGCGCTGTCGCTGCCACGTTGCTCGACGGTGTGGCCGGGCTCGATTCGTTCGACTTCATGGATCTGGTGGGCGCCCAGCTGCCTACTCGCGTCATCGGGAACTACCTTGGCATCGATCCCGAGGGCTGGCGTGACTACAAACGCTGGTCCGAAATGCTGATCGAGATATCCTGGGCCCGCTCTGCCGACGCTCAGTTCGCCGCCGTGGCCCAGGCAACCATCATGGAAGTCGCCGGCTTCTTCGCAGGCCAGATGGCACAGCGGCGGACGACTCCGGCCGAAGACCTCATTGGACGACTGGTCACCGCCGCGGACCGCGACAGCACTCTCACCGACGACGAGGTACTCAACTTCTGTTCGTTGCTCATGCTGGCGGGGAACGTGACGACGTCCTCCGCTCTCGCGCACGCGGTGCTGCTGCTGATCGAACACCCACATCAGCGCGCCGCATTGCGCGAAGATCCAGACCTGATCCCCCAAGCCATCGAGGAAATCGTCCGGTTCGAGTCACCGGTCCAGGGCTTCGTCCGCACACTCACGCAAGACGTCGAGCTGCACGGCGAACGCCTGGCCGCCGGCGAGCAGGTGCTGCTGTCGTTCGCCTCCGCCAACCGCGATGAGGATGCCTTCGACGACGCCGCAGTTTTCGACATCACCCGTAAGCGATCTGCGACCGTCGCGTTCGGTGCCGGTCCGCACTTCTGCCTTGGCGCCTGGCTGGCGCGGCTGGAACTAAGTCAGGCCATCACGGCGATGCTCCCGCTCATGGACGACTGGCAACTCGCCCCGGACGAGCCGGTGACCCGTGTGCCCAATCCCGCGTTCCGTGACGTCGCCAGCCTCCGGCTGATCCGCCGCTGAGGAGGAAACCTTGGACACCAACGATGTTGTCAAGAAGATCACCGACGAGCTCACAGCCGAGGGCGCGCCGTTCGAAATCGAGGAGCGCGAGGTCTTGGGCCGGCGGATGAAGGTATGGCGTCACGCGCCGGGCACGCTGGGCGATCTGTTGCGCAGCGGGCAGGATTGGGGCGAGATCACCTACCTGGTGCAGGACGACCGGCGGCTGAGTTACGCCGCCCATGCCCGCGCGGCGGCGTCGGTGGCCCGCTGGCTCGCGTCCGAAGGACGCGTTCGGCGCGGGACCCGAGTCGCGATTGCCTCGAGCAACCGGATCGAGTGGAGTGTCGCGTTCTGGGGCGCCGCCGCAGCAGGGGCGATCGTTGTGCCGCTCAACAGCTGGGGCACGGGCGAGGAGTTGGAGTACGCCCTCGCCGACAGCGGCAGCACGGTTCTGTTCGCCGACGCGTCCCGGCTCTCCCGGCTTGAGGGGCGTTTGGAGAGCCGCACCGTCGTCGCGCTCGACGAGCCTCCTGCGGCTTTCGCCAACGCGGTGCGGATGGGCACGATCGCCGATCCGGAAGCACCGTTCGCGCTGCCGGATGTCGATCTCGGCCCGGACGACGACGCGACAATTTTCTATACGTCAGGCACCACCGGCCGTCCCAAAGGTGCCGTAGGTACGCACCGCAACATGCTGACCAACGTCTACAACCTTCTCTTCGCGGGCGCACGAGCGGAGGCTCTGGCCGGTGCCATCGGCGCGACGCGGCCCGAGACGCCAGCGCCGCCGCAGGAATCCACTTTGGTCACCGTCCCGCTGTTCCACGCCACCGGCTGCCACGCCACACTGGTGACGGCGATGGCGCAGGGTGCGAAATTGGTTCTGGCACAACGGTTCGACGCCGCAGCCGCAGTCGATCTGATCGAGCGAGAGCGGCTTACCAGGCTGGTCGGCGTACCCACGACGGTGCAGGCGGTGCTGGATGCCGGAGTGGGACGCGACCTGTCGAGCATCACCTACGTCGCGTTCGGTGGATCGCCCGCACCGCCCGCACTGCCACGGCGGATCGCCGAGCAACTGCCACAAGCGTCGTTTGGCGTCGGCTACGGCCTGACTGAGAGCTCCGCCAACATCACCACCAACATCGGGACCGAGTACCAGGAACACCCTGACAGCGTGGGAACGACGTGCCCTGTGCTCGACGTCGCTGTCATCGACGAGACGGGGGCCGTGCTACCACCCGGCGCCACCGGCGAGATCGTCGTGTCCGGGCCGAGCATCGTCCGCGGCTACTGGAACCGTCCGGAGGAGACGGACACGGCGTTCCCGGGCGGGTGGTTGCGCACCGGCGACGTCGGAAGGATCGACGACGAGGGCAGGATCTACCTCAGCGACCGGATCAAGGACATCATCATCCGGGGCGGCGAGAACGTGTACTGCGCCGAGATCGAGAACGTGCTCTGTGACCATCCGAAAGTCGCTTACGCGGCCGTGGTCGGGCGTCCACACCCGACGCTGGGCGAGGAAGTCGTCGCGTTCGTGACGCCTGGCAAGGAAGTCCCCGAAGCGGAGGAGCTGAGGTCCTATGTGGCCAGTCGGCTGGCGGCCTTCAAGGTGCCGGCCACTGTCATCGTGTCTGAAGAACCGCTGCCGCGCACCAGCACCGGGAAACTCCGCAAGGACGTGCTGCGCGCTCGGCTTGATGAGCGGGTCCGGCCGTGAGCGCGGAGTCATCAGCGGCCGACACGCTGACCCATGCCCTTGGCGGGGTCACCGTCGAGCAGATCTCTCGGCTGTCCGGCGGGGCCTCCCTTGAGACGTGGGTCGCGACCGTGACCTGCCTCGAAGGCCCCAGCAAGGTGATCCTGCGACGCGACCGGCCCGGGCCGCCGCAGAGCAACCGGATGGAGGAAGCCGCGGTGCTGCGGCAGATGGCGTCTGAGGGCGTTCCTGTCCCGGCCGTCCTCGCCGCGGGGCCCGCTGGCGAGAACGGCACCGCTTACCTGGTCCTGGAATTCCTGGAAGGTGAGACAATTCCACGGAAAGTATTGCGGGACCACGAGTTCGCTGCCGCACGCGGAGTGCTCACCGCGGATGTCGGGCGGGCACTCGCGGGCATCCACCGCGTGCAGCCCGCTCGGCTACCGTTCCTCCCGGCTGCGCTGACTCCACGGGAATCGGTCGAGCGGCTCGCGGAAGCCGCCGAGCGGTTCGGCGACGGAATGGTGTCGCCGGTGTTCGCTCTCGCAGCGCGTCGTCTACTGGAGACCGCGCCCGCAGCCGGTGAACCCGTTGTGGTGCACGGAGATCTCCGTACTGGCAACCTCATGGTCGGCCCTCGCGGGCTCGTCGCGGTCCTCGACTGGGAGTTGGCGCACCTGGGCCACCCCGGTGAGGACCTCGGGTGGTTCTGCGTGCGGGCATGGCGGTTCGGCAACGACGCTCACGAAGCGGGTGGTTTCGGAAGTCGGGACGAACTCCTGGCCGCCTACGCCCAGGCGGGCGGACGGTCGATCGGCAAGGCCGACCTGGATTTCTGGGAGCTGCACGGGACCTTGAAATGGGGCGTGACCTGTCTGTCGCAGGTAGCGGTCCATCTGTCCGGACACGCTCGCAGCGTGGAACTCGCAGCGATCGGACGCCGCGTCTCGGAGGTCGAATACGACCTGATCCAGCTGATGAGGAGGACGTGATGCAACACGTTCCTGACGCCGCCGGGCTCGTCCAGGCGGTGGCCGAATGGCTCGACGGACTCGGCCGGACTTCATTGAGCGGAACCGACAGATTCCACGCCCTGGTGGCAGCGAACGCATTGCGGATCGTCGAGCGGGAGTTGCAGGCGGGCCCGAATTGGCACGCGCGCGATCGCGCGGCATTCGCTGGCTTTCTGACGACCGGGACCACTGCAGCCGACGACGCCGAATTGGCCACATCGCTCGCCCGGCGCATCTCCGCGGGCGACCTGGACGACCGAGTTCCCGAACTCCTGGCAGCGCTGCATGGATACACCGTACGGCGCGTGAGCGTGGACAACCCGAAATACCTACTGCCCGAAGACCGTCCGTGAGGAGCCGTCCGACCATGCGAATCACCGCCGCCGTGCTACGCGCCCAGGACGGCCCGTATCACCTCGAAGAGGTCGATCTGGCCGAGCCAGGGCTCGATGAGATCCTCGTCCGGGTCGTCGGTACCGGGTTGTGTCACAGCGACCTTTTGCCCCGCACTCCGGGTTTTCCGGCCACGCCGCCGATCATCACCGGTCACGAGGGCGCCGGTGTGGTCGAGGTCGTTGGGGAGCGCGTCACTGGGCTGGTGCCCGGCGATCACGTGGTGCTCTCGTTCGACTCGTGCCGTCAGTGCGGCCGTTGCCACACTGGACATCCCGCCTACTGCGACACCTTCTTCCCGCGCAACCTGAGCGGCACATCGGTGACTGGCGATACCTCGGTGCGGGACGCGTCGGGCGCGCCGGTCGCGTCCCGGTGGTTCGGCCAGTCGTCCTTCGCGACGCATTGCCTGGCCAGCTCACGTAATGCCGTGAAAGTGGACCCGCGGCTGCCGTTGGAACTGCTTGGCCCACTCGGCTGCAGCGTACAGACCGGGGCCGCGTCCGTGTTTGTGGCGCTCGGCGTCGAGGCCGGTGCGAGCGTGGTCGTGTTCGGCGCGGGCGGAGTCGGACTGAGCGCCGTCATGGCCGCGAAGGTCGCAGGTGCGACAACCATCGTCGCCGTCGATCTCGCCCAAAACCGCCTTGCGCTCGCAGAGGAACTGGGCGCCACCCATACATTCGACGGCGCGCTGCCGGATCTCGCGGAGCAGCTGATTCGGGTGACCGGTGGCGTTGAGTACACCGTGGACACGACTGGTGTGCCATCAGTGATCACCACCGCGGTGAGCGTTCTGCAGCCCGGCGGCACCTGCGGAGTGCTCGGTGTGCAGCAGGGCGACCTCGTACTGCCTCCGACCGCATTGGGTGTCGGCCGCAACATCATGGGCATCATCGAAGGCGATGCCGTTCCACAGACCTGCATCCCACCGCTCATCGAACTGTGGCGCCAAGGGCGGTTCCCATTCGACAAGCTGATCCGGACGTTCCCCCTCGACCAGATCAACGAGGCCGAAAAGGCCAGTCTCAGCGGTGACGTGGTCAAGCCGGTTCTCATGCCTGGAGACCATCGGTGAGGCCGTTCTACGTCGCGGGAACCTGGCAGACCACTAGCGCGGCCTTTCCCGTGGTCTCCCCCGCTGACGAGCAGAGGATCGCCACCGTCGCGGTGTCCGGTCCGGCCGATGTGGACCGCGCAGTAGTTGCCGCAGGTCGTGCTCTGCGGTCACCCGACTGGCAGTCGATGGACAACCGGATCGAATTGCTCACGCGGTTCGCCGACGAACTCCACAGCAACTCAACCGAGCGCGCACGGCTTACGAGCGTCCAAAACGGAATGCCGATCACGCTCGCCACGACCACCGAAGGCCTTGGACCGGTCGGGCTGCTGCGGTACTACGCCGCAGTGGCCTCCTTGATCCCTCAGGAGGAGCGCCGCCAGCGACTCGATGGCCGCGGTGAGACTCTGGTGCGGCGCGAACCGGTCGGGGTGGTCGCGGCAATAGTTCCCTGGAACTTCCCCCAGCTGCTCACGATGTTCAAGGTCGCTCCCGCGTTGGCGGCAGGCTGCACGGTCGTGCTCAAACCGGCGCCCGAGACGACCCTCGACGCGCTCGAACTCGCTGCCGCGGCTGAACGCGCCGGTCTGCCACCGGGCGTGCTCAATGTCGTCACCGGCGCCGCGGACATCGGCGAACGTCTGGTGGCGCACCCTGGCGTGCACAAGGTCGCGTTCACCGGATCGACTGCGGTGGGCCGTCGCATCGGCGAGGTCTGTGGTCGGCTCGTGCGTCCCGTCACCCTGGAACTCGGCGGCAAGTCGGCTGCGATCGTGTTGGACGACGCGGACCTCGATGCCACGGTCGCCGGCTTGGCGACCGCCTCGCTGCTCAACAACGGCCAGACCTGTCATCTCTCGACTCGGATCCTCGTGCCGCACCACCGCCACGACGAGGTTCTGGACGCGGTCGCCAGCATGGCGTCCAACCTCGTGATCGGCGATCCACTTGATCCAGAGACGCAGGTAGGACCGCTGGTCAGCGAACGGCAACGGCGCCGTGTGGAGGACTACATCTCACTCGGCAAGGACACCGGCGCCACGCTGGCCACGGGCGGTCATCGCCCGGATCTGGACCGGGGCTGGTTCGTCTCCCCCACCGTGTTCGGCAACGTCAGCAACGACAGCGTGATCGCGCGCGACGAGATCTTCGGCCCGGTGCTGACTGTGATCCCGTACCGGGACGTCGAGGAAGCCATCGCCATTGCCAACGATTCCGAGTACGGCCTCGGCGGCACGGTGTGGACGTCCGATGTGGAGCGTGGCCTGGACGTGGCACGCCGCGTCGAGAGCGGCACCGTCGGCGTCAACTTCTACGACATCGACGTGGGCGCCCCATTCGGCGGCGTCAAAGCAAGTGGTCTGGGACGGGAACTGGGTCCGGAAGGACTGACTGCGTACCAGCACCTGAAGTCGGTCTACCTGTAGCCCAGCGACCCCGGAGGCCATCATGACCCGGACATTCCCCTTATGGAAGCGGGAGTTCGACCACTACCCCGCTGACGGCCCACGCTTCCGCAATCTGGCGATCGTGGTCCTGGCAACAATTTCGCTCTACTTCATGATCTACGTGACGTCGGCGGTCGCCGTCTCCGTCATGCAGCACTTCGGAATGTCGTTCGGCTACTTCGCCGTGGTGGCGATCATCGGCGGCGTCGCCGGTGCGATGGCCGCGCTTGCCGCCGGTGCTCTGGATCGGTGGGGCCGCGCCAACACTGTCGCCTACGGGCTGTTGTTGGTCAGCTTGGTGACGACCTTCGTCGTGCCGGTGGTGCCGAACAAAGAACTGTTCCTCCTTCTGTCAGCCGTAATGGGCTTCGTAGAAGGTCTGATGCTGGTGGCGTCACCGGCGATGGTGCGGGACTTCTCCCCGCAACTCGGCCGTGCCACCGCGATGGGCCTGTGGAACACCGGGCCGGTAGTCGGCAGTCTGGTCGTCGCACTGGTGGCGAGCCTGACGCTGAGCAGTTCGTCATGGCAGCAGGAGATCCGATACGCAGGAATCACGGGCATCGTCGTGTCCGTTATCGCGATCATTGGCCTACGCGACCTCCCGGCACGGATCCGCAACCAGGTCATCGTGTCGGCGCAAGATCGTGCGTTGGTTGAGGCGCGCGGCGCCGCCGAAAGCCCAGAACCCGGCCGCTGGCGGACAGTGCTGCGTCTGGACGTCGTGCTGCCCGCAGCCGGAATCGCGTTCAACCTGCTCTTCTACTTGACCATGGTCGGTAACAGCGCCGTCTTCTTCTCAACGATGCACGGCTGGTCGGAGCAACAGGCGAGCAGCGTCAACAACTGGGTGTGGACGTCCCAGGCACTGTCCATGATCGTGATGGGCATCCTCTCCGACCGATTGCGAGTCCGGAAACCGTTCATCGTGGCGGGCACAATCGCCGCGATGTGCTGTACGGCCGTGTTCGCCGTCGTAGCCACCTCCCCCGGTGTGACCTACCCGGTCGTGGTCTTCTTGCTGGTCGCGATCAGCGTGTCCGGTTCGGTGTCCTACGCCCCGTGGCTCGCGGGCTTCACCGAGAACATCGAGCGCCACGGCGCCGCAGCGACAGCCGTCGGCCTCGCCATCTGGGGCTGGACGACCCGCGTCATCACGGCACTGGCGGCAATCGCCATCCCGCTGGTCGTCACCGGCGTGACGCCCCTCGTTGAGCACGGCAAGCAAGTCGCGGAAGCCCAACTACGCGCCGCACCAGCACAAGCAATCGTGGCGCAACACCCGGCTCTGTTCGAGGAGTTGTCGCGCTATCCGGCCACCTCGATCCCACCCGACCTCGCCGCCCGAGCCGCCGCCGAAGTAGGCCCCACTGATCTCGGCACCGTCGCCCAGGCAGCGCCCGATCTGGCCATCCTGACGGAATTCGGACCGGAGGTCGCCCGGGCATCCAGCGAACTCCCACGACAATGGGAACTCTGGTTCTGGATATGTGTGGCGGGACAACTGCTGTTCCTGCCCACCGCGTTCCTCATCCGCGGCCGCTGGAGCCCTCGCCGCGCCCGAGCAGACCTGGCGGAACACGAACGTGAAGTGTCCCGCGAACTGAACGCGTTGGCCCAACACAGCAAACAGCCGTAACGTTCGTCACCTTAGGGCGGCCGCTCACGTGGCCGTCCAAATCGGACACACTGTTAAGCAACTCGGACCGAACTTTCCGGCACGGTCCCAGCCCGAGGGCTCGGACCGTGCCACACCCGAACATGGGTCGTGCGTCCTTTGTGGTCAGCCCGCAATCACGGCTGTAGTGGTGCGTCCGCCGTCGACATCAATGACGACACCATGCACGAACGCCGATTCGTCACTGGCAAGGTAGACCGCAGCATTGGCGATCTGGTCCGGAGTTCCACTCACGTTGGCCGGTGTGCCCCGCATCATCGCGTTACCCGGAGCGTTGCTGGTGTCCTCACTGACCGAGCCGGGCGAGATCGCGTTGACCCGCACACCGGACGGACCGTACTCGGCGGCCCACATACGGGTCAGGGTTTCCATCGCACCCTTGGTCGACGCGTACAGCGCGGCGACCGGGATGCCCAACCGGGCGATCCACGAGCCGAGGTTGATGATCGCCCCCGATCCTCGTTCGGCCATCCTCGGCGCGATGATGCCGGTGAGAAAGAACGGGGTCTTCACGTTGACCGCATAGACCTGGTCGAACGTGGCCTCGTCGGTGTCCGCCGTGGTCGACCCGGGAAAGATACCCGCGTTGTTGACCAGCACGTCGATATCTGCGCCCAGCGCTTCAGTGGCCTCCGCCACCAGTCGGCGTGCAGTCTCGAAAGAGCCATCCAGCTCGGCCGGGACGAAGACCGCGCGGCCACCAGCGCCGTTGATCTCAGCGATGACCTTTTCACCGCGGATACGGTCACGGCCGCTGACCGCCACCGTGGCACCCTCCGCGGCGAAGGCGATCGCGATCGCCCGCCCGATGTTGCTCGTCGCGCCGGTGACCAACGCGGTCTTGCCATTCAAACGCCCACTCATAAGTCCTCATATCCACAGATTGGACCGTACAGTCCACCACGCTACACACAACTGGACCCACCGGTCCAGTCGCGCTCGTCACAGCAGGTGGCCGAGCCACTTCACGACGTCGAGGGCCCGGGTTGCGGTGTGCGTTTACGCCGACGCGGGAACGAGGGCGAGGCGGCGTGCTGCGCGGGTAAATGCTGCGACCTCCGCACGCGGGCTGTCCTCAAGCCAACCCAAGGCGAGCGTCGTCGCCGGGAGGTCAGTGACGGGGATGCCGACGACCCCCGGAGTGAGGCGTTCGGCGACCGCGTCGCCGACGACCGTGACCAGCCGACCGAGCGCTACACGGTCGAGGATTTCGTCCAAACTGGACGGTGGGCACAATTGGTATGCGGGATCGTTGCTCAGCTGGCGAGTGGTCACGGCCCTACGGCAGGCGAGGGGGTGGTCACGCGGTAGGAGGGCTAGCGGGCGCTCCTCGGCCACGGCAAGGGTGCGGAAGCCCGAGAGATCGTCCGTCCCAAGGCAAAGTAGTGCGATATCGGCTGTCCCGTCGCGGACGGCCATGACGCCGTCGGATGTGAAGATGAACTCGGGCTCGATTCCTTCGTAGGCGCGGATGAGGTCGGCGAGCAGCCCGGCACCGGCGCCCGGGCGTACTGCCACGACGAGCCGGCCCGGCTGCGCTGCCTGCTGGGTTCGCCGTACCGCGAGGTCGTGACCACGCAGGAGGGATCGGCACTCGTCGAGGAAGACCCGGCCCGGTGCGGTCAGTTCGACGTGACGGCTCGTGCGCGCCAGCAGACGCACACCCAGCCGCCGTTCGAGGCGGGAGATGGCACGGGAAAGGGGCGGCTGCGCGATACCCAGTCGCTGCGCCGCGCGGCCGAAGTGCAGCTCCTCGGCCACCGCGACGAAGTACTCAAGTTCCCGGGGCTCCAACCGATCCATACCGCCAGGGTATAGCCGCGTACCGAAACGGTCATCGCTCTTCCCGTGCGGCATTGGTCAACTAAAGAAAGGAGCTACGAAAGGAACACCCGATGACCGACGAGCGCGAGGTCCAGGAAGTCCTCGCCCACTACGTCCGAGCGACCGATCGCCGCGACGGCAAGGCGCAGGGCGCGTTGTTCACCGACGACGCGACCGTCCAGATCTACGCCAAGTCAACTGCCGGAGACTACGAACCCGTTGGCGAGCCTCTCGTCGGCGGTCGCGGGGTCGAGTACGCAGTCGCGAACTTCATGCCCCCGCACCCACCGGGCGGGTCCAGCCACCACACGACTGCCGATCACCTTGTCGAGGTCGATGGCGACCGCGCACATCTCAACGCCCAGTTCATCGTCTTCGAGGTCCGCCCCGAGGCGATCCGCCCCATCGAGTCCGGGTACTACGACACGGACCTGCGCCGGATCGACGGAAACTGGAAGATCGTCCGTCACCATGTCCTGATGGACGTCCCGGTGTCGCGATGAAAGCGATGGTCTACCGCCGTTACGGCGGTCCCGAGGTCCTCGAACCCGCCGAGTTGCCCGAGCCCAAGACGCATGTGGACTCCGTCCTCGTGCGCGTCCGCGCGGCCGCGCTCAACCCCGCCGACCTGGCGCTGCAGGCAGGAGCCCTCGACCAAGCCGTCGAGACGTACTTCCCGGTCGTGCCCGGCTGGGACATCGCGGGCGTGGTCGAGCGGGCCGGGCTGGCGGCCAGCGAGTTCGCTCCGGGTGACGAGGTGATCGGCTACGTTCGCGGCGAGGTGCAACGCGCCCACGGCGGCTTGGCCGAACTGGTCTCCGCCGACGTGCGCAGCCTCGTCCGCAAACCGTCCACGATGAGCTTCCCCGAGGCCGCCGGTCTGCCCCTCGCGGGGCTGACCGCCTATCAGGCCGTCGTGCACGCCCTCAACATCCAGCCGCAGGAACTGCTGCTGGTACACGGTGCCGCCGGAGGAGTCGGATCGCTCGCCGTCCAGATCGCCCGTGCTCGCGGCGCGCGGGTCGTCGGCACCGCCTCCGCCCGCGACCACGACTATCTGCGCTCGCTCGGCGTCGAACCGATCACCTACGGGCCCGACGCCACCGAGCGCATCCGGCACCTCGCGGCGGATGCTGTGCTCGACGCAGCCGGCAACGGCGCCCTGGCCGCAGCCCCCAGCCACCCCGGCGCCCGCGTGGCCTCCATCGCTGAAATCGGGCTTCCCGGTGTCACCGCGGTGTTCTGCCGTTTCGATCCCCGGGATTTCCAGGCAGTGGCCGACTTCGCCGAGGCGGGCAAGCTGACCGTCCGGATCGGTGAGACCTTCCCGTTCGACCGCGCCGCTGACGCGCAACGCACCCTCGCAAAGCACGCCCGACCCGGCAAGATCGTCGTGCTCGGTCCGGAATCGTCATAGGCCAGCGACCCGCGCGGCCCACCGTCCAGTTCGTCGCTCAGCGCTGCCGGTGGGCTCGCCCGGGGTCAGGCAGGCCGCCTACGCCCGTCGCTTCTCCTGCCTCTCCATGTCACGGCAGTACGCGATCTGCTTCTGGATCAAGACCCGGACCTTGCTCAGCGACGCGATCCGGGCGTCGATCAGCTCGATCTTCTCCTGCAGGTTCTGCTGGATGCGGGGATGGTCCCACGAGTCGGCGGCCAGCTGGTTGGTCAACTGCAGGATCTCCCGCAGGGAGAAACCCATCGACTTGCCGGACGCGATCAGCTGTGCCGTCTCGAGATCCTTCTCGGTGTAGACGCGGTAACCGTTCTCGCGCCGGTTCCGCGAGAAGAAGCCGACCTTCTCGTAGAAGCGAATTGTGTCCGTCGACACGCCCATCTGCTTCGCGAACTCGCCGATCAGCACCGTGCCGGCCTCCTCTCCCGTCGATCCGCGAGAACGCTCGCGAATCGGACTTGACCTTGGACTGTACTCCAATGTTTAGCGTGGCGAACAGCAGAGCTTGAGGAGGCTTGTGATGGCTGGAAGTGAAGGAACTCCCCAGATGTGGGCCGGGATGCGACTCGCCACGGTCGTGGAGGAAGGGCTGTCCGGACCGGCTCCGGACAGCGCGGTGGAGGGCCTCGATGGCTTCACGCACCGCTACGCGGACGTCAACGGCACGCGCATTCACTACGTGCTCGGAGGAAAGGGACCGGCGGTCGTACTGGTCCACGGATTCCCCTTCACGTGGCAGGTATGGCGCGAGGTCATGCCGCTGCTCGCGGAGCGGGGCTACACCGTCCTGGCACCCGACCTGCGAGGCATGGGTGATTCGGCACCGGCCGAGAACGACACGTTCGCGAAAACCAACGTCGCCGAGGACATCCACCAGATCGTGCAGAGCCTGCGCCTCGGTCCGATCAACCTCGTTGGCATGGACATCGGCGGCATGGTCGCCTACGCCTACGCGTCACGCAATCCGAGCGAGGTTCGCCGCCTGGTGCTCTCGGAGACGCTGATCCCGGGATTCGGCGTCGAGGAGATGAGCAACCCCGCCACCGGCGGGTACTGGACCTTCGGGTTCCAATCCCAGGTCGACCTGGCGACATTCTTGACCCTGGGCAAGGAAGAGCCGTTCCTGACACCCTTCTACCGGATGACCTCGGCCAAGCCCGAGGGCGAGGCCTACGGTCTAGCGACCTATCTACCGTCCTTCACCGGCCCGTTGGGCATTCGCGGCGGGTTCCAGCACTACGGGCCCCTCTTCGAGGACGGCAAGGCCAACCGCGAGGCACTGACGGACAAGCTCCAGATGCCGGTCCTCGTGCTCAACGGCGACGTAGGCATCAGCCAGCAGCCCTTGCTCGACGGGACGCGACAGGTCGCCGAGAACGTCGAGTCCGACTACATCCCCCAGGCGTCGCACACCTACGCCTACGACAACCCGACCGCGACGGCCGATCGTCTGCTGCGTTTCTTCGCGTAGCCGGCCATCGGACATCCGCACAGACAGCGACAAGGAGACAATTCGATGGTTGACACAGTGACCGATCTGGATCGTCTGGTCATCACGGACGAGATCCGCCAGCTCATGGCGTGGTACGTGTACCACGCCGACCACAAGGACTGGGGTAAACTCGCGAGACTATTCATGCCCGACGCGATCTTCTCCGTCTACGGCCCCAACGGCGAGCTCTTCAACGAGTTCACGGGCCCGAAGGACATCGAGGAGACCATCACCAAGAGCGTCGGAAGCCGTCAGGCCATTCACCACCTGTTCTCGTACACGACCGTGGTGCATTCAGCCACGTCGGCTTCGTCGGTGGTGAATATGGAGGACCTCATCGGTCCGCCCGCCGAGGGCGAAGAGGTCGCTCCTTTTGGTGACGTGCAGTTCAAGACGATGCATGGCTTTGGCCACTACCGCGGCGACTTCGTGAAGACTGCCGTCGGCTGGCGGATCAGCAAGCTCGTCCAGACGCGTCTCAAGATCGAATTCACGCACTGACGGACTGACGACAAGGCACCAAGACGACGTCTTTTCCGTGTCTCAGTCCGGCAAGCGGGCTGCGACATCGTCGGCCGCGGTCACCTAGTCGAGTGTGAGTTCGACATGGTCGAGGCGACGACTAGGGCCTCTCGTAAAGGTTTGCGCTCCAGCACCGGAACCTCGCAGTCCTCCGAGGGATAGCCCACCGGGAAAAGGATGTAGGGCCGTTCGGTTGCCGGACGGCCGAGCGCGTCCCTCAGGAACGCCATCGGGTTCGGGGTGTGTGTGAGGGTGGCGAGGCCCATCGTGTGCAGGGCCGTGATGAAGAGCCCGCAAGCGATCCCAACGCTCTCGGAGACGTAGTAGTTCTTCCGGCGGGCGCCGTCGGGCAGCGTTGTGCTCTTCTGCGCGAACACGGCTACCAGCCAGGGGGCGGTCTCAAGGAACTCCTTGTGCTCGTTGGTCTCCAGCGGAGCGAGTGCGGCGTGCCACTCCGGCACGTTGCGGTCGTGGTAGAAGCGGCGTTCCTCCGCCTCGGCGGCCTCGCGGATGCGCCGCTTCAACGCGGCATCCTGCGTGGCGACGAACGTCCACGGCTGGTGATGGGCCCCGCTCGGCGCGGTATTGGCGATCTGCACTGCTGTCCCGATCAGCTCCGGGGCGACTGGGTCCGGCGAGAACCACCGGACGGAGCGCCGCCCGTTCAGGCTGCGGAACAGTTCCAGCCCTCGGCGCAATGCCTCGTCCTCAGAGAGACGAGGGCGCCGGTAGGGCACGAACGGATGGGTGTGTGTACGGGTCGGTGCAACCACCTCTTCACCCTCGCACCGATTGGTTGATCGGTCCAATTCATCTTTCTGGTGAAGAAGATAGGCTGGACTCATGGCTGATCCCACGCTCCGCCAGCTGGAGTTCTTGGTTGCCGTGGCGGACTCGGGTGGCATGACGGCGGCCGCGACACGTTGCCATGTCTCACAGTCCACAGTGTCCCTCGCGATCGCAGAGCTGGAGCGCGTCCTGGAGGTCCGCCTCGTGATCCGCGGCTCGGGGCGGCGCAGCGACTTGACCGACGCCGGGCGCCAAGTGGCCGCCGAGGCCCGCGTTGTGCTGGCGGCCGTGGCTGACCTCGGGGTCACCGCGCGCGGACTAGGCGGCGACCTCGCCGGCACCCTCCGCGTCGGATGCTACGCACCGCTCGCAGCACTGCACCTGCCGTCGCTGATCGCGGGGTTTCGCGAACGGCATCCCGAGGTCCACGTGGAGTACGCCGAGGGCACCCTGCTCGAGCTGCAGCGCGAGCTGCAGCAGGGAACCTGCGAGCTTGCCCTGCTCTACCGCCAGGACCTGCTGCCAGGGATCGCCGCCGAGGTGCTGTACGACCGGCAGCCCAGCGTGCTCTTGCCCGCGAAGCATCGGCTGGCCCGTAAGCGGACGGTCCCGCTGCGCGAGCTCTCGCAGGAACCTTTCATCCTCCTCGACGTCGCTCCCTCGGCGCGGTATTTCGCTGCAGTCTTCGAGTCGCTGGGGCTCACGATGACCGTCGCTTACCGGGCCTCGAGTTTCGAGCTCACCCGAGCGCTCGTCGCGCGCGAACTGGGCTGGTCGCTGTCAGTCCAGCGGCAGCCACTTGAACTGTCTGTCGAAGGGCTGCCGCTGGCCATCCGCCCGGTCCGCGAGGAGGTCCCAACCACGCCAGTCGTCCTCGCGCACGCTGCGGGCGGTCGGCTTACCCGCCGTGCGGAAGCCTTCGCCGCGTTCTGCCGCGAACTGTTCGGCAGCAGGGACGCCTAGTAAAAGCCCGCAGGATCAACGGGTTCAGGCGTTCCAGCCGCCATCGACCGGGATCTCGACGCCGCTGACGTAGGACGCTCCCGGGCTAGCGAGGAAGGCGACGGCGTCGGCCACCTCTTCTGGCTCCGCGTAGCGGTGGAACGGCAGGCCCGCCAGGGCCCACCGACCGAGGTCGGTCTCCTGCGGGATCCCCATGTCTGTCATGGAAAAGCCCGGCGACACGGTGTTGGCCGTGATCCGGCGCGGCGCGAGTTCGTGCGCCCAAGAGCGGGCGTACATGGCCAACGCCGCCTTGGTCGCGCTGTAGTCGGCAAAACCAGCCAGCGCCGCGCGCTGTCCGACGACCGAACCCATAAGGACGATGCGTCCCCCATCGGGCATATGGGCAACCGCCGCCTGGGTGGTCGCCACCGTTCCGTGCACGTTGACCGCCCACAATCGCTCAACGTCCGGTGCTGGCAGTGAACCCATCGGCCCGCCGGTGAAAATCCCAGCCGAGTTGACCACGATGTCGATCTTCCCGAAATTGGACGCGACCTGCTCCACCATCGCCTCGGCCTCGGCGCGGATACCGAGGTCCGCCTGGTACAGCTCAGCGCGCACTCCCGACGCCCGCAGGTCTGTCACGACGGCGGCGGCCTTGTCCTTCTCCTGATGGAAGGCGATGGCCACATCAGCGCCAGAAGCCGCGAGCCGGCGCGCACTCGCTGCACCGAGCCCACGACTGCCGCCCGTCACGAGCGCCACCTTCCCCGCCAGTTCCTTGTCCGTCACTCGGCTTCTCCCTCGCACATGCGGGACTGAGTCCCGCGTTTTTGAAACTGCGTCTCACAATAGCGAGACTGAGTATGATCAATGACAGGGCGTGCACACCGCTGGCGAGGACGTCTTATGGTGAGACGATGACCACCAGTCCCCGGCCGACCCGTGAGAGCCGGCAGGAGCAGACCCGCGAGGCCATCCGGCATGCGGCGATCGCGCTCTTCGTCGACCACGGTTTCGACGCCGTCGCGGTGGCGGACATCGCCGAGCGCGCCGGGGTGTCGCGCAGCACGTTCTTCCGCCACTTCCCGGACAAGGCGGATGTGCTGTTCCACGACGACAGCGGGTCGCACCTACTACTCGCCCGCGCGATCGCCGGGGCAGCCCGGTCTCGCGCGCCGCTTGGCGACTCGCTGCGGGCCTGCTTGGAGGTACTGCACTCCGCTCTCCTCGTACTGGCGGACACGAAGGCCATCCAGGCGATCCGCTACCCCGCCCTTGAGCAACTGATTGCGTCCACTCCGCAACTGCAGGCCTGCAGCCTGGTGAAGGAGCGCGGCTACACCGATGTCATGGTCGAAGCGCTGATTGATCAGGGGGCAGAGCCGCTGATCGCTCGGCAGGCCGGGCACGTCGCGACGGCCTGCTACGACAGCGGGTACACCGAGGCGTTCCACGATCCCGAGCAGCTCAGCGATGCTGTGGACCGCGCCTTCCGGCGGCTCTTCGCCCTGGCCTGATACCGCCCAGGGCTGACTGGTGGTTCGGCGAACCATTCTGTCTCTCACATCGCATGGAGCTGGACCGCACGGTCCAGCGATGTACGGTTGACCACATGACGACGACGCCGATGACGGAGAGAGGGATCGCGACGCGCGGCCGAATCGTGAGTACCGCCGCTGACCTGATCCTTGAACGAGGCGCCCGGGGCACGAGCCTGGACGACATCCGCGCGGCGACGAAGACAAGCAAGAGCCAGCTCTTCCACTACTTCCCAGGCGGCAAGAGCGACCTGGTCGACGCCGTCGCCACACTGCAGGCCGAACGCGTGCTCGAAGCCCAGCGCCCGTTCCTCGACCACCTCGACACCTGGGAGTCGTGGCTGGGATGGCGCGACGCGCTGCTCGCGTACTACGAGACACAACCTTTGGGCTGCCCGATCGGTGCGCTCAGTGCGGAACTTGCCCGTACCGATCCGGACCACGCAGCCACGGTGATCGCTCACATGGAGCGCTGGCGCAGTTATCTGGAGGCCGGCTTGGCTCGCATGGTCGACACCGACCTGCTGCAGCCGAGCATCGACCCCCGATTCCTCAGCATGAAGATCTTCAGTGCCCTGCACGGCGGCCTTGCCCTGATGACCATGTTCGAGTCGGTGGAACCGCTGCGCGCCGGCTTGGATGCCGGCCTCGCAGCGCTGCGCGAGGCCGCCTGACCGCGCTGAAGCAGTTGACATGCAGCGAGATAGATATCCAGTCACTTCAGCCTGCACGGGTCAGTCCCTTTTGGATGATGCGTCCGGGGGTGATGGGCAGGTCGCGTACCCGCACGCCGATGGCGTCGTAGACGGCGTTGGCCACTGCTGCGGCGGTGCCGGTGGCGGACAGCTCCCCAATGCCCTTGGCACCCAGCGGTCCCGCGTGTTCGTCGAACTCGTCGACGAAGGCGATGTCAATGGCGGCAGGGATGTCGGCGTTAACCGGCAGCGCGACACCGGCCAGGTTCTGTGAGTGCCACCGCCCGAGCGCCGGTTCGAAGGTGCTGGCCTCCAGTGCGGCCATTCCCCAGCCCCACACGATGCCACCGATCATCTGGGACCGGGCGGTCCGCTCGTTGACGATGCGGCCGGCGCTGTAGACACCGGTGGCACGGCGCAGCCGCAGCAACCCCAGTTCCGGGTCGACGGCGACCTCGACGAACACCGCGCCGAACGTGCGGGTGGCGTACTCGGCGGGTCCGGCGTCCGCGGGCACTCCGCCGGGTAGCGCGAACGATCCCTCCACGGCCAGTTCACCGCCATGCATCGCCATCAGCGCGGTGAAGGGGATGTCCTCGTCTGTGCGGCTGAACGGCACCCGCTGGCCGCCGTCGCGGCGCAGCCGCCCGTCGGCGCAGGACACTTCGTCGGCGGGCCAACCGGCGATGCGGGCCAACTCGGCGCGTAACCGTTGCGCCGCGTCCAGCACGGCCGCGCCCACGCCGATAGTGGTGCCCGAACCGTAGGTGGGGCCTGCGAACGGCAGCCGCGCGTCGCCATGCTTGACCCGGATCTGCTCGGGCCGCAGCCCGAGGACGCTGGCCGCAACCTGGGGAAAGATCGTGCCGGGTCCCTGACCGATATCGGTGAACCCCACTTCTAGAGTGACCGTCGCGGTGCGGTCCATGACCAGCCTGGCCCGCGAGGGGAACCGAAACTGGCCCTGGGTCGCGTCGGCCATACCGCACCCAATGCGCCACGGACCATCGACCGTACCGCCAGCGGGCCGCGTCCGCCAGCCGAATCTCCGGGCGGCCTCACCGTATGCCTGCACCAGCTTCTTGGACGTCCACGGCTTGCCAGTGGCCGGTTCGGTGTCCGCGTGATTGATCAGCCGCAGGTCCAACGGGTCGATGCCAGCCGCGTGCGCCAACTCGTCGACCGCCGAACCCAGCGCCCACGTACCTGGCCCGTCCAGCGGTGACCGCATGAACGTCGGCAGGTTCACGTTGCCGCGCCGGACCCGCTGACTGGTACTGATTGACGGCGACGCGTACAGACCCAGCGCAGTCGCCGTGGCGAACTCGACGTAGTCCTCAGTCACAGCGGTGGTGTTGACGGCGTCGTGATGGACCGTGATCAGCGAGCCGTTGTCGGCCGCGCCGAGCGCAACGTCGTGCCACATCGCAGGCTGGTAGCCGACCATGGCGTACATCTGCGCCCGCGTGAGCACCAGCTTCACCGGTCGGCCAGGGCCCATGACCATGGCCGCCTGGGCGGCGATGATCTCGTGCGGCCAGACGAACGCCTTCGCGCCGAACCCGCCTCCGGTGTGAGGCGAACGCACCAGGACCTTGTCCTGGTCCAGCCCCAGCGCCGCAGCCAGGGTGTCGCGCACGGCGTACACATGCTGGACCGAGTCGGTCACCGTCAGCGTGTCGCCGTCCCATTCAGCGACGATTGCCGAGGGTTCCATCGGGTTGTTGTGCCGGTCGGGCTGAGTGTAGGTCGCCGCCACGTGCACCGGCGTCTCGCGAGGATCCATCGGTTCGCCGACCTGCTCGGTCAGCGGCATCAACTGAGCGTAACCCTCGGCGGTAGTCGCGTCGCGCACCGGCGCGTCCGCAGGTACGACAAACGGCGCCGACACGATGTGCGGCCGCACGAGCGTGGCGGCGTGCTCGGCGTCCTGCAGCGTGTCCGCAAGCACGACTGCCACCGCCTGACCGTGATAGCAGACGCGGTCGTCCTGCAGGGGCAGAAAACGAGTGGCCAGCGGAGGCACGCTGACCTCGTCCAGTCGCGAGTTCGGCCGGGGCAAGTCTCCGGGGCCGAGCACAGCCACCACACCGGGCACCGCCAGCGCCTCGGCTGTGTCCAGATGCGTCAGGGAACCCGCTGGCACCGGCGAGCCGACCAGCACGGCGTGCAACGTTCCGCTAGGTCGGTGGTCCGCGGTGAACATCGCGGCGCCGGTCACCTTCGCAGGCCCGTCCAGCCTGTGCACGCCGGCCCCGATCGTCGTCCCGTTCATGCCGCCACCGCCTGCCGCAGCGCCCGCGCCACCGCGTTACGGGCGAGTGTGATCTTGTATTCGTTGCCGGGTAGCGGCTTGGCGTCCGCGAAACCGGCCTCGATCGCTCGCTGTGCGGCGGCGCTGCCAATTCGGTGCCCGACCAGCAGCCGCTCCGTGGCGTCCAACCGCCACGGCCGCATCGCCACTGACCCGAGCGCGATCCGGGCCCGCCGCACCACGTCACCGTCGACTTCTATCGCCACTGCGACTGCCACGGTGGCGAATTCGTAGCTGGCGCGCGGGCGCACCTTGAGATACGCCGAGGTTGGCGCGGCCCCGGTGATCTCGATGTCAGTGATGACCTCCCCCGGCCGCAGCACGTTGTGCGCCGCCGCGTCCTGACTGGGCAGCGTGTTCAGCTCCCGCGCGTCGATGCGCCTGCCGCCGTTGGCGTGGCGGGTGACGTAGACCGCGTCGAGCGCGGCCAGCGCCGTGCCCGGGTCCGACGGCTGCACCGCGACACAGTCGTCGGTCCAGCCGAAGATGGCCTGGTTGTCGGTGATGCCGTGTCGCGCGGCGCACCCTGAGCCGGGCCGCCGCTTGGTGCACGGCGTCTCGGTCTCGGACCGGAAGTACGGACACCGTGTGTACTGCAGCGGATTCCCGCCGATGGTGGCCAGGTTGCGCAACTGGGCGGAGGCAGCCAGGTGGATCGACTCACGCAGCACGGGAAACCGTTGGGTCACCAGTGGGTGGGCAGCCACGTCGTTCAGCCTCACCAGCGGTCCGATATGGACGGTGTCGCCGACGAGTGAGATGTCCGCAAGGCCGGGCACGGTCTTCAGATCCACCAGCGTGGTGGGAGCCTGCACGCCCAGCCGCATCCAATTGCCTACCTCCGTGCCGCCTGCGATCAACATCGAACCCGGCGCCACGGTGCGTTCCATTGCCTCGTCCACGGTGCCGGCACGCTCGTAGGTGAACGGCATCATGACTCCATCTCCTTCGCCGCAGCCGCCACAGCTGCGGTGATCTGTGGGTAGGCCGAGCAGCGGCAGATGTTGCCGCTCATCCACTCCCGGATCTCACCGGCGTCGCTGACATGCCCCTCAGCCACGCACGCCACTGCGGACATGATCTGCCCCGGCGTGCAGAACCCACACTGGAACGCGTCGTGGTCGATGAACGCGCGTTGCATCGGGTGCAACTCACCGTCAGCGGCCAATCCCTCCACCGTGGTGATCTCGGCGCCGTGGATGCCGGCCAGCAACACCATGCACGCGTTGGCTCGCCGTCCGTCGACCAGCACGGTGCAACTGCCGCACTCGCCACGATTGCATCCCTTCTTCGCCCCGGTCAGGCCGCGGTCCTCGCGCAGAAAGTCGAGCAGCGTCACCCGCGCGTCATGATCGACATCCACCTGCTCGCCGTTGACCTTCACCGCTGTTCGCACAGTGGGTCCAAGGAGAACTCGATTCATCACACGCTCCTTCACACAGCTCCGACCGAATTACCGACCGCGTCCAGGCCCGAGCGCGGTGCGCCCAAGCGGCCGTGATGCACGGGCTTACGCTGCCAGGCCAGAGCCGGGGCCAGCATCAGTCGTTTTACTGACGTGCTGTCTGTGCCTCTGCGCCAGCTCGACCGGCGGGAACCAGGACATCAACGGAGCACTCGGTCCACATTCGTCTAACGTGGTCCCGGTGAGCAGCAGTTCAGCGCCCGTCGAGGACCATCCCAAACGGGCTGCCGTACTGGACGCCGCCCTTGTGGTGTTCGGGCGGTTCGGGTTCCAGAAGACGTCGATGGAGGCGGTCGCCAAGGCGGCCGGGATCTCCCGGCCGGGGCTCTACCTGCTGTTCCCCAACAAAGAAGCCCTCTACCGGGCCACCATGCAGGGCGTCATGGAACGCGCCCAGCGCGAGATGGAGGCCCGGTTCGCCGACGACACGCTGAGCTTCGAGGACAAGCTCGTCGAGGCGTTCGACGCTCTCATGGGGCTGTACGTCGAGTCTCAAGTGTCCCGTGACCTGGGCACACTCCTTGCCAACAGCGGGCCTCAACTCGGCTCGATGTTCGGCGATTACCAGAACAAAGCCCAGACGACGATCACCGCGCAGATCAAGAAACACGCTCCACCAGGTCTGCTCACCACGCGGGGCGCGGCGAAGGACGTAATGAACCTGCTCTACGCCGCCGCGCTGACCTGGAAATCGACCGCGGCCACCCGGGCCGAGTTCCGGGAACAAGTCAGACGCGCCACTCGGCTGATCTGCCGAAGCCAGGGGTGACACCGCTAGTCCAGAAGGTCCTCGATGGTGATCGGGATATGGCGGACACGGATGCCTGTGGCGTTGTAGACCGCGTTGGCCACCGCAGCGGCCATACCGACTACGCCTATTTCGCCAAGGCCCTTGGCACCACTCGGATTGTGCAAGGTATCCGCATACTGTACGAAGTGGACATCGACATCCGGGATGTCCGCGTTCACCGGCACCAGATAACCGGCCAGGTCACCGTTGGCTGGACGACCGTCCGGCTCGATGTCCAGACGTTCGTGCAGCGCCGCCGAAACACCCCAGATCATGCCGCCCATGATCTGACTTCTGGCGGTTTTCTCGTTGATGATCCGGCCGGCGTCGAACACGCCGAGCATCCGCGACACACGGGTCTCGCACGTCCACTTGTGCACGCGGACCTCGACGAACTGGGCACCGAAGCAGCTGAACGAGTGCTTGGTCAGCTCCTCCCCCGGTGCCGACGAGCCTGTGGCGGTGATCGATTCGCGGCCCACCTGCCGCAGCAGTTCACCGAAGCTCATCACCTGTCCGTCAGCGTGCACACGGCCATCCGTGTACGAGACCTCCTTGCCGGCGAACGGTGCGCCTGGCGATGACGCCACCGCCAGGAGATCATCGATCACCTGGGCCGCGGCGATCATGATGGCGGAGGCGACGCTCGCCGTGCCGGTGGAACCGCCGGACAAGCCACCCGGCGTCAACGCCGAGTCGCCCAGCCGCGGGGTGATCCGGTCGGCCGGGATGTTCAGCGATTCCGCGCCGACCAACGACATCACGGTCCGCAGCCCGGTTCCAGGGTCCGCGCCGCCGACCGAGACCACTGCGGTCTCATCGGCTCGCAGTGAGATCAGCACAGTGGCCGGGAACCGCATCGCCGGATACATGGCTGTCGCCGTGCCCATGCCCACTACCCAGTCGCCGTCCTCGTGTCCTTCCGGTGAACGATTCGCCCAACCGAAGCGTCTCGCACCGATGCGGTAGCACTCCTCAAGGTGCTTGCTCGACCACAGCAAGTCGCTTCCTGCTGGAGCGGTCGAGTTGTTGCGCAGGCGGAGCTCGATCGGATCCATGCGCAGCGCGACAGCCAGCTCGTCGATCGCGCTTTCCAACGCGAACGAGCCAGGCGCCTCGCCCGGTGCCCGCATGATCGACGTTGGCGTTATGTTCAACGGCACCATCTTCTGGCTGATGGCCACATTCGGGATGGCGTAGGCCTTCGGGGTCATCGTGTGTGAGGTCGGTTCGACGTATGACCGGTCCCTCGGTGTACTGGACCACGAGTCGTGCCGCAGGGCGATCAGGGTACCGTCCGCGGCCGCGCCGAGGGCGATCTTCTGCAGCGTCTCTGGGCGGTTCGCGGTCGCGGTGAACACCTGTTCCCGGGTAAGCACTATCTTCACCGGCCGGTTCAGCACCTTGGCCGCCGCCGCGGCCAGGAACGCCTCGACCGACACCCGAGTCTTGCTGCCGAAGGCACCGCCAACGAACGGGCTCAGCACGCGCACAGACGACTCGTCGACGTCCAGCCCACTGGCCAACTCCGCAGCCTGCATGCCGGCCGATTGGGTTCCACAATAGACAGTCAACTTGCCGGACTCCCACACCGCGACCGCGGAATGTGGCTCCATCGCAGCGTGGTTCTGCGCCGCAGTCGAGTACGTACCCTCGATGACCACCTGGCTGGCCGTCAGCGCGTCCTGGATCGACTCGACACCGGGCGCGAGTTCGACTACGACAGACGGCGTGCCTTCGCGTGTCGGCGGTGCGTCTTCGGCCAAATCAAGGTTGTCCCGTAGCGAAGTGGCACTCGGGCGCAGCTGGTAGGTGACCTTGACGAGCGCCGCGGCATCCCGGGCCTGCTCGAAGGTTTCCGCCACTACCAAGCCGATCGGCTGGCCGTAGTACGCGACCTCAGTGTCTTGTAAGGGAACCCACGTCTGGCCGAAAAGCATACTGGTCGCTGTACGCAGCTTCAGCGGGTCGAACGGCGAATACACGCCGACCACACCGGGAGCGCTCTTGGCCACTGTGGTATCCATAGCCACGACTTCGCCGTGCCCGACGGTGCTGACCACGACATATCCGTGGACCATGTCAGGAAAACCGTGGTCCGCCCCGTACTTGGCCCGGCCAGAGACCTTCAACGGACCGTCCACCCGGCTGGTCATGCGCTGCTCCCCTCCGTCAGTTCGACCAATGCGCGGAAGATAGTCGACTTCACCAATGACACCTTGAATCTGTTATTCGACAACGGTTTCGCTCCCTCAACGGCGACACCAGCCGCTTCGTCGAAGGCAGCCGCGGTGGGCGGAGCCCCGCGCAGCGCCGCTTCGACCCGGTGCAGTCGCCACGGCACAGTGGCCACGCCGCCGACCGCCACTCGCGCATCGACAATTCGCGAGTCCTGGACATGGAGTGCCACGGCGGCAGAGCACAGCGCGAATTCGTAGGATTGCCGGTCCCGTACTTTGACGTAGGTGGAGTGCTGCGCCCAGTCCAGCCGCGGCACGATGACCTCGGTGATCAGCTCGCCAGGCCGTAGATCGTTCTCCACCGCGGGTGTGTCACCCGGCAGGCGGTAGAAGTCAGCCAGCTTCACCGTTCGGTCCCCTTGACCGCTGACGAGCCGGATCTCCGTGTCCAGTGCGACCAGGGAAACCGCTACATCACTGGCGTGCGTCGCGACACACGAGCCGCTCGCGCCGAGGATGGCGTGCATCCGGTTCGCGTCCGTGACAGCCGGGCAACCGCTGCCTGGTTCCCGCTTGTTGCATGGCATGGCCACATCACGGAAATAGCCGCATCGAGTGCGCTGCAGCAGGTTTCCACCGATGCTGGCCATATTGCGCAACTGCTGTGACGCGCTCAGCGATAAGGCGCGCGAGATCATCGGGTAGACACCAGGATGCGCGGCGATGTCGCTCATCCGCTCCAGCGCCCCGAACCGAATCCCGTCCGCCGTGTCGATACCGCGCAGAGGTAACGCGTTGATGTCCAGAACATGGTGCGGTGTCAAGACATTCAACTTCATCAGGTCGACGAGGGTCGTTCCGCCCGCGACATACATGCCGGTCTGGGCCAGCGCGGCCTCGACAGTGGTGGGCGCAGTCAGCTCAAAGGGACGCATCAGCCCGCCTGACCTGTTCGATCGCCGCGACGATGTTCGGGTACGCCGCGCAGCGGCACAGGTTGCCGGACATGAACTCCCTGACATCCGCGACACCCTGCTCGACCGCCGCGACCGCGGACATGATCTGACCGGACGTGCAGAACCCGCACTGCAGGGCATCCTGCTCGACGAACGCCCGCTGGACCGGATGCAACTCGTCCCCGTCGGCCAAACCATCCACAGTGATCACCGGCTCGCGCACGGTCGCGGCGAGGGTAAGACACGACAGCACCGGCCGGCCGCCCACATGCACGGTGCAGGCGCCACACTGCCCCCGATCGCAGCCCTTCTTCGGCCCGGTGACGCCTAGGCGCTCACGCAACGCATCCAGCAGGGTCACACCGGGATCCATCCTCAACTGTTCGGCTTTGCCATTGACTTCAAGACTGATGTCCACTGGATCTCTTTCCCGCTCACAGTCCACACCGGAAGACTGACGGCGCGGAGGCTACGCCGGCCAGCTGTGACAGACAGATTAGACATATCAGGTCATGCTGTCTATATCGACAAGATTACTGACGACAGTGCTCCCGGGCCCCGCGTATGGCTGGAACGTGCCATGATCCACCCGAGACATCGGGGGATCCACAATGGATCGAAACACAGTACCGTGTCAGATCTCCACGAGCGGACCGCGATCCGAGGGCCCCTTGCTCCCGGAAGTTCGACGATCGCGCCGTGACGAGTCGGGGTGGCTGCCTCGTCAGCCGTTGAGAATGACGGGCAGAGACCTCAGTCCGTGCATCAAGGTGCTTTTCCGATACTGAGGCGCAGGTTTCGTGGTGTCCAAGGTCATGTTCGGAAAGCTGTCCACTAGGCGGCCGAGTGCGACTTCGCCTTCCAGCCTGGCCAGAGGCGCGCCCACGCAATAGTGGATGCCGTGACCGAAGGCGAGGTGTTGATTCGCCGAGCGCGTGAAGTCGAGTTCCGCCGGATGATCGAACCGGGCTTCGTCGTGGTTGGCAGCGAGCAACGCCACCAAGACGAACTCGTTCGCGGGGATCTCCACGTCGCCGACTCGGACCGGCTCGACGGTGAACCTGGTGGTGGCGGTGTTCAACGGGCTTTCCAACCGCAGGAACTCCTCGACCGCAGCGGGCAGCAGTGTCGGATCGGCCCGCAACCGGGCAAGCTTGTCGCGATCGCGCAGCAGCGCGAACACACTGTTGCCGATCAGGTTCACCGTGGTCTCATAGCCGGCCATGATCAACAGAAACGTCATGGAAAGCAGTTCCGCCTCGCTGAGCCTGTCGTCGTCCTCGGACACCGCGACCAGTTCGGACAGCAGATCGTCATCCGGTTGGACACGTTTGTCAGCCAAGAGCCGTGGCAGATAGCCGCCTAACGCCTCCTCCGCTGATCGCTGCCTGGCAGCGGACGTCGATCCGATGAAGGGTTCGATCCAGCTCACAAAAGCGGCACGGTCCGCCTCTGGGATGCCAAGCAGGGCGCTGATGACCCTGATCGGCAGCGGCAACGCGAACGACCGGATGAGATCCACCCCGACTCGGGTGTCCAAATCGTCGATCAGCTCCTCGGTGATCTGTTCGACACGCGGACGCAAATGCTGGACCGCACGAGCAGCGAAGGCCTTGTTGACCAGCTTACGCAACCTCGTGTGATCGGGCGGGTCGGCATGCAGCATGTTCGCACTCAACGGCGATCGGTGTGGACCGCCCAGCCCCGGCGGGAACAGCTTAAGCGCCTTGAAGTGGTCCTTGGCCAGCCTGTGGTCCGCGAGCAGCGCTTTGGCCTCCTCGTAGCCGGTGATCAGCCAGGCTCGGACACCTCCCCACACGATGACTTGATGAACCGGGCCCAATGGGCGCAGCCGCCGGTAGAAGGCTTGCAGGTCCTCGACGAACTCGCTGCCGAGTGACTCCGGGTGCAGATCCACGGACGCCTCCCGTCCTTGGGCCAACTGACCGAACGTGGTCTGTAAGAACCCCATCATCAGCGTCCGAATCCGCCGCCACCGCCGCCGCCACCGCACACGGCGAGAACGTGCCACCCACGTCACCAGATCAAGTCCACTAAGGACGGCCGCAAGACTGATGACGTCGATACCGAAGCGCTCCGACGTGTGACGTATGTCATTGCTATCATGAGCTTAACTACTGGACCGCAACACGGTGCGTCAGGAGTTCGTCGTGGCGTTGAATGACTACACGGGCCGAGCCGCGTTGACGGCGGTCGACCTGATCAACAGCTATGACGTGATGACCGGAACAGACACCCTGACGTCTGGTAACGAGGCCGCCGCACTGCTTCGGCGGCGCGGCTGGGTGGTGGACCGTCCAGTGTCGGCCGCGAATCTGGGCCGCCTGCGAGACCTCCGACCGCGGTTGCGGTTCGTCTTCGGCAACGCGGACGTGGCCAAGTCCGTCGAGGACCTCAACAGACTGCTGCGCGAACTGCAGGCTCAGCCGCAACTGACCGATCATGATGGCGCGTGGCACTGGCATTACGCACGCCCCAAGGCGCCACTCCCGGAGCGGGTCGCCACGACCTGCGTGATGGCATTGTTGACTGTGATCGCCGAAGGTGACGCGCCCCGGCTGAAGGTGTGCGAAGGCAGCGACTGTGCCAACGTCTTCATCGACGCCTCCCGGCCAGGTTCGCGCCGGTTCTGCGACTCGAAGGGCTGCGGCAACCGGGCACACGTGTCGGCCTATCGCGAGCGCAAGAAGCACGCCGCCAGCGACGACGACATGAGTTATTAGCTATTGACTACTGACATCCCGGTTGCATACCGTGAGCGACAACAACTCCGAAGACGCAGCTCGTCCTGCGCACAGGGGAGACACGGATGGCCCCACTGCTACCGGTGACGCCGCGGCTGATCACCTTTGACACCTACGGCACCCTCATCGACTGGGATTCCGCACTTCGTTCGTACATTGGCAGACTCTTCGCTGCCAAGGGAGTGCAGCGGGACGTGCGCAGATTTCATGAAAACTGGTACTACAGGCACGCACTGCCCGCCGTAGCGGGGCCGTTCCAGCCATATCGGCCCTTGCTGGAGAAGACGATGGCCTTGGCCCTGTCGGAAGTCGGCGTTGCCGCGGACCCCAAGGAACTGTCCGCGCTCGGCGACGTGATGGCCGACGCCGCGCCGTTCGCGGACGCCGTTTCTGTCCTTAGTGTACTCAAGCAGCATGTCCCGCTGGCCACGATCTCCAACAGCCAGCAGGACATCATCGAGATCAGCGCGAGAAAGCTGGGTGATCCGTTCACCTTCATCTTCACGGGTGAGATCGTTGAGGCGTACAAGCCGCATCCCGCGCTGTTCGAATTGGTCCTCGACCGCGCCGGTGTTCAGCCGCACGAGGTTGTGCACGTAGCCCAATCGCAGTACGTGGATCTGCCACGCTCGGTATCAATGGGCATTCCGACGGTGTGGATCAACCGGCAGCAGCAACAACTCGATCCGCATACCCCAGTGCCCACCGCCGAACTGCCAGACCTGCACGGTTTGCCGTCCCTACTCAACTATCCGCATGGGAACGGAAGCCAGCTGTGACCATCACACCGACCCAGCAACTCATCGACCGTCTCGGTGTCTTCGCCTACGACAACCTGCCTGCCCCGGTGATCCGGCAGGCGAAGAACGCGCTTTACGACAGCCTCGGTGCGTTGCTCGCCGCGACCTCGCGCCGATACCCCATCATGTCCTTGCTGGAAAACATGGTCCGCAACGCCGGAGGGACGCCGGAATCGCGACTTGCCGGCTCATCGCTGCGCACCAACGCCGTTACCGCGGCGCTGGCCAACGGAACACTGGCTTACTACTGCGACATCGAAAGCCATCACCCGTCCGCGAATGTGCACGCCATCGCCGTGGTCGGCCCGGCGGCGCTCGCTGTCGGCGAAAGCCAGCGATCAACTGGTGCCGACGTCCTCTCCGCCATCGTCGCCGGCATCGATGTGGCCGCTCGCGTGAGCTACGCCTTGGGCCCCGCCGTTCAATACGCGCGAGGGTTTCACCCCACGACCGTGGCAGGCACATTCGGCAGTGCGGTGGCCGCCGGTCTCCTGCTCGGCCTCGACGACGAACAATTCCGGAATGCCTTCGGCCTGGCGGGTACGAGCGCGTCGGGCCTGCTGTCATGGGTCGATGATCCGACTGAACAGTCGCGGCCGTTGAACATCGGACTGGCCGCTCAGGCCGGGGTCCAGGCGGCCATGCTGGCGGCAACTGGATTCCGCGGCCCAGCCGACATCTTCGGCGGCAAATACCCCTTCGGCAAGGCATTCACCGGCCAGTGGGATCAGGACGCCCTCCTGGCCCAACTCGGCGAACGCTACGCGGTGGGCGAACTGTTCTTCAAACGCAACTCCTGCTGCGTGTTCATTCCAGCCAGCCTCGACGGACTGCTGGACATCCTCGATTCCGAGGGCCTCGTCGCCGACGACATCGCATCCGTGTACATCTGCGCGCCGCGATCGTCCTATCACGTCATCGACGGCAATCCCTTGCGATCCCACTGTGTCCAATACGTTCTCGCCGTCGCAGCTCACAGAGGACACGTCGACTTCGCCGACATCATGGACGACCGCCGCACCGATCCGGCCATCGCCTCGCTCGCCGAGAAAATCACCATCGAGGGTGACGACTCCTTCGATGAACGTTGGGGAGGACTTCGCCAATCGGTCGGCTCCATCACGGCAGTCACCACCAAGACCGGCGTGACATTCGTACGAGACGTCGAGTTCCCACTGGGCGCGGCCGAGAACCCCTTGTCGGACAAGGACCTCGAGCAGAAGTTCACCAACCTCACCGCGAACATCATCGAGTCCGACCAGGCCCACCGGATCAAGCAGGCTGTCCAGCAACTCGACACCATGGCGGACATCAACGAGCTGACACGGCTCCTTGAGTCAAGGTAGGCGGGCCAACCTCACGACGCCCCACCTGGCGACGTTCTGGCCGTCAAGCGGAGAGATCCAATCTGAACAGTGCGGTCGACCACGTGCTCGGTGGCAAGGTGTGCTTCTGCAGGGCGCGGCAGAAGCAGTAGAAGTAAGTGCCACCGTTGCCTCAGCTACCAGTCGTAGAGGTCTTCGCAGCTGTCAGGAGCTTCGTGAGGTCGTGGAGCGGTTTGGTACCGGCGCCGATGATCAATCCAGTCGCCAGCACGTCGAGGTACACCGTCGGCGGGTTGATCCCTGCCGTCCTAAGCAGATGGAGATTCAACAGTGCCGAGGCGACTGCTCCAACGATGCTCGCGACGCCCCACAGCACGAGTGAGCGGTAGGTAGACCATATGTCGACCTTAACTTTGGCGGCGGCGAAGGCTTCAAGTTTTGTTTGAGCGGCGGTGACCGCCGCTGGCGGAATAACCGGTCCGCTAAGCTGCCGCGCGCTGGTAACCGCCTCGCTGTCCTTCGCGACCTGCTCTTGTTGAAGAGTTTCCTTTTTGATGTCGAACAGGGAAAGTGGCTCCAACAGCCGCTCGATCGCCAGCGCGGCCACAAAGAAAACAGCGAAAATGGTGAGTCCGTCTACTACAACAGGGCCGTCAGCCTTCCGGCCGAGGGCATCAGAGATCGGCCAGGTGAGTAGGGCGACGACCACTGCTACGCCCAGGCCAATCAGAGTGACGATGCCGCGCCTCGCCCACCATTCGGTTGGCGCTCCTACTGCCGGTTCCAGCAGCTGTCCCGCTTGCGGCGGAAGAGGGTCGTCACCAGGCGATGTCTTCAGGTCATTAATCCACACACCCGTCTTCATGGCGTGATCACCTTCTATCCCGATCGACCTTGGCGTTGAAATCGGGCGAAGACCTGACGGTGTTACGGTTGAGCCCGCTGATTGTTCAGGAATAGCGCCGCAAAACGCCCAGGGTAGCTATATGGCGACGGTACCGTAACGAACTGATTGGTCCCGATGACCGTTGGTAACACTGTTGCCGCCGCAGGCGAAGAAGGAAGGTTGATCTCAACGAGTCACAGATCGCCGACGTGTGCACGCCAAGCTCCCTCTCTGGGAAGGCCAGCCTGTCCGTGGGCTCACCGTGGCAACCACCGGCTCAGCGGAAGACAATTCATAAATTTCGTGCGTGCGTTCCGACTGCACAACGCTCTGGCAGGACCTCGATGGCCTCGTCCGGCGAGAACGGTAACCGGTGTCGGACGCTCCATGGGTGGCAACAGTGGCCTCTCGGAAGCGAATGCCAGACATCTTCACTTCTCAAACGATCAACAGAACGTGACACTGTCCCAATACCGCCGAGGTATCAGAGGCACACGAAAAGGTCTTGGACGGAGCTGGGCGGGCGAGCGCACTGTGGTGTCATGAAACGTGTTTTGATCACAGGATCCGCCGACGGGCTCGGTCAGATGGTCGCCCACCGGCTGATCGGCCTCGGCCATGAAGTCGTCCTCCACGCCCGCGATGGCGCCCGCGCCCAGGATGCGTTGCGCGCGGCGCCGGGTGCCGCAGATGCGGTCGTGGGCGACCTGTCCAGCATCGCGGAAACCAAGGCGGTGGCTGATCAGGCCAACGCAACCGGTCGTTTCGACGTCGTCGTCCACAACGCCGGCGTCGGATACCGGGAGCCGCGCCGGATCGAGACTGTCGACGGCCTTGCCCACGTCTTCGCGATCAATGTCCTGGCGCCGTATCTGCTCACCGCTTTGGTGGATCGCCCGGACCGGTTGATCTACCTCAGTTCCGGCATGCACCGGGGCGGCGACGCGGACCTGAGCGACCTGCAGTGGAAGCACCGGCGATGGGATGGCATGCAGGCGTATTCCGACTCGAAACTGTGGGACGTCGTGCTCGCGTTCGCCGTCGCGCGACTGTGGCCTGACGTGCTGTCGAACGCTCTGGAACCGGGATGGGTACCCACGAAAATGGGTGGCCCGGGAGCGCCGGACGACATGTCATTGGCGCCAGACACGCAAGTCTGGCTTGCGACCACGGACAACCCAGGGACCGGTGGTTACTACTACCACCGCAAGCCAAGGCAGACCCATCCAGCCGTTACGGACCCCGCTATACAGGACGGTCTGCTCGCGATCTGCGCGAACATCACAGGCGTCGCACTGACTTAGCCATTGCCCGATGGCCCGGGTCCGGCCGCCAGCAGGTCCCGGGAATTCCCGGGTTCGAACCACACCGGTGTCACACCATCATGCGTGTGCCGGTACGACCCGGCTCGATGCAAGCAGGAAGGGCGAAATGAGCAAGCAGGTTCAAGGCATGGCCGACGTCAGGGACATGTACATGGCACACAACATGTTCCGGCGCGAGTTCAGCCTGGTTCCCGGTCTACTGCGTGGAGTACCGGAAGGTGACACCAGGCGTTCCGAAGTCGTCGGCGGCCACATCGACCTGCTGTGCCGGATCCTGCATGCCCACCACGAGGGCGAGGACATGCTGGTATGGCCCAAGTTGCACGAGCGGGCAGGAGCGGAAACAACCGAGATCGTGTCCACGATGGAGCAACAGCACGCGGCCATCGAGAAGGTTCTCACCCAGGTGGACGACCTGCTCCCCGCCTGGCGGGCCACCGCGCGTGGCCACAGCGAGCTCGCCGACGTCTTCGACGAGCTCCACATCGCTCTCAACGAGCACATGACGATGGAGGAGAACCACATCCTTCCCCTGGCAGAGAAATACATCACTGACATCGAGTGGAGAGGGCTCGGCGAGCACGGGATGGGCGCTTTCTCGAAAAGTGAGCTACCGCTGTGCTTCGGACTGGTGATGTACGAGACGGACCCGGCCGTCATCAAGCATGTCCTGGAAGACAAACCGCTTCTCGTGCGCCTGCTCGTTCCTCGCATCGCGCCGCGGAAGTTCGCCGCACACGCCAAGCGGGTGCACGGAACCGCTACTCCTGCCCGCGTGTCGTAAGGGTGCGATCAGTGGACAACCCGAACGAAGCCGTCATCGCCGAATTCCGCGCGAACAGCGGTGTAGTGGTCGAAGCGGCCGGAGGCGCGGTCAAGGACCTCGATCTGGTGATTCTTCACCACGTCGGCAGGAAGAGCGGCAAGACCTACCAGACACCGGTGTCCTACATGGATCATGAGGGAAGCTATCTCCTCGTCGCCTCATACGCCGGAGCACCGACAGAACCTCAGTGGGTCGCCAATGTGGCAGCGATGTCCGCGCTGACCGTCGAGTTCGGCACGGGCACGATGAGCGTCACAGCCACGGTGCTGCGAGAAGGTCCGGAACGGGATCGGCTCTACGCCATAGCGGTGGCACACTGGCCATTCCTGCGCGACTACGAAGCCAGAACCGATCGCCGCTTTCCCATGATCCGCTTGGATCCGGTCACGGTTCCGTCCGGTTGACAAGCTGCCACCGAGAGGTGATGCCCAGCTTGGTGAAGATCTTGCCGAGGTGCCATTCGACGGTGCGCGGGCTGAGGAAGAGCCGGACCGCGATCTCGGAGTTCGTAAGCCCCTCGCGAACGAGCCGGACCACCTGGGTTTCCTGAGCGGTGAACTCGGTGGTGGCGACCGCGGTGCGGTTGCGGGCCTTCGCTCCGGTGGCCTTGAGCTCTCTCCCCGCACGCTCGGCGAACGCCTTCGCGCCCATCGCGATGAAGGTCTCATGTGCGACGCGCAACTGTTCGCGGGCTTCGCTGCGCCGCCGCTCGCGGCGCAGCCACTCGCCGTACATGAGACGAGTCCGCGCCAATTCTCCCCGAGCAGAGGTACGGGCAAGCCGGACGATCGCTTCCTGGTAGGCAGGCTCCACGGCGGCACCTTCGGCCAGCAGCGCCCGGCAACGTGCTTCCAGGCCGAGCGCCCAGTCCGTCCCGCTGCCCTGGCTGACCTCCTGGATCCGATCGAAGGCCTCGTACACCTTCGCGTGCCGACCGAGGTGGCTGGCCGCCTCGACAAGTTCGACCAGCGCTGTCCACGTGAGGAAACCTTCAGCGGGTGGATAGCAGCTGGCTTGCTCTGCGGCGGCGAAAGCCTCCTCATAGCGGCCGAGGCTGTTGAGCAGGAACGCCTTCACCGACCTGGCGGTGGCCAAAGCGATTCCCTCGCCCCGCTGAACCGCCTTCTGGACGCTGCCTTCGCTCGTTTCGGCTTCGTGGCCCTGCCATGCAGCGAGCCACATAGCGCTGTATGGCACGGAGGCACTTCCCGTCGCCGCGATGGCCTCGTGCAGTTCGTCCTCCACTGCCATGGCCTCATCCAGCTCGCCGGCGAACACAAGCGCTGCTGCCCGGATCGACAGGGCGAACGGGAGCATGGTCAGCGCGCCCACCTTGCGGGCGAGCTGGACCTGGCGAGCGGAAAGCACCAGCAAGCTGTCCATATCCCAGAGGTCAAGTGCGGCGCGACAAGCGAACCAGAGCCAGCGCAACGTCTCCTCGCTGCTGGCTTTCGGGTCGCAGAAAGCCTTCAAGGCGTCATGCACGATTGGCACGCCGTAGGTGTATCCGTCCGTGTACCACCGTGCGAGCCCATCCAGAAGCAGGTCAATCGCGCGCGGCTGGCCTGCTGTCGACGCGACTTTCCGGGCCGCCTCGGCTACTTCGTGCACTCCGCCACCGTCAGCTGCGAGTGGACCGTCCATGATGGCCGCACCGAGCGCCTGCAGGTAGGTTTCTCGAGCGAGACTCACATCCACTTGTTCGAGCTTCCTGCCGGCGTCGAGCAACAACGCGGCAGCCCCACGCTCATGCCTGGCCGTGAACATCACTTCTGCCCGCAGCAAATCCAGTCGTGCGCGCCGCGCATCGTTCAACGGCCCCGACTCGGCCAAAGCCACCAGGCGCAAGGCAGCATCGCCGGCACCGGCGGCGTGCATCACCTGCGCCGCTGACAGCGCTCGCTCCGCCCGTCGCTCGATGTCCGGTGTCAACTCAGCGGCCCGCTGCCAAAACATCGCTGCGGCAGCCAAACCACCACGGGCCTGCGCACGCGCCGCCTGTCGCACCAGCTCGTCCGCGACATCCTCATCGGGCCCCGAGACCGCATGGGCCCGATGCCAAACACGTCGTTCCGGATCCACCTCTGCATCGGTCGCCGCCGCCAACGCCCGATGCACATCGCGCCGTTCCTGCGCGGAAGCAGCCCGGTAGACCACTGATCTGACCAGCGGGTGCCGGAATCGCACGTGCGGCCCGATCTCCAGCAGCCCCGCGTCCGCGGCCGCACTGGCATCCGCCGGGCCGATACCCAGCATTCCGGCTGCCCGCCACAGCAGCACAGGGTCGCCCAGCGGTTCGGCCGCGGCGATCAGCAGCAGCTGCCTCGTGCGCAGCCCCAACGGCGCGAGCTGCCGCACAAAGCTCGCCTCGATGTGCCCCGACACCGAACCCGCTGCCGAATCGAACCCGCCCGCAAGGTCCGTAGGACCCAGTCCTTTTGGCAACTCCAGCAGCGCCAGCGGATTGCCTTGTGCTTCCGCGAGGATTCGAAGTCGTATCCGCTCGTCCACGGGTCGGCGCACGGTCGCGTCGAGCAGCGCACGGGCGTCGTCGTCGGCCAACCCGCCAATTTCGAGCTGCGGCAACCCCGCCAGAGCCGGCACTTCGTCCTCAGAGCGTGCCGCGAAGACCAACCCCACCGACTCGGCTCCCAGGCGCCGCGCGACAAAGGCCAACGTGTGCGCGGACGCGCTGTCCAACCACTGCGCGTCGTCGACTATCCACATCAGTGGCCGTTGCCTGGCCTCCTCGGCGACGAGGCCGAGCACCGCAAGGCCGACCATGAAGCGGTCCGGCACGACTCCGCTCCGCAACGCGAAGATCGTCGCAAGTGCGTCCCGTTGGGGCGCAGGCAAACGGTCACGCAACTCGAGTATCGGCCCGCACAGCTGGTGCAGGCCAGCGAACGCGAACTCGGCCTCCGACGGCACGCCGGTCGCATGTGCCACTCGGAACCCGCCGGCACGACCAGCCACGTATTCCAGCAGGGCGGTCTTGCCTATACCTGCCTCGCCACGCATCACCAGGGCCCGGCTCTGACCGGCACGGACCGCCTCGACAAGTTCGTCGAGTGTCTGGCACTCCCTGTCCCGTCCCCGCAGCGTGCCCCGGACCTTGCTTGTACGAGTCACGCCGCGAGTATGTCGAGTCGCGCTGTACACGGTCACGTCGGATGGCGGAATCTAGTCACACCTTCGTGCGCCCAGTAGGCCCCCGGGCAGCGCTCTGCCAGTTCGCCGACCATGGGAGCGGAGCCGTCCAGAGTGTGACATGGAGTCACCCGGAACGGTCGGATTGGCGGTTCAGGGCAGGCCTTGCCCTTACGGTTACGTGGTGGATTTTGTTCGGGCCAGTGCCCTGAAAGGGTTCGCGTCCCTCGTGCTCGAGCTCGGAGGCGATCCGGAACCGCTGTTCGCGCGGGTACAGCTGACCGCGGAGCAACTGGAACAGCAGGATTCCTTCGTCCCGTTCGCCGCGCTGGCGCAGTCGTTGGAGTACGCGGCGGGTGAGCTGGACTGCCCGGACTTCGGCCGTCGGCTGGCACGCAGGCAGAGCATCGACATCCTCGGGCCGGTGGCCCTGGCGGCCCGGTACTCACGGACTGCGGAAGAGGCGATCCACCGGATGGCGCGGCACATGCCCACCTACACCACCGCTCTGCGGACCAGTCTTGTCGAGCTTGGCGAGGGTCGGCGGCGGTATGTGGTCGAGCTGCGTGCCCGTGGGCTGCCCGGCACGTCGCAGATCCATGAACTTGCCCTCGGGGTTTCGCACGGCATCGCCAAGCTGCTGATGGGGCCAACCTTCCGGCCGCTGCGCGCGTCACTGCCGCATTCCGCGTTGGGCACTGAAGCGTCCTACCGGGAGTACTTCGACTGCCCAGTCACGTTCGACGCTGACCACTGCGGGTTCGACATCCGCGGCGAAGACCTGACACGCCAACGGCCGACAGCGGACCCGCTCGTCGGCGAGCTCGTCGAGCAGTACCTCCGGGAGGGGGCGGTGCGGGCCGACGACGACCTGCCCGACCGGGTCCGGAGTCTGGTCGTTCAAACACTGCCGACCGGGCGAGCGCATGTCGGTGCTGTCGCGTCGTTGCTCGGCGTCCACCCACGCACGCTGCACCGCTGGTTGGCTCCGTTCGGTGTCACGTTCGATGCCCTGGTCGACGACGTTCGCCGGGAACGCGCCGAGCACTACCTGAGGCACTCCGCGCTCCCCATCAGCTCGATCAGCGACCTGCTCGGCTACACCCAGCAGAGCGGCTTCACCCGTGCCTGCCACCGCTGGTTCGGAGGGCCGCCTTTGAAACTACGCCGGGCGTGGGCCACCGAGCAGAGGAGATCAGGCGCGCGGGCTAAGAAAGCCCTGTCCTAGATCCACGTCTCAAGATCTCGCCGCGACGACGTTCACTTGTCGTCAAATGCTAAAAACTTGTCCTCGGTTATCAAGTCGAGGGCGGCAGCCATGCCTACCGTGCCGTGTATGGAGATCACGTCCCCACTTCGGGGAGTTGTGCCGGACCACGAAGTCGTAATGCACCCAGGTCCCTGGTGTGCCAGCACGTGACCGGCGATTCCATGTGGCGTCTCCCGCCGCGACGCGCTTGACCGGCACTGAAACACGGCCATGTCGAGCCAGTAGCACACATACCTCCAAGGACTTACCAATTACCACGTGGTCAGGCATGGGTCTTCCCCAAATGAAGCCGATGCCAGCCCGAAATGAGCAGTGAATGACCTGGAAGACGAACAGTCCACTACCACACGATCACCTCACGGACAGCAGCACGAGGGCGATCGTCCTCGGCGGGAGCGTGGCCGGGCTGCTGGCCGCGACCGCACTCAGCGAGCACTTCGAGCAAGTCGTCGTGATCGACCGCGACGAGTTGCCCACTGATCCAACTGACCGGCGAGGGGTGCCCCAGGGAAAGCACGTGCACGGCCTGCTGGCCCGAGGTATCGCGGCGATCAACAGCCTGTTGCCCGGTTTCGACGACGACCTCGTGACAGCGGGCGCCCTCCGCCTCGACGTGCAGTCCGACATCCACTGGTACCTGGACGGTCATCTGGTGAACCCGTCCCCGTCCGGCATCACTGGATACGCAGCCAGCCGCCGGCTGCTGGAGCACGTAATCCGCACACGGGTGCGCGGATTGTCCAATGTGGTCATTCAGGATGCCTGCGACGTGCTGGAGCTGATGACAGCACCGGGCAACAGCGCTGTCATCGGTGTTGTGATCGAACCTAAAGCCGACGGCGCCGAGCCCACCGAGATCCGAGCCCACCTTGTCGTCGACGCCACCGGACGGGCCAGCCGCACACCTCACTGGCTCACCCAGCGTGGGCTCACTCCACCGGTCGAAACCAGGATCCCAGTCGGTATCACCTACGTCACGCGGGAATACCGCCGCGAACCGCACCACCTGGATGGCAGGGCAGGCACATCCGTCGCGGTCTTCCCGGGTTCACCTCGCGGAGCCTTCCTGCTCGCCATCGAGGAAGACAGGTTCATCCTGACCACCGGCGGAATCCACGGCGAGCAGCCACCGTTGGACGACGAGGGTCTCGATGTCTTTGCCCGGACACTGCCGACCGCGGAGGTCACCGACTTCCTCGCCACAGCCGTCCGAATCAGCGAACCGGTGAAGACCCACTACCCGGCCAGCGTCCGCAGGCACTACGAACGGCTCCACGATCTCCCCGACGGTTACCTGGTGATCGGCGACGCCCTGTGCAGCTTCAACCCGGTCTACGGGCAAGGGATCTCAGTCGCCGCAATGGAAGCCGAACTACTGGGTGAGGTGCTGCACGGCGCAAGGGGCTCACTCGCGAAACAGTTCTTCACCGCCGCTGTGGAAGTCATCGACAACCCGTGGACCATCGCCGCCAACACCGACCTGCGCTTCGACGAAACCACCGAGCCCAAGCCAGCTGAAATCGCCGCGTTCACCGCATACCTTGAACAGATATACCCGGCCGCGTCGACGGACGCCGCAGTGGGAACGGCTTTTCTCAGAATCACCAACCTCCTGGACCGGCCCGAAGCATTGCTCGAACCATCGCTCGCCGCACGCGTCGCAGCTAGTTTGTCCTCTCACGACAGTGCCATCCGGAACGGAACAGGAGCACCAGCTGTACGGACACGGTCATGACCAGTGTGCCTGCGAAGGCGGCACGACGGCCCCGGATGTCACGTGCGGATCGGATGCGGCAGATAACCCAGGTCGCCGAGGCGGTCTTTGCCGAGCGAGGGTATTCCGCAGCGCTGATGGACGACATCGCTGATCTGGTCGGCGTCTCCAAGCCAGTGCTGTACGAGTACTTCGGTTCCAAGGAAGGGTTGCTCGTGGCCTGCATCCGTCACGTGCGCTCACAACTGCAGCAACTGACGGCACAGTCTGTGCTGGACGCGCGGTCTCCGGAGGACGCGCTGCGCCGAGGCTTGGTGGCGTTCTTCCGGTTCACCGACGAGCACCGCAGCTCGTGGAAACTGTTGCGCACGGAGACCGCAGTGGTCGGCCCCGCCGCGCTCGCCGAGATCGAAGCGGCCCGCCAGGAACAGATCCGCCTGCACATCGAGTTGCTCGCGGCGTATCTCCCTGATGCGAACCGGTTACTACTCGAAGCCAGCGCGGAGATTCTCCTTGGGGCATGTGAACGTCTGTCGATCTGGTATGTCCGAAACGGTGACGTGACACCGGAGGCAGCCGCCGAATTCGTCATGCGGTTGACATGGTTCGGCCTTCAGCCTCGCGGGCCGCGAACACAGCGATGACCGTTCCCGCTGCCGGACAAGACAGCCCAGCAACAAGATCCATTGTGGAAAGAGATAGAAATCACAGGCGTCACTCGGTTTTCGCGACCGACGCACACGTAACTTTCAATCCTGGAAAGGATTTGTCCGACGAAGACACAGCCTTGACCAGTTGAGCCAACGTACTTAGGGTATGCCGAGCGCTTGCGCGTGCCGTCCACACGCAGCGCGAGCAGCACCAAAAGGGGACGGACATGACTGAGCCAGGCGATGTGCAGCTCCTCGGACGCGAGCATGAGCGTGAGCGTCTGCACGCTTTCCTCGACGAAATGCGTCATGGGGGCGCCAGTCTGATCGTGTCCGGCGAGCCGGGAATCGGTAAGAGCGCCCTTGTCGCGGATGCACTGCGTCGTGCGGAGGCAGAGGGGATCCTCGTGCTGCAGGCCTCGGGGGTGGAGTACGAGGCGGATGTCAGTTTCTCTTGTCTCAACCAAGCTTTGCTGCCTGTGCTGGATCAGTTGGATGAGCTGACACCAGCGCTGGCCGAGGCGTTGCGTGTCGCGTTGGGGTTCGGCACCGGCGCTGTCCCAGAGCGTCTGATGGTGTGCAACGCGGCGCTGAGCCTGCTCCGTCGCGTGGCGCAGGACCACCCGGTCCTGATCGCTCTTGACGACATGCAATGGGTCGATCGGGCCAGCGCGGCCGTTCTGACGTTCATCGCGCGGCGTCTCAAAGGTATTCGTATCGGTTTTCTCGCGGCGGTGCGTACCGAGGCCGGCGAGTACGTAGAACACTGCGATCTGCCCGCGCTGGTGGTCGAGCCGCTCGATCAGACGGCATCCGCTGAGCTGATGGACAGCCGCTTCCCCTCGCTGCGGCCTCGCCTGCGTGAGCGCCTCCTGGCAGAGGCCCAAGGCAATCCACTCGCGATCCTGGAACTGCCGAGCGCCACGTTCACCACTGCGTCCCCATCGCCAACCGGCGTGGTGCCGCTGACGGCGAGGCTGCAGGCCCTGTTCGAGTCTCGGATCGGCGTGTTGCCGGATGCCACGCGACAGGTTCTTCTCGTCGCCGTCCTGGACGGAACGGGTGACTTACGGGTATTGGAAAGGGCCTGTCGCGGAGCCATGGCCGCAGGCAGTCTGGACGCCGCCGAACGCGCCCAGCTCATCACCGTTGACGACGCCACCGCGCGCCTGGCTTTCCGGCATCCGCTGATCCGCTCCGCGCTCGTCGAGGCGTCCACGCATACCGAACGACGGCAGGCGCACGAGTTACTGGCCGAAGCGCTACCGCACGATGTCGAACGGCGAGCATGGCACCTGGCCGAGGCCGCCATCGGGCCCGATGCCACCGTCGCGCAACTGCTGCACGACGCGTCCAGGGACATGCTTTCCCGGGGAGATTCCGTGGGTGCGGTGTCCGCGTTGACGAGAGCCGCCGAACTGAGTGTGGACGGCAGCGACCGCAGCAGGCGGCTGGCGGAGGCCGCATACATCGGTGCTGAGATCAACGGTGATCTCCAGGCCGCGCAGCACCTACTCGCGGACGCGCGACGTATCGAACCCGATCTGTCGACTTCACTGTTGGCTGCCTGTGCCGCCGTGTTCCTCATGCTCAACGAGGACGGCCACGTCACGACCGCGCACCGCTTGCTGGTCGCCGCCATCGAGAACGGCTCACACGGCTTTTCCGCGTCCGACGGACCTCTCGTCGAGGCGATGCACACCCTTCTGTTGCTCTGCTGGTTCGGTGGACGGCCCGAGCTCTGGGAACCGTTCTATCGCGCACTGAACCGGATGGAACCCGCTCCCCCGGACGTTCTCGCGTACGCGAGCAAGACATTCCCCGATCCGGTCCGGACCGCTGTTTCGTCGCTGCCGGATGCCCCAGCGATCTACGCCAGCCTCGCCACCGAACCTGACCCCACCCGGGTAATGCGCATCGGCACTGCGGCGGTCTACGTCGACCGGCTCGCCGATTGCCGCGAGAGGTCCTGGGTGACGGTTCGTCAGGGCCGTGACGGCGGTCCTACCCGGCGTTACATCGGTGCGCTGAAGCACCTGTGCCTGGATGCCTACCTCAGTGGCCGGTGGGACGAGCAGGACGCGTTGGCCGACGAGGCGCTCGATGTGTGCGCCGCCAACGGATTCCCGTTCTTCTCCTGGTATTTCTGGTTCCACAAGGGCCTCGTGGCCGCAGTTCGTGGACAGCATGACATCGCATCGGAATGGGCCGGGAAGACCCTGGGATGGGCAGCATCGCGCGGCGTTCACAGCGCAGAGGTGTTCGCGCACCACGTCGAGGTGCTTTCCGCGCTAGGGCAGGGCGATCTTGAGCGTGCCTATGAACACGCCACCGCAGTGAGCCCGCCCGGTGTGCTCGCCTCACACGTGCCGCACGCCACCTGGGTGATGTACGACCTTGTCGAGTCGGCCACGAGGTTGGGACGCGCGGCGGACGCTGACGCCCACGTGCAGGTCATGCGTGAAGCCGATGTCGGTGCCATCTCCCCACGGATGCTGATGCTGCAGCGGGGCGCGGCGGCTCTCGTCGCTCCGGACGACGAGGCTGTCGAGCTGTTCCGGATCGCCTTGAGCACGCCATCGAGCGAATCGTGGCCGTTCGAACGGGCACGCATTGAGCTGGCCTACGGCGAGCGGCTCCGGCGGATGCGGCTGGTGGTCGACGCGCGGGAACCATTGCTCTCCGCACTCGACGTGTTCCAGCGGCTCGGCGCGCACCCATGGGTCACTCGGACCCGGACGGAGCTGCGCGCTACTGGTCACCAAGCGCCGCGAGCACCGAAGGATGCCACAGGCCAGTTGACCGCGCAGGAACTCGAGATCGCGAAGCTGGCTGCAGGCGGCCTGTCCAACAAGGAAATCGGCGCGAAGCTGTTCCTCTCGCACCGGACCGTGGGCTCCCATCTCTACAAAACGTTCCCCAAGCTCGGAATCACCTCACGAGCCGCCTTACGGGACGCACTCGCCACACTCGACAACGAACACGAACTTCAGTAGGGCCGAGACTCTTCATAGCGCTGCAGCACGGTGGCCAGGGCCGTAGCCGTGTGCTCAGCGGACTCCAGCAGCTGCTCCACCACTCGCCGGCTGGTCGGGTCACCGTCCCCGAGCCACCTGACAGCCTCCAAGTAGACCTGGATCATCAGGCGCTTCGCGAGCAGGTTCTCCCGCAGTAGCCCTATGTGCTCAGTCATCGCGTAAGCGCGGTACGTCGTCACCGAACGCCGGGCCACCGTCTCGGGGTCCAGGTCTAGCACGCCGCCCAGTTCCAGGCATCGCCGTGCGAGCAGGCGCAGTGCGTCCCGCTCGGCTTCCGCCGCGGTTCTGAGTACTTCGTACACCTCCGCACGGCCCGCGCCCGCGGCTGTAGCCGCGTGTTGCTCAAACCGGAGCAGGTCGAGCGCCGACGTGGCGGTGAGCTGGTCCAGCAGCGTCTGGACCGCCGCGACATCTGCGGCGTGGGCCGAGGTCACCGCACCGTCGAGCATGTCGAGCAGCGCCCGGTCCCTGAACAGCGCGGTATCGAAGCGAAAACGGGGTTCACGGTCGCGGTCGTGTGCCACAACAAGCACTCTGCCCGGTCCGGGGCGGATCCTGCATCAGTCGTTTGACCCAAGACGCACGGCGATGACCTAGTGCCCTACGCCACGAACGCGTCAGTGCGATGACAGATGCCCGCTCAGCGGCAAGCGGACGAGTGTTGTGGCAACCGAAACGGATCCCACAATCGGAAGGAACTTGCCGTGTCCACTCCCGACACTCCGAGAGTCGCCATTGTCACAGGCGGTTCTGGCGGCATCGGCCGCGACATCTGTCAACGACTCGCGGCAGACGGCATGACAGTCGTCGTGCATTATGCCGGAAACCCGGACCGCGCCAAGGAAGTAGTCGAGTCCCTCGTCGCCGCCGGCGCTACCGCGACCAGCGTTGGCGCGGACGTCGCCGACGAGAAGCAGGTCGCCACCCTGTTCGACGAAGTGGAACGGCTCTACGGCGGTGTCGACGTCGTCGTGCACACCGCTGGAATCATGCTGCTCTCGCCGCTGGTCGACCTTGAACTCGCCGATCTGGACCGGATGCACCGGACCAACATCCGGGGCACCTTCGTCGTCAACCAGCAGGCGGCCAGCAGGCTGCGCCGCGGCGGTGCGTTGGTGAACTTCTCCTCTTCGGTCGTGCGGCTCGCGCTGCCCACCTACACCGCCTATGCCGCCACCAAAGGCGCGGTCGACGCCGTCACCCTGACCCTGGCCCGGGAACTGCGAGGCCGCGACATCACCGTGAATGCGGTCGCTCCCGGCCCCACAGCGACACCGCTGTTCCTCAACGGCAAGGACCAGGACGCGATCGATCACCTCGCGAACATGGCGCCACTGGAGCGGCTCGGCACGCCTGCGGACATCGCCGAGGTTGTCGCGTTCCTCGCCGGACCCGCTCGCTGGGTCAACGGCCAGATCCTCTACGCCAACGGCGGAATCGCCTGACTCTCCGAAGTAGACACACCCGACCAAGGAGGTAACACCATGTCCAAGACCATCATCATCACCGGGGCGTCGAGTGGCTTCGGAGCGATGACCGCCCGTGAACTGGCCAATGCCGGGCACACCGTGTACGCAGGCATCCGCGGCACAACGGGCCGCAACGCCGCCGCGGTACGGGACCTGCAGGAGTACGCCACGACGAACGCCGTCGATCTGCGCGCACTGGAAATGGACGTGTCAGACCAGGTGTCCGTAGACGACGCCGTCACGCACGTCCTGGAAAACTCCGACCGCATCGACGTCATCATCCACAACGCCGGGCACATGGTGCTCGGCCCGACAGAGGCGTTCACACCCGAGCAGATCGCGTCCGTCTACGACACGAACGTCCTGTCGACACAGCGGGTCAACCGAGCGGTCCTGCCACACCTGCGGGCGCAGCGCGACGGTCTGGTGGTCTGGGTCGGATCCACCTCGACTCGCGGCGGCACCCCGCCATACCTCGCCCCCTATTTCGCCGCCAAGGCCGCGGAGGACTCGCTCGCGGTCAGCTACGCCGCCGAACTCGCCCGCTTCGGCATCGACACGACCATCATCGTGCCGGGCTCCTTCACCAGCGGCACCAACCATTTCGCACACGCCGGATACCCCGCTGACCAGGCGGTCGCCGAGGCGTACGAGACGTTGTACGCGGGTCTGATGGAGCAGGTGACGGCCAAACTCGCCGAGCTCTCCCCGCCCGACGCCGACCCGGCCGAGGTCGCCCGCCAGATCACCCGGGTCGTCGATCTGCCCAAGGGGCAGCGGCCGTTCCGAGTGCACATCGACCCGGCCAACGACGGCGCGGAAGAGGTCAACGCCCTCGGCGACCGCATCCGCAGCCAGTTCTACGAGCGTGTGGGCCTCACCGACTTGCTGAGCCCCACCCTGGACACCCACGCGGCCCCGTCGGTGTGACGCTCCATTTCGGACGGGCGGTGCGCACCGCCCGTCCGAGCACCCCGATCCGCTTACCCACCATCCCGCTTGCATCTCCCAGGAGGAGACGATGACCGTCACCGATATTCCCGCCCCGAACAGCAATGTCATCACCCGTGGCTTCCTCGCCGGTGACAGCGAACTCCAAGCCTTGTCCGGCCGCACGACCGATGACTTAAACCCCGTGACCGGACAGGTGTACGCGCGTTTTCCCGCTGCGGACGTCGCTGACGTCACTCGTGTCGTCGACGCTGCCCACGCCGCATTCGACACCTGGGCCGGCACTGCTCCGTCCGAGCGGCGACGCATCCTCGAGCGTGCCGCCGACCTGATGGTCGAACGGACCGAGCAGTTCGCCGAACTCATGCGCCAGGAGACCGCCGGTACCCGCACGTGGGCTGAGTTCAACATCTCCATGTCGGTCACGCTCCTGCGCCAGGCCGCCACGATGGCTACCCGCCCGAGTGGCACGCTGCTGTCCACCGATGTCCCCGGGCAGTGGTCCATGGCCGTCAAAGCACCTGCGGGCGTGGTGGTGGCCTTCGTTCCGTGGAACGGACCGCTGATCCTGTGCACCCGGGCGGTCGCGGTCGCTCTCGCGACAGGCAACCCCGTGGTCATCCGGCCGAGCGAGGACGCCCCGCTCACCTCCGGGTACTTCCTCGCGGACGTGCTGCGCGAGGCCGGTGTGCCCGCCGGTGCCATCAACGTCATCACCAACGATCGGGCGGACGCACCGGCAGTCGTCGACGCACTCATTTCCGACAAGCGCGTCCGGCGCGTCAACTTCACCGGCTCGACAACCGTCGGGCGCATCGTCGGCTCGATCGCCGGGCGCGAACTCAAGCCAGTCATGCTGGAACTGGGTGGCAAGAATCCGATCCTCGTGCTCGACGACGCCGACCTGGACTACGCGGCCAACGGCATCGCCCTGGCGAAGTTCCTCAACGCCGGGCAGATCTGCCTGTGCGTCGACCGAGTCATCGTCCACCGCGCTGTGGTGGACGAGTTCACGGCGAAGTTCGTCGACAAGGTCCGCGCACTGGACAGGGGTAACACCAGCGACGAGCACACGATCGTCGGACCGATGATCAACGCACGGGCGGCCGAGCGGGTCGCCGGTCTCGTCGCGGACGCTGTGGCCAAGGGAGCGCGTGTCCTGTACGGCGGCGGCAAACCCGAAGGCGCGTACCACCCGCCGACGGTGCTGGACGGGATCACTCCGGACATGCGCATCTACTCCGAGGAGGTTTTCGGTCCGGTCGCGACGATCCACGCGGTGGACGACGACGAGCAAGCCCTGGCGCTGGCCAACGATACGGCATACGGCTTGAGCAGCGGTATCTACACGGAGAACTCCGGCCGCGGCCTCGCACTCGCCCGCCGGCTGGAGCACGGCTCGGTCCACGTCAACGACCAGTCCGTCGCCGACGAGCCAGAAGCGCCTGTGGGCGGCGTCAAGGACAGCGGTTTCGGCCACTTCGGCAGCGACTGGGGGGTGGAGTTCTTCACCGAGACCCGCTGGATCACCGTTGCCGACCGGCACACCCCGTACCCGTTCTGATCGCCCAGCCGTCGGCCCGAGGGGAACGACATGATGACCGCCGCACAGGTCGACCAGCCGGGCAGGAGGTGGGTCCGCGCCCTGGTAGGGAGCGCGGGCCCACCGCGGCTGATCCCCGCCGCCCGCACGGGTGTCTGCACGGGTATTGCCGTGGCCGTTGCCGTCGCAGCTCACCGACCCGATTGGGGACTCGTCGCCGTCCTCGGCTGCTTCACCTCTCAATACGCCCCGCGCGACGTGCGGTGGCGCGCCGCCCTCACGCTCACTGGAATCGCGCTGAGCCTGTCGTTCGCAGTGCTCGTGGCCGGGCTGCTGAGCACACATCGCTTCTGGGCCGTGGTCTGCACGGCGGTCGTCGCGGCGATCGCCACCCTCCTCGTTCCCGCGCTGGCGATCCCACCACCGGGCATGTCGGTGATCGTGATCGCCACCGCGGTGGCCACCGGGTTGCCTTCAGGCCATGCAGTTCGCAACGCCCTGCTCGTTCTCGCTGCTGGCTGTGGATGCGTCGTCATCGCCGTCCTGGAAACCGCGGTGCGCACGGTTCTGCTACGACACACCACCGTCGCGACTACCTCACCCCGGCTGTCCTTTCGGGACTGGTGGGAGTTCCACATCCGGCGCTCCCCCGCGTTGTTCATGTCCGCTCGGGTAGGCGGAACGGTGTTCGTCGCCGGGGTCCTCGCCAATGCGGTCGCCTCAGCATTGGGAACCAGCCGCTCCTACTGGGCGATGGCGGCGGGCGCGGCGGCAATGGGCACCGGCAGCCACGGCGCGGTCGTCCGGCTACGCGTCACGCATTACCTGCTCGGATCCTGCGCCGGAGTCATCGTGGCTGCCGCCATTCTCTCCAGCGACCCCGCACCGTATGTCATCGCCGTCTTACTGGGGTTGCTGATGTTCGGCGCGGAGTTCGTCGTCATCCGCAGCTACGCTCTCGCGCTGGTATTCATCACCCCGCTGGCGATCCTCATCGCGCACACCGGCCGAGCCGGGCCCTTGCCCGCCCTAGTGGCCGATCGCTTGCTGGAAAGCGCAATCGGCTGCGCCTGCGCGCTCCTGGCCGGCCTCGCCATCACCAAGCGATGGGCACAACGCCAGCTCGCTGCCAGCAGCACCGCCACACTCGACGCAATCAAAGCAACTTTGGCAGCCACCCCAACGAACGTCGACCGGGAACTGCATGCCTTGCGACTCCGCAGCACGCGCCTCGATCTCATTCGCACCCGAGTAAGCGGCGAACGCAAAGCTGTCCGTACCGCAGTGGCATCTGCGTTGCAGGAGGCGGCTCAGGTCAGTGCACAGGCCGCCTGCCTTCTGTCCGCTGGCAGAAACATGCCTCACGTAGCTGAACGGCCACATAGGAGTCTTCCATAGCTAATCATGTGGAGGTGATTGGATTACGTCCACGCGGATGGCCGCTGTGGTTGTTCCGGGTGATGGTGACGTTCGCCGCGTTATCTATGTTCGCGCAAGCCGCACTGGCCGGTGGCTTACTGGCAGGCCACTTCGACATGTTGGCTCTACACCGGGACAACTCTACGGTCTCGGTGCTGATCGTGACCGCGATGACCGTTGCAGGCGTGCTGTTGCACCGACCGGGGCGTGGGCCATCGTGGCCGATGTGGGTCAGCCTGGTCTGTCTTGTGGTGTCGGTGGGGCAGGCCCTCTTGGGGTATACCAGGACGTTGAGCCTGCATGTCCCGTTCGGCGTTCTCATCACGGCCGCGCTTCTGCTTCTGCTGGTGTGGGCATGGCGGCCGATGACGCAGGAGTCCCGATGAGACACAAGTTGTCACGACGTAGGCTGTTCGGACTGGCAGCGGTGGCTGTCGGTGGCGCCGTGAACCTGTCCACGTCGGGCTGTGGGCTGGTTTCGACGGGAGAGCCGGGCACATTGCTACGCAGTACGATCCCGATTCCCGAGCCGTATCAAGTACCTCTGCCGATCCCGCCGGTCCTGCAGCCGTCGCACACGGACGCGACGACCGACTACTACGAAATCACCCAGCAGCCCGCCGTCGCCGAGATCATCCCCGGATACCGCACTCCACTGTGGACGTACCAAGGCACGTTCCCGGGGCCGACACTCGTCTCCCGTTCCGGCCGGCGCACAGTCGTCAAGCACGTCAACAAGCTGCCGCATCCAGTGGTCGTCCATCTGCATGGTGGCCACACGCCACAGGACAGTGACGGATACCCGGGCGATATGATCCTTCCCGACGGCGGGCACACGGATCACCTGGCGCACATGGGGATGATGCCCGCACTACCGGGCATCCCTGTGGTCGGCTCACGTGAGTACGTGTATCCGTTCGAGCAGCGCGCCGCGACGCTGTGGTACCACGATCACCGGATGGGTTTCACAGGGCAGAGCGTCTGGTATGGACTGGCCGGCTTCCATCTGGTCCACGACGACGAAGAGGACAGGTTGCCGTTACCCTGCGGCGATCGGGACATCCCCTTGCTGATCACCGACCGGGCGTTCGACGCCGACGGCGCGATGCCATACCCGAGTGTGCATCCAGACCTGCACTCTCCCGGTGTCACGCCGCCGTACATGAATGGTGTGCTCGGAGACGTGATTCTGGTTAACGGTGCCCCGTCGCCCATCACGCGTGTGCAACGGCTGCGCTACCGGCTGAGGTTGCTCAACGCCTCGAACGCGCGGCGCTACAGGTTCGAACTGGATCCCCAACCGCCTGGCGGCGGTGGCATCGTCCAGATCGGCAGTGACGGCGGACTCCTCGATCGCCCTAGGGCGCACGATTCTCTCCAGCTGGCTTCTGCGGAACGAGCCGACGTCGTCATCGATTTCGCACGGTACGCTCCCGGAACCCGCGTCAGGTTGCGCAACACCCTTGGCACAGGCAGAACAACCGAGGTACTCGCCTTCGACGTCAGTTCGCACGCGTCCGTCGACGACACCATGGTTCCCGAGCAGCTCTCTACGATGCGGCTTCTCGATCCAGCGACCGCAACGGTGACACGTGACTTCCTGTTCCAGAACCGTGGCGAAGAAGACGGCTGGATGATCAACGGGCAACCCTACGACCCGGCACGGCCGCTGGCCACGCCGCGGCTCGGCGAGGTCGAGCGCTGGCGGTTCATCACCGACGTGCACCACCCCGTTCACCTACACCTCGACCACTTCCAGGTGCTGGCGCGCGACGGCGAAGAACCAGGGCCGTACGACCACGGCTGGAAGGACACACTCGGCCTCGAACCGGCACAGGCCGCCGAAATACTCGTGCGGTTCACCGACTACCCCGGTAGGTACATGCTTCACTGCCACAACTTGGAGCACGAGGACATGGCCATGATGGCCGACTACCTCGTCACCTGACCAAGGGCCATCGACCCAGGAATGGGCCGAACTTCTCTGCACGCTCGGCCACTCTGGCATGCTGATGTCCACGAGCCCAGCGGTCGAGAATCATCAGTCTTGTCCATATTGGACATACTCGTGCACGTCTCCACTCCAACAGTTCGCGCCAGAGCCCTCAAGGGCGCTGGCGCGAACCTGTCACCGTGGGTGGAAGACCTGTCGGGCAATCAACTCAACTTGGTCGTGCTCGACGTGGATCAGCACGACTCACCAACGGACGGGGTCGGGCCGTTCCTGTCCCATGTACGGGGCGCAGTCGCCGTAGCCTATCGCGGCGGTTGCCTGGGCAACGTTCATTTGCAGCCGGTAGCGACTCGCGCCAGCCTCATCGCCTCGCTCGCGATAAATGTTGTAGAGGTGCTGTGCGTCCAGGAAATCCTTGTGGGAGCGGTCGTACCTGTAAATGACCTCACGACAGTCCACGGCGACTGCCGCTGAGGCGACCGCTGGCGCGGCAAGTCCGAGGCCGACGCCGAGGACCGTCATGGACGCAGCGATCGCGACCGCGCGACCTCTAAGGGATTTCTTCATTCGTTTTTCCTTCTTTCTCTTGTCCGTGCGGGCCTTGCGGCCACGTGCGACACGGGACGTATGACTCCCGACACAGCGGATTACCGTGGCGGGCTAGTACTGCGACGGCAGCCAGGTGATTGGGTAGCTACCTCATGAGCGCGCATCGCTGGCGTGTCCCGCACCAATTGGGTACGCGACGAACGCGAACCGCCTGGAGTCGGGAGCCCAGCTGTTGACATTGATGGTTCCTTGACCACCATCCAGGGCGACCAGCGACCGCGGAGTGCCATGCGGCAACGTAAGAAGGCGCAACTCGACGGGCAAGTCGGCCGGGTGGCCGACCGTGCCCGGTGGGTAGCTCAGGTACGCCAGAAGGGTGCCGTCGGGCGATGGATGGGGAAACCAGTTGACGCGGTCGTCGTCCGTCAGTTGGTCCACGACCCCGGTCGTCAGGTCCCGCCGGAACAGCTGGGCGTGCCCCGCGACGGTGGACCGGAATTCGGAGTTGAAGTACAGCGCCGCCCCGTCGGGAGAGAACTCCGGCCCGTCGGCGGGCGAGTAACCGTCCCCGACGAGTTCCTCCTGCCCGGTGTCGAGGTCCAGTGTCCACACTGCACGACGGCCCCACTCCACGCCGTCTGCCATTTCCATGCCTACATAGGTAAGGGTGCGGCCATCGGCCGAGATGCCGTGTAGAAAGTGCCGGAAGTGCCGTTCCGGCTCTTTGGCGACCGTCACCTGCTCGGCTTTACCCCCGTTCCACGGCACTCGGTACAGGTGACCGTCAACTGCGGAAACGATGTGCCACTTGCCATCGGGGGTGAGAACGTGATCGTTGTTGATCGGGGGCAGTCCGTCGGTGGGTATCGGGCTCAAACTCCGGGAGCCGCCGATATCCACCCGAAGCAACACGCCATTCCCGTTGACCACCAAGTGCCGGCCGTCGGGGTGGAACTGCGGGGCCTCGATCAGACAGTCGGTGCTGCTCAGCAGGAGTGTGGTCGTTCCGGACTCGACGTCGAGCACACACAAGTCAGCTCGCTGCCCCGGACGTAGTTGGCGCCACAGGGGAAAGCTCGTCAGCCCCATCACGATGTTGAATCCTCCTTCGTATAGCGGTGTCGACCGTGGCCTTCGTGGGCACGTTGCTCCCTGCCGCCGCTGTTGCGCGTCACCACTGGGAAACCCCCTGCTCAACAAGCGTGTGAGCGTTACGGCCCAACAGATCTAGCGGATCGCCCTCGGTAAGGTCGATCTCCACCACGTGCCACGGAATGTTCTTGATCGCACCCTGCAGATCCGAGACGTTGAGAATGCCTGTGCCGAGTGGGGTCTGCGGCGCACCCGGGACCGATGGGCCGTCCTTCAGGTGCACCGCTGCGACCCGATCGCCGAGACCCGCAACGACCGCGCTGGGGTCTTGGCCCGCGACGCGGGCCCAGAACATGTCCACCTCTGCAACCAACGCCGGTCCGGCCGCGGCCCAGAATCGCTGATAACCCGTGGACCCGTCACCCAGATCCGACCACTCGAACCAGTGGTTGTGATAGCCGAGACGCAGCCCGAGGTCCGCTGCCCGGTCGGCCGCCTCGGTCAGTACCCGGGCAAGGTCAGTGACGCGGTCGGCATTGGTGAACGACTTCTCGTCGTGGCCAGGCACGAGTCGGGGATGCGGGACGAACACCGTGTCGGTGCCGAACTCACGGCACTCCTGCGCGAGCAACTCGACGGACCCGGCCAGGTCGTCGGCCGCGGTCAGGCCCGCGTGCACCGCCGAGACCCCGAGACCGAGGCCGTCGAGCACGCCCCGCACCTGGGTCGCGATGGCGACACGCTGTCCCGGCTCGATCCCGGGGCTGCCCAGTCCGAAGGGTTCGACGAACCGGAACCCCCGCTTCGCCAGGTCGGCAAGCGTGCCAGGCAGGTCGGTCGCAAGTTGTTGGCGCACGCTGAAAAGTTGGACGGAGAGCACACGTTTATCCGCCATGGAGATGTTTTCCTTCGCAGCGAAGGTGGTCATCGCCGAGCCTCCGATCCAGCGGCGTGGTCAACCGGTCGCCACTCCCCCGGCCACGGGTACGAGGCCACCGTGATCGCCTTGAGGTCGAGGTCGTCGGGGACTCCAGTCACCGTGATCTCAACGCGGTCGCGGTCGCGGAGGTCGAAATAGTTGTCGCTGAAGCGCATGCCGGGAACGGGGCTGCTCGCGTGGACGAAGTAGCTGAAGCCGACAGACTCGATCCACAGAGTGACCGTGCCCGGCGCAGTGCGTTCGCGGTTGACAAGAAGCCGGGACGAGCCGGTGCGCAGCCGTCCGATCTCGGTGAAGTAGTGGCGCGCGTGCAGTCCCCCTGGACCAGTCACCCACGCGTAGTGCTCAGGGGAGCGCTCCACCTGGCTCGCGTTACCAGTCCAGATTGGAACCGAGGTCGACGATGCCGCCGTGCCGTTGACGGAAATCGTCCGCCGGGTGGTGCCGTCGAAACGGCCGAGCTCCACCTCTGCCGCGAGATCCACGGTGTCCCGTGTGTTGTTGACCAGCCACAGCTCCAGGCCGCCGTCGTCGCGGTCCCGGAAGCTCAGCGCGACCGGCGTGCTCGCCCGCGCAACGGCGTAGTAGGCAGCCTTTGGCACCCGATCGAAGTCCACAAGCGACCAACTGAACGCTGGCCAGACGTCGTTGAAGCTCCAGACCAGCGCACCGCTGGTGTGCGGCTGGCGGCGCCGGAAGTGCTCGACGGCGAATGCCATCCCCTCGGCCTGGACGGCTTGGGTGAAGGCGATGTACTCGTCGAGGTCCTGGGGCATCCCCGTGGTGACCGCGAGTAGTTCGTCACCCTTGTCCTTGGGGTGGTCCTTGTTGTGCAGGTCAAAGATCTCGCTGTGCACGACCAAGGCGTCGGCCGGCAACCAGCGCTGGAGGGTGGAGAGCTCTGGGGAGGCATGAATGCCGAACTCGGAGATGAACTTGCCGCGGTCGTAGCCGTAGCGGCGGTAGTGCCGGGCATCACCGTGGGTGGGGTACCTCTTGCTCCCGACACGGGCACCTGCGCCGTGCCAGACCTCCCAATTGTGCCGATCGCCGTCGCGCGAGCCGTTGGTCCCGAATGGTCCGCCGCTCCCGAACGGGCTGCCCGGCCAGTACGGAACGACGCCGTCGTGTTCGGCGACCGTGGTCGGGAGGATGTCGTGGAAGAAGTGGTGTCCCCAGTCGCCCTTGCGCCGGGTCCAGAAAATCATCCCGTGCAGCCACTCGACTTCGTTGTTGCCGCACCACAGTGCGAGGCACGCGTGGTTGCGCAGGCGCCGGACCTGATACTCGGCTTCGGCTCGCACCTCGGCCTGCAGCCGCGCGTCGGCACTCGGGTAGCTGATGCAGGCGAACATGAAGTCCTGCCAGACAAGGACGCCGAGCTCGTCGCAGACGTCGTAGAAGGCGTCGTGCTCGTAGATTCCGCCGCCCCATACCCGCAACATCGTGAGGTTGCCGTCCCGGGCCAGCCCGACCAGATCGCAATAGGTGTCAGCGGTGATCCCGCCGGTCAGCATGTGCGGGGTGAGCCAGTTGCCGCCACGGGCGAAGACAGGCACGCCGTTGAGCAGGAAACGAAAGCGCCGTCCACCCTCCTCGGTGTCGATGCCTTGATCGAGCGCGATGGTGCGTAGCCCCACCCGGCTCTGGACGGTGTGCACTGGTTCGTCCTCGGCCCGAAGCACGATGTCGACCGTGTGCAGAGTCGGATCGCCGAGATCATGGGTCCACCACAGCTCCGGATCGACCACAGGCAGGAAGACCTGCGCCGTACCAGTGCCCCGGTCCGCGGGGAATGGCAAATGGGTCGTGAGCACGCGGCCGGTGGGACTCGTCAGCCGCACCTCGGCAGTGTGCGTTCGCGGCGCGAGCGTCTCGATCTCCACGTCCACGCGGATCCGGCCGCTGCGGTGGTCCTCGGAAAGCTCATCGAGTACGACCCGGTAGGAACGGATTGTGGCGCTGCGGTCGTGGACAAGCCGCACCGGGCGCCAGATGCCGATCGCGGGCAAGTTCGGCCCGAAGTCCCAGCCCCACGACATCGCCGCCTTTCGCCGGCCCGTCGCGTGTTGCAGGGCGGTCATCGCACCCAACGGATCCCCGGTGTCCGACGAGCGGGTGAGCTTGCGGAGAAGTTGCATGCGCCGGACCATTCGCGTGCTGCTGTCGGGCGTCGTCAAGCCCTCGAGCGGTGGGCGAAATCGCAGGAGCAGCACGTTTTCCTCGGCGAGCACCTCGGTGACGTCATACTCCACCGCCCGGAATTGGTTCTCGTGATGGCCGAGGCGGCGGCCATTGAGCCAAATGTCGACGACGGTGTCCAATCCGTCGAAGACCAGACGGGTGCGCGTTGTCCCGGCGGGAACATCGGCGTCAAACCGCGCGCGGTACCACCACTCAAGCTTCTCCACCCACTCCGCGGCGCGCTCGTTCGCCCCGTAGTACGGGTCGTCGATCCGGCCGGCCTCGAGCAGAGCGGTGTGCACGCCTCCGGGCGCACGGGCGGGGATCCAGTCAAGGGTGTCGTCTGTGGCCAGCGCGGACGGGCCACCGCTGCCCACAGGTAGGCCGACGATCTCGAACGCGTCAAGAGTGAGCGAGTCGAGCTCAACCATGACACCTTCACCTCCTGACACATCGAACCAAGTGGGACGATGACCCACTATAGACGATGTGTCAGAACGGGCGATTGGCCGCCAACTCGTGCAGAAACAGAAACTGGGAGGTCAGACGCCTGACGGGACGGACGGAAACACGATCCGGGCATGATCCAGATCACGCAGAATGCGCTCGATCCGCTCGTCAAGAGGCCGATGATCACCGAGGACGTTCTCCGACGCGACCACCGCCAGCGTGGTCGCGATGCGCGCAGACATCACCACACCCAGATCCGGAGCATCCAGTCCGAGACGCTCGGCGAGCGCCGCCTCGAGCAACGCCTGCTCCTGGGCGACCAGATCCCACACCTTCGCCCGCGCGGCGGGGTGGGCGTCGATGATCGCGCGCAACTCACGGGTGGCCGCGTCGTTCACCTGGACATAAGCACGCACGACGTGGCCGAGCACGACGGAGAGATCCTCATCGGCAGGCCGGGAGCGCACCAGCTCAGCGGTGACCCCCATCCGGGCGCTGAACGAGCCGAGAAGGACATCCTCCTTGGTCGGGAAGTACCGGTAGAGCGTCGACTTACCAACCTCAGCGCGTTCGGCGATCTGTTCCATGGTCGTCGCGTCGTACCCCTGCGACAGGAACAACCCCGCCCCGACAGCCACGATCGCCTGGCGGGTCCGCTGTACCTTCATCTCCCGAAGCGCCACAGACCAATCCTAATTGGCACATCGAACCGTCTGGAACAGCGTGCCGCCAAGTAGTGCCCCTCGGCGACACCGGCGCGTGAGCGACCACAGAGCGAATGACACGGCTTCGCAGATTCTGGCGCAATGCAGCGGATTCCCGGCCGATGACTCAGGTTTCGAGCCATTCAGGACGGGTGATGGCCACTGGGTCCAGGCGGGTGAGGATCTGTTGGTGGGCAACGCGTAGCGCTTCGAGCTGAGCCTCGTCGAGTGCGTCGATGATGAGGTCACGAACGTTGGCGACGTGACCGGGAGCGGCTTGCTCGACTGTGGCCATGCCGGCGTCAGTGAGCACAGCACGGGTGGCGCGACCGTCGTCGGGGTCAGGCTCGCGCCGCACCAGGCCACGGGCTTCCAACCGCTTGACCACATTGGACAGCCGTGACAGCGACGAACTGATGAGCTGGGCGACCCGGCTCAGCCGCAGAGTATGGCCGGGCACCTCGGACAACAGCGCCAGCACGTGGTACTCGAAGAATGTCAGGCCACTATCGCGCTCCAGTTGAGCATCGAGGGCAGCCGGCAACCGGGTCAGCACCCGGAACATGTCCATCCACACCAACCGCTGTCCGGCCGTCAGCCATCGAACATCCCCGGGTATTCCACGGTCTTCTGAGTCGTGCGCCACAGCCGGAGTTTACTTGACGCTTGAACAAAACGAGCATACTCTTCGTTCAAGCTTGAAGTAATTCGAACGAGGAGGACTATCATGCGCATCGCAATCATCGGAACGGGCAACGTCGGCGGCAGCCTCGCCACAGCGGCTATCGCAACCGGACATCAGGTCAGCGTCGCGGCAGCCCATCACGAACACGCGGTCAAGCTCGCCGGGGACACCGGCGCCACGGCGGCAGAAACCCCAGCGGAAGCCGCTGTCGACGCGGACGTGGTGGTACTGGCTGTGCCAGCAGGTGCTGCTGTCGACGTCCTCGATCAGCTCGGCGACGCTGTCACCGGCAAAGTCGTCATCGATGCCACCAACCCGTTGAACGAGTCGTACACCGAGCTGACCACCTCAGGCAACAGCCACGTCGAGGCGTTGGTCGCCGCCGCACCCCAAGCCCGTGTGGTCAAGGCTTTCAACACCGTGTTCGCGTCGCGGCTGACCAACACCAGCGAAGACGGCCAACCACTGGATGGTTTCTACGCCGGCGACGACGAGTCCGCGAAGGCGACCGTCGCCGAACTGTTGGCGTCGCTGGGTTTCCGCCCCGTCGACGTTGGCGGTCTGCGCATGGCTCGTTCGCTGGAAGAGCTGGCATTGCTGAACATCACGATCAACGCACACAACGAATGGGCCTGGCAGAGCGCCTGGCAGCTCACCGGTCCCACGACCGCCTGACCCTCTGTCCGGCACGCACAAGACTTTCCTACAGAAACAGACGGAGATCCGCGATGATCAACCGACGGACTTTGTTGCGCTCCACCGGAGCAACCCTTGGCGTCGCCGCAGTCGGCTCCCCTGCCACAGCTGCCGAGCGGACAGCAGCTGGAACCGGAACAACCGACTACATCGTGGTGGGCAGCGGCCCGGCGGGAACGGTACTGGCGTCCCGGCTCTCAGAGGACCGCCGCGTCTCCGTCGTGCTGCTGGAAGCAGGCGGCGAGAACACCAACGAGGTCAGCCGGATCCAGGGCGCGTTCTTCCGGGTGTGGGGCACCGAGTACGACTGGGCGTACTCGACCACGAGTCAGCCGGAACTAGGTGGCAGGGCCATCGCGCAGCCACGCGGCAGAGTGATCGGCGGATCCGCTGCAATCAACGTCGGCGCGTGGCTGCGCGGTGTGCCCGCTGACTACGACTCCATGCGTCGTGCCGGCGCAACCAGACTGAGCGGCGCTAACGCGATCCAAACGTTCAAACGCCTGGAGGACACACACGAGCCGCAGCCAGCCCGCTGCGTGGCTCCGGCGGCCCCATCCAGCTCGCTCCACTGGATCGCGCGACGCCGCTGAGTGATCGACTCGCCGATGCCTTCATGGAAGCCAGGTTCGGACCGCGGGGCGACGTCGACGCCGAGTCGCCCTATGTGGTCGACCGGTTCGAGACGACATTTCCGGAACACCGGCGGCGCACCCCGGCCGACGCACTGCTCTCCCCCGATGTGCGCAAGCGCCCCAATCTCACTGTCCTCACAGGAGCCTACGCGACCAAGATCCTGTTCCACGGCCGCCGTGCTAATGGCGTGCGGTACACACGCAACGGTCAGTCAGTCGAATTACGCGCCCGGCGCGGTGTCGTGCTCGCCGCAGGCGCCTACAACACGCCACAACTACTCATGCTCTCCGGCATCGGTCCGGCACAGCACCTGCGTTCACTCGGCATCGACGTCGTGGCCGACGTTCCTGGCGTCGGCGCGAACCTGCAAGACCACCTCGGGGTCCGCCTGCGCGGTCTCGGCCGGCGCGGCACGACCGGCTCGATCCCCATGGCGGCCAAGGACGAGTGGATCCAGCAGTGGCTACGCGACCGATCCGGCCCTGCGAACTACTTCCAGGAGAACAACGTCGGCTTCTTCAAAACCAATCGCCGCACCCCGTGGCCGGACTTCGAGGCGCTGCTGAGCTACAACCCCGACTTCGGCAACGGCGCCTACTTCGCCGACGTACCAGACAAAGACGATCGGGCCGGCTACTACATCCTGGTAGTGCAGCTACATCCGCACAGCCGCGGTTCACTCCAACTCGCCTCCCCAGATCCCGCGGTGGCCCCGGTGATCAACCCCGGCTACCTCAGCGATCCACGCGACATCGACGAGTTCGTCACCGGCCTGCGGCGCGCCCACCGGCTGCTCACGACCAAAACGCTCGAACCGTACTCGGAGTTCGTCCACCCAGCCGTCAACGCCACCGACGACGTCTACCGCGACCTCATCCGTGCCGACGCCGGAACGATGTACCACCCCGTCGGCACAGCCCGAATGGGACACCTCTCAGACCCACAGGTAGTCGTCGACCCAGACTTCCAAGTTCGTGACGTCGCAGGCCTTTACGTCGCGGACGCCTCCGTGTTCCCCCACCTGGTCAGCGGCCACACCGTGGCACCGACCATGTACCTCGGCGAGGTAGCCGCAGCAGCCATCCGCAGCCGTTCAGTTTGATCACGCCCAGCGTCCTCGGAATGTGTCTCGTGGTCTGCGGTCGCGACCGGCCGCAGACCACGAGACACTGACAGGGTACGCACGACCCGCCCAGAGTTCACCGCACTGCAACGGCTTCAATCTCCAGCAGCACGCCTGGCTGAGCCAGCCGCTCGACGCCGATAGCCGCGCTGGTGGGCTTGATGCCCTCTTTTTGCAACCGAGCCGCGACCCGGTCGAAGTTCTTCACGAACAGGTCCTCGTCGGTGGTCGAGTACCGCAGTTGCGTGATGTCCGACGGCTGGTAACCCGCCTTGCGGACCTGCTCGATGACCTGGTCGAAATTCCGGTCGATCTGCGCGGGCATGTCCCACTGGTGCACATAGGTCTTGCCATCCGGGCTCTTGGGCGTCTGGCCTGCCACGAACAAGATGCCACGCGGGTTGCGCACCTCATGTGTCTGGTAGAGCAGTGGCGGGTTCGCGTCCGCCGGCCACGGCTCGCCCACCACGTGGTTGCCCGTCGGCTGCTGTTGCACGTCATCGCTGGACGCAGCCGTCGCGGGCAGAATGCTCACGCCAGCAACAGCTACCGCGGTCGACGCAGCACCGACGAGCAGCCACCGCGTCTTGGTCAGAAGAGTTTCGCGAGTTGTCATAACACGATCATGCGATCCACGATGGTCCGGCAAATCGTGGTACGACCACGAGGACAACCACGAAAATTCAGGGCCGCAGAACGTCGGCTAGTTGTGTCCGGCTGCTGATCCCCAGCTTGCGGTAGACGGCACTCAAGTGCGTTTCCACCGTTCTGAGCGTGAGGTGTAGCGCTGCGGCGATGTCGCGATTGGACTGTCCGCTCGCGGCCCGGTCGGCAACACGCCGCTCTCCAGCGGTGAGTGCCTCGATCCCTGTGACCGCACGAGAACGCGGCCGCGCTCCCGCGGACATCATTCCGGCGCGTGCGGCGTCAGCGAGTCCGGAGGCGCGACACCATTCAGCTTCCGCCCGCGCGGCCTTGAACGTACGACGAGCGACACTTGCGCGCCCCTGCCGTGCTTGTGCAGTTGCCAGGCTCAGCAACGACTTCGCCATCTCCAGCCGCGTCTCCGTTGTGTCGAGCACCTCAGCTGAACGAGTCAACAAGTCCACTGCCACCTGGCCAGACGCCAGCTCGCCCAAGGTGCGCAGCGCCGCACCGATGGCGCGGGCCGTTCCCCAGGCGTTGGCCTGCTCCCACGCCTGCGTCGCCAATCGTTGCGCTGGCTCGGTTTCGCCGAGTTCCGCATGCAACCTTGCAGCGAGCAATTGAGCGGGCTGTCCTTCCCACGGGTGGGCCTGCGCGTACTCCAACGCCAGCCGCAGCGCATCACGCGGCCAACCCTGTGCTGCCCGGACGTACGCGCATTCCAGCCGCACATCGACCACAGCCGGCAGGTCCAGTAGGTCGTCGGCCACCTGGCCAGCGGCTTCGATCTCACCACGCTCGGTGAATACGGCCATCCTGGTCGCCAGCGGTATGTGCCGGAGCCTGCCCCAATGCTCAAGGGGCAGGTTGACCATCGCTTCCTCGTTGAGTTTTCGAGCTTCATCGAGGTCTCCCGTAAGCAACGCGATACGGGAGCGCGCATCGATGAGCGTGACCAGCCCAAGCACAGCCCTAGCCCGCGTGGCGTGCCGTATGGCCTCGTCGCAGTATCGAGCAGCGTTCGCGGCTGAACCCGCCGCTGCGAGCGCACGAACTGCGTGTTGAACTGTGAACGGCGGCAAATCCGCCACGCCACGCGCCAATGCCCGTTCTGCCAACGCGGCGACTCGCTCGGCGTCCCATCCCGGCGCGACAACCGCCACAGCGGCCAGCACCGCGAGCATCGCACGTTCTCCGGGTGTTTCGCCGGTCCCAGCCTTTTCCAACTCGCCCAGCAATGGTTCAGTCGCGCCATGTAGGACCTGACCGGCAAGCCGGACGGCGTCGAGCCGAAGCGCGAGCTCACGATCGACCGGCGCCAACTCCGTTGACACCTGGGAGAGCACCGCTTCCGCGTCCGCAGGCCGGCCTTCGCGCAGGAGCACGTCGGCGAGCACTTCGGCAGTAGTTGCCCGTACCACTGGATCAGTCACCCGCTCCAGCACACCGGTCAGCCGACGCCACGCGTGCGCCGGGCGCTGGACCGCTTCGGCCAAGCCGAGATCCAGCTCGGCAGCAAGCCGTTCCCCGTCACTCAACTGCTCCTCGAGCGCCCGCCCCAGATAACGCACGACGCTGTCCGGCGCGCCCCGCATTGCAGCATCACTCGCCGCCCTCAACAACGTCCCAGCCACCCATGGTTCCTGCGGTGCAGGCACGTTGAGCAGGTGCGCGCAGATGCGTTCTGGGTCAGCGTCCTGCTCGAACAAGTACCGGGCCGCACTCAGATGCAAGGATTTCCTGCGGCCAGGTGCCAACCCGCCGAGCACCGCCTCACGGCCAAGCGGGTGCGCCCACCGCAACTCCGTACCAGCCGCCAGCAAACCCAACTCTCGAAGCTGATCCTCGGCACGCACACTGGCGCCGTCACTCAACTCGGCAAGCCTTCCGACAGCGACGTCGTCGTCAGCCGAACCAAGCACCGCCAGTGCGGCAGCGAAATCACGTGTCTGCTCCGACACGGTGTCCAGCCATGACTGGACGAACCCGGCGAACCGCGTCACGACCGACGTGGACAAAGAAGTGACCGGGTCGAAGCCCGCAGACATCGACGTGATCAGCGCCTGCACGAGCACCGGATTGCCACCAGTCAGCCGGGCACACGACGCCACCAGCTCAGGCCGGGCACTGAACGGCAGGCTGGCCGTCAGCACATCGACCACCTGCTGCTCAGAGAACCGTTCGAGTCGAAGAATCCGGCATTCCGGCCCAGGGTCGAGGATGCGCAACGAATCGTCTTCCTCGCCACTGCGTACGGTGAGCACAACGAGAACCCGCGATCTTGTGGTTTTCCGGACCAAATAACGTAACCATCGCAGCGAAGGCAGATCAGCTTTCTGAAGATCGTCCACAACCAGCACCAGAGGCGCCATCGCAGCGATCCGCAGAGTCAACCTGAACAACGCGTGCAGCACAGTGCGCGGCGCGTCCCCCAGTGCGTTGGCCTCACCAACACATGGGACAGAGGAGAACACGTGGGTGGCGGGCTCCGCGGGTCCGGAAAACATCTGTTCGGCTTGCTGCTCCGGCCAGTCGGCCACAAGCGACTCGAACAGTTGCCGCACCACCCCGAACGGGAAGTCCCGCTCCAGCTCATCACATCGGGCACGCAACACGCACGCTTCAGGCAACACCTGCCCCAATTCGTCTGAGAACGCCTCCACCAGGGTCGTCTTGCCGAGTCCTGCTGCCCCTTCGATGACAACGAGGCCAGACTGCCCGTGCGCGATGGCCTGCGCATCGGCAACCAAAGAAGCGAGTTCAGACTCACGATCAAAGAGGCTCAGCACGAAACTCCCCGTTCTTCTGACTGCCTCCGGGTAAAGTCAGGATAACTGACTGTTCCACACAGTGACCATGCTTGTCCGATCTCGTCAAGGCTGGCCGAACGGTGGCTCGGAACCGAGTGGCCAGCAGGTTGGGACCGTGCTAAGTAAAGTAGGCCGTGCTCCGGCCAGAGCCAGAGACGGTCCGGCTTCGTCTACCGCTTGTTGTGGAAGTTCGCGCAGGCCACGGCAACTTTCTTGTTGGCTTGGCTCACCTCACGGCCTTCCCGGTGACGGGCGACGTGCGCCGGTCCAATACTTGCGTGTAGTGCTCGATCAACTGGTCTCCGGCCGCCGCCCAGGTCCGGGTCACGGCGGACGCCCGCGCGGCTCGGCCGAAGGCGCGCCGCTTCTCCGGTGACGCCACCAGAGCACGAACCCCCGCACATAGGTCCCGCGCGTCGTGAGGGCGGGTCAACAGACCCGTACGCCCGTGGTCGACAAGATCGAGCGGACCTCCGGACGCCGGCGCGATCACCGGCAGACCGCTCGCCATCGCCTCCTGGATGGTCATGCCGAAGGTCTCCAGTGGACCGGTATGGGCGAAGACATCGAGTGAGGCGTACACACGAGCCAGGTCATTGCCGACCAACCGACCCAGAAAAACAGCTCCGGGCAATGCTTTCCGCAGCGGACGAGCGCTCGGCCCATCACCCACCACGACCACACGAACCCCCGGCAGCTCGCAAACCCCGCGCAACAAGTTGACGTGCTTCTCCGGCGCCAGCCGACCGACGTAGCCGATGAGTACCGTCCCCTCCGGGGCCAGTTGGCGGCGTAGCTCCTCATCCCGGCGGTTCGGATGGAACCGAACCGAGTCCACTCCGTACCGGAGCATGTGCACACGCGGAATTCCATGCGCCGCCAAGGCATGCCCCGACGCGGACGACAACGCCAGGGTGCGGTCGACTATCGTGTGCACGGACCGCAACCGCTGCCACGCCAAGTAACTTCCGCCAGGCATCATCGGCAGATACGTGCGGATGTACTCGGCCATCTCTGTCTCGTAGACAGCAAGGACGGGCACGCCCAGCCGCCGAGCCGCCGCAGCCCCACGGAGCCCGAGAAAAAACGGGCTGGACAAGTGCACAATGTCCGGCCGGTGCGCGGCAAGGGCTGCCGTGAGGCCACGCCCCGGCAGCGCAACACGAACGTCGGCGTAGCCCGGTAAGGAGACCGCCGGAACACGGACAACAGAACAGAAATCAGGATCGGGCTGCCTCATCCGGCGGGCGGCGGACGGGGCGATGACGAGCGGAACGTGACCCCGGCGAGTGAGCTGGTCGGCCAGTTGAGCGGTGGCGTGGGCAACGCCATTCACCTGTGGTGGGTAGGACTCTGTCACAATCGCGACGCGTAACCGCGGCTCACCGCTGCCGATCTGCACAAGTCACTGTAACTTGCCGTGGTTGAAAACCGCTGTCCACCGGACGGCGAGTACCTGTCAGGGCAGGCACTTACGGCGATCTCGGCTATCGCGCCAAGCTCTATCCTAGGCGCCCCTGGGATTCTCCGCGGCTTCGTGGTGCTAACGCTGTATCCGCCCGGCCAGGCGAGCATGCGGTCTTCCGCCGGGAAGTTCGCGGTCTCTAATGTAGACATAGAGTCGTCCAGGTGTGCGAGAGTTCGGCCGCCGGACAGGTCGATGACTCGTACGGTCCTATTTAGACAAGCGCTCTGGCCGCATCACCGACATCGAGGACGACAATCACGACGCCTGGGCACTAGTTCTCGGCCGCACATAGTCCACAACCAGCAACGCTACGGCGAACTCGCAGAGGCTGGCAGACTCTTCAAGGTGCCCCGTGATCGACCCAGGACACTCAGAATGCCAGCCTCTACCAACCCGGTGCGAACAAGAGCGAGATCAGATGCCTGGCGGGTAAGGGGTGGAACGGAAATCCTGATCGAGCTTGTTGACCGACTTGGGCAGCCACTGTGCGGCGAGCCGGTTGACCTGCGCCATCGGCAGACCAGGGTTCGGCGAGCGATGGTTGGGTTTGGCGATGGACTGCAGTGCCCACGCGAACCCCACCAATGGACTGATCCTCACCCACCTTGCCGTGTCGATGCCGAGAAGCATCATGGCCCGCTGGATGGCATACCACACGTGGTAACCGATTGGCGGGTCACCGTCCATTGTGTGCACTTCGGCCTCGAAATCGGTCCTGCGCGGGTCGAACAACACGCCCTGACCGAAGTACGCGTAGGCGTCGACGATCTCTCGACTGTATGGCCGGTAATATTTGTCCATGACACTGAGCTGGACACCAGAGATGACCTGGAGCGGCTCCCGGATCGGTGTGACGTAGTCGGTATAGGTATGTGGATATCCGGGAGAAGCGATGGCTTCCAGCCACCTGTTCAGCAGTGTGAAGGTGAAGAAGTCCGGTCCGCCAGTGTAATTGTTGATGGCATCGTAGGCCGCAAGCATCTCCGGTGAGGCGTCGAACAATGCGACGTTGTCGAACTCGTACCAGAACTCGTTGGCTTTCCGATCGCCTAGCATATTGGGAACATCTGGGAACGTGGGGTCGGCGAACGCGACGTTCGGCAGGAACATGCCGGTTGCGAGCGATGCTGCCGAAACACGCAGCAACGTGCGTCGATCCATAGTAGGACTCCTTCGGTGTTCAGTGGATTGCCTTCAACCAACACGGTGTGCTGGTCTCGTCGTACACATCGCGGTGGTGCTGTGATCATTGACAACCGGGGCGCCGATTGATGACTCCGGGATGGCATGTCTCAACGTGCAACGCTATGGCTCACTGCGACGCTGATATCCATATATACATCCAAGTTCGGTCAGAGTTGCAGCGACGCAATGGCTGGTTCTGGCCACAGCGCGAGCGTAATCCACAAGGTTGACGACCTCGATCGCCCGCACGACCAAGTGCAGCGCCCCGCGTTCTCGCAGGAGTCTCTCGTAGTCCCCTTCAAATGGCGTCCATCGTGAGCGCTGACAGCCTGTATTTCGCAACGATTTTGGCTTTCGAGAGTGGCGAACGGCGCTGTCGACCTTCCAGCGATTCCGCACACCCACGGGCAAACACGTGTTGACTACATCGCCAGTGGCCGGTATGGACCGTGCTCCTGTAGGGACCGGTTGTCCCGTAAGGCTCTCATCGCGTTGGCGGAAACCAGCCACTTGAGTCGAAGGAGGTCGGGAGTATGTCAACATATTTGATACCAAAGGCCTTTCGTGGTGGCGTCAAGGCACTTCCAGCTCACGCCGAAGGCGCGTCATGGGACCACTACGTTCCGGTGGATCGGTTGCAAAATTGTTCTGGCCTTGGCCGAGGTGGTCGGATGCGTTGTGGTGGCTCAGCCGAGAGAAGGTACGATGATCTTGGTATCCGCGATTTTCTGGTCGGTCATCGTGCTGACATGCCCTGTGTTCTTCGCTGGGGCAGTGCTCGTGTGGCTGGTGACCGCCCCATTCGATCGTCGTCGCTCGGCACTCCATCTTTACACCTGCGCATGGGCCGTCTGCTATGTACGGCTCAATCCGCTATGGCGGTTGCGAACCTCAGGGCGGGAACTATTGCCCTGGCACGGGGGCGCGATTTTGGCGGCGAACCACGCGTCCACATTCGACATCATCGTGTTGTTCGATCTGTTCCGTCCGTTCAAGTGGGTATCCAAGGCTGAGATGTTCCGCATTCCTTTCATCGGTTGGAACATGCGGCTCAACGGCTACATGTCCCTGGTCAGAGGTGACAGGGCGTCAGTACGCCGCGTGATGGCGCGCTGTGATGAGCTGCTTGATGCGGGCAGCCCGGTGATGTTCTTCCCGGAAGGCCGGCGAAGCGAAGACGGAACGTTGCAGCCGTTCAAAGACGGTGCGTTCGATCTTGCGATACGCCATCAGGTACCGCTCTATCCGATCGCCGTCCACGGCACTCGGAAAGCGCTGCCTAAGCACGGGTTCATCCTGCGCCACAACGTCGACGTTCGTGTCGAAGTACTTTCGCCTCTGTCGCCGACCGACTTCGCTGACGTGGCAAGTCTCCGAGAGGAAACTCGCCGACGTATCGCGGCCGCACTGGCCGAGAACGGGAATGCCTCATGAGCTCCCGAACTCCGCAGACACCTGTGGTCACTACACAGCAGCGAGTTCGTGCCGACCTGGATCGGAGACGGCGCTGGATCACCAATGTGGGACGAGGCCTGCTCGACACCACCCACCCCATCCTCGTGCACCTGATTCCAGTCCGTCGCTGCAATCTCGCGTGTCGCTACTGCAATGAGTACGACAAGATCTCGGCTCCGGTTCCGGCTGATGTGATGAAGCGACGTATCGACGAGGTCGCCCGGCTGGGGTCGTTCTCTGTCGGCTTCAGCGGGGGCGAGCCGATGTTGCACCCTACCTTGGACGGCCTGATCCGGCATGTACGTGACCGCGGCATGATGGCCGGTCTCATCACCAACGGATACCGACTCAATCCCAGGCGCATCGATGCGTTGAACTCGGCCGGTCTGGACTACCTGCAAATCAGCATTGACAACATCGATCCAGACGAGACATCGAGCAAGTCGCTGCGGGTGCTCGACCGTCGTCTGGAGTGGCTGCGCACGCACGCGACGTTCGACGTCAACATCAACTCTGTGTTGGGAGCAGGCGTCCGGAATTCCGAAGACGCGTACGCCATCACGGTCCGTGCACGCGAACTCGGTTTCTCCACCTCGGTCGGCATCATTCACGACAACACTGGTGCACTCCGGCCGTTGTCCGCGGCGGATCAGGAGGTCTACCGCAGAATTCGGCGACTTTCCGGGGGTATTCCTGCGTTCCTTGGTAACGCCTTCAACTCGGGAGCCTTCCAGGATAACCTCGCGGCCGGACGACCCAACGCCTGGCGGTGCCGCGCCGGAGCTCGCTACCTGTACGTCGACGAGGACGGCATCGTGAGCTATTGCCCGCAGCAGCGCGGAAAATCGGGAATCCCGATCGACCAGTACACAAAGGACATGGTGCGCCAGCAGTTTCGGACGCCAAAGCCTTGCGCACCGCTGTGCACTGTTACCTGCGTCCATCGTGTGTCCGCCCCTGACCGCTGGCGCGGTGCCCAAACGTCCACCAACCACGTCCCTTCGTAGCGCAACGGGTGCTCAACCGCGCGTCACTGTCCTCGTGAGTCTGGAGATGAACTATGAACACCTCGGGACTGGTTTCCGCTGCGGACAGGACCAGGCGGTTGTTGGAAGGACTGCTGCGCCGCCCGCTGCCACTGCGTCTGCGAGCCTGGGACGGGTCCGAGGCCGGTCCACTCGGCGGACCGACCCTCGTGGTCAGCAACCGGCGCGCGCTGCGCCGTCTTCTGTGGAACCCCGGTGAACTAGGCCTGGCCAGGGCCTATGTGTCCGGCGACATAGGGGTGGACGGTGACCTGTACGAGGCATTGGAAGCCTTGTCGTCCTTGATCTGGGAGCCGCTCCCGGTGCGCGGAAAGGAGATTCGCGCGGCGATCGGCAGTTTGCTGAGGCTGGGGGTGATAGGTCCTCCACCGCCGCCGCCGAAGGAAGAGATCACCGTGTCTGGCGCTCGGCACAGCAAGGCACGCGATCGGCAAGCGGTGAGCCACCACTACGATGTCGGAAACGATTTCTATCGGCTGGTCCTGGGGCCGACCATGGTTTATTCCTGTGCTCTCTGGACGTCCGGCGAAGCCCCGGGATACGGGCTCGACACAGCACAGCAGGACAAGCTCGCCCTGATCTGCCGCAAGCTGGAACTCAAGCCAGGGCAACTCTTCTTGGACGTGGGATGTGGCTGGGGCGGCCTGGCCACCCACGCGGCTCGACACCACGGAGTCAGAGTCGTGGGAGTCACGATCTCCGAGACCCAGGCGGAGTACGCGCGCAAGCAGGTCGCGGAGGCCGGTCTCAGCGACGTGGTTGAAATCCGTCACCAGGACTACCGGGATTTGCGGGTCGACGCTGTGGACGCGATCGCCAGTGTCGGGATGGGCGAGCATGTCGGCCGCGAACACTACGCCGACTACGCCCGCACTCTCCATGGTTTGCTCAAGCCAGGTGGAAGGCTGCTCAACCAGCAGATCGCCTCCTTGTGGTCGGTCTCCAGAGGCTCTCGCCGGACGTTCATCGACGCATACGTGTTTCCCGACGGGGAACTGGATCGGGTCGGTGTAACAGTCGCACGGTTCGAGGACGCGGGGTTCGAAGTGCGCAGTGTGGAAGCGATGCGTGAGCACTATGGGCCAACTCTGCGCGCCTGGGTGCGAAATCTGCAGGACGACTGGGACCGTGCCGTCGCACTGACGAGTCCTGGACGCGCCCGAGTTTGGCTGCTGTACATGGCGGCCTGCGCTCTGGGGTTCGAACGGCGGCAGTTCGGAGTCAACCAAATCCTGGCGGTGCGCGCTTGACATACCGCCAAGGCGAATGCCGGTCCGTCACACAACCGCCTTGGACCCCAAGGGAAGAGGGGCGAAACATACCATGCCGCATAAGCGAAAGATCATGATCGTCTGCGCCAATCTGCACAGCGATCGTGTCGCACAGCGCCTAAGTTCGGATGCCGAGCTGTCGCAGTTCGCCAGAAAGGTGTACAAGGATCCCGCTGCCGTCATTGGCAGGCGAGAAATCGCCCTGAAGGACGCCGGCGGTGTCCTAAAAGGACATGGCGGCAAGGTGCTACCAAGTCTGATCTAAATCGGCAACAACTACCGCGTACTCAGTCTTTCTCGTCGAAGCTCGGACGATCCCGGCCGCAACTACATCGGTGGGCAGGACGTACTTGATCCGCAGTACACCTGTTATCCCGGCGACATATCCGGGCAGGACCGCCGCCGGTTCTTCGACGCGACCCCCTTAACGTTGCGGCAAGGTGCGGACTTCTCCCGCCAGCATGTCCACAAAGGACTATCGCCTGCAAGAACAGAGAATCCCTGCACAACACAGGTCCATTGAAGTCAGTTCACCCGCAACTCAATCGCCTAAAGCAGAACGAACTCTCCCAATTTTCTCCCACTCCCGCACCCGGCCGGCGACGCGAGCATCCACCACCAAAGCCAGAACCCCGCAAGCAGCCAACAGCTCCAGACAAGGTAGACAGTCCTCGCGCCTCCGCTCAGAGATTGTCGATCTCCTCGTCGAGCACGTCGCGCCAGCCGGACGGGAACACGGCAGGGTCGAAGGCATTGTCGAGGATGGCGAACAGGTCGAAGTCTTGGTCGATGTCGTCGAAGGGCCGCACCGCACAGACGTTGTCCAGCAGGCGTTTGAGCGGAGCACTGCCGCGCAGGTCCTCCATAGCAGGGACTGCAACACCTCATGTCGGGACTGCGCACCGAACAGGAGCCTCAACGCTTGACGCATCACATCGCCCGGGTCGAATGGGCCGTCGGTCTCCGGCAGCCACACGCGTACTCCATACCGATCGAAGGCCGGCAACAACTGCAGTAAGTTGTTGCCGTAAACGCCGCCCGAACTCCCCCACCACGATCGCGTCGAACTTCGGACAGGATTCCGCACAGCTCGCAGGAGCGTCGCAGCCTCAGGACAGATATTCCTCAGTGGAGGTCCGGCCATAGAACGCAAACGACGAACCGCGCCGCCACCTCGGTCTCACTCTTCTCCGAACAGATCCCGGACCACTGACGGCTGCGGTCACACCGCGTTCACCATCGACCGCGACGGCCAACGTCCGTGGTGACCACGTTCGTGGCCGGATCCGGCAACCCGCTAACCACGGCGTCGTCACAGGTCTCGCCGAGATGGCCTCGACAGGGTCCGGCCGGCCCGACTGTCACGGCGTGGAGAACAGACCGGGCTCTGGGGGCGAGGAGCCGTCGGCGCAGACCCCGTTCGTGACCCGCAGGAACTCCAGTTTTTCCGCATCGGCGGAACCCGCGGCCACCGTGTAGACGACGAGCCGGATGTCGCAGCCCGGGACGGTGAGCACGTCGCAGTCGCACCTCACCTCGCCGACCTGGGGATGCATGATGACCTTGCGGGTCGAGACGTGCGGGCCGACCGCGCCCTCGTCCCACAGCCGAGCGAACTCCGCACTGGTGGAACGTAGTTCCGCGACAAGGTCGTTCAGTCCACGGTCACGGGGGTAGTTGACGAGAGCTGTACGCAGATCGGCGACGAGGGCCGGGTTGAGGGCGTCGTTGTCCGGAAGCACGGGCCAGGCCACGAGCCCTCTGGGCCCCGCGGCGAAGACCGCCCGCACCAGGTTCCGCTCGGCATGCTTCCGTGCGCTGGGGTCGCCCATCAGCACCGCCCATGCGGGAGTCCAGGACAGCAAGGTCCAGTCGGCACTGAATACACCCACAGGGAACTCCCCGAGGCGGGCCAGCATCCGTTGAACGCCGGCCGGAACATGCGTTGAGATCGCCCCCTCCTGCGGCGGAAGGAGGCCGGCCAGCCGGTAGGCGTAATCGCGCTCCAGGGGTTCCAGTTGCAGTGCCCTGGCCAGACTCGCGACGACCTGCGCCGAAGGGTTCGTGGCACGCCCCTGCTCCAGCCGCACCACGTAGTCGACCGACAGCCCCGCGAGCTCGGCCAACTCCTCGCGTCGCAATCCCACCGCACGTCGTCCGGGCCGCGAAGGCCGCCCGACATCGATGGGGGAAAGCCGGTCGCGCCAGCGGCGTAATGCCGTTCCCAGGGTCTCCTCCACTCGACCATTGTGTCCGCTGGACAGCCGATCTGCCTGGTACTGGCAGTCCTACCGTCGCGGAGGGCACTGGTTGTCCTCTCGCCGCCGGCCAAGAGTGGACATATGACGACGACGTTCATCACAGGAGCCAACAAATCCCTCGGGTACGAGACCGCCCGCCGATTGATCGAGGCCGGCCACACCGTCCTCGTCGGCGCTCGCGATCCAGAGCGCGGCCAGGCAGCCGCCGACGTACTCGGTGCCCGTTTCATCCAGATCGACGTGACTGACGACGCGTCGGTGGCTGCGGCCGCCGCCGACGTCGCGGCTCGTGAAGGTGCCATCGACGTCCTCATCAACAACGCAGGTGTTTTCGGGACGCACAACCCCGCAGACCGGATCACGGCCGCCGACGCCAGCGCGGTGTTCGAGGTCAACGTCGTGGGGATCGTCCGGGTGACGCACGCGTTCCTGCCTCTGCTGCGTAAGTCCGCGAGCCCGGTCATCGTCAACGTATCGAGCGGCATGGGGTCATTCGCGGCGACCCACGACGCCGCGCGCGTCGAGTCGAGGGTCGTCGCGCCGCTCTACACAGCGTCGAAGGCTGCTGTGACCATGCTGACGACGCAATACGCGAAGTCCTGGCCGGACGTGAAGGTGAACGCGGCCGACCCGGGCTATACGGCGACCGACTTCAACGGGCACAGCGGCCCGCAGACAGTGACCGAGGGGACCGACGCGATCGTCGAACTCGCCACCATCGGTGCGGACGGACCGACCGGAACCTTCCGCGACCGTCATGGTGCGATGGCCTGGTGATCCACCACTGAGTCCGGGGCGTGTCCGGCACCGAGCTGAGCGCCACTTGCACTCGTCCGTCCGCACCAGGACCAGTCGCCGACCAGAAGATTACAAGTGCACCGGCCACTGTGGAGTCCCGTCCCTGCTGGTTCCAGTCTCGGGCTCCGCAAGCACGGCCTTGCGCCTCGTAGGACGTGATCGCCGGTGGATCAAGCAGGCGCTGAAGAGCCAGGTTGTCCAGGTCCTTGCCTTGTCGTGGCGTGACTACGGCAAAAGACCTTCAGCGGTACGTGCATCGGCGCGAGGACGGGCAGGCGGGCCACGATCTCCTCCATCGCCGCGTGGATCTCCGCTGGCTGATCGCCCTCAGCGGATGTGCTTGTCGCGGCACGCTCGCCATGAGTATTCAGGGTTAGGCAGGACGGTTTATGTGAGGCCTGGTTCGTGCAGGTAGATGCGGCGTTCGTCGGCGTTGAGGGGGCGGGTGACGCGTGCGTCCGCGATGGCTCGGACCTGGTTGATCGGGCCGCAGGCTTCGCAGCGGGTCAGTCGGATGGTGCCGTCGCCGTGGGCGGTGACGAGAGTTTCGTCGGGACCGAACCTGGCCTCTTCGACGAAGGCGCCGTGGCCGCGGAGTGCGAGGAGTTCTTCTCCGGTGGTGGTGTCCCATATCCGTTCGCTGCTGTCATGTCCGGCGCTGACGAGCTGTTGGCCGTCGGCACGGAATGCCACGCTCCAGACCGGTCCTCGGTGTCCGCGGAAGATTCGGGGCTGCTCTTTTCTGTTGGTGTGCCAGATCCGGATGTTGCCGTCGCCGCCGCCGGTGGCGATCGTCCGGCCGTCAGGCGAAAAGGTGGCGGTCCAGACCAGGCCGGGGCTCCCTGTCAGCACAAGGGGGTCTCCGTGGCCGTTGGCGTTCCAGATTCGCACGGTGGTGTCTTGGCTTGTGCTGGCGATTTGTGTGCTGTCAGGGCTGAACGCGATGCCTCTGATGGACGCTTCGTGCCCTTCGAGTTCGATGGGAGCGCCCATACCGTGGATGTCCCAGATCCGCACGGTCTCGTCGGCGCCGCCGCTGGCCACGCGTCGCCCGTCAGGGCTGAACGCCACGCTCCAGACAGTCTTCGTGTTGCCGTGCAGAACGGCGATGGGGGCGCCGGTGTTGGTGTCCCAGACACGTACGGTTCGATCGCGTGAGGCACTTGCCACTCGGCTGCCGTCCGCGGTCAATGTCACCGAGAGAACCTCGTTGCCATGGCCGGTCAGCACCAACGGGTCCTGTCGCATCTTTCCCCGCCATACGCGGACTGTGTGGTCGGCGCCGCCGCTGGCGATGGTGTTTCCATCGGCGCTGACTGCCACGCTCCACGCGGCTCCGCTGTGACCGTCGAGCACCTGAGGGTTGCCGGGGTAGGTTGGATCCCAGAGCCGGAGCGTGCCGTCACCGCTGCCGCTGAGCAGCCGCCGGCCGTCCGGGCTGAACGCGACGCTCCACACTGGTCCGTGATGACCGTGGAGCAGCATGGGGTCTTCTCCGTCGCCCTTGGTTGTGTTCCACACTCGGATGGTGTCGCTTCCGCTGTGGCCGCTGGCGATCCTTCTTCCGTCAGGGCTGAAGGCCACGGTCTCGACGGTTCCATCGTCGGCGCGTAGGACCAGCGGTGGTTCGCTTCCAGTCGTGGGCCAGATCCGGACTGTCTGGTCGGCGCTCGCGCTGGCCAGCAGGCGCCCGTCGGGGCTGTAGGCAACGTTCCAGACGGTGTTCTCGTGGCCACTCAACACCGCAGGTGGGGCGGTCGTGGCCAGATTCCAGACCTTGACCGGCGCGTCGCCGGCAGCGGCGAGATGAACGCCGTCCGGGCTGAAAGCCACCGCCCGAGCAGGCCCTCCATCAAGAGACAGGACACGGACAGGTTGCGGGCTGCCGTTCGTCCGATCCCAGACCCGGACGGTGCCGTCGTCGCCGGCGCCGGCAACCAGCCTTCCGTCAGGGCTGAACGCGACGGCGGACACCTCTCCGCCATGGCCGCGCAGCACGATTGGTGACATGTCGGTGGTCAGATCCCACACGGTCACGACACCGTCGACCCCGGAGGCGACGAGATAGCGGCTGTCCGCGCTGAACACCGGGATTCTGACGTAGCCCGTGTGATCACGCAGCACGCGAGGTTCCCCGGCGAACTCGTCCGAGCCACGCATCGTCCAGACCCGGACCGTGCCGTCAGCGCCGCTACTGGCCACTCGCCGGCCATCCGGGCTGTAAGCGACCCCGAATACCTGTTGTTGTCCCGAGACGACTCTCGCTCGCATCCGGGAGTCGATCACGGCCTGCCGGAGTACAGCGGCGGCCTCAGCGGTCGGTTTGGTGTCATAGGCTGCCCTGGCCAGCAGCAGGGCGAGTTCTTGGTCGACCTGCAGCTGGTCGCGTGCGTTGGCCACCAACTGGTGCGACAGGGCACGTTCACGCTCGTCGTTGGCTCGATTCGCCTCCCGGAACGCGAGAACCGTGATCAGGCTCATGACTGTCACCCCGACGGCCATGCTGATCAGGGCCAGCCGCGTGCGTCGCTGACGTGACCGCGTCTCTAGGGCTTGCCGTTCTCGGCTGGCCGTCAGGAACTCGTTCTCGAGGGAGTTGAGCCGGTCGATGGCCTGTCCGTCCCATGCTGCCAGCCGCGCACCCCGGTACAACGTGTCGGGATCGCGGCGGTGTGCGGACCAGATCCTGCTGTCCTCGGTGAGTTGCCGATGTCGGCGCAGCACTTCCCGGTCCTCGGCCAACCAGTGGCGAAGGCGCGGCCAGGCCTCGATCAACGTCTCGTGCGCGATCTCGACCGTGGACCGGCCCAGCACGACCAGCCGAGCATCAGCGAGCCCACGCAGAATCTCGTCGCTGCTCGGGAAGTCCAGCTCAGCTCGATCCACGCGTCGCCGAGTGTCCTTCACTCCTTCTTCGCCCAACGTGACCAAGCGCACCATGATCTCGCGAACGGAGTTCTGCTGCTCGACCGTGAGCGCCTGGTACCAGGCCTCCGCTGTCTGCGAGATGGCCCCGGAGACACCACCTGCCGCCTCGTAACCGGCAGCAGTGAGAACAGTGCCGCGTCGCTGCCGCCACGTCTCGAGCAAAGCATGTGACACCAGGGGCAACGCACCCGGTTGCCCGGCCGCCTCGGCCATGATCTTGGTGACCAGTGCCCGTTCCACACTCAAGCCGACCCGGCGTGCCGGTTCGGTGATGACCTCCCGCAGCTCGTCCTCGCTCAACGTCTCGACCGGCACGCTGGCGTCGGCCAGCAGCGGCGCCAACCCCCGCAGTTCGATGCAGTACGCGTAGAAGTCGGCACGTACCCCGATCACGACCCGCGTCCTCGCGCCCGGCTCCCGAGCATGTTCCGCGAGCGCGGCAACGAACCGTACCCTTTCCTCCCCGTCCGTACAGAGCGTGAACAGTTCCTCGAACTGGTCGACGACCAGCAGAACCTCTCGTCCCGGCGGCACGCGGTCCAACGCAAGCCGCAGATTTTCCATGGGGCGAGAACCTGGCGTGATCAGAGCCGGGAAGAAGCAAGGTCCCTCCAGCGGATGAATGCCCTTCTCATGGTCGGCGCATTGCGAGCGGTCGCTGCTGAGTGCCGGGATCAGGCCGGCGCTCAGTATTGACGACTTGCCACTGCCCGAGACGCCGAACAACGCCACGAAACGTTTGTCGCCGCAGCTCGACACCAACTGGGCCACTACCCTCTGACGCCCAAAGAAAAGCGAGGAATCCTCGACGCCGTACGCCGCCAGTCCTTGATACGGCGACTTCTCGCTTGATTGACGCTGGTCAGTGGCCGCAGCTTCGCTCGAACGTGCCTTCTCGGTCGCGGCGTGCCGCCAGCGTCGCTCCCACTCGGCCGTATCGCCATCACAGGCCCGGACGAAGGCCAACGTCACCATCAGGCTTGGTAACTGCCGACCGCCCGCCGCATTCGCCAACGAAGCCGCGGAGTAACCAGCCCGGACGGCCAACTCCCGGTACCCCGGGTTGCCGGCCCGGCGCCGCAACTCACGTAGACCCGCAGCCAACTCCTCCACCGGACCCGCAGCAGGATCCAAAGGCCGTTCAGGGCGCGGCACAATCCCCCCAGAGGTGTGCATAGCCAACCAACGTCAATAAATCGTTGACGATCACGCGTGCGTTACTCAACTCGTAAGCACCCTCCACCAGGCTCGTACCTCCGGTGAGCACTGTGCAGACCGCGCACGATCCAAGCCAGGACGGCAAAACGGTTCCCTGGCCGCAAATCGGCCGACGCTGATCGACTCCATGGTGACTGCTTCCCCACTGCCGCAACCGATGCACAGGCATGCAGTCATCAGCTATCAGGCGTCAGTAAAACTAACTGATGATCACGGTCCTTGTCCATGTGCTGGCGAACCTTTGCCTCCATGTTCAGTGCTGGCGGGTCGGGCGTCGACTTCGTCCTCAGAACGAAGGACTACTTCAGCGAGGACATCGAGTCGCGCTTCGACATCGTCAGCCGGGACCCACGCGGTGTCGCCCGTAGTGAGCCGGTGATGTGTTCGCGGGAACTGCGGGAGAACGGTCCGACGACCTACTGCACGGCAAAGACGTGGACAAGCTCTGGCGCCGAGCGCTGCAAAGGGGGCGGGCCTTGAAGACAAGTGACGCCGCAAGTCATCCCGGTATATGCGTGCGGAAATGGTCGGCGATCCGGGTGAGTGATTCTCTCGCCTGGGGCAGGAACGAGCCGAAGTGCTGCCAGATGTGCGGTGCGCCATCCGTCACGACGATGCGCACGTCGACTCCGGCTGAGCGAGCGTGTTGATAGAGCCGGCGGGAGTCATCAAGCAGAACTTCCTCCGAGCCGACCTCGATCAGCAGTGGCGGCAACCCGGACAGGTCTGCGAACAACGGTGAGGCCAGCGGTGTGGTGGGATCGTGTTCGCCGAGGTACCGCCGGGCGAACTCCGCGAGCGCCTCCTTCGAGACGAACGGGTCGCGAGCCGAACGTTCCTTTAAGGACGATCCGGAAAGACTCATGTCGGTCCACGGCGATACCGTCACCGCAGCCGCAGGCAGCGCGACGTCCAACTCTCGCAGCCGCACCAAAAGTGCCAACGTCAGACCACCGCCGGCGGAGTCACCACCTACACCGATGCGATGAGCGGAGACTCCTGTGGCAAGCAACTTCCGGTACGCATCGACGACAGCGTCGACGGCAGCGGGAAAAGGGTGTTCAGGGGCCAGTGGGTAGTCCAGCAGATGCACGACCGCGTGCGCGCCGGTGGCGAGCCGGCTGGCGATCTCCCGGTGGTTGTGCGCGGCTCCTTCGCCGTATCCACCTCCGTGGAAGTACAGGACCACCCGGTTTGGCTGACTGGCGGGCGTAGTCACGGTCAGCCCATCGAATCCTTGTGCTGGAGCAACGTCGGTGCCCTCAGGGACTGGGAACTGCTCGCTCCAGCGACGGTATGCGTCACGGTGCCGTACGTATTCAGGGCGGCCGTCCAGTGGTGGCATGAAATCGCCCATCAAGGTCAGCAACTTATGGGCTTTGCGCAGGTCGGGAGTCAACTCCGGCATCACACGAAACTCCTCACGGCATCACGACAACAGGCTTGATGAGTTCCCGACTTCTATGTCGGCGGCGGCACGTTCTGCGTCCGCGAGCGGGTATGTCTGCACCACCTCACCGACCGGCGTTCGTCCATTTGCCACCAAAGCGGCCAACAGTGGACCAGCACGTCACCAGGCCACAGAATCGGCTACGTTGAAGGGAACCGGCAAGACATAGTCACTAGAACTTACTACTAGACAGTATGCCTTACCACTCGAACGCACAATCCGGATCGATGACTGAACAGGCCAAGGCGGCGACCAGAGCCATCCTCCAACCCGGGTTGCAAACCAAGTTCAGCCATACGCTTGACAGTCATGACCAGTGACTATCTCCCACGCTGGTTCCGGATGCGTAGTGGGTCCACTGTGGCCACGCTCGACCATCGCAGCGAAGATGTCGACTATCGGGCCGCTCGCACTGAGACTGAGCTACCGAGATGAAGCGGCGCCATGGTCAAGTGCGTGGGTAAGCCACGATCAAGGATGCCAGGCCCGACGAGGTCAAGAACGAGCGGCTAGAAGCTTCCGGAGAAGCCGCACGCCAAGACGACGATCAACAGGCACGCCACAAGCAGAAGAAGCAGCGTCGCGCTGGCTGGTGCCTGTGATGATTCTCGGCGTGACCGGAGCTGCCCTGCGATAGGTACCGGGTTCCCGGAGGCGCCCGCCGGTCAATAGCGCAGCCACTACGGAACTGACGCCGTCGACGTTAAACAGAAGGGGCAAGTGCGCGCTTCTGGTGCCACGCCCGAGCGCCGCCCGCGCCCAGGCCTAGGTTCACCAGAGCGGCCCGATATGCGAATGCACGGTCGACGGGTTGGTTTTGCTGCGTCGGGGCCAGCAAAGGCGGCACCGCGGCAGACATGAACGTCGCCCGGATTCCATACAGAGCTGCGGACAGCAGTTCGGGACCATGCGCGAGCAACAGCATTCCCGTGCCGCGTGACGCGAGTCCCGGGCATACCGTCCTGACAAGACTGCTGATCAGAGGGCGAGCTTGCCCCTGGGGCAAGGTCCAGCATCCCCGCGCATTTACCGCCGACGCCCTGACCGAAAGTGTCGCCTGGCTTCTTGTCTTTGTTGAAGCGGTAGACCGGCCAACCACCGACCGTCAGCTGCAGCGAACCGTCATCGCGACGGACCGTTCCGACATCCTGCTTCTGATCCTGGCGATGAAGACCTTGGTGCCGCGCTCGACCGTCACCGGCGGCCAGGTCGCGGCGCACTCGCCGTTGCACACCGATTTCGACGGGTTCGCGTCATCGTCGTCGAACCGGTACAGCGTCAGGCCGATCCCAGACCCGGACGATGCCGTCGTCGCCGGCACCGGCAACCAGCCTTCCGTCAGGGCTGAACGCGACGGCGGACACCTCTCCGCCATGGCCGCGCAGCACGATTGGTGACATGTCGGTGGTCAGATCCCACACGGTCACGACACCGTCGACCCGGCAGGCGGCGAGATCGCGCAATCGGCTCTCGCGTGGAGTTGTTTACGCAGAACATCCCCTACTAGACAACTCGGCGCCCTGTTGTGATGGCGCAGGTGATCGGTGTGAGCCGGGTTCTCAGCGATCTTCGGGTTGCTGATACTCGGTTCCGCCTTCCGAACCTTGAGGGAGGAACAACATGCGCAGACTCATGCAGACTCTTATGGCCTTGGCGGTACCTGCGATGCTGATCACAGGAGCCTCGCCCGCTACGGCAACGGCGGCGCCGGCCGCGGAGGTTCACTGCACCAGCTTCTCCAACGTGAACGTGTCCTGGGCAGGCCCGCAGTACTTCATGCACGTACCGTCCACGAGCTGGGATTCTTACAACTACGACTGTGTTCTGGCACGAGGCGACCGCAACGTGGCCGTGAAGGCCCTGCAGGAGAGCCTGAACGCCTGCTACGGGCAGGGTATCGCAACCGATTCCGACTTCGGCACTGCAACTGAGCGGGCCGTGAGAAACGCCCAGAACGAAATCATCAGAACCTTCGGCAACGTACTGGTCGCCGACGGCCGATTCGGCCCCATCACCAGTTCATGGTTCAAATTCCAAATTTACGACCACTGGAACGGTGGAACCCCCACGGGTAACTGCGCCCATCGCTAGATATTTCAGCCCTGCCCTGCAACGGGTTTGGCGGTCTCCGTACACAGGAGAAGGAGGGGTGGAACATGCGAACGGGGAAATCATGTACAACCTCAGGGCTGTCGGCGTGGTCGTAGCCGCGCTGGCCGCCGTTCTGCTGGCGGGGCAACCAGCCTCCGCCGCACCGGCCCACGGCGTCGCGACGAGTCCGTCCGTGACCACCACGCTGAAGGCCGAAGGCGACGCCGGAGCACGGACCGCGATGGCCGAAAGATCACGCACAGTGACCGCCCCCAATGGGGGTGGGTCACCGCGCCGCTCTGGGTCAACAGCGGCGCGATCCCCACATCGCCACGCTCAACATCCCCTGGACGGCGGCGTACAACCCAGACATTGACTGGGATCCGGTCAAGTCATTCGTCATCGTCCGGAACCTCGACGCCGCAGTCGACCCGGAGATTCTCCGCGACAACAGGTGGCACGGGGCCGAACACGACATCTGGAGTGTCGGCTGGCCGGCCGGGAACTATCGAGCTGAGCTCCACAGTCCGCACTCGTGCCAGGAGCCACGCTCTACTTCGACAACTGGCGATGGGGTGAGACCGCCGTCCGGGACGCACGCGTCCCGGACGGCGGTATGACGGACACCGCTCGCGAACGGGGGCTATGGAGGATCGGAACGACCCCCAAGGTCGCCGAGCTCGTACCCATCAAGTCGTGTCGGCCACCGCGTTGAGGTCCGCCGCTGCTGGATAGTGAGTTTGCCCGCGCGCCGACGGTTCAACAGCGTTGCTCGCGGCGGCACGATTTCCGGTGTCTCGAATGACTCAATCCAGACGTTGGATGCCGGCAGCGATCTACGCGGCCTCAGTGCGTCCGCGCCGAGGCCATGTCGCTAGAAGACGAATCTGGATTGCGGTACACCGCGTTGCGCTGTGGCGCAGGCGTGATCATGACCTGGTCTCCGCGACATCGTTGAGTGTGAGTTCGAGACGTTGCTGGCGTTGTTCAACCTGTCCTCTCTGCCATCGTCCCCACCTGCATCGGCTCCCAAAACCCCTGCTCAAGAACGAACGCGCCAGCCTCCTTGAAGGCACGTGGGGCCTATTTCATCCTCAGCACCACAACCGACGCCAGGCCCCGGATCGGCGGAGAAGTCATGACCATTTCAGAGAACGCTCCGACTGAGGCGCATCTCGCAGGTCAAGGTCATGGTGCCGGTCGCCGAGCGGAACGATAAAGGACACTGAGCCACAGCGGCTCCGTCACACCAGGCCCGAGCCAGCTTCAACATTGCCGCTCGTGGTGGCATCGAACCGCCGACGAGCCCCACGCAAGGCCTTTAACGAGCGTCCACTGTGGCTTGTAGTGATCTTTAGAAGGGCCTACTGTGAACTACATGAACACCTGCACTGCGCAGGCGTTCCACAAATCGGGTGTCGAGTCCCCCCTCGGACACACTCGCTAACCACACGTGGGTAGGCCGTCGCATAGACGGCCTTTTCTATTGGGTGAAACCGCAGCTCAAGCCCCAGCTTCTCGTACAGCTCGGCAAGCCGATCAGGCTTCTTCTCCTTCAGAGTCTCGTCAAGATCACCCAATGAGTCGATCATTGCGTAGACCTGAGCATCAGTGACCAGTTGCACACTCGGCACATTGGCCAACTCCGCCCGTGCAGCCTCACGTTCCGCTTGTGCCTCGTTGATCACTTCGACCAATGCCGCCGGGTCGACACCGGCCGTGATCGCTGCCTGATGCCGCTTCAACCTCGTCTCCGCATCAGCAAGCCGTCGCCTCGCCTGCTCGTGGGTGTTGGCGTCACCGGTCGCCCCTTCCTGGGATGCCAAGAGCTCCGCGACGGTCTCGTCAACGTTCTCGTGAGCAAAGATCCGGCGAATCCAGCCGTTCACAGCTGGGAGCAAGGTGTCCTCACGCAAGTTCACCGTCTTGGGGTGATCCGCCAAGGCCTCTGAGCCGGGCGCGAGCGTGCGAGCAAGGCAGCGGTAGTAGACGCCTTTCCGGATCACACCGCCCTGCATCTTGCGCGTACAGATGCAGCACCGCACCCGACCACGCATCAGGTACGTCTGCTTGCCACCAGTCCGGCTGCGCTCCAACTTCGCAATGCCACGCATCCCACCCGCACCACGTGACCGCCGGATCAGCTGCGCCTGCGTGAAGTCCTCCACGCTGACAATCGCCGGATGAGCAGGCCGCCGGGAACGAACCACACGATCGGGCGCAGCTCGCCGAAACCGGACGACGTGCCCCGCTGACACGTCGTCCGGATCGAACAACGTCTCTTGCTTCGTCCAGCGACCAAAGATGGCATACCCGGTATAGCGCGGGTTCTCCAGAATCGCTCGGACGGTACTGCCCTGCCATCCATCGGCCAACCGGTGCCGATTCTGCTCCGGCCGACGCGCCGACGGACACGGGATGCCGTCCCGGTTCAGTCCACTTGCGATCGCCCGATCACCGGCGCCCGCAAGGTATTCGGCAAAGATGCGCCGGACAGCCTCTGCCGCACGCTCGTCAATCGCCAGCACCCGCAACCGGTACCCCTCGGCCGCCTTACGCGGGTTCGGATGCGGCCCGCCGTCCACCACCACGTAGCCGTACGGTGCCCTGCCGCCCTGATGCCGACCTTCGTTGACCACCTGTGCGTCCATCGCCGCCCGAACCCGCGCCTGCACATGCTGCCGCTCGGACTCACTCATGCCGCCCAAGACGCTCATCAACATCTTGTGGGACGGATTGCGTGAGTCGAACTTACCTCCCAGTTCAGGCACCCACAGATCGACCCCGTAAGCCTGAAACCGCGGCGCGACCAGTGAGAACTGGTTTCCGAACCAACACCGCGTCCCTTCACCGACCACGATGGCGGTCCATTGCCGCCTCGGGTCCTTCAGCGCGGCGAGCAGCCGAGCGGCTTCGGGACGACGCTCCCACGGCACGGACCTTGACTGCCCGACATCGAAGTAGTCCGCAACGATCTCTCCGCCCAGCGGCTCGACGAACTTGCGTGCGTTGCCTGCCTGCCAAGCATGCGACGTCTCGGGGTCCTGGTTGTCTTCGGTTGAACACCGGCCGTAGAAGGCCACCGGGCCAATACCGGTCTCGGCAGTGTCCATCACCTCGACGCCGAGAAGGTCATCCAGCGTCGCCCACGGGTCACGGCTGATTTCAGCAGTCATGACAACCCTCTTCGTCCAGGACCTCGACTGTGGTCAGGTCAATCAGCATCGCTAGCAGTATGCGGCATACCTCCGGTGTCAGCGCAGGAAGTTGTTCGGGAAGGTGGATCGTGTTGCCATCGATTTCAAAGGTCATCGCGGACACCGTCATCTCCACGCGTTGAGCCGAAATCATCAATCGCAGTTCGAACGTCGGCCGTCATGTACCCGCGGACTCGGCGCGTTCCACCATCGTCGGTCGGTACGTACTGCCTGACTGGCTTGCATCCCAACTCGCTCATCTGCCGGGCGAACGCCGTCGGCTCAACGTCCAGCGCCTCGACCAGTTCCGCCGTCGGCACGAACTCCCGGCTGTCGAGGTCATCACCCAGATACTCGACCACTGAGGCCAACGGCTCCGGCAGATCACCGTCACCGTCAGTGGCAGGTCCCAAGGCCATGACGACGGCAGACGGGTCGATAGCCCGCGTTGCGTCGTCACCAGCCGCGTGACCAGTGAGCGTGCCCGCCGCTTCGCGGAGCGCCCGGCCACGTGCGCAGATCGTCCGCCATTCAGTGTTGGGCATGTAGAAGGTCCGCACAGTCGTGGCCAACATGTCCGCGCCCGCCGTCTCACCGTCCGGCCGCAGGATGCCCACTCCCTTGTGGCTCGGCAGCAGCGTGGACGCGTCATACCCACGCGTGTTCATCTGTTCGCCAAGAACGATGTTCGAATCCCGCCAGTCCATCACCCGCAAGGCGAACCGCGACCCCAATACTGCCCGCAGGCGCGACGGAATGGTGTTCGAGTCCGGCCGTTGAGTCGCCAGGATGACCACAATCCCTGCCGCCGGTCCCTTCCGAACCAGGTACGTCAGCAGGTCCGCGATGTACGTGCCGACCGTGGTCTTCTTGCCGCCAACGTCCTGCCTGGTCGGGTTTTCCAGGAACACCTGAACCTCATCGATCACCACGGCGGTGATCGGCATCCGTAGGTTGATGTCACGCGAGATCCCCGGCGTGATCTTCGACTCCGGACAGATCTCGTCGTCCAAAGTGGCCATGCGAGCGTAGCGGGATTGGACTTCTGCCGCCAGTTCCACCAAGTGGTCCCGCACTAACTCGACATGCTCTAGCTCGTCGCCACACACGAACCGGTGCGCGATTTGCTCCGCCGCGTCCCAGTCCTTCCCGCCCTTGCCATCGAACACGTACAGCCGCGTGTACGGATCGAGGATCAACCCCGCTGCAGCCAAACGCGTAGCGAATGTCTTGCCCTGCCTCGGAATCGCTCCGACCAACAACGACGTCCACACCAACGGAAGATCGATGCGACGGTTCCGAGCGTCCCGCCCGAAGGGAACTGGTTGCCAGGCATCCCAGTACTCGACGTCCAGCAACGGTGTACGCAGCGGTGGCCCGGCGTACGGATCCTCATCAGCGACCCACAAGAACACACGCCCGGCGTGCCCGCCTCGACCGCGGACGCGCTCAACGATCAACTGCACCTCATCGACCGCCAAGGCCGACGCCAACGCATCCCGATGCTTGATCACGTCGTCCGCCTTGCGCGTGGCTGGCAGGTCAACCGTGATCGACCACCCGTCGCCAACCCGCGAAGCACGCTCAACCAGACGAAGCGATTCGTCCTTGCCGATCAGCTTCGCGTCCCGGAAAGCGTCCACCAGGACCTGAGGGTCCATCGTCCAAGTCAGCGTCCGCGGTCCAGCCAACACCGCCTTACGACCGGGCGAACCGTCCTTGCGACGTCCAACAATCGCCAACACCACCGAGCCAACCGCGCCCGTGATCCACAACGGCCCACCGCCGTACACCAGATCAACAAGAGCCACCAAGAACGACACGAGCACCGCGACAAGCCCAGTTACCTTCCACCGGAACAACGTCAACGCCCGAATCTCAACGAACTTGTCGGCTAGCTTCTCGGCATGTTCGGCCGCCTCGCGGTAGTCGATGACCCGAACCCACCGACGCCACGCCCGCGCTGACACGATCAGTCCACGCCCCACAGCGCCGACGAAACGGAAAGGCACTCGAACCAACCAGGCCGCCGCGTCCTTGAGGCCCTGCCGCGACTTGAAGACGTCCGGCACGCGCCGTGAACGCTGCCACCAGTTCATGAACCCGCCGGAGTTCACGTGCGCGGCTGGAGTCTCGTCGACCAGTTCGGCATTCAAGACTGCGCGTACTACCTCGTGTCCGCTCATGACGGCGCCTTGAGCGCGGCAGCCAACTTGGACGACAAGCCACGCGAACAGCCGGTGACCTCACGAACCCACGCAGGCGTGACGACCGTGTCGCGCTTCCGAGCCGCACGCGCAACGGCCAGATACTCCGCGAACGTCGTCCGCCGTGGACTCTCCGCCTTCTCAACGGTCTTGGATGCCCTCCCGGCAGCCTCGCCCAGCTTGTCCCGTAAATCGGTGACCGCCTCAGCCGCGACGAACACAACCAGAGGCGGCACCGAATGCAGCACAACCGACGACGCCGAACCCGCCGCGTAGGCGGCCCACGTGTTCATGACGTACGTAGCCGCGAGCGTGAACCATTTCGCGCCCCGCACCCATCCGCCGGTCCGAACGCCATGCCGCGCGAGAACCTGCTCCGCCCGAAGAATCGCCAGCAGCACCAGCGACACCATCGGGTCCAGCAGCCACGCCGCAAGCCAAGGCAAAGACCACGGCGTGGCACCGGCAGCCGCGAACTGCTGAACATTGGTCATCGTGAATGCCAGCCCGAGAAGAATCCCGGTCCAACACAACCGATCCACTTGAGAGGCCACGGCTTCCACAGACTCGGCACTCATCGCCGCCGCCTTGGCATATCCTGCGTGGTCACCGTCAACGCACGTGTCAGCGTGTACGACGCGAACAACGCAGGCACACCAAGCACCGCGAGCAGCAACCACCCGGTACCAGCCTGCGTGATCACCAACCACTGAGCGGCCACGATCAGCCCGGCAGTGAACAGCACCCGACCCGCAAGTGACATGAACCGCGCGCCAGACCGAGCAGCCTCGGCGACAGCCTTCGCCCGGCGAGAACCAGCCCGCCAGACCACGAACAACACAAGAAGCACCCCGAGACCAGCCATGATCTCAACCGCGGACAAGCTGATGGTCGTCATGGCGTCGCCCCGTCCTCGGCGCGTTCGCCGCGTTGACGCCAGTGCGGGTACAGCGCGCGGCGGTTATCCTCCGAGAGCGCGCCCCACACGCCGACCGTGTCCAGCCCTGCCGCCCGGAGTTCCAGTTCCAGGCATTCGTCCTGGACAGGGCACCCGGAGCACAGCACGGCGGCCAACTCCTGATCGGTAAGCCGTTCCTCCTGCCAAGCGGGCTCATCCTCGGTCCAGCCCCACATGCACAGCCCATCACGGAGAACGACCTCCGCCAGGACCTCACGCGGCACCCAACGCAGCCGATCAAGCCGCCAAGCGATGCCGACAAGCCGGTAATCAGTCGTCATGACGCGCGCCCGGACTGCCATCCAGCAGCTTGACCAGCGCAGATGCAGGCACAACACGACGACCGCGACGCCCGACGGTCCGAAGCGTGCCGAGCCTGATCGAACGCGACACCACGGACGGCGAGATGCCCAGAATCCAAGCAGCCTGGCGAACGGAATACGAAAAAGACAGAGAAGTGCGCATAGCAAAAGTCCTTAGGTTTGATGATTTCAACAACATAGTGTTGATTTCAGCGCTCAATTGCGCGTGAGATAGCCACCGCAGCGCGGAACGCGTCGTGTCACGCCACGGAAAGGCGAAGAACCGCTAATCTCGGCGCCGAGGCGGAGCGCGGAGGAATAGGTGTCGGAGGATTGGGCGGCGGTCGCGAAGGCCATCAACGAGCGAGTCAACGAACTCGGATGGCGTCAGCGCGAACTGGCCGAACGCTCGCAGGTGTCGCAAGCCATCGTCCGCGAAATCCAGCACCACGTCGTTGAACGCCGACGCAGCGCCCGAACCCTCGAATCCCTCTCGACGGCCCTCGGCCTGCACCCACAGCACCTTGAGGCGGTGTTGCGCGGCCGAACCCCGCCAGCGCCCGGCGAACCGGTGATGCAACGGGACAACAATGTGATGTCCCGTTTGGACGGCCTGGAGCGAAGGCTCGACGACATCACCGACCGTCTCGACGATCTGAAAGCCGATCTCGCGAAGATGATCGAACATGTCCGGAAGACCCGGTAGCGCGGTGCTTTTCATGCCACTAATTCCACTGCGAATTACGCGGCGAAACGATGCATCACCAGTGCACAACCAGTGCAGGTTCAATGCATAAAGCGACGCGGGGGACGCAATGAGCCTGGTAAGCGGCTGGACCGGCAAGACCGCGGGCGCACTCCAGGCAGCCCTACGTCTAAGCAATGAGGCATTCGCGCAGCACCTAGGAATAGGCGTCCGAACCGTCGCCGCCTGGCACAAGAAACCCACCTTGCGCCCGCAATCCGAGATGCAACGAATCCTGGACACCGCTCTCGAACAGGCCCCGCCCGCAGTCCAAGCACGCTTCGCCAAACTCAGCTACAAGACCAGCTCAACCCCAGGCGACCGCCTGTCAGCCGACCCGAACATCACCTCAGCCCTCGACTGGCTAGACCACCATGCAGGCTGGCAACCCGGCACAAGCCGTCGAGAGGTCGCCTCCCGAGTCCAACGCGTCGACCCTCACGACCTGGAACTACGCGGCCGAAAGCGCGGTCGCGTGGACCAGCAGCAAATCGCCCGCGCACTGGCCGAGTACTACGGCAACCCCAGCGGCCTGTACGCCGCCGGAAACGGCGTAACCACAAGCATTCTCACGCGGCCAGACTGGCTGGACCTCGCCTGTCCGTTGGTCGCCAGCAACGACCGCCTCAACCTCACCAGCGCGGCCAGGCCAGCTGTCACCCTCGACAACGAGGCGGCAGGACAAGCTGCCCAACGTCTGGCCGAGACACTGGCGCTAGGCATTCGCATGGTCGATATGCCGATCTACCAGCTGCTTAGCACCGACATTCACCGCGGCGAACTCGGCGGAACGGTCGGCGTAAGCACGTTCGTGCACTACGCCCTGACCATGGACCTGCTCGAAGGCGAGTTCGTAGACGCGCTGACAACCGGCACGACCACGCACCCTCTACGCGACCGATACCTACCCGATCTCGACAGCATCCTGAACCTGTCGGACCGTCTCTGCGCAGGCGGCACGTTGGCACTAACTGCAATAGCCCGCCCGGCGGACCCATATCGCGGCCCGGCCGACTACGTTCTTCTGGTGCAGGAACGCTCGGGACACGTGGTCAACGCCGCACGTCGGCTGGCACCGATCCCGAAAGGCTTTCACCAGCCGCTCACCGACTACCGAGCAGACGCCCAAATCGGCGCGACCCTGCGGCGCGAGATCGAAGAGGAACTCTTCGGCCGGGATGATGTCGACAACACGGTGGGCGAACAACGCTTCGCCGACCCCATGCACCCAAGCAGGCTATCTGAGCCGATGCGTTGGCTGAGGTCCGATCCCAGCCGAATGCGCATGGAGTGCACCGGGTTCGGGCTGAATCTCGTCAGCGGCAACTACGAGTTCGCGGGCCTGATCGTCATCGACGACGAAGAGTTCTGGACGCTCTACGGCGGCATGATCGAAGCGAACTGGGAAGCATCAACGCTGCGCCAGTACTCCACGCTGGACACTGACCAGATCACGCACCTGATCCAGGACGTGGCGTGGAGCAACGAAGGCCTTTTCGCCCTCCTGCAAGGACTTCGCCGCCTGCGGGAGCTGGGTGGCGGTAGAGTCAACCTGCCCGAGATCGAATGGGAGACAACCTAAGTGGCTGCAAACTGGACCCACGGAAACGCCGGAGAAGACACCGGAGACACCCGCGGCTGGCTGCTGGGCCACTTCATAGACCCATCCAAAGGCGTCCGCGCATCGAAAGACGTCGAGGTCAAATGGGGTGTCCACCCCGCCGGCGACAAGCGTCCAGAATGGACCTCCGACGACCAGCGCACAACGCTACTTCTGTTGGTACAGGGAAACTTCCGCCTAGATCTCACCGAGGGCAGCTTCAACCTGACCAAGCAGGGCGACTATGTCCTATGGGGACCGGGGATCGACCACTCATGGGAAGCGATCGACGAAACGGTGATCATCACCGTACGGTGGCCGTCAGCTCCGGCAGCCTAACCCGATCGCCGCCCAACTCCCCCAGCCGCTTCAAGCCGAGCAGGAACGCGAACAGCCCTTCGTTGCTCCAGGACTCATCCGAGACCAGTTCGCCGACCAGTTCAGCGTCCAAGCTGGAATACACCCGAAGGCCGACGGCTTCCCAGTTCGCCTCGACGTGCCCACCGAAGCGCGTCCAAAACTCCTCGTCATCGATGACGACCAGACCAGCGAACTCATAGTTGCCGCTGACGAGGTTCAGCCCGAACCCGGTGCACTCCATGCGCAGCCGCCCGTCGTCCTCCATCAGCCACCGCATCGGTTCGGACAAGCGACTCGGGTGCATCGGCGCAGCAATCCTATGTCCGCCAACGGTTCCATCCACCTCAGCGCGCCCAAACAACTCCTCTTCCATCTCCCTCAGAAGGGTCGCGCTAATTCGAGCATCAGCCCGAGCGTCCTTGAGCGGCTGATGGAAGGACTTAGGGATCACAGATAGCCGCCGTGCCCCATTGAGCACGGTCGGCGAACGTTCCTGAACCAATAGCGCGAAGTCCGCCGGACCACGGTGTGGATCGGCTGGACGCGCAATCGCACACAAGGCAAGCACCCCACCAGCGCAGAGCCGTCCCCGCAGGTCCAGCACTGCGGCTAGATCCGGCAAGTACCGATCCCGCAGCGTCAATTTCCCACGCTGACCAGCGAGCGCATCGATGAACTCGCCTTCCAATAGGTCCATCGAGAGCGCGTACTCAGCGAACGGTGAGAGCGTCACCGTGCCTGCGATCTTGCCGGACCGAACGGCGAGATCCAACAACCGGTAGATCGGCAAGTCGGTCATGCGCACGTCCAGCGCCGCAGCCTCGGCCAAACGATCGACGGCATGCCGCACATCGACGTCCCCACTAACCATCGACGTCGTCACGAGCTCAAACCGCTCGTTCTCCGGCACTAGTGGCGTAGTGAGATCAACCCACTCTGAACGCGTGACAATGCTCGTGACCAGTTCACGGTCCGCGACTCGAACGCCGTACACGCCATACCCATCGACCGAGTCGGCGTAATACTCCCCCAGCGCCCGGCTGAGCTGACTCCGTCCGACATGAGCCCGCCGAACCAGCCGGTCATGCAGCGCTTCGGTGTCTACAGCCGCCAGCCGCGACGTCACCTCCGATTGACTCGACTCAGGCAGCCACCCAGCACGCGCGTCCAACCAGTCGAACACCCCACCAAGCCTGTCCAAGTCCACGGCCGATAGCTCTGCACGTGGCGGCGCCAACAACTGGTCAATGCTGATGCCGAAAATTCTCTCCAAGAGCCGAGCAGTCGCCGGGCGTACCTCGCCAAGCGGCCGTCCCTTCGGCCCAACCCCAGACGCCAGCCGCTGAAGGTGCCGCGCAGTGACTGTGCCAAGCTTCAGCTCAGGACGTTCCCGGGCGAACACCTCGGCGAATTCAGCAAACTCCTCGATGCTCAGCCGCCGTTCCCTGATCTTCTGCTCAAGCACAGTCCGGAACGCGCGCATCGAAACCTCTCCCGTCCGCTCCACCCGAGTAACGAACAGCCCTCACTCACCAGCTGATTTCAGTCTCGCACGAGCGGCAAACAAGCCCGTCCCAGGCCGTCCTTTCCAGTCCGACGATAAACGGACCTGTCCCAGTAGCAGGACACCGCTCATTAGCCTCATGACCTGGGAAGACCTTCACTTGGGACAACCGGACAGGTAAGGCGCGTACCCGGCCCGCTCGGCCCAAATCTCCGCTCCGAACCGGCCGGAAAAGCTCATGTCGCCATATGTCGTCCCAAGATCGTGGTCTGGGATCTGGATTCCCGACATGCTGATTTCAGCCAGCCGAGATCGCCCGATTCGGTCGAGGCACGGCCGCCCAGCGGGACAACTGATCAGGCGTCAACCCACCGCCGGGCAACCGTCGCGGGCGAGAAGAACTGTCCCTTCTCGCCCGCGACCAACCCGGAAGGAGAAGCACCATCATGTCCGCGATGCCCAGCGCGCCGACGCGCCCCGCGCGCCCTATGTGGGTCGTGAGCGTCGTCGATGATGCTGAGCACGCGGTCACCCGAGACGACATGGCCGCTGGCATCGCCTCCGGCTCCGGCACCTACCGCGCCTTATGCCGAGCCACAGTCATTCCGCCGTCTATGACTGAGCCGCCCCGCGGCCGTTGCCCGTACTGCCGCGCCGTCCTTCGCCTCGCGGCCACTCCATAGCCCTGCGGCCTTCGCACGACGCACCAATGAGGACGCCTCATGCCCACCAACGACACCGAGTCACCCCACAACGCCGAACTCTGCCCCGACTGCGAACTCCCCTTGGTGCGCCCATCCATGACGAACCTCATCGGCTATCCCAAAGACAGCCCACTCACAAAGGCCACGCCCTTACAACGCGTCCTTGCCCTGGCCGAGACGGCCAATGTGGACGTCTTCGACCTCGCCGACGTCACCTCGACCAACGTCTCTGCACTCGTCACCATCGACCAAGGCAACGACGACCTGGCCACAACGATCAGTCTCAGTCCCGACCTCACGGAGAACCTCAAAACCGACGTGATCGCTTTCGCCCTCGCCGTAGTCGGCACGCCTCACGCAATCACCAACACACCAAACGCCGCAGTGGCCATCAGCCGAACCCGACTCGCCCCGGCTAAGGACGGTCCCGGTCACCTCGCCCGCCACATGCTCTACACGTGCGGCCGCACCACACCATCAGCAACCTTCGCCATCACCGCCCTCTAACCGTGCACCCAACAACGCCCAACAACCAACCAACAAGCGTCGCCTAGGAGAACCGACGTGTCCCCACAAAACCGCCCTCCAGATCTACGCCGAAACCTTGGAGCAAAGCTGCGCCGAATGCGAGAAGCAGCGCACCTCCGCCTAGAAGTCGCAGCGCCCAAACTCGACAAATCCCGCAGCGCCCTCCACCGCGTGGAAACCGGCGAAACCAAGGCGAACGTCCACCTTGTCCGCTCAATGATGGACCTCTACGACACCTACGACCCCACCCTGCTCGACGAAGTCCGCAAAGCCAACCAGACATCCAATCCACGTAACCGCACCAAGCCCACTGCATAGTCCTAAGGAGCTCCATCATGCCCACGAACCAGTCCGAAGCAGACAAGACCGTTTCCGAGCTCGACGCTCCTGAGTCTCTCAGCGACGACGAGAAGTTCAACAGCCTGCTGGTCGAAATGGTCGCCGACCAAGCACCCCGCGTCTTCGCCGTCGTGATCGAACACGGCCACCGCGAAGACGCCGCCATCGCCGCATGGGGCATAGCCTTCGAAGACAGCGCCTACATGGTCACCGCCAACGGCAACAACCACTACTCCCTAGCCGCCGCGGAAAACGCACTGAACTATGTCCGCATCGACCCCCGCACCACGCCACATCTGGTCTGGTCCAATCCCACCGCCAACCCGCCCGAGACGCACTACTAACGGCAAACATCCACAACCAACATCTCCTACCATAGGCGGCGAGGCACTATGCCTCGCCGCATACGCATACTGGTGTCACCAGCGACGGGAGTCCATGACCTAGGCACTACTCCCGTCGCATCCGGCTACTACGCGCTAGCAAAAGAGTTTGTCAACATTAACTTAGAAGACGGACTCCACAGATGATCAAATCGAACATGCGTTCCGTTATGCGCATTTCAATTACAGTTTGACCGACAATCAGGCACGTTTCTGTCACGGGCGAATATCTAACCAATATCATCCCGCACTCAACGGTACCCAGCGTTACGAACGTCCGCGTTCCGCCGATAACCGCGACATGGATGTGCGCAGAGTGGCGCTCGGGGTTATACAAGCGCGGGGTCGAACTGTAATCGATCCAGCTTTGGTCGCCTTCGGGCCTGATGAGGCAGACTTTCTAACCCGACATGTCGGCAAGGTCCGCTCGGTGAAAGATACCACCGTGAGGAGCCGGTTCAGGCAGGGCTCCACCATGCCGTCCCTCCTGGACGACTTTCGGACTCTAGACGATCAGAAGTTCGAAGAGTCGGCGAAGATACTTCAAGATGCCCTCGTAGCAGCGATGGCCACGTCGACAAATGCTAGCGATTGTGTGTTCGCAGTGGTGCATACTGCTGATCAAGAGGGACAGCTAGGCTATATCACCCTCCTCAAGCTCGACGCCGTAGTCGAGGCGGCCAGAATGAGTGTTGCCACAGGCAAAGTCACACTTCAGGTTCTCAGGGAGCTTCTCCCTGAGCCGGGAAAGCTGCAAAAAGCCTTCTCCTGGCCGGACGTGCGTGCCGTTAGCGATGCAATCATCGTCGACGCTAGTTCTGCAAAATACTTTCAGGCTGCATTTGATGTAGAGGTGAGTCCTCGATCCCTTGAAGCAGAGGCAGATCTAACAAGAACCATCCTTGAACAAGTGCCGCCTGAGCGTCAACACGACGCCCTAAGCAAGGCAGTTACACTGGCGGGACCACTAGACGAAGTACTCATTGAGTTGTCGACAAATGGGTTTCCCGAACTAGAAGAGGCTGCCCGCGAAGCTACAGAAAGTAATCAGCCGGCAGGAATTGTTAGAACCAACAAAGTCGCCGCAAAGCCGCTTATTTGGCGCGCGGACGGTATTGAGGTCCGAGTGCCTCCGACACTAATGAGAAACGTCGAAGTGGTGCCAGATCCCGAGCAGCAGGGTTGGCAGATTATTGTTAGCACGAGAACCCAACCCGAGATGGGGGTCTAGTGCTCGTAAACGACTTATTTCCACTCGACCTATCTCGATTGGGAGAATTCAACGATAAACTTAGGGGTCTCCTACGGGAAGGTTGGCACATCCCTGACTCGGTGGTAGATATACGCTTGCATAAGCCAACGGAAGATGTCCAGGCCGATATCAATAGGGTCCAGGTTTTCGGCTCAACCCTTGACGATCTAGAGGTGGTCGGCGTCATCGCTGGCCACCGCCTTCGACTACGGACCGTCCAAGGCATACTAGAGGTCGTCGATTTTCCAGGGGCAGATCCCTATTTACTATTTGACGACGACGACGTCAACAATGCACACCTGGCCTGGGATGGCGATGCAACAGCGGCCCTACTACTGCCTCTAAATTGGACAATCACCGCATTCCTGAAACCAGAATCGTCGATTCAAGACCTACCCGAAGGCATAGAAGTAGTTGTTGTTACCAATTCAAATACCATTGTTGCACACTTCCGAGAAGCTGGATTGAGAAATCTCGCGCGTTTCGTTCCACCGGAAATGAAGAGGCGAATTTACATATCGTTAGAGGGGGACGCGCCGCCGGTACATCTCGGAACTATCAGCTTCGCCACGATAAGCGCGCCATTTCAGCTCCAGGTACCGATTCACGAATCTCCATTGCCTGGCGAGGCTGCACTTCACAAGTCGAGTCTCATTCGCCCGTACTGTCTTCTAGCCGCCCAGCCTATTCAGGCTTCCGCGGCAGTGTTCTGGAAGGAGATAGTTGACTATTGCAGAGCAGCCGCATCAATTTACACATGGGTCTCACTTGCGTCGAACGTCCAGGTATCCGAAGCGGGCGTTCGAATCGAGTTCCTAGGGTTTAGGCGTGTAAGTTTTCAGCTCCCGCCACCCGAGAGCTTGGAGGTGCAGAAGGTCTCAAGCACGCTAATACTTCGCGAATGGGCCTTCCAGGAAGCCAGTCCGGATCGCTTGCTGGCCATAAGTCAGGTTGTAAGCTTGTACGACCAGGACGACCCCTTTCAACACGCTGAAGATATCAAGGCCAGCGCGGAAGTCATCTATGTAGGCCTGCGAAGTGACGCAGTCGCGGAAGTCGTAAAAACCTCAAGGGACGCTTATACTCAAACCAACGAGACAGTTCGCCAGGCATTAAAATCGTCGCAGGATCTCATCAAGGCGTCTATGGAGAGATTTCTTGCTGGCTTAGTTGCTGTGGGTGCAGTCACGATCGCTAACGCCAGTCGGGCACTCACGGACGATATGAGTCGACTACTAATGCTCTTTATTGCTGGATTCTTCGTTGTTCTGGCCTTAGTAGCGCTCGTGATCGAGGGTCCATTACTGTCGCTTCAAATCAAGAATCTGCATCATGATGTACGTCAAGGCGCACCGCTACTCACAGAGGATCAAATAAGGTCTATTACTGAATCAAGGAGTGTAACGAAAACACGTATACGTGTTCAAACCGTGCGAATAGCGATTCCAGTTATATATGGATCGCTTGTATGTGCAATCGCCATATGGGGATATCCGTAGATGGCTCCTTCATTCTCAAACCAAGACCGTAATGGCCCAACTGGTGAAGTCCTCAACTGACACGATCTCCGGGTGCGCCGGTCGCCGAGGCATCACCACCTTCTCGGGGGTCGCGCGTCGGAACCGAACCACGTGCCCAGCGCTGACGTGGTCCGGATCGAACTGCATTCTTGCCGTGACCACCGGCCGAAGAACGCGTACCCGGGTGTAGCGAGGGTTGTCGAGAATCGCGCGGACCGTGCTTCCTTGCCAACCGTCGGCCTGCCGATGCCGGTTCTGCTCCGGGCGCTTCGCCGACGGACACAAGATCCCATCTTCGTTCAGACCCTTCGCGATCGCCCGGTCACCTTGGATGGACACTCGACTGGAGGACAATCGATGTCAAAGACCGTTCCCCTTCCCGCCGTCAACGGGAAGGGGAACGGTCAACGATGATCATCCTGCCCTCTCGCCGAATCGCAAGGCCCCCACTAAGTGGATTTTTGACACGCTAGGTAAGGGCTCGAATAATTGCCAATAGCCCTGCGATGCCAAAGAAACTCATCCCGAATGCCCAGATTCGGTGAGAGCGACCGCGAATGAGTCGGTGGCGGGGTTCTACAGCTCGCGCTCGCGTCTCACCCGATGCGAACATCTCTGGCCAGCCGTTTTCTTTCTCGATTCGATGCAGCAGTAGCGAATCAGTGAGTTCATTTCCTCGATGACGAAGCAACAGCTGGATTGACATCAGTGACATGATCAGAGACAGTGCGCCAGCCACGACCGCAGCTAGACGGGTGGACTGGGCACCGTATGCGAGCAGCAGAAGAAAGGATTGTGCTGTCAGGGACAGTGCGGGAGTCTGCCACATCATCGTGTCTAATGCCTGCCGTCGTGCAGCAACTACCTGATACTGCGCCACAACGACCTGCGGGATGGGACCGATAGGGCTATTGCTTTGGACGCTCTGCCGCGATTTGGCGGCGGGATCGGGCGCTTCGTGCAAGATGACAGTGTCCTTCCTGGTCAGCTAACACTCACCGCATGACGCTCAAACAGGCGCGTCTAAAGACAGTATCGCGGACATCCTCGCCTTTGTTTCGATGCACGCAAGATCAATCGACGCGAATGCGGCACTCCGCGAGTCTCCCTATTTGCTCATTGTGGCGCGCTGTAGCATGCAGTCCATTACGGCACCGAAACGTTGCCATGTGTGTTGTCGGCTGTTTGATCCGAGCCGCACCGACGATTGGGCGTGTTCAATCGCATACCAGGGACGGCACGTGCCCACAGATCGACAGGGCATCTTATACGTGCTGCACTTCGATCAACCTATCCACGTTGCCCAAGCCGACCGGCGCCACGTCCAGCCCACGACGCACTACGCCGGTTGGACAGCCCAGGTCTTGGAACAACGCGTATCGCAGCACCAGGTGTCAGAGTCCAGCGTCGTGCACTCCCGGCCGGGAACCGCAGAGGACGAAGTAGTCAGCGCACGGAAGCATGCCCTCGGTGTAGTACTCCACTCGCTCCCGAGTTCCTCGGACGGCCCTAACACTGAACAAACCAGGAGAGCCCTGCTCAGCCTCGCCATCGCCGCGTTCGTCTTTACCGGTACCGCCCCGCGCCATCAGCGGCCGTTGACGCGAACTCCGTGATGGCCTGGTCACGACTAACGGTCGAGAACGAGCCGTGTGGTTAGCGTGCACGACGCTCCTCGGACACAGTTATGTGGCGTACCTGCTACATCTGACGTACGAGTGCTTGAGCGCACTCGAACACTCTGAACCGATCCTTCACCGCTTCAGGCGGTGTTCGTCGTGACCGGTTCGCACATCCAGCCGGTGGTCTTCCCGGCCACACGTATGGCTCCCAGCAGTTCACCGGCGGCACGCCTACCGCTGCCGCTGCCCGTGTCTCCACTGACCCGGTCAAGCGCGGCGATCTACGGCGCCGCGGCCGTGGACAATCGCGGGCGGATCATCGAGAAACCCCTCCTGACGCGTCTTGGCTGGTCTCCTGGCACCGGTGTGGACATCCAGGAGTCCCAGGGACGCCTGATCATTCACCCCAACGAGTGCTTCGTGACCATGATCACCAAGCACGGTCATCTCCGTCTGCCGGCCTGTACCGCTCGAAAAGTCGTAGCACCTGGTCAGACCGCCGAGTAGGCGTTGAGATCATGGTTTAGTGATCGTGTCGCTGCTATACCAACTGACCCGCCAGCTCTTGTCCGTCCCGACGCTGCTGCTCCGCCGTGACACCACCAAGGACGCCGAACTTCTCGCGCTCCGGCACGAGAACGCCGTTCTCCGCCGCCAGATCACCGGCCAAGTCCGCTACGAACCAGCAGACCGTTTCTGGTTCGCCGCCCTGTCCTCCCTACTCCCCCGACACCGCTGGCACGAGATCTTCCCCGTCCAACCCGCAACGATCCTCGCCTGGCACCGCAAGTCCATCGCCTGGACGTGGGACTACAGCTCACGCCGGGACTCCACTGGACGACCACCCACCCGCTCAGCGATCAAGAAGCTCGTCCTCCGCCTGGCCAACGAGAACCCACGCTGGGGACACCGAAGGATCCACGCTGGGACACCGAAGGATCCACGGCGAGCTATCCGGACTCGGACACCGGATCGCCCCATCGACCGTGTGGAAGATCCTCAACTCGGCCGGCATCGATCCCGCCCCACGCCGAACCGGCCCCACCTGGAAACAGTTCCTCACCAACCAAGCCCGCGGCATCATCGCCGCAGACTTTTTCCACATCGACACCGCACTCGGCAAACGCCTCTACGCCCTGGTCTTCCTCGAACACCGCACACGACGACTACACATCGCCGGCATCACCGCCCACCCCACCCGGGAGAGGACCACACAACAAGCCCGCAACCTCGCCATTGGCAACGGGACGGATCTGGGTGCGCTCCGCTTTCTGCTCCGCGATCGCGACACGAAGTACTCGACAGCGTTCGACGCCGTCTTCCAAGCCGAAGACATCGACATCCTCACCACCGCACCCCAAGCACCACGGATGAACGCCCACTGCGAACGAGTTATCAGAACCCTCCGCACCGAGGTCTGCGACCACATGCTCATCCTCAACGAGGCACACGCCCGAGAAGTCCTCGCCGAATACCAGCGCCACTACAACCACCACCGACCGCACCAAGCCCGACACCAACAACCACCCGAACCTCGTCCATCTCCCGACCGAACGCATGAAGCCAACACCCACGCGTTACTACGCACCCGCATCCTCAATGGACTCATCAACGAGTACCAGTACGCGGCTTGACCTGCAGCGATGACTTTTCGAGCGGTACAGGACTGGTTGAAGGTTCCAAGCATGGCCGACGTTGGCGCGTCGGCCGGGAAGGTACGGCCCGATGCTTACCGTAGCCCCTGACCCTGCTGCTGGCGATGGCGAGTCCTCGAGCGGATCGTCGCCGTCGCTGATTGATGAGCTCGTGCGGGAGGGCGCGCGGCGGATGCTGGCTGAGGCGTTGCAGGCCGAGGTGGACGCCTATATCGCGCGGTTCGCCGGCGAGCGTGACGAGCGCGGCCACCGCCTGGTGGTGCGCAATGGCCACCATGAGCCGCGTGAGGTGCTCACCTCCGCCGGGGCGGTGGAGGTGACCGCGCCGCGGGTCAACGACAAGCGCACGGACCCGGCCACGGGTGAGCGGTGCCGGTTTTCCTCGGCGATTCTGCCGCCCTGGGCGCGCATGACGCCGAAGATCACCGAGGTGCTGCCGCTGTTGTACCTGCACGGCCTGTCCTCCGGAGATTTCGTGCCCGCGCTGGGCCAGTTCCTGGGCAGCGCGAAAGGGCTGTCCGGGTCGCCGCCGAGTTGCACCAGGCCTTGCGCCGACCCCAACTGCGCCAGCCACCGCTGGCGGAGCAGGCGATGGCCGTCCAAGCCCTGGCGCTGCTGGCCACACTCAACGCCACCTGCGCCGGGATCGAGCAACTCGGCCAGGCGACTATCGAAGCGTTCCGACAGCACGCCGACCACCAGGTGATCACCAGCTTCCCCGGCCTGGGCGAAATATCCGGTGCCCGCCTGCTCGCCGAGATCGGCGACGACCGCGACCGGTTCACCGACGCCCGAGCGCTCAACGCCTACGCCGGCTCCGCACCCGTCACCAGGGCATCCGGACGCAGCACATCGATCACACGCCGCCTGATCAAGAACAACCGACTCGCCGCAGTCGGATTCACCTGGGCGTTCATGGCCATGACCAACTCACCGTCAGCCCGAGCGCACTACACCCGCCGCAGAACAACAGGCGACGGTCACCCATCCGCACTCAGGCACCTGTTCAACCAAATGCTCGGCCAGCTACACCACTGCCTACACACCGGCGAGACCTACGACGAAACCAAGGCATTCCCTATCCAAACCACCAACGCAGCTGACAACTACGACCTATCGGAGGTCTGCACGCCGCCGGCATCGACCCCGCACCCCGCCGCAACGGCCCAACCGGGCGAAAATTCCTTGCCGCTCAAGCCAACACCATCATCGCCTGTGCATTCCTACACCTCGACACCATCGGACTGCAGCGTCTCTACGCACTGGTATTCCTCGACCACGGCACCCGCCGCCTCCACGTCGCCGGAGTAACCGCCCACCCCACCGGCGACTGGGTCGCCCAGCAAGCCCGCAACCTGGCCTACTACCTCGGTACCCGCATGGAATCCCTGCGATTCCTCATCCGCGATCGCGACACCAAGTACACCTGCACCTTCGACGCAGACAACATCGAAATCCTGAAGACATCTCCACAAGCACCCAAAGCAAACGCCCAATGCGAACGAGTCATCGGCACACTACGCCGCGAAATCCTCGACCACATCCTGATCGTCAACACGACCCACGCCCACCGTGTTCTGGCCGAATACGAGCGCCACTACAACCAGCACCGACCACATCAAGCCCGCAACCACCAACCACTCGACGCACCGTAACAACCGCCAAAGACTTCTCACCACAGCCGCCGTCAAATCCTCCGCAAGCGTGTACTCGGCGGCCTCATCAACGAGTACCACCAGGCCGTCTGAACTGCAGCGATGAGTTTTTGAACGGCACAGCCACCCGACCTGAGGTGCAGAAGTTGGCATCGTCGGCGTAGCGCTCGAAACCGGGCGGCCGGATATTCCCGGACCAGCGTCGCTATGCATTAGCGGGCAGCCGTCAAAATCCATTGAGGCTTGAACATTTTGCCATGCTCCTCGTCTTCGCTCCTATGTGTGGCTCATTTCTGTCATTGACGCAAACTCGCCATCTCTTGCTTCTTCCTGTGGATGAGCTAGGGATGTAGAATTTGTACTTCTTTGGAGATTCTGTACGAATTTCTCTGTGACAGGCCGGTATTGGCTCGAAACGTTCGAGTCGGCACCACTTCGTTTCGACGTTGCAGGTTCCACCGATCGACGGTCAAGATCGGTCTCTCACGGTCGTAGCGGAGCAGGTGCTGCGCATGACCAGTTTGATAGCGCTGGACGATGCCACCTTGCTGCATCGGGTGGCTGTCGGAGACAAGCGTGTGGCGCTGGAGGAGCTGTACCGGCGGTATGCCCACCGGGTGTTCGAGTTTGGTCTGCGGTTGCTGGGTGATCGGGGGTTGGCCGAGGAGCTGGTGCAGGAGACCTTCCTGCGGCTGTGGCGCACCGCTGATCGGTTCGATGTCTCCCGCGGCAGCGTGGCCGCGTACCTCTTCATGCTGGCTCGCAGTCTGGCGGGGGACCTGTTGCGTCGCCCCTCCTCCCGATCATTTCAACCCGAGTGCGCAGAGAGTGGCGAACTCCCCGCGGCCAACGCGACGGATCCGATGCTGACCCGGCTTGTGGTCGACCAGGCGATGGATTCCCTGTCGCCGGCGCATCGGGAGGTGCTGGTGCTGTCCTACCAGGGCGATCTCACTCAGGCCGCCATCGCCGAGATCCTTGCCGTCCCGCTCGGCACGGTCAAGACACGCACCTACTATGCGTTGCGGGCGCTGAAACTCGCTCTGGCGGAGAGGGGGATTCATGGCTGAACACCCGGTTCCGCACCCGGATCTGGCCGGCTACGTGCTCAACGTCCTTGAGCCGGGCGAGACCCGTGCGTTTGAGGCCCACCTGGCCGGCTGCGGCCCCTGCCACGCCGAGATCGATGAGCTGCGCGGACTTCCGGCACTGCTGACCACCGGGGCACCCGTAGACCTGCCGGCGGACCTGCAGGCCCGCACCTTCGCCCGTATCCACGCCAGCGAGCGCCCCTCCGCTCCCCTCCGCCTGGTGGACCCGCAGCGGCACAACGGCCAGCTCCCCCATGCCGGGTCCCGGCGTTCCAGTCGGCTCACGCCCGACCGTCGCCGACGGCTGCTCACCGCCGTCGCCGCAACTGTCCTCTTGATCGCCGCCAGTGTCGTCGCGGTCCTGCAACTGCAAGGCCCGGTCCCGAAAGACAGCGCCGCCCCGGCCGGCTTCACCCTCAGCCTGATCGCTCCCGACAGTGGCCCGCAGCGCGGTGACGCACTCATCCAGGACACCCCAGCTGGGCGGGTGGTCCAGCTGCGCGTGACCGATCTTCCCCCGCCACCGCCGGGTCAGCGCTACACCTGCTGGTTCGTCGGCCCCGGGGACAGCCTCGCCCGGCCCAACCGGGTGGCGGCCGGCAGCTTCACCACCGACAGCCGCGGCCACGCCCAGGTCACCCTGACCGGCGCCGCAGCGCCGCAGCGGTTTGCCCTCCTCGGCGTCACGCGCGAACCCGATGACGGAAACCCGCAGTACCGCGGCCCCAAGGTGCTGGTCACCAAACCCCCCGGATGACCGCGCGAAAGCTGCGGAAGCTACCGCCACGTCCGCGAAAGGCCACGCTCGTGAAGCCCCGCCTGCCACTGGCTGTGGTCACTCTCGCCGCGGCACTCACCAGCGGCGCCGGCTGCGAGCATCACAGGCACACCCCGACCGCGGGTGCCTGTACCCCGGACCCCACACCCATCGCCGGGCAGCAGGTGCGCGGCTGCCTGAGCGCCGCCGATCAGATCAGCGACGGCACCAGCGTGACCGTGGCCGATGTGGACATCCACAACGGTCCCGGGTGGGTCGTCCTGCACACCGATGACGGCGGGGAGCCGGGCCCGCGTATCGGCGTGGTGTCGGTCCGGCAAGGCCGCTCCACCCAGGTCTCCATCCCGGTCACCGGCCGGATGACCACCGGGAACTACTGGCCGATGCTGCACGTCGACGTCGGCGTCGAAGGCACCTACGAGTTCCCCGCCGGCCCCGACGTGCCCGTGGTGGACTCCCAGGGCATGGTCATGAGGCTGATCCACGTCACCGTGCGCTAGCAGACATACCGCGCTCCAGCACGGCCGCACCGCCGCCATGCGGGAGTCGACGCGCTGCCCGGCGCTCCGCCCGCACCAGCCGCCGGCCCGATGCCGTCGCCGCGCCCCGCTGCTGAATTCTCACAAATTTTCTGGGTCGCGTGAACTATTTCAACCGCCCACTCCGTAGAACCAGTGACAGTCGCCACAGAACGGCTGATCACCAAGGAAGAACCAGGGGTAGGTCGTCCATCCCCTTCCCGACACGGGAGACAGTTCATGCAGCGCACACTTTCAGGCGTCGCTGTCACTAAGCAGTGTGTACGGCATCATTTGGCAGGCAGCGCCTTATATCCCTAACTCCGGTGATTACACGATCACCCTTAAGGTGATCGTAGAGTTCCGCGGCAGGTTTCACGGGCACCACAAAACCGGTTTACCCCTGCCTGGGGGTCAGGGGTGAACCCCACTCCACAGCAATTGGCCAGCGGCCGGTCGACCTCGACAGGGTGTCCGATCTGGCCCATCATGCGCAACTCGCGCCGTCGCCAGGAGCGCCTCACGACCGGGACGGCGCGGAGGTCGACCACTTCTCTCCTCCGCGCCGCCCCTCTCCAACAGGGAGACATACACCATGACCATTCCGACTGATCTGCTCACCGCGGCCCGAGCCAAGGCGCTGTTCACCAGCGACCTGCCCGCTTACTCCCACCCAACCCGTGCCGACGTCGCCACCGCGATCCGCCACGCCGTGCGCACCTACGGCGGGACCCGTGGCTGCACCGTTGAGGTAGGCGGCGAGTACGGCGAACACCCTGAGACAGCCATCCCTCGGATGCGCTGGGCGTTGAGCGTGGTCCACGCCGTCTACACACAGCGCGGCGCCACGGGCGATGCGATCACACCACCCTGACCCTCTGACCGCGTCTGATCGGCGCCTGCGGCAATCCGGGGTTCGATCCCGGCCAACTCCTGGCTGACAGCACCTCGTTGATATCGGGTTGCGTGAGCCGTAGCCGGTCTGCAGCCCCACCGCAGTCGGCTGTCGCTGCACAGGTTGACACCACGCGTCGAACGACCCGATCCGCGTTTCCCTACCCCTACAAGGAGCATCCCAGTGTCCACGACCGCACCAGCAGGCTTGAGCGTCTCCCGGCGCGAGTTGGCCATGCTCCACGCCATCGCCGCCGGCCGCGGCGAAATCACCGGCAGCTGCGAACCCGACCTGTTCATCGACGGCCTGGCCTGCTGCGACCAGAGCGCCGCCCACCACCTCGCGCACACCGGCCTCGTGCATGCCACGCGCCCAGCCAGGGTGGAACAGCGCGTTCCCGTCGAGCTCGCCACCCCGGGCCACGCCGTACTCGCGACGCTGGCAAGCACGAACTGGCCGACCAGCCACCCCCGGACGGTCGACTTCGACCCGGCCCGCCGGACCGGTGAGCCGTTGCGCGCCAGGGGCAGCAAGATCGTCGAGCGCGACCCGGACACCCCGCGCACACCGCCGAGGAGCTATCCGGGCAAGCAGGCCACCTCGACAGAGGTCACCGCCACTCAGAACAGCACCACCGTTTGGAACCAGGAGGCCGCCGCGTGACCATCGCGCTGCTTAACACCCCGCCACCGTTCGATCCAGTCCAGAAAGGGACCACCGAGATGCTGCTCTACGAAGTTCTGGCCAGAACCCGAATGCGCGAGGCGGAGCGATTCGCCCATCACCACCGGGTGGCTCACCAACTATGCTCCAGCCGACGCTGGCGTCGGCTGGAGAGGTGGGCCAAGCAGAAGGCCGAGCGGGCCGAGCGTTCGCTGTGACCGACAACTGTGCCGTTGCTGGCCTCCACTCTCCTCCGCGTCGGAGAAGACGATGCTCTTGGGAGCCTCTGGACAGCAGAGCTTCCAAGCCGGGCCGCCCGATCCGGGGACGGCGAGAACCGCAGAGCGAAATATCTTCTTGAACCACAACGAAAACAGGTGACGTCGGTTGCCTGTGGGGTTCCAATACTGCGCATGATGGCCTTGACCTGCAGTGATCTGGGTCTTCGGTACTAGGGCATGATCGTAGGGCGTGTGGTTGCGACTGCTGTATCTGATCTTCGTTCGGCTCGCTGGTTGGCTGGTCCTGCTCGGAAGCTCGGCTGCGTCGAAGGACGTGGAGTTGCTGGTGTTGCGGCATGAAGTCGCGGTGCTGCGGCGCGGGAATCCTCGTCCGCGATTGGACTGGGCTGATCGTGCAGTACTTGCCGCCCTGGCACGGCGATTGCCCGCCATGCTGCGCCGACACCGACTGGTCACACCGGCGACACTGCTGCGGTGGCATCGACGCCTGGTGGCCAGGAAGTGGACCTACCCGAACCGGCCTGGCCGTCCGTCGCTCGACGCGACTGTTGCCGCACTGATCGAACGGATGGCCCGAGAGAATCCGCAGTGGGGTTACCGCAGGATCCAGGGTGAGCTGCTCAAGCTTGGTCACCGGGTCAGTGCCTCGACCATCCGCCGGGTGCTCAAACGCCTGCGGATACCACCAGCACCCAACCGGGACACCGACATGTCCTGGCGCAGGTTCCTGCCTACCCAGGCGTCCACCGTGTTGGCCGGCGATTTCTTCCACGTCGACTGCGCGGTGACGCTCAAGCGGATCTACGTGTTCTTCGTGATGGAGGTCGCCACCCGCTACGTCCATATCCTCGGCATCACAACGCATCCCGACGGGCCATGGACCACCCAACAAGCCCGCAACCTGCTCATGGACCTCGACGATCGAGCGGACAGGTTCCGGTTCCTCATTAGCGATCGGGCAGGCCAGTTCACGACGTCGTTCGATGCCGTGTTCGCCGACGCCGGTATTGAGACTGTCCGAATTCCGCCAGGCTGCCCGAGAGCGAACTGTTACGCCGAAAGATTCGTCCGCACGGCCCGAAGCGAGGTCACCGACCGACTCTTGATCATCAACGAGCGGCACTTGCAAACCGTGCTGAAGCGGTATGTCTCCCACTACAACCAGCGCCGTCCCCATCGAGCGTTACAACTCCGCTCACCCAGACCTGACCGCGCCTTATCCAACGAGAGTTATAGCCACGTCGTACGCCGGCAGATCCTCGGAGACTTGATCAACGAATACGAACCCGCAGCAGCCTAGAGCGCAGGTCACAGGCACGGGGCCGACTTCTGAAACCCCACAGGCCATCGGCATCAGTGCGCCAGAACCAGCGACACCAGAGTGCTGTGACGCCCAATGGGAGGTCTATAACGTTGAACGAGAAGGAAAACTCCTTGGCCACAACTAGACACGGAGGCGCACCGAGGGATCGCGATGGCGCTGCGGCTGCATTTCACCGCCGATGATCTGGCACGTACCCGGATCGCCACCCACCCGCACCCGACGTGGGAACTGGTGAACAGCCTGCACGTCATCCAGGGCCGCCACCCCCCGTCCCGGCACGCTCTGTGGCGGGCGTCCTCGCTCACGTGGCTGAACCGCCACCCCGCTGGTCGCCGCCACCTGGAGCTGTTGACCGCGTTGGTCCCACCACGGGGTTCCTTCCCGGACTTCCTCACGCCGTACCAGGACATCGACGACTTCGCCGCCTCACTGGACGCCGTGCTCAGTACCCACGCTAGCCGACTAGCCATGGAGATGGAGATAGCGCTGCCTTACCTCGGCCGACGGCCACCAGCCGTGGCCCGACAGCTCGCCGCCGGCGATCTCGACGCGCTGCACGCGCTGCGGGACGCGATGTCCTGGTACCACGACCTGGTCCTGGCCCCGCACTGGCCCGGCATCGACCGGACGATTCGCAACGACCGGACCCAGCGCACCCAGGACGTCACCGCCAACGGCATCGAGGGATTGCTCAGCAACCTGGCGGAGTGCATCCGATGGGTCCCGCCCATCCTGTACGCCGACTATCCCGTTGACCGCGACATCCAGTTGGGCGGACGCGGCTTGACGCTCATTCCGTCCTATTTCTGCTGCAACACGCCCGTGGCCTTCATCGATCCCGAACTCCCACCCGTGTTGGTCTACCCCATCACCGAGATCCCCGCCCCAACCGATGATCTGGCCGGGCTGGCCAGTCTCATCGGGGACACCCGCGCACGCGTCCTGCAGGCCCTGCGCGTGCCACGCTCCACCACCGACCTCGCCGAGCACATCCATGCCTCGCCCGCCGCCGCCAGCAAGCACGCCACCGTGCTGCGCCGCGCCGGCCTGATCAGCAGCGTCCGGCGCGGCAACACCATGCGCCACATCGTGACCGCGCTCGGGGAACAGCTGCTGGACACCGGCCACCAACAAATCGCCGGCGGCGCACTGCTCACCCCAGACTTCGGGCACCGACGGTGACTTCGGAGACGTGACTACGCGTCTGCACTACACGGGCGAGGATCTGACGTCCTCCCCGCATACGCAGGGGTTCCTGCGGCCTTGCCAGGTACCGGCAGCATCCCCCATGTCGGCGGCACGTGAAAACCGCCCTGTCCCACTTTCCAGGAAGAGGGCCATCATCGCTGGTGCGGTTCGGGCGTCACGCCCGTGAAGTTGCAGGTGGGAATGACGTGCCCACAGCGTGGGCCGCAAGGCTCTCGACCTGGATCAACCCCACGGAGTCACGTCACGATCCCCCGGTTCGCCCCTGTGTCTAATTGTGGCCACAGAGTTTTCCATCTCGTTCAATGTTGTCGCCCTCCGATTGGCTGTAACTGCACTCTGGCGTCGCTGGTTCCCGGCGCGCCGAAGGAGCGCCGCGCTCATGTGCAGCGACTGCGGCATCCATGCCTGGGAGCACGTGATCACCCGAAGCGAGGTGATCAATCCGTAGGTCAAGCAGAAGGAAGAACCAGGGTAGGTAATTCGTGCCATACGGTCGCCGATACGGGAGGCAGTTCATGGAGCGCACACTTTCAGGCCTCGCTGTCACTAAGCAGTCAACCCAAACGAATAGATCAGCGGACACAACCAAGCGCGACACGGAAGAAAAGAAGGCAGATCTTACTGCCTTCGCGCGAATGTGAGGAGAAACTCATGAGACATATGATGTCAAAAATATTCATCATTGCCGCCGTCGCGGCCATGATGATCAGCGGGGTGAGCGCCTCCGCCGCCGGGTACAGGAGCACGGATTCTCCCAGTTCCATCGCGAATTCGGTACTTCGCCTGACAATCAGCGAGGGAGAAACGGCCAAGGCAATCCCGTATGCGGCTAGCACGCTGACGTGTGACCCCGACGGCGGCGGGCATCCGCACGCAACCAAGGCCTGCGACAGGCTAAGAGAGGTGCATGGCGACTTCACAGAGTTGCGCGGGAACCCGGGCACCGTGTGCACAACGCAGTGGGATCCGGTCACTGTTACGGCAGACGGGATATGGCAAGACCGGTTCGTCCACTGGCAGCACACTTATAGCAATACGTGCCAGCTGGCATCGACCGATCCTATCTTTGCATTCTGATTGACAAACGTGCTGGCGCGTCGAGGGGGCATGCCAGCACGCTTTTTCCAAGGTTCACCCGCAGGTGTGTATACCAATGCGAGGGACCATGAATAAGCTTCAGCATCCAGGCTTGGCGGATTCACGCGGTCGTGGTCAACAGTCTGATTAGGACTGTAGTGCAGTGCCGCGAACATCCACGAATACGGTCGGTGCGACGAAGAAGCCGTCGGCCAGTTCCGAGTCGTCGGGTCGCGGACATTGTCGTGTTCCGTTGCGAGAGTGATCCGTCTCGGCGGGGAAGCCCGGGACAGCGGACCGGGCTGTTCTGTCAATCACTGGAACAACAACCGCCTGCGACCGGGGTTGCAGGACCCGCTGCCGTACGGCAACCCCTCCACAACCAGGTGGTGTCTCACTGGTGATGAACGGCGTAGGTGTACAACGCGCTAAAGCTCTGGGGATGGGAGGAGAGTTGTGGCTGCGGCCGGTCGTTCCGGAGTGATCTTTGCCCAGCCCGGATTGGGTTCCGAAAGCAGTGAGATCGCCGCGACCACGTCGCGTACGGCCACCTCGAAATTGAGCGGCGATCACCTGCGGACGGAGCAAGGGGCGCGCTTGCCAAGGATTTGGGGAGGGTATGCGGAGCGGTGACGTAGCACGGGGAGACGGTGCCCGTCGTCTGGTGGGGCGGAAGCGGGAACGAGAGCTGCTCGCGCACATACTCGATCGTCCGCGCAGCGGAGTGGCCCGGGTGGTCGAGGTCGTGGGCGAGCCGGGTATCGGCAAGTCCCGGCTGTTGGGTGAGATGCGTGCTGTGGCCAATCGTCAAGGCCGGCTAGTGCTGGCCGGTCATGCCTCCGAGCTGGAACGGCACAACCCGTTCGGGGTATTTCTCGATGCGATCTGTGACCATGTCGCCTCGCTCGACCCACCAGATCTCGCCGGGCTCGGCACCGATCTGGTGCGTGAACTCGCGATGGTGTTTCCGGGGATCTCAGTGCCAACGGACTCCGCAGAAACCACACACGACCGCTTGGTCCTCGGAGTCGAGCGTTACCGACTGCACCTCGCTATACGTGCCCTGCTGGAGCACCTCGCGTCGCCCTCGGGGTTGGTCCTCACCCTGGACGATCTGCATTGGGGTGATGACGCCTCGTTCGAACTGCTGGGGTATTTGCTCCGCCACCCGCCTCGTGCGCCCGTCGTGCTGGTAGTTGCCTACCGTTCCCGTCAGCGACCAGCCCGGCTCGCCGCCGTGCTCACCCAGGCCACGCCAGGCGGGGTGGTTCGTCGGATCGAGCTCGGTCCGTTCAATCTTGACGAGGTCGCCGAGTTTCTCGGTCCCGATGTCGACCAGGCCCGGTGTCAGGTCTTGCACCAAGCCAGTGGTGGCAACCCGTTCTACTTGGAAGCGCTGGCACGCGCCCCCGAGGAGTGGTTGCCTCTGGCGGCGAGGGGGCAGCCGCTGTCGAATGGTCCGTCGACTGCCTTATCACCAAAGAGCGTGTTGTCGCTCGATGGTGTTCCCCCCATTGTTCGCGCGACCCTGCAAGCTGAACTGGCGATCTTGCCCGAGCGGGTCCGCCTGATCGCCCACGCGTCCGCCGTGGCTGGTGATCCCTTCGGGCCTGAGCTCGCGGCCGCGGTCGCGGGACTGAGTCGCCAGGTGGCTGACGGGGCTCTGGATGAGCTGGTCGCCCGTGATCTCGTCCAACCGGCGGGCCCGGGCTGTTTTTCCTACCGCCACCCGATGGTGCGCGCTGCCGCGTACGAGAACGCCGGCGCCGGCTGGAGGGTACAGGCCCATGCCAGGGCGTGGTACGCACTGGAGGAGCGGGGCGCTTCCATGGTGCAGCGCGCGCCCCACGTCGAGCATGCGACGCTTCCCGGGAATGACAAGGCAATCGCGGTCCTGATCGCCGCCGCCGAGGCCGTGGCCGGCTGGGCACCTGCCGACGCCGCGCATTGGCTGTCTGTGGCTCTGAGGTTGCTGCCCGATAAGGTCGAGGGCGACTTACGCCGCCTGGAATTGCTCACGGACATGGCGAGGTTCCTCGGGATCAGCGGCCAGCTGTGGGAGGCCCGGGATGTCCTGCATGAGGTGTTGCGGCTCCTGCCTCGCACGGCGGCGGACCGGCGGGTCCGGGCGGTCTCGTTCTGCGCCGTGCTCGAAAATCTTCTGGGTCGGCATGCGGAGGCACGTGCCCTGCTACTGGCGGAGCTGCGAGGGCTGCCCCGCATGGCGAACGGTGCCGCAACGGCCCTGCAGCTCGGACTGGCCGAGGCGAGCCTCCGGCACGGCGACGTCGCCGGCAGTCGCACATGGGCGGGCACCGCATACATACTTGCCAGCTGCCATAACGATCACCCTGCACGGGCGACCGCAGCCAGTTTCGCGGCCTACGCCGACTATCTGGCCGCCGACATTCCAGCCGCGCTGGAGCACTGTGACCACGCGGCCCTGCTAGTCGACGGGCTGACCGACGGCGAGCTGGCGCAGCGGCTGGACAGCGTGGTGTGGCTGGGTTGGGCAGAGCACGATCTGGAACGCTATGACGCAGCAGGCCGGCATTTCGACCGCGGCCTCGCACTGGCCCGGGCCACCGGTCAAAACTATCTGCTGACCATGCTGCTGGTCAGTCGTGGCAGCGTGCTGATGTGGCAGGGGCTGCTGACACAGGCTGAAGGCTGCTTCGCTGACGCTGAAGAAGCGGCATTGTTGGTGCGCAGCCGGTGGTTGCAGGCGTTCGCGCTCGCCATGCGGTGCCGAGTGGCGGCGTTGACCGGCGAGCTCGAGCTGGCCCTGCGATTGGGGGAAGAAGCGTGCCGTCTGGCCGGACCGCCGAATGATTGGTTGTCACTGTGGACGGCCAAGCTACTCGCGCACGCCCACCTGATGGCCGACAACCCCGAGGGGTGTTCGTCCATTCTGGACATCACCGGTAGCAGCCCGGAGCTACCGATGGTCGATCCCGCTCGCCGCCCGGCCTGGTACGAGTTCCTCACCACCGCCGCCCTGGCCTTGGACCGCGTGGCGGAGGGCGAACAATGGGCAGCACGCGCCGAAGCAGCAGCCACCGGACTGGTGGCACTGCCGGGCCGCAGGGCGTTCGCGCGACTCGCTCGCGCCAGAGTCTTGTCCGCCTCCGGCGACCCGGCACACGCCAGCACGACGGCCCGGGAGGCCGCCACGGAGTTCACCAAGAGCGGCAATCCCCTTGACGCGGGCCGAGCCTGGCTGGTAGCTGGCACGGCCACAGCCGCCGCCGGAGAACGCCCCCGCGCACTGGACGAACTGGAACAGGCTCGCGCCTTGTCCGCCCGCTGCGGCGCCAACGGATTACAGGAACGGGCCATTCGCGAACTGCGCAGGCTAGGTCGTCGCGTGCCGCGCGGCGTTACCGGACAACGCAACCCTCGCGATGCCGTCGGACCGGCCGCGCTGACCTCCCGGGAAAGGGAGGTCGCCGAACTGCTGGCCATCGGGATGACCAACCGGCAGATCGCCGCGAAGCTGTACCTGAGTCCCCGAACCATCGACCACCATGTCGGGCACATCATCGCCAAACTCGGCGCCACATCCCGAGCCGGCGTCGCCAGCGCACTAGTCACCGGCGATGTAGGCAATCTCCCGGACGTCTTTCCCTCCTGCTCGCAGGCACACTGAACTCCTCGACAGACGCGAGGAGACCGGGAGCGGAGAGGGAGCGTGAAGCGCGCGTTGGGGATGCGCGCTTCACACCCGATACCCGGTGGGGCTAGGCGAATGACTCCCGGGACTGTGGGTTTTCTTGGCCGAGACTGGTTTCCTACGACCGGACTGTGGGGATAACTGTGGGGATAACCGATCATGGAAGCTGCACAGGAGTTCTCGGCTCGGCGTGAGCTGCTGCTCGTCGTGGGGAGTCGTCGTCGCGTTGATCATTGACGTTGTTCCGGCATTCGCCACTCCTGCGGCTTCGTCTGCGGCGCCGGTTCCCGAGCGGTATCTCAGCCAGCGTATCGGGTGGAAGTCTCGTTTCCCGAAGGGTGCGCTTGCCGAGAATCTCATCGTGCAGGTCATCCAGGCGGCGTGGTGGTACTCGTTGAGGATGCCGCCCACACGTGGGTGTCGGCGGCGTTGAGACGCTGGAGTTGTGTTGGATCTAGGTGTTGTTGGTTCCTCGCAACACCGGCAGTCGGGCCTGTTAAAATATTTGGCTCTGTCCATGGTTGAGTGAGCAACTTGTTGAGGGTGGAGCGAACGAGCCGGGATGCTCGCAGGGAAGGTGTGCAGGGCTGGCATCGAGGCCGCACTGAACTGCAGGTATCGCGCACCGGGCAACGGCATGTACGGCCGATGGAGCTCAGGACGTTGCCGCCGATGTAGTTGATCACTCAATGAGCGACAGAGCCAAATATTTCATGTAAGGCTGGGCGGGCCTGAATAGTCGCCCGACTGGTCGACTGGATATGATTTGTCTGCGTCTGCGAGTGAATCGAAGAAGCGCTCAGCTGACGACGACAATGTTCCTGATGTGTCATCGCTGTTGAATGCGGACGTGATCGAGGCGTTGGTCGACAAGGCCGGAACTTCAGGCGGCCCGGTCGATGGTATTAATGAGCAGTTGAATCAGGTGACGAAATCCGTGTTGGAGTGAGCGTTGAACGAGGAGATCACCGATCACCTCGGGTATAAGCACGGCGATCCCGCCGGACATGGTTCCGGGAACTCACGGAATGGCAAATTCCGCAAGACGGTGTCGACGCAAAAATATGGACAAGCCCCGACAGTCCACTCCAGGTGGTTTCGTTGTAATTCAAGAAACGCCCCACCCTGGCGGCGCCTCTCGGATCGGCCTCGCGAGGGAAGCTGCCGTCTGGAGACGTTAGGCAACGGCGAGGAATCAAACATCGGTAGAACCACCTACAGAGCTACCTACAATTCAGATAACTGGTCAGATCGGTTGCAGGGCTTGATCGCCGGGCCGCGGCGGGCGAGTTGACGACAGATCATACCTACACGTTCAACCACCTGACCGTTGGACGCACGAGAACGGCTCAATGTCCTGACCACAGTCTTCTCATGGTGAAGTGGGCGATTCCACCGATGTTTTTCATACCGGTTTGGCGCACGTTGAAGCAGGTCAGAGGATTTCAGTGAAGAAAGGCGAGGTTATTAATGAAAGCGGTCAACGTGAGCACCAACACCTGGGCCAGTGCGCTCAAAAAAATGGCAGTTGCGGCAGTCGGCGTCGCGACCATGCTCGGCCTGGCGGCGCCGGCCGTCGCAGCCCCGCCGTCCGGTTCGGACAGCGTGCGAGTCGTCGGCGGAATCCCTGCCGCACAAGGGGAATTCCCCTGGATGGTGCGGCTGTCGATGGGGTGCGGTGGCACCCTCTACACCCGGCAGATCGTGCTGACCGCCGCGCACTGCGTCCCACAGACCGGCCCGAACTCCCGCATCACGGCCACCATGGGCGTGGTCGACCTGGAGGACCCCAGCGCCGTCAGAATCCAGTCCACCTACGTGTACCAGTCGCCGACATACGGGACCTCGACCGGCGGTGACTGGGCCCTGATCGAGCTGGCCAGCCCGGCCCCAGAGGAGTTGGGCACCCTGCCGATCGCGACCACCACCGCGTACAACAACGGCGCGTTCGACGTCATCGGCTGGGGTGCCGCCAAAGAGGGCGGCCCGCAGCAGCGTGAGCTGCTCAAGGCCAAGGTCGACTTCGTCAACGACGACACCTGCAAGGCCGCCGGCGGCTTCTACGCCGGTCTGATTCCGTCCGCCGAGATCTGCGCCGGCAATATCCCGGCTGGTAGCACGGACACCTGCCAGGGCGACTCCGGCGGCCCGATGTTCCGCCGCGACAACAACAACGCCTGGATCCAGGTGGGCATCACCAGTTGGGGCGAGGGCTGCGGCCGCGACGGCAAGCCCGGCGTCTACACCGAGGTGAATACCTTCGCCGCCGCCATCGCCGCCGCCAGAATCTGACGATTGCAGTAAACGCTCAATATCTCTCGTGAGTAAAGTCATGGCTCCTGGGCTCCGCTGCTCAGGAGCCATGACTTTATGGACGGCCCGGTAAACTTGGTGCGCTACAGTAGCGAAGCCTGCTGGCCGCCAACAGTTGGCGAACATGGCCCCCGCATCCTGCGAACCAGCGAAATTGATCAGCACGCCGACACCTATCGCGGGAAGTGCGAGAATGGTGAACAGGATCGCGAAGTATGTGGACACGCCTTCCGCGGTGGTGAGCGGCGGCTCGGTGGTGATCGCGCTGACACGTGCCAAATACAAGACCGGAACTGTTCTACGTACGCCACAGAGGTAGACCACATAGAGCGTCGGGATAACCACACCCTCGACAACCTACGTGGTGTGTGCAGTGCCTGCCACGCAGGCAAGAGCAGTAGCGAGGGTAACCGCGTTAAGGCGCGGCTACGTGCGCTACGGCGTAGGCCAGTAGAGAGACACCCGGGAATAGTGACCCCGGTACCCCCACCCCTGCACAGAAATGCAGAGGTGGGGGTACCGGGAGTAGCAGCGTGCTTAGGCACGCAGAAATAGCGCGCTTGCGCGCACACTCGGCAATGCGCTAACGTCGCTACTGCGACATTGACAAACTAAATAGACTTCTGCACCCCGAGGGGATAACCCCCATCGAGGCCTTCTAGATCGCGGCGTATAGCGACCCCGAGGCCGTGTACAGGTTTCAGGCCTCCGGGCCCACGGACCGCTGGAATCTGTAACCCAACTTGCGCGCCAGGGCTTCATCGCGCCGAACGCGGTGGCGTTGACGCATACGCCGAAGACGAGCTCGAAGGTTCCACCAGTCGATAGCTCCCTCACCGCCGAGCACTGTTTCGTCCAGTCCGGAGAGTCGACGATGTAGATATGACCATATACGGCGCCGAGTACGCTGCCACCACCGCGGCTTCAGGCCGAGGTCAAGCTCATGGCGCATGATCTCGACCAACCAGCCAAATGACCTGTCAAACTCTCGGCGCGCCCATTCATGCTCTGCACTACCCGGTGCACGCGCGTAGGCAGCACGGACGGCGGTCAAACCGTCCACGACCCTAGTTGTCTCGGCTCTGATCATCGGCGAGGCGAGCAACATAATTAGACTGCGCCGCTGCGCCAGCTCCGCCAGTAATGTGGCTGCTGATTCAGTTTGCTCGACGCCATCAGTGTTAAGCGCGGTCACTGTGCGATGGAACTCGGCATAGACTTCAGCTCGCCGATTGACGTCACGGTCGTGTTTCTCCTGGTCGACCCGCCGCTGGTCTCGCACACTCGTCCAGAGCTGCGATAGTAAGACGCCAAAGAACCCGACCGACGCAACGACCAAAGTTCCCCACCATGGCGTTGAACTGCTCACCGGGGGAACTTAGCGGACTTCGCCAACTTCTGCGTCAACCTCAACTACGTCCGAGGGCCAGGCTCGCTGATCGTCCTAGGCGCCGGCCGCCGCGCCATTAGTTCCGTGGCGGCTCGGCCGTTGAGTCACTGGGGTGGACGGATCGCGGTCGGACCTGGCTCGCAGCACTTCTGCGACCTGGCCGTCCACAGTCTTGTCGAGCGCCCGCATGTGCTCCTTGTGCCGAAGGTACTGTACCCAGCCACAGACCAGCAGCCCCGTGACTCCGAGGACCAACACGACGGGCCATGGAGCACCGAACGGTGCGGCGACTACGGCTGGTGCTCCGGCGAAGCCGAGCTCAGGCCAACGCATGGGTTCAGTAGAGCAGACGGCCCTGAACCGATACGGAACTACTACAGGGTAACCTGAGCGACTCTTCCAGAACCTACATCTCTGCTGGTCAGACCCTGGTCAGGCGTTCTTCGACCTGGACAACACGGTCATCGCCAATGGAGGGGGTCGCGCATGGGCACTCGTGGCCCTGTGCCGCAGCGAAGCGATCAACGCCTTCGCCGGAACAAGGACGAAGGCAGCGAGATCGAGAAGCTGCATGCTGTGACCGGCCACGGTTTACCGGTGAGTGGGTCCAGCCCGGCGGCATTGTCGTCAGGCACCTATGAGCTTTCCGCGTAACGTTCTGGTGGCTGTGTGATCAATTTTTGTTGGTTATGTGGTTCTGTGGTGTTCGTGGTGAAGCAGGATCAGGGCAGCGGCGGTGATGCTGCCGAGGCGCCAGGGGCAGCCGCGGTAGCGGCGGAGGGCTTTGTAGGTGGTTTTGAGTAGGGAGTTGGCGCGTTCCCCGAGGCAGCGCAGGGCGCCGTGGAGTGCGTTGCAGGCCTGCTCGTCGACGGCGAGTCGGCCGTCTTGCGTTTTCTTGAACGGGATCGTGAAGGTTGCGGGTTCACCTTCGTAGCCGAGGTCGGCCAAGGCGAGCGCGCCGTCGCTGACCCAGTCGGTGATCCGGGCCAGCAGTTCAGGGTTGGCGCGGGCGGCGCTCATGTCGTGTTCTCGGCCGGGCCGCACGTCGGAGGTCCACAGTGGCCACCCGTCCGGGGTGGAGACGACCTGAATGTTGCCGCCGTGATGGCGGTGCTTGCCGCTCCACCACAAGTCCACCCCGCGCGTGGGGCCAGGTGTGGAGATCCGGTCGGTGTGGATCAGCGTGCCGTCCACGATCACATGCGAGTGGCCGGCCGCTTTCGCCGCCAACAACGCACCGTGCAGCGATGGCCGGCGCGCGGCGAGTACCGCGATGCCCTCGTCCCGGTAGTCATACGCGGTGGACACGGCAATCGCGTTATCCCTGGCCAAGGCCAACATCCTGGTGTCGTCGAGGAACCACCGCAAGACGAGAACCGCCTGCTTGTAGGTACCCAGCGCCCGCCGGCCCTTGCGGGTGCCACGCCGGACACGCTCGGCATGCAACAAACCCGACAGGAACAGAACGCTGCCCTCGGACACATTCAGAACAGCGGTGTATGCGACGCTCATCCAGCGCAGAACCCTCTATGAAGTTGATCTCGGAAGGACCACCTTCATACCGGGTTCTGCGCTTTTTTCTGTTGTATGGCAACAGATTCGGCGTGTCATCAACCGCCAAACCGTCGCTACCCTAAGTCACCAACGGTTACGCGGAAAGGCTCAGTTTCCAGCGCTGGTGTCCGTTCATCGGCCAACTTGCCGATACGGCTTGTGAACGATGCGCTGGGACATGCCAGTGCCGATGAGTATGAGGCCGTGGCGGATGTGCTGCGGCTGATACACGCCCTGGACATCGACCAGCGAGCCGTCGCGCTGGGCACCATCATCCATATGGCGCTGACAGTAGGCGACATCGTCCGAACCGGCGGTTCCGTCGCGCCCGCATCAGAGTGATCGGACATGAACACTGGTGGCGAGTTTGACTGTGTACGCGATGTCGCTTCTTGACAGGTCAGCGGCGAGCGATCCGGCAAGGCGCCTCATGCATGCCCTGCGACCCGGGCAACAAACAGGACCTTAGGAGTGGAGCCGCTTCGCCTATCCTGTTGGTGAGGAAACCGTACACACGGACAAGACTCCGTCCAACCGTCTCGTGTGGACAATGGGTCCGTGCCGTTCTGTCAGTGGCCCGGACGAGCCATCACAGTGCGGTTTCATGGTGGCCTACGGCGGAATTGCATGGCGCTGCTTGGTTAGCGGTGAACGATTGGATACCACCAGGGTGGCCGCCGCTCCCATGAAGGAACAGATGGAAGAGATGTAATGGATACCCTCGGCGTTCTAGGTGCTGTCACGGGAGTCGAGGTATCGAAAGCCGCGATATCGAAGCCAAACCCGACAATCAGAGTTCCGGCGAGCCCCAATGTCAAACAACGGACGCGATCGGGCATCACAAGCTCGTCTAGGCAGCGCCGGTTCTTCAGATCCCAGGTTCGCACCGTGTGATCTCTGCCGCCCGTAACCGCGATGGGACGACCGTCCAGTTCAGCCGTCGCAACCGCAGTCACCTCGCCGGT
>NZ_FWXV01000014.1:187119-198794 GCF_900176515.1 Kibdelosporangium aridum
CGGCCATCAAGCTCAGTCACCGCAACCGCGTTGACCTCGTTGGTGTGGCCGGTGAGGGTCGCGATCGCGGCGGTGGGCAACCTGCTCCCGGTGGCGAAGCGAACGCGCCAAATGACTTGGTCGGGTGCCATGAGGTGTTTTTGAGCAGTGTTGATGCGGTGTTGGAGTTCGTTGGCGCCGAGCCTCGCTGCGTCAAGCGCGAGGATGCGGCATCGGTCAACCGGGTGACGGTGGCGGTGCTGGTGTTGGGACAGTCGGTAAGTCGACGCCACTAGCTGTCCCTCTTCAGTGCGGGCGTGTGATAGCGCGGTCAGCAGTGGGCCGGGTTCGGCATAGAGGAGAAAGCTGGGATCGTCGAGGACAGTGTCAAGTTGTTGTGCCTCGACGGCGTGACCGGCCAGATGGGTGCGTGTGTAGGCGTCCGCGGTGGCCCAGTCTCGGCCGTGCTCTCGAACCGGCAGGGCGTCGATGAGCGCGCGGACGATGGCCTGATGGGGGTTCGGTTGGGGAGTGTATTTGGTGCAGTGGTCACGGAGATGTTCGTCGAGGGCGTGGTGGTAAAGCCGATAGGACGCCTGTTCGTTGCCGTCGTCGGTGCGTTCGATCAAGTAGTTCGCAGCGCTGTGAAACACCGTCTCCAGGTCGGCCAGCGTGTGGGTGTGGGCCGGATGCAAGGCATCGCTGATCGTCAACCAGCTGCAACCGAACGGAAGCCCGCTCCCCCGGGAGAAGGCCAGGGCGGTGAGGATCCGGCGGACCAGTTCGGGATCGGCGCCGCAGTGGCGTAGATATTCCTCCATCGCCTCACCGACAGTCTCGGGCAGGATACGTTCCCAGCCCGGCTCGCCGATGTTGAGCGGCGGTGTCGTGGCCTGGGTAAGCCAGAGAGTGGTGAGCTGGGCGATCAGGAAGTTGTAACGGGCCCTGCGCGCGATCGCCCAACTGATCCTCCGCAGTTCGCCCGGCGGACGGTTGCGGTACCGGCTCTGAAAGTCGTCATGAGTAAGACGAAGACACACATAGTCAGCCACGTCTTCATTCCGCTGGAATGCGCGGGATTCCAGCGGAAGGCGGGGAATACTGCCGAAGGCGCCCAGGATCTCTGCACGCTTGGTGCCGGAGGGTGCGGTCCGGACGCCGGCCAGGACTCTCGCCGCCCCGGTTCCTGCCAGATTCCGCAGCAGGACAGCGATCTGCCGGGCTTCCGCGACGCTGGCGGCCTCCTCGACCGCGTCGGCGACCATCACCACAGGCATCTGGCCCGCCTGGCGACGTTGCCGCATCGCGGCGAGCAGCTCCGGCGCCGTGGCCACGTCCAGTCCCACAGCGTCGGCCACCTGCCGGACGACGTCATCGCCAGACAGGCCACTGATATGGATAGCGACATCAAACGCACCCACCGGTGGGCGGGGTCCGCTGGTGGGCACCACGTCAGCCCAGGCCGGGTTCGCAGTGACCAACAGGTGCGCCAGCAGTGCGGACTTGCCCGTGCCAGGGCCGCCGGTAACCACCAGCGCAGGTGCCGTTGGATCGGCAAGCCAGTCACAGACCCGCTGACGGGCTGCGTCGCGTCCGGTGAAGTACCAGACACCGGTGTCAGACTGACGCTCTGAGCCGCGGGCACGAGGAAGCCAGTGCGCCGTCCAACTGGCGTCCTCCACCCGCCGATCGAGTAGCCAGGGCCACCAAGACCGCAACGCCGACATAGGCAGCATGTGCCCGCTGCGGTGGGCATCAGTCATCACCACGATCCCCACCACTGCGCCCACGTCGTGATCGAACACCGGCGCGCCGGAAAAACCCCGCTCCACAGCCCAACCCACACCACTGTCGGCATCGAGTTGGAGCCAGTCACCGGTCGGGCCGCTGGCCCCGCCCAACCGTCCGGTGACGTACCGTGCGGCGCTGTCCCCGCTCGGGAAGCCGTGCACCGAGAACCGGTGGCCGAGCACGGATGAGGGGAACGCCAACGGCGCGGCAGTCGCCACGACAGGCTCAGCCAGCCGCAGAACCGCGGCGTCACCGGATAGATCCTCGGCGATCGGCTGCCACTCCACGACCTGGGCCACACGCCGAACGGCGGCGCTGCCGCTGAACGGGAATTCGACCGTGGCCGCATCATTCGGTGCCGGCCCGGTACCGGCGGTAGGTGAGGGCTCTCCGAACTGGTTCGCGACGACATGAGCGCAGGTGACAACGTGGTACTGATCAATCAGCACACCCGCACCCGCTACCGCGCCCCCATCCCCCGGCACCCTCACCAGCCACTCAGGTTTCTGCGCCCTCGCGTTCGCGCTACTCACGACATCACTCGCTCGGCTGCTCGGTTACCTTCGGCTCGCTTCCACCTGCAGGTGCGCATCCGTACCGGTGGTGCGGAGAGCACACGGCCACGCCCCGCCCGACCCTACGCCGGTTTGTTGTGAGCTTCGGTAGGGGACGATTGGGCTGACCCGTTCGCGAACTGGTTTCTGACACGATGTCAGCGATGGCTTCCAACACAGATTCCGCACTTGATCAGATCTTCACGTCGAGCTTCGCGCACAGCCCGTGGAAAAGCCTGGCGAGACATCGCAACACAGGTGGCGTGCACAGAGTCGTAACTCCGGACGGCCCACCCGCGTGGTTGATCACACGGCACGCGGACGTTCGTGCTCTGCTACTTGACAGCCGTTTGTCTACCGAGACCCGGCACGCCGCCACGGGCGAGTATCAGGGCTTCGCTCTTCCTCCTCAGCTCAGCCGACACATGTTGAATGTCGGCCCTGAGGAGCACATGGCCCTGCGACGGGCCGTGGTGCCGCCGCTGGCTCCGAAAAATCCCGCCGAATTGTCTCGCCGTCTCCAGAAGGTCACCACGCAGCTCTTAGCGGGGTTAGACACCTCCCGGCCCATCGATTTTGTCCGGGAAGTGGGGATACCGCTGCCTGCGCTGACGATCGGCGCGATGCTGGAACTGCCAGAACATGCGGTGATGCTGCTGCGGACGTGGGCCGAGGCCGTGGTTGCGCCCCTGCGCCCTGAGACGGAACGAGCGAGAGACACGATGAGCGGAATGCAACGCATCATCGGTGAGGTGGCGGGCATACCACACTCCAGTTCCGGCACGTCGAGTATTGTCGCCGACATCATTCGACGCCTGCAGCACGAACCCTTGAGCACCGACCATACGAACGCTCTATTATTCTATCTGCTTTTTGTGTGGTACGAGGTACTCTCGGACGCGATCAGCGGTGGCCTACTGGCCCTACTCGATCACCCTGAAGAGATGGCAGCGATCAAAGCAGATTCAACACGATGTCCCGGCGCTATTGAGGAGCTTCTACGCTATACCTCGCCTCAAATGCTGGCGGGTCCACGATTCGCAGTCACGGACTTCAATATAGGCAACGCGAGGATCCGGCGAGGACAATGCGTGTTGCTTTCCTTGGCGGCAGCACGGTGACCAGCGTGCCGGGCAGCGCGCTACCGGCGCCGGCCAGCCCGCCGAGGACAAGGCAGCCGGCGACGTTCACGCTGAAGGTACCCCAGGGAAAGAGGCTGTCGTGGCGAGTTTGGACGGCGCGGTCGGTCAGGTAACGCAATGGTGCTCCGATCATCGCGCCGAGAAACACCAGGACGGCGGTCATGATTTTCCTTGGTGCCGAACGACGTGGACCTGGTCGAGCAGGATTGTGCCGTCGGTGACCAGTTCGTCCAGACGTGGCAGGAAGGCCCGGACGCGTTCCTCGGTATCAATGATGATCACGACGACGGGCAGGTTGTCGGCAAGATCAACCGTCCGGTCAGTGTGGATCAACGAGGCGCCGCTGTAACCCTCGCACCCGTACAACACCGTGGCGCCCGCCAGCCCAGCGTCGCGAGCTCGTTCGACAATCTCGCCGTAGAGCGGCTGATGGTGCCAGCGGTCGTCACAGCGCAGAACGATCGACAGCCGCAGGGCCGGTTCGACCAGGCGCACGTCACACCACCCGTTCCGCGTTCCGTGCCAGACCGGCCATCGCACGCGTGAGCCACGCTCCTACAGCGACGGCCAGCATCGCGCCGATCAGAGTGCCCGCCAGATAGGCGAACGCGATACCCACAGTGCCAGGCTGCAGCAAACCGTGGATCTCCACCGCGTAAGTGGAGAACGTCGTGAACCCACCGAGAACCCCAACACCGAAGAACGGCCGCACCAGGCGGTGGGCCGACCACACCTCGGTGACCAGCACCATCACCACACCGATCAGCAAGCAACCGGTCACGTTGATGACGAAGGTCCCCCAGGGAAAATGACCCGGTTGGACCGGCAGCAACACGCCCATGCCATAGCGGGCGACCCCACCAAGACCTCCACCGAGCGCGATCACACCCAGCACGGGTGCGTGCGAGCGGACCAGTTCACGCCGTTGGCTATCAATGCGCAGGTCGACGTCCGGGTCTATCGGTTCGATCAGATCACCGATCTCGCTGCTCACTCACGTCTCCTACTCATCCGCCGGGCATGCTTCGCCCGGATCGAGTAGGGACTGTTGGCGGCCGGTCGGCTGCGGTTCTCCGAGTTCGGAACGGCGAGCCCCCACCCGCCGTCGGCAACCAATCCATTCAAGGCGGACGGGATCGCTGTCTTGGCGCACACCAAGATCACGCCATGTGAGCGTGATGCGGGCGTGGGCAAGCGGACAGGGCATGCCGGTTCACCCGCTTGTGGATCATGGTCGGTAGTAAGTTTCGGTACGAACGGATGCCGGTGATCTGCGTGAGGTGCGAGCCCTGTGTCTGAACAGTCATGGTGGGTGCCCGCCAGCGTCGACGAGAACGTGCCGAGTGCCGCGCGCATCTACGACTATCTACTCGGTGGCGGGCACAATTTCCATGCTGATCGGGAGATCGCGGAGCGGTTCAAGACGGCGTTGCCCGGCGCCCCGGAGATCGCCCGGCTCAATCGGGCGTTCCTGCACAGGGCGGTGCTGTTCATGATCGAGCAGGGCATTCGTCAGTTCCTCGACATCGGATCCGGCATTCCGACCGTGGGCAACGTGCACGAGATCGCCCAGCGAGCGGCCCCGGCTGCCCGGGTGGTGTACGTGGACAGAGAGCCGGTCGCGGTGAACCACAGCCAGCTGATGCTCGGCGCCAACGAGTACGCGACCGCGATTCAGCAGGATCTCCGCGAGCCAGACGGGATCATGGAGCACCCGGACGTGCGCGGCCTGCTGGATTTCGACCAGCCGCTGGGCCTGCTGATGGTGGGCGTGTTCCACTTCATCGCGCCCGAGTACCAGCCCCGCGAGCTGCTGGCTCGTTACCGGCAACGGCTCGCCCCAAGGAGTTTTCTCGCGTTGTCCCATTTCACGGCTGACTCCCGTCCGGCGGAGATGGCGGCCATGGTCGAGGTCATGAAGAAGAGCGCCGACCCGATCTACCCGCGTGGTCACGAGGAGTTCGAATCCTTCTTCGACGGTTTCGAGCTGGTGTCTCCTGGAGTCGTGCCGACCGCGGACTGGCGTCCCACCAGGCCCTACGACATCGACGGTCCTGAACGGGAACAGATCTACGCAGGCGTCGGCCGCAAATCCTGACCTGCGGGGTGACTCGCCCAGGTGTTTGCGTATGGAGGCGTCGTCGGCCGTGGGAGAAGCAGCCACATGGCGCGGGCATAGTTCTTTCCGGTTCCGCGCTTCGGGTCCGTGGTGCCCTTCCCGGCCGGGGGTGGGAGATCCGGGAGGACACCATGGTTGTCGGCGCCGCTCTTGGGGAACGGAGCGCTGCCTAGCTGGATCCGCGACCTCGACTGGGCCGGCTCGAGCCCCGGCTTATCGCGTGTCGGTGGCGGTGAGTGTGATCGGTACGATGACGCCGAGCCAAAGCTGGCACAGCACGTAGCGGGTGCCGCTCAGTAGTGGATGTCGCGGCTGATCCGATCTGGTTGCAGAACGAGTCGTCGAGGTCGAGGTCGTACATAGGCCTGCTCCCGGCGACGACGGGTTTGTGCGCGCCGTCCCCGAAAATTCGCGACGCGACGACGTCGCACCACTAGCGCAGAGGCCGGCGTCCACCACGCGGTGCGCGTCCACTCGAGAACCAGTGACAGATGACTGTGTCGCGCCTCGGTGCGGACCGTCCTACAGTGACCAACGTGGACAGCGATCCCGATGGCGTAACAGCGCTTGGCCTGGTGCGCCGAACGCGACATGTCCGCCCTCGTCGAGGAGTACGCCTCACTGCCCGACTACTTCACGGCTGAACGGGACGCGGTCGGCCGGCTGCTCAACCGCGATCCACGACCGGACGCCGTCATCGGCATCTACTCCGACTCCGGTCACAACATCCTCGCCGCCGCCCGGCACCACGGGCTTCGGGTACCGCGGGATCTGCTGGTGGCGTGCATCAGTGAGGATCCGGATTACGCGACGACGACCCCGCCGGTCACCACAGTCAGCCTCCGTCCGGACCGGGTGAGCGACGAAGCGGTCGACCTGCTGATCGCTCTCATCAACGCCCGCACCGGTGTGGACCGACGTCGACTCGTGCAGCCGGTGCTGGTCACTCGCCAGTCCACACGGCGCCCGGTGCGGGAGAGCAGTCCAGTCGACGCTGTGGGCGCTCGACCTGATGCAGCAGGGCTGCACCCGGCCTGCCACATCGAGGGCGACGCCGTCCCGGACGAAGGGGCGTAACCGATGGGGGTGATCGAGCGGGCGAACCGGGAGTGCTTCATCCACCAGTCGCCCACCGCGATGAAGGGCCAGATCGGCTACCTGTCTCGAGCAGTTGGGTAGCGCGAAGGCCGCGGTTGGACGAACGCCCCTGCGGGCTCCTGGGTTTGCAAGTCCGGTGACACCACCACAGCGACCTGGGGGTAGGCGCGGACGGCATCGGCAACATGGTGTGGACGGGCCGTGTGCCCGCCGGCGGCACGCCCGGTATGCCGGTCGATGCACTGCCCCGTGGTGACCATCGACTTGTTCACCGACGCCCGCCTCAAGCCGCAGTGGGAGTGGCACTACCAGCCGCACGCGGACCGGTGGTCGTTGACCGAACGCCCAGGCTTCCTGCGGTTGAAAGCGTTCGCACCACGGGTGGCCAACCACCTGGCCAAGGCCGGGAACGCACTCACCCAACGGGTGCTGCGTACGGTCGGCGGCGCGACGGTGACAGTCCGCCTCGAACTGACGGGCCTCCGGTTTTGCTCCAGTTCGGTGCACCACAGTCCACACCGGACATCAAACCAAGATCGCCCGCCGAACCTGCTTTCGCAGGTCAGCGGGCGATTCTCGTAAGCTATTCGATTGTGGGCCTAACGCATCAGCATACGAACCGCTCGGTGCTGATCGACGGGCCTGAGATCACGATCCGCCCGGTGGGCACCCGCCGTCTGGTGGCAGGTGGTTCCCGATGAGCCGCCGCATGATCATTACCGGATTGACCGACCTGCAAGCCGACGGCCTAGCGTGCGTCTCCTGCGGAGCGGACTACCTCAGGGTGCCGACGCCGCATGTGCCGGTGGGTCGGTCGGTGACCGGCTCGCAGGTGTTTGCCTGCGTCGGCTGCTGCCCCGAGGGCACGCAGCTCGCAGTGGGAGGTGTGTTGCGCCGGATTTTGGTGCAGGCGGCGCCAGTCTGACCAGTGGTCGGTGTGCGTCGGGTTGGGTTGGGCGGGTTAAATCGCCCAGAGGCGGCGGATTTCGTTACAGAACAACGAAATCAGACGCTTGCCGTCGGTGGTGGCGCCCCTTTTCGTCAAGCTGGCGTCCGCGGTGGGCGGTGACCGCGAGGAACGCGGCGGCGAGCACGAACAGGGTGATGTGCCGGTACCAGGCGTCGTAGGGGCGGACCTGGTAGTGGTCCGCGCAGCCCGGTCTCGTTCTCGGCCAACTGGAAGGTTTCCTCGCCCTCCCAGCGACTTCCGGCGACGCGAAGCGGTCGCGTAGCTTAGGGGTTCGGCTTGCGGGCGTCAGTCTCACAGGCCTCATTCGACGAGGCCAGCCGCGATGTTGCGGGTCAGTTGCTCGACGCTTTCCTCGTAGCTTGGTTGCCGTGTAGTCGCACGAGCACAGCGTGGTGGAAGCAGCGGGCTTGGATGGTCAGTGCGGCTTGGTATGTGTCGACTTCGGCAGGTATCCCGCCTGCGTCTTGGTAACGGTCGAGTGTCCACTGCAGTAGACGGGGAAGTTCTCAGGTCCGCCGGGTGCAGCGGCGACGGCGGGGCACGCCGCACTCACGGCGGCCTGGCTGCGCCTGGTCGCATGACTGTGCCTCGCGATCGCCCGGTCGCTGACGCAAGGCCCAACCGTTGCCCGTCGTGGCGGGCTGATCAGGCAAGCTGACCTGTATGGGGTCTCCGAAGCTCTGGATGCTGGCGCTGATCGCCGTCCTGGTCGCGGGCGTGCTGGTGTCGACTGGCGCCTTCACTGATCCGCCGAAGGCGTTCTGCCCGGACGAATACGACAGCGACGACGTCGCGAACTTGTCGCAGCTCGACGACCGGGCCGAACCGCTGGCTCCGGCGGGACCACGGCCGATGCTGATCTTCGAGGTGCACAACGAGGAACCTCTGCTCGCCCGGGCCGACACGCCGGAGGACGGCGAGGCGACCGACATCACGAGGGAGAGCGGGTCGCTACCCGATTCGTGGTACGCCAAGGACAAGGTCCAACTGCTCGTCTGCCAGTACCGGCACCACGTCGGTGACGGCCCGAGCGATCAATGCGCCGGCATCCCGGTCCTGGCCGCGACGTACACCTACAAGATCTACGCGGCCGGCACCAAAGACCTGCTCGGCACGTTCGACATCAAGGGGGACAAGAAAAGCTGCTTCGGGATCATCGTCTCCCGCAAGGGCGCCGAACCGCGGGAGGTGTTCGAACCCGACATGCCCGAGGTGTTCAACCGGCTGCGCCAGTACGCCGAGCCGGCTAGTACTCCAGCCTGACTTCGTGATCTTCGCTGGTGAGGGGTGTGAGGAGGTGGTGCGGCCACCAGTTGATCATGAGTGGTTGTGTGGACCTATCAAGATCGTGTGGTGGCCGCGGGCGCCATGGTAGGCCCCGCTGGGGTGGACCCTGTCGGCTGGCGGGAGACGTTCGAGGCGCTGATGGCGCGGGTGGAGCCGCGGCAGCGTCGAGTACCGCTGAGCACGTTGATCCGAGTCGCCGGGCGACGGTGGACCGTCGAGGAGTCCTTCCAAACCTCGAAGGGGCAGACCGGGCAGGACGAGCACCTCAGGACGGCGGGGCACCAACCACCTCCAAGACCAACCCTTTCACCACTGGAGACAGCCTGTCCAAGCCGACCGTGAAGATCAAATAACACCGTTCAGCGATCATGGGCGAGGCGCGAGGTGGGCTTGGTCACAGCAGGGGTAGCAGGATGGGGACGGCGTTGACGGCACCGTGGACGGCGACGATGGGCCACATCATCCGGTACTTGCTCCAGAGATAGCCGAGGAACAGCCCGAGAACGCCCTGGTTGACGAACGTCGACGCGAGGTCCACCGGCAGGTCACCGCTGCTCTGGATGGCGACGTGCCAGGCGGCCCAAAGCAGGGACGCGAGCATGATCGCCGGCCACCGGCCGAGGATCGCCTCCCACCTGGACTGCAGCCAGCGGCGGTAGAAGACCTCCTCCAGCAGGCTGTTGACGAGGAACCCGACGACGAGCACGAGCACGAGCGTGGCCAGGTCGACGGTCGTCGCGAAGTCGCTGGACGGCATGGCCCACGGACTCGCGTAGCTGAGGAGAACCCACGCGGCCACCGGGATCGCGGGTGCCCAGCGCCGCCACACGTCCGGTTGCCCACCTGCCGGGCACCAGGCCGTTCCCCTGCGCCGCAAGCTCCAGAACATCGCCACAGGAACACCGAGCAGCAATAGCACCTTCAACAGGGTGTGGGCAGGCTCGCCGCCACCAGCCAGTCGCAGCGTCACCGCGAAGAGCACCGCCGAGGCCAGGAGAACACCCGCTTCGAGACGGGGTTGGCGCTCCGTCGACGTGATCGCGGCGGGGAAGGGCATCAGGCGCACCAGCGCGAGGCCGGTGAGTACGGGAATCCAGCGGAACCACATCGGGACGGTGCCGTCGGTGTCCGCGGAGTATCGGACATCGGTGTTGCCGGTCAGCACGAACCACAGCGCCGAACCAGCGATCAGCAGCAGTCCCACGACGAGCACGACTAACCCCGCGGCACGACCGGGTGCCGCCCCTTGAGTCTTATTTAGCACGCTTGTACTGTATAAGAGACCGTACAAGCGTGCTATAACCTGGGCATGCCGAAGCTCGTCGACCACGACCAGCGGCGGGCGGAACTGGCCCGCGTGGTCTGGGACGTCATCAGCCGGGACGGCATCGAGGGCGCGACCGTGCGGAAGATCGCCGAGCAGGCCGGCGTCTCGATCGGCGGACTACGGCACTACTTCGACAGCCAACGCGGCCTGCTCCTCTTCGCGGCGAAGGCGATGGCCGACAAGGTCACCGCCCGCATCGCCGGGCATCTCCGCGGCGACCTGCCCGGCCGTGACCGGGCCCGGCTGATACTCGAGGAACTGCTGCCACTGGACGCCGACCGGCGGGTGGACGTGGACGTGTGGCTCGCCTGCCTGATGCGCTCGCGCTTCGACGAATCACTCGCCGAACTGCACGCCGCGGGACTCCCCGGCGAACGGCACATCTGCCGACTCGCGGTGGCGCACTTCTGCGGACAACCACCTCCGGAACACATCGGAGACCCGCTCGACAACGCTCACCTCGACCGGCAGGCCTGGCGCCTGCACACGTTCATCAACGGCCTGAGCCTGCAGGCGGCGATGTACCCACGCGAGTTCCCGGTCGAGGAGATCCGGCGCCTCCTGCACGATGAACTGGCCGCCCTTCTTCCCGATACCCCCTGACTCAGCAGCCCACCACCTCGAACAGGAACACCCTCCACCACGCCCCAGCAGGCCCCCAGCTGATCGTGGTGGACCCGACGGTCCACGCCCTCGACCCGAGCCTGGCGCACCCAGCCCTTCACACGTTCGATACCCCGGCCATCTGACAGGGCGGCATCGCGCCGTGCTCAGCCTCAACAGCGAACATCGGGCAGGCGATCCGCCCAACGAACCGCGCCCAACCCAACAAGGCTTCGCCACCGGACCAACGATCCGACAACCCAACTACAAGATCAACATTGCTTGACGAGGCACCAGCTTGGTACCCAAGTCCATCGCATGGAAAGGGGACTACAGCGCACGCCGACGCCCGAGCGGACGACCGCCCACTCACGCGGCAATCACGAAGCTTGTCCTTCGGTTGGCCCACGACAACCCGCGTTGGGGCCACCGGAGAATCCACGGCGAGCTGACCCGGCTCGGACATCGGATCGCCGCATCGACCGTCTGGAAGATCCTCAACTCGTCCGGCATCCATCCCGCACCGCGTCGCACCGGTCCCACCTGGAAACAGGTCCTGGCCAGCCAGGCCCACGGCATCATCGCCGCAGACTTCTTCCACATCGACACCGTCCTCGGCAAACGCCTTTATGCCCTGGTGTTCCTCGAGCACGGCACGCGGCGGCCACACATCGCCGGTGTCACCCAACACCCGACCCAGGAGTGGACGACACAACAAGCCCGCAACCTCACCGCCCAGTTCGGCACCCACTCATTCCGATTCCTGCTTCCCGACCGCGACGGGAACAACTCCTCGACGTTCGAC
>NZ_FWXV01000017.1 GCF_900176515.1 Kibdelosporangium aridum
GACATCTCGCTGCTGGGCAAGGCCCGCAAGGTCGTCGTGACCAAGGACGAGACCACGATCGTCGAGGGTGCCGGTGACGCCGAGCAGATCCAGGGCCGGGTCAACCAGATCCGCGCTGAGATCGAGAAGAGCGACTCGGACTACGACCGCGAGAAGCTGCAGGAGCGCCTGGCCAAGCTGGCCGGCGGTGTCGCGGTGATCAAGGCGGGCGCGGCCACCGAGGTCGAGCTCAAGGAGCGCAAGCACCGCATCGAGGACGCCGTACGCAACGCCAAGGCTGCCGTCGAGGAGGGCATCGTCGCCGGTGGTGGCGTGGCCCTGCTGCAGGCCGCCGAGGAGGCCTTCGCCGGCCTGAAGCTGTCGGGCGACGAGGCCACCGGTGCCAACATCGTGAAGGTGGCCGTCGAGGCGCCGCTGAAGCAGATCGCCATCAACGCCGGCCTCGAAGGCGGAGTTGTGGTGGAGAAGGTCAAGGGCCTCAAGCAGGGCGAGGGCCTGGACGCCGCCACCGGCGAGTACCGCAACCTGGTCGACGCGGGCATCATCGACCCGGCCAAGGTCACCCGCTCGGCGCTGCAGAACGCCGCCTCGATCGCGGCTCTGTTCCTGACCACCGAGGCCGTCGTGGCCGACAAGCCGGAGAAGGCCCCCGCGGCCCCGGCCGGTGGCGACCCGACCGGCGGCATGGACTTCTGATCAAGTCCACCACCGCGAGGTAGGTAGCAGAACACCCACTGCGCCCCAGGGAGTTTTCCCTGGGGCGCAGTGCTGTGTGGACACGAAACCACGCTGGATAGCAGGCATGCGTGCCCAGGCTGGAAGCCAGGCATGCGAAACCAGGCCGCAAGGCGGGGCCACGCCGTCACTTCGGCGCGGGAACCGCTTTCTCCGCGGCGCGGCTCACCTCTTCCCAACCGGCCCATGTATCCATGCGCTGCTTGGCGATGTCGAAGGCGAGGTCGTAGACCATGCTGCCGAGCAACAGCCGTAGCGGCGGGTCGTCGCTGGCGACCAGCTTCATCATCGCCTCGGCGGCCAGCTGTGGCTCGCTGTCGATCGATCCTTCCGCCCACTGCTTCGCCAACTCGTCGCGCAGCGAGTCGTAGCTGGGGTTCGGGACTGTAGCCGTACTGCTGGTGTAGAGGTCCGTCCAGTAGCCACCTGGCTGCACGATGGTGACTTTCACGCCGAACTGGGCGGCCTCGGCGGCCAACGCCTCACTCATGCCTTCCAGCGCGAACTTGCTCGCACTGTAGAGCCCGGTGCTGGGGAAGCCGCCGAGCCCGCCGATGCTGGAGATCTGCACGATGTGTCCGCTGCCCTGTGCCCGCAGTTGCGGCAGGACGGCTTGGCTGACCCAGAGTGCGCCGAAGAAGTTGACCTCCAGTTGGGCGCGGGCCTGGGTTTCGGTGAACTCCTCCACCATTCCGGCGAACAGTGCCCCGGCGTTGTTCACGACGACGTCGAGCCGGCCGAAGTGCTGGACTGCCTTGGCGACCACGTCGAAGACCGCCGCGCGGTCTGTTACGTCGAGGCGTAATGCCAGCAGGCGGCCCGGGTGCCTGGCCACGAGGTCGTCGAGCGGTGAGACATCACGTGCCGCGCCGACAACTCGGTCGCCCGCCGAGAGCGCGGCCTCGGTGAAGGCGCGGCCGAGACCGCGGCTGGCCCCGGTGATGAACCAGACCCGGGATCCGTGAGATTCGGTAGCGCCTGAGGTTTCCATCAATATCCCTTCGTTGACGAGACGAACCGTTCCGTCTCGTTATGTGAGGCAATCTAAGGCGCCCGCGGACGGTTGTCAAGACGGACCGTCTCGTCTCATGCCCTGTTAGAGTCGGGCACGTGCCTCAGAAGGTCACCCCCGACGCCAGTCGCCGCAGCGAGACCGCGCGGCGAGCCATCCTTGCCGCTGCCCTTGACCTGGTCGGCGAGGTCGGATACGCGAAACTCACGATCGAGGGCATCGCCGCGGCCGCAGGCGTCGGCAAACAGACGATCTACCGCTGGTGGCCGTCGAAGGGCTCGCTGCTCTTCGACGCCTTCCTGACGCTCGCCACCGACGGACAGGAGGACCAGGCCGCGGCCCTGCCCGACACCGGCGACGTAATGGCCGACCTGAAGATGGTTCTGCGCGCCACCGTCGCCGAACTGAACGAGCCGCGCTACGACCAGCCCATGCGCGCCTTGCACACCGAGATCGTCCACGACCCCGCGCTGGCGGCGGACTACGCCAAGCGGCTTGACGAGCCGATGCGGGAGTTGAAGAAGGATCGTCTGCGAGCCGCCCAGCGGGCCGGGCAAGTGGCTGAGGACGTCGACCTCGACGTGGCCGTCGACATGTTGTTCGGGCCGATCCTCAACCGGTGGCTCCAGCGCACCGGCCCGCTGACGCCCGAATACGCCGACCGGGTGGTGGAGACCGCGCTGCGCGGCCTGCAACCGCGCAAGGCTGAACAGTTCTAAGTGGACACTTGTGCACGGCGCAAGTGTCAGGCGGCGATGACGACCATCAGGATCACTGTCGCGAGCGCGCCGAGGATCAGCGTGCCGCAGCCGAGCGACAAGATCTTGCCCATTCCCTTGACCCGCACCGAAACGATCGCTGCCCCGACGGCCGCGGCGATCGGCACCATCGCGCACAAGATCAGCGCGCCTGTGCTCGGTCGGGAAGGTGTGCCGAGCACCGTCGCCAGGATCTCGGTGGCGAAGAACGCGCTGAAGGCACCCACTGTCGCCAGGCCGAACGCGCACAGCAGGACGATCAGCCGCGCTGCACCGGTGTTGGGGGAGGGGCCTTCGTCGTCCATGGGTGCGAGCGTAGCCGTCGATCACGGGCCGGAAAGTGTGTGTTCGCAATTGGTCAGAATTGTTGATACATTGACTCTTCGCGACACAAAAAATCGACCAACAAAGCTTTGGCCGATGGCATTATTTTAGCGAAGGGAAAGCCGGTTGTCAAGCGGGGAAATCGAGCTGGAACAACAGGTCGTTTCGATGCTCTATGGCCGTCTCGACGAGCTCAGGGCGCGCACTGGCGACCAGTTGGCCAAGGTGCTCAAGCAAACTGGCGGCACCCCGCAGGCCCGCACCGAGCGGGAAGCGGCCAACGTCATGTATTCGCAGCAGCTCGCTCAGTACAACTCGGTTGAAAACGGGCTCGTCTTCGGTCGGCTTGATTTTGACGATCATTCACACCAGCACATCGGCCGGATCGGGATCTTCGACGAGGACAACGACTACGAGCCGCTGCTGATGGACTGGCGGGCACCCGCTGCCCGTCCGTTCTACCTCGCCACGGCCGCCGCTCCGGACGGGGTGAAGCGGCGCCGGCACATTCGCACCAGCATGCGCAAGGTCACGGCGCTCGACGACGAGGTGCTCGACCTCGATGCCGCCGATCCGACCCGCCATGAAGGCCTGACCGGTGAGGCCGCGCTGCTCGCGGCCGTCAACGCGAACCGCACCGGCCGGATGAACGACATCGTGCAGACCATCCAGGCCGAGCAGGACAAGATCATCCGCTCTGGTCTCAACGGAATCCTTGTCGTGCAAGGCGGCCCGGGCACGGGCAAGACTGCCGTCGCGCTACACCGCGCGGCGTACCTGATGTACACGTACCGCGAGCAGTTGTCCCGGCGCGGTGTGCTCGTTGTCGGTCCGAACGCGACATTCCTGCGTTACATCAGCCAGGTTCTGCCTTCCCTTGGTGAGACTGGTGTTCTGCTGTCCACGGTCGGCGAGCTGTTCCCCGGTATGCAGCCGGACCGGACCGAATCGGTCGCGGTGGCCGAGATCAAGGGCCGGATCGAGATGGTCGACGTGCTCAAGGCCGCCGTCCGCGACCGGCAGCGGGTCCCCGACGACTACCTGGAGATCGAGTTCGAGCGCGAGATCCTCAAGCTGGACAAGAAAACCTGCGTCCAGGCCCGCGCGGTCGCCCGGCGTTCCCGGCGGGTGCACAACAAGGCCAAGCCGTTGATCGTGCCCACCATCCTCGACGCGTTGGCGCGCCAGTACGCCGACAAGATCGGCGCGGACCCGTTGGGTGGCGCCAACTTGCTCGAAGAGGCCGACATCGAGGAGATCAAACGCGAACTGCGCGAGTCGCCCGAGGTTCAGCAGGCCATCGACTGGCTGTGGCCGATCCTCACCCCTCAGGAACTGCTCGAGGACCTGTTCTCCTCACCAGAACTGCTCGCGTCAGCCGCGCCTGATTTCCCTGAGCTGCAACGGGAACCGGGTGGGTGGACGGTCGCCGACGCGGCACTGCTCGACGAGGCCGCCGAACGGCTCGGCGTGGACGACACCAAGCAGAAGGCCGCCGACGCACGCAGGCGCCAGGAGGAGATCGATTACGCCAGCGGCGTGCTGGACATCCTCGACCTGGACGACGCGGCCGATCCCGAGATCCTGATGGCCACCGACCTGATCGACGCGGGCAGGCTGGCCGGGCGGTACGAGGAGGTCGACTACCGCACCGCCGCCGAACGCGCCGCGGACGACCGGGAATGGACGTTCGGGCACGTGATCGTGGACGAGGCACAGGAGCTGTCCGCGATGGCATGGCGTGTACTGATGCGCAGGTGCCCCAGCCGGTCCATGACGCTCGTCGGCGACGTGGCCCAGACCGGCGACCCGGCGGGGACAACGGAATGGGGCGCCGCGCTCGAACCATACGTCGAGGACCGGTGGCGCATGGAGCACTTGACGGTCAACTACCGCACGCCCTCGGAGATCATGGCCGTCGCAGCGGACGTGCTCGGTCCTGACGCCGACGCGCCCAAGTCCGTCCGCGATTCCGGCATGGATCCGTGGCACCGCCAGGTCAGCGACATCGAGGCGCAGCTGCCGGAGATCATCGCCAAGGAGGCGGCCGAAATCGGGGACGGCAGGCTCGGGGTGATCGTCCCGGCCGGATTCACCGGAGTCCGCCCGGACGTCGACCTGGAAAGCCAGGTCTCGATCCTGACCGTGTGGCAGGCGAAGGGCCTGGAATTCGACTCCGTTCTGGTGGTCGAACCGGCCAGTATTCTCAATGATTCGCCGCGCGGCGTGAACGACCTTTATGTCGCACTCACCCGGGCCACTCAGCGACTCGGCGTAATCCACTCAGCCGAATTGCCGGAAAGCCTTTCACGCCTGGTCACGGCATGAAAAAGCGCGTGGACGCCGAGGGCTTCCACGCGCTTTTATCAAAGCAGATCAGAGCAGCACTGTCGGTGTCACCACGGTTCTGGCCGGTGGTCCGTCCAGCTGGATGATGATCTGTGTCGTCCCCCGCGGAACGCCGTCCAGTACGAACCGGCCGCCTTCGTCCGCGGTCGTTTCCTGTGATCCGTGTTCGGCGACGCGCACTTCCACCGAATGCTCGCCGGCGGGCACGAGCCAGCCATCGATCCGGTTGTTCTCGCCGATCCTGGTCAGGTTGATCATCACGGTCAGGTCGCTCACCGTGAACGTGATGGTCCCCTGGTCGCCGCCGCGCACTCCGGCGAGTGAGTCGGCGCGCTCCCACCGCGCGACCTCGACATCCAGGTCCTCGAGCGCGATCGCGAACTGGATGCGCTCGACCAGGCCGGCAGGCGGCGGATCGAACTCGTCGATCATTCGGTCCAGGTCGGCCAGCAGGGTCTCGTCGTCGGGATACGCCTGGCCTCCCGTCGGATCGATCTTCGTCATCCGCCGCCCCCTTCGGTGTCCAAGAGCTCCCTCAGCGTGTTCAAGCACCGGCCCCGCGTCGGTCCGATGCTGCCACGCTTCATCTGCATAGCCTCGGCTACCAGGCGATATTCGCTACGACCGGCCAGTACGGTCAACCGCAGCAGCTCCTGGCACTTCTCCGGCAACTCGCCGAACGCGCGCCACAACCGTGTGTCACGGTCCACGCGCAGTGCTTCGTCTTCGGGTTGCGGCTGGGTGCTGGTCAGCTGCTCGGCCATCTCATCGGTGAGCGGCAGGTCGTTCGCGCCCTTGGTACGTACCCGCTGAGCTTCCCGGCGGGTGGTGGTGATCAACCAACCGGCCAGCGCCTTCGGCTCGGTCAGCGAGTGGAGGTGGCTGAACAACGCCAGCCAGACGGTCTGCACGACGTCCTCAGCGGTGGTGCGGTCAAGCCCGTTGCCCCGCGCGACATGCCAGACCAACGGGGTGAGGTCCTTGACCAGAGTCGACCGCGCGATCAGGCTGCCCGCTCTCGCGGCGTGCATGCACGCCGCGTAGCGCTCAGCGCCCTGCAGACCCTCCCATGGCGGGTCAGCTTCCGCGGTTCGAACATCAGTCACCACGCCCACCCCATTCCGGGTGTCGTCCTTCAGCTGGCGACGGAAGTATCGCGACCTTCGTGAAGTACATGAACGGCGAGATCCTGTCTGGATACATAACTCACCCGAATGGACTAGCGACCGAGAACGTAACGGCGTCCTCGAACGGACCGTGATCAAACCGCTCATGATCGGTCGCTCACTTGGCGGACATACCCGCTGATGTGGCGCAGGCCGGCCATGGCGAAAACCCATGGCCGGCCCGCGCCGCCCCCATCCCCCGGTGCCCCCGATTTCCCCTCGGCAAATCCGGTGAGTCTGGTCACCACCCGACATCTCATTGGGCGTTATCTCCTTGGTAGGGAGACGGTGGCCGGCAACCCCCCTCGTGCTGCCGGCCACCACCTCCGTTGTGCGGCCCCCCTCGGCCCGTCCCGGTGGCATACATCTCGGTGGCATACCTAGACGATCAGTTGGTCGATCTGCCCGTCGGAGTCCTCGTGGAAATCGACGGGCAAGTTGTCGTGCGTGGCCGCGCCGGCCAGCAAGGTCATGTGGGTGTGCCCGGACCGGCTGGCCGGTGACAACCGTTTCCAGCCAATGCCGTCGACAAGCACCCAGACGCCGGAAGCGTCCTCATAGGACCACAAGTCCGAGATGGTGTGACCGATGTGCCAGCCCGACTGCGTCGGCGCCGCAGTCTGCGGGCTCATCGCCGCATCCCCGTATGGCGCCCAGTCCTCAGGCGTGTCCAGCTCGGCATATGGGCTTGGCACGGGTGGTTGAATCATCAGTCCGCCACCTGCACAGTGGAGAGTTCGTTTCCGTTGATGAATGGTGTGACCGGGTGGCCGCTGGCCCTTGCGTGCGTCAGCATCGCGAGCTTGTTCGTGGTGCTGTGTGGCCCGCCCGCCAGGTGCGTCCAACCCAGGTTCTCGAGATACGCCCAGCCGTTCGCGTCATTGGCCGTGGCAAAGAGCCTCAGCGCGCGCTGCGCAGGCAACCATGCGCGCAAATGCACTGCCGTACAACCGAAAACGGTCGGTCGTGGGCTCGGGTAGTCCTCAATGAAGCACTCGCCGTACGCGATGCGGAAGAAACCGTCCTCGCCCCAGGTGGTGCCCCACGAGTTCTTGGCGATCCAGCACTGCGAATCATCGTCCCAGCCGATCAACGCGGCGCAGTGCCCGCCGGCGAGTCGATCGGTCGTGTGCTTGTACACGCCGCCGCGGTAATGGAAGAAGTCGGCGTACACAACGAAACACGTTGCCACCGCGCCATATCCGAAGATGTGCTGCTTGATGGCCGCGGGGTTGCCAGTCAGGTCGGTGACTCCGGCCGCCTTGGCCAGCCGGTTCGGCCAGTCCGGGTTGGCCGCGCCGGAACCGTTGTCCTGATAGGGGAAGTAGTCCTCGAACGTGACGCCCTTGGTCGCGGCGTCGTCGAAGAGATCGTCCGGCCACGACCCGGAGTCGCTGGTGTAGCCGCGGGCGCGGGCGTGGCTGTGGAAAAGGTGGGCCTCGGACAGGTCGAGGTTCAGTCCGGGCGCACCACGCGTGTACGCGGCCGTGGTCTCCAGGGCGGCGAGCGTGCCGAACGAGACCGAAGAACCGCAGCTGCCTTGGTCCTTGACCGACGTGACGAAGTCGCGTCCGCTGACTTCCCTGAGATCAAAGGACTTCGGCAACGTCGACGCCGGTGCGGTGGCCGCGACCACTTGCTGCCCAACGGCTTCCAGTGCCTCGGCCGCCATTCGCTCGGCCTGGCCGGCACGTGCGTCGATGTCTGTCTGCTCCGGCGCGGGCACACCGAGGCGCACTCGCCGTAACCGCTCTGGCAGGCGGCTCAGCCGGGTCTCACCGACCTGCCATGGATCACCGAACGCGGCCAGCGAGTCGCGGATCGCCGCGATCTCCGGCTCATGCGGTCGGCTCATCATGCCTCCAGGTCGAACGGGTCTTCGCTGTCACAAGAGCGAGAGGCCCTGGCCTGGATACACGAAATGCGAAAAATTACTGCGTTGTGGCCTGCGTCACTGTCGGTGAGTCACCGGCCACTGGTCACCAGTCGGGGGTCGGCTCCTGGGGCATCAGGATCCAGCAGATCAGGTACAGGATCGCGCCCGTACCGAAGCCGAGGATGGTCGCCGCGACGAGCAGGATGCGCAGCAGGGCGGCGTCCACGCCGAGAACGTGTGCCCAGCCGCCACACACCCCGGCCACCATCCGGTCGGTGCGGCTGCGGCGGAGCTTGCGGGTGTAGATCTCGTTCGTCATGGTTCAAGGATCCGATTTCGACAGCGTACGGACATCCGGGAACGGCCCTGGCAGTCCCCGGATTCGCCGACCCTGACCTACCCTCACTGAATGACGTGGATGTCGGTGCCTGCCCCCGAGGACCTGGCAAAAGCGCTGGACGGCGTCGGCTATCTGGCCGACGACGGCCTGGCCACGGCCGCGTTCCTGTCCCTGCGAATGCATCGGCCGCTGTTCTGCGAGGGCGAGCCGGGCACAGGGAAGACCTCGCTGGCGACTTCCCTGGCCCAGGCACTCGGGGTTCCCCTGATCCGCCTGCAGTGTCACGAGGGCATCGACGCGACGCAGGCGCTGTACGACTGGGACTTCCCTCGTCAGCTGTTGCACCTGCGGGCCTTGGAGGCGGCGTCGCACGGCGAACTGGACGCCGACGCGGCCGAGCAGTCGCTCTACACCGAGCGGTTCCTGCTGGCCCGGCCGTTGCTCAGAGCGCTGCGGGAAGCACCTTGTGTGCTGCTGGTCGACGAGATCGACCGCGCGGACGACGAATTCGAGGCGTTCCTGCTCGAAGTGCTCAGCGAGAACGCCGTGACCCTGCCCGAGATCGGGGAGGTACGGGCCGAGGTCGCGCCGCTGGTGATCCTTACGTCCAACCGGACCCGCGAAGTGCACGACGCGTTGAAGCGCCGGTGCCTGTACCACTGGCTTGAGCACCCGGATCTGGCCCGTGAAGTGCAGATCCTCAAGCGACGACTGCCCGGGATATCGGATCGGCTGGCAGCGCAGGTCGCGAACGCGGTCCGGCGCCTGCGGGCAGCCGAGTTGCTGAAGCCACCGGGCGTTGCGGAAACCATCGACTGGGCCGAAGCCTTGCTGGCGTTGGGCAGGACGGAACTCGACGCCGAGGCCGCGGCGATCACGTTGGGAGCGGTGCTGAAGTACCGCGAGGACGCGGACCGCGTACGAGTGGATCTCGACGCGTTGCTGGCGGGGTGAGGTATGGACCCTGTTCCGGGGCTGGTCGGGTTCGCGGCGACGCTGCGAGCCGCCGGGCTGGCGTGCGACCCGGAGCGGGTCCAGGCATATCTGGCCGCGGTCGAGCACATCGACATCGCCGTCCCTGACCGGCTGTACTGGGCGGGCCGGGTGACGCTGTGCGGCGACCCCGACGACCTGCCGCGCTACGACGAGGCATTCCACGCCTGGTTCACCGGAAGCACTCCGGCACCGCCCCGGCAGAGCGCGGCCAAGCCGCAGCAGAGCGTGATCGCCGCGATGGTGCCGAGCGTGGGTCAAGGCATCGGGTCGACCGAGCCGGACGAGCTGGGTGTGGCGGCAAGTGACACAGAAGTGTTGCGGCACAGGGATATCAGTGACCTGAGCCCGGCAGAGCGGGCACATCTGCGTGAGCTGATGGTCTTGCTCAAGCCTGATCCGCCGATGCGTGCGGCGTTCCGCAAGGAGCCGTACCGCAGGGGTGAACTGGACCCGCGCCGGACCTTGCAGGCGATGCGGGCGACTGGTGAACCGATCCGGCTGAACTATCGAAGGAAGGGAAAGCGGCCCCGCCGGGTTGTACTGCTCGTGGACATCTCCGGCTCGATGAGCCCGTACGCCGACGCGTTGCTGCGTTTCGCGCACGCGGTCGCGCGGCGAACTCATGCTGAGGTGTTCACCTTGGGCACCAGGCTCACCCGCGTTTCACGTCAGCTCCGTCAGCGTGACCCCGAGGTCGCGCTCGCGGCCGCGTCCCGTGCTGTCCCCGACTTCGCAGGCGGTACGCGGCTCGGCGAAGGACTACGGGCCTTCCTGGACCGATGGGGCCAACGCGGCGTGGCACGACAAGCGGTCGTGGTGTTGTTCTCAGACGGTTGGGAGCGCGGTGACCCAGGACTGCTCGGCGAGCAGATGGCCCGGCTGCGACGGCTGGCGCACGCCGTGTTCTGGGTGAACCCGCACGCCGGACGGGACGGCTATCGACCGGTCCAGTCCGGGATCGTTGCGGCCGGTAAACACGTTGAGAAGTTGTTGGCTGGCCACAGCCTGGCAACGCTGGAGGAACTGTTGGTGGAGGTACGCCGTGCGTGACGTGCTCGACGAGTTGGTCAAGCGCTACGAAGCCGGCGAGACGGTCGGGCTGGCGACAGTTGTCGCGACATTCAGCTCAGCACCGCGCTCGCCTGGCGCGGCCATGATGGTCACCGAACGCGACGAGGCCTTCGGCAGTGTCTCAGGCGGTTGCGTCGAAGGAGCGGTCTACGACCTCGGCCAGACGGTGATCGCGGACGGGCAACCCGTGCTGCAGCGCTACGGCGTGAGCGACGACGACGCGTTCGCTGTCGGCCTGACCTGCGGCGGCATCCTGGACATCTACGTCGAGGCGGTGAATTCACAGAGCTTCCCCGAGTTCCCTCAACTCGCCGAGTCGATCAGGACCGAGCAAGCCGTCGCTTTGGCGACGGTGATCGAACACTCCGACGCCGCACGCCTCGGCCAACGCATGATCATCTGGCCGGACCGCGTTGTCGGCGACCTCGGTTCGTCTCGTATGAACGACGCGGTGACCGACGACGCACGCGGCATGCTCGCCACTGGCCGTACAGGCACGCTGCATTACGGCCCAGACGGGCAGCGTCGTGGTGAGGGTATGTCGGTGTTCGTGGCTTCGTTCGAGCCGCCGCCCCGGATGCTGGTCTTCGGCGCGATCGACTTCGCCTCGGCGATGGCCAGGCTCGGTTCGTTCCTCGGCTACCGCGTGACGGTCTGCGACGCCCGGCCGGTTTTCGCGACCAAGAGCCGGTTCCCGGAGGCCGACGAGGTGGTCGTGGATTGGCCGCACCGGTATCTGAAGGCAGAAGCTGAAGCGGGCCGGGTGGATGCGCGGACCGTGGTCGCGGTGCTGACGCACGACCCGAAGTTCGACGTGCCGGTGCTGCAGGAGGCTCTGCGGATGGAACTCGGTTACGTCGGCGCGATGGGGTCGCGGCGTACACACGAGGACCGCCTGGACCGCCTGCGCGAAGCCGGGATGACCGAGGCCGAACTGTCCACATTGTCCTCACCGATCGGCTTGGACCTGGGTGCCCGAACGCCGGAGGAGACAGCGGTGTCGATCGCGGCGGAGATCATCTCGCTCAGGTGGGGCGGCCGCGGCGAACGCCTGATGACCACGGCAGGCCCAATCCACAGGGAGACGACCTAGTCAGCGGTCCCTGGAGCGCGGGACCGTCACCCCGCTCCACCTGCTCCGGCAACGCCGTCCGGCAGGTCTTCTGAAGAACGAGTTTCCGCAGGCAGTGGCTTGATCACTTGCTGGGGCGGATCAACCCTTGGTCGCCTGCTTTGCGGGACAGGATGATGCCCTCGGTGCGGTTGACGGCCTCGGTCCGGCGGGAGTCGGCGGGGGAGCCCTGCGTCAGGTCGAGCAGCCGGATCGGTGGGCCAAGGTCGATCAGGGTCGGCAGGTATTCAGCCTTGTCCACGGCCCAGCCGTTGCCGTTGCGTGCGAAATGGAACCGGGCGATCGCGCCTTCTTCGGAAACCCCGCGCGGCTCGGAGTGTTTCGCGATGTGGTTGCCCAGGCCGTAGGCGACCCATTTTCCATTGATCTTCTCGAAGGGCTGCACGACGTGCGCGTGGTGGCCGATGATCAGGTCGATGTTCGGATCCGCTAGCAGTTTCTGGGCATCCCGCTTCTGCGCCGCGGTCGGCTCGTGCACGAATTCCGTGCCCCAGTGCAGGCTGGCGATCACCACTTGCGCGCCTTGGCCCTTCGCGGCTTTCGCCGCCGCGATCACGTCGTCGGCCTTCAGGGTGTTCGACAGCCACGGCTTGCCCGCAGGCAATTGCTTTCCGTTGAAGCCGAAGGTGTACGAGACGTGCCCGATCTTGATCCCTTTCACGTCCAAGATCAGCGGCTTCTTCGCCTCTTCCGACGACCGCGCCGAGCCGGTGTGTTTGATGCCCGCCTTGTCCAGGACGTCCAGGGTTCGGGTTACGCCGGCCTCGCCCATGTCCAGCGTGTGGTTCGACGCCGTTGAGCAGTCGTCGTAGCCGACGTCAGCCAGTGCGTCGGCGACTTCCGGCGGCGCACTGAACTCCGGGTAGCCCTTGAACGGCCCGTCCGGCGGGGCCAGTGGCACTTCGAGGTGGCAGATCGCCAGGTCCGCCGAGCTGATCGTGGGCTTGACGCCCGCGAAGATCTGCCGGTAGTCGCGTTTGCCGCCGCCGTCCTGGGTTGCCTGGTCGGTCAGCGCCGGGTGGATCAGCACGTCTCCGGTCGCCACCACCGTGAAGCCCTGGTCGTCGGGTTTGGCCGAGCCTGACAGGTTGTTGGTCTGCGGTGCGTTGGGCACCGTGATCTTCGGGTCCGCGACGCTCCCGGTCGCGCACCCGGCTGCCAACAGAACAGTCGCGCAGAAAGTCGCGAGCAAGGGCCGGCGCATGCGCGCCATCCTGCCAGTAGATTATTTCCGGCGTCGGCGGGCTAGCAGAAACAGCACGATCAAGGCCACCACGACCAGCGGCAACACCCGTTTGAGCGCTGGGCTTCCGGCGTAGTGGAGCAAGTCGATCGCTTCTGCCTCTTGCGGATCCGGTACGACGCGTAGTGGCTCGGACACCGGCGGCTCAGCAACTTCTTCCGGGGCTTTCGCCGGCGGTGCCACGACTTCGGCCAAGTTTTTGGCAAAGGTGTCCAGGATCTTGCCGCCCACTTCGGCGATCATGCCGCGGCCGAACTGCGCCGGTTTGCCGGTGATGGTCAGGTCTGTCGTCACGGCTCCGGTCGTCTGGCCGTCCTTTTCGGACAGCACGACGGTCACGTCGGCGGACGCCGTACCACTACGGGCGTCCTTGCCCGACGCCTTGATCTTGACCGTCCTTGTCTCCGCGTCGGTTTCGGTGAATTCGCCCTTTCCCTTGTACAGCAGGGAGATCGGACCCAGTTTGACCTTCACCGACCCGGCGAACGCGGTGCCTTCGACGCTGGTCAGGGTGGCGCCGGGCATGCACGGCGCCACCCTTTCCGGATCCAGCAGGGCCTGCCACACGACATCAACCGGCGCTTCGACGGTGAACTGATGTTCCAGCTGCACAGGCCCAGTCTCCTTAACCGATAGCGGCAGTCAACGCACGTCCGGTGAGTACACGAGCAAGGTGGCTACGGTACTCGCCATCGGCGTTGCCGTCACTGGTCGGACTGGTGTCATTCGCGGCGTGTTGGGCCGCGGCCTTGATGTTCTCCGTTGTCGCGGCTTGCCCGACCAATGCCTCCTCCACCGCACGCGCACGCACGGGGACCGACGCCATGTTGGTCAGCCCTATCCGTGCCTCGGCGATGGACTCGCCTTCGGTACGGACCATCGCGGCGACGCCGACCATCGACCACGACTGCGCCACCCGGTTGAACTTCTCGTAGTGCGAACGCCAGCCGGTGTACTTGGGCACGCGCACCTCGACGAGCAGTTCGGCGGGGGACATCGCCGTGGTGAAGAAGTCGACGAAGAACTCCGACGCGGGCACCGACCGGCGCCCGTCCATGCCCGCGACGACCATCACGGCGTCCATCGCCAATGCCGGTGCGGGCAGGTCGCCTGCCACGTCGGCGTGGGCGAGCGAGCCGCCGAACGTGCCGCGGTGCCGCACTTGCGGATCCGCCACGGTGTCCGTGGCCAGTGCGAGCAACAAGGCGTGCTCCCGTACCAACGGGTCGCGTTGTACCTCGTAATGCGTGGTCATCGCACCGATCACGAGGTGGTCGCCGTCCTCGCGGATCCCGCGCAACTCCGGGATCCGGCCGATGTCGATGAGCTTCGACGGCGCCGCGAGCCGCATCCGCAGCACCGGCAACAGGCTCTGCCCACCCGCGATGACCTTGCCGTCGTCGCCGGCGTCGGCGAGTTCCCGCACCGCGTCGTCCACAGTGGCCGGTGCGACGTAGTCGAACTGCGCGGGGATCATCGCGCACCTCCGTGGATCGCTTGCCACACGCGCATCGGCGAGCACGGCATCTCGATGTCGTTGACACCCATGTGCCGGACCGCGTCGACGATCGCGTTCACAACGGCAGGCGTGGACGCGATCGTGCCTGCCTCACCGACTCCCTTGACACCCAACGGGTTTGTCGTCGCCGGGGTCTCGGTCCGGTCGGTCACGAACGTCGGCATGTCCGCCGCTGATGGAATGTAGTAGTCGGCGAACGTGCCTGTGGTCAGCGTTCCGCTTTCGTCGTGCACCGCTTCCTCGTACAGCGCTTGGGCAATGCCCTGTGCGAGACCGCCGTGCACCTGGCCATCGACGATCATCGGGTTGACCACCTTGCCGACATCATCGACACAGACGTACGACCGGATGGCCACGCGCCCGGTCTCAGTGTCCACTTCGGCCGCACACAGGTGTGTCCCATGTGGATAGGAAAAGTTCTCCGGGTCGAACGTGGCATCGGAGTCGAGGCTGGCCTCGAAGCCGTCCGGCAGGTCGTGCGCGGCGAACACCGCCAGCGCCACGTCCTGGATGCTGACCGACTGGTCGGTGCCCTGCACGGCGAACTTGCCGCCGGTGAACTCGACATCGTCGACCGAGCATTCGAGCATGTGCGCCGCGACCGGTTTGGCCTTGTCGACGACCCGTTGTGCGGCAAGGACAAGCGCGGTCCCGCCGACGGTCAGCGAACGGGAACCGTACGTGTCCATGCCCTTCGGTGAGAACTGGGTGTCGCCGTGCAGCACTTCGATGTCCTCGAAGGGAACGCCGAGCTGGTCGGACACGATCTGGCTCCACGCCGTCTCATGGCCTTGGCCGTGCGCGGACGAACCCGTGATGACCTCGACCTTGCCGGTCGGCAGCATGCGGATTGACGCGCTTTCCCAACCGCCTGCGCCGTATGCCAGCGAGCCGAGCACCCGGGACGGCGCCAAGCCACACATCTCCGTGTACGTCGAGATGCCGATGCCGAGCTGGACCGGGTCGTTCGACGCGCGGCGCGCTTCCTGCTCACGCCGCAAGCCTTCATAGTCGAACAGCTGCATGGCCCGTTCGGTCGCGGCTTCGTAGTTGCCCGAGTCGTACGTCAGCCCGGCGACCGTGGTGAACGGGAACTCCTCGTGCTTGATCCAGTTCTTTTCCCGCACTGCCATCGGATCCATGCCGAGCTCGGCGGCCAGCTCGTCCATCATCCGTTCGATCGCGAACGTGGCCTCCGGACGACCGGCGCCGCGGTAGGCGTCGGTGATCGTCTTGTTGGTGAACACGTTCGTGCACACGAACCGGTACGCGGGGATCTTGTAGATCGCGTTGTACATGAACGCGCCGAGCAACGGCACGCCCGGCGCGACCACGCCGAGGTACGCGCCCATGTCGGCGAGCAGTTCGACCTTCAGGCCGGTCACCGTGCCGTCGCGGTTGGCCGAGACGGTGATGTCCTGGATCTGGTCGCGGCCGTGGTGCGCGGTGATCATGGCGTCCGACCGGCTTTCGGTCCACTTCACCGGTTTGCCGAGTTTCTGGGCGACCAGGATGGTCATCAGTTCCTCGGGCAGCACGGCGATCTTGCCGCCGAAACCGCCGCCGACATCGGGCGCGATCACCCGGAGTTTGTGCTCCTGCACGCCGAGCGTCAGCGCGGTCATCACGCGCAGGATGTGCGGGATCTGGGTGGACGACCAGACGGTGAGCTGGGGACCGGTCGGGTCGACGACGGTGGAGCGTGGCTCCATGAACGCCGGGATCAGCCGCTGCTGGCGGAACCGGCGGGTGAGTGTGACTTCGGCGCCCTGGATGGCCTGCTCGACGTCGCCGCCGGTGCCTGCCTCACCGGAGTCGAAGATCCACAAGGCGTTGCGGTTCGTGCCAAGGTCCTCGTGGACCAGTGGCGCGCCTTCGGCCAACGCGGCTTCCATGTCCAGCACGACAGGGAGCTCGTCGTACTCGATGTCGATGGATTCCAGTGCGTCCTCGGCCTCGGCGGCACTGCGCGCGGCTACGACGGCGACGCCTTCGCCGGCGAAGTTGACCTGGTCCGCGGCGAGGATCGGCCGCCGCGGGTGCTTCATGTCCGGCGTGACCGGCCATGCGCACGGCACGCCGATCTCACCGGCCGGATCGAGGTCCTTGGCCGTGAAGACCGCGATGACACCGGGCATTTCGCGGGCCGCGGACACGTCGATGCTGACGATCTTGGCGTGTGCCATCGGGCTGCGCAGCACGGCGAGGTGCAGCATGCCGGGCAACGTGAGGTTGTCGGTCCACCGGGTGCGTCCGGTGATCAGACGAGCGTCTTCCTTGCGCAGCCGGGCCTTGCCGATTTCTTGCGAAGGCTCAGCAGTGTCGATCTGCCCGGCGGTCATCAGTTACCGCCTCCCGTGTGGCTCGGTGCCCGAGAAGTGATCTCTGTGTCGGAAACCTGTTCGGCGGCGGGACCCGCGCCGGGTGCCATCTTCTGCGCGGCATCACGGACCGCGCGCACGATGTTCTGATAACCGGTGCAGCGGCAGAGGTTTCCCTCAAGGCCGTGCCGGACCGCGTTCTCGTCGGGATCCGGGTCGTCGGCGAGCAGGTCGATCGCCTGCATGATCATGCCCGGTGTGCAGAACCCGCACTGCAACGCGTGGTTGTCGTGGAATGCTTGCTGGACTGGGTGCATCTGGCCGTCGCGGGCAAGTCCCTCGATGGTGGTGACCTCGCAGCCGTCGGCCTGGACCGCGAGGACTGAGCAGGACTTCACGCTGTGCCCGTCCAGATGCACGGTACAAGCCCCGCAATTGCTGGTGTCACATCCGACCACGGTTCCGGTCTTGCCGAGCCGCTCGCGCAAGTAGTGCACAAGCAACATGCGAGGCTCGACATCGTCCGTGTACCTGGTCCCGTCGACGCTGACGGTGATCCGCATAGCGCCTCCAACGCTGGCTCGGTGGTGGGCTCGGGAACTGGTGAGTGTGATCACGCTCACCAGTGTTCGAGCCTGCTCCCGATTGCGTGCTCAATCAACCCCGTGTCGATCAAGATCCGCATCTGCGGGTCGATGTGCGGATCGCATCCGAGAACGCGGATCGAATCGCCCGAACAGCCCGTGCCGGTAGCGCTTCGTGACGTGCCGAAATGTGTCGTGCGGCGCGGTGCGTCATTGTGATCGCTATGTACAACATGTCACGGGAACAGTGGTGGGAATTCGCATCGGCGGGCACCCGCACCGGCAAGCTCGCCACCGTCCGGGCCAACGGCGCGGCCCATGTGGCCCCGATCTGGTTTCTGCTCAACGAGCAGGACGGCTACGACGAGATCATCTTCAACACCGGCGCGGAGTCGCTGAAGGGCAAGGCACTCCGGCGGGACCCGCGCTTCTCGCTGTGCGTCGACGACCAGCAGCCGCCGTACTCGTACGTGGTCTTCCACGCGGAGGCCGCGATCGTGGACGATCTGGACGAGTCACTGATCTGGGCGACCAAGATCGCGGCTCGCTACATGGGTGAGGACAAGGCCGAGGCATACGGCAAACGCAACGCGGTGCCTGAGGAACTGTTGATCCGTGCGCGGATAACCAAGGTCATCGCGCACGGAAACGTCGCCGACTAGGTCTTGGCGATACAGAGGGTCGTGGCCGGCTCCGAGTAGACAGCTGCCACATTTCCCCTGGCGCAAGCCGATTTGTCGGCCGTGCCGGTCACGACCTTGACCACTTTGTACGGTGCGGACGGGCCACACGGGACACGCTCGTCGGTCTGGTTGAGCCCGCTGGCCGAGATCTTGAAGCAGTCGCCTTCCTTGGCGTTGAGCATCAGGCAGAGCTTCATCGTGTCCCGGCGGCTGCGCCTGGTCCACTCCGTGTAGTCGCCCTTGGGGCACGCGTCGGACGAGCTGTCCAGCTTCTTGGCGACCTTGTACACGGCTTCCTGGCTGCCGCATTCGGCCTTCTCGGCCTCCGCGCTGGACGCCGAAACGACCTTGATGCAGTCACCAGCCTCGGCCGATGCCGCGCCCGTACCCCAGTTGATGATCCCGAAGATGATCAGTCCGACCACACCGAGCGCCACGACGCCGAGGACGACCTTCGAGCGCGGGTTCTTCTGCGGCATCGGCGGCGGCAGGTTCGGTGGTGGGAATCCGGCCGGCGGCGGTGGGTATCCGCCTGCGGGAGGTTGGGGGTATCCGCCTGCAGGGGGCGGCGGGTACTGCTGCTGTGGAAAGCCGCCCGCGGGCGACTGCGGGTACGGCTGCTGCGGGAAACCACCGGACGGCGGCGGGTAGCCGGGCTGCTGCTGCGGGTACTGGGGCGGCGGCTGCTGCGGGTAGGGCGGTGGGTAGCCACCCTGTTGCGGTGGATAGTTCCCCTGCGGTGGATAGGTCATCGGGTCCCCAGCTTGATCGGGTTGAGACGGGGTCACGCTACCTCTCGGAAGGCTGTCATCAGGCCGGAATGGCCGGGATTTTTGCGAGCGCTCGCCGTGTTGGCACACTGGGGAGATCCTGCGGATGAGGAGTTGTACTACACAGTGACCGACGGCCCGCTGATCGTGCAGTCCGACAAGACGCTGCTGCTCGAAGTCGATCATCCACTGTCCGACGAGGCTCGGATGGCCATCGCGCCGTTCGCCGAGCTGGAACGTGCCCCCGAGCACGTGCACACCTATCGGGTGACGCCGCTGGCGCTGTGGAACGCCCGCGCCGCCGGGCACGACGCCGAACAGGTCGTCGACGCCCTGTCGCGGTACTCGCGCTATCCCGTGCCGCAGCCGTTGCTGATCGACGTCGTGGACACGATGAGCCGGTTCGGCAGGCTGCAGTTGCTGCACAACCCGGCGCACGGCCTGGTGATGAACGCCCTCGACCGCGCGGTGCTCGAAGAGGTGCTGCGGAACAAAAAGGTCGCTCCGATGCTCGGCGCGCGGATCGACGACGACACGGTCGTCGTGCACGCGAGCGAGCGTGGACGGCTCAAGCAGGTCCTGCTCAAGGTCGGCTGGCCGGCCGAGGACCTGGCGGGCTATGTCGACGGTGAGGCGCACCCCATCGCCCTTGACGAGAACGGCTGGCAACTGCGCGACTACCAGCGCACCGCTGCCCAGACGTTCTGGGCAGGCGGCTCGGGCGTCGTCGTATTGCCTTGTGGCGCAGGTAAAACTCTCGTCGGTGCGGCCGCGATGGCCGAGGCGCAGGCGACGACGCTGATCCTGGTGACGAACACGGTCGCCGGGCGGCAGTGGAAGCGTGAACTCATCGCGCGCACGTCGCTGACCGAGGACGAGATCGGCGAGTATTCCGGTGAGCGCAAGGAAATCCGCCCGGTCACCATCGCGACGTACCAGGTGATCACGCGCAAGACCAAGGGCGAATACCGGCACCTTGAGCTGTTCGACTCCCGTGACTGGGGCCTGATCGTGTACGACGAGGTCCACCTGCTGCCCGCGCCGGTCTTCCGGATGACCGCGGACCTGCAGTCCCGTCGCCGCCTCGGCCTCACCGCGACCCTCGTGCGCGAGGACGGCCGGGAAGGCGACGTCTTCTCGCTGATCGGCCCGAAGCGTTACGACGTGCCCTGGCGTGACATCGAGGCACAAGGCTGGATCGCCCCGGCCGAGTGCACCGAGGTGCGCGTGACGCTGACCGATGCGGAGCGCCTGAAGTACGCGACGGCCGAGCCGGAGGAGCGCTACAAGATCTGCTCGACGGCTCGGACCAAACTGCCGGTGGTCCGCAGCATCCTGGAGAAGCACCCGGGCGAGCCCGCACTGGTGATCGGTGCGTACCTGGACCAGCTGGACGAACTGGGCGCGGAGTTGAACGCCCCGATCGTCCAGGGTTCGACGAAGAACAAGGAACGCGAAGCCTTGTTCGACGCGTTCCGCAACGGCGAACTGCCCACCCTGGTGGTCTCGAAGGTCGCGAACTTCTCCATCGACCTGCCCGAGGCCTCGGTGGCCGTGCAGGTGTCCGGCACGTTCGGGTCGCGCCAGGAGGAGGCGCAGCGCCTCGGCAGGCTGTTGCGGCCGAAGGCCGACGGGCGCCAAGCGCACTTCTACTCGGTGGTCTCCCGCGACACACTGGACACCGAATACGCGGCTCATCGGCAGCGCTTCCTGGCCGAACAGGGATACGCGTACACGATCGTGGACGCCGACGACCTGCTGGGACCCCCGGTGCCAGAGATCGGCTGAATCAGATTGTCGGACCCCTCCGCTACGGTTATATTCGAACACACGTTCGAGGCGAGGGGTTCGCTATGACGGCTATGACGATCGCACCGGCGGCGCTGGGCAGCTGGCACGGTGAGATCTGGTTGACCGACGCGGTGCTGACCGACCCGCACGCGTACCTCGACCGGGTCGCGGAGTACTCGCGGACCCGGTTGTGGCCGGTGCTCGTGCCAGCGGGCGGCCTCGGCATCCCACCCGAGGTCAACTTCGTGCCCGAGTCGGCCCGTCGCGCAGTCGACCGGCACGACCCGCAGGCCGAGGCAGGCATCACCGGCGCGGTGATGCTCGCCAACAAGCGCCCCGCCTACCGCCTCGGTTTAGTGGAAGCCAGCCGCCCGGCCGACGTGCCCGCGCGCCTTGGCAGGCCAGGGATTTCGGCGATCCTGCGCAGCTGGGAAGACCGCTTCGGCGCGACCCTGGTGATGCTCGGAGCGCGCGAGATGATGCTGTCGGTGTCCGCCCCGCCAACCGAACTGCACCACGCCCTGGTGATCGCCAACGAACACCGGTCGTTCTGCCCCCGCATCCCCGGCACACTGCCGCAGCTGTCGCGCGGCCTGATCCGCTTGCGCCGCTGGCACTTCCGCTGGCGCTGACAAACCTCGTGGGTGGCTGGGCAACCCTTGGCCGGTGCCTTGCCCGCCACCCACGGGCCAACGGTTGATCTGTCGTTCGGCGGCGGGTTGTCGGGCAGCAGCTCATGGACTGGCGCAGCCTTTATCGGCCCGTTCAGGGGACCGGTGGTGGCTTGGTCGGTCGCCCAACGGCAACGCTGCCCTGCGCGGCGACCGCCCATCGGCGGCGTTTGCCGGGCGGTTCATGGATGGGCGGGGCCTTGTCCGGTGCTTTTTCTGGCCGCGGCGGCTTGTCCGGCAGCTCACGGACTGCGCAACCGGGCCAGCACTGGATGCGGATCCGTCGTCAGCTCGGCAGGCTTTATTGGTCCCGCTCCTCATGGGACCGGCGGCGGCTTGGTCGGCCCCCCGAGGGCGTTGCTTTGCGCGGTGGGTCGAGCGTGGCCTGTGCGACCAGCCCGATGATGACCTGACCGGCGGTCTGTCTCATATGGACATACCGCCGGTCGCGGGTCTCAGCTGGCTGGTGGGGTGAAGATCATCGAGTCGATGTTGATGTTCGCGTTGGCGGGCAACATGTTGTACTGCTTCATCAGGTCAACGGTTCGCTGCAGGCGGGTGCGGTCCACACTGGTTGGGAATGTGCCGATGCGCACGAGTTGCGCCACTTGCTTCTCCAGCCTGGCGTACTGGACCACCGCTTCTTCCACCACGGTTCGGTCGCGGGCCACTTCGCTGGCCTTCACCAGTGCGCGGCGGAATGCTTCGGTCGTCTTCGGGTTTTCGGCGACGAACTTGGACATCCCGGTGTAGCCGGAGATCGGGAAGTTCGAGGTCGGGCCCTGTGAGGTGTCCAGGATCGGCACTGCTCCGATCGCACGGGCGGCCTGCGTGACGTACGGCTCGAGGATCACCGCGGCGTCGATCTGCTTGTTGTCCAGCCTGGCCTGCATGTCCGGGAAGGGGAACTCGACCCAGGTCACCGTCGAGTGGTTCACGCCCGCGGTCTCCATGGCGGACTTGGCCAGCAGGTCCGTGATGCTGTTCTTCGTGTTCGTCGCGATCTTCTTGCCTTCAAGATCCTTCGGGGTCTTGATGGTCGAGTCGCGGCCCACCATGATCACGAAGATGTTCTCGGCCGTCTGGTAGCTGTCGGCGACGAACTTGAAGTCACCGGTGCCCTTCGCCTGCGCCTGGAACACCGGAACGTATGCGCCGTAAGTGAATTGCAGCTCGCCGTTGATCAGTTTCGGGATCGCGGTCGCGGCACCGGTGACTGTCTCCAGCTTGACGTCGAGGCCCTGTTCCTTGAAGAAGCCCTTCTGCGCCGCGATGTGGATCGGTGCCGAGTCGATGATCGGCATGGCCCCGACGGTGATCTGGGTACGTTCGAGCTGACCGTTGCTGCCGCCACCGCTGCCACCGTCGTTGCTCGATCCGCCGAGAAGTCCGCAGCCGCTCAGCGCCGCGAGCAGGCTCGCGGTTCCCAGGACGCTGATCGCGGCGCGGCGACTATGAACAGACCTACTGCCTCTTCCAAGCATGTGATGCCTTATCTGGGAGTGAGGATCTGGAACAGATGAGACACGAGTGACACGATCTGACACTGCCCCGTACGCGATCAGTCACCTAACGTGTTTCTGTGCGGTGTTTTATACACCATCGGGCCGAGCATTCCCAGAAGATGATCGTGAGTACTCTTCACGAAGTCATCAGGGATCTGCTCCCTGCCTTCCGGCTGGCGACGATCTTGGGCAATCAAGGCACCGCTGAAGTGCCATTTCGCGTGATCTGCGCCCTCGGCTTGCAGGAATCTGCAGTCGTCGCCATGGTCGAGGGTACGCGCAGGTAGGAAGCATCACCGGGGCCGCCGAAGATTGTCCTCGCGGGAGGAACAAATATGATCATTACTCCCTGAGGAGCCATTTTCCGGTGCCACGAACGCGGCGATTTTCCCAAGGCCGTACGTCAAATGGAGCATTAAGTTCAGTCAAGGACCTTGTGGCCAGCCTGGATGCTGGCAGACGCCCGGCGATCGCCAGTGCGTAGAGCCCATACGACCTCGTTCTCGTCCTCGGCGCGCCCGCATTAACACATCACGTGTACCGCGGCCGATCGGTTCAGTCATTGCCGAAACCGTTGCCGATACGCATTCTGACCGAAGTGGACGGTGTGAAGGTGCCGGGGGACCGATGAGACAGTCCTTTATGGACGACCGGCACCGCCGTCGCGCGTGCCGGTCATCAAACCCGATGTTGAACTAGTGGCTGGTCTGCCGGGCCTGCTCGCGCTCGGCCTCGAGGAAGCGCTGAGCGGCGGCCTGGTCGTCGGCCGATGACGGAGTCGGCCGCTTGACCGGCTCCGGCTCAGCGGCCGGCTGGTTGTGCAGCAGCCGGGCGACCTCGCCGCGCAGTGCGACGAAGTTCTTCGACTCACGGGTGGTGATCTGGTCGCGCTGGGCAGGCAGATCCACTGTCAAGTCAGCCACGATCGACGCGGGCGACTTGGACAGCACCAGCACGCGGTCACCGAGGTACACGCTCTCGTCGATGTCATGCGTGACAAGCAGAACCGTGCTCTCGTGCTCGTGGCGCACGCGCAGCAGCAGGTCCTCCAGTTCGAACCTGGTCTGTGCGTCGACCGACGCGAACGGCTCGTCCATCAGCAGCAACGACGGCTGGCACGCCAACGCACGCGCGATCGACACGCGCTGCTGCATACCGCCCGAAAGCTGCCACGGGTACTTCGCACCCGCGCCGGACAGGCCCACCCACTCCAACGCTTCCGCGGCACGCTTGCGGCGGTCGGCCCGCGAGACACCGCGTGAACGCAATGGGAATTCGACGTTGCCGCGCACCGAAAGCCACGGGAACAGCGAGCGGCTGTAGTCCTGGAACACCACGGCCAGGTCCTCTGGCGTGCGGTCGATCTTGTCGCCGTGCAACGACACCGTGCCCGCGGAGGGCTTGATCAGCCCGGCGATGCAGCGCAGCAGCGTCGACTTGCCGCAGCCCGACGGGCCCACGATGCACGCGAGCTCGCCAGTGGCCACTTCGAAGGTGAGGTTCTGCACCGCGGTGTGCGCGGTCGGCCCGGAGCCGTACGTGTGCCGAAGACCGGCAACTTCCAGCATTGGCGTCATAAAAGTTCAGCCTCCGGCCTTAACGGTACTCGGTTGCGTGTTTCGGGTGGGTTGCCAGGAGAGCACGCGCCGCTCCACCGCCAGCAACAAGCTGTTCAGTGCGTAACCGAGCACGCCGAGCAGCAGGATGATCGCCCACATGTCGGTGTACTCGTACTGCCGCTGTGCGTCGACGAGCTGGGTGCCCATGCCGGTGGCCGCGCCGACCAGCTCGGAGATCACCATCAACACCAAGGACAACGACAGTGAGACCCGCAGGCCGGCGAAGATCTTCGGCAGCGCGGCAGGCAGCACGACCATGAAGATCCATTGACCGCGCGGGATCCGGAACGACCGCGCGGTATCGGTCTTCACCGCGTCGACCGAGCGGGCACCGTCCACCGAGTTGAGCAGGATCGGCCAGAGCGCCCCGAACGCGATCAACGCGATCTTCTGCGGCGACTCGATCCCGAAGATCACCATGAAGAACGGCAGCAGCAGCACCGGCGGGATGGACCGCAGGAACGCGAACAGCGGGCCGAAGTAGTCGACGCCGTGCTTGGAGCGGCCGAGCGCGATGCCCAGCGTGATCCCGACGACCGCGGCGCCGAGCCAGCCGGTCAGCAGCCTGCCGAGACTCGGCAGGATGTGCGTGAACACGTTGTCGTGCAAGCCGAGTTGCGACGCGGGCCCGCCGAACCACAGCTCGGCACCCGCCTGCACGATCGACACCGGGGTGGGGAAGAACTTCGACCCGCTGGCCATGGTCAGCAGCTGCCAGACCACCAGAACGCCGACGAACACCACCCAGCGCTGCGCGAAACCCCTCAGGTGCGTCATTTGCCCGCCTCCACGGTGTTCCACTTGAACAGCACCCGCTGCAGCTTCAGGAATCCGCCGTCGAGCAGGTAGCCGATCACGCCGGCCAGGATCGTCACGGCGAGGATCACGTCCTGGCGGCCGGAGCCGCTTGCCCAGTCCAGCGTGAACTTCCCGATCCCGATCACGCCGCCTGCCAGGTACTCGACGCTGATCACCACGATCAGGATGACCGCGCTGGCCAGCCGGACACCAGTGAAGATGAACGGCGCCGCGTGCGGCAGGCCGACGGTGAACATGGTCCGCGCCTTGCCAAGGCCGAACGACCGTGCGGTGTCCAGCAGCAGCGGGTCGATCTCGTCCAGCGCGTAGATCGTGTTGAACAGGATCGGCCAGACCGCGGCGTACACCGCGAGTGTGATCTTGGTTTCCACGCCGGAGCCGAGCATCACGATGATCAGCGGGATGATCGCGACCGACGGGATCGGCCGGAGGAACTCGATGATCACCCTGGTCGCCATCCGCACCGACGGGATGCTGCCGAGGATCAGCCCGAGCGGGACGGCGATCCCGATGGCGATCAGCAGGGCGAGCAACCAGGTCAGCATGGTCGCGACCAGGTCGTCGATGAAGTGGCTGCTGGTCGAGCTCGTGTCGTTCGCGTTGAAGGTCGGCCCGAAGAGCTCGAACATCCGGGGGATGACCGTGGTCGGCGGCGGAATGTAGTCCTGGGGGAACAGCCCGGTGAACGAGCCGAGCTGCCATGCGGCGAGGATGACGACGATCCCCACCAGGCCGCGGAGAAACCGGATCACCCCGGTTCACCGACAGACGAGATCACAGGTGCGGCGTCGAGCGGCGACGCTGCGGAGATGAACACACCGAACTCCATGAGCGGTTGGAAGGCGGGTCACCCGGCGATGCCAGGGGGTCACTGTAGAGACTGGCGACGGTTTTCGACAAATTGCTCACGTTCCGTCAACCCATGACGGTATGGAAATCCGGCCGTTCGGCCTAGCCGCGCAGGAGCAGCGGGTTGCTCCGTCCAGCCGGACACGGTTACTGCGTGCGAGCCATCCTGCTGCCGATGAACAGAAGAAGCCCGGGGATGTGTGATCCCCGGGCTTGACAGACTTCTCGCGCGCATCAGTTCGTTGACGGCTCCAGCAGCATCTTGCTGACGTCCAGACGTTCGCTGATCACCTTGAACTCCAGCATCAGGTCGGCGACCCGCTGCAGCCGGATCGCGTCGGCCCGCTCGGGGTAGTCCGCGATCGTGACCAGCGGAGCAGTCTGCTGGTCGATCTTGACGTGCGTGATCAGGATCGGCTCGAGGACCGTCCGGTCCCTCTTCACGTCGGCGACACCCTTGGCCAGCCCGCGCTGGAACGCGGCGAACGAGTTGGGGTTCGCGCTGGTCACCTTGTCCATCGCGGCCCAGCCGGACATCGAGATGTCGGCCGTCGGGCCGGACGAGACGTCGACGATGGACATCGCGCCGAACTCCTTGGCGGTCCTGGTGAACCACGGCTCGGCGACCACCGCGCCGTCGATGTTGCCCGCCTTCATCGCCGGGCCCATGTCCGGGAAGGTCATCGGGATCCACTGGATCTTGTCGACCGGGATGTTCTGCGCCGACAGCACCGACATCACGCCAAGGTCGGAGATGGACCCTTTGCTGGTCACCGCGATCTTCTTGCCGGCGACGTCCTCAGGCTTCTTGATCGTCGAGTTCGGTGTCGCGACCAGCGCGAGGTGACCTGGTCTCGCCGCGTACGCGTCGGCGACGATCTTCAGGTTCGCCACGCCCTTGGACTGCGCGACGAACGCGCCGGGGTAGCTGGTGAAGGCGATGTCGATCTCACCGGAGATCACGCTCTCCACCGCTTTCGGGCCGCTGGCCAGCACAATCGGCTCCACGTCGAGGCCCTGCTCTTTGAAGTAGCCCTTCTCGACCGCCTGGTACAGCGGGGCGACGTCGACCACAGGTAGCAGACCGACTTTGAGCTTGGGCTTTTCGATCGGCCCGGCTGTTCCCGAGCCGCCACCGCTCGGGTTGTTGGACGAGCCGTTGAGCGCACTGCAGCCGCTGAGCGCGGTCAACAGGGCGACGGCGATGGAGGTGATCGGGATCCACACGCGCGACCGGGTGTCGCCGCGTCTAGGCATTGCCTCTCCTCGAGTTCTTGCTGATGTGAATGTTTCGCAAGGTCGCTCCCCGACGTACCGGCGAGACTCTAGGGCCGACTACTGGTCGGTCACAATGGGTTGCCGACCGGTTTCTCTTCGCCTCAATTGATCGCCCTTTCCGGTCAAAACCCCGAATGGAGTAACCGTCTGCCCGACCTGGCGGCAACTGTTGGCAAACTTCTGGATCTAGCTGATGTTGGAATCTGACTGCCAGTGCAACGCGCTGCGCTCGAGAACCAGCAACAGCGTGTTGAACACGTAGCCGAGCGCGCCGAGTAGCACGACCCACGCCCACATGTCCGGGAAGCTGAACTGGTCTTGGGCGTATCGCAGCTGGTAGCCGATGCCGTTGGTGACGCCGACCATCTCCGAGACGACCATCAGCAGCAGCGCGATCGACAAACTGATTCGCAGCCCGGCGAATATCTTCGGCAATGCCGCCGGTATGACGATCATGAAAAGCCGGAGGTGCGGTGAAATCCGGAATGCCCGCGCGATGTCCGTTTTCACCGGATCGACGGACCGGACTCCGTCGACCGTGTTGAGCAGGACGGGCCACAGCGCGCCGAAAACGATCGTGGCCAGTTTCATGGTCGTGTCGATTCCGAACAAGATCATGAACACCGGGATCAACGCGGGTGGTGGAATCGCCCTGAAGAACGCGAAAAGCGAACCGACGTAAGCCATTCCGGTCTTCGTCAGCCCGAGCGCGGTACCCAGGGTCACGCCGATCGCGACGGCGATCAGCCACCCGCCCAGAATCCGCCCGACACTCGGCAGGATGTCGTGCACGACGGCGTCGGTGAGCAGCAACCGGCCAAGGTGATCCGCGATCGTCGCGGGCGTGGGGAAGAACGGGCTGCGTACGGCGGCGGTGACCAGCTGCCAGACGACCACGATGCCGATGAAGAACGCCCAGTTGCGGGCAAAACTCCGCAGCAGGTTCATGGCTGCCACCGGAAAAGCTTGCGGCCCAAGCGTTCCAGGCCCGCGTTGACCAGGAAGCCGAACACCCCGGCGACCAGGGTCCCGGCCAGTACGAGGTCGAGACGGCCCGCGCCGCTGCTCGCGTTGAGGATGAACGTGCCGATCCCGCGCGGCGCTCCGGCCAGGAATTCCGTGCTGACGATCAGGATCAGCGCGATCGAGCCGGCCAGCCGGATGCCGGTGAACACGAACGGCGCCGCGTGCGGCAGGGCCACGGTCAGCAGGATCCGGGGCCGCCGGAAGCCGAACGACCGCGCGGTGTCCACAAGCAACGGATCGATCTCGGCCATCGAGTAGATCGTGTTGAACAGGATCGGCCAGACCGACGCGTACACGGCCAGTGCGATCTTCGTATCCGATCCGCCGCCCATCGCCACGATGGCCAGCGGGATCAGCGCCACCGAGGGGATCGGGCGGAGGAACTCGATCACCGCGCGGGTCGCCGTGCGCAGCAGCGGCACGCTGCCCAGGACCAGTCCGGCAGGCACGGCGATCGCGATGGCGATCCCCATCGCGATCGCCCACGCCAGCACGCTGGCGATGATGTCGAGCTGGAAACCGCGCTGCCCCAACAGTTCGACCAGCCGGAGCAGCACCACGTGAAAGGGTGGCGAGAACAGGGCCTGCCACAGCGCGGCGAAGACGGCGAGCCCGATCAGCGCCCGCACTAGATCATCGAGGCGACGTCGACACGCTGGTTGATGAACCCGAAGTCGCGCATCAGGTCGGGCACCCGCTGGATCGACGTGATGTCCACCTGGGACTCGAAGGTCAGCAGCTTCGTCGACTTGGCGATCTCCGGCGTGACCTTGGCGAACTCCACCAGCAGCGGCTCGATCTTCGACCGATCCGCCAATGCCTCCTTGGTCGCGCGATCCATCACGCGCTGGAACGCGGCGACGGCCTGGCCGTGTGAGGCCACATAGGCCGCGGTCGCGCCGTACCCGGCGGTGGGCAGGCCGGTGGTCGGTCCGGTCGCGGTGTCGAACAACGGAACGGCGCCGACGGTCTGGATCGCCTGCGTGATGAAGGGTTCGGTGAGGAACGCCGCGTCCACGTCACCGCGCTGCAGCCGCGCCGGTGTGTCCGGGAACGGCATCGTGACCCACTGGATGCTCTGGTAGTCCACGCCGGCCGTCTTCAGCGCGGACATGGTCAACAGGTCCGACATGGTTCCCCGGGCGGTCACCGCCACCCGCTTGCCCGGCAGGTCGGTGATCGACTTGACCGACGACCCCGGCACTGTCACGACCATCGTGCTCGACGGCCCGGCGGACGAACACGCGGCGATGATCTTGATATCGGCGGTGTTCTGGGCTTTGGCCGTGAAGAACGGCGTGTAGCTGCCGTAGGCGATGTCCACTTCGCCGGAGACCATCTTGGCCACCGACGCCGGTCCGCTCGGCGCGACCGACGATTCGATCTTCAGGCCCTCGGCTTCGAAGTAGCCGTTACGCATCGCGAGGTGGAACGGGGCGAGGTCGATCGTCGGCATCACCGAGATCTTGACCGTGGTCGTTCCGGCGGTGCCGGAGTTGTCCGAATCCCCGAGTAATCCGCATCCCGAAAGTGTGAGAACCGCCACCCCGATGATCGACATGCATCCTCGGCCGAATGAGCGACGCCACATATCCGCTCCTCCCAGCGGCGACATCGGTCAGGCCACCGTAGGGACTGCGAAGCCGTTGTGACAATGGGCTACAGACCGTTGCACCTGCGGGATGAATTGCACTCGAATGGCGGAATCCGCCCCTCCGAAGAGGCTATTCCGACACAAAACGATCGTTCCGGTAGCGGTGGTTGCCAGGTGACTGTCCGGCAAACCTCCCCGATAGGCTTACATCAGCGCATAGTTTTCGCTACCTTCTGTGCCCACAGTGAGGTGGAGCGCCACCGATGTAGGGAGGAGGCTGCCCGGGTGCCGGGCCGATGGCATCGAGCCGTCGTACCGACAGCCGAGAAGTCTCGAGGGGAACACCGTGGCCGCCGAGGACGACCCAGGTCGGGATGGGTTGACCTAGGTGGCCTTGGGCCGCGATGCTTCGCGCCGGACGGTTTTTGGCATGCCCGGCTCGAGGCTGAGTGGATTGGCTGCCGCGAGCCGAAGCGACAGGTTGTGAGGACTGGAGCTATGTGACCTGACGTTCGGTGTCGAACGAGACACGTGTCTCGTTCGCTGTCCTACTCATTGCGGTAAATCGTCCGTTCGAGCTGGCCTTCCGGGTACCGGGCTACTGGCTCAAACGCAGGGAGTGTGCTGGGAGTGCCCGACCAGAACGCTGGGGTCGCAGGTAGCTCGGGGTTCGGCCGCCAGGCGGTGATGCCAGGCGGCGAGCCGGCCGACATAGGTGCCAGGCCCCAAGGGACTCGCGCGCCCGGCGGCAAGACCGCCCGCGCCGGGTCGCCATGGCGCATGCGCAACTGGAGGTTGCGCACCAAGGTCCTCGCCGTGCTCATCATCCCGACCTTGACAGCTCTCGCGCTCGGTGGCCTGCGTGCGCAGGAAGACCTTGAGCGCGCCGAAGCCTTCCGCCAGACGGTCAACCAGGTGGATCTGGCCAACAACGTCACCAAGGTCGTGCATGAGCTGCAGAAGGAACGCACGCTCGCGGTCGACAACGTGGCGGCGGACCGCAACGCGGCAAGAGCCGAGCTGGACGGTCAGATCAACACGGTGAACAACGCCAGGCAGCAGCTCAGCGAAGCCGCCCAGCGCGTGAACACCGACGACGAGGGTGCGCTCGAGCGCTACAACCGCGGTCTGCAGCGGTTGGCGGGTCTCGACGCGCTGCGCCAGGCGGCCAAGGAGACCGAGTACCCGCACATCGCGGTGAAGGCGGCGTACACCTCGATCATCGAGGCGCTCGTCCAGCTGGGCCGTGAGGTCAACACCGCGGTCACCGACCGGGACCTGCTGCGTCAGGCCACCACGGTGCAGGGTCTCTCGGAGACCAAGGAATTCGCCTCGCAGGAGAACGCGGCACTGCAGATCGCGGCCACGGTGAACAGCTTCCCGTCCGGCCTGCTCGAGGAGGCACGCGCCGCGGAAGCGAGCTTCCAGGCCGCGCAGGCCTCGTTCCGGGCCAACGCGACCCCGCAGGAACTGCAGTTCTACTCCGACACCGTGTCCGGCCCCGAGGTCGACGACCGGGAGCGGATCAAGTCGACGGCCTTCAACAAGGCCGACAACAACCAGGGTCTGGGCATCGACAAGGCCGCGCTGGTCAGGGACGGCACGGTGACCGTCGACAAGTTGCGCACGGTCGAGGAGAACCTGCTGACCAACCTGCGCAACAGTGCCGACGTGCTGGCCACCGCGCGGACCAACTCGGCGTGGACCAACGCGGCCATCGTGCTCGCGCTGCTGATCGCCGCGCTGATCCTGATGGCCCTGGTCACCCGCTCGATCCTGAAGCCGCTGCGGGTGCTGCGGACCAACGCCCTCGACGTGGCCTACACCAGGCTGCCGGAGACGGTGCAGCGCATCCTGGCCGACCCGGACCCGGTCGCGGCGTCCAAGCACGCGGTCGAGCCGATGCCGGTGTTCACGCGTGAGGAGACCGGTGAAGTCGCCCGGTCCTTCGACGCGGTGCACGAACAGGCCGTCCGAATGGCGGCCGAGCAGGCGTTGTTGCGCGACAACGTCAACTCGATCTTCGTCAACCTGTCCCGCCGTTCGCAGGCGCTGGTGGAACGCCAGCTGAACCTGATCGACCGGCTCGAGCAGGACGAGCAGGACCCCGACCAGCTGGCCAGCCTGTTCGAGCTGGACCACCTGGCAACCCGGATGCGGCGTAACTCCGAAAGCCTGCTGGTGCTCTCGGGCACCGGTCTTTCCCGCCAGCTGACGCGGCCCGTGCCCGCGGCTGACGTGGTCGGTGCCGCCGTGTCCGAGGTCGAGCAGTACGCCCGCATCGAGGTGCTCTCCGCGCCCGAGGTGGCCGTCCAGGGCCGCGCGGTCAACGACCTCGTGCACCTGATCGCCGAACTGCTGGACAACGCGACTTCGTTCTCCGAGCCGGAGAAGAAGGTCACCGTCCGGATGGCCGCCACCCGCAAGAAGGAGCTGGCCATCCAGATCACCGACCAGGGTGTCGGTATGTCGGCCGACGAGATCGAGGCGGCCAACCGCCGCCTGGCCGACCCGCCGGACATGGACGTGTCGGTGACCCGGCGAATGGGCCTCTACGTGGTCGCGCGCCTGGCGCAGCGGCACAACATCCAGGTCCGGCTGCGCGACAACGAGGACATCGACGGCGGTCTGATCGCCCGGATCATCGTCCCCGCGTCGCTGATCCAGTCCTCGCGTGGCGTGCAGGCCACGAACCTGACCCCGACCGGTGGTATCCCGACCCTGGCGCCGCCCGTTGAGACCACCATGGGTGGCACGCCGACGGGCACGCTGAGCGGCACCGGGACGATGGGCGGGCAGCGCACGCCGCCGCCTGCGTCCAGGCCGGGCGGCGGGATCGCCAACGCGTTCACCGGCAGCCTGCCCAGGGTCGGCCGTGAGGGTGGCCCGGAGGACTCGGACCCGAACCTCACGTCGATGCCGTCGTACCCGCCGCCCGCATACCCGCCGGCGACGGAGAACGCGACCAACGGCAGCATGCCCGCCACCGGCGGGTGGGCGCCGGACCGCCTCGACCAGCCGCCCCACCAGCCGGGGCACGACGAGTCGACCGCATACGCCCAGCCGCTCCAGCAGGAGCAGCCGGAGCAGCACGCGACGACGTCGCTGTTCGGTGACGCCTTCGCCGCGGAGAAAGCCGCACGGGAAGCCGCGAACCCGAGGCCGACGCCACCGCCCCAGCCGGTGAACCAGGACCTCGACGCGCCGACCGAGCGACTGCCGATCTACGAGGCCGTGCTGTCCCAGTGGTTCGAGGAGGGCGACAGCGAGAAGCGCGCCCCGGCGTCCGAGCGTGGCCGCTCGACGGCGCCCGCCGCTGAGACGTCGCTACCGCGCCGGGAGCCCGGCAACGCGACGCCGCCGCCTCCGCCGCCAGCACACGTGGAAGCAATGAACGGCGATTCACCACACGTTGAGCAGCACGCCGAGCCGGAGCCGGTCGCACACGCCGAACCGCAGCCCGCGCCGCAACCAGAGCCGGAGCCCCAGCCCGAGCCGACCCCGGCGCAGTCCGCCTGGCAGTCGCCGGGTGACGAGGGCTGGCAGGCCGCACAGGCACTGACCAAGAAAGCGCCTGAGGTGGTCACCTCCGCCGGTTTGCCCAAGCGGGTACCGAAGGCGCAGCTGATCCCTGGATCGGCGCCGTCAAGACCAGCATCGCCGCAGCAGCAGGCGCAGCGCGCGCCGGCGTTGCCACCACGTTCGGCAGACGCGGTCCGAGGCCGCATGTCGAGCTTCCAGCAAGGCATCCGCCGAGGCAGGCACGCGATGGCCGAGTCTTACGCTGGTGACCAGGATTCAGTCGAGAGCCGTCAAGACGAGGAGCAGGAGTGACGACCGCGACGACTAACCAGCCAGGCAGTTTCGGCTGGCTCATCACCGATTTCGTTCGGCAGGTGCCCGGAGTCGCGCACGCGGTGGTGGTTTCGGCAGACGGCCTGCTGTTGGCCGGGTCCCAGGGCTTGCCCCGCGACCGTGCCGAACAGCTTTCCGCGGTGGCGTCCGGCCTGGTGAGCCTCACCCAGGGCGCCGCGAGGTGCTTCGAGGCAGGCGGGGTCAACCAGACCGTCGTCGAGATGGACAGGGGATATCTCTTCCTCATGTCGATCTCGGATGGGTCTTGTCTCGCCGTGCTCGCAGCACCGAACTGCGACATAGGCTTGGTCGCCTACGAGATGACGCTTCTGGTCGAGCGAGTCGGCCAGCAGATGACGCCCGAACTACGGGCGCAGCTGCAAGGCGCGCAGCGAAGATAAGCCGGGTTGGGCGGGGTGAGAGCAGATGGCTAGAGGTCACCGAGCCTCAGGCGGTCGGTTCGGCGCGGACTTTTCGTATCGGGACTGGGCTTCGACCGGGTTCCGATTCGACGAGCCCGACGCGGGTGGCCCCGACGACGATGATGACGCCGCGGTCGACGTGGCGGTCTATCACGAGCCCGATGAGGCGTTGGACGAGCAAGACCATCGGCTGCCGAGCCGGCCGGAGCGGAGGCAAGAGGAAATGCCGGAGCGAGGTTGGGAGGACCTGCCCGAGCACGGACTTGGGGACCCACCGAACAGGATCGACCTGGATGGCTACCGAGCGAGGTTGTTCGGTGGGCCAGGGGCTAGCCTGTACGGCGACCCGGGAGTGCCAAGGCAGAATGACTGGAACTCCGACCAGCTTCCCGCGGTGCCAGCCGCTACGGAGTGGGAGGAGCCGGTCAGAGCTGAACCGATCGCAGAGACCGGTTCGCTGGTCCGTCCCTACACGAAGACCGGTGGGCGCACGCGGTCCGACTACGACTTGGCCATCGAGGCGCTGGTGTCGACCAGTGACCGAGGAAGGCTGCCGGAGGCGGCTGTGCTCCCCGAGCACAGGTCGATTTGCGGGCTGTGTCTCGACACGCGCTCGGTCGCCGAGGTGGCCGCACACTTGCGTCTGCCACTCGGCGTTGCCCGGGTGCTGATCGGTGACATGGCCGGCATGGGGCTCGTGCTGATCCACCAGAGCGGCATGGTCGTCGGGGACCGGCCGTCGATCGAGTTCATGGAAAGGGTGCTCAGTGGGCTCCGCAGGCTCTAGTCCTCACAACCCGCGGGCCGTGGCGCGTCAGGCGACGACGTCCGCGAAGATCGTCGTCGCCGGTGGGTTCGGCGTCGGTAAGACCACGTTCGTCGGAGCGGTCTCGGAGATCGTGCCGCTGACCACCGAGGCGGTGATGACCGAGGCGAGCCAGGACGTCGACGACCTGTCGGCCACGCCGAACAAGGTCACCACCACGGTGGCGATGGACTTCGGCCGTGTCTCGCTGGACTCGGATCTGATCCTGTACCTGTTCGGAACGCCGGGCCAGCACCGATTCTGGTTCATGTGGGACGACCTGGTGCGCGGTGCGATCGGCGCGATCGTGCTGGTGGACACCCGCAGGCTGGCCGACGCGTTCGCCGCGATCGACTTCTTCGAGGACCGGCAGCTGCCGTACATCGTGGCGATCAACTGCTTCGAGCGGGTGCTGCACCACCGGGTCGAAGACGTGCGGGACGCGCTGACCATCGAGCCGTCGGTGCCGGTGGTGACGTGTGACGCGCGAGATCGGGAATCCACCAAGGAAAGCCTGATCACGTTGGTCGAGCACGCGATGCACCAGCGGATGTCGGCCCGCGCGGTCTGATCTGCTCTCACCAGCGGCTGTCGCCCTCGTCGGCGGCAGCCGCTTTGGTGCGCCCGCAGAGTGATCAACTCCGGCCTCAGCGGCCGAGGTACTCCCGCACGCGGTCCGCGGCCGCTTGGGCGTCCGCGATGACCCGGCCGTTGTCACCGGTGACCTTGCCGTCCTTCTTCAGCGGCACGCCGTTCACGAACACCCACTGGACGTTCACCGGCTGCGCGTTGAAGACCACCTGACTGGCCCAGTCCACCTTGGGCGCGAAGTTCAGTGCCTGCGTGTCGATCACCTGCAGGTCCGCCTTCTTCCCCGGCGTCAGCGAACCGATTTCCTCCTCCAGTCCAAGGACTTCGGCACCACCCAACGTCGCCATCCGCAGCGCGTCGGCAGGCGTGGGATACCGGGCCGGATCCGTGGACTGAGCTCGCTGCAAGCCGACCGCGGCCCGCATGTTGTTGAACATGTCGGACGTGTCGTTCGTCCCGCCGTCCAGGCCGAGGCCGAACTTCATGGTGCGGGCCTTCATCTCCGGCACGCGTGCCACACCGGATGCCAAGCGCATGTTGGAAAGCGGGTTGTGGGCGATGCGAACGTCATGCGTCGCAAGCTCGTCCAGTTCCGCGTCCGTCGCGTGCACCACGTGGTTGGCCAGCAGTCCGGGGCGCAGGGCTCCGGCCCGGCGCAAGACTCCCATCTGGTCGGTTGCCGGGTCTGCTTTGGACTCCAGCAGGTGCACGTTCAACGGCACGCCCAGCTCTTGCGCCAGCTGCTGCGACGCTTCGACGTTGACGACGTTCCAGTTGGCTGGATGCGTGCCGATGACCAGGCCAACGTCAGTACGAACAGTCGTTTTCCCACAGGCGGGACAGTATCGACACCCGGCTGATCGCGCGCGCGACTTCAGTGCAGCTTTATGGACTGGCCTTGCCGCAGTCCGGCCTCGGCGCTCGGGATCCTGCTCGCGGGGTCGAGGACGTTGGCACCCATCGCCTTCATCGCGCCCTCGTCCGGCGTGATCACCTTGGCGTTCGGTGGCGGCGCCAGTTCCACGATCGGTGCGATGATCAGGATCTCGTCGTGGTCCGCGACCAGGTCCGCGTTGTTGGACATCCGGATTCCGCCGTCCATGTAGCGCTTTCCGTCGATCGTGATCGGCGGGAAGACGCCGGGTACCGAGCAACTCGCCGCGACGGCGAGTCCCAGAGCCACACCGGAATCACGGGTGAACACTGTGCGTTCGCCTGAACCTGTGTCGTACGCGACCACCGAGATGTTGCTGTCCGGCCATTCGGGCGACGGCAGGTTCCTGCCGATCACGTTCACGAACGCCTCTTCGGGCATGGTTTCCGCGGCCAACGAGACGTCGGCGACCATCCGCACGGCCTCGTCCGGAGGAAGACTGTAGGCCTTGCCGAACAGTTCCATCAGCTTGTCGATGTCCGGGACCGGGCCAGCGGCGTTGTTGGCCGACGGCGGTGCCGGTGTGGTCTGGAGCCGGTACGCCTCAGCAGGAGAGATGTGGCCGAGTGCCGCGGCGACTATCGAGCCGGCCGACGTCCCGACGATCATGTCGACGTCGAGGACCGTTTCGCCGAGCCCGTGCAGGATCCCGACTTCCCAAGCGACTCCGGCGATTCCACCACCGCCAAGGACAAGTGCGCGCATACCCCCATTCTGCTCATGTCAAACTTGATCTGTGCACCCTGTTATGCGTCTGATCTCTCGTCGTCACGCGGACGGCAGCCGCCCCGGTTACCGGGCCGACGGACACCGCATCGCGTTGGCGATCGAAGGCGGCAGCAGCAGGGGAACTTATTCGAGCGGCATGGTGATGGCCATCGAAGAACTCGGCCTGACCAGGTGTTTCGATGCCGTGTACGGATCGTCCGCCGGTGCGCTGAACGGCGCGTGGCTGCTGTCCGGGCGTGCTTTGTCCGGAATGCGCGGCTGGTGGGATCCGGAGATCATGCACCAGGTCATCAACCCGTGGCGGTTCTTTCGCGGCAAACCCGTGCTGGACACGAAGTTCCTGGTAGACACCGTCTACGAAGAACTGACGCCGATGGATTTCCCGGCGATCCTGGCCAACCCGGTGAGCTACCACCCGATGGCCACCGACGCCGAAACCGGCCAGCCGGTCGACTTACGGCCGTACATCCGGAAAGTCGAGGACCTGAAAACGGCCCTGCGCGCCACCGCGTGCATGCCCGTCCTCGCCGGTAAGCCGGTTTTCCTGGCAGGCAGGCGTTACGTCGATGGCGGCGTGGCCGAGCCGCTTCCTTTCCGTACGGCCCTTGCCAATGGCGCGACGCATGTCCTGGTGCTGCGCACCCGGCGTGCGACCGAGCGTCCGACGAAACCGCGCCGCATGCACAGCATGGTCGTGCCGCGGGCGTTGCCTGGCTTGCGAAGCGTCTGGGTCCAGCAGTATCCCCGCGACATCGCAGACGAACAGCTGCTGACCGAACTTCCTACGGTCATGTCAATTCGCCCGCCCAGCGACGCGCCGACAGTATCCCCTTTGGAACGTGACACGCAGCTGCTGCGCAAGGCCGTCATGCTCGGCCGCCAAGCAGTGCACGACGCGCTCGCCGCCTAGGCCGTGTTTTAGCCTGCCGTCGTGCGGATGCCCCAGCAGGAAAACGACGGCCCTGCGGTCATTACGGAGGAAGGACACATTTCCTGGCATTGGCGCGGGGCGGTGTGTACAGAGTTGCACCTTCCGTAGCGGCATGTGGTCCAGTGGACTTACGTCCCGATCCCTTGAGGAAGGTCCCTGCTCATGCATTCGTCTTTCATGCCACCCCGCCAGGTCAAGATCGGTGACGCGGCGGCCTTCGCCGGCAGCACGCCACGGGCGATTCGCCATTACCACGAGATCGGCCTGCTCCCTGAGCCTGAGCGGGGCGGTGATGACCGCCGCCGCTACGGGTACGAGGACATGATCCGCCTGCTGTGGATTCGCAAGATGGCCGACGCTGGGATCGCACTGGACGACATCCGTGACGCCTTTACCACCGGCCCGGCTTCCGCCGGTGCGGACAGCGGAGACGGTATCGCGGGCATCTTGGAGCGGTTGGCGGAAACCCTCGCCGAGCAGGAGGCGGAACTGCGGCGGCAACGGACCGCCGTGCAGCGGATGCGCACCGAAGGCAGCCGGATGGGCCTGCTCTCCGACTTCGTCACCGAACGCCTCAAGAGCCTGCCCGAAGGCTCCCTGCGTCAGGCGGACCTGGACAGTCTGCTGGTCACTGAGCGGATCTTCGGCCCGCTCGGCGCGGCCGTCCAGGCCACCCGCTTCGTCGTCCTGGCCACGCATCCCACGCTGCGGGCGGATTCCGACCGCATCGATGCCGCCGAGGAGGCACTCGATGACAGCGTCGCCGTCGATGATCCACGGGTGGCTCAAGTGGCCGTCGAGCGGCACGCCTTCGAAAGCGCCCTGCAGGCCGTCATCGAGGAGTCCGGCCTGGGTAAGGACGACGATGCGCTCTGCGATGCCTGGGACACTTCGCACTCTGCTACCGCCGATGACGGCGAGGACGAGGCCGACCTCAGCTCTGGCAGGCGGGAGGCTGACTCCATGAGCGCGTTCGAAGCCATCGGCAAGATGCCCTACGACTTCTCCCCAGCCCGCCTGCGCTGTATGGAACTGGCCGAAGAGCTGTCCGCCCAAGACTCACCCGCTACCTAAAACACGGCCCAGTTGTGTCCACCACCCCAGCACGGTGTGTCCACCACACCGACACCATGAAATGCACTTTCCGGCACAACGAGATCACCGGTCGGTCCGCGCATGGGGAATTTCATTGTGCCGGAACGGTGGACACGGTGTGCCGGAACGGTGGACACGGCGGTGGGCCTAGTCCTCCACCAGTGAGGCCGATGTGATCCGGTGCAGGGCGAACCTGTGCGTCTCCGAACGGGTCGAGTCCAGTCCTTCCAGGACGCCCGCACCGACCCGGATGGGCTCGATCACGCGCTGGCTCGCGGTGCCGTTGCCGTCGACGTACCCGATGAACACGCTTCGGCCCTGTGCGGCTGCTTCCTGAAGCAGGGCAAGGGTTTCCGACGTGTCCGCGCCTCGGCCGCCGGCCAGTGCGACGGTTCTGCCGCGACGGGTCGCGGCGGCCTTGTCGCCCGCGCGCATCGCGCTGACCAGGTCCGCGAGCTGCTCCGGGCTGGGTGGTTTCGGGATCGCGGTGCCTTTGGCACGTTGCCGCAACGGAACTCTGAGGCCACTCGGGCGCAGATCCATCAACCGGCCGTCGGAGTCCTCGGCGGACGGCGCGAAACCCGCCGCTCGCAACTCTTCCAGCACGTCGGCCAACGGTACGGGGCTGACCAGCACGCCCGGCGCGATCTTGCGCAACTCCAACCGCGCGCCGGCCGGGCTCGACGCCACTTCCGCCAGCAACGTCTCGTCATCGCAGCGCAGGAAGGACATCGCCGTGCCTCCGCGCAGCCGTCCGTGCCTACGGGCGACGTCGTCGATCATGTACGTCAAGCCCTGCGGGACCGGCGTTCGCGACCGTGTCCGGAACAGTTCGTGCAGGTCGGTCGACGTTCGACCGGCGTCCAACGCGCGCCTGATCGAGGCCTCGCTGATCCGGTAAACCGTTGCGCCACCGGCCGATTCGACGTCCGCTACCAAGTTGATCTCGTGCGCGAGCGTTTGCTCCAACGGTCCTGGCGCGACGACCGTGAGGTCTGCCTGCACCAATACGTGATCCACGGGTGTCGGCATGGCTTCGGCCATCTGCTTGGCCGCGGCGGCCGGGCCGTCCGCCAACAGGCCGCGGGCGGCTGACGTCAGCGCACCGAACGCGACCAGGCCAAGCGCTTGCGCCTCTCGGACCGTCCAGTGCACCAGGTCGTCACGCAGCCGTCCGCCCCGGCGCGGCGCCCGCCAGGCCAGCAGCCCGGCCAGGTCGTCCACTGAGTCCACTCCGGTGCCCGGCTCGAACTCGCCCAACGCGTCGAGGACCCGTCGCCGGGACGCGGGGGCGAGCGGCCGCCGCAGCTCCTCGGACAGGGGAGCGATCACCTTGTCCCGTATGTCCTTGCTGCCCGCGAGCCCCGGCAGCCGAGGCAGGTCCAGCCAGCACGAGGCCAGCGTCGCCCAGCGCTGCGACGGCGAGGCCACGAGCCACACGTCCGCCTGAGTCGTCGGCGCCCATTGCGGCGAGGTCGTGTCGGTCGCGATCACCAGCCCCGCGCCAAGCGCCAGCTCGGCGAGCAGTGTCACGCGCGCCTCGTCGACCTGCAGTTCACGGGCCAGCTTGCGGATGTCCCGTACGCCGAGCCCGCCCGCCCGCAGCACGGCAGGCGGATCCTCCGACCACGCCGAGATCAGCGACTCGGTGTGCCGGATCAGCTCCATCGCCTCACCGGCCGCAGTGGAATCCACAGTGGACAGATTGCGGGCGGTGGTCTGCACCGGCGGCGGGTTGGCCTTGACCTGGCCCATCGGGTTCGCGCCGCGCAGCGCCAGCCCGACCTGCCGCGGCAGCTCGACCGTCTCGGCGTCCAGCCGCAACAAGAGCCCACGTGCCAGCAGCTTCTGCACCGGCGTCTCGGCCTGCTCAAGCGGCACGATCACGTTCGCGTCCCGGCTGCGGCCAGTCGGCTGGCCCTCGGCCAGCGTGGCCAGCAGCCTGCGCTCCGGTTCGGACAGTCCGGACAGCAGATCGGTCACGTCCTTGCCGTCCAGTTCGGACGACCGGCGCCCCAGACCGCCGGGAAACATCCCGGCCGCCTCCCGCGCCGAGGGCACCACGCTCAACGCGTCGTCCGAACCCCACGCCAAGGCCAGATCGATCAACGTGGCCAACGCCTCACGGACCCGTTTTCGTGGCACCTTCGCGCCAAGCATCGCGGCCACCTCGGCCAGCGTGACCGAGCGGGTGTCCGCGTCGCACAACAGCAGCGCGTCCAGCACGGTCAACGTGAAGGTGTCCAGCGATTCGGCCGCTCGTGCGACGGACGCCCGACTGCCTGCTCTGGTCGCCAGAACGGACGTGTCCGCAGGTATCGGCGTCGCCAGGTCCGGGCGCGCACCGAGCAGCCGGGCCAACGCGGCGTCATCCCGCTCGCGCAGCCACTCGGTTAACGTGGAGACTGACACCCTGACCACGGTATACGCGCGTGCTCCGGCAGGTGCGAGGTCGGGTACCGTACGGGCGGATTTCCGCATCGACAAGCGGGCGAGCACTTCGAGGAGGAGTTCGGTGGCCAAGGTCAACCCGGACCGGATCGACCCAACCTGGCCCGAGAAGCCGGTCAACGCCGCGCATCCGGTCAGCGAACTCGCGGCGGACATGCAGGGCGCGCTGTCGCCCTTCGGTGACGTGACCTTCCCGCTGCCCGTCGAGGACCTCGGCTACCAGCACCCGGTCACGGAGATCAACAAGTAAATCGTTCTCTCGCGGGGAGCAAGACATGCCAGTGCCCGGTCCTGGTTATTCGATCACCATCCGGGTCGAGGCCCCGCCGTCGGCGAGTGCCGCCGGCGACCTGACCTCGGCCGTCGGCCGGGTAGGCGGCGTCATCACGGCGTTCGACGTCGTCGAGTCGCACGCCGACCGCGTGGTCGTGGACATCACGTGCAACGCGACGTCCGCCGAGCACGCCAACGAGATCACCGAGGCACTGGGTGAGCTGCCCGGTGTGGCGGTCCGCAAGGTCTCCGACCGGACGTTCCTGATCCACCTCGGTGGAAAGCTCGAAGTGCACTCCAAGGTCGCGCTTCGCAACCGTGACGACCTGTCCCGCGCCTACACGCCGGGTGTCGCCCGGGTTTGCCAGGCGATCGCCGCGAACCCCGAGGACGCACGCCGGCTGACCATCAAGCGCAACACGGTCGCTGTGGTGACCGACGGTTCCGCGGTGCTTGGACTGGGCAACATCGGCCCGGCCGCCGCCCTTCCGGTGATGGAAGGCAAGGCCGTGCTGTTCAAGAAGTTCGCGGACGTGGACGCGTGGCCGATCGTGCTGGACACGCAGGACACCGACGAGATCATCCGGACCGTCGAGCTGATCGCCCCGGCCTACGCGGGCATCAACCTCGAGGACATCGCGGCGCCGCGCTGCTTCGAGATCGAGGCCCGGCTGCGCGAGAAGCTGGACATCCCGGTCTTCCACGACGACCAGCACGGCACGGCGATCGTCGTGGTCGCTGCGCTGCGCAACGCGTTGAAGGTCGTCGGCAAGTCCCTTGACCAGTGCAAGATCGTGGTCTGCGGCGTCGGCGCGGCGGGCTCGGCGATCATCCGGTTGCTGCAGCACCGCGACCCGGGCGACATCATCGCGGTCGACATCAACGGCATCGTGCACGCCGAGCGCGGCGACCTGGACTCGAACCTCGAGCAGATCGCCGCGAGCACCAACAAGGACGGTGTCTCCGGCACCCTGCACGACGCACTGGTCGGTGCGGACGTGTTCATCGGTGTCTCCGCGCCGAACCTGTTCGGTGCCGAGCACGTCAAGACGATGGCCAAGGACCCGGTCGTGTTCGCACTGGCCAACCCGGACCCGGAGATCGACCCGCTCGAGGCCCAGCAGTACGCCGCCGTCGTGGCGACCGGCCGCAGCGACTACCCGAACCAGATCAACAACGTGCTGGCCTTCCCGGGTGTTTTCCGTGGACTGCTGGACGCGCACGCGCGGACCATCACCGACGACATGTTGCTGGCCGCGGCCGACGCGATCGCGGACGTGTCGAACGGTGAGCGGATCAACGCGTCGTTCATCGTGCCCAGCGTCTTCGACGCGGCGGTCGCGCCCGCGGTCGCCGAAGCGGTCCGCAAGGCTGCTCAGCAGTAAGGATTGTTGGCAATGACGAGCACGGCGCGGGTAATCACGGCATCGAACAGGGCGGCAGCGGGCGTCTACGAAGACCGCACCGGCCCGATCATCGTCGATTGGCTGCGAGTTCGCGGCTATGACGTACCCGCGCCCGTCGTTGTCCCCGACGGCGCACCAGTCGCCGCGGCGCTTCGTGAGGCCGTCGCATCCGGGGTGCATGTCGTCATCACGACGGGCGGTACCGGCATCACACCGACGGACCGCACGCCCGAGGCCACGTCCTCAGTGCTGGACTACGAGATCCCGGGCCTGGCCGACGCCGTGCGCGCGGCGGGCCAGCCCGAGGTCCCCACCGCGGCCTTGTCCCGTGGACTCGCCGGAGTGGCCGGAAAGACGCTGGTCATCAACTTGCCCGGGTCGACCGGCGGCGTGCGCGACGGCCTTGGGGTGCTCGAAGGAGTGCTCGACCACGCGGTGGACCAGCTGAGCGGCGGCGACCACGAGCGCCAGCAGGGCCAGATCGTGCCCGCCCGGGTCATCCGGGCGGTCGTGACCGATGAGCCCCTGTCGGTCGAGGAGCACGCTGAGGTTGTCGCCGACCGGGCAGCCGGAGCCGTGGTGACCTTCGGCGGCGTGGTCCGTGACCACGACCGGAACAAGAGCGTCCGTGAGCTGTCCTACAGCGGCCACCCCAGTGCGGCCGAGGTCATCGAGCGCGTGGCCGGTGAGATCGCCGGGTCTCGGCCGGGCTTGCGTGGCATCGCGGTCAGCCACCGGATCGGTGACTTGCAGATCGGCGACGTGGCCCTGGCCTGCGCGGTCTCGGCAGAGCACCGCGCCGAAGCGTTCGCGGCGTGCTCGGACTTGGTCGACGAGGTGAAGCGGCAGCTGCCGATCTGGAAGCACCAGACCTTCACTGACGGCACCGATGAATGGGTCAACTGCCCGTAACGCCTGATGTCCCGGCTGCGATCACGTCATGTTCAGCAGCCGGAAGACTGGGGGCGTACCGGTGTCAGGTGTCACAGACGACTTTCTGGGCGAGAAACCCAAGAAGCCAAGGCAGTCCCGCGCGTTCGCCCGCGGGTTCTCGATCTTCTTCCTAGGGTTCGCTCTTGTCTTCGGCGGGGTGAGCCTCTGGTTCTCCTACGACCAGTCCACATGGAGTGAGGCCGACGCGACGGTCATCTCGCGCGAGAAGCGCAGGAAGGGCATCGACCTGCGCGTCGAGTTCGAGACACCGACCGCCACCAGGACCACGTTTGTCGTCCGCGAGTGGAAGACCCTCCGAGCCGTGGGCGACGCGGTCAGGATCCGCTACGACGTGCGGAGCTCGGGCGAGGTCCGCAACGCCCGGCTGGCCGAGGAACCGATATCGGAGCCGGAGTTCCTGGTGGGCGCGGCCGGTTTCGCGATTGTCGGGCTGGGCTTGGTGTACTGGTCGTGGTTCCGCATGCCACCGGATGGCAAGCAGCGTTCACCACGGCGGCGGGATCCGAGCTGAGCCGTGAATGTGGCTGAAGCCCGGAATCCGGTCGTGTCACCGGATTCCGGGCTTCGGGCCTCAGCCGCCCGTGATCATCACTTACTTGGTGACGATCTTCTGACCCGGGAAGATCAGGTTCGGGTTGCTGACGCTGCTCTTGTTCAGCTCGGCCAGCTTCTGCCAGCCGCCCTGGACGTTCAGCTTCGTGGCGATGCCGGACAGCGTGTCGCCGACGACGACGGTGTAGTCACCGACGTTGTTCTGCGCGACCGGAGCCGCCACGGCGGGCTTCGAAGGCTTCGGGGTGGCCTTCTTCACCGGCTTGGTCGCCTTCTTGGTGGTGGCGGGCTTCTTGGCGGCACCGGAGGCGCCGGACTTCTTGCCGCACACCGGCCATGCGCCGATGCCCTGCGACTTCAGCACGTTCTCCGCGACGCGGATCTGCTCCTCGCGGGACGCGTTGTGCGCGCTGCCCTTGCCGCCGTTGGCGGTCCAGGTGCGCGGGTGGAACTGCAGACCGCCGGAGTAGCCGTTACCGGTGTTGATCGACCAGTTACCGCCGCTCTCGCACTGCGCGATGGCGTCCCAGTTGACGCTGCCTTCAGCCTGCGCCGGTGCCGCTGCGATCGCCAGGGGCGCGCCGACCGCGAGGCCAGCGATGGCGACGCGAGCGATGGTGCGGGTAGCGAAGGTCGGCCTGCGGTGCTTGCCGGGGTTAGTCATTTCGCTCTCACCTCCAGCGCCTGCTGCGTGCTGGGAGGGGTCACTCGGGGTTCGCCCTCCTGCCCCCGTCCGGAAGTTGTCTCTCACTCGGGGCTCGGGTCCTGGGAGCCCACCGGACGGGGTTCGGCGCTGCGGGCTCTCAGGTCTTGCCGGGTTGGTCGGGTCCAACCCGAGAGCGACCGTACGTAACCAGAACCGAGATCGGAAATTTATGTGGGCGTGACCTAGGTCACAGTAACGTCACGCAACCCCCTGCGATATGAGGTATATCCGCAGGTAGGGACGCCGTTATCGGTTCGTTTCCTGGCCGAGATTTTTCACTCTAAGTGAGACCTGCGTCATGCGTGTCGCGACCCGGTTGGGCCGTTCGTGCACGCCCATTCAGCCGCCGGCAAACGGCGGGAGGACGTCCAGCTGAACTCCGTCGGACAGTCGCGTGCCCGGCGACCGGACCGCGACGCCGTCGAGCAGGAAGCTGCACGCGGTCAGTACGCCGGCGAGCTTCTCGCCGTGCTGTGCGGAGATGGTGCTGGCCGCGTCGGCCACTGTCGCGCCTGCTGGGAGGGCTATCAGCTCCTCCTGGATGCCGGCCGCGGCGCGCGCGCCTGCGAAGTACCGGACCTGGACTGTGACCTTGTCACTCACCTCGGTGATTCTAGTCTCGCGTAGACATACATACGGTATGTATGTTTTTATCGACGGCATGCCGACACGGAAATCCGCCCGGTTGCGCCGGGCGACGATTGACTACACAGAGTGGGGAGATGGGCCGCCGGTCGTGTTCGTGCACGGCCTGCTGGTCAACTCGGGGCTGTGGCGCCACGTCGCGCCGGTCGTCGCGGACGCCGGAAACCGTTGCATAGCACCGGATTGGCCGCTCGGCGGGCACACCACACCGGTGCCGGACGCCGACATGAGCCCGCCGGGCGTCGCCGATCTGATCGCCGAGTTTCTGGACACTTTGGACCTGCGGGACGTCACGATCGTCGCGAACGACACCGGCGGTGCGCTCGTTCAGCTTGTCCTGACAAGGAACCCGGACCGCATCGGCCGGGTCGTGCTCACCCCGTCGGACTGCTTCGAGTACTTCTTCCCGCCGCTGTTCGCACCGCTGCCGAAGCTCGCCCGCGTTCCCGGCTTCGCCTCGGTGCTCGTGGCCGCACTGCGCTCGCGATGGGTCCAACGGTCCCCAGCCGCCTTCGGCTTCATCGCGAAACGTCGTATTCCCAACGAAATCGTCGACTCCTACCTCGCGCCGAGCCGCCGTAGCAAAGCTGTCAGGGACGACCTGACGAGGTTCCTCCGGAACGTCCACAACCGACACACCATCGCCGCGGCCGAGCAGCTGCGGGACTTCACCAAGCCGGTGCTGCTCGCCTGGGCCCGCGAGGACAAGGTGTTCCCGGTCAAGCTCGCGTACCGGCTTGGCGAGATCCTGCCGAAGGCGACCGTCGTGGAAATCGACGACAGCTACACGTTCGTCCCGGAAGACCAACCCGCCGAGCTGGCCGAGCAGATCATCGGGTTCATCAAGGCAAACTAAGGCGTATGCCGCGCACCCAGCAGGACCGTTCGAAGGCGACGAAGAACGCGTTGATCAAGGCAGCGCGTCCGATGTTCGGCGAGCGGGGCTACGCAGGCGTCTCCGCCGACGAGATCGTCGCGGCCGCTGGGCTCACACGTGGTGCGTTGCACCATCACTTCAAGGACAAGCAAGGCCTGTTCCGTGCGGTGTTCGAGCAGATCGAAGCCGAGCTGAGCGACGAGATCGCCGCCGCGATGGACAAGGCGGCGGACGTCCCGGCCCGGATGGCGATCGCCTTGCCTGCCTTTCTCGACGCCTGCCAGCGGCCGGAGGTGCTGCGGATCGTCCTGCAGGACGCGCCGACCGTGCTCGGCTGGGAGACCTGGCGGGCGATCGAGTCCGAGTACGGCCTGAAGCTGATCAACGACCTGATGGTGCAAGCAGCCTCGGCAGGCGTGCTGGCGCACGAGCCTTCCGAGGTGCTTGCCCGGTTCGTGTTCAGCCTGCTGGTCGAGGCCGTGATGGTGATCGCGCACGCGGACGACCCGGCTCAGGCCCGCGGGCAGGTCGAGGCGAACCTCGGGATCATGATGTCCGGCCTGTTCAGTGCGCCTGGCTGAGCCGCTCGGCGGTGATCTTGCGGGGCAGCAGCAGGCTCAGCAGTGCGACCACGACCAGCGTGCCGACCACGTACCACGTCGTACCGCTGAAACTCGACGTATAAGCAGTGACGTCCGGCGCGTGGCCGATCCCGTCGAAGAACAGCACACCGAGCACCGCGATCCCGACCGCGCCGCCGAGCTGGTCGGCCGCGTTGAGCGTGCCGGACGCGGCGCCCGCGTCCCGCGCTGCGATCTCGGCACCGGCCATCGCGAAGATCGGCCCGACCACACCACCCATTCCGAGCCCGCCGATCAGCAGCCACGGCGCCAGGTCCCAGAACCCGACCCCGCTGTCCACAGTGGTCAGCATCATCACCATCGAGCCGGCCATGACCAGAGCGCCGACCGTCGTCACGTACCGGCCGAACCGTGTGACCAGCGCATTGCTCGGGACCACCGACAACGCCACGCCGATCGAGAACGGCAACGAGGTCAGCCCGGCCTGGATCGGCGTGAAGCCGAGGCCGAGTTGCAGCGTCAACGTATAAGGAAGGAAGAACCCGGCGAGTGCGGCGAAGAAGAGCGCCGCGATCGCCGAGCCCGCACTGAATCCGCGCGAGGAGAACAACCGCATCGGCACGAGCGCCGAACCGCCGCGCCGACGGGAGCTGTATATGAACAGTGCGAAGACCGGCACCGACGCGGCCATCGACAGGAACGTCCACAGTGGCCAGCCCAGCTCGCGGCCCTGCACCAGCGGCACCAGGATCAGCGTCAACGCGGCCGAGACGAGCAGCATGCCGCGCAGGTCCGGCTTGATCGCGTGGTCCGACTTGGTCTCCGGCACGATCAGGGCTGCGACCACCATCGTGATCACCCCGACCGGCACGTTGACCAGGAAGATCGCCCGCCAGCCCAGGCCGAACAGGTCGTGCTCGACCAGCAGCCCGGACGCGAGCGGTCCGACGACCGAGGCGAACCCGGCGATACCGCCGAACAACCCGCCCGCGGCGGCCCGCTCGGACGGCGGGAAGGTGGCGTACATCGTGCTGAGCACCTGCGGGATCATCACGGCAGCGGAAAGTCCTTGCAGCACACGGGCACCGATCAGCACCTCGGGAGTCCATGCAAGGCCGCAGAGCAGGGAGAACGCCGTGAACCCGGCCATGCCGAGCAGGAACATCCGTTTCCGGCCGAACAAGTCGCCCAGTCTTCCGCCGGTGATCAACCCGACGGCGAAGGCGAGCGTGTACCCGGCCGCGACCCATTGCACGGCGGCGTTCCCGGCGCTCAGGTCGTGGCTGATCGCGGGTAAGGCGACGTTGACGATGGTGGTGTCGAGCAAGTCCATGAACCCGGCGATCATCAGCACGGTGAGTGCCGCCCATCGCCGCGGGTGTGCGGTGAACGCCTGGTCAGCGGCTGATGTGGGCAGTGTCGTGGTGCTCATGACGGATTCCTCCGGTTATTATGTCTTTAGAACAAAGCTTGTCAGCGACTAAGCCTCTTAGTTACTAAGATAACTGGAGGCTAAGAGGAGTGGTGTGCCATGTCAACCTCGGCCGAGCGCGGCACGTACCCGGTGCCCCCGGACGAGCTGGCGCGGTTCGGCGACATGGGCCGGGAGATGAGCGGCCTGACCGTGCTGTTCCACTCCCGGATCGCCGAGCAGATGGGTGTGTCGGCGACCGACTACAAGTGCCTGGACATCGCGATGCGGGTGGACGAGCCGCTGACCGCCGGCCAGATCGCCAAGATGTCCGGCCTGTCGACCGGCGCGGTGACCGGCGTGATCGACCGGCTGGAGAAACACGGGTTCGTCCGGCGCGTCCGTGACCCGCACGACCGCCGCAAAGTCCTCGTCGAGGTCACGAAGGTCGACGAGCACAAGTACGACCACCTGTTCACGCACCTGGCCACCGGCCTCGAGGACGTGCTGACCAAGTTCTCCCCGCCGGAGCGCGCGATCATCGAACGGTTCCAGCGCGAGTTGGTCGACCGGTTCCGCAAGGACGCGTTCGCTGAGCTGGAGAACCGCTGATGCCCCGGTTCCGCTTCGCCGAGGCGGCCAAACTGCTCGGTGTGAGCGACGACACCATCCGCCGCTGGGTCGACGCGGGCGAACTGTCCTCGAGCCTCGACGCGTCCGGGCGGAAAGTGGTCGACGGGGCCGAACTGGCTGAATTCGCCCGGTCCCATGCGAACGAAGTGCCCGATCCGTCCGGTATCGGCCGGTCGGCCCGCAACCGGTTTGTCGGCCTGGTCACGTCCATTGTGATCGACAAAGTGATGGCACAGGTGGAAATGCAGTGCGGGCCGCATCGGGTCGTGTCACTGATGTCCGCCGAGGCCGTGCGGGAACTTGGTCTTGAACCCGGCTCGTTGGCGGTGGCTGTGGTGAAGGCGACGACCGTGATGGTGGAAACGCCTTAGTCCATGTCGGATACCTTGTGGATATGGGTTTCCTGGGGCGCATCAAGCGGGGGTTCGGCCGGGGGCGGACACCTGAGGAACAGTTCACCGACGATTTCGTGGCCACCATCAACCGGTTGCCGGGGATCGCGAAGATCACCAGGACCGACGGATTCGGCATCGACGTGCGCAGGGTGGGGGAGACCGGTGCGCATTCGATCTTTTTGGGCAATCTGTTCGCCGAGGTGAAGCACCTCTCGCCGGCCGAGCGAAAAGAAGCGGTCCGCCAGTTCGTCGCGGCGATGTTCGCGCAGCCGGACGAGCCGGAAAGCTGGGAAGCGGCCGCGCCACGGCTGCGGCCGGTGCTGCGTACGGCCTCATACGCCCAGGCAGGACAGGTCGGCGGGATCACCGTGGCGAGCCGTCCGGCACTGCGGCACCTGGTCGAGATGATCGTGATCGACCACGAGCACCGGATGAGCCTGGTCAATTCGGACAGCCTGGAAGAGTGGGGCGTCACCTTCGACGAGGCCTACCAGCGCGGTGCGCAGAACCTGATGGTCGAAGGCACGCATCTGGCGCGTTTGGACAATGGCGTGTTCGCGGTGGCCAGTGAGGACACCTATGAATCCTCGCGGCTGGTCGTCCCGGGATGGCTGGCCGGACTCGGTGAGGAAGTCGGCATTCAGCCGGTGGCCGTGGTGCCGTCCCGCGACATGATGCTGATCGCCGATGAGCGGGACGAAGCCGCGGTGCTCTGGATGCTCGACGAAGGACTGAAGATCTTCGCCGACCACCCGCGCTGGCTCTCGCCGGTTCCGTACAAAGCGGACGAGGACGGCGACATCGTCGCGTGGCAACCGGCGCAGGGAAGCATGGCGCACGCGTCAGTCCGGCTGGCCGAACGGACATTGGAGACGTTCGAGTACCGCGAGCAGCGAAACCGGATGGAGAAGCTGTTCCGCCAGGCGGGCGAGGACCTCGAGATCGCCGAGTACGAAGTGGGCACTGGTCCTGATGGGACTGCTCGGAGCATGACCACGTGGCCGCAAGGTCATGACGCCTTGCTGCCGTACGCCGACGACATCCTGTTCCCGGCGTCCAGTGGCGCGTTCCGGGTCTCGTGGTCGACGGTCATGGAGGTACTGACCACCGAGTGGGAGGAAGCCCTCACCACGCCGCCCCGCCGCCGGACCTTGAAGTGGCCGGACGAGCATGCGCTGGCCAAGCTGCGGGCTCAGTCCTCCGGCGTGTAGGGCAGCGGCACGACCAGGCACGGGCCGCCGACGAACAACCCGCCGTCGATACCGAGCACCTTCCCGCCCGCGTACTCGTAGGGCGCTTCGACCTGCGCGGGCAGGATCCCCAGCTGGTCGGCGATGACGCTGTGGCCGTGCACGACCTGCTTGCCGCCGAGGATGTCCAACAGCTGCTCGGCGACCTCGGTGCCCTGTGGTCCGCGGAAGGAGTACCTGGTGGTCATCCGCCGCCAGCACTCCCACCATTCGCCGAGGTCATCGGACTGCAGCAGGGCCCGCACGGCGTCGTTGACCTTCTCGATCGTCTCGCCCCACTGCAGGTACTCGATGGTGTCCGAGTGCATCAGCAGGTGGTCGTCGACCAGCGCGAGCACCGGCCGCGACGTCAGCCAGTCCACGTGCTCGGCGGTCAGCGCCTCCTGGTCCTCCTCCTGGCCGCCGTTGATCTCCCAGCTGCGCGCGAAGCTGCGTGGCCCGAAGTCGGACGGCACGTCCGTATCGCCGAACCGGTGCATGCCCAGCAGCAGGATCTCGTGGTTGCCGAGCAGGCTGTCGACCACCCCGCCCGCTTCGGGGGCCTGCTCGTACAGCCGCATCACCAGGTCGATCACGCCGACGCCGTCCGGCCCCCGGTCGACGAAGTCACCGAGAAACCACAGGTGGGTGTCGCCCCCGGACCAGTTCGCGTCCTCGTCGACCAGGCCGTTGGCTCGCAACGCCCCCTCGAGTTCCGCGCGGTGCCCGTGCACGTCCCCGATCACATAGGTCCGTCGCTCATCCCGCACAAAAGGAGACGATACGAGCCCGTCTAGTCGAACGGATTCAAGGTATGCCCAATCAGGTCCGCGATCGAGTTGATCACCCTGGTCGGACGGTACGGGAACTGCTCGGCGGTGTGCTCGTTCGAGATCCCGGTCATCACCAGGATCGTGGCGAGACCGGCCTCAAGACCTGCGCGGACGTCCGTGTCCATCCGGTCGCCGATCATCAGTGTGTTCTCCGAGTGCGCCCCCAGCGAGCGCAACGCCGACCGCATCATCAGCGGGTTCGGCTTGCCCACGAAGTACGGCTTGAACCCGGTCGCCCGTTCGATCAACGCGGCCACGGCGCCGGTCGCGGGCAGTGAGCCTTCCCGCGAAGGGCCGGTGGCGTCCGGGTTGGTCGCGATGAACTTCGCGCCTTCTTCCACCAGGCGGATCGCGCGCGTGATCGCCGTGAAGCTGTATGTCCTGGTCTCGCCGAGGACGACGTAGTCGGGGTCGCGGTCGGTCAGCACGTATCCGATCTCGTGCAACGCCGTGGTCAGCCCGGCTTCGCCGATCACGAACGCCGAACCGCCCGGCCGCTGCGAGTCCAGGAACCTGGCCGTCGCCAGCGCTGAGGTCCAGATCGATGTCTCAGGAACGTCAAGACCTGTCCGAAGCAGCCGCGCGCGCAGGTCGCGTGGCGTAAAAATAGAGTTGTTGGTCAGCACATGGAACCGGATGTCGTTGGCACGCAGTTCAGCGAGGAACTCGTCCACCCTGGGAACGAGGTGTTCCTCGTGGACAAGCACACCGTCCATGTCCATCAGATAGTTCCAGGTCATGGGGACATGATCGCAGCGTTGCGTGGATGACGTCCTTTCGGCCGTCTCGATGGGCTTGACCGCCCATCCGGCGGACGATAGTAATGGCGACTGGAGTAACGGCGAGGAGTTGAATTGGGTCGCAGGCACAAGCCGAGTCGCTGGCCGGTCAACTGGACCGTCGTCGGCGTTGCCGCTGTGCTCACCCTGATAATCGGCGTTGTCATCGCGTTTCTGGCCAACGACGACAAGCGCGGCGGGATCGTGGTCCCCGCGCCGAGTTCCGCACCGCCCGCGCTGGTCAGGTCGACCGGGCCGCAACCGGTGGTCGGTGCGTCGATCTTGCCAGGGCGGTAGCGGACAGTTCTAAGGTGAGATAGACCACATCGTTGGGAGGCTCGCCGTGTCGGTTCCTAGCTACGCATCGGGTACGTCGACCGTGCCTTTGCTCGGGGACACCATTGGGGACAACTTCGACCGGACCGTCGCCGCTTTCCCGGACCGGGACGCACTCGTTGACCGCGCTTCAGCTCGCCGCTGGACATATCGGGAGTTGTCGGACGAGATCACGGCGGTCGCTCTCGGCCTGCTGGCGCGCGGCGTCAAGAAGGGCGACAGAGTGGGGATCTGGTCGCCCAACTGTGCCGAGTGGACGTTCGTGCAATACGCGACCGCGAAGATCGGCGCGATCCTGGTCAACATCAACCCCGCGTACCGGGTGCACGAGCTGTCCTATGTGCTCAACCAGTCCGGAATCCGGACGCTGATCTCCGCGGCGTCCTTCAAGACGTCGGACTACGCGGCCATGATCGAGGAGGCGAAGCCGAACTGCCCGGCGCTGCGCGACGTCATCCTGCTCGGCAGTCCAGAGTGGACCCAGCTGGTCGATGCGGGCCGGGCGGCCGATCCGGCCGCGCTGGCGGAGATCCAGCTCTCGCCGGATGATCCCATCAACATCCAGTACACGTCCGGCACCACCGGCTTTCCCAAAGGCGCGACGCTGTCGCACCACAACATCCTGAACAACGGGTTCTTCGTCGGCGAAGGCTGCGGCTACACCGAAGCGGACCGGGTCTGCATCCCGGTGCCCTTCTACCACTGCTTCGGAATGGTGATGGGAAATCTTGCGTGCACGTCGCACGGCGCGTGCATGGTCATCCCAGCGCCGTCGTTCCAGCCCGCCGAGACACTCGCCGCCGCGGCCGAGGAGAAGTGCACGTCTTTGTACGGCGTGCCGACGATGTTCATCGCGATGCTGGCCGAGGCCGACTTCGACTCCTACGACCTGTCCAGCCTGCGCACCGGGATCATGGCCGGTTCGCCGTGCCCGGTCGAGGTGATGAAGCAGGTCATCGAGCGGATGGGGATGAACGAGGTGACGATCTGCTACGGCATGACCGAGACGTCACCGGTCTCCACGCAGACCACCGCCGAGGACTCGCTGGACCGCCGAGTGTCCACAGTGGGCAGAGTGCACCCGCACCTCGAAGTCAAGATCGTCGATCCGGAGACCGGTTTGACCGTGCCGCGCGGAACTCCTGGCGAGTTCTGCACCCGCGGGTACTCGGTGATGCTGGGCTACTGGGAAGAACCGGACAAGACCGCGGAGGCGATCGACGCGGCCCGCTGGATGCACACCGGCGACCTCGCGGTGATGGACGACGAGGGGTACCTGAGCATCACCGGCCGGATCAAGGACATGGTGATCCGCGGCGGCGAGAACATCTATCCCCGGGAGATCGAGGAATTCCTCTACACGCACCCGGACATCCTTGACGCGCAAGTCATCGGCGTTCCCGACGAGCGGTACGGCGAGGAACTGATGGCGTGGGTGCGGATGCGCGAAGGCGCGGATCCGTTGACAGCGGAGGCGTTGAAGGAGTTCTGCGCGGGCAGACTCGCGCACTACAAGGTGCCGCGCTATGTCCACGTGGTCGACGAATTCCCGATGACTGTCACCGGAAAGGTCCGGAAAGTCCAGATGCGTGCGGAGGCACGCGACATTCTCGGTCTGTCCTGAGCGTCAAGCGGTGCCGGGCAGATGAGCCCGGCACCGCTTCCCCCGACGGGTCAAGCGCTGACGAACCGGAACCGCTGGTTGGTCTGGTTCGGACCGAGGCACGCCCACTGCGTGGCGGCGGCGCCGTCGTCCATCGACCCCGGGCCGCCGGTGATGTCGAGACACTTGCCGCTGTGCACGGCGACAAGGTTGTAGTAGGCGCCGCCTATCCGCTCGATGCGCCACAACTGGTTGGCAGGGCTGGGGTTGAAACACGTGAACTGCACGGCGGCGGCACCGTCGTTCATCGCCGAGCCTGGAACAGTAAGACATTTGTTGCTATGCAAGGCTGCCACCTTGTAGTGCAGGCCATTGCCTATGTCGACGAGCTTCCACAACTGGTTGGCCTGGCTGGAGCCGAAGCACGTCCACTGCACGACAGGAGCGTTGTCGAGCACGGACGCGTTGTAGACGTCGAGACATTTGTCGCTGTGCTGTGCCCGGATCTGGAAGTACACAGCGGCCGAGGCCGTACCCCCGATGGCCGTGAACAGCGCTCCGGTGAGCGCGAGGACAGTGAACAATGCTCTGAGTTTCACCTTGGTTCTCCCCTCTGTCGGCCCGTTGGGCCGGTTGCCACATCGTGCGATGGCGGGAACCTGAGGGAAAGTTCTCGGTCCGCTGAGTGAACCGGAGCGGGGGAGTCCAATTGGGCCGTGGCGTACTGGACGGCGCGTTCGCGCTGTTGGAAGAACTCACGCGAAGCGGTGAGGCGGGGCTGACCCAGATAGCCGCGAACGCGGGGTTGCCCAAAGCCACCGCGTATCGGCTGTTGCGGCAACTCGTCGCGCTCGGTGCGGTGGAGCAGCGGGCAGGTCAGTACCGGATCGGGCCGCGGATGTTCCACGTCGGGCAGGCGTGGCAACCGGCTGCGGCGTTGCGGGCCGCGGCATGGCATCCGTTACGCCAGCTCGCGTCGGCCATCAGTGGTGCGAGCGTGAACGTCGGCGTTCCTGACGCGGGCCGGACTTTGATCGTGGCCACGCTTCGCGGGGACGCCGACGACGCCATAGAAGTCCGCCCTGGGCTGCGCTTCCCGCTTGGTGTCGGGCAGGACCGCCTGTGGGCAGCCTATTTCCCGAACACCGAATTGCCACCGGTTTACACTGCCACGGAGTGGCAACGGCTGGTGCGCGACGTGCGCAAGCACCACGGACTGGTCATCAACAAGGAATGCCCTTACGTACCAGCTGTTTCGACGGTTGGTGCGCCGGTCGTGCACTCGCTCACCGGAGAGGTCATCGCGTCGGTCAGCGCACGGGTTCTGGACAACCGGGTGCTCAAGTCGATTGCTCCGGTGGTCAGCCGCGCCGCGAACATGGTCGCGGCGAATCTGTCCCGGCTTACCGCGAAGAACCCCGCTTTGTACTCGTGGTGATGCGGCTAGGGTGAATGAGTGACCAAATGGGGAGTGGTGGCCACCGGCCGGATCGCCGATCTGGTGACCTCGGACATGGCCTTGGTGCCGGACGCCGAAGTCCTCGCGGTTTCCTCGCGCAGTACGCCGAAAGCGGAGCAGTTCGCCACCAGGCACGGCATCCCGAGGTTCTACGGTGATTACCACGACCTGGTCGCCGACCCGGATGTCGAGGTCGTCTACGTCGCGACCCCGCACAGCAGCCACTACATCGTGGCCCGCAACGCCTTGCTGGCAGGCAAAGCCGTGCTGTGCGAGAAACCCATCACGGTCAGCCTCAAGGACGCCGAACGACTCGCCGACCTGGCCCGCAAACAGGACGTCTTCCTGATGGAGGCGATGTGGACCCGGTTCAACCCGTTGATCAAGCTGGTCAGGGAAATGGTCGCGGACGGCGTGATCGGCGCGGTCCGGAGTGTTCACGCGGATCTCGGCACGCTCTTCGCGCACGATCCCGCGCACCGGCTCTGGGATCCGGCCGCGGGTGGCGGATCCCTGCTTGATCTGGGCGTCTATCCGGTGTCGTTCACGCACATGCTCCTCGGCGAGCCGAGAAGTATTGCCACGCATGGAACTTTGATCGACGGTGTGGACGCCGAAGCCGCGCTTTTGCTGCGCTACGCCAACGGCTCGTTCGCGCAGTTGTCGTCGTCGCTGGTCGGGCACTACCCGATGACCGCGACCGTGGTCGGCACGGCCGGCCGGATCGAAATCCCGCCACCGTTCTACCGGCCGACCGAGTTCACCGTGATCCGGCCGGGCCAGCCGGACGAGACGCACTCGATGCAGATCGACGGACACGGCTACCAGTACCAGATCGCCGAGGTGACCAAGCTCGTCCAGGCAGGCCGCACCGAGAGCCCGGACATGCCGCTCGAGGAAACCCTCGCGGTCATGCGGACTCTCGACGAGGCACTCGACCAGCTCGGCGTCAGCTACCCGTGACGGTCAGCCAGATCAACGCCAGGTTCAGCGCGATCACCAGCGCGGCGATCACCCACGCCAGCCCGGTGGTGACCTTGTGGTTGACGTTGTCGCCCATCAACGTGCGCGAAGAAGTCAGCCGTACCAACGGGATCAGCGCGAACGGGATTCCGAACGACAGCACCACCTGCGAGATCACCAGCGCCCACGACGGATCGACGTTGAACGCCAGCAACACGACCGCGGGCACCAGCGTGAGCAACCGCCGGAGCAGCAACGGGATCCGGCGCCGCAGCAACCCGCCCATCACGACCGCACCGGCGTAACACCCGACTGAGGTCGACGCCAGGCCGGACGCCAGAAGCCCGATGGCGAACAGCAGCGCGACACCGAACCCGAGGTGTTGCCCGATGGCTGCGTGCACACCGGAAAGCGTGTCCACGCCGTCGATTCCGGACAATGCGCTCGCCGCGAGCAACAGCATCGCCAGGTTCACGGCACCCGCGAAAACCATTGCCAGGCCGACGTCGTAACGGGTCGCGTTGAGCAGACGGCCGAGCTCAGGCCCGGTCTGCAGCCCGTGCCGGTCGCGCGCCAGCGCCGAGTGCAGGTACACCGCGTGCGGCATCACTGTCGCACCAAGCATTCCGGCCGCGAGCAGCACGCTCTCCGACCCGGCGAACTGCGGCAGCAACCCGCCGACGACACCGGAACCGGACGGCGGCGACACGACAAGCCCGGCCGCGAAGCCGATCGCGATGATCAGCAGAAGTCCGGTGATCACCCGTTCGAAGGGCCGCTGGCCCGCCCGGTCCTGCACCAGCAGCAGACCGGTGGACACCACACCGGTGATCAGCCCACCGACCAGCAGCGGCAAGTCGAACAAGAGGTTCAACGCGATCGCGCCGCCGAGCACCTCGGCGAGATCGGTCGCCATGGCCACGACCTCGGCCTGCGCCCAGTAGCCGAGCCGGGTCGGTGTGGACAGCCGGTCGCGGACCGCCTCGGGCAGCGACAGCCCGGTGACCAGGCCGAGTTTGGCCGACAGGAACTGCACGAGACCGGCCATCACGTTGGCGGCCACGACAACCCAGACCAGCAGGTAGCCGAACTGGGCCCCGGCCGCTGTGTTGGTGGCGACGTTGCCGGGGTCCACATAGGCGATGGCGGCGACGAAGGCGGGGCCGAGTAACGCGGCACCGGATCTGAATCGGACGATCCGGGGTTTGATGGCACTGGCTAGCGACAACGGACCTCCCACGACGAACCGGGTGCAAGGCTACTGCAAATGACTTGCAATAGGAGGCCGCGGCGATCGACGTCTCAGCCACCTATTCGCGCGAAGACCTTCGCGTCCTCCTCGCCGAACTGGTCCTCCAGCACCTCGGGTGAGTAGTCCAGGTCGATCTGCGCGACCGGCGTGCCACGGGCCGACGAGATGGCACCGAGGCGGCGCTGGGCGCGGTCACCAGCGTATTCGACATATTCTTTTGGATCCGATTCAAAAGGCCGGGGTTCTTCGAACTGGTTGCCGACCCACTCGATCATGTTCAGCGCGATCGGCAGCAGCTCGCCCATCCGCTGGATGACGGCGTCGAACAGCGAGTCGTCCGCGGCGACGTGCCTGCGGCAGGTGAACGTGCCCCACGCCATGTGCCTGCGCTCGTCGTCACCGATCCGCCGGACCAGCTCCTGCATGCCCGGCAGGATGCCGCGGCCCTTGCAGATCTTCTGCCACGCGTAGTAGCCGGTGAGGGCGAGCGTGCCCTCGATCACGTGGTTGTACGTCACCGAGGCGCGGATCTGGTTGAGCGGACTGGGATCGGTCTCGAGCACGGCGAGCGAGCCGGGCAGCTCCTCGTAGAAAAGCTTGCGGTAGTAAGGGTTTTCCGCGACGAACGGGTGCAGGTCATCGGTCAGCCCGACCGCGTCCATCCACCGCCGGAACACCTCGGTGTGTTTGGCTTCCTCGAAGCAGAACTGGGTGAGGTACATCTCGTCGGAGATCCGGCCCTCCGCGGCCATCGCCTTCATGAACGGCTGGATGTCCTCGGTCACCGCCTCTTCGCCCGCGATGAACTGCGCGCACAGGTACGTCGCCGACCGCCGTTCCTCGTCGTTGAGCGACTCCCAGTCGGCCCGGTCGGCGCTGAAGTCGATGTCGGCGGGGTTCCAGAACTTCGCGTTGCCCTTGACGAAAAGCCTGAGCGGGAACGAGTCCCAGTTGAGCCCGCCCTTGCGCAAGGACGCGAACCCGGTGCGAAGCTCGGCTGTCGTATCGGTCATGACTGGCTCCTTTGCCAACTGACTCTGCTCAAGAATGGGCTTCGATCGCGGGCAGGATCACCGCGCACACCGCGTCGGCGGCCTCGCAAGGCGTGCCGCCGGGCAACATCATGTGGCTGACCGAAAGCCGCACGATGGTCTCGGCGATCACCGCGGCGGCTTCCGGTGGCAGCGCCGGGACCCGCTCGGTCAGATTGCCGACGGTCTGTTCGATGGCTGGCCGGAAAACCGGCTCGGCCCGGGTGGTCAACAACGGCAACAGATCCTCCGACTGCGCGCCACCGAGAACGGAGGCGACAAGCCGGTTTTCCCTGCCGTGCCGGACGGTGTACTCGACCACGGCGTGCAAGCCCGTGGCCAGATCGCTGGTCGCTCGCCAGCGTTCCTCACCGCCGTCGAGGAATTCCGAGACTGTCCGTAACGCGACCGCGTTCACCAATGCGGCCTTGCTGCCGAACTCGTTGTAGACGGTCTGCCTGCTGACCCCGGCGCTCGTGGCCACGTCGACCATCCGCAGACCCGCGAAACCGTGCTCGGCCAGCAGGTCAGCCGCCGCGTCCAGCAGCGTTTCGCGCAACGACATCCGCACGCGTTCGGAGAACGGTGTGATATCGGTCATCGCCCGAGTGTTGACACGACATCCGATTGTGTCAACCACTTGTACTCGATTGAGGGATTCGTAAAGTCACCTAGGGTGATGGGGTGACCGTGACCGTCGGCTTCGACCTGGACATGACCCTGATCGACCCGCGCCAAGGCATCGTCAAAGCGATCGCCGCGTTGGCCGAGGAGACCGGGCTCTCGCTGGACGGCGAGTACATCGCCGCCAACATGGGCCCGCCGCTGCGCGACATGTTCCTGTCCATCGGCATCCCCGAGGACCGGATCGACACCTCGGTCGCCCGGTTCCGGGCGACCTACCCGGAGATCGTCATCCCGACGACGGTGCCGATGCCGGGTGCCGCGGCCGCGCTCAAGGCGGTCAGGGCAGCGGGCGGGCAGACGCTGATCGTCACCGCGAAGTACCAACGCAACGCCGAACTGCACGTCGAGGCCCTCGGCTGGGAGGTTGATCACCTGATCGGCGACCTGTGGTCGGCGGGCAAGGCCGACGCGCTGAAACTGCACGGCGCAGGCGTGTACGTGGGAGATCACATCGGTGACATGAAAGGCGCGGCCGCGGCGGGCGCAGTCGCCGTCGGCGTCACCACGGGACCGTGCGACGCGGCCATGCTCACCGAGGCCGGAGCCGATGTCGTGCTGTCCAGCCTCGTCGAGTTCCCAGCCTGGTTCAACGACGCCGCACCACGCTGAGAATTCCCAGCCCCAGACCGATCGGCAGGAGCATCGCCGCGACGTACAGCCACACCGAGAGGTTGGTCTGCCCGGTGGCGTACAGCACGAAAACCGCGATGATCGCGAGCAGCCCGACGGCGAACATCGCCACCGCGGCTGGCAGAAGCTTGAATCTGGGCACGGCTGCAGACTATGCGCTACGCCAGAACCCGGGTTTGGCATAGGCTAGAACGACGCGTCCTGGGCGTGCCTGGGGCGCGTTAGTCGTGCGGCGTGGAGGGTGGAACCGTGCGGCATGTGGAGTCGACGAGGGAACGGTGAGAGCTGTGCCGACCGGACGGGTCAAATGGTACGACTCGGAGAAGGGCTTCGGGTTCGTCACGCAGGAGGGCGGGGAGGACGTGTACGTCCGTGCATCCGCGCTGCCGCCTGGCGTGACGGGACTCAAGGCGGGACAACGCATTGAGTTCGGGGTGGCGGACGGCCGCCGTGGCCCGCAGGCGCTTTCGGTGCGGCTGATCGATCCGATGCCCTCGGTCGCCGAGGCGCGCCGCCGCCCGGCCGAGGAGTTGCACGGCCTCGTCGAGGACATGATCAAGCTGCTGGAAGCCAAGGTGCAGCCGGACCTGCGGCGTGGTCGCTACCCGGATCGCAAGGCCACCAAGCGAATCGCCGAAGTCGTCCGCGCCGTCGCGCGGGAGCTCGATCCGTAGACACACGTGTTCGTGCTGCCCCCAAAGCCACTTTGGGGGCGTACGGACTCATGAGGAGACGGTCAGCGCCCAGCTCGCGTCGATGCCGAAGTAGAGCTGCCTGTTCTCGTCGGAGCCCATTTCGCCGATGCGCTGGACTTCGACGTGCATCAGCTGATCGCCCGCGGTCGGGGTGCGCAGCGTGTACGCGTACGTCTCGCCTGCGCGGAAAAGGGATGAGCGCGCCTTCTGCACGCTGCCGTCCGCGGCGCGGTACCGGAACACGACCAGCCACGGCGCGTCCGCGATCTGCTTGGGCACGGAGATGCTCAGCGGCTGCCCGCCTGGCACGGCCAACGCTCCCGTCGGCCTGCACTCCTCAAGCGTCGCGTCGCACGCCGGAGACGGCCCGATGTTGACCGTTTCCCCGTCAGCGAAGAACGTGACCTCGGGGTCGTGTGGCGCGGCGCAGCCCGCGAGCAGCAGTCCGCCCGCCACCAGCGAGGCGATTCCAAATCGGCGCACGGCGTGAGACTACGTGGGCTCGGTACCCGCCCGGCGCGCCGGGGTGGCCCGCCGGACCACGTTGAGCAGGGAATTCCCCTTGGTCGCCAGGATCGTCTGTACCATCCCGAGCCCCAGGATCAGCGAGATCACCAGGAACCCGACCCAGAACGTGGTCGGCAGCAACACACCAAGCGCGCCACCGAACACCCAGCCAAGCTGCAGCACGGTTTCCGACCGGCCGAACGCGGACGCCCGTGACTCTTCCGGCAGGTCGTGCTGGATCACCGCGTCCAGGCTGTTCTTCGCCAGCGCGGCGGCCGTCGCCGCGATCAGGCTGACGATCGCCATCGTGCCGATGCCCGGCAGGATCGTGGCGACCACAGTGGCTGTGACACACGCGATCACGCAGCCGAGCACCATCTGATCAGGCCGGGTGACCAGCAACCGGGAGCCGATGGCGTTGCCGCCGAAGCTGCCGATACCGGCCGCGGCCGCGATGATGCCGAGCAACAACAGCTGCTGGAAGGCTTGGCCTTCGGTCTCCGCGCGGATCGCGAACGCCGAGAACATCATCAGGAAGCCGGTCAGCACTTTGACGGTTCCGTTGGCCCACAACGAGATCACCACGTGCTGGCCCATCGGCTGACGTTTCGGTCTTGTCGGCGTGGCCGACAGCGTCGCCGGGACTTCGCCTTCGGTGACCTCGACCCACGCCGGGATCCGCATGCCCTGCACGGCGCCGACGACACAGATCAAGGCGGTGAACCACAACGCGCCCTCTGAGTCGAACATCTGCGTCAGCCCAGCGGCGATACCGCCGAACACCATCCCGGCCGCCAAGCCGAAAACCGTCAGCCGGGCGTTGGTTTTGGACAGCGTGATCTCGGGCGGCAGGACTCTCGGCGTGACCGCCGCCTTGAGCACCGTGAACGATTTGGACAGCACCATCTTGCCGAGCGCGGCCGGATACAGCAGCCACGAGTCGAAGTTGGTCGCCATCACGATGCACATCAGCGCCTGGCCCGCGGAGGCTACGCACATCGCCAGCCTGCGGCCGCGCTGGATCTTGTCCAGTGCCGGACCGATCACGGGCGCGACCAACGCGAACGGAGCCACGGTGATCAGCAGGTACAGCGCGATCTTGCCTTTGCTGCTGTCCGCGCTCGCGGCCGCGAAGAAGAGTGTGTTCGCCAACGCGACGGCCATTGCCGCGTCGCTGGCGTAGTTCAGCATCGTCGCGTACGTCAGCGACGTGAGGCCGGACTTGTCGGCGCCGTCAGCGTTCGCAGCTCGCTTGAACGCGCCAACCGCTTGCTGAGTCAGCTGCTTGCTGCGCAACGCCGCCACACGCGTGACGGTCAGCTTCTTCGGCGCCTGCGGAAGGCCACCACGCGGCAAGGTCGCGGCTTCCGAACCGTGCTGCGCCTCAGGCTGCGGGGGCGGCTGCTGCTGCCGGGGCGGCTGAGGAGGCCCCTCGTCGTAGTAGTCGTACGGGCCCGTGTGGCCGGTCCTGGGCGCCGGATAGCCGTCCGGACCATATCGCCCCGACGGTGGAGGCAGCGGCTGCTCACGACGGATCGGGGTGGTCTGGCGGTGCTCCTCAGGAAGCGGAGGAGGGGGCGGAGGCGGCGGCTGCCGCCGCGCGGGCGGTGGTGGCTGTGGTTGTGGCTGGCTGCCGAACTGCTTGGGTTGGCGCGCGGTCCACTTACGGCCTTTGGACCGGCCCTTGGCAGGCCGATCCCCGCCTTGGTCGTCAGAGCCGGAACGAAGCACCCTTCCATCCTGCCGTAAAGCCGTTCGGCCCACACAGGGAGATAGCTACGAGGCCGTGACGAATTTCACCCGGAACATCTTCGGCCACAACTTGCCCGTGACCAGGAACTCGTCCGTTCCAGGGACAGCGGCGATCCCGTTGAGCACATCCGCACCCGCGCGTTCCGCCGGGCTCAGCAGTCCAGCGAGGTCAATGGAGGCGGTGACGGCCCCGGACGCCGGGTCGATTCGCACGACCGTGTCGGTCTGCCACACGTTCGCGTAAACCCCGTTCGCGGTGCACTCCAGCTCGTTGAGCTGGGTGACCGGGTCGTTGCCCGACCGCACCCGCACCTCACCGATCGGGTCGAAGGTGTCCGGGTCGCGGAAGGTCAGTTTGTCCGTGCCGTCGCTCATCACCAGCCGCTGCCCGTCTCGGCACAGCCCCCAGCCCTCGCCGGTGTACGGCACGCGCTTGACCTCGGCGAGCGTCTCCTTGTCGCGCTGGATCGCGACGCCGTCCTTCCAGGTCAGCTGCCAGATTGTGGACCCGGAAACGGTCACGCCCTCGCCGAACATCGGCGACGGGAGATCGACCTTCTTCTCCACCCGTGCGGTCTGCGGGTCGACCTCGCGCACGCTGGACTCGCCTTCCAGCCCAGTGCCTTCGTAAAGCCGGTCGCCGTCCAGTTCGAGGCCCTGCGTGAACGCCTTCGGGTCGTGCGGCAGCACCGCGAGCACCTCGGCCCGCATTCTCGCTGGTTGCGCCTGGCCAGCCGGTGCGGTCCCAGTGCCGCTCTCAGTGCCACATGAAGCCGCTAATACGCAGGCCGCAACAACAAGAAGCACCTTCACGCCGGAAGGGTGACACACGTGGTGCACAATCTTCGTGATGAGCACGACGCCCGTACCAGAACTCGCCCTCGCAGGCGTGGTGGAGCAAGCGCGCGCCGCCGCCCGTGAAGAAGCCGGTGACGAGGTCGGCGCGCACGTCGGCGTGCAGCCGGAAGACGAGGCCGCGGTCACGCACCTCTTCGAGGCTGACAAAGCCGGCTATCGCGGTTGGCACTGGGCCGTGACGGTGGCCAACTCCGGCCCCGGGACCAAGGTGACCGTCAGTGAGGTCGTGCTCGTGCCCGGCCCCGACGCGCTCGTGGCGCCCGCATGGGTGCCGTGGCAGCAGCGCGTGCAGGCCGGTGACCTCGGTGTCGGTGATCTGCTGCCGACCTCCCCGGATGACCCGCGGCTCGTGCCCGCGTACGTGCAGTCCGACGACGAGGCGGTCGAAGAGGTCGCACGCGAGATCGGCCTCGGCCGCGTGCGTGTGATGTCCCGCCCGGCCCGGTTGGACGCGGCGTCGCGCTGGCAGGACAGCGAGTTCGGGCCTCGCTCCGACATGGCGCGCAGCGCGCCGGAGCACTGCGGCACGTGTGGCTTCTACCTGCAGGTCGCCGGGTCCTTGCGGGCCGCGTTCGGCGTCTGCGGCAACGAGATCTCCCCGGCGGACGGGCACGTGGTGCACGTCCAGTACGGCTGCGGCGCCCACTCGGAGCTGCGGATCGACCAGGGCTCGCCGGTGCTCGTGGCCGATTTGATCTACGACGACTCACTGCTTGACGTCGAGCGGGCACCGGCGGAGTGACCGAAGATCTGCTGGCAGGATCGAGCATGAACACGGATCCGTTCGGTACCCAGCGCTTACGCGAGGCAGTGCTGGCAGCCTGGAGTGCCTCGCCAACGCGGTTCCGTGAGGACGCGAACGCCGAGGAAGACCTGCGGTTAGGTGCGTATCGCGACCGTCTGCTGGTCGAGCTCGCCCAGAACGCGGCCGACGCGGCCGGTTTCGGCGGACGACTCCGGTTGTCCATTGTGGACAATGAGCTGCGAGCGGCCAACACGGGTGCGCCCCTCGACGCGGAGGGCGTCGCGGCACTGGCTTCGCTGCGTGCGTCGGCGAAACGGGACATCCTCGGCACCGTCGGCCAGTTCGGCGTCGGCTTCTCCGCCGTGCTGTCAGTGACCGACGAGCCCGAAGTGGTGTCGACCACCGGGGCGGTCCGGTTCTCCGCGCGGCGGACCCGTGAGATCCCCGAGATCCAGGACCACGTGGCCGCCCGGTCCGGCCAGGTCCCGGTGCTCCGGATGGTCTGGCCGACTGATTCCGTCGTACCGGAAGGCTTCGACACCGAGGTACGACTTCCCCTGCGGCCGGACGTCGACCATGCCGCGCTGCTGGAGAACTTCCGTGAGCAGGCTCCGGACCTGCTGCTGGCGTTACCCGGCTTGGCGTCGATCGAGGTCGGCGGATCTGTCTGGACCAGCACCGACTCTGGCGACACGGTCGTACTGACCGGCCCCGAGGGCACTACGCGCTGGATGCTGCGTCGGGCTACGGGGAAGTTGTCCGACACGGCCGGGCTCGGCATGGAGACCAGCACCGAGTGGATGGTCTGCTGGGCCGTCCCGGTGACGGAATCCGGTGTGCCGCAACCGTTGACCGAGGACGTGCTGCACGCCCCGACACCCACCGACGAGCGGCTTTCCTTGCCCGCGCGGCTGCTCGCCAGCCTGCCGATCGAGGCATCCCGCCGGCACGTGATGTCCTCGCCCGCCGTGCAGGAGGTGCTGGCGGAAGCGGCGAAGCTGTATCCCTCATTGGTCTTCGGCGTCCCGGCCATGCACCGCACGGCTCTTGTGCCGGTTCCCGGCTTCCCTCGGTCCGATGTGGACGCTCAGCTGCGTGACCTGCTGATCGCCGAGTTGCGCACGCAGGCTTGGCTGCCGGGGGTCACCGAGTCGTTGAAGCCCGCGTCCGCCCGGGTGCTTGAGATCCCTTCGGACGCCTTGGCTGATCTGCTCTCTGACGTCGTGCCGAATCTCGCGGCAGCGCAGCTCGCGGCTCCTGAGCACGCACACGCGTTGGCGGCGCTGGAGATCTCGCGGCTGCGGATCCCCGAGATCGTCGCGGCCCTGACCGGTATCGACCAGGAACCGTCGTGGTGGCGGCAGGTCTACGCGGCCATCGCGCCGTTCGCGGAGAACGACAGCGCGATCCGGGACAACCTCAGCGGTCTTCCCGTGCCGCTGGTGGACGGCCGCACACTGCCCGGCCCGCGCGGCACATTGCTCGCCGACGAGCCGGAGTTCTTGTCCGACTTGGATGTTCCGGGGCTGCGCCTGGTCCACCCGGCAGCCGCGCATCCTTTGCTGGAACGCCTCGGCGCCCGGCACGCGGGTGCTGCCGAGCTGCTGGACGCTTTGCAGGAGGCCGTCGAGCGGAGTGTCGCCGACGCGTCAGCGGGCCTGATCGTGTCCGGACTGGCGCATGCGGTGCTGGGCCTGGTCGGCCAGGCCGGTGGACGTCCGTGGCTGAAGTCGTTGGCGCTTCCCGATTCCGACGGTGACTGGCGGGCCGCGGACGAACTGGCGCTGCCTGGTTCGCGGTTCCTTGAGGTCCTCGATCCGGACTCGCCGTTGGGCCTGCTTGATCCCGAGTTCGCCGAGCGCTGGTCCGCGGACGTGCTGTCGGCCGTGGGAGTTCTGACCGGCTTCGCGGTGATCGTGGACGAGGAACCGATCGGCCCGGAACACGACCTCGCGGACGAGGACGAATGGTGGTCGTTCGGCACCGAGGAGCCGAAACGAGTCGTGGCCGTCCGTGACCTCGACCTGGTCGCCGACGACAAGTGGCCCGACGCGCTGCGCCTGCTCGCCCTCGAACCCGCGACATGGCAAGCGTTGCGGGAACCCGGTGGCTACACGGCCTGGTGGATCTCGCGCTACGCCCTGCTTGACGGCCGTGCACCCCGTTTCTGGCGGACAGCATCAGCGCACGACCTCGTCGGCCTGTACGACCCGCTGCCCATCGAGTTGGGTGATGAGCTCGCCGCGGCGGCCGGAGTCCGTACCCACCTGGAGATCAAGGACGCCTCGGACGCCGAGGACCTGCTGGAACGCCTCGGCGACCCGGCCAGGTCCGTTTCGCACGGCGTTTCCTTGCGTGCCCACGCGGCTTTGGCCGGATCCGTCGATGTCTCCTTGCTCGACGCCCCGGAACGTGTGCGGGTCCTGTCCGGCGAGGCCGTCGATGCGGAGGACTGCGTTGTCCTTGACGCCCCTTGGCTGCTGGCCGTGCTACCGCCGAACCGCGTTGTCGCCGCCCTCGACGACGATGCCGCCGAGCCTCTGGCAGAGCTTCTGGACTTGCCGTTGGCCTCGGAGTCCGCTGGTGATGTCACCGGCGGTGAGCTCGTCCCATGGGCCGAGTTGGGTGCCGTGGTCGTCGCCGCTGAGCTGCTGGGCTTCGAGCTGCCGCTCGAAGGCGTGATCGTCCACGACCAGCTGACCGCCAACGGCCAGCGCGTGCACTGGTGGGTCGACCGGCAGAACCGCGTGCACTGCGAGGACACGCCGGACGGCCTGGCCCGCGCGCTGGCGTGGGCCTCGGACCACTGGATCGACCGGCACGTCATCCACGCCATCCTCGAAGACCCCGATCCCCGCACTGTCCTGGCGTAGCCCGGGAAAGGTTCCCGGCTGACCCGGGAACAGCTCCGGGGTCGGCGGGCACGGTTTCGCGGCACTCTCTCCATGTCGAGAGGGGGCTGGGGTTGCCGAGTGATCCACTGTCGGTCGCCGTCGAAGTGGCGACCCGGCTGCGGGACGCCGCGGATGACGTTGACGCGAATTGCGGCATCGCGATGCTGTTCGACGAGCTGGACCGGATCCAGCCTGGCCGTGGCTGGGCACTCGCGGCGAAGGACAAGCTCGCCAGTGCCGTCCGGGTGATCGAGCAGACCGGCAACCGCAGTCCTCGGCTGTACAACGGCATCGGCACGTTGGGGCTGGCGGCGTGGCGCCTGTCGCGTGATGGCAAGCGCTATCAGCAGGTGCTTGCCGAGGTCGATCGTTGGGTCGTCGACCGTGCTTCGGCCGATGGGCGCGCGTTGGCGGAGCGGCCGTGTTCCGGCGGCCGTCCGAGGAACGGTACATCGACCACTCGCCGGGCCTGTGCCACGGAATCGCCGGGCTGCTGATGATCACGCTGCGATTCGTCCGCGCCACCGGACAGTTCAAGGCTGACGCCGACGCGCTCACACGGTAACTCGTGACGATGTACGACCCAGCACGCCGCTATGGCTACGAATTCCTGGGCGACGACGGCACTTGCATCGAAGACCGGCCGGAATTCCTCGACGGCGCGGCAGGAGTGGCGCTCGCGCTGCTCGCCGCGACAACTGAGCAGGACCCGGCGTGGGACCGGATGTTGTTGTTGTCCTGAAAGGAGAAGCAATGCCCATACGGGATGAGTTCGACCTGGACGTGCGACTCGGCGAACCGATCGAACTCGGAATCATGCGCGGCACACCGCCGACCACAGAACAGTGCCCCGATTCGCACGCGGTGACGTGCGGCGGCCCCTGCTGCGATCGCAGCTTCAGCTGCCTCTAGGTGTCCCACCGGCAACTAGGCCCTAGTTGTCTTGAACGGTAAGGAGAAACATGACCGCTTCGGTGATCGACGATTTCGACCTCGACATCAGGTTCGGCGAGCCGATCGTGCCGCAGACCTCGCCCATGGCGGGCAAGACGTCGGACTTCGAGTCATGCGAGACCGAATCGCACTGTGGCACTTGCGGTTCGACGTGTACCACGACGACGTCCAGAAACTGCTGATGACCGGGTACCGGCCGCTGGACTGGCTGATGGTGCGGGCGCCACTGCTGCCCGTCGAGCGCTGTCTCGGCCAGCACCACTTGATCACCGGGTGCGCAGGGCGCTCGCCGTCGGCGCAGGCGACTTGTGGCGTGCGGTCGAACGGCAGCAGCCCAGCGACCGGGCGCTGCCCTCCCTTGATCTCTCGGTGTTCGTGCTCGCGTTGTCACCGGAAGCGGTCGACGCGGGCGATTTCCAGATGATGGTCGGCCCGAACTTCGGCGCCTCCGCGGCGGGCCGGGTACTCGGCCGGTTCGGTGACCTGCTCGGTGAACAGGCGCGAACCGCATTGCGATCCGTGGCCGACGCCGAGGCCGTCGTGCGACCCGGGCGGGTGTGGGCCGAGGTGAACTACCTGCCTCGCAAGGGCCGGTTGGGCAACGTCGCGACCAGGGCGCTGGTTCGTGATCACGAGCTGGTCCTCAATACGACGCCTGGTGGCGAGCGGATCATCCGGGCCGCGGATCTGCTGGTCGGCGTCCGGGACAACCGGTTCGTCCTGCGCTGGTCGGTCACCGGGCACGAGGTCGTGCCGTGTTCCGGGCACATGCTCAACCCGCGTTCCGGATCACCGGTGATCCAGTTCCTCGACGACGTCAGCAGGGACGGCTACGCCATGCCCAGCTCGTTCGACTGGGGACCGGCCGCCAACTTCCCGTTCCTGCCACGGGTTCAGGCCGGCCGGATCATTCTGACGCCGGCAAGGTGGCTGCTGCGCGCCGAGGAATTCACCCAGCAATGGCGGGAACGCTGGCAAGTGCCACGACACGTCTACCTCTCCACCGCCGACAACCGGTTGCTGCTGGACCTGGCCGACCCCGATCAGCTGAAGCAGTTGCCGGACAAGGGGTTGATGGTGCTGCAGGAGGCATTGCCCGCGCCGGATCAGGCGTGGCTGCCCGGCAGCGAGGGGCGTTACGTCAGCGAATTCGTGGTTCCGCTCATTCGTGAAGAAATCGGGCCTGAGCCGGAACCCGCGCGGCAAATCCCGTCAGGCAGGCGGATGCGGCCACCTGGCAGCGACTGGCTGTTCGCCAAGCTGTACCACCTGCCGACGTTCGAGAACGATCTCCTCACCGGCCCGGTCAAGGACTTCTGCGATGGCAACTGGTTCTTCATGCGGTACGTCGACCCCGGCCCGCATCTGCGGATCCGGTGGACCGGCGACCCGCGGTGGCTGACCGGCGAGCTGGCGCCACGGGTGCTCCGGTGGTCGGCGGAATTGGTGGAGCGGGGCTACTGCACACGTGTGGCCCTTGACACATACGACCGGGAGCTCGAACGTTACGGTGGGCCAACGGCACTCGAGGCCGCCGAGTCGCTCTTCGCGGCCGACAGCTCGGCGGTACTCGACCTGCTGCGCCTCAACGACATCGACCGGACGCTGCTCGGGATGTACACAGTGGACGATCTGCTGGTCGGGCTTGGGCTGACCGAAGACGAACGACTCGGCAACTACCGGCTCGCAGTGGCCGACCGGCGCGCGACGGCGGACGAGTTCCGCAGCCGCCAGGTCGAACTGCGCCGCGCACCTCTGCGGCGAGGTACGGCATGAGTGCGCCGTTGGTCGGCGTCGACGAGGTCGAGCTTCCCAAGTGGACAGAGATCGACCAGCAGGTGGCCAACGCGGGCCTCTGGCACACCTTGCGCGCCCTGCCTTCCGGGGTGAGCATCGTGCTCCGCCTTGCGTGGCAGGCGTCGAAGCGGCTCACACTGCTGTCGGCCATCCTGTCGGTGGCCGCCGGTTGTGCCACGGCGTTCGGCCTCATCGCCACCGCGGACGTACTGACGACTCTGCTGGCACAAGGCCCCACTCCGACGCAGGTTGTGGCTTCTCTGCCGTCGGTTGCCCTTGTCGTGGCGTCGTTTTCACTGCGGGCGTTGCTTGATTCGGCGAGCACAGCGGCATTGGCGTTGCTGCGGCCACACGTTGAGCAGACCGCACAGGAAACCGTGCACGCTGCGGTCTCGCAGGTCGAACTGATCGCCTTCGAGGACAGCGACTACGCGGACTTGCTGCGGCAGTGCATGACAGCGGGCGTACGCAGCATCGAGTCGAGTATCAAGGCGATCTCCGGCATCGGGGGTTCGCTGGTGTACCTCATCGCGTCGGTGGTCTCGGCGGGTGTGTTGCATCCTTTGCTCGCACCGGTCGTGCTCATCGCCGTCATCCCGAACATGTGGGCGTACGCGCGTGCCGCCAAACTGGCCTACGTTTCCTATCTGGCAATGCTTTCCCGGTCCCGGCGGCTCAGCATCGCGAGCGAGCTGCTCACCGCTCGGGAAACCGCGGCCGAGATGCGCGCGGCCACGGCCCGCCTCGCGCTGCTGGAGGAATACCGGCGGATCAGCACGATGCTCACCGACGAAGCGGTCCGGGTCGAGCTCAAGCAGACCAGGGTCCGGCTGATCGGACGGATCATCGCGGGTGTCGGCACTGGCGCTGGTTACGCCGTGCTCGGCGTACTGCTGCACGCGGGTTGGCTGGCGTTGCCGCTCGCGGGCGCTGCGGTGGTGGCCATGCGAGTGGCGACGTCCGCGTTGATGACCACGATGATGGGCGTCAAGACCCTCTACGAGGACACGCTTTACGTGAAGCTGTACACGCGGTTGCTGGAAATTTCCCGGGCCCGCACCCGGTCGCCGGTCGCGGCCCAGGCACCGGCTCCGGCCGTGATCACACTGGAGGAAGCCAGTTTCAGCTATCCGGGCCAGGACGCACCGGCGCTTCGCGACGTGTCCCTGACCATCACCAAGGGCCAGGTCGTGGCGCTGGTGGGGGAGAACGGTTCAGGCAAGAGCACCCTCGCCAAACTGATCACCGGCCTGTACCAGCCGACGGGCGGCCGCGTCTGCTGGGACGGCGTCGACCTGGCGGAGTTCGACGAGGAGTCGGTGTACCAACAGATCGCGTTGGTCCTGCAGGACCCCGCCAGGTGGCCGATGACCGCGCACGACAACATCCGGATGGGCCGGATCGACCGGCGGGACGGGATGTCGGTGGCCGAAGCGGCCAGGGAGTCCGGCGCGGAAGACGTGATCGCCGAACTGCCGAACGGCTACCAGACCCTGCTGTCCCGGCTGTTCAGCTCGGGCCGGGACCTGTCCGGCGGCCAGTGGCAGCGGATCAGCGTGGCCAGGGGGATCTACCGGGACGCACCGATCCTTGTGGTGGACGAACCCACCGCCGCGATGGACGCCAAAGCGGAGCACGCCGTATTCGAGTCGCTGCGCAGGCTCGGCGGCGGCCGGACCACGATCCTGATCACCCACCGGCTGGCGAACGTCCAGCACGCAGACCAGATCGTCGTCCTCGACCAGGGCAAACTCGTCGAGCAGGGCACGCACCACGAGCTCATGGCCCTGGGCGGGACCTACGCGGGCCTGTTCACCCTGCAGGCCTCGGCCTACACCCCCCGCACATAACCCGCGTGTCCACCTTTCCGACACACCGAAACGCACATTCCAGCACCTTGAGATGCGCGTACCGGCACCACAAGTCACGCGGCTCGATGCCGCAAGGGGAATTTCATGGTGCCGCAATGGTGGACACGGGGTGCCGGAATGGTGGACACGGCGCCCATCCCCGGGCTATATCCCCTGCTGGGCCGTCTTCGATCCTTTGCGGGCGGCGGAGCGCTGCCAGGTCATGATGGCCATGCCGATGCCGCCGAGTACCACGCCGGTGAAGGCCGTCCACGCCAGGATGCTGGGGCCGGTGAAGAGGGCGACGACCAGGACACCGAACCAGACAATCTCGCCGACGACGACGATCCGGAACAGATCCACCAGCCGCGCCGGGGGCGGCGGGGGTGGCGGAAGTGACTTTCCGGTTTCGCCTGGCGATTCGGGTTCCTCTGTGGACGCCACGTGATGCAGGCTACCCGCATGGCCGACACCACCAGCCGCCGCGGCGCTCTCGACCGCTTCTTCAAGATCAGCGAGCGTGGCTCGACCACCGGACGGGAGATCCGGGGCGGGCTGGTCACGTTCGTGACAATGGCGTACATCGTCGTACTGAACCCGCTGATCATCGGCAGTTTCGCGGCAGAGGGACCGTCCGCGCACCGCGATGTCCTCGGCGACATCCTGCCGGTCAGCCAGGTCGCCGCCGTGACCGCGTTGGTCGCCGGTGTGATGACCATCCTGTTCGGGCTGATCGCGAACTACCCGTTCGCGCTGGCCACCGGGCTGGGGATCAACAGCTTCGTCGCGGTCACGCTGGCGCCGCAGATGACGTGGGCCGAGGCCATGGGCCTGGTTGTGCTGAACGGCATCGTCGTGATGGTGCTCGTGCTGACCGGCGTGCGGACAGCCGTGTTCAACGCCGTGCCGCAGCCGCTCAAGGCCGCGATCGCCGTCGGGATCGGTCTGTTCATCACGCTGATCGGCCTGGTCGACGCCGGGTTCGTACGCAGGATTCCGGACGCGGCGAACACGACGGTCCCGGTTGGCCTCGGGATCTCGGGGTCGATCGCGTCGTGGCCGACGTTCGTGTTCGTGGTCGGTCTGCTTGTCACCGGCATCCTGGTGGCCAAACGCGTCAAAGGCGCGATCCTGATCGGCGTCCTGTTCTCCACGGTCCTTGCCATAGTGCTGGAGGCGATCGTCAAGGCCGGGCCTTCACAGGGCGTGAACCCGAAGGGCTGGAACCTGGGCTACCCGGCGATGCCTGAGCAAGCGGTTGGTCTGCCGGACTTGTCGTTGCTCGGTGAGTTCTCGTTCGGCGCGTGGAGCCGGGTGCCCGCGCTCACGGTGGTCCTGCTGCTGTTCACGTTGATCCTCACCGACTTCTTCGACTCGGTCGGCACGATGACCGGTCTGGGCAAGGAAGCCGGTGTGATCGGCAAGGACGGGCAGCTGCCCGGCGTCGGCAAGGCGCTGTTCGTGGACTCGCTCGGGGCGGTCGCCGGTGGTGCCGCGTCCAGCAGCTCGAACACCGTCTACATCGAATCGGCGTCCGGTATCGCCGAAGGCGCGCGGACCGGCCTGGCCAACGTGGTCACCGGCCTGCTGTTCATCGCCGCGATGTTCCTCACACCGCTGTACCAAGTCGTGCCGGTCGAGGCGGCGGCCCCGGCTTTGGTGATCGTCGGCGTGCTGATGATGGCGCAGATCAAGGAGATCGACTTCACCGACTTCTCGATCGCGCTGCCCGCGTTCCTGACCATTGTGGTCATGCCGTTCACGTACTCGATCGCCAACGGCATCGGCGCAGGCTTCATCAGCTACGTGGTCCTGAAGGTCATTTCCGGTCGCGCCAAGAGCGTTCACCCGCTGCTCTGGGTGGTCGCGGTCGCGTTCGTCGCGTATTTCGCGGTCGGCCCGATCCAGGGCGCGATCGGGTGACGCTCCGTCACATCGTCCCGGCCGGCTAATTCATAAGGTATGCTAAGTATGTGTCTGGTTCCGCCGACGAGCACTCGCTGACCAGCCGACTCCGGCTGTCGGTGATGCGTCTCAACCGTCGGCTCCGGGCGCAACGGACAAACGCGTCAGTCACGTTGAGCCAGATCTCAGCGCTGTCGAGCCTGCACAAGTGCGGCCCGATGACGCCGGGTGAACTGGCCGCGCGCGAAGGCGTACAGCCGCCCTCGATGACGAGGGTGATCGCCGCCCTCGAGGACTTGGGCTACATCAGCAAACGAGCCCATCCCAACGACGGCAGGCAAGTGATCGTCGAGCTGACCGAGCGGGGGCTCGGTTACATCGAGGCCGACGTGGCCGCGCGCGAGGCGTGGCTGGACGCACGACTGTCCGAATTGGACGAATCCGAGCGGGAGCTGCTGTCCCGCGCGGCCGAGATCATCGACAGGATGGCGGGGCAATAAAGAGGTGCTGACCGGCGCGGGTGGGACCCGAGAGAAGAAGCCAAGCAACTTCGACTCAGACCTACCCCCACCGCCGGAGCAGCCAAAGCAAGGCACCTTCTCGTCCTTACGCATCCGCAACTACCGGCTTTTCTTCTCCGGCCAGGTCGTCAACAACGTCGGCACCTGGATGAACCGGATCGCCCAGGACTGGCTGGTCTTCACCCTGACCGGAAACAACCCGGTCGCGCTCGGTATCGCGGCGGCGCTGCAGTTCGCGCCGACGCTCTTCCTCTCGCTCTACGGCGGCGTCCTGGCCGACCGCCTGGACAAGCGCAAGCTGCTGATCGGGCTGCAGGCCGCGATGGCGGGCTGTGCGGTGATCCTCGGCGTGCTGGACGTCTCCGGATGGGTGCAGCTCTGGCAGGTCTACGTGATCTGCTTCGTGTTCGGGTGCTTCACCGCGGTGGAAACCCCGGTGCGGCAGTCGTTCACCAGCGAGATGGTCGGCATCGGCCTGGTCACCAACGCGCTCGCGCTCAACTCCTCGTCGTTCAACCTGGCCCGCGTGGTCGGCCCGGCGGTGGCCGGTCTGTTGATCATCTGGGTCGGTACCGGCATGGTGTTCCTGATCAACGCGGTCACCACGATCGCGGTGATCACCGGGTTGCTGCTGATGCGGCCGTCGGAACTGCACCGCGGGCCTGCGGTGGCCCGCGCGAAGGGCCAGCTGCGGGAAGCCTTGCGCTACGTGCGCGGCCGAGCCGACCTGGTGGCCGTGCTGAGCCTGGTGTTCTGCGTGAGCACCTTCGGGATCACGTTCTTCACCACGCTGGCGATCATGGCGGCGAACGTCTTCCACAAGGAAGCCGACGGCTACGGCCTGCTGTCGACCATGCTCGCCGTCGGCACCCTCAGCGGTGCGCTGCTCGCCGCCCGCCGCAGTGTGCGCGGCAAGCCGAAACTGCGGATGGTGTTCGGTTCGGCGCTCGTGTTCGGCGTGCTCGAAATCGGCGCCGGGCTGATGCCGACGTACCTGGCGTTCGCGATCGCCCTTGTGCCGGTCGGCGTGGTCGTCATGACGTTCATGAATACCGCGATCACGACCGTGCAGCTGTCGGTGGAGCAGGAGATGCGTGGCCGGGTGATGGGCCTGTACATGCTGCTGTTCCTCGGCGGAAACCCGATCGCCGGGCTGCTGACCGGCTGGTTGGCCGACCAGTTCGGCGGCCGGTCGACGTTCTACGTCGGTGGTGCGGTGTCGATCATCGCCGCGGTCGTGCTGGGCCTGATCCTGCGCTGGCGGGCTAGTCTGCCTGAAAGGCGATCGGCAGCGCAGGGGGAAGTTCGTGGGACTGTTCGGCAAGAAGAAGGCACAACTGCCCAGACGTGAGGTGATCTGGGGCCACTGCTACGACGACGACCTGCTCGACGCGGCGGAAGCGGAACTGCTGGAGGGCAAGCTCAACGCGGCGGTCACCGTGCTCGTGGACAGCAGGGAGAACGCGGAGGCGCGGAGCCTGCGCCTGGGCAGGCTGGGGCACCGGCTGGTCGGCAGCGCCGACGAGATCGCCGAACTGGCCGCGCAGCACCGTGACCCGGAACTGATGCTGCTGGCCGGGGACGCGTACATCGGTGAAGCGTGGGCGATCCGCGGCAGCGGCTGGGCCTCGTCGGTCGGCGAGGACCGGGCCAAGATGTTCCTCACAACGCTGGAAAAAGCCCGCGGCCCGCTGGAAGCGGCGGCGGAGATGCTGCCTGCGGACGCCACACCATGGGCGCAGATGGTCACCATGGGCATGGGCCTCGGACTGGATCGGTCCGAACAGGACGCGTTCTGGGCGGAGACGGTGAAACGCGCGCCGACGCTGTACCCAGCACATTGGACACGCCTGCAGGTGCTGGCCGAGAAGTGGTACGGCTCGCACGAGGAGATGTCCCAGTTCGCGATCACCACGGTGAACAACGCCCCGCACGGCGACCCGGTGACCGCGATGATCGTGGTGGCGTACTTCGAGGTGTTCATCCAGGCCAAAGCCCGCGCGGAGCGGGAAGTGCGAAAGCCGAACCTGCGCGCGATGGCCGAAGGCGTGTTCAAGAAGAGCTACCAGAACATCCAAGCCGCCTCCAACCGCTGGATGCAGGCCGAAAAGCCGCACCCGCGCGCGTTCGAGGCGCACAACTACTTCGCGGCGGCATGCGGCCTGGCGGGCGATGGGGACCGGGCGTTCATGCACCTGTTCGGCATGCGGGACCGGCTGATGAGCAGGCCGTGGAACCTGTTCGCGGACGAGCCGGAAGAGGAATACCAGAGCATGGTCCAGAAGTACTGGCGCGCCGACCTGACACAGGGCCTCTGAATAGATGAGAGCCCCGGCCGGCGGGCCGGGGCTCTCACTGTTCCCGAACTGACTGCCGCTCCCACCACGAAGCGGACAGGTATGAGGTTAGCCTACCCTCACTAGCTCCGCAACATCGACATGCACCGAGTGCCCCGAAAGTGGCACCGGGTGTGGCTGGAACACGTGAAGAAGCCCTCGGCCGTGCTGGCCGAGGGCTTCTTCGAGTAGGCAGCTTCGCTTGTCGGAGCATCCGCTGCCAGGCTTGAAAACGATCACGCCTGCGGCACGCGCAGGCCGTTCAGCCCGTTGCGGGCGTCGACGAAGCGCTGGTTGACGTCCTCCCAGTTGACGACATTCCACAGCGCGTTGATGTAGTCCGCCTTCACGTTGCGGTACTGCAGGTAGTACGCGTGCTCCCACACGTCGAACGCCAGCAGCGGCGTGGTGGCGATCGAGAGGTTCGCGTGGTGGTCCTTCAGCTGCTGGGTCAGCAGCCGCTGGCCGATCGGGTCCCAGGACAGGATGCCCCAGCCCGAGCCCTGGATCGTCGTGGCGGCCGCGTTGAGCTGGGCACGCAGCTTGTCGAACGAGCCGAAGAACTCGTCGATCGCCGCGGCCAGCTCACCCGTCGGCTTGTCGCCGCCGTTCGGGCTGAGGTTCTTCCACCACACCTGGTGCAGCGAGTGGCCGGCGAGGTTGAACGCCAGCGTGGTCTCCAGGCCGACGATCGAGCCGAACTCGCCCTTGTCGCGGGCTTCGTCGATCTTCTCCAGCGTGTCGTTGGCGCCCTTGACGTACGCGGCGTGGTGCTTGCCGTGGTGCAGCTCGTTGATCTCGCCGATGATCGCCGGCTCGAGGTCGCCGTAGTCGTAGTCCAGGTCCGGCAGGACGTACGGGGCCATCGGCCCTCCTTACAGGTAGGCGTTGCAAGTATCTGCTACTTGCAACCTACTCGCAATAAGGGGGCCGGCTCGAAGCGACCATGATCACCTCAGGACATGGAATATCTGGGCATGTCCTCGGCGAGTGCGGCGAAGACGGCCACATTCAGCTCGTACGCCCGAAGGCTCTCCACGATGACTCGCTTGCGCTCCTCGGCGTCCCATGGCGCGGAGTTCAGCAGCGCGCGGTAGTTGTCCCGGAATTTGGGCGCACTCGGGATCTGGTCGAAGACGTAGAACATCGATCCGGGGCCTTCGACCCCGTGCAGCTTGCGCAGCCTGTGCCGGATGACCTGGCCGCCCGCGATGTCGCCGAGGTAGCGCGTGTAGTGATGCGCCACGAACTCGCCTGACCACGAGACAGAACGGATCCGTGCGCAGTACTCGGTAGTCGCCGGGAGCGGCTCGACGACCGACTCCCACGCAGGTCCGAAGTAGTACGCCATGTCCTCACGCAACGCGTCGCGGCGGTTGAGCTCCGAGAACACGAACTTGCCCGCGATCGGGTCGTCCCGCATGGCTTCGGCGGTGTCTTCCAGTGCCGAGTACACGAAGTACAGCTGGCTGGCCAGCTGGCCGAACGCGTCGACTGACAACTCTCCGCCCAGCAGTGCCGAGATGTAGGGGGAGTGGTTGGCCTGCTCGTGCGCGGGCATCGTCGCAGCTCGCAGGGTTTCCGAGAACGTCGGGCTCATGCTCACGTCTCCTTTATCTGACACCGCTGTCAGAAAAGGATAGGTGATCTGTCGCAGTTAGGCCACCCTAACTCCGACGGCTCGGAGAATGAAGCGCACGGCGGTCTCAATCGTGTTGTCGAGCTCGGCCCCCGCGTCCACGACCTCACGGGACGCCAGGCTGGCCGTGATCATGGTGATCAGCACATCCACGTCCTCGTCGACCATCTGCCCCGAAGCGATCCCGGATTCCAGGATCGAGCGCAACTCGGCGGTGATCGGGTCGACGTGCTCGGCCATCCGCTCGTACGCCTCCGGCGACAGCAAGGCGTTCAGTTTCGCGCCCGGCGGCGTGTGCCGTCCGGCGAGCACGCGCAGCTGCATGCGGACGAACACAGCCAGCGCCTCGACCGGGTCGGACACCGCGGCGAGCGCTTCCCGCAGCCGGATGACGTACTGCGAGGTCTCGTGTTCGACGAACGCGACCAGCAGTGATTCCCGGTCAGGGAAGTGGTTGTAGATCGCGGTCCGGCCGACCCCGGCCGCCGAGGCCACCCCGGACAGCGTGATCGCGTCGAAGCCACGGGTGTAGAGCAGCGTGCGCATCGCGTCGAACACCTTCGCGCGCACCTGCGAGCGGTGCTCGGCCAGCGACTCGCCGAGGATTTTCGGCATTCCTCGACATTAGCCCACTGGCCAGGTGTGGACCGGTTCACCAGTGTGCATCAGCTCGAGGTACGCCCGCAGCATGCCGAGCAGTGCCGCGTCCCGGTTCATGCCGCGTTGCTCCAGCCTGGCCACGGTCTCCCGTTGCCAGGAAGCGCCGTTGCGCCGGGCAACGCACCGCTGCTCGATGATGCCCAGGTAACGCTCCCGCGCCGCGTCCGACACGCCACAGTCGCGCAAACCCTCGTGTGCCATGGGAAGCAGACGCCGCAGCACGAGTTCGTCCGGTGGGATCCAGCCGATGCCCGGCCAGTACAGCTGGGCGCCGAGGCCGTGCCGGGCCGCCGAGTACAGGTTCTCCTCAGCCGCCTGGAACGACATCTGCGTCCAGAGTGGACGATCCTCGTTCACCAGTGCGCGTTGCACGCCGTAGAAGAACGCAGCGTTGGCGATGAGGTCCACCACGGTCGGACCTGCTGGCAGCACACGGTTTTCCACACGCAGGTGCGGCACGCCGTCGACCACGTCGTACACCGGGCGGTTCCACCGCCACACGGTTCCGTTGTGCACCCGCAGTTCCCGCAATGCGGGCGCGCGGCCTTCGGCCAGCTCGGTCATCGGATCCTCGGGGTGCACCTCGGGCAGCAGACCCGGGAAGTACCGGACGTTCTCCTCGAACAGGTCGAAGATGGACGTGATCCACCGCTCGCCGAACCACACCCTCGGCCGGACGCCTTGGTTCTTCAGCTCTTCCGGCCGGGTGTCGGTGGCCTGCTGGAACAACGGGATCCTGGTCTCGTGCCAGAGTGCCTTGCCCAGCAGGAAAGGCGAGTTCGCGGCGAGCGCGACCTGTGGCCCGGCCAGGCATTGCGCCGCGTTCCAGTGCGCGGCGAAGTCCTCGGGTGCGACTTGCAGGTGCAGCTGCGCGGACGTGCACGCCGCTTCCGGCAGGATCGTCTCCGCGTAGCTGCGCAACCGGTCCGGGCCTTGGCCCGGCATCGGCTCGCCTTCCATGTTCAGCAGCATTTCCTCGCCGCGTGCGGCGAAGATGCGCTCGTTCAGCACGGCGTACCGTTCGCTCGGGGAAAGCCACCGCGCGTCGAAATGCTCTTCCCGCAATGTGGGCAGGATGCCGATCATCACGAGGTCCGAGCCTGCGTCGTGTGCCTTGGAGTTGGCCCGGGTCAAGGAGGTCCGGATGTCCTCCTCCAGCTCGATCGCCCCGTTGCCGTCCAACGGCCGGGGCTGCACGTTCAGCTCAAGGTTGTGCTGCCCCAGTTCCATCACGAAGTCGGGATCCGCGATCTTCTCCAGCACAACGGCATTGGTCATGGCCGGGTTGAGCTTGTCGTCGACCAGGTTGAGTTCGATCTCCAAACCCATGTGCCTGCGGTGGAATGCAAACGATTCGCTGTTGAGCATCGCGGCCAATGCGTCAAGACACCGCTGGACTTTGCGGCGATATTGCTGGCGATCCTCCCGGGAGTCGGCCCCGGCAGTCACGTCCCTTCCCATGCCGCCTCCCCTTCGCTCGGCTCGGCGCCACTAGCGGGAAAATCAACGTTGACACAGCAACTAGCGGAATCGCTAGCGGCCAAATCGGTGCTGTAAGTCACCCGGGTATAACGCTCCGCTGTAGAAAGGCCGTCGGACACAGCAGGGTTTCCCGTCAGACGGGAGTGCCAACCATGGGAAGATCACCCTTGTGGCCGCAGTGATCCGGATAACAGACCCCGCGGACCCGAGGCTGGACGACTTCCGCGACCTGACCACGGCCGACCGCAGACCCGACCGGCCAGGCGGAAAAGGCCTGGTCATCGCGGAAGGTGTGGTGGTCGTACGGCGACTTCTGGCCTCGCCGTACCCGGTGCGCTCGCTGCTCGGTGTGCAGCGGCGGATCGCTGAGCTCGACGCCGAAGTGGACAGTTCGGTCCCGGCATACGTCACATCAGCCGACGTGATGGCCGAGGTGGTCGGCTTTCACCTGAACCGCGGTGTGCTCGCGGTCGCGGACAAGGTCAAGCCGTGGAGCCTGGACGACCTGGCCGCGAAGAAACGCCTCGCCGTCCTGGAAGGTGTGGGCGACCACGAGAACCTCGGTGCGTTGTTCCGCAATGTGGCGGCGCTCGGGTTCGGTGGCGTGGTGCTCGGCCCTGGCTGCAGTGACCCGTTGTACCGCCGCAGTGTCCGCGTTTCCATGGGGCACGTGCTCGCGGTGCCGTTCACCACCGTGACCGAATGGCCGGGTGCGTTGAAGCACTTGCGAAGCAAGGGTTTCCAGGTGCTCGCGTTGACCCCGAGAGCGGACTCGGTGCCGCTGAACAAAGTCGCCACCGATGGTCCGGTCGCCGTACTGCTGGGCTCGGAAGGCCCGGGGCTGACCGACGAGGCGATCGACGCGGCCGATCACGCTGTGCGCATCCCCATGACGGGTGGTGTTGACTCGTTGAACGTCGCCACAGCTGGTGCCGTCGCGTTTTACGCCATCGGTACTGGTTAGCTGTGGCCGTGGAACTGCGCACGAACGGTGAGCGAGCCGAGCTCGTGGGGCCGGACGAGGAGGTCATCGACCCCCGGGTGCTCGACGTGCCGGCCGAGCTGACCACGGCCCTGCACGAATGGGCCCAGGTCGTGGCCGCGATGCAGCGCGCCGACGCGCCGGAGGACGCATCGGCTGCTGTCCTGGTGTCCCGGCGTGGCATGCAGCTCGCGGACAGACTCTCGGCGGTCTTGGAGACCACCGTGCGCTACCACGACCCGCTGACCGGCGAAGTCCTGTTCGTTGAGGCCGCTCCGCCGCCTCCGGTACCACCCCGCCCGCAGCCCGAGCCGACGCCGTGGCTGACCGGCCTGACGGTGGCCGGTCTGATGGCGATCGTGACGGTGGCGGCCGTGCTGACCTTGGCGATCACACTCAGCGAGACCAACGCCTTGCTCGCGATCGGCGCGAACGCCGTGGTCACGGCGGGCCTGGCACCATCTGTCTGGCTGGCCCGCCGTGTCCTGATCTGGCGCTGGGTCGCCCTCGGTGTCGCGTCCGGCCTGGCCATCGGCTGGGTCGCGCTGATATTCGTGCTGATCTAGGCCAGGCTCTCCAGCCAGGCCTGGTGCAGGGCCGCGAACTCGCCACGACCTTCGGCGACGAGGTCAGCGGGCGAACCGTCTTCGACGATCCGGCCGCCGTCGACCACGAGCACCCGATCGGCGATCAGCACTGTCGAGAGCCGGTGCGCGATGATCACGGCCGTCCGGTCGGTCAGCACCGTCTCCAGAGCCGCCTGCACGGCCCGTTCGCCGGGCACGTCGAGGCTGGACGTCGCCTCGTCGAGGACCAGCACCGACGGGTCGGCCAGAAACGCCCGCGCGAACGCGACCAGCTGGCGCTGACCTGCGGAAAGCCTGCCGCCACGCTTGCGCACGTCGGTGTCGTAGCCGTCCGGCAGGGCCGCGATGAACTCGTGGGCGCCGACCGCCGCGGCCGCCGACTCGATCTCGCCACGGGTCGCCGAGGGCTTGCCGAGCGCGATGTTGTCCGCGACCGACCCGGAGAACAGGAAGTTCTCCTGGGTCACCATGACCACCTTGGTGCGCAGGTCCTCGTCCGCCGTGTCCCGCAGGTCCACTCCGGACAGCCGGACGGACCCGGCTGTCGGGTCGTAGAACCGGGCGACCAGCTTGGCGATCGTGGATTTGCCCGCCCCGGTCGCGCCGACCAGGGCGACCGTCTGCCCTGCCGGGATGGTCAGGTCGAACTTCGGCAGCACGACCGGTGTTTCCGGGCCGTAGCGGAACTCCACCTGGTTGAACTCGATGGTTCCACCCGGCGGCAACGGTTTCGGATGCGCGGGCTCGACGACCGTCGGCTCCTCCTCGAGCACGCCGGAGATCTTCTCCAGCGCCGCGCTCGCCGAGGCGTACGAGTTCGCGACCTGTGCCAACTCGTCCAGCGGGTCGTAGAACCGGCGTAGGTACAGCGTGAACGCGGTCAGCACACCGAGTTCCATGCTTCCGCCGGTCACCCGCCACGCACCGATCCCGAGCACGACCGCCAGCGACACGTTGCCGATGAACCGCACGCTCGCCGCGAACGTCGCGACCGCGCTGGTCGCGGTGTAGTTCGAGTCCCGGTAGCTGGCGTTCTCCACGTCCATAATGGACTCGTTGCGGCGCTCGCGGCGGAATGCCTGCACCGCGCGGATTCCGTTCATGGTCTCGACGAACTGCACGATCACCTTGGCAATCGCGCCGCGGGTGGCCCGGTACGCCCGGCCGGACGTCGCCCGGAACCAGCGCAGCATCAGCACCAGCGGGATGAACCCGGCCATCACGATCAGCGCCAGCGGCACGTCCAGGATCAGCAGCAGCGTGCCGATGAACGCCAGCGACAGCACCGCGTTCAGCAGGTTGTCCAAGCCGTCTTCAAGCAGCTTGCCGATCGACTCCATGTCCGCGGTCAGGCGGGAGATGACCTTGCCGGACGTGTAGGACTCGTGGAACGACAACGAAAGCCGCTGCACATGCCGGAACAGCCGCTGGCGCAGGTCCAGCAGCACGTCCTGGCTGATCCGTGCGGCGAGCCGCTGGAACGCCATCAGCAAGCCGGAGTTGGCGATCGCGCTGAACGCGTAACCGCCGATGCACCAGGCGAGCGTGCTGGTGTCACCCCGGATCGCCGACGGGATCCCGCTGTCGATCGCCGCGGCGATCAGCAACGGGCCCACCAGCGACGACAGGTTCTGCAAGACCACCAGCGCCAACGCGGCCCCGGCAGGCCAGAGGTGCGGGCGGATCAGCGAGCCGAGCAGCTTGCGGGACCGTGCCTGCAGTTTGGCGCCGACCGCGGAATTCAGTTCCTGAACCTCTTCCGCGGCAACGCCACGCCATGCGTCGTCCTGTGTCATGCCCTCACCTCCTCCTGTTCGTCCAATGTGGACAGCAGTTTCCGGTACGCCGGGTTGCTCGCCAGCAGTTCCGAGTGGGTCCCGACGGTCGCGATGCGTCCGTCGGCCAGCATCGCCACCCGGTCGGCGAGCTGGACCGTGCTCGGCCGGTGCGCCACGACCAGCGCGGTCACCCCGGAAAGCACCTCACGCAGCGCGCGTTCCACCTCGGCCTCGGTGTGGACGTCCAAAGCGGACAGTGGGTCGTCGAGGACGAGGACTGCGGGCCTGCCGACGATCGCCCGTGCCAATGCCAGCCGCTGACGCTGCCCACCGGACAACGACAGGCCCTGCTCACCGATCCGAGTGTCCAAGCCCCACGGCAACGCCTCGACGAACTTGTCCGCCTGAGCGATCCGCAAGGCCTCCCAGACCTGTTCGTCGTTCGCGTCGACCGAACCGAGCGCTACGTTCTCCCGCACGCTCGCGGAGAACAGCACTGGCTCCTCGAACGCCACCGACACCAGCGTCCGCAGATCCGCCAGCCGCATGTCGGCGACGTTCACGCCGTCGATCGTGATCCGGCCCTCGGTCGCGTCGGCAAGACGCGGCACCAACGCGGTCAGCGTGGTCTTGCCCGAGCCGGTCGCGCCGACGAGGGCCACGGTTTCTCCCGGCTGGACGTCAAGATCGATCCCGCTGAGGATCTCCTTGCCGCCCTCCGAGTGGCTGAAGTGGACGTTTTCGAACCGCAGGTGACCACGGGCCGGGCTGGCAGGTGCCTTGGGCTGGGCCGGATCGGTCACCGTGACCGGCTCGTCCAGGCCTTCGAAGTACCGGTCGGCCGCGGTGGCGGCCTGGTTGGTCTCCGCGAGCAGCCAGCCGATCGAGTCGGTCGGCCACCGCAGGTACGCGGCCACCGTCACGGCCGCGACCAGCGTTCCGACGGTCATGGTCCCGTTGACAATGCCGGTCGTGCCGACCAGCAACTGGCCCGCGATACCGACCTCTGGCAGCAGGACGATCGCGGCCCACAGCAACGACGAGATCCGTACCTTGTGCAGTTCCGTACCGCGCAACAGCTTCGCTTGGGCGAGGAACTTCTTGGCCAGGTGCGGGCCGCGGCCGAACGCCTTGAGCACGCGGATGCCCAGTGCGGACTCCTCCACCGTGGTCGCCAGGTCACCGTCCTGGTCCTGCGCCAGCCGCGCGACCACGTTGTACTTGCGTTCGAACACCGTGGAGATCGCGATCAACGGCAGCGCCGCGACCAGCACGGTCAGCCCCAGCCAGAAGTTGAGGCTGAACAGCACGATCAGCCCGCCGATCAGCGTCAGGCTGTTGACCACCAGGAAGATCGCGACAAATGCGATGAAACCGCGGATGGTGGACAAGTCGGTCACCGCGCGGGACAGCAACTGCCCGGACTGCCAGCGGTCGTGGAACGCGACCGGCAACCGCTGCAGGTGTGCGTACAGATCACGGCGCATCTGCGCCTCGATGTGTGTCGTCGGTCTCGCCAGCACCTTGCGCCGGAAATAGAAAAGCCCGGCCTCTGCCGAGCCGAGCAGTGCCACTCCGAGTACCGGCCAGAGCAGGCCGGCCGTATCACCTCGGGCGATCGGACCGTCCAGAATGCTCTGGATCATCAGTGGAATAGTCAGGCCCGCGGCCATCCCACCGACCGTGGCGATGATCGCGAGTACCAGGTATCGTCGCCACGGCCGCGCGTACGGACCGAGACGCCACAGGGATTGATAGGCCGAGCGTGGTTGCTCCGCCTCTGCCATTCCGTCCCCCCAACTCCTTGATGCCAGCCTTCGACGTTACAAAGCAACGCACTACACGTGCATCCGAATTTCTCCGCCATCGTGCGACCTCAAGCACACTTGAGGTCAACTCGATGCAACCTGGCGGGCGTGGAAAGTGTCTCTTTAACGTGCTGCAGAAGAGTCCAACGATCCGACGGGTGACCGCTCGCCTGACCGCGCGGGACGCGGTCGTCATCGGCATCTACGTCCTCGCCGCCGTGCTTCTCTACAGTCGCATGTGGACAGACCTGCGGCATGGGTACCTGTACAACAGCATGCAGGACCAGAACATGTTCGAGTGGTTCTTCGCCGTGGCGGCCGCGTCGCCGGGCGACGCGTTGTTCACAACGCTGCAGAACTACCCGTTCGGCGTGAACATGATGGCCAACACGTCGGTGTTGGGCCTGGGGATCCCGCTCGCGCCGATCACATGGCTCTTCGGCACGACGGTGACGTGGACGCTGGCGCTCACTGCCAGCGTCGCGGCGAATGCGGCCGGTTGGTACTGGGTGCTCTCCCGGCACATCGTGGACAGCCGGACCGCGGCGGCGGTCGGCGGTGCGTTCTGTGCCTTCGCTCCGCCGATGATCACGCACGCGACCGCACATCCGAACTTCACCGCGTTGTTCGTGCTGCCGTTCATCGTGTCTCGCGTCATCCTGCTCGCGCGAGGCGAGAACATGGTGCGCCACGGGGTCATCCTCGGTTTGCTGGTGGCGTATCAAATCTTCCTCGGCGAGGAACCACTGCTGATCGCGGCGACGGCACTGGTGATCTACGCGCTCGCCCGGCCGTCGATCGTGAGCATGCACCTGGTCAAGGGTGTGGGGATCGCCGCACTGGTCACCCTTCCGCTGGTCGCGTATCCCTTATGGCATCAGTTCTTTGGGCCGCAGAGCTACGACGGCTTAGGCCACGGCCCGGCCGGCAACGACTTGGCGACGGTGACCGCGTTCGGCAGCTACTCGCTCGCGGGCGATCCGGAACAAGCAGGCAAGATCGCCATCAACCCGACCGAGGAGAACGCGTTTTTCGGCTGGCCGCTGGTGATCCTGGTGGTGGTGCTGGCGATCTGGCTGTGGCGGGTGGCTGCGGCCCGTGCACTCGTGATCACCGCGGTCGCGATGGTGGTGCTGTCGCTCGGCTGGGAACTGACCGTGAACGGCGAGAAGACGGGGATCCCGTTGCCGTGGGTGATCGTGTCGGAACTGCCGCTGTACGACTCGATGCTCGGTCCTCGCCTGGCCATGGCGTGTGCCCCGGTGATCGGAATCCTGCTTGCCATGGCGTGTCACCGAATTCTTACGCTTGCCGCGCACGCCACGCACATTCCGTTGCGGCTGCTGTGGTTTGGCGCGCTGGCCGCGATTCTTCTTCCTATCGCGCCGACTCCGCTGCCCATCATCGAACGCGCCGACACCCCGGCGTACTTCACTGAAGGGATGTGGCGGGCCCATGCCGGACCGGACAAGTCAGTGATGACCGTGCCGCCGGCGAGCGCAGGCCATTCGCTTCCGTTGTACTGGCAGGCCGAGTCGGGTATGGGCTTCGCGCTGGCCGAGGGGTACTTCGTCGGCCCGGACCGAGACGGGCTCGGTCACTACGGGGCGGTCCAACGGCCGACAAGCCGACTGCTCGACCAGATCGCCCAAGGCTATGACCGCCCGATCGGCCCGTCGGAGCGCGCACAGGCGCAGATCGATCTGCGGTACTGGCGGGCAGGCGTGATTGTGCTCGGGCCGCACGAACGGCAGCGTGAACTACGTCAGGCATGTGACGCGCTGTTCGGCAACGGAACCTATGTTGGTGGCGTCTGGACATGGCCTGTGTGACTGGCGTCACACAACCGATGGTGCTTCCGGCACTGTCCCCCAGACGAAAGGGGGTGGGTTGTGCGAGCGTCAGACGAAGAGCATTACACCGAGTACGTGACAACCCGGCTGCCTGCCTTGCGCAGGGTCGCCTATCTGCTGTGTGGGGACAGCCACCGCGCGGATGACATCGTCCAGAACGCGATCACCAGGTTGTACGTGCACTGGCGGAAGGCACAGTCGGCGGACAACCTCGACGCGTACGTACGAACCACGGTGGTCCGAACGTTCCTGAACGAACAACGCACCGGCTGGTTCTCCCGTACCCGTGTGGTCGACGAGCCGCCCGAGGGAATGGTGCGCGACCGGGACGTCGAAACCAGCCACGTCCTGCACGCGGCCTTGCGCCGGGTGCCGCCAAGACAACGAGCCGTCCTGGTGCTGAGGTTCCTCTACGACATGTCAGTCACCGAGGTCGCGGGCGCCTTGCGGTGCTCGGAGGGCAACGTCAAAAGCCAGACCTCGCACGGCCTGGCCACGCTTCGAAAGCAGCTAGGGGAGCACACATTGAGCCTGTTGGGCGGGAGGTGACGAGCATGAACGAGAACGACGGACTGCAGTTGCTCGCGCCGTTGCGCGAACTCGACCCGGACGCCCGATCCAACGTGGACATCGAAAAAGCCAAGCGTGTCGGCCGCCGCACCAGCCGACGTCGCGCCGTGGTCGGCGCCGCGGCCGTCGTCGGCGTCTTCGCCCTCGTCGGAATCGGTGTGCCGGCCCTGTCGGGGGCGTTCTCCCGCGGCGCGGTCGCTCCGGCCGTGACCCCCGCGGAGTTCAACCCGCTGATCGAAGTGGTCACGGTCGGCTCAGCAGGCGGCTTCCAGCCGCAGTCGTACGAGACCGGCCGTACCCAGCAGGTGATCCGCCTCAAACGAGCCGACGGCGGAACCGGATCGGGCACGATCATCGTGTACCCGCCAGGCCCGAAACCGGACATGCCGCCCGGTTTGAGCTTCGAATGGACCCCGGGCGCGTGGGCATGGATCAGGCTGGACGGCCCGGAACCCGACATGCAGGCCCGTGCCGACCGCGTGCGGCAGAGCGTGAACGCGGTGCCGAACAAGTTCGCGAAGGTCCCGTTCACCCTGGACCGTTCGGCGGAGGACTGGATGAAGGTCGCCAACATCGCGACGTTCTACGACAACCGGCCCGGCGACCCGAGCAGGGTCACGCTGAATTTCAGCCGCGATGGCCTGCCAGGCACGCCGTCCATGTCGATCGTGGCGAGCGAGGACGGCTATGGGCCTGGGGTCAAGGAGAACCTCGGCGGTCACGAGGCCACGGTGACCGAGGCGTACGTCGCGATGACTGACCGGGCATCGGGATTGAACGCCATAGCTATGACTGACCCGGCGAGCATCCCGGCCGCCAAGCAGGTGATCGCCACCTTGCAGTTCGTGCCGGATGCGACGAACCCCGCGAAGTGGGTCGCCAACCTGTTCCGCTGATCAGGCTCGCCCCGGGCACTCCGGTGTCCGGGGCGCAGCCTTGTGAGCCCTGTTTCCCCAGCTCAACGCTTGTGCGGAGCAAAACTGTCGTACCCCTGGGATAGCGTGAAAATCAGGGGGTCCCCCTGGCGGATTCCTGGTGGGGAGGGGCTTGGCCAAGGGGCGGTACGGGGGCAGGGGGAGCTGGGGGTATGTGAAAAGGGACAGGCTCGGCCTGTCCCTTTTCACTGTCTTTTGGCTGCGGTCGGCCCTGGCCGGAGCGCACGCCCGGCGCTGCTGTCAGCCTCGGTTGGAGCGGACACCCAGCAGGACGTCCTCCCACGCGGGCACCACCGGGTGGTTCTTCTTCTTGCCGCGCCGCGGCGCTGGCTTCTCCTTGGCGGCTTCCGGCTTGGGCTCTGGCTCGGGCACCAGTTCTTCTTGCACCGGCTTGGTCGAAGCCGCCGCAGGCTCAGCAGCAGGAGCGGGCTCCGGCTCAGGCTGGGCAACAGGCTCCGGCTCAGCCGGTGGCTGGTGAACCGCGGCTGGAGCGGCCGGAACAGCGGGCGCAGCGGGCGCAGGAGGTGCAGGAGCAGCTGGGGCGGGCTCCGGCTCCCGATAAACAGGCTCGGGTTCCCGGTGCACAGGCTCCGGCTCCGGCTGAACGACCGGCTCCGGCTCCTGGTAAACGGGCTCAGCCGAAGCCGAAGCCGAAGCCGGGGTCGAAGTCGAAGCAGGTGCAGGTGGTGCCGGTGCCGGGGCGGAAGCCGGAGTCGAAGCCGCAGGATCCGGACGCGGCGGAGCCTCCACCGCAAGCGCTTGCCGAGCCAGCTCGGTCACCGGCCGGACGGTCCGCAAAGACCTGTTCGGGTTCGGGTCGAGCAGGTCATGGGCGTGATCGTCGAGCGGGGTCACCGTGCCGCCGTGGGCACCCGGGTGGAAGGACCAGTGCGCGTGGTTGTCCGAGCGGCCTGCCGTCCAGCGCAGCTGGACGATCCACTTGTTCTCCTCGTTCTTCCACGAGTCCCAGACCGCCTCCGAGTACTCCTGGCCGCGCAGGCCGAACGCGTGCGCGCAGACCTCGCCGAGCGTCTGCACGTCCGGGCCGTCCTCACGTACGGGGTGGGCGCGCTGGGCCAGGTCGGCCGTGCGGGACCGTTCGAGCAGCACCGGGTAGGCGAACCGTTCGACCTTGTCCTCCGGCAGGCCGGACGCCTCGGCGACCTGTGCGACGGACTCACCCGCACGGATGCGGGCCTGTATTTCACGTGGGCGCATCTGGCTCTCCAGCTCGATTTCGATCTGGCCGAGTCTGGTGACGTCGCCACGGGCGGCCGCACGCAGCCGCTCGTCCGCCGGCAGTTGGAAACGCTCGCCACGCATCGGGTCTTCGAGGATGACAGTCTTGCCATCCTCTCCGAGCCCGACAACTCGCAGCGCGCGCACCTCAAGCCTCCCGAATGACTTCACCTCGCTGACTTTGTGACGTTATTACGGCGCGCCTCCTTGACGAAGTAGGCGCGCCGCGCCTCAGCGAGATACTCACATCGATCTTCCCGCATCCCCAGCGGATTCGCACTCCTTTAGCCAGTACTTTGGTTAGGCAGAACGGAGGAAACACACGGTGCGGGGGAGAACGCTTGTCCTGATCATCGCAGCCGAGCTGGCCGTCGTAGGGCTGATCAGCTGGCTGAAGGTGTTGGACGGCATGGATTTCGAGATCTACCGGCTTGGCGCATTGACATGGCTGCAGGGCGGTGATCCTTACGGTGTGTTGCCGCCGACACGCCGCGGCATACATTTGCCGTTCACCTATCCGCCGTTCGCCATCCTCACGTTCCTGCCCGCGACTTTGGTGTCCGCGTGGGCGGGTTTCCTTGTCCTCACCGTGATCTCCATCGTGCTGCTGCCCGCGGTCGTGTTCGTCTTCCTGGTGACCTTGCGTGGCCGGGAAAAGGGCCTTGTCCTGCCCGCCTTCGTCGCGATCGGCGTGCAGTTGCTCGCCGCGGGCATGGATCCCGTCCGGTCGACGCTCGGTTACGGCCAGATCAACATGGTGCTGATGGCACTCGTGGCCGCCGACTGCTTGCTGCCCAACAAGCGTTTTCGCGGTGCGCTGATCGGCCTGGCCGCGGCGATCAAGCTCACGCCTGCCGTCTTCCTCCTGTTCTTCCTGGTGCGCAAGGACTATCGGGCGGCCATGCGCGCGGGTGTGACTTTCCTCGCCGCGACTGCCGTGGCTTTCGTGGTACTGCCCGGCAGTTCGGTCACGTACTGGACCGTGTTGTTGTTCAACGGGGAACGAATTGGCGGTCCGGATTACGTTGGCAACCAGTCACTTCGCGGCGCGTTCGCCCGGTTGTCCGTTGATTTCTGGTGGGTTCTGCCCGCCGCGGTGATCATTGCCTTGACAGTGTTCGTAATACGGCGTACCAGCGTGCCAGTCGGACTGGCCGTAACGGCGTTGTGCGGTTTGCTCGTGTCGCCGATTTCCTGGGTGCACCACTGGGTTTGGCTCGTGCCGGTGCTGGTGGTGTTCGGCTGGGTCGCGATCACTGAGCGTCGCATCGGCATGGCCGCGGCGGTGGTGCTGGCCGCGGGTGTCGCGGTCTACTCGCCGATCTGGCAGTTCGAGCAAGGCGGGTGGAGCGACGGGATCTGGCAACAAGCCGTCAGCGACATCTACGTACTCGCCGGGATCATCCTGTTGGGCGTGGCCGTGGCGTACGCGGGCGGCAGGTCGACCCGCAGATCCAGTCCGCCGGACGGTCGAGCGGCCACCCCGATCGACCCGTCGTGGGCCTTGACCACGGATCGCACGATCGACAGCCCCAATCCCGAGCCGCCGGACGTGGCCGTGCGCTCCAGCCTGCGGAAGGGCTCGAACAACCCGGGCAGCGCCTCCACCGGCACCACGGGCCCGGAGTTGACCACGCGCACCGCGGGCGAATCGCCCACTTCGACCGAAACGCAACCGCCGGGCTCGTTGTAGCGGATCGCGTTGTGCACGAGGTTGGTGATCAGCCGCTCGAGCAGCACGGGATCACCGGCCACAGTCCGCGGCCGGATTCGCTTCTTGATCGTCACGTTGTGCTGGTCGGCCAGGCCGATCGAGCCGACCAGCACGGTCTGCGCGACCTCGTCCAGCCGGACGGGGACGCGGCCGCGCAGGCCGCGGTCGCTGCGCGCGAGCACCAGCAGACCCTCGATCAGCCGTTCGCTGCGCTCGTTCGTGATGAGCAGGTGCTCGCCGAGTTTGCGCAGGTCAGGCGAGGCTTTCGGGTCCGCCATGGCGACTTCGACGAGTGTTCGCTGCACGGCCAGCGGCGTGCGCAGTTCGTGTGAGGCGTTCGCGACGAAGTGCGTCTGGCTGTCGAAGGCCGACGCGAGCCGGTCGAGCATCCCGTCGAAGGTGTTGGCCAGCTCTTTCAGCTCGTCGTCCGGGCCGTCGAGGTGGATGCGCCGGTTCAGGCTCTCCGCACCGAGCCTGCGGGCGGTGGCCGTGATCGTGTGCACCGGCCGCAGCACGCGGCCCGCGATGTACCAGGACGCCAGCGCCGCGACCCCGCCCGCGACCAGCAGTGCGATGCCCGAAGTCATCAACATCGTCTGGATCGTCGACGCCCGGTAGTCCGCGACGGTGTCGAGGGTCTGCGTGCGCTGCAGAGAGACGCCGCCGCTGTCCGGGTAGATGTCCGACGTGGTCGGCATCGCCGCGACGAACGAGGCTGGCTGGGGCAGAACGCCCACCAGCAGCAGGTAGTTGATCACCACGAGCACCACGCCGACGGCCATGAAGACGAAGCCGTAGATGACCGTCAGGCGGGTGCGTACCGACCAGCGCTTCATGACAGCCGGTACCCGGCGCCTGGCAGCGTGTCGATCACCGGCGGATCACCCAGTTTGCGCCGCAAGGTCATCACCGCCACCCGGACGGCGTTGGTGAACGGATCGGTGTGCTCGTCCCATGCTTTCTCCAGTAGATCCTCGGCGCTGACCACGGCACCTTCCGCGCGCATCAGCACCTCGAGCACCGCGAACTCCTTGGGTGACAGCGAGAGGTGTTTGCCGTCACGAGACGCCTGGTGCCGCGGCAGATCCAGGACCACACCGGACCGTTCGAGCACGGGCGGCAACGCGGGCCGGGCCCGCCGCGCAAGCGCTTGCACCCGGGCGACCAGCTCGTCGAAGGCGAACGGTTTGGTGAGGTAGTCGTCGGCGCCCAGGCGCAGGCCGGCCACGCGATCGGTCACGTCACCCGCGGCGGTCAGCATCAGCACCTTGGCCTCGCCTCCCGCGCTGATGAGCGACCGGCAGACGTCGTCACCGTGCACTTTCGGCAGGTCGCGGTCCAGCACCACGACGTCGTAGCTGTGCACATGGACGCGTTCAAGGGCGGCGTCACCGTCGTAGACGACGTCCACTGCCATGGAAAGCCGCCGCAATCCCTCGGCCAGGGTGTCGGCGAGCAGTCGTTCATCCTCGACGACCAGAACGCGCATGTGGACAGTGTCCCTGAACTGGGGTTAAGCGCGAGATAAGCGCTTTCGCTTAACGCGCTCGAACCGGTCGGTCTCTAGAAATCGTGACCAGCGGGTCCGGGCTGTCGGGGGCCAGACCCGCCAGACGAGAAAGGGAGATCACATGGGATCCAGGTGGCGCCTCGCCGCCGTGGCCTCGTTGTTCGTCCTGGCGACGGCGTGCGGCAGCGACTCCGGCGGTGACAAGGTCGCTTCGCTCGGGGACGGCAAGGGCGGAAACGCCCAGAACAGCGAGAACAAGAACGACGGCAAGACCGACGAGGACCGGATGCGTGAGTTCGCGAAGTGCATGCGTGACCACGGCGTCGACATGCCCGACCCAGGCCCCGACGGAAGCATGGCCGCGACCCGGGTGGAGGCGGGTGACGAGGAGAAGATGAACAAGGCGGGGGAGGCGTGCAACAAGCTTCTGCCCAACGGTGGCAAGCCGAAGCCGCTTTCGCCCGAGGACCTGGACAAGGCCCGCCAGAGGGCCAAGTGCATGCGTGAGCACGGGTTCGACTGGCCCGACCCGGACCCGAACGGCGGGCAGGCCGGCATCTCCATCGACCTCAGTGGCGACAAGGAGAAGCTCGACAAGGCCTTCAAGGAATGCGGCATGGAGATGATGGGCGTGCCGGCAGCCGGAGGCGGCAAGTGACCGACGAAGGACCACGGCGACTGCGTAAACGACGCCGTACTCGCTGGATGATCACCGGAACGGCCACCGTCGTCGCGCTCGGGGTCGGCACCGCGGTCGTGCTGACCAGGGTCGGTTCGGGATCGGCCGTCGCGGCACCGCAAGGACCCGCGAAGGTCGAGACCGCGGAGGTGGTCAAGACCGACCTCGCGGACAAGAAGTCCGAGAGCGGAAAGCTCGGTTACGGCATCGAAACCGCCCTGCCTGGCCGGAAACCGGGCACGATCACCGGGCTGCCCGCGATCGGCGACCAGTTCGACCGGGGCAAGTCGGTGTACACAGTGGACGCAAAGCCTGTCCCGTTGTTCTACGGCACCATCCCGATGTACCGGCCGGTCGGCCCGGGCGTGACCAACGGCCCGGACGTCAAGCTGATCGAGGAGAACCTGAAAGCACTGGGGTTCGGCGGGTTCGGCACACCGGACGAGAAGTTCACCGACGCGACAGCCACTGCGATCAAGAAGTGGCAGAAGCAGCTGAAGCTGGACCAGAACGGCACCGTCGCGGTCGGCGATGTGGTGATCGCGCCAGGGCCGTTCCGGGTCAGCACGCTCGTCGCTTCCCTTGGCAGCCAAGCAACCACCGACGTGCTGAAGTACACCGGGGTGAACCGTGGCGTGACCGTCAAGATCAAGGCCGAGCAGCGCGACAGCGCCAAGGTGGGCGCGAAGGTCACGGTGAGCGTCGGCGGCAAGCAGACCACGGGCACCGTCCAGCAGGTCACGTTGGCCGCACCGGACAACAACCAAGGGATGCCGGGGCAGGACCAGGACACCAAGTTCGACGTGTCCATCACGCTGGATGACCCGGCCGCGATCACCGCGCCCGACGCGAGCTCGGTGGACGTCCGATTCACCGTGCAGAGCCACAACGGTGTGCTGGCCGTGCCGGTCGGTGCGTTGCTGGCGTTGGCTGAAGGCGGTTACGCGCTGGAGGTCGTGGAAGGTTCGTCGCGGCGTCTTGTTCCGGTGCAGACGGGTCTGTTCGCCGACGGCAAGGTCGAGGTGAGTGGTCCGGACGTGCGCGAGGGCATGCAGGTGGTGACCACATCGTGACCCCGGTGCTCGCTGTCCGCAACGCGGCGAAGACGTATCCCGGTGGTGTGCAAGCACTTCGTGATGTGTCATTGTCGGTGTCGCAGGGTGAGCTGCTGGCGATCGTCGGCCCGTCGGGGTCGGGGAAGTCCACATTGCTGCACTTGATGGGCACTTTGGACATTCCGACGTCCGGCCGGGTCGAGATCCGCGGGCACGATGTCGCCAGGTTGAACGACCGCCGGCTCTCCGCCTTGCGGTCGCGCTGGATCGGGTTCGTGTTCCAGCAGTTCTTCCTGACCGAAGGGTTGTCCGCAGTGGACAATGTGGCGACTGGCCTGCTGTACGCGGGAGTTTCGGCTCGGCGCAGACGGCAGATCGCGTTGGGTGCGCTGGAACAGGTCGGTCTCGGTGGCCGCGCGTGGCATCTGCCGAGCGAGATGTCCGGCGGTGAAAGGCAGCGTGTCGCGATCGCGCGTGCGGTGGTGAACCGGCCAGCCATCGTGCTGGCCGACGAGCCGACCGGGAACCTCGACAGCACAACCGGTTCCGGGATCCTGTCGTTGCTGTACCAGCTGAACGCGGCGGGCACGACGATCGTGGTCATCACGCATGACAACGACATCGCGGCTGCCATGCCACGGCGGGTCGAGATGCGGGACGGCGTGCTGCGCCTCGACACGGGAGCCGCCGCATGACCGCTCTGCTTGATCGTCCGCCGGAGGCTGATCCGCTGCCGTCCCCGCGTCGGCTCGGGTCGAAGGACATGCTTCGCCTTGGCGCCCACGGCATGCTGACCCGTCCGTTGCGAGCGGTGTTGTCAGCACTGGGAATCGCGATCGGGGTTGCCGCGATGATCGCGGTGGTCAGCATTCCGGCGTCCAGCAACAAGGCGCTTGCCGACCAGATCGCCGCACTCGGGCCGAACCTGCTCGTGGCCAAACCAGGCCAGACGTTGTTCGGTGATCCGGCGAAACTGCCGGAGAGCTCGGTCGGGATGGCGCGCCGGATCGGCCCGGTGACGGGAGCGTCGGCAACCGGGAACATCAAGGCGACGGTGCGCCGCAACGACCAGATCCCGTCCGATGACACATCCGGGCTCGCGGTGCTCGCGGCAAAACCCGACCTGATCGGTGTGCTGAACGGAACGATGCACAGCGGGAAGTTCATCGACGCGGCATCGGCCAAGTTCCCCGCAGTCGTACTGGGATCGGTCGCGGCGACCCGCCTTGGCATCGACCACCTCGACCCGGCGGCACCACCGCAGGTGTGGATCGCCGGGCAGTGGTTCACCGTGGTCGGCATCCTCAACGCGATGCCCCTGGCACCGGAGATCGAACGGTCGGTGCTGGTGGGCTGGGACGTGGCCAAGGACAAGCTCGGCTTCGACGGCCACCCCACCACGCTCTACACCCGTGCGCAGGACGCACAGGTCGAGAACGTCCGCAGTGTGCTTGCCGCGACGGTGAACCCTGAGCGCCCCAACGAGGTCCAGGTCTCACTGCCGTCGGATGCGTTGGCCGCGCAGAAACTCGTGGACGAGTCGTACAGCGCGTTGTTCCTGGCGTTGGGTGGAGTCGCGTTGCTGGTCGGCGGAGTGGGTGTCGCCAACACCATGGTGATCTCGGTGCTGGAACGACGCCGGGAAATCGGTCTGCGCCGGGCGCTTGGCGCGACCAGAAGGCAGATCCGTGGTCAATTCCTGGCCGAGTCAGTGCTTTTGTCCGGCCTCGGCGGAATCGTCGGCGTGGTCATCGGTATCGGCGTGACGGCGGGTTATGCGTTGAGCCAGAACTGGCCTGCGGTGTTGCCGCCGTTGGCATTGATCGGCGGAGTCGGGATTTCGGCCGTGGTCGGTGCGATCGCCGGTGCCTACCCGGCGATGCGGGCCGCCCGCCTGCCACCGACGTCGGCGTTGGCGTAGTCCGCTGACGGCGAAAAAACTGGCCGCGGGCCATGATCCTGCCTAGCGTTGTGGCATGGGGATCATGGCTCTGCGGCCGTTTTTGTACCAGGTGCAGCTGAAATTCGGGCAGGCGTACCTCTGGCAGGACGGCAGCGAGTTCACGCTGATCGACACCGGCATCCCGGGTTCGGCCGAGGACATTCACGACGCCCTCCGGTACCACCTCCAGCGGGACACCTCGGCGATCCGCCGGATCCTCATCACCCACGCCCACGAAGACCACTACGGCTCAGCGGCCGACATCCGCGCGTGGCACGGCGCCCCGGTGCACGTTCATGCGGCCGACGCGGCTGTGGTGCGCGGCGAGGCGCGCCAGGCACCGCCGGTCCTGACCGAGTTCGACAAGCCGATCTGGGAACAAATCCAGGCACTGGGCATCCCGGGCATGGACGTCCCACCATCCACAGTGGACGTCGAGCTGTCCGGCGGGGAAGTGCTCGACTTCGGCGGCGGAGCGCAGATCCTGCACGTGCCCGGCCACACGCCCGGCAGCATCGCGATCTACCTGCCCGAGCACAAGACCCTGTTCACCGGGGACACCGTCGCGAACGAGGGCGGAGTGCTGCTCGGCGTGTTCAACCAGGACGAAGACCTGATGCTCGACGGCTTCCGGCGGCTGGCGGACCTGGATGTGGAAACGGTGTGCTTCGGCCACGGCGAACCGATCGTCGAAGGCGCGGGCGCAGCCCTGCGAGCAGCGGTGAATTCACACCAGAAACGCCGCCCGATCAACGCCTAGCGTCGAGGATGTCGAGGTAGCCACTGGTCACCGCATGAAGATCGTCGGCGACGGGCTCCAGTTTGCCTGGGCTCCAGCGCTTCTCCGAGTAAGCCGAGACCCGGGACCGCATGGCGGCAAGGCTGATCGCGAGCTCATCGTCGAGCCGCGCCCGCAACTCCTCCGTGCCAGGCGCGGCGATCCGAACCCGGTCTGCCTTCTCGTCGCGGATTGCCGTGAGCGCGTCGGACAACACGCCCTCCGAGGCGTCCCAGACCAGCGCGGGCCGGACGACGAAGTGGTTCCAGATCGGTGCCCGGGCCGACCGCCACACCGGTGTGAACGGGTTGCGAGCCATCCGGGTCGCGTTGGCCCAGTGTGATGCGCCCGCCGGTGCCGACAGCCAAGGCACCTCAGGCAGGTCCACGGCCAGCGCCACGTGCACCGAGTCCAAATCGGCCGGAGACTCCAGGAACTGGCCGAACACCCACAGCTGGGTGACCGGCAACGGCAGGCCGCGCATCTCGTCGCACGCCGTCGCCAATGTTTCGAGGTGCTGGAACGCGCGAGTCCACTTCACCTGGACATTTTCGCCCATAGACGTCGTTGATGCCCTGGGCGAGGGCGCGCTCCCAGAATGACACGCGAGAATCACCGCATGCTGCCTTCAACTGAGCTGGCCCTCCTCCGCCGCGTCGCGCACGAGCAGGCAACTTGCCGGGCACCGTCCCTGGTCGCGGCAGTGGTGCGGGAGGGTGGACTCGTGTGGTCCGGCGCGCGTGGCCGGGTCGACGGCGAGGTGCCGGGGCCGGACACGCAGTACCGGATCGGGTCGATCACCAAGACGTTCACCGCCGTCCTGGTCATGCGCCTGCGGGACGAAGGCAAGCTGGACCTGAACGATCCACTGGACAAGCACGTGCCGGGCACTGTCATGGGTGAGCGGACGCTCGCGCAGCTGCTGTCGCACACGGGCGGCGTGACCTCCGAGTCGCCGGGGGTCTTCTGGGAGCGTGCGCCCGGCGGGGACTGGGCGGCGCTGCAGGCGAGCCTCGGGCCTGAGGCCTTGGTGCTGCGTGCGGGCAGCAAGCTGCACTACTCCAACGTCGGTTACGGCGCGCTGGGCGAACTCGTGTCGCGGCACCGGGGGATGAGCTGGTTGGACGCGGTCAACCAGGAGCTGCTCGCGCCGCTGGAGATGACGCGGACAACCCCGCACCCGGTGGCACCGCACGCACTGGGCTGGGCGGTTCATCCCCACGCCGACGTGCTGCTGCCCGAACCCACACCGGACGCGGGCGCGATGGCACCCGCTGGCCAGCTGTGGTCGACGCTCAACGACCTGTCGCGCTGGTTGCGGCTGATCGCCGGGGACACCGGCGACGTGCTGCACCCCGACACCATGGCCGAGATGCGCGCGCCCGTGATGGTGGACGACGGCGATCACTGGACGGCCGGGTTCGGTCTTGGCCTGCAGCTCGCGCGGGACTCCGGGCGGCGGATGGCCGGGCACACCGGGTCGATGCCCGGCTTCCTGGCGTGCGCGCTCACCGACGCGGCCAGCGGGACCGGCTCGTTGGTGCTGACCAACGCGACGGCCGGGGTCGGCATCGTCGGTCTTTCCTATGACCTGATGAAGATCGCGGACGACATGGAGCCGGAGCTGCCGACCGAGTGGGCGCCAGCGACGACGGTCAACAAGGACCTGCTGGACCTCACCGGCGCCTGGTATTGGGGTCCGGCCATGTACCAGTTGCGCCTGCTTGACCACGCGTGGCTTGAGCTGGTGCCGATCCAGGGCGCCGGCCGCGCGTCGCGGTTCCGGCCGGCCGGTGACGGCACGTGGACCGGCCTGGACGCCTATTACGCTGGGGAAACGCTCAAGGTCGTGCGCGACGAGCACGGCGAGGTCTCCCACCTGGACCTGGCCACGTTCATCTTCACCCGCCGTCCGTACGAACCCGCTGGTCCGATCCCCGGAGGTGTCGACCCTCACGGCTGGGGTACGCGCCGCTAGGCCACATGACAAACTGGTTACCTCCCGGCAACGGCGCCGGTACCGCCGCAGTTCATTTCGATCCAGATGAGATCCCCCGAAGAGGCGCCATGACGCAGACCGTTGACCCGACCACTCTGCAGTTGCCCGGTGAGCTCAAGCCGTCCGACGGCCGCTTTGGCTGCGGCCCGTCCAAGGTCCGGCCGGAGCAGTTGGCGCGTCTCGCGTCCGAGGGCGCGGCCTACATGGGTACCTCGCACCGTCAGAAGCCGGTCAAGTCCCTGGTCGGCCGGGTCCGTGCGGGCCTGCGTGAGCTGTTCTCACTGCCCGAGGGCTACGAGGTCGTGCTCGGCAATGGCGGTACGACCGCGTTCTGGGACGCTGCCGCGTTCGGCCTGGTGAACGACAAGGCCCAGCACTTCACCAACGGTGAGTTCTCCTCGAAGTTCGCCAAGGTCACCAACGAAGCGCCGTTCCTGTCCGACTCGATCGTGATCAAGGCCGAGCCGGGCACCGCGCCGGAGATCACGTACTCCGAGGGTGCTGACCTGGTCGCGTGGGCGCAGAACGAGACCTCGACCGGTGTGGTCATGCCGGTCGTCCGTCCGGCGGGTTCCGGTGACGCGCTGATCGCGGTCGACGCCACCAGCGCCGCCGGCGGCCTGCCGGTCAACATCGAGGACGCTGACGTCTACTACTTCGCGCCGCAGAAGAACTTCGCCTCCGACGGCGGCCTGTGGATCGCGCTGATGTCCCCCGCGGCTCTCGAGCGGGTCTCGTCGATCGCCGCCAGCGGCCGCTGGGTGCCCGAGTTCCTTTCGCTGCCAACGGCTTTGGACAACTCGGTGAAGGACCAGACGTACAACACGCCGTCGGTGGCCACGCTGTTCCTGCTGGCCGACCAGATCGAGTGGATCAACGGCAACGGTGGCCTGGCCTGGTCGACCGCCCGCACCGCCGACTCGTCCACGCGCCTGTACCAGTGGGCCGAGAAGACCGCGTACACCACGCCGTACGTGGCCGACCCGGCGCACCGCTCTCAGGTCGTCGGCACGATCGACTTCGCCGAGGACGTGGACGCGGCTGCGGTCGCGAAGGCGTTGCGCGCCAACGGGATTGTCGACGTCGAGCCGTACCGCAAGCTCGGCCGCAACCAGCTGCGGGTGGCGATGTTCCCGGCGATCGAGCCGGACGACATCACCATCCTGACCAACGCCATCGAGTGGGTCGTCGAGCAGCTCGGCTGATTCGTCGGAAATGGGCCCGCGATCGAGCGGGCCCATTTTCTTTCACAGCACGCCTTGTTCCATGGCCGTGGTGACGGCCGCAGTCCGGTCCGAGACGCCAAGCTTGTTGAACACGCGCAACAGATGCGTCTTCACGGTGGTCTCGCTGATGTGCAGCGACGCGCCGATCTCAGCATTTGTCTGTCCTTTCGCGACCAACCGAAGAACCTGGATCTCCCTGGCAGTCAAGGATTGCTGGGCGGGTTGACGCATCCGCCGCATCAACCGTCCGGCCACCGAAGGCGCCAGAACGGTCTCACCGCGTGTCGCCGCCCGGATCGCTCCAGCCAGTTCGGCGCGGGAAGCGTCCTTCAACAGGTACCCGGTCGCGCCCGCCTCGACAGCACGCAGGATGTCCGCGTCGGTTTCGTACGTGGTGAGCACGATGACCCGGCTGCCGCTGTTGGACGACATGATCTTCTCGGTGGCACCGGCGCCGTCCAGACCAGGCATCCGCAAGTCCATCAGGATGACGTCGGGCCGGTGAGCCGCCGCAAGCGCGACCGCTTCCTCGCCGGAACCGGCCTCGCCGACGACGGTCAGGTCCGGTTCGGCGTCGAGCATGCCACGCAACCCTTCCCGCACAACGGGATGGTCGTCGACAAGCAGCACCTTGATCACGTGCAGACCTCCAGTTCGACGGTGGTGCCCGAGCCGGGCAAGCTGGTCACCGACAGCGAGCCGCCGACCTGGTCGATCCGCGACCGCATGCCGCGTAACCCGAACCCGCTGGTCGGCGCGGACGGGTCGAAACCCCTGCCGTCGTCCGTGACCAGCAGAACCACCGAATTCTCCTGATAGGACAGCACGATCTCGACGGTTCTCGCATCCGCGTGCTTGCGCACATTGGACAGTGACTCCTGCACCGTCCGCAGCAGCACCACGTCGATCCCGGTGGCCAACTGCCGTCGCTCACCCTGCACGTCGACGTCGACCGCGATGCCGGTCTCCTCGGTCAGCTTGGCCGCCTGCCGCCGGATCGCGTCGAGAACCGAACTCTCGGTCAGCTCGGCCGGGGCGAGAGCCGCGACCAGAGCACGGGACTCGGCCAGGTTCTCCCGTGCGGTCCGCAGCGCGAGCGCCAAATGCCTGCGCACTTGGGGTTCGTCGCGGCCGAGTTCCGATTCCGCCGCCTGCACCAGGGTGATGATGCTGGTGAAGCCCTGCGCGAGGGTGTCGTGGATCTCGCCTGCCAGCCGTTCCCGTTCGCCTGCGACGCCCGCTTCGTGCGACAGCCGGGACACCTCCGCCTGGCTGGCTTCCAGCTGCTTGATCAGCTCGCCCCGGTCGGTGCTCTGCTGGATCACCTTGTCGATCCACACACCGATCATCACCGAGAAGATCACGCTGATCCCGATCGCCGCCCCGGTGGTGAGCCAGTTCGCGTTCGGGTCGCCCGCGGAGGCGAACAGCGTCGTCACCACGATCGAGACCGCGACGACCATGATCGCCACAGCCAGCCGCAGGCTCATGAACAGCATCGGGATCACGCCGAAGAAGGCGTACTGGGTCATCGGGACAAGGAACGCCGACCCGGCGAGGCAGCAGAACAGCACGGCCACGAACGTGTTGAGCCGCCAGCCGAATCGTTCGGCGGCGATGTGCCGCCTGCCGAAGAAGGCGTAACCTGCCGCGATCGCGGTGAGCAGTGCGATCGAGCCCCAGCGTTCCGCCGTGGTCGCCTCCTCGGCAACGAACAGCACCAAGAGGACGACCAAGGCGTAGACGACCGCGAAGAACGCGTCCCACAACCAGAAGTAGCGGTCGGCGGCCTCGATCACCGGCTCTTGTTGCTCCACCGGAACGTCATCAGACACAGCACGAGCCCGGCCACGCACCATGCGCCAAGGACCAGTGAGGTCTTGCCCAGTTCCCATGACCCCGCCATCTCGTACTTCGTCATGCTGTCCGGCAGGAACACTGACCGGAAGCCTTGTGCCGCCCACTTGATCGGGAAGAACGACGCCACCGTGACCATACCCGCGGGTAGCCAGGTGATCGGGTTCATGTAAACGCCGGAGATGAACTGCAGCCCCACGTACGGCAGGTTCGACACCGCGGCGGCGCTCTGCGAGGACTTCGCCAGCGACGCGGTGAAGATGCCGATCAGCGAGCAGCTCACCACGGCGAGCACGAACACCCACGCGAACGTCAGCCACTTCGCCGGGTCGGTCGGCAGCGGCATCCCGAACATCAGCACGCCGACCCCGATCACCAGCACGGCCTCGGCGAGGCTGGCCACCAGCACCAGGATGATCTTGCCGAGGAAGTAGGACACCGCGGGCATCGGCGTGCCGCGCAACCGCAGCAGTGTGCCGTCCTCCCGGTCGACCGCGACGCTGATGCTCAGGTTCACGAACGACGTCGCGATGATGCCCGCACCGACCATGCTCGCGGTGAGCACATGGCTGGATTCGACCCCGGTGTCGGTGTACGTCTGGCTGAACACCGAGCCGAGCACGGCGAGGATCCCGGCGGGAAAGGCGAACGTGAAGATCGCCTGTTCCTTGCTGCGGAAGAAGAGTTTCAGCTCGGTCAGGCCACGGGCCACGCCGATCGTGACCGGCGAAGGCAGGTGCAGGGTGGTCATCGGGCGCCTCCGACCAGGTCGAGGTAGATGTCTTCGAGGGTCGGCCGGGTGACGGTGAGCCCGGCGAGCTCTCCACCCCCACGGGAGAGCTCGCCGATCACCTTGGTCGGTGTCGCGGTCTGTACCGCCTGCTCGCCGTTCTGGTCGACCCAGCGGACCGTCGCCTCCCGCTTCGAGCGCCCGCCGAGCTCACCCGGCGCACCCTCGGCGACGATCTCTCCCTTGGCGATCACCGCGACCCGGTCCGCCAGCGACTCGGCCTCGTCGAGGTAGTGCGTGGTCAGCACGATGGTCGTGCCGTCGGCGGCGAGCTTCTGGATCAGTCTCCAGAACTGCCTGCGTGCCTCCGGGTCGAAGCCAGTCGTCGGTTCGTCGAGGAAAAGCAGTTCAGGCGTGCCGATGATGCCCAGCGCGACATCCAGCCGCCTGCGCTGCCCACCAGACAGGCTCTTCACCCGCGCGTTCGCCTTTTCCTTGAGGCCACACAGTTCCATGACCTCTTCGGGCTGCCGTGGCCGCGGGTAGTACCCCGCGAAGTGCCGGATCGTCTCGCGCACCGACAGTTCCGCGGCATCGGTCGCGGTCTGCAACACGATGCCCAGCCGTGCTCGCCATTCCCGCCCGGCCGTGCCCGGGTCCTGGCCGAGCACGGACACCGTGCCGGCGTCCCGTTTCCGGTGCCCCTCAAGGATTTCCACGGTCGTGGTCTTGCCTGCCCCGTTGGGGCCGAGTAACGCGAACACCTCGCCGCGTTCGATTTGCAGGTCGATCCCGGCGACAGCCTGGATCTTCGGGTACGCCTTACGCAGGCCCCGCACTTGTACCGCTGTCATGCCGACAATGCTCGTCGCGGTGAGCGCACGGCGGAACGACTGCTGGACTGAATCTGGTTGTCCACCGATCGGTGGACAAGGTCTCAGACTCGAACGGGAATGGTGCTGAACCCGCGAATGGTGGACGACAGCCTGCGCACCGGTTCACCGGTGAGCTTGATCGTGGCGAATCGCTCGGCCATCGCCCGGAACGCGATCTCACCCTCCAAACGAGACAGTGGAGCACCGAGGCAGTAGTGCACGCCGCCACCGAACGCCAGATGCTCGACGGTTCGCGTCCTGGTGATGTCGAACCGGTGTGGTTCAGGGAAAACTGCCGGATCACGGTTGGCCGCGCCGATCATGAACAGCACAGCCACGCCCGCTGGCAGGACCCCGCCACCGAGCTCGACCCGCTCGTGCGCGAACCGCGTCAGCACCGGAACCGGGGACTCGTACCGCAGCACTTCCTCTACCGCGTCCGGCGCGAGATCAGGTTGTGCCTTCAGTAGATCCCACTGGTCGGGGTGCTCGCTGAACAGCACGGTCGCGTTGCCGATCATGTTCACGGTCGTCTCGAACCCGGCGAGCAGCAGCAACATGCACGTGGTCATGAGCTCGTCGGTGGTCACCTTCTCCTCGGCCTCGGCGGTGACGAGCACGCTGATCACGTCGTCGCCAGGGTCTGTCCGGCGTTCCGCCATGAGCCGCGTGAACAACTGCTCGATGTCGGCGTAGGCGGCGTTGTACTCACGCACCTTCGCCGGGGTGGACAAGCCGTCCAACGCCTCGGCGATGACCATGCCGTATCGCGCGAACCTGGCGGTGTCCGCGTCGGGAATGCCGAGCAGATCGCTGATCACCGTGATCGGCAGCGGCCCGGCGAAGTCGGTCATCATGTCGAACTCGCTGCCGAGCTGGTCGAGCAGCCGGTGCGTGGTCGCCTCGATCTTGCCGCGCAGCTGCCGCATCATCTTCGGCCGGAAAGCCGGTGCGGTGACCCGGCGCAGCCTGGTGTGGTCCGGCGCGTCCATCAGGACGAACGAGCCCTCCAACGCGTTGGTCTGCGTCATGAACATGTCGCGCTTGCCAGGCAGCGGCCTGACCTTCATCTGCGGGTGCTTGAGGGCCTGTGAGCAGTCGGAGTGCGAGGTCAGTGCGTATATCCCGGAAAGCCCTTTGTAGACAGGGCCTTTGGCGCGCATCCGTTCGAGGACTGGATAGGGGTTGTGGTGATACCGCTTGGAGTCGGTGGCCGCGACGAGGTCGCCTGCCTCGGCGAGCAGCTTGCTCCCCGCCCTGGTGGCCAGCGTGGTGGCGATACCCCGGACATCACTGAACGACAGCATGGTCATCCCTCCCGGTGAACATTTCTGTTCACAACTGTACAGAAATGTTCACCACCAGGGGTGATGGAAAGCCCCCAACGTGGCGCTGGGGGCTTCGTCAGATCACTGGTGGGCGATGGTGTCCCAGCCCTCGACTTCCTCGGGCTTACGGGCGTCAGGGCCGGTGTACCGGGCGGAAGGACGGATCAACCGGCCGGTCTGCTTCTGCTCCAGGATGTGCGCGCACCACCCGGCGGTCCGGGCGCACGTGAACATCGAGGGCATCATGTGCGGCGGAACCTCGGCGAAGTCCAAGATCACCGCGGCCCAGAACTCCACGTTCGTCTCGATCGCCCGGTCTGGCCGGCGTTCCCGCAACTCCGCCAACGCCGCCTGCTCCAAAGCCGCCGCGGCTTCGTAACGCGTCGCCCCAAGCTCAAGGCAAGTCCGCCGGAGCACGCGAGCCCGCGGGTCCTCGGCACGGTAGACCCGGTGCCCGAAACCCATCAGCCGCTCGCCACGGTCCAAGATGCCCTTCACGAACCCGCGGGCATCCCCGGACCGCTCGACGGCCTCGATCATCGGCAGCACCCGAGCCGGAGCGCCACCGTGCAACGGCCCGGACATCGCACCGATGCCGCCGGACAGAGCCGCGGCCACGTCCGCGCCAGTCGACGCGATCACGCGCGCGGTGAACGTCGAAGCGTTCATGCCGTGCTCGGCCGCGGACACCCAGTAGGCGTCGATTGCCTTGGTGTGAGCGGGATCCGGCTCACCACGCCAGCGGGTCATGAACCGCTCGGTGATCGTGTCGCACTCGTTGATCCGGCTCTCCGGCACCGCCGGATGCCCGATACCGCGAGCCGATTGCGCCACATAGGACAGTGCCATCACCGAGGCGCGGGCCAATTGGGCGCGTGCTTCCAGATCGGTGATGTCCAGCAACGGCTGGAAACCCCAGATCGGCGCCAGCATCGCCAACGCCGCCTGCACATCCACCCGCACGTCCCCGGTGTGCACGGGAATGGGGAACGGCTCAGCGGGCGGCAGGCCCGGGCCGAAGCGGCCGTCCACGAGCAATGCCCATACGTTGCCGAATGTCACCCGGCCGACGAGGTCTTCGATGTCCACGCCGCGGTAACGCAACGCACCGCCGGCCCGGTCCGGCTCGGCGATCTGCGTCCGAAACGCGATGACTCCTTCAAGACCCGGTTTGTAACCGTCGTCGTCGAAGTCGACGTGCGATGGATTCACTGTTGGTGTCGACATGCGCGGTCGCCTTTCCGAAATACCCCGACTTGATACGCGCCGCGCCGGCATCTGGATGCGAGTCGGCGACACTGCGCGGCCTCATCCTCAAACACTTCTCCTCCTCGGCGTGTGTCGCAACGACACGCGCCGTGGGCTGAGTCACGATTCCGTGAACGATTCAGTGTGTTAATTGGGCACATGCGAATACTCTCCGCGGCGGACATCAAGCGTGCGTTGCCGATGAGCGAGTGCGTCGACGTGATGGCCGACGCCCTCAAGGCCAGGGCGCAAGGCCTGGTCGAGCAGCCGCTGCGGACCGCTTTCCAGCCGTCGTCCACGAACGCGTTCGGTGTCTGGATGCCCGCGTATCGCGGCGGCGGCACACCGCTGTTCGGGACAAAACTCTTGTGCATCGTGCCGGACAATCCGGGGCGCGGGTTGGACACGCACCAGGGCGCGGTCACCCTCTTCGACGGGGTCACCGGCGAGCCGCTGGCATTCATGAACGCTTCGACGATCACCGAAATCCGGACGGCCGCGGTGTCCGCACTGGCCACCCGCTCATTGGCTCGGGAAAATGCCAAAACCCTCGCGATCATCGGTGCCGGTGTCCAAGCCGAGGCACATCTGCATGCGATTCCCCTCGTCCGGGAGATCAAAGAGGCGCGCGTGTTCTCGCCGCGTTCCGCGCCCGAGTTCGTGGAACGGATGAATGTCCCCTTCGAGCTGAAGGCAGTACCCACGGCCGAGGAAGCTGTCCGGGACGTCGACATCGTGGTGACCGTGACGACGTCGAAAGACCCTGTGGTACAACGAGATTGGCTCAGCCCAGGCACTCACGTCAACGCTGTCGGCGCGAGCACGGTGCAGCACCAGGAAGTCGACACGGCGACCGTGCGAGCGGCTGAGCTCTACGTCGACGCGATGCAGTCCGTGCTCGGCGAAGCCAAGGAGTTCCAGAGCGACCCGCCGGACGTACGCGGGGAACTCGGCGATCTGTTGATCGGCAAGGCACCTGGCCGGTCCGGGCCGGAGGCGATCACGGTGTTCCGTTCGCTCGGCATCGCTACCGAGGATCTGTTCGCCGCCGATCACATCCTGCGCAAGGCCGTCGAGCTCGGCCTCGGGGTCGAAGCACCGCTCTGAAGGCGGCCGGAGAACCGCGCGCACGCCTCCCGGAACGCGGCGGGTTCGTGGATGGTGAAGTCGGCGTCGATGAACGCGAGATTCAGCACGAGCCACTGCCAGGAATCGAGCATGAGAACCGCGCGAGTCCCGCTCTCGGTGAGCGTCAACTCGACGTCCTGGTACGTGAAGGCGTCCGCCACTACGGACATCGGTGCATCGATGGTCACGACAACGCGCTGCCTGTGTTTGGTCAGGCCTTGGCGGAGGTAGTCGATGCCGCTGTCGGCGGGCAACGGCCGGAAGGTGAAGGACCGGCCGGTGTTGTGCACGTTGGTCACGCGGTCGATGCGAAAGACCCGCCAGTCCTCCCGGTCGGTGTCCCAGGCCAGCAGGTACCAGCGCAGGTTGAGGTGGATCTGGCGGTGCGGCTCGACCCGGCGGGTGGTGCTGGCCCCGGCCGCGTCCGCGTAGTCGAACGTCACGACCTGCGTGTGGTGGATCGCCTCGGCGAGCGTGCTCATCGTCTCGGCGCTGGTGCTCGGAGCCGACACCGAAGTGGTCTCCAAGCTGGCACGCAGGGCCACGGCCTGCGGACGTAGGCGTTTGGGCAGGTACTGGTCGACCTTGCCGTACGCACGGGTCGCCGCGTCGTCGACGCTGCCTTCGCTGGCGCTGCCGGTCGCGGCGAGAGTCGCCAGGCCGAGGAGCGTGGCAATGGCCTCATCGTCGTCCAGGAGCAGCGGCGGCATGGCACGGCCGGCGGCGAGCCGGTAGTAGCCGCCTGGACCGGGCTGGGTTTCGACCGGATACCCGTAACTCCGTAGCCGGTCGACGTCTCGCCGCAGCGTGCGCGGGTTGACGTCGAGCCGGGACGCCAGTTCGTCGCCGGTGAACGCCTTGCCCGTCTGCAGGGCCGCGAGCAGCGCGAGGACTCGTCGCATCACATCGGCCATGCGTCCATGGTCGCCGAAATCGCGGACATTTTCTGGCCACATCTACTCGTACCGTCGAAGCATGATCCGGATCAGGGGAGCCAGGACCAACAACCTGAAGGACATCGACGTCGACGTGCCGCGCGGTCAGGTGGTGGTGTTCGTCGGACTGTCGGGATCGGGCAAGTCGTCGCTGGTGTTCGACACGATCGCGGCCGAGGCCGGGTTCCAGCTCACCGAGACGTTCCCGCCGTTCACCCGAAACCGGCTGCCGAAGTGGACAAGGCCCGAAGTCGGCCAGATCGAAGGGCTGTCCCCAGTCGTGGTGATCGACCAGCGGCGGATCGGCGGGAACGCCCGTTCCACGGTCGGCACGATCACCGACGCCTGGACCTACCTGAGGCTGCTGTTCTCCCGCGTGAGCACGCCACACGTCGGCGAGTCGAACCACTTCTCGTTCAACGACCCGGCAGGCATGTGCCCGACGTGCTCGGGCCTCGGTGAGGTCGTGGCCAGCGCGGTCGACCGCTTCCTGGACCTGGACAAGTCGCTGCAGGACGGCGCGATCCTGCTGCCCGGCTTCGGCAACGGCGGCTACTGGTACTCGCTCTACGCCGACGGCACCTTCGACGTCGACACACCGCTGCGCGATTGGCCCAAAGCGCGACGAGACGCGCTGCTCTACGGAACTGAGCCCGAAGGTGTTGTCGAACGGTTCGAACGGATCTACCTGCGTACATCGGACAACTTGTCGGACCGCAAGAAGGAGACCATCGCCCGGTTCACGCGCTCCGAGGTATGTCCCGACTGCCACGGCGATCGACTCAACGAAGCCAGCCGAACCGCCACAGTCCTCGGTCACACCATCGGCGAGATGGCACGTATGGAGATCAGCGAACTCGCCGACCTGGTGACGGACGTGACGGATGCGAGCGTGGCACCGGTCGTGGCCGCGCTGAAGGACAGGTTGGACGCCATGGTCACCATCGGCCTCGGCTATCTCCACCTCGGCCGCGGCACGACAACCCTGTCAGGCGGCGAGTCCCAGCGCATCAAGACGGTCAAACACCTGGGCAGCAGCCTGATCGAGATGCTGTACGTGTTCGACGAGCCCACGGTCGGCCTGCACCCGCACGACGTCTCCGCCATGACAACCCTGCTCGAACAGCTTCGTGACAAGGGCAATTGCGTCCTGGTCGTCGAGCATGATCCTGCGGTCATGGCGGTCGCCGACCAGATCATCGAGATCGGGCCACGCGCAGGCGACCAGGGCGGTGAGCTCGTTTTCCAAGGAACCTTCGCCGAACTCCGCCGCGCCAAGACGCCCACCGCAACCGCGTTGGCACAGCAGCGCCCGATCAAGGATCAACCACGGAAGCCACGCGGAACCGTCACCATCGCCGACGCAACCCGCAACAACCTCAAGAACGTGACGGTCGACATCCCGACCGGCGTGATGACCGTGCTCACCGGCGTCGCGGGTTCAGGAAAGTCAAGTCTGGCAAGCGAACTGGTCGCCCAGCATGACGCGATCGTGATCGACCAGAAGCCCGTCAGCACGAACCGGCGATCGACACCGATCACCTACACAGGCATCGCCACACCCATCCGGAAACTGTTCTCCCGGTTGAACAACGTCCCCGCATCGCTGTTCAGCGCCAACTCGTCGGGTGCGTGCCCGGACTGCGACGGCCTCGGCATCATCTACACGGACCTGGCCTTCATGGACGGCCAGGAGACCGTGTGCCAGACGTGCGGTGGGCGACGTTTCACGCCCGAAGTGCTGAGCCACAAGGTCGACGGACTGTCCATTGCGGACGTGGACGACCTCACGATCACCGACGCCATTCAGCGCCTGCCCGACCGTGCGATCACCAAGGCCCTCCATCACCTGGAATCAGTCGGCCTCGGCTACCTGCGACTCGGCCAACCACTGACAACACTGTCAGGCGGCGAAGCCCAACGCGTGAAGATCGCCAAGGAACTCCGCGAAACCACCGGCCCAACGCTGTACGTCCTCGACGAACCCACAACCGGCCTGCACCTTCGCGACATCGACACGCTGCTGGCAGTCCTGGACGACCTCGTGCAGCACGGCCACACGGTTGTCGTGATCGAGCACAACCTGGACGTCATCCGCCAAGCCGACTGGCTGATCGACCTGGGACCCGGCCCGGGAAAGCACGGCGGGAAGATCCTCTACCAAGGCCACGTCGCGGAAATCCCAGACACCGCAACCGGACAAGCCCTGACAAACCGATGACTTGCTTTGGCGACCGCTGACCCGCCTCGCCCACCAATGACTCGTCCCCCACCAGCGACCAGCCTCCCCCAACCACTGTGGACACGCGCCATCGCACCACAAATCCCCAAGGGGGAACCCCTAATTTCAACGCTACCGCAGGCCACCGACATGTCCGAATCGCGCAGCCCGAGTTATCCACAGGCACCCGTCCGGGTTAAGCCTGTGTTTCCAGATCGGGACAGCGGCGCTGCGCGGTGATAGACCTTGCGCATGCACCTGACCCCGCACGAACGGGACAAGCTGCTGATCCACGTGGCGGCCGACGTCGCCCGCAAGCGGCTGGACCGGGGCGTGAAGCTGAACTACCCGGAAGCGGTCGCGTTGATCACCGACCACGTGCTCGAGGGCGCACGCGACGGCCGCGCGGTCACCGAGCTGGTCGCCAGCGGCAGGCACGTGCTCACGCGTGACCAGGTGCTTCCCGGTGTGCCGGAGATGGTGGACGCGGTGCAGGTCGAGGCCACGTTCCCGGACGGCACGAAGCTCGTCACCGTGCACGACCCGATCATCTAGGAATTCACCGATGCGCCCAGGCGAGATCATTCCGGCAGGCGAGCCGATCGAGCTCAACCCCGGCAGGCCGAGAACCCGCATGACCGTCCGCAACACCGCTGACCGGCCGGTCCAGGTGGGGTCGCACTACCACTTCGCCGCGGTCAACCCTGGCCTCGAGTTCGACCGCGAGGCAGCGTGGGGTCAGCGGCTCGACATTCCCGCTGGCACGTCCGTGCGCTTCGAACCGGGCGTCGAGCGCGAAGTCGACCTTGTGCCGATCGCGGGCAACCGCACGGTTCCCGGGCTGAGGAAGGAGTGGTCTGGTGACCTCGATCGATCGTGAGCGGTACGCCGAGTTGTTCGGGCCGACCGTCGGTGACCGGATCCTGCTGGCGGACACGAACCTGCTGATCGAGGTCACCGAGGACCGCAGCATGGGCGCGGGCGCCGGGGACGAAGTGATCTTCGGCGGCGGCAAGGTGATCCGGGAGTCGATGGGCCAGGGCATGGCCACGCGCGCGGACGGCGCACCGGACCTGGTGATCACCGGTGTGGTGATCCTCGATCATTGGGGCGTCGTCAAGGCCGACGTCGGCGTGCGGGACGGCAAGATCGTCGGCATCGGCAAGGCAGGCAACCCGGATGTGATGGACGGCGTCGACCCGGCCCTCGTGATCGGGCCGTCCACGGAAGTCCTTGCGGGCAACGGAAAGATCCTCACCGCCGGTGGCATCGACTGTCACGTGCACTTCATCTGCCCGCAGCTCACCGACCAGGCGCTGGCCTCGGGGCTGACCACGATGATCGGCGGCGGAACCGGCCCGGTGGAAGGCAGCAAGGCCACCACGGTCACGCCCGGAGCGTGGAACCTCGGCCGGATGTTGCAGGCGATGCAGGAGCAGCCCGTCAACGTCATGTTGCTGGGCAAGGGAAACACCGTCAGCCACGAAGGACTTCGCGAGCAACTCCGTGGCGGCGCGGGAGGTTTCAAGCTGCACGAGGATTGGGGCACGACACCTGCCGCGATCGACGCGTGCCTGACTGTCGCCGACGAGTCCGGTGTGCAGGTCGCGATCCACACGGACACGTTGAACGAAGCCGGGTTCGTCGAGTCCACTTTGGAGGCGATCGGCGGCCGGTCGATCAACGCGTACCACACCGAAGGTGCCGGAGGCGGGCACGCGCCGGACATCATCCGCGTTGTCTCCGAGTCGAACGTCCTGCCGAGTTCGACCAATCCGACCCGCCCGCACACCGCGAACACGCTGGCCGAGCACCTGGACATGCTCATGGTGTGCCACCACTTGAACCCGTCGGTGCCCGAGGACCTGGCGTTCGCGGAGTCGCGGATCCGGCCGACCACGATCGCCGCCGAGGACGTGCTGCACGACATGGGCGCGATCTCGATGATCAGCTCGGACTCGCAGGCGATGGGCCGGATCGGCGAGGTGATCATCCGGACCTGGCAGACCGCGCACGTGATGAAGGACCGCCGTGGTTCCCTGCCAGGGGACACGACCGCGGACAACATGCGGGCACGTCGATATGTCGCCAAATACACGATCAACCCGGCGATCGCGCACGGCATCGACAAGTGGGTCGGCTCGGTCGAGGTCGGCAAACTCGCGGATCTCGTGCTGTGGGAACCGAAGTTCTTCGGTGTCCGGCCGCATGTGGTGTTGAAAGCCGGGTTCGCGGCATGGGCCGCGATGGGCGACGCGAACGCCTCGATCCCCACACCACAGCCGGTTTACGCCCGTCCGATGTTCGGTGCGGCGCCTTCGGTCGCGTTGGACAGCGGTCTGCATTTCGTGGCGCCTGAGGCGTTGGAGTCCGATATCGAGGACATGTTCGGTATCGGGCGGGAACTCGTCGCGGTGACCAGCACCCGTGGCGTGACAAAGTCCGACATGCTGCTCAACGACGCGATGCCGGACGTCCGGGTCGACGCGGACAGCTTCGCCGTGCACGTCGACGGCGAGCTGATCGAGCCGCAGCCGGTGTCCGAATTGCCGATGGCACAGCGCTATTTCCTGTTCTGATGCACACGGTCGCTTTGGTCTTGTCCGATTCCCGGTTTCCGGGCGGCGGGCACGTGCACTCCGGCGGTCTGGAGGAGGCCGCCGCGCGCGGCCTTGTCGCCGACATCCCTTCGCTGGGCCTGTTCCTGGCGGGCCGGTTGCGGACAGCGGGGGAGTTGGCCGCGATCTTCGCCGCGGCCGCCGTGAAATGCCACGAATGGTCTACTTTGGACGCCGAGCTGGACGCCCGGACACCCTCACCGGCGCAACGCGAAGCGTCACGGTCGCAGGGCCGCGCAACCGTACGGGCGGGACGGCGTGCGTGGCCGTCACCGGTGCTGGATTCCCTGGTGGCAGCGACTCCCAGGCCGCACCACGCGATCATTCTGGGAGCTTTGACCGGTATCGCCGGAGGTGGCGCCGGTGATGCCGCGTTGACGGCGGCCTATCTCTCGGTAAGCGGACCGGCGAGTGCGGCGATCCGCCTGCTGGGCCTCGATCCCTTCGCGGTCAACGCGGAAGTGACCAGGCTTGGCGAAGCCATGCAGGCGCTGGCCGAGCGCGCGGTCGCGACGGCAAGCCTGCCGCCTCAGGATTTGCCTGGGCCGGGTGCGCCCGGGCTGGATTTGTTGGCAGAGGCGCATGTGCGTCATCACAAGGAAGAGGTGCGTCTCTTTGCAAGCTGACCACACGCACACCCACCCGGTGAACTTCGACCCGACCTGGTCGGAACCGGACCACCACGAGCCGAGCCCGTCGACAGGCCGGGCGTACCGGATCGGCATCGGCGGACCGGTCGGCAGCGGCAAGACCGCGTTGACCGCCGCGTTGTGCCGGGCGTTCAAGGACGAGCTCAACCTGGCCGTGGTCACCAACGACATCTACACGACCGAGGACGCGGACTTCCTGCGGCGAGCGGGGGTCCTGGACACCGACCGGATCGAGGCCGTGCAGACCGGCTGCTGCCCGCACACCGCGATCCGCGACGACATCACCGCGAACCTGGACGCCGTGGAAACGTTGGAAGAGCGGCACCCCGGCCTGGAACTGGTGATCATCGAGAGCGGCGGTGACAACCTGACCGCGGTGTTCAGCCGTGGCCTGGTGGACCGGCAGATCTTCGTGGTCGACGTGGCAGGTGGCGACAAGGTGCCGCGCAAGGGCGGCCCGGGCGTGACCACCGCGGACCTGCTGGTGATCAACAAGATCGACCTCGCGCCGCTGGTCGGCGCCGATCTCGAGGTGATGGCATCGGACGCGGCCCGGATGCGCGGCGAACTGCCGGTCATCGCCCAGTCCCTGACTGAAACGCCGAATGCGCCCGCTGTCGCGGGCTGGGTCCGTTCACAGTTGCCAGTGCGCGCCGGATGAAAGCGCACGCGCGGGTCGTCGCCGAGTTGGTCGACGGGCGGACAGTGCTCAGGGAACTGCGATCGGAGTCCCCGCTGACACTCGTTCCGCATCGCGGCAAACCAGGTCTCGTGCACCTGGTCAGCTCGGCGTCGGCTCCGCTGGGCGGCGACTGTCTGGACCTGACCCTGACCGCGCTGCCTGGCGCTCGCTTGCGAGTAGTCGGCGTAGCCGCGAGCCTTGTCCTGCCTGGACCGAGGCCGGCGATGAGCCGGTTCGCCGTGCACGTGGAAGCGGCCGAAGGGTCCACAGTGGAGTATCTGCCAGCGGCGACCATCGTCACGGAGCGTGCTCACCACGCGGCGTTGTTCACCGGTTCGCTGCAACCTTCGGCCCGGCTGATCATGCGCGAAATGCTTGTCCTCGGCCGGGAAGGCGAGAAGCCCGGACGGCTGAGCACCGAGACGGTCATCCGGCGCGGACCGGCGCCGGTGCTCAACCAGAAGCTGGAGATCGACTCGTTGACCGCCAGCCCGGCAGTGCTTGCCGGACGACGCGTGCTCGCAACGGATCTCCGTGTGGGCTATGAAGATCCGCCTTCGGTGATCGCCGAGGAATGGTGCTCACTCGTGCCCCTGGCCGCGGGTGGATCGCTCGCGACCGCGTTGGCCCGCGACGCGGTGTCGGCTGAGCACATGATGGGCTTACTTAATCGATTTGGTTGATCGATCTGGGTAGCTCCGCGTGGGTGTAATCACCATTCGTGCTGTTTCTCCGCGCGTGCGGACCCCGTAACGTCCTTGGGAACCAAGGAGATCCCGAGGCGGAGGGTGATAGGCATGACGGACGCCGACATCACGTCCAACATCACGCTCGACCTACCGACGATGCGTGCCCATTACGAAGGCGGCAGTCTCGACGAATCCGAGCTGGCCACGACATGGCACGAGCAGTTGCAGTTCTGGCTTGACCAGGCGGCACAGCAAGGTGTGGTCGAACCGAACGCGATGGTGCTGGCCACCGCCGACCCGCAGGGCAGGCCGTCGTCACGGACTGTGTTGGCCAAGGGGCTGGACGAGCGCGGCGTCGTGTTCTTCACCAACTACACGTCCACCAAGAGCCACGAGCTCTCGGCGACCCGGTACGCCTCGGCCACCTTCCCTTGGTACTCCTTGCAGCGTCAGGCGCACGTCCGCGGCACGGTGGAGAAGGTCGACGTCTCCGAGACCGCGGCCTACTGGGCGAGCAGGCCACGTGAGTCGCAGCTGGGCGCGTGGGCATCGCCCCAGTCGGTGGTAGTACACAGCCGCCACACGCTCGACTCGTCCTTGGCCAACATCCAGCGCCAGTTCGCCGACGCCGAAGAGGTACCGGTACCTCCGCACTGGGGCGGCTGGCGGATCCGGCCCGAGGTCGTCGAGTTCTGGCAGGGCCGCCGCAACCGGATGCACGACCGGCTGCGCTACAAGCTCACCCGTGACGGCTGGAAGATCGAGCGCCTCGGCCCGTAAGGGCGCTCCGACGAGCAAGATCATTCGAACTCGGCCGCGTTACGTTCGGTTTGTCCGAACGTCAACGCGGCCGAGCCGCGTTCACGAGCCCCTGTCGTTCCCGATGGGAGATCGATGCGCAGACTCGTCATATCCGTCATCGCCCTTGTCACCATGGTTTCCGCGACGACCGTCGCTTCGGCGCACGGTTTTCAGCACACCTTGCCGAGCCGTGCCTACCTGTGCAACATCGGCAGAATCCCCTGCGGCGACATCAAATACGAGCCGCAGAGCGTCGAGGGGCCGAATCAGTTCCCGCAGGCCGGGCCGGCCGACGGCGAGCTCTGTTCCGGTGGCCTGCCCCAGTTCGGCGAGCTGAACAAGACCCGCGTGTCCAAGTCGATGCCGTGGCCGACCGCTGACGTGGGACCGGGATCGACCCACCGCTTCGGGTGGACGTTGACCGCGGGGCACAAGACGACCACCTTCCGGTACTACATCACCCGCGACGGATGGCAGCCGGACCAGTTGCTGACTCGTGCGCAGCTGGAACCGGCACCGTTCGCCGTGATCGGCTACAACGGTCAGCTTCTGCAAGGCGCGGTGTCCCATGAGGTGAAGTTGCCGGTCAAGCAGGGGCGGCACACCGTTCTGGGCATCTGGGACCACGCCGACCAGCCGAAGGCGGTCTACGCCTGCTCGGACGTGTTCTTCCCGGTGGACTGACCGGTTCGCGGGCGGGCTAAATCACTCCTGTCTCGATCGTTAGGTGTCCTAAGCTAAAGATTTGTGGCCCTTCGTGACCTGGTGATGGACGTCCGACCCCTGCGCGTGGCGCCTTACCGCAGGCTCTGGATGTCCACCGCGGTCACTTCGATCGGTTCCCAGCTCACCGCCGTCGCAGTGCCCAAGCAGGTGTTCGACCTGACCGGATCGTCCGGTTTCGTCGGCCTGACCGGTGCGGTCGCGTTGGTCCCGCTGCTGGTCTTCGGGCTGTACGGCGGGGCCATCGCGGACATGATGGACCGCCGCAAGCTGCTGCTGATCACCAACGCCGGGATCGCGCTGAGTTCGGTGCTGTTGTGGCTGCAGGCCGCGCTCGCGGTCAACTCGGTCTGGATCGTGCTGCTGTTGCTCGGGTTGCAACAGTCGTTCTTCGCCGTGAACATGCCGACCCGGACCGCGGCCATCGCCCGGCTGGTGCCCCCGGAGCTGATGCCGTCCGCGATGGCCTTGGGCTCAACGGTTTTCACGTTCGGCTCGGTGCTCGGCCCGCTGTTCGCCGGTGCGCTGCTGCCGATCATCGGTCTGTCCACTTTGTACCTGATTGACTCGGTCGCGCTCGTCCTCGCGATGTACGCGGTCTGGCGTTTGCCGCCGTTGCCGCCGCTGAACGGGGAGACCAGGCGGGCGGGGCTGCGGGACGTGATCGACGGATTCCGTTATCTCGCTGGGCGTACCGTGCTGCTGGCTTCGTTCCTCGTCGACATCATCGCGATGGTCGCGGGTATGCCACGGGCGCTGTTCCCCGAGATGGCCGAGCGCACCTTCGGTGACCCGCCAGGCGGCGGTGTCGCACTGGGCTGGCTGTACGCAGCGATTCCACTCGGTGCTTTCCTGATGGGGCTGTCGTCCGGCTGGCTGTCGAAGATCAACCGGCACGGCGTCGGCGTGATCATCGCGGTGTGCGTGTGGGGTGCGGCAATGGCCGGGTTCGGGCTGACCAGCTCACTCTGGCTGGCCGTGGTGTTCCTAGCGATCGGCGGCGCCGCCGACATGGTCAGCGCGGTGTACCGCTCATCGATCCTGCAAGCGGCCGCGCCCGACGAGATGCGTGGCCGGATGCAAGGCGTCTTCACCGTTGTCGTCGCAGGTGGGCCGCGGCTGGCCGACCTCACGCACGGCTGGACCGCCGCGGCCGCGGGTACGACCGTGGCCTCTGCGGGCGGTGGTTTCCTAGTGATCGTCCTGACCGTCGGCGCGGCCGTGTGGCTGTCCGCTTTCTGGCGTTATCGAGCCGATAAGGAAGTTGCTACGCCAATGGAGTGATGTCGTTACCCGAATTGTCAGTGAGGTACGGCACACTCCAGGGATGACCGAAGGGATCAAGGAACACGCGACCGGGCAACCGGAGCTCAAGCGGGCCATCGGGCCGAAACTACTGCTGTTCTTTGTCGTGGGGGACATCCTCGGCACCGGGATCTACGCGCTTACCGGACAGGTCGCCGGCAGAGTCGGCGGTGCGCTGTGGCTGCCGTTCCTGCTCGCCTTCGTGATCGCGTTCCTCACCGCGTTCAGCTACCTCGAACTGGTCGGCAAGTTCCCGCAGGCGGCCGGAGCCGCGCTGTACACGCACCGGGCCTTCAAGATCCAGTTCTTGACGTTCATGGTCGCGTTCGCGGTGATGTGCTCGGGCATCACGTCCGCGTCGTCGGCCGCGATCGCCTTCGGTGGCACGTACCTCAAAGCCACCATCGGGGCGACGACAGTACCGGTGACATTGCTGGCCATCGCGTTCATCGTGCTCGTCGCGCTGATCAACTTCCGGGGCGTCAGCGAGTCGGTCAAGGCCAACGTGGTGCTGACGTGCATCGAGCTGTCCGGTCTGCTGATCATCATCGCGGTCGGCGTCTCGGCGGTGGCCTCCGGCGACGGTGACCCGAGCAGGCTGACCCAAGTGGACACCCAGGACCAGACCTGGCTGGTGGCCATCACGTCGGCCACGTCGCTGGCGTTCTTCGCGATGGTCGGCTTCGAGGACTCGGTGAACATGGCCGAGGAGTGCAAGGACCCGGCCCGGATCTTCCCCAAGGCGATGCTGTGGGGCATGGTCATCGCCGCGTCGATCTACATCCTGGTGTCGGTGACGTCCTCGCTGCTCGTGCCAGCCGACGAACTGCAGAAGGCAGGCAGTTCCGCGCTGCTGAAGGTGCTCGACGTCGGCGCCCCGGGCTTCCCGCACGTGGTGTTCTCCGCCATCGGTATGTTCGCGGTGATCAACTCAGCACTGATCAACATGATGATGGCCAGTCGTCTGCTCTACGGCATGGCCAACGAGCGGATCATCCCCAAGCAACTCGGCACGGTGCACCCGTTCCGCCGCACGCCATGGGTCTCGATCCTGTTCACCACCGCGATTGCCGTCGTCCTCGTATCCACAGTGGACATCAGCGTGCTCGGTGGCACCACCGCGCTGCTGTTGCTGGTGGTCTTCGCCATCGTCAACATCGCGCTGCTGGTGCTGCGCAAGGTCAAGGTGGAGCACAAGCACTTCCGCACCCCGACCGTGATCCCGGTGATCGCGGCCGTCCTTTGCGTGTACCTGGCCAGCCCGTTGTCCGGGCGCCCAGCGCGTGACTACTACGTCGCGTTGATATTGCTGGGCGCCGGCCTGATCCTGTGGGTGATCAACTACTTCATCAACCGCGCCACAGGTCAGCGCGTCGAGTTGAACCCGGAGGCACTGACCAAGGGCGGGGACTAGCGGTATCGAGCCAGCTCGGCCGGGTCGTGGGCGCTGAAGACCTCGACCCGGTCACCGTGGTCACGAACGAGTTCGCGAAGCCGCTGCTGGTTGTGCAGCCGCGGCTCGCGCTCGGTCTCCACGATCTTCTGGAACTGCGTGAGCAACGGCGGGCAATGCGGGTTCACCGGATCCATCTCGCCGTGGAAGAAGTAACTGTCACCGCAGTGCAGCAACCACTTCTCACCGGTGTCAACCGCGATTCCCGCGTGGCCCTTCGTATGCCCACGCAACGGGACAAGCAGGATCTCTTCGGGCAGACCCTTGAGGCCACGGACGGACTCGAAGCCGAACCAGTCCTCACCGGATAGCTCGTAGCTCTCGAAGTCCGCGTGGTCGAACTGGGCCGTCCGGAACCTCGCGCGATCCTTCGCGGTGGCCTGCGCCCGTGCGACGTCGAGTTCCTCTTTGTAGATGTGCACTTTGGCGTTCGGGAAGTCCCGAAGCCCGCCCGCGTGGTCCTGGTCGAGATGAGTGGGCAGGATGTGCCGGACGTCCTCGATCCGGTAGCCGAGGTTGCGCACCTGCTGCGCGGCCGTTTCCCGCTCGTCCAGAACAGGGTTGGCGGCGATGAGGAACTCGCGAGTCAGCGAACCACGCGGGTTGCGGATGTCGTCAAGTCCGACACCAGTGTCGACAAGAACGAGGCCGTCGTTCGTCTCGATGAGCAGACAGTGGCAGACCATCGTGCTGCGACGAAGGAAACCAGGCCGGTCATCGAGCAGCTTGCCGCCTGCCGGCCGCATGGTTCCGCAGTTCAGGTGGTGGACGCGCATCATCGCTCCTTCTGGACCAGAAGTTTGAGGTGTTCCCCGGCTCGGCGTAGCGGCGCGAGATCCTTGCGAGTCCTGGCAAGCAAAAGCGCGCCCTCGATCGTCGCGAGGATCGTGGTGGCCAACGCCGCGGAGTCGGTGGTTCCTTGCTGCTCAAGGTGATCGGCGATCACCCGTTCCCACGAGCCGTAGGCGCTGTCGCAAGCCTGCCGGATCTGTTCGCTCTCATTGGCCGCGTCCAACGCGACGGTCGCAATTGGACAGCCATCCTGAAAGTCCGACTCGACCAGCCTTTTCGCAAGCAGCTCAACGACCTCGTCGAGTGATCGAGCCTGTTTGAGCTGCTCACACAGCTCACTGCCGGAAAGTCGCAACGACTCGACCGCAAGCTGCTCCTTGCCACCAGGAAAATGGAAGTACAGCGACCCCTTCGGCGCACCGCCCTCCGCGAGCACCTGGTTGAGGCCTGTCGCGTGATAGCCCTGGCTGCGAAACAGCGCCGCAGCGGTCTTCAGCACCCGATCACGCGTATCGGTCTTCTTGGGCATATGCCCGACTATACAGACTGGTCTAGTAAGCCGTCGAGGAGTTCATCGTGCCCTGTTGATCGGCACCCGGCCTGTTTCAGTTCCCAAGCCGGTGCCGCCAGCCATCGAGGCGTGCGTCGAGGAGTTCGTCGCGTCTGGTTGGCAACCCGTTGATGGGCGCTTCGCTCGCTGCGCAGCCTGAGGCCGGTGCTGTTAGCCGTTGAGGTTGCGCTGAAGGTGTTTGTCGCGTCTGCTTGGCAACCCGTTGGCCAGTGTCTCGCCTGCTCTGCGTCCTCGGTCGCTGCTGTGAGTGGTTGAGCTGTGCGTCGAGGTGTTTGTGGTGTCTGCTTGGCAACGCGTTGATGGGCGCCTCGTCTGCTGCGCAGCCTGAGGCCGGTGCTGTTAGCCGTTGAGGTTGCGCCGTGGAACTCGTCGTATCCGAGCGCCAACCCGTTGGCCGGTGTCTCGCCTGTTGGGCGTGCTGAAGCTGGTGCTGTGAGTGGTTGAGGTGTGCGCTGAGGTGTTTGTGGTGTCTGCTTGGCAACCCGTTGATCGGTGTTTCGTCTGCTGCGCAGCCTGAGGTCGGTGCTGTTAGCCGTTGGAGTGTGCGCCGTGGAGTCGTCGTGTCCGAGCGCCAACCCGTTGCCTGCTCCACATCCCGGGGGTTAGTACTGCCAGCGGTCGAACTGCCACCGGTCCACCAACAACGTGTCCGTTGCTGACGCATGTCCGCTGGTCCTGCTGTCCCCTGGCGTCCGCTCTGCCTGCACGAACGGTCCGTTCGCAAATCCAGTTGTCCACAACCCCCGAGTAACCCTTTGACCAGCCCATATCCCCGATAGACTGGCCAGGGGTCGTCCCCCCGGGAGTGGTCAGGGGGTCGGCAAAGTTGATCACCCGGTTTATGGGGCGGGTACGGCCTCGTTGATCATGTGAGTGTCTACGTCCCATGATCATGTGAGAGAGCCGTGCCCGCTGTGGAATCCTGCCTGATCCCTGCCGCTTTCGATCGGCTGGCCCCGGTTGCGGCCTCGGGCAATGAGAGGGTGATCGATGTCAGCCAGGTTGCTGACCTGCGGGATTACCTTGGCCGGGTGCCTGATCCGCGGGCCCGGCGGGGTGTGCGGCATGCAGCAGGGTCGCTGCTGACGCTGGCCGCGGCGGCGGTGCTGGCGGGAGCGCGGTCGTTCACCGCGATCGGGGAATGGATCGCTGATGTGCCGCAACGGGTCCTGGCGATACTGGGCGCGCGATTCGATGCTCGCCGCGATCACTATCTGGCGCCGGACGAGTCCACGGTGCGACGGCTGACCCAACAAGTAGACGGTGACCTGCTGGATGCCGCGATCAGTGCCTGGCTGGTCCATCACATCACCGGCCAGGCCGTTGATCAGCCCGACGTCACCGACCAGCCCGACACACCGGCTCCGGCAGCGGTCGCGGTGGACGGGAAATCGTTGCGTGGCACGTTCGCCCGCACCGGCGGAGCCCGGGGTGCATCTGCTGGCCGCGATCACCCACACCACCGGCGAGCCGAGTATCGACGGTGTGGTGCTGGGCCAGCGGCAGGTCACCGTCAAGACCAGCGAGATCGCCTGGTTCGCGCCCCTGCTGGACGGCATCGGTCTGGCCGGACGAGTGGTCACCGCGGACGCGCTGCACACCACCCGCGAACACGCCATCTACCTGCACCAGCGCGGCGCTTACTACGTGTTCACCGTCAAAGAGAACCAGCACCGCCTCTATGGCCTGCTCGATACCCTGCCCTGGCACGAGATCCCGACCTACGCCACCAGCGGCACAGACCATGGCCGCACTGAACGGCGCATCGTCCAACTCGCCCCGCTCGGGGACTACCTCGGATATCCGGCCATCGATTTCCCGCATGCGACACACGCGTTTCTGATCGAGCGCTACACCACACAGCACACCAGCGGAAAACACAGCGCCTATGCCGCACTGGGCCTCACCAGCCTGCCCAGCCAACACGCCCACCCAGCCCAGGTCGCCGACTACGTCCGCAACCATTGGCACATCGAAAACCGGCTGCACTGGGTCCGCGACGTCACCTACACCGAAGACCACTCCCGAGTCCGCACCGGCAACGCACCCCGCGTCATGGCATCCCTGCGCAACCTCGCCATCAGCGCCTTACGCCACCACGGATGGGACAACATCGCCCAAGGCCTTCGCCACATGGACGCAACGCCACCAGACCACTCACCCTGCTCGGAATCCCCACCTGACAACCAAAACGACTTTGCCGACCCCCTGCCGGGAGTGGGGGACTGTTTCAAGATCGGTGTTTCTGGCCTGACACGCCGGGAGTGATCTCGGCGGGATTGGGCACGATGTGTGATGACACTGGATGTTGTGAGTCCACGAGCCACAGGCAGGAAGAAGGCCGCGAAGCCGCGGTCGGCGCAGGAAGAGCTGGCGGCCCGGTTGGTCGCGCAGGCGCAGGAGCAGGGGTTGGCGTTGACCGGCCCGGACGGTCTGCTCAAGCAGTTGACCAAGACGGTGCTGGAAGCCGCGCTGAACGCGGAGATGACCGAGCATCTCGGCCACGAAAAGCACCAGGCTGAGCCCGGCCGGGCGGGCTCGAACGTGCGTAACGGTACCCGGTCGAAAACGGT
>NZ_FWXV01000018.1 GCF_900176515.1 Kibdelosporangium aridum
CTCGTGTACTGGGAGGAGTGCGGGAATCCTTCCGGCAAGCCGGTCGTCTTCCTGCACGGCGGCCCCGGTGGCGGATGTTCGCCGTCGCATCGCCGCCTGTTCGACCCGTCCGCCTACCGGATCGTCCTGTTCGACCAGCGCGGGTGTGGTCGTTCTCTGCCGCATGCTTCGGAGTCGGGCGATCTGTCCCTGAACACGACCTGGCATCTCGTCGCCGACATGGAACGGCTGCGGGAGTCGCTGGGCATCTCTCGCTGGCAGGTGTTCGGCGGATCCTGGGGATCGACGCTGGCACTGGCGTACGCGCAGACGCATCCGGAGCGGGTTTCCGAGCTGGTGCTGCGCGGGATCTTCACGCTGCGTTCGTCCGAAGTGGACTGGTACTTCCGAGGTGGAGCGGCGAACTTCTTCCCAGATCTGTGGGAGAAGTTCATGGCGCCCATCTCTGGGCTCGACGGCGATCCCGTCGAGTTGTACGCGAAGCTGCTGGCTGACCCGGATCCCGCGGTGCACGGGCCGGCGGCGGTCGCGTGGAGCACTTGGGAGGGCGCCACGGTGACGTTGCTGCCCCGGCCGGAGCTGGTGGCACAGTTCGCGGTGCCGGAGTACGCGCTGGCGTTCGCGCGGATCGAGAACCACTACTTCGTCAACAACGGGTGGTTGGAGGAGGGGCAGCTGATCCGGGACGCCGTGCGGTTGAAGGGCATTCCCGGGGTGATCGTGCAGGGACGGTACGACGTCGCCACGCCGGCGGTGTCGGCCTGGGATCTGCACAAGGCCTGGCCGGAGGCGGAACTGGTGCTGGTGCCGGATGCTGGGCACGCCTACGACGAGCCTGGCATCCTCAAGGCGCTGCTGGAAGCGACGGATCGGTTCCGCGGCTAGCGCAGACCCACCCACCGCCGGCTCGATGTGCAGCACGCGGCCACGGCGTTCACGCGGCCGGACAGTGTCAAAAGAGGACAGTCACGGTCGCGAAGCTCGCGCAGATGACCTCCGAAGCCGAACACGTGGGCGGGCGGACCGTCTCGCCGCAGGACACGGAGACATCGCATCCACGACCGCGTTCGTACAGCTGGATCTGGAGGGTCGCTCGTATACTTTGCCCGAATGACCCTTGTTCAAGCGTCTTTGGACATGCATGGGTCGTTCCGCGCGATCGGCTCCGCGTCCTGGTGAGCCCTGACGCGGAGCATCGTCGTCGGTAGTGGTTACTCTTCCGGCGGTGTGAAGTTGGCGTACTCCTCGATGCGGTCGATGAGACCGTTCTCGAATCGGAAGTACATCGCTACGGGCATGTCGATCCGATTGCCGTCGTTCAGCACGATACGAAGTACGTGCTGCTGGAGCACCTCGTTGTCCTGCTCGAACTGCCGGACGATGTCGTACCGTAGTGACTGCATGTTGGCGGCGCCCGCACGGAGCATTTCGATGGTGTCGTCGATCGCCTGTTCCCCTTGGCCGTTCCACACGGTGGCCTTGTCGGTGAACATCGCCCGCATGCCGGCGTAGTCACCCTGTTCAAAACGTCGTAGATACCGCACGACTGTCTCGCGCAACGTCTCCGTCATGATGCCAGGTTCTCCTTCGTTGAAAGTGGTCGTGCGGCGTACCCTTGCCGGGGTTCGGATCATTCGTCGGCGTGGACCGGGCCCCGTTCGCCCGCCTCCACACGGAGCGGAAGGTGGTTCCCCGCAGGCGGCAGCGGACAGGGAAACAAGTCGGAAAAAACGTGGTTGGGGACAATCGCCCGGTTGAAATCCAGACGGACGGTTGAACCCTCGGGCTTCGGCAGGATCAGCCAGCGGCCGATTCCCGGTGTCGCGCTGCCACTGGTGGAGTCGGTGAACACCACCAGAAGCAGTTCGCCGGTGGCGTACTCGACCGCGACCAGCCTGTGCCGTTCGCCGTTCAGTTCGACGATGATGTCACCAGGCGCCGGTATGGTGTCCTTGCTCGGCGGGTTGGTCAATCGTGTCACGTCGGCCACCCGGTCCGCGGGTGCCGGGACGTACTCGCCGTCGATGATCCAGGTCGGATCGAATGGGTAGGTCGCGATCTCCTTCAGCCGGGTCAGCGTGGGGGCGTGTGGGTCCCAGACGGTCAACGCCCCCATCCCGTCGTAGACGCCGACGATGCCGAAACGCCCATCGTGGAATTCGATGCTGGTCCGCGAGGCGAGTTCCACGGTGCCGTCCACAGGTTCGCCTGCGACCGACACTCCGTCCTCGGATGTCGCGGTGAATCGCACACTTCCCGCGGTGGGTGGGCTCCAGTGGCCAGGTACGCCCGGTATGGTCTGTTCCGATTCCGTGATCTTCGCCAGTACGGTGGTCGCCGCCAATCCCCGCGGTCCGGAAACCTCTTCCCACCGCTCTCGCCGCCACGTCTCGTGTTCGGCCAGTGCGCTTTCTTCGGAAACGTATTCCGTGGACGCCTTCCCCTGCTCGCCAGGCATGACTTCCTCCTTCGACGCTCGTGTTTTTCGTCGGCGTGTTGTTGGTCGTACATGCAGGTTTGCAACGTTTCGCCGATTTGGCAAATAAGTTTGCCAAATCGGCAAACCGTCCAATAGCTGGAGGCGGGGTGGCATCAACTGTCCCAACGTCGCACCCGCGATGGTGGCGGGAATGCCCACAGCGTCGAAGATCAGGGCGACGGGCCAGTGCACGATGCCAGCCCGTAACCGGGGCACCACCGCTGCTGCCGCCGATGCCCCGACTACCAGCAAGGAGGTGGGAACAGCCGCGGAGAGTGGTTGCGCGGCAACATAGACGAGGGCAGGCACCGCGAGAATGGAACCGCCCGCACCGAGCAGGCCCAGTGCAAGCCCGATGAGCAGCCCGGCCAGCGCGGCGGTCACCAGCACTGGTCAGGCCACCATCGGGATCCCGGCCGCGTCCGCGTGATCGAAGGCGTCGTCGATGAGGACCACGGTTTTGTGTGCGCGGGCGAGCAATGAGGCCGCGGCGGCGGCTCGATATCCGCTACGGCAGTAGCCAGACGATGCGCTGAATTGCGCTGCCGACGAGCCAGTTCCGCGGAGTGTTGCCTGCCAAGCAGATCAGCACCCACGTGACCCGCACACCCAGCCTGCCTGCCAGGTCGAGGATCCGATCGATGTCGCGTTGTGGGTCGATCACCGCGGCAGATTCGCCGTCGTGCGCGAGATAACTGCGGTCACCCAGCGACGATGTCTCGACTACCTGTACGTCCAGCATGCTCCGTCTTCTTCCCTGTCAGAGCGTCGCGAGCGTGATGTGCGGCTCCGCTCCGCGTGCCCAAAGTAAGTTGCCAATCTGTCAAACCCAGGAATGACCACCCACACGCCGGGCACGGCGGTGCGGCCGGTCCGATCCGCCTCGATGTACTCGCCCATAGGATGTGACGTCGGTTGGATCCCCAAGCCAGCAAGGAAACCGGCTCGCGCGACCATCCGTGGCGACACCGCCACCGCTTCGCGGGCGACCACCGCGCCGCTGGCCAGTCGCACGCCCACCAGACGGTCGTCGGCGATCTCCAAAGACGCAACTTCACCTACACGCACCACTACGTCGAATGTGTCGCTTGGCGCATCGGTCACGGCGATCACCTCCACAGCAACCGTGCAACGTCGATTACGGGCATGCAAATCTGTTTGCCAATGTGGCAAACTTGGCCAATGGACGACGACATCGACCGGGCGCTCGACGCGGTCGGCCCTCGGCTGCGCGCTCTGCGCCAGGAACGCGAAACGACACTCGCCGAGCTGTCGGCACGGACAGGCATCTCCATCAGCACCCTGTCCCGCCTTGAGTCCGGTAACCGCAGGCCGACGCTGGAACAACTGCTACCGCTCGCCCGGGCGCACGGCGTTCCGCTCGACGAGCTCGTCGACGCTCCGCCCACCGGCGATCCCCGTGTTCACCTGCGACCTATCACCTGTAAGAACGGCATGACCGTGCTGCCGCTCACCCGACGCCCCGGCGGCATCCAGGCGTACAAGTTCGTAATCCCCAGCAGCAAGCGCCCGCAAGAACCCCACCCGCAAAGCCACGAGGGATACGAATGGGTCTACGTCCTCAATGGACAGCTGCGACTCACTCTCGGCGAGCACGACCTGACACTGTCCCCCGGAGAAGCCGCCGAATTCGACACCCGCACACCACACTGGTTCGGCGCCGCCACCACCCAACCGGTCGAATACCTCTGCCTTATCGGCAGACAGGGTGAACGTGCCCACATCCGCGCCGCACCCAAGGCGACCTGACCCGCAAGGATTGCCCGCGCGTGGTCGGCGTGCGCGGGGTCAGCCGCCTCGTACACCACGAGGCTGCGCGCCAGTTCCGTCCAATCCCGACACCGAGCCAGCGCCTGGAGCAGCCGCTGCGGGGCGCACGGCTTCGTGCCGCGCCCCCTCACTGTCCACAGTGACCGCTGGATGCTGTTGCGATACAAGTCGATTTGGACGCACTGGAGCGACAAGCCGAGCACGTCCGGTGCAGACACATCCAGCGCTCCGCAGACGTGCACGAACCGAATCACGGTATAAGGATCTGGGCGTGGGCGATCTCCCCCGACTCGATCATCGCGAGCAGCGTGTCGAGCGACCTGGTCCCGGTAGACCGCGTCGACCAGCGACTCGCGGGTCGGGAAGTGCCGGTAGAGCGTGGCGATGCCAACTCCGGCCTCGCGGGCGATCGCACGCATCGACGGCTCGGCGTCAGCCGACCCCGAACATGCGGGTCGCCACCGCGCGGCGGTCAGGGCCTTCCGATCCCTGCGTCTCTGACCAGTACCTATGTGCTGGTGTCGTAGTGGACAATGGCTTCGTAACGCAGATCGCCGAAGGCCGCGATGAAATGCGTGCGCGTGTTCACGGGGGCGACTGCCTTGACCCCGATGTCGATGGTCGGCATCGACGCACGAGGTTCGACGGTCGCCTCGCTCGTGCAGGTGATCGATGCCTCGGCGCCGGTGCACCGCCAGTCGTCGCCGCTCGCCCCGGTGAAGTGGGTCTCCAGTCCCCGGCCGGGTTCGCTGGTCGGCTGTCGCTGTTCGAGCGAGAACTCGATCTTCGGTGCGGTGATCGGTTCTTCGCCGATGTTGTGGAAGGTCACGTACATCGTCGTGGTCTGGTGCCGGTGGCTGAACGTCCTCCACTCGCCTTCTCCCGACGGTGGGGTCCGGCGGCCGAACGAGTTCACCAGGACCTCGAACCAGTCTGCCGGAGGCGGTGGCGGCGACTCGGTCGGGACTTCGACGGGCGTCGAGGGCAGAGTGCCCGTCGGCTGTTGTGGCGTCGGTTGTGTTGGAGTTGGTGTCGGCGTTGTCGCGCAGCCGGTGAGGACCAGCATCGCGATCAGGATGCGTAACACCCTTCGAAATTACCGAAAACGGACCAGGTTGTAGCAGGAGTTCGCGAAGGCGGTGGGTTCTGCACGGCCTGGCCGAAGCCGCCGGACCAGGCCCAGCCGCCGAACGAGAAGATCACCTTGATCCGCGGGTGCGACTTCTTGAGCTTGCGCAACTGGTTGAAGTTGCCGCGCAACGCGCCCGCGTTCCCGGTCAAACCGGATGGCCGCATTCTCGACCAGGACAGGCGGGCCGCAGACGATCGTCGCAGTCGCCAAGGAGGCCGAACATCATGAGCGTCATGTTCAGCGACCGCTGAAACCCGGGAACGGTTGATTGACAGCGTTGTCAGCCCGTCCATAGCCTCGATGATCGCCGGACGGGGTCGCGCGGAAGTGCTCTCGCCGGCCAGGGGGGCATATGGAGTTCCGCGTGCTGGGTCCGATCGAGGTCATAGTCGCGGGATCGTCCGTTCGGCTTGGTGGGCCGAAGCCGCGGACGCTGCTCGCGATGCTGGCGGTGCGGACGGGCCGCATGGTTGTGTTGGAGCAGCTGATCGACGCGATCTGGGGCGAGAGTCCGCCGGACCGGGCCAGAGACGCGATCTACACCTATATCTCCACATTGCGCCGTGTACTGGGCAACGAGATCATCGTACGGTCCGGTGGCGGCTACCGCCTTGACGCCGAGCCCGATCAGGTTGACCTGCATGTCTTCACCCGCGAAGCGGCTGCGGCACGCCGCGCCTGGGCAGCGGGCAGGCCCGGCGAGACCGTGGCGCATTTCCAGGCGGCGCTGGCCGTGTGGCGAGGGCCCGCACTGGGTGGGGCGCAAGGCACCTGGGCTGAGAACGAGCGGGCGCGTTTCGACGAGTTACGCCTGGCCGCGCTTGAAGACAGGGTGGATGCCGACCTGGCAACGGGACGCGGCGAGGCACTCGTGGCCGAACTCACCGCGCTTGTCGCCGAACAACCGCTGCGCGAACGGTTACGTGGGCAACTGATGCTGGCTCTGTGCCAGGCGGGGCGCCCGGCTGACGCACTGGAGTGCTACCAGGAGGGCAGACGAGCGCTGCTTGAGGAGCTGGGACTTGAGCCCGGGCCTGTCCTGAGGGGCGCGCACGAACAGGTTCTGCGGTCGGAAGACGGGCCAGCCGAGCAATCCGGCGAGGAAATCGCCGTCCCGAGCCAGTTGCCGTTCGACATCGCCGACTTCACCGGGCGTGTCACCGAGGTCGCGACATTGCGCAAGCGCTTGGCTGAGGAAACGGCCGGGTCGCGGCTGTGCGCGATCTACGGCAAACCGGGCGCGGGCAAGAGCACTCTCGCCGTACACGTGGCACACCGCGTCCGCGAGCACTTTCCCGATGGTCAGCTCTACGCGGCGCTGCGCGGCGTGCGCGCCGACCCGGCTGAGGTGCTGGCGGGGTTCCTGCGTGCACTTGGTGTGGCCGATAGCGCGATTCCTGACGAGCCGGACGAGCGCGCGCACCTCTATCGCACGATGCTCGCCGACCGGCGGATCCTGGTCGTGTTGGACGATGCGGTCGGAGAACGGCAGGTCCGGCCACTTCTGCCCGGCGGACACGCTTCCGCTGTGCTCGTGACGAGCCGGGAGCGGCTCAGTGCGCTCGATGGCGCGGCACAACTGGGTCTGCACGTGCTGGCCGAAGAGGAAGCGTTGCAGTTGCTGGACAAGGTAGTGGGGGACGGTCGCGTCGCGAACGAACGAGACGCAGCAAGGGAAATCGTACGGTTGTGTGGCAGGTTGCCTCTGGCACTGCGAATCGCTGGAGCGAGGCTTGCCGCGCGGTCACGCTGGCGGCTGAGCCGCATGACTGACCGGTTGCGCAAGCGGCACCGCGTGTTGCAGGAGCTCGCCATCGGGGACCTGGAGGTACGCGGCAGTCTCGCGTTGAGCTACGACGGACTGCCCGGACGCGAGCGGATGGCCTTGCGCAGGCTTGGTTTGCTCGATGTGTCGTCGTTCGGCGGCTGGGTGCTGGCACCGCTGCTACGCTGTTCCGCCGCCGACGCGGAAGAGGCGGTCGAGAGACTTGTCGACGCCCAGTTGCTTGATGTGTCCACAACGGACGACAGCGGCTCACTGCGCTATCAGGTCCATGATCTGACCCGCGCGTTCGCACGGGAACGCGGCGAAGCCGAGGAAACCGTCGAGACGATCCGCACCGCGGTGGCGCGCGCGGCGGAGTGCTGGATCGGGCTCGTCGTCGCTGCCGGGCACGGCATGCCACGCGCGACCTTCGATGTGGTGCGAGCCCCGATTCTCGAGCAATACCTTGACGAACATGATCTCAACGAGATCGTGGTCGATCGCGAGGCATGGTTCGACGCGGAGGAGAACGCGTTGGTCGGGCTGGTCGAACGGGTCAGCGAACTGGACCTGACCGACGTCGCGACCCGGCTCGCGGCCGCGCTGTGCTCATCCCGGTTCGCCGTGCGCAATCTCTTCGGACAGTGGTGGCGGACGCACTCCGCCGCGCTCACCGCCGTCCGCAGAACTGGTGACCGCCTCAGTGAAGCACGGTTGCTCGCCGGGCTCGGATGGCTGCGGTACGAACAGGACTGCTTCATCGAGGCCACCGAATACTACGATCAGGCCCTGGTCGCCTACGAACGCAGCGGAGACCGGCACGGGCAGGCCATCACCAGGCTCGCGCTCAGCACCGTCCAACGAGAGCACGGTCAGCTCGCTGCCGCACAGTCCTCATTGGACCAGGTACTGACCGAACTGCGTCTGCTTGACGACCGGCCCGCGATCGCCCAAGCGTTGCACGGCATTGGCCGGGTGCTGACCGAGCAAGGCGAGCTGGACGCCGCGCTGACGGCGTGCACGCAGGCTTGCGCCGCGTACGAGAGCTTCGGCGACCGAAGCGGATGGGCCATTGCCCTGCGGTCGGTGGGAATCGTGCACCGGGCCGCCGGACGCCTTGACGACGCGGCACGTTGGTGCACCCGCGCCGTCGATGTCCTGCGCGGCCTTGATGACCGGCTGATGTCGGCGTACGCCGTGCAGGCGCTTGCGAAGGTCCGTATCCGGCAGGGACGCGGCGGCGAACTGCGCGAAGACCTGCTGGAGTGCATGCATACCTGCAACGAGATGCAGGACGGGTTCGGCCAGGCGTTGATGCTCCGCACCATCGGCGAGCTGGATCTGGCAGTGGGCCGGCACGCGGACGCCCGGCATCACCTCGAACGTGCCATCCAGTGGTGGGACGTGCTCGGCCTGCCAGTGTGGCGGGCGCGCACGTTGCGCGACCTGGCCACGACGCTGGACGGCCTCGGCGAGACAGCAGCCGCTGACACCGCATGGGCTGAAGCGTCTAGCGTTTTCCAGCTGCACGGCTGCCGGGAGGCCCACGAACCTCGTCGTTCTCCCCTGCGGGTTTTGGAGACTTTTTAGACCAGCCCGCACCGTCGTCCCCGGTTTCAGGTTCCGCTTTGAGGTTTCTTTCAGTCGTCGCCGCGAAGCTTCCCCCACCGCGTGAACAACACCGATGAGAGGACAACGATGAGGGTCACGAAGAACATCCTCGGTCGCGTCATCGCCGCTTCGCTGATCACCGGGATCGCCTTGGCCGGCAGCCAGTTCGCGGCCTCGGCTGGCGAGCTCCCAGCCGGAGCTGACCGGATCGGCGTACTGCGGAACGGTCACTTGTCGGTCAAGGAGGGCAGTCTGTTCGCCGCGTGGACGAGCCAGCTTGGCGACCTGCGGAAGTTCGAGATCGCGGGCGACCTGATCGGCGCGCTGACCACCGACGGCAGCCTGCTTGTCAAGGAAGGGAAACTGACCGCCGAGTGGGCGCTGCAGGCAACGGGCGTGCAGGATTTCCGGTTGTCCAGCAACCGGATCGCGGTACTGAGGGCTGACGGCTCGCTCGCGGTCACGGAAGGCCTGCACGGTCCGTTCGTCGAGCAGGCAACCGGAGTCACCGACTTCGAGGTGACGAACAACCGGATCGGCATTGTCACCACCGCGGGGACAGCGCTGGTCAAGCAGGGTGGCCTCACAGCGTCGTGGGTGGAGCAGACCGCTGGGGCCAAAGACCTTGAGCTGACCAGCACCCGCGTCGGCGTCGTCCGGACCGACAACTCGATCGCGGTGCGGGACGGCCTCGCAGGCACCTGGATCGAGCAGGCCAGCGGCGTGGACAAGCTCGCATTGGCTGGCGACCGCATCGGCGTCGTCCGTACGGACGGCTCGGTCGCCGTGAAGGACGGCCTGTTCGGAGCATGGTCGGAGCAGGCAGGCGAGGCTTCCGCCGTCGAGCTCGCGGGTGACCGCATCGGCGTGCTGCGCACCGACGGCACCGTCGCCGTCAAGGTCGGCCAGGGTTCCTTCGTCGATCAGACCGCGGGCGCGCAGCAGATCGGTCTCGCCGCCCCGGGCGCGTGAATTCCGTTCACCCATGACCAATCCCGGCAAGGAGCCGACGTGTTTTCGCTCAAGAACATTCTCGGCCGTTTGATCACGGCCACTGTCGTCATCGGAATTTCGCTCACCGCCATGCAGACAACCGCGACCGCGGGTGAACTGCCCCCGGGTGCCCACCGAATCGGTGTGCTGAACGGCGACACGCTACTGGTGAAGGAAGGAACCCTGTTCGCGACATGGACAACGCAGCTGAGCGGGGTCCAGAAGTTCGAGATCGCGGGTGACCGGATCGGTGTGCTGACCACGGACAACAAGCTCCTGGTCAAGGAAGGCACGCTGTGGAGCGACTGGACCGAGCAGGCGACGGGTCTGAAGGACTTCCGCATGACGGCCAACCGGATCGGCGCGCTGCGCACCGACGGCTCCGTCGCGGTCAAGGAGGGTGACCTCTACGCCCACTGGATCGAGCAGACCAACGGCGTCAAGGATCTGGAGCTGACCGCGACGCGGGTCGGCGTCGTGTTCGACAACGGCCTCGCCTCGGTCAAAGAAGGCAATCTCCACGCGAGCTGGGTCGACCAGATCGGCGATGTCGCTGATCTGGAGCTGTCAGCTGACCGGGTCGGTGTGTTGCGCACTGACGGTTCCGTCCTGGTCAAGGAGAGCAACCTGTGGAGCGACTGGACCGCGCAGGCCCCCGACGTCAAGCAGCTTGAACTGTCCGGCAGCTACATCGGTGTCGTGCTGAACAACGGCCTGGCCACAGTCAAGGAAGGCAGCCTGTACGCGACCTGGGTGAACCAGGTAGCCGACGTGCAGAACATGCAGATCGCGGGTGACCGCATCGGGGTGCTGCGCACCAACGGCACCGTCGCGGTGAAGGACGGCGGCCTTTACGGCGCATGGACCGAGCAGATGAACGGCACGCGTCAGTTGCAGCTCGCCGCACCGCCTGCCGCGGCGGCGGGCAGGCACGTCTCAGCCGCTGATCTGGTCAACATCTACGGTTCCGCGTACGCCACGGAGACCGTGGCAGCGGGTATCCCGAGTCTGAACGAGCAGATGGAGGCCGCGGGCATCACCTCACCGACCCGCAAGGCCGCGTGGGTCGCCACGCTGAAGCACGAGAGCGGTTTCCGTTACAACGCCGGTGAAGCAGGCAGCGGCGAGTTCTACAAGGGCCGCGGCTTCATCCAGCTGACCGCCGACTTCAACTACCGCGCCGCCACGAACTACTTCGGCCACGACTTCATCAACCACCCGGAGGACGCGGCGAAGATCGAGTGGAGCGCCAAGATCGCCCGCTGGTACTGGACGGTCCAGCGCAACATCAACGCTTCCGCTGACGTGTACGACATGGGCGGCGTCGGACGGGCGATCGGCTATCACCCCAGGCTCGACCCGACCGAGTCGCTCAACCGCTGTGCCTCGTACAAGAAGGCGCTCGCCTACTTCAATGGCGGCTCGCTCCCGGTCCCCGAGGCCTCCATCAAATGTCTTCGCTGAAACACGTGAAGGAGGAGAAGAAATGAACACCAAGACCAAACGCACGCTCACCACGATCCTCGCCGCCGCTGTCATGGGCCTGCTCGGCACGGTGCCGGCCGCCGCGGACACGCGGACCGACGTCCGTGATCTGGCCGCCGCGAACCTGGGCAAACAGACCTGCAGCACCAACAGTCTCGGCGGCCAGGGTTTCGCGGGCAGCTGCGCCGCGAGGCACGCCTGGTGTGCGGACTTCGCGAGATGGGTGTGGGGCAGCAGCAAGCTCAACGTCGACCGGCTCAACGCGGGGGCGGGCAGCTTCTACCTGTACGGCCAGCAGAAGGGCACGCTGCACACCGACCCGAACTACGTCCCGCAGATCGGCGACGCGGTGGTCTTCGACTACAACGGCAACGGCTGGGCCTCCCATGTCGGACTCGTCGACACCGTGTACGCCAACGGCACGATCCGCACGATCAACGGCAACTTCGGCGGCACTGGCCCGATGAACTCGACCGTCCAGTTCGCCACCGGTGGTGGCCGGGTCGGCCAGTTCATCGGATCTCAGCGGATTTCCGCGTTCGTCAGCCCGGTCGGCCTGACCGACCCGGTGAAACCCGCGACACCACGGATCGGCGTGCACTTCGCCACCAGCAAGGTTTCGGTCAAAGAAGGAAACCTGTTCGCGCAGTGGACCGACGTGCACGGCGGTGGCATGGTCAAGTCCGAGGCGCACGGCGACATGGTCGGCGTGCTGAGCCCGAGTGGTGACCTGTATGTCAAGCAGGGCAACCTGTTCCAGGGCTGGCTGCACATGGCGGGCAACGTCAAGGACTTCGCGCTGGAGTCCAACAAGGGCCGCGTCGCGGTGCTCGGCACCGACGGCAAGGTCTTCGTCAAGGAGGGCGGCCTGCAGGGCACGTGGGTCGAACAGGCATCGAACGTCAAGGAGGTCGAGCTCTCCGGCACCTACATCGGCGTGATCACCGATGACGGCACGGTTTCGGTCAAGGAAGACAACCTGTGGGCGCCATGGGTCCCGCAGATGACTGGTGCCGCGGACCTGGAGTTGGAAGCCAGCCATGGCCGGGTCGCCGTGGTCCGTGAAAACGGATCCCTCGTGGTGAAGGAAGGCGGCCTGCACGCCCCCTGGGTCGAGCAGACCTCTGGCGTCACGGACATCGACCTGTCCCGTGACTACCTTGGCGTCGTGTTCGAGAGCGGCCTCGCCTCGGTCAAGCACGGCAACCTGTACGCAGGCTGGCTCGACCAGGCGGGCGATGCGGCGAAGATCGAGGTCGACGCCCCCGCCGGCCGCGTGGGTGTGTTGCGCACCAACGGTTCCCTGACGGTCAAGGATGGCGGCCCGCACGGCGCGTGGACCGAGCAGACCAACGGTGTCAGCGACTTCCAGTTGACGAACTACTGATTCAACGCTGCTGGGTTCGATTCTGTTGGGCCACGACCGCGCGGTCGTGGCCCAACAGGGTCTCACCTGCTCGCGATTGAGCCGCAATGTGCGGCCGGTCGCGCTTGTTTTCGTGACATGTCACGAGAAATCCGAACGGATTCGCCGAGACGGCACCACCCGGCCGATGACCCGGTCCACCGGGATGGGCCCGAGGTGCCGGGAATCGTGGCTGTGCGCGGGGTTGTCGCCGACCACGAGCAGGCTTCCCGGAGGCACCACCTCACCGGCGGCGAGAACCCCGGCCGCGGCTGCCGGCACGAGGTCCCCGCCGACCGCGGCCACCCTTTTGATCAGCCACCGGCGGTCGAGGTCGCCGGGGCCAGGTGGCGGCAGATGCCACGTCGACCGGTTCCCCAAGAGCACCGGGGCCTCGACCACGACGATGTCACCGGCCTGCGGCGTTGTCTTGACCCGCCGGGCGAGCACCCGGTCGCCGGGGTTGAAGGTCGGGCGCATGCTGTCGCCCTCCACCGTCACGCTGACCCAGCGGCGCGCCAGCCTGGTGCGCAGCCAGGCCCCGTAGGTCCGGCCGGAGCGGGTCATGCCGGGGCGTATCCGTTGGCCTGGATGCGAAACAGCCGGGCGTAGGTGGCATCCCTGCCGAGCAGTTCGCGGTGCGTTCCGAGGTCCTCGACCCGACCGTCGACCAGCACTGCGATCCGGTCCGCGTCCCGCACGGACCCGAGACGGTGGGAGATCAGCACGCTTGTGCGCCCGGCCCGGTGGGCGGCGAGACGAGTGTGGATCTCGTGCTCGGCCTCGGCGTCCAGGCCCGAGGCCGGCTCGTCGAGGATGAGCAGGTCCCGTTGGTCTCGCAGGAACGCGCGGGCCAGGGCGACCCGCTGCCACTGGCCACCCGACAGCAGAACGCCGGTGTCGTCGTCCTCGTCATGGAACAACCTGGACAGCATCGTGTCGTATCCACGAGGGAGGCCGGTGAGCATGTCGTGGACGCCCGCCCGCCGGGCGGCGTCCTCGACCCGGTCCTTCATCGCGGTGTCAGGTTGCAGTTCATCCGCGCCGTCCACGTCGCCGAGCCCGATGTTCTCCGCCGCGGTCAGCTCGTAGGACATGAAGTCCTGGAACACGGCGCCGATGCGGGTGCGCAACTGCTCGACCGGCATGTCGCGCAGGTCCACCCCGTCCCACAACACCGAGCCCAGGGTCGGGTCGTAGAACCGGCACAGCAGTTTCACCAGCGTGCTCTTGCCCGCCCCGTTCGGGCCGACCAGCGCCAGGGACTGTCCGAACGGGATGGTCAGGTTGATCCCGCGCAGTGCCCACGGGTGGTCCTCGCTGTACCGGAACCACACGTCCCGCAGTTCGATGCCGTCACTCAGCGTGGGCACCGGTGCCGGGTCGGGCGGGCAGGGCAGGTCGGGCTCGGCGCTGGTCACTTCCTGGTAGTGGCCGAACAGCAGCAGCGCGTTGTGGGCTGTGCCGAGCCTGCCCGCGATGGCCGTGATCGAGGCCTGGGTACCGGCCATCGCGGCCAGGAACACCGCGACGTCACCGACGGTCAGCAGGCCGCGGCCAGCGGCGAGGATCGCCCAGACCAGCCCGGCTCCGGCTACGGCGGCGCCGAGTATCCCAAGCAGCCCCTGCACGCCGAATTCCCGCCGATCCATCCGGCGCCGTTCGGCGTTGACGTGCGCGAATTCGGTCAGCATGCGCCTGCGGAACAATGCGCTGAGGCCGAGCAGCCGGATCTCCTTGGCCGCGTCCAGACTTGTCATCAGGTCGGCGTAGAAGAACTGTCGTCGTTCGGTCGGGCTCAGCGCGGTCAGCATGGTGGCCCGCCGGCGGCTGAGCTGGATCTCAGCGACAAGTGCGGGCACCGCGGCGACCAACGCGGCCGCGGCCAGTACCAGGCTCAGCGTGGCGAGCGATCCGAGGAAGCCCAGCAGGGTGATCAGCGACTGCACGCCGCCCACGATCGACTCCAGGATCAGCCGCGGGCCGCTGTCGCTGTGCAGTTGCGCCATCCGCAGCCGGTCCTGGAACGCGGGCTGCTCCAGGCGCGCCAGCCCGGCCATGCGGCCGGTCGCGGTGTACAGCCGGTCCCTGGTCAGCATGGCCACCCGGCGTTCGAGCTCGGCTGACAGGTACTGCGAGCCCTGGACGACCACGATCGTGAGCACACCGGCCGCCGCGAGCGCGAGCGCCGGCCACACCAGGTCGTCCGTCCGGCCCGCGACGAGCCGGTCGAGCACCAGTTTGGTGAACCACGCAGCGGCCACTGGAACGATCCCGGTGAGCGCTCCGGCCGCCAGGTGCCCGAGCAGTAACGCCGGCGCGGCACGCCACGCCACGCCCAACGCGGTGGCAGCGCCCCCGATCATGTCCGGGAGACGTCCGCCGGCGTGGGCAGCCCGGCCATCTCCGAGGCGCTCGCCACCACCGTTCCGGCCGGGTCGACGAGGCACAGTGCCGGGACACCTCGCACGGAGAACGCCCTGCCGAGGGGCCCGTCCGGCGCCTCGGTCACCACCCTGGCGACCGCGCCGAGCTTCGCGACCAGGTCGGCCACCTCATCGGTGGCCCCGTGGGCCACGGCCAGCACCCGATCGCGCCCAAGGACGCGGGCCCGATCGAGGAACGCGGGCAGGTTCTCGCCACAGGCCGGGCAGTCGGTGGAGAAGAACCCGACGAGCGTGGGATCGAGCAGGTCGCTGAGGGAGACCGTCTTCCCGTCAACGGTGCGAGCCTCGAACGGCGCCACCTTGGCACCCCGGGGCGCCATGATCGGCGGCATCGGGTCCGTTGTGGACAGTGCCTGCTCGATCAGCGCGGCGTGCGTGCGCAACCTCTTGACTACGCCCAGGGTGAGCACGAGATCGACGAGCACGAGTACGCCGAGCACGGTCACCGCGATGATTACCACGGTCATCGATTTCCCCTTACGCCATCCCCGACCCGGGTCGCCGGGCGAAACAGGTCAACAAGATCGTCGAACCGCACCAGGAGCAGGCCGAACGCGCCACCGGCAACGCCGGACACCAGCGCGGCTCCCGGTTGTGGCGCGCCACCTGCGGCCGCACCTGCCAGCCCGACACCGGCCACGATCAGCAGCACCGCGTTGCGCATCACGTGCGGCCACCCCAATGGTGTGGCGCCTGCCCCAAAACACCGGCAGGGTGTCCGATCGCCCCGGCGCAGCGACATCACGATCGCCCCCGTGAAAACCATCAGCAACGCCGCCGCACCGGCGAATCCGGCGACCTCGGCGAGCGGGTCACCCAGCACCACGGCGCCGGCGAGCGCGGCGGCGATGGCCGGTTCGGCCACCACCACCGCACCTGCCGCCCAGGTCCGCAGGCTCGGCGGCAGCAGACGCAGGAGTCCCGTCGACGCCATGAAGGCGCGCCACCGCCCGCCGCCGAGCTTGCCCGCCGCCGAGACTCCGAACACCACGCACATCAGCACGGCGCAGCCCGGCGTAACCTGATTCACCGCGTCGTCAGCAACGGATGGCGCTGTTCCAGCAGGGGCCGCACCGCTTCTCTCCGCTGCCTGGCGCGTAGCGACAGTCGCGCCACCAGAGGTACCCGATGCCGGCGCTGTCGTAACGGCACTCGCAGGTTTCCCGCCAGGTCTCCCCAGCCTGCGCCTCGACTCGTGGGATGAACCGCTCCAGCAGCAGTTCACCCGCCCGTTCCAGCAGTTTTATCATTGCCGGTTCCTTTCCGTGTGCCGCGGGCCGTCGAGCCGGGTGCGGCACCTCAGGGATCCAAGTTAGACACCGCACGCTAGACGGAGCGGGAGGTCACTGAACAGACCGTTCAATCAGGATTGAATACCCGCTGCCTAGTGAAGGGGTTGCGGCGTTTGGCGCTACCAAAGGCGCTTGCAACCTTGTAGATGCGACCTCCTCCGCGCATCTTCGACTGGGCCAGAATTGACTCATCCAGGTTGTTGTCACGGCCGGAGCAGTGGACTCGGATGCGACGGTGGCGAATCTGTATGGGACTCGCGCGTGGGCTGGGCAGTCTGGTCGTGGGATCGCATGTGCGCCACCCGATCTGCGTCACGTGACACACGGATCCACATCCGCCGTTCGGATCGCGACCGGCTGCCGAGCTGCTGGTGTCCATGTAGGACAGTCGCTCGCATTCTCCTTGAGAAGCAACATGATGTCGGTCCGCAGCTGCGGCCTACCGATGCCCTGGTCCGCTGCAAGTACGGCGATTGTGTCCTGCTTTCGAGGACTTCCACTAGCGTGAACGGAATCAGCCCAGGTCGGTACCCCTGCCTCCGGACTCGCCCAACCCCTTCGGGAGATGACCACCCTCGCCCCACGAGCTGGACGTGTCTGGCAAGAAGCGTGGCACACCGGGCAATCCGGCCAGGTACCATCCGGCCTAGCGCGCTCGCATCAGGGCGTGCCGGTTTCTTTCTGGGGTGAGGATTTTGAAGCGTGCCGCAGCGGCGCTTGCTGCGCTGTTGGTTCTCGTAGGTTGTTCGCATCCGGGCCGGGTGACCCCCACGTCGCCGCCGCACGTGGATCACCCGAATCCGGCCAACTTCAACGCCTACGAACTGGACGACAGCTACCGGGGCGAGCGGTATCTTTCGGGGTACTCGGCGGACGCACCTGGGCCGCCGGTGGGGACGAACAATGTCGTTCTGGCGTTCGGTCCGTCCCTGGACCCGGCGTCGGCCGAGACCGTCTACGTGGCGAGCAACCAGGCCAACACCGAAGTTGAACACCGCAAACTCATAACGATCCTGTACGACATGCAGCTGGTCACGATGCCTGCCCTCGGCCCTGACGAGGACATCATCGACGTGCCGACGGACAAACTCCCGCCGAGCCCGCCTGCCATGAAGTCGGTGACGGTCAAGGTGGACGGCACACCCCTCGCCTTCGACTACTGGCAGGACGACCACGGCGCCTGGATAGCGCACGCCCGTCACGAACGCACCGCGCTAACCCTCAGCGGCTCGCGCGCGGTCGCGGTGGAGTCGTTGTCCCTGCGTAAGGTCAAGAACGTGAGCGACTACCAATTGCCCGCCAGTAAGTAGCAGGGGTCTTCGTAATCTAGCGGCGGCGCGGCCGATTTCCGTTCAGGGCATGCCGAAGTCCCGCAGGGCGACTGGGGTCGCGAGCCGGGCACGCAGGTTCGAAAGCCCGGCGACCGCCGTCGCGCGTTCAACGCGCGACGGCGATGCGGCGTTCCGCGTCGGGGCGGGCGGCGCGTTCAACGCGAGGTCGTGCGGTGGGTTGACCGTGGCAGGTCTGCGCCGATGGAGCCGCGGCAGAACCGGTGTCACTCTCGGCCTAGACCCAGGATGCACTCTTGGCCGGTCATGTCCTGGCGCTGGCCCGTTCGGCCAGGCGAGCCAACACCGACAGCCGGTCCGCCTCGAGAATCGCACGGGTGGTGATCCGATCGGGGTAGCAGCGCATGAACATGTTCGTGAAATGCGTGCCGTAGTGGATGAAGGCGTCCGAGCCGCTCAGTGGACGGATCCCGGCGTCGAAATTCGGCTCGTGGAAGTACGCCATTGTGTACCGTTCGCGGTCGTTCAACCGTACTTTGTGAGGCGTGGAGAGCAGTACGCCGTCGGTCAGGAACTGCAGGATGTCACCCGGGAAAACCGTCAGCGTGCCGGCAACCGGCGTGACGAACGTCCACGGCTCTTCGTTCTCGTACATCCCGGCCGAGCTTTCCGAGTCCAGCCAGTTGCGGTTTCGTTTCTCGCCTTCGACAGGTGGTCTGATGTACAGCCCGCCGACGTCATCCTGCGCGGCGATCACGAGCATTCCGTAGTCGGTGTGCGCACCGATACCGCGCGCGGTGAGTGAGTTGCGTGCCGGGAATCGCAAAGTTCGCATGTGGTGCCAGCCACCCTCGGCGAGCCGGGTTAGTGCGTCTATTTCGGGCAGGTCAAGTCCCAATGCGATGAGGCGCAGCAGCTTCTCGCCGATCAGGCCCATTTCGTCCATGTAGGCCCGCATGGTCCGCTGGTATCCCTCGCTGGGCCACGGAACCGGCCCGTGGCACGGCCAGTCGGCCTGCACGCGGACGTCGTCGGGCGGGATGTCCTGACAGACGGTGAAGATCTCCGAGTAGTCCGCTTCGCCCGCGGTCACTTCCTCACCGGACGCGATGTACCCGGCGTAGCTGAGTGGACTGACGCACTTTGCTTTCTCTTCGGTGGCCGAAGCGAAGAAGCGCCTGCTCTCCATCAACGCTTCGGTGACCTTCGCTGCCTGACGGTCATCGCAGGCGATCTGAAAGATCCCGTCGGCCTGCCACGTGTCGATCATCTGATGAGCGAGAGTGATATCCGAATCGGTTCCCACAACACGATCGGGGAGTCCGAATGTACGAAGATCGGCCATTTGTCGTATCCTTTCGCGCGTCCTGGTGCGGCGGACACACGGATGACCGGCATGATCGGTTCACGAAAACGCGGTCACGCGCGGAGTTTAGCCCATCGGGACAAACTTCTAAGGCGCCACGGCGCAGGCACTGATCTTCAAGCCACGGCGATAGGCAAGGAGACACGAGATGGCCGTGTCGCGTCATGGTGAATGGTGTGCCGGGTGGCCCGTATGGCAGTAGCCGTACCCGGTGCTTCGCCGGTGCCGAGGTTGCGCGCGAACCGAGGAAACGCGCCACCGGAGATCTGCAGCCGGATGCGGTGCCCCGGCTTGAACCGGTGTGCCGTGGGATCGAGGGCGATCCGCACGGTCCGGACTTGTCCTGGCACAGTGTCCGCATCGGTGCATCGGACGATCTGGTCGGTGATGTTGAACGACCGGCCATCGGGGGCGACGTCGCAGATGCGGGCGAACAGGTCGGCGTGCGCGTTGTCGGATGTCACATGCAGTTCCACTGTTGGCGCGCCGTGTACTTCGACAGCTTGGGGGAGCGGCTCCGTGGTGAAGACGAGAACGTCGTCCCGTGCTTCCAGTTTCCGGTTGTCCTTCGCTCCACCGCTGGGCGCCATCACCCGGCCGCCGACCGAGGGAGTCGGATCTGCCGGGTCATACCGGAAACTCGTGGCGCCGGGCTCGACGAGAGCCGAGTCGGCGAGTTTCCCGTCTGACCGCAGATAGAACGTGGACTCGGCACCTGGTAGTGGCCAGTCCGCATAGTTCTCCCATTGCCCGGCACCGCCGACGAACACCTGTACAGGAGCTTCACGACGCACCGGTGAACGGCCCGCCGCGTGTGCGTCCAGCCAGGAAATGGCCTGGGGTATGGAGATCTTGTTGTCGACGGTGAGGTGTGTCCACGGCCCGATCGTCAAAGCGACGTCGATGCCACGCGAGCGCAGGGCGCTGTACTCCTCCAGTGTCTGGTCGAGGAAGTAGTCGTGCCATCCGCCGATCAACAAGGTCGGCACTGTGGTCCGCTGAAGTGCTTCGGTGACCCGGAAAGGCCGCCAGTACGGGTCGGTCACGTCAGTGTGGTCGACCCATTCGTCGTACCATGGGGCGCCGTTCCCGCCGACTTCGTCCATCGCGCCCCGCAAAGGCAAGCGAGCCACCGTGCTCGCCAGTCGGCGTTCGGCCCGCACCATTCTGACCAACCCTCGTACCGGACCCACTCGTTCCTGGTGGGAAATCAGCTCCGACCAGGAAAGCATGTTGTACAGGTCCAACGGCCCCTGCCGGTACGCGGCCCGGCCAATGTCGTGTACACCGATCATGACGACCATCGCGGTCAGTTCCGGTGGCGGATCCATGGCAAGCGACCATTGTGTGTAACCGAGATAGCTGCCACCTGCCGTCGCCAGCCTGCCGTCGAACCAATCCTGCTTACGCAGCCAGGCAACGGTGTCGTGCGCGTCGTCAGGTTCGCTGACGGCAGGCGTGAACGTACCGCCTGAACCGAACGTGCCGCGCGTGCTTTGAAACAACACGTGATAACCGCGTTCGGCGAACAGCTGTGCCGTCAACATGTTGTAGGGAAACCCCCTGCCGTAAGGGCAACGCACCAGAATGGTGGGCACACGTTCGGCAGTGACCGGGATGTAATGATCCGTGAGCAGGGTTACGCCGTCCCGCATCGGTACTTCGACCGCCCTGGCCACTCGGACCCGGTTACGTTTGGCGGGCAGTCCCCACAGACGGCCGAGTGCCGCGCTCACAAGATTTGTCGCCATCCCAACAGGTTTGGGCATTGGAGCTCCTTGGTTCGGGTTCATGGGTCCGACCGGACGTACCGCTACGGCACGGTGTAGCCGCCGTCGATGGGCAACGCCACGCCGGTGATGAACCCGGTCTTGTCGGAACAGAGCCACACCACGGCATCCGCGATCTCGTACGGCTGGGCGATCCTCCCGACCGGGTGTGCGGCGATGATCGACTTCATGGGTTCCGTGCCGGGGTCCATCGTCGCGATCATCGGAGTGTCGACCATCCCGGGACACAGGGCGTTGACACGGATGCCCAGCGCGGCGACCTCCAACGCCGAACTCTTGGTCATGCCGATCTCGGCTGCCTTTGTCGCGGTGTATCCGGAAAACCCGGGCACGCCGACAAGGCCCGCACCCGACGACATGTTCACCACCGAACCGAAGCCCTGAGCGACCATCTGCTTGAGCTCGTGCTTCATCGACAGGAAGACACCGCGGACATTGATCGCGATCATCGCGTCCAGCATGGCGGTCGAGTAGTCCTGGGTGAGCTGGTATTCCCCGTCGTAACCCGCGTTGTTCACCGCGAAGTCCAGCCTGCCGCTGTCGCCGATCGCGGCGGCGACAGCGGCTTCGATCGCAGCTTCCTCGCGTACATCAGCGACGACGTGTCGTGCCGCTCCGCCGCGGGCTTGGATCAGCCGTACGGTTTCCTGCAACGTGTCCGCTGTGCGGCCCGCGACGGTCACCAGCGCGCCCTCAGCCGCCAGCGCCAGGGCGGTGGCACGTCCGATGCCTGATCCGCCACCCGTGACCAGGGCTGTCTTGCCTGCGAACTGCTGTGTCATGTGTTTCTCTCAGGTTCGTCAGTAGCGTGCGCTGTTGGCGTGCAGCAACGGGGAAACGGTCGACGGTCGACCGTCCACAGTGGCCCCTGCGAACTGCAGGCTCGGTGCGAGCAGCCTGTTGTTCTCGGCGGGGAAGTTCAGCTTGGGCACCGATACCTCGTCCAGCGCGGCGCGCTGGGCATCGGTGAGGGTCACGTCGAGGGAGCCGATATTGGTCTCGAACTGGTCGATCCGGCGTGCGCCGATCACAGTGGAGACGACGCCTGGTCGCCCTCGCAACCATGCCAGCGCCACTTGGGCGGAGGTAGCGCCGACCTCTTCGGCAATGGCGTTGAGGGCGTCGATCACGACCAGTTCGGCCTCGCCCGGTGCTCGTCCGCGGGTGGTGTCCACCGATGTGGTGTTGGCGCTGGAGTACTTGCCGGACAGCCAACCGCCCTTCAACGGCGACCACGGCATCACGCCCATGCCCATGGCCTGTGCCATGGGGATCAGTTCGCCTTCCGAGGTGCGCTCGAGCAGGGAGTACTCGAGTTGCAGCGCGATGATCGGCGTCCATCCGCGCAACCGGGCGATCGTGGCCGCCTCCGCGGTCGCCCACGCAGGCACGTCGGAGAACCCGATGTACCGGATCTTTCCCGCGGCGACCAGGTCGTCCAGTGCGCGAAGGGTTTCCTCGACCGGTGTGGCCGGGTCGAAGTTGTGCAGCCAGTAGAGGTCCACGTAGTCGGTCCGCAGGCGGCGCAGCGAGTTCTCCAGCTGTTGCACGATCCCCTTACGGCTGGGCCCGCCGCCATTCGGGTCTCCCTCGTACATGTTGCAGAAGAACTTCGTGGCGAGCACCACCCGATCACGCAGCGACGGTTGGCCGGCGAAGTAGTCACCGATGATTTTCTCGGCGTGTCCGTTGGTGTACATGTTGGCGGTATCGACGGAGTTCCCGCCGTGATCTACATAGGACGCGAGGATCTTGGCGGAGTCCTCCGCGCTGCTACCCCAGCCCCAGTCGTCGCCGAAGGTCATCGTGCCCAGGGTGATCGGGCTGACTCGCAGGCCTGACCGGCCGAGAGTGACGTAGGAATCGAGCGACATCGTGGATCCCCATCCAGTTAGGACAATGAGAGTACGTAGTCCATTCAATGTGGTCGCGTCGTGATCACCTAGACCGATGTGCGCGTTGCACTGCACGATCCGCTCAACTTTGGCCGGATCGCTGTAGTGGACGCGCGCTGACGGCCGTGGTTCACTCGACTCATGGACCGCCTGGACGAACTCGGCCGCCGGATCATGCGGCTCGCCACGGACAAACATCGTCCACTATGGATCGAGGGCGTCCTGGTCTTCGCCACGGACCGGATGACCGCGCCGATGGGGACGGTCACCGAACCGATGCTCACCGTGGTCGCGCAAGGAGCCAAGCGCACTGTCCTTGGCGAGCATGCCTTCGAACACCACCCCGGCCAGGTCTCCGTCGTGACCGTTGACCTTCCGGTGGTCGGGCAGATCATCCGAGCCAGCGCCACCGAGCCGTTTCTCGCTCTTGGGCTGCGTCTCGAACCCGCGACTGTCGCGCAGCTGTTGGTGGACGGCGGCCCCACGACGATCCGCCCGCATGACGGGCCAGGCATGGCAGTCAGCGATGCGGGCGACGATCTGCTCGACGCCATCGTCCGGCTGATGCGGCTGCTGGACAGGCCACGCGACTTCCAGGTGCTCGCGGCCGGCGTGCGCCGGGAGATCCACTGGTGGCTGTTGAACGGGCCGCAGGCGGCCATGCTCCGGCAGGTCGGGATAGCCGACAGCCGCCTGGCACTCGTGGCACGGGCGATCGCGTGGATCAGGTCTCGATACGACCAGGTGATCCGGATCGACGACCTGGCGTCGGACATCGGCACGAGTGTGTCCTCCCTCAACCGGCATTTCCGTGCGGTGACCGCGATGAGCCCGGTGCAGTACCAGAAACACATCAGACTGCAGAAGGCCCGCATCGAGCTCATCGCGGCACCCCATGACGTCGCCGCGATCGGATACTCAGTCGGCTACGACAATCCGTCGCAGTTCAGCCGTGAGTACCGGCGAATGTTCGGCGCGCCGCCAAGGCAGGACGCGCTTCGCCTGCAGACCATGGACATCGTGCGGGAGTAGCCGGGAGCGGGCGAGGTGGCCGGCTCGGCGGGACCGGTGGTGGGTCGGCCCGGCCGGGCCGGTCTCGGTGTTTGCTCCGCGGCGGTCAGTCGCGGAGGAAGTCCAGCACCTGCCGGACGAACAGCTCGTGGTGCTGGAAGAGCGCTCCGTGGCCGGAGTCCGGGTAGATGCTCAGCTGAGCTTTCGGCAGCACCTGCGCGAGGGCGAACGAGCTGATGGTCGGGATCATGACGTCGTTGTCCCCGTTGACCACCAGGACGGGCTGCGAGACGTTCCGGAGGCCAGCCGGCGTGCTGCTCTGCTCCCACTTGGCCAGCGCGGTGACCTGGGCCCCGATGGTCTCGTTCGTGGCCGCGACGTCGCGGTCGGTGGTGCGCTCGTCGAGGCGGCCAAGGAACGCGTCGGCCGAGGCCTGGCTGGTCGCCGTCGGGGAGAAGAACAGGAAGTGCGAGTTCGTGGAACCAGTGCCGCTCCTCGTGTTTCGGCCTGACCACCTCCCACGATCCGATGAGGACGGTCGCAACGTTGCCCGCGAAGCTGGTCAAGGCGCGCGCCGAATCGCACCTTTGTCGCCGAGTTGCCGTTGCAGTACTTCTGTCTGGTGGCGCGATACCAGGATCTCGATGTCCTTGTCCCGGGTCCTCATCGGGAGCAGGCGAAGCAGGGCGAAGGTATTAGTCAGGCCGAGGTGAGCCATGCGCAGCAGCACGGCCGATCCTCCAGCTGACGATGCACAGCATCCAACATGGACTCAAGGAAGGAAACCCATGGAACCGTTGAAAGGCAGTCAATGTACTGAGGGGTCTGCCGATCTTCGCGCAGGGGTTGATGACATTTCGTGCACTGCGGCATGGAAGTGGTTGTGATTCTTCGGCTACACCCTGTTGTGTGGCGGCGGTAAGTCACGCCACAGTAAGGGGATCCACAATGCTGATCAGGGGAGTACGGACGACAGCGATCGCGGCTCTGGCGATTGTCCTCACCGGTGTGGTCGCCGCGCCAGCCGCGCACGGCATCGAAGGCGGCACCGCAGCCACGGAGACGAAGAGCACGGTCCAGATTTTCTACAAGGGCGAGGTCGTGTGCGGCGGATCGCTGCTGGATGGCCGCCGTGTCATCACGTCGACGCGTTGTCTTGCGGACGTGGAGGATTGGAAGTCGAGCGATCTGACCGTGCGCGTCGGCGACCCCCGCTTGGGTCAGGGAGAACAGGCTACGGGTTGCGGCACCCTCGGCCGGATAACCAGCGGCAACCCCGAAGACCCGAGCACGTGGAAGGTCTCGGACATCGAGGTGCTGTATCTGTCCAAGGCCGTCGCCTCCACGGACTTCGCGCGGCCATCCGGCAGGCTTCCCAGTGTCGGCGACACCGTCACGGTCCGGGGCTACGGCCATGGCGGCGACCTCAAGGAAGCCACCGCCAAGGTCAAGACGGTCAATGACGTGATCCCAGGCGGCGACGATGTCAAGGAGGGCATGACGGTCGAGGGCATCAACGGTCACGCAGAGGCCCGCGACGCTGGAGCGCCCGTGTTCGTCCCCGCCAACGTCGCCGGCGTCGACCTCCAGGTCGGTGTCGTGGCCACGCCCGGCCACCTGGTGGAGATCCAGCCGCACCTCGACTTCCTCATTAGCGCGCTCCAGGAAGACCACCCCTTCTGCACGTCGGGTGGCGAAGGCCGCACGGCCGCCAGCGGCAAGGCGGCCGGGGACAAGCTCGTCGAGACGGCCAGCGGCGCGCTGCTGAAGTTCTGATTTCCAGCTGGCCCGTGGGTGCTTTGCCGTGTCACAGCGGCAAAGCACCCTTCTTGTTACGCGCGACCGGTCAGCAAGCGTCTACCAGCGCAGACCGATCATCGACGGTCCCTGCGGGCCGGAGACGAAGCCCTCAAGGTAGCCATGCCGCCCGCCGCTGGTGCACAGCCGCGACTGCGCGGGAGCCTGGGCGTCGAAATTGGCCCGGCAGAGCACGCTTCCGTCGGACGTGACGACGTACTCGGCGTTTCCTGAGCCGTGTACGTCGAAGTCGACGTACAAGGTCCCGCCTTCGTAGCGCCGGTCCGGGCTGGTGCGACAGGTGTTTCCGTTGCAGGTCTCTGCCGATGCGGCCAAGGGCATCATGACCAGGGCCGCGGCAGCGACTGATGCCGTCACAGCCGCACGCTTCAGCGATTGACGCACTGAGTTTCCTCCCGATTTCGCGGTTCACTGCCGGTGGGTAACCAACAGCGGTCCTTTAGCGAAAAACTCCACACAGATCGTGGCTGGGCGTGACTTCAAACTGGCAACAGCGTGGTTTCACGACTTCTCGTGCGGCATCGACCGTGCCGTCGCCGATCCCCGCGACCATCACGTGTCCTCCCCGCCCGGTCAGTCCGATTCGGACAGTGAGGAACGACCAGCGGCTGGCCGTCTCCGGTTGCGATCCGCAGTGGGTCTCCTGTGCGTGCGGCAGGGCCTTGTCTTTGGGGATACTCGCCGTATGACTGTCGATTTGTTGGTCTCTGGTGGATTCGTGGTTACGCCGAACGGGCGCCGTCGTGCGAACGTCGCGGTCGTCGACGGCAGGATCGTCCACGTCGGCGACGACAGACCGGCTGCCAGGCAAGAGGTGGACGCGTCAGGTCTGCTGGTGCTGCCAGGCGGGGTCGACACCCACGTGCATTTGATGGACCCGGGCAGCACGGACCGTGAGGACTTCCCGACCGGCACGGGCGCTGCCGCATCGGCCGGGGTGACGACCATCATCGAACACAGTCATGGCCAACCGGTCCGAACTGTCGACGATCTGCGGGACAAGCAGGCGTACCTGAGCGGCCGTGCCAATGTCGACTTTGGACTCGCTGCGCATGCCTGGCCGTCGGCCACCGATGTCGCTGCGTTGTGGCAGGCCGGTGTCGCCTTCTTCAAAGTCTTCACGTGCGATACACACGGCATTCCTGGACACGACGCCGCAGCGCTGCGCCACCATCTCGCGTCGACCGCCATGGTCGACGCGGTGAGCCTCGTTCACTGCGAGGACGACAGCATCACCGCTGACGCCGAACGCCTGCTCAGGCGGTCCGGTCGAACTGACGGCAGCGTGGTGCCGGAATGGCGTGATCGCGACGCCGAGGTCGTCGCGGCGGCGGTCACTGCCATTCTCGTGCGCAGGAGTGGGGCGCGGGCGGTGGTCGCGCACGTCAGCCATCCTGAGGTTGCCGATTACATCCAGCGAGAGCGGGCAGCCGGTGCCCGGCTTGGCGCGGAGGCCTGCCCGCAGTACTTCTTGCTGCGGGAGCACGAGGTGCACGAACATGGCGCGCTTCGCAAGTTCACCCCGCCCGCCAGGGCCCGCACCGACGCCGACGAGGCGGAGCTGTGGCGGTTGCTCCGGTCGGGCACCCTGACGCACATGTCCACCGACCATGCGCCGTCCACTTTGGAGCAAAAGGCGGCCGGTGACATCTGGAACGTGCACTTCGGACTGCCCGGGCTGGACAGCACCATGCCCGTGCTGCTGGACGCCTGCGCCCGCGGTCATCTCGCGGTCGAGGACGTCGCCCGCGTCTACGCCGAGGTTCCTGCCCGGCTGTACGGACTCTGGCCGCGCAAAGGCCGGATCGGCCCGGGTGCCGACGCGGATCTCGTCCTTGTCGATCCCGGCCACACGTGGACGCTCAGCAACGACGCGGTGCTTTCCAAGGCTGGATGGACACCGTTCGACGGCCGCCGGATCATCGGCCGGGTCGTGCGCACTTTTCTGCGCGGGCGGCTTGTCGCGCAGGAGGGGAAACCGACGGACGGCCGAGACGGTGCGTTCCTGGGTCGCAATGCGCAGGCAAGTCCATAATGGACGGGTTTTGCCGGTTCCCTCGAATGGCCGCGTTGCCTGGTTTAAGTCGTGCCTGAAGCTGACGCTTGTACCTTGTGAAGTGTCCACTTTCTGTGCTGGCCCCGGCATTTGTTGACGGTTGTGCTTCGGTTCAACCTTAAGGTGGGTTGCGAACGATCCGGCGGCTGGGTAACGTTATTGCAGGGGTTGGCCCAGATCGTTATCCGGGTTGGGGGAAATCTTGACTCATCTGCAACGCCGCGCCTGCGAACATCTGTTACGCCTGTTGTCGCAGCGATAGTCCTGTTGATATTACCGCTGGTACAGCACGGGTATGTGCTGGTTCTTCGTCGCGCACCTTGACTGTTCGGCACTGTGTTCGGTGTTCCTGTGTGTGCCTGGCAGAGTATTTGTTCGCCAGGACGCATATCACCTCGACAGTGTGACCGTTTCGGGTCAAATAATATGCTCATTGAATTGATCGACTCGGATCGGATCCCGCGGCGCCCGATTTTCCGACCGGTCTTCCCCGCGGCACGAGTTGATGTGTGCGGCGGACAATCGTCGGCGTCAGCGAAACCAGTCCAAGCCCCGGTTTCCGGCAGCGATGCCGGCTGGGCCACGCCGGATGGATGGCAAACTCATGAACGACAGCCTTGCTCGCCTTCGCTCGCAACTGGGCGATCGGGTGGTGTTGCCCGGCGCGCCGGACTACGACGAGGTGCGCCGGATCTGGAACGCCATGCACGACAGGCGTCCCGCTCTGATCGCTCGCTGCCTCAGCGCCGAGGACGTGGCATCCGTGCTGAGGTACGCGACTGCTGCGGACAAGAAGGTCACCGTGCGAGGCGGCGGCCACAATGTCGCCGGTGCCGCGCTCGCGGACGACGCGGTACTGATCGATCTTTCCTTGATGCGGGAAGTCATCGTGGACACCGCCGCCGGACTGGCGTACGCGCAGGGCGGTTGCTTGCTGCGCGATGTCGACGCGGCGACCACGCCACATGGTCTCGCGTGCCCAGCCGGTGTGGTCTCGCACACCGGTCTCGGCGGACTCGCCCTCGGCGGCGGATACGGCTGGCTGGCCCGTAAATGGGGACTGACGTGTGATCACATCGTTGCCGCGGAAGTGGTTCTCACGGACGGTTCGATCGTCCAGACCGACGCGCAAACGCATCCGGACCTGTTCTGGGCGTTGAAAGGCGGTGGCGGCGGCTTCGGTGTCGTCACCCGGTTCGCCCTCCGCTTGTGCCCAGTCGGTCAGGTCCATCTGCACACGGGCGTCTACGCGCTGGACAACGCGGGCGAAGCGCTGGCCGCGTACCGGGACTTCGCCGAGAAGCAGCCGGCCGACCTGCACACCGTCGGGGCGTTGAAGCAGGCAGGCGCTCAGGACTGGATTCCCCAGTCGCTGCACGGCAAGCCCGTGCTGGTTCTGACAGCCGGGTGGTTCGGCGCACCTGCCGAGGGTCCCGCCGCCACCAAGCCGCTGTTCGACGCGACAGTCCCGGCGGCAACGCGCCGCCAACTGCTGACCTACGCCCAGCTGCAGGCACTGGCTGATCACAGCGAACCGCATGGCAACAGGTACTACACCAAGTCCTGTTACCTCGCTGATCTCACCGGTCGGCCGATCGAGGAATTCCTCGGCGCCGCAAGGGACATCCGGTCAAGCCGGTCGTGTATCGACTTCGAGTACCTGCGTGGTGCGATCGACGACGTCATGGACGAGGACTCGGCGTTCCCCGGCCGGGCGGCACCGTACATCTACACGGCTTCCGCGCAGTGGACCGACATCCGCGACGACGGCGAGAACGTCGACTGGGCACGGCACAGCGTCGAACGCCTGGCCGCCTGGCGGTACGGCGGTGCCTATGTGAACTACGTCCAGGACGAACCAGAGGGGAAGTTCCTCGAAGTTTTCGGTGAGTCCCGATACCGGCGGCTCGCGGCAGTCAAGCAGCGCTACGACCCGCACAACGTTCTGCGCCACCGCCCGTGACGGCGAGCCAAGCCGCAACAGAAAGGAAGAAAGCCGTGCCTGCCACCGCACCCGTGCGCCCACCGGCCATTTCGGACTCCAATGAGCCGTCCGCACTGATCGAAGCGCTCCGGTCACCCTGGTATCCGCTCGTGGCCGAACTGCACGATGTCGTGCTGTCCGCGACGGTGTCCTACGCGAGCTCGCAGGGGCTCAAGGCGCTGTACCTGCCTGTCACGACAAGAACGATCACGTGTCCGACGGCGTTAGGCAGCGACTCCGAACCCGTTCCGGTCACCGTCAGCGGAGTCAACACCTTCCTCGCCGACTCCATGCAGTTCGCGCTGGAGTACGGCTGCCGGCTTGCTCGCAGCGGGTGCTACAACATCATGCCGTCGTTTCGCGGCGAGGAACCGGACGAGACGCATCTTGGCCAGTACACGCACAGCGAGGCCGAGATCATCGGCGGTATGGACGACCTGATCCGATATGTCAGCGGCTATGTCAAGGCGCTGGCCGCGGCCATCCTCGACCGCGTCGGCGAGCGCCTGGCGGAGAGCCGTGGCGACGTCTCGCATGTGGAGCGGATGGCCAACCGGGTGGGCGCCTTCGAGGAGTTGTCCTTTGACGAAGCCGTCCGAATCGTCGATGACGTCGAGGGAACCGTCAAGGACGAGGGGATATGGCGGTCATTGACCCGCAAGGGCGAACAGCTGTTGATGGAACGGGTCGACGAGTTCCTCTGGGTCCACCACTTCGACAGCCTCGCTGTGCCCTTCTATCAGGCGTTCGGCGACGAGGACGCGCGCACGACAAAGAGCGCGGACATGTTCTTCGGGATCGGTGAGGTCGTCGGCGGCGGTGAGCGACACTCCAATGTGGAGCAACTGCGCAAGTCGATGGCGATCCACGGCGTCAACGAGCTGGAATACGACTGGTACGTGCGCATGTTGCAGGAAGCCCCGATGCGGACCGCCGGCTTCGGTATGGGCGTCGAGCGGTTCCTGATGTGGGTGTTGCGGCACGACGACATCCGTGACATCCCGCTGATCTCCCGTGTGGGAGAACAGAAGGACTGGCCGCCCGCGGTCGTCCGGCCCTGATTCGACTGGGAGGCAGGACCATGGGCGCACGGTCACCCTGCACCCATGGTCCATTGCCCGATCAGTGATGGACGCTTTCGTCCCACGACGCCGCCACCGACTCGATGGCCCACAACATCCGGTCAGCCAGCGCGTTGACATAGTCGGCTCCGTAGTGGCCCCTGCTCGCGCTCACCTCGACGACCAACCCGTCCGCATCCGGTGTGTCGTACACCTCGACACGCAACGGCAGACTGCTGTGGTCTCGGAACTCCTGGTCCCCGAACTCGATGCCAAGCTCGGTCAACTCGTCCTGCGGATGGAAATGGGTGTAGCTGAACGCCATGTCGAACGGTCGTCCACCGGCGAGCTTTTCCAGCTCCTGATAGGGAAAGCGCCGGTACGGCAGCAGTTGCGTCTCGGCAAGCAGCGCGTCCCTCGCCAGGGACCCCCAGCTGGCGCCTGCCATGCGGAGCCTGATCGGCACGTGGTTGACGAACAGGCCGAGCGTTCGATCGCCGCCCACGCCCTCGATCCGGCCGTTCACCGAAAGCCCGACCACTGAATCGTCCACACCGGACAGATCTGACACGGCGGCGCAGTAGGCGGCGACGAGCTGGCTCTTGATCGGGATGCCGTGCCGGGTGGCGTTTTCCGCGGCAAGACGAGCCACAGCAGGCGGCACGAGTCGCTTCGCCTGATATCGGACACCTGTGGCCTGCACCGAGCTGACGACCGGATCGGTGCCGAGTACGCCGGTGAAGTGATCGCGGCATTGCTGGGAGCGCATCACTTCCTGTTCCTGCCGCACGTATTCGGCGAACGGAGCGGTGGGCGGTAGTTCCACGGGGGTGCCGGTGAGCAGGCCGTGATAGACGGTCAACAGCTCTACCAGGAGCATCGACTCGCTCCACCCGTCCAGGATCGCGTGATGGAACGCGAACGAGAGCCGGAACGAGTTCTCGGTGAGATGCGCGGCGTGCACCCGGATCAGCGGCGCCGACTCCGGATCGAAGAGCGCGCTCAGTGTCTCGGCCATCCGTTCGTGCCGCAGAGCAACCTCATCGGCGTCGAGTCCCCGGAGATCCTCGACCGTCGCGGTCAATCTCGGCTCGGCAGCCACCACCTGCATCGGCTCGTCATAGCCGCCGAGATCGAAACCGGTCCGCAGGATCTCGTGCCGGACCGCCATCGCGTGCAGGGCCTCGTTCAGCAGATCCGGGTGCAGCGGGAGGTCGATGCGGCGCGAAACGAAGTCCACATAAAGGGAACCTTCGCTGACCAGGCTCTCGTAAAGCAGGCCAAGTTGCAGCCGGGTGGCGGGGTAGACGGTGCCCGTGCCGGTGGTCTGCTCGACGGGTGCCGATCCGGAGAGTTCCCGGCATGCATCACGCAGGACCGGTGTGGTGAACAGGGTGGTGAGAGTGAGCGGCAGGCCGCGTTCCTCGGCCTGCGCGATGACCCGGATCGCCAGCAGCGAATCGCCGCCGAGTGCGAAGAAGTCGTCGTCCGGACCAACGGCCGGGACACCGAGCACGCTCTGCCAGATCTCGGCCAGCGTGCTCTCGGCACCAGGTGCGGTCGTGCCAGTGGCGCGTGGCTCGGGGCCGGCCGGAGCGTCGGCCAGCACCGCCCGGTCGACCTTGCCACTCGCGGTCAGCGGGAGGTGGTCGCGGATCACGTACCGCGACGGTCGCAGGTAGTCGGGCAGGATCGCGGCCACGTGTGCTGCGACCTCGGTCTCGATGTTCGTGTCCGCCGCGGCGGACACGAGGTGGGCGACGAGCTGATCGACCCCGTCCGGGGTGCGCACGTGCACCACAGCCGCCGCCCGCACGTCCGCGTGGTCGAGCAGGACCTGCTCGACCTCCTGGAGTTCGATTCGGTGGCCACGCACCTTGACCTGGTCGTCGAGTCTGCCTGTGAACACGATCCGGCCGTGCTCGTCGAGCACGCCGCTGTCACCCGTTGCGTACAAGCGGGCTCCGGGCACGTCGGTGAACGGGTCGGGCACGAACCGGAGACTGGTGAGCCCTGGCAGGTTCAGGTATCCACGAGTGACAGGCACCCCGCCGATGTGGATCTCGCCTTCGGTGGCGGGCCTGCCGTGCGCGTCGAGCAGGTGCAGCCGAGCGCCCGCGATGGGAGCGCCGATCGGCAGCCGCTCGTCCGCGGTGGTCACCGGGAAGCTGCTGACGAGAGTGGACGCCTCGGTGGGGCCGTACACGTTGCGCAGCGAGTTGTTCGCGCCACGGGCGCGATGCGCGTGCGCGTGCCGTACGGACATCACGTCTCCGCCCACGATGAGCCGGGGTACCGCGTCGAGGACCTCCGGACGGGTGTCCTGCACGACGTGGAACAGTGCAGGCGTCAGCAGCAGCGTGGTCACGCCCTCCCGCGCGAGTACCGTCGGGAGGTCCTCGATCGCGTCGTAGGAGGGTGCGGCGAGGACAAGCGTGGCGCCGTTGGCGAGCGCGCCCCAGATCTCGAACGCGGAGGCGTCGAAGGCGAGCGGCGCCAGCTGCAGGAAGACCTCATCTGGTCCGAAGTGGACATAGTCCTGGTGCGGGGCGACGAGATTGGCCACCCCGCGATGGGTGACGCAGACTCCCTTCGGACGCCCGGTCGTCCCCGAGGTGTAGATGACGTAGGCCAGGTTGTCCGGTCGTACGGCAGGCCACTGCTGTGGCGGTGGCACCTCGGCCAGACGGTCGATCAGCACGGCTTTGCGTGCCGGAAGTGCGTCCACGAGCCCTGTGCGTGTCACCACGAGGTCCGCCCCCGCGTCGTCGAGCAGGTACCGCAACCGGTCCGCCGGGTGGTTCACCGGCAGCGGCAGATAGGCGGATCCGGCCTTGAGCACGCCGAGCAAAGCCACGATCGCGGCCGTTGACCGTTCCAAGTGGACACCCACGATCCGCTCAGCGCCCGCGCCGTGCGCGACCAGTGCGGCGGCGACCTGGTCGGCCTGGCGGGCCAGATCGCGATAGCTGACGCGGGTGTCGCCGGACACCACCGCGATCCGGTCGCCCGACTCCGTTGCCACGCGGTCGATGGACTCGTGCACCGGGATGGTCTGCGTGCGGACGGCGTGCGAGATCGTCATGTCGTGCTCCCCTGGGACCGCGGCACGAACCGCACGGGCAGGCTGCTGTAGCCGGACAGGAATGTGGAGAAGATGGGTTTCGGCGCGCCGTCGAGAACTATCTCGTCGGCGAACTCGGTCAGCGCCGACAGCAGTGCCCCGATCTCGATCCGGGCCAGCTGCGCGCCAAGGCAGAAATGCGGGCCGTACGCGAAGGACAGGTGCCGGTTGGGGGAGCGGTCGAAGTCGAGCCGGTGCGGGGTGGCGAACTCGGCCTCGTCGAAGTTGGCCGACCGGGGCCAGACCGTGACGACTTGGCCGCGACGCACTGCCACACCCGCGATTTCGGTATCGACGACCACCGTGCGCCCCGAGTGCATGGCCGGGGTCGTCCAGCGCAGCACTTCTTCCACCGCCCTGGCCAGGTCAACCCGGCCGCCGCGCAGTGCCTGCCAGATCTCCTGGTGCTCGGCGAGCGCCTTGACCGCGCCGATCATGCTCAGCCGTGCCGTCTCGTCGCCGCCGAGCAGCAGGCTGTAGCAGTTGAGCAGCACCTCGTCGTCCGACAACGACAGCGGGGGCTCGGTCATCCGCACCAGCAGCCCGATCACGTCGTCGGCTGGCGCCGCCCGGCGGCGTTTCGCGGCGAGCTTGGCGAAGTACAGCAGGATCTCGTTGCGCGCAAGGCGCGCCTGCAGATCGGTCGCGTCGGGCGCGGCAGAGGAGAGCGCCGAACTGGTGTGGGACAACAGGGTGTCCCGGTCGGCGGCGGGCACGTCGAGCAGATCACAGATCGCCGCCAGCGGGATGTGTTCGGCCACCTCGGTGGCGAAGTCGCAGGTGCCGCGGGCCACCGCCGTGCGGACAAGGTGGCGGGTGCCCGCCACGACATTGCGCTCGACGGAGGCCAGCGCGGCTGGCGTGAAGGCGCTCATCAGCTCGCGCCGGACGCGCCGATGGCGCTCGCCGTCGGACACCGCGAGCATCCGCCCACCGGCCGAATCCCCTCCGCCGAGGAGAGTCGCCAGTACGTTGCCCTCGGTCGAGGTGAACACGGAGTTGTCCCGGTAGACACCGGTCACCAGGCGATGCGGGGTGACCACCCAGAAGCCGCCGCCGGGATGCCAGACGACCGGCTGCTCCTGACGCAGGCGTTGCCAGATGTCGTCGAGGTCCGGCCGCAGGTACGTCACCGGGTCGGTCAAATCCACATCGGACAACGCGCCGGACTCGAGCGCCGATGCGCTCATGGCGTCACACCGTGCGGATCGCCGTCCATCGCGCGGCGCAGCGACGCCGGGCGCATGTCGGTCCACTGGCCGTCCACGTACCGGGTGCATTCCTCTCGGGTGCCTTCGAATCCCGCGGACCGCCAGCCCTCGGGAACCGGCCACGACACCGGGACCGTGGCGTACTGGTCTTCGATGTTCACCAGGACGGTGAACTGTTCGTCCTGCGACACGAAACCTCCTCCGTTCATGGATGACCACTACCTGTCCGTGCCATGGCCGACATGGACGACGACGTCGGCCATGGCACGGACATCGCGGTTGTGCGAGGCGACGATCCAGGCCGCTGGCCAGTTCGCGACGAGTTCGGTCCACACCGCGCGTGCGGTGTCACCGTCCAAAGAGGAATCGCAGTCGTCCACGAGATAGAGCTGGGCGGGTCGGCAGAGCATCCGGGCGAGCGCGAGCCGCTGCCGCTGACCGCCGGACAACAACGTGCCGCCGGACCCGATCTCCGTGTCCAGTCCGTCCGGCAGCTCCGCCGATCCGGGACGCAACTGCACGGCCGTCAACGCGCGGACTGCGAGCTCGTCGTCGACCGCATCGCTGCCCAGCGCCAGGTTGTCGCGCACTGTGCCCCGGAAGAAGGCCGCGCTTTGCCGGGCGTACGCCACATTCGGTGCACGCCACCACGCCTGGTCGCCCGTCACGTCCGTGTCGTTCCAGCGCACCGAGCCCCGCGTCGGTCCGTCGAGCGCGAGCAGACCGCGCAGTGCGGTGCTTTTGCCAGACCCGACCGCGCCAGTGATCACCGCCATCTGGCCCGGTCGCAGGTCGAGTTCGATGGGCGGTGTCGCGTCGCGGCCCTTTGGTACGCACTGGAACTCGCGCACTCGCAACTCCTGCAACCCGACCGGCGCCACCTCGGCGGGCGCGGGCGGCTTGATGAGACCGGGGAGACCTGCGACGACGTCGAGCAGCCGGTCCCGGGAAACACGTCCCTGTTCGTAGCGGGCGAGAGCGCGGCCGAAGAAGAAGATCTGTTCGGCCAGCCAGCTCGTGTAGGTCAGGAACAGCGCCAGTTCGCCGACGGTGAAGTCGCCACTTGCCATCCGGGCGCTCGCCGTCATCAGCACCAACGCACTGCCGATCACCACGATGTTGCGGAACATCCCACCGAGCAGGTCGGCGACGACCTGCTGGCGGGCCTGCGCGCGCCTGCGGCCGGTGAACTGCTCGGCGAGCCTGTCCACCCGGTGCTGCTCCACGCCGGCCAGGCGCAGGTCCCGGATGCCCGTGATCAGATCGGTCGTCTGCTCGGCGATGCGCCCCTGACGTGCCCGGGTGTCCTGGGACAGCCCGCTCAACCGGTTCTTGAGGATCTTGGCCACCCACAGGGCACCGAGCAACGGCAGCAGCGACAGGGTGACCAGGACGTCGGTGGTCAGCAGGACGGTGAGGGCGATGATCAGCAGGACCGTGCGGTAGACGAAGTCCGCTGTCCAGCTGAGGAACTCGGCGATCTCGTCGCTGTCGTCACGCAACCGGTTGAGCACGTCGCCGTTCCCGACTGCGGGCCCGTGTGACGTGGAACGGTCCGAGACCGCGTCGATGACGGTCGTCTTCACGTGCGCACTGGTCCGGAAGATCAGCGTGAAGTCCAGGTTCAGGCCGCCGAACAGCAACAGCGACCGCAGCACCATGGATCCCACGGTGAGGGCGAGCATCCACCAGACGAAGGGATCCGCCGGGTTCGTGGCGGCCCGGTCGAACAGAAGCTCGATACCCACACCGACCAGCAGTGGCAGGCCGTGAATCAGCGTCCACACGCTCGCCGAGAAGACATAGAGCGGACGGATCCGGCGCACGAGCCGGAGCACGTCGGCGGCGAAGGTGGCACGGGTTGCTGTCACGCTCATCACGCACCCCTCATCGGCTCAACGAGGTCGTCCATCCACGACCGGGCGGACTGTGCGTCCAAATAGGACGGAACCTCGGCGCGGCCGATCCGGTCGCGCACCTGTCCTTGCGCCAGCACGAGCAGGGAGTCGGCGTAGCGCAACGTCTCCAGCCGGTGCGCGATCATGATCACGGTCCGATCGGTGCGGGCCCGCTCGATCAGTGCGGACCACCGTCGCGAGGTTTCCTCGTCCAGACGGGAGGTGCCCTCGTCGATGATCAGCAACCCGGAGGGCCGGACGAGCGCACGTGCCCCGACGATGAGCTGCGCCTGCCCTGCGGACACGGTTTGACCGCCGGTACCGACGACAGTGTCGAGACCCTCGGGAAGCGAACGCACCCACTGCTCGATGCCGAGGTCGCTCAGCGTGGTCCAGAGCACGGAGTCGGGCAGGGCGTCGTCGAACAGGGTGATGTTGTCGCGGACGGTCGCGGTGAACAGATGCGACCGCTGGCTGAGGACCACGACGTGCCTGGCCAGTTCGTGCGGCGCGAGTTCGTGGACGTCGACCCCGTCGAGTGTCACGCGGCCCTCGTCGGGACTTGCGAGTCCGCACAGCAGGTTGACCATCGTGGTCTTGCCCGAACCGGTCCGGCCGACAACGCCGAGCACCTCGCCGGACGGCACGTCGAAGGTCACGTTCCGCAGCGCGGGCGGTCCGTCGTCATAGCTGAACGTCACATCGGTGAAAGCCACACCGCGCGCGCCTCCGGCCGGCAGCAGGGAGGGCGCGGACGTGGTCGTCTCCTGATGGAGCGACGGAGTGCTGAGGACGTTCGCGGCGACACCGAGGGCCGCGAACAACCGCTGCATCTGGTCGACCTGTGCCGACAGCTCCTCCAGCGGCCCCCGCACGCGGTCGACGTAGAGGTAGATCAAGGTCAGCCCACCGATGCTGATCTGCTGCACTCCCAGCATGTTCAGGCCCACGGCGAATCCGATGCCGAGGCTGACCGCGAAGAACAGCTGGGTCAGCGGCCAGAACGCCCGGCCGCCCACATACGCCTTCCGCTCGGCGACCAGCAGGTTCTCCAGGCTGCCGCGGGCCCGCGTTCCCGGCCACCGGGACGCGCCGAGCGGCAGCAGGTCGTCCCTGGCCGCGAGGCCGTCGCCGATGAACCCGAACAGTTCGGCTTTCATAGCGCGCGCGGTCTTCCACAGTCCGATCGAGCGGTGCGTGAGCTTCACGAGCACGATGGCCACCAGCACCACCAGCAGCGTGACTCCCAGCCCTGCGGCGGGGACGACCGCGAAGATGATCGCGATCATGCCTGCGACCATGAGCAGGTTGCCGATCATCCGGAACCCGGCTTCGGCGATGGACTTGCCGATGATGTCCGCGTTGCCCTCGACGGTCTCGAGGACCTCGCCGGGCGGCCGCGACTCCAGATCGAGCACGCGCCCGCCGAGCACGTGCCGCAGCAGTCGCACGCGCAACCGGTCGGCGACGCGCCAGCCGGACTGCGCGGCGAAGTAACCCATGGCCAAGCTCGCCAGGATTCCCACGACCGCCACGGCCAGGTACCACGTCGCGGTCGAGAAGAGCGCGCCCGCGTCGGCGTGTCCCCCAGTCGCTCGGTCGACGTAGTCGCGGATCAGCAACGGTCCCGCGAACTCGCACGCCACACTGACAAGCAGTACGGCGAATCCGCTGACCACAAGGCCTTTCGAGCCCCGCAGGCCGTCAAGGGCCAGCCGGGGCCCGGTTGTCGATGTCACCGAGGCCATCCTCATTTCCTGCCGTGTGATCGCAACGATTGAGCGAACAGGTCGACCAGCTCCGCGACGTCGGCGGGGTCGAGAACGTCCGTACTGAACTGCCACCTGACGTTGAGCCGGCCATCGTGCACGTAGGCCACCGCGTCAAGCAGGTGCTCACGCCGGGTGTCCGGCGACTTCCACCGGCCGGTTCCCGCTGTTCGGCCTGCTGACAGCATCGGTGTCGCGCCGTCGGCGGCCGCGTTGGCGAACCGGAGCTCACCGTCGAAGTCGAACCGCAACTGGGGCGACGGAATCGCGTCGAGCGCTGCCCGCACGTCCGGATCCGGGTGCAGGTACTTGCCGAGCTCGAAGTCGAACCCGCGCCGTGGCACCGCACGGATCGCGTCCACCACCTCGGCGGTGTGGTCGGCTTGGTCGCGACCGCGGGGCAACGGCAGACGGAACGGGTACGACGTGGTGAACCAGCCGATCGTGGTGCTGACGTCAAGGTCGGCGAACAGGTCCTCACGGCCGTGCCCGCCCAGTTCGATCAGTATGTGCCCGCCGGGCCGGTCACCCAGCCACAGCTCGGCGGCGCGGGCGAGATCGACCAGCACAAGCTCGAACGGGGTGATCCTGGCCAGCCGGGCCGAGCGCAGCAGCTCGTCGGTCTCGTCCACGTCGAACTCGGAGAACACCGTCCCGGTGTGCTCCTCGAGGCCCGGAAGTTTGTTGTCCGGCCAGGAAACGCAGTCCGTCCAGTCCTGGCCGAGCCACCGGGCGGCCTCGGCGCCGGCGTCGGCCCTGCGGGCGTACTCGGCCAACCGGCGCGCCCAGTCGTGATAGCCGGGACCAGGCGGATCGAGCCGTTGCCCGTCCAGCAGCGCCGACAGCTCCGGCACGAGGATGTCCCACGACAACGGATCCATGATCACGTGATGCAGCACCACAAGCAGCTCGTCGGCGGTGCTGTCCGGCGTGCGGATCAACCCGATCCGGCCGATCGGGCCGGTCCGCAGGTTGATCCCGCCATGCAGCTCGTCCGCCGCTCGTTCGACCGCCCCGGCAAGGTCGGCGCCGGCACCACGCAGGTCGACCTCGGTCACCGGGATGGCATTCGCGGCATCGGCCGCGCCCTGCCGGGGCCCGCGTGGCGTCCACACGATCCGCGTCCGTAGCGCGGGATGCCGTTCGACGAGTGCGGCCACGGCGTGCTCGACCTGTTGCGTGCTCACCGGTTCGCGAAGGGCAAGCAGCACCGCGTGGTTGTAGCGGTCGGGCGAAGGCAGTTCGCGTGCGAAGAAGACGAGCTGGGTGGGCGTCAGCGGGACGAGATCGTCCACCAGTTCCCCGCTGGGGGTCTGCGCGGCGAACTCGGCCAGGAACGCGCGGAAGGCGTCAAGGAAGCCCTCGACCGTGCCGTCGGGATGCCGGGCCGGGACGTGTTCGATGTGGACGGTCAGCCGCCCGTCCACGACACCCGCGTTGATCTCCCACTCCAGCGGCCGGTGTCCCTTGGGCGAACACTTCCAGCCGATGTCGTCGGTGATGGTGAACAACTCGTCGGGATCGTCGGACGACGAGTCGACCCGGCCCATGAAATTGAACGCGATCTGCGGGCTGGCCGTGCGCTCCGCCATCGCCTCGTGCCGGACGCTGGCGAGAAGATCGCCCGCTGCCGCCACCTCCGCGGCGGGCTGTCCGTCCCGCCGCGCGGGCAGCGGAAGGGTGCTGAGCACAGTGAACCAGCCGACCGTGCGGCTGATGTCGGGCAGGCGGTCGGACTCCAGCCTGCCGTGGCCTTCCAGTTCGATCGGCAGAGTGCCCTCGCCCCAGGTGACAGCCGCCGCGCGGGCCAAGGCGGCCACCAGCGCCGCGTGCAAGCCCTCGTCGCTGGTCGAGGTTGCCACCCGGGTGAGCCGGGTGGTGGCGTCGTGATCCCAGTCCACGACGGCCGTCTGCCGATCCGCGACCAGGTTGGGCACCTCGTCGTGCACCGGCACCAACACCTCGTCCTGCTGGGGAAGCTGAGCGTGGTGCGGGTCGGGTTGCGCGGCCAGAGCCCGCGCCCAATGCACGAACCCCGCCGTACGTGGGGGAGGGGATGGCTCGTCGCCACCCGCGATGGCCAGGTAGTAGGAAGCGAGATCCTCCAGTAGCACCAGCCAGGAGACGCGGTCGACGGCGAGGTGATGGATGGTGAGCAACAGCCGTGGCCCGTCCGGATCGTCGTCGATGAGCAAGGCGCCCAAAAGTCTGCCTGTGTCAAGGGACAGCGACGCGTGCAGCCGGTCGGCAAGATCCGACACGGTGCCGGTCGCGACGACCGTACCGTCGACGACCAACTCGAATCTGTCCGGTGTGGACGTTGGGCGGGCCTGCCAGAGCACGACGCCGGTGGCTGGGGTGACGACCTGCCGTAGCTCTTCGTCGCCGGTGAACCGGACGCGTAGTTGCTCGTGCGTACGGGACAGCGCTCCCAGTGCCTTGGCGAGAACCCCGGGATCCAGCGGCCGGGTGGCGCGCAGGCAGTAGGACTGGTTCCAGTGGTGCGGTTCGCTGAAGTCCTGGTGGAAGAACCACCGCTGGATCGGTGTGAGCGGTGCGCTTTCGCCGTCCGCCACCGCCTGGGCGACCGCGTCACGTGCGCGTGCGACCGCGGCCAGCTCGGCGATGGTGCGGTGGTCGTAGATGTACTTGGGCCGCAGTGCGACGCCCTCCCGGCCGGCCGCCTGCAGGATTCGGATGTTGATGATGGAGTCGCCGCCGAGGGCGAAGAAGTCGTCGTGCACCCCGACCGACGGCAGCTTCAGGTGCCTGGCCCACAGATCGGCCAGCAGCCGCTCGACCTCGGTGCGCGGTGCGACCTGATCGCCGCGCGCGGCCGTGTCGGCCAGGTGCCGCCTGGCCAGTTCACGCAGTGCCTTCCGGTCGACCTTGCCGTTGCTGCTCAACGGAAGCCGGTCGCGGACGAGCACTTCGGACGGAACCATGTAGTCGGAAAGGTGCTGCCGCGCGTGTTCGAGCACCGTCTGGGCGGACGGTGTCGCGCCAGGCATCGGCGTCACGAACGCGACCAGCCGGGCCACACCGTCGCCGCCGACGAGTTCGACGACCGCCCTGGCCACCGTGGGACCGGACTCGACGACGTGTTCGATCTCGCCGAGTTCGACCCGGCGGCCGCGCACCTTGACCTGGCCGTCGGCCCGGCCGAGGCACTCGAGCTCGCCGTCCGGCCGCCACCGGCCGAGGTCGCCGGTCCGGTACATACGGCCCCCGGGGGTGGGCGAGAACGGGTCCGGTACGAAGGATGTGGCGGTCAGGCCGGGCGCGCGGAAGTAGCCCCGCCCGACACTGAGCCCGCCGATGTGGATCTGGCCGAGCACGCCTGGCGGGACAGGCTGGCAGTCCCGGTCCAGTACGTAGACCCGGATGTTGGACAGCGGCCGGCCGACGGTGGCCGTGGCGCCGTCGGTCTCGAGGACCGTGCCCTGGGTGTTGTCGTCGGTGCACTCGGCCGGACCGTAGGCGTTGAACAAGGTGATCCCGGGCATCAACTCGTGCCACCGGCGGGCGAGGTCGGTGCCGAGCACCTCGCCGTTGCAGATGATTCCTCGCAGCACCGCCCGCACCGCCGCGGCGCGGCCGGGATCGTCGAGCAGGTGGTCGATCAGCAACTCCAGCTGGGCGGGTACGACTTCCAGATATTCGAATCCGCGCGCCGCGGTCAGCGCGGTGAGTGCTTCCGGCGAACGCACCGTGTCGTCGTCGACGACGTGCACGCAGGCGCCCGCGGTGAGACCGGCGAACATCTGCCACACCGACACGTCGGAGGTCAGCGGCACGGTCTGGGCGAGTTCGACGCCAGGCCGCAGATCACAGTTCTGTACCCGGATCGCCATCATGTTCAGAAACGACCGGTGCTCCAGCGCGGCGCCCTTGGGGACACCGGTCGAGCCGGATGTGAAGATCAGGTACGCCAGCGCGCGGCCGTGCGGTAGGTCGATGATCGACGGATCCGTGACCGGCAGGCCTTCGATCTCACCGAGCCGCAGGACCGGTTGCGTGAGGTTGTCCGGTAGCTGCTGACCATCGTCGGCGATCACAGCGCACGCACCCTCGAGGACACGCTTGAGCCGTTCCGGCGGAGTCGCCGCGTCGACGGGGAGATAGGCCGCGCCCGCGAAGAGGATGCCGACCCCGGCGGTCACGAACCACGCGCTTCGGCTGCCGACGACCGCGACGACGTCGTCGGTACGAGCACCGGCCGCGTGGAGCCAGCCGGCGACACCCGCCGCGGACCGGCACAGCCGCGCATAGTCGATCTCAGTGTCCTTGTCGCGCAACGCTATCGCGTCCGGTCGAGCGCGGGCATGGGCGATCACCTGCTCCCGGTAGGGCGCTGCGGGCGGCAGGCCGGGCGTGTCGTTGAAGCCGTCGATCACAACAGCGGTGCGCTCGGGCGACATGACGCCGATTCGGGCCACGCGGGTGTCCGGCGCGGTGAGCCCGCGTGCGATCACCTCGGCGATGCTGTCGGCAAGGTGCCGGGCGCGGGCGGCCGACAGTCGTCCGGACACCTCGACCCCATTGTCCCGCAACGAGATGGTCACTGCGGCTGCGGGGCGCGGTCCGGACTCGTGTACGGCGACCAACGGGTGGGCGGCCAGCACTTCGGCGATCGCCTTCGGCAGATCAGGGTGGGCACGGGCACGTCCGATCCCCGCCCGGACCGCGCCGAGCAGCTCCCGGAAAGTCCACAGTGGAGCAAGTGGGGCGATCACCGGCAGATCGCCTGCCAGCAACAGCATCTGGCCCGCGATGCCGAACCTGCGCGCGGTCAGCGCGGCGGCGGCGGCGACCACCGTCCACCGCAGCAGCGGCTCGCCGCCGGTGACCTCGGCAAGCCTGCGGGCGACCGGCGGGGGTAGCTCGGCGTGTGCTTCGCCGGTGTCGGCGACCGACACGCCGACCGCATCGGCCGTGGCGACGGCTGCCGCCCGCAGCTCGTCGCGACGCTCCAGCCAGAACTCGCGGTCGGCCAGAGCAGGGGCGGCCGCAGCGAGCGCGGTGGTGCTGTGCATCGTGCGCCTTTCTGCTCAGAACTGGAAGTCCGGCAGTGCCGGCTCGGTAGCCGACGCGGTACCGGTGTCCTCGCCGAAGAGCTGGAAGAGATCCGCGTCCGGATCGGTGATCCGGTCAAGCAGGGCGAGATACTCCGCCGCCAGGTCGCGAGCGGCCGCGTCGGTGTATTCCAGGCGCACGTCAAGGCGGTTGTCGTAGTCGATACAGCTGAAGTTCAGCGGAAACTTCGCTCCAACCGGCCCGACGTCGAGCAGTTGCACCGCGGGGCCGTCGGTGCCCAGCCTGCGCAGCGGTTGCACGCCGCTCTGGTAGTCGAACATGACGTTGGAGATCGGCCCGCCGTCGCCTGCGGGACGTGCGGCCCGGATGAGCGCGTCGGTCGGCAGTTCGTGGTGCGCCAGCGCGGCCAGAGTCCTTGCCCTGACCTCGGCGAGCAGCGCTCGTACCGGCTGGTCCGGCTGAAGACGCACCCTGGTGAGCACTGTGTTGACGAAACAGCCGATGACGTCCGCGTCGGCCGGGGTCCGGTTCGCGACCGGGGTGGCTATCGGCAGATCTCGCTGTCCGCTGTGCCGCCACAGCAACGCCACCCATGCTGACAGCAACACCATGTGCAGCGTCACCCGTTGTTCGCGCGCGAACCGGACCAGATTCTGATGAGTCGGTCGTGGCACGGTCACCGTGATCGAGTCGTCGACCTGGTCCACCCCCTCGCGCTCCAGGAAACCCAGGTCGATCTCGGCCGGAGCGCCGCTCAGGTACGTCGACCAGAAGTCCCGCAGTTCCCCGCCACGCTCGGAGTCCATTGTGGAGTGTTGCTCGCGGACGTGGTCGAGGTAGGCGCGTACGGGGGAGACCGCTGTGCCGGACAACTCGGCGAACACGGGCCGCCAGCTCCAGCCGTCGAAGAACAGGTGGTGGAAGGACAACAGCAGCGCCGTGCGGCGGCGGTCCGCGGCGTCGACCTGGACCACGGTGAACTTCACGCTGGGAGCGGTGTTCGGGTCGAGAGGCGCGCACGCCAGCGGCGTCAGCCGCTCACACAGCACGGCGTTGAACGCGTCCGCGGGCACGTCTCGCAGGTCGAGCTCTGTCGTTGTCACCGGAACGTCGAGTCGCGGCAGGATACGTTGCACAGGCCCGTCCGGCCCGTCTGCGAGCGTGGCGCGCAGCATCGGGTGGCGGTCGATCATCCGCCCAAGCCGCCCGATGAGCGCCGCTGCGTCGACCTCTTCGTCGAACAGCAGCGCACCCGGCACGACGTAGGTCGCGCTGTCATCCGCCAGTTGGCCGGCCGCCCAGATGGCGGTCTGCTGGCCGGACAGCGGGCCTTCCACGGACTCGGCCGGTTGTGCCGTGAGCACGGCCGCGGGGCGGGAAGCGGCTGGAGTCTGGTCGCGGACCGTGTCGGCCAGCGCCGCGAGATCGGCGCTGTCGAACAGGTCCAGCACGTCGAGGTCGATGCCGAACCAGTCGTTGAGCCGGGTCACGACCTCGACGCCGATCACCGAGTTGCCGCCCGCGCCCAGGAAATCGTCCCGCAGGGTGAGCCCTGGCTCCTTGAGAACCTCGCGCACCACGGTGAGCACGACGTCAGCGGGCCCGACCGGCCGCTCACCTTCGGCAATGGACTCCGCCGCGACGGTGCCCGGCCAGCACGGCGTTTGGTCGGGTGGCGCCACCGGCAGTTCGACGCGACGCCGGGGCACGTCGTCGCTCTGCTCCCACCGTGGAGTTCGGCCCGCGAGAAACAGTGCGAGCAGCACCGGATCGAACCACTGCCGTGGACCTGCTGCCTGGTCGACTCGCACGATCCGGTCCGCAGGCAGCAACTCCGACAACGCACACGACAGCGCGCTGCCAGGAGCGAGGTCGACCACCAGCGGATTACTGACCGCCGCGAGCGCCTGAGTCAGCCGCTGCCGGTCTGGTGCCGCTGCGTGCGCCAAGGCGCCTGCCGCACTGATGGTCTCGCGCAGTCCCGCCTCGCCGCGGGCGTACCGGGCCGTGGCCGTCCCGATTCCGTGGCCGAGGACCAGGTCCGGGTGGATCGCGAGATCACCGAGTACCTCGTACTCGCCGACCATGCGCAGGACGGCGACCTCGTTCGCGCCGACGGGCTTCCCGGCCTGTTCAGCCACCCGGCGGAATCCGGGGTACGCGCGCGCAAGTGCGTCCACATCGGACTGATCGGCGTCGCCGGAGCCGAACGCGAAGACCACGGACACCGGCTCCGGCACGGTGAACTCACCCGCCGTCACCTCGTCGAGCCGGGCCATGAGTTCCGCGGTGTCCGACACACGCCAGCCACAGCGGTAGGCGAAGTGTTCCCGGCCCGTTGTCGACACCCAGCTCACCGCGTCGAGGTCGGTGCCGACGGCGTCGACGGCCCGGCGTGTCGCGGAGACATGCTCTCGCAACGACTCCGGGGTCGGCGCGGACAGCACCACCACCCTCGCGCCGGTGGTGTCCGGCCAGGGCCGCGTCACGTACTGCTCGACCACGGCGTGCGCGTTGGTCCCGGACAGGCCGAACGAACTGATTCCCGCCCGCCTCGGTGTGTCGTGCGACTCCCAGGGCGAGACGCGCTGCGCGATGCGAATGGGTGTGCCTTCCAACGGAAGCAACGGATTCGGTGCGGTGAACCCGGCGGTCGGGAAGAACGTCGCCGTCCTGAAGCGGGTGAGGACGCTGACCAGACCGGCGAAGCCCGACATCGCGCCAAGGTGCCCGAAGTTCGCCTTCACCGAGGAGATCTCACAGCCGTGCGGGTGTGACGCGCCGGCGAAAGCGTCGGCCAGTCCCTCGATCTCCAGTGGATCGCCGATCCTGGTGCCGGTGCCGTGCGCCTCGATGTACCCGATTGTGGCGGGGGCGGTCTCGGCGTCGCGCCACGCCGCCTTGATCACCTCGGTCTGGGCGTGTGGGCTGGGAGCGGTCAGACCGTTCCCGCGTCCGCCGTCGGAGTTCACTGCTGTTCCACGGACGACGGCGTGTATGAAGTCGCCGTCCTCCTGTGCGTCTTTCAACCTTTTCAGCAGCACGAAACCGCCGCCTTCGCCGTAGCCCGCACCATCGGCGAGGTGATCGAAAGGCCTGCACCTGTCAGTCGGTGACTCGACGCCGAGGCCGTGCTCGTCATCCATCCGCTGCGGCGGGGAACCCAGGTGCAGGGCGAATCCGCCGACCAGCGCGAAATCCACCTCGCCAAGCGCGAGCTTGATCCGCGCTTCGTGCAGGGCGACCAGGAACGACGAACACGCAGTGTCCACCGCGAGCGCGGGGCCACGCAGGTCGAGCACGTAGGCGATGCGGCCCGCCGCGTTGGCGTGCAGATTGCCGACCCAGGCCGGGCCACTGTCCTGGGTCACCGCCGGCAGCAGGTCGTACAGATCGGTCCGCGGCCCGCCGTTGGCCGCGACGTACACGGCCACCCGCCCGCCGCGCAGCTCCCGCGGCGAGTAGCCGGCGTTGCCGATCGCCGCGACCGCCAACTGCAACGCGCGGCGCTGCCTGGGGTCGGTCAACTCGGCCTCCGCGCGGGACATGCCGAAATAGCGGTGATCGAAACCGGCGACGTCCTCGATCCAGCCGGCCTCCCGGTCGGCCGGACCGGGCACCACGCCGGTGACCTTGGCCCTCGACTCCGGCAGCGGCCGGACGGTGTCCCGTCCCGACGCCAGCAGATCCGCCATGTCCGCCCAGTCCTGGACCTGGGGCAGCTCGAAGGCGACCCCGACGACCGCGACCGCGCGCGGCGGGGCGCTCACAGTTCCACCACGGCTGGGGCGATCCTGGCGTCGGCGGGCGTAGCGTCGTCGAGAGCGGCGGCGAGGCCGGCGATCGACGGGTGCTTGAACAGCGTCGCGATGGTCAGTGCCGGATAGTGCTTGCGCAGCTTGCCGTACACCACGAGCGACTTGAGCGAGTCGCCGCCGGCTTCGAGGAACTTCTCGTGCCGCCCGATCCCGGACCGCTTCAGCACGGTCTGCCAGATCTCGGCCACCAGTTGCTCGGTGCCGGTGCGCGGCGCGTCGGTTTCCCGTGCGGCGGTGGGAAGGACCTGTGCACGCAGCCGGGCGAGGTCGGCTTTCCCGTTGGCGGTCAACGGGATCGCGGCCACCAGGTGCACGGTCTGCGGGATCAGGGTGGCGGGCAGCTTGTTCCGCAGTGGCGCGAGGACCGAGACGGACGACGCGACCACGTAGGCGACCAGCTCACCTTCGTCCGCGGTCACGACCGCGTCCGCGACGCCCGGCAACGCTGTCAGCGCGGCCTCGATCTCACCCGGCTCGACCCGATGCCCCCTGATCTTGAGCTGCCGGTCGACACGGCCGAGGAACTCCAGCTCGCCAGAGGCGTTGCGCAGCATCCGGTCACCTGTTCGGTACCACCGGATGCCGTCAGTCGAGCGGGTGAACGCGGTGTCAGTCGCCGCCGGGTCGCCGAAGTATCCCGTCGCCAATCCCCGGCCGCCCAGCCACAGCATCCCCGGCACTCCGTCGATCACCGGTTCGCCCACTCCGTCCACAAGGGATGCACGCACACCGTTCAGCGGCGCACCGACAGGGATCCTCTCGCCACCGGTTGACCGGACGTGATGGGTCAGCGCGCCGATGGTCGTCTCCGTGGGGCCGTAATGGTTGTACAGGGCGATATCCGGCCGGGCAGTGAGGATGTGGCGCGCCAGCGTGGGCGGGAACGACTCGCCGCCGACGATGAGGACCCGCCGGGGCAGCACCGCGGCCAGGTCACCGCCGGTCGCCAGTGCGGCCAGGTGGGACGGCGTGACCTTGAGACAGTCGACCGGATAGCGGTCCAGTTCGGTGCGCAGCGCGACGGGGTCGAGGACGACATCCCGGTCGAAGACATCCAGCCGAGCACCTGCGAACAGCGCTCCGTACACGCTGGTGTTGCCGAGGTCGGAGGCGAACGTCGTGGTGATCCCGAAACTTTCCACAGTGGACGACGAGATCCGGTCGAGCAGCGCGTCGACGTATCCGACAAGCGCACGGTGCGGGACGTCCACGACCTTCGGTCTCCCGGTCGAACCCGATGTGCACACCAGATAGGCGCGGTCGTCGGCCCGGCAAGGAACCGGCCGGTACGGCGCCCGCCCGGCATCGGCGATCCGCAGCAGCGGAATGCCCACTCTGGCGAGTCTGGGCGCTGAGGACTCGTCACAGATGACAGCGTCCGCGTTGATCTGCGCGAGAGCATCGGTGATGCGGGAATCCGGATCGCCTGGGGCCAGATGCGCGTACGCGGCTCCCACCGCCCAGCTGCCCAGCGCGGCGATGACCGGCGCCGCCGACGCCTCCAGCACGGTGGCCACGACACCGGATTCTCCGATCCCGTGCGCTCGCAACCATTCAGCCACGCCGCCTGCCCGTTCGGCCAGTTCGGCGTAGGACAGCACTGTGTCGTGGTGTCGCACTGCGGGCCGGTCCGGACCGGCCCGCAGTGCCGCCGAGAACGCGTCTGCCCCGCTGCGATCATCACGCGGGATGTCCACGTGCTCAGGCCTGCGGCCGACAATGATGCCGCGCAGCCGCACCCGTGCGTCGGCCACCGTGTCATGTGTCCCAAGACTGTCCACAAGGGACACGAAGCAGCTGATGAGCTCTTCGGCGGTGTGTTGCGGAACGAGGGCGCGGTCATAACCGAGCACAACCGCTTGCTCTGTCACGCGCAGGGTGAGAGTTGCGCCTTCCGTTGGACCGGCGAACCGGATCCGGCCGGGTTGCCGGTTCTCAGCGATGTCCGGTACGGCCTGTGCCTCGGCGACGAGGGCGGAGATCGACGTCTCCGGCCGCAACCGAACGTCCCAGTACTGCCCGGAGCCCAGTGACACCGGCACATCGGCCCACGAGAACAACCGGTCAAGCACCAGGCGCCAGACGACAAGGCACATCGCGTCGTCCGAGCTGAGACGCTGTGCGGCGGTGAGATCACGGACGAGTTCGCCGTGGCCGGTGCCGTCCGGCACCGGCGGAATCGGCCACTCGATGGGATCGGGTGCAGACATTTCTCGCTTCCCCCCGGCTCAGTGCTCGGCGAGGCGTGACCGGGCGATCCCGGACATGGCCACGCACACCTGTCGCGGGCCGGTGAACGACTCACGGCCATGCGCGATGGACTGGTTGTCGACCACCAGAACGTCCCCGGCACACCACGGTGGCCGGACGGTCTCCGCGTCGATGGCCGCGCGGATCTCGTCGAGCATGTCGTCAGGAATCGGTGTGCCATCACCGAAACGAGCGTTCCTGGGCATGCCGTCCTCGCCGAGGGCGTCGTGCAACGCGGCACGGACATCCGGCGGCAGAGCGGACGGGTGGAAGAGATTGGCTTGGTTGAACCAGCTCGCCACGCCCGTGCGCGGGTGAGTCAGCACGCCTTCCACGACCTCCCTGGTGCGCAGGCGATCGTCGTCCAGCCACTCGAACTCGATTCCCTGTTCGCGCAGCCGATCCGCGAGCTCGGCACGGTCCTCGGTGCGGAACACGTGCTGCCAGGTCAGGTCGAATCCCGTGTTGTAGTTGCGCTCGTACATCACGTTGCGGCTCGCGAACGCCTCGCGCACGGGGTCGGACAGGCGGTCGAGCACACGCCGGTAGTCGGCGAGTGTGGTCGCCCCGCCGGTCTCGGCCGCCACACCGCACCAGAACCACAGGTACTGCGGCCAGCTTCGCCGGTACGACATCTCGTTGTGCAGCGGGATCTGCTGGTCCGCTGGGTACTCCGTCGACGTGAACACCCGCCCCGAAAGCTCGGTGCGAGGCGTGGACGGCTCTTCGTAGTCGAGCAGGTCCGGCGTCGCACTCGTCACGGCGCGGCGGAACGCGTCGACGTCGGGAACACCGAACCCGCGCAAGAGCACCGCTCCCGTCCGGTCCAAGTGGCTGAGCAGCTCCGGCCACGCGCCGGTGAGCCACTCGTCGAGCGGACGCCGGTCCGGCGCGTCGATCACGTGGGGGAGTGTGCGTGTGCGCTGCACGAATCGTCGTCCCTTCAGTCTCGGATGAGGTCGGCAACGTGGCCGGCCGGGTTCTCGGTCAGTCGTGCCAGCCGGTCGGCATACTGGTCGAGCCAGCCGTCGATCGTCGGGGTGTCGAACAGGTCGCTGGCGAACTCGGCTGACACGGCGGCGCCTGCCGCGTTCTCCTCGACCTCGACGACGAACTCGAGCTTCGCGGCGCCGCGGTCGATCAGCACCGGTGTCACGGACGTCCCGGTGAAGGCGGCTCGTGCCCGTTGCCTGCCGTGGAAGGCGAAGAAGGCCTGGACCAACGGTGGTCTGCTGGCGTCCCGGCCGGTGACGAGCCCGGCGACGAGTCGTTCGAACGGCACGTACTGGTGGTCGAGTGCGTCAGCTGCCATGCGTGCCGTGCCGGCGATGTAGTCCGGCACGGAGCGAGCGGGGTTCACGTCCAGCCGCAGCACCATCGTGTTGGCGAAGAACCCCACCGTCCGCTCGGTGTCCGGGGTCGGCCGCCCGGCCGCGGAGGACCCGATCACCAGGTCGCCACTGCCGGTGAGGCCGCTCAGCGTCAGCCCGAAGGCCGCCAGGTGCACGACGTACGGCGTGACCCGGTTCGCTTTGGCCAGTTCCTCGGCGGCGTGCCACACGTGCGGCGGGAGGGGCCGCGATCGCTTGCCGCCCCGATAAGTGATCCGCGGCGGTCTCGGCCGAGCCGTCGGAAGGTCCACGACGGTCGGCGCACCGGCGAGTGTGGCCAGCCACTCCGCCGTCTCATTGTCTACTTCGGACTTACTGCGGGTCGCGTGCCACGCGAGATAGGCGTTCATACCGGGTTCGACGTGGCCGTGCATCTGCTTGCCCTGCAGGCGCGCGGCGTAGGCCTCGGCGAGATCCTGGTCGACGACGTCCACCGAAAGGCCGTCGCACACGAGGTGATGGAAGACCAACGTCACCAGATGCTCGTGTGCGCCGACCCGGAAGACCGACGCACGTAGCAGCGGGCCGGTCGCGAGATCGAAGGCAGTGCCCGCGACAAGGCGAGCCTCGCGCATCGCCGCCTCCCGATCGGGTACGTCGACCACCGGCACGGGAATCGTGATCTGGTCGGCGATCGACGCCTGCAGTTCGCCTGACCGCAGGACGAAGGTCGTCCGCAGGGAGGGATGCCGGGCGACGACGTCGTTGAGCGCATGGGTGAGCGCGGTCGTGTCCAAACTTCCCATCACCCACACGGCCGCCGGTTCGTTGTAGGCGACACTCGCCATCGGCTCGAACTGGCTGACGAACCAGATCCGCCGCTGCCCCGGCGACACCGTCATCTCTGCTGCCGGCGAGGCCGCGACTGGGGTTGCCGGTTGCTCAGTGATCGCGGCGACCACGTCAGTGAGCGCGGCGCCGCCAAGCAGGGCCGCGACCGGCACTCGGGCGCCAGACCGCTGCGCGAGCCTCGCCGCGACCCGCACGGCCTGCAGTGACGTCCCGCCGAGGTCGATGAAGCTGTCATGCCGCCCGACCGGGGTCACGCCGAGCACTTCTGCCCAGATCTCCGCGAGCGTGGCCTCCGCTCCCGGGCTGGCCGGGGAGTAGGGCAGATGTGCCGGCCGCCCGGTCGAGGTCCACGAGCGCAGCGCGGCGCGATCGACCTTGTGGTGGACAGTCGTGGGCAGTGTGGCCAGCGCGATGATGTCGGACGGCACGAGATACGCGGGCAGCCGGCGCTCGATGTCGGCCCGTACCCGCTCGACGGTGGTGTTCCCGTCCAGCACCACGAACCCGACGAGCCGTGCGGTGGAACCGTCCTCTTTGGATACAACGGCGCAGGATCGGACACCGGGCATGGCGGCCAGCACGGCCTCCACCTCGCCAGGTTCGACGCGGTGCCCCCTGATCTTCACCTGGCCGTCCGCCCGGCCGACGAACTCCAGTTCGCCGTCGGGCGACCACCTGCCGAGGTCCCCGGTCCGGTACATCGGTTCGCTCGCGTTCCCGGTCAGCGGGTGCGGCTGGAACCGTTCGGCCGTCAGCGCCTCGTTGTGCAGGTAGCCCCTGGCCACACCGGCGCCGCCGATGTGGATCTCGCCGATGACGCCCACCGGGACCGGCTGCCGATTCCGGTCGAGCACCAGCACTTCCACGCCCGGCAGTGGCGTGCCGATCGGTGGGGCGGTGTTCTCCCGAACCGTCGTGGTGAGCGTTGCCAGCACGCTGGTCTCGGTGGGGCCGTAGCAATGCACGAAACGGCGGCCGCGGCTCCACCTGACGGCCACGTCCGCACCGCACGTCTCCGCCCCGGTGTAGAGGTGGGTGAGGCCGGGCAAATCGTGCTCGGGGAGCTCGGCGAGCAGTGACGGCGGCAGGTGAACGCTGTTGATCCTCTTGGCGCGCAGGAAGTCGAGCAGTTCAAGCCCCGCTGCCGCGTCCCCGGCGGCGGCGAAGACCACCGTGCCGCCCACGCTGAGGGGAGGGAAGATCTCCAGAACCGACGCGTCGAAGGTGGCGGCGGCGAACTGCAGGATGCGGGTGTGCGGCCCAAAGTCGTACGGCGCGCGGACCGCACGCATGAGGTTCGCGACGCCGCGGTGCTCGACGAGCACTCCCTTTGGTTTGCCGGTCGATCCGGACGTGAAGATCACGTAGGCGAGGTCGCGCGGAGATACCTCCGGCAGCGGCACCTCGGGACAGGCCTGCGACGACTCGACGTGCAGGAGGTCGAAACCCGTTCCTGGCAGCACCTTTTGTGTCTCGGCACTGGTCACGACGATCGCGGGCCGGGCGTCTGCGAGCAGATGGGCGACGCGCCCGGGCGGGTGCGTCGGGTCGAGCGGCACATAAGCACCGCCCGCCCTGACTATGCCGAGCATCGCGACCACCATGTCCGGACTGCGCGGCAGGCACAGTCCGACCAGATCACCGTGGCGCACACCGTGATCGACGAGCCGCATGGCCATTCGGCGCGATCGGGTGTCCAGGTCGGCATAGGTGATGCGCTCGTCGCCGCGCTCGAGCGCGATCGCGTCCGGCCGCAGAAGTGCCTGCTCACCGACAAGAGCGTGGATCGTCGCGTCGCTCCATGTGGGCTGCGGCCCGTGCGCGAACACGCGGGTCACCTGGTCGTGCTCTGCGTCGGTGAGCAGCGGGAGATCGGCAACTCTTGCCTTGGAATCCGAAACGGCCGCCAGGACGGCCCGAGCGAGATGTCCGGCATGCCGATGAGCGATCCGGCCCCTTACCCCGGCCCGGTCTGGCCCGGTCAGCAGGAGATCCACGTCCGGATGCCCGACGACGGCGACTCGGCTGCCCGCGACCGTGGATCGCACCCGGCCGACCAGCTCGTCGAAATCCGGTCCGTCCGCCAGGTCGATGACGATCACACACTCGGTGTCCCGCAAGGTGATCGCCACATCCGCACGGACGGAGTACCTCGACAGCACCGCGACGTGCGCCGCGAGCACCACGACATCGGCCCCGATCCCGCGGACTGCCGCGAATCGCGTCACCGCCTCGACGTCGAGTGGAACGGTGACGACATCGCCGGAATAAGTGGCATGGTCGAACCCAGTGCGTGACATGACATGATCCCCAGTCGATCCAGCGCCGCTCAATAATTCATCGATACAGTTCAGGCTGCCCGGCCGGTGCGTCGAAGGCACGGGCGTGAACCGGGCACCCGTTCCCGCGCTTCGGACGTGGCGAATCGGGGTGGAAGTGATCGAATCGGCGACTGTCGCAACTGGATACTGATATTGCCCTTTTCGGGCAGCGATGAATTCGGCGATCTGTCAAGATCGACAGAATGGCGAGGCATTTTCGGTGTCCCCCTGATATGCGGATCTCAAGGGCATGGCTGCGCGTAGCCCAGCCGCCCTACCCCCAGTGGCCGGCATCCCCATCTGTGCGCGGCAACGATCATCGGCCGTGCTCAGTCCCCAGGTCCCTGTGCTGGCCGGCCACCCCGGTCGGACCTGGGAGAAAGAAGTTCACATGCGTAAGCCCATAGAAGCTGAACCCTTTTCGCCATGAGCTGGTCAGCCGAGTCGGACTGAGACAGTTCGCCTCGGCGGTTCTTGTTCGCGCATGCGCGCACTCCCTCCCTTCGCTGTGCCACTGGAATCTGGTCGACCCGAACCAAGATCTACTGAAGTGGCCAGCCCCTCCTTAGAGTCGCGGTCAGTGGCGGGGTACGTCGATTTGCATCACGCGCACCTAATGTAGCGCCACTGTGCGTCACGTTTTGAGGCTAACCGCTGCCGCTGACGGTCGCAACGGTAAGTTTTTCCAATTCGGGCGGTATTGAAACCCGGTGCGACAGCGATGACATGGAGGTTCGGTGCGGGTAGACTGCATGACCCCATATCGGACGCCCGGCTGAGTACCAGATCGGCGAGACCGCCGCTACCGCAGGCGGCGAACAAGGACTCCCGGGGTGGTGTTGGCGGAGTAGGTCGCTCGTACGACGCCATAGCGAGTCGTCGAGTATCTCTGTTGATGACGTCCAGCACCTACGGCGTTGCGGAGATCTGGTTGATCGTCTGCTGCAATCAGGAAGGCGCCGTGGTGCCGAGGCCGCGGCAAGGCTGCCTGCACTGTCCATTGCAGACGACAACGTGGGGGAGACTGGCGGGTTGAGTTGCGCGTCAAGCTGGAGGCGATGTCATGAACTGCGCTGAAGTACTTGGAACGGAACCGGTTTGGCGTCGGTGTTCACTGGTCCCGCCGGGACGGTCCTTTGTGGATGAAGCCGCTCGTGCAGGTTCGTATCACGGCGGTCGCGACAAGCCGTTGATTCTGGACAAACACTCACGTGGGGGACCGGGCTGTTAGTGAGAGGTGGGCTGCCCGTAGGGGTAGTCCATCAGCCGGATGGTTGACGGCCGAACGGAGCATGGTCAGGGTGGAGATCAAGTCCTTGCCGACGGGGGTGTCCTGGCAATGCAACAGTTTTCCGACCTGGTGCTGTTTCCGCACTGCGATATGCACATGTTGCTGTCGGGACCGATCAAACTCAAACCGCGCGTGTACGTCCGCACCGAGCCGGCGCCTGGGCAGTATCTCCTGACTCTGGTCAACAACCCGATGTTCGAGTTCTTCGCGCCCAACAATCTCGTCGGTCAACGTCGCAACGGCCTGCCGAGGATCGATCTGGATGGCGCGATCACCGCCACAAAGGTGGGCGTGTACCTTTTCCAGGTTCAGGTCGCCGACAAGTCCATCGTCGGCAGGCTGCAGGTCCACTCCGAAATGCTGAACTGGTGGTTCGGCAACGACAGCATCACCACGGCGCTGGACCCGAAAATCGCGCACGCCCAGCCGTCCATTTACGCGCGGTTCAAGGCGAACGAGGGCGTCGACGAGGTCGGGGACATCACCGGCCACGGCTACGTCACCCTGTCGTCGCGAGATCCGGGCAAAGTCGTTGTCGCTGACGAGGGCCGGGTGCGTGGTCTTGTCGAAACGGTCGACCTGATGGAAGCGACCAGCATCGACGGAAAACTTCCCGGCGCCCCGGACAAGGACAAATCACTCACGGTGTTCGTGGTCGACTATGCCAAGCCGCGCGCCGTCGATGTGGTGCGCCGCAATGATCTGTCGAACGTCGACGACATGCAGAACGTTATTTTTCTGCCGGAGGGGTTTCACGAGGCCGACAAACAGAGGTTCGAACGTACCGTGGACGTCGTCGTGGACGAGATGTTCAATACGCGACGGCACGAGCCGTATGGCCGGCTCAAGGCGCGGTTCAACGTGTTCCGCAGCTATGCGGCTTCCATCCAGACGGCACTCACGCCTGGCTTCCGTGTCACGGACAACACGATGATCACCGGTGTGACCGGACTGCCGATTCCCTTCAACGGCAAGATCGCCGGCGGTGACCCGCCGAATACCTACACCATGGATCAGCTCGTGAAGCGTGTGGGTCTGCCCATCCCCGGTGACACGCGCGACAAACAAGCATTCCTGAACCTGTGGAGTTCTCAGAGCCTCGACGATTTCACGCCAGCGAATGTCAGTGACAGGTTGTTCCTGGCGTGGCGGGCGCACAGCTCCACGGGCATTCTCGCTGCGCGTGACACGTTTTTCGGCTTTCAGCTCGGCCGGCGCTGGGCCGAGCGTTATTCCGACACCGACGGGGTGGAGCCTCCCGGGGCTGACGACCCCAGCGATCCGAAGCTGAAACCCTTCGTCAAACGCGTGTACAGCTTCTACGACACCGTTGCCACCCGTTTCGTGACCCTTGATCCTCGTCGGCATCCGCCTGAGCGGTACGCGGGCTCCTCTGCGGAGAACCCGCACACGTCGCTGATGGACTATGTCCGCAACCTGCGGCATGCAACCACTGCCATCGGCAACGTCTGGGTGCCGGAAGACAAGTTCAAGCGTAGTCGTGGCCTGATCACTGTTGTCGCTTTCGACCCGTTCCATGGCGGGACGAACATCAACGTGCAGACAATCGCCGCGCAAACGACCGGTTCGGACAAATCGATTCGCTACGAGTACACCACGGATCCGGATCTGGATCCGGCGGTGATGCACCGCGCCATACCGGGCACGTCGATCATCGATTTCACGCAGGTCGCGGACACGGTGGCGCACGAGTTCGGGCACTCCTTCAACCTGGGCGACGAGTACGAAGAAGCGGGGAAAACCAATGACGACCCCGATGCCGCACGCGCCGAGGACCTTGCGTCCGACAATCTGGCCAGGCTTGGCAAGATCCGAGCGAACCCCACCGAGAGATTGTTCGACCCGCGGCTGGTCAAATGGATCGATCTGCCCCGGATCGCCCATTCCGCCCGGCTGGTGAAAGCCTCGGCGGCTGATGGCAGCGCGATCAAGGTCTTCATCAAGCCGAGCAGCGCCGCCGAGTGGGACATGTTGAAGACCGCCGGGGTCCGGGCGAACCTGCTGAGGTTCGCGCCGACATCTGAGGGTGTTCAACTTCCGCTGACGAAGGGCGACCCGACGACGTACGCGGCCGACCTGTCCATTGTGCATGTCGACAGGGGTTCCGGTGCGGTGACCCTGAAAGGCGCCGGGCTGCCGCCGCCCGCGGCCTACCCCGCGTTCGGCACGGGCTCGTTGTTGTTCGTGCCAGTGCGGCACAACAACCGGGAAGTCTCCATTGTGCGTCCCGAAGTGCTCGACCTCCTTTACGGCGAACAGAAACCACTCAACGCCGTGGACAACAACACGGTTGCCAATACCGGTCCCGACACCCCGCGCCCGATTCCCGGTCTGCCCAGCCGTCTGCGACGACGAGGGCTCATCGGCGTCTATGAGGGCGGCGGCCGCTACCCGGGTGGCAACTTCCGTCCAGCGGGTGTGTGCAAGATGCGCGACCAGACCGCGGCGGGCGAGTCGGGCGAGTTCTGCCACGTCTGCAAGTGGCTGATCGTCAACCGGGTGCATCCCGGCTGGCATGCCTGGCTGGAACAGTGGCACTACCCGGGAGGGCAGCCGTAATGGCCGGCACCGTCGAGAAGATCGCGGCCGAGGTCGGCAAGGCCCTTGTGCCGCTGCGCGACGCTCTGGAGAGCCCGCAGGCGTTCAGCGGGTTGCTGCGTGAGCTGGGCTGGTCGGCCGAGGTGATTCCGCAACCGATCGCGGATCTCGGGGCGGGCATCGAAACCCTTGCGGAGGCTGATGATCCGGCCAGGGTGCTGCACGGCGTCCAGTCGGTGATCAACGGGATCCGGGCGATCGCGAACGCACCGGATTCGGCGATCCCGGAAGCGCTGCGGGTGGACGGGTTCCGCGAAAAGTTCCCCAAGCAGCTGCTCGACTACCTCATTGTCACGTACCTGCACTACTACCAGCCGGTGCTCGGGTCCGCGTTGCAGACGCTGGGGATCGTCAAGACCGGGTACGTGCCACCGGCCGGGAATCGGCCGTCCTATACGCACGTCGAACTCGATATCGCTGACATCCCTCGTGTGCTCTCCGATCCGTCCGGCGTGCTGAAGGACGCTTTCGGTTGGGGCGAGGCAGGATTCGACTTCGCCAAGTTCGCAGCCCAGGTCGACAATCTGCTGATGGCCGCCGGTGTGTCGGTGAACAGGGAGTACCTGCCCGAAGAGACCGCGGATGCGGTGCAGAGCACGGAAAGACCGTTCGGGGCGGCTCCCGTTCGTGTGGTGAAGGGACTGCTCTTCGAGCACCTCGTGGCGAAGGATCCTGGGCCAGAGCCGGCGTACGCGCGGATCGCGGGCGAGGTGCGCCTGGTCGGGTTGCCCGGTGAGAAGCCGGGAATCGTTCTCCTGCCGTACTTTTCGGGCGAGGTGAACAAGGAACTCGAGCTGGCGCCGGGTGTCACGCTGATCATCCGCAGCGACCTGGACCTGCGGGGCGGGGTCGCGTTGCAGATCCGGCCAGGGGAGCCGATCAAGACCGTTGTCGGGTTCGAGAACGAGGGCACGCCGGGCACGCGCAACGGTTCGATCGAGATCATCATCCAACGCGGGCCAGCCGACGGCGAGCCGATCCTGATTCTGGGGTCGGAGGGCGGCACACGTCTGCAGTACCGCCAGATCAGCGGGACCGGCGGCGTCCGGCTGGACGACGAAGGCGTGGACGTCTATGCCGAGTTCGAGCTACAAGGCCTGGAATTCGTCCTCTCGGCGGGTGGCGGCGCCGACGGGTTCATCGCCAAGATCCTGCCGGGCGGTGGTTTCACCGCCGGCGCCGACGTCACCATTGGGCTGTCCTATCGCGACGGTTTCTACCTCCGTGGGACGTCCGAGCTGGAGCTGCAGATCCCCACGCACATCAAGATCGGCCCGGTCGAGGTTCAGGCGCTGACGATCTCCGTGTCCCCATCGGGCGACGGTGTCCCGATCGGACTCGGCGCGAACATCAAGGCCCAGCTCGGCCCGATCACGGCCGTGGTCGAGCAGATCGGGCTCACCGCCGACTTCCGGTTCACCGACGACGGCTCCCTCGGACCGCTGGATCTCGATCTGGGCTTCAAGCCGCCGAAGGGCGTCGGGCTCTCGGTCGACGCCGGGATCGTCTCCGGCGGCGGCTACTTGTACTTCGACCCGGACCGGGGCGAGTACGCGGGCGCGCTCGAGCTCGAGTTCGCGGGTCTGGTCGCGCTCAAGGCGATCGGGCTGATCACGACGAGGATGCCGGACGGCAAGGACGGTTTCTCGCTGCTGATCGTCATCGCTGCCGAGTTCGGCGGTGGCGGTGTCCAGCTCGGGTTCGGGTTCACGCTGCTCGGCGTTGGCGGCGTGCTCGGGCTCAACCGCCGGATGGACTTCGCCGCGCTGGTGGAGGGCGTGGTCAACGGCTCGATCGAGTCGGTGATGTTCCCGCAGGACGTGATCGCCAACGCGCCGCGGATCATCAGCGACCTGCGGAGGTTCTTCCCGCCGGAGGACGGCCGGTTCCTGGTCGGGCCGATGGCCAAGATCGGCTGGGGCACGCCCGCGCTGGTCACCGTGTCGCTCGGGGTGATCGTGGAGATCCCGCCGGGCAACATCGCGATTCTCGGTGTCCTCAAGTGCGTGCTGCCCAACGAGCACGTTCCGCTGCTGGTGCTGCAGGTCAACTTCATCGGCGCGCTCGAGGTCGACAAGTCGCGGCTGTGGTTCTTCGCGAAGATGTTCGACTCGCGCATCCTGACGATGACCATCGACGGCGGCATGGGACTGCTTGTCGACTGGAGCGACAACCCGGACTTCGTGCTCTCGGTCGGCGGGTTCCACCCGTCGTTCCGGCCGCCGCCGCTGCCGTTTCCCGTGCCACCGAGGCTGTCGGTGGACATCCTGAACTCGCCAGGCCGGCTGATCCGGGTGTCCGGCTACTTCGCGGTGACCAGCAACACCGTTCAGTTCGGCGCGAAAGCCGAGCTGCGGCTGGGCTTCAGCGACTTCGGGATCGAAGGGCACCTCGCTTTCGACGCGCTGTTCCGGTTCTCGCCGTTCGCGTTCATCATCGAGATCTCCGCCGGGGTGTCGCTGAAGGCGTTCGGTGTCGGCCTGTTCGGCATCGACCTGCGGTTCACCCTGGAGGGCCCGTCGCCGTGGCGGGCGCACGGACGTGGCTCGATCTCGTTGCTGTTCTTCGAGATCTCGGCGGACTTCGACATCAGCTGGGGTGAGGAACGCAACACCACGCTGCCGCCGGTCGAGGTGCTCGAGTTGCTGGAGACCGAGATCCGCAAAGTCGAGGGCTGGCAGACCCGGCTGCCCGCCGGCGGCTTCAATCCCCTTGTCTCGTTGCGGAAACTGGACGAGAACGACGACCTTGTGCTGCACCCGCTCGGCACCCTGTTCATTCACCAGCGAGCCATCCCGCTCGACGTGCGGATCGACCGCGTCGGCGCGCAACGTCCCAGCGACGGCAAACGTTTCAGCGTCATCCCGCTGAACGGCAGTGGCCTGGAACGAGCGTCGATCACCGGCGACAAGTTCGCGATGGCCCAGTTCCAGGACATGGACGACGCCACGAAGCTGTCGCGTCCGGCGTACGAGGATCAGGACGCGGGCCTTGAGCTGACCGCGGACAAGGGCGCGATCGACTCGCCACGGGTGGTCCGCCGGAGTGCTCGTTACGAGCTGCATGTCATCGACAACGAGTCACCCAGGGAACCGGGGGCGACCACCCTGCTCGCCGCCGAGCCGGTCACGCGGACCCGCGGCAAGCTGTACCGCCCGCCCGCGATGGTGTTCAACCAGATGCTGGAAGGCAGCAGCACAGCGCGTTCACCGCTGTCCCGACGGGAAGCGCGACTGCTGCAACCGTTTGCGGCAGAGGAGACCGTGCGGGTCATCGGTGATCGCTTCATCGTGGCCTATCTGCGTAACAACTCGCAGGCTTTCCCGCCGGCCAAGGCCAAGGTGACCGCGTCGAGCTTCCGCAGCGCGGCGGCCGCGACCGACGCGTTGGCGGACTGGGTCTTCACGGACGCGGACCTGGCCGGGCAGCTGCATGTGATCCGTCAGACGGAAGTCCGTGGCGGGGCCGTGGCAGAGCCTGGAAAGTGGTCTCTCGCCGCGACGCCGAAGTCCGTCACCGCCGGTACCGACCCAGTTCTGCCGACCGGCGGGAAGGTGCTCGTGGCCGGTGCGACGACAGCGGTGTACGACCCGATCACGGCGACCTGGGAACCAGACTCGGCACCATTGGCAACGCCCAGGAGCCGCCATAGCACGACGAGACTGCGCGACGGCCGGGTAGTGGCTGCGGGCGGACTCGACGCGAACGGCAGGACGCTGAACTCGGTCGAGGTCCTCTCCGCAGGCGCGTGGACGACGACCCAAAGCCTGAAGACCGCGCGCTCAGGGCATTCCGCCGTGATGGTCAAGGGGCAACTGATGGTCATCGGCGGCACGAGCGACCGTGGCGCGGCGCTGGCATCGGCCGAGCTGCTCAACCCGGACACCTTGGAGTGGACCGAGACCACTCCGATGCACTACGCCCGCACCGGACACCAGACCGTGCTGTTCGACGACGGCAAGATCATGGTCATCGGTGGTGCTTTGCCGACCGGGCAAGGCGATCAGGCGATGACGTTCTGCGAGATCTACGACCCGGTGACCAGGAGCTGGACCCAGACCGGCAGCCTGCTCACCCCGCGCAAAGGCCACCAGGCGACGCTGTTGGACGGCAACCGCGTCCTCGTCACAGGTGGCGACGCAGTCCCGGGGATTCCGTACCGGGTGGACAGTCTCGCGTCGGCCGAGATCTACGACCTGGCAGACGGTAAGTGGCAGCCTGCCGGCGACATGCCCGGCGGCGGCCGAAGTGGACACCGGAGCTTCCGGACACGCGCGGGTGTGCTGGTCTTCGGCGGTGCCGGCCGTCCGCGAGCCGCCTCAGGCGCCCGCAACTGCTTGCTGTTCAACCCAACCAACAACACGTGGACGGTCACCGGCCCATTGGCTACCGGCCGCTGGGACATCCCGGCTGTCGTCCTCGCCGACGGGCGTGTGCTCGCCGTCGGCGGCCGGGCGCAAGACGGGCTCGCCGCCACCGCGGAGATCTACCTGCCATGAAGAAAGGTTCGACGCGATGAGCGACTACGTGGCCGCTGCGAGCTGGTACGGCCAGCACGACGCTGCGATCCTGCTCAAGGACGGGACGAAGGTGCTCGTCGCGGGCGGCGCTGACGGCTCGGGTGCGAGCGTGCAGCAGAGCGCGGTGTACGACTTCGCAATCGACAAGTGGTCCGAGCCGGCGTCGCTCGGTACGGCACGGCAGTTGCACGCCATGGCCTTGCTGCCGGACGGCAAAGTCCTGATCACCGGCGGGATCAGCGCGCCTGGGAGGCCCGCGCTGGACACGGCCGAGATCTTCGACCCGGAGAAGAACACCTGGACCGCGGTGGACAACAAGATGTCGACCGGCCGGTGGGGCCACAGCGCGGTAGCGCTGGACGGTGGCCAGATCCTGATCGCGGGCGGCAGCAGGATCCGGTCGACCGGCTCGGTCACGGCGCTGCGTTCAGCCGAACTGTTCAACCCGACGGACAAGACGTGGGCGCCGACGAAGAACGAGATGACCGACGCCCGCACCGGCCATGTCGCCGTCGCGTTGCAGGAAGGCAAGAAGGTTCTTGTCTGCGGCGGCACTTCGCCTGTCGGCACGGCCAATGACCCCGCGTTGGCGTTCTGCGAGGTTTACGACACCGCGGCGAAGACCTGGACGCCGACCGGCAGCATGCGCTACCCCCGCAGCGGTCACACAGCGACAGCGCTGTCCGCGACCACAGTTCTGGTCGCGGGCGGCCGCGCGCCGGGTGCCCCTGGCGACGGCAGCTACGACCCGTTCGCCCGCAGCACCGCCGAAGTGTTCGACCTGAACACGTCGAACGGAACCTGGCGGGACGTCGGCCCGATGCCGGCCGGTCGGGCACTGCATCGCGCGGTTTCGTTGGGGGCAGGGAAGGTTCTGCTCATCGGCGGGACCGATGACGTCTCCAACGAAGCCGGATTCCGCAGCGTGCTGCAGTACGAGAACGGCGCGTGGTCCAAGCCGGCCGGCTTGGCTGAGGGGCGTTGGGCTTTCGCCGCGGCGGCTTCCGGCGCGAAGGTGATCGTGGCGGGCGGGGTGGCTCGCACCGGGCTGGCCGCGGCGGATCAGAAGACCGAACTGACCAAGACGGCGGAACGGATCGGGTCGTGAGCGACGGCGCCTACTCCTTCCTGCCCTGGCTGCGGACCGGCCTGTCGACCAAGATCGGCGATCGGGACCCTGGTACGGACCTGCGCGCCAGCATCCTGGTGCAGCTGGAACTGATCGGCGAGACGGCAAGCCGTCCGGTCGACGAGCCCATCCAGCTCTACGGTCCCAGTGACGTGATCGGTGTCGATCCGCGTGCGATCTCGCGGACCGAACCGCGCCCGTTCATCAGCAACTTTGAGCCGAACTACGTGGCGCACATCGAGTTCTACGACGAGGACTTCCCGTGGCGCTACAGCCCGGCCCCGGCGGATGGTGACACCAAAAGGCTCCTGCCCTGGCTGGCGCTGATCGTGTTGTCCGAGACGGAGTTCGAGGACGGCACCCTGCCCGGCAGGCCGTTGCCGTACATCAAGGTCCGGCAACCCGGTGCGCTGCAACGGCCTTCGGAGCTCGGGGCGTGGGCACACGTGCACGTCAACGGCGAACTCGACCCGCGGCTGGCGGTCAACGACCGGCGTGACATGGGTACGTCGTTGGCCAACCTCAGCCGGGTTCTGCGTGAGTCGCCCGACCTGGCCTGCTCACGGATAGTCTGCCCACGGCATCTGTCGGCCAGCACCAAGTATCACGCGTTCCTGGTGCCTTCCTTCGAAACCGGGCGCCGGGCCGGGCTCGGCCTCAGGATCGAACCGGGCACGATCCCTGCGATGACACCGGCGTGGGGCGTCGACCAGACCGAACTGCCCGGCGAACTGCCGCTCTACCACCGCTGGGAGTTCACCACGAGCACCGCGGGCGACTTCGAGTACCTGGTCCGGCTGCTCAAGCCGATCGAGGCGGGGGAGCCGGTCGGCTGGCGGGACATGGACGCGCACGTCTCCGCCGGATTCGGCCTGCCGCCAGTCGAGACCACGACCGAGCCACACGGCGTGCTGAAGCTCGGCGGCGCACTGCGGCTGCCTGACCGCGTCGACCGGGAGGACCCTTGGGAGAACTGGGACACGTACCACAGCCAACAGTCGCAGTACCCCAACAGCAAGTGGCAGCAGGCGATGGCGGGCCTGATCAACCTGGCCGAGGCCTACCAGAACACGACGGCGGCCAAGGCGAACGACAAGCTCGCGGAGCAGATCCCGAAGCTCAAGGGCGAAATCGATCCGGTCATCACGCCGCCGCTGTACGGACGCTGGCACGCGCTCACCGCACAGCTTCTCAGGGATGACAAGGGCAACCCGGTGCCGCCGTCGGAACTCCGCGGCTGGCTGCACCGGCTCAACCTGGACCCACGGTTCCGGGTGGCCGCGAACTTCGGTACCGAGGTGGTGCGGAAGCGCCAGGAGGAGCTGATGGCCGCGGCGTGGAACCAGCTCGGTGACGTGAAGCTGGCCAACACCAAGATCCGCGCGGCCCAGCTTGCCCGTGAGGTCGGCAACACGCTGCACGGAAAGCACTTCCCGAAACCGCCCGCGCAGGGACTCGACGCGGACCCGCTGGTCTCGGCCAAGGCTTTGACACTCGCGGCGCCCGCACACGCTCGCGTGGTGGAGTGTAAACAGGAGACGGTCGGGTTCAAGGTCTCGCAGAGCAGGGTTGCCACGGCACCGGTGTCCCCGGCCATGCGGCGGATCATGCGGCCAGGTTCGCGGCTGATGAAGATGCTGAAGTTCCCCGAGAATCTCCCGCCGGACAAGCTCGTCGCCCGCATCGACGAGCGGGAGGTCAGCGCCGCGCCGCCGCGGCCGACTCCGGAAGGTCTTGTCACACTGGGCAAACTGAGCGGGCTGCACGCGGCTGCACCGGCTGACGACGGCAGGCCGAAACTCGGCGTCGGCACGACCACCGCGGACATGATGACCGGCCTGAACTCCGAGAAGACCGTGCTGGAGAACCTGTTCGGCGCGATGAACCTACCGGACAGGCTGCGTGCCGCGGCCGAGGACCTGACCGAGGTCATGGCCTATCCGGTGTTCGACATGCCGATGTACGAGGATCTGCTGAAGATGTCGACGGACACCTTGGTGCCCAACCTCGGCCTCCTCCCGGCGAACACGATCACGTTACTGGAGAACAACCGCACGTTCATCGAGTCCTATCTGGCCGGTCTCAATCACGAGATGGCGCGGGAACTGCTCTGGCGGGAGTTTCCGACCGACCAGCGCGGGACGCCGTTCCGCCAGTTCTGGGACCCGCGGGTGGCCGTGCCGTCGCCGTACGGACCGTACGACATCAGAGCGATGCACGAGTGGGACAAGGCGACCCCGTTGGGGGAGAACAGGAACCGGCCGACGGAGAAGAACGACCTCGTGCTGGTCATCCGCGGGGAGCTGCTGAAGAAGTATCCGACGGCGGCGGTCTACGCGCACAAGGCGGTCTGGCCGTTGAAGGACGGCGTGCCGGACAAAACCGGTGAGCGCACGCTGTCACCGGACCCGGCCGACGTGAAGCTGCCGATCTACGAGGCCAAGGTGGACCCGGACATCACCCTGCTCGGCTTCGACCTCGACGCGGACAAGGCCAGGGGCGGGAACGGCGACCTCGGCTGGTTCTTCGTGATCAAGGAACGTCCCGGCGATCCGCGGTTCGGCCTCGACGAGGCGCAGCCGGGCCCGGTGCGGCCGGTCGAGGTGTGGAACGACCTGACCTGGCAGCGGGTCGATCCGGACGGGCTGAGGTTCATCCAGTTCGACGAAGCTGTTCGGGTGACGCTCGACAAGTTCAACGAGGACGAGGACGACCAGGAGAAGCAAGAGCAGCGCAAGGACGACAACCACATCGAGGCATGGCAACACAGGATGAGTTCCGCCGACGTCGCCTACATCCTCTTCCAGGCACCGGTCCTGGTGGCCGTACACGCACAGGAGATGCTTCCGAATGCCCGACCTCAGCCTTGAGTTCCCGGTGCTGCTCGGCCCGGTCCGGGTCGAGACCCGCTACACCGCCACACACCTGCTGATCCGAGTGTTCCCCGACGACTGGTCGGTGAACAAGTTCGAGGAGAAACCGACGCAGGCCGAGGTCGGCGCGCTCGACGCGTACTGGACCGCGTTGTGGGCATCGGGTGGATCCCCGGCCGGTGAGCGGGCCGCGTGGGAGGAGCTCGTCGCGAGGGTTCCGGCTGGGCGCGCTGGTTGGCTGTTGCAGAACCGCCGGCCTGCCAACCCGGCAGACCGCCCCACTGCGGGCCGGGACATCACCGTGTTGGTCATTGTCAGTCCGCAACCCGTCGCGGCGCAGGACCGGCAGCCTTCGGTGACGTACTGGACCTCGGTCTGGCGAGCGCACGGCGACCGAGCCAAACTTCGCGACGCCGACATCACGTTGCGCGCGGCCGTCGGGCCGAGCCGGGCCGACGCGATCAGGGCGCTGCGTCCGTCTGGTGTGGACAGAGCGCCGGTGAGCCGCGGTGACGCGGTGGTGGTCGGTTTCCTCGTGTTGCCGCCGTTGCCGCCGAACGAGCTCGCGCCGCAGTCCTGGACCACTGCCGCGAAGGCGCAGCTGCTGCCGGACCGGTTCATCTTCACCGGGTACGTCGGCGACGTGCAGGTGTTCTCCGAGCCTGGCAACCCGGTGCGGCCTGACCTCGCGGTGAGTCCCGACCCGAGTGAGACCGAGGAGAACCAGCTCAAGATCAACGAGGACGACGGCAGCCTGCGGATGCCGCCGAAGCTGCTGTGGCTGACCAACTTCGGCGAGGCGGTCGAGGCCGGGATGGGCATCAAGATCCCGCTTGAGCCGCAGTTCGCCGAGAAGCTCGACCGGCTTGTCGTGCTGGGTCTGCGCGAACAGGCAGCACCGCAGGACTCCGCCAACGCACTCGGCAAGCTGCTGACCGACCAGCTGCGCAGCCCCGCCGGATTCAGCCTGTTGCCACAGGGAACGCCGACCAACAACACCGAACACGCTCCGGCGGGTCAGGATCCACAGGCGGAGGCTGAGGCTGGGCTGGCCACAGCGGCCGGGTTCACCGCGGCGGCCGAGGACTGGACCTCGAAGACCGACGGCGAGTGGTTCGCCGAACTGCTCGGTCTCGACCCGGCGGTGCTGGCAGGGGTGCCGAACGCCGAGGGCACCGACCGGCTTGAGGCGCGAGCGGCGCACACCGCGCTGTGGCCGTCGACGTGGGGTCACTACCTGCAGGACCTGCTGGCGGCCGAACACATCGCCGAGACCCGGAAGTTCTTCCTCGAGCACGTGTCCGGACGCGGCCCGCTACCAGCCGTCAAGATCGGCCGTCAACCGTACGGGATCCTTCCCACGACGGTGTTCTCACGACTCGACTGGCCCGACACCGCCTCGCATCGCAAGGCGCTGAACGCCTTGTTGCTCGAGGCCGCGCAGGACTGGAAAGACGCGCTTCAGCACGTCAAGTTCCTCGACGGGCCGACCACTGACGTGCACCAGAAGCTGCTGGACATCCTCGCACTGCATCCGGCTTCGACCGAGTACCACTTCCGCGACACGGAAAGCGCGCTGGAGTTTCAGGCAACCGACGCCCTCACCACGCTGGCCACTCCGGTCCGGGACCTGCTGGCACGTCTTGGCGGCACGGGCGATGTCCGTGAGCTGTTCGCCGATGTGTCCGAGCCCGCGCTCATGCCGGTCGTCGACGACCGCCCACTGTCCGAAGTGGATCCCATCAGGGTGTACACCGGTGACGACACCAACTATCTGCGGTGGCTGGCCGACTACGCGGGCACCAACTTGGAAAAGATCCGCAAGCAGGAAGGGTTCATCAACAACACCCCGCCCTCGGCGCTGCTGTACCTGTTGGCGCGACAGGCGGTCCTGTTGGGTGCGGCCACCCCGGACCTGGCTGAGCAGATCGACGCGCTCGAAATACTGGCGGACCTTCCCACCGCGCGGCTGGAACGGGTGTTCGCCGAACACATCGACGCCGCCACCTACCGGCTGGACGCGTGGCGGCTCGGCCTGGTCAACGAGCGGCTGGCGGAGTTGCGGTCGGGCAACACGCGTGGTCTTCACCTGGGTGCGTACGGCTGGCTGGAGAACATCTCCCGCAACCAGGACAAATTCAAGTCTGAGAAGGCTCCTGCGGACCTGACGGAGGTCTTCGGAACCGACTTCATCCCGCACTACGAGAAAAACGGCGGCTACATCCACGCGCCATCGCCTACTCATGCACGCACCGCTGCCGTGCTGCGAGCCGGTTACCTCGCCAACGGTTCCAAGGCCGACGCGAACATGTTCGCCGTGAACCTGAGCTCCGACCGGGTCCGTGTCGCACTGACCATCGTGGACGGGATGCGCCAGGGGCAGTCGCTCGGTGCGCTGCTGGGGTACCGGTTCGAGCGTGGTCTGCACGACCGGCAGATCGGCCTTGACAGGTTCATCGCCGGTCTGCGGACGAGGTTCCCCCTGCGCGCCAACAAGATCGATGAGACCAGCGCCGATCCGAGCCGGATCCAGCTGGTCGAGGCCCGCAACGTGATCAACGGACTCGACCTGGTGCGGCACGTGAACACCGTGGACGAGCAAGCGGGCGAGCCGCAGGAGTATCCGTTCGGCATCCCGGGCCTGCCGGATGCGGACCCGACGCAGAAGGAGCACATCCGCGCCGAGGTCGACGCGTTGCGTAACATCAACGACGCGCTGGCGGATCTGGCGGTGGCCGAGGGTGTCCACCAGGCGCTGCAGGGCAACGTCGAACGCGCCTCGGCGACGCTGGACGCCTACGCGAAGGAAGGCCTGCCGCCCGAACCGGCCGTTGTGGACACCCCGCGCAGCGGAACCACGCTCACGCACAGGCTGGGCATCCAGTTCACGCCCAACCTCGGCCCGGACGATGGCGCGCCGCTGCTCGGTCGCAACAACCCCCGGGCCAGGGCCGAACCGGCCGTCAACGCCTGGCTGGCGAAGGCGGTGCTGCCCAAACCGGAGAAGGTGGCGGCCTGGGTCACGTGGAAGGTTCCGGGCGACCCGAGGACGTACGACCGGGTAGTCACCCAGCAGGAGACCGGGCTGCAGGCGATCGATCTGCTGTGGGTGCTGCGCCCGACCGACGAAGCGGCGATGTCTGATTTGGACGACCGAATTCTCGGTGTGGTGATGGAGGACGAGCGGCCGCGCCCGGACGCCGAGGTGACCATCCACTACACCACGCGCGTCTCGAGAATGGTCACCTTCTTCGAGCTGTCACCGTTGATTGCCGCGTTGCGCACTCTGCTGACAACGTCACGTCCGTTGCGGCCGACCGATTTGGTTCCCGCCGCAGGTGGCGCGCCGGTCAGTCAGTCCGCAGACGATGCCGTCTCGCTGCCTCGGGCACGTCCGGCCGCCGTCCTTGAGTCGCTGAACGACTTGGTGACCGAGGTCGAGGAGTTCATCGCGGAGCCGCCCGACTCGGTCGACGAGGTCATGGCGACGTACGCGAAACTGACCGTGGCTGCCGGTGGATTCGGTCTGGTGCGCAGCAGTTGGGGCGAGCTGGCGTTGTGGCGGCACGGTGTGTATGCCGATGTTCTGGCCGCAGTCGCCGAGATCGCCGCGCGGATGCGTACCGCGCTCGAAGCCGCCGACAAGATCCTCGACTTCTACGACCACGACCTGCCATCGTCCACACCGGACGACGAGCGGTTCCGGATCCTGCTGCAGGCCGAGCGGTTGCTGACCACCAAGCCCGAGAAGCGGCCCGAGACTCCGTTCCGGATGCGGTTCAACCTGACCATCCTGCGAGGTGAGTTCGCCTCCCGGCTCGAGGATCTCGAAGGGCTGGCCAGCACGTCGGAGACCACGTTGAGCGGGTTGCTCGACGAGGTCGCGGAGCTGCTCCCGTTGGACGAGTACGACCCCACTGACTTGGATCTCAAGCCGTTCCAGGACCGGGTTACGGCTTATCGGCAGGAACTGCTGGCGCGAGCCGGCAGGCTGAAGGGCGAACTGGTCACTCGGCGAAAGAACTCGGAACCAGCGTTCGTGTCTTACGACAAGGCCGTCATCGGGCCGGACCGCGTCCGGGCCGCGACCGACGCGCTGAAAGCGTTGCTCGGCGAGGACGTGCTGGCGGTGCCGGAGTTCACGCCGTCGGCCACGGTGATGCAGCAGTGGCGCAAGGCCCGCAACGACAGTGACGATCTCCTGGAACACCTTGACGACCGGGACTTCCCTGTCGACGACTGGCTGCACGGGATGGCACGCGTGCGGGAAATGCCACGCCTGTGGGAGAAGACCGTCACGCTCGCCGACGCTCTGCTCGGCCTGGGCGGGCTGCTCGGTACCGGAATCCTTGGCTGGAAGGAACCCGCGCTGTCGCCGATCCAGCTGCCGTACGTCGAAGGCGATCATTGGCTGGGGATGGAGTTCGCGCCAAGAGACCCGGACGAACCAGACCCGCTCGGCCAGGACAGGTTGCTGTTCACCGCGCATTACGCGTCCGGGCTGAGCCGCGATTCGCAGTGCGGGCTCGTGTTCGACGAATGGACCGAGGTGATTCCGGCCGAGCGGGAGACCACCGGCATCGCGGTGCACATCGACCGGCCGGACTCCGAACCGCCGCAGGCCATGCTGTTGGTCGTGCCGCCGGTACGGGATCCCCGGGCGAACTGGACGCCAGGCGACCTGATCGCCGCGGTGACCGAGACGTTCGCGATGGCCAAGACCCGGGCCGTGGAACCGGACCATCTCGACGGGACGGCGTACGCGCACCTGCTCCCGGCGATCTCACTGGAAGGCCGCCCATGACCGAGATGTGGAGCCGGCTGGAGGGCCGGCCACGGACCGTCGACTTCGACCGCGCCCTGCGGGTGGAGATCCGCGATCCACTGTGGATGCTCGCCCGTCAGTGGCAGCTGGGCGAGTTCCACGGTTCGGACGCCGGTTCGCCGGTCACCGCGACCTACTCGGTCACGCCGGCCCGGCCGACCCGGTTGCGTCCCGGCGGCGGCCAGCCCGACGACCTGCCGACCGGCCTGCCGCTGGAGACCGTGGCGGAGCGACGATCGGTGCCGGTGGCGTTCGGCGACGAGGAGATCGCGTTCGACCTGCGTCTCGCGATAGGACGCAGGTGGCTGAAACTGCTCGACAAGCACAGCCTGCTCGGTCACGTTCTCGACTTCGGTGGCCAGTACATCAGGAAATACCCGATCGCACTGCCCAATCCCGACCAACCGGAAGACGTCTCGAAACTGGCGCATCCGCAAGTGTGGGCGACCATGCAGACGGTCGCCCAGCGGCGGATGGACGGTTATCAGTTCTACCTGCACCTCAAGGATGGCCGGGACGCCGACGAGGGCATCACGACCATTCCGTTGCTGCACCACCAGTTGCTGCTGGATCTCGGTGGCCGTCTGGTCGACTGGTTCGAGGCGTTGATCGTGCAGCCGGGCGGAAACTCCACCTGGGACCCGCGCCGCCTCGAGCACCAGTTCTCGATTGCCGCGTCAACTCCGACCGGTTCGGAGAAAGTCCTGACGGCGCAGGAGTACCCGGGCGGCTCGCTCGACTGGCACGCGTTCTCCGTCGACACGGGCCCTCGGCTGGGAGGGACCGCGCAGCCGGAGAAGACGTTGAGCCGTACTGTGTTCCCGGCGCCGGTCCGTTACTCCGGCATGCCGCTGCCGCGCTGGTGGGCGTTGGAGGACGGCCGCACGAACTTCGCCGCCGTACGTCCGGACAGCACTGACATGGCCCGGCTGGTGTTCCTGGAGTTCGCGCTGATCTTCGGCAACGACTGGTACCAACTGCCGTGCGACTTGCCAGTGGGGACAATCAATTCGATTCGTGGCATGACCGTCACCGACGTCTTCGAGCAGACGCAGTGGATCACCGCAGCGGGTTCCGGCCCCGACGAGAAGTGGCAACGCTGGTCAATGTTCACTTTGGACACAATCGGCACGGACGAGCTTCCCGCGGACACCGACCTGTTGTTGCCGCCGAGCGTGCCGAAAGTCGCCGAAGGCCCTGCGTTGGAAGAGGTCCTGCTGATCCGCGACGAGAACGCCAACCTCGTGTGGGGAATCGAGCAGACAATCCGGACACCCACCGGTGAACCTCGCCGGGGCAGCGAGGCTGCCGCCGAGGTGGTGGCGTTCCGCCAGAACAATCTCACGCGACCGGCTGCGGACCCCGACCCACCCCGAGCGCCGATTTCCTACGTGGCCATGAACAGCATCCCGGAGAACTGGATCCCGTTCATTCCGGTGCACGTGGACGAGGACAAACGAGAGATCCAGCTGCAACGCGCCGCAATGCCCAGCATCGTGGACGGTGAGCCCGTCCGCCCCCGGACAACCCTGCTGCGTGAAGGCTTCGACAACGGCAAGCAGTACTTCATCAACGAGGAGGAAATCCCCCAAGCAGGCACGAGACTCTCCGTGGCCTACAACCGGACCCGCTGGCGCGACGGCCGTGTGGTCGTCTGGCTCAGCGCCCACCGGGGCGAGGGGCGAGGCCAAGGTTCCAGCGGCCTGGCCTTCGACACGATCAGGTGAGTCCTACATGAGTGTGGGCGGGCCAGGTGTCATCGCGGCGCGTCGACGGCGGCGCAGGACTCCATCCGATGGCCCCGGCGCTCGATCGCCGGGGCCGCTTGTTCGTCGCACACGCGCGCGTGCCGGTGCTACTGGCCGTTGTCGTATTCGAAGTAGTAGCCGGTAGACGCGAAGTACTTACACGGAATCGTAATTTTGTAGTAGCGCCGGTACTCGCCCTGAACGGTGAGGCACTCAGCCTCGCTGTACGGCCCCTTCCACTTCAGGGCCTGCACGCCCGCGCTTCCTTCGGCAGCCGCTGGCGCGGCAATGGCCGCCGGCGTTCCCGCCAGTGTCAGGATCGCTCCGGTAACGGCGGCGGTCGTCGCGAAGGCGGCCAACCCCGTCCGAATCTTGCGATGCATGTTTCTCCCCACTGCTAGGAGCCGACTCGCTCGACCCGCTTCGTGGCTCAAGCTAGCCGCCGGGGGAAATTGCCGACCACGTCGACCAGAAGGTTTCAAGCATGGTTGAAACCTTGCGGCAAAAGCATGCGCGTCTCCACTATGAACTGCGGTATGGCTTCTACTCCGCGTTCAGCGGACGGTGAGACCAGTCCCCATGGTGCGGTCGGCCAGCCCGAGCCGGGCCATCGCCTGAGCAGCCCAGCGGTGGAGGGTGATCGCGCGCCTAGGCTCCCGATGACAGATCTGGAACGGCGTTGACCCTGATCGAACTCCTGCGGCACACCGAGCCGCTGTGCTTGCCAGCTCAGCGGCCCGGCGCCTGGCTGCGTTGTGCCGGGTGCTCACTCCGTACGTCGGGCCGGGATCACCAGCATGATCGACATGACCACGAGCAGACTCAGCAGCACGACGTTGAGCACCTGGTCCGGCGGCTCATACATGTGCAGCATCGTCAAGTGGTAGACGAAATGCAGGAAGTTGAACACCAGCAGGACGGCACCTGCCATCGGCTTCTTGACGTTGGCCAGCACCAACAAGCTCAGCAGGGTGAACGCCAGATAGGCGGCGCCGACGTCCGGGTCACCGTTTTGTTCCCTTGTGGACATCCAGCTCGGCGATGTGCTCGGCGAACGTGCGTGTCGCCTTGGTGAACGGGCCTTGCGGCAGCAGTGCGCCGCCGATCATCGCCTTGCCGGCCCGGCCGGGCAACTTGACCGGGAGCACGAGCTTGTGGGTGCCACGGGCCCGTGCGATCCGCTTCAATGTCGAGGACAAGGCCGCGACCAGCGCGGGGAACTCTGCTGCTGGGGTCGGTCGATCGCGGCCACCAGCCACCGTCGACATGCCCAGGGGCGGCGTTGTCCGGTTCATCTGCAACCGGGCCTCGCGGCGTGCTGGCTCCGTGGTCGGTTGGACGTCCGTGTCGAGGAGGCTGTCGGTCGTCACGATGTCCTCGCGGCTGTTTTGAGTCTGCGGGCCAGTCGTTCTGGTCTCGGCCAGCGGACTTTGGTGGCCCAGCCGAGTTTTTCGAAGATCCGGATCAGCCGGGCGGAGATGTCGATCTGTCCACGTTGGACGCCGTGGCGTGCGCAGGTGGGGTCGGCGTGGTGGGAGTTGTGCCAGGACTCGCCCATCGACAGCAGTGCCAGCGGCCAGAAGTTCGCTGATTTGTCCCGGGCGGTGAAGGGCCGGTCGCCGATCATGTGGCAGATGGAGTTCACCGACCAGGTGACGTGGTGCAGCACTGCGACCCGCACCAGGCCGGCCCAGAAGAACGCGGTCAGCGCACCCCACCAGCTCCAGGTGATCAGCCCACCGGCTACGGCGGGTGCGAGCAAGGACACGGCGGTCAGCGCGGGGAACCAGCGGTTGACGCGTTGGATATCCGGGTCGGCGAGCAGGTCGGGCGCGAAGCGGGTGGCGTTGGTCTGTTCGCGTTGGAACAGCCAGCCCATGTGGGCGTGCCAGAAGCCTTTGGCCAGTGCGCGGGCTGAGGTGCCGAATCGCCAGGGGGAGTGCGGATCACCCCCACGATCAGCGTAAGCGTGGTGGCGGCGGTGGTCGGCGACCCAACTGATGATCGGGCCCTGCTCGGCATAGGAGGCAAAGATCCCGCAGTGGCTGTAGGAGATGCCCCGCCGCATACAGAACTCCCGCACTAGTGGTTGAGCGCGGCGCAGGTTGGGCGCGGCATGCTGCAGAGCAGGGTGTTCGATCTGCACTTCTTTTAGGGCCGGCCAGTGCCCCCAACCGGGATGCGGTTGAGGACACCGGTTCTTGTGTCTCCGTCAGCGTGTCTGCTGGTAGGAGCACAGTGTGGGGCTGCGTGTGTTAGCAGACCGGGTGGACATCTGTAGCGCGCAGGCCCTGAGCGTGCGGTTCAAGGGTGAACCTCACCCGGTCGCCTCTGCCGATCGGGCGGAGGCTGTCGCTGGTGATCTGTGACTGGTGCACGAAGATCTCGGCGCCACCGTCGTCACGGGAGACGAAGCCCGCGCGGGAGATGAAACCGAAGCCTCGCTCCGCGTCGAACCACGTCACAATGCCATGTGCCATCAGGTTTTTCCGCTGCTGCCGGGTCAGACGGCGCGGACGCCGGTGGCCTGCGGGCCCTTGGGGCCCTGGTTGACCTCGAACTCGACGCGCTGGTTCTCCTCCAGGCTGCGGTAGCCGTGGCCGTCGATCTCCGAGTAGTGCACGAAGACGTCCGGGCCGTCTTCGCGGGAGAGGAAGCCGAAGCCCTTCTCCGAGTTGAACCATTTCACGGTTCCGTTTGTCATGCCTTTTTCCCTTACATCGAGCTGGATATGGGCGCCGCACTGCGCGGTTCCCCGGCCGGGGTTTCAGACGGCGACTTCTCCAGCTTGTCCTGCAAGGTAAAGAAAGAGGCGCCCGCAACAATGTTTCCGCGAGCGTGATGAAACACGAACACAAAACTCTACGACCACCCCGTACAACCCGGCTGGCATCCGATTCGTTCCCCAAACTGTGCCAAGGTGTTGCACGTCACCTGCTCGTCCGAAGCTGTGTCGCGATCCGGCACGTGGGCGGTGGCCTTACGAGCCGGGGGCATCCCGAACTGCGGTCCATTGCGTTCGCGGCGGATCCATTATGGACAGCTGCGCTGTCGATGCGAAACGCCGTTGCTGGCAAGGATATCCTCAGCGGTGGCGGTCGTGTCCGAACCGGACGCCGATCTCAGCACCGCGCGGGCCACACCACCGGGCGTGGCCGGCGGAACCACCAACACGCGGACTTGCTTCAGGTTCGGCCCTGCCAGTACCACGGTGTTCGGTTGCATGGTGCGCAGGGCTGCCAAGTGGACCGTCCAGCCCTCGACCGTCAGCGTGTTTTCAGCCGGGTCCCAGTCGTCGGGGTGGTAGCCGATATGACGGGCTGGCCCGACCCATGAGCTCAATGCCGCGACCAGCGCGGGGAATTCCGCTGCCGGATCGGTCGACCACGGCCACCAGCCCCCGTCGAGGGTCCCACGGGCCGCGGTACTCGGTTTGATCTTCAATCGCAGTTCGCGTCTTGTGCGCTGGAGGGGCGCGTCAGCGTCGGTAGTGAGCAGGTCCGAGATCATCTCGGCGCTCCCGCCTCTGGCCGGACTCGCCGACCGGGTTTCGTGGTGCTCCCAAAGTGGCGCCAGCTTGACTGCCGACGCTCGAAATACCCTCGGTACTGTTCAGTATACGCGAGACAGCGCATCCATCGGATTTACCTCCTCAATCAGTCACCTGGTGGCCTGGGACACGGCTGGCACCGTTTCGGCAGTGCCGCTTGAGACAGTTACGGCAGATCGGTCCCACTAGGCCGGGCGCAACCGTGTTGTCTCGTCAACGAGATCGGGCCGCGCTGATGCGCCTGGTCGGTCACGGCTCCACGTTGGACGGGTGAACGTCGGCGGGCTTGGTGGGTTCGTCTTTGCTGCCGTGCAGGGATCGGATGCCTGAGTTGAGTACGGCCAGCAAGGGAACGGCGAGCAGCGCCCCGGGGATGCCGGCCGCGACCAGTCCGATCGCGATGGCGAGTACCACGGCGAGTGGGTGGAGGTTGACGGCTCGCCCCAGCAGCAGAGGTTGCAGGACATGGGCTTCCAGTTGCTGGACGCCGATGACGATGCCCAGGAGTACCAGTGCCGGTATCGGTCCGTTGGCGACCAGGGCGATCAGCACTGCGATTCCGCCAGCCAGGATCCCGCCGATGATCGGGATGAACGCGCCGAGGAAGACCAATGTGGCCAAGGGGATCGCGAGCGGGACGCCGAGGATGACCATACCGATCCCGGCGCCGACCGCGTCCACTGTGGCCACTGCGATGGTGGCTCGTACGTAGCTGACCAGTGCGGTCAGGCTGCGGCGGCCGGCGACGTCCACCCGGGCGCGTATCCGGTCGGGGGCGGTGCGCAGCAGAAAGTTCCAGATGCCGCGGCCGTCGTAGATCAGGAAGATCAGCACGAACAGGATCAGCAGCATCTGGGCGAGGATCTCGCCGATGGTCGCGGCGGTGGTCAGTGCACCGGACGTGATGCCGGTTTGGGTGTTGGTCAGCGTGGTCACGAGGTTGTCGAAGAAGGTTCGCACCTGCTCGTCGCTCAGGTGCAGCGGGCCGGTGGTGAGCCAGTTGCCGATGGTGTCGATGCTGCGGGAGAGTTGGATTTGCAGCGCCGGCAGGCCGTTGATGAAGGTGATGATCACGAATGTGAGCAGTCCGCCGAGCACTGCCAGGCCGCCGATCAGGACAAGGACGGTGGCCAGCCAGCGGGGTACCTTGCGTTTGACCAGATATCCGACGGCCGGTGCCAGCAACGCGGCCAGCAGCAGGGCGATCGCGACCGGAACGACCACTGCCGCGAGGTAGCCGACGATGAGACCGATCACGGCCAGGGTGGCGGCGACCACCAGCAATCGCCAGCCCAGCGCGGCACTCACCTGCAAGGATCTCGGCACGGCCGGACGCTCGGAGCGGTCGCGCAGCGGGGTGGTTTCCGAAGTGTCCACTGTGGTACCTCTCGACCTCTCGTATGGCGGGGGCGCACACATGCCGCCAGGGTCTGGAGCGGTCCAACAGGATGCACACCGATACTAGACCTGATTCGCGCGCCGAGCTCATCACGAGTCGCGTAGTGCGCTACGCCGGCAGCCGGGACAATCCAGCGGCTACGGGCGGCGGAACCGTTGAGGCTACCGCTCCCTCCATAAAGGACAGGCAGCGGCCCGCTGCGAGTTCGGGTGCGATGAGCTGTGCGCACGGTCTTGGGGGGACCGCAGGAGGTGACGTCCGCGGCGGATTTCTGGCCGACGTCAGAGTCGCCAGAGCAGCGAAAACGTGGAGTGGAGAGTAGTGTATGGGGGTAAGTGCCCTGGACCTCGGCGTGATCTCAGTCGGCCGAAAGATTCCAACGAGCACCTCTCCTTGATTCCACCGCCTCGCTGGAATCCCACCGGAGCGTGGTCGCGGTTGCCCCACACTGCCCTGAGAGGACAGCACTCATGCGTAATCGCCGAGTCGCCGAGATCCTGTCGGCGATCGCGGACGACAACCGAGGCGACCACGTCACACTGCCCGCCAGGTTGTGTGCGGAATGCCTGTCGACGTTGCCGGTCAGCGGCGTCGGGGTGGCGTTGATGACCGCCGACGGACCCACCGGAGTGGTGCTGGCGGTGACCGACAGGCGAGCCCGCCAGGTGGAGGACCTGCAGTTCGCTCTCGGTGAAGGGCCCTGCGTCGAAGCGTCAGCCAGCGGACGCCCGGTCCTCGAACCGGACTTGGTGGCGGCCGGGCCGGCTCGGTGGCCGCAGTTCGGTGCGGCCGTGCTCGACGCCGGTGTGCACGCCATCTTCGCATTCCCGCTGTGGGCAGGCGCCGTCCACGTCGGGGTCCTGGACCTCTACCGCGACACCCCCGGGCACCTCACGATTCTCGAACTCGCCGACGCGGCGGCTTTCGCCGAAGCGGCCACCATCGTGGTGCTGCACCTGCAGGAGCGCGACGAGCACCAGGACGTGAACTCCGGGCTCGCACGGCCGATCGAGAGCCAAGCCGAAGTCCACCAAGCGACCGGGATGATCAGCATCCAACTGGATATCAACCTTGCCGAGGCACTGCTGCGGCTACGGGCGCACGCGTACGCTACGGGGCGGACAGTAGCCGCCGTCGCTGCCGATGTGGTCAGTCGCCGCGTGCGGTTTGACGACGGCGAGCCCGGCACTACGACGCAGCAGGAACAGCCATGACCCCCAACAAGACAACGGCGGTGGGCTGATGACGAGCCGGGAACAACTTCTCGCCGCCACATTCGTCGACCTGGCCGACACACTGGTGGCCGGCTTCGATGTCGTCGACTTCCTGCATACCCTGGCCACTCGCAGTGTGCAGCTGCTGGACGTCGACGCGGCCGGGATCATGCTGGCCGATCAGCACGGTGGCCTGCGCGTGATGGCCTCGTCCACCGAGGAAGCGCGCCTGCTGGAGCTCTACGAGCTGCAGAACGACGAAGGACCGTGCCTGGACTGCTACCGCTCGGGTGCTCCCGTGGTCCGGGATGATCTGTCCGCGATGTACTCAGTGTGGCCGAGCTTCACCGAGCAGCTGCGGCAGCTGGGGTTCCACTCCGCGCAGGCGCTGCCGATGCGACTGCGCGATGAGACGATCGGCGCACTGAACCTTTTCCGGATCCAGCCGGGCGGGCTGAGCGAGGCGGATCTGGGAATCGGCCAGGCCATGGCGGACGTTGCCACGGTCGGCCTGATCCAGGAACGCGCCATCGCGGCGAGCGAACAGCTCGCCACCCACCTGCAGGTCGCTCTCACCAGCCGTGTCCAGCTCGAACAAGCCAAAGGCGTTCTCGCCCAACGCACCGGTCTGCCGATGGACGAAACCTTCGAGGTGATGCGCGCTTACGCCCGCAGTCACAACCGGCGGCTGAGCGACGTCGCCACACAGATCATCGACGGATCGCTTCGCGATGACCAGCTCCGGAAGCGTCCGAGCACCAAACCCAGCTCGTCACGCCTGACGTGACAAGGTCGCATCTGCCACATGATCGGCGACCGGCCCTTCCCTCACCGAAAAACCGCTGTGAACTGACCGCTCACGGTCGACGAGGTGTACTGTCAGAGATGTCGGAAGCTTTCGTATGCGAGCGGTCAAGCTCGCATCGTTTTCGGCGACGCCCACGCCGCCGGGTTTCGAGGTCGGCGACGGGAGTCCGGCACGATGTCAGGACCGCACGCGCATCGCCAGACCCTTCGGCCACACTGGCCATTGAGCTACCTCGGCACGTGCCGAAGGTGCCCGGTCGGGTACGCCGATGGCGCGTGGTGGTCCTGATCGCGGGACCGGTCGTACGAAACAAATGTACCGACCGTTGAATCGGCCGGACGGGAGTTCGACATGAAACCTTATTGGGAGCGACGCGCACCCTCACCTGCATCGGACGGACGCGTGCCATTACGGCTGACGTTGAAGCCTCCGTCGGTTCCCACAGGGGTGATTGACGGTGGCTGGTGGCCCCGATCAATGGATCCGATGGCGGAGTTCCCCGCGATGATCGCGGGTGTGACTGACCGGTTGGGCCCGGTCAGCAGGGTGGATTACAACATGGACGCGTGGGGTGACGTGCCCCGGCGAATCGTCGTCGACGGTGAAATTGTTCGCCTTGAAGGCATCCGCTCGCTCGATCCGCGTACGGTGTTCGTGTCAGGGGACGGCTGGCAGCGGACGACCTTGCTGGTTGTCCCGCCTGACACCAGCGATAACGCCGCACAAGCCGCGCTGGTGAATGCCGCGAACCCCGCTGTTCGCGACGGAGCGGAACGAATTCTGCTCGCGGGCGACATCGGCTGCTCCGCTCCGGACGGCGCTGTTCCTGTTCCCCGTAGGACGTCTGGTGAAGCTCGAAGGTGAGCTACGGGCGTACTCGGCACCTCACGCGGTGGCCCGCTCTGCCCATTCCACAATAGACAATCCGTTGTGGAGCACGGTGACGGTACGGGACCGGATGCCGGTGGTGGCCGATCTGGTCGTTTTCGCTCCGTTGACGAGGTTGGGCGCCGGTGACGCCGGGTATGCCTGAGAGAAGGCATATCGGACAAAAGGAGAGACTATGGCCGGCCTGTTGAACCGGATCAAGGCCTTTTTGCGCGGCCCCAAAGGCCAGCAGATGACGAACAAGGCGCGCGAGATGGCGAAGGACCCGCGTAATCGTGAACGCGCCCGTCGGGCCGCCGAGAAGCTCCGTCGTAAGCGCTGACGTCGGCCTTTGGCCGTCCTGGAACCTGGATGGCACGGTGGGCGGATTTAGGGCACGCGGCATGCTGGGGCTGGAACCGGTTTGACGTGGCGGGTCTCTGTTTCCGTCCGCTCAGTGTCCTTTGTGGACCCAGTTGCGCCGGCCGGTGTCGTGTTGGAGGTCCGCCTGCAGCACGGTCAGCTTCGCGTCCTCGCGTGCCCCTCCGGCGCGGAGCATCGCCCGCACTTCTCACAAGGTCCAAGGGGGATTTCAGGCGTTCGCGTATCCCGGGATCCGGTCCCGGATGCGCTGCAGCTCGGCTTCGTCGGAGATGCCCTGGAAGTCGTGGCGAGGCGTGTACGGCCGCTCGAGGGCGGCGAGTTCCTCGACGGTGAGCTGGATGTCCGTCGACGCGACTGCGTCGTCGATCTGGGTGATCGTGTTGGCGCCGACGAGCGGGGCGGAGACGACCGGCTTGCTGTGCAGCCAGGCCAAAGCGACCTGCGCCCGGGTTACGCCGCGCTCGTCGGCGATCGTGCCGACGGCGTCGATGATCGCGTGGTCGCTGTCGGCGGTGAGCGGGGTGTAGAGCAGGTCCGCGTAGCCGCCATCCGTTTCGGACCGGGCCGTCGACTTCGCGGCGTCCCAAGGGCGGGCCAGCCGGCCGCGGGCGAGCGGGCTCCAGTTGACCGTGCCGACTCCCTCGTCGAGGCACAGCGGGATCATCTCGCGCTCTTCCTCGCGGGCGAGCAGGTTGTAGTGGTTCTGCATCGACACGAACCGGGCCCAGCCGTGCTGCTTTTGCAGGTGCAGGGCCTTGGCGAACTCCCAGGCGGGCATCGAGGACGCGCCGAGGTAGCGCACCTTGCCGGATTTGACCAGATCGTGCAGGGCTTCGAGGCTCTCCTCGAGCGGTGTGCTGTGGTCGTTGCGGTGAATTTGGTAGAGATCGATGTAGTCGATGCCCAGCCGTCGCAGGCTGTGCTCGACTTCGGTCATGATCGCCTTGCGGGACAGGCCTTTCCCGTTTGGTCCCAGCCGCATCGGATGACGCAGCTTGGTGGCGATGACGACGTCGTCCCGGTCCGCGAAGGTCTTGAGGGCGCGACCCAGGATCTCCTCGCTGGAGCCGTAGGAATACAGGTTGGCCGTGTCGAAGAAGTTGATGCCTGCCTCGATCGCGTGCTTGATGAGCGGGCGGCTTGCGTCTTCGTCCAGCGACCAGACCGGGTGGCCGCGGTGGGGATCGCCGTAGGTCATCGCACCGATGGCGATCGGCGAGATGTCGAGACCTGTTGTGCCGAGCTTGGTGTAGCGCATGGTGCTCCTCTAAAGTTCTGGAGAGGTCTCCACATACTGTAGTGGAGAGCTCTCCGGATAGCAAGGATGGCACATGGTTCGCTCGGACGCCCGGGAAAATCGGGCTCGTATCCTGCAGGTCGCTCGCGACGCCTTCGCCGAGGACGGTGGTGTCTCGATGAACCAGATCGCGCAACGTGCCGGCGTGGGGCCTGGCACTCTGTACCGCAACTTCCCGACCCGGGAGGCGCTCGTCCTGGCCGTCTATCAGCACGAAGTCGATCGGCTCGTGGGGTCGGTCACGGAATTGCTGGCCACGCTGCCTCCGCTGGATGCGCTCCGGGAGTGGACCACTGACCTGGTGGCCGCCATGCGGAAGAAGCACGGCCTTGGCGACGCGCTCAGCCCCAGTGCGCACCAAGCGATCGCCGAGCAGACCTACGGCCCGGTCATCGCCGCCATCACGGAGTTGCTCGACGCGGGCAAACGCGATGGCATCATCCGCGCCGACGCTGATCCCCGTGACTTCCTTCAGCTCACCGGCGCCCTCTGGCGGGCCACATTGGGGCCGGAAGACCGATCGCCGTCGATGCTCGCCCTCATCCTCGACGGACTGACCGCTCACCGACAGCGCTGAGTGGTCGAGGGGTGTGGCGCGGGTGGATCGGGGAGCATTGAGGCCTGCCAGCGCTGCGTCGCCGAACGCATCCTTTTCTCGGCCAGACGCCGATTAAAACGTCAGAGATCTGAATCGAGCGAAATCCGGTCTCCTTCGTCCGCTACGGTGCCACGACCTATTGGGCTGTACGCAGCGGGGGCGGCGACGCGGTCGCTCCAGGCGGAGACATCGGTCGGGAAGTGACCGGAATCGGTCCGGTTGCCACAACAACACCGGATGCGGGTGTTTGTAGGGAGTGGAGTTCGAAGAGTTCTGCCGTGGGCAGCTCAGCGGGTTGGTCCGGTTCGCCGCCGCACTGACCGGGGATACGGCCCTCGCGCAAGACCTGGTGCAGGACGCCCTCGTCCGCACCTGGCCGCGCTGGCCGAAGGTCTCGCGCATGGACCGGCCGGACCTGTACCTGCGCAGGGTGGTGGTCAACGGCCACCTCACCTGGCGGCGGCGCTGGTACCAGCGGTCGGTACGGCCGAGCCCGGACCCGGTCGAGGCGACGCACCCGGTCACGGCCGACCCGGCGGCCCGGATCGCGGACGCCGACCAGCTCGCCGAGTTGCTCGGACGGCTGAACGGGCGGCAGCGGGCCGCGATCGTGCTGCGGTTCTACGAGGACCGTGACGATGCCGAGATCGCCGAGGTCCTCGGCTGCGTGCCCTCGACCGTCCGAAGCCTGGTCTCTCGCGGGCTCTCCGCGCTCCGGCTACAGCTGCACACCGAACCAGCGGAGGCTTGGTCATGACCGATCTCGAAATGCTCCGGAACGCGCTGGCCGAACGGGCATCCCGGGCACCGGACGTCGATGTGGTGCTGGCCAACGCGACTCATGACGTACGGCGGCTGCGGTCCCGGCGTAAGGCGACTGCGCTCGCGGGGACCGTTGCGGTCGCGACCGGGGCGTTGGTCGCCGGCGTCACGTTGATCAACCAACCGGGGCCCAACGACCCGGGGCAGCCCCGCCAGCCGGACACCGGAGTCCAGGCGGCGACGACCCCCAGCCCTGCCAAGCCCAAGGTGATCCGGCCACAGTTGCCGTTCACCGTCACGATTCCGGCGGGCTACCAGGTGGAGTCGTGGAGCGTGGGCGACAGCGGGGCGATCCTCGACTTCAAGGGCAGTGGCGGCCTGGCCCAGGCGGCGCTGTTGAACAGGGTGACGCCCAGCGTGAAGGGCTCTCAGACGACGCAGACGACGCAGACGACGGTGCGCGGCATCCCAGCCCAGCTCGAACAGATATCGCTGGCAGGCGGGCACACGTACGCGACACTGACCTGGGAACTGATTCCGGGCAAGTCGGCCTTGGTGCAGGGCAACAGCGAGCAGCAGGCGCGGTCCATCGCGGAGTCGATGACCACCGAACCTTCCGAACTGCCATCCACGGGACAGTTGGCCAGCTTGCCCGCCGGTCTTTTGGTGTCCTATTGGGGTCGCGGCAATGTGAGTACTCCCTTGGCCATGCTCTGCCCCGAGCGGTACTCCGACAAGAACAAGTGCGCGCAGGTGTATTTCAACAACGGCACCGTCCCGAACGAGGTGAACATCTCGATCGAGGGCGAGAAGGCACCGCTGGGCGCACCGGACGCCGACGGCGTACGGCAGACGCCGGACGGTCGTCGGCTGGCCCGTCAGGTCGACCCGGGGCACTGGGTCGAAGCGACGAGCGGCACTTCGACCACCGCGGCCCAACTCCGCGAACTGGTCTTGGCCGCGTCGGCTGGTTGACGGTAATCCCGCCGCCCGCGAGCGAACCCGGCCCGTTGCAGCTATCAGGAGTTTCGAGAGCGAGGAGAGAGAGTGAGCAGATCGACGCGACGGTGGGCGGCGACAGCCCTGGTCATGGTCTTACCGCTGGCGTTGGCGCCAGCGGGCACTGCTGCCGCCGCCCCGCAGGCGGCGGCAGGCTCGCCGACACAGGTCACGCTGATCACCGGCGACAAAGTGGCACTGCTGGGCAACAGCGTTCAGGTGACGCCCGCGCCGCGCGGACGTACTGTGCCGTTCCAGGAGTTCACGCGGCACGGTGATCGCTACGTGGTGCCGGACGATGCGGCGATGCTGATCCAGTCCGGCCGGCTCGACCGGGAGTTGTTCAACGTCACCGGTCTGATCAGGCAGGGCTACGACGACGCGCACACGAAGTCCATCCCGCTGCTGGTCGAGGGATCGGCTGTCGCTGCTCGCGGCACGGCACCGGGCGGGAAGGTTCGTCGGGAGCTGCCTGGGCTGGGAATGACGGCGGTGGACCAGGGCAAGGCCGACACGGGTGCGTTCTGGCGGACCGTGGGAGGCGACGCCCGTGCCAAGGGCGGTGCGGTCGGGAAGATCTGGCTGAACGGCAAGGTGAAGGCGACGCTCGAGCAGAGCGTGCCGCAGGTCGGTGCCCCGGCGGCGTGGCAGGCCGGCTTCACCGGCGACGCCGTCCAAGTGGCCGTGCTGGACACCGGGATCGACACCGACCACCCGGACCTGGTCGGCAAAGTGGCGCAGAGCAAGGACTTCTCGGGTAAGGGGAGTGTCGAGGACGGTCACGGGCACGGCACGCACGTGGCATCCACCATTACCGGTTCGGGCGCCGCGTCCGGCGGCCGTTACAAAGGTGTGGCTCCCGGCACCACCCTGGCTGTCGGCAAAGTGCTCGCCGACGACGGGTTCGCCACCGACGACGTGGTGCTCGCCGGCATGCAGTGGGCGGCCGCGGAGGTCCGGGCGAAGGTCGTCAACATGAGCCTGGGCAGCGGCCCGTCGGACGGCACGGACCCGATGTCGGCCGCGGTCAACACGTTGAGCAGGCAATACGGCACGCTGTTCGTGATCGCTGCGGGCAACTGGGGCGGCGAGCAGACTGTGTCCAGCCCAGCCACCGCGGACGACGCGCTCACCGTGGCCAACGTGACCAAACAGGACGTTCTAAGTCCGACCTCCAGTCGCGGTCCCCGGTTGGGCGACGGCGCGCTCAAGCCGGAGATCGCCGCGCCCGGTGAGGCGATCGTGGCCGCTCGTCCGGCGGGTGTCCCACCGTTGGGAGAGCCGGTCGGGGACGCCTACCAGCGCATCGGCGGCACGTCGATGGCGACGCCGCACGTTGCCGGAGCGGCGGCCATCCTGGCGCAGCAGCACCCGGACTGGTCCGGTGATCGGCTGAAGGCCGCGTTGACGAGCAGTGCCGCGCCGATCAACGCCAATCCGTTCGCGGTCGGCACGGGTCGTCTCGACGTCGCACGAGCGATCCGCACGCCTGTGACCGCGACCGGCAGCGTGTCGGCGTACATGCCGTGGCCCAACCAAGGCGCGCAGAAGCGCCTGACGGTGACCTGGTCCAACTCGGGCACAACGCCGATCACGCTTGACCTGCAGGCGAACGCGACCAGCGCCAACGGTCAGCCCGCACCGGACGGACTGGTGTCACTTGCCGCGAACAGTGTCACCGTGCCGGCCGGTGGGAATGCTTCTGTCGACGTGGTCGTGACCGCGCAGGCCGATCGTGCCGGTACGTACAGCGGCATCGTCAGCGCCCGTACCTCTGACGGCGCGGTATCCACCCGTACAGCGGTTTCCGTGCGGCAGCAGGAAGCGCAGTACAACCTGACGGCGACAGTGCTGGACCGCAATGGCAACCCGGTGCAGCCGAACCCCAATGCACCTGCCCTCGCGATCATCAACCTGGACACCGGTGAGTTCAGCCGGAGCCAGCCGGGCACGGTCCAGCTGTCCAAGGGCCGTTACGCCGTGCACGCCGCAGCCGAGACCGCCCGACCGGGCCAGGAACCGTCGTTGAGCTTCGTCAGCCACCCGGAACTGCTGCTGGACAAGGACATCACGCAGGTCTTCGACGCGCGCCTGAGCCAGCCCGTGTCAGTCGAGCCGGACAACGCCGCAGCCCGCGGCGGGACACACACGATGGACCTGTACAACAAGATCCGCGACTGTTCCTGCACGTTCGGGTACTACGCGGAGGTCGATCCGAGACTGCAGCCGATGTACGCGGCGACGCTGCCGGGCACGAGGTCGGATTCGTTCGCGTTCGGGCAGCACCGGCGGGCGAACGAACCGGTGCTCGAAGTGGGCGCGAACGACGGCAGGCCGTTCCAGGTCAACGCCAAGTGGTACCAGTCCTCGGACGACGCCGAAAGCCTCAGTCTGCCTGCCGTGCACGCGGGCACCGGGACCGCGGAGGAGATCGCCGGGGTCGATCTGCGCGGCAAACTGGTGGTGATCGACATCTCCCGGCGGTTCACCACCTACGAACAGATCGTCCAGCGCTCCAAAGGCATCAAGGAAGCCGGTGGCAGGTTGCTATGGCTGAACTTCCTGCCGGACCTGCCCGTCACCTCGGTGCTCGGCGGGGGAGACATCGAACTGCTGGCATTGCCCACCCTGTACTCCGCCGACAGCGTGACCGCTGACCGGTTCATCGCGTACGTCAAGGGCGGCAACGCCACCGCGACATACATCAACAGGCCGTTCCCGACTCTCCGCTACGAACTGGGCTACGGCGTCGAGCACGAACTCACCAGGCCGCAGGTGCACAAACCGAAGGACCGTGATCTGGTCCCGGTCAGGACCTCGTACTACGACAATGCGCCCGGCGAGGTTCGCTACATCGCCAGCAGGGAGTTCTTCGGTTCCTTGCTGCACAGTCCCAGCACCCAGCCGGCTGCGGCACAACAGGAGCGGACCGAGTACTTCACGCCCGGCAAGTGGTCCGTGCACTGGTCGTCGGCGTGGCGGGGCATGCTGGACGACGAGATGGAACTCCGGACTGGCAAGTCCTATCGGATCGCCTGGAACAAAGCCGTTGCCGGGCCGTCGTTCCGCGGACTGACCCAGACCCATGTCGGTGAAGAGCCGCGACCGTGGGGCTGGCGCAAGGACGGTGTCTTCGACATGTGGCTGCCGCTGTACGGCGACGCCGCAGGCAGGCCGCGCCTACAGGAGACGTTCGCGGGCGACGACGGATTGCTGAGCGTGTACCGAGAAGGAACGCTGCTTCAGACCACTCCGGTGACGGACGCCGTGCGAGTCCCGGTTCCGGACGAGGCAGCTGCCTACCGGGTGACGGCCGAGGTGCACCGGACGGATCCCGTCTGGCCACTGTCGAAGTCCGTGTCAGGAGACTGGAAGTTCCGCTCGTCCGCCACGGACGAAGGCAAGGCTCTGCCTTTGCTCACGGTGCGGTACGACCCGGCGCTCAACATCCGCAACCAGGCACCGGGTGGGACCGGATTCTCCTTCCCCACCTACGTGGAACGGCAGGACGGTACGCCACGCGTGGCCACGTTCACCGTTGATGTGTCCTATGACGACGGTGGCACGTGGCAGCGTGCACACACGCGTCGGGACGGGGATCGTTGGACCGTCAGCGTCAAGCACCCGCAATCCGGATATGCGTCGCTGCGGGCCAACGTGACTGACAAGGACGGCAACTCGTTGCAGCAGACCGTGATCCGCGCCTACCAGATAGGCGGCTGAGGACAACCGGTGCGGACCCGCCGTCCGGCGGTCCGCACCGGGACTCGCAGATGATGGAAACCGTGACCTAGTCGCGGCCTCGCGTCGCTGCGGGCCATGCGCAGCGACCAGTCGACAGTCTGGCCGTCGTGGCTCACGATGCGCGATTCCTGAGGCGTTCACAACGGGTTGCGCGTCGCCCTATGCTGGGTTTGTCGCGTCGCATCTTGGGGGTTCGTATGGGACAGCTGCATGTCAGTGTCGAATACGACACCATTGCCCGGCGGATCGAGGACGTCGCGCCCATCCTGCGTACTGAGGCGGAAAAGAGCGAGACGTCGCGCCAGCTCACCAAGGAGATGGTGCGAGCACTGGACGCGACGGAGGTCGTGAAGATCAGCATTCCCCGGGAGCTCGGCGGGTACGAGTTCTCACCGTCGCAGGTGATGCGGACCATTGAGCGGCTGTCGTATCACGAAGCGTCCGTGGGCTGGTCGGTCATGGCGCTGCAGATGGTCACCGGCTCAACTGGCGCCTACCTCGGCAGGGAGGCCGTCGAGGACCTTTACCCGGACGTGCCCGCCGGCCGCCACGCCACCATCGCCGGGCAGGGAACGCGGCTGGGCGATGCGGTGCGCGTCGACGGCGGCTATCGGATCAGCGGGCAGTGGAGCTTCGCCTCCGGAATCCCGCTGGCCAGTCACATCCACACCGCCGCGTTCTGCGCCGAGACGGGCCGGCCGCTGGTGTTCACCTTTCCCAAGGAACAGGCGACTCTGGTCGACAACTGGGATGTGCTGGGCCTGCGCGCGACCCACAGCATCGACTACGTGTGCCAGGACGTGTTCGTTCCGGCGACGCACGTCTACGACGCCACTACGACAGAGAACCTGCATGGTGGCGCGTACTACCGCCTCGGCTTGGTGAACCTGTCCGGGATATGCCACACCGGCTGGGCGCTCGGCGTCGGACGGCGGATGCTCGACGAGATGAAAGCCTTGGCAGCCACCAAAACGGGCACGCACAACGCCTCGGTGGACACCGGCTACTTCCATGCCACGTTCGCGCAGGCCGAGGCGAAGTTCCGCGCGGCGCGCGCGTGGGCCATGGAGGTCTGGGCCGACAACGAGGCGACGCTGGACCGCGGCGAGAAACTGAGCACCGAGCAGGAGACCCTGACGCGGTTGATGCTCAACAACACGACCTGGTCCGTGCAGTCCGTCGGCCAGACCGTGTACCAGTGGGCCGCCACCGCCGCGATGCGCCGGGGCGACCTGCAGCGGTACTACCGCGATCTCAACGCGGGCACTCAGCACATCACGTCCGGTCCGGTGGTGCTGCAGAACTGCGGCAAGTGGTTGGCCGGTCTGGCTCAGCACGCCCGTTGGGAGTTCCTGGATCTGGTGTCTGGAGAGGACTCCGGGACGCACTGAGCGTCACGACTTGGGCACCAGCCCGAAGTTCACAAGATCGGCGGGCCGCAGCGATCCTGCCGGGATCGCCTGTGCCTGTTCGAGCAACTGGATGATCGTGCCGATCCGGCCCTCGTCGACCGCGCCGAGCGGGCCGCTGAACCCGTCCGGCCTGGAATAGCCGGTCATCAGTCGCATCTCGGCGGAGGCCACGTCGGAGTTCTGCGTCGGCTGGTACTTGCGGAGGATCTGGCCGGCCTCGTCAGGATGCTCGATGGAGTACCGCAGCCCCTTGAGCAACGCGCCACTGAACCGCCGGACGAGTTCAGGGTCCCGATCTGCCAGGTCCTTCGTCGTGACCAGCATGTTGCCGTACAGGTCCGGCAGGAGATCGCCGTAGGGCAGGACGACAGCCTTGCGTCCGGCCGCCGCCGCCTCGATCAGCGGCTTGCCGACGACGAACTGGCCGATCGCGTCGACCTGACCGGAGACCAGCAACTGCGGCAGCGCAGGCGGCGCCGAGGGCACGAACTCGACCTTGCCGGCGTCGATGCCCGCGGCCTTGGCGTACAACGGGAACATCAGCTTGACCGTTGAGCCGGGCGGGTCGGCGACCTTCTTGCCGATGAGGTCCGCCGGCGTCGCGATCCGGCCACCTTCGAGCCCGATGATGGCCGCCACGGTGCGCTGCTGGACCGCGGCGACCGCGATCACAGGCAGTTTCTCCTTCGCCAGCGTGATCATCGTGCCGGTGGCGTCGGCGACCCCGAAGTGCGCCCGTCCGCCGGCCACCAGCTTGAGCACGTCCACCGTGCCGCTGCCGGGGTTGATCGTCACGTCGAGACCGGCCTCGGTGAAGAAACCCTTGTCCTGCGCGACATAGGCGTACGCGTCGCGCCCGAACGTGCTGAACGACGTGAGGTAGGAGACCTTGGTCGTGGTGCCCGCCGCCCCCGGCTCACCCGTGCAGGCGACTGACGCGGAAAGAAGAAGGATCGCAAGACACGCTGAACGAATGGGCCGCATCGCCGGCTCCTCTCCCAGAGATGTCATCCAAACAACTCTGGTGAGAGCGGGTCAAGGCGTGAACACGAGCAGGGATCGCGCGCCGGTGCCTGCTCTCATCCGGTCGAACGTGCCGACGCCGACGATCGCCACCCGAGGTTGGCGGGGTGGGTGGCGATCCATCCGGCGACGCTGGCCGACACCGGAATCCGTCAGTCGGGGCGCGAGGCCACAGCAGGCCGTCGCTCACTGTCCGGCCTGTGGGATGGTGGCGACCAGTACGGCGCCGACGTCGCTGGGGGCGATCTTCAGAGTGCCGCCGTGCTCCCTGGCGATCTCCCTCGCGATCGCCAGTCCGAGTCCGGACCCACCGCGATCCCGGGTGCGGGCCTCATCCAACCGGACGAAGCGATCGAAGACCCGTTCCCTGTCTGGTTCGGGTATTCCCGCGCCGTCATCGGTTACGGTCAACACAGCCTGGCCCGTCGAGACGGCGAGGGTGACGGTTGTCCGGGAGGCGGCATGGCGTTCGGCGTTGTCAAGCAGATTGCGAAGCATTCGTCGCAGATGAGTTGGATTGCCTTGCACTGTCACGGAGCTTCGCACGTCTGTGATGACCGGTCGATCCGCTGCCTCGTCGGCCACCAATGCCGACAGGTCGACGAGTTGTCGCGTGTTTGCGTGCTTGTCCTCCAGTCTGGCCAACAGCATCAGGTCGGATACCAGGCTTTGCAAGCGTTCCACATCGGACATTGACTTTGTGCACACCTCCTGCCAGTTCATCCGATCCGGATAGGTCAGCAGCACTTCCAGCCGTGTCCGCAGCGTCGCCAAGGGGCCGCGTAACTCGTGCGAGGAGTCCGCGACGAACTGCCGCTGCCGTTGTGTCGAGCGGTCCAGGCGGGTGAGCATGTCGTTCATGGTTTCGGCCAGCAGGGACAGTTCGTCCCCTGTTCTCGGCACCGGAACTCGGCGGCGCAGTCCTTCACTGGTGATGTCGGCGACTTCAAACCGGATCGCGTTCACGGGCCGCAACGCTCGCCGTACCGACAGCCAAGCGACCACTGCGATGAGTACCACGCCAATCGGTACAGTTGTCCATGCTGTCGCCCGCGCGGTGGCCACCGGCTCATGTGTCCCTGCGTCGAGCCTTTCGCCAGCGTAGACAGTGTATTCGCTGTCGTTGATCGTGACCTGGGCGACTTGCAGATCACGGTCCAGCGGGTAAGTGCCGGCGGTGTAACAGTTCGCCGCGATGTCGCCCGGAGCGGTCTGCGGAAGCGTCACTCGGTATGGCGGGCTTTCCTTTGCCAGCATTGCCAAGAACGGTACGTCAGGATGCGCCGTGCAGGCAGGCGGGAAGGACGCCACCCGCCGCCCGGTGTCCTTGTCGACAACTTCCCATGGCCCCAGCGAACCCAGTTCGGGCAGTCTGCCGGGAACATCGTTCGCGGTCTCCAGCGTCACCGCGACCGCGTGCGCTTTCTGCTGCGCGATCTCGAAGACCTTGGCGTCCGCCTCGTCCTGCAGCTGTCCGATGAACCAGGCGGTGCCCACAACCAGCACCACAGCGGATCCCGCCGCGGCGGTCAGGGCCACCCGCAGGCGCGTCGACAGACGCCACTTCCGGCTGGTCACCTCTGGCCCGTCAACTGGTATCCCGCGCCACGGATCGTCTTGATCGTGCGCCGCCCGAACGGGGCGTCGATCTTTCCGCGCAGCGCGCTGATGTGCACCTCGACCAGGTTGGGATCGACCTCGGCCGCGAAGTCCCAGAGGTTCGCGACCAGGTCGGCTTTGCTGACCACTTCACCGGCGCGTTCGAGCAGATAGGCGAGGATCGCGGTTTCCTTGGGGGTGAGCGGGATGTCCACCTCCCCGCGGCGGCATCGGCGGGTGCCGAGATCGAGGCTGAGGTCGTCCAGCCGCAGCACGCTCGGGGAGCTCGAACCACCACGGCGCACCAACGCCCGCAGTCGTGCCAGCAGGACTTGGTAGGAGAACGGCTTGACCAGGAAGTCGTCCGCGCCGGTATCCAACGCCTCGATCTGGTCGTACTCGCCGTCCTTCGAGGTCAGCACCAGGATCGGAGTGTCGTTGTCGGTTGCGCGTAACCGCTGGCAGACCTGGTATCCGTTCAGTCCGGGCAGCATGATGTCCAGTACTACGGCAGCGTATCTGTACCGGCTGGCAAGCCACAGACCGTCCGCGCCGTCGAACGCGAGATCGACCGCATAGCCCTCGGCTGTCAGGCCCGCCTTGAGCGTCTCGGCCAACCCTGTCTCGTCCTCGACAACCAGGACCCTCATCCGGCCATCCTGGCACAGGACCACAACCTCCACCTTGGACATCCGAAGCTGAAGAGACGTTCAGGCGCGTTCAGGTTGAGCTCAGGTTCGGATCGCGATCGTGCTCCGGTGCCAATCCCGCAATGGCTGACACGTGATCCGCTTCCCCGAGCCCTTGCCGCCGCAGCCTCCGCTTCCTACGCGACCCATTCGATCCGGCTGCACCGGTCGTTCCAGAGCAGTGGTTACGACCTGGGCATCTTCGAACAGATCGTCAAGTCGTACGCCGACGGCCGTTGGCCCACCGCCGACCTGCTCGGCCCCGGCGCACCCGCGCTCGCCGACCACTTCCACCCGATCCTCGTCGTTCTCGCGCCGTTCTACTTGCTTTTCCCCTACCCGGAAACCTTGCTGGTGGCCCAGTCCTGCCTGTTCGCGGTCTCGGTCGTGCCCGTCACCCGACTGGCCCTGCGTGTTCACGGCAAGCCGGTTGGGAGCGTGATCGGAATCGGCTACGCGATGTCGTGGGGCTTGTGGAGCGCGGTGGACTTCGACTTCCACGAGATCTGCTTCGCCGTTCCCCTGGTCGCTCTCGCGGTGGAACGACTCGCGACCCAGCAGTGGAAAGCCGCTGCCGCGTATGCGCTTCCCCTGTTGCTGGTGAAGGAAGAGTTGGCGCTCACCGTGATGGGTATCGGCCTGTATCTGATATGGCGGAAACAACGGCCTGTCGGCCTGGCTTTGACGATCTTCAGCGTGACGAGCTTCATCCTGGTGATCGTCGTGATCATGCCCGCACTCAGCACGGATGCCAGCTACCACCAGATTCGTTCGCTCACCGCACCCATCGCGACCCCCATCGTGGCCGGTTGGGACACCAAACTCGTCACGGTTCTTGCGTTGCTCGCTCCTACGGCGTTCGTCGCGCTTCGGTCCCCCACGGTCGCACTCGCCATTCCAACCCTCGGGTGGCGTTTCGCGTCCGGAACTCCTACCCATTGGGGTATCTACGCGCATTACAGCGCGGTTCTGATGCCGATTGTTTTCGTGGCGTTCGTCGATGGACTTCGTCGTCTACAAGAGACGAGGCGGAGCATTCCGTGTGCAGCGGTCGTGACATGCCTGGTCGTGACCTCGCTGACCACTGTCATGCTCGCGATCCGCGCACCGGGGAAACCCAGATGGACAGCCGATCAGCAGGCCGCGGCACGACACGCGCTGACCCTTGTTCCGGACGGTGTGACAGTGGCCGCTTCCAACCGACTGGCACCGCAGTTGACCAATCGGTGCCGGGTCATGTTGTACCGGTCCGAGCAGTCCACCAGGTCGCAGTGGATTGTGCTGGACCGGCAAGCGGATACGCCGCCGACAACCGGTTACGTGGTGATCGCCGAACTGCCACACCTGGCCATCTTCACAATGTCCGCAAGCGGTCACACACCAACCGGGTCCGTCTGGTGGACCAAACCTCAAGTGGCACTGCGGAAACCGGGTACTGCTACGACGCCGCTGACCGGATCCTCGCCACTACCGGGGCGAACGCGGTCACAGGCGCGAAGTACAACAGCCACGGCTCGACGATCGAGTACACCTCGGGCACCAGCGTCACGACATTGGCCTGGGACGGTGCCGACCGCAACACCTCAGCACGCATCACCGGCCCCGACCCGCTAGCCTGACCATGCGCACGAGTTTTCGAGCAGTACAGGCACGGGCACGGTGGCGCAGCTCAATTGGGGGAGCGGCTCTGCGATCTCTTGCGGGCAGGAGAACTTGGCCGGTGTCGGCGCCGCGGCGGGCTCAGTCGTCGTGGTGATCATGGCGGCGAACGCGACTCGTCTCCTCGTGGAAGGTTCCTCCTGGACTCATTTCCTTGTGTACCAAGGGTCCTGGTAGCTGACCGATGCCGCGGCTCGCGTACTGGCAACCGCGGCAATGGTTCGGTCATTCGACTTCGAAGTGGACGGTTGTCAGGGTTTCTGCCACTTCTGGTTGGGTGTTGTGTCGCAGGGCAGCACTTGCAGGCCGCCGCCGAAGCGGTCGGCCAGTCATCGGCTGCCCGATCCGGGCCAACACGAAGTTCAACACCGTCCGCAACTTCACCCACCACATTCGGCCAGGAGACCGTTTCGTCGCAGTCAACGACCCGTCCAGCGTCGCGGCCGTGAAGAAACACGGTATCGGAGCAACGGTCGTGCACGTCAACAACACGACCGCCGCGCGTTCAGTGACCGTGGATCTCTCACGGTTCGGCGTTGTGACATCACAGGCGTCCGTGACGCCTGTGGTGACCAGCGCGAGCGGCGCTCTTGTCCGTGGCGCTCCAGTCGGCGTGACCGGGCGATCCGCCACCCTGACCGTTCCGGCGAAGTCGGTGACGACGTTCCTTGTGGACGGTGTCTCTGACGTTCGTCAACGTGGCCACTGGCCGACTGTTGGACGTTGCCGGACAGTCCACCGCGGATGGCGCGAAGGTTTCGACATGGACTCCCACCTCGGGGCCGAACCAACGGTGGGCCGTGACCTAGAAGGGCGGTACTAGCCGCCAATCGCCGAACAGGCAACGGAACTGCTCACGGGCGAGAGCGTTGCTGGGCAGATCAAGGTGCCCGCCGGTGGGGTCCGTGTCGTCGTCCAGCCATTGCGGTGACATTCGTGACGCCACCAGCCGGGCTAGTCCTTTGTGGACAATGCTGCGAAGTCAAGTAGCAGGATGCCCCCGTGATCTCGACAGCAGGTCGGACGTCAGCGGAAGTCATCCACGTGATCACGCGCCCACTCAGCGTAGGTGCGGCCGGTTTTCCCCGTTGCCAGGCCGAAATCGGGCAGCGGCTTCATGAGGTCCGAGTAGTCCTGGTCGGAGTAGCCCTGGTCGCCGGAACCCTCGCCGCCGTCGTAGTCGACGAACCCGAGCTGCAGGTCGGCGCTCTCGGCGGCGAAACCGCCCATCGCTTTGAGGATGTCACGGGCCTCCTCGCGCGTGACCTCCTCGTAGTGCACCGTTTCGTTGAGCGCATCTGCGATCGCCTGCACTTGGCCGCGTACGGTGAGCTGTTCCGGGCCGCTGAGTGTGTACGCCTTGCCGACGTGCTTGTCTTCCAGCAACGCCACGGCGACGGTCGCGATGTCCGCCTCGTGGATCGGGGCGCTGCCGAGGTCGTCGCCGAACGGGTAGCGCACTGTCCGCGACTCCTTGATCATCGGGCCCCAGATCGGCAGCATGTTCGTCATGAACTCCCCGGGGCGCACGTGGGTCCACTCGAGCCCGGATTCCTCGACCGCGCGCTCGACGCGGACGTGGTAGCCGGTGTCGAAGCCGAGGGTTACGGCCGCGGCGGACAGCACGACGATGCGCCGCACGCCCGCCTGCTTGGCGAGGTCGACGACTTCGGCGGCGGTCTCCGGCTGCGGGAACAGGAAGAGCTTCTGCACACCTTCGAACGCGGGTACGACCGACGCGGGCTCGAGGAGGTCACCTTGGAAGACCTCGACGCCTTCGGGCAACCTGGCCTTCGCCGGGTTGCGGGTCAGCGCCCGCACCGACTCTCCCGCCTGCACGAGCTGGCCGACGACGTGCCTGCCGACCAGACCCGTCGCACCGGTCACCAAGATCGTCATAGCTGCTACTCCTCACCTTTTGTGCTGGTCAATCCCAAGGTAGACGCAACTTAGGCCACTTCCTGACCGCTATTGACACCGAACGGGAAGGTCTTTCAGCCGCCCATGAAGAAAGTCGGGTGCGGATGAATGTCCGGCGCGACGGGTCAGGGCTGGGGTTGTGTGGTGAGTAGCTGGGTGGCGGCGAGTTGACGGTAGAGCGCGTCGGTGGAGATCAGGTGCGTGTGAGTGCCGTTCGCGCGGAGCCTGCCGGCGTCGAGGACCAGGATTCGGTCGGCGCTGGTGACAGTGGACAGGCGGTGCGCCGCGACGAGGACGGTGGTGCTGCGGGCCAGTTCGGCCACCACTTGACGCAGTTGGTGTTCGTTCACGGCGTCGAGTTGTGAGGTGGCTTCGTCGAGAAGCAGCAGCCGTGGGCGGCGTAGCAGCGCGCGGGCGATGGCGATTCGCTGGCGCTGCCCGCCGGACAGCGTGAGCCCGCGGTGGCCCAACATCGTGTCCAGCCCGTCGGGAAGACGGGGCAGCAGGTCGTCCAGCCGGGTGCGAACGATGACGTCGTGGATGTCCTCGTCCGAGGCATGAGGTGCGGCGAGGCGGAGGTTGTCGCGCAATGTCGCGGCCAGCACGGGAGCGTCCTGCTCGACGTAGCCGATGGCGGCGCGCAGTTCGGCGAGGGGCCAGTCGCGTACGTCGCGGCCGTCGAGCAGGATGCTGCCCGCAGCGGGTTCGTAGAAACGTTCCAGCAGAGCGAAGATCGTCGACTTGCCGGCGCCTGAAGGACCCACGAACGCGGTCATCCCACCAGGTGGTGTCTGGAAGCTGATGTCGGTGAGGACCGATTCCCGGTTGCCGGGGTAGCCGAACGAAACACTGTGAAAGGCCACCGAAGCAGGCCCCGTCGCCGTCACCGTGGCGGGCGCGCCCTGGGCAGCGGGTTCGGTGGGCAGGATGTGCACCTGCCGGGTGCGGCGTACCGCCGCGAGGCCGGCCTGCAGGTCGCTTGCCGCGTTCACCAGGGCGGCGATGGGCGTGATCATGTAGAACACGTAGAGCAGGAACGCGATCAGCGCGGACAGGGGCAGTGTTCCATCGGCTACTCGTGCCCCGCCGACGCCGAGCACCGCCAGAAACGACACGTGGACCGACAACCGCGCCAGGATGCCGACCATCGATGACCAGACCGCGACGGACACTCCCTGCCGCCAGGCCCGGTCGGCGGCCTGGTCGAGGACCGCGTTCTCCCGCTCTTCGGCGCCACTCGCCTTCACCGTCCGGAAGGCGCCGAGCGCACGCTCCAGCACCGCTCCCATCTCGCCGACAGCCTGCTGCGCGCGCTCGGATGCACGCCCGATCCGCGGCACGACCGATCCGGTCAGCACGACGGTCACCAGGATGACGGCGAGCGTGACGCCGAGCAGTACGGGATCCAGCAGTGCCATCAGCACGATGGTGCCCAAGATCATCAGCGTTCCGTTGGCGGCCTCGACGATCGTGCTCGTGGCTGCGGTACGCAGCAAGGTCGTATCAGAGGTCACCCGGGACAGCAGGTCGCCCGGCTTGAGCCGATCGAATTCCGCGACAGGCAATCGCAGCAGCCGGTGGACAAGCCCGCGCCTGGCCACCAGTACGACCCCCTCGGCGGCACGTTCCAGCAGATAGGTTCCGATCGCGGCGATCACGGCGGCGCCGACGACAAGCCCGGTCAGCAGGATGATCGGGGTGAGGACGGGCTCGTTCGCGGACAACGCGTCGATGACTGCCTTGGCGGCCAGCGGCTGGGCCAGCCCGGCGAGCCCGCCGACGCAGCTGATCACAGCCGCGACGAGCAACGTGCGGCGGTAAGGGCGGGCATGGCCGAGCAGCAGCCGCCAGGCAGAGCCGGGCTTCCCATCGTCCACTGTGGACTTCATGCGGCCGGGGCCAGCGCGCGGTACATGGTCAGGTGCCGGTCGAAGGCGATGCCGCCGTTGGCGTGCATCTGTTCGGCCCCGGTGAGGAACCGGCGGTGGAACTCGGCGGCCCGGTCGGGCGGCAGCCACTCGACCGAACCGGACGACACCGCGGCAGGCAGGCGCGAGGCGAACAGATCCCACAGCGCCGCGGGATCGGAGACCGGCTCAGGGTGTTCGAAATCCTTGCGGGTCAAGCCGGTGAATCCGGCCGCTGCCAGCAGTCCGGTCACGTCCACATCCGTTTGCCCGTCCCGGTCCTCGGCCACGGTGGCGGGAAAGAACTCCTGAGCCAGGTCGACGAGCCACTGCCAGCGACCGCGGTGCGGAAGCGGTCCTGGCACGGACAGAGCGAACACCCCGCCTGGCCGCAGCACGCGCCGCACCTCGGCCACTGCCACCGCCGGATCGGACAGCAGGTCGATCACGAAGCCCGCGGTGACCATGTCGAAGCAGGCATCAGGAAAGGCCAAGCGGTGAGCGTCCAGCATCGACACGGCAACGGTGGGAAAGTCCGCGCGCAGGCGAGCGACCATGCCTGGGGCGGCGTCCCCAGCGGTGACCAAGCAACCGCGGGCCAACGCGGCCCGCACGACAGCGCCACGGCCGGCGCCCACGTCCAGCAGCCGGGCTCCTGGCACCGGGTCGGCGTAGTCCAGTAACAGCCGGCCGAACTCGAGCGTGGCCGGATCCAGCTCTTCGTATATGCCTGCGTTGTCGTCGTACCACTGCCAGGACTGCTCGGTCTGGGTCATGGGGATCTCCTCCACCTGGGTCTCGTGTTCATGGCACGGTGAAGAACGTCCGGAAGTAGCCATCGGGGTAGTCCTCGCCGACCATCACGCCGTCGACCTCGACCCATGCGTGGGCGTAGAACGGGGCGAGCCGCCGCGCGCCGAGGCACCAGGTCGGCCAGTGGCCGTACGAACGGCACAGCAGGATTGTGGCCAAGGATCGGAGCAGACATCCTTCGCGTCCCGCGCAGGCCAAGCTCACCGACACCACGGCCTGTCGGGCGTCGCACGTTTCCTCATAGGTGGCCGGCCGAACGTCCCGGTGCAACCAGGCCAGCACCTTGCGGATGCGCTGTGGCGACCTGGTGGCCAGCAAGCGGGCGGCAGCCACCATCGCCCGCACCCGGATCCGGCGTCCGAACGACACCGAGCGGGGATCGTACGAAATGGACTCTGGGCTGGACATGGCTTCTCCCTACTGCTCGACCAGTCGCGCGGAACGCAGATCGGCCAGGAGGTCCCGCACGTCCCGGGTCGCGTCGTCGAGACTGACCCCGTACTCCTCAGTGAGCGCCTGTGCCGCCTGTCCGGCTGTGCCGCCGGCCATCAGGGTGCGCAGCACGAGTGCGCCGGTTCCGTTGAGGTCGTAGTACTCGCCACTGTCGCCGTCGAGCAGCACGATCCCGTACTCGGTCTCGGCGTCGAAAACGCCGGGACGCAGCTTCAGCGCCATGAGACTCTCCTTATCGGGGCACCGTGTGGCGTTCCAGCGCGCGCAACCAGATCTCGCACGCGAGGGTGGGATAGAGCGCACTGAACTCCACGGCCGTCGGCAATGGGCGTGCGCAGACCTCCCGGAGCGCGTCCTCGTCGATCAAGCCGAGCTTGCCAAGCCGGGAGTTGTCACACAGGGCCAGCATGTCGGCGCGGTTCTCGCGCAGTCCGACCTCGACCTCATGCGCTCCGATGGCCTTGGTCTGGCGGGTAAGGGTTTCGTCCGGGACGATGCCGCGCATCGCTTCGACAGCAAGGGGTTTGAACCGCCAAGGGGTCACCCGTTCTTGCGGGCGCACCGCGAGGCCCGCCTCGATCACCCGGTCGTCGAAGTAGGGCGCGGCCAGTCTGACTCCCCGCTGACGAGCGAGCTCGCCGAGGTTGCGAACCATGCGTGCGACGCCTCCCAGGTCCGCGAGCTCCTGATGCTGGCCGTGGCCGTGACCCAGCGGTTCGGCGGCGGGCGCGGCGCTGCGGATCAGGTCGCGGACCGCCGCCACCGCATCCGGTGTCGTCCAAGGGGGCAGCCGAACCGGCTTGGCCCAGTAGAAGCTCGGCCCGAGTGAGGACAGTGGGCCTGCGGTCAGTTCGGCGCCGAACCGGAGCAGCCATGCCTGGTAGGACTCGCTGTTCAGCAGTTGCCGCAGCGCCATCCGGTAAGGCCACCGGTTGAGCGCCGCGTAGCCGCGCAGGTTCCGCAATGCGATGCGGGGCTGGCGCCGCAGCATGGTGTGCAGATGAGCGGGCGAGCCGCCCAGCACTTGGTCACCACCGAAACCGGTGAGGTGCGTCGTTGACCCGCGCGCCGCCGCCCGGTCGGCGATGACCAGCCACCTGCGATCGAGAGTGACCGCACACGGTTCGTCCAGCGCGACGTCGTCTTGCTCGCCGATGCCGGAGAAGGCGAACGGGGCGCACTCGGAGGGAACGACGTGATGCTCGATGGTGTCCAGCGCGGCCACCGTCCGCCGCGCCCAGAACACGTCATCCGCGAGTGGATCCGGCGGCGCCCAGGTATAGGCGGCCACGTGTGCCGGGCCGCGGGCAGCCAGGCAGCACAAGGAAGTGGTGTCGAAGCCGCCCAGATCGGTGGAGATCAGATCATGGCCCCGCGTCCGTACCTCGACGGCGCCCGACAACGCCGCGCGCAGCGCGGGCGCGCCCTCGGCCATCGGCACGGTAGGCTCCGGCGCGGTCCACCACCGCACATGCCTGTGCCGCCCAGCACCGTCGATCGTCAGGTAGGACCCAGCGGGCACGGCCGCCAGGCCACGCCACATCGGCTGTCCGCCGATCGGATGTGGGGCGCACGGTTCGAGCAGCGCTACCGTCAGCCGAGCCTCATCCAGTGCGGCTCCAGTGAGGCCTGCCAGCACATCGGCGCGGTTGGCAGCCACCGTGACGCCGTCGACGCTCGCATGGAGCACCCGGCGGAAGCCACTGATCGGGCTCTGGACGCGGACCTGGCCTGCCACCGAGGCGATCAGGTGGAAGTTGCCTGCCCACGATGAGGATGGTTCGTCGAGGTCGGCGAGAGTACCGACACGGCCGGCGACCCGTGTCAGGAATGCGGCCGAGAGCAGGTGCTCGCCGATGACGGCGATCGCGGTGCCGCGGCTCTCGGCGACGGTGATCTCCTCCTGGGCCCACCGGCCGACCAGCCAGGTTCGCCCGGAAGGATGCCGCGTCACGCATGTCGCCTGGCTCCGCAGCGCCGCGGCGACCGGTTCGGCCGCCCGGCAGTCGGGGAGCACGACAAACCATGAGGGCACGTGATCGAGGCGGGCATAGGTCACGGCCGGACTCCTTCCCGGTGGTGTACGAGCACGCCGGGTGGTGCGGTGCCCACCCGGACTCGCTCCCCGGGCCTGCACGGCGACTGCCGTGCAGGCCCCAAGGAGCGAGCGGTCAGCCGTCACTCACTAGTTCTTGTGGGACAGAACAATGAGGTCAGCCGGACCGTGACTGCCGACACCGGTCTTCTTGGTGAAGGAGCCAGAGGCCCGCAGAGTCGGACGCTCGTATGTGCGCATCGATTTCACCTCCTTTCGTCATATCGCTATTCGTCGAAGCAGGCCCGTGACAAATTTGTGTCACCCGCCGCGAGTAGGTTACGATTTCGCCGGCCGGATGAATCCCGCGATGCCGCTCTTCAAACGTCGCAAGGCCTTGCCTTCGCATATGAGGGCAACAAGTCTTACTCCGTTTCCCAGGCGCGAATAGTGTGCAATGTCATTTATTGAGTACGCGCGTGTCATCGCGGGAGTGGTGCGATCGTCACGGTCGTGACCTGCTGATCTCCGATGAGATCCGGGCCCGTGTTCAACGATTCACGCGAAGGAGGTAATCGTTACGCCAGAGAGTTAATCATTGGTATGAGATCAATTATTCGGAGCACGCTCCGTAATACGCAAGACATTTTTGCGTATTCGGTACCGAGGTGTAGTTCACAAAGGGCTGTAACAAGCGGGACAGCGAACCCTACGGAGTGACGAGCCCTGTTTGGTAGGCGATGACGACCAGCTGTGCACGGTCGCGGGCACCGAGTTTCACCATGGCATGGCTGACGTGGGTACGGGCGGTGGCCGGGCTGAGGAAGAGTTCAGCGCCGATCTCGTCGTTGCTCATGCCCTGACCCACGAGCGCCAGAACCTCACGTTCCCGTTCGGTAAGCACTGCGAGCCGGTGTTCGGCAGCCTTGTTGGCTGTTCGCTGGGCGGTGAACTGAGCGATGAGGCGACGCGTGATGCGCGGCGCGAGCAGGGAGTCTCCTGCGGCGACCACCCGGATGCCATGCAGAAGCTCGGCTGGGCCTGCGTCTTTGAGCATGAACCCGCCCGCGCCGGCTTGCAGGCCCTCGAAAACGTAAGCATCGGTGTCGTAAGTGGTCAGGATAAGGATGCGAACCTGTTGAAGGCCTTTCGTGGCGGCGATCTCCCGGGTGGCCTGGATGCCGTCCATCTTCGGCATGCGGATGTCCATGAGCACGACATCCGGGCGCGCGGCGCGGGCTTGTTCCACGGCTTCGGCGCCGTTGGTGGCTTCCCCGACCACCGTGATGTCGTCCTCGACGTCGAGCAGAAGCCTGAAGCCGGACCGCACCAACTGCTCATCGTCGACGAGCAGGACCTTGATCGGAGCACCGTCGTTCGACGCGCCTGAGGTGTTCATACGTTCGCCGTTCCGGTTGGGGCCAAGGGCAGCCGAGCGGTGACCGCGAATCCCCCGCCCGGGAGCGGGCCCGCGTCAAGTTCTCCGCCCAAGAGCTGACAACGCTCGCGCATCCCGAGGATCCCGCGGCCCGGCTTGTCCCAGCCGTCATCCGGGTGCGGGGCCGCTTCGTCCCTTCCCGCAGGCTCTCGACGGCCCTCGTCTCGCACACGGATCTCCACGGTGTCGGCGCCGTACTCCAGTCCGACCGTGACCCGAGTCGGGCCGACGTGGCGAATCACGTTGGTGATCGACTCCTGCAGGATTCGGTACACGGCACTGCCCACCGCACTGGGCACCGGCGAAGGCGGTGAGGACGCCACAAGGTCGACGTCGAGCCCGGCTTCGCGCGCCTTGGCGGTGAGATCGTCGATCTGGCCGAGACCGGGGTGCGGGACGCGGCCGTCGTTGTCGTCACGGAGGACTCCCAGGATGGACCGCATCTCCTGCAGCGCATGGGAGCTGGTCTTCTCAATGGCCTCAAGGGTCTCGCGTGCTCGTTCCGGCCGCTTGTCGAGCACATGCGCGGTGACGCCGGCTTGGACGTTGATGATGGCGATGGCGTGTGCGACGGTGTCGTGGACTTCGCGCGCGATCCTGAGCCGTTCCTCGTCGACCCGGGCTCGCGCTTCTTCCTCGCGCGTCCGCTCCGCCAGCTCGGCGCGTTCCAGCGCTTCGGCCGCGATGAACTTCCTCGACCGGACACTCTCGCCGAGTGCGGCACTCATGACCGAAGCGCCGATCCGGAAGAACACCCAGCCGATGGCGGCTGGTGGCTGGATGTCGGCGGCAGCGAGCAGCCAGCACGCTGCCATGGCCGCGATCCCCACACCGGCCGTCACCAGTGAGCGGCGCCCGTCGCCGAGAGCGGTGAGCGTGTAGATGGCAACGAACAATCCGAGCCATCCAGGCCCGTCCGGGAAGTCGAGGGCGTAGTAGACCACGCTGGCCAGTGCTGTCGCGGCGAACACCGCGACGGGCCAGCGGCGGCGCACAGCCACGGCCGCGCCACTGACGACCAACAGGATGTATCCCAGATACCCAAGGTCGGCAAGGGGACGCAGCACCAGTTCGGGCTCTCCGCTGTTGCGGACGATCGTGCCCTGGACCTGCATCACGGTGATGAACAGCGCCAGCAGCACGTCCTGCGCCCAGGCAGGCAGGCGAAACAGCATGACGCGAACCTGCATGCCGCGATCATAGGGTTCCCAGCCGCGCGGGCGCCTACGTCGAGGAGCGCGGTTCGGGGCGAGCCGCCTACGTCGATCTTCGTATCCACTGCCGCCTGCTGACCGAGGACACCCCGATCTCACGACGCGACGATTGTTCGCGTCCAGCCATTCGATCGAAAGGACCTCGATGTCCGCCCTTCACTTGCTTGCCTCGGAAGTCTCAATCACCGCCGCGGGTTACGAACTCGGCGTCGGGCGAACCGTGCCCACCGTGGCAGCCCTGCTGGGGTTGACCAGCGTGATCTTCGGCGGGCTGGCACTGGCCCGATCCCGCCGCACCGGGATGATCGTGGCCCTGGTGCTGGGACCGATCAGCATGATCGTCGGCGGGGTCCATGGTGCCAACGCCGCCGGTGGTCTCGGCACCGGCAACGGGCTCGCCGGCGCCATTTTCGCCGTGGTGCTGGGGCTGATCGGCGTGGTCCTTGGTGGACTGTCGCTGGCCCGCTCCCGTCGCACCGGCCGATCCGTTCGCTGATGCGCGACAGGTTACCCGCAGGCTAACGGATTTCCGGTTGTACTAACGAGTACGACACCGCGCCGTCACGGCAACCCGTTGAAAGGTCAACAAGGCTCTCGATCACGGATCTTCTGGGAAGGGAGCCACGATGAGCCCTGACGTGACGCGTCGCGCTCTGCTGCGATCAATCGGTGTCGCGGGTGGTGCGGGAGTGATGTTCGAATCCATGCGGGCACTGGGGCTGGTCGCCTCGCCGGAGGCACTCGCGACGCCCGCCTACCAGCCACCCGCCACCGGTGATCTCACGGTTGCCAAGCGCGGCAAGAAGGTTGTCATCCTCGGGGCCGGGATAGCCGGCCTTGTCACTGCCTACGAGCTCGGCAAGGCCGGTTACGACTGCACGATCCTCGAGGCGAATGACCGTGTCGGCGGCCGCAACTGGACGGTGCGTGGCGGCACGACCATGACCGATCTCGACGCCAACACCCAGACCGCGAAGTTCGCGCACGGCCAGTACCTCAACGCTGGACCGGCCCGGCTGCCGCAGTCGCACATCACACTCGACTACTGCCGTGAACTCGGTGTTCCGGTGGAAACGTTCATCAACCAGAACGCCAACGCGTTGCTCTACAACGAGCAGTCCGGCGTCGCTGCACAGCAGTACCGGACCGCGAAGGCAGACTTCTACGGTTACATCTCCGAACTGCTGGCGAAGGCCGTCGACCACGGTTCGCTCGACCAAAGCCTGTCAGGCGAGGACAAGGACCGGCTGCTGACCTTCCTGTCCGGGTTCGGCGCGATCGGTGACCGTGCCGACGGATTCGCCTACACAGGCACCAGTCGGCGCGGCTACTCGGTGGAGCCCGGCGCGGCGGAGCAGGCTGGTGTGGTGCTCGGCCCACCGCCGTCACTGTCCACTGTGCTCGCCAGCCAGGTCGGCCGGTACTTCTCGTTCGAGTTCGGCTACGACCAGGCGATGACGATGTTGCAGCCGGTCGGCGGCATGGACGCGATCCCCATGGCGTTGTACCGCGCGATCGGCCGTCACAAGGTGCGATTAGGCGCGGCGGTCACCAAGGTCACCGATCTCGCCCATGGCGTCGAGGTCGTGTACAAGGACGCCAGGGGCAAAGAGGTTCTCGTGCGTGCCGACTTCTGCGTGGCCGCCCTCCCACCGCACGTGATGGCTCGCATTCCGACCAATTTGGACGCGGGTGTGACGGCCGCGCTGCGCTATCCGACCGCGACACCAAGTGGCAAGATCGGGCTTGAATACCGGCGCCGGTGGTGGGAACAGGACGACCGGATCTACGGCGGTATCACCGAAACTGACCTCGACCTCGCCCACATCTGGTACCCGTCTTACGGTTTCCACGGTGAACGAGGTGTTGTCGTCGGCTACTACAACACTGGGGCGAACGCCACCGCCTATGGTTCCCTGTCGCATGTGGAACGGACCAAGCGCGCTGTCGCGCAGGGCGTGAAGATCCACGGCAAGAAGTACAGCGACGAGCTCGTCAGTTCGTTCTCCGTTGCCTGGCAAAGAGTCCGTCACATCGAGGGAGCCTGGGTCAGCTGGCCGTCAAGGACCAGCGGTGAATACGCATTGCTGAACAAGCCCGCCGGGCGCGTGTACTTCGCTGGCGACTGGCTGAGCTATTTCATCGCATGGCAGGCAGGTGCCATCGACTCGGCCCGTTACGTCGTCACCAACATCCATCAGCGCGTCATGGCGGAAAGGTAAGCACATGAACCGGTTCTCACGTCGGCGATTGGGCATCGTCGCCGGTGGCACAGCCGCGGCACTCGGCGTCGGCACCACGGACGCGGCAGCGTCCGGTGGGCGAAAAGCCCCACGTCCCACCGAGGTTCGCTTCAACCTGCCGCCGGGCGGCACCAATCCTTCGATCGCCAACGGTGTCGCGGTCGGCAGCATGGTGGCCGTGTACACGAGCAGCGGACTCGGGCCGGCCGCGGCGAATCCGTCCGCGCCCGCCGGCTCGCCGGAACAGTACGTCGACCTCTCACTGTTCCCCGGTGGGAAGCTACCGGCCGGCGTGACCGTCACCGAGGCACAGGCCTGGAACACACTGACCCGGATCGTGGACAACCTGACGACCGTGGGACTGCGCCCTCGTGACGTAATCACGATGAAGTGTTATCTCAAACGCCCCGCGGGTGCGTCCGATGCCGATTACGCCGGCTGGAACCGGGCCTACCGCCAGTTCTTCGCCAACGTCGACCTCGGCACCGGCGCACCGATCCCGGTGCCGACCGGAACCGGGGCAGCGGCTCCAGCGAAGATCCTCAACCCGGCCCGGCCTGCTCGTGCGACGCTTGAGGTGGCCGGTCTGGCCGTGCCTGGCTGGTTGATCGAAGTCGAGGTCCAGGCCACGTATCACTGACCGGAGCCTGGTGCGACCGCGGTATCCGCCGGGATGATTCTCGGATGGACGGACGCCCGGATGACGCGACCCAGATCCTCCTGGCCGAGTACGCGGCGCTTCGCGCCGAGGCCGAACGCCGAGCGACTGTTCAGTGGCACGTCGTCGCTTTGCACCCGACCAGGCTCGCCTTCCAGGGAGTCGCTGTCCTGGCCCTGGTCGGTGCCCTGGGGGCTGGCATCTTCCTGTGGATCACCCGGTCGCCGTCGTGGTATGTGATCGCCGGCTTCGCGGTGGGTTGGTTGATCGACACGCTGGCAACGGTTTTCTTGCACCGTTCGATCGTGCGGCTGACGACCGCGTTCATCGCCAGCCGTGAGCCGACGGGCACCCTGCGAGCCGTGGCCGCCAGCAGCGGACACGACCACTGTCGCAAAGGTCGCCGATGATCCGTCAGAAGCCGGGGAAAACGCGACGCAGGTCGTCGAGTGTGATGTTGCCGTCGATGGTGACGCCGTTGTCGTACGGGGCCTTGAGACGGCCGCTGATCAGCCGGACAAACGCTTCCGGCGGCCCGTTGAACGTCGCGGAAGGTGACTCGACATGGTCAACCACGGTGACCGCGTCATCGATCACCAGACCGGCGCCTGGGACCGCGACGGACACCGGGGCGGCGAGCTCGGCCGGCTTCGCGAGGAAATTCAGCATGAAGGCCACGGGCCCGGTCAGGAGGTCGACGAGTACCGCGGCCGAATCGGCGTCCACTTCGGCGTGCGCGTCGAATGCCACGCGCACGTCCCAGGAATGGTTGGCCACCTCGTTGAGCCGCATGCCCAGGGCGGTCACCAGCGGGACCGGCTCCGGCAGGAACCCGAGGTCGACGGTCAGCGACGAGCGCTGCTCGGGGGTGAGCGCCTCGACGGTGTCGAGCCAGCGGCTGTCGTATTCCAGAAAGCCCTCAGCCTGCGCTCGCGGCGCGGACGCGTCCCAACGGGCCCAGATCGTCTGGTTGTCCTCGGCCGTCACGGTCTCTCCGGCCGCCCGCACAATCGGCGCGCGGCCGATCTCCGCACCGCTACCGAGGTGGGAAAGGACCTGGGCGACCGTCCATTCCGCGGCACCGCTCGTGGCGGCCAACTGATCGTCGGTAAGGGTGCGCACGAGACCGGCAAGCGTGTCATGCTCGGAGCGAAGTGCAGTGATCGTGCGGTCTACGAGTTGGCTCATGCCACGCCCAACCCCGGAACGGACGCATCTGTTCCCCCGATCAATGCCTCACCGGCCCGCCCCCGGCCAGTGCTGGTGAACGTCCCGAACTGAACTTGCCGAGGATCGCCCCAGACGATCGAACAGGCGCTCAGTAGGAAGGCGGGTTCAAGCAGAGCGGCATCGGCAGGCTCAACGGCCACGGTGGACTGCAGGCCTTCCACCTCAGGGCCGGTGAGGGTGGGCTGTCGCGCGGAAAAAGCGTGCACAATGGACAGTGCACGGAAGACGCTCTGCGTGCCGGTCACCGACGGCTCGACAGTGGCGGCGACTGCCTTTCCGGTGTGACTCTGAATAGCGTCCGCGGCAACTTGTACTCGTTCGGCGTTCCGGTCCATGAGTACGACGTCGGCGCCCGCGGCAGCGAGCTGTTCGGCGATGAAGTAGCCGATTCCGGCATTGCCGCCAGTCACGGCATACGCCCGGCCGGCGAGCGGGGGTGGTTTCCAGGTCATTCTGCCGATGACCTGATGAAGCTGCTCGCCCAGACGCCATCGAACCGGGGTCTCCGCGGGAATCGACCGCGTAGCCCGAACGCCGAAACGGTCGGCAGCCGCGGGTGGACCGCGTCAGGCGTTCTTGGGGAAGGCGTGCTTCCTTCCGCCGGTGACGGCCGCGGTGGCGGCGACCAGCAGCGCCAGCGCAGCCCACGTGATTGACGCGGCTCCCAGGCCCGCGATGAGCAGGCCGCCGACGAGGCCGCCAGCCGCGATGGACCCCGAAATGACGGTAATGACGATCGACTGGGCGACGTCGGCGGCCTCACGGGAGGCGTTGATCGCGGCGCCGATGAACAGGGAGGCGGAACTGCCGAAGGCGAAGCCCCAGGCCCCGACGGCGATGTAGACCAGCGCGGGCGCGTCGGAGAGCACTGCCAGGACGAGCACACTGATCGCGAACAGCACAGTGCTGGCCACCACGAGCTTGCGCAGGTGGCGGTCGATATGCATGCCGACCACGAGGGTGCTCAGCACGGACGTGACGCCGAAGACGAACAGCACCAACCCCGTCCGGCCCTCCATACCCACGTGCCGCAGGAAGTCGCTGACGTAGGTGTAGAGGATGTTGTGCGCGATCATGTATGCGGCGATCGCGAACAGGATGACGCGCAGCCCGGGGATCACCAGGGTGTCGGAAACCTTGCGGCGCTGGTCCACCGGCAGGCCGGGCAGATTCGGCAACGTCACCAGCGCCCACAGCATGGTCAGCACGGTCAGGCCGGCGCACGAGTAGAAGGCGGCCTGCCACCCGCCCAGGGTGCTGAGCCAGGTTCCCAGTGGAATGCCCAGGGCTAGCCCGATGGGCGTTCCAGCCAGGGCGACGGTGATGGCGCGGCCCTGCTGTCCCGCGGGGGCGAGCCGTGCGGCGTATCCGCCGAGCTGTGGCCAGATCATGGCCGTGCCCAGGCCGGCGACGAACCGGATCACCAGGGTCAGCGTGTAGTTGTCGGACAGGGCGGTGAGTGCGTTGGTGACGGCCACGATGGCCAGGGCCACCAGCAGCACGTTCTTGCGCGGCCACTTCGAGAACGCGCGCGTGAGGGGGATCGCCGCGATCGAGGTGGCCGCGGCGTACAGGGTGACGGTCTGGCCGGTGAGCGCGACGCTCGTGTGCAGCGAACGGGCCATGTCCGGGAGCAGGCCCGCTGGCAGGCACTCGGTGAGGATGCCCACGAACCCGGTGAGGAAGAGCCCGAGGAGCGCCTTGCCCGGAAGACGGTCTCCTCCGCGCACTACGGCGGGGGAAGTTGTGTGAACCGCTTCGGGCATGTGCTGCTCCATCAGTCGGACCTGGGCCTGCGGGGACAGGCTGGTTTCACGTGCGGCGTTGGTTTCCCACCGCGGCGCCATTTCCAGAACACCGAGGCGGGATAACGGGCCGGGTTCATCCGGCCTCTTCGCCGAGTCAGACAGTGAAGCCGCCGTCGACGTTCCAGTTGGCGCCGGTGATGAACGCTGCTTCCGGCCCGGCCAGGTAGCTGACTGCACTGGCGATTTCTTGGGGCTGGCCGAAGCGCCCGAGTGCCATCAGTTCGCGCAGCGTGCCCGCGATCTCGCTGTCCTCGGGGGTCATGTCGGTCGCGGTGGGTCCTACCTGAAGGTTGTTGACCGTGATACCGCGGGGCCCGAGTTCGCGGGCCAGCGCGCGCGTCAGTCCGGCGACCGCCGCCTTCGACATCGCATAGATCGACATTCCGGCCAGGGGCACCCGGTCAGCGTTGATGCTGCCGATGTTGATGATGCGACCGGTGGTGCCCAGATGCGGCAGCGCCGCTTGGATTGCGGCGAAGACACCCCGGATGTTGATGGCGACCAACCGGTCGAACTGATCCATGGTCAGCGATTCGATGGGACCCGCGGGGAGGATGCCGGCGTTGTTGACGAGAATGTCCAGGCCGCCCAACTGGGTCACGGTCTCGTCGATCGACCTGGTCACCTGCTCGGGATCACCGCTGTCGGCCTGAAGCGCGATCGCGGTGCCCCCGGTTTCGGCGACCTCGGCCACCAGCTTCTCAGCCGCGGCGGCCGAGGCGCTGTACGTGAAGGCGACCGCAGCGCCGTCCCCCGCCAGCCGTCGCACGACCGCCCTTCCGATACCGCGCGAACCCCCGGTCACCAGCGCTCGCCGGTCCGCAAGTGGTACCGCCATGTCATCACCCTTTTCGATCTGCGCATTACTGCGTCTTACTGAAATCGCGCGATAATGTGCCCCCGGCTTGCAATGCATGCGCGGTGGAGTTTCATTTCGCCGATAACGCTACAGTTCAACCGCCGTAAAAGAGGCCGGTCACTGTAGTGAATGGTGGTGAACTATCAGGTTCCGCGTTTTCGCATTCGACGTCCGTTCATCCTTTTGGATGTCGTGTGGCGGAAAAACCCGGCTAGCCACGACCTTTTGCTTGCAATGCTACGAGTTCGGCCGTCCGCTAGCCTGTCCCTGTTGGTAGTACTCATGCTGGACGTACGGGCGATCTGGATGCCGCGAGAGGTGAAGACCGCGTCCACGGTCGCGTCGGGACTGGCCCGATGCACCAGGTGGTCTACTGAGCAGCCTGTGGGGTGCACTGGCTATTCAGGCCGACAACGCGGACGGTCAGGCCGTGCGGGCCGCGGTCGACGTGGCGGCAGCTGAGTTCGGCGGACTGGACATCCTGGTCAACAACGCTGGCGTGTTTCCCTCGGGGCCCTTGGACGAGGTGACGTTGGAGGACGTGGACCGCACCTTGGCGATCCATGCCCGATCGGTGTTCATCGCCGCACAGACTGCGGCCGCCCACATGACTGATGGTGGCCGGATCATCAACATCGGCAGCTGCTTGATCGAACGGCTGCCCGGGCCGGGAATGACGTTGTACGCGATGAGCAAGTCGGCGCTCAAGGGCCTGACCAAGGGATTGGCTCGGGATCTGGGCCCGCGCGGAATCACAGCGGTCGTGGTAGATCCCGGCCCGACGGACACCGACATGAACCCCGCGGAGGGACCCGCTGCTGACTACCTTCGGGGATTCATCGCCGTCGGCCATTACGGCCACGCGCAGGACGTCGCCGGCATGGTGGCCTACCCTGGCCGGTCCTGGTGGTCGCCACGTCAGCGGAAGCTCTGTCCTGGTGGACGGCGGGTTCGCCGCGTAAGTCCCTCTTGACCGCCACGCACCGGTCCTACGCCAAGTCTCCAAGTAGCCGCTGATTGCGCGAACGGTTCAGTTGCTTTCGTGCCGCGACAGTGCTATTTGAGAATTAGCACTCGACTCGGGTGAGTGCTAATCGGGTGGGCGTGCCGCCCGCCCATGGCCGGGCCGATGGGGCCCGCTCGGCACGTGTCAGTTCAGGTCGACATGGGAGGACAACGCCATGGCGAAGATGCTGGCGTTCGACGAGGACGCTCGTCGTGGACTCGAGCGCGGCATGAACATCCTCGCCGACGCCGTGAAAGTGACGCTCGGCCCGAGGGGTCGTAACGTCGTGCTGGAGAAGAAGTGGGGCGCGCCGACGATCACCAATGACGGTGTGTCCATCGCGAAGGAGATCGAGCTCGAGGACCCGTGGGAGAAGATCGGGGCCGAGCTGGTCAAGGAAGTTGCCAAGAAGACGGATGACGTCGCTGGCGACGGAACCACTACCGCCACCGTGCTGGCACAGGCGCTCGTTCGCGAGGGCCTGCGCAACGTCGCGGCGGGAGCCAACCCGATCGCGTTGAAGCGGGGCATCGAGCAGGCTGTCGAGGCCGTGGCCGAGCACGTGTTGAAGTCCGCCACGGAGCTGGAGACCAAGCAGCAGATCGCGGCGACGGCGTCGATCTCGGCCGGTGACCGGACCATCGGCGAGCTGATCGCCGAAGCGATGGACAAGGTCGGCCGGGACGGTGTGATCACCGTCGAGGAGAGCAACACGCTCGGCATGGAACTGGAGCTCGCCGAGGGTATGCGCTTCGACAAGGGCTTCATCTCCGGTTACTTCGTGACCGACCCCGAGCGTCAGGAAGCGGTCCTCGACGAGCCCTACATCCTGTTGCACCAAGGCAAGATCAGTTCGGTCAAGGACCTGCTCCCGCTGCTGGAGAAGGTCATGCAGGCCGGTAAGCCGCTGCTGATCATCGCCGAGGACGTCGAGGGCGAGGCCCTGGCGACCCTGGTCGTGAACAAGATCCGTGGCACCTTCAAGTCCGTCGCGGTCAAGGCTCCTGGCTTCGGTGACCGCCGCAAGGCGATGCTGCAGGACATGGCCACCCTGACCGGCGGTCAGGTCATCAGCGAGGACGTGGGCCTCAAGCTGGACAACGCCGACATCTCGCTGCTGGGCAAGGCCCGCAAGGTCGTCGTGACCAAGGACGAGACCACGATCGTCGAGGGTGCCGGTGACGCCGAGCAGATCCAGGGCCGGGTCAACCAGATCCGCGCTGAGATCGAGAAGAGCGACTCGGACTACGACCGCGAGAAGCTGCAGGAGCGCCTGGCCAAGCTGGCC
>NZ_FWXV01000015.1 GCF_900176515.1 Kibdelosporangium aridum
GTGTGCGCGTTGGTCGATCACCTCGATCGTGGCTGATCGTTTGTGGGGGTCCATGCCGATGATCACCGTCACCGGGTTCCTCCTTGGCTGAGGTATGAGGTGTCAGCAAGGAGGGCACCGCTACTTCGAGCTGGGCAAACCCCTTTTGAGCCTCTCCTCACGCGGTGCCCGGCGAGACCGCAAGCCATGAGAGAGCCACGCCAACCAACCGGCGGGCAGCCGCAATGAGAGAGCGACTCGCCAGGCACCTGGACCGAGTCTGGCCAGACATCGGTCCTACGCCAAGTCTCTAAGTAGCCGCGAAGTGACCACCCTTGTCCACCTCGTTGAAGTAAATCAGCTCGTGGTACGCCCGTTCGGCCCAACTGCGTGGGGCACGGTAGATCTCGCCAGGGAACACCGTGATGCCCGCCGGGATGTCGATGTCCACGGCGTTGAAGTTGTTCGCGTTGTTCTCCCAGTACAACTGGGCCGAGGAGATCGCTGTACCGGTGAGCCAGTACAGCGTGATGTCGTCGAGCATCTCGTCACGGGTCAACGAACGCTCCGGTTCACCACCGCTGTAGGTCCACTGCGCGAACTTGTCGTACATCCACGCCGCCAGCCCGACCGGCGAGTCGAACAGTCCATAACCGACAGTCTGCGGCCGTGTCACCATCATCGCCGAATAGCCGGTGTTCTTGCGGTAGAACTCGTCCAGGGCGTCGAAGGCACGCTTCTCGTCGGGTGCGAGGTTCTTCGGCGCCGGGTCGCCGTTGTTGAGGATCCTGGCGATGACCGGCGGAACCGTCGCCGGCATGTTCACGTGAATGCCCAGCAGTCCGGGCGGTTTCTGCGCGGCGAGCTTGTCGGAGATCACCGCGCCCCAGTCACCGCCCTGGGACACGTACTGCTGGTAGCCAAGGCGCCGCATCAATTCGTGCCATGCCCGGGCGATCCGGTCCGGACCCCAGCCGGGTGTGGTGGGGATTTCCGAGAAGCCGTAGCCGGGCATCGACGGGATCACGAGGTGGAAGGCGTCCTCGGCCTTGCCACCGTGCGCGGTCGGGTCGCTCAGCGGCCCGATCACCTTGAGCATCTCGGCGATCGACCCCGGCCAGCCGTGCGTGAGGATCAGCGGCAACGCGTCCCGGTGCTTGGAGCGGATGTGCAGGAAGTGGATGCCCAAGCCATCGATCCTGGTTGTGAACTGGGGGAACGAGTTCAGTCTCGCCTCGAACCGGCGCCAGTCGTACTTCTTGATCCAGTGTTCGACCAGGGCCTTCAGCTTCGCCAGCTGAACGCCCTGCGACTGGTCCGCAACGGTCTGCTTGATCGGCCACCGCGTCGCGACCAGCCTACGGCGCAAGTCATTGAGTTGTCCCTGCGGGATGGCCACTGTGAACGGCCTGATCGCGGAGTTGGCTTCCGGCGCCGCTGAGGCTTGCCCGGACAGTGACACGGCCGCGATCGCGGCGGCCGACGTGCCGATGAAGGCCCGGCGTGGCATGTCTGTCTGCATGAGACGAATGCTGGCCCCGGAATGTTGACGGCGAATTGATTTTTCGTCTACGCCGATGACACGACACCGGTAATCTCACTGGAATGACGGCACAACCGGGCATCGCGCCCGCGGCGCAGCCAACCGCGGGCACCATGTTCGCCGCACTGTACGGCAAGTTCGTGCCGCATAATTGGCATGACCCCGAACACGACGCCTATTCGCTGTTCTACCACCGGTCGCTCGCCATGGGGTGGTTGGCCGACGGTGAAGCGCCCGGGCTGTGGGCGATGAACGACGCCGGATGGGACCACCCTCTCGCGGCGAACGCCGAGTTGGCCTCGTGGTTCCAAGTCGAAGCCAGTGCGGTGCCGAGTGATCGGCCACTTCCCGTGCAGCCGTTCCTGCGATGCGCCCACGACGCGACATCCAGGGCCGGAACGCTGGACCTTTCCGCGGTGCAGCTTCTCTTGCCGCTTCGAGGTCTGGCCGCCACAACACGCCCCGCGTACGCGAAAGTGCCGTCGATGCGGACAATCCCCTGGTTCACCAACCGCGATCCGCGCTCGGCCACACCTGTGGACGTGCGCGCCGACAGCGGCCAGGATTCCTCGATCCTCGCTGTCACGGACGAACTCGCCAACCGCCTAGGTCATCTGGACCAGGACGTGTTCGTGGGCACGTCTCACCACACCACCAGCCGCAGCGATGTCCTTCTGCCGCCGTTCGACGACAGTTTCTGGAACGGCCCGCCGCTCAACGGTGTGGTGCTGCGCGGGCAGCTTGCCGAGTGGTCGTGCGACGCGATTGGTTGGCTGGCTGAGGTCGTCGCCGAATCTGTCGCGCAGCTCGGCGTTCGTTCACCGTTGTTGTTCACTGTTACCCGCACCTAGTTCGTCAGATGCCATTGGCCGTCCCGGATCTCCAGGACCGCGAGGGCTGAGGGTTGCAGCCCGGAGTGGTTCTCCGCACTGTTCTGAATCCGGCCGGACGTCGATTGTCGCGTCCGGCGGCTGTAGTGGCGCGAGCACGGATCCCGCCGCGGCCGCGAGGGCCGCGGCGAGGCTGAACACGAGCAGTCCCATGCGGTTCGGCGAGATTCCGGTCAGCTGGGCCGCGCCGGGATCCATGGCGCTGGCCCGCATCGCGGTGCCGGTCGCCGTGCGCGTCAAGAAGAACCACAGCAGCGCCACGACGACGATGGTCACCCCGGCGCACCAGAAGTACTGTCGCGGCACGGCAACCCCGGCGAGACGCAAGGGTTCGCCGGGTGTGAACTCCGGCGCGAAACGCGAGTCGGCGCCGAAGATCAGCAGCGCGGCGCCCTGCAGGACAATGGAAACGCCGATGGTCAGGATCATCAACCGGTCGTGACCCGCCCGGCGCGCCGGAGCGATCACCAGCAGGTGTGTGAGGGCTCCGATCACAGTGGTGACGCCGACCGCGATCAGGACAGCGACCGGCGTGACGATGCCGTTGGCCCTCAGCGTGGCGAACACCAGGCCGCTGACCATCACGAAGTCACCCTGCGCGAAGTTGATCACGCCGGTGACCTGGAAGATCAACGCGATCCCGAGACCGACCATGGCGTACGTCGTGCCGGTCGCCAACCCGGTGAACAGTTCAGCCACGCGCTTCTCCCAGGTAGGCGGCGTGCACGCGAACGTCGTCCCGCAGGTCGTCAACTGAGCCGTCGGCCACGACCTGTCCGCGGTCAAGCAGGTAGCCACGTGACGCGACGCCGAACGCGACAGCGGCGTTCTGCTCCACGAGAGCGATCGTGACCCCGGTGTGGACCAGTTGCGTCAGCGCGTCGGCGACCTCACGCACGGCGAGCGGAGCCAGCCCAAGCGACGGCTCGTCCAGCAGAAGCAGCCGTGGACGGCCCATCAGCGCCCGGCCGATGGCGAGCATCTGCTGCTCACCGCCGGACAGCAGGCCGGCACGTTGGCGCCTGCGTTCGGCCAGCCGTGGAAAGAGATCGAACACCTCGGCCATCCGGCCGGTGACATCCCGGCCACGAGCCCGCCGGTACGCCCCGAGCCGGAGGTTCTCCTCGCTGGTCAGCCCGGCGAACACGCGCCTGCCCTCCGGCACCAGGGTCAGCCCTGCCAGCGCACGCCGTTCCGCTGACCAGCGGGTGACGTCCTGGCCGTCGAACACGACCTTCCCATTCCACGGTCGGAGCAATCCGGAGATCACGCCGAACAAGGTGCTCTTCCCGGCCCCGTTCGGACCGACCAACGCCACGGCCTCGTGCGGGGCCACCGTGAAGTCGGCTCCGTGCAACGCCTCGATGGCGCCGTACCCGGCAACGATTCCTTCCGCGTGGAGCACCTCAGTCCTCCTCGCCGAGATAGGCGCGCCGGACGGCGTGATCCGCGACGACTTCGTCAGGTGTGCCACTCGCCAGCACAGTGCCGCGGTCCAGCACGACAACGTGCCTGGAGACGGCCAGCACACTGCTCACGTCGTGTTCGACCAGGACGACGGTGATGCCGTCGTCGGCCAGGTCGGCGAACAGTTCCGCAGCCCGGTTACCCTCCACACGGGACAGTCCGGCCAGTGGTTCGTCGAGCAGCAGAAGCTCGGGTTCGGCTGCGAGTGCCCGCGCGAGTTCTACTCTGCGTTGCAGGCCGTAGGCCAGCGTGCCCGCGAGCCGGTCTGCGTGCTCGGCAATGCCCACCCGGTCGAGGACGGCCAGCCCTGCCGCACGGTCAGCGCCTTTGCCCAATGCCCAGCGCGGGACCAGTACGTTGTCCAGCACCGAAAGGGAGCCGAACACCTGGAGGTTCTGAAACGTCCTCGCGACGCCGAGTCTGGCCACCTTCTCCGGGCCGAGCCTGGTGATGTCGTTACCACGCAACCGGATACGCCCGGAGTCCAATCGCGACACATCGGACAACGCGTTCAGCAGGGTGGTCTTCCCGGCACCATTCGGGCCAATCAGACCTAGGACACCACCTGCGGCATAACGGAAACTGAGGTCGTCAACGGCTCGTACGCCACCGAACCGCATGGTGGCGCGCGTCACCTCGATGTCCATCCTGTGCCAACCTCCACCGAGTGTCTACTTGCGAACACCCGGCGCGGTCGACGGAACTCGCCCCAAAGGACCCGAATGATCATCACGTCTTGCCCCAAGCGGCCAGACGGTAGATTGTCTACAGCGGACAGCGTTCGGACGCCGCATCCCGTGCGGCGCCCGATTCGTGTGGTTAGTTGTTGTGTGTCCCGCTGTGCGGTGCATACGCCCACACAACACCTGCACCCTGCCCGGAGTTTCCGCCGCCGAGCAACACGATGCCGTTGGGCGCGACCGCTGGGCTGGTGTAGGCCACCGTGGGTGTGTGGGAGTAGTACAGCGTCACGCCGGTCTTGGCATCGAACGCCTGCAATGCTCCGCTCGCCCTGCCGCTGGCTTGCAAACCACCCACGTAGGCGACGCCGTTGACGACGGTCGGCGTGGTCGGCTGGTTGTCACCAGCGTCGGCGAGCGCTGTCCTGGCCCCGGTCTCGCTGTCGTAGTAGACGACGTTGACCTTGGTCGGGACGTAGACGATGCCGTCGGCAACCGCAGGTGCCTGCATCCGCCCGCTGTAGGTCGGATCGAGGCCGGTGTCACGGTCCCACCGGACGACGCCAGCGGTCGTCAGCGATACCGCGTGGACCCGGCCCACGCTCGGCGATGTCACGTAGTTGACCGCGGCGTACAGGTGGGTGCCGTTGGTGGCGAGCGTGTCGCTGATCCGGCCGCCGTTGAACTTCTTCAACTCGGTCACGGTCGCCGGGGCACCGCCCGTGGGCGGAGTCACGGCCATGACGCGCCCGTCGGACGTGCCGACGTAGACCTTGCCACCCAGCACGATCGGCGAGCCGAGCAGCGGGTTCTGGGCGTTGGCACCGCCGACGTTCGTCCGCCACCGCGGCGCACCCGTTTCCGCGTTCAAGGCCAGGATGTCGCCGTTGTGGCCCGACACGTAAATCGTGTCGCCGACCAGCACAGGCCCGTTGGCCCAGCCACCGCTCGGCATGGCCTGACGCCACTGAAGATCCGGGTCGGGATCCGTGCTGTCCTCGAACGCACAGACATAGCCGGCGATCGTGGAGACGTACACCTTGGCGTTCCCGACAGCGGGCTTCGAGAAGATGCTGTTGAAGCACTCGTTGGTCGACCAGGTCGGCTGGAACGTGGGCGGGGTCGCCGTCGAGGCGGTCCCCGTCCGCAGCGGAAACTTCGTGAGGTATCCGTTCTCGTCGCCGATGTAGACGAAGTCACCTGCCACAACCGGCGACGCCTGGTACTTGCCGCTGCCGAAGTGGCTGGTCCAGACAGGCGCCAAGTGCGGCGCGGTCGCCGGGCTGGCCGGTGCTGGATCAGCGCCGCCGAGAGACGCGGCGCCAGCGAGTAACGCACCCGTCACTAGCGCGAGCGCTCCGGCTCTGAGCTTTCGTGTGGTCATGGATCTCTCCCCGCGGTCCAGGAATGGGTCGTCTGAACGGATGCGACGGCGACGCCATTTGATACACACGAATTGCACGGGACGGACGAGCGTCTTGACACCATCACGCTCCGGACTGACGCGGCTCCAACTACCCTTGCCACGTGGCCGTCGATCTGATCCTGTTGTCGCGAGTGTCCTGCCGCGGCAAAGAGATCACCGGGCCACGGATGCGCAATCTCTTCGCCGCCCTGGCGAGCGATCTGCGGACCGGGTGCAGCGCGTCGCGCCTGGTGGACGAGCTATGGCCGGACGAGCAGCCGGAGAAACCGGCCAAAGCGCTGCAGATCCTGGTCTCGCGTGCCCGCTCCCAACTCGGCAGTGACCTGATCACCAGCACGCCGACCGGTTACCGGCTGTCATTGGCCGAAGACCAGGTCGACGCTTCCGCCGTACTGCTCAGTGCCGCTGCGAGCGCCCAGTGTTATCGGGGACACGATCATGCCGCCGCGCTGGACCACGCTGAGACCGGCCTCGCGCATTGGGACGGCGCTCAGCTCGGCGCCGAGTTGTTCGATCCACTGTCGACACTGCGGGCCGAGCGGATGAGCACATACCGTTCGCTGGTTCGTATTCGCGCGTTGGCGTTGTCGCGGCTAGGACGTCATGCCGAGGCCGTCGAGCCGCTTGCCGAGGTGTTTCGCGAGCGGCCTCGTGACGAGGAAGTGCTGCTCGAACTGCTGCGTTGTGAGTCGGCCACTGCTGGGCCGTCGGCGGCCATCACTCGCTACGAGACCTATCGGCGTTCGCTGCGTGACGAGCTAGGCACCGATCCGGGTCGCAGCCTGCAGGCCGTGCACCAGCAGCTGTTGCAGGGTTCGGTTCCGGCCCGATCGGGTGTGCCTGTCGAACCGAACCCGCTGGTCGGCCGGGACGCCGACGTCGCCACGGTGACCGGCATGATCTCCGATTCGCGGGTCACGTCCATCGTCGGCCCCGGCGGGCTGGGCAAGACTCGTCTCGCGTACGCCGTCAGCCGCCAGGCGATGCAGCACGCCGTCCATGTCGTCCCCTTGGCGGGTGTCGCGACCGATGACGAGGTCGTCGGCGCGGTCGCGTCAGCTTTGGGCATCGGCGGGACGCCTGCGGAGTTGTTCAACGGCATCGTCAACGCTCTCGGGTACGGCCCGACGCTGCTGGTTCTCGACAACTGCGAGCACGTCGTCCACGGCACCGCCGAACTCGCACAGGCTCTGGTCTCCGTACGCGACGACTTGCGCGTGCTCACCACCAGCCGTGCGCCGCTCGGCATCTCGTCGGAGTCCGTCTACCACCTTCCGGAGCTCAGCCTGGCGGCGAGCGTCGAACTGTTCGTCAGCCGCGCCCGAGCCGCACGCTCTACTGTGGACTTGCATCCCGCCGTGGTCGAGGACGTCTGCCGCAAGCTGGACGGGTTGCCGCTCGCGCTGGAACTTGCCGCCGCGCGGGTCGCGGTCATGTCGATCGCGGACATCGCTGCCCGGCTGGAAAACCGCTTCGCCTTGCTGCGTGGCGGTGCCAGGGACGCCCCTGAACGACACCGCACGCTGCAGGCCGTGATCGACTGGAGCTGGAACCTGCTCGACCACGCCAGCCAGGCCGCGATGCGGGCGTTGTCGATCTTCCCTGGCGGGTTCACCGCCACCGCGGCCGAGCACATGCTGGAGAGCGGCGACGCACTGGACGTCCTGACCCAGTTGACCCAGCAGTCCCTGCTGAAGGTGACCGACACGCCGTCCGGTACGAGATACCGGATGCTGGAGACGGTGCGTGAATTCAGCCTGGCCCGCAGGGAGCCCGGCGAGACCGAGAAGGTGACCAGGCGTTTCGTCGAATGGGCACGGTGTTTCGGGATCGCGCATCACGATTCGCTGGTCGGCGACGACCCCGTCCCGTTCGCGCACCTGATCCGCGCGGAGCAGGACAACCTGACCTTGGCGCTGCGGCACGCGCTGGACCTCGACGACAGCGTGACGGCTGCGGCGGCGACGGCTGTCCTTGGCACGCTCGCGCTCGTGGAGTCCAATCTCGCCCGCATGGCGTGGCTGACCAAGCAGACCGAGTGGATCCTGTCGCATTCCCGGCCGGAACCCGCGCATGTCGGCATCGTCCGGATGGCGGCCGCGGTGTGCGCCGTCTTCACCTACCTCGTCGAGGGTCCAAACGCGACACGGTCGATGGCCGTCCTGCGCCGTCTGCCGCCAGGATCGACGGCCACCATCGCGGGAGCCGTCCAGGCGATCGTGCGTGCCGACCCACCACCCAGCCATGAACCGATGCTGGTGTGGCTGGCCAACGGGGTCGAGAGTTTCCGCCATCAACGGGCCGGGGATCTCACGGATGCGCTGGCATCGGCCGAGCGAATGCTCGAGGCGGCCAAAGCGCTACCGGGCCCGTTGATGGCTGCCGTCGCGCATTCCCGCATCGGTGAACTGTCCCTTGAGACCGACCAAGGCGAGCGGGCGCTGCGGCACCTGGCGGCCACGTTGTCCCTGCTGACCGAACTCGGGGCGAGCGCGGGCTCGATTCGCGGGCGGTGGGCGTTGGCCATGGCCTGCTTGCAGATCGGCGACCTCGACGCGGCCGAACGGTGGATCGAGGAAGCCACGAACCCGGGCGTCGAGGACGTGGTCGGGCTGGCCATGCGCACCGAGCTCATGCTCGCCCGCGGACAGGTTGACGCAGGGCTGAGGTCGTGGCGGCGGGTGACCGACCGGATGAGCACCATCGACGACCCGGCCTTCGGCGTCGACCAGGCCAGTCAGGAAGCCTGGTTTCTGGACGTCCAGGCCACCAGCGTCATCGCCCACGCCCACCACGGACGTCTCGAGGTGGTCGCGGACATCGCCAAGCGGCTGCCGGACGTGCTCGCCGACATCCTCAGCCACCGTCCTTCCACACCGATGTTCCCCTGCTATGGCGCGGTTCTGGCCGCGATCGCGGTGGCGGACATCGCCGACGGACAGGCGCAGCCGGGCGCGAGAATGATCGCGTTGGCGGAGGCTTTCCGTTTCTCACGCGGTTTTCAGCCGACCATGGCACCGGCACGAATCCGTGCGGTCGCCGAGCAAGCCGATGAGCAGGCGTACGCCGACGCGCAGTCGACGTACGCCAAACTCGACAACGACGGCCTGGTCGCCGCCGCGTTGGCGGCCTTGGATCAGCGCACCGGATCGCGGTTGAACAGCGCACGCGCCCAGAGGTAACCGCCCAGTCCGAGCACGAGGCACCAGCCCACCGCGAATATCCCGCTGTTGCCGATCGGTGTGCCGGTCAACAGTCCGCGCAGCGTCTCGATGACCGGAGTGAACGGCTGGTTATCCGTGAACCACCGCACCCCGGCGGGCATCGTCTGCGTCGGGGCGAAGGCACTGCTGATGAACGGCAGGAACACCAAGGGGAAGGTAAGGAAACTCGCCCCTTCGGGAGTCTTGGCCGCCAGTCCGAACGCGACGGTCAACCACGTGATCGCGATGGCGAGCAGGACAACCAGACCCGCCACCGCGAGCCACTGCACGAAGTCAGCGGCCGGCCGGAATCCCATGATCAACGTGACGCCGATGACCAGTGCGACACACACCACCGTCCGGAGCACACTGCCGAAAACGTGCCCGGTGAGCACAGCGGTCCGGCTGATCGCCATCGTCCGGAACCGCGCGATGATGCCCGCCGTCATGTCGTTGGCGACGCCGATCGCGGTCGACGCCACGCCGTATCCCATCGTCAGCACGATGGTGCCGGGCGTGATGTAGTCGATGTACTCGACGCCAACGCTGAATGCGCCACCGAAGATGTACACGAAGATCAGCAACAGCAGGATCGGCACCATCAGCGACCCGAACAGAGTTGTCGGATTGCGCATGGTGTGCCGCAAGTTGCGGCCGAGCATGAGGGCCGCGTCGGACATCATCGGACTGCCTCCTGTGCTGCTGCCGACCGGCCGGTCAAAGCGAGGAAAACGTCATCGAGGTCAGGCGTGTGCACGGACAGTTCCTCGACCTCGATCCCGGCCGTGTCGAGCCGATCCAGCACTTCCCGGATCGACCGGACCCCGCTGTCGCTCGGTACCTGCAAGGCAAGCGCCTCGTCATCCCGTGACACCGCACCAAACACCCGCACGGCGGCGTCGAGGCTTGCCGGGCTGGCGAACCGCAGCCGGATGTGCCCGCCCGAAACCCGGCGCTTGAGCTCGTCAGCGGTTCCCTCGGCGACCAACGTGCCGTGGTCGAGCACAGCGATCCGGTCGGCCAGCTGATCCGCCTCCTCCAGGTACTGGGTGGTGAGGAAGATCGTGACCCCGTCGGCCGCCAGTTCGCGGATGTGCTGCCACATCATCCGCCTGCTACGCGGATCCAACCCGGTGGTCGGCTCGTCCAAGAAGATCACCCGCGGTCGGCCGACCAACGTCATCGCCAGGTCGAGTCGCCGCCGCATGCCGCCGGAATACGTACCCGCCATCTTCCCGGCCGCCTCGGTCAGCTCGAACTGCTCAAGCAACTCCTCGGCACGCCGCAGGCCCGCCTCCCGGCCCAGCCGGTGCAACCCGGCCATCAGAACGAGGTTCTCCGTACCGGTGAGCAACGTGTCCACCGCCGAGAACTGCCCGGTGACCCCGATCGCGGCCCGGACCGCGTCCGGCCGCGTGGCGAGATCATGCCCCGCCACCCGCACCTGCCCCGCATCCGCCCGGATCAACGTGGACAGGATGTGCACGGTCGTCGTCTTCCCGGCCCCATTCGGCCCGAGCAACGAGAAAATCGACCCCTCGGCGATGTCCAGGTCGACGCCGGCCAGCACGACCTTGTCACCGAACGACTTCCGCAACCCAGTCGCCACGATCGCCGCTCCGCTCATCGCCCCTCCTTTCGTAGTGGTGACTACGAGGGTGGAGGAAGGGTGGTTTGCGGCGGTTTCATCGTGGTTTCATGGTGCTCAGGTGGTCCCTTGGCGCCACTGGCCAGCGCACGAACGGCATGACCGCCGCCGTCCAGTCGCCGACCGGTGCGGCCTCGGAACCCCGGTGGAGCACCCAGTCGTCGAATGCGAACACTTCCTGTTGTCTGGTAAGCATTTCGGGAAGATTATGGCCTCCCAGTCAGAGGAAACACGATGACCGAAGCTCCCGAGGTGGCACTGCCGTTCCGGCGTGATCCGTCCTGTCCGTTCAACCCTGCCAAAGAGATCAGCCACCTGCGGGCGGAGGAGCCGGTCAGCCGATTCACCTTGCCGAGTGGGCATCCTGCCTGGTTGATCACGCGGCATGCCGATGTGCGGGCGATTCTTGGCGACAACCGGTTCACTACCGCGGTCAACCCGATCACGTTGTTGCGGGCGTCCGAGGAGGACAGCACGGTCGAGGAGCCGCCGACGCCGCCTGGGATGTTCGCGGCCATGAATCCGCCTGAGCACACGCGTCTTCGGCGGATGGTGGCGGGCGAGTTCGGCGTCAAGCGCATGGAACGGTTGCGGCCCAAGGTCGAGGCGATCGTCAACCAGCACCTCGATGCCATGGCGCAGGCCGGTTCCACAGTGGAGCTACTGGACGCCTTCGCCCGTCCGATCACCGCCATGGTCATCTGCGAGCTGCTCGGCGCCCCCGTCGAGGACCACGAGGACGTCCAGCGCCGCGCACGAGGGGCCGTGGACGGCGACATCGACATGGAGGAAGGGCTCGCGCTCTTCCTGGAAGGCCAGAAGTACATGGCCGAGCTCATCGCCAAGCAGCGAGCGAACCCCGGTTCGGCGATGCTCGGCATGCTCATCCGTGAGCACGCCGACAACCTCACCGATGAGGAACTCGTCGGGATCAGCAACCTGTTGCTCAGCGCGGGTCACGAAGCCACGGCCAACATGATGGCGATGGCCGTCGTCCTGCTGCTCCAGCACCCGGACCAGGCCGCGGTGATCAGGGACCAGCCCGAAGTCACCGAGCAGGCCGTTGAAGAGATGCTGCGGTACGTCTCCATCTCGTTCACCACGCTGATCCGGACCGCTTCCGAGGACGTCACGGTCAGCGGAACCGAGATCAAAGCCGGGGACTACGTATTCGTGCACCTTCCCTCGGCCAACCGCGACGAGACCCGCTATGCCAACGCCGACGTCTTCGACATCACCCGCAACCCTGAGCAGCACCTGGCTTTCGGGCACGGCATCCACCACTGCATCGGCGCTTCCCTTGCCAGGATGCAGCTGCGGATCGCCCTTCCAGCGCTGCTGCGCCGATTCCCCACGCTGCGGCTCGCTGTCCCGTTCGAGGAACTCAGCTTCCGCCCGATGGGCAACGTCATGGGCATCGACGACGTCCCCGTGACGTGGTGACCATGCGGATCACTGTCGACCACGACAAGTGCTGTGGCATCGGCAACTGCACGATGACCGCCCCGGCTGTCTTCGATCAGGACGAGAAGGACGGGACGGTCATCCTGCTACAGCCAAGCCCTCCGGCCGAGATCCATGATCTCGTCCGGAGGGCTGTCGGTGTTTGTCCATGTGAAGCGATCACAGTAGACGAATAGTCAGGACACGGTGACGACGGGAGCGCCGGACTCTTGCCCGGCCTCCCCCATCTCCTCGGCGATCCGCATGGCCTCTTCGATCAGCGTCTCGACGATCTGGTGCTCCGGGACCGTCTTGATCACCTCACCGCGTACGAAGATCTGGCCCTTGCCGTTGCCGGACGCCACGCCCAGGTCAGCCTCGCGAGCCTCGCCAGGACCGTTTACAACGCAGCCCATCACGGCGACCCGAAGTGGCACCTCCATGCCCTCCAGGCCTGCGGTCACTTGGTCCGCGAGTGTGTAGACATCCACCTGGGCACGACCACAGGAGGGGCAGGACACGATCTCCAGCTTGCGCGGCCGGAGGTTCAGCGACTGCAGGATCTGCGTGCCGACCTTGACTTCCTCGACCGGGGGCGCGGACAACGACACCCGGATCGTGTCGCCGATCCCCTGCCGTAACAGCGCGCCGAAGGCCACGGCGGACTTGATCGTGCCCTGGAAGGCTGGCCCTGCTTCCGTCACGCCGAGGTGCAGCGGGTAGTCACAGGACTCGGACAGCAGCTCGTACGCCCGGATCATCACCACCGGGTCGTTGTGCTTGACCGAGATCTTGATGTCGTGGAAGTCGTGCTCGGCGAACAGCGACGCTTCCCACAACGCTGACTCGACCAACGCCTCCGGCGTCGCCTTGCCGTGCTTGGCCAACAATCGAGGATCCAGAGAGCCCGCGTTCACCCCGATCCGGATCGGCGTGCCGTGATCACGGGCCGCCATCGCGATCTCGCGAACCTTGTCGTCGAACTTCTTGATGTTGCCCGGGTTCACCCGCACCGCCGCACACCCAGCCTCAATCGCGGCGAAGACATACTTCGGCTGGAAGTGGATATCCGCGATCACCGGGATCTTGGATTTACGGGCGATGTCCGGCAACGCCTCCGCGTCATCCTGCGACGGACACGCCACCCGCACGATGTCACAACCCGACGCGGTCAACTCCGCGATCTGCTGCAACGTCGCGTTCACGTTCGCGGTCACGGTCGTGGTCATCGATTGGACCGACACCGGGAACTCGCTGCCGACACCCACCGAACCGACCATCAACTGCCGGGTCTTGCGGCGTTCCGACAGAACCGGCGGCGGCAGCGAAGGCAGTCCCAAGTTCACGCTCATCCGACCAGCCCGCTTGTCTCGACGTCCTCGACGGCAGGCCAAGAGGCCGGATCCAGCAACCGGCCGACGATCTCGGCGGCGATCACCTCCGCGGTCAGGCCGCATTCGGCCAGTACCTCGGCTCGCTTTCCCTGTGCCAGGAACTGTTGCGGGATACCGAAGTTCACCACCGGAGTGGTCACGTTCGCGTCCTGCAACTGCTGCCCGAGCAAGGAGCCGAACCCGCCGACGCGGACGTTGTCCTCGACGGTCGCGACCACCTTGAACCGGTGCGCCATGGCAGACAGGAGCGGGTTGACCGGCTTGGTCCACCGTGGATCCACCACAGTCACGCCAACACCGTCCGAATGCAGCAACTCGGCGACCTCCATGCACAACTTGGCCATCGCGCCGACCGAAACGAGCAGCACGTCGTCAACGGGGTCGGGGCGCAGTACGTCGATCCCCGCACACCCGAACGCGGCAGGCACCTCGTCACCGACTTCACCCTTCGGAAAGCGAATGGTCGACGGTCCGTCCACTGTGTCCAAAGCGCCGCGCAGGGCACTGCGCAACGTCGCCGCGTCGCGCGGTGCCGCGATCCGCATTTTGGGCACGACGTTCAACAGCGACATGTCCCACATTCCGTTGTGGGACGGTCCGTCATCGCCGGTCACCCCGGCACGGTCGAGTACGAAGATCACCGGGCAGGAGTGCAAGGCGACGTCAAGCAGCACCTGGTCGATGGCACGGTTCAGGAACGTGGAGTAGATCGCGACGACCGGGCGCATGCCGGCCATGGCCATCCCGGCCGCTGCGGTGACCGCGTGCTGCTCCGCGATGCCGACGTCGACGACCCGAGCCGGATACCGCTCGGCGAACCGGCTCAGGCCAGTCGGATCCTGCATCGCAGCGGTGATCGCGACGACGTCCTCACGCAGACCGCCGAGCCGGACGAGCTCATCGGCGAACACCGACGTCCACGACCGGCCGCTGGCCTTGACCGGCACACCGGTCTGCGGATCCATCGGCTTGATCGCGTGGAACCGGTCGACCTGGTCGTTCTCGGCGAGCTCGTAGCCATATCCCTTACGGGTCAGGAAATGCACGACCACCGGGCCGTCTATCGAGGCAGCCTCGCGCAACGCGTTCTGCACTGCGTCGATGTCATGGCCGTCCACGGGACCGATGTACCGCAGGCCAAGCGTGGTAAAGAACTTGTCCGGTTCGTTGCCTGCCAAGTGGCGGGCCAGCCCGCCGACGGTCGGCGAGTACGACCGGCCATTGTCGTTCAGGACGATTACGACCGGTCGGCCTTCCCCGGCGATGGAGTTCAACGCTTCCCACGCCATGCCGCCGGTCAGCGAGCCGTCCCCCACCACGGCGATCACTCGTCGCCCGGTGACCCCACGCAACGAGTCCGCTTTGGACATGCCGTACGCATAGGAAAGCGCGGTCGAAGCGTGCGAGTTCTCGATGAAGTCGTGCGGCGATTCCTCCTGCGACGGATAGCCGGACAGCCCGTCCCGGGTCCGCAGACCACCGAGGTCCTGCCACCGGCCGGTCAGTACCTTGTGGACATACGCCTGATGGCCGGTATCCCACAGGATCCGGTCGGCAGGCGAGTCGAACACCCGGTGCAGGCCCAGGGTCAGCTCCACCACGCCGAGGCTCGGGCCGAGGTGCCCGCCGGTGCGGGACACCTCCTCGATGAGCAACGTCCTGATCTCACCGGCCAGCCTGGTCAGCTCGGGCGTGGACATCCGGCGCAGATCCGAGGGCTGCCGCACCGACGGCAACAACCGCTCATGGTTACGCTGCGGCATCGAGAAAACGACGTCCTCCACTGCGGTGATGTCCACGTCCACGTCACCGTATCCGTACTCGGCGAGCCGCTCGAGGACCTGCTCTACCAGGACATCCGGCGCGCTCGCGCCGGAACTGACCCCCACGGTGCGCACATCGCGCAACCACTCCTCGCGCAGATGACCCACATCCGGCACGAGATAGCTCCGCGCGCCCGCCTGCCTGGCGACGTCCACCATCCGCTGCGAGTTGCTGGAGTTCTCCGAACCCACCACCAGCACGAGCTCGCATTGCCGGGCGAGGGACTTGATGCCGTTCTGACGGTTCTGGCTGGCGTAGCAGATGGTGTCGCTCGCCGGCTCGGCCACGTCGTGGAACCGCTCGCGGATCCGGGCGACGACCTCGGCCGTGTCATCGACCGACAACGTCGTCTGTGTCAGGTAGGCCACGGGCGTATGCGGCGAAAGACCGAGCCGGTCCACGTCCTCGACCGTCTCGACCACGATCGTCCGCTCTGGCACCTCACCGCGAGTGCCTTCGGTCTCCTCATGGTTGTTGTGCCCGATCAACAGCAGCAGCCGGCCGTCCCTTGTGGCGCGCTTGGCCTGCTGATGGACCTTCGACACGAGCGGGCAGGTGGCGTCGATGACGTCGAGGTTCGCCTGGTCGGCGGCTTCCCGCACGGCGGGCGAGACCCCGTGCGCGGAGAACACGCACACGCTGCCCTCCGGCACTTCGGAGATCTCCTCGACGAACCGGGCACCCCTGCGCTCAAGCGAAGCGACCACATAATGGTTGTGCACGATCTGTTTTCGCACGTACACCGGCGGGCCGTGCATCTCCAACGCACGCTCGGTCATCGCGATCGCCCGATGCACGCCGGCACAGAAGCCACGCGGCTCGGCCAGGACTACCTTCCCCTTGGAAGTCATCGCCTCACCGGTCCCGATCGATGGCCGCTTGGGCGAACCCGCGCAACCTGTCCACACTCGGTGACGGCGGAAGTGCGCGTAACGCGTCGATTGCGTCGCGCGAGTACTGCACCGCCCGCTGGGCCGCGGCGGTGATCGCGCCAGTCCGCTCCAGGATCTCCATCAACGTGTCCCGCCGCACGATCGGATCGCCGTCGTCGACGAGGACTTCCGTGATGGCCTGGCGGCCGTCGGGGTCCGACTCCCAGTACGCCAGGATCACCGGCAGGGTGAGCCTGCCGTTGCGGATGTCGCTGGTGTCCGACTTGCCCATCACGTCGGTGTCCACTGTGTACGACATCACGTCGTCGTGGATCTGGAAGGCACATCCGAGGTTCTCGGCGTACTCCCCCAGCGCCCGTACCATGTGGTCCTCGCCGCCTGCCAACAGCGCGCCGCACTCGCACGCGCCCTTGAACAACGCGGCGGTCTTCAGCTTCACCATCGTCAGGTAGGCGTCGAGGTCGAAGTCCATCCGTTCCCGGATCTCAGCCTCAAGGCTCTGGCCCCGGCACAGGTCGATGCCACACCGAGCGACCACGTCAAGAGCCGCGACGATCCGGTCGGGCTGCGCGCCGGTGGTCCGGCACTCGGCCAGCGCCGCGAACAGGTCGAAGATCAGCGCGTCGCCAGCGACGATCGCGTTGTCGGCGCCGAACTTGTACTGGACAGAAGGCTTGCCCCGGCGCAGGTCGTCGTTGTCGATGATGTCGTCGTGGACGAGGCTCGCAACGTGCCCACATTCCGCGCCGATGGCGGCAGGCAGCACGACATCGGCGTCGCCACCGACGGCCATGGCGGACTCGAGCAGCAGGATCGGCCGGAACAGCTTTCCTGACGGCACCAAGGCATGCGCGCACATGGAACCCAGCAGGCTCGACTCCGCTTGCCAGCGATCCGCGAGCCGTTCACCGACCTTGCCGACAAGCACCGCGGACTGCATGGACCCGGTGGGGACCGACAATTGGTCACGTGGTCCTGTGCCACCCGCGACCGCGTCTATCGTCACATGACCAGGCATGGTTCCTCCTACAGTGCACAAGAGAAGCGTCACGATCGCACGAGCTGCCGTTCGAGCCGGCCCATGTAGTAGATGATTTCCTCGTGGTTGGTCGACGGCAGGAAGCGGTCGGCACCGACCTTGTAGTAGATGGAACTCACGGTTTCGGTGAGCAGGTGCTCATACGGTTCCTCCCGCCGCAACGCGAGAGTCAGCGCCGGTACGTCGTAGCCCTTCCAGACGTCCCGCCACACGTGGTACATGTCGCCGTCGATCTCCACCTGTGGCAGGTTTTCGTTGGCGTACCGGACAGACGGGTCGTTGCCTGGCAAGGTGTACGCGGGCAGCGTCAGCAGATCGTACTCGAACACGCTGTCCAAAAGCGACCGAAGGTCCTTGGGAACGAGCGGTATGACCGACTCGTTCCACCACCGCCGCAACATGTCCTTGGCTTCGTCGGTGCCATAGATCCGGGTGAGAACCGGGGCGAGCACGTCCGAGTCGGTGAACGAATTGACCATGCCGTTGCGGAACGGCTCCACACCCGGGTGCATGTCGTTCTCGAACCAGTCCATCAAGGACCGGATCAACTGGGACTGCGTGATCCCGGCCAAGGTCCGCAACGGGTGCCAGATGTTGCGGAAGACCGGGTTCTCGGCGACCAGCCGGGACACGAAGATGAACCGGTGCATGTACCGGTTGTCCCGGGTGGACATGGTGTCGTGGGACAGCAGGTACTCGAAGTCGTCGGTGTTGCCGCGCACAGTCACCAGGCCGAACCGGTCCCTGTCGGTGTGGTACGTGGTGTTCGGCAGGATCAGCATCGGGTACACCGCGACCCGCGAGACGTGCGCGGCCAGCCGGTCGTAGCCCTTCATGAAGGTCTCGATGGTCTCGCCCGGCGCGCCCCAGATCAGCTCGGCGTAGCAGTCAAGGCCTTCCTTGCCCAGCCACTCCGCGAGGCTCTCCCAGTCGTTGACCTTCATGTTGCGCCGGCTCATCAGATCGAGCGTGTTGTCGTCCAACGACTGCAACGCCAGGGTGAACGAGCTGTGCAGGCCCGCTTCCTTCATCAACTTGACGATCTTGTAGAACACCGCGGACTTGTTCTTCGCCCACGACGTCTCGATCGTCTTGGGATAGCCGTACTTCTGCTTCATCGCGATGACGTCCTCGACGAACTCGAGGTCGATCGGCATCATCCCGAAGTTCGCGTCGCACAGCACCAAGGTGTGCACTTTGTGTTTGGCGAAGAGCTCGATCTCCTCGCGTAACCGCTCGCGGGAGAAGGCCCGCACACGCTGGCCGACGGCGCCGCCCCAGTAACAGAACGAGCACTTGTACGGACAGCCGCGGTTGGTCTCCATCAACGCGACGTCGTACGGGAATTCGCCGTCCTTGTTGGTCAACGGGATGGCGCCGGTGAGGAACGGCGAGGCGATCTCGTCGAGGTTCTCGATCCGCAGACGGTCCTTTGTGGTCACCACTTGGCCGCTCTCGTCGACGAACGAGATTCCCTCGATGTCGTGCAGGCAACGCAACTGCACCTCGTCCAGACGCGCACGCAGCAGGTCGCGGAAGACGAACTCACCCTCGCCGTTGACCACGACGTCGACGTACGGATGTGCGCCGAACACACGGGTGGCCTGCTGCGAGACGTGGTTGCCGCCGAAGATCGCCCAGCCGTCCGGGTTGATCTGCTTGAACGTCTCGGCCAGCGCGGCGAACTCCTGGTAGTTCCAGCCGAGTACGGAGAACGCCATGACATCCGGTGCGCCGTCGGTGAAAAGCTGGTTGGCCATACCGAAGAGCGTGCCGCCGCCGTCGAAGTTGTGGATCTGGATGTCCATTTCGGCCGCGATGCGTTCGTCCTGCAGCGCTGTCGCCTTGAGGTAGCCGGAAGCCAGTGGCATCGACTCGAGCGACATGGCCCAGACACCCTGTTGCACCAGCCAGACCTTCAGCGGCCGGCTATTCGGTGGCCGATCTACCATTCGGGAGTCCCCTTTAAAAGATCACCACGTGACGATCAGTTCGGATGGCCCGTTGTCCAGCGGCAGACCGGTCCACGGAACCTCGTCCAGCGGAACGGTCAGCGCGAGAGTGGGCAGCTGATTGGCCAGCGCGCGGATCGCGGCCGTGACGGTCAACCTGGCGATGGCCGCTCCGACACACCGGTGCGGGCCGTAGCCGAACCGCATGTGCGGGTTGGGCGACCTGGCCGGGTCGAACTTGTCCGGGTCGCTGAACAGCGCCGGGTCCCGGTTGACGCCTTCCAGCCGGACGATGACCATGTCGCCTTCGGCGATGTGGTGCCCGGCGATCTCGACATCCGCGCGGGCGTACCGCGGGAAGGTCTCGCCGCTGATCCCGGCCTGGTGGCGGAAGATCTCCTCGACGGCGAGTTCGAGCTTGTGCTCGTCGGTCAGGCCGGCGAGTCCACCGCCCATCTCGATCAGCTTCATCACGCCGATGGTGATCGCGTTGACCGTCGTCAGCTGACCGCCGGTGAGCAGGCCCGCGGCCGTCTTCAGCAGTTCCGTGTCGTTGAGCCTGCCGTCCTCGGAGTCCCGGACCGCGACCAGTGTGCTGAGCAAGTCGTCCTGCGGCTGTTCGCGCTTGGACTGGACGAGCGCGGAGAGGAACTCAAGCAGTTCGGCCCAGCCCTGCGCCAAGCCTTGTTCCTCGTCGATGATCACGACGGACACCGCGATGGCCCACTTGTAGAACCGCTCGCGGTCCTCCACCGGCACCCCGAGCATCTGGGTGATCACCCCGAGGACCATCGGGTGTGCCACCAGTTCCATCAGGTTGGCTGGCGGGCCTGCCGCCCGCATCTCCTCGACGAGTTCTTCGGCGATGCGGTCGACCTTCGGCTTCAGGGAGTTCATCATCCGCGCACTGAAGCCGTGCGCCATCACGCGGCGGAGCCTGGCGTGGTTCTCGCCGTCGTTGAGCAGTGACTCCACGTCTGGCGGGTCGCCCTCGCGCGTGATGGCGAACCGGCGGTCGGACAGGACGCTCTGCGCTTCCTTCGGTCCGATGATCAGCCACGCCGGTGTGCCTGCGCCAGTCTGCGTGCGGATCACCGGCGAGTCCTTGCGCAGGTCCGCGTACGCGGGTGGTGGTTCGAGCGGGGAAGGCCGGTCGTACGGCAGCTCGAAGTTCAGTAGTTCCATGATCTCCTCAATCAACCCCGGCCGGACAGGCCGTCGAGAAACTGCCGTACCGCGGCCGTGAACCGGTCCGGGTCCTCCATGTTGACCATGTGCCCCACCCCTGCGAACACGTCGAGCTTCGCATTGGGCACAGTGGACACGATCCGGTCGAGCATGTCCCGTACGTCAGTGCACTCCAGCTCGCCGACGATGCCGAGCAGCGGAACGTCGATATCGGACAGACGGTTCCAGGTGTCCGCCGCTTTGCCTGGCATCACGGGGTTCGGTCGTGCGTGGTGGGTCGCGGTGTGCACCGCCATCTCGCGGCACCGCTCACGGACCTTCGGATCGACCTCGTGCGGCTCGCGCCGCGGCCCGTCCACCCACATCCGCAGGAACATCTCGATGTACCCGTCGGTGTCCTGGTTGAACGCGTACTCCATCTGGCGCTGCAGCGATCCCACGATGAAATCGCTCTGCCAGTACTGCTCGGACGTGCCGCACCCGCTGAGCACGAGTCCGGCGACCCGCTCGGGGTGGTCCAGTGCGGTGTCGAGCGCGCTCGTGCCGCCCATCGCCTGTCCCACAAGGTAAGCGGACTCCAGGCCGAGGTGGTCGAGCAGGACGGTCACGTCCTCGCCGCGCAGGTACTCAGTCGTCGGCGTCGACGATTCGCCGTGCCCGCGAGCGTCCACATTGAGCACTCGGTACCCGTCGAAAGCATGCAGCTGCTGGTCCCACACGCGACGGTTGAGCGTGCCGTCGTGCAAGAAGACGACCGGAGGCCCATCGCCTATGTCGTCATAGGCCAGGTGGCCGTCCGAGAATGGCGCCTTGTTCATCCCGCCGACCCCGCAGCGGCCAGCTTTTCCAGCAGTGCCGATTTCACCGCGGGCCTGCTGGCAACCACGAGAGTGAACAGCGATTCACGGGCAAGGCGCTGCGCGTCATGGCTTTGCAGCAACGCACGACCGCCTGCGGCGACAACGAAAGCGTTGCACGCCTGTACCGCCAAGGCCGAAGTCTCCGCGCGGAAGTGGGGCAGGCTGGACATGTCCTGCAGTGCGTCGTCGAACCGTGTCCGCAGTTCGGCCGCGGCCGCCCGGAACGCCTCGGCCATCTCCGGCTGCCCGGCCGAATCCAAGCCGGCCGCCGCCCGTTGGATGAGACCGAACGCGAGGCAGCTGTCGACTCGCAGGCCGATGGCAAGACCGCCGATGTACGCCTCGCGATTGGCGCGAGTGGTCACCATTTCGTCGGCGAGGAACAACTCGTCGAAGACCAGCCGGACGGTGTTGCTTGCCTGTGCCGCGACCAGATCCAGCGGCTGGACCTTCGAAATCCCCTTGCCCGCACGGGCTTCGATGAGTCCGCTGACGACATCGCCGCTCGCCGCGTCGTAAGCCGAGACGTGCAGGACGTCCACAATGCCCCAGCCGCTGACGAACGTCACGTCACCGGACAGCGACCAGCCGCCAGTGGTCCGGGTCGCGTTCACCCGCGGCGGGTCCGGTATGACGCCGGAGAAGGCGCCGCCGCCGCGCAACTGCCCGCTCGCCGCCCGACGCAGGTACTTGTCCCGCAGCTCCACGTTCGGCGTCGTCGCCAGGCTCATCACCACGCCGTGGTGCTGCAGCCAGGTGAAGGTGGTGGTCAGGCACGCGCTCGCCAGCGTCTCGATGACCTGCAGGAAGCCGGCGAAGTCACCGCCGGGGCCGCCGAACTCGACCGGCGCCACCAGACCGAAGAACCCGTCCTCGGCCAGCCGCTGGAAATGACTGTCCGGGATCCGCCCGGTGCGGTCCACCTCGCTGGCGGCGGGCAGCAAGACCTCGTCGGCGACCTTGAGTGCCTTCTGGAGCATTTCGGTCATGGCAGAAACATCCCCATTCACTGCGAGTTCAGCGATGACTTCAGCGGTGTCAGCTCGATCAGGTGCAGGTGCCACGCCGCGTGGCCGTTTCCCGGGTCACCGCCGACCAGATCGGCCGGAAAAGCGTCGGCCAGCGCTTCGGGAATCTCGTCCATCTCGACCTTCTTGAGGATGTTCAGCGTGTAGCCGGTCTCCTTGGCCAGATCGCCGACCAGGGTCGGATTTCCCAGCGCCTCGCCGAACCAGAGATAGACCTTTCCGCTCGGCGTCAGCAGGTCAAGTCCGTCCTTGAGGAACGTCCGCAGTTTCGCGAAGTTCGGGTCGAACATCGTCTCGTGCCAGATCGAGTTGTCGACGAATTCCTCCGGCGCGTCGAAGAACGGCGGGTTCCAATAGATCCCGTCGAATTTCTCACCTGGTTCGACCGCGGAGTAGAGGTCGCTTTCCCGCGCGGTCACCCTGTCCGCGACGCCATGCCGCTTCGCATTCATCTCGGTGTTCCGGACCGCGTTGGGGTTCAGGTCCAGGCCAAGCACTCGCTTGGTACCGGCGAGTGCGGCGAGCACCGACATGATCCCGGTACCGCAGCCCATTTCAAGGAATGCCGACATCTCGCCGAACGGAATCAGGTCGGCGTACAGCTCACCACCCGGGGAATAGGCCGGAGGCCACACGTCGTCCAGCAGATCCCACTGCCGTCCCAGCAATTCGAACACATCGGACCTGGTGTCGTCGGCGTGGTATCGGTCGATGATGTTCTGACCGATAATGAGTTCGAAGTCTCGCGCTTCCATACTGTCCCGTCTTACTTCGGCACCGTCTTACTTCGGCACTGCCTTCACTTCGGCATGCGACACCGAGGAATGAGTAGATATCCAGAAGGAGGCTTTCCCTTGAGTGAAACTCAGTGAAACAGCCTCTCGTGAAATGCGCAACAATCACGCGCGCGAACGGCGTGGGTCAGCCGATCGCCGGTGGCGACCACTGCACCATCGCGTCCATCGACCGCCGGGAAACCGCTTCGGGCAGGAAACCGCCGAGCCAAATGCCGCTGTTGCGGGCCGCGACGGCTATCGGCGACGACAACTCGGCGAACCGGCCCATCCAGCGCGACATCGTGCTCAGCCGGGAAGTCCGCGGCCGCCTGCTCTGATCGTAAGTCGCCAGGCCGGCCTGCAGTTCCGACCACGACTGCGCCTGCGCGACGGCGTATGCCAGCTCGACGGCGTCTTCCAACGCCAGGTTCGCGGAGCCGACATTCGGCGTCATCGGATGCGCCGCGTCCCCCACCAGAACCACGCGGTTGTCGTAGAAGCTGTCGATGGGACGCACGAGTTCCTCGATGCGGTCGAAGAACATGTGCTCCCGCGTCGAGCGCTCCAGCAGCTGGGGAATCGGGTCATGCCAACGCCCGAAAAGCGGCCCAGGGCCGTCCTCGCTGGTACGCCGCCCGCCGAGCTTGGCCAGCGCCGAGAAGTGCACTTCGCCGCCTGGCAGCGGAAGGATCGACAGGCGCAGCCCGGATCCCCACGTCTCGGCTGCCACCAAGGTCAGGCCGTCGGCAGGCACCACACACCGCCAGCTGACCGATCCCGTGCCGCGCAGGCCCGGGTGCTGCGGATGCATCGCCTGCCGGAGGGCAGACCGGACCCCGTCGGCCCCGATGACCAGGTCAGACTCCACCTCCGCGCCGTCGACCTTGATCACCGCACGGGCCTTCGCGTCGCCAGCGGCGACCGGTTCCACACGGGCTCCATAGTGGACAGTCCCGGGCGGCAACGCGTCGGCCAGCGCCTTGACCAGGTCGAGACGTGGCAGCGCACGGATCGACTCGCCGTACCGCTCCTCGATGAACCGCAGGCCACTCCTGGCGATCCATCGGCCGCCCGGAGCCCGCACCCCGCCTTCGTGCTGGGTCACGGCACGAGCGCGCACCGCGTCACCGACGCCGATCGCATCGAGGGCGAGCATTCCGTTGGGAGTGATTCCGATTCCGCCGCCGGTCGTGCGCAGATCAGGACTCCGCTCGAAAACCCGGATCGTCCACCCTTGTGCCGACAATGCGACAGCCGTCGCGAGACCCGCGATTCCGGCGCCTGCGATGTGCGCGGAACGCGTCATGAAAACCCTCCATTCACTCGCACATCCTTGCTACCTTCCGGATTATGCACAGCGCGGCTCCCATTCGGGTCAAAGTTCTGGCGCACATAGAAGCGTGCCGGCCCGACACAATCTTCTACGCGGGCACCGTCGGTTTGAGCGGGGCGATACTCACCAAGCCCGGCGCGGCACCCGGCCTGCTGATTCTGGCGTGGCTCGTCCCGACCCTCGCCTGGATCGCATCGCTGTACGGCGGTGACTATTTCGACCGGGAACTCGACGCACTGACAAAGCCGCATCGGCCGGTTCCGTCCGGCCGGATAAAAGCGGTCACCGCACGCAACATGATGGTTTTCCTCATTGCCTTGAGCGGACTGCTCGCGGTGCTGGTGAACCCCCTGACCGCTCTGCTCGCGATACCCGCCGCCGTCTTCGGCATCGCCTATGCCAGCTGGCTGAAAGGGCGAGGTCTGTGGGGGAACATCAGCCGTGGCCTGCCGACCGCGATGACGGTTCTCTACGGCTCGATGACCGTGCAGACCCTGCCCGATCCGGCATTGGTTCCACTGGCCCTGATGTTCTGGATCCACGACTCCGGGTCGAATCTCCTCGGGGCCCTGTGCGACCGGGACAGCGATCGCCAGGGCGGATATTTCACGTATCCCGTCCTCTACGGCGATGAAGCAACCGCCCGCGGTCTGATCCAGTTCTACGCCGGCTGGGTGGTTCTGGTTCTGGCGTGGCCGGTGTTCTTCAGCGAGCGAGTGGATCTCGTCGCTTACTACGGCCTGATCGCCTGCGCCATCGTTCTCGGCTGGATTTCGCTCAGGAGCGTCATCCGGGCGCCGAGGCCCATTGCCAGGGCCGTGGGATTGCGTGCCCACGAGATCGTGGTCATCGAACGAATCATCCTGGGCACTTTCCTGATCGCCGCCGCGGGCCGCATCGAACTCGCCGTTGTCATCGGCATTCCGTCGCTGGCTCTCACCATGCTCGCCCGGCGGTTGATGCGCCGCCGCTACGAGCCCCGCTCCTAGATTCCTGCCTGCTCGGTTCCGGATGATCAGAACCGAGCAGGCAGAACCGCGTTGTCAAGCCGTGGGGATCGCGTTGCGAGGGTGGCCGCCTTTGTAGAGGCCGAGAACCAGCTCGTGCGAGTAACCGAGCAGCTCCTGCAGTTCGGGATCGAGCTCGGCGGCCTTCTCCGGCGGAACACTGAGCGTGCCGTTCTCGACCTGACGCAGCCAGCCGACCTGGAAGCCCATCGAGAAGATCTGCCGGACGTCGTCCTCGGTGGTGTTCGCGCCGCCCGCGTGGAACAGGTCGGCACGGAACAGCAGCGCGTCCCCCTTCTTCATCTCAGCCTGCACGGCTTCGCTCCAGTCCGGCGGCGGGGCGGTCGCTGGGCCGCTGTGGCTGTCGAGCACCACCCAGGTCGCGCCGTTGTCCACGGTGAAGTCGCTCATCGCAGCCATCACCGTCAGCGCGATGGGGTTCTCGCTCGGCGGGACGCGGTACCACGAGAACGTGTCCAGGTGCAGCTCCTGGCGGAACGCTCCGGGCTTGCGCGCCATGTACTCGGCGATGGTCAGCAGGATGTTGTCCGACAACGGCTTGAGCACCCGGCGAGCGCAGTCGACGATGTCGCGCTGCATCACCATTTCCGGCGCGCTGGGGATGGTGCCGATCAGTCCGTGCAACGTCCCGGTGGTGTCCCCCTGGAAGCCGCCGAGCACCGACTTCGCCGCGTACTGCGCTTCCTGTGGGTTCTCCGCCAGGTACTTCTCGACCTCGGTCAGGAACGTGTCGCACTGGTCGGGCGTGTACGCCCCGGCCAGGATCACCGCACCGCGGTCGCGCACCGCGTCGTCGAGTTCCGCCTGGTCGTACGGCCTGGTGACCCGAGGGACTGTGTTACTCATGAGCAAAGACCTTTCCGATCCTGACTTGTTTCGCTGATCACCAGGCGACCGGCAGCCGCTCGATGCTGACGTCCATTCCTTCGGCCCGCCACTCCACCTGGTGCGGCGGGTCCGCCAACCGGATCTCCGGGATCCTGGTCAGCAAGGTGCCCAGTGCGACAGCCAGCTCCATGCGGGCGAGTGCCGAACCGAGGCAGTGGTGGATTCCGTGGCCGAAAGCCAGATGCGGGCTGCGGTCGGCCTTGACGTTCATCGCGTCCGGGTTGGCGAACTCCGCCGAGTCACGGTTGGCGCCCACACGCGACGCGATGACCGTCTCGCCCATCTTGATCCGCACCCCGCAGATGTCCACATCGGACTGGGCGATCCGCTGGATGCCGATCTCCTCGTCCTGCAGCCGCAGCAGTTCCTCGACGACGTGCTCGATCTCGATCTCGCCTGCCCGCAACCGATCCAGCACCCCCGGGTTGTCGAACAGCCGCAGCAGGCCGTGCGAGATGGCGGACGCGGTGGTCACGTACCCGGCCATCAGCAGACCCATCGCCATCGACGAGATCTCCAGCCGGGTCAGCCCGTCCCGCTGGTCTGACTGACGGGCGAGATCGCTGAGCAGATCACCACCGTCGGGCTTGCCATCCACCAGCTTGACGACGAACCGTTGCAGGTCCATGAACGCCGTCCCGGCGTCCTCGGCGGCACCGCTGACCGAGCGGAGCACGATGTCGGCCCAGCCGCGGAACTGCCCACGGTCCTCCGGCGGAATGCCGAGCAGCTCGGAGATGATCGAGATCGGCAGCGGGTAGGCGAATTCCTCCTGCAGGTCCACGACCGGTCCCTTGGCCAGCATCGTCGCGATGAGACCGTCGGTGATCTCCTGCGCGCGCTCCCGCAACTCGGCGATCCGGCGTGCGGTGAACGCACGGGTCACGCTGCGGCGCAACCGGGTGTGGTCGGGCGGGTCCTTGAGGAACATGAAGCCCGCAGCCAAGTTGTCCACGTCCGCGGTCGGGATCGAACCCGGGTACTGCGTGCCGAAAGCCGGATGTCCCAGCAGAGAACGCACATCCTGGTATCGAGTGACCAGCCATGCCTCGCCACCGCCGAACAGGCGGACCTTGTGGATCGGCGCGTCGGTCCGCAGCCGCGCCAGATCCGGTGCGGGGTCGATGATCGAGTCGCGGACGAACGGGTAGTCGACCAGTTTCTCGGTCACTTGGTCTTGCACGGCAACCACTCCCTAGAACGCGGCTTCGACGGCGTCGGCGAACTGTCCCCCGCTGCGGCCGTCGCGCAGTTTCTGTTGGAACCTCGCCAGGCGCTCGGCCATCTCGGTGTCGTTGGCGACCTGCTTGATCAGGTCGGCCAGTTCGTCGGCGGTGAACGGCTCTCGCAGCCGTACGCCGAGACCAAGCCGTTCCATGCTGTCCGCGACGCCGCGCTGTTCGCCGATCTGCGGGGCGATCAGCACCGGAACACCTTGCGCCAGCGCCTCGATCGTGCTTGTCAGCCCGCCGTGCGTGATCGCGACCGACGCGTGCTGCAGGGTGTCGATCATCGGCAGTTTGGCGCGCAGCAGCACCCGGTCGGAGATCGGGCCGACGGCCTGCGGCGAGACCTTGTTGCCCAGCGCGGCGGCAGCGTGCCAGCCCAGGCGCTCGACGCCTTCGATGCAGGTACGGAAGAACCCGATCTTCTCGTTGAACACGGTGCCGAGTGAGATCACAGCCAAGGGCGACGCCTTGCGCAGCCACGGCAGCTCCGGCGAGTTCTCGGCGGGCCGGATGCACGGGTCGATGAACGTGAACCGGTCGTCGAACGTCTCCCCCTTCGGCTGGATCTCACGGGGGAACAGCACGATGTTGCGCTCGGCCTCGTTGTCGAAGAACTGCTCCGGCGACACTGACGAAGCCAGCCCGACCTCGTCGAGGAACTCGGCCACCGCACCGAAGAACGCCAACATCGACTCGTCAGTGTCCGAGCGGGACTCGTAGTCCTGGTGCAAGGAGAACTCGGCGTTCGACGCGAACACCGGCCACGTGCGGATCACGGGGATGTCGAACGCCTGCCCGAGCAGCCAGCCCGCGGTCGACAGCACGTCGGACACGATCACGTCCGGCCTGTCCTCGCGAACGGCCTTCGCCAACATCGCGTAGGCCGCGCGAGTCTCCTTGAGCATCAACGGCAACACGTTGCCCATATCGGACAGTTCGACTTGCACGGAGTCCATTGGGGACTCGTATGGCACGACATCCACGACCTTGCCGATCTCGGCGGCGAAACTCCCGGATGCCAGCGCACTCACCCGGTGCCCACGCCGGACCAGCTCGGTCAGACCCTCCAGGGCCGGGTATACGTGTCCCCACGCCGGGATCGACGCGTACAGAACGTGCTTTCCCATCAGGCCGTCACCTTGACCATCATCCGCTCGGGGAACCGGTCGCCGAGCATGTTCACCTTCCACGGCACGGCCTTCCACGCCTCCAGCATCTCGAAGTCCAAGCCGCACTCGACCAGCGCGTCGGTCGCGACCTGCAGTTCCAGCCGGGCCAGGTTGGCGCCGAGGCAGCGGTGGATGCCGAAGCCGAACGCGATGTGCCGGATCAGCTTGTCCCGCCGCGGGTTGAAGGTGTCCGGGTCGTCGAACAACGAGTCGTCCCGGTTCGCCGCGATCAGCGGCGCGACGACCTGGTCACCCTTGCGGATGGTGACGTCGCCCAGCTCGAAGTCCTCGGCGGCGAACCGCGGCATCGACTCGCCGTTGTCGCCGGACTGGATCCGCAGCACCTCTTCGACGAACTGCTTGCGCAGTTCCTCGCCGTCCGGGGCGGTCCGCAGTGTGTGGAGCCACTTGAACTCCAGCAGATAACGCATGGCGACGGCGATCGCGTTGGCTGTGCTGACGTAGCCCGCGACCGGAAGCCCGAGGACCATGGTCGCCAGCTCGACGTCGTCGACCGTGCCTTCGTCCTCCTGCACCCGGATCATGTGCGCGATGAGGTCGGTGCCCTCGCGGCCGGTTGTGCGACGCCGTTCGGCGATCAGGTCACGGACGTAGCTGTTCAGCTGCTTCCATCCCTCGATCGCCACCACGCCCTGTGCCTCGGACAAGGGCACCAGCAACTGGTCCGACAGGTGCAGGAACATCGCACGGTCCGGCTCGGGCACGCCGACCACGGCGGCGATCACGTTCATCGTCAACGGTTTGGCGAAATCCGCCATCACGTCGGCCGGCCGGTTCGCGGATCCGATCTCGGCGAGCAGTTCGTCCGCTTTCGCCCTGATCGAGTCGCGGTAGCGGCCGACGTAGCCGACCGCGAACGGCCCGGCGACCAAGCCCCGCAGGCGCGTGTGCTCCGGCGGGTCCTGGAAGATCGACTCGTTCGCCTCGGCCGTTCCGCTGCCCTTCTCCAGGTCGATCGGTGACACGCTGAACACCTGGCTGCCCAGGACTTTCCGGATGTCGGCGTACCGGCTCACCAGCCAGACACCCTCGCCGTCCGGTGCGGTGGTCTTGGACACCGGACAGGTGGCACGCAGCGTCGCCCAGTCCCGTTCGTCGAGGTCGGCCGGCCGGAACCGTTCCACCGGTGGCGGCTTCCTTGACGTTACGGCGTCTGCTTCGGATGAGGTCATGCCGTCTCTCCGTTCCTCTCGGACAACATCAGGCGGGACGGTCCGCGCACGAGCATCCCGGCCTTCCACTCGATCCCGGACTCGGCGGGCGCGAGCCGGAGCCCGGGTGCGGCAGACGTCAGGACCTCAAGCGCCACTTGCAGTTCGAGGCGGGCCAGTGGTGCGCCGAGGCAGAAGTGCGCACCGAAGCCGAACCCGATGTGCGGGTTCGGATCACGGGCGAAGTCCAGCCGGTCCGGGTCGGTGAAGACCCGCGGATCCCGGTTGGCGATCACCGACGCGGGCACCACGGGCGAGCCGGCCTCGATCAGGGTGCCGCTGAGCACGATGTCGCGCACGGCATAGCGAGGCGTCGTGCCGTTCGCCTCAAGCGGCACGTACCGCATCAGCTCCTCGACCGCGGTGGGGACCAGCAAGGGGTTCGCCACCAGGCTTTCGAACCGGGCGCGGTCTTCCAGCAGCACGTACATGAAGTTCGGCAACTGGGTGGACGTGGTCTCGTATCCGGCCACCAGGATGGTCATCGCGAGGATGACCAGTTCGTCGTCCGACACCGTGCCGACGTCCGACTGGACGGCGAGCATGGCCGACATCAGGTCGTCCCGTGGCTGCTTGCGCCGCTCGGCCAGCAACGCGGCCATGTAGTCCCACATCTTCCCGGTCGCGGCCCACCGCTCGTCCTCAGAGATCGACGTGGTCGCCAGACCGGCCTCGGCCCAGTGCCGGAAGTGCTCACGGTCCTCGTAGGGCACGCCGAGCATCTCGCAGATCATCTTGAGCGTGTACGGCAGCGCGAAGTCCTCGACGCCGTCGAAGGTGCCCGCCGACAACCCGTCCTTGATCAGTTCGGTGGCCAGCACCGTGGCACGTTCCCGCAACCGGGAGACTGTTCGTGGCGTGAACGCCTGGCGGCACACCGAACGCACCCGGGTGTGCTCCGGTGGGTCCATCGCGACGATGCCGCCGCTGAAGTTCTCCTCGGTCACCCGTGGCACGTCCCGCTGGAGCGACTCGGCACGGGAGAAAGCCGGATCCGACAGCACGGTCCGGACGTCCGCGTACCGGGTGACCAGCCAAGCCTCCTCGCCGTACGGGAACTTGACGCGGCTGACCGGTTCGTCGTCCTGCAACTGGCGGTACTCCGGCTCGACGTCCAACCGGGACGGACGGGGGAACGGAAAACCCCGGACTGGCATGTCGATCCTCACTCTCGTCCGGCCATCATGTGGTTCTCGGCGATGACCACCTCCGCGCCGCGGCGCGGCACGAGCATCGGTCCCTTGGGGGTGACGCCTTCGGGCGTGGCACTGCGCGGCCGCAGCCGGACGTTGCGGAGGATCGTGCTGATGATCGTGCGCATCTCGATCATCGCGAGCGACGCGCCCAGACACCGGTGACTGCCACCGCCGAACGGCATGAAGTGCGCACTTGGTGGTTCGACCGGGTGGAACCGGTCGATGGAGTAGTTCTCCGGCTGCGGGTGCAGGTCCTCGGACAGGTGCAGCAGGCCAAGGGAGACCGCGAACATCGTGCCCTCGGGGAAGACGTAACCCTCGGCTTTCCATTCCCTGCTGGCGATCCTGCCGATGTCCAATGTGGTCGGGCGGGCCCGGATGGCCTCGTGGATCGCCGCGTCGAGCACCTTCCAGTCCTCGCTGAACACCGCGGCCTCCACCTGCTTGAGCGCGCCAGGTGCACGCATCACGCGCTCGAAGAACCAGGCGAGCTGGGTGGCCGTGGTCTCCTGACCGACCGCCAGCAGAGTGACCATGTGGTCGCGTAGTTCCTGGTCGGTGACTCCCGCGCGGTCCTGTCCCTTGGCCAGCAGGATCGACAGCACGTCATTGCCCCGGCCGTCAGGGTTGACCGCCAGCTCGGCCCGGCGTTCCCGGATCTCCGCGTAGATGATCTCGTCGGTCTCCCGCAGCAGCCGCTGGAACGCCGCCCACGGCCCGAAACCGCCGAACTGCCTGCGCATCGCCGGCAGCAGGATGATCAGCGGGTTGACATCCAGCAGCCTGGGCACCAGTTGGCGCAACCGGTCCAGCCGGGACGAATCGGTGATCCCGAACACCGCCCGGATCATCACCTCGAGCGTGACCCGTTGGAAGACGTTGAGCAGCCGAACCGTCGATCCGACGGTCCATTGCCGGATCTCCTGCTCCACAATGGACCGCATCACCTCGACGTAGGTCGCGACGTTGTTGCCGTGCAACGGCCGCATCAGCACCTTGCGCCGTTCGGTGTGCTCGGCGCCGCCGGACATCAGCAGCGAGTGCTCCCCCACCACGAACCGGATCGACTCGTTGGCAGCGGCCGCGTCGAAGTCGCCGGCGTCGTCGCGCAGGATCCGGCGGATGCCGTCCGGCGTGCTGATGTAGACGACGTCGCCGAAGCCGACGATGCGCGCGGTGAAGAGCGGCCCGTAACGCCGCAGGCAGGCCTTGCCGAACTTGACCGGCGCGACCACCCACATCAGCGTCTGGATCACCGCGGGCAGCTTGGGACCGGGCGGCAAGGTCACGGAACTCACTGGTCGTCTCCACCGCGGTTTACCGCCTTGAGCCACCGGCCGAGCGCGCGCAGCGTGAACGTGTGCGCGATCAGGTCGTCGGTGTAGCACAGGTCGTCGAAGTAGAGCCCGACGTTGCTCGGCCGCCAGGTCCCCTGGTCGTCCTGGTTGTTCACGATCCATTCCATACCCCGCAGCACCGCAGGGCTGTCCGGGCGTTCACCGCCCTTGAGCAACGCGAACACCGCCCACCCGGTCTCTTCGGCCGTGGTGCCCTTCGGCGGGAGCTCGTGCCTCAGCGGCCAGCCGCCGTCCTCGGCCTGGTTGGCCAGCAACCACTTCCGTGCGGCCTCGGCGGTGGGTGCGCTGCCGCTCCTGCTGTCCACGAAGGCCTCCAGCAGGCGGCTGGTGCCGTGGGTGTTGTCACGGAACCACACCGACGAGATCGAGCCGTCGTCCTGCTGGTGCTTGCGCAGGTACGCCATTCCCCTGGCGATCGCCGTGCCGGGCGAGTCCGACACCCCGAACCGTTGCAACGCCATGATCACGTGAGCCGTGACGCCGGGACACGGCCGGTCGTTCATGATGTGGGTGTCCCGGACCCACTCCGACCACGAGCCGTCCTTGTTCTGCATCTTGAGCAGCCAGTGGATGCCGAGTTGCACCGCGGGGTGCGTGCGCGGCACGCCAAGGTCGGCCAGTACGCCCAGCACGACGGCGGTGTCCTCGGTCTCCGGCCAGCCCGACGGGTTGGCCCAGCCCCACCCGCCTGCCGGGATGTTGAACTGGCTGAACGGTTTGTTCCACTGGTTGCGCAGCAGCCACTCGCGCGTGCCTTGCAGCAGCGGCTCGGTGGCCACGTCCTGGAACTCGCTCAACGCCATGATCGAGTACGCGGTCACCGAGATCTCCAGATCCCGGTCGATCGCCCACGATCCGTCCGCTCGCTGGGTCTCCAGCAGATAACGCAGGGACGCCAGCTGCAGGTCCTGTCCGACACCGGCCTGCCGCAGTCCGAGGTAGACGAACCCGGCGATCATCGGGCACTCCTCGATACCGCCGTTGGTCCCGGAGATCTCGCGCAGCCAGTTCAGCGCCATCGGCTCGGCGATCCGGCTGAGGATCCGGCGCAGCGGGTTGCGTTTCATCGTCCGTGCCTGCATCACACCAAGCCCGAGGATGGCGGGCAGCGCGATCGAGACCTTGTTGCGCCAGCGCGGTGGGATCAGCATCGTCTCGACCGGCAGGTCAGGCTGCTGCTCGAAGTCCCGCAGGCCGGTCAGCGCCCAGATCGTCGGCAGGGCCGCGGGCCACGTCTTCGGCGCCTCGCCGGTGAGGCCCGGGATCACGTTCATCCCGTCGTTCTCGTCGATGAACACGCGGGCACGTTCGATGGCGCCATGCGACCTGTCGGGGTCGATCTCATGCAGCGCGGCGAGCCCGAAGGCGGTCATGCCGGGGCTGCTGGGCCACTCGGCGTCGGCCATCGCCCAGCCGCCGTCCTCGCGCTGGTACTGCCGCAACCACTGCACCGCGGACTCGACGCGGTCCTTGTACAGGTGCGGGTCGGCGCGGTTGAGCGACAGTGCGCCGAGCGCGGTCGCGATGGTGGACGACGAGAGCCGGTCCACCCAGGACCCGTCCTCACGCTGCCGGTCCCAGAGGTGGGTGATCGCGCGCTCCGCTGCCTTCTCGACGCGTGCCTGAAGCTGTCCGACGTCCAATGCCTCGCTACCTTCCGTATCACGAAGTTCTTGCTGCGAAGGGGGATCGGCGCCTCAGCGCGCCACCGCGACAATCCGATAGGTGTTGCCGCCGTGACCCCGTGCGGTCACCAGATGCAGAAGCAGGTCCACAGCCAAGGCCAGACCAAGTAAGGGCGCCGCGAGCAGCATCGCGCCCTTCCTGACCACGCGCTCGCGCAGGCTCACTCTCGAACGGCTGAGCCACGGCCACGGTTTGGCCGGTGGCAGGTGGTAGTTGAGGGCGGTCATCAAGGCCGCCATGTTGTCGAACGGCTTGTTGGCCTTGCCGCGCTGCACCTGCGCCACCTCGAAGCCGCTGTCCGCCAACAGGGTGCGCATGTTGCGGTACGGCATCAGGTTCATGTTCTGCGGCGCCAGCCAGCAGTACCAGTACCGGCCGTGCAGGTGCGAGAACGGGCTTTCCGGGTTGACCACCTCGATCAGTGCGACACCGCCCTTGCGCAGCACCTTGTGCACCGCGTCCAGCTCCTGGCGCGGTGAAGGGGTTCGTTCCAAGTAGTGGATCAGGCTGACCACATCGAACTTCTCGGCGTTCTCCCCGGCGAACTCGACCAGTGGCACGCGTGCGGCTTCGTCCACCCAGCCGCGGTCCTGCCCGCGCAGGATCTCCTCGCTGGGGTCCAAGGCCCAGAACTTGGTGTCGGGAAGGAGTTTCCGGGCCTCGCGGCAGAAATGACCGTGCCGGGCACCGACGTCGAGCCAGTTCGCCGGGTTGCCGCCGACCAGCCGGACCCGCTTGCGGTGTGCGGGTTTGGTGTACTCAGCGACCGACGCGTAGTGCTCACGGCCGAGTCCGTCGTAGAAGTCGTGGCAGTAATACGCCAAACCTCGGCCGGTCAGCCGGGGGTTCTGGAAGACGTGGCCGCACGACACGCACTCGTCCATGTTGAACACTCCGGGCTTGCACTGCCGGGTGTCGGCGACCCGGATCCGCAACCCGATGTCCGCGCCACCGCACCACGGACAGGACGTCATCTTCGGGTGGAAGAACCGGCCGTGCCCGCGTGTCAGCTCGTGGTGGTAGTCCATGCGTCATCCGATCCCGCGGTCACGCATGACCGAGTCGATCGTCAGCCGCAGTCCGTCCGCCATGGACACACTGTTCTGAAAACCCAACGACGCCAGTTTGGTCGCGTCACAGTGCTGTCGTTCCAGCGCACTGGGCATGCCCGCACCCGAGACCACCTCGTAGCCGTTCTTGCGGATGGTGTCCGCCCGGTCGCGGTCATAGGGCTCACAGGCCTGCCGCGACTGTTCGATCATCTCCTCGACCAAGTCCAATGTGGTCCGATGGGCAGCGGGCGCCATGTTGAAGACCTCGCCAAGGGCCCGTGGGTCGAATGCGATCGTCGTCAGTGCCCGTACCGCGTCGGTCACGTAGACGTAGTCCCGGCCATGCGCCATGGATCCTTCGTAGATCACCGGTGGCAACGGCCCGGCCTCGTCGAAGAGCCTGCTCAGGGTCCGTGGCACGATCCGCGAGCCGGTATTCGGATCGCCAGGGCCGAAGACATTGCACAGTCGCAATGTCGCGACCGGCACCCCGAACTCATAGCCGTACAGTCGAACCAGGTTGTCCGAGGACAGTTTGCCCACGTCGTAAACGCCGCGCGCGTGCAGAGCGGAACTCTCGACATACGCCTCGCCAGACAGTTCGCCGTACACCTTGTCCGTTGAGGACAGCACGAACCGCTGCAGACCGGTACACGCCACCCGGGCTGCTTCGAGCATGTTCATGGTCCCGCCGATGTTGTCGGCCAGCGATCCATGCGGATCGTTGAAGGCCGAGTCGATCGTCGACGACGCGGCCAAGTGGAAGATCACGGCCGGATCCACCTCTTTGACGGTCGCGGCACAGTCCTCGAACTCCGCTATGTCCAAGCGGATCGACTCGACCGAGTCGTCCGGGTACGCCAGCCGGTCCACGACGACGACCTCGAAGCCCTGCCGCCGCAGGCTTGTGACCAGATGCGTGCCGATGAAGCCGCAGCCACCCGTGACCATCACCGTTCGGCCGGCGCCCGTGTCCGTCATGCCGTCAACGAGCCTGTCCGGCCAGGAAACCGTCGCCATCCTGGTCCAAATCGCCGATCCGCTCGCTGAACTCGGCCCAGAACCGGGCGTTGTGCCGCGCCAGCGCCGCGACCGTGGTGACGCAGTGGGCCGGGATGCCGTCGACCGGCGGGACCGCTTCACTGATCATGGTGTGGTTGTCCAGCCAGCGAAGTAGCGCACGTCCGGTCTCGTTGAACCGCAGCGACGGATCCTTGCGCAGAGTCTGCATGATCACCACAGGGTCAAGGTCAGGCTCGGTACGGTCGGAGACTTGGCGTCGTGGCGCACTCGACGCGGCCCGCGGCCCGCTCTCCCGCTCGCGGCGAGCCGGAACCAGGTCCTCGCCGCACCTGAGCCGGTTGCGCACATCGAGCACAGTGGACGGTGCGATCCCGACCGCCCTGGCGATGTCGCGCAGTGACCTGTTCGGGTCGGCCCGCATCAGCTCGCCGGCCAGTCTCCGGCCTTCCGCACTGTCGATCGGCCGTAGCCTGCCGTCCCGGCCGATCCGGGTGTTCGACTGTCCGTTTCCGACAGTCGAACACTTGCGGATGGTTCCCACTGTGGTCGCGGCAAGGCCGCTCACCGCGGCGATCCACCTGTCCGAACGCAAGGGATGCGTCATGACGATCCGCGCGGCGGCGGCCTTGCGGTCAGCGAGGGACAGTGGCAGGCCGTTGGAGGTGTTCGCCTCTACCGCGAGCACGAACGCGTCGTCCTCGTCGCCGTCGAAGAACCGCACCTCGATGTGGTCGCGCGCGCTCAATTCCGTGGCGCGCAGCCGATGTACACCGTCGATCACCCGCATTGTGGGGCGGTGCACGATGATCGGCGGCATCGGTGTGTCCATTTCGGCGAGAGCTCGCACGTGCGCGTCACTCACGCCGTCCGTTCGGGGTGAAGGCCCGACCCGCAGCACGCCGATCGGGACCATTTCCGCGGCGGCGCGGGTTGACTGTGACTGGTATGCACGCCAAGGCGATGGCGCGTCTGCCTCGGTACCGCCGGAGACATCTGCGATATCCCCATAGCCATGGGGTTTCATCAAAAGCCACCCTTCACTTCACGTTCATCGCAGGACAATGCGCACCGCCGGGGTTCATGACGGGGCTGTCCATGCGCGGGGCCCCTGCGCATGGGCGGCTCTTTTGGCGTCTGCGCCTGCAAAATCGACTGTCACGCCGAACTATTCGCAACCTAGCATCGCGCGGCGCAATGGGTTGGAATGCAAGGGTAATCGGAGAGTATCCACCGCCGGACCCGCGGCGATTACCGACAAGTTACGCACGCGACGTCAGCAAGTTGTCGCATACAGTCGACAATCATGGCGGGCAAGCGGCACCGCTGAAAGAGCGAGCGAATGCGGGGTTACGAGCGCGCCAATTGGCCTAGGCGCCCGGCGAGCTGGCGCAGATCGGCCACCAGCGATTCCCGCAGCGGAGTAGTCAGCCGTGCGGCCAACAATGTGGCGCCGACCGCGGTCGGCGGATTGTCCGAGCCGGACAGCGCGACGCTGATGGATGTGACGCCTTCGGTGCTCTGCTCGTCGTCGACGGCGTACCCGCGTTCCCTTGTGGCGTCCAGATCGCGGCGCAGTGCGTCCATGGTGCGGTGCGAACGCGCAGTGAGCTGCGGCAATTCAGACAACTGGGCCAGCCGCTTGTCCAATTCGGACTCGGGCAGGCCGGCCAGCATCGCCTTGCCCAGTGCGGTGGCCACGGCAGGCAGCCGCAATCCGATGTCGCTGGCCAGCCTGATCGGTTGGCAGCCGTCGTGCCGTGCGATGTAGACGACCTCGGATCCGTCGAGCACGGCCAGCAGAAGCGTTTCGGTCGCGGCTACGGCAAGGACTGCGGACTGCCCGCGGAACTCCGCCACGATATCCGTGCCCGCAAGGAAACCACGGCCGAGTTCGACCAGTTTGTACCCCAGCGTCCACCGGCCGTCCACCCGGCGGATCATGTGGGTGCTCTCCAGCGCGGAGCAGAGGTTGGCCACCGTCGACTTCGCCAGATCCAGTGCCCTGGACAGCTCGGCCAGTGCCATCGGCCGCTGTCTGCGCGAGAGTTCCTCGAGGATGGCGACTGCTCTTGTCACTGCGGGAGACCGGCTGTCGACAGCGCGCAAAGAACGCGGTGGCGCCGACTCGCTCGTTGTCAACGAACGCCTCCCTTTACCCGGGTCGCCTTAGTCTCGCATGTTCTGAACGGCAGCCGACACAGTGTTGCGCCCGCTGCGCAGCACCTTCAGTTCACCGGCGACCCACCGCAGCCGCGCACGGAACCACGCGGGCATCTCGGTCAGTGCCACGTAATATCGCACGGCCGCATCGGCCTGGCCGCGACGGGCATCCCGTGGCACGTCCCCGTTGGTGGCTGGCTCTTCGCGGCCGACCAAGTCACCCATGGAACAACCGGCCATCGCGGTGATGCGTTCCTCTTCTTTGCGGTAATCGGCCAGTAACTCGGCCATCCGGCAGTCGGGCAGCGCGTCGATCCACGCGATGACGTTCGTGCGCTTGGCGGCTCGCAGGGCGAGCGAAAGCTGCGAGTACACGACGTGCCGATCGGGCGGGAACCGGAACTCGTACCGGGTGTCCCCACTGCACGCGTCGACCGCCGACCTGACCAGGAACCCGTGCCGGACAAGCTCGTTCAGGTGGGGCTTGACCTCGTCCTTGGCCCAGCGGCCCGCCGCGGCCACGGCATCGCCCCAGACCACCGGACCAGCCACGGCCGCGTCCTGCAGAACCGACCTCGTCGCGATGGGCAGCCGGTCGACGCGCTCGGCGGTCATCCGTTCCATCACGGGCGGCAGCACGCCGTCGGCTTCCATTGGCGTGGCACCGTTCGGATCCGAGTTGACGGCCTGCTGGATCAGTGCCACGTAGTCGTGAGCGAATGCCGGATTTCCATGGCATGCGACCACAAGCGCACGCGACAGCCAAGCGAGGCCGCCGCCGTCGGGCTGAGTGGGATCGATCCGTTTCGGAATCAGCCCATGGGCGTCGAACAGGTGATCCAGCAGCACTTCCATGTCACTGTCCGGCAGGGGCAGCAGCGTCACGGGCGTGGCATGCCGCTGCGTCTCGGCCCATTGGGGCCGACGGACCACGGCTGCCGGCCGCGCGTCGGCGACGACGAGCACGGAGGCTTCGCTCGATGAGCGCGTGATCCGGCCGACGAAGTCCAGCACGCGGTGGTCAGCGAACTCGACGTCATCCACTACCAACACAATGCAGCGCACCGTGGCGATCCGTTCCAGCATCCGCCACCACGCCGCCATCCGGTCCGCGCGGCGCGTGACCGGGCCCGATGGCGACGTCCGGTGCAGCAACGGCTGGAGCGCGGAGATCATCCACACGGCCTCGACCGCTGTCAGCGCGGTTCGCTTGACGAACTCGTGCAGCTTCCGGTTCGCCGTCTCCGGCAGGTCGTCACCCGTTATCTCACAACACTTGCAGAGCGCGTCCGCCAGCGCCGCATCGTCGAGCACGACCGGCAAGTGCACGACCGGCACGGGCTGGTGGCCGGCAGTGCGGCTGGCGACCAGCCACTCGACCTCGGCAATGAGACGGCTCTTGCCCATTCCAGGATCACCGTGCACCGACACGACCTCAGGCGTTCGTTGCCGCAGGAACCGGTCGACCACGCTCAGCAGCGTGTCGCGCGCCCGCTGATGTCCGATCATCGGCACAGGCCAGCTCTGCGGGGGCGGTCGCACACCGACCGCTGCCCAAGCGACCGATGAGATCTGGGCACGCTCGTACGCCACTGTGTTCTCGGAGGCCGCCCGCGTTTCGTCGGTCACCCAGATTTCGTTGTTGTGCACGAAAGGAAGCAGTGAGTGGCACGCGTCGACGGTCGCACCAGTGATGCTCGGCGGACTGTCGTTCTCCGGACGGAACCGCGCCAGCACCAGACCGGTGGCCACGACCATACGCAGCCGGTCCGCGGTTTCGCCGAAGACTTCCTTGATCGTGGAACGGATCGCCAAGGCACACAGCACGGCGCGCCGGGCGTCGTCGTGATGACTGCGGGGCGCGCCGAAGACGATCAGCCAGTGCGAACCGAGGCGGACCGTGACGACCCCGCCGAACCGCTCGGCCTGCGGCCGGATCAAATCGTCCACATTGGCCAGTGCGTCGTCCAGGTGTTCCGGGTCGACGCAGCAGTCCGTGGACGGATCGACCCGCACCTGCAGCACGCTCACCCGACGGCGTTCGGCGACGATCTGACCGGGCGACTCCGGCTCGACCGGCGCTTCGGCGACGGCGGCGCTGCTCGTGGTCTGCGCGACCGCTTCTGCCACACCGGGACGGCCGGTCAGCAGGAGCGGATCGTTGGCGCGGATCGACCGGTACAGCTCCTTGAGCTCACGGCCGGGCTCGATGCCGAACGTCTGCTCAAGGGTCGCCTCGGCTTTCTCGTACATGCTCAGTGCCTCGGCTTGCCTGCCGCAGCGGTGCAACGCGAGCATGAACTGGCCCAGCAGGCGCTCACGCATCGGCTCAGCCGACGTCAGCTCCTGCAACTCGGTCAGCACCGATTCGTGACGGCCGCGCGCGAGTTCGGCGGCGAAGAAGTCCTCAAGCGCGTCCAGCCGGGTGTTCTCCGCCGCGGCCAGCTCCGGCCACTGAAAACCGGCCTCGGCCAGATCGGCCAAGGCCGGTCCGCGCCATAACGCGAGAGCTTCTCGCAGTAGCGTCGACGCTTCGTCGACACAGTTGTCCGCCTGTACGGTTCTTGCCCGCTGCACGAGCGACTTGAACTGCCAGAGGTCGATCTGCTGCTCGTCGACCGTGAGTTGATAGCCAGGTTCGCGGGTGACCAGACTGACCGCGGGCTGCGATCGGTCCTCAGCCGCAGCGGACAGCGCTTTACGCAACCCGGAAACCGAATTGTGCAAGATCTTGCGCGCCGACGCGGGCCTTCCGTTGCCCCACAAGGCAGTGAGCAACCGGCTGGTCGAGACCACCTGGTTGGGATAGAGCAGCAGATACCCCAGTACGGCCCGGCGGTTGAGTCCACCGAGGACGACCTCGCCCCGATCGTCGGCCATCCGCAGCGGCCCCAAGATCTGAAACAACATCCCTTTCCTAGCCCCCGACCTGATTCCCCAGTCTTGTCGGCGCCGCACCGGACAACCGCTACGGACTGTGCGGTCCGTTTTGCGAATGGAACCACGTCCACTCTACGGAACGCAACGATGACTCAGCGTGCAAGGTGTGCCCGGGCAGGAGATCTTGCACCACCTCCCAACGCCGCGTTCAAGCAATCTGACACGGTGTCGAAACACCGCAGCGCTAGGCCCAGATATGGAACGGTGGACAGTGCGCGGTACGCGGTGGGCGAAAACATGCCAGCCCGTTGCGTGCCCCGATCGTCCATGATCTCGATAGCACCGGTGATCTGAACGGAGGTGTCATGCGGTTTGCGGTGCTCGGTCCGCTTGAGGTGGTGGACGACGGCGTCGCCGTCCCAATTCGCAACGCACGGCTGCGCGCGGCACTCGGCATGCTTCTGCTCAACGCCAACCATGTGGTCACGACGGAGTGGTTGGTGGCCAGCTGGTGGAACGACGGCCCACCACCGACTGCGCGCAAGATGGTCCACAAAACCATGGCAGACGTGCGAACGATGTTGCTGCGCGCCAGTCGCGACTCGTCCGAGACTCCGGCCGTTGTCGCCACGGAGCGTGGATACGTGTTGCGTGTGGCACCTGAGCTGATCGACCTGCCCCACTTCCTGGCGCTGGCCCGCCGCGCCCGCACAGCGCTGGCGACCGGAGCGACGAGCCAGACAGTGGGTGCGCTGCGGGAAGCACTGGCCATGTCCCGTGGCCCGGTCCTGGCAGACCTGGTGGACATGGGCGTCTCATGGCCGGAATTGCGAGCGGCGGACCAGCAACGCTTGGCAACACTGGAAATCCTGTTCGACGCGGCACTGTCCCGCGGCAGGCACCGCGACGTCGTCGGCGACTTGGCGACACTGGTGGAACGAGACAGCCCAACCGAACGATTGATCGGCCAGTGCATGGTGGCGTTGTACCGCTCGGGGCGCCAATTGGACGCACTGAACATCTACCGCGAGATGCGCGCGACCGCCGTCACGCGGCACAACCGCGAGCTGGGCCGCGGATTGCAGCAACTGCACCAAGCCATCCTCAACCAGGAAAGCTCGTTGGAGTGGTCGCACGGCCAGCCAGCGATTCCCGGCGGCCTGCACCTCACCGGCGCTTCCGTCTGATTACTCTGGCGACACTGACGCTAGTCCACACCGCCGAATTGGACCGGGCCATTACCGCGTGTAAATACTGCGGCACTGTCCAAACTGGCCACGACGGTCTCCTGGATACCGGCTGCGGCGGCTGAGGCCAAAGCTTCGTGGACGCCGGTGCGTCGCATGGGTCCTGTCAGGCGCGCAGTGTGGTGTCGATGAAGGCCTGTGTCGCCGCGGTCAACTGGCCACGCCGGTACACGAGCCACTGCGGAAGTCGTTCTGGCGGTGAGAAACGGTACACCTCAGCGCCCGCGCGCACCGCGAGATCCGCCCACCCGTCCGGCATCAAGCCAGCCCCAATCCCCTTGAGCACCATAGGAAGTACGACGCTGCGATCGCCGACCTCGGCTGCGATGGTCATATCGCCGACGGTGGCGGCGAGCCGGTCGAACAGCGCACGGACAGCGGTCGCGGGCTTCGTCACGACGAACTGCATCCCACGCAACTGTGCCGGGGTGACGTCCGGGCCTGATTCGAGTGTTCCCGGTGGCACGACAAGCAGGAATTCCTCGTCCCGCAAATGATGTGCCACGAGTCCGCGTCCGGTGGGCCGTTCCGCGTTACCGCACACGCCCACTTCGCACCGGCCCTGCAGGACCATGGCGATCACCTCGGCCGCCGACAGCGCAGACGAAGTGCTCACGACAACGCCGGGATGGTGCGTGCGCAACTCGGCGATGATGCTCGTCACCGGTTCCAGTGCCGAGGACGACGTCGCCGCGACGTCGACACGGCCGACTGCGCCCTCGCCGATAGACCGTGCGGCGGCACGCATGGCGTCCAGATCACGCAGCACAAGACGCGCTCGGTCGGCGAGCATCTCCCCTGCGCTGCTCAGCACCACGTTACGGCCGACGCGATGGAACAGCTCCACGCCGAGTTCGTGCTCGAGCTTGGTGATGGCCCGTGACAGCGAGGGTTGTGCCACGCGCAACGCACGGGCGGCGTGCGTGAAGCCGCCGTGTTCGACGATCGCGACGAAGTATTCGAGCTGGCGGCGTTCCATAGCAAGACGCTATCGGAATGGTGTCTTAGATGTCTTGGACACACGACCAGACCCGGGTGTGTACTGCCAGACAAGCAGGCGAAAGGACCCGATGTTCACCACCCGGCCCACCTTGCAGGGCACTTTCGGCATGGTGTCCTCCACCCACTGGCTCGCCTCGGCGACCGCCATGGCGGTGTTGGAGGACGACGGCAACGCGTTCGACGCGGCGGTCGCCGCCGCCTTCGTGCTCCACGTGGTCGAACCGCACCTCAACGGACCCGGCGGCGAGGTCCCGATCATCATCGCGCCCGCGGGCGGCAGGCCGCAGGTCCTGTGTGGACAGGGCGGCGCCCCGGCAGGCGCCACGATCGACCACTACACCTCCCTTGGCCTCACGCTCGTCCCGGGAACAGGACCGCTGGCCGCGGCGGTTCCCGGGGCGTTCGACGCGTGGATGCTGCTGTTGCGTGACCACGGCACCAAGCGGCTGGCTGACGTGCTGAAGTACGCCATTGGTTACGCCGAGAACGGCCACCCGGCCGTCGAGCGGATCGGCGCCACGGTCGAGACCGTCCAGGAGATGTTCGAGACCGAGTGGACCACCTCGGCCGCGCTCTACCTGACGAACGGCAAACCCCCGGCGCCCGGCGCCCTGCTCAAGAACCCGGCACTGGCCGGCACATGGCGGCGGGTGATCACAGAGGCCACCGGCCCGAGCCGGGAAGCCGAGATCGACAAGGCCCGTGAGATCTGGCGCGAGGGGTTCATCGCCGACGCCCTCGCCGAAGCCGCCGCACAGCCCACAATGGACACCTCGGGCGAACGGCACGCGGGCACCCTCACCACAGACGATCTCGCCGCGTTCGAGGCGACCTACGAAGACCCTGTCACCTACGACTGGAACGGCTGGACAGTCGCGAAAGCCGGACTGTGGAGCCAAGGACCGACCTTCCTCCAGCAACTCGCGCTACTGCCGGACAGCCTCGACTACGCCACGCCGGACTACTTCCACACCCTCATCGAGGGCACGAAACTCGCGATGGCCGACCGCGAAGCGTGGTACGGCGACAGTACCGACGTTTCCATGGAAGCGTTGCTAGCCAAGGAATACAACGACTCTCGCCGTGCACTCATCGGCGAGTCCGCATCCTTCGACCTGCGGCCGGGAAGCCCGGAGGGACGCGAGCCGCGACTGCCCAAGCTGCTCACCGACGGCAGCCTCTTGGATGTCCCGCAGGTCGCGGGTGTCGGCGAACCGACCGTGGCCAAGAGCGGCCGTACGCGCGGCGACACATGCCATGTCGACGTCGTGGACAAGTGGGGCAACATGGTCGCGGCCACGCCCAGCGGCGGCTGGCTGCAGTCCAATCCGATTGTCCCGAGCCTCGGTTTCCCGCTGGGCACGCGCTTGCAGATGGCCTGGCTGGAACCTGGATTGCCCAACTCGTTGGCGCCCGGGCGCCGGCCACGGACCACGCTGTCGCCGTCGCTGGCGTTGCGTGGCGGTGAACCGGTCATGGCGTTCGGCACGCCAGGTGGCGATCAGCAGGATCAGTGGAGTCTGCATTTCTTCCTCGCCGTCGCCTTGCGTGAAAACGTGCGCGGTGGCCCAGACCTGCAAGGCGCTATCGACGCACCGAACTGGCACACCAACAGTTTCCCGAGTTCCTTCTACCCCCGCGAAACCGTTCCGGGAAGCGTGACGGTCGAATCGCGTGTCGGCGCGGACGTGATCGACGCGCTGACCAGCCGCGGCCACCGGGTGACAGTGGACGAGCCCTGGTCGGAGGGCAGATTGTGCGCGGTGGCGCGCGACCCGGACACGGGCGTCCTCTCCGCTGGGGCGAACCCGCGCGGCATGCAGGGCTACGCCTCAGGGCGATAGTGCCGTACGGGAACGGAAAATAGCGGTCCGTCCGCCGGACCGCTATTTTCCATGCCATTTTTCGAGCGAAACATTTTAACTATTTCGAAATGCAAAATGGCGAATCCGTGTCGTACGTTACTGGCCATGCGACGTTCCCGGGTGCTGGTGATCGCGACAGCCGCCGCCACACTGGCCGCCTGTGTCCCGATCCAGGCGGTCACGTCCAGCGGCGAGCGTACCGACAACTACGGCATACCCATTGGCTCCCAACGGATCCGCGAAGGCGGCGAGCTGGTGATGGGGCTGTCGAACGAACCCGACCGGCTCGACCCGACGACATCAAGCTCGCTGTACACGCGCTACGTGATGAGCACGATCTGCGAGAAGCTGTACGACCTCGACTCCCGCGGCCAAGTCGTTCCGCAGCTCGCGACCGCGCTGCCGACGATCTCCGAAGATGGCCGGACCGTGACGATTCCGGTTCGCACCGGGATCAAGTTCGCCGACGGCAGCCCCTTCGACGCGACCGCGGTGACCACCAGCCTGCAACGGCACCTCACGCTGAAAACCTCCCAGCGCACCAGCGAAATGGGGCCGATCGAAGGCATCCAGGCGACCGGTCAGGACACGGTAGTGATCCGCTACAAGCGCCCGTTCGCACCGATCACGGCGGCGCTCGCGGACCGCGCCGGGATGATCATGTCCCCGGCCGCGCTGAGCGCGAAGGGCGACAACTTCGGCGACGCGCCGGTCTGCGTCGGCCCGTTCAAGTTCGTCCGGCGCGTTCCGCAGACGTCGATCGAGGTCATCCGTGACCCGTTGTACTACGACGCGGCCAAGGTCCACTTCGACTCGATCGTCTACCGGATCATGCCGGACACCAACAGCCGTGCGGCCAACCTGCGCTCTGGGGATGTGCAGGTTGCCGACACCATCTCGCCGCAGGACGTGGACGCGCTGGCCAAGGACCGCTCACTGCGTGTGCTGCAGGCCGGATCCCTTGGCTACCAAGCCGTCACGATCAACACGGGCAATGTGGACGGCGCGGGCAAGCCGCCGAAGCCGATCGACACGCCACTCGCACGCGACCCTCGGGTCCGGGAAGCCTTCATGCGCACGGTGGACCGCGAGACGCTCGTCAACACGGTGTTCAACAACTGGTTCGAAGTGGCCTGCTCCCCCATCGCCCCGCAGAGCCCGTACGCGTCCGACGCCAGCAACACCTGTCAGCGGTTCGATCCCGCCCGGTCACGGCAGCTGCTCGCCGAGGCCGGGGTGCCGATCCCGCTCACAGTGAGCATGCAGGTCACCAACACCCAGGACCAGCTGCGCTTCGCCCAGGCGCTGCAGGCCAGCGCGGCCGAGGGCGGGTTCGACCTGCGGATCGTCCCCGTCGAGTACTCCACCCTGCTGGACGTGCAGAAACGCGGCGACTTCGAGCTGCTGCAACTGGGCTGGTCCGGGCGGATCGACCCGGACGGCAACATGACCCGGTTCCTGGCGACCGGGGCGGCCGCGAACTACGGCGGGTTCTCCTCGAAGGAATTCGACGACCTGCTGGCCCAGGCGTCCCGCACCAACGACGTCAAACAACGTGCCGAGCTGTACGGCAAAGCGATCGGCATCATCCAGCAGCAGAACCCGATCGTCTACACGTACCGGCTGCGCAACCTCACCGTGCACTCCGAGCGCGTCGCCGGCATCGAGGTCTACTCCGACGGTGTCGTGCGGCTCGGCAAGGCCGCCTTCGTCGAAGGTCAGGAGGGATAGTGGCACGCTACCTGTTCCACCGGCTCTGGCAGTCCGCGCTCACCTTGGTGCTCGCGTCGATCATCGTGTTCATCGGAGTCCGTGCCCTGCCGGGTGATCCAGCGTTGGCGATGGCGGGTGAGGAAGCCGATCCGGCGACCGTGGCCGCGGTGCGCGCCGAGCTCGGTCTCGACGAGTCCCTTGTGTCGCAGTACTTCAAGTTCGCGGGCAACACACTGTCCGGCGACTTCGGCGAGTCGGTCCGGACCGGCACCCCGGTCAGCGAACTGCTCGGCGCTACCTTGCCGGTGACCATCCAGCTCGCGATCTACGCGATGCTCATCGCGATGCTGCTCGGATTGGCCGCGGGCGTCGCCGCCGCGGTGTACCGCGGTCGCTGGCCTGAGTGGACGGCCAACGGCTTCTCGCTGTTCGCGTTGTCCGTGCCCACGTTCTGGCTCGGGATCCTCGCTGTGCTCTACCTTTCCGTGCAGCTGGGCTGGTTTCCCGCGTCGGGGTACGTTTCGCCGTTCGAGCATCCGCTGCGCGGGGTCTACTACCTGACGCTGCCCGCGTTGATCCTCGGTCTGACGCACGCGGCCGTGGTGCAGCGGCAGACCAGGTCGTCGATGGTCGAGACGTTGACCGCCGACTTCGTGCGCACCGCACGGGCCAAAGGACTCGGCCGTGGTGCGGTGATCTTCCGGATCGGCCTGCGCAACAGCTTGATCGTGGTGACCACGATCGTCGGCCTGCAACTCGGTGGGCTGATCGCGGGTGCCGTGGTCACCGAGCGGATCTTCAGCCTGCCCGGGATCGGCAAGCTCACCCTCGACTCGGTGTTCACCAGGGACTACCCGGTCATCCAGGCGGTCGTGCTGGTGATCACGGCCGCGTACATCGTGATCAACCTGCTGGTCGACTTCCTTTACACGGTCATCGATCCACGCATGCGTGTCTCTGGGAGGGCTTCATGACCGCCGTCGATCCCGTTGCGCCAGTGCAGTTAGGGCGCGTGCGTGGCCGGGTGCTGCGCAAACTGTGGCACAACCCGTTGGGCGTGATCGGCGGGGTTCTGCTGCTCATTGTGGTCGTCGCAGGGGTCTTCGCGCCGTTGCTCGCGCCCTATCCCCCGGCTCAGGTGCATTTCTCCACGCCGTTCCAGCAGCCGTTCACCGTCGGGTTCGCCCTGGGCACAGACGATCTCGGCCGCGATGTGTTGTCCCGCGTGCTGTACGGAACCCGTGCCTCGCTTGAGGTCGGCGTGTTGTCCGTGTTGCTGGCTGTGGTCGTCGGCGTGCCGTTGGGACTGCTGGCTGGGTACTGGCGATGGCTGGACGCGTTGGTGTCCAGGATCGCCGACGTGATGCTGGCGTTCCCGTTCCTTGTCGTGGCAGTGGGCCTGGCCGCGATCAACGGCGGCGGGATCGGCAACGCGGCCATCGCGCTGGGCATCGCCAACATCCCGACCATGATCCGCGTGGTCCGGGCCGAGACGTTGCGGCTCAAGGAATCCGACTTCGTGCTGGCCGCGCACACGATGGACGCGGGAGCGGTGCGGATCCTCGGCGGGCACATCCTGCCCAACGCCCTGTCCGCGATCATCGTGCAGGCCACCGTGATCATGCCGTCGGCCGTGCTCGGTGAAGCGATCCTGTCGTTCCTCGGGCTCGGCATCCAGCCGCCGGACCCGAGCCTGGGGATCATGTTGTCCGACGCCCAGCAGTACCTGTTCCGCACGGTCTGGCCCGGTGTGTTCCCCGGCGTCGCGATCGCGTTGATCTGCTTGGGGTTCAACCTGTTCGGCGACGCGTTGCGGGACGCACTCGACCCGAAGACCGCACGGTAGGGGAACCAGGATGACTGAGCCGCTGCTGGAAGTCAGCGATCTCGAGGTGGCCTTCGGCGACGTGCCCGCCGTGCGGGGTGCCGGTTTGCGGCTGATGCCCGGCGAACGGATCGCGGTCGTCGGCGCGTCCGGATCGGGCAAGTCGACCACCGCGCACGCGATCATGGGACTGTTACCGGGATCCGGCCGGGTGACGGGTGGCCGGATCAGCTTCCGCGGCGAGGACATCACCCACGCCGGGGAGAAACGGCTTCGCCGGTTACGTGGACGGCAGATCGGGCTCGTCCCGCAGGACCCGATGTCCAATCTGAACCCGGTGGCGCGTGTCGGTCGTCAGGTCGCCGAGACCCTTGTGGCGCACGGATTGGCCGGGCGCCGGGAAGCCAAGGCGCGGGCCGTGGAGATCCTTGCCGAAGCTGGGCTGCCCGATCCTGAACGGCGTGCGCGGCAGTATCCGCACGAGTTCTCGGGCGGTATGCGCCAACGGGTGCTGATCGCGATCGGCCTGGCGTGCCGACCGGATCTGCTCATCGCGGACGAGCCGACATCCGCGCTCGATGTGACCGTGCAGCGGCAGATCCTGGACCACTTGGAGAAGCTGACCCAGGACCTCGGCACCGCGCTGCTGCTGGTCACCCATGACCTCGGGCTGGCGGCGGACCGCGCCGACCACGTGGTGGTGATGTCCGAAGGCAAGGTCGTCGAAGCCGGTCCCGCGCGTGAAATCCTCACCTCGCCGGAACACGACTACACCAAACGGCTTGTCGCCGCGGCGCCTTCGCTCACACGATCCCCGACGCGCGAGCGGGAAGCAGCCGAACCGGTGCTGGAAGTCGTTGGCGTGTCGAAGGAATACAAGATCCGCGGCGGCGGTGGTGTACTGCAGGCCGCGGATGACGTGTCCTTCACTGTCCGGCGTGGCCAGACGACCGCGATCGTCGGCGAGTCGGGCTCCGGGAAAACCACGACCGCCCATATGGTGCTCGGTCTCGTACCACCAACCGCCGGAGCGATTCGCCTGCACGGGACGGAGTCACCGCGCCGCGCGATGCAGGCAGTGTTCCAGGACCCGTACGGCTCGCTCGACCCGATGTTCACAGTGGAACGGTTGATCACCGAACCGCTGCGGATCTTCCGCATCGGTGACCGCGCCTCCCGGCGGGCCCGGGTGGCCGAACTGCTGGACCAGGTCGGGCTTTCACCTGCGATGGCTCAGCGGTATCCGAACGAACTGTCCGGCGGGCAACGACAACGGGTCGCGATCGCACGGGCGCTCGCGCCCGCGCCCCGGCTCGTGGTCTGTGACGAGGCGGTGTCCGCGCTCGATGTGCTCGTCCAGGACCAGATTCTCCGGCTGCTGGAGAGCCTGCAGCAGGAACTCGGGCTGAGTTACCTGTTCATCTCGCACGACCTCGCGGTGGTCCGGTCCATCGCGCATGACGTCGTGGTCATGCGCAACGGCCGTGTGGTCGAGCAGGGACCGGTCGACCAGGTTCTCGACTCGCCGGCCGATCCGTACACGCGGCAACTGCTCGACGCCATTCCGGGCGCGGGCGTCTTCAGTTAGTCGTCGACCCATTCGAGGAGGTCGCCGGGCTGGCACTCCAGCACCCGGCACATCGCTTCCAACGTGCTGAACCGCACCGCTTTGGCCCGGCCGTTCTTCAGCACCGCGACATTGGCGGGGGTGAGCCCGATCTTCTCGGCGAACTCACCCACGCTCATCTTGCGTTTGGCGAGCTCGACATCGATGCGCACGACGATCGCCATCAGATCACCGCTTCCATGTCCGACCGCAGCGTGGTGGCCTGCTGCAGAAGCGCGCGCAACACCACGACCAGCAACACGAACACGGAAACCGCCCCCGTGATCAGCGCGAGCACAATCCCGGTGCCCGGATCGTCCGCGTTGACCAAGACAACACCGGCCATGCCCAAGAGCACCACCCAGCCCGCACCGATCGCCCACAAGATCACATTCACCCACACCATAGCGGCGTCGGTGAAAATGCGGTCTCGCTTGACCAACGTGAGCAACTGCCAGATGCACACGATCACAACCTGGGCGCACACCACCCAGAACACCGTCACGGCAGTCAACGGCCAGCGCAGGTAGGCATGATCCGGCGAGACCCGGGCCATATGGGCGAACTGCCCCGGCAAGGAGACGGTCTCCAGCATCACCATGAGCCCGAACAGCAGAACCAGGAGAACCCTCAGCGGCACAACCGCCCGACGTACTGTGATCATGCATCGAGTGTCGCGCGCTATCTATCGAAAGTCAATCGATAGCTATCGTTAATCGTCCACCAAGAGGGGTTGGAGACGAAAAGGGTGGACGGCGCCGGGGCGGCGGAGTGGCACGACCACAATGCCCACCCTCGGCCCGACCCTCGCAACTGCCGGTCCAAAGTAGACAGGTCATAACCGCCCGTAACCGCCTAGGCGCACGTCAAAATCAGCCAGCCGCCGGCTCGCCTGTCAACGCTGCCGCCAGCCGCAACCACGGGGTCGCCTCATCGTGACGCCCCTGCCTCTGCAACGTGCGACCCAGCATCAGGTGCGCGTAATGCTCAACCGGATCCCGCTCAACCACCTCACGCAGCTGCTCTTCAGCCCGCCGCAACTGCGCCGAGTGGTAGTACGCGCGAGCCAGCAGCAACCGAGGTGCGATCTGCTCCGGAACCTCGGCCACGACCTCCGCGAGGAGGTTCGCTGCCTTGGCGTAGTCCTTCGCGTCGAACAGCAGCGAGGCCCGCTCCCAGCGCTCGGCGATGGTCTCCTCATACTCGTCGTCGAACAGGTGCAGTGCGGTCACCCAGCGGTCCGCCGTCACCCCGCTCGCTTGGTAGTTCGTCACGAATCGTTCAACATTCAACCATCCGGTCGCATTCCCCGGAAATCGATGGCAAGTGTCCGCCTCCCCGGGTTACCTCGGTGGCCGAGCCGACCACATAGCGTTAATTTAGTTGTTGTACGCACCTAAGTGCCAGGTGGACGCTGTGTGACAGCGACAGGAGGCCGGCTCATGTCCGAGGATCGCGAGCGGCACAGGCTGGAAGCACTGTACGAAAGCGACCGGCAAGTCCGGGATGCCCGACCGGACGAGCAGGTCATGGCCACCGTGAATCGACCGGGAATCAGTGTCCCCGAGATCGTCGCCACGCTGGTCGAGGCCTATGCCGACCGGCCGGTGTTCGGCCAGCGGGCAACACAACCAGTTACCGACCCGGCCTCCGGCCGGACGTCGTTGCAGCTGCTTCCACACTTCTCCACCATCACTTACCGTGAGCTTGGTGTCCTGGTGGATGCCATCGCCGCGGAATGGCGGCAGACGCTGCGAGAAGGCGACTTCGTGGCCGTGCTGGGCTTCGGCAGCTCTGACCTCGTCACCATTGACCTGGCGTGCGCGCGGCTGGCTGCCGTCATCGTGCCGCTGCAGGCGAGCGGGACGGCCGCGAGCCTCAAGCCGATCATCCACCAGACCGGCCCGCGCATCCTGGCGTCCAGTGTGGAGTTGCTGGATGTCGCACTCGACGTCGTCGCCGACAGCACGACGGTGCGGCGCATCGTGGTGTTCGACTACCACCCCGAGGTGGATGACGAGCGGGGGCGGCTCGAAGCCGCCCGCGCCCGGCTCACCGAGGTCCAGATCGACACCCTGGCCGACGTGATCGACCGCGGTCGGCTGATGCCTCCGCCGCCGGTGCCCATCCTGGTGCCGGACCGGCTGTCCACGTTGATCTACACCTCCGGCAGCACCGGCACGCCGAAAGGCGCGATGTACACCGAACAACTCGTTGTGGCCCAATGGCAACGGTGCATCCCCCGCCCGGCGGATCTGCCGGTGATCAGCGTCTGCTACCTGCCGCAGAGCCATGTCATCGGCCGTGGACTGGTGGAGATGACGTTGGCCTGGGGCGGCACGGTCAACTTCACCGCCAAGAGCGACCTGTCGACCCTGTTCGAGGACATCGCGTTGGTACGGCCCACCGAAGCGCCATGGGTGCCGAGGGTCTGGGACATGGTCTACCAGCGCTACCAGATCGAGCTGGCGGAGCGGGACGGTGACGCCGCAGCGACCCGCGCCTGGATCCGGGACGAACTTCTTGGCGGACGGATCCTGCGAGCGGTCACCGGCTCCGCACCGTTGTCCGCGGAGATCACCGAAGTGGTCGAAGCATGCCTCGAGCTTCCGCTGCACGACATCTACGGCTCGACCGAGGCGGGCATCGTCATGCAGGATCACCAGATCCTCCAGCCGCCGGTCCTCGAGCACCGGCTGGCCGATGTGCCGGAACTCGGCTACTTCCGCACCGACTCGCCCCATCCCCGTGGTGAGCTGCAAATCAAGAGCGAGATCCTGGTCCCCGGCTACTACAAACGTCCCGACATCACCGCCGACGTGTTCACCCAGGACGGTTTCTACCGCACCGGGGACGTGATGGCCGAGGTCAGCCCGGGCGAGCTGGTGTACGTCGACCGCCGCAACAACGTGCAGAAGCTCTCCCAGGGCGAGTTCGTAACCGTGTCCACACTGGAGGCTCTGTTCGTTGCCGCCGATCTGGTCCGGCAGATCTTCGTCTACGGCAGCAGCGAACGGCCCTATTTGCTCGCCGTCGTCGTGCCGACGCCGGAAGCGCTCGAGTCCGCCGGCGGTGACGCCGACGCGCTCAAGCCACGGCTGATCGAGTCGATCCAGCGGCTGGCCAAGGAGAAGGAGCTCAACTCCTACGAGATCCCCCGGGACATCATCGTCGAGACCGAGCCATTCAGCATCGAGAACGGACTGTTGTCCGGCCTGCGGAAGCTGTTGCGCCCCCAGCTCAAGAAGCACTACGGCCCACGCCTGGAGCAGATGTACGACGAACTCGCCGACCGCGAGATCCAAGAGCTGAACGAACTACGCCAGGCAAGCAACGACCAACGGGTGTCCGACACGGTGGTCCGCGCGGCCAAGGCCGTGCTGGGGTCGACCGTCTCGCTGCCGCCGGACACGCATTTCATGGATCTGGGCGGCGACTCACTGTCCGCGCTGACGTTCTCGAACCTGCTGACCGAGATCTTCGGTGTCGACGTGCCGGTGAGCGTCATCATCAGTCCGGCCACCGATCTACGCTCGCTCGGTGCTTACGTCGAGGCTGCGCTGGCATCCGGCGCCACCCGGTCCACCTTCGAGGCGGTGCATGGCAAAGGCAGCACGTCCGCCCGTGCGGAAGACCTCAAGCTGGACAAGTTCATCGCCCCCGAGACCCTCGCCGCGGCGAAGACGTTGCCGCGACCGGAAAGCCCGGCGCGCACCGTCCTGCTCACCGGCGCGAACGGCTACCTCGGACGGTTCCTGTGCCTGGAGTGGCTCGAACGGGTCGCGGAGGTCGGCGGCAAGCTCGTGTGCGTTGTCCGGGGCGCCACAACGCAAGCAGCCCACGTGAGGCTCGAGGAAGCGTTCGACAGCGGTGACGCCGAACTGCTGCGGCGTTTCCACACGGCCGCGGCCGGCCACATCGAAGTGCTGGCGGGTGACATCAGCGAACCGAACATGGGCCTCGACGACCACACCTGGAACAGGCTCGCCGAGACCGTCGACCTGATCGTGCACCAGGCCGCGCTGGTCAACCACATGCTGCCGTACGACCAATTGTTCGGCCCGAACGTGGCCGGCACGGCCGAGCTGATCCGGATGGCCGTGACGAGCCGGCTCAAGGCGGTCAGCTACTTGTCCACGGTCGCGGTGGTCGCCGAGCAGACGTCGTCCCCCGCGGAAGATCCGGACATCCGGACGACGAGCCCGGTGCGTCACCTCGACGACAGCTACGCCAACGGTTATGCCACAAGCAAATGGGCGGGTGAAGTGCTTCTGCGGGAGGCGCACGATCTGTGCGGCCTGCCGGTGACGACGTTCCGGTCGGACATGATCCTCGCACACAGCCGCTACCGCGGGCAGTTGAACGTGCCGGACATGTTCACCCGGTTGCTGCTCAGCCTGATCGTCACCGGCATCGCGCCGCTTTCCTTCTACCGCAATGACATATCGAACCCGCACTACGACGGGCTGCCGGTGGACTTCACCGCCGAGGCGATCGCGACGCTCAGCAACGTCACGGCGGGCTACCACACGTACAACGTCCTCAACACCTACGACGACGGTGTCTCGCTGGACGTGTTCGTCGACTGGCTCAACGAGGCAGGTCACCGCATCCAGCGCATTGATTCCTACGCCGAGTGGCTGGAGCGGTTCGAGACGGTGCTGCGTGCCTTGCCGGAGAAGCAGAAGCAGCACTCGGTGCTGCCCCTGCTTCACGCGTTCGCCAAGCCCGACGAGAACAACAGCCTTGGCATTCCGGCCGACCGCTTCCGCGCGGCGGTCCAGAAAGCCGGGGTCGGCCCGGACAAGGACGTCCCGCACATCACCAAGGAGCTGATCGGCAAGTACGCCACCGACCTGGCCCAGCTCGGCTTGATCTAGCGGTCGGCTGGCAGCTCTTCCACGCCTTCACGCGACACGCCGCAGCTCGGGGCCGACCAGAACCGGGTGGACCGGTGTGCGACGTGGACATGGTCGTCGTGGCCGACGTAGCCGGGGCCGAGGATCTCACTGAAGCCGTGGTTGCGCGCCTGCCGGGCCAACGCGCAGAAACCCTGCGACCCGGCACCGAGATCGACGGCGTCGCCGTAGAGGTGCCGGCTCGCGGGCGCGCCACCGACCGCGTTGTTGCAGGAAACGCTGCGGAAGCCGCCGTTGACGTCGATCGGCCTGTCCCCCATGGCATGCCGCATGGCCTGCAGCTTCCACATCGACACGAGCGCGTTGGCCCGTGCGGTCGCCGCGGACACGTTGCCGCCTGACCAGTCGGAGTTGCAGTTGTTCAGTTCGTCGTAGGTGAAGTTGACCGGGGTGCAGTCGTTGTCCTGCAACTCGTAGATCTTGCTGAACGTGGCGGGACCGGCGATGCCGTCCGCACCGAGCCCATAGGCCTGTTGGAACCGGGTCACGGCGGCTTTGGTGCCGGGACCGAACTGCCCGTCAAGGGCGAGCACACCGCCATAGCCTGGATAACCCGCCACCCGGATCTGCAGCTGCCGCACGTCGTCTCCCGACGCGCCCTCGGAAAGCGTGCGCCCCCACGTGTAGCAGGCGTCAAGCGGAGCCGGGTCGGCGCTGGCGGGGGTGACAACGCCAGCACCGATCGCGGCCGTGATGGCGAAGAGGGATAACACCGATCGAAGGTTCATCCAGCAACACCTTTCGAACACAGGGAAGTGTCGCCGGAGCGTGGCGAGCCCAGCACCGGATTGTCAAGAAGCAACCAAGTAAATCGCAGGTTCGCGCAGAAGCAACCACTCGGACGGCGCAAGGCGAACAGTCAGCCGGCCAGCTTGGCGTGGAGATCGATGCCGTTGGTGCCAGTGACGATCGCCTTGACGATGTCGCCAGGCTGCAGCCCTTCTCCCCCGTCGATGCTGACTTTGCCGTCGACGTCCGGCGCCTGGTGTTCAGCCCAGCCGTCGGTGCCGGGTCCGACGAGGACGTCGATCACGGCGCCGATGCGTTCTTCGGCACGCTGAGCGCACATCTCGTCAGCGAGGATCGCGAGTTCGTCGGCACGCTGTGCGATCAGCTCGGCAGGCACTTTGTCCTGGAAACCAGCCGCCTCGGTGCCTTCTTCGTCGGAGTACCCGAAGACGCCGATGGCATCGAGCCGCGCCTGCGTGACGAACTGGCGCAACTGCGCGAAGTCCGATTCGGACTCGCCGGGGAAGCCGACGATGAAGTTGGACCGGATGCCCACGTCCGGGTTCAGCGCCCGGATCGACCCGATCAGCTCGAGAAACCTCTCCCGGTCACCGAATCGCCGCATCCGGCGCAGCACCGGCCCGCTCGCGTGCTGGAACGGCAGGTCGAAGTACGGTGTGACGCCAGGGGTCGAGGTGATCACCTCGATCAGGCCGGGCCGCAACTCGGCCGGCTGCAGGTAGTTCAGCCGTACCCGGTCGACCACCGCGGCCAGCCTCGGCAACAGCTTGTCCAGCGCCCGGATGTCACCGAGATCCTTGCCGTAGGACGTGGAGTTCTCGCTGACCAGGATGACTTCCCGAACACCGTGCGCGGCAAGCCACTCCGCCTCGGCCACGATCTCGTCCGGGGTACGCGAGACGAACGCGCCACGGAAGCTGGGAATGGCACAGAAAGCACAGCGGCGGTCGCATCCGGATGCCAGTTTCAGCGGCGCGACCGGGCCGCCGCCAAGCCTGTGCCGCAGTACTCGCGGCCCGCTTGCCGGTGCGTGGCCCGGCACGTGCGTCTCGGATTCCCTGCGTCGCACCGGAGTCAGCGGAAGCAACGTTCTCCGGTCTTGCGGAGTGTGCGCGGGCTTGGCGCGCCCCTCCAGCACGTCGTCGAGACGCTCACCGATCTCGGGATAGTCGTCGAACGACAGCACGGCATTGGCCTCGGGCAACGCGTCGGCGAGTTCCTTGCCGTAGCGCTCCGCCATACAGCCCACCGCGACGACTTTGGCGCCCGACCCGGACGCCGCGAGCATGGCGTCGATCGACTCCTTCTTCGCCGACTCGATGAACCCGCAGGTGTTGACCATGACGACCGCGGCCTCGCCCGGCTCGGCGAGCCGCCACCCGGCTTGGTCAAGCCGGGCGGCGAGCTCATCCGAGTCGACCGAGTTGCGCGTGCAGCCCAGGGTCACCAGGGACACAGTGCGATCGGTCGTCATCGGCTACTCGGCGATCTGATAGCGGGTGGTCGGCTGGTCCGGGCTCTGCACCTTGCACGTGCCAGCCGGACAGTCACCACCCTGGGCGCCAGCGACAACGACGTCCGAACCAACCTCCGGTATCGCAGCGCTCGCGCCGAGATACGCGGTGACGACGAACCCACTGGCCAGCAGGACGCGGGCAACCTTGCGCAACCCGCTCACCTCGTACACACCCACACATTTGCCACGCTGCTCGCCTGCGCGAGCGGGCGGCGGCTGGGTGCGACTGCGGCGTTCTTCAGCGATCTGCCTGATCGTGTTCAGGATTCCCCCTAGTCATGAGGTCCTTCACTACCGTCAAGGCACCATCGCACCGTCTGCTTGCGACATTCTTGTGATCGTCTGTCAGCTGGGTCCGTAGTTCGTCACGCGCCCGCCGACGTTGACGCGCACACCGTTGCGCATCGCGTAACCCCGGTAGGCCTGAGTGCCTTCGTAGAAGGTCCAGCCACCGATGGTCTGGTTGTTCACGCTGATGTGCGTGTTGCCCCGCAGCAACGAGAAGTGCACGTGCGCACCTGTGCTCGACCCGCCGCAGGGCAGCTCGTTGCCGATATGACCGAGGTAGGTCCCCGTCTGCACGTTCGAGCCGTCAGGAAGCGTTGTGAGGTCGTACATGTGGTAGTAGGTCGTGCTGAGCCCGTTGGCATGCACGACTTTCACCAGCGCACTACGGCCACGAATGCAGCTCTTGTAGACCTTTCCGGGCCCAGCGGACAGCACACGACCGTCACCGCCGTTGAAGTCGATCGAGCTGAACGGCCGGCTCTGACCGCTGTTGCCGTGCGGGCCGCCGCCCATCCACCAGGCGACACCTTGCGGCCACGGCAGCCCGAGCCCGGTCTCGGCGAGCGGCTGGACGCCGGTGAACAGCTCCTTTTCGCTGTCGCTGACCACTTCGCGGGGTGCTTGCCGGACAAGTTCGGCGAAACCGGCGGTGCCTTCCAGGCCGATCCGCCATTTCTTGCCGACATTGTGGGCCACGAACAAGGCGCTTCTCGGCGACTCGTGCGCGTCCGCGGGCAATGGCACGGTGCTCGACCCGAAGACCCAGCCGTCATGGGTACGGCTCGGCTCGACAAGCGCGTCGCTCGCCGCCATCGTCTTGCGTACTTCGTCCGTCAAGCTGGGCGCGGCGGCGGCCGCGGGCGTGACAACGAACGCCCCTAATGCGACCACGACCATAGCTCTGACCAGAAACATGTGTCCTCCAGCAGGGATAGGGACACGAGCAGGGAGTGACCGGTCAGCACGAAAGAAATACCCGGGCAGTGTGCGGCGTCAAGCCGTTCGCCCCGGCCAAGCCGCAATCCTTGAACACCCGGTTCAAAACTGTGAATGACCGTGACCAGCGCGGCTGTCTGGCGTTAGATGAACAACGCGCGCGAAGACTGTGTTCGTTCACAGAATCAACCGGGGGTGAACGTATGCCGGAGCAATTCCATTCCGTGCTCAGAGCGGCCATCGAGGACAGCGGGCTGACACTGGACCGGTTGCGCCACCGGCTGGCCCAGCGCGGCATCCAGGTCAGCGTGACCAGCCTGAGCTATTGGCAGCAGGGGCGCAGCCGGCCGGAACGCGCCGATTCGTTGCGGGCGGTGCACGCGATCGAGAACATCCTGGGAATGCCCCGGCATTCGCTGGCCGCGTTGCTGGGCCCGCCCCGGCCTCGCGGTCGCTGGACCAAACGGGACCGGGATTACGACGGGATTCTCGCGCCATCCGACGCGCTGGCCGAGGCCGTCACGCCAATGATCGGCCCGTCGGACTCGAAACTCCGCGTGTTCAGCCAAGAAGACAGCGTGCTGGTCGGCGCCGGCCGGGCAATCCAGTCCGTGCACACCCGTTTCGTGGTCGAGGCGACCGCCGACGGCCCGGACAGACATGTCGCGGTCTATTGCGCCGAACCCGGCACCGATTCCGCAGACATCACCGTGAAAGCCGTGGCGAACTGCCGTCTCGGCCGGGTGCGACGACACCCCGGGGCGGCCGTGATCGCCGCGGAACTGCTCTTCGATCGCCGGCTTCGATTCGGTGAAACCCAATTCTTCGACTACGCCATCACCATTTCCGCACCGGCGGCCAGTTTCGACTACCGCCGCGGCTTCCGGTATCCGGCCGACGTCTACGTGTTGCGGGTCCAGTTCGACGTCCTGCCCGCCCGTGTGCACGGATTCACCCAGGTCAAACCGCACGGGACCGTCACCGTCGAAGACGAGCTGATCGTCACTTCCGGACAGTGGGTGCACCGCGCCGAACGCGCCGTCAAGCCCGGTGTGATCGGTATCGGCTGGGAGTGGGACTAACGCGGCGGGATGTTGTGGTTGACGCGGAACAGGTTCCGGGGGTCGTACGTGGTCTTCACGTCGACCAGCCGCTGGTAGTCCGCGTCCGCGTATCCCCGGCGAACGGCTTCGGATGTCGTGTCGTCGTTGAACATGAACCCAGGCAGCATCCGCCCGGTGTCCCACGGCCCCAGCACACGGACCAGCTCGGACAGCGTACGGAGAACCCTTTCCCGGTAGTGCGTGGCGTTCATCCGCGCGGGCAGGCTGGCGAACATGTGGAACGCCGCGTCCTGCCTGCCGACGGCCGCGTCCCGGGTGAGTGGGCGGGCCAGCGCGCCACCGAGGTGACGCAGTTCGACGCCGCCGAACGGGACGTCGTTGTCCGGTCCAAGCAGGCCGATCAACTTCTCGACGGCGGTGTCGTCGAGGTCGGTGAGCAACGCGGACCGGTTGTTGGCCGGGGTCGGCCGGAACGGGTCGTGGTAGATCTCTTCAATGTCCGCATAGGACATGTCCGCGACTTCGTCCAGCTCCGGTCCCAATGCCCGCAACGGCGCGACCAGCCGTTCGCCCTCGGCCGGGTCGCCGGCGTACGCGATGCGCACGGTGGTGAAGAACCGGCCGCGGATCTCGGCGGGCATCATCGGGATGTCCGGGTAGCGGATGAAGATGATCGACGAGGTCATCTCGTCCGGCAGTGTCGACGTCCAGTCGATGTACGTAGGCAGCACCCGCTCGGCGTGCTTGCCGTCGAAGAACAAACTGCCGCCGTAGATCCGTGGCAGGTTCAGCAGGTCGATCTCCGCGGCGACCACCACGCCGAAGTTGCTCTTGCCGCCCCGCACCGCCCAGAACAGGTCCGGTTCGCGCTCAGGCGACGTGGTACGCAACTCGCCATCAGCGGTGACGACGTCCAATGACCGCACGGTGTTCGCGGCGAACCCGTACGTCCTTGCCAGCACCGGGAGTCCACCACCGGTGAGGTACCCCATGACGCCGATGTAGGTCGACGAGCCGCACAGCGGCGCAAGGCCATGGCTGATGGCGGCTTCGATGACCTGCCCCCACCGCAACCCGGCTTCAATACGGGCAGTCCTGGCGTCGCTGTCCACGGTCACGCCAGCGAGGCGACTGGTGTTGATGTACACAGCGCCATCCGCGGGCACTGAAATGCCGTGCCCGGTTGACTGAACCGCGATCGGCAGGTCCGCACGCGACGCGTATCGCACGGCCTCGACGACATCCGCCGTGTCCTCCGCGAGGACGATCACCTCGGGGTGGTGCTCGACCGTGAGGTTCCATCCGGTACGAGCCTTGTCGTAGTCCTCGTCCCCCGGCAGCGCGATCCGCCCGCGTAACGCCGCGCCCAGACTGGCCGGACTGTCAATGGTCACAAGGATTTACCCTACGCACGCGGCTTTCCCGTGCAAGGAAGCACTTGTACGCCGTCCACAGACGAACAGCTGTCCATAGTGGACAAGATAGCGGCGGCTACGCCAAGCGGACGTACCATTCGGGTCGATGATCGACTACTCTGAGTTAGGTCAGATGAGAAAGGAGCAGGTACCCATGGCCATCATCACCGGTGCACCGACCTGGACGATCACGGTTGCCGGTGACATCGTCAGCTTCGACTACACCGGTTCGGACCGGTATTCGGTCCCGAGGGTCTGGGCAGGCCGAGGCCTGGGCATCACCCAGGCCGACCTCCCCGAGTTCGTTCAGGCACTGGCCAAAGTGCCGGACTACGAGAGCCTGGTGCCCTCGCAGGACGACCGGGCGGAGGGGAACGAGCCAACCTGGTCGAAACCCAGGTACGACCCCGATGAAGCGTTCGTCTATGTCACCGGCCCATGTCAGCTGCCCGTCCCACTTCCCGGTTACGCGCCGACGTCGACGTTCACCATCAAACTGCGCCACGTCGCCGCGCTCCGGGCCCGGCTGACCGCATACCTGCGCTGACGAGACGTTCGCCGACGCACGCCGCGATCACCCGGGCGGCCGAACCCGTCGCCGGTTGAACAGCACGCCGGGCCTTTAGGATCAAGGGGCCGTCACCTACCCGAAGGACTGCCTTGACCACCAGCCAGGAGCTCGCAGCACAGGAAGAACAGCTGCAGTTCGACCGATTCGACAACGCCACCGCGATCGCACTCGGCCAGCAGCTGCTCGCGGCCGCGCAGGAGCGCGGGCTGCCCCTGGTGATCTCGGTGCGCCGCAACGGTCAACGACTGTTCCACGCCGCACTGCCCGGCACCTCGCCGGACAACGACGCCTGGGTCGAACGCAAGTCCCGAGTCGTCGACCGGTACGGCCACAGCTCGTTCTACGTGGGCACGCTGCACCGCGAGTCCGGCAGCACCTTCGAGGAGAAGTCCCGGCTGGACCCGGATCTCTACGCCGCCCACGGTGGCGTGTTCCCGGTCGTCCTGCGCGGTACCGGTCCTATTGGGACGGTCGGTGTGTCCGGTTTGCCCCAGGCAGAGGACCATGCCTTCGTCGTCGAGCAGCTCACCAAGTTCCTCGGCAGCTGACCGAGCGGACTGCCCCGAACCGGGTGACAATCGAGAGTGTCACCACGAAGGGACGGGGTCATGGCCGACATGGAACGCCCTGGGGTCAACGCCGCACGGCTGTGGGCGAGCGGTCTGGCGACGGCGGTGGTCGCCGCACTGCTCGCCATCGTGGGCATCATGATCGCCAGAGGGATCCTCGACGTGCCTGTGCTGGCGCCGAAAGGTGAGGGTGTCTGGGGCAACGCGAACACGTTCACCTACGCGTTGCTGTCCGGTGCGGCGGCGTTGCTCGCCACCGGCCTGATGCACCTGCTCGTCCTGGCGGTCTCCACGCCGCGCCAGTTCTTCACGTGGATCATGGTGCTCGCCACGCTCATCGCGGTCGTCCTGCCGCTGACGCTGACCGTCGAACCGGGGGCGAAGGTCGCGACCGCGGTGATCAACCTGGCGATCGGGCTGGCCATCACGATCATCATCAACAGCGCCACCTCGGCCGCGCTGGTCGTCCGGCGCGATCGCGGGGCGACGGACGCTGCGACCAGGCAGTGGAACCAACCGCCGAACACGTACTACGACAGCTGAGTCCCCCTATTCGGTGATACACAGTCGGACGGCATTTTTGTGTGATAGGGGGCACTCAGAGCCGTCTGGCTCGGTTCAACGCGGCCGTTTTTTGGCGGATCCCTACAAAGGCGGGGGCACGGCATGATCCCCTGACGACATTTCGTTACCGGCCAGTAGACGAAAGGCTGTACCAGCGCGCGAGGGGTTGCCGTCCGGTGGCGTGCGCACAGTCAACAGCGAAAGGGCTCGGTCGAGTGTTCAGTCGTGTCGCCATCGTCAACCGTGGAGAAGCCGCGATGCGGCTCATCCACGCCGTCCGGGACCTGGCTGCGGAGACCGCGACTCAGATCGAAACCATCGCGCTGCACACCGACGTCGACCGAACCGCCACATTCGTGCGCGAAGCCGACATCGCCTACGACCTCGGGCCCGCGTCCGCGCGCCCGTATCTGGACCTGAAGACGCTGGAGCGCGCACTGGTCGAGACCAACGCGGACGCCGCGTGGGTCGGCTGGGGCTTCGTCGCGGAAGACCCGGCGTTCGCGGAGCTGTGCGAGAAGGTCGGTGTCACCTTCATCGGCCCGAGCGCCGACGCCATGCGCAAGCTCGGCGACAAGATCGGTGCGAAGCTGATCGCCGAAGAGGTCGGCGTGCCGGTCGCGCCGTGGAGCCGCGGCGCGGTCGAGACGCTCGAGGCCGCCACGCAGGCCGCGGCCGAGATCGGTTATCCGTTGATGCTGAAGGCGACAGCGGGTGGCGGTGGCCGCGGTATCCGCGTGATCACCAGCGAAGCCGAACTGGCCGACGCCTACGAGCGCACCAGCCAAGAAGCCGCACGGGCCTTCGGCAGCGGCATCGTGTTCCTCGAGCGCCTGGTCACCGGTGCGCGGCACGTTGAGGTCCAGGTCATCGCGGACGGCCAAGGCACCGCGTGGGCACTGGGTGTCCGCGACTGCTCGGTGCAGCGGCGCAACCAGAAGGTCATCGAAGAGTCGGCGTCGCCGGTGCTCAGCCCGGAGCAGGCGGCCGAGCTCAAGGCTTCGGCCGAGCGGCTCGCGGTCGCGGTCGGTTATCGCGGCGCGGCGACCGTCGAGTTCCTCTACCACCCCGGCGACAAGCTTTTCGCGTTCCTCGAGGTCAACACGCGGCTGCAGGTCGAGCACCCGATCACCGAGGCGACCACCGGGTTCGACCTGGTCAAGGCCCAGCTGCACGTGGCCTCCGGCGGCAAGCTCGAAGGCGCGCCGCCGCCCGAGCGCGGCCACGCCATCGAGGCGCGGTTGAACGCCGAGGACCCCGACCGCGACTTCGCGCCGTCCCCCGGCCGGATCGCGCGGCTGGACCTGCCCGCCGGACCCGGCATCCGGGTGGACACCGGCGTCAGCGAGGGCGACACGATCCCGGCCGACTTCGACTCGATGATCGCCAAGATCATCGCCTACGGCCGTGACCGCGACGAGGCGCTCGGCAGGCTGCGCCGTGCGATGACCGAGACCACCGTGATCATCGAGGGCGGTGCGACGAACAAGAGCTTCGTGCTCGATCTGCTCGACCAGCCGGAAGTGATCGACGCCAGCGCCGACACCGGCTGGATCGACCGGGTCCGCGGCGAGGGCAGGCTCGTTTCGCACCGGCACTCCGCCGTCGCCGTCGCCGCGGCCGCGATCGAGGCGTACGAAGACGAAGAGCAAGTCGAGCAGCAGCGACTGCTGTCGACCGCGTTCGGCGGACGTCCGCAGGTGCAGCACGAAAGCGGCCGGCCGCTGGACCTCAAACTGCGCGGGGTTGGCTACCGCGTGCGGGTCGCGCGCGTCAGCGCGCATCGCTTCCGCGTCGGTATCGAAGCGGGTGAGGACGTCCGCGCTGTCGATGTCGAGCTTGAGCGCTTCGACGAGCACACCGGCCGGATCGTCGTCGACGGCACGCGTTATCGCATGCTCACCCACACGCACGGACCGATCCACCTTGTCGAAGTCGAGGGCGTGACGCACCGCGTCAGCCGTGACGAAGGCGGTGTCGTTCGCTCCCCCGCGCCCGCGCTCGTCGTCGCGACGCCGGTGCAGGTCGGTGCCGAGGTTGAGGCAGGCGCGCCGGTGCTCGTGCTGGAAAGCATGAAGATGGAAACGGTGCTGCGGGCGCCGTTCAAGGCACGGCTCAAGGAATGCGTCGTCTCCGTCGGCAGCCAGGTCGGTACGGGCGCGCCGTTGCTGCGGCTTGAACCGCTCGCCGACACCGACGCCGACGAGACTTCGCAGACGGAGTCCGTCGAGCTGGATCTGCCCGCTGCGCCTGAGACGGTGCCCGTGTGGGAACGCGCCGCGCGTGGCCTGGAGGGCCTGCGTGGGCTGCTGCTGGGTTTCGATGTCGACCCGCACGACGAACTCCGGGTGCTCGACGACTACTACACCGCGCGCCAGGAGTCCATTGCGGACGGACACCGGCCGCTGGCCGAGGAGCTCGAGCTCATCGGCGTGTTCGCGGATCTGGCCGAGCTGAGCCGCAACCGGCCGTCCGGTGAGGACGCCCCGGACGACTCGCACGTGCACAGCGCCCGCGAGTACTTCCACACCTACTTGCAGAGCCTGGACGTCGAACGGGCCGGGCTGCCGGAGTCCTTCCAGGCCAAGCTTTCCAAGGCGCTCGGGCACTACGGTGTCGGCGAACTGGAGCGCACCGGCGAACTCGAAGCCGCGGTGTTCCGGATTTTCCTCGCACAGCAACGCGCGTCCGCTGACGCCACGGTCATCACGAGGTTGCTGCGTTCGTGGTTGCAGGAGCCGCCGCCGGACGAGACGCTGCGTGAGCCCGCCGGTCTCGCCTTGGAGCGGCTGGTCTCCGCGACTCAGGTGCGGTTCCCCATCATCTCCGACCTCGCCCGCGGCGTGGTGTTCGCCTGGTTCGGCCAGCCGTTGCTTCGCCGCAACCGTGCCCGTGTCTACGCCGATGTCCGCAAGCACCTGCGCTACCTCGACGCGAACCCGCAGGCGCCGGACCGTGCCGAGCGCATCGCCGAGATGGTTCGCAGCACCGAACCGCTGGTGCGTGTGCTCGGTCAGCGGCTTGTCCGTGCCAACTTGGACAACTCGGTCATGCTGGAAGTGCTGACCCGGCGTTACTACGGCAACAAGGGCCTCACCGGCGTACGCACCAGCCATGTCGCGGACTGCACGTTCGTGATCGCCGAGCGCGAAGGTTCGTCGCTGGTCTCCTCCGCGGTCGCCTTCGACGCGCTGGGCAGCGCACTCAGCGGCTTGGCGGAGCTGGCCAGCAGCACGACCGCTATCGACGCCGACATCTATGTCGCGTGGGAGAACCAGCCTGAGGACTCCGACGCGATGGTCGCCGCGCTGCTCGAGGTCATCAGCGCGCACCCGTTGCCCGAGCAGGTCCGCAGGCTGACCACGACGATCGCGGGCGCGGGTGGCGCGGTCATGCACCACCACGTCACGTTCCGCCCGTCGGCCGCCGGGATGACCGAGGAACGGCTGATCCGTGGGCTGCACCCGTACATCGCACAGCGGATGCAGATGGAACGGCTCAGCAAGTTCGACCTCACCCGGTTGCCGTCCTCGGACGAAGAGGTCTACCTCTTCCAGTGCGTGGCGCGGGAAAACCCGTCGGACGACCGGCTCGTGGCGTTCGCCCAGGTGCGTAACCTGACCGAGCTGCGTGAGCACGACGGCAGGCTGGTCGCACTGCCTGCCGCCGAGGACATCATCGCCACGTGCCTGGACTCGATCCGCAACGCGCAGGCACGGCGGCCGTCGAAGAAACGCTTCAACACCAACAGGATCGTGGTGTACGTCTGGCCGCCGAGCCAGATCACCCGCGCCGAACTGGAGATGATCGTCAAGCGTGTCCTGCCGACCACGGCGGGCGCCGGGCTTGAGGAAATCCTGTTCATCGCACGGCAGCGGGACGAGAAGACCGGTGAGCTGAGCAAGAGCTCGGTGCGGATCGTCTTCAACGTCACCGGCGGCATCGAGCTGACCGTCGGCGAGCCGCCGACCGACCTGGTCGAACCGCTGGACGACTACCGGCTGAAGGTGTTGCGCGCGAGCAGCCGTAACACGGTGTACCCGTACGAGCTGACCAACCTGCTGGGCGAGTTCGTCGAGCACGACCTCGACGAGAACAACGCGCTGGTGCCTGTTGACCGGCCCAAGGGACGCAACAGCGCCGCGATCGTCGCCGGGGTGGTCACCACGAAGACCAAGCGTCATCGTGAGGGCGTCGTGCGCGTCGTGCTGCTCGGTGACCCGACGAAGTCGCTCGGTGCGTTGTCCGAACCCGAGTGCCGTCGCGTGATCGCCGCGCTCGACCTCGCTGAGCGGATGCGCGTTCCGGTGGAGTGGTACGCGCTGTCCTCGGGTGCTCGTATCTCGATGGAATCGGGTACCGAGAACATGGACTGGGTGGCCGCGGCGCTCAAGCGGATCGTCGAGTTCACCCAGGACGGCGGCGAGATCAACATCGTGGTCAACGGCATCAACGTCGGCGCCCAGCCGTACTGGAACGCCGAAGCGACAATGCTCATGCACACCAAGGGTGTCCTGGTGATGACGCCGGACTCCGCGATGGTGCTGACCGGCAAGCAGGCGCTCGACTTCTCCGGTGGCGTGTCGGCCGAGGACAACTTCGGCATCGGTGGTTACGACCGGGTGATGGGCCCGAACGGGCAGGCGCAGTACTGGGCGCCGGACCTGGCCTCCGCGCGTGACGTGCTGATGTCACACTACGACCACACGTACGTCGCGCCCGGTGAGGACGCACCCCGCCGCGCCAAGACGAAGGACCCGGTCAACCGGGACATCTCCGACTTCCCGCACAACGTGGCGGGCAGCGACTTCACCACGGTCGGCGAGATCTTCTCCGCTTCGGCGAACCCGGACCGCAAGAAGCCGTTCGACATCCGGACTGTGATGCGTGCGCTGTCCGACCAGGACCACCCGGTGCTGGAGCGGTGGGCGGGCATGGCCGACGCGGAGACCGCGGCCGTGCAGGACGTGCACCTCGGCGGCATCCCGGTGTGCCTGCTCGGCATCGAGTCGCGTTCGGTGCCGCGCCGCGGTTTCCCGCCCACCGACGGCCCGGACGCCTACACCGCGGGCACGCTGTTCCCCCGGTCGTCGAAGAAGGCGGCGCGGGCGATCAACGCGGCCAGCGGCAACCGTCCGCTGGTGGTGCTGGCGAACCTGTCGGGCTTCGACGGTTCCCCTGAGTCGATGCGCAAGCTGCAGTTGGAGTACGGCGCGGAAATCGGCCGGGCGATCGTGAACTTCCGCGGCCCGATCGTGTTCTGCGTGATCTCCCGGTACCACGGCGGCGCGTTCGTGGTGTTCTCCAAGGCACTGAACCCGAACATGACCGTACTGGCACTGGAAGGCTCATTCGCCTCAGTACTCGGTGGCGCTCCAGCGGCGGCGGTGGTGTTCGCCGGTGACGTGAACGTCCGCACCGCGGCAGATCCCCGCGTCCGCGAGCTCGAAGCCCGCATCGCGGCGGCCTCGGGCGCTGATCGCGCGGCACTGACCGCGGAGCTCGACGAGCTTCGTTCGTCCGTCCGCGCGGAAAAGGTCGGCGAGGTGGCCGCGGAGTTCGACCGCATCCACAACATCCAACGCGCCGTGGAGGTCGGCTCGGTGGACGCGGTCATCAGCGCCGCCGAACTGCGCCCGAAGATCATCGAGGCGATCGAGGCGCGCCTGACGTAAGCCGGAAACTGTCGTTGACGGTGAGCGCACAGCGCTTTAGTTTCCGTGCATGACGACTTCGGCGCGATCGGTGGACATGCCGTCCGGGGACAGCATCCCCGCACTCGGGCTCGGCACGTGGTACTTCGCCGAGCGTGCCGACCGGCGCGCGCAGGAGATCGCCGCCCTGCGGCTGGGACTCGACCTCGGCATGACGCTGATCGACACGGCGGAGATGTACGCCGACGGGGCCGCGGAGGAACTGGTCGGCGAGGCGATCGCCGGGCGGCGGGACGAAGTGTTCCTTGTGGACAAAGTCCTGCCGCACCATGCGACCCGCAGCGGTACGGTCAAGGCGTGCCAGGCCAGCCTGGCGCGCCTTGGCGTCGAGCACATCGACCTGTACCTGCTGCACTGGCGTGGCCGGATCCCGTTCGAGGAGACCATCGCCGGGTTCGCTGACCTGATTGAGGCAGGCCTCATCCGTCATTGGGGCGTGAGCAACCTCGACCTCGACGACATGCGTGAACTGACAACCGTGTCCGACGGCTGCCAGACCAACCAGATCCTCTACAACCCGGCCCGCCGAGGCCCCGAGTACGACCTGATCCCCTGGCTGACCGAGCAAAGCATCCCGGTGATGGCTTATTCCCCCATCGAACAAGGCCGGCTGCTGGTCAACCCGGCGTTGGACAAAGTCGCGCGACGGCACAACGCCACGGCAGCCCAGATCGCACTGGCGTGGGTGTTGCGAATGGACGGTGTCAACGCCATCCCCCGTGCCGCTGATCCTGAGCACGTCAGGCAGAACGCGGCCGCAGCCGACATCGGTCTCACCGCCGAGGACATCGCCGAGATCGATGCGTCGTTCCCGGCGCCAACCAGGCCACGGCCACTCGAGATGCTGTAGTCACCGACACGGCAGGTTACTGTCCACTTCGGGAAAGTACGTCCCCCAGTCCATTGCGTCCATCCGTGGATACGCTGTGCCGCAGATGCGTTCGGCGACGCGGTCGATGTTGAGGTCCCACAGGCGGATGGCCCGGTCGTCACCGGCGGTGGCGACGACATCTCCCGCCGGACTGAAGGCCACGGCTCGAACCTGGGCTTCATGTCTTTCCAGGGTGGCGATCTCGACAGGCGCGCGAGGATCGGACACGTCGAAGACTCGTGCCACGGAATTGTCACTGGCCACGACGAGCACACGGCTGTCAGGACTGAACGCCAAGGGCGGACCGTTGTCGCTCAACCCGGCTGTCGGCACGGAAATTGTCGCCAGTCGCTCTGGCGTCCCGTCGGTGCGCCAGAGTTCCACAGCGTTCTGGTCGCCGATCCTGGCCAACAGGCCCGTCGCGCTGAAGGCCAGCGCGGACAATTCCAAGGTGCGGAACGCCGTTGCCCGCTTCGGCCGTTCGCCATCGGTCAGGTCCCACAACGATGTCGCCGCACCGTTGGAGATCGCCATGAGCCTGCTGTCCGGCTTGAAGGCGGCGGCCACTGCCCACTGCTCGCCGTCCAGTTGCGTCAGCCGACGCGGACTCGCGAGGTCCGAGAGGTCCCACACCTCAGTTCCTTTGACGAGCAACCGGCCGTCAGGACTCAAGCTGAGCGGACCGATTCCCTCCCCTGCCGGGATTTCAGCGATCTCACGCGGTTGTGGCTTCAGCTGCCAGACCGTTGTCCTGCCCGCGAGATCCGTTGCCACAACCTGGTGATCGGGTCCGGCTTCCAGCGAGAACATCTCCTGACCCGTGCGCGCGACGGCGGTCGGCTTCGGCGCGAGCCGATCGGTGACATCCCAGGTGCGCAGCGTCTGATCGCGTCCACCGCTGATCAGGGTTTTACCGTCCGGGCTGAAAGCGAACGCGGCCACCGGATTGCTATGGCTCGCCAAGGTGAGTGACGAAAGGTCGTGCAGCATTTCCCCGTCGCTCGACGCCGCGAGCACCGCGCCATCAGGGCTGAACGCCAGGGACGAAACGTTGTCCTTGTGGTGGATCGCGCGAAGCTGGTTCGGTGCGTTGCTGTCGGAGACGTCCCACAGCCGGGCGGTCCGGTCGGTGGAGCCGGTGACGAGAAGCGGAGCGGTCGGGCTGAACGCCACCGACGTGATCGGGTTGGTGTGTCCGGTGATCACTGCTTGCGGACGCGGCGCCAACGGGTCGGATACGTTCCACAGCCGGACAGCCAGGTCCTCCGCCGCCGTGGCCACGGTTGCGCCATCGGCACTGAACGCCACGTGCCTTGTCGGACCGCCATGTCCCGCCATGACACCGAGTTTCCGCGGCTGACGGGGATCGGCGATGTCCCAGAGCTGCGCGGTGGTCCCAGAGCTCAACGTGGCCAGGATGGGTTGCCGTGGACTGAAAGCGACCCACCTTCCTGGCGGGGTGTTCTCTGTGCCGTCCCCCGGCAGGGTGGCCAGCAGGCTTGGTGTACGTGGGTTTGTGACGTCCCACAACCGGACCGTCCGGTTGATGTCCACGGTCGCCAAGTTTTTCCCGTCGGGGGCGAACACCACTGAGGTGCCGAGCGCCCCCTCGGGCTCGCCGCGGACGTTACCCAGCACCGCGATCTCGCGTGGACGAACCGGATCGCTGACGTCCCACAGGCCTGCATTGCCGCGGTCACCGGCCTCCGCGACGGCGAGCAGGCGTCCGTCCGGGCTGAATGCCACCGACTTGGGGCTGCGCCGGAGAGTGGCCAGGTGCCGAGGTCGCAGCCGATCCCGTACGTCCCACAGCTGGAGGCCGACCTTGGTGTCCCATCCACCCATCGCGAACAGGTCACCGACCGGACTGAACGCGATGCTGAACACCCGGCTGCCGGTGTCCGGGCGAAGCCGGGTGACGTGCGGTGCCGAACCGATGTCGATCAGCCGGGATCGGGCGGCCGGCGTTGGATCGAGGCGATAGGCCGCGAGCGTGAGCTGGGCGGCCAACGCGGGGTTGCTGGCCCTGAGCTCCGCCGCTTCCCGGATCACTTTCTGCGCCAACGCGGCATTTCGCTGCTTTGTCGCCGCGTTGTTCGCCTGGACCGCGACGACCGTTGTCGTGGCGGCGAGCAGCAACAGGACGGTCAGCAGGGCGACCAGTCTTCGCAGCCTTCTGGCGGTCCGCCGCGCTTGGTTCTGCTCGTGTGTCGCCAGGGACCGGCTGGCGGCCAGGAACTCCTTCTCCCGTGAGGTGAGCACGTCCTCATGTGCGACCGCCCAGTCCTGGATTCCCGCCAGCCGCGCACCCCGGTAGAGCACGCCTTCGTCGCGGTGCAGCGATTCCCAGGTGTTCGCGGCGTCGGTCAACTGCCGGTGCAGCCGCAGGGTGTCCCGGTCCTCGGCAAGCCATCCGGCCAGCCGCGGCCACACCCGGATCAGGGCTTCATGTGCGATCTGCGCGACATCCCGATCCAGTGTGAGCAGCCGTGCGTCCGCGAAACGCTCAAGGACGAGCGCCGTTTCCGTGTCGTCGGCGTCCAGTTCGGTGAGACTGAGCGTCCGTTTGGTGTCCTCGGTGCCTTCGCCGACGACCACCAGCCGCTGGAACAGCAAGCGCGCACGGTGTTTCTGCGATTCGGTCAGCGACGAGTAGACGTGCTCAGCCGAATGTGCGAGCGCGTGCTGCACTCCGCCCGTCGCCTCATACGCGGCCAGCGTCAGCGTTGCTCCTTGGCGCCTGCGCCAAGTTTCCCGCAACGCGTGGGACAGCAGCGGCAACGCTCCGGCTTGACCAGTGGTTTCCGCGATCAACCTGGCGACAAGCGCGGTCTCGACCCGCAGGCCGCTGCCGATCGCCGGCTGCGTGATGGCTTCTCGCATCTCGTCGCTGCTCATCGGCCCCACGAGGACTTGGCAGTCCTGCAGCACCGCGGCCAGTTCGGGATATCGCACGCAGTGGGCGTAGAAGTCCGCCCGTACGGACAACACGATCCGGCTGTCGCCTTGTGCGGCTGTGCGCAGGTACTCGACGAATCGGCGCCGCTCTTGCTCGTCGCGGCACAACGTGAACAGTTCCTCGAACTGGTCGACGATCAGCAGCAGCCGGGTGGATTCGCTGCCGTGGGCCAAGCCGTGGGTCAATGAATCGAAGGGATGCGGGCCCGGCGTTATCACCACGTCGTGGAAACCGCCGGACCGCACCGCGGGAACGAGCCCGGCACGGACGAGCGAGGATTTTCCCGCGCCGGAAGCGCCGACCACGAACACGATGTGCTTTTCGGTCACCGCTTCGACGAGCCGGGCAATGAGCTTGTCGCGGCCGTGAAATCGGTCGGCGTCCTCCGGGCCGAAAGACGCCAGGCCGACATACGGCGCGTGTCCGTCCGGTTCATCGCGATTTCGGAGGTGCAAGTCGGCCGCGAGTTCTCGCCAGCGAGCTTCCCACGCGGCCACATCACCAGCACACGCTTCGACGTACGCCACAGTGACGGCCAGACTTGGCAGTCTGCGGCCGTTTGCCGCCTCGGACAACGTGCCAGCCGAGTAATAGGCGCGCCGAGCGAGTTCGCGATAGGGCGGACTACCCGCTTTCTCCCGCAGAAGCCGCAGGTCAGCGGCGAACTGGACGACCGCGTCGGCGCCGGCGTCCAGTGGCTGCTCGTGGCGAGGCACCCACACCCCCTTGGGTCGCGTTCATTGTTCAGACGTTGATGTTCGGTGTCCACCGTGTGACACCGAACAATCTTTTCGCGCTAGAACAGAGATCGCCGGCCGTTGGCAGAGGGGGACACGGCCGGCACCACAAGCCCAGCCGCCGGCTCGACTGCCCTTGCCGAGTCGATCGTCCCCAGCAACTGGCGGCCTGGAGAAGGTTTCCGCGTCGGCTCCCTGGGGGTGGCCGACGCGGAAACCAGAATTCACTGCCGGGGCGTTTCACCCTCGTCGTAAGTACGCCAAACCGCGAAACACGTGGCGCTGTACCCGTGGTACACCGCATCCTCATCCGAAGTGGGCACCTCGGCTCGCGTGCGGACGGCGAAAAAGCCGAGCACTGCCGCCACGAAGGCATCGAGCCGGGCCAGCCACGAACTCACTGCGGACATCATTTCCCCCTTGGTAACGCAATCCCGTCGAAGAGTGTGCACCAGACAGCCCTCGATGTCGTTACCGTTCAGCGCACGGGCACACCAGAGAGTGCTGTCTTCGCACCAGCGCCGGTTCGCAGAACATGGGCACGGTAGACGTGGTGGCGACCACCCGCAAAGGGCTGGTCCCGGCCAGTTGGCCCCGAAGATCTCCGGTGTCACGGAAATTCGGCTGACGGGCCTGACGGCGATGATCTACCCTGCCTGACGTGATACAGCAGCTGTTCTTCCTCTGAGGAGACGACGCCTCCACCGGTGCCGCGGATCGCGGTGCCGCTGTTCGTCCTTCCCTCTGTATCACCTCTTGCTGGAGGCAGTTTCTTCATGTCGTCTCGAATTTCGCTCGCCCCTGCGCGCGCGGCGCACGTTCGCGCGTCCGGTGTTCATCTCTCCTTCGGCGGGCGGCCTGTGCTCGCTGGGGTCGACCTTGTCGCCGCCGCGGGCGATCGCGTCGCCTTGGTCGGTGAGAACGGCCGGGGCAAGACCACTCTGCTCAGGGTGCTTGCCGGTGACCTTCTCCCCGACCGCGGCGAAGTGCACCGGGCGGGCTCGCTTGGGGTGGCTGATCAGCAGATCCTGCTCGGTGGCACCGTTGGTGACCTGATCGACGTCGAGCTGGCGGCGGTACGGCGTGCCCTGGCCGACCTGGAACAAGCCACGGAGGCGCTTTCCGAAGATCGTCCGGGCGCCGATGACGCCTTTGCTGCCGCGCTCGCGGATGCTGAGGCGCTCGACGCGTGGGACGCCGATCGGCGTGTCGAGGTCTCGCTCGCCGCGTTGAATGCGGTGAGCGACCGCACACGTCCACTCGAGACCCTGTCCGTCGGGCAGCGTCACCGCGTACGGCTCGCTTGTTTGCTTGGTGCACGGCATTCCGTGTTGTTGCTCGATGAGCCGACCAACCATCTGGACGCGGGTGGGCTTCAGCACTTGACTGAGCAACTGCGCGCCTACACAGGTGTGGTCGTGATCGTCAGCCATGACCGGGCTTTGCTTGCGGATGTGGCTACGACGGTGGTTGACCTGGATCCGTCAAGCGACGGCAGGCCACGGGTGTACGGCGGTGGTTACGCCGCTTACGTCGAGGGCCGGCGTGCGGAGCGGGCGCGCTGGGAGTCGTTGCACAGTGAGCAAATGGCTGAGCGCCAGCGGCTGGCTGACGACCTGTCCGCGGCGCAGAACCGTTTGCGTGACAACTGGCGGCCGGAGAAGGGCCACGGCAAACACACCCGTGCCACTCGGGCGCCCGGTCTCGTTCGGGCCGTGCACCGCAGGCAGGAGGAGTTGGAAGCGCATGTGGTCGCGGTGCCGCCGCCACCCAAGCGGTTCACCATGCCGGAACTGCCTGAGTACCGCGGCGCGACCTTGTTGCGGGCTGACGACGTGACGGTCGCGGGGCGCCTTGAGCGTCCCGTCGCCGTGGCGTTGGATTCACGAGACCGCCTGGTGGTCACGGGACCCAACGGCGCGGGCAAGTCGACGCTGTTGGCTGTGTTGTCAGGCGACCTGGAACCGACCACGGGCACGGTTACCCGGGCACGGCCCGTACGGATTGGACGGTTGGGGCAGGAGTCTGAGCCGTCAGGTCGCCGTACCGCGATGGAGCTGTACGCGCAACGGGCGACCGAGTCCGCGCCTGGGTTGGGCGAGCTGGGCCTGTTGGACCGCAATGACGTGCACCGGCCGTTGGCCGAGTTGTCAGTTGGCGCGCGGCGACGGTTGGATTTGGCTCTGGTGTTGGCAAGTCAGCCGCATGTGCTGCTGCTCGACGAGCCAACCAACCACCTGTCGGCAGCGCTTGTCGACGAGCTGACCGAAGCGCTCGGGGCGACCTCGGCTGCAGTCGTGCTCGCGACGCATGACCGGCAATTGCTGCGGGACACGGCATCGTGGCAACGACTCGCTCTCTGAGCAGCCTCACAAACCGTGCAATGCCTTTGCCGTAGGAGAACTGGGGACGTCGGCAGGATTCGGGTGAGTGCCCAGAACCCTGTCGGCGGTTCCAGACGTGGTGACGGTGAACCAGTAGTGCTCGTTCTTGAAGTGGTGCAACCGGTGGTTACGCCACACCGCCCGGAACGCCTTGGTGCGAGGTTTGTAGTCGCTGTGCACCAAATAGTGCGTCCACTCGTAACCGATGCCAAGCACGCCAAGGAACGTCAAGAACGTCAACCCCGTCGCAGTACTGGGAAATGCGAACAGCCCAATGGCGATGACAGCGGGCAGCAGCCACAGCAACGTCTGCCACGGGATGAAGATCAGCGGAACATCGCGCGGATCGGCGTGGTGCTCACGGTGTTTGCGCGCCAGCAGGGAGTCCACTGTGAGCGAACCGACGCGCCGTGGCCGCCAGTGCAGGATCACGACGTGCACGATCCACTCGAACAGCGGGAACGCCACCAGCATGATCGCAGGGATCAGCGCGTCGGCCGGACGCCAGTCGCCGAGCGCGACGCGTGCGATCGCCGCGGCGACGAGCACCCCGCTGATCATCCAGGGCGACGGATAACGCCAGAAAACCCGGGCGGCATCGGCGAGTGAGATCTGACTGCGTCGTGATCCCGTGTCCACGTCCATGGGCCATCCTCCCGGCAAGTGGTCAAGTGGTCTGACCACTGTAGCAGTGGTATGACCAGTTGACCACGGGTAGCGTGGCGCTGTGGCATTCAAGCGAGTCGAGCGCAGATCAGTCCCCGACGAGGTCTACGAGCAGCTGCTCGACGACGTGGTGGGTGGCGAGCTCGCACCCGGCAAGAACCTCCCGGCCGAACGGCAGCTCGCCGAGGTGCTCGGCGTCTCGCGCCCGGCGGTCCGCGAGGCCCTGCAACGGCTCGCGCACTCAGGACTGCTCGCGGTTCGTCAAGGTGACGGCACCACCGTGCTGGACTACCGCAAGCATGCCGGGCTCGACCTGTTGCCGCGCCTGCTGATCCGCGGCGGCAAGCTGGACTTCGGCGTGATCCGCAGCATCGTCGAGGCTCGCCTGCTCATCGGCCAGGAAGTCGCCGCGCTGGCAGCCGCAAGAGCCGGCGCGGACCTGGAAACACCGCTACAGCAAGCAATCGACGACCTTGCCGCGGCAACCGACCCAGTCGCCCAGCAACACCGTGCGCTCCTCTACTGGGAGCACGTGGTCGACGGTGCCGACTCCATCGTCTTCCGCCTGATGTTCAACAACCTGCGCGCGTCCTACGAACCTGCGATCGACGCGCTCGCGAACGTGCTCAGCGCCGAAGTCAGCCGCGTCGAGAGCTACCGGCACCTGGCCGCGGCCATCACGTCCGGCGACAAGGACCGCGCCAAGCAGTCGGCCGCCAAGCTCCTGCACCTGGCGACCGACGAGCTGCTCGGGGTGATCACCCAACTCGAGGGCTGACGCTGTACTGCGATTTCAGTACGCGAAGTGTCTGCGGGCGCATGACGACAGCTGGGTTCGCGGCGACGAACCTGACCAGGTGGCTAATTTCCTGTACCGGCTGGGCTGTTTCGCATTTCGACGGCGCTGGCATGTCGTTGTGGCGTGGGTGCTCGTCCTTGGCGTTGTCGGTTTCGCGTCGAGCACGGCGTCGGAGCTGCCTGATGATTCGCAGTCAATGCCGGACATCGAGGCGCAGCGCGCGTTCGAGCTGATGCAGCAACGGTTTCCTGGCAACGCCGGGAATCCTGACATGGCCACGGCCCGGATCGTGTTCGTCGCCACTGCGGGCGAAAAGGTCACCGACACGGAAAACCGCGCGATCATCGAACGTGTCGTCACCGAAGTCACGCACGGAAGCCAAGTTGCCGGTGCGGTAAGCCCTTTCCAAGGCCGTGCTGTCAGCGGGGACGGATCGACGGCGTACGCGACCGTCACCTACACCGCAAGCGCCGACACGATTTCCGACGATACGAAACAACGCCTACGTGATGCCGTCGACCAAGCACGGACAGCAGGTTTGACGGTGGATGTCGACGGACCGATCCTGGCAAGCGAACCGTCGATCGGCGGAGTCAGTGAACTGGTCGGCATCCTGCTCGCCGCGCTGGTCTTGCTGATCACGTTCGGGTCGGTCGTGGCCGCCGGGCTGCCCCTGCTGACCGCCGTACTGGGGGTCGGCATCAGCCTGCTGACGATCTTCGCCGTCGGCAGTGTCTTCGGCCTGTCCTCGACCAGCAGCACGCTGGCGTCCATGCTCGGGCTGGCGGTCGGCATCGACTACGCGCTGTTCGTGGTCTCCCGTTATCGCGAGGAACGGGCCAACGGGCATTCGCCGCAGGAGGCCACAGGTCTGGCGGTGCGTACGGCCGGTTCGGCGGTGGTCTTCGCCGGGCTCACCGTCATCATCGCGTTGGCCGGGCTGTCGGTCATCGGTATCCCGGCGGCGGCCATGATGGGCGTTGCCGCGGCCGGAGCTGTCGCGGTCGCGGTGCTCATCGCGTTGACGTTGGTTCCCGCGCTGCTGGCGTTCTGCCCGAACACCGTTCTCGCCCGGCGGCGCCCCAAGAGCAGTAACGGTGCTCGGTGGGTGGGGTTCGTCCTGCGGCGGCCAGTGTTGGTGCTGCTGGCGTCGGTCATGGGGCTGGCCGTGCTTGCCTTGCCGGTGCTCGGCCTGCAGCTCGGTATGCCCGGGGACGAATCCAAGTCGACCGAGACCACCGAGCGCCGGGCCTACGACGCCTTGGCCAACGGGTTCGGACCCGGGTTCAACGGTCCGCTGACCATCGTGGTGGACGCCCAAGGCACGCCCGATCCCAAGGCAGCGGCGCAGTCCGTCGCCACGAAGATCGCCGGCACGCCTGGCGTGGCGACCGTTTCGCCACCCCGGTTCAGCCCCGCTGGCGACACCGCGCTGTTCACGGCGATCCCGGCCACCGCTCCGACCAGCGAGGCGACGAAGGATCTCGTCCGGCGGATCCGTGCCGACCGGACCTCCACGTTCATGGTCAGCGGCACCACAGCCGTGAACATCGACGTCGCCCAGAAGGTGCTGGACCGGCTGGCGGTGTACCTCGCGCTCGTGCTCGGCCTGGCTTTCCTGCTGTTGCTGGTGATCTTCCGGTCCCTGCTCGTGCCGCTGAAGGCCGTCGCCGGGTTCCTGCTGTCGGTGTTCGCCTCACTGGGCGTGGTTGTCGCGGTCTTCCAGTGGGGCTGGGGCGCCGAGCTGATCGGGCTGCACCAGACCGGGCCGATCATCAGCATGATGCCGATCGTTCTGGTGGGCATCATCTTCGGCCTGGCCATGGACTACGAGGTGTTCCTGGTGGCCAGGGTGCGGGAGGCGCACACGCGCGGCGAACCCGCCCGCCAAGCCGTGGTCACCGGGTTCCGGCACAGCAGCCGGGTGGTGGCGGCCGCCGCGCTGATCATGATCGCGGTGTTCGCCGGGTTCGTCGGCGGCGACTTGCCGATGATCAAGATGATCGGGCTGAGCCTGGCCGCCGCGGTCCTGTTCGACGCGTTCGTCGTCCGGATGACCATCGTGCCCGCTGTTCTCGCGCTGCTGGGCGAACGAGCGTGGTCACTGCCACGGTGGCTGGACCGGGCATCATCGAGGGTGTGATGAGGACCAGCTGGCGTCAGTACGCCAACGACCATCCCCGTGTCGTCGACGCGGCCTTGATCGCCTTGTTGCTCCTGGCTGAGTCCGGCACCGCGACGCTCAACAGCAACCTGCCGGACGCCGTCGGCGACCTGGGCTGGTCGTCCGCTCTTCCACTGGCTGCAGCCGCCTCACTGGCCCTGCTGTGGCGACGCAGCCATCCCCGGGCGGTCGTCGTGTTCACGGCACTGTGCGTCACGGCTATGGGAGGAGTGGGCTACCTGATCACACCCTTGAACCTCGCACCGGTCATGGTCGCGTTGTACGAGTTGGCCATGCGCGTTCCGGGCAGGACAACGCGCCTGTACTGCGTAGGTGTCACCGCGTTGATCGTTGCCGCGTCAGTGCTGGGCAATCAGTACGGCTATCCGTGGCCACTGGTTATCCTCAGCCCGATCTTCTTCCTGCCGCTGCCAGTCGTTCTTGGCGCGACCGTGCAGCTACGCGCGCGCCACCATGTCACCGAAGAACGCCTACGGATCGCACGCGAGCTGCATGACGTCGTTGCCCATCACATGGCATTGGCCAACGCCCAGGCAGGCACAGCAGCGTATCTCGTCCGCTCGCGGCCCGATCAGGTCCAGCAGATCCTGACCGAACTCACCGGAACCACAGCCACCGCACTGCGCGAACTGAAAGCCACGGTCGGCTTGCTGCGGCACACCGACGACACGAGTTCGCCCCTCGAACCCGCGCCGGGACTCGGGCGGTTGCCGGAGCTGACCGCGTCGTTCGCCTCAGCTGGACTGACCGTCGAGGTCACCATCGACGGCATGCAACAGCCGCTGCCCCCGGACGTCGACTTGGCAGCGTTCCGCATCATTCAGGAGGCACTCACCAATGTCACCAAACACGCCGAAGTGGACACCGCGGGCGTTCGTCTGTCCTATCGCGACAACCGGCTGACGATCACTGTGGACAATCACGGCAAGCCTGCCACCGTGGGCGCGGGCTTTGGCCTCATCGGCATGCGCGAGCGTGCCCGTTCCGCTGGTGGCCAGTTCCGCGCCGGGCCACGTCCCGAAGGCGGGTTCACCGTCGTCACCGAGCTGCCGATACTGAGCCGATGACCATCCGCGTCCTGCTCGCCGACGACCAAGCACTGTTGCGGAGCACTTTCCGGATGCTGATCGAGTCGAATCCGGACATGGACGTTGTCGCCGAGGCCGCGGACGGCGGCGAAGCCATCGCGCTGACCCGGCGACACCGGCCTTCTGTCGTTCTGATGGACATTCGGATGCCCGGCACCAATGGTCTGGCTGCCACCGCCGAGATCTGCGACGACCTGAGCCTGTCCACCACTCGGGTGTTGATCCTGACCACCTTCGAAACCGACGAATACGTCGCCAAGGCTCTGCGTGCGGGCGCCAGTGGCTTCCTGGGCAAGGATGTCTCAGCCGACGCGTTGCTCGACGGCATCCGTACCGTCGCCGCAGGCGAAGCCCTCCTGTCCCCTGCTGCCACTCGAGCGCTGATCGCCCGGTTCCTGGCCACACCCGAACCGGAGGCGCCCATCGCGGAACTGGCCGCACTCACCGCCAGGGAACGTGAGGTCATGGTCATGGCGGCGGAAGGCAAGTCCAACACGGAGATCGCCGGCCACCTGGTCGTCAGCCCGCTGACGGTCCGCACTCACATCCAGCGCGCGATGCGGAAACTGCACGCCCGAGACCGCGCCCAGTTGGTCGTGATCGCCTATCAGACCGGCTTGGTGCGGCCGCGGTGACTCACGCCGCGAGCGGGCCGAAGACCAGAGTGCCTGGCGCGTCGGCGTTGTCGCCCGCCCAGAACTCCAGCCACAGGGTGCTGAACTCGGCCCGCGACAATCTGCCGTCGCCGTCGGTGTCCAATGCCGGGAAGATCGAGTCCGTGTCGGTGGCCTTGCCGTTCCACGCCTCGATCATCTGACGGTACTCGCTCGCCGAGACATATCCGTCCCGATCCGCGTCGATCGCCTCGAACATCGCCGCCGCGGTCCCGACCACCGCGTCCGGCATGTCCGGCAACTGGTCCACGACAAGCAAGACCTCATCGAGGGTCACCTTGTCGTCCCGGTTGGTGTCCGAAGCGGACAGCAGGGTCTGCCACCAGCCGAGCATGATCCGCGACAGCAACTGCGCGTCCCCGCTGCGCAACGCCGTCCACCTGTCGGCTAATGCCTGGAAGTCGCGTTCTTCAAGGAATCCGTCGCTGTCCACGTCCATCGCGGTGAAGACGCTCTTGACCTTGCGCCGTTGCAGATCGCTCGCCATATCGCCCACCGTAGGCCGAACGGAGCAAAGCCCGCGTCGGCCAATCAGGCGAACGGTCTGGCTTGAAGTGAAAGATTGACTCCTTTCGTAGGAGAACTAGTTGCTGTATGACGAATGTATGCGCAAGCTGTTGGTCCCTGCCGTCCTCATCCTCGCCTTCAGCAGCACCGCCGCCGCGGACCCGGTGATTGACACGGTGACGCCCGTTTCGGCGATCAACGCCGATTTCCCAGACCCGGACGTGCTTCAGGTCGGGTCCACTTACTACGCCTACTCCACCAGCAGTTGGGCGGGGCGCGTCCCGGTCGCCACCGCCCCGTCACCTGCCGGGCCATGGTCGGTACAAGGCGACGCCTTGCCTGCCAGGCCATCCTGGGCAGCTGGCGACCACGGGTTCTGGGCGCCGGACGTCTCCCGCCGCGCGGACGGCCTGTACCTGATGTATTTCACCGGCAGGAGCACCGCCAACGGCCGGATGTGCATCGGTGCGGCGACGTCCGCTGGTCCAACCGGTCCTTTCCAGGCCACCGGCAACAGTCCGCTTGTGTGTGACCCCGCTGAGGGCGGCGCCATCGACCCGAGCAGCTTTGTGGACAGCAATGGCGCGCGGTACCTGCTGTACAAGAACGACGGCAACGCGGTGCAAAGGCCTGCGATCGTGTGGCTGCAACAGGTCGCGGCGGACGGCGTGAGCCTCATCGGCGGCCGGACCGAGTTGATCCGCAACAACCACCCGGACGAGCATGGCGTCATCGAGGCACCGGTTCTCGTCCGCCGCGCTTCGCAGTACGTCCTGTTCTACTCGGGCGGCGTGTTCACTGGGAACAGCTACTTCACGAGCTATGCCGTGTCACGGGGGATCAATGGCCCGTACACCAAGGCATTCCGGCCGCTGATGACCACCCAGACGGTCAACGGCGCGGTACAGGGACCGGGTGGCGCGGATGTGCTCGGCGAACGGATTTTCTTCCACGGCTGGGTGGATCGCACGCGGTGGATGTACGTCGCGGAGCTGGGCTGGGCCAACGACTATCCGGTCGTGCGCGGCAGCCGGGTCGTCTACGAAGCCGAGCGGGGCGCGATCAACCACGCCGAGATCCGCCGGAACGTGCCCAACGCGTCGGACGGCGCGGTGGTGGCCAAACTGGACTTCGCCGACAGCTGGGTGGACATCACGGTGTACGCCCCAGGTTCGGGCAACTACACCGTCCACGCCCGGTACGCCGCCGGTTTCGGTGACGCGCAGCACCTCGTAACGGTGAACGGCGGGACACAACATGTGGTGAACTACCCGAATTCCGGCTGGGACAACTGGCGAGTGGCCGCCCTGGACGTCAACCTGGTGCCTGGCTGGAACACCTTGCGGTTCCAGCACCTGACCAGATGGGCGGAACTAGACCAGATCGAGGTGGCCTGATGCTCCTGCGCGTCGTCGGTGCCGTACTGGCCGGCTTACTGCTTTTCCCTGTCACACAGGCATTCGCGGCCGAGAACCCGGTGATCGGCCCGGCTCGGGGCAACGCGCTGCACGTCATGTCGTTCAACCTGCGGTACGCCTCGGACAGCGAGCCGAACTCGTGGCCGGCTCGCCGTCCGGTGATGGCCCAGTTGCTGCGCCGCGAACAGCCGACCGTGATCGGCACTCAGGAAGGCCTGTACGGGCAGCTGAAGGACATCGAGCGGGACCTGCCGCAGCACTACGACTGGATCGGCGTCGGGCGGGCCGGTGGCAGCCGTGACGAGTTCATGGCGATCTACTACGACACCCGCAGGCTCGAACCGATGGAGTTCGACCACTACTGGCTGTCCGACACGCCGAACGTCGTCGGCTCGAAGTCATGGGGCAACAACGTGATCCGGATGGTCACCTGGGTCCGGTTCGCCGATTCGCGCTCTGGCAGGCAGTTCGTCGTGGTCAACACGCACTTCGACCACGAGTCGGAGAACTCACGCCTGCGCAGCGCCGAATTGGTGCGAGACCGGATCAACGCGATCGCACCGGGCCTGCCGGTCGTGCTCACCGGCGACTTCAACGCCGCGGCGCAAAGCACGCCGACGTACGACATCCTGATGTCGGGTGCCGGATTGACCGACACGTGGCCCGCGGCGGCCGAACGCCGGACACCGCTGTACGCCACGTTCCACGGCTACCGCCCATTGGTGCCCAACGGTCCCCGGATCGACTGGATCCTCACCCGCGGCGGCATGACGATCCAGGCCGCGGCCATCAACACCTACGCCAGCAACAACCAGTTCCCGTCCGACCATCTTCCTGTGCAGGCGTTGGTAACCCTCAGTCCAACACAGCCGTAGCCTCGACTTCGACCAACAGATCCGGTTCGCCCAACGCCGACACACCGATCAACGTGATCGGCTTGACCGGATCCACCCCGAGCTTTTCCGCGGCGCGGGCAACCCCTTCGCCGAGCAACGGAAACTTCTCCGGGCTCCAGTCGACGACATAGACAGTCAGCTTCGCCACGTCGTCGAACGAACCGCCGATCTCGGACATCGCCCGGCCGATGTTCAGATAGGCCTGTTCGACCTGCGCGGCCAGGTCGCCCTCGCCAACGGGGTTGCCCTCGGCGTCCCGGGCGACCTGGCCTGCCATGAACACCATCCTCGATCCCCGCGCGATCGAAAGCTGCCGGTAGACATCGGGTTTCGGCAGGCAGTCCGGGTTGACCAGCTCGACGGCCATGTTTCCTCCTCAGCTCGCTGCCCTGACTATAGCATTGCTATGCTATGGATATGGTCAGGACCAAGGATCCGGCGGTCCGGTCCCTGCTGATCGCACGGGCCGCTCACATGCTTCGCGTGCGCGAGCCCGTCACGCTGCGGTCCCTTGTCGACGGAACCGGTGTGTCCACAATGGCCGTGTACACGTATTTCGGCAGCATGGACGGATTGTGGCGAGCGGTTCGCCAAGAAGGTTTTCGCAGGCTGGCCACCCGTCTGGAGACAGTCGGCAAGACGCGCGACCCGGTCCGTGACCTCGCCGCGCTGGGAGCTTCGTACATTTCCCACGCGTTGGCCGAACCCGACCTCTACCGGGTCATGTTCGACGCCGGGTTCGAACTCGAGGATCCCGAGCAGGCCGACCAGACCTTGCACCACCTGGTCGAGACCGTGGAGCGAGCGCAGTCCGGCGGGCGGTTGCACGCCGAGGCCGACCCGTTGACGCTGGCGACGCAAAGCTGGGCCATCGGACACGGCCTGGCTTCCCTGGTCACGGGAGGTCCGCTCCCCCACGACGCGCTCGCCAACGGCGTGCCGATGCTGACAGCGCTCTACGTCAGCAACGGGGACGATCCTGTCCGATGTCGACGGTCAGTCGCCCGTGGCTGGCGGGACATGGCCGCCTAGGTACTTCAATTCGATCAGCCTGCAGTGGTACGGGGTCGTGCCGCGGTTGGTGAGCATGTGCACCTCGCCGGGCTCGCGGTAGACAACACCGCCGAGTGGCTCGTGCACCAGCCTTGGCTCGCCACCGTCAAAGGGATCGATCCGGTTGTCGGCAGGCCCGAGGGAGATCACCACGTACGGGTTGAGGTGCTGGTGCCACGGCTGCTGCTCGCCCGGCTCGAGCACGATCTCCCACACCCGGACGTGTTCGTTCTCGAACACGATCGTCTGGCCGACCGGGGCGAGGGTCACCTGCGAGCCGTCGGACGCGGTGACGACGGTTCCTTCGGACATGGGTCTCCTTCCAGCGGGGAACTGGCCTGCCGACAGCGCCTTCGTACAGTTCCGCAGCGACGTCGTGATCCGCCTGCGGATCGAACGCCGCCAGTGGATCATTCCGGCGCACGATCGCCAGACCGGCGACCACAGTCTTGCCGAAAAGAATCACCGCTTCCAGGCCGGTCCCTGGAAGCGGTGCTCGTCAGACGAGGCCGATCTGCTGGTAGAACGTCTGGTTGTCCCAGAACAGGAACTCTTCGTCCATCGTTCCGCGCCTGTTCCAGATGCCTACCGTGGCCATGTTGATCGCGTACTTCCTGCCGGTCGGCTGGATGAAGCCGCCTTTCCCGTCGGGCATCGGCCGGGTGAAGGTGCCCTGCATGACGCCGGTGACCGCGGTGAGCTCGTTCGTGGCCAGTCACAGCGGATGCGAGAGGATCCGGGTGTCCGGAGCCCATACGAACAGCGCAGCCAGATCCTCGATGTGCTTGTCGATGCCGTCCGTGTAGTGCCCGTCCGGCCAGTGCACACGCACGTGCTGAGCGTGGCTCTCGCCGAGGCGGTCCCACTTCGCGTGCGTAAAGACGTCGAAATCCAGTTCGTCGAACGTCTTCAGGTGCGCGCGCTCTTCCCGGCTCAGGTTCTTGGGCAACGGCGGGTTCGGCACCGGGGTTGTCGCCGGATCAGGCATCGGGTTCCACCGGTGCTCCGATGTCGCCTCGGCGATGCTGGTCCCGCTTGCCACAGCTGTACCTCCTGCACTGGCGCGACGAGGAGTTCGTGCTGATCGGCAAGCGCGGCGAAGCTCCGTATGATCCGACGGACAACGCCCGGCGGTTCGTCGGTTATTCGGAGTCCATGCCCATGGCGCGCCGCTACTTCCGCACGTGCTGGGGTATCGCCGCTCCTGCACCCGTGCTGACCGTGCCCGATATGCGGACCGTGGCGTCAGCCGTTCGCGCGGGAGCGGGCCTGGCAGTGGTCCCGATGTACATAGCACAGCAAGGGATCGCCGACGGGAGCCCTCGAAGTGTTGCACACTCCGCCGAAGCCGGTGCTGAACTCGCTTCACCTGGCTACGCGCCGTGGACGGGAACACGAACCCCGGGTGCGCGCGGTGTTGAACCACCTCGTCACGTGAGCTGCCAAGTCGCCTGAATCCACCACCGGTCGCCGCTCTGCATTGCCGAGATGCTCACGCCGTCCGTGTCCGATGTGGACGTGTACGGCTCACACGCGGCCAGCACGCTGACTGTGACCGTCTCGTCTGTTCCCGTGACGGTCACGCGTGCTTTGCCTCGCGCGGTGGCCAATGCGGCGATGGTGGGTTCGGTCAGGCGCCTGCGGATCTGCGCGGGCAACGTCGGCCGCGTTCCGCGTTCGGCGAAGGAGACCGGGACACCAAGACGTTCGGCCGTCTCGATACACGCTCGCAATTCGTGCAGCAACGGGTCGCTCACCGTACTGCCCTCTGCGAACAGGCGGCGCATCCTCGCCGCCTCGACCGCGCAGGACCGCCGTACGGATTCCTCCGCCGGATCCAGCTCTCCAGAAGCCAAGCCCTGCAACAGCGGTACGGTCGTCTCCGCCAACCCCGCGTACCGCTGCTTGCGGTCCTCGTGCAGTTGCCGCGCGACGGCCTCGGCCGTGCGCAGCTGTTCCTCGTCGCGCGCGACCTTCGCTGAGCGAACGGCAAGTCCTCGCAACACCGCCGCGATCATGGCGATCGCCAACTGATACGTCAGCACAGCCCAGGTCGCGTTCACCACACCCACGACGGACAACGCCGCCTGCCCGGCGACCACAGCCACGCCGAACGTCATCAGGTACTGCGCGACAAGGACACTGGCGAAGACCACCACCCGGCTGTCCATCATCAGCAGCACTACCTGCCAACCGGCGTCACCTTCCGACCAGTGCGCGGGGCCTAGCAGGTACTCCGGTTTTACTGACACGGCACCGAGAATCGACAGGGCGAACACGAACGCCAACAGCACCCAGCGCGACCTGCCCAGCGGTTTGTCACGCCATGTCGCGACCGCCACCACAACGGTCACCGCGAGCAGACCAAGCCAGGTGACGTACTGTGGCCACATCGCGTGATAGGCGTCCTGGCTGGACAACAGCCTTGGCAAGTCGAGACCCAGCAGGATCGCCGTGCTCATCACGATGACGCCCCAGCGCAGACCGCGCTGGAAGGACGTGCCGATCAGTCTCGCGTCGTCACCCGACGGTTCCTCACGCCGCAGCGGGCACGTCATCCGGACCGTGGTTCCGCTGCCAGGGCTGCTGATGATCTCGGCGTTGCCACCGGCGCGTTTCGTCCGTTCCACCAAGGAACGGGTGACGCCATAACGATGATCCGGAACTTGATCGGGCGAGAATCCCTTGCCGTGGTCGGAAATCTCGACCGTGACAGTGTTGTCGTCCTTGAGCACGTGGATCTCCGCACGATCGGTGTCCGCGTGCCGGACCACGTTGGTCAGTGCCTCGCGTACCCCACGACTGAACAGGACCGCGTCCACCGCGGGTAATCGCACATCGGTGCCGCTCCAGGAGATCTGCAAGGTCGTGTGCGCGGCCACGTCCCGCAGGAGCTCCAGCAGGCCGGTCTCAGCGGTAGGTTCGACCTGCGATCCGCTGACCTCACGCAGATCGCGGGCCGCTTGTTCGGCAAGCCAGGACTCCCGCCCTTGCACCACCCCCGCGCCGACCATCAGCAAGGTCGCCGACGCGGTGTCATGCAACGCAGCCAAATACTCCCGTTCGTCGGCACGCCGCGCAGCCGAGACCGCCGCTTCACGACGCAACGACTCTTCCCGCTCGACAACCCGATCCGCCGCCCGCGCACTGCGCCGCACAAAGCGATAGAGCGCCCATGACAACACGACCTCGACGACCGTCCACACCACTACCGCTTCGCTGACCAGCCAACCACCCGGATCCGCCAGCCACGTCCCGGCGTAGTGCAGACCCACGAGCAGCACAGTGATCACGGCGAGAACCAGCCCACTGACCAACCAGGGATACGTGATCAAGGTGATCGCCATCGCGATCAACACCCATGTCCCGCCGGCCCGCGGATCAGACGTGACCGTCCAGAACTGGGTCAGCACGACCCCGGACAAGATGGCGACGTCCGCGGCCACCCACCAGTACCGCCGTGCGGCACGGGCCAAAATGTAGGCGTACCAAAGGTTCCAGACGTTGAGCCCGAGCACGACGGCCGTGGTGATCGCCTGGTTGGGCGCCGAGCCGAACAACAGCGACCACAGGCTGGACGTGCCGACCAGTACGAGCCGCAACCCCAAGGCGTAGCGCATTCCCCGCGGAAGCAGCTCACGCTCTGCCGAGCCCATCACACGCAGATCCTATCGACAGACCTGGTTCACAGGGCGTTCAAGATCGCAGCTGATACTCGCCCGGCCGCGTGTCGGCGCGGCGCGTATGAGGAGAGGAACACGATGACCGAGCAACGACGTCCCGGGCTTTCCCGGCGTCAACTGGTCAAATACGCCGGAGTCGGTGCGACGTTCGTCGCGTCGGGTGCGGCGGCCACGAGCGGTTCGGCTTGGGCTCAGGACGACGATGACCGCACCAGACATGGCGATTCGCGTAACCGGTCGTGGCGCGCGGGCGACCACCACGTGCATTCGGAGTACAGCGGCGAGTTCGACACGTCGGTCACGCCACCGCGGTTCCACAAGGGCGCCGACGCGGTGTACCCCATTGTCACCAACGCCATCATGGCCAAGCACTTCGGCCTGACCTGGGCGATGTGCACCGACCACGGCGGCCCGACGCACTCCAAGGTCAACCTTGAGCTCGCCTACCCCGACCTGCTGCGGTCACGCCAGCTCGTCCCCGAGGTCCTGCAGTTCTGGGGCATGGAGTTCGACACGCCCAAACTGGACCACCACACGCTGATGATCCCCCGGCACGACGACGAGGCGAAGCAGCTGTTCGAGCTGGAGAGCCGGTTCGCCAAGTTCGATGCGTTCCCCACGGACCCGGCACGGGACACCGAGGCCAAGATGATCGAGTTCCTCAAGGCCGCCAAGGACATGCGCGACAAGCCGCTGGTGATCGCACACCACACGTCCCGCTCGGCGACCGGTCTCGGTGTTTACGGCCAGGACACGCCACGGGAGTTCCGTAACGGCAACAACATCGCGCCGGAGATCTACGTCGGCTTCGAAGGCGCTCCCGGCCACCAGGCGGCTCCGCTGAACGGCGGAGCGCGCGGCGGTTACGGCAACCACCCGACGTACGGCGGCTACGACCAGATGACCGCACGCGTCGGCGGCCTATGGGACTCGTTGCTCGGCGAAGGCCGCAAGTGGTGGATCACCGCGACGTCGGACTCACACGTGCACTGGACCCGCGGTGGCGCCGACTTCTGGCCCGGCGAGTACAGCAAGACGTATGTGTTGGCGCGGCAGGACTACGGCGACATCATGGACGCGCTGCGCAACGGCCGGATCTTCGTCACCACCGGTGACCTGGTCACGACACTCGACCTGACCGCCAAGGGCCGTGGCCGCGAAGCGATGGTCGGCGAGACACTGATGTTGAGCCGTCGCGACCGCAACGACGTGGAGATCGAGATCAGGTTCCGTCCACTGCAAGGCAAGAACGGCAACGGCGAGCGCCCCGAGGTCCGCCGAGTCGACCTGATCGTCGGCAACGTCACCGGCGTCAACGCCAACCTGGACGCCGACACCAACCCGACGACGAAGGTCGTCGCACGCTTCGGCCCACGGGACTGGCGTCGCCAAGGCTCGGAGTACGTCATCCGCCACACCCTGCGCAACGTCGAGCAGGACCTGTACGCCAGGGTGCGTGGCACGAACACCGACGAGCTGGAGCCGTTGGCGGACGGCAAGGAGAACCCGTGGACTGACCTCTGGTTCTACTCCAACCCGGTCTTCGTCCGGGTCAGCTGACCCAAGAAGGTGAAGAGGCCCGTCCGGCTGTCGGACGGGCCTCTTCAGGCGGAACCTACGCCGCGACAGGCTCCCAGGCCGCGCGTCCCAAGAACGCCAGCATCCAGGTCTGGTCGTCGGCGTCCCCGGGAGCGGTGAGCTCAGGTCCGAAGAAACCCGGACGGCGCACCACGTTGCGGCGCCCCCAGTCGAACGCGATCGCCACCAGCGCCGGATCCAGCTGGACGCCCAGCCCGATCCCGTGGGCGATGTCCCACGTGTGCGTGACGGTGTCGGTGATCATCAGGGAGAGCAGTGCCGCCAACGACACCTCGCCGATCCCGGTGATGGTTGTCGTTCGTGCGAGCGCCTCCTCGGTCAACGTCGGCACCGAAGCCGCGCGCGCCGCCCGCCATGTCTCCACGGGGTCTTCTCCGGCCATCACACCTGGGTTCGGCGAGCCCGGGGCGCCTGCACGCTCCGTGTAATCCGCGCCAGTGGCCCAGGCTCGCAACTGGTGCTGGCCCCAGATGAGGTGGCCTGCCACATCCCGGACTGTCCACTCCGAACACGCCGAGGGCCCGTCCCACTGGTCCGGGCCGACCGCGCTCAACACCGAGTCGAGCTTGTCCTGTGCCTGCTGATACGACGTCATCGTGTCCATGGATTTCATCCCTTCCTTGAAGCGAACACATCCCAAGGACGAGCGATCCACCCGCGACTCGACACAAAAAGATGCCCAGGTCCGCAAAGACCTGGGCATCCGGTTTTTCAGCAGATCAGACGAGGTCGTACCGGTCGGCGTTCATGACCTTGACCCACGCGGCGGTGAAGTCCCGCACGAACTTCTCCTTCGCGTCGTCGCTGGCGTACACCTCCGCGACGGCCCGCAGCTCGGAGTTCGACCCGAAGATCAGGTCGACGCGGCTGCCGGTCCACTTGACCTCACCGGTGGCGCGGTCGACGCCCTCGAAGATCTCCCCGTCGCCGTTGACCGGCTTCCACTCCGTGCCCATGTCGAGCAGGTTGGCGAAGAAGTCGTTGGTCAGCTGGCCCGGCGTCGAGGTCAGCACGCCAAGCGAGGACTGCTGGTAGTTCGCGCCGAGCACACGCAGACCGCCGACGAGCACGGCCAGCTCGGGTGCGCTGAGGTTGAGCAGGTTCGCGCGGTCGATCAGCAGGTACTCCGACGGCAGGCGGTTGCCCTTGCCACGGTAGTTGCGGAAACCGTCGGCCTTCGGCTCGAGCGGGGCGAACGACTCGGCGTCCGTCTGCTCCTGCGAGGCGTCCGTGCGACCAGCGGTGAACGGCACCTGGACGTCGTAGCCGGCGTCCTTCGCGGCCTTCTCGACCGCGGCAGTGCCACCCAGCACGATCACGTCGGCGAGCGAGACCTTCTTGCCGGTGCTCTGTGCCTTGTTGAACGACTCCTGGATCTCTTCCAGCGTGCGCAGCACCTGGGCGAGCTCGTCGGGCTCGTTGACCTCCCAGCCACGCTGCGGCTCCAAGCGGATGCGGGCACCGTTGGCGCCGCCGCGCTTGTCGCTGCTGCGGAAGGTCGAAGCCGACGCCCACGCCGTCGTCACGAGCTGCGAGACCGTCAGGCCCGAGTCGAGGATCTTGCGCTTGAGCACGGCGATGTCCGCCTCGTCGACCAGCTCGTGGTCCACGGCCGGGACACGGTCCTGCCAGATCAGCTCCTCCTGCGGCACCTGCGCGCCGAGGTAGCGCTGGATCGGGCCCATGTCGCGGTGGGTCAGCTTGAACCACGCACGGGCGAACGCGTCCGCGAACTGGTCCGGGTTCTCGTAGAACCGGCGGGAGATCTGCTCGTAGATCGGGTCGAAACGCAGCGCAAGGTCGGTGGTCAGCATGCCGGGCGTGCGGTTGAGCGAGCCGTCCTCGGGGTCCGGCACGGTGTTGCGGGCCTTGCCGTTCTTCGGCGTCCACTGGTGAGCGCCGGCCGGGCTCTTGGTCAGCTCCCAGTCGTACTCGAACAGGTTGTGGAAGAACCAGTTGCTCCACTGCTTCGGCGTCGGCGTCCAGGTGACCTCGAGGCCACTGGTGATCGCGTCACGGCCCTTGCCGCTGCCGAACGTGTTGCGCCAGCCGAGGCCCTGCTCCTCGATGGAGGCGCCCTCCGGCTCGGGGCCGACGTACTTGTCCGGGTCGGCCGCACCGTGGGTCTTGCCGAACGTGTGGCCACCGGCGATCAGCGCGACGGTCTCCTCGTCGTTCATCGCCATCCGGCCGAACGTCTCACGGATGTCGCGAGCCGCGGCCAGCGGGTCCGGGTTGGCGTTCGGGCCCTCCGGGTTGACGTAGATCAGTCCCATCTGGACAGCGGCGAGCGGCGCCTCGAGCTGGCGGTCGCCGGTGTAGCGCTCGTCGCCGAGCCACGTGCGCTCCGGGCCCCAGTACACGTCCTCGTCCGGCTCCCACACGTCCGCGCGGCCACCGGCGAAGCCGAAGGTCTTGAAGCCCATGGTCTCCAGCGCGCGGTTGCCCGTGAAGATCATCAGGTCGGCCCACGAGATCTTGCGGCCCCACTTCTTCTTCACCGGCCACAGCAGGCGGCGCGCCTTGTCCAGGTTGCCGTTGTCCGGCCAGCTGTTGAGCGGAGCGAACCGCTGCATGCCCGCACCCGCACCACCGCGGCCGTCCTCGACGCGGTACGTACCCGCGCTGTGCCACGCCATCCGGATCATGAAGGGGCCGTAGTGGCCGAAGTCGGCGGGCCACCAGTCCTGCGACGACGTCAGTACGGCGTCGACGTCCTTCGCGAGCTCGTCGAGGTCGACGGTCTTGAACTCGGCGGCGTAGTCGAAACCCTCGTCCATGGGGTTGGCGACAACCGAGTGCTTGCGCAGGATCGCCAGGTTGAGCCGGTTCGGCCACCAGTCACGGTTGCTCCCACCCTCGGTGGGGTGGTTGAAACGCCCCGCGGAAACCGGGCACCCGCCGGCTTCCGGCTCGTTCATCTCACCAACGACGGCGTCAGGCTTGTCGGACACAGGAATCCTTCCAGGGTGTTCAGGAACTTGGAGAAGTGCGGCAGGCAGGGCACAGGCCCCAGTAGATGACCTCGGCTTCGTCGATCTGGAAGCCGTGGTCGTCGGACGCGGTCAGGCAGGGCGCGTGGCCGACGGCGCAGTCGACGTCGGCGATAGCGCCGCACGATCGGCATACGACGTGATGGTGGTTGTCCCCGACCCTCGCCTCATAGCGCGCCACTGAGCCCTGCGGCTCGATCCGCCGGAGCAGTCCGGCATCGGTCAACGCGCGTAACACGTCATAGACGGCCTGATGGGACACGCCGCCGAGTTCGTCACGCACAACACCGATGATCGAATCGGTGTCGGCGTGCGGATGGGCGTACACCGCGGACAACACGGCCAGCCGCGGGCGCGTCACACGCAGTGCGACTTCCCGCAACATCCGCTCGTAGTCCGTGGTGGTGGGCACGGCCGACAGTCTGCCCTGTTTTCTGGAATGAATCAAGTTTAGGAACGTGGTGTGTTTTCGCCCGATTACGGAAGCGGGGCCGACCTTAGCGAGTCGTCGATCATGGGCCGTCAGGCGGGCAGGTCATCCGGCACGATCGCAGTCGCGGCGATCTCGTGCAGATAGCCCTCCATCCACAGGCCCGGCACCGCGGCCGCGGTCCACGCGGGCGAATTCTCGCCGAGGTACTCGCGCGCCACCGACAGCACGCCTGGCAACGAGCGCGGATCCTTGTGGTACGAGTTGATTTCCACGATGTCGGCCATGGTCGCCCCGACGCCCGCGAGCGCCTCGCGCATGCATTCGAAGATGTAGACCGCCTGCTGATCCGGGTCTCCCGGCGCGTGGATGCTGGCATCCGGGTTGCACGCCACCTGACCGGCGACCGTGACGACACGGCCCTGCCGTTTGCGTGCCGCACCCGCGATCGGCAGCACGCCCTTCCACCAGATGCTGTCCGGCGTACAGCCCACCCGGCCACCACCGGACAAGTCGGCCAGCGCGTGGAACGTCCCCAGTGCGCCACGGACCATCAGGCCGGTCGATCCCAGGTGACTGGTCGTGGCCGACAGTTCGGTGTCCACTCCGGCCATCACCTCCGGGATGTACACGTCGTCCATTGTGGGCAGTGCACCGCGGATGTCCTCGTGGAACGAGGTGAAGTCGAGGACATCCGCGAAGTCCGCACCGGCCTGCTTCAGGCACTCCAGCATGCCCGCGTAGCACTCGCGGGCCTGCGCGACGTGGTCGAAGGGCGGTTCGACCGTACCGTCGAGTTTGGTCGCGAGCTGACCGCCGACGAAGACAAGCGGTCCTTTCACCACGGCCGCCGACATCGGGTAGTCGTCACGCCAGGTCTGCGCGTGGGGCGTGATGCACCTCTTGGGCTCGTCGCCGAGGTACGCCACCGCACGGATCATCACCAGGGCGTCCGGTGACCACGCGGAGCCCGTCAGTCCGGCAAGTGTCCACGCAGGAGGGTCGTGCGGGAAGAAAGGCCTTGCCACTTCGAGCACATCGGTGCACCAGCGCGGGTCCTTCACGAACGCCGTGACGTCCACAATGTCCTGCAGGCCGGCGTCGAACGTGCTGAGCAGTTCCTCGATGAGCCGCAGCACTTCGGTTGTCTGCTCACAGATGTCACCGCCCGCGGCCGGCGCGACCTGGCCGGAGACGAACACCAGGTTGCCTTCCCGGCGGACTGCGCTGAAGGGGTTCATGGCTTCTCCTTGGGTCAGCACGCGGCGTACCCACCATCCACGACAAGCGACGCACCCAGGACGTACCGGGACAGATCGGATGCCATGAACACCACGGCGTTCGCGATGTCCTGAGGTTCCCCGATCGCGCCGACCGGCGTCGCGTCGAGGGCTTCCCGTTCGAGCACCGGGTCTTCGAGACGCTTGGTCATCTGTGTCCGGGTCATGCCCGGCGAGACGATGTTCACCCGGATGCCGCGGGGCGCGAGTTCGATCGACAACGCCCGTGCCATGGCTTCGACGCCGCCTTTGGTCGCCGAGTACGCCGCCGTCTGCGGCCAGCCGATGGCCGTGACGTTCGACCCGACGAAGACGACCGACGAGCCTGCGGCCAGGTGCGGCAGCGCGGCCTGCGTCAGCACGAACGGCGCCCTGACATTGCTGCGGAACTGGGAGTCGAGACTGTCGACTGTGGCCTGGTCGAACGGCTTGAAGTCGAAGGTTCCCGCGTTGTTCACCAGGATGTCGATCTTCCCGAACCGTTCGACGGCGTGCCCGACCGCCCGTTGTGGACCGTCGTCTGTGGTCAGATCGACCGGGAAGGGCGAAGCCACGCCGCCGTCGGCCTCGATCGTGGCCGCGACCGCGCGCAGGCGCTGCTCGTCGCGCCCCAGTAGGACGACGTTGGCGCCACAGGCGCCGAAGGTCTCGGCGACGGCGACTCCGATGCCCGCGCTCGCACCGGTCACGACCACGGTGCGGTCACGCAGATCCACGTGAAGACGGGGGTCGGGAGACATCAGCACTCCTGCGGGCTCATGTTCAGCAAGACTGTTCAGTTCTGATGAACATAGCACCGTGTGGCGGGTTTGTGTAGCCCGCACCACCTCACCAAACCCTTGTTTCGTTCGCTATGGTTGAACACCATAAGGTAGTCACTAAACAGTGACTATATTCGGCTGACGAGGAGAGAAGCACCCATGACCAGCCCGTTCGAACCCGTCAAGCTCGGTGATCTGGTGCTGCCGCATCGCATCGCGATGTCCCCCATGACCCGCAACCGCGCCTACGGTCAGGTCCCCAACGACCTGATGGCCGAGTACTACGCGCAGCGTGCGAGTGCCGGAATCATCATCACCGAGGGCACGCAGCCGTCCGTCGTCGGCCAGGGCTACCTGAACACCCCGGGCCTGCACAGCGAGGAACAGATCCGCGGCTGGCGCAAGGTGACCGACGCCGTGCACGCACGCGGTGGCCGTATCCTCGTTCAGCTCATGCACAGCGGCCGGGTCGGACACCCCAGCCTGCTGCCCGACGGCGTCAGCCATGTCGGCCCGTCGCCCGTGCGCGCGACATCCAGGTCTTCATCGGCGACGGCATGGGTGCCGCACCGGTGCCGGTCGAGTTGTCCGAAGCCGACATCGCCGCAACCATCGAGGACTACGCCAACGCTGCCGCGAACGCGGTCGAAGCGGGCTTCGACGGCGTGGAACTGCACGGTGCCAACGGTTATCTCATCCACCAGTTCCTGTCGACGAACGCCAACCAGCGGACGGACAAGTGGGGCGGTTCTCGCCACAACCGCGTCCGGTTCGCCGTCGAGACAGCGAAGGCCGTCGCCGACCGGATCGGCTCACACCGCGTCGGTATCCGCCTGTCCCCTGGCGTGACCAACAACGACATCCACGAGGCCGACCCACACGAGACCTACGCCGAGCTCATCGACGGCCTCAAGCCACTGGGTCTCGCGCACCTGCACGTCTTCGAAGGCCCTTACCGGGACATCACACTCATGCTGCGCAAGGAGTTCGACGGCACGTTCATCCTCAACCCGTCCACCCCCGGCGCGTTCACCAGCAAGGAGAACCTGGACCTGATCGAGGACGGCACGGCGGACGTCATCACGTTCGGCGCCCTGTTCCTGGCCAACCCGGACCTGCCACGGCGCCTGGCCGAGGACAAGCCGCTCAACACACCCGACCCCACCACCTTCTACGGCGGCGACCACCGCGGCTACACCGACTACCCGACACTGTCGGACTGAACAGAAACCATGAGGCGGGCTGCGCAGAGCACAGCCCGCCTGATCATGGGTGCCACCACCGCCGTGTCCACCTTTCCGACACCACGAATCACCCGTTCCAACACCACGAGATGCACTTTCCGGCACCATGAAATGCCTCTGGCTCGGGGTGCCAGGGCATTTCATGGTGCCGGAAAGGTCGACACGGGGTGCCGGAAAGGTGGACACGCCTAGGTTTATTCGCCGCGGCCTGCTGTCGTGTTCAGGTGGGACTGCGCCTCACGCAGCAGGTTCATCGGGCCGTCCACAGTGTAGTACCGACGCCCGCCCGCGACGAGCAACTGCTCGGCCGGGAACTTGGTGATCACCTCGCAGCCGTCCGCCGTGACCACGACTTCCTCCTCGATCCGGGCCGCGCCCACACCGTCGGCCGACGGCCAGTACGTCTCCAGGGCGAAGACCATGCCTTCCTCGATGGTCTCCGGGTGGTCCAGGGACACCAGCCTCGAGAAGATCGGCTTCTCCCAAATGGACAGTCCGACGCCGTGACCGTACTGCAGGCCGAACGCCGCTTCCTCGTCCGCGAAACCGAATTCCGTGGCCGTTGGCCACAACCGGACGATGTCCGCGGTGGTCACGCCGGGTTTCACCGCGGCGATCGCGAGATCCATGTACTCACGTGCCCGCGTGTACGCGTCCCGCTGCGCGACGCTGGCGGAGCCGACCGCGAAGGTCCGGTAGTAGCAGGTCCGGTAGCCGTTGAAACTGTGCAGGATGTCGAAGAACGCCGGATCGCCCGGCCGGATCAGCCGGTCCGAATAGACGTGCGGGTGCGGTGAACACCGCTCACCGGAGATCGCGTTGACGCCTTCGACGTACTCCGAGCCGAGGTCATAGAGCTTCTTGGCGACCAGGCCGACGGTCTCGTTCTCCCGCACGCCGGGCCTGAGGAAGTCGTACAGGTCCTCGTACGCGGCGTCCACCATCGCCGCCGCGTGGGTCAGCAGCGTGATCTCCTCCGGCGTCTTGATCCGGCGGGCCTCCATGAAGACCTGCTGCCCATCGACCACGTTGATCCCGGCTTCCTGCAACGCGAACAGCACAGGCGGCTCGACCACGTCGATGCCGAGCGGCTCACCGGACAGGCCGTGCGCGTCGAGTTCCCGCTTGATCTTGGCCGCGACCTCACGTGCGATCCCGGCGTCCGGGTGGAACGCGCCCCGCAGCGTCGAAATGCCCGCACGAGCCCGCGGCTCGCCTTCACCGTCCATCAGCCACGGGTTGTGCAGCTGGTGGTGGCGCGCCGCCGAACCGAAGTCCCACGAGATGGGCTTGCCCGTCCGGGTCAGCAGGCTGAACCGGATCAACTTGTCCATCGCCCAGGTGCCGATGTGGGTCGCGGTCATGTACCGGATGTTGGAGAAGTCGAACGCGAGGACCGCGCCCAGCTCGGAACGCTCGAGCTGGGCGCGCAACCGGTCGAGGCGGCCGCGCCGCAGCCGGTCGAAGTCCACCCGTTGCTCCCAGTCCACGGCCATCGTGCCCGATGTCGCCGTCGCACTGCTCACGATTCTCCCCTTTTCCTGTGGAGTGACACGATCACTGGCTTGCCGAGGCAGTGAATCCTTCCGGGTACAGATCGGCGTTCGCCGTGGGCGAGCCGACGTCCGCCTTGCTGAGCGCGGGCGCGGGCAGGCACGTGGTCGCAGGCGGTTTCTCACCGTTCAGCACGCTGACGGCCCTGGCCAGGGTGATGTAGCCGAGCTTGACGTTCTGCACCGAGGTGGTCGCGGTCAGGCTGCCGTTCTGCAGTGACTTCATCGCGGTCGGCTCGTACCCCGTGGTGATGAACGGAATTCCCTTGAACTGAGCGGGAATCGACTCCGGCAGCAGCTGGTAGTAGTACACCGAGTACACCCACTTGATGCCGGGGTTGGCCTGCGCGGCGTTGGTGAAGTCCTTCAAACCCTGTGCCGGGTCCACCGGCTGCGTCGGGGACGCCACGATCTTCAGGTTGGGGTACTTGGCTTTCAGCTGGTCCTCGAACCCGGCGACCCGGCGCAGCGACCACGTGGTGTTGGCCGGTCCCGCGATCACGACGCACGCGCCGCCTTGCCTGCGTCTGGGCGAGCAGGACGGCCAGCACCAGCACGCCGCCGGTGATCATCTGCTGGGTGAACTCGTCCACCGCGCTGATGTCCAGGCCGGTCGTCAGCACGGTGAACAGCGAGACGCCCAGCACGACACCGAACAAGCGCCCGACGCCGCCGCCGATGACCACGCCGCCGATCACCGCGGCGGCGATGGACAGCAGGTCGTAGCTGAGTCCCAACGCCGCCTGCCCGATGCCGACGCGGGCTGACAGCAGAAGCCCAGCCAACGCCGACAGCACACCGCAAAGGCAGTAAGCCGCTGCCTGGACCGCCGCGACCGGGACACCGGCGAGCTTGCTCGCTTCCGTGCTGCCGCCGACCGCGAAGAGGTAGAGGCCGAAGCGCAGGCGTGCCGTGATCACCCATGCGACGACGAGCACGATGATCGCGACTCCGACACCTGCGGGCAGCACTCCCCCGCTGCCGAGGTACTTGGTGAAGACCGGATCGAGGCCGGACACCGATTGCCCACCGGCCAACAGGTTCGCGTAGCCGGTCAGGAACGTCAGCATGCCGAGCGTGGCGACGAACGGACTGATTTTGAAGTACGCGATCAACACGCCGTTGACGGCACCGACCACCGCACCGCAGCCGATACCCGCGGCGATCGCTGTGCCCGGCGCGGCGCCGTTTTGCATCAGCAGCGCGGAAATCGTGCTGGCGAAGCCCATCGTGGCGGCGACCGAGAGGTCGAACCCGCCGACGACGAGCGCGAACATCTGCCCGACCGAGACGACCAGCAGGATGCTGCCCTCCCGCGACATGTTGTCGAGGTTGGTCAGATCCGCGAACATCTCCCCCTGGCTGACGGTGAAGTAGCCGACGAGCACCACGAGTGCGACGAGGATCTGCAGCTCTGCCCGTCCGCCCCGAAATACCCGGGTTAAGTTGAACTGAACGCCCGGCCGCACCGCCGAGGTTTCACTGTCCACCATGGTTGAACACCATGCGCCTGTGTACGATGAAAGTCAACAGTCCGGGAGGAGACGAACCGTGCAGCTGTCACGAGTAGCCGGCGACGAGGCCGAACGCGGGAACGTACTCGGGGATATCGGCTCCCGGCTGCGAAAAGGCCGCACCGACGTCGGTATCAGCGTCCGCGAACTGGCCCGCAAGGCAGGTGTGTCGGCCAGCCTGGTCAGCCAGATCGAGACCGGCAAAGCCCGCCCGTCGGTAGCGACGCTGTACGCCCTCGTTCAACACCTGAACCTGACCGTCGACGAACTGTTCGAGCAAACTCCGGCAGCCGAAGCCACGCAGGCACCTAGTGCCCCGGAACCCGCCCCGGCCGCCACCACCCCGCCCGCCGGCTTCGCCGTGATGCGCAAGCTGATCAGCGCCCCGCTGGTGCAGCAGGCGGAGAGTCGCGGGCTGCTGAAGCTCGAGGGCGGCATCACCTGGGAGCGGCTCACTCCTTGCGACGTGCCTGGAGTGGACTTCCTCAAGATCACGTACGACGTCGGCGGAGCTTCGTGCGCGGACGGCTTGCGCCAGACGCACAACGGCCACGAGTTCGGCTACCTGCTCAGCGGCCGCCTCTGCGTCACCGTCGGCTTCGACACGACGGAGATCGGCCCCGGCGACTCGATCTACTTCGACTCATCGACCCCTCACCGGTTGTACAACCCCGGCAATGAGCCTGCTGTCGGGATCTGGATGGTGCACGCGCCTTTCGCCGAATGACCGGATTCTCGCGAAGCCACCACGGCAGGACCAAACCCGAGCCCTCCGATCTCCCGCCGTTCTACGGCAACGCGTGGTGCAGGATTTCCCGATAGCTCGTCGCATGGCCGTCCAGGCGCGCCACGATTCGGCCTGCGCGCATCACCAGGATCTCGTCGGCGAGGCCGATCAGGTCTTCGAACTCCGACGCGGCCACCACCACACACCTGTCTTGGCTTGCCGCGAGCCTCAGCAAGGCGCGGATCTCCGCTTTCGCGCCGACGTCGACGCCCTGGGTCGGCTCGTCGATCAGGAGAACGGCGGGGTCGGCCGCGAGCGCTCTGGCCAGTGACACCTTTTGCTGGTTGCCGCCGCTGAGCGTTCCCGCGGTTTGGTGGACGTCGCGGCACCAGACAGCGAAGTCCCTTACGTAACCGCGCGCGATTCGCGCCTCGGAGCGCAACCGCCGGATGCCGAACCGGCGTGTGCTGCGGTCGGATCGGGCCGGCAGGGCGAGGTTTCGCTGGATCGACATCCCGCCGACGATGCCCGCGCCTCGTCTGTCCGAAGGTACGAGGGCCATCCCGGCTCGATACGCCCGCGCCACCGAGCCCCGGCCGACAACCGAGCCCGCGACGCGGACGGTTCCGCTGTCGTAAGCGTCCTGACCTGCGATTGCCGCCAAAAGCTGGCCCTGGCCCGAGCTTTGGACACCGGCGATGCCCAGAATCCGGTGTCCAGCGACGTTGAACGAGATGTCCTCGAAGCGTCCCTCCGAGTTCAGGTCACGGACCTCCAGCAGCACGGGACCGGCCGCGATCGACGGCCTGTCCTGGACTGCCAAGGACTCCTCGGTCCGCTTGGTCATCAGCTCGACGATCGTGGCACGGTCGAACTCCGGCCGTTGGAAACGGCCAACAACCTGGCCGTTGCGCAGGACTGTCACCACGTCGGCCAGCCGGGTCACCTCGCTGAGCCGGTGCGAGACGTAGACGATGGCTTTCCCGTGATCCCGCAACGCTTCCAAGCGCTCCAGCAGGTGATCGGCGTCCGCCGCGGACAGTGCCGCCGTCGGTTCGTCGAGCACGACCACCTGGCCGGTGCCGATCAGCGCGCGGGCCAACTGAGCCAGCCGCAACTGCGGGACGCTGAGATCCGCGGTCGGCGCCGACGCGTCGAAATCGGCTCCGACCTGCATCAACGCCGCCTCGACGACCTCGCGCTCGGCGGCCGACAGCACCGACTTCCGAGCCATGCCGTGTTCAAGGCCGAGCAGCACATTGCGGCCGATGGACAACTGAGGCACGAGGACGACGCCCTGCGGGACCGCGGTGATTCCGGCATCCCGCGCGGCGCGAGGCGAATGGAGCCGCATCGACCGGTCACCCAGCACGATCTCGCCGCTGTCCGGCTGGATCACCCCGGTCAGCACCTTGATCAGCGTTGATTTCCCGGCGCCGTTCTCGCCGAGTACGGCGTGCACCTGACCTGGCTCGATCCGGAGGGATACATCCTGCAGCGCGTGCACACCGCCGAACCGCTTGTGAATGTTCCGCAGCCGCACCGGACTGCTTAACGCCGTGACGTCCATACTCCTCACCTCCGTTCAACGTGACTGTACGGTTCGAGGTGAACACGGTCAACGCCCGGCGATCGGGTAGAACAACGGTGTCGAGATCCGGCGAACTCGTTCGTCTTCAGATCGGACGAACGCGACGGGAGGAGACCCGTGAAGTACATGCTGCTGATCTACAACTGCGACCGGCCAGCGCCGACGGATCCAGGCTTCGACGAGGCCTTGGCAAGGGTGAACGCATTCGTCGAGGAGTGCCGTCGCCGAGGCACGTTCGTCAGTGGGCATCCCTTGCTTCCGGAGAAGACCGCCAGGACGGTGAGTGTGCGCGAGGGCAAACCGTTGATCACCGACGGTCCGTTCACCGAGACCCACGAGCACCTAGGCGGCTATTACATCCTCGACTGCCGTGACTTCGACGAAGCCCTCGAACTGGCCGCACTCTGCCCGATGGCCGCGGTCGGCTCGATCGAGGTCCGCCCGGTGGCCGAGGTCCCTGGTGTCAATCATTGACGGCTGGACGAGCGAACCGAGGCAGTCGATTCCGGCGCTGGCTCACTGAGCGAGTTCGAGGGCAATGTCGATGATCATGTCCTCTTGCCCACCGACATACCGGGCCTCACCGACACGCCGCAGGATCTCGTGCGCCGGAACGCCATACCGTTCGGCCGCACGCTCGGCGTGCAACAGGAAGGACGAGTACACACCGGCGTAGCCTTGAACAATGGCGTTGCGGCCCGCCCAAGGACGTCGTGGGATGAACGGGAGCACGACTTCCTCCGCCGCGGCAAGCAAAGTGGGAACGTCCACACCGGTCTGAATGCCGACCTTGTCGAACACCGCCGCCAGCACCTCGATCGGCGCGTTGCCGGCGCCCGCGCCGAGCGCGCACAGCGTCCCGTCGACCTGACGAGCGCCTGCGTTGTAGGCAGCCAACGAATTCGCGACGCCCAGGCTCAGGTTCTGATGCGCGTGGATGCCGACCTCGGCATCGTCGCCCAGCTCGTCGATCAGCGCCTGCACCCGAGCGGTCACGCCATCAGGCACCAGCGCGCCGGCGGAATCGACCACGTAGACACATTGGCAACCGGCGTTCGCCATGATCCGGGCCTGCTTGGCCAGATCCGAGGGCTCGATCATGTGGGACAGCATCAAAAAGCCGACTGTTTCCATGCCGAGTTCCCGTGCCGCACCGAAATGCTGGATCGAGACGTCGGCTTCCGTGCAGTGCGTGGCAATCCTGGCCACGCGCGCACCGGCGTCGTATGCCTGACGCAGATCGTGAACGGTGCCGAGGCCGGGCAGCAACAGCACAGCGATCTGTGCCTGCTTCACGGTTTCCGCCGCGACTGCAACCAATTTGATGTCGTCCACGGCGGAAAAGCCGTAGTTGAAGCTGGATCCGCCGAGACCGTCGCCGTGGGTCACTTCGATGACCTGGACACCGGCGTTGTCCAACGCGGAGCTCACCGCGCGGACCTGGTCTTCGGTGAATCGGTGGGACATCGCGTGGCTTCCGTCGCGCAATGTCGTGTCGGTCAGCCTGACGTCGTACTTCATCGGGTCACCGCTCCTGCCTTGCCGGTGGCGATCAGGTCACCGACGCGGGCGGCCGCGGCGGTCATGATGTCCAAGTTGCCCGCCCACTCCGGCAGGTAGTCGCCGTTGCCACGGACTTCGAGGAACACGCCGATCCGGGCGTTGCCGCCCCAGTCGGCACGTGGCTCGTCGAACTGCGGATCGGCGCGCAGCGTGTAGCCCGGCACGTAGTGCTGGACCTCTTTGACCATCCGGTGGATCGAGTCGGTGACCGCGTCCCGGTCCACGTCCGGTGACACCGCGCAGAACACGGTGTCCCGCATGATCATCGGCGGTTCGGCCGGGTTGAGGATGATCACGGCCTTGCCCCGGCCGGCGCCGCCGATCTCCTCGATGGCCTTGGCCGTGGTCTCGGTGAACTCGTCGATGTTCGCCCGGGTGCCCGGTCCGGCTGAGCGCGACGCGATGGATGCGACGATCTCCGCGTACGGAACCGGTGTCACACGGGACACCGCGTGCACGATCGGGATGGTCGCCTGCCCGCCACAGGTGATCATGTTGACGTTCGGCGCGTTCAGGTGCTCAGGCAGGTTCACCGGCGGGCATACGAACGGGCCGACCGCCGCCGGGGTCAGGTCGACCGCCTGGATTCCAGCCTCGGCGTACAGGACAGCGTTGACCTCGTGGGCTTTCGCGCTCGTCGCCTCGAAGACGATGTCCGGCAGTTGCGTCTGCTTCAGCAGCCAGGGCACGCCTTCCGCGCTGGTCTGGATCCCCAGCTTGGCGGCACGAGCCAGGCCGTCCGACGCCGGGTCCACCCCGACCAGGTACTGGATCTCGATGACGTCGCTGCGCCGCAGTTTGGCCAGCAGGTCCGTCCCGATGTTGCCCGGCCCGACAATGGCCGCCGTCACCTTGCTCATCAGCCGCTCACCTTTCCGAACCGTGCTGTCACCGTGCCGAGCCCGTCGAACGTCGCAGTCACCACGTCTCCGTCGGAAACCGGGACCGCGGCGGTGACCGATCCGGGCAGTACGACGTGTCCCGCTTCCAGCCCCACGCCTCGCTCACCAAGGACGTTCGCCAGCCACGCCACCGCACTCAGCGGATTGCCGAGCACCGCACTCCCCTTGCCGGTGCCGACCACCTCGTCGTTGACCTTGAGTGCGCCGGTCGTCGCCACAACATCCACATCGGACAGGGCGACCCGCGCGGCACCGAGCACAACACCGCCGGAGGACGCGTTGTCGGCGATCGTGTCCACAATGGAGATGCGCCAGTCACGGACCCGTGAGTCGATGATCTCCAGCGCGGGAACGACCGACTCGACGGCGTCGGCCACGTCCTCGACCGTGACACCCGGGCCGGTCAGCGGCTTGCCGAGAACGAAGCCGATCTCCGGCTCCACCCGTGGCTGCAGGAACGCCGAGATGTCCACGACCTGGGACTCGTCGTGGAACATCCGGTCGGTGAGGTGACCGAAGTCCGGCTGGTCCACTCCGAGCTGCTGCTGCATCACGGCCGAGGTCAGGCCCACTTTGTGTCCTTTGACGACCGCGCCCTCGCCGAGCCAGTGCTCGACCTGGGCCAGCTGGATGGCGTAGGCGCCGTCGACGTCGAGCCCTTCGAACAGGTTGACCAGCGGCTCGACGGGTTCGCCGGTGCGGTAGGCCCGCAGCAGCGTCGCGGCCGCGGCCGGTACGTCCAGTGTCATCAGTTCTCCACAGTTCTCCACAGCGATGGGGCTTGGTGCCAAGGAAAACCTCGCTGACACCCTGATTGCACCCTGCGCCCACGAGGGCGACAATGCAACGCATGCGTTCCACTCAGCTGAACGCCCGGAGCGTGCTCGACCGAGCTTTCGCGATCCTCGGCGCCTTCACGACCGAAGACCGCGAACTGGGCATATCCGAACTCGCCCGGCGGACGGACATGGCGAAGTCCACAGTGCACAGGCTGGTCACCGAACTCGAGGCCCACGGAATGGTGGAGCGTCGAGGCAAGTCCGTGGTGCTGGGCCTGCACCTGTTCGAGCTCGGCGAACTGGTGCCACGCAAGCGGCAGCTCCGCGACGCAGCGCTGCCGTACATGGCGGATCTGCGAGGCGCCACACGCCAGACCGTGCACCTGGCGGTCCTGGACGGCACCGAGGTGGTCTACGTGGAAATCCTGCGACACAGCGACGCGCCCGCGCTGCCGTCCCGCGTCGGCGGCCGGCTACCCGCCCACGCCACAGGCGTCGGCAAGGCGATTCTGGCGTTCGCCCAACCCGAGGTCGTCGAGAACGTCATGCGAACGGGCCTGCCCCGGCTCGCCGAACGCACCAAGACCGTCCCCGGTGTCCTGCGCCGTGAGCTCGCGGTGATCCGGGCGACCGGGATCGCGTACGACTACGAGGAATCCCGCGCGGGCCTGGTGTGCGCGGCGAGCCCGGTGACCGGACCCGATCACGAGGTCGTCGCGGCGCTCTCGGTCTCGGGCTGGACCGGCAGGCTCAATGTCCGGCGGATGGCCCCCGCGGTCCGCACGGCCGCGCTGGCCCTGTCACGAGACCTCGGCGCACCTCGCCACTGACTCGACGCCGCGGCCGACGCCCGACACCGGCTCTGACCTTGCGCCGCGGACCCGACGCCCGGCACGGCTCTGACCACGCACCGCGGACCCGACGCCGACTCGACACGGCCGACTCGCCACCACGGAACCCACCCGCGCCGCCCCACCCGGCGGCGCGAGGTCAGAGCGCGCCGCCTCCGCAGCCGAACCACCCAGCCGAACCAACCCAGCCGAACCACCCCCGACACCGCTGGAGCCGACACCGGCTCTGAGCTCGCCGCCACTGAGCCACTGACCCAACACTGCGGACTTCACCCGCGCGCCGCGGGTCCGACGCCGGACCCGCGCTCGCCGGATCCGCGCTGCTGACCCGACACCGCCGCCAACCCGACGCGTCGACGGCGGCCGAACCGACGCCATTGGCCTCACTCCCGCGCCGGCCTCACTCCCGCACCGGCCTCACTCGCGCACCGCCGAACCCGGCCCCGAACCCCGCCGCCAGACCCACGCCGCCGAACGCTCGAGCACCGACCCGACACCGGATCCTCGCCGCCCAGCTCCACGCCGAACGCCTCGCCCCGACCTCACGAGGCCGGGGCGGAAGTGCCGCCGAACCTCACGCCGCCCAGTCCCACGCCCACCACCAACCTCACGCCCCTCACGCCGCCGAACCTCACGCCACCCATACCCACGACGAACACCTCGACACCGACCTCACGCCACCAGCCCCACGACGAACCTCGACACCAACCTCACGCCGCGGAACCTGCGCCGAACGCCTCGTCCGCCGCCCAACCCGCGCCGCCCTCACGCCGCCGGACCCTCGCGCCAGGACCTACGCCGCCGACCTCACTCGCGCGCCACCACCACTTCGCTTTTACCACACCCCTCTGACAATTCTGCCTCGCAAACCCACTCACCAGGGACTTCCAGGTTCACGGTGATATCGCGGAACGTGACGTCGATCCGTCCCGAGTCGGTCACCAGCGTGACCTCCTCGGCGTTGGCGGGTTCACCGGGATCCAGGCCCCAGGCCCACGCGACGATCGCCCGCATGCAGCCAGAATGGGTGGCGACGACCAAGTGCTCCGTCGAACCCCGGCCAACGGCCGCGCGCACGAACCGGGCCACAACGTCCGCGGGACTTTCGTGCCACAGCAGCGGGGTGGTGAGCCAGAAGCCCATGGCGTCGCCGCGCTCGTGGGCTTCCCAGAACCTGCGGGCCTCGACCGCCCAGCCGCGTTCCCCCGCGGTGCTCGCCATGGCGCGGACCTGCGTTGGCTCGTGGTCCACGCCATCCACGCGGACCTGGAGGTTTCGGAACTCCGGCATCGCCACGCAGTTCCCAAGGCGGAACTTGCCCTCTTTGCGCAGAGCGGCGCGCAGTACGGTCGCGGTCTGGCGTGTTCGTTGCGTTGGCGCGTAACCGATCTGGACCGAGGCGCCTTCGGGCAGGGTTCGCCGCAGGACTTTGCCCCGCGCGGCGGCCTGTTCGATCCCTAGGGAGGTCAGTCCGGCGTCGGTGGCGTAACTGCTGGTTTCGCCGTGCCGGATCAAGTGGACGATCATGGCCGGAACACCCGCCTTGTGCCGTTTGACGGCGGGATCCCGACTCGGTCGAGGATGCGGCGCACCGATCCGGCGGGATCGGTGACGTCGAACAGTTCGACGTTCATGCCGACGGCCTTGGCACCGGCGAGGTTGCTTGGCAGGTCGTCCACGAACAGGCACTTGGCCGCTGGCTCCTTGAGGTGCGCGAGCGCCCATCTGAACACGGCGGGATCCGGTTTCAGCACGCCCGATCGCGCGGCTTCCAGCAACAGGTCGAACCTCGTGAACTCGGGGAACCGATCCATCCACTGCGGACCGAACCAGTGCGCCATGTCGTTGGTCAGCGCGACGACACGAACGCGCCCGCCGACGGTGGCCAACATCGCCTTCACCTCCTCACGTACTGCCAGCCGGGTCCGCATCAGCAGACCGATGTCCAGATCCGGCCTTGCGTCGGCCAATGCGGCCCAGTAGTCGCGTTCCTGCACTCTGCCTTGCTCAACTCCGGCATAGAGCTGATCTGTGCCGAATGGGCCGCGTGGGAATGTCGGGTCGTCGACCACTTCGAACAGAGTGGGCACGACCACTCCGCCAAGATCGAGGACGATCGTGGTCACGCCAAGCCAGTTGGTGCCACCGCGGGCCCGAACCGCCGCCGTGCGCCGAAGCACACGGCGCCGCTGTTCAGGCCAGGATGGTGACGACACCGGTGTTCCCATCGACTCGAACGCGTTGCCCGGTACGAAGTGTCGACACCGCCCGGCCCGTGCCGACGACCGCGGGCAAGCCGTATTCCCGGCAGACGATCGCGGTGTGGCTCATGATCCCGCCGACATCGCTCACTGTCGCGGCGATCCGGGAGAACACCGGCGCCCATGCGGGCGATGTGGCAGGGCAGACCAGGATTTCGCCTTGCTGGATCTCGCCGAGTTGATCCGCCGACTGGACAACCCGGACCGGACCTTCGACAACTCCGGGCGAACCGGCAACCCCGCGCAGTGTGCCGGGTTCCGCGGCGTCCTCGAGCCAGCCCGCGACGGAGTCGGTGGTAATGCCCCACAGCATCACTGTCAGCGGTTCGGTGACTGCTTGCGGTGGCGGTCCGAGGGCCGGAGGAGGTTCCCACGCTTCGAGTGCGGTGAAGATCTCGCGCCGTCGAGCGATGATCGGCGCCCAGTACGCACGGCCGCGCCCTGGCGCACCGGTCGACCACGCGGCGACCGTGTCGAAGATCAGCTCGCCGACTTCGCTGCGGCGCAGGAAGAACAGGTCCTCCGGGTCAGCCAGGACGTCCATCTTGTGCAGTGCGCGGCCCAGTTCCTTGGACTTGCCCCAGAACGCCGCCCACATCCAGTGTTCGATGTAGAGCACGTGCTCCTCGATGTACACGAACACCTTGCGGGCCAGGGCGAGCAGACTGTCGAACGCGGACACATCGTCCGGGTTGAGCAGGTCCCGGTACTCTCCGGTGATCCGGTCGCGTTCTGCCAGCACCTGCTCGGTCGGCCGGTCGATGACCTCGCCGTTACGCAGCCGCCGGACGTAGTCCTGCACTGCGGCATAAGGAATGCCGAGGTGGTCGTCCCATGTGCCGAACCGGTGGTCGCCGCCGGGATGGCCGGGGTCGCTGTTGATCTGGAACCACGGGTCACGGGTGGCTTCCCAGTCCTCGACCCACTTGCGGCCGTCCTCGCTCGTGGCCAGCTTCTCCACCGCGGTCGTGGCGTCGGCGTGCGCCAGGATGATGTCGCCGACGCCGAGTTGTTCGGCGTTCTTGGCCAGCCGTTTGAGTTCGTCGTCCGGCCGGTAGAGCTCGACGTGCAGACCGCCGACCATCCGGGACACCGACTGGTCGCCGATGCCCGGAAACGCCTGCTGGCAGAACTGGAAGAAGGTGAGGTAGGCCGCGTATCCGATGTTGAGCAGCTCGAAGTGCCACTGGTAGGTCTCGTACATCGTACTGATCATCAACGCGAAGTCGCGTTCCCACCGGAAGCCGGCCGAGTGTCCGATATGGCCGGTCACTGTCTCGATCGGTTCCCGCTCCGGCAGCGGCTGGAAGTTCAGCGACCGCACGAGGTTGACGCGATCGAGGACCTTCTCCTTCCACTCCCCGTAGATCGCTTCCCAGTTCTCATAGTAGTGACCCGCACGCTCGGCGAATTCCTCGGCGCGCGCCGGGATGTCCGCTTCGGGCGCCGCGACAGGGGAAACGTACAACCTGCCGTTGAGAATCCGTTGCTCCAGGCCAAGGGCCGGTGGTACTGCGAAGATCCGGGTGTTCATCGCGCCGAGCGCCTGCCACCAGCACTCGCATTGGATCTCGTCGTACGGGTGCATCACATACGGGTGGTGCAAGGCGTCCTGGAACCAGAATTTGGTTTCGTCGGCTTCACGGCGGTCCTCACCGAACAGGTGGTACCAGTTGTACATTGACTCCCAACCCTCGGCGCCGGGTGGGGGTTGGACGTCGAATGGGCTGGGGAAGGACGAATCGGCCATCGGTTGTCCTCAGTTCTTAGGCTTGGTACCGGTCATCACACGCAGGACATGCGCCATGGCATCGGTTTTGCCGTCCGTGACACGATGCGTAGGTTTGGCGCTCCACACGGTTTCCGGACGCGCCTGCACCAGATGGATCCCCGAGTCATCGATCGCGAACTCGCCGTCTTGTGGCGTGCCCGCGTGCCGCTCGACGGTTCGCGCGATGTCGAGCAGTTCCAGAATCTCGTCGTCGGTGAGTGACGGCCCGACCTGGCCGGAGGCCACCTCGCGGGAGATGATCTCGCCGGACACCTTGTCGACCACGAACCTGTCCGGCGTGACCTCGCCGCTCACCAGCGGCTCCCCCAGGCCCCACACGGACTCGACGACCACTTTGGACCGATCGCCGTTCACCGGATTGAGCGTCATGAACACGCCGGCCGCCCGTGCGTCAACCATTCGTTGCACGACAACAGCCATCGCATCCCCCGCCACGCCTTCGCGCGCCCGGTAACTGATCGCACGAGCCGTGAACAGGCTTGCCCAGCACCGCCGGACCGCGTCGCACACCTCGTCCTCGCCCACGATCCCTAGGTAGCTGTCGTGCTCACCGGCGAAACTGTGCTGCGCCGAGTCCTCAGCCGCCGAACTCGACCGGACAGCGACCGCTCGATCGCCTTCCCTGGTGAGCTTCTGATAGGCGGCGCGGATCTCCGGAGCGGCGCTGTGGCCCTCGGTTTGCGCGAAAAGCCAGTCCCGGATGGACTGTGCCGCCGTTTCGAACTCGGTCATGTCCGCGTCGGGCCGCAGTCGTGCCACCCGCCGATCCAGCTCCGCCGCCAACGTTCCGCTGACTGCGGCACGATAGGCCTCTGTGGTCACAACGAACGCCGCTGGAACGCGCAAACCCATGCGTGCCAAGGTGTCGAGCGATCGGCCCTTGCCGCCGGCGAGCTCGGTGGTCAGCCCGTCGCCCACCCAGACGATGTGCTTCATGCGCCCTCCTCGTAATCGCTGACGAGCGCGACCACGGCCGCGTCCACACAGGACACGCCGGACGCTGCGGCCGCGGCCTCGTCCGTCGCCACCAGCACCGTGACACCGACTCCCACGTCGAGCAGGTCGACAGCGACTGTTGTTGTCCCCGCCGAGAGGTCGTTGACCAACAGGAACCGGTGCCCGGCCAGGGCGGGCACCTGGCGATCGGACCACGCTCGGCCGACGACCCTGCCGAGGATCATTGCCCGGTCCCCGCTGGCAAAGCCTCCCGGAACGTCGTCGAGCGCCGGGTGTCGAGCAGTTGCGCGGACTCGCTGCTCGGCCGTGGATAGATCTGGGCGGCACGCAGCTCGCCGTACCGCTTCACCGCCGACGTGCCCGCTTCGAGCGCCTGGCGCACGGCAGCGAGCTGGCCTTGGATCGCGGCGACCAGGTAGCCGCTGGACACTCGGTCCACCGCGATGCACCGCACGTCCGCAGTCTTCATCATGGCCTCGATGCCCGCGGTCAACGCGACGATCCCGCGAGTCTCCAGCAGGCCGATGGCAAGGGTTTTCCCAGAAGTCATCTCAGTCATGTCAGCTGCCTTCGAGTAGTCCGGGGTGGGCGGCGAGCGCGGCGACGGGATCGCACGGGTTGGCGAACACAATGGAGCTGACCGATCCGCCGGAGATGGCTTTCGCGGTCTCCTCGGCGATCTCGGACGCTTCCTCGACGGTCGCCAAGTCGCCGCTGATCGCGACGGCGACCAGTCCGCCGCCGAGCCGCACGACGCCTTCGACGACCACGTTGGTCGCTTTGACCATCGCGTCGACCGCGTCGAAGATCGGCACGAACCCTTCCGCCTCGATGAATCCGACCGCTTGATTGGCCATCAGTTGTCCCTTTCGAAACTGGCCGCCGGCCAGTGCACGACGGCGGCACCCGTCCCCCAGATGGGGCCGTATGCGAGAAGTTCGGCCGGTTTGCCGAGCACACCGGCACCGAGCAGGAACGCCAGTGCGCGGAACTGGCTGTCGGCGGCGGCTTCTCGTGCGAACCCCTCGCGCAGCCGCAGCGCCTCGTCGGCGTCGCCGTCGACCACAGCGGCCAGCATGCGACGGTTCCACGTGTCCTGTTCAGGCGTGGCGATCCGGTCCTGCGACGGTTCGATCCACTGCTGGATCAGGCCTGCCGACAGCCCGGAGACCACCACGACGCCGATCCGCCTGCCGACGCTCGCGGCGGCGGCCACGCCGGTCGCGCCGAGGCTGGCGATGCTGTCCACTTCGGCGTAGAGGTTGCACGACACCAGCGCGAACTTGAAGCGCCTGCCGGGGTCGAGCAGGGCGGAAACGGTCACCGTGCCGGTGTCGATCGGAAAGCCCGCGTAGTGGGTGCGTCGTGCCTGCATTCCCCGCGAGGCCGTCTGTTCGACCCAGCGCTCGGTCAGTTCGGTGTCGATACGCAGGTCGTAGTCGATATGTCCGTAGTCGTAGGCGTACCAGTTCTCGTCGAGCCGTTGCCCACGCGGGTTCGGGTCCAACTGGAATTGGTGACCCAGCACAGTGAACCACTGCGTGGACAACAACACGACCGTGTCCACGTTGGACGCATGGAACCGGTCGCCGACTTGCTCGACGCCTGACCGCAGGTCCGCCCAGCTCGCCGCCGGGTCCTTGGCGAGCAACTGGGGCATGCCGGGCAGCAGCGCGGCACTGACCACTTCAGACATCTTGGCCCCGCCATTCGATAACGGCGTTGCCGGTGCCGATGATGGTTCCGTAGCCAAGGATGTCTCCTGTGGTGGCAGGCCAGTCCAATGCGGACAGCAACCAGGTCAGGCTGCCGGACTTCGTCTCGGCTTCGCTGGCCTTGATGTGCTCGGGGATCGCGGTCTTCAGAGCCGAGGAAGGCTTGGTACGAACGGTTTCCAGCAGCGTCATGTCCGCGCGGTACTGGGAGTTGTTGTACGGGTACTCGCGGCCCATGTCCTCGGGCAGTTCCGTTTCCCGGTCGAAGTGCAAGTGCGACAAGGAGTTCGAGGCGAGCAGCACCGCGCGCCTGCCGGTCTGCTCAATGGCCTTGCGGGTGGCGCGGCCGAGCACTTCCATCTGGCCGAGTTCGGCTTCGGCGTAGAAGTACGGGTTGTTGTTCGCACTGATCGAGACAACCGGAATGTCCCATTTCGGGTTCACCATGTGCAGCGCGCCGATGGTCGCGTAGTCGACCCGCACACCTTCCTCACGCATCGCCCTGGCGACAAGGCCGTGGTCCTCGAAGCTGGTCACGAGGGCTTCGGCGAGCTCGACATCGGTACGGAAGTCGTAGTGATAGCGGAACAGGTGCGGGAAGATCGGCTCCACCGACACGCCACGCGGGTGCGGGACACAGTTGACGTGGTGGCCGACCATCGTGATCCAGTGCGGTGCGTGCACGACGAGCACGTCCGGCTTCATCGCCCGCACCCGGCGACGGACCTCGTCGTACGCCCAGCGCAGCACTTCCCAGCCGCCGGTGCTGCGCGGCTCGTTCTGCGGTGGGTTGTCGGCGTAGATCAGGTGCGGCGGATGCGGCGACAGATAGCCGGCGATGATGCCGCCCTTGGCTGGGGCGCGCTCCGGAGCACCGGGCTCGAGGCGGAAGACGCGTGACATGACGTGGACGCTAGCTGCGGAAACGCGGCTCGTCTGCCCGGCCGTCCCGTGCCACGGGACACAGTTCGCGCGATCTGTCGGGTGTCGTCTTACAGTCTGATCGTGCAACAGAGTGGTGTGGCCCCGGTCGTCAAAGCGATCAAGGTGCTGAGGGCGTTCACTCCCGCGGTCGGTGCGCTGTCCGTCCGGGAAATCGCTACCCGCACCGGCATCCCGCGCAGCACCGCGCATGCGCTGTGCCAGACCCTCGTGACCGAGGGCATGCTGCGCAAGTCCGACGACGGCTACCAACTCGGGCCACTCGTGCTCGAGCTCGGCGGGCTCGTGATCGAACGGACCGGCCTTGTGCGTGCCGCCGAGGGGATCCTCGAACGCCTCGGGCGCGTCCCTGAACAGGAGGTTCACCTGGGGCAGCTGACCGAGGGCTGGGTGGTGTACCTGAATCGCAACGCCGGGTCACGCCGGCCGGAGATGCACAACCGAGTCGGCCAGCGGGCGCCGGCGCACCTGACCGGCTGCGGCAAGGCGGCGCTGTCGGTGCTGCCGTTCGACGAGGTGATCGGTCATGTGCAGCGGTGCTGCGCGGAAAGTGCCGTCCCGATGCCGGACATGGCCGCGTTGGAAACGGAACTCGCGCAGGCACGGCGGGATGGTTTTGTTGTCTCGCAGTCGTTCCAGCGTGGCCGGACGTCCGTGGCCTCGGCCATTGTGGATGGTTCCGGACAACCCGTCGGCGGGGTCTCCCTGGCCGGGCCCGGCGGGATGTTCTGTTCCGTGGTCATCGCGTCGTCGCGGGCCGCAGTGATCGAGGCGGCCGAGGTGATCAGCTCGCGGCTGCTCAACGGGTCGCTGACATGGGCTACGCGCTCGGCTTGATCGCGACCGCCTGGATCTCGATCAGCAGGTGCGGATGCGGCAGCTGGTGCACGGCGACCGTCGTCCTGGCTGGACCGGTTTCGTCGAAGTACCGGCCGTAGACCTCGTTGTAGCCGCCGAAGTCGTTCATGTTCACCAGGAAGGTGGTCACCTGGACGACATTGTCGAGGTCGCAGCCGACGTCCCGGAGGATGTCGTTGATGTTCTTGAGCACGGCCTCGGTCTGGACTCTGATGTCCAGTTCGGTGGTGCCGAGCTCGTCGACCTGGGCGCCGGCGATGGTGTTGTCCGGTCGTCTGCTGCTCGTGCCGGACACGAACACCATGTCGCCTGCGACTTTGACGTGCGGGTACCGGCCTCGGGGCGTCGCCCTGTCACCCACGGACGGCCACCTCCAGCTCACCAAGGCCTTCGATCTTGGCCGTGACCCTCGTACCGGGCGTGATGGCGACCGCTGGTGTTGCCGCTCCTGCCAGCAGAATGCTGCCCGGCGGCAAGGGGATCCGGTATTCGGCCGCGAGCCGGTCGGCCGCGGCCACCGACAGCATCGGATCGCCGAGAATCGCTGCCGTAGAACCAGATTCGATGATCCGGCCGTCGAATTCGAGGATCACGTCACGGTCGTTGACCTCACCGACTGGTTGCCAGTCCCCCACGACGAACCCGGCGGCCGACGCGTTGTCCGCGATCACGTCGGACAGCGAGAACGTGAAGTCACGGTAGCGCGAGTCGATGATTTCCAAGGCGGGCGCGACGGCCTCGACGACGCTGTGGCGTCCTAACCGGAACGCGATCTCGGGCTCGATCCTGGGGTGGATGTACGGGTCGAGATCGAACGTGTGGCCCAGCAGCATGCCGGTGGACAACTGTCCCGCGATCACATCGGACACACCCATCTGCGCGGCCTTGGCGCGACTGGTGAAGCCGAGCTTGACGCCCATCACCCGTTCACCGCGCCTGATTCGACGGTCGACGACTGCGCGCTGCACTTCGTATGCGTCCTTCTGGGACAGTTCGCCCAGTTGTTCGCAGGGCGTGCGGGTCGCAGCCGCGTGATCGAGCCGCTCGGCGAGTTCTTCGATGGTCATGGCCGTCACCACCCCACACAGACGTTGGTCAGTTCGCTGTAGAAGTTGAGCGAGTGCAGACCGCCTTCCCGGCCGATCCCGGACAGCCCGGCACCACCGAACGGAGTCCGCAGGTCGCGCAGATACCAGGTGTTGAGCCAGGCGATGCCGACTTTCATGGCTCCGGCGACTCGATGCCCGCGCTCAAGATCGCTGGTCCACACGCTGGCCGCGAGGCCGTACTCGGTGTCGTTGGCCAGCCGTATCGCCTCGTCTTCGGTATCGAACGGCACGAGGGCCGCGACTGGGCCAAAGATCTCCTCGCGAAGGATCCGGGCGTGGTTGTCGAGTCCCGTCCACAGCGCCGGCTCGATCCAGCTGCCCTTGTCCAGCGCCGGTCCGAGTTTCGGCACCCCGCCTCCGGCCAGCAGCTGCGCACCTTCCTGCTGGGCTATGTCGTAGTACTCGAGGACCTTCTTGCGGTGTGCCTGCGAGATCAACGGGCCCGAGGTGGTGTGCGGATCGTCCGGTCTGCCGAACCTGAGCTGCTTCGCCCGGTCAGCCAGGCCTTTGGCGACGTCGTCGAAAACGCCGCGCTGGACGTAGATGCGTTCGGTGCACAGGCAGATCTGACCGGTGTTGGTGAACGTCGATCGGGCAAGCCCGTCGATGGCACGCTCCAGGTCGGCGTCGTTGAACACGACGGCCGCGTTCTTGCCACCCAGTTCGAACGACACCGGCACGACTTTGGGCGCGACTGCCTGCATGATGGCGGCGCCGGTCTTCGTTTCGCCGGTGAACGTGACGCCGTTGATCCCGGGGTGCTTGGTGAGGAACTCCCCCGCTGAGCCGGGCCCGAAGCCGTGCACGACGTTGTACACGCCGTCGGGCGCACCGGCTTCCGCGATGATCGACGCGAGCAAGGTCGCGGTGGTCGGTGTTTCCTCCGAAGGCTTGACCACAACGGCGTTGCCGCTGGCCAGCGCGGGCGCGACCTTCCAGGTGAGCAGGAGCAGAGGAAGGTTCCACGGCACGATGATCGCGACCACACCGAGCGGCTTGCGTACCGCGTAGTTCAGCAGCCGCCCCGTGTGATACGCATCGATGCCCTGTGCGGCAAGGATGTCCGCGAATGCCCGGAAGTTGGCCGACGCCCTGGCGATGTCCAATGTGGTGGCCAGCGGTACCGGCTTGCCAGTGTCGGCGACCTCGGCCTTGAGCAGCTCGCCGGCCCGTTCGTCGATCTTGTCGGCGATCCTCCTGAGCAACGCCACCCGCTCAGGGACCGTGTATCGCCCCCACACGCCGTCGAACGTGCTCCTCGCAGCCCGGACCGCCTTGTCCACAACAGACTGGTCGGCTTCGGAGACCTTGCCGACCAGCGAGCCGTCGATCGGGTTGACGTTGTCGAACAGCTCACCGCTGTCGACGAACTCGCCGCCGACGAAACTACTGAGCAGCATCGGTCGGCCCGACAAGCTGCCACGCGCTCTGCCACACCCACCCATTGCCCGCATTGAGGACAATGTTGAGCAACGCCATCTCCTCGAGCGCACGGGCGAGCCGCAACCCACCCGCGTCGACCGGCCGGTACCCGAGGGAACGAACCAATTCCTCCACAGTGGCCTTGGCCTGAGCGTCGTCACCAGCGAAGTAGGCGTCCAGGGGAACGCCGTTCTCCTGCGGGGTGGCGTGCCGCGCGGCGAGAATCGTGTTGAAAGCCTTCACAACCCTGGCCTGCGGGATCCGGCTCTGCAGGTCGCTTCCGCCGGAAACACCCTCGATCACCAGATCACTGAACGTCGCGTTCAGCGGGTTCGTCGCGTCAACGACGACCTTCCCAGCGACCGTGTCCTTCAACTGGGCGGCTACCTCCGGCACCACGTCGCCGGGTATCGCGAGAACCACCACGTCGGCGCTCTCCGCGGCCTTTTCATTGGACTCCGCCGCGGTCGCACCCGTGTCCGCGGCCACTTTCGCCGCGTGATCCACGTTCTTGGCGGTCACCGTGACCTGGTGCCCCGCCTTCACCGCGGCCGCACTGAGCGCCCCGCCAACATTACCGGCCCCGATGATCGCGATCCGCATGATCTCCCTCTCCTGAGACTCATTGACGAACGGAACCGTAGAACCGAACGGACGCTTGCCAGCGGCCGTTGTCCCGCCACACCGGACAGCAAATCCGGCTAACGACCAGACCGGCCGGGCGATGAATGCGATATGTCGCCACTGGCACTGCCACCCTGGGCCGTTCCAACCCAACCTCGTCGGAACACCATCGACAACCACTCGATCCCAATCCGAACCCAGTGGTGGCACGACGCGATCAAATCGCACGGACTGCCCGGGCCATCGCCTGCGGGTGCCACGCTCACCCGCGCAGAGGTGTGGGAGCCGACCAGCGATGTGTTCAAGCTACTGTGGCGCACCCTGGCCTGGGGGTCAGGCAGCCGCTTGCGCCAGAACGCGCGGCGCCTGAAGAGCATCGCCGCCGACATCCCTCGCGCGGAGAACCTCCTCACCGAAGCGGCGGCAGCCTCCCGCGTTGATCCATTCCGCGCGTACACGCTGCTCAGGCCAGGTCACCGCAACGAGATCAAAGCACTGGGACCGTCGTTCTTCACGAAGTTCCTGTATTTCGCGGGCGCAGGAGTCCCCGAACATCCTTGCCTCATCCTTGACCGCCGCGTCGCAACCGCCCTACGCGAGCACTGCGGATGGACCACGCTGCATCCCTATGGCCCTTGGACCGCTGAGACCTACCAGCGCTACTGCGAACAACTCCGGCAGTGGGCCGGCGAAAACGGCTGCGCCGCCGACGAACTCGAACGAATCCTCTTCGATGGCAAGCCGAAGACGGAGGAGCCATGACTTCTCGTCGTTCGGTTGAGGTAGCTGAACGATAAGGCACACTGTCATCCCACAGCACACATCGCCGTAATCCTTCCGGGGCTTGTTCCGAAATATGTACGTGCGGGTCACGCGTGGAAGGAGCACGACATGAGTTCACCCCGTCAAGAGGAAGCAGCTCGTCCCCGTATCACGCGGTCATGGGCTGACGTCGCCCTCGGAATCCTGTTGACCATCCTTCTCGCTTCGTTGATCTTCGTCGCGGTGGTCCTCCTCGCCAAGTCGAACCTCCTGACGCCCGATGACCTGACTGACGAGGAAACCAAGAGCCTGTTGACATTTCTTGGTGTCGCGTTCGGCGTGGTCGCGACCCTCATCGGCGCCTTGCTGGCGAATCAACACAATCGACGAACCCACATGCTCGCCGAGCAAGCGAAGTTCCGCGAGCAGCAACTGGCATTGGACACAGAAGAACGACTCAAGTTGGACACGGTGGCAAAGGTCCTGGAACTGGTGACGACAGACAACGCGTATGCGCCCCGCGCACGTGTCGCCGGCGCGATCGCGACTCTCATGCAGCTTCATGGTGGCGTTGTCAGCGTGCGTGTTCTCGGCGAGCTATGGGAAGCTGACGCCGTCAGCTCCTCAACCGCCGTCTGGCTGATTGATCGCATCCTTCGCGACGATCCTCCAAAGGAAGATGAGACGTCCGAGGCAGCCGAGGTCCTTTCGCTTCACTGCGCACGGTTGACACCCTCGCCCGACGACAAACACCAGGAGCGGTTCGACTGGCCATCCATATTGCTCGACACATGGCCCTCGGCAATGTCGTTCAGCACACGAAACGCCCTCATAGCCGCAACGACACAGGTCCTGCTCACCAGAGAGCTCAACTGGTGGGCGTCAGGCGCACTACGCACTCCAGTGCTGACCCTGGTCAATGCCATGGGCGACCCAGACTTGGGTTCTTGCGCCGCGTTGGTCTTGAAGAAGCTCAATGATCGCCAAGCGCTCCGCACGGTCCGTCTGGACGAGAACGACCTCGCACTGATCACTGAAAAAGCAAATTCCGCCGAACCCACCGCATGGTTCAGCAGTGTTCTGGACAAGCTCGACGACTGGGCGTCCGAAGTAGATCGCAAGGTGTCGATGGCACCCAACGCGCTCGGGTCTTCTCCGCTGGTCACCGAAACGCCGCCTCCTGACCGACCAGGCGGGCGCACGTCCGCCGGATGACGGAAAAGATGCCATGACGGTGGAGCGCGACTATTTGCTTTCTTGACTCTGCCCCACCAAGGTGGCCCACTGCTCGAACCACGCACGCGGCCGTAGCCCCGACACCTTCTGGCCGTGGGCGATCCACGTGGGTGTGCTGTTGACGCCGCTCGATCGGGCCAATGCCTCGGACCGGTCGAGCGGCTCGGAAGTCACTCCGGTCAAGTCGCCACCGGCGTCCGCAGCCAGCTTGGCAAGAAGCTCAGCAGCCTCGATGTCCTGACCGTCGGCGAAATAGGCTGCGAACACCGACTCGGCGAACCGGCCAGCGACCACAGGATCGTTCTCGTTGAGCCACTCGAATGCCGTCAAGGCTGGACGCGAGTATCCGATGCGGTCCGTCCAATTCAATGGCAGCCCCGCGGCGGCGGCTTCGGCCGCGAGGTGTTCGTACTGCGGCCCAACACGTTGCCCGACCACTACTCCGCCCGGGCCGATCTCGGGGTGGATCTGCAAACCGTGCTCTACCACCGTGATCCCGTGTGAGCGGAGGATTTTCGTGCGGTCCTGTCCGATATAGCAGTACGGGCAGATGAAGTCGAACCAGTGCTCGACGGCCATGCCGTCCTCCTAAAGGCGAGTTACGTATACCAGCTGTAACGTAACTCTGGCCGGAATTAGTCCAGGGCCGCACGCAGCCACGCTGCCGTGGTGGCGAGCGTGGCCGGGCTGTTGAATTCCGGATCCTCGTGGCCCGCGCTGCCCAGCAGTTCGAACCGGCTGCGTGCACCGGCGCGGGTCAGGGCGTAGTGCAGGGCGAGGCTTTCGGTCATCGGCACGATCCGGTCGCGGTCGCCGTGCGCGATCAGGAACGGCGGCGCCGAAGCCGACGCACGTGACAGCAGGCTCAGCCCGTCGAGGGAGCCGTCGTCGCCTACGAAGTCCGCTTCGAAGTGGAACGGCAGCAATCGCGCCTCCAGTTCGGTACGCGCTGCCGACGCCGCCAAGTCCACCTGGCCGAACCAATGCACCACTGCCTGCACCGCGCTGGACTGGTCGACGTTTCCGCCGACTGTCCCCTCCAGCGCACTGTCCCCCGAGGACAGAGCGACCAATGAACCGAGGTAGGCGCCCGCCGAGGCGCCCCAGATGCCGAGGCGGTCAACGTTCAGACCGAGACTAGAACCATTGGCGCGCAACCACCGCACAGCTCCCTTGAGCTCGTGCACCTGCTGCGGGTACACCGCCTGAGGCGCCAGGGTGTAGTCGACCGACACCACGGTTACGCCATAGGCCGCGAGCGGAACGAGCCTCGTTGGGCCGTCGGTGCCTTTGTCGCCGTGCGACCATCCGCCGCCGTGCACGTAGATGACGACTGGCGCACTCGGGTCGTCGGCAGGATGGATGTCCAGGTACAAACCGGGCGCGTAGGAGAATTCGCTCATAACGACTCCTGGGTAGGATCCAGTAATGCACCAGGACACCGGCCCGCGCCCCGGTGGGCGGCCACGGGACGCGACGCTCGACGAAGCGATCATTCTCGCCACCCGTGAGCGCCTGGTCAAAGACGGCTACTCGCGAATGACCATCGGTGACATCGCCGCAGATGCCAACGTCAGCCGCCCCACGCTGTACCGCCGGTGGAGCACCAAGCTCGAGCTTGTCGTGGACGCGCTGGACTACGGGTTCCGCAAGCAGCGTGACATGTACACAGTGGACCTTGGCGGGATGAAGCCACGGGACGCGCTCGTCGAAGCCGTGCGCCGGCTCGACCCGGCGTACTTCAACCCGGACGCCATGGTGCTGATGGGAAATTTCGCCGGAGAGGCGACCCGCACTCCAGAACTGCTGGACATACTTCGCAAACACGCCGTCGAACCGCGCATCGAACTGCTCGAGAACTGCCTGTCGCTGTTGCAGGACCGCGGCGCGGTCCGGGACGACATCGACAAACACACCATCGCGACCATGTGCTTCGGCAGCTACTTCGCCGCGTTCTACCGCGGCGACAGCAAGAAGAAGATCCCCGAGGCGATCGTGGACGTGCTGTGGCCCGCGATCGCGAAGACGGCAGCCAAGCGAAGGCGTACTGGCTGACACCTCAGTGACTAGGGCTGTTCAGCCCGTACCGCGCCACGACATCGTCCAGCCAGTCCGGCTTGCCGTACACAAGTCCGTACTTTTCGGCCAGTTCGGTGAATTCCGGTCCTGAGTGGTCGGTCTTGCCCGACAGAAGCAATTCGCTCAGGTCCTGGAAGTAGTCCTCGAAGCCACCCGGCGTGATCACCTCGATGATGCGGCCAGGCACGCTGCCGGCGTTCCACATCGCGTGCATCTGCCCACGTGGCTTGGTGATGTACCCGCCAGGCCCGAGCACGACTTCGCTGTCGTCGGAACGGAAACCGATCTCGCCTTCCAGGACGATCGAGTGCTCGTCCTCACGGGTGTGCAAGTGCGGCGCGGTGATGGTGCCGACGTCGAACGGGTGCTCGACGATCGCCACTTGTCCCCCGTTGGCCCGGCTGTGCAGCTTGTAGACCACGCCGAAGCCGGGCAGTTGTGCGACTTCACCTTGCCCTGGCGGCGTCACCGACACGTCGATCACGAACAGCCTCCTCGACCACTCGCGGAGTTCCGTTACAGCCTCTATCTGTAACTGTACAGGAACCCGCAGCACGCTTGAGGTAGGCGATCGGTGCCGCGTGCGCCCACGTCATGTGTGGCTGCGGGAACTCGTCATCGACGCGTGCAGTCGTCGTCTTGAGGCTCAACGCTGAGCCTCGCCGAGATCCGTTCCACGTCACCGCGCTCGGCGGGCGGCAACGGGACTCCCGCAGACTCCCTGGTCGCGTTGGCTTCGCCGAGCAACTGAGCCGCGGTTTCCAAATCACCAGCCAGCGAGTGCGCTCCGGCCATGCCCTCCAACGCGAGCGCCACGGCCCTCGGGTCGCCGGTGTCACACGCGGCCGCGTAGCCCGCTCGGTGCAGGTCGAGTGCTGTCTGCGCGTCGCCGCGTAGCTCGGCGATGAAGCCCAGTTCGGCGTGGACCAGCGCGACGCCTGGCGCCCACCCGACCTCGCGCGCCCAGTCCAGCCAGCCGTCGAGGTACGTTTCGGCTTGCGCCAAGCGTCCTTGCCTGCGGGCCGCGAGCGCCAGGCCGATCTCGGCGAACTGTTCGCCGAACCGGTCCGATTGCTCGGCCGCCAACCGGCGGGACCGTTCGTGGAACTCGTCGGCGCGTGGATAGTCACCGGACGCCAAGGCGATCCGGCCCAGCTGGGCCAGTTTGTACGGCACATCCGACCGCAGGCCCAGCTCTTCGGCGATCCGCAGCCCGTCCTGCTGCAGCGCGGCCGCTCGGGGATAGTCGCCGGTGATCTGCGCGACCTCGCCGAGCACGTCCATCGCCTGCATCCGGCCCCAGTCGTCACCGACCTCACCGAACAACGCGACGGCCTGGTCAGCGTCGGCGGCGGCGCTGGCGAGATCGCTGCGCGCCAACGCGTTCCACGCTCTGCTGGTCAGTGCGGCCGCGATTCCCCAGTGGTCATCGTGTTCACGGAACACAGCGAGAATCCCGGACACCGAGTGGTCGGCGAACCCGATCCTGGCGAAGCCAAGCAACCACTCGGCACGTGCTCGCCGCACCGGATCCTCGATCTGCGCCAACGCTTCATGCGTCGTGGTCTCGCCGGTCGCCAGCCACACCTTCGCCATCGCCCGGTTCCCGGCCTGAGCCGGGCCGTCCACCCCGAGCGCGAGATCAAGCGCTCGCTTGGCCGCACCCCACCGGCCCCGCAGATACCGGTAGTACGCGGTGGCGTTCGACAACCGCAAAGCCATGTCCGCGTTTCCTTGCCGCACAGCACCTTCGAGCGCCGCGTGGAGGTTGGCGGTCTCGGCGTCCAGCCGGCGCAACCAGTCTCGCTGGCCGTGCCCACGCAAGTCCGCCCGTTCGGCGAATTCCGTGAAGTACTCGAAGTGCTCCCGTTGCACACGATCGAACTCGCCGGACTCCCGCAGCCGTTCCATCGCATACGCCGCAACGGACTCCAGCAGCCGGTAGCGAGGTCCGTCGTCAACGACCACCAACGATCGGTCGACCAACCGGGCCAGCACCGCCGAGCTCTCCGCACACGCATCGAGCGGCCAACCGCCCGAGTAAATAGCCAAGCGCCGCAACAAAACCCGCTCGTCCTCGGTGAGCAGCTGCCAGCTCCAGTCGATCATCGCCCGCAACGTCTGCTGTCGAGGCGGTGCGCCCCGGCGACCAGTCGCGAGCAGCTGGAACCGGTTGTCGAGTTGCTCGGCGAGATGACGCACGCCCAGCGCATGCACTTTGGTCGCGGCCAACTCCAAAGCCAGCGGAATACCGTCCAGCCTGGTGCAGATGCCCCGGACCGCGTCAGCGTCCTCAACAGTGGAACCGGCGGCAGCGGCCCTGGCCACGAACAACTCCATGGCATCGGCCTGCGCCAGCGGAGGCACCACCCACAGGTGCTCCCCATCGACGTTGAGCGGTTCCCGGCTGGTGGCCAGGATCTTCAGCCCTGGCGCGGCCCTCAACAAGGCGTTGGCCAGCACGGCAACCTCGTCGACCACGTGCTCACAGTTGTCCAGGACGAGCAGGATCCGCTTGTGCCGCAAGGCCGCTGCCACACGAACGAGCAACGGCTCGGCATCGTCGTCCCGGACACCGAACACCGCGGCGACCACCTCGACCGGCGCACCCACAGCGTCCAGTTCCGCCAGCCACACTCCATCCACAAAGGACTCGGCGAGCCGGTTCGCCGTTTCGACCGCGAGCCGGGTCTTGCCGACTCCACCAGTGCCGGTGAGTGTCACCATCCGGGCCGCGCGCAGCAAGCGGCCGACCGCGGCGACGGCGTCATCCCGGCCGATCAGCCCGGATGGCGGCGCGGGCAGGTTGCCGCCGAGGTCGTGCCGCAGGATCGCCTCGTGCAGGGCCGACAGCTCCGGACTCGGGTCCGCGCCGAGGTCGTCCGCCAGCCGCTTCCGCAAGTCGGCGAAACACTCCAGCGCCTCCCCCGTCCGCCCCGCCCGGTACAACGCACGCATGTACACCGCGCGCAGCCGCTCCCGCAGCGGGTGTTCCTCGATGAGGTCGGCCAGCTCGGTGTACTCCCCCAAGGCGAGCCGGGCCTCGGCCTGATCCTCCAGCGCGGTGAGCCGCTGCTCGGTCAGCCGGGTGATCGCGGCCTGGGCGAACGGCTCATCGGCGAAGTCGGCGTACGCCGGGCCGCGCCACAGAGCCAGCGCCTCGCCCAGCAAGGACGCCCTCTCTCGCGCGTCTGCCGCCGCTTGGGCACGCGTGACCAGCTCCTGGAACTGATCAGCGTCTGTCTCGGCATCGCGGATCAGGTATCCAGGCGCCTGATGCACGATCAGATCCCGAGCCAGCGCGCGGCGCAGCTGGGACACCTTGCTGCGCAACACCGCACCGGCCTTGGCAGGCGGATGCGTGCCCCAAAGATCCTCGACCAGGCGATCGGTGGACACCGGCTGGCCTTCACGGGCGAGCAACGCGGCCAGCAGGGCACGGACCTTCAGCTCGGGCACCCGGATCGCAGTGCCGTCGGCGGCCCAGACCCGCACCGGACCGAGCACCCCGAAACGCATGGTGATCACGGTACCCAACGGGCAAAACGGGCACCGGAACCCGGCCACAACAAAACCAGAACTCCGTCAACTCACCGTGGAGGCATGTCGACGAACGTCGCCACGAAGGCCGGTCCCCGGGAGTGGATCGGCCTCGCGGTGCTCACCCTTCCCCTGCTCGTGCTCGCGCTGGACGTCAGCGTGCTATTCCTCGCCGCCCCGCACCTGGGCGCCGACCTGCGGCCCAGCAGCACCGAACTGCTGTGGATCCTGGACATCTACGGCTTCCTGATCGCCGGTTTCCTGGTCACCATGGGCACGCTCGGCGACCGGATCGGCCGCCGCAAGCTGCTGATGATCGGCGCGGTCGCGTTCGCCCTGGCTTCGGTGCTCGCCGCGTACGCCAATTCCCCCGCGATGCTCATCGCCGCCCGCGCGGCGCTGGGGATCGCCGGTGCGACACTGATGCCCTCGACGCTGGCGTTGATCAGCAACATGTTCGCCGACCCGAAGCAGCGTGGGCTGGCGATCGGCATCTGGATGACCACGTTCTCGGCCGGTGTCTCCATCGGCCCGACCATCGGCGGCGCGCTGCTGGAGAACTTCTGGTGGGGTTCGGTGTTCCTGATCGCGGTCCCGGTCATGGTCCTGCTGGTGGTGCTGGCGCCGATCCTGCTGCCGGAGTTCCGTGACCCCGATGCCGGACGGCTCGACCTGCTCAGCGTGGTGCTGTCGCTGGCGACCGTGCTGCCGGTGATCTACGGCCTGAAGGAGATCGCCACCGGGCACGGATCCTGGCTGCCGTACACGGCTCTCGTGGCCGGTGTCGTACTGGGAATCCTGTTCACCCGCAGGCAAAAGCGACTCCGCAACCCAATGGTCGACCTGCGGCTGTTCAAGATTCGCGCGTTCGCTGCGGCGTTGGCTTTGCTCCTGCTGGGAATCACCGCGATCAACGGAGTCAACTTCCTCTATCCGCAGTTCCTGCAATCCGTCAAGGACCTGTCGCCGCTGCAGGCAGGGCTCTGGATGATCCCGATCACCCTGGCGGCCGTGCTCGGATCACTGGTGGCGCCGTTGCTCACCCGCCGGATCCGTCCAGCGTTCGTGATCACGGGTGGCGCCGTGATCTCGGTGGTCGGCTTCGTCCTTGTCACCCAGGTCGACGCGATATCCGGCCTCGGCTTGCTGATCACGGCGGGCGTGGTGACGGTCGCCGGTCTCAGCCCGATGACCGTGCTCACCACTGACATGGTCGTCGGCAGCGCACCACCTGAGAAGGCCGGTGCCGCGGCAGCGTTGTCCGAGACAAGCGGCGAACTCGGCGTCGGCCTCGGCGTTGCCGCCATGGGCACCATCGCCACGGCCGTATACCGGGCGGAAATGGACAACGCGCCAGCCGAGGCCGCCGAGAGTCTCACCGGCGCGGTGGCTCTGGCCCAGACATTACCGCCGGACCAGGCCACCGCGTTGCTTGAACCAGCACGGGAAGCGTTCACCAGCGGCCTGAACGCAGCAGGGTTGGTCGGTGCCGTGCTCCTGGTGGCGCTGGCCTTCGTCTCAGTGTCCCTGCTGCGGCACCTGCGTCCCACCGGCGCAGAATCCGAGCGGGACAATTAGCCACTTGGTGTGCCCGAACCGGTGCATTGCGTGACCGGTTCTGGCACGATCGGGGCCGGAACTGGCCGAGGAGGATCCGAACGGGACGAGGGTGAGTGACTGTGGTGTCCAGGGCACTGGTGTTGGGCAGTGGCGAGGCCATCGGGTTCGCCTGGCAGTGGGGTGTGCTGACCAGCCTGCACGATGCCGGGATCAGCCTGATGGACGCCGACCTGCTCGTCGGGACCTCGGTCGGGTCGACGGCGGCGGTCGAGCTCACCACGGGCGACCCGCATCGGATGATGGACCACATTCTCACCGACGCCGGCCGTGAGCGGACCGCGCCGCCGGCCACCGACGCGTTCGTCCAGATGCTCATGCAGGCCATCGGCAAGCACTCCGAAGCCACCGCGATCCTGGCCGAGATCGGTTCGCTGGCGCTGGAAGCGGGCGGCCAGCCGACCGAACGGATGCGAGCGATCGTCATCGAGAGCTTGCGGACGCAGGAATGGCCGGAAAAGCCGCTGATGATCCCGGCCGTCGACGCGGCCACCGGTGAGCTCACGGTCTTCACGCGCGATTCGGGCGTCAGCCTGGTCGACGCGATGTGTGCCAGCGTCGCACTGCCGGGCGTGTGGACGCCGTTCGCCCTGAACGGCAAGCACTACATCGACGGCAGCACGCGCTCGTCGATCAACGCCGACCTGGCCGCGGGGCACGATCGGGTTCTGGTCGTCGCGCCCGTCAACGGCATTCGGGGCATACCGGGCGCCAGCTTCGACGAATCGCTCGAACCGGTCCGGGCGAAAGGCCAGGCGCTGCTGATCAAGCCGACACCGGAAGCCAAGCAGGCCATGGGACGGGACATCTTCGACATGTCCAAGCGCCCGATCGCCCTGCGGGCCGGCTACGCGCAGGCCGAGGCCATCGCCGCGGAGGTGAAGGACTTCTGGCTAGGCTGACCCGAGCTGGTCGATCAGGTCGTCCAGGGTGAAACCGCCGAGCAGCATCACCACCGGCAGGTCCACGCCGAGATCCCGGGACGCGAGGTTCTTCACCTCGATCGCGCCAAGCGAGTCGAGTCCCATCCGGTTCAGCGGTTGACGGGTGTTGACGTGATCCGGGGTCACCTCCAGTGCTTCCGCGATCCGGTCGATCAGGTACCTGCGGACGATGTCCTTGTCCACGTCACCGGGTGCACGCCGGGGTGTCGTGGTGGGCACGAGTTTGCTGAGCATCGGCAGCTGGGCGAAGTGGTGGTGGATCGCCGACCACTGTGCCCAGTCCGCGACGAGCACCCCGACCTGCTCGACGTCCGCCCGGACCAGCCGCTCCAGCACCGCGATCCCGTCGGCGGGCGAGAAGTGGCTGAAGCCCTTGGGGATCACCCGCGTCTTGTCGCTGACTCCGGCCGCCATCCCGATCGCGTCCCAGAAACCCCAGTTGATCCCGGTCGCCGGCGCACCGCGCAGCCGCCGCTGGTGGGCCAGTGAGTCGAGGAAGTTGTTCGCCGCCGAGTACGCGGCCAGCAGCGGTGAACTCATCCATCCGGCGATCGAGGAGAACAACACGAACATGTCCACGCTCGAGTCCGGGAAAATCCGGTCAAGGACAACGCTTCCCGCCACCTTGGGCCGCAGCACGGCCGCGAGCCGCTGCTCATCGAGGTCACGGACGAGATGCCAGTCCACGATGCCCGCCGCGTGGAAGACCCCGCGGACCGGGTGATCCATTTCGCTGATCAGCGACCGCAGTGCGGCCTCGTCGACGACGTCGACGGCTTCGTAGCGAACCTGGATTCCTGTCCGTTCAAGGCTTTCCAGTGCACTGACCCGCCGGTACTCGGCGCCGTCGCGGTCGAGGTGTGGCCACGTGGATCGCGGCGGCAGTTCGGAGCGGCCTACCAGCAGCAGGTGCTTCGCCCCCTGCTTGACCAGCCAGCGCGCCACCTCGGTGCCGATACCGCCGAGGCCACCGGTGACCAGATACGTGGCGTCCTCACGGACCAATGTAGACGGCTCGGATTCCTTACTGTCGAACGAGAGCAGCACCTTGCCGACCTGCTTCGACTGGGCGAAGTGGCGGAACGCGTTACCCGTGCGTTCGCTCGGGAACTTGTCCGCGGGCAACGGGGCAAGCGCACCGGTGTCGATGTGGGTGAACACTTCCCGCAGAGTCGCGGCGACCTGCTGCGGCCGGGTCTGCCACATGTCCATCACGTCGACGACGTGCAGGGAGATGTTGCGGGCCAACGGCCGCATCGGGATCCGCCCTTCGCCGAGAACGTCCTTTTTGGTCAGCTCAACGTATCGGCCATAGGGTGCCAGCAGGTCGAGGTTCTTGTCGATGGCCGGTCCGGGCAGCGTGTTGAGCACCACGTCGACACCCTTGCCGTATGTCGCGGCTAGGAACTCGTCGGCGAAGTCGAGCGACCGGGAGTCCGCAACGTGCTTGATTCCCATGGCCCGCAGCAGGGATCGCTTCTCGCGGCTGCCGGCCGTCGCGTAGATCTCCGCGCCGAGCATCTTGGCGACTTGGATGGCCGCGAGTCCCACTCCCCCGGTCGCCGAGTGGATCAGGACGCTTTCTCCCCCGCGTAATCCGGCAAGCTCGTGCAGAGCGTGATACGCGGTCAAGTACGCGATCGGAACCGTTGCCGCGTCGGCGAGATCGAGTGTCCTCGGGCGCTTCAACACCAGCGGCGCCTTGGCGATGACATGCGAGCCCAGCCCGAGGTCTCCCACGGCGACGACCTCGTCGCCGACTTGCAGGCCGTGGGTCATCGGGCCGAGTGCGGTGATCGTCCCCGCGCATTCCGCGCCGGGGACACGATCCTGGGCGTCGATTCCCGGCACCACGCCCATGACACCGAGTACGTCGGCGTAGTTCAGCCCGGCGAAGGCGATCTCTATCTCGACCTCGCCCGCTCCCGGTGTGCGACGCTCGGTCCGCTCGACCGTGAACTCGTCCAGGCACCCGGGTGCGCCGTGCCGTACCCGGTAGGCGCCGGCGCCAGCCGGGCGCACGACGGGCACGGGCGGGGCGGAATAGCGATTGATCCGGGAGACGAATCGGCCCGCGCGGCGCAACGCCCGCTCGGTTTCCCGGTCTCGCACGGTCAATTCACCGAACAGCATCTCGGCGGCCCAGTCCGGATCCGCCGCATCGACATCCACGAGTGTGGGCTTCAGCTCCGGATTCTCCTGGGCCAGGACGCGACCGAAGCCCCACAGCAGCGCGGACAGCGGCGAGATCAATACATCATCCCGGGTTACCGCGTAGACGTTGTTGGTCACCAGCCACAGCGCGGGATGGTCGGTCGCCCGTGCCGCCAGCAAGTCCTTGATCAGCCGGACCGTGCTCGAACACGTCAGGTTCTCCGCCCGCTTGATGTCCTCATCGGACACCGCGGCCGTCGGATTGTCCAGGCTCCACAGGTGGACAATCCCCTGTACCGGATGGGGCGCCGCACGCAACACGGCACAGAACCCCTCCGGATCACTGGGATCCACCACGAAGTCGCCGTGCACGGTGCTGCCCGCCGGGACCACGCTGACACAGTGACCGCCGGCGTCCTCGATCCGCTTGCGCAGCCCGCGACCGACAGCCCGGCCGTCATCAAGGATGATCCAGGTCCCCGAAGCGGGATCGACGTTCCTTTGTGGACGATCACTGCGTTCCCACTGCAGCTCGTACAGCCAGTCGTCGTAGTTCTGCCGCTGCGCCGCCGGTTCCGCGAGGCAACGCAGACGTACGCCACGGATGTCCGCCACCGGAGTTCCGTCGGACTGCATCACCACGATGTCGCCGGTGAGCGTGCCGGTGCCCCGCTCAGTCAACCGCGCATGACTGTAGAGCTCCCGCTGAGGCTTGCCCCAGATACGTGCGCTGTGGAAGCCTTCCGGCGCAAAGGCCTGCGCAACCGGCTCAGCCGTTGCCATCAGCGCGTGGCCGCACGCGTCCAATATCGCGGGATGGAAGTAGAAGTCGTCGAACACCGTGGCGAGTGAGTCCGGGCAGGACACTCGGATCAGCGCCTCGCCAGCGCCCCGCCAGACCTCGGCAGCGCCACGGAACGGGCCGTCCCACTCGTTTTCACCGCCGCCGAACCGGGCGTAGAACTCCTGTCCGGAAAGGTGTTCCGGGCATCGTGCTCGCACCGCGGGCAACGGATCATGGGCTTGTTCTTCGGCGTCCGGCACCTGGCGGACGCGGAAGGACGCGTGCTGGACCGTCTGCTGTGACTCACCGCTGTGGATCTCGATCCGCCACCCGGAGTCGTTCTCGGGGTACATCCGGACTCGCAGTATCGGCGATTCGTGACCATTGAGCAGCAGCAACTGTTGAAAGGTGGCATCTTCGAGTTCGAGAGTGCCTTGGCCAAGCGCGTCACGCGCGGCCGCGAACGCCAGCTCACAATAGCCCGAACCTGGAAACGTGACCACGCCCTGAACCCGGTGGCCGTCGAGATACCGGTTGCGGATCCGGTCCAGCGGTCCTTCCCAGACTCGCTCCCCCTCAGCCGCGGCAACCGGTCGCCCGAGCAACGGATGCCCAGGCCCCGGTGGTGCGGGCGGCTTGGTTTTGATCCAGTAGCTGCCGTGCGCCCATGGGTACGCGGGCAGCGAGACCAGCCGCGCTTCCTCGCCGAACAGCCGGTTCCCGTCGATCTGACATCCCTTGGCGTACACCGCACCCAGCGAAGTCAACAGGGTTCGCAGTTCAGGCTTCTGCCGCTGCAACGACGACACGACGAATCCTGAGGTCTGTGCGGCCTGCAGGCATTCCTCGATCGCGGCCAACAACACCGGATGCGGGCTGATCTCCACGAACACCATGGGCCGGTCGGCCGACACCTGGCGGACGGCCGAGGCGAACCGCACCGGTTCCCGGAAGTTCCGCACCCAGTAACGCGCGTCGAAGCCGCTTCCGTCGACGTCCACGTCCAGAACCGTCGAGTGGATCCGGACGTTCCCGGCCACCGGCCGCACGTTCGCGAGGCGTTCGAGCAGGTCGTCCCGCAGCTCGTCCACGTGCGGGCTGTGTGCGGCGAAGGGCACATCGATCGTGCGGCAGAAGACGTCCCGATGCTGCAAGGAAGCCACGATGTCGTCCACTGCGGACGGTTCACCGGAGATCAGGGTCGTCGACGGGCTGTTGCTCGCCGCGATGGAGACCTTGTCCTGGTAGCCAGCCAATGTTTCGGCGACCTGTGCCATCGGCAAGGCGATCGACGCCATCGCACCCCGGCCGGCCACCGTCGCGGCAAGCTTGCTGCGACGGCAGATGACTGCGACGGCATCCGCCAGGCTCAGCGCGCCCGCGACGTGTGCGGCGGCGACCTCGCCCATGCTGTGGCCGATGACCAGGTCCGGTTCGACTCCCCACGACCGCCAGACGGCCGCGAGCCCCACCTGGATGGCGAACAGCATGGGCTGGACGACGTCCACGTCGTGCGACCGTTCGTCGTCGCTGGCCAGCTGCTCGATGATCGACCAGTCACACTCCGCACGCACAGCCCTGTCACATTCCTCAAGCGCCGCACGGAAAACCAGGGACGTGTCGAGCAGCTGAAGGCCCATGCCGAACCACTGCGAACCCTGCCCGGGAAACACGAACGCGATGCCGGGTTCGGCTTCCGGCGCCTCGCTGGAGAACGAGACATCACGCGACGGCTTGCCGTCTACAAAGGAACGAAGTTCGGCCGCGATGTCCTCGCGTGCGGATCCGGCGACCGCGAGCCGGTGCGAGTGGTGTTGCCTGCGAACCGAGGCACTGTAACAGATGTCCCGCAACGGAACGTCAGTGTCGCCGAGAAAACGTGCGTATGCGCCAGCCAGATCACGTAGCCCTTGCGGTGTCCGCGCCGAGAGCGTGAGCAGGTGGTCGCCCTTTGACGGCACGACAGGCGGTTGCTCGGCCTCGGCGAGGATCGCATGGACGTTCGTTCCGGAGACCCCGAACGAGCTCACGCCCACCAGCCTCGGCCGGCCATGACTGGGCAGCGGCTCCAGTTCGGTGTGGACACGTAGCGGCAGCTCGTCCCACTTCACCGCCGGGTTGAGCTCGCGCACGTGCAGGCTCGGCGGGATTTCGCCGTGGTACAGGCACAATGTGGACTTGATCAGCCCCGCGATCCCGGCCGCTGCCTCCGTGTGGCCGATGTTCGTCTTCACCGAGCCGACGCGCAGTGGATCAGCCTGCGACCGGCCCTCGCCGAGGACGGCCGCGAGTGCGGCCAGCTCGACCGCGTCGCCCACCGCCGTTCCGGTGCCGTGTGCTTCGACGTATTCGATCTCTGTCGGGCGGGCTCCGGCATCCGCCAGGGCCGCGCTGAGCACATCGGCCTGGCCACGAACCGCTGGCCGCGCGGCGAATCCGCTGGCACGCCCGTCATTGTTGATCGCGCTGCCCCGGATCACCGCGTAGATCCGGTCCCGATCGGCGACCGCCTGGTCAAGGGTCTTGAGCACGACCAGCCCGAGGCCCTCGCCCCGGCCGTAGCCGTCGGCGTTCGCGTCACCGAACTTGCACCTGCCGTCCCGCGACAGCACGCCACCCATGAACAGCCACGGATAGTCCTTGCGGACAAGCATCAGGTTGACGCCACCGGCGATGGCCACTGTGGACTCGCCGGAATGCAGGCTCTGGCAGGCCATGCGCACAGCTGCCAGCGAAGACGAACACGCGGTGTCGACTGAGACGCTGGGACCCGACCAATCGAACACATGCGACAGCCGGCCGGACAACATGCCGCGGATGTTGGACAGCCCGATGTACCGGTCGATCGCCGCGTTGTCCGCGTTGCCCGAGTGCAGTTCCCAGTAGTCCGAGGCGATCTGTCCGATGAAGACACCGACCCGGCCGCCTTCGGTGTCCGCCGGACGCAGCCCCGCGTCTTCGAGGCTCTCCCACGTCACCTCGAGCAACAACCGCAGCTGCGGATCCATCCGGCGCGCCTCACGGTGTGACACACCGAAGAAATCCGGGTCAAATTTGTCCACATCGGACAAATATCCCGCCTCGACCGGGTTGTCCGCGCTCTCTTTCCAAAGTAGACCGTCGAACCGGCCGGCAGGCGGCTTGGCTATCCCGTCGTAGCCGTCACGCAGCCGCTGCCAGAACTCCCCCGGCCCCCGCGCGCCGGGAAAGCGACACCCGATACCGACGATGGCGACCGGAGCACTTGGCAGGCCAGCCATGCCAATCAGCCCTTTCGATCAGTGGGGCACCTTGATCAGGGTCTGGAGTTGCTCGACCTCAGGCGTGCCGAGACGGGTGCAGATCGCCAGGGCTTCCTCCCAGTGGGAAACCGCTGACTGCGGACCGTCGGTTTCGGACATCGCCAGGCCCAGCGCCCGCAAGGCGCGCCCTTCGCCAAGCGGGTAGTTGATCTCACGATAGATGTCCAGGGCGTGCCGCGCCTGCGTTTTGGCGTGATCGGCTTGTCCAACGTCGGTCAAGATCTCCGAAAGCGCGACCAACGCGTGTGCTTCGTGCGGCCGCATGCCGCTCTGCCTGCTGCCCCGCAAAGCGGCCTGACCGGCGAGAATCCCGTCGTTGTGCTTGCCGAGGCCACGCCGGGCGCTGGCCAGCCCGATCAACGCCTCGATCTCGGCCTTGCGCAGACTGATCGCTTTGGACAACCGCAGCGCCGACTCGTGGTAACCGGCGGCGTCGTCGAAGCGCCCCACCAGCCTGCACGCCACCCCGAGCGTGTTCAACGCGTTGCACTCGCTGCGGCGGTCGCCGGTCTCCCTTGCCATCACGCGGGCACGCTCGGCCTCGGCCAACGCCTTGTCGTACGCGCCCATGTCACAGTGCACTACGGCCAGGGAGAACGAAGCGGACGTCTCGTGGTACCGAGTGCCGACCTGCCGGTACAGCGTCATGGCCTGTGCGTGCATCCGCAGCGCTTCGTCGAACCGTCCCATGTGGCCGTACACCACTCCGGTGCAGTGCACCGCGAGCGCTTCGCCGTACCGGCTCTTGATCTCCCTGTTGAGCTCCAATGCCTTGTCGTAGTGCGGCAATGCGTCCTCGAACCGTCCAAGGTCGACCAAGGCGAACCCGAGCCCGATGTGCGTGTTGGCCTGGCCGTGCCGGTTTTCGGTGCGCCGGTAGAGATCCAGTGCCTGCGTCAGGTCCTCGACGGCCTTGTCCAGCCTGCCGAGGAACACGCACGCCAGGCCGGACCACTTGACGATCTCCGCCTCGAGGCGTGGTTCGTCGAGATCCCTGGCCAACGGCAGCGCTTGTGCCTCGTACTCCAGCGCCTGCTCGTAGGAGCTCAGGCAGAAATGAGCGTGTGCCTGGCTGTGCAACATCGCCGCTTGTCCGGCGAGGTCGTTGTCGAGATCCGCGGCCCGCAGGCCAAGGACAGCCGTCTCCATCCAGTCGGGGACGACCATCCTGGTGTAGAAGTAGCCGCGCAGGACATGGGCGAGCCGCCACGAGATCGGCCGCGGGCCGTGCTGGGTGGCGTGCCGCACCGAGGCGAGCAGGCTGGGCCGCTCGGTCTCCAGCCACGTGATGGCCTCGACGATGTCGGTGAACCCCATCGGGTGAATGTCCGTGTCGACGGAATCGAGCAGGCTCTCGATCTCCGGATACAGCGCGTGCGTCGCCGAACCTGTGCTGTGCAGGTACCACGTGAACAGGCGGCGCAGCGCGTCGTCGATGTCCTGCTCGCCGTCGATGTCCTTCGCGCGTTCCGCGGCGTAGAGCCGGATGAGGTCGTGGAACTGGAATCGCCCTGGTGTCAGGCGTTCGATCAGGTGCGCTGAGGCGAGCCCGGCCAGCAGCCGCGTGGTCTGGTCCTCGGGCATGCCGGCGAGCGCCGCGGCCGCCGCGGGGGCGAAGTCCGGTCCGGGAACCAGGCCGAGCAGCCGGAACAACCTGGCCGCGTCCGCCGGAAGCGTCTGGTACGACAGGTCGAACGAGGCCCGCACCGCGGCTTGCTGGTCGTGTTCGATGCCGAGCTGGCTCAGCCGGTCGCCTTCCGCCAGCTGCGCGAGGTAGCCGCCGACGGTCTGGCTGACGTGGCCTGCCAGGTGCGCCGCGGCGATGCGCAGCGCCAACGGCAGGTAGCCGCATAGTTTCGCCAGCTGGGCCACGTGGTCGGCTTCGGTTGTCGACCGTTCGTCACCGATGGTCGTGGTGAGCAGGTTGACCGCTTCGTCCGCCGTGAGGACGTCGAGCACGAGCCTGCGCGCACCATCGAGCGCGGCCAGCCCGCGCAGGTCGACGCGGCTGGTGATCAACACCAGGCAGCTGGCGCTGCCCGGCAGCAACGGCCGCACCTGGTCCGGGCTCATCGCGTTGTCCAGCAGCACAAGCATCCGCTTGTCGGCCATCAGCGACCGGTACATCGCGGCCTGTTCGTCCTGATCGACCGGGATCTGTTCCTGGGGCACGCCAAGTGCGCGCAGGAACCTCGCCAGCGCCTCGCCCGGTTCCATCGGCGGGCTCTGGGCGTAGCCACGGAGGTTGACGTACAACTGGCCGTCGGGCAGATGCGGAGTCGCCTGGTGGGCCCAGTGCAGGGCGAGCGCGGTCTTGCCGACGCCCGCGATGCCCTCGATCGCGGAGATCACCACGGCCCCGCCTGACCGGTCCGCGCTGGGCAGCAGCGCGTCGAGCTGCCGCATGTACTCCTCGCGGCCGGTGAAGTTGGCGACGTCCGTGGGCAGCTGCCGCGGCACCGGCCTGGCAACGGCAGGCGCTTGCGGTTTCTGCTCGGACGGCGAACGCAAGGTCGGATCGCCCGACAGGATCCGCCGGTGCAGCTCCTGCAGCGCCGGTCCTGGCTGGATGCCGAGCTCGTCGGCCAGCACCCGGTAGACGTCCTGGTACATCGCCAGCGCCTCGGCCTGCCTGCCGGAGCGGTAGAGCACCAGCATCGCCTGTTCCCGCAGCCGTTCCCGCAGCGGATGCGCGGCGATCAAGCCGTTCAGCTCGGGAATGAGCTCGGCGGTCTTGCCCAGGTTGAGCTTGACCTCCACCCGCTGCTCGACCGCGGAGATGTAGGCCTCGTCCAGGCTGGCGGACTGCTGCGCGACCAGCTCACCGGACACGCCGGACAACGCGGTCCCGCGCCAGAGCTCCAGAGCGGCGTCCAGTTCGGTGGCCGCCTGCTCGAACTTGCCCGCGGCGGATGCGGCCCGGCCGCGTTCGACATGCGCCCGGAAAACTTCCAGGTCCAGCTCACCCGGCTGGACGTGCAACAGGTAACCGGTCTTGTAGGTGACGATCCGGTCGAGACCGGTCGGATCGACGTCGCCGAAAGCTTTACGGAGCCGGAAAACATAGGTGTGCAGGGCCGCGGTCGCCGAATTGGGCGGGTTGTCGCCCCACACAGCTGTGGTCAACCGTTCATAGGACACCGTGCGATTCGCCTGGAGGATCAAGGCGGCCAGCAGGGTCACCGCCCGCCCGCCGCCCAGCCGAGCCTGACCACCCTCTCCATGGACCTCGACTGGGCCCAGGATTCGGAACTCCATCAAACGCCCCCGCTGATCTTCAGCGCCAAGGTGCCGGGTGCGGGCCTCGGCACGAGACGACACTACTCAAAGTCACCGTCCCGGTCTACGACACGGGCGGGCCCAAACGCCGCAAAACACTGTCCGAGCAGTGCGTTTATCGACTGTAAGCGGACGTATAGCCGGGGTTCAGGCACCCATCGCATACTGCTTACGAGGCGGGAGGGGCCTGGGCACCAGGACTGGGGGGAACTGCCGGGCCGAGCTGGCGTCTGGGGGACCAGCTCGGCCCGGATTTCCACCATCGGGCCGACCCAGACTGGATAGAGCCGACTGCGATGACCAAAGCGCTGGTAATCGGTGGCGGGATAGGCGGCGCCACGGCCGCCATGGCACTGCAGAAGGCCGGTATCGACTCGGTCGTCTACGAGGCCTATCCCACGGACGCGGAGAACATCGGCGCGTTCCTCACCGTGATGAACAACGGAATGACCGCCCTGCGGGCAATCGACGTCCACCAACCCGTGATCGACAACTCCTTCGCCGCGACCGGCGCGGAGTACATCAGCGCGACCGGGAAATGGGTGAACGAGCGGAAGTACCCGCAGAACAACGGAACCATCAACCTGCCGCGAACGCTGAAACGCGGCGCGCTCAACCGCATCATGCACACCGAACTGCGCGCCCGCGGCATACCGGTGAAGCACAGCAAACGCCTTGAGCACGCGGAAACCCAGGCCGACGGCACGGTGGTCGCCCACTTCGCCGACGGCACGTCCGACTGCGGCGACCTGCTGATCGGGGCCGACGGCCTGCACTCGGTCACCCGCAAGATCATCGACCCGGACGCGATCCAGCCTCGTTACGTCGGCCTGACGATCCTGCTCGGCTACACCGACAAAGCCACCCCGAAGTCACCCCCCGGCCTTTTCCAGATGTACTACGGCAAACGCGCCTTCTTCGGGTACATAGTGGACACAAATGGGGAGACGTGGTGGTTCGCCCGCATTCCAGGGCCGGAGATCGCCAAACACGCGTTGCGTGACACCCCGACCGAGCAGTGGCGGCGGACCGCGGCCAGTTTCTTCACCGACGACGACATCCCGGCGGTCGAGATCATCGAGAAACCGGGCACGATCTTCCCGGTCAACACCTACGACCTGCCCTCGGTGCGGCATTGGCACAACTCGTCGATGGTGCTGCTCGGAGACTCGGCCCACGCGGTCTCCCCCTCCGCGGGTCAAGGAGCGTCGTTGACCGTCGAGGACAGTGTGGTGCTGGCGAAGTGCCTGCGTGATCTGCCTGATCTGCCGACGGCGTTCTCGACCTACGAGAACCTGCGCCGCAATAGGGTCGAACAAGTGATCAGGACGGCGATGAAAGCCGATCCGGCGGCGATCCGCCTGCGCGTGTTCCACCGCCTGCTGCACGACCTCAAGATCAGCCGGGAGGAGACGCGAGGACGGCATCCGCACTCGTGGATCTACGACTACCGGCTCGACTGGGACAGCCCCATACCGACCTGATCCACTGATCGTCGCGTTGGCCCGTGACACGGGAGGCGGGCGTTCGTTGATGCTCAACGGGCACCTCGGGGCGCGCACGCGGCGACCGAACGGGTCGATCTCACGTCACTGCACCACCTCACCGACATCCTCACCGACACGATCGCTGACTTCTGCGCCTGACGCCCAGTCACTGTGCCGCAGCCCTCTTGACGCTGTCCTCACCTCGCGACACGCCGGTGTGACCGGTCATGCACGGGTAAAGGTTGACTCGTATCGTGGGTAAATGCTCATAATGTGAGCAACCTTCGACAGGAAGGCGACGCCCACTGGGTGCAATGTCGCACGAGTGAACGGACATGTGGATGTCGGACACAGCGATTCTCGTCAACACCGCCGTCGCGGTGGTTGCCATCGTGGTACTCATCGTTCGGTTCAAGCTGAACCCGCTGGTCGCGCTGGTTCTCGGCTCTTGTTACCTGGGGCTGGCGGCCGGCTTGGGGGTGAGCAAGACCGTCGAGACGGTCGGCAAGGGATTCGGCGACATCCTCGCTGAAATCGGCCTGCTCATCGCGTTCGGCGTCCTGATGGGCGCCATCCTGCGGGATCTGCGCGCGATCGAGCGCCTGGTCGACAAGTTATTCCACGTGTTCGGGCCCAAGCGGATCCCGCACGCGATGGCCCTGACGATCACGACCTTCCTGCAGTCGATCTACCTCGACGTGCTGCTCGTCATCTCCGCGCCACTGGCCAGGGCGATCGCGCCCAAGCTGGGCAAGTACGGCACCGCGAGGATGGCCACCGCGCTGGCGATCGGCCTGGAATGCGGCATCGTCTTCACCGTGCCGGGCGTCGGCGCGCTGGCACTGGCCGGTCTGCTCGACGTACCGCTCGGCACGTACCTGCTCTACGGGCTGATCGTGGTCATCCCGACCGTCGCCATCGCGATCACCATCACCACGTTCCTGCTCACGCGCGGCTGGTGGAAGCCCGAACTCGACGAGCAGGAGCTGCCGCAGGCCCCGAACCCCGAGCCGGAGCCCACCAGCACCGGCGGAACCAGCACACTGACCAAGACCAAGACCGAACCGCGGCTGGTCCTGCTGTTCGCGCCGCTGCTCACCGCTTTGGTGCTCGTGGCAGTCGGTGCCATCGCCAAGATGGCGAACTGGTCCAACCCGGTCGTCGACCTGCTGTCCAGCCCGATGATCGCGCTGCTGATCGGTCTTGTCGGCACGTGCCTGGTCGGGCGCAAGTACATGGGACAGCCCAAGGTCGAAGAGTCGCTCGCCACCGGTCTGCGCCAAAGTGGACAGATCCTGCTGCTCAGCGGTGTCGGTGGTTCGCTTGCCGCGACCATCAAAGCCGTTGGCGTCGGCGACATCCTGGGCAAGTACCTCTCGGCGAGCACGTGGGCACCGTTGCTCGTGGTCTGGGCACTGGCCGCAGTCCTGCACGTCGCCGTCGGTTCAGTGACGATCTCGGCGATCACGGCCGCGGGCCTGCTCGCACCGATCGCACCCGCACTCGGACTCTCCCCCGTGCTCATCGCCTTGGCCGCCGGTGCGGGCTCGCTGTTCCTCGTGCACCTCACCAGCAACACGTTCTGGCTACTGCAATCCCTGATGGGACAGACCACCAGGGGTGCACTCAAAACCTGCTCAGCGGGCGTATCCATCGCTTCCGTCGTCGCGATGGGACCGATCCTCGCACTGAGTATCTTCCTGTAAAACGAGAAAGGGCATTCATGCGCCTGCCACTGGACGGCCTGCGGGTCCTCGAACTCGGCAACTACATCGCCGGGCCGACCGCCGGACGGATGCTCGCGGACTTCGGCGCAGAGGTGATCAAGGTCGAGCGGCCCGGTAAGGGCGACGAACTGCGCAACTGGCGGTTGTACGCCGGCGATGTGTCCATGCTGTTCCGGACCATCAACCGCAACAAGAAGTCCGTCGTGCTCGACCTCAAGACGCCCGAAGGCCGCGACACCGTGCTCGAACTGGTTCGGCAGTGCGACGTCGTGATCGAGAACTTCCGCCCCGGCACGCTCGAACGCTGGCAACTCGGCCCCGCCGAGCTGGAGAAGGCCAACCCGGACATCATCCTCGCGCGCATCTCCGCGTTCGGGCAGACCGGGCCGCTGGCTGGGCGACCGGGGTTCGCAGCCGTCGCGGAAGCCATGGGCGGGCTGCGCAACTTGGTGGGCGAGGCCGACCGGCCACCGTCGCGGGTAGGGGTTTCCCTAGGCGATTCGGTGGCCGGGTTGTACGCGGCGTTCGGTGTGATGGTCGAGCTTTTCCAACGGCAGAACGGCGGGCCGCGACGCCCGCTCAGCGAGCGCGTCGTCGATGTGGCCTTGCACGAAGCCGTGTTCTCGATGATGGAGTCGCTCGTGCCGGACTACCAGGCGTACGGCGTGGAGCGGCAGCGAGTCGGTGGGCGGATGGAAGGCATCGCGCCTTCGAACGCGTACGAATGCCTCGACGGGACCAGCGTGGTGATCGCGGGCAACGGCGATTCGATCTTCCGGCGTTACATGCTCGCCATCGGCAGGCCCGACCTCGCTGACGATCCCGGCCTGGCCAGCAACGCGGGCCGCTGGGGCCGGCGCGACGAACTGGACGACGCCATCGCCGCGTGGACCAAGACGCTCACCCGCGCCGAAGTCCTCAAAGTCCTTGACGAGGCAGGGGTTCCGGCGGGGCCGATCTACACGGCCGCGGACATCTGCGCGGACGAGCAGTACCGCGAACGCGGGATGATCCAGCACTTCTCGGTCGACGTCGGCGCGGACGAGCCAGCCGAAGTCGGCTTCCCCGGGATCGTGCCGCTGATCGGCCCGCGATCGCTCCCGGTCCGGTCGATCGGCCCGGATCTCGGTGCCGACACCGAGGACGTACTCAGCACTTTGGAGACACGATGACAACGCTGCGAGATGTGACTCTGCGGGACGGTCTGCAGCTGACCGGAAAGCAGCTGCCGGCCGGCCGGAAGGTCGGCATCGTGCGCGAACTCCTGCGCCTGGGCGTGCCCAGCATCGAGATCGGCTCGATGGCCAGGCCGGGTCTGGTGCCGTCCATGGCGAACACGCTGGAAGTGATCGAACGGCTGACGCCCGACGAGCTCGCCCGGTGCTGGGTATGGGTGGCAACGCCAAGGCACATCGAGAAAGCAGCCGCGGCCGGTGCGGTGAACTTCCAGTACTGTCTGTCCGCTTCGGACAAACACAACCAGGCGAACATCGGGCGCAGCACCGAAGCCAGCCTCGAAGCGATGCCCGCCGCCGTCGAGCACGCCCGGGGCGGCCGAGTCCAGTTGTGCATCGCGACGTCGTTCACGTGCCCGTTCGAGGGCCCTGTGCCGGAGGAACGCGTCCTCGCGATCGCCGACGACCCCAGGACCGACGGAGCCGAGGACATCGTCATCTGTGACACGCTCGGACAGGCCGTTCCCGCGCAGGTCACCAGCCTGATCAGCAAGGTGGGCACGCGGCGGCGGATCGTGTACCACGGCCACGACACGTGGGGCCTCGGCGTGGCGAACTCCCTGGCCGCGATCGCAGCGGGCGCCGCTGAGGTCGACGGCGCGCTCGGCGGGCTGGGCGGCTGCCCGTTCGCACCCGGTGCCAGCGGAAACGCGTCAACCGAGGACCTGCTGTTCGCGCTGCGGCCGGACTGGCTGACGCCCGCGATCTTCGCCGAGCTGGTGGGTCTCACCGACGGTCTGCTCGCTGAACTGGGCGAACCGAACCGGTCGCGTGCCGTGCAAGGCGCGCACTCCAGCGCGACGGCGTTCCCCTGGGCCCTAGTCGGGTAGCCGGCCGCCGAGCGCGCGCGTGATCCGTTCCGCGTTCTCGACCAGCAGCTCCACCCACTCGACGCACGTCTCGTACGGCATGCGCAGCGTGGGGCCCTGGACCGTCAACGCGCCGACCAGGTCAGCGGCCGAGTCGAACACCGGCGCGGCAATACCGGACGCGCCATCGACGCGTTCACCGACGGTAATCGCGTAGCCGTCCGCGTGTGTCTGCTTGATCAAGGTCCGCATGGTGTCCCGGTCGGTCACCGTGCTCTCGGTGAGCTGCGGCAGCTCGTGCGAAAGGACCTGCTCAGCGAGCTTCGGCTGCCACGCCAGCAGCACCCGGCCGGACGCGCCGACGGTCAACGGCGCGATCCGGCCGACCGACACCTCCCGCCGCAGGATGTGGTGCGTCTCGGCGACCGCGATGCACACCCGGACCTCGCCTTCGGCACGGAAGAAGCACGCGGTCTCGCCGGTCAGGTCGCGCAGGTCCTTGAGCACCGGGTTGATCACGGCGAGCTCGTCGAAGTCCTTGGCGGCGGCCGCGGCCCAGAACGCCATCCGCACGCCGATCCGGAACCGGTCCTCGACCCGGTCGAGGAACCCGTTGGCCACGAGGTTGGTCACCAGGCGCTGCACGGTGGAGGTGGGGATGCCGGTCGCCTGCTGGATCTCGCGCAACGTCAGCACGGGCTGCTTCAGCGTGAAGGCGTTCAGGATCTCGGTGATCTTGCCAAGGACGAGCAGGGGCGTGTGCCCGGACGCGCTGGCCTTCTGCTCTTCCTTGCCGCTCATACGATTGAAAATACGGCAGAGAGTCGCCGAAGGTCAGCAAGGGCCTTCGGCGACTCTGGTCACGGCGTCATGCCATGCTGAACTTCTCGGTGTGGATCTGGCTGTCGGGCACGCCCAGCTTGCGCAGCGAGTCCTCGACGGCTTCGGTCATCGCGGTCGGGCCGCAGATGTACACGTCCCGTTCCCTGATGTCGGGAACCGCGGTGCGCAGCGTGCCCGGCTCGAACGGCCGTGCGCCCTGATCGGTCCGGCCGGTGAGCACGTGCAGCCTGCCGCGGCGGACCGACACCAGGTGCTGGAGTTCGTGCAGCAGAACGGCTTCGCTCTCGTGGCGGACCCGGTAGAGCACGATGACGTTGCCGGTCGGGTCCTCCTCCAGCAACGCCCGGATCGGCGTGACGCCGACGCCGCCCGCGATCAGCAGAATGCCGTGCTTGGTGCGGTGCTGCGCGGTGAAGGCCCCGTACGGTCCTTCCATGAACACGCGGCTGCCGACCTGGATGTTACGCAGGTTGGTGCTGCCGTCGCCGACGGCTTTGGCGGTGAGACGCAGGCCCTGACCGTTGGGCGCCGCTGAGAGCGAGAACGGGTTCGCCAGCCACCAGTGCCGGTGCCCCGGGAACCGCCAGATCGAGAACTGACCGGCCCTGGCGGGGAGCTTGTCCAGGTTACGACCGGTGACGTGGATTGAGACCACGTTGGGCGCCTCGGGAACCACAGCGGACACCCGGAACTGGTGATACTTGTTGCGCCACAACGGAACCACGATCCGCCCGGCGATCAACGACCCGAACGCGAAGATCCACAGCGCCCACCAGTAGATCATCGCGAACGTGGAGGAGGCGAACGTGGTCGTCTCCAGCAACTGGTGCACGAACGCCAGCCCGAGCGCCACGTACAGCAGCATGTGCACGCCGTGCCAGGTCTCGTAGCGCAGCTTGCGGCGGATGGGCCGGATGGACACAACGCCGATCACGATGATGATGGTGGCGGCCAGCATGCCCAGCAGCGATGCAGTCACCCCGGCCAGCGCGCCGAACGTCTTCAGCATCGACACGCCGTCGAGCGTCGCGTAGCCGAGCACGACGATCGTCGCGTGCGTGAGCACGGTCCAGAGCAACGTGAACCCGATCCACCGATGCCACACCGTGAGCCGGTCCATGCCGATCCGCCGGTCCAGCCACGGCAGCCGGGCCACCAGCAGGAGCTGGAACATCATCACGACGGCGGCGTGCAGGCCGAAGAACTTGGCGACGGTGAGGATCTCGTTCTTGCCGGTGCCCGCGGTGAAGAACAGGACCTCGACGATCGCCAGGTTGACGACCACGAACGCCCACATCGCCAGCCGCGCCTGGGTGACCGGCGATAAAGACCTTTGCCGTACCTGTGTACTCGTCGCCACTGCCGTACCTCTCAAATTCCTGCCCGATTCGTCCAGTCCCGATCGGGGGGTGCACAGTATCCACTCCCGCGACGCCGAGACGGTTCACCACAACCCGGATCGTTACCCCCACACGGGACTATCGCGTCCATGTTGGACACCGTTGCCCTTGGGCACGGATCCTGACGCTGGGCCGGTTCCTCGGCGGCAACTCGATTCCTGCGGTGACACAACGGCACCTGCCGCGAGACAGCAGCAAACCACCCGATGCAGTGAACTATGTTTAACCATTTTCCGATAAATTGAACACATGAGCGAACAACTGACGATCACCCGCCACGAACCCCCGCCCGACATCCCGGTGGAACTGATGAACAGGGAGGAAACCCTCAACTACATCCGCGACCGCTACCAAGCCAGGAACGCCATCGACGCCGAACTCATCCACGGCCTCGCCCACTTCGCCGAACTCACCCCACCCCAACGCCCCGGCATCGACCTCGGCGACGGCGCAGCCGAGGAACTCGCCCTCGAACTGAACCTCAGCCCCAACACGACGGCGAAACAACTCCACCAGGCCCACACCATGGTCACCCGACTACCAGCCACAGTGGACGCATTGCGCACAGGCAGGATCGACTACATGCGCGCCAAAGCCGTCCACGACTACACCACAGACCTTGACGACGACCAAGCCGCCGAGGTGGAGAAGCGTGTGCTGGACGGTGGACAGTGCGAGAACCTGACCAAGTTCAAACACGCGCTGAACCGAGAAGTCATCAGAGCTGACCCCGTTGGCGCCGAAGAACGACGGAGACTTGCCAAGGCCCGGCGTGACGTGTCCAAATGGACCAAGCCCGACGGCACGTCATCGTTGAACATCACCCTGCAACCGCACGAGGCCGAACAGGCCTATGCCCAGATCGAGCTCATCGCCAAACAGACCAAGAAGTGCCGGGCCGACGTGTTCATGGATCTGGTGATGGGCAAGAAGATCGACCGCCCGCCAGTCACCGTGAACGTGGTCGTCCCGATGACAACCCTGATGGGCCTCAACCAAGAACCCGGCGAAATCTCCGGAGTCGGCCCCATCACCGCCGAGTACGCCCGCGAACTCGCCCGGCACGCCACGTGGCGCCGCATCATCACCGACCCCACCGGCCAAGTGCTGGAGGTCAGCAACCGCAGGTTCGCCTCCCCCGCCCTCAAACGCCACATCCAACTGCGAGACCGAACATGCCGCCAACCCGGCTGTACAACACCAGCCGAACGCTGCGAAACCGACCACACAACCACCTACGCCACCGGAGGCACGACCAGCGCCGACAACCTCACAATGTTCTGCAAGCGCCACAACCTCATGCGCCAACGCACAAACTGGGACCTCGTCCAACCAAAACCAGGCACACTCGTCATCCGCACCCCATCCAACCGAACAGTCACCACAACCCCAGACCCGTACGAAGTCCCACCCTTCTAGGGGCCGTAAAACGGGACTGTTTCAAGATCGGTGTTTCTGGCCTGACACGCCGGGAGTGATCTCGGCGGGATTGGGCACGATGTGTGATGACACTGGATGTTGTGAGTCCACGAGCCACAGGCAGGAAGAAGGCCGCGAAGCCGCGGTCGGCGCAGGAAGAGCTGGCGGCCCGGTTGGTCGCGCAGGCGCAGGAGCAGGGGTTGGCGTTGACCGGCCCGGACGGTCTGCTCAAGCAGTTGACCAAGACGGTGCTGGAAGCCGCGCTGAACGCGGAGATGACCGAGCATCTCGGCCACGAAAAGCACCAGGCTGAGCCCGGCCGGGCGGGCTCGAACGTGC
>NZ_FWXV01000020.1 GCF_900176515.1 Kibdelosporangium aridum
TGCCTGCAGCAACTCACGAATCCGCGGTTCCACAGCATCCACAATGGACCCCTTCGGCTGCCGCACGTACTTCGGCGGCGCATCCGAGGCCAACGCGGCGCGCACCGTGTTCCTTGAGACGCCCAACACCCGGGCGATCGCCTTGATCGGCAACCCTTCCGCCCGGTGCAACCTGCGAATCTCAGCCCAATCTTCCACGGACAACACCCTTCGTCCTCCCTGGCTCGGCTCGAGCCAGAGTCACCGGACAGGGGGTCAAAATTCGGATGCCACGCCGGGGTCAGTTTTCACGTGCCGTCGACAGCTTTTTGGGCAAAAGTGAAACTGCCGCCCTGATGCCCACTAGATGAAGACGGCTCGTCGCCTGCGGCGCAATGTGGGCAACACCCCTACGTATGAGCATCCCAGAAACGGTTCGCGCTGCGGCAAACGCGGTGCATAGAGCTGTTCGTAGTGGTAGAGAAAGGCGTCAGAGGGATGGCAGGTTCAACGTTAGCCGCTCGACGTTGACGAAGGTTCCCAGCAGCATCCAAGATGCGCTAAGTACCTTGAATAGCCGACCTGGCGAGTGTTCGAGGTCTTCGAGCCATTCTTCCAGGTGGTCGAACCCAGTCTTCGCTTCCCAACGTCGTGCAGCCCATCGCGTTAGCCGATCGGCCAGCCAGTCTGTGAACCCAAGGAACTCATTGACACCTAGACTGATGAGAATCGAAATCAGCACCGTGTTGTTCACCGGTCATCACCAGGGCCCTCTGTTGCGGTGCCAAAGTCTCCATGATGAATCCGCCCAAATTTGATCAGCAACTCTTCCGCGAGCGATTGCCCCTCGGGGGTCAAATGGTAAATCTTCCTCAGTGGGCGACCGGTGACATTCGCCGGATCTTCCCATCTGCTTGCTATCCATCCTAAGCTACTTAGTCGGTCGATATTATTGTAGACTGTAGGTCGGCCACGCTTTGTCTTCTTTGCGAGTTCATATCCGTGCACACCTTCCTCTGATTGCCAGAATACTTCGACAATATCGAGGAAGGGCTCCGTGATCCGCTCCGGCCTACTCATCGTATGCACCCCTCTTTTGCGGCCGTCACTGTGTCCATCCCCATGTTGGTAGCCGGAAACGCGTTAGCAGGCGGCGAGGAGTTCGCTGTTGGAGTGCTTTGGCTGCGCCTTCCATTCCTGAACTCGTGATTCGGTAGTAGCGACGGCGAGGTTCGATACCCTGATCTGCTTCATTGGACTCCCACCCGCTCGTCAGCCACCCGGTCGCCTCCAAGCGGGCAAGAAGCGGATATAGCCTGCCGGGACTGACGCCGGCTGACTCGCACAACTTGTAGCCGTAGTACGACCGTGCTGGGTCGTCCATGAAGACGTAGAGGACGTCCTCCATCGATCTGGTCACCTTGGGAGAACTAGGCATGGCTTGATTGTACATAGGTACAACTAAGGGTGTCACGTGACGGCTTGCGCTCGCCCGAACGGAGATCGATGTGAAGCGAACGGGCGTATGACCTGCAGGTATGCCGACCGGCCGGTAGCGCTGGACAGCTCCCTATTGGTCATCATGTTTGTCAGGTGGGCAAACATGGCGCACATGGCCACCGGACCGCGCACGAGCTACGCTGGACGGCTCGAAAAGTCATTGCTACACGTCAAGCTACCTAGCTGTGCTCCTTGATCAGGCCCTGAAGACACTGGTGCGGAGCAGTCTGCGAGAACCCTTGTGCGGGTGCCGCACCTGCCCGCGATCTTGCGGCGGAGGACGACGTTTAGCGGTGTCACGGTGCAGCCGCGACACGATCACTGGAGCGTCGTTCCAGCGCCCTACATGAATGGTCTGATCGGGCGCTACGAGTTTTCGAGCGGTATAGGATGAGGTTTCCGGCAGGCGCACCGTTGACCAGCAGCGATGAGTACTTGAGCCCCACAGGATATTATTGATGGCGCCTCAAGGTCTGACCGCGGTCATCGACGCTGCAAATACTCGAGCAGTTCCTGGTGTCGGAACTGATAGCCGGCTCCTGAGAGGCGAAGGAAACCTGCGCGTTGAGCCCAGGACAGAAATCTGGCGAGCCGTAGCGGGAGACCGTATATCCAGCCAACGAAGGCCGTCACAAGATAACGCGTATAAGCTGAGGCGAGAATGCTTCCCATGACGCACATCAAAGCAAGCATGAGCGCCGTAGTGATGCCGCGCAGCGGAATGTAGTACAGGAACGCAAAGGCTCCGACAGTGAGCCCCAGTGCGATAGCGAAGTTGCGATCATTCAGGAGCGAGGCCAGCGGATGTGTCGCGTCAACGCGCTGAGGACCATAAGACGCAGCGACAAGCAACATCAGCGCGGCAGAAGTCATACCTATGCCAACACCATACATGGCTCCATAAGCTGTCCCCGCTAACAGGCCGCAGACAGTTGAGACCACGACGCTGAGCGCGGACATCACGACCTGAGCAGGCGAACGCAGACTACGAAGCCGGAAGGCGACCGGCTTATCTCTCGTGATAGCCCGCTTACATGCGAAATACCAGATAGTGATTTTTCCGCTCAATACGCCAAGGAAGGAAAGAATTCCCTGCTCAGCCGATGGGCCATATCCAATGACGAGAGAAGGGATTTGTAGAACCAGGAAGGTTAGCCCTACATGAAACACAACCACACTCTGAGATGCAAAGGCGTTCCACCATTGAGACAGAACTATCTCTTTCCCGCCATGCCCGGTCGCTTCAAGGACTGCGAGCCGGCTCGCAATGTGGCGCAGCTGCCTGATCGAGGTCACTGCTGCGTTCAACCGCTTTCGATGAAGCAGCACCTTGGCGATGACGTAAGTCTCCATCAACAGCCCTTTGATTCTCGCCGCATAGTCACCGCTACCTGACAACTCCTCGTCCGTAGGCAGCAACTGGCGGGGATCCTCTCCTTGGAGATAAAGGGTCACGGCGGCCGTCAACCGCCATGGCGTGTCCAAAGCGGACAGGACGGGGTTCGGTTTCCGTTCCATCAGCGCATTGAAGACCGGCTCCCAAGCGTCCAGCGCCCGCTCGTCCGGACAATGCGTACGCACGTAGCCGATGATCTTCTTCGGTTCCAGGTTCTGGATGGTGATCTCATCGGCGTTCCGCACGGTTCGGCTGAGCCGCTCGTAGTATCTTGGACCAGATCGGCAGACCACGACGATTCGAGCGTCGGGAGTGCAAGCAATATAGTCGTTGATCCCTTTCACCGCTTGCTCGGATCGGTGCGGTGCGGTTTCCGACGAGTCCATCTCATCCAGGCCGTCCAGCACTGGCAGAATCAGCTCATCCTGGACCATCCGCGCCGCGATCTTACGTCCGATCCGGAACCGAATGGCGATCTGTTCCGCAAGCCACTCGACGAAGTCTTGGTTGGCGGGATCCCATGACGGGAGGCTGACCAGGAACGGTACAGGCTCACCGTTTTGGCGTCGTTTCAACAATCCCACTGTCAGTAGTACAGTCAAGACCGTCTTGCCAGTCCCCGGCGCTCCCAGAATGACCAGCCGACCCTTGGTCTCGGTTATGTAAAAATCAACAATCTCGCCGAATTCCTTCGTCACCCTTTTCGTAGGCCTACCTTTGGATGTTCGAGGTCTGACCTTGACGAAATTTCCCCGGGCCGCACGGCTGTCCAGCGAGTCCGTACTCAACAGATGAGCAAGTAACAGACTGTCCTGGCGCAGGGCTTCCTTCGCCACGGTGCCAGCGAGATCGTCAATGCGCGACGACGAGAGATCGCTCGACCTCTCCACCTTATCAACCAATATCAAGATCACGCCAACCGCGCCGATCGTGAGAGCGAGAATATTCGCCCAGCCGACATGTTTGTCGAAACTTGCGCTGTCGTCCCTGGTCAACCACGCTGATATCGGCAACAACACGGATGGCGCGCCTATGCCGAAGATAAGCAGGCCCCACCCCGTTCGACGCAACCCGGACGAAGTCAACAGCTCACCGTCTCACACGAGGAGAATGGCCTCCGCTTCGACCATATCCAAGGTTCCGCGTCGGGCGCCACACTTCTGAACGGTTCAGCATCTGAACTGGTGCATCGAGCTGTCGTCGCTACTGCGCGCCGCTGACCCTATGGGTGCCGAAAATTGCGTCCACGCAGGTCATCCCTGAAGGAGTGGGGCCGGTCAAGGGGTGCTGCTGACTTTGTTTTGGTCTTCTCCGCTGGGTTGTGGGCGCGCCGGGGTGAGGCGTCGGGGTCAAGGCTCGGGTGGAGTCCGACCGCGTTGGCGGCCGGAGGGCCTTGATGCCGGTGCCGGGCGGCGCATGCTGTGCAAGGCGGGGAAGAAAAGGGGGTGGGTGTTCCTGTTTGTCTGTTGGTGTGGGGGCGTTGCGCTCATCAAGGCCGGTGTTCCGGCCCGGGCAGGCGGTAGCGGCTGCTGGTCATCCCTTCGCCGCCGGCGGGGACGGCATGATGGGATGCGCTGTGCTGGTCGGTGGGGTCAATCAAAGCGGCGACCGCGCCGGATTGGGGGTCATGACCTGCACGACCCGCGCCGACCTTATACCGCTCGAAAAGTCATCGCTGCACGTCCTCGTAGAAGTCCGTAACAGCCTGGTACGCCCGCGCTGCGGCATATGTAGTGCCCAATGTGTCCAGCTGCTGTGGGTGCTCGTCGCGTTCTCGAGGTCCGCTGAGGACAGGCTTCGCTGGTAAAGACCCGTCAGGTGTTGAGGGTGTACGTGAGGTGGTCGGGTTGATCTCTTGTCTGTGGGAGATGCTGGAGTCACAGGTGTCTTCAGTTGGTGAGTGTCTGCGGGTATGACCGTGGATGAGGATTTGTCGCGAGTCTGACATGGTTGCTTCTCCGCCTCAGCGCGTGTGTCCCAACACAATCCATTGCCAGTCGGTCCTTTCCCCGTAATCGGTGCTGTGGCTGCGATCGGCATCGCGTCCACGCACTAATCGGCAGGAATAAAGCAGGGTGGTTTTGGGAACCCTGAGGCCCGTGGGGGCGGCTTCGTGGATCGGGGGTGGGCTGTGCGGCGGGTGCGACCGGTGGTGTGGCTGGTGTTGGGAACGGTGGCTGTCGCGGGCAGCCTTGCACTGGGGGTGCAGACCGTGGCTGATTTGGTGCGGCCGACTGAGATGGCGGCGTGCACTGGTGCGGTGAGTCAGGATTGCCTGATCCGTGGACCGGCTACCGTGGAACGCGAGACCCGTTCTCGATTTCGTTGGGTGTCCGGAGAGCGAAAATGGTCCCTCAACGTGAGCGCGGTCGCGCCGCAGGTACGCGGCAATGACAACGACCGGGTGACTGTGCCTGAACAACCCGGGCAGGACCAGATCCGGGACGGTATGCAGCTCACCGCGGTGTACTACGGCGGCAACCCGGTCCTGCTCGAACTTTCCAGCGACACTGTGCTGGAGACTGCGCAGCATCCCCGTCGCTCCACTCCCACCTTGGGCTACCTCGCCATCGGCCTGTTTGGTATGGGCGTCTTCGCTGTGCAGGTCGGGTGGCGCAACGGCCGGCGCCGAAGCTGGTGGCGCAGTGTCGACTACGAGCAACCGAACGGCGGCCTCATATCCGCGGTCCTGTTCTTCGCCGGTATGGCCGGCATGGTCACCCAAACCGCCGTCGGGACCAGCCGTTGGCCCGCGGTCATCGCCTTTCTCGTCGTGGCCGGCGTACTGGGATCCCTGCTAATGCTCAGGAAACGCCGCCAAGTCGCCAGCTGAACCAGGCACGTCGGCCGTTGCCTCAGTTGAGTCGATGGTCGATGTGGAAGTTGGTCAGCGGAGCCAGAACTTCTTCTCGGCCGCTTCGCCTGCCGCGGCTGAGAACAGCCAGACTTCGACGATCTTGCTGTCCTCGATCCGGAACAGGTCGAGGCCGCCAAGGCTGACTTTCGCGTCGTCGCGGGTGGCGGTGAAATGGACGTTGGTGGCGACCAGGTCGCCGTTGAGCATCGGTGCTGCGAGCTGAACCAGTTGCATGCTGCTGCGGCTGACCTCGGTGATTCCGCCGATCATCTCGTTGACTGCCGCCGAGCCCTTGTAGGCCGGTCAAGCGGTGGTCGCCGGCCTGGTGCTAGATGACGTCGGCGGCGAGCAATCTCATTACTGTCTCGAAGTCCCTTGCTGCGCCGGATGCCTGGAACTTGACGTCGGCTGGCTGCTGTGTGGACTATCCAGCAGGTTGGCCAGTGTGAACGTGATCGCGTGTGGTGGGTCGGCCAGTATGCCGGTGAGTCCTACGACCAGGTGCCTGAGGGAGCCGGGTTCTAGGGCTTGCCGTCGCCGATCTTGTGCCGCTCAAAAACATCGCTGCAGTTCAGGCGGCCCGGTGGTACTCGTTGATGAGGCCGCCGAGTAGGCGCTTGCGGATGACGTGAGTGTGGTTGTGGTGCATGGGTTTTGGCGGCTGTGTTGGTGCTTCGGGTGGCTGCTGGTTGCGGGCTTGATGTGGGCGATGGTGGTTGTAGTGGCGTTCGTATTCGGTGAGAACACGGTGGGCATGGGTCGTGTTCACGGTCAGCATGTGATCGAGGATTTCGCGGCGCAGCGTGCCGATGACGCGTTCGCAGTGGGCGTTTGCCTTGGGTGCCTGGGGTGGTGTCGTCAGGCTTTCGATGTTCTCGGCGTGGAAGACGGCGTCGAACGCGCGGGTGTACTTGGCGTCGCGGTCGCGGCCGGCCCACACGACCTCCGGTGACCGCGCTGATCGCCGGAACCGATTCGTACGCGGACGCGCCGCCGGCTGCGTGCGGCTGCGCACGCCTGCCGGTGGGAGTTAACCGGGCAGTGACCAGCCCAGGACCACCGTGGTGCCGTGCGGGCCGTGCATCAACCGGAAGATGTGTGCCATGCGTTTCATCATCGCCAGGCCGCGCCCGCGAGACCCTGTGTGGTTCCAGGAGTTCGTTGACAGTTTGGCTCCAGGAGATGGTTGACGGGCGCCGGGACATGCTTGTCGGTTCCAGGAGTTGTTGGACGGGTCGGAACTTAGGTGGTGACGCTGTTGGCGTGAGAGCGGAGTCTGCCGATGAGTTGATATGGTAGCCGGCCGTCGGGCTGGTCAGGATTGCAGGAAGGCCAGCAGGTCGGCGTTGATCGTCTCGGCGTGGGTGGTGGGCATGCCGTGCGGGAATCCGGGGTAGGTCTTGAGGGTTGCGTTGCGCAGGAGTTGTGCGGTCAGTGGTGCGGAGTTGGCGTAGGGCACGATCTGGTCGTCGTCGCCGTGCATCACCAGGACTGGCACCGTGATCTTCTTGAGGTCGTCGGTGAAGTCAGTCTGGGAGAAGGCGACGACGCCGTCGTAGTGCGCCTTGGCTGCGCCCATCATTCCCTGGCGCCACCAGTTCTGGATGACCGCTTCCGACGGCTCGGCGCCGGAACGGTTGTAACCGTAGAACGGGCCTGATGGCACCGCTCGGTAGAACTCGGACCGGTTGGCGGCGAGTTGGGCCTGCAGGTCGTCGAAGACGCTCTTGGGAAGGCCGCCGGGGTTGGCGTCGGTCTGCACCATGAGCGGCGGCACAGCATTGAGCAGTGCCGCTTTCGCCACGCGGTCCTCGCCATGCCGGCCGAGGTAGTGCGCGACCTCGCCGCCGCCGGTGGAGTGTCCGATGTGGATGGCGTCGTGCAGGTCGAGGTGGGCGGTCAGCGCGGCCAGGTCGTCGGCGTAGTGGTCCATGTCGTGGCCGTCGCTGGTCTGGCTGGAGCGTCCGTGTCCGCGCCGGTCGTGGGCGATGACTCGGTAGCCGTGGTGCAGGAAGAACAGCATCTGGGTGTCCCAGTCGTCGCTGGATAGTGGCCAGCCGTGGCTGAAGACGATCGGTTGGCCTGTGCCCCAGTCCTTGTAGAAGATCTCCGTGCCGTCGGTAGTGGTGATCGTGCTCATTGCTGCCTTTCAGTTGCGGTCGTCGTTGTGTCCGGAGTTCCGCGCGGGCCGCGTCTGTGCCGGCCGGACAGGGAAGGTGTCGTTAGGCGTCGCGTGACCCCCGGATCTGCTGATGCTTCTGGACCAGCGTGGAGATGTAGCTGGCGTGGATGGCGTCGAGGGTGATCTCGGCGAGTTGCTCGACGGTGATCGCAGTCTGGAGCAGGTCGGCCGCGTTGTCGAGGATAGGTGTCCGGGCGCCTTCGGGCGTAGCGCGGACACTCTGATTCGGCGATGAAGGTAGGTGAAGGCGAGCCATTCGGCGACCCGACGGCGGCATGTTTGGTCGCGGCGTAGCCGGGGTTGTCGAGGTCGGTGAGCTGTGCTCCGTGATGAGGCCTTCAGGATGCTGGTGCGGAGCAGTTCTGCGCGCCCTGGCGCGGGTATCGAATCTGCTGGTGATCCGTCTGCGGAGGACGGCGTTCGTGGTGACGGGGCACGAGCCGTGCTTGCGGTCTCGTTGGCATAGCGCGTCATCCCCCAATCGTCGGTGCGTCATCACGACGACCGACACGTGTTTTGACGTGCAGCGATGACTTTTCGAGCGGCACAGGTCTCGGGGGACACCCATAGCGAGCCAGGCCCAGCCGGTCGATGCCTGGCACGTCGGCGACGTGGGTGAATTCGGTGCGCACGGGGCCGGGCGCGAGCAGCGTGCAGTGACGCCGGTCCCGGCCAGTTCGGTGTGCAGTGATTCGGCGAAGGTGTTGGCGAAGGCCTTGGAGGCGGCGTAGGTGTGGTGTTGGGGCCGGGTTGGTTGCCAGCGGTCGAGCCGGTGATCAGGATGGCTCCGGCCAGGTTCATGGTCGAAACCTTCTTCAGCCGGGTCCCGGCGCTGATGGTGACGTTGAAGTGACGTCACCGTGGGTCACCATAGGGGCATGCGGATTCTGGTGGTCGAGGACGAATCGCTGCTCGCCGACGCGGTGACCGAGGGTCTACGCGCGGACGCGCACGCGGTTGACGTTGTGTACGACGGCGGTGCGGCGCTGGAACGGATCGGCGTGCACGACTACGACTTGGTGGTGCTCGACCGTGACCTGCCGGTCGTGCACGGCGACGACGTATGCCGTGCGCTCGCCGAGAGCAATCCCGATGTGCGCGTGCTGATGCTGACCGCGGCCGCGGAGATCGACGACAGGGTCACCGGGCTGACCTTGGGCGCCGACGACTACCTGCCGAAGCCCGTTCGCGTTCGCCGAGCTGGCCGCGCGGGTGGTGGCCCTGGGTCGACGATCACGACCAGCGGCGCCACCGGTCCTGGAACGGGCCGGTATCCGGCTCGATCCGCACCGCCGCGAGGTCTACCGGGACGGCCGGTACGTTCCGTTGTCCCGCAAGGAGTTCGCAGTCCTCACCGAGTTGCTGCGGGCCGACGGCGTCGCTGTCTCGGCGGAACAGTTGCTGGAGAAGGCATGGGACGAACATGCCGACCCCTTCACGCACGCCGTGCGGATGATGATCCTCAAGTTACGGCGCAAGCTCGGTGACCCGCCCGTGGTACTGACCGACCCAGGAGTGGGGTACCGAATCCCGTGAAGCGCACCCGGTTGACCATCCGCGCCCGGCTGACCCTGTTCTACGGCGGGCTTTTCCTGCTCGCTGGGATGGTGCTGCTCGGTGCGACATACGCGCTCGTTTCCCAGCGGATGCACACCGAGGCCACGTTCAGCAGTTTCGGCCCGCCACCGAACGGTCTGCCGCTGCCAGGTTCTAACGACGCGCCAGAACGCAACGCGATCCTTAACCAGAGCGCGGTGAGTGTTCAGCAGGACGTGCTGGACGCGGTGCTCGCCCAGGGCAGCATCGCCCTGGGCATAGTCGGCGCCGCGGCGATCGCGTTCGGCTGGTTGATCGCCGGCCGGATGCTCCAGCCGCTGCACCGGGTGACCGAGACAGCCCGCCGGATCGCGCAGACCCCGGCCGCTGACCGCGGGCTCCACGAACGCATCGCGTTGAACGGTCCCGACGACGAGATCAAGGAGCTGAGCGACACGTTCGACGTCATGCTCGAACGTCTCGACCGTTCCTTCGACGGTCAGCGGCGGTTCATCGCCAGCGCCTCGCACGAGCTGCGCACCCCGCTCACCCTCAACCGGACGCTGATCGAGATCGCAGTGCAGCGTCGCACCGCCTCGCCGGACGTGTGCCAGCTCGGCGAGATGTTGCTGGAGATCAACGCCCGCCATGAGCGGCTGATCGACGGGTTGCTCCTGCTGGCCCGCTCCGAACGTGAGATCGCCGGACGCTCCTTCGTGGACGTCGCGGATATCGTCGACCATGTCACCGACCAGGTGCAGGCAGGGTCGGTCACCGTCCACACGGTGGCCGAGGAGGCGCCGACCAGCGGCAATCCCGTGCTGCTTGAACATCTCGTGCAGAATCTCGTCGAGAACGGTGTGCGGTACAACCTCCCGGCTGATGGCTGGGTGCGCGTCCTGAGCGGCACCAAGCCGGACGGCTCGGCAGTGCTGGAGGTGAGCAACACCGGACCAGCCGTGCCCCGGTACGAGATCCCGAACCTGTTCGAGCCCTTCTACCGGTTGGGCACCGAACGGCTCTCCAGTGCATCGCGCGGCGCGGGGCTGGGCTTGTCCATCGTGCGTGCGGTGGCCCGCGCACATGGCGGCGACGTGCGGGCCGAACCGCGTGAGGGCGGAGGCCTTGTGGTGACTGTCGTGCTCCCTGCACCGGCGGACACCACGTCGTCGGATGAAGAGCTTGTCCTGTCAGAAGATGAGTGGCAGCACTCTGCATATCTCTGACGGTGACGCCGAAATGACGGAGCCTTCGATGAGATCGCAAGTGGGCACGCCGGCCGGCGTGCCGTCCACTGCGGCAGGAGTGGCTCTTGAAGAGAGCGATACGCACAGTCGTGGCGACCGCAATCCTGTGCGGCGCAACGACAGCATCCGGACAGGCCAATACGGTGACGGATGGCGACAACGGGCAGGTGGTCACCCTGGTGACCGGCGATCGCGTCCTATTAGGAGCGTCAGGCGGCACGCGGGTGACGCCGGTCGCGGGCGAGGGGCGCGCGGGGACGCGCTTCTCGATCCGTCAACAGGGCGATCACACCTACGTCATCCCGTCCGACGCGGCGCGGCTGGTCACGATCGGACAGCTCGACCTGCAGTTGTTCGACGTGGCGATGCTCGCGAGGGAGGGTTATGACGACCGTCCCGACCTGCCGCTGATCGTGCAGGGCGGTGTGGCGGCCAAGTCGTTGGCAGGCACTGAGAAGGTGCGCCAGCTCGCGGCCATCGACGGGACCGCGGTCCGGCTTTCCAAGACAAACAGCACTTTCTGGCGTTCGCTGATCAGCAACGGTACGCTGACCAGTGGGGTTCGCAAGGTCTGGCTCGATCGGAAGCTGCACCTCACGCTGGATCGCAGCGTCCCGCAGATCGGCGCTCCGAGCGCCTGGCAGGCCGGGTACACCGGAGCCGGGGTGAAAGTGGCGGTGCTGGATTCCGGTGTGGACGCCACACACCCCGACTTGGCCGGGAAGATCGCACTGCAGAAGAACTTCACCACCGAACCCGACACCGACCTGGCCGGGCACGGCACCCATGTCGCTTCGACGGTGGCCTCCGTTGACCCCGTGTACCGAGGCGTCGCGCCCAGCGCCTCGCTGCTCATCGGCAAGGTATGCCTGGGCAACGGCCAGTGCGACCTGTCGGCGGTGCTGACCGCGATGGAGTGGGCGTCGACCGAGCAGCACGCCAAAGTGGTCAACATGAGCATGGGCGGGCAGGACCAGCCCGGCGACGATCCCATCGAGCAGACGATCAACCGCCTGACCGCCCAGAACGGCACGCTGTTCGTGCTCGGTGCGGGAAACAACGGCCAGGGAGGGCAGCAGACAGTGGCCTCACCGTCCACCGCGAACGCAGCGCTGTCGGTCGGCGCGGTGGACCGTAACGATGCCGTGGCACCGTTTTCCGGCCAGGGGCCGCGGATCGGTGATCACGCGATCAAACCGGACCTCACGGCACCTGGTGTGGGCATCGTGGCCGCTCGTTCCAAGGACGGCATCATGGGCACACCAGGCGAGCTGCGCATGCCGGGCACCGGCACGTCGATGTCCAGCCCGCATGTCGCTGGCGCCGCGGCATTGCTGTTCCAGCAACACCCCGACTGGACTCCCGCACAGGTCAAGGCCGCTCTGATGGCATCGGCGACGCCGAGCGCGGACGCCTCCGCGTTCCAACAGGGCGCAGGCCGGGTCGACCTGGCCAAGGCGATCACCCAGAAGATCCTGCCCGAGCAGCCCAGCATCAGCTTCGGCAAGGCTTTGTGGCCACACAACGACGATCAGCTGATCAAGCGCACGCTGACCTACCGCAACATGGGCGACACCGATGTGACGCTCGCGCTGCGGGTCGACGCGACCGGCCCGGACGGCAAGCCCGCGACGACGTTCACCCTTTCCGCGACGTCGCTGACGATTCCGGCCGGTGGCACCGCGAGCGTCGACATCACGGCCGATACCCGCGGCGAGCATCCGGACGGGAACTACACCGGCCAGGTGATCGCGACCGGGACCGGCACGTCGGTTCGCACTCCGGTCGCCGTCGTGCGTGAGGTGGAGAGCTACAACGTCACCGTCACCGCGCTGGATCGAAACGGCAAGGCCACTTCCCACTTCATGGCGCTGGCTGGATCCTACGAGGGGCACAATCCGGAATATTCCGTCGATGAGGACAGCACAATGCACATCCGCGCGCCACGGGGCCACTATGTCCTGGCCACCGAACTGCGCAACGGTCAGGACGGTACAGACCTGGTGACAGCGCCATGGGTCGACCTGTCCGCCGACCGAGTCATCACGGTGGACGCCCGTACCGCCAAACCGGTCACAGTCACGGTCGACCGGGCGAACGCCTCTTTGGTGGCCGGCACAATCGGCTCCGTCATACTGCCGGACGGCGGCGGTTTCCTCGCCGGATGGATCGAGACCCCGGATCTGAGCAAGGTCGGTACCGCCCAGATCGGCCCGGACGCCCCAGCGGGCAGGTTCACCGGCGGCCAGCAGGCGATGTTCGCGGTCGCCGGCGCCGATGGCGAGTTCAAGGATTCGCCGTACGTGTACAACCTGGCCTGGTTCACGCCCGGCAAGGCGTACACCGGGTCGCGTCATGTACGCGACAGTAAACTGGCCACGGTGCGCACCGAGAACCTGTTGCAGGGCAAGGGAGGCACCGGGGCGAAGGGCGCGATCGCCTCGTCCACCCAGCTGCCCACCGCGATGTTCCCCGGCACGCCGCTGCTGCCGATGAGCCTGCCGTCCACCCGCGACGAGCTGTTCACCACCGAAGGCGTCACCTGGACCGGGTTCTTCTTCCAGCTCGGCGCGAGTCAGGATCCCGACCAGGCCGACGTGCAGCAGCAGGCGCTGCTGCGGACCTACCAGCCCGGACGGCGCTCCGCGGAGCGATGGAACGGCGCGGTGTTCGGGCCGTCGTTGCCGCAGCGGGCGGGCGATACACGGTGGGCCAACCAGGAGGCGGACCGATCGATGATATTCCAGGTACCGCTGTTCGGCTCGGCTCCGGACACCGTCGGGAGATCCAAACTGGACAGTGCGCACAGCTCGGTTCTGCGGGACGGCACCAAGGTCTGCGAATCCGACGATGTCGTCTGCCGGATCCCGGGCGCTCAGCCACAAGGGCGCTATCGGGTGGCGACCGAGGCGGCACGGAGCCTGACCGACACCTCGACGAAGGTCAGCGTCGTCTGGGATGTCTGCTACGACGGCACGCCAGCCCTGCCCGTGCAAGTGGTTCGCTTCGCGCCCGTCCTCGACGCGGCCAACTCCGCGCCAGGCGCCCGGGCGTTCGAGGTGCCGGTCAGCGTCCAGCGAAACCCCGGCAGCAAAGCGGCTGACGTCGCCTCGCTGACCGTCGACGTCTCCTACGACGGCGGCGCCCACTGGCAGCAAGCGCCGTTGATCAACGGCCAGGTCCTGCTGCAACACCCAGCCAGCGGTTATGTCTCCTTGCGTGCCAAAGCGACCGACACTGCGGGCAACACAGTCGAGCAGACCATCATGCGCGCCTACCGGCTGCGATAACGGTGCGGAGAACCGCTGCGGTCGTTCCATCCTGGGACGCCCGCAGCGGTTCTGCGGAGAGCTTCGGCGAGTGGAGTCGTGTGAGCGGGAGGTATCGTCATAGCCGGGGCGGAAAGGGGTGGTCGGTCGATGACGTCAGCTGCCGGATCAACGCGGCGACGTCACTACCCGCCAGACCGCCGGCCGCTGCCAGATCCGCCTGGCTGCCAGCACTCCGATCCCCGCACCCACGACGCACAGCGCGGCCAGGATCCCGAACGCCAGGTGCCAGTCCGGCTTGTCTGCAACGACGTCTGGAAACCTGCGCTTGCCGAAAATCTCATCCGTGCTGGTCAGATGCTGTACACGGTGAATCGGCACCATCCACTTACGGTTCGACGGTTCTACGGCAGGATGACCGGCCGTGCTGCTGCGATTGGCCTACCTCGGCCTGACCAACACCTTCGCCATGCTTCGCCTGCTCCCGATGAGCAACCAGGACAAAGACATCGAGATCCTCGCGTTGCGCCATCAAATCGGAGTGCTGCAACGGCAACTCGGCGACACCAGGGTGCGGTTCAGTCCTGCTGACCGGGCGCTGCTCGCCGCGCTCGCGCATCGGTTACCACGCCAGATCTTGCGCAGGCTCCGTCTGCTGGTGCGCCCGGATACAATCCTGCGCTGGCACCGTGATCTACTCCGCCGACGCCACGCCAGGATGTCGCAACCGAAGCGCCCGGCCGACCGCGCACCATCCGGTCTATCCGAGTCCTGGTTCTGCGCCTGGCCAAAGAGAACCCGAATTGGTGCTATCGCCGGATCCACGGCGAACTCCTTGTCCTGGGCCTGCAGGTCGCCGCCTCGACCGTGTGGGAGATTCTCACCGACGCCGGCACGACCCCGCACCCAAGCGAGCGTCGAGCACCTGGGTCCAATTCCTCCGCTCTCAAGCCGAAGTCCTGCTGGCCTGCGACTTCTTCGAAACCATCACCCTCACCGGCGCCCGCATGTACGTCCTGGCAGTGATCGAGCACGCGCAGCGCCGGATCCGCATCCTCGGCGCGACACCACATCCGACCGCGGCCTGGGTGACCCAAGCCGTCCGCCTGATCTGGAACCAGCGACACCTGCTTCACGCACTCCGTGAATACGAGCGGTTCTACAACTCGCACCGGCCGCACCAAGGCATCCCCAACGCCCGACCATTACGACCACTGCCCGAGCCGATCACCGATCCAGCGCAGATCAGTCAACTCGACATCCGCCGACGCCCACGGTTGGGCGGCATCCTCAACGAGTACCACCACGCCGCCTGACCTGCACAGATGACATTTTCGGCAAGCGCACGATGCCGTTCTGCATCTCGCCCACGCCCTGCCTCATGGATCAAGCGCTGAGAAGTGAATCCTGCACGCCGTCCTGACTGCGAATCTCGCAGCGCTGGAAGTGGCATCCCCACAGTCGCAGGGATGTCCCTCGCGGAGCGTGGTTCGGTCGACGCTCAACGAGTCTTCCAGGCAAGGGTCGTTTTTGTCCCCGGCGTGCTTCTCTATACTAGGCTGGTATTATTCAGGTTTGAGTGGTGCAGTTTCTTCAGCTGAGCAAACTGTCGCAAGGTTGACATTCGTTGAACGACTTAACTGTTGACTCATCTCGAGCGCTGCGGCAACATCATCAGGAAGCCGTGTCGATCCACGAGCTCCATCCGCCACGAAACCGGCAGGCAAGCAGCCTTGCATGGGTGTCCGACTGCGCACGAAGGAGGACAAAACCCTCACGACTTTCACTGCGTCACGAACTGACTCATCTGCCAAGCTTTTCAATTCAAGTACCGCGCCCAGTCGAACAACTGCTTGCTGAGACCATAATTGTTCGACCCCTTTTGTGAATCGGTCGGCGTATTGCCCTTGCTCGGTAGTGCGCATTTGCTCACGGGTCGCCTGCAACGACAAATCGGTAAACCACAAGGCGCCCACGGGAGCAATAGATGCAGCTAGGGTCGCCACTGTTAGAAAGACCGATCTAGTTTGTCTAACCCTCAGGCGAATCGGATGCGGTGGGCGCGACTGTCGCCTATTTTGTAGCCGAACATTGGATCTGACGCAACGATTTGGCAAATTGACAGCCGGTGTAATCCGGCGACGTCTCGAAGTCGTCACGAACCCTCCCCGAATTCGAGCTGTAGCCATCTCCAGTAGACGCAACTGCGCAACGATACCTTCACCCTTATTTCGGCTGCGGGAGGCGCGCCGGACTGCTAGCCGATACCCGCTGGTCACCATCGGTCGAGGTAGGTACGCCGAGCTCGGTCATCCCTAGAGAGCAACTGAGCATCTCTCTATCACGCGCTCGCGTTGGCCGAGGACAACAACCGCACTGCTCGACATCGGTGTTGTGCCCTGGTGGTATTCCACTGCACCGGAGTAGTGAGCGCACATCATGTGTCCAGCCGTCCGCTCCTCCTCGGTCAGACGGTTCTAAGCCACGTTGGAGAACCGCGTGCTCGACCCGCGCACGCATCTTGCGGTGGATCTTGTTGAGATTCTCCTGCCAGTCCGGCAAAGCAGTGTCCTTGGTGCGCTTGCGATACGGCATGATCACGCCGGGATTGCCTTGGTAGCCGCCATCGGCCATCACAGGTCGACCGTCCAGGACGTCGGCGATGCCGGAGTCACGGTAGACGGGTGCAGTCGTTGCGGTTACCCGGTTGCGGATCACCGGTCGCGATTACCAGCCGGGTGTCGGCGTCGATGGCGACCTGGTCGATGCGGCGTCGGCGGACCGGGGCCAGTGCCAGCAGCGGGCCGAGCGAGTCGACCACCCGATGCGCCGCGGAGTGCGAGACGCCGAACAGCGGACCGATCTGCCGCATGGTCAGGTTCGTCCGCCAATAGGTCGCCACCAGCAGCACCCTGCCGGCCAGTTCCAGCCGCCACTGACGGCCCGGATGACCATCCGCGATCGCCTCACCACCGCGTTGGGCCACCACCCGCACCAGCTTTCGGAACTGACCTGGGCTGCAACCCCGTGAACGAGGCGATCCACTCCGACCGGGACGCAGAGATCACCTGCACCCAACCATGATCACCCACACGCTCCACCAGCCGATCACCGGGTTACGAGACAGCCTTTAGGTGAGACGCCACTGGTCTGACAATGTGGGTGTGTCGTTGATCAAATAGGCGAGACTGACCAACACCTTCGCCATGCTTCGCCTGCTTCCCGATGACCGACCGGGACAAAGGACATCGAGATCCTCGTGTACGGCACCAGATCGCAGTACTGCAACGGCAACTCGGCGACACCAGGGTGCGATTCAGTCCAACCCATAGGGCCTCACAACGAGTCAGATGAAGATCAGATACAACGGTCGCAAGGGCCACGCCGCACGATCATGCCTCAGCTTCGAAGCGTGGATCGCTGCAGCTCATCACCTCGGCGCAAGGTTCTGAAACCTCACACGCACAGCTCCTCAGAAGACGGCCGCCAGCACCGCGCCGAGTTCACGCCGGCCGGAGATGCCGAGTTTGCGGTACGCCCCAGACAGGTGGAACTCGACTGTCCGGACCGTGAGGCACAGTTTCGCCGCGATCTCCTTGTTGCTGTGGCCGGCTGCCGCCAGGCGGGCGATTCTGGCTTCCTGCTTGGTGAGCGCGGCTGTCCTGCCGAACGCCGGCAGCCTGTTCAGCGCCGACCTGGTAAGCCGTGACCAGCGCGTGTTGCCGCCGCGCCTGGCCAGGTTGCCTGCCAGTTCCAGCTTTGCCCGCGCTGCACCGTTGTTTTGCCGCTTGCGCAACATGAGCCCCAGGTCGTACAACGCCCAGATCTGCTCGTTGCGTGCACGGGCAACGTCCAGCAACCGCACCGCGTCCGCCAGGAGTTCGGCGCCGCGGTCATCGGTCTGCAGCATCGCAACAGGGTGCAGGGCGGCGCCCACAGCGGCAGGTGAACCCCACCGCCGTGCGGCCACTAGTTCGTCGTGAGCCAACGCCAAAGCGAGGTCGACGCGGTGGGTCGCAAGTGCGGCCAGTGCCGCGCGGGAGCGCCACGCGACCACGGCGGGATTGACGATCTGCGACTCCGACAACTGCTTGCCACACTCGAGGTATTCGTCCACGGCCGGCTGGAACCGTTCAGCAGCCAGGTGCACGGCCGCACGAGCGGCGAGTACCGCGGCCCGGTCGGGGATTTGCGCCCCGACCGACTCCAGCAGGCCATGCTCAGCCAGCAACGCCTCCGCACGGCCGAGTTCGTCCCGCTGGACCAGCGCCTCGACCAGCCAGGCCACAGCCGGGCTACGGAGGCCGGGATGCACCGGGCCACCGAGTAGGCGCGAGAGCCTCTCCTGCGCACCGGCGCAGTCACCGGTCAGGTACCGGATCCTGGCCTGGAGCAAGGTGAAAGCTTGACGGACGGGTCCGTCCGCACGCCACTCCACGCGCCGCAGCGCCTCAGCGCAGTGCATCTCAGCCGACATCAGATCGCCCGCGAACACCATCGTCAGCACGGCGTGCCGGAAGCACTTCGGGTCCGTCGCACAGTGGCCGCCGGACAACGCCTGCTCGGCGAGCTGAACAGCCTCCACCCGGTAGGTACCACTGTGTGCCACCTGAATGGCCTGGTCAGCCGGGCAACGATACCCATCCGGCGAACGGGCCCCAGGGATGACCGCCGCGGGCACGTCCCCCAGACGCGGGGACAACAGATCCCGGACCGCCGGAACGAACCAGTCCTTGCTGGTCGGCAGCGTCGCTTGCACTGAGCCGGACGCGACGTCGATGTCGGTTGACACTTCGGTCCTCGGCCGTTGGGTCACGTTCAGTGATTGTTGTGGCCTACGGGCAGAATGCCGCCGGACAACGGTGATTTCTGCCCGGATTGTCACAGCGTGTTGCCCGATCTTGACATGACGTGTCCTCCCCGGTGTCTCGAACCGGGGAGGACACGTCAACGGTGCTACCGACTGCCGAAGTTCTGCGTCCAGTAGACGCCGTAGGTGCTGTTGGGATTCGTCGCGTACCCGACGCCGATGTCCCGTAACCCGCAGTTCAGGATGTTGGCGCGGTGGCCGGAACTGTTCATCCACCCAGCCACGACGTCCTCGGCGGTCCGGTACCCGGCCGCGACGTTCTCGGCGAGGCTCCGCCAGCCGGTGTACCCGGCCCGTTCCACCCTGGTCACCATCGTGCTGCCGTCGGAACCCGTGTGGCCCATGAAGTTGTTGGCCGCCATGTCCTCGGAATGGCGCTGGGCAGCCACATTGAGTTGCGCCACGGCAGTCAGCGGTGGGCAACCGGCCTTCTGCCGTTCGGCGTTGGTCAGCCGCACCACGTCATCCTGAATGGTCTGGACCGTTGCCTCGGCCGGCGCCGCCAGCAGAACGGCAGCAAGCACCGATCCCACGGCGGCGACCCCGGTCAGCGCACGTTGGACCATGGATTCCTACCTTCCACTGTGGAACGTGACGGTGAAACCGCTGCACTGACGGCACTGGCGCATCACCTGGTTGCCCGGCTCGGTGTCCTGCTTCGACCAGGCATACGCCTTGGGGCACCGGGACGAGATCGCGTCGCTGTACGGCGTCTTGGCGTCCCGGTTGGGGTTCGTGCAGAGCATCGGCGTGCCGTCGTCCCACCGGGTCAGGTTCGCCGGTGGGCAGAACGGCAACAGGTTCTGCGAGCAACCGACCCCTTCGCACTCCTTCGAGCCGGGTGGCGCTGACGCGTCACGGGGATCGATGGTGATGGGCAACGAGAACGCGTTGACGTAGCTCACGTTGTACCAGGGAGCCAGGGCGTCCTTGCGGTCGAAGTTGAACTCCGCGAGGCTGGCCGGCTGCTCACCGGTGGTGCAGCGGTCGGGGAACGGCCCGCAGTCGCCGACCTTGCAGCGGAACGTGCTGCCCGGCTCGCCGGTGCAGCCCTGTCGCGCGAAGAACTTGCCACGCCAGTGGTTCGGCGCGCTCGACTCGGGGATCGTGACCGTCGCGGACTGCCCGTCCTGCAACACGGGCAGCCGGGTGAAGTTCACCGAGCCGTCGGCGTTGACACCGCTGCCGATCCAGATCGTCTGACCGGACCGGTTGACGAAGGTGACCGTGTGGTCCGCGGCCGCGGCCGCGGGCGTCACAGCTACCAGTGCGGCGATCACGGCGATCACCGCACACAGGATCTTGCGCATTGTTCCTCCGGGTTGTCGCGAACAGGCGCGTCAGCAGTAGAGGTTCCCGCCGGGGTTCACGCCAAGGATCGACGCGAACTGCTGGTACAGCCCGACGCGGTGCTGCACCTGCGCGGGTGCGCGGCCGTCGCACTCGACGGCGCCGTTGATGCTGCGGATGGTCTGGCCGAAGCCGTGGCCGTTGACCATCGCGTTGTGCGGAGTCATGTGGCCAGGACCGTTCTGCGTCATCCAGTACCACAACGCGGTCTTCCACGAGATCGCCGCGTCGTTCTCCACGAGGTTGGGGTTGCGCAGCAGGTCGACGCCCAGCGCGTCGCCGGCCGCCTTGTAGTTGAAGTTCCAGCTCAGCTGGATCGGGCCACGGCCGTAGTAGGCCGCCTGCCCGGCCGGGCAACCATAGGGCTGGCTCCAGTCGCAGTAGTGCGGCCAGTTCGCCTGGTTCTGCTCGATGATATGGACCAGACCACCGGTCTCGTGGCTGACGTTGGCCAGGAACGCGGCGGCCTCCTGCCTGCGGACGGTGTCATTGCCGCTGTTGGCGAAGCCGGGGAACGCGTTCATCGCCGACACGAGTCCCTGGTAGGTGTAAAAGGAGTTCCGGCCGGGGAACATCTGGTTGAACTGTGCCTCGCTGACGACGAAGGCGGCCTCGGCCTGCTACGACGCCGCGGCCGGGCCAGCTGTGGCCGCCAGCCCCACCACAACGGCGATGATGCCCTGCACCAGCCGTTTCACTTTCGACACGGAAGAACCTCCTTCCCGGCGGCGGTGTGCACCGCTCGACAAAATTGGTACAGACCAAATATCTGGACAAGGCCGGCCGCGGTCTTCACGGTCCGACCACAGGAATCGCGTCACACGCGGGCGGATCAGCCGGCCGCGCGGTACGCGGCGCCGGACTCGTTGGCGGCCGTGCCGTTGTACAGCCCGGTGGGGCTGGTGCTGGTCGACAACGTGAACCAGGCGTAGCGCTCCACGAACGGCAGGCCCTGGAGCATCGCGGTGGAGTTCCGCACGAAATCGGTTTGCTCGGCCTGGCTCGGGTACCGCGGGACCGGACCGGTGAAGTCGATGAGCGCGTACTCGGTAAGCCAGATCGGTTTGCGGTACCGGTCGTAGACCGCCTGCAGATAACCCCGCAGGTGATCGGTAGCCGCCCTGGAGAAATCACTGCCATACCAGTGCAACGGGATGAAGTCGACGCGGTAGCCGCGAGCGGCCGCACCGCTCATGAACCGGTCGAGCCAGCCGCCGGGCTGGTCGCCGCCGAACGCGACGGCCGGAGCGCCCAGCCGCATCCCGGTTGCCTGCAGCCGGGGCCACAGGTCGAGTGCCTGCTCGACCGACATGTTCGCCTGACCGGCCATGTCCGGTTCGTTGAAGCCGAGCAGGGTGGTGCCCAGGGCCCTGGCCTGGTTCAGCTCGGCGTCGGTCACCGACCCGCGACCCCAGATCATCGGCACGAACTCCACGCCCGGAGGCGCGGTGATGCCCTGCGTATTCGACGACCACGCGTAGTACCAACCCGCCCGAACATCGGCGAGTGCGGTGGTGACGCCGTTGAAATTGAGTGCGCTCACGCCTTTCTTCGTCGCCTGCACCGCGGAAACCGGCGTCGTGCCAAGAGCCAGCACCGCCAGCAGGAGGACGATCACGTAGCGGAAAGATCGCATGTACGGCTCTCCTCGTTGCCGCGCCGTTGCCGGCTCGCCGACGCGGGAGCCGGCAACGGGCGTGCTTCGTCGTCAGGACCGAACGAACTTCCACGTCAACGGGATGTTGCCCAGATTGGGATCGGCGAGCTGGGCGAACGCCGGCCGGCTGAGGTCGATGTGCCCGCTGCCGCAACTCGGGCACTTGTCCTTGACCGGGACGGTGATGGTCCGCCCGTTGTAGGTCACCTGTACGGAGACACCCTTGCAAAGCGGGTCGTTGTTCGGGTTCGGGGATGTCCAGTACGAGGCGGGCACCGCGACGAGCATCTCCGTGGCGGCGTTGACCCAGGTGCCGCACGCGCCGTAACCCGAGTTGTCGTAGTACGTGGCATTCCCGTTGATCGGCCGGTCGAACGGGATGTCCGCGTACGCGGTCCCGTTCACCGCCAGGGGCAGCGCCACGGCCGCGGCCAGCACCCCGAGTGCCTTACCGATCTTCGTCATTCTCGATCACCTCGTGGTTCTCGCGAAGGTCCCGGCTTGTCACCGGGTCGGTCGAATCGAACCTGGCGGGCTCCAGCCGGATTCTGCTTGACCCGCCTGGCGTGATCTTCGGCGAGCGAGGGTGCGGAAGTCTCTACGGTCACACCACAGAAAGTCAAATGCTGTGCTGGATTTTCGGCGGACCCCGTCATCCAGCGATGCCGGAGCTGAGTCGCAGCTGGGAAAAGTGTTGGACACAAGCGGGTCCGCCGGACGGATACGCCGCTGAGCATCTGCGCCCGCGACTTCTGAGACTAAAGGCTGTCTCGTAACCCGGTGATCGGCTGGATGGTGGAGATGATGTTCAGGTTGGTGAATCCGTTGCTGTGCAGGTAGTCGGCGTAGCGGCGGGGCATGCCTTCGTTCACCTCCAGCCGGGAAGGACGCCACGGCCCCAAAGCGTGTAACCGGAACGAACTGTGCGGGTCAGGATTTGCGGCCGACCCTCCGTGTAGATCTGTTCCGTTCAGGACCGTGGATGTCGTAGGACATCGTGGGCTGCCAGTCCGCAGTCGGCACCGCTCCAGGAGACACCATGTTCGGCCTAATGGCCCGACTCGGCAAGAGATCCAACTGTCCACATCAGACAACGGCGAGTCCACACTGACCGTGGACGTGATCGAGCCACCCGCTGCTGCGGCCACGGAAGGAATCGCCGTGGAGTTCGAGTCACGCGTGCCGCCCAGTGTCGAGATCTCCGTGGGGCAGGTCGCCAGAAGGGGTTCCTTGCACCAGGCCATGGCCGGTCCGACCGTGACCACCTGGGCGAGCATTCGCCAACGGGTGTTCTTGTTCGTTCCCTGTGCGGTCGTTTGTCGGTGGTCATACTGCTGCACCTGCTTTGCAGGGTGTTTCTGGAACGTGACTCTCGTTCTGTCATGCCGTGGGAAACGCGTGCCATGGCGTGACCGAGTTGATGAACAGAGTTGCTTGTGGGCACTAGTGAAATCCTGCTCATCGAGTTCGCCACGCTGTACTACACCGTTGACGGGCGTGCCAGTTCCTGGTCGTGGGCCGGTGTCAGACCTTTTGTCGTGCAGGGCAAGCGGCGTACCTGTGCATGCGGCTGGCACCGGGCGAGGTAGGGATATCCCGCCGTTCGCCCGGCGCCGAGTCGTGTCTATTGCATTGTTCGGTTGCTGCTGACAGCCACCTCGGCGTAGGGAACTGATCCTGTCATCCCAGCCGATGCTGGCGAGCTGCACCATTCGTATGTTCCCGAGCCAAAGCACCGGCCCGGTGAAGTCGCTCTCGTCGTAGGCGCACCAGACCGCGCTGGTGCGGTTCCACAACGATGAGATCTGGTTGTCCATGTCTCCAAGGTCGCTAATGCCGGTCTGAGTCCGGATCATTCGGCCTTGCCCGTTAACGTGTTCCCACGCACAGAGCCAGTCGACCGGGCAATCGGAGAATGCGGCTATCGACGCACTCCCGTCATTGATTGCCGGGGTTGCGAAGGCCACGCCTACTGGCGTGATGGCGCCCAACGCAGCGAGCCCGAGTACGGTGCACAGGCTGGCGAGCCAGCGCACCACGATCGACCCCACCGATCAGCACCGTCCCGGGCGGAGCGAGCTGATCTTCATGTCCATGTTGTACTGAGCCGTGTTTCCTCGCCAGTTCCCGACTGGCCATGGGTCGCCGGAGAGGCTGGCGTAGTTGATGTCCCGGAAGGTGCACCAGACATTTCCGGTGCGGTTCCACAGTGAGCGGATCCTGTCGTTCCAGTCAGGAGCAGGGGAACGCAGATCGGCGTCGCCGCCGGGGTCGATGATTTTGATTGAACCATAACCGTTGAGGTGGTCCCACACGCAGAAGCGGCCGACTGGGCAGTCATCGTAGTTGGTGATCGACGCGCCTCCAGGTAGCAGGTCGCCACCACGCTGGTCAGGGCGCGTTCGGCGCGCGTTTGCGGCGCTCGACGAAAGGCTTGCGCGTGACTGCGGTGAGTAACGCGCAGCGCAGATGAGCGATCAGGGGGTAACGATGGCTGAAGGGGGCTTGTTGTGGCTGGTCAAGTCGTGCCGATGCGGATTGGGGACGTCGAGGTGCTGGTTCAGACGATTCCGGTGGCGGGGACGGAGAAGACTTCGGCTGTGGGGGACACCGGTCGGCGGGTGCTGGACGCCTTCGAGAGGGCGCACGAGGTGATTGTGGGCGCCGCGGTGTCGACGATGGAAGTGATCGGCAAGCTCGGCGGGCGGGCGGCTCGACCGGACAAGTTCGAAGTGGAGTTTGGGCTCGGGTTTTCTGTGAAGGGCAATGTGATCGTGGTGGGAGGCCAGGCGGATGCGACGTTGAAGGTCAAGTTGACCTACGACGCGCCGCGACCGGAGTAGGCCATGACCGGTGACTCCGTCGTTCCTGGGTATTTGGGTCGGGTGCTCGACGCTGATGGCGTCGCTGTGGGGACGTGCTTCCAGGTGTCACCAGGGGTGTTGGTGACCGCGTGGCACGTGCTGCACGGTCTGAGGTGCGGTGAGGTGGGGGCGACGGTGTCGGTGGACGCGCTTAAGGTTGGCGGTGAGGCGGCGAGCGCTGAGGTGGTGCAGGTCGACCGGCTGCATGACCTGGCCGTGATGAGGGCATCGGTGCCGCTGGCGGAGTCGGTCAAGGGGTGGTCCCGCACCGACTTGGTGGAGAATAAAACCAAGGTCGTGGCGACCGGTGTGTCCAAAATAGACGATCCGGATTATTACTACCGCTGGCTGCCTGCTCTGGGCGAGTGGGCGGGCCGCGCGCCGCAGGGGCAGGTGCTGGTGGGACGTATGGTCTCGTCGTCGGTGATGCTGGGGATGAGCGGTGCGCCGGTGCGCCGGCTCACTGACGATGTCGTTGTGGGTGTGGTGCGTGCGCGCTACAACAGCGCCGACGGGTGGGGGGAGCATTCGGTCTGGGTGGCGCGGACCGAGGACCTGCAGGTTCTGCTCGTCGGGATAGTCGAGTTGCAGCTCGACGCGCTTCCAGCCGTCCTGGTCGACCTGCTGGATAAGGTCGTCAGACACTGTAGCGACCTGGGCGAACTGTTTCCGGAGCGCCAGCACCTGTCCCTTTTGAAGGTGTATGTGAGGCAGAGCGTCAGTTCGCTGGCCGAGATGCGACGGGATGACCCGTTAGAAGAGTCATCGGAAAAACAGGGCTATGTGGAGCGCACACGGTTGGCGTCGACGCTGGCACAGCCGTTCGATGACGTGTTCGATCAAAACGATCATCTCGTGATCGAGGGTGACGCGGGCATGGGCAAGACGATGCTCGCCCGGCAACTGACGGTCACACGTGCCGAATGGGCACGGGCACCAAGAGCAGATCCTGCCGCACCGACCCTGATCCCCCTGCTGCTGCCGGCTCGCGTGCTTGCCAAGCATCTCGACAACCCCAGGCGCCCCCACATGCCGTTGTGGGCCGAGGCGTTGCACGCGTCGGTCTCTGAGGAGTACGCGGGGTTCTCCGACCATCAGATGCCCGACTCGCAGCTCACGCAGGACATCAAGGGCTACCGATGGTTGGTCGTGATCGACGCGCTCGACGAGATACCCGACGAGGCCTCACGCAAGAACCTGCTCACGCAGATCGCGGACCGGATTGGGCAGCCCACCAACTCGACGAGGTTCCTGATCACCACCAGGCCTCTGAATGCCCGTGAGACCGAGCGGCTCCACGGGGCGGGCATCTTCGAGTTGCAACCGTTTGACTCGGAGGCTCTTAAGCGGTTCGCGCTGAACTGGTTCAACAGCGACAGTACGTCCGAGGGGGAGATCGCGGCCAACCATTTCCTCGACCAGGTCCGAACCGCCGGTCTTACACGCGTTTTGAAGATGCCGTTGCTGGCGGCGATCACAGCGAAACTCCACCAGTCGGCCCCCGACAGCTCGCTGCCAGCCAACCAGTACGCACTCTACGACCGGTACATCGAGAGCTATGCGGAAATCCGCCGTTCCATCGCTCATGTGGTTCTCGCAGAGCTGGCGGGGCCCGATGATGAGCGGGCAGAGCGGATCGACGAAGAACGCAGACCGCTGCTGGAGCATCTTGCCCTGAGCTACATGAAGACCGAGACGCCGCTGCTTGACCTTGCCGGGGACTACCTGACCAAGAAGGACCTGCTCCCGGCCAGGCGCGGGCCCAAGTGGAAGGACCACCTGGCAGAGTGGCTGTGCCAGGGTGGCCTGCTGAGTCGAAGCGGACAGCGGTTGCGGTTCCTGCACCAGACGTTCGCCGAACATCTTGCGGCTTCTGCGGAAGCCAAGATGCTCCCGGCACGGTTCAGCATCACCGAATCCGCCTGGGCCAAGCTGATCCGCGGAATGTCCCAGGGCAACGAGCACGACACCACGGTTGTTCTGCACTACCTGCACATCGGCCCGGACGGCGACGCAGTGCTCGATGCACTCCAAAACGGCACGCTTCAGCAGCGCGAACGCGCTGGCGAACTGATTAGTCGGGGCGTGCCCTGCGACGACGCGAGGCTCGAGAACTACCTGTCTGTTCTACGCAATGAGGCTTTCACCGACGAGCCGGACTTCGAGAGTATGGAGAAGAAGCTCGGTGGTCTGATCGGACGACCAAAGGTGCCCTCCTGGCTGGTGTCGTTGCTCGAGGAGGACATTCACGACGAGTTGAAGATCGCCGTAGTTGACCTCGTCCGTGATGGGATCCCGTTGCTCGAGGCGTACACCGGTGAGTCCTGGCCCCCCGACCACCGTCGGAAGGCCGCGAAGGTTCTCGCGAAGTTCGGATCTGGAGCCCACGGCTTCGCCATGCGGGTGCTGCTCAGGATGACGGAGCGCTCGGCGACCACTGTGCGAGACCGGGTCGAGTCGGCTGGTCTGTTGGTCGAACTCGGTGATGCTGAACATCGTCAGGAGGCCGCACGAGTGCTCGCCGACGTGGCCGTCGACCTTGGCGCATCCCCGGACGAACGCCACATCGCGGTGCGCGAGTTGGCCAAGCTCGGCGGTGAGTACCTACAGCAAGCCGTGGTTCTGCTGCAGGACATGATGCTGAGCCCGGCTCTCGGAGTATCTGACCGAGTGGAGGCCGCTTCAGCGCTCGCGAAAGTCAGTAGGCATCACCGTGAGCTCGCCGCGGACGTCTTGGTCAAGCTCGTCGACGATCCAGCTATCGACGACGGCGAGCGCCTGGAAGTAGTCCAGGCGATACTCGCGATCGCGCCGAGTCGCTACGACTGGGCGGCGAAGCAGCTTCAGAGACTGCTCGCAGAACCGGCGCTATCTGGTGGGACTCGAGTGTCCGGCGCGAAAGCCCTTGGCACACTGGGAACGCCCCACCTGCCTTCGGCTGCCGAACTCCTCGCTGGCGTCGCCCACGACTACAGCATTGGCCCGTTCTGGCGGCTCTATGCGGCCCAGGCCATCGCCGGACTCGGGCGGACATATCGGTCCAGAGCGGTCGACATCATGAGTGTGCTGGTACAAGACACGACGATGTCGTTTGGCGAACGACTCGATGTAATCAACGCCCTGGTTGAGCTAGGCGCCGAGGCGTATGAGGTGGCTCTCAGAGCCTTGCCTGGACTGCTCGACGATCCGACTGGCAAGCCTGCGGACTGGGCGCGTGCCGGTCAAATCTTGGCGAATATGGGCAATGAACATCGTGCCGATGTACTTCAGTTGTGCGATGCGCACCTCGACGACTCGACGATGTCCGCGGACTGGCAGGTCCACACGGCGATCCTGACAGGCAATGTCGACCCGGCCAGGGAGGCGCTGGCCAGAGTGCTGCTTGTTCGGCTCGGCCGGTCTATGGCCGTTACGTCCGCTGCCAAGGAGGCCATCGCCACCGAGCTCGCCAGGACCGGCGCCCACGCGGACGCAACAGCACTGCTCGCCAGATTGGGCGCCGACGTGGCTGCTTCCCACGGCGCACGGCGCCGTGCAGCCGTGAAGTTGCTGAGCTCGCCAAGCCACTACCGCGAACGCGGCGAGTCAGCACTTCGCCATCTCACCACGGATCCGACCGCCGATACCGACGATCGTTGGCGGGCCGTCGACGATCTCAGAGATCACCGACCAGACCTTCAGAGTGAACTCGCCGAGGAACACCGTTGGCTGCTTGACCTGCCACGCAGTCCAGTCGATCCGTACGTGGCTGATCTGTTCACTCACACGGAAGGCGATCTCGCGCCGGTGGCGGAAGCCCTGCAGTGGCGACTCGCCGATCCCGGCCGCATCACGGACCTCTCCGGCCTGATCCGGCTCGTGGCGCAAGTCGGCGGCGAACATGAACACCGGCGTGCCATTCGAACACTCCGCGCAGTGTCCAGCGACGCCACGTTTCCCATTGAGCACAGACTGATCGTGGCCGAGGCGCTTATGGAGGTGAACGATGAGGAACGAGCCGTCACGCTGACGACCCTCCGCGCCATGGTCGACAATTCCGAGGCACCGCAGCGTGAGCGCATCAACGCGTGTCTGGTGCTCGCTCGCGCGAGGGATGAGACGGTCGGTCCATGGCTTGACCACTTGCGGGAAGCGGCTGATGCCCGATCGCGAGTTCAGATCGCCAAGGTCGCAGTATTGTGCGGTGGCGACCGGCGTCGGGCCGCGTTCATGGAACTCGACAACATCGCGCATGATCCTGCGGTTCACCCCGAACATCGCCTCGATGCGCTTGAGCACCTCGTCGAGAAGAACGGCACCGAGCGGTACAACGCTATCGCCGCCGCGCTACGCGGCCTGGCGGCAGACACTTTGGTGTGGCCGGAATCCCGGCTTCGAGCCTGCGTGCAGCTAGGAACCTTCGGTGGCGATCAGGTGCGTGAAGCCGCCGACCTCGCCAGGGCGCTGGCCCTCGACCCGTCCACGCAACCGTCGTGGCGCATGAAGGTTGCTGACGTACTCGACGGTTGGCGCGGTGCGTCACTGCGCGGACTGGTCGACACCCTTCGGGCAGTGGCCGATGCCCGACACACTGACCCCGCGCTCCGCTACCAAGCGGCGCAACACTTGGTCCGCCTAGGCCCCGAACCGAGGGAACACGCAGTGACCGCGCTGCAGGACATCGCCGACGATCGCAGAGCGGACGGGCGGAGTCGCCTACAGGCAGCAAAGCACCTGCGCTCCCTCGATCAGGCCGCGCGTAAATCCGGCCTCACCGCCTTGGCGCGGCTGGCGACCGAGGAGACAGCCGAACCGATCCCATCGATCCACGCGCGGATCGAACTGGTCCGGGCCGACGAAACACGGGCCTGGGAGACCTACTCTGAGCTGACTGAGCTTGGGTCCAACCCAACCGTTCCAGGACTCGTGCGCCTGGAAGCAGTCGAAGGCATGCTCCAAATCGCCCCACACAATCGACGCACTAACGCCCGGATGCTGCATGAACTGACCGGAGACAGCCTGCGAGGGTGGGAACGCCGACTGGCTGCCCTGCGCCTCGCCAGCTTGGACTTGACTTGCCGTCCCGATGCCATCAACGCGCTTACGCGCCTTGTCGAGGATGATTCCTGCGCGGTCTGGGAACGGACCGAGGCCGCGATAAACGTCGCCGAACTCGACACACCCCGCCGGGAGGCGATGTTCGACTTCGTTCAACGATTCGCCGAGGACAACAGGGTTACCCCGGCCTGCCGCCGCCACGCCGCCACCACACTGCTCGACATGTCCAGGTTCCGCCGCGACGCCGCCAACGCAGTGCTGCGCGACCTGGCCGTCGACGAGCAAGCCCACGCTGACGAGCGCAGGTTGGCCGCAGTAGCCCTCGCGACGTCCGGAAGAGAGCGCGCCGAGGGGATAGCGCTACTCCACGCAATGACATCCGAACAGTTCCCGGACCTGGCGCGAGTGCAGGCTTGGCAGTCGCTGATCGAAGTGCACAGCAGATACTCCGACGCCGGACTGTCGGTGATGGAGACCATCGCGAAGGACGAGGCAGCCGACGCTGCCGCGAGATACCACGCGAGCCGCGCCCTGTTCGACCAACCCGCTGAACACCGAGATCTGGCAGTCGGGGTGCTCGGCCGGCTCGTCTCCGACACGTCCGTGGACGAACACCACCGCGCGCTCGCAGATGGCCTGCTCGCCACACGCTGGTTCTCCGACCGGAATCGAGCCGGCGCGGTCCTCGAAGCTCAGGCTATTGGCGCGGCGCCGTCCCAGCGGACTGAAGCCGCGCAGCTATTGGTACAGCTCGATCCGCAACATCGAGCGACTGCACGCCGCGCGCTCATCGACCTGCTTGCCGACCCGGCGACCAGCCTGCAGGCCTGGGAATGCCTCACGGAGATGACCGGCCGGATTCAGCTCGTGTCAAGCCTGCACGTGCAGCTGTAGAACGTCCATACCACGATGGCCGTGGCCAGCGAAGCGAGAGTCAATCACTGGCTACCGAGTTCAGCTCACATTCTGGACGCGTTCGAACTGTCCAAAGTGGCTTAGGGCATTGCACGATCACGAACCATGCGCCTTTGATAGCACGTCAAGTGTGCAATGTTCCGGTGTGGATAGTCTCAAGAGGACCGTCTACGTTGCCTTGGGCCAGCGGGTGTCTTCGGGCTTCGGCTTTGGTGATGGTGGTGGGGCGCCTTGGGTGCTGTGCGTCGCCTGCCTGGGAGTGGGAGAAAATTGGGAGAGTTCGTTCTGCTTGTAGATGCTTGAGATGCGGTAAACTGACCTCAACGGACCTGTGTTGTGCAGGGGGTTCTCTGTTTCCGCAGGTGACCCTCCTTTATGGACCTGTCTGGGGGTCAAGGGGTCGCAGGTTCAATCCTGTCGTCCCGACGGTCGCAAGTAGGCCCTCTGATCTGAATGAATCATCAGGTCGGAGGGCCTTTTTGTGTTTGCCGGATGATCATGCTCTAACTGTCCACATTGATCTAAATCAAGATCAACAGGCCGATTCTGGAGCGAAACTGGAGTGGATCATGAAACTTTTTGACCCAACAGCCAAATAGGGTCGCCAAGTAGCCCGCTGCGGGATGTGATTTGGGTAACAATCCCGAACTGTGGCAAACGGCGCTGAACATCCACCCTGGTCGTGTCGGTTGAAGACCGTTGCAGCATGGTGACAACTCCTATGCACGCGTTTGCGCGGTGCGCTGCACGTGCGGCGCGATAGGGCCAGTCGGCGCTGGTTGGTGCCGTTTCGGCCAGCTAGGAACGTGGATTCGAACCTGTGGTGTCAACGCCGCTCCATTCGTGGTTCTGGCACGGTTTCCGTGATCTGATCGGTTTGGTTCAGTCGGTGAGTAGGACTCGTTTGCGGAGTAGGTCGGGTTTGGCGCGGCCGAACATCTGGCGTATCGCGCGGATTGCAGCCGCTACAGGGCGGATGGTCTGGTGATGTCAAGCAAGTCAGGGTGGTTTTTCTGCCATTGCTCGTAGAGCAGATCGATGTCGGGCGCGGCAAGCTCGATCTCGTGCCGGCTGATCGGGAGGAGGGTGACGATCTGCAGTTCGATGTTGTCGCTTGTGCGGGCGGCGTTGGGGTTGCGTGTGATGTAGTTGAACTTCTCGTCGAAGCGCGGGTGGGTGGCGGCGAGTAGGCCCTCTTTGCCTGTCCCGTCGAAGAGGTGGTTGTGGTTGTCGATGATCTGGCCGTATTCGATGCGGGTGCGTCTGAGGGTGATGAACTCGCACATCGCGCCGACGATGGCGCGTGCGTATCCGGCTTGTGGGGTGCGGAGTGTGCAGGCGATTTCTTCGCCGAATGGCGCGTCGCTGTCGATGTGGCGCAGTCCGTTGCTGGTGATCGTGGTGATTCCGCTCGCGGTGTGGTCGAACCGTTCGAGGCTGTACTGGCGGTTGGGCCTGTTGTTCGGCTTTGACTCGGTTCCTCGGTGTTCGCCGGCGTAGGTTTGCACGTGGTGGAGCAGCGGCACGGACTGGATCTGCTGGCCCATAGGGATCCATCTTCGCGTCGTGAAACGCACGTCGAGATTCTCAACCCGAAACATCTCACCGGACACGACCCACGAGACCCCGCGCAGCGCTTCACCCTCGAGGCGGCGATTCTCGGTGCGCGCTTGCTGAACTGGCCTGAGCGACCACTGCAGGTCTGAGATCTGGCGGCTCCCACGCCCACAGTGGAGCCATGGCGCGAGGGAGTATGCGGTGCCATGTCGACGAGGAAAATCATTCGAAGTAGGCCGTTGGTGGCGAGTGATGCGGTGACGCCGCTGCCGGCCATTTGACGGCCGGGTCGTGCCGCGAGCCCTCGGGTCAGGAGACGGTGACGGTGTGGCGTAGATTGTTGAAGCCTGTCGTCGCTTCCCAGACGTTCTCGTTGCCGAACCTGATCGAGTAGTCGGGCCGGGACGTCAACTGGTTGTCCGGCAGGACGAGCAGCAGGGTGTAGATGCCTGTCGGCATGTCGGCGGGCAACGTGACCGCAGGGTAGATCGTCGTCGTACTGCCCGGATGCCACCTGCGGGGGTCGGCTTCGACGGTGAACCAGTAGTACGCGCCGGTTGCTGTGTTGCGCAGGACGAGAGCGGCGCCGCGCGGGTTGGTCGGGGCGGCCCAGCCGTCGTTCTTCAACGAGATGCTGGCGCGCAACTGGCCGCCACGCGTTGCCGCACTGGGAAATGTGCCAGTCTGCAGGGTGAACCGGTAGCCGAGGCGGCGGGTCACGTCGGCCATGCAGCCTTCGGCGCGCCAGCTGTCCAGCACGCCGGTGTGGTAGTCGGTGTTGAGGTATGTCCAGTGGAAGCTGCTTAGTTCGCTTGTGGCCGTGGGACAACTGGATCGCGGCGGGTTGGGCGCGCAGGTCTCGCCGCCCATGGCGAGGTACGTTGTCTCCGCGGCGAGGTACGGGTACTCGACGGACGGGTTCTCGTACGTGCCGAAGTCGTCCGGGCTGGCCAGGAAACAGTCGTTGTGGTGTCCCAGGCGTGCCAGGGTTGTGCCGTTGTACGCGTCGCCGGGGGAGAGCGGGCTGGCGCTGTACATGGTCCGTTTGAACTTCGGAGTCCGCAGCTGGACCATCCGCGTCGCCGGCAGGACACTGAGGATCTTGTCCGTGACGGCTTTCCGGTTTGTCCAGTCGGTCGCGCTGATCACGCCTGCGTTGCCGAAGTTCTGCGTGTAGTACCACTCGCCCCAGGCGCCGATGAACCCCGCCTGCATCAGGTGGATCACATCGCTGTTGGCGTTCAGGACCGGGGCGAGCTGGTCGAGGTGGGCCAGCACGTGGTCCTTGGGTGCGTCGGCGCCGTCCGTGCTCGTGGTGTACGCGAAACGCAGGATCACCTTGACTCCGGCCGTGCGTGCGGCGTCGAACTGCCGCTGCAGGTGGGTCAGCGCGGCCTGGCTGATCGGAGCGGATCTGAACTCCGCCAGGTAGAACACGCACATCACGAGCGAGATGCCCTGTTGTGTGCGGTAGTTGCGCAGCACGGCGGCGTCGAAGACCTGTTTGTCGCAGTCCCCGGTGTGGTGGTACAGCCCCCGCTCCGGGTTGGCGAAGTTCTCCGCCGACGGCGTGTAGGTGACGGTCGTATCGGCGGCACTCGCGGGTTGTGCGGCAAGGAAGGCGGTGCAGGCGCATAGGCAGGCAGCGAGCCTGCGGAGTGTTCCGGCCATGGGAACTCCGTTCCGTTTACAGCTCGTGACGGATCAGCGCCGTACCGTATCTGCTTGAATCTGCTCAATCAAGCGCTGCTGTGTGCATATTTGATCAGCATGGCGTTTCTCGACAGCGCAGAGGACGGTTGCAGAACGGTGCACGGCAGGCCAACCGCCCAGCGCCGCGGGTACCAGGACGTCCACGTCTTGGGTAAGCAGATTCTGAGGACCCACCCAGGTGGCATCGATTTCCTCGCACAGTGGTGCGCCGTCACCGATCTGCTGGTACGACGACGCGGTGGACGGCTTGCCCAGTGCCACGTTCACTCCGGCCGGTTGTGGCGCCACGACCCGGACCGACTTCGTCTTGATGCCGATGTTGCCGTGGCCGTCCTCGGCCATGACGTAGACCTTCCAGACGCCAAGGCGATCCGGGGCAGTCACGGTCAGCCGGTTGCCGTTCACCTGCACAGGCGTGTTCGCCAGGCCGCCGCTGTTGTCGATGTACTTGCTGTTGAACGCCGCCGACCACGTGATCGCGTCCCCGGGCGCGTCGCACCTGCACACCTTCCTCGGCAACGACTCCATCAACGCCAACAGCGCCAACGACTCACTGCAAGACGCCGGACGACAAGTCCGCGTACTGGTTCCCGTCGGTGCTCAACGGCAACCAGGTGATCTGCTACAAGTCCGGGATCCTGAAGTACCAGCTTGCGCGCCACAGACACCTGTCGCCGCTGTATGTACTGCCGGCCATCAAAGGCCGGGCTCACCGGCAACGGGCAGTCCAAGGGTTTCGACGATGCGTTCGGCGGCGGCACAGATCGCCCTGAAGTCGTCGCCCAGGGGTTCCACAACTAGCCGGTGAACGTTGGCGATGTGCCCGGGAGCTGCGGCCTCGACGTGAGCGCGGCCGGCGTTGGTGAGCGTCACGGTGGTGAACCGCCGTCCTTTGCCGGTGCACAAGGTTCGTTTCACCCATCCGCGTTCTTCGAGTCGCGTCACCGCGTGAGAGGTCCGTGGCAACGACCCGTTCGCCATCTGGGCGACTTCGCTCATCCGCAGAGTCGCGTCGGGTAGCGCGGCCAGCCGGGAGAGGATCATGTAGCCGAGCAGCGTGAGATCCGCATCGCGGATGAGCTGGCTTTCCAGCGCGCCGGGCAGCGTGAGCAGCACTTTCACCAGGTTGAGCCAGGCAAAGCCGCGATCATCGCCGCGCCAGCCCACCGGTGCGCCGTTCTCCGATGTCACGCTCACAGCCTTCCGTAGATCCCGCTTGACTTCAACACGCAACCCACTTAGTTTGGGTTGCACAGACAACCCAAGGCGGGGATGGCTATGACCACCAGCATTTCAATCCGCGGCATCGCGATAAGGCTCGGTGTGGCCGCCCTGATCGCGTTGGCGGCAAATACGGCCATCGCGCTGGCCGCGCGCCAATTCGACGACGGCGGCATCGGGGCAGGCCTCGTTCCTGCGCAATACTTGTCCCTGACATTGATCGGAATCGTCCTGGGGGCGGTCGGCTGGACCGTGGTTTCCCGCTATGCCCCACGGGCACTACGCGTGGTCGTTCCGGTCGTGCTGGTCCTCACCTGGATCCCGGATGTGCTTCTGCTGAACAGTGGCGCGACGGCCGGAAACGTCGTCGGCCTCATGCTCATGCACGTGGTCGTAGCGATCGCCGTCGTAGCCGCCTTCCGCGGCGGCACACGCCGTCAGGAAGAGGCGTCCTCGCCGCTGTAGGCAGAGCTATCGACGTCCTTGAGCATGCCGTACAGCGGTGCCCAGGCGGAGGGTGCCAGAGGGACGATGACGGTGGCGTCGTTGGACAGCTGGCCGAGCGGGAAACGCAGCAGAACCGATCGGTGGCCGGGACGGCGGTATCCAGGAGTGCCTGGACACCAAGTACATCGCACTGTGAGTTGCCCCTTGGGGAGACATCGAAGCTCCACCGTCTTGGTGACGCGGCAGGCGAGCGCGTCTTACCTGCCGTTCCTCGTGGTGATCCACTTGCCGACGGGCACCGGCTCGTTCCCCGCGAGTCGCGGGAGGGTAACGCGGGACACTGCGACGGTGATGGCGGCAGACACGTGACAACCGCGGGCCCAGAACCGTTCGTGCGCAGTGCGACGTAGTCCCGGCCTGGGAACGACCGCCAGTCGAGTCGAGATCCACGAGCAGTCCGGATGGTCGACCATCACGGTTGCCCATCGCTGGGCGGCGGAGGAAAACCAGCGATAGGTGGTGGGACTGGATCAGAGCGCGACGTCAGCGAGCGTGGTGCCAAGACGGGCGCGGTTGAGGAAGGCGACGCTGGTACCGCTGTTGCTACCGGAGCGGTAGACGCCCCACTTGTGGTTGATGTGGCTGCCCCACAACGTCGGGCAGGGATAGCGGGTCTGGCCGTTGCTGAACCTCTGCTGGACACCGTTCCACCAGAACTCCACCCAGCCGTCGCCGCCTCGAGACACTCGCATCCCGACCACGATCCGGTTCCACTGGTTCACCGGGAACCTGGTCGACCAGATGTGCCTGGTCGCGCCCGCCGGTGCGGTGAGCTGAAAGTGCAGCATGCCGTCGCCTACCGTGCGCAGCACGAACGGGCCGGACTTCGCCTGCCCACCGCTCGCTCCAGAGATGTGCAGCTGATACACGGCGATCCACGCGTTGTTCGGGTTGACGTTCCACAATGCCCGCCAGCCCATGTAGAGGGTGCGTCCCTCGTATGCCGAGTTCAGGCGTAGTACTGAACCGTCGGGATTGCGCAATCCTCTGCTCTCGCAACGCTCCTTGCCGTTGGACCAGTCCTGGGTCTGGTACCGGAAACACCGGCCGAAGGTGCCCTGCGGGTCATTCGCCACCGTTATCGAGCCCGGATCCCGCTCGAGGCCGTCGAACACGCTGGTTCCCCTGGCGGGGTCGCCATCCCAGATGACCGACTGCGGGGTCACGTCCGCCACGGCAGGCGTCGCGCCCAATAGTGGTACTGCGGCTGTCCCCAGCAGCACGCGTCGTCGTTTGATACCCATCGAATCTCTCCCAAAGTAGGCAGATATCCGATGTATCGTACGAAATTCACGGTTGCGGTGGTTGAAATGTGTCAGTAGCCGGAAAAGAGCGGATGTATGTCCGTTCGCGCGAGCAGCGGGGCGTCAACAACCTCATGACCCGCGACAGCTAGTCCAGGAATGCCTTGGTTTCGGCGAGAATCTCGGCAAAGGAGCCGACACCGAGGGACAGATGCCCTTCGCCCGGCAATAGGTGTGGACGGACATCCGGGAGGTGTTCGGCCAGGAACGCGCCGTGCCGCGGGGCAACCATTCGATCCTCGGACCCATGCCACACCGCGACCGGGCGCTGGACATCGGCGAGTGCGAAACCCCACGGCCGGACGAACGCGAGGAAGTCGTCGACCCAGCCGTCGATGCCGACGCGGGTCGCCTCCTTGAAGCTCGCAGCGATGTAGTCGGCGTAGCCTCCGGTGAGAACGGCGCGATCGGGGGCGTCCACGAGACTGCCGAGCATGCCGGCCACCCCGGCGCCGTCGAGCGTGGCGATCTGGTCCGCGAACGGTTTGATGAACTCACGCAACGAGTTCTCTCCGGCACCGGCCGCGTCGAACTGGGCGACATTGGTCTGGTCCATACCATCGGTCCAGTCGAGCCCGGCGGTGACGAACTCGGTCCGCGGGGCGAGCCCGCCTACAGTCACGGCCCCCGCGCACCGGCTGGGCAGCAGTGCCGCGCAAGCCAGCGCGTGCGGGCCACCACCGGACAGACCGGCTGTCACGAACTCGCCGGCTCCCAGCGCGTCCAGTACCGTTGCGGAATCTACCGCGGCATCGGCCACTGTGCGCCCCGGCGACCGGTCAGAGCCGCCGTTACCTGGCCGTGTGTAGGAGATCCACCGGAATCCGGCTGCCTTCGCCGCCGCGACAAGGGGCGCGTAGTACTCGGCAGCGCCCGGGGTTCCGTGGTGGAACAGCAGTGCGGGCGCATGTTCCGGCCCTTCCGCGAAGACATCGAGACGCCTGCTGTCGGACGCCTGGACTGTGCTCACTCGTCATCCTCCGTCGTAGCCGTGGACACGAAAGCCATGCTATGGGCCTGAGGGCCTACAACAAGTCACCCTCAACGTGTTGCCACGTCGTCAATCTAGCCGGCCAGCCGGTGCGAGCCGCGGACGTCCGAGACAGTGGATCTGTTGTCCCTCAAGCACATCCGGTATGTTCAGCGGAATGATCCTGTCCAAACTGGTGGACCTGTACGCGTCTGGCAAGAGTTGGCCATCTTCGTGGGAGTAGGTGTTCGGTTTCGCTGTGTCGTCTTTCGCTTGACATCCACAGAGACTGTTTCTCCTGGTTCAGTGCACACTGGCATTGGCGCGAGTCCGCCATTTCGTTGTTTCGGGCATCGGCGCGCTGGCATGCAGGTTGCCCTGCGTTTCCTGGAATCGAGGAGATGCCGTGATCATTGGTAGACCCATGCCGCTACGCCGACGCCGTCGACGCCATCGCTGACAGCTACCTGATCCAACTGCGCGACAAGGCGTTTCCGGCCGCCTCCCGGCAAGGCACGGCTCTGGCCGAGCGTCACGGCGCCGAGGTGACCCGTGTGTTCCAGCACGCCGTGAACGGGTTCGCGGCCAGGATGACCCGAACCGTGGACGGCCCGGGCCAGGCGGGCCTGGCTCCGGGCACCTCGGCGGATCAGATCAGCTGATCGGCTCCGCCACGATGATCTGGAACTGCTCGAAGGTCACCTTCACGGTGTTGTGCTGGGCGTCGACGGTGCCGAGCGAGACACCGTTGAACGGGTCCGTGAGGCGGTACCGGCTGCGGCCCAGGCCGCGCAGTTCGACCTTGCCGTGCCACCGGTCGGCGTAGAAGGCGTAGTGCAGAGTCTTGTCCTTGGCGACGACATGCGCCTCGGGCTTGTCGAAACCGATGTCGTACAGCTCGCCCCGGTACTCGCCGGTGGACAGCATGTTCTTCTTGTACAGGCCTACCCATTTGCGCCAGAAGACCTCCTTCTCCGGGGTGAGCACGTACGGATCGTTCGGAGAGGCCTGCGGGTAGGTGAACTTGGTCGACAGCACCGCTCCCACGCCGTAACTGGACGCGAAGTCGTCGCCGCCGTCGCTCAGTTCCACGTGGTCGCCCGCGTAGCTGCTGCCCGAACCCATCATCGCTTTCATCGTCTTGCCCTTGGTGCGAACCTGGTAGGACGACAGCGGGTCCGAGGCCGGGTACTGGTCGACGTAGGGCAGGTTGTGGAAGGCGAAGGCCGTGCCGCAGGGGCAGAGCTCGACGACGGCGTCGCGGTTCGCCTTATGCACCGCGTCGTACACCCGCTTCCAGAACCGCGCCACGCCTTCGGTCGACTCCTCGGGGCGGGCGTGGCCGTGCGCCGGATTGTGGCACGGGATGACGGCGTTGAGGTGCTGGCCGTCGATCTTGAGCCCTTCATAGCCCCAGTCGCGGATGAACTTCCTCGCCTGCGCGACGAAGTAGTCCACAGTGGGCTCGTACGCCGGGCACAAGGTGAAGGCGTCCCACCAGGTGACCACCTGCTTGTTGCCGTCACGGTCCAACAGCAGCATGTCGGGGCGTTGCCTGAACAGGTTGCTGTCGGGGTCGGCCGCGAGCGGGGCCCACCACAGACGCGGCCGCAGTCCCGCGTCCCGGATCTGCTTGGTGAAGGCTCGCATGTCCGCTTCACCGCGCGGGAACTTCTGCGTATTGATGTCCCAGTCGCCCTCGTTGGTCTGCCAGCCGTCGTCGAGCACAGCCCACTTGAGACCGACATCGGCCACCTTCGGGAGCGTCCCGACGATCTGCTCGACGGTGAAACCACGTTCGTAACCCCAGGCGCACCAGATGGGCTCAACTGCGGCACTGGGCGTCTCGGGTGCGCGTTGACCGATGTCGCCCATGTATTGCCGATAGCGTTGCAGCGGCACGAAATGGTCGCGCGGGTGTGCCGTCAGGAACGTGGTGTCGGTGGTCAGCTGCTTGCCCGGTTGCAGGGCACGGGGCGTGTCGCCTTCGATGGCGATGCTCGCGCCGCCGCCCGTTCTGCGCACGGGCATGCGCAGGATCCTGGCCACGGGTTCGACGTGTCCGATGGACAGGCCCGCGTCGCGGCGCCAGACAGTCGCCAGCGGAGTACCGCCGCCGTAGTCGGAGGACACCATCCCGAGCGAGTTCTCCTGGGCGAACCCGTCCGTCATCTGCTGCACCCAGTCGCGGCGGTCCTCGTGCGTGGTACCGGAGAAGGTGTAGAACCCGCCCGGTGCGTCCAGGAGTTCGTGGGCACCGTTGCGCCACCCGGTCACGTTCAGCACGGCGCCGGACAGGTTGGTGTAGGTCACCGTCATCACGACCATCCCCGCGAGGCGCTCGAAGGAGGTCAGCTCGACCGTCTTCCGTACGCCTTCAGCGGAGTCGCCCTGGATCGTCACCTGGATCCCCGCTCCGTGCCGGGGGTGCCACGTCTTGCGAGTCTGGTGGCTGCGGTAAGCGAACGCGTCGATCGTCCTGTTGCCCAGTAACAGAGCTTCTCCAGCGTCGAAGCGCGTGACGTTGGCGCCCTTCAAAGCCACTCGGCTACGCAGCTTGTCGTCGAACTCCACAGTGATGGAGGTGTCGCCGACCCCCACGAGGTCGGGTCCACGGTTCGGTGCGGCGGCTGCTGATCCGGCGCCGCCGGCCAGAACGGGAAACGCGGCCGCGCCTGCACCTCCCAGCGCCACCTTCAGCACAGTTCGCCGCTTCATGTTGGCCATGTCGAACTCCCCTTCGTTGTCAGGTGCGTGTCCGACAGCGAGTCGGCGGTCTACCCGGCGAACGTAAGTGGTCTAAAAATGGCTTGTCAATGGGTTGTATCGGTATGCTCCGGTCGTCCGATTTGGGGCCAAAAAGGACCGGTATCGTTCTGGTATGCCCGTTGTGAAGACGCCGCTGCCCCGTGGCCTGTTGGCGGACGACGCGTTGCCGCTGTACGAGCGCACCGCCGCGCAGCTGCTGGACGATCTGCGTGCCACCGCGGCGTGCGCGGGCGACCGACTGCCCTCCGAGCGAGCGCTGGCGACCCGATACGGCGTGTCACGCGTGACTCTGCGAGCCGCTCTCGCTGAACTGGAGGCGCGAGGCATCGTGCGGCCCACGTCGTCGCGCGGGTGGTTCGTCGCCGAGCTTGACCAGTCGGCCGAACCTGCGGCGGCGTCTGTGGCGACAGCGCCTCAGGTCCAGGGCTTCGCCGACTACGCCGAGGTCAACGGCCTGACGGCGAGCAGCCGGGTACTGTCCGCCACGGTTCGCCCGGCGACGGTGCCCGAGTCCGAACACCTCCGCATCGCGCCCGGCGCCGACCTCTTCGACCTCCACCGGTTGCGCTTCCTCGACGACCTGGTGGTCGTGCTCGAGCACAACCGCCTCCCGTTGACGGTCTGCCCTGCTCTGGCGGACACCGACTTCAACAACGCCTCGCTGTACGCCACCCTGCGCGCGGCGGACCCACCACAGCTGCCGCGCGTCGCCGACTACTCGGTCGAGGCCCGACACCCGACGCCACGGGAGATGGAGCTGCTCGAGACCGGCGACACCATGCCGATGCTCGTCGCGACCCAGCTGACCTTCAACCAGGACGACCGCCCGATCGAACTGACCGTCCAGGTCTACCGGGGCGACCGTTACCGCTTCCGGGCCTCCATCACCAACCGGACCTGATCTTGGGCGTGGTCTCCCTTTGCGCCTAGGTCGTGTCACGAGGACTTTGAGACACGGCCTAGGTGATGGCGGCGCGGAACTGGTATCGGTCGCCCCGGTACGCCTGGTCGGTGAGTTCCAATGGGTGGCCGTGCTGGCTGTAGGTCAGCTGTCGTGCCATCAAGACTGGGACAGACGTGCCCGCCAACTCCAGCAGGCGGCCCTCCTCGCGGTTGGGAGGCCGGGCTTCCACGGCGTACTCCGCGTGCCGCGGGATCTGGGGAGGATCGGCGGTCAGCAGCGTGGCGTACAGCGACGCGTGGGTGAAGTCCGTGTCGACGAGGACCGGGCACAGGGCGAGCGGTAGCCGGTTGTGTTCGAGGGCGACGACCATGCCGTTGAGGGAGCGGAGCCGCCGCATCTCGAAGAGGCTGTCGCCCGGGGTGATCCGCAGGCGTTGTGCCTCCCGGACAGTGCAGGGGCGGACACGGGACAACAGCACCCGGGTGCTGAGCGGGATGCGGTGTTTGCGGGCGTAGTCCGCGAATCCCTCGACGTGTGCGGTCGCGGTCGCGGCGGTCACCTCGCCGGCGACGAACCAGCCGCGGGCGGGCGCGGCCTGGACTGCGCCGTGCTCGGCGAGCAGTCCCAGCGCAGAGCGCATGGTCACCCGGGAGACGTGGTAGCGCTCGGCGAGGATCCGTTCGGACGGGAGACGGTCGCTGCTGCGCGCTCCGCTTGCCCGCAGGTCTTCCCACAACTGGCCCGCGACTCGCTCGTACAAGGGAACCGACTCCGGACCGAAGGCGCCGCGGGGGAGTGCCAGCGGCCGTAATCCGTGGTCGGAGCCTTGCATACCAGTATCGTACCAGTAGTAGTTTCATTGCAGACCAGTCTGGCCGTCCTTACTTTCTCCGCATGACCGAGGACCTGTGGACCGCACGGGAAATCGCCCAACAGCCAGACGTGTGGCGCGCGCTCGCCGGCTCCCTGGGCGCCGATCAGGGACGGATCGACGCGTTTCTCGCGCCACTGTTGGCGCGTAACGACTTGCGGATCGTGCTCACCGGCGCTGGCACGTCAGCGTTCGCCGGGCAAATCCTCGCTCCCGGGCTGACGCGGGCGCTACGCCGTCGTGTGGACGCGGTGGCCACCACAGATCTGGTGAGCAACCCGCGTGAGCACCTGGCCGAGGACTACCCGACACTGTTGGTCTCCTTCGCCCGTTCCGGGGACAGCCCTGAGTCGCTCGCCGCGGTCCAGCTCGCCGACGAGGTGTTGACCGACTGCTGGCACCTGATCCTCACTTGCAACCCGGACGGACGGTTGTACCGAACCACGAGCGGCAGCCGCAGCCTCGCGCTTCTGATGCCCGAAGGCACCAACGACCGCGGATTCGCCATGACCTCCAGCGTCACCAGCATGATGCTGGCCGCGCTGACTGTGCTGGGTGGACGCCACGACATCGCGCTGCTCGCCGACGTCGCAGCAGCCGCGCTGCCGGACCTGGCCAAGCGGGCACGAGAACTGGCCGAGGACCATGCGGACCGGTTCGTCTACCTCGGCAGCGGCCTGCTGACCGGAGTGGCCCGCGAGTCCGCGCTCAAACTGCTCGAGCTGACCGCCGGCGGCGTCGTGAGCTACTTCGACTCGCCGCTGGGATTCCGGCACGGCCCCAAGTCGGTGCTCACCGCCACCACGGTGGTGGTCGTGTACCTGTCCAACGACCCCTACACGCGCCGCTACGACCTCGACATCGTGCACGAGCTCCGCTCAGCTCTGCCCGACGGGCAGCTGATCACCGTGGGATGCCGCGACGACGCGGAAGAGGAGACTTGGTCGTTCCCAGGACTCGGCCACCTGCCTGATGTCGCCGTCGCACCGGTACTCCTGCTGGCCGCCCAGCACATCGCCCTGGCAACGTCACGTGCACTGGGGCTCAGTCCCGACAATCCTTTCCCGGCCCGCGAGGTGAACCGAGTCGTGGAGGGAGTCACCATCCATGCGCTCGACCAGTGACCTTGGCATGTTCCTCGGCGTGGACGGCGGCGGCACCAAGACCGCGTTCGCGCTGCTGACAGGTGACGGCGAGCTCCTCGCCACCGCTCTGGCCCCGAGCAGTTACTACCTCGGGCGGAACATCGGCCTGGTCGAGGACGTCCTGCGCAGCGGCGTCGCGTCGGTCTGCGGCGAAACCCGTATCACCCCGGCGGACATCACCTACGCGTTCGTCGCGCTTCCGGGCTATGGCGAGGTCAGCGGCGATCTTGCGGCCTTGAACGCCATCCCGGACCGGGTGCTCGGTCACCAGCGGTACGGCTGTGACAACGACATGGTGGCCGGCTGGGCGGGGTCGCTGGGAGCCGTTGACGGCGTCAACGTGATCGCCGGCACCGGATCCATGACCTACGGCGAACACAACGGCCGCGGGCTGCGCGTCGGCGGCTGGGGCGAGCTGTTCGACGACGAGGGGTCGGCCTATTGGATCGCCATCCGTGGGCTGAACGCGTTCGCGCGGATGTCTGACGGCCGGCTGCCCGCTGGGCCGCTGCACAAGCACATTGCCGACCATCTGAGGCTCGCCACCGACTTGGACCTTGTCGACGTGGTGCTCAACCGGTGGCAGGGCGACCGGATGAAGGTGGCATCCCTGGCCCGGGTCGTCACCGCGGCTGCGGCCGACGGCGACACCACCTGCGTGGAGATCCTCCGCGAGGCGGGCAGGCGGCTGGCCGACCTCGTGAAGACCACCATCGCCCAGCTCGGCTACGCGCCCGGCGACATCGTCCCAGTCTCGTGGTCCGGCGGCGTCTTCGCGAGCGAGGAGGTGCGTGGCGCGTTCCATGAACGCCTCGCTGACACGCCGGTCGATCTGCGCGACCCGCTCCTCCCGCCTGTCCTCGGTGCTGCGCTGTACGCGGCCCGCTTGGCCGGCACACCACTGCGCACCGAGGCCGTCGACCGGCTACGGACCCACGCGACCACCGTATTCCAAGGAGGCAATGATGCCTGACCGCACAACAACCCGTGGCCGCTGGATCCCGTACGCGGGACTCCTGGTGTTGTTCTGGGGCGTCTGGGGAGCATTCTCCAGCACCCCGACCTCGTTGTACGACTATCCCAACGAGATGGTGTACATCCTGTGGGCCTTCACGATGCTGATTCCCGCCTACTTCGCCATGCGCGGCCAGAAGCTGGACCGGCGCCCCATCGCGGCGGTGTACGGCCTTGTTGTCGGCCTCACCGGCGCCGGTGGCCAGCTCGTGCTGTTCAAGGCCCTCACCATCGGACCGGCGTACCTGATCTTCCCGCTCATCTCGATCTCTCCCGCGATCACCGTGCTGATGGCGGTGGTCATCCTGCGGGAGCGCATCCGCATGCTGGCCACCATAGGCGTGGTCGCCGCACTGGCATCCATCGTCCTGTTCAGCATCAGCAGCGGCTCAGGTGACGCCGCCGCCGGACCATGGCTGGTCCTGGCACTGATCGTCATGGTCGCATGGGGCGTGCAGGCGTACTACATGAAGAAAGCCGCCAACGTCGGCGTCAACGACGCCACGACCTTCGCGTGGATGACCATCAGCGGGCTGCTGCTCGTGCCCGTCGCCTGGTTGATGATGGGGGAGTTCCCCAGCGACGCCCCGTGGCAGGCTCCCGCCCTCACGCTGGGGATCCAGCTGCTCAACGCCGTCGGCGCGCTGTTCCTCGTCATGGCGCTCTCTCGCGGCAAAGCAACCATTGTCGCGCCGGTGACCAACGCGCTCGCGCCGGTCCTCACCATCGTGCTCTCGCTGATCGTCTACCAAACCATGCCGTCGGTCTACGGGTTCATCGGCATCGTGCTTGCCATCGGCGGTTCCACCCTCATGGTCTACGCCGACGAATCCGCCGTGGCGGCGCCTACTGCCCAGGGCACCTCGGGCAACGCCGCAAGCCATCCCGACCGATCCTGACGACGACCGTCTGGTGCCAGTGCGAAGGACCTGATCCCGCTGACGCTAGCTCTGCTCGTCAGCTGGATCCGGATCGCTGCTTTGGCCTGTACCGCTCGTGAAGGGGGACTGGTGGTTCACGTGTCCTCGCGGGCACCTGGTGTTGCCGCCGAGGTTCCGCGCTGATAACAGCTCTTTTCCACCTGTGCATCAGGAATGCGCGCGTGTGCGTAACTTCGCGGTGAGCTCGCCGCCGACTGCCTTCATTGCAGACCGGACATCAGGCGCGTCCACGCCGCGTAGCTCGAGGACGTCGAGCCGGTCGGCCAGAGGCTGCAGCCGGGCCAGGTCGGCGACTGGGTGCGCATCGTGCAGCACGAGGTGGCGCAGTCCGGGCAGCGCGCACAGCGCCGCGATCTCCTTGGGCTGCGGCACACCGGTGACGGTTACCTTGGCCAGCAGCGGGAATCGCTCGATGCCCAGCAGCGATCGGCTGTCCGCGCGGTTGTGCACCGCCAGCTCGGTCAGTGGCAGGTCAGCCGGAAGCGGGTCGAGGCCGCCGGAAAGCCCGGGGTGGCGAATCGTCAGCGAGCTCAACCCAGTTCCGGCCAGCGTGCCGAGGCTGGGATAGCCGTGCACCGTCCGGCCGATCGTGAGCAGGCGGAGCTCTTGCACGGGGGAACCCTTCAGCCCGGACAGGTCCCGTAGTGCGCTGTAGCCGGAGATGATCAGTACTCGCAGTACGGCACAGTCCGCCAAGGGGTGCAGGTCTCGCACGATCTCGTTGGAGGCGATCTCCAGTCGGCGCAGCCGCTGCAGAGCTGCGAGCGGGCGCATGCCGTCGCGGTCGCTGACCAGCGCGAGATCGCCGATCAGCTTCACCGCGCGCAGGGTGGTCAAGTGCCGGAGCGGGGACAGCATCCCCCAGCGGTGGACGTTCAGCACCCGCTCGCCAAAGTCCACTTTGGATAGCAGATCGGCGGCGTATTCGTCGGAGAAGTCGAAGGTCCGCCATCCGCGTAACAACTCCTCGACGACCGTGGACTGGTGCATCGCCGTGAACGGCCGGATCTTCTCCCACGCCTCCTCACCACCGACCAGCGCGAGGGTCCGCAGCACCGCGGCCGCCGCCGTGTCCCGGTTCGGCCCGGTCAGCTCGTCCGGTCCGGGCAGCAGGCCGACGACGAACCGGCCGGCCTTCGCCAGCATCTCCGCCTGCTGCACGTCGGCCGGTGGCACCAGCTGGCGAGCTGCTTTCTCCACTTCAAGGCGCCTGCTGTACGGGTCGACCACGTCGGCGTACTCCAGGCACGCCGCCGCGACCAGCTTCAGCCGGTCGGCGGTCGAGCGGTCGGTGCTGCTGCGCCTGGCGCGCCGCAGCAGGGCGTCGAGCAGATCGGCGACCTCGCCCTCTCTCGCCCGGGCCGCTGCCATGAAGACCACCTCGTACCAGGAATCCTCGTGCGCCCGGCTGGCCAGTTCGTCCAGGCTGCCCCGCTTGACGATGTCGGCTGCGGCCAGGTAGTCGCGGAACGTGCGATGCAGAAACTGGATCTTGTGGTCGGCCGGGTTCTCCCGCAGCACGGACCGTTCCAGCAGATGCTGCAGCAGCTGGCCGGAGTCGATGGCCTGGGCCCGTAACTCCTTCTTCGCCTCGCCCAGCCGGTCGAGCGCGTCCGGCCTGGGCACCAACAGTTCGTTGCGTCGCACCATCGGCGAGGCGAATCGCTCCAGCAGGATCTGTTTCTCGGTTTTGACAAGGTCGAGCTCCCCGACGACGGCCATGCCGCGGTGCGCGGTGTCGTCCCAGCGGGCAAGCAACAGGTCCAGTGCCTGGTCGAGCAGATCCCGGCGGGTTCGGGGCAGGTACTGGTCTTCGCGGTACAGCGCGCACAACAGCCCGGCCATGAGCGGGCTGGACACCAGGCCACGCAGGTTCGGGCGGGTGTCCAACTCGGCCCGTAGGCGCTGCGGGTAGCTCTTCAGCAGCTCCTGCTGCTCGGCGCTGGGCTCGAGGTCGGCCGCCGCGGCGAACCAGCGGTCGATCACCCGCCCGAGGCCGGGGCGGCTGAGCTCCGGCAGCTCGAAGCGATCAAGGCCGATCGCGGTGTCGGTGTCGACGAACCAGTGATCGTCCACTGCGGACGGCCGGGTGCTCACGACATAACGCGCGTCCGGATAAGAGCGGACGAACTTTTCGATCCAGCGCTGGGCTTTTGCCCGGCGATTCTCCACCAGCTCGTCGAGCCCGTCGACCAGCAGCATCGCACGTCCGGACCCGAACAGTTCGGTGACCCAGCCCGCCGGCTTCTCCTCAGCGAGCGCGGGCGCGACGGCGGCCAGCAGTCGCTCAAGATCGTCCGGCAGGTTGGTTTCCGAGAAGTGGCGCAACGAGATCAGGAACGGCACGACCCGGTGCCATGGGCCCTCCTCGTCATGCCGGCGCGCGACGTCGTTGGCCAGCCACGTCAGGAAGGTCGTCTTGCCTGCGCCTGCTCCGCCGAGCAGCAGCACGCGACGCGCGCCGGCGATGGCGTTGGCGGAGTCCGTGCCCGCGCCGGTCAGCTCTGGGGCGGACGTAGCCGCCTGCCGTCGCGTGATCGGCGGGACGACGTAGTACTTGTCGAAGGAATAGTCCCGGGATCCCCGCCGCCTGGCCACCTTGAACAGCTCGAAACCCGAGTTGTCCTCCCGGACGAAGTCGACGTAGCGTTCCTCGAAATCGCGGTCCGGAATGACGTCGTCGTCGGATACCCGATCCGGATACGGGTCGTCCGGGCGGCTGATCCACGCGTGTATCCGGGTTTCCTTGTTCTCCACGAAAACGCGCCGGTAAGATTTCGGCCGCGCCGAGGCGTGGTGCTGGATGACCTCGTCATAGAACCAGGTCGACGCGGCGAGCGCCACCAAACCGTCGGACTTGTCCAGCGCCCCACGCAATGGCGCCGAGTTGACCAGCCGGAAGGTCAGGTTGATGGCCGTTCCGGTGTAGCCGTAACTGTCTCCGGCAACCTCGCCGGCGTGCACCGCGACCCGCAGCTGGATCCGTTCGTGCTCCGGCAGCGCCGCGCTGTGCTCGTCAAGGGCACGCGCCAGCTCGGTCGGCAGCGGCGCGGCGAGCGGGATTTTGGAGAGCTGACCGGGAATCAGCACTAGCACACCGTCGCCGCGGTCCTCGTGAATACACTTCTCCCATGGGATCCCGGACCGATCGAATGCGGCCCGCAACGCCCAATAAACGCCTTTCCTGGCGTCGAGCTGCTTCGGCCGAGTGGTGAACCGGCTGTACTCCTTGATGTCGACGACGAGAATCGTGTAGTGCCCGTCGAGCCTGCCCGTGGTCACGATCCCAAACTACACAACAGATGGCTGCTTTTCTCAAGCCACACAACGGTTGTACCGGCCCCGCGGCCAGCGACAACTCAACGCGTCGGGTGATGGTGAGGTTTTGCGCCGTGGTGTTCCCGGCGTAGGCGTTGACCCCGAACCTACCAGTGCCGTATGTGCTGTCAGTGGCGTCGATGACCGGGGTGGTGCCGTGGTCGAGCCAGACCCTGATCCGGTCGCCGGTCGTCTGCACCTTCAGGTGGTAGGTGCTGCCTGCGGCGATCGGCGTGCTGTAGGTCGCGATGTCACGACCAGGGCGCCAGAGTTCGACCACGCCGTTGGTGTCGATGTTCGCGGTGTAGCCAGCGCCGTCGGCGGAAGCGCGGAACGTCAGACCGGTTGCCGTGCCGTTGGTGACCGATACGTCGCCTTCGTAGCCGAAGTCGGTTCCGGTGCGGTCGCTGAGGTAGAAGCCGTCCCCGGACGAACTCGCGTGCAATGCGTCGGGGATGGTGGTCCAGGTGCCGCCACGCGTTGTCCATGGTCCGGAGGAGAACGCGGTGAAGCCGCCTGAGCCGGTGTTCAGGTTCTGGACGGTCGCGGAGCCGTGGTAGACGTTCGCGCCGAACAGTCCCGACGTGTAGGCGGTGTCGGTGGCGTCGATGACCGGGGTGGTGCCGTGGTTGAGCCAGACCCTGATCCGGTCGCCGGTCGTCTCCACTTTCAGATGGTGGGTGCTGCCTGCGGCGATCGGCGTGCTGTAGGTCGCGATGTCCCGGTCGGGGCGCCAGAGTTTGACCACGCCGTTGGTGTCGATGTTCGCGGTGTACCCGGTGGCGCGGAAGGTCAGCCCGGCGGCCTGCGCGGTACCCAGCCAGACGGTATCGCCTGCGCTGCTTGCACTCAGGTAGAACGCGTCGCCCGTGGCTTGCCCCTGCTTGCCCCCGCTGGTGTCGGTCCACGAGCCGCCGCTGGCGTGCCACGGACCCGCGAGGGTGCTCTCCAGCGTCGGCTGCGCCGTGCCCCAGCTCGTACTGAGGCGGGCGAACGTCGCGCTCTTCAGCCGGACATCGCCGCCGGTCGCGAAGAGCCGAATGCCCTGGCTGACCGCGGCCGAGTCGAAGTTCACGTTGTCGGCGACCGAGAACAGCCCGTCACCGCTGAAGATCTCCAGTTGGCCGCGGTCCACCAGCAGCCGCATGCTGATCTCGTTGTCGGTGGGCGCCAACGCCTTGCCGTACAACGTGCCCGCCTTGCGGTCGTACACGACCGAGCGGTCCGCGGTGCCGTCGCTGCGGCTGTGCAGCGCGAAACCGAACTGCGTGGCGGTCGCGCCCTGAAGGTCGAACCGCGCGGTGATCTCGTAGGTGTCGGCCAGGATCCCGGCGAAGAGGTTGCGCCCGTCTGCGGAGTTCACCGTCTCGTTCCGCCAGCTCTTGCTGTCGGCGCGCAACGAGTCCAGCTCGGTGACCGGGGTACGGGCCACTGAGGGGCCGTCCGGTGCGTTCACCAGGCGCAACTCCGCCGGGAACGTGGCGTTGCCGGTCCATGAACTGCCGCGATTGCCGCCCTGCCACGTGACCTTGCCTGAGTGGCTCCGCACGACCTTGGAGTCCATTGCCTGGGGGCCGACGATGATCCGCTCGCGGAAGACCATCTCGAAACCGAGTACATCCTGGTAGAACTCGACGGTGGGGTCGAGCTGACCCTCCTCGAGGCACACCGCGAAATGATCCATCGTGTACAGATTGGGGCCGTCCGTGCTGTCATGGGGGACAGCTCGAAAACCGGGCAGTCGGCTGTCCTCAGTGGATCGTTCGACGAACGTGTGCATCACGTCTCCGAAACCCACGATCGTCGCCGTCACTACACCATCACGAGTCGTCGGAGGGGACACTGGCCGCGCGCCGCGCGCGACCGCCACCTCGAACGCGCGGGTCGCATCCGTGGTCCGTAGTGCGATGTCCGCGACGCCCTCGCCGTGTAGGTCGACGTACGAAGTCGCGGGGTGGTCCTCGACCAAAGCCTGCGTGACGATCAGCCGGATGTCGCCATGCCCCAGGGCGATTGAGCGCTCCTGTGACTGCTCAGTGTGGCTCACCGCGTACACCGTCAGCCCGTACAGCCGAGACCACTGTTCGGCTGCCGCTTGGGTGTCGGCCACGTACATCTTCACGTGGTCGACCGATACGTCCAAGAGAGCTGAGGGCGCGCTGTCTGGCTCGCGCGTCATGCCGCACTCGCGCAAGCGTCGAGCATTGCCTCGTATGGGTTGTTCGATGCGGAGATCACCTGCCGCACCCAGTACTCGACAACCCGGCGGACCACGACGTGCGCCGTCGGCTTGTCGAACTGTTCGATCCTCGACGCGCAACAGCCGCATGGCCGGATGGACGTGGTCAGCGACCTGGCCTATCCCTTGCCTGCCAACATCATCGCCGACATGCTCGGGATGCCCGCTGGCGACCGCGAGCAGTTGCGGAGGTGGTCACAGGACATCGAAGGGGTCTTACATTACGCCGATGCGGACGCGTTGCGGGCCAGCCAACGCAGTGTCCTGGAGATGCAGGACTACCTGCGCCGGATCGTGGCCGACCGGCGCGCGCACCCGCAGGACGACCTGATCAGCATGTTCGCGGCCGCGGAGCGGGACGGAGTGGTGAACGAGGACGAGATCGTCGCCAACTGTGTGCTGTTGCTGTTCGCCGGGCACGAAACGACCGCGATCCTGATCGCCAACGGCCTGACGCTGTTGATGGCGCACCCTGATCAGCTGACCCAGCTCAAGTCCCGGCCCGAGCTCATGGCCTCGGCGGTCGAGGAGATGCTGCGGTGCGACGGCCCCGTGGTCTCGGTCGTGCGGGAGAGCACCGAGCCGGTGAGCGTCGCCGGGCAGGACTTCGGTGCGGGCCAGCTTTTCTATCTCGCGGTGTATGCCGGCAACCATGACCCTGTCGTGTTCCCGGATCCGGCCCGGTTCGACATCACACGCGCGCACAACCGGCACCTGGGTTTCGGTATCGGCACCTACTACTGCCTGGGTGCGGCGCTTGCCCGGGTCGAGGCCGGCGAGTGCTTCCGCTTGCTGCTCGAACGGTTGCCAGGTATCCAGCCGGCCGCCAACCAAGCTCCACAATGGACTTTCGTCCCTCCGTTGGGCGGCAAGCGCTACGACACCCTGCCGGTCGAGTTCTGAGTCACCACTCAATGCTCGCCCGGCAAGCTGACCCGCAGCGACACAATGCACGCAGTTTGGCTGCTAGGCGGACGAGGGCCTGCAGGTCGGCCGTGGTGAGGTGGTCGAGCACGAGTTGCCGCACCGAGCGCACGTGCGCAGGCGCTGCGGCAAGCGCACGCCCACCACGACGACCTTCTTGATTACTTCGGTTGGTGCTGGTCGTGCTTCAAGGGGCGCTTCGACTACGCTGTCTGCGAGTCCATCGATCGCATCGCCCGACGCGGCTTCACCGGGTCCTTCGCTGTTCGCGTGATCCGCTGCAGCTTGCGGCCTTCGTCCATGGGCAGCTGCCGGACGAACATATCCGGACGACGAGCCATGACCAGCTCCCACTCCACGAGTGGGACCAGCCTGGCCCAGCCTGTCCTGGTCGAAAACTCGGTTACCGGTTTTGGCCTGGACTTTCACGCAGCAGGTCGGTACTCGTTGAGTAGTCCGCCGAGACACTGTCGGCGTCGGATCCCGTTGATCGGGGTCGGGCATGGGATCGTGTTCGGTTCGTCGTGGGGCGCACGCAGAAGCATTCCGTCGCCTTGGTGGCTGCGCCCAGCGTTGTGATGGGCAATGTAGACGTCGAGTACGTGGCGTAGGTGTCTTTCTCCAGTGATGAGGATCCGGTCGGTGCACTCTCGACGGACGGAGCCGATCCAGCGCTCAGCGAAGGCATTCATCCGCGGAGCCTGCGGTGCGGTGAGCACGATCTCGATGCCGATAGAGGCGAAGGCCGCGTCGAAGGCGGTACCGAACTTCGCGTCACGGTCTCGAATCAGGTATGTGAATCGGTGGCTGGCCTCTTCCAGGCCGCTGGCAAGTTCGCGGGCCAGCTGGGCCGCCCAGTCCGCAGTCGGATGATCGGTAATGCTGAGTAGGTGGACTCTGCGTGTCTCGATTTCGATGACGAACGCGACGTAAAGCCGCTTCAGTGTCACGGTGTCGACGTGAAAGAAGTCGATCGCAAGCAGGCTGCTGGCCTGGGCTCGTAGGAAGGTGCGCCAGGTGTCATCGTGGCGTGTCGATGGCGGGATTCCGTTGGCGCGCAGGGTCTTGCGGATGGTGGAGGCGGCGACTCGGTGGCCGAGGCGACGCAGTTCGCCCTGGATGCGAACCACGCCCCAGGTTCGGTTCTCCTTCGCTAGGCGCAGGATGAAAGTGGCCAGTTCGTCGCTGATCGGCGGCCGGCCCGGCGGTTTTTGCTGTCGCCACCGCGCGGCGATCAGCTTGCGGTGCCAGTACAACAACTTTGCCGGTGTGACTATCCGGTGGACGCGTAGGGCTTTGGGAAGCATTCGGGCAAGTGCGGCCAGGACCGCGCGATCCGGCCAGGATAGGCGAGGTCTTGGGTTGTTGCGTCGCAGCACGGCGAGCTCATGGCGCAAGGCGAGTATCTCCGCGTCCTTCGTTGCCGACGACCGAGCGAGCAGAGCAAGCCAGGACAGCATCTGGACAGAGAGTCGGTAGACCAGGCGGACGGACACGATCGCAGATCGTCGGATGTCGCGATCGCCCAGGTCAAACTGGATTACCGCATTCTCGACCAGGACAGGCAACGTCGTCGGCGGCCAGCGGTTCATCATGTTCGGCGCCACGGACGAGCTGGTGAGCCTATGCCGCTACGCCGACACTCGTTGAGAACGCTGCTTCCGGGCATGGTTTCTTGCCATGCCCGGAAGGGGTGTTCAATCCTCGTAGGCGAACGGGCAGCGGGCTTGTTCGAGCCGACGTTGGGCGCGCGTCTGTCCTGTGGAGGGCAATGCGGAACAATCTTCCAGTCGGTCTTCGATGTCACGGGCGATGGTCAGAACTCGCACCTCCACCGCATCGGCGGACGTCGGGCGATCGCTGAAGAAGCCTTTGGTGGAGCTGGAATACGTGATCTTGTAGAGGATCGTTCCATTTAGGACGTACAGATCGACGAATGTCTCTTTGCCGATTGTGGCCAAGGACAACTTCCGATGGCTGCCGAACTCGTAGTCGGCTTCCAGTACGATCGGATTGCCCATCGTCCTGCCACTTGAAAACTCGTCGAAGACGCTGTCGGCGTTCGTCTCAACGGCTTCGGCCGCGGCCTTCGTCACCGTTACTTCAGCTTTGCTGCTGGTGCCGCCATCTGAGCCCTTGCGGGTCTCGTAAGTGCAACTGAAATGGAAGTCGCCGCTCATGGTGCCCTCGGTGCTCACCGACACTTTGGCTTTGTCGAGCGCGGGCTGGCTCACCACACACGCCGTGTACGGCCGCTTGCCTTGCGTTTCCACGCCTGAGTCCGTGCTGAGGTAGACGATCCGGGACGTGATGAGCACACCGGCCACGAGCAGCACCGAGATGATCACGATGAGCAGCGCGATCTTGAGCGCTTTACCCCTGGACTGGTCCGGCGTCGACATGCGTCCCCCTGGCTGTCGTTGACCGGCCGGATAGTACTGGTACGGCAGAGTAAAGGGTGCGCGCTTGCATTGCGGCGCTTGGGACATTTCAGTACTGACGACATCGAAGCGCGCGCTGTCCGAGCCCGCTCCCGGTTGTGTCGATCGGCGCGAGTTTCCGGTTTCCAGCCTGTTCGAACGGGTCCTGGACGGGATCGAGCGGATGCTCCGGGGCAGAGTGTGACCTGACCGTGTCGGCGTTGCGAGAACCAACGCCACGGGCTCCGCTACAGTCGCCCGCATGCGTGGGGGGACTGAAAAACGTACCATCCTGCTCGCCACGGTCGCGGCATGCGCCGCACTCGGGATCGTGGCGGCATCACTGAGCGGTTACCGCAGCATGCCGCTGGCGCCGTTCATTGCGTTGGCGACACCGAGCGGCTGGAGTCGGTACGCGGTGTGGGAGCAGGCCGTACCGATGGTCGCCGTGCTCGCTGCCGTACTCGTCGTCGTGCTCGCGACGCGGTTGTGGCCGTGGCTGTTGTTGGTCGGTACTGTGATTTCTCTGCCCGTCACGCTGCAAGCGGTGTTGCCGAACACGATCCTGTCCCACACCGCGTTGATGGTCGCGGCCAGCGGCGGGCCGTCAGTGGTGTTCATCGCGGTTCTCGCTGCCGCCCAACAACTTTTCCGCCAAGGCGCAAAGACCCAGGGTGTTGTCGTTGTGGCGCTTGGGATCGGCGCGCAGGTTTTCGCCGCCGGGCTGACCGGAACCACGTGGTTTGCAGCGCCGACCGCCACCCAGTTCTGGCACGTCGCCCTCACCGTCGTCGGTGTAGCCGGGACGGTGCTGGCGATTGTGACCATCAAGGGACGTACGGACTGGGCCGTAGCGAACCGGCCGTCGGCACGGATCATCACCGCGATGGTCGGTGCCGTACTGCTTCCGTTGGTGGCGGTGTTCATCAACTCAGACTTGGTCAACGGCACGCTCGGTATGTCGGGCCGCCAACTCGCCAGACACCCGGAGGTCCTACCGGCGATCATCGGCCTGGTCATCCTCATCGGCGGTGCCATCCTGTGCGCAATTGCCGGCGCCCGGGTCGCGTTCAGCACGGCCACCGCGGCACTCACCCAACTGGGTATCACGGCACCGCTGATGCTCGCCCTGTACTCGGTCGCGGTCGACCCGGTACTCGGCTGGACCGCCGCCGCGGTCGGGGTGGCCGCCGGATGCCTGGCCACGGCGTCACGCTGGCGCAAGCACCTGGCTGTCGGCCTCGCGGTGGTGTCCGCCATCGTCCTGGTCATCGCCGCGGCCGCTACCGACGGGACCCCGGAGCGGCTCATCGACCACCAACTGCCTGTGGCCGGCGCGTGCCTACTGGCGCTTTTCGCCGCCACCGCCACCGTGATGGTCGCATCCGTGGCGCGGGTACCAGTGGCCGTGGACGGCCTACCCGCGTCGTTCGGACCGCTCACGTCCACACTCGTGCTCGGCGGCACCGGCGTACTGACAGCGCTTGCCGGCACCGACCCGGACCAACAACGCGGCCAACTGGACGCCGTCCACCACACAAGCATTCACGCGGGGCTCCTGCTGGTGGCGGCGCTGCTCATCGCAGGCGCTGCCGCGGTGACGTACCTACGCGCCCAAGCCCACCGTCCGGGGGAATCCACTACCCACCCCGGGGAACCCAACGCAGTCGCATAGCGGGTCGACAGCTACCTCCGTCAGCGCTGTACCTCCGTGCAAAAGCGTCGCGCAACCGTTAGGCACGCGGAGAATCGCCCAGCCCACCCACATAATGGAACGCGTTCGACTGAAGTCCATTTCGGACATACGCCCCGACCCGACAACGTCTTCGACGAGATCGAGTACCCGAAGCTGGAGGAACAGGGCATCAAGGTCACCGAGCACAACGCCGAGACCGGCGCGACCCGCCCGTACCAGAAGCCGCCCTCTGTGAAGCCCTGACCCGAAGTCACGCGCTCCAAAGGGGACCGCCGTGTCCTTTTTGGAGCGTTGAGCTGTGCCGGCGGTCAGGCGGCCGGCCGGGAGTGCTGCGGAAAGGTGACTCCGGTCGGTTCCTCGGAGACCTCCCACAGGTGGTGCGCCACCTTGGCGTCCCGCGCCTTCGCCGAACAGGGGTCTAATTTCTGGTGCTGCCTCGGGTTACGAGCGAGACGGTGCTGACGATGTGTTCCGGGGCGGCGTTCTTGTCCGCGAGCTGTCGGCGCAGCAAGCGCAGCGCCTCGGCCACCATTGTCGGGCGATCGGGGTCGATGGTCGTCAGGCCGGGGGCGAGGTGCTGAGAGATATCGAGGTTGTCGAACCCGACGAGCTGGACGTCATCCGGAACGCGCAACCCGGCATCGTGGAGGCCGGCCAGGGCGCCGATCGCCACCTCGTCAGTAACGGCGAAGATGCCGTCGATCTTCAGTCCTGCAGCCAGCACATCAGTGATCGTGGCTCGTGCCTCCGCGATCGAATAGTCGTGGAGTGGAACCACGAGGTCAGGGCGGGGATCCAGGCCCGCGTCGGCGAGCGCGCCTGCCCAGCCGTTCGCGCGATAGGTCGCCATCTCCGGGCGAGGTGCGGTGAGTTTGCCGCCCAGCGCCGCGATTCGTCTCGCGCCGCAGGTGATCAGATGCTCGGTGGCCAGTCGCGCTCCGGCGACGTTACGCATCTGGACGCGGTGGTAGCGGTCTGGCACGTCCTGCTCGCCGAGCAGCACGATCGGCAGGTCCGGATGGATCCGATCGAGATCGGCCATGTCTAGTCCGACAGCGCCAAGCAGGACGCCGTCGTACTGCTGGAGCCGGGCGAGCGAGAGCGCGGAGAGCTCGCGTTCACGGCTGGCGCCCGACTGTTCGACGACGAGGTGCATGCGGTCTGCCGCCAGTGCGTCCGAGATCAGGGACGCCAACTCGCCGTAATAGTGCAAGTCGAACCTGGGCACGATCAGGCCGACCGTGCCGGTCCGCCCCGATCGAAGACGCCGGGCACTCAGGTTGATCTCGTAGCCGAGCCGGTCGACGACTTCCAGTACGTGAAGTCGAGTGTCGGCCCCGACGTTCGACCGGTCGTTGAGCACGTTCGACACGGTCATCACCGACACGCCGGCTTCGCGTGCCACGTCGCTCATCGTGACGGTGCGTCGTCTCATAACGGTCACTCTCTCAACTCGGGTGCGGGACCTGGGCATCGGTGTGTGGCGACGATCAGTCACAAAATGGCGACGATGCGCAGTGTTCGGCTTGACGACGGGGTGTCTAGTCGCGACTCTTTCCGGTCGAAAGTATAACGATAAACTACGAAAGTTTCGCAGTTCAAGCGCGGCGCAGACACCGTCCACACCGGAAGGCGACATGACGACTACGGCGATCATCAATCTGGACTTGCCTGGTCCGATCATCTCCCGGCATGTGTACGGCCACTTCGCCGAGCACCTGGGCAGGTGCGTCTACGGCGGGTTCTGGGTGGGCGAGGACGCGAAGGTTCCGAACGTGCGCGGCATCCGCGCGGACGTCGTCGAGGCGCTGCGGGCACTGCGGATCCCGAACCTGCGATGGCCGGGGGGCTGCTTCGCCGACACCTACCACTGGCGCGACGGCGTCGGGCCGCGCGAGCACCGTCCGCGGATGGTGAACAGCCATTGGGGTGACGTCGTCGAGGACAACTCCTTCGGCACCCACGAGTTCCTCGATCTCTGTGAGCTGTTGGGCGCACAGCCGTACGTGTCAGGCAATGTCGGCTCCGGCTCGGTGAGGGAGATGGCCGAGTGGGTCGAATACCTCACCCGTGCCGGCGACTCGCCGATGGCCGCGTTGCGCCGGGCACACGGGCGGGACAAGCCGTGGCGCGTCCCGTTCTGGGGGATCGGCAACGAGGCCTGGGGGTGTGGCGGCAACATGCGGGCCGAACACTACGCGTCCCTGGCCCGCCACTACTCGACGTTCGTGCGTGACCAGGGTGACAACAAGGTCTACCGGATCGCCGTCGGTCCCAGTGACGGCGACTACGCGTGGACCGAGACCATGATGCGCTCGTTCGACGACCTGGCTGCCGACCCGGTTGCGCCGGCGGCTCCGTTTCAGGCGCTGTCGCTGCATTACTACACGATGACCGGTTCCTGGTCGGACAAGGGTGCGGCGACCCGCTTCACCGAAGACGAGTGGTACGTCGCGTTGTCCCGCGCCTCGCTCATGGAGGAGTACCTCACTCGGCACAGCACGGTGATGGACCGCTACGACCCGCACCGCAAGGTCGGGCTCGTGGTCGACGAATGGGGCACCTGGTGGAACGTCGAGCCAGGCACCAATCCGGGGTTCCTTTACCAGCAGAACACGTTGCGCGATGCCCTGGTGGCCGCGGTGCATTTCGACGCTTTTCACCGGCACGCCGACCGGGTGGTCATGGCCAACATCGCCCAGACGATCAACGTGCTCCAGGCCGTGCTGCTCACTGACCCGGATTCCGGCGCGCTCGTGCGCACGCCCACCTACCACGTGTTCGAGATGAGCACGGGCCACCATGACGCGGCGTCGTTGGACGTCCACCTGCGCGATGTTCCGACCGTCGAGTCGGACGGGCGAGAACTCGGCCTCGTCTCGGTCACGGCGTCGACCAAAGACGACGGCGCACTCGTCTCACTGGCCAATCTGGACATCGGCTCCCCGGCCGAGGTCGTGCTCGACCTGCGCGGGCGCACCGCACAATGCCGCGGCGCGCGGATCCTCACCGCACCGACGCCCGCGTCGCACAACACCCCGCACAGTCCGTCCGCCGTGGCACCCGCTGGGTTCGACGGTGTGCGCGAACATCCGCGCGGCCTGCTCGTCGAGTTGCCGCCGCACTCCTACCTCACAGCCGAGCTCCAGCTCACCTGACCCGCCGCGATGCGGGCCAATGCCGAACGTCGGCCAACCAAAGGAGTCGTCAATGATGACACGCAGGTACCGCTCCAGGACGCTTGGCGTTCTGGCAGGCACGATGGCGGCAGCCCTCGCACTGTCGGCCTGTTCGACAGGTCCGGAAGCCAGCGATTACAAGGAAGGCGATCCGTACACCCTCACCGTCTGGACCAACTTCACCGGCGAGGCCGGCCTGGCCTGGTTCGACAGCGTGGCCAAGGAGTTCGAGGCCTCGCATGAGAACGTCACTGTCAAGGCCCAGCACATCCAGAACGAGGAGCTGGACGGAAAGCTCCAGACGGCACTGAACTCCGGCGACGCACCGAGCATCTTCATGCAGCGCGGCGGCGGCAAGATGCGGGACATGGCCAAGGCGAACCAGCTCCTCGATCTCACTGGCAGCGCGGTCGATTCCCCTGAGTTACGCGAGAAGCTTGGCGACGTGTCGTACCAAGCGCTCACCATCGACGGCAAGCTGCTGGCCGCGCCGCAGCTGGTGCAGCCCGGTGGCATCTGGTACAGCAAGGATCTGTTCAAGACGGCAGGCATCACCGAGATCCCGAAGACGGTCGACGAGCTGGCCGGCGCGATCGACAAGCTCAAGGGCGCCGGCATCACCCCGATCGCGCTCGGTGGCAAGGACGCCTGGCCCGCCGCCCACTGGTACTACTTCTTCGCGCTACGCGAGTGCTCGACAGACACCCTTGAGGCGACGAACAACTCGCTGGACTTCTCCAACCCGTGCTACGAGAAGGCGGCCAAGGACGTCGTCGACCTAGCGGCCCTCAAGCCGTTCAACGAAGGCTTCCTGAACACGTCCGCGCAGCAGGGCGCCAGCAGTTCGGCCGGCCTGCTCGCCAACCACAAGGCGGCCATGGAGCTCATGGGAAACTGGGAGCCGGGCGTGGTCAAGGACCTCACTCCGAACAAGGAACCGCTTCCCGACCTGGGTTGGTTCCCGTTCCCGCAGGTGGCGTCCGGCCAAGGTGACGCGAAAGCGCTCATGGGCGGCAAGGGCGGATTCTCCTGCTCGGCCGGTACGCCGAAGAAGCTGTGCGGGGAGTTCCTCGCGCTGATGAACTCGGAGAAGAACCAGGAGAGCTTCTACACCGCGTTTGGTTCCATACCGCTGCACGCCGACGCCCAGGACGTGGTGAAAAACGACTACGACAAGCAGATGATCGGCGCCCTCAACGAGGCGACCTACGTGTCGAACTTCCTGGATACCAACTATGGCCAGAAGGTCGGCACTGTGCTGAACCAGGCGGTCATCGAGCTGCTGACGGGGAAGACGACTCCTGCGGGGTTGGTCAAGGCGATCACCGAAGCGGCCGACCGGAACTAGGGAGTCGACCACATGGAGGCAGCCGCGCACGTAAACCGCGACGTGCCGGACAGTGCGCGGACCGGGGCCAGCGCCGCCGAGGCGCTGGCCCCGGCCGGTGGGTCGGCTCAGGGTCGTCGAGTGCCCTGGCGGCGGTGGGCGGAGATTGCGCTGCTCGCCGGCCCGGGGGTCGTCGTCTTTGTCACGTTTGTGATCGTGCCTGTCCTCATGGCCGGGTACTACGGCTTCTTCAAATGGAGCGGTTACGGGGTCCCGACCGAGTTCGTTGGCCTGCGTAACTACGAGCTGATCTTCACCGACGGCGCGTTCCTCGAGGCGATGTGGCACAACGGGTTCATCCTGGTCATGTCGCTGATCCTGCAGGGGCCGGTGGCTATCGGGATCGCCCTGCTGCTGAACCGGAAGATGCGCGGGCGTTCTCTCATCCGCGTGTTGATCTTCGTTCCGTATGTGATCTCAGAGGTCATCGTCGCGATCGGTTTCAGCCTCATGCTGCACCCCACCGGTGCGGTCAATGACGTGCTGGACCGGATCGGGCTCGGTGGTCTGGCGGTGGATTGGCTCGCCGACTCGGACGTCGCGATCTGGTCGCTGATGCTGATCCTGGTGTGGAAGTACATCGGGTTCGCGGTCATCCTCATGCTCGCCGGTCTACAAGGGATCCCCGACGAGCTGCGCGAAGCGGCCGCGATCGACGGCGCGTCGTACTGGCAGACGCAGTGGCACATCGCACTGCCGCTGCTCGGTCCGACCATCAGGATCTGGGCATTCCTGTCCATCATTGGCTCGCTGCAGGTGTTCGACCTGGTGTATGTGATCTGGGGCCAGTACGTGGCCGACACCGCCGGGACATCAACGATGGCGACCTACATGGTGGCCAACGGCCGAACTTCCGGCGAATACGGCTACGGCAGCGCCGTCGCCGTGGTGATCTTCCTGATCTCGCTCGTGATCGCGCTCATCTATCAGCGGTATGTGCTGCGCCGCGACACCGAGGGCGCGCTGCCTGAAGGTGTGGCCTGATGTCCACAGCTGTTGCATCCGGCACGACCGCTCGCGGGGATGGCCGCTGGGTTGTGACCGGACGAGGGAGCCTGGCCGCCTACCTGGTCGCGTTCGCCCTGGTCGGACTGTGTCTGGCGCCCGCCGTCTACATCATTCTGGGTGGGTTCCGGACGAACTCCCAGATCATCCGGTCGCCGGCCGGTTTGCCAGAGCCCTGGGAGGTCGGCAACTACACTGGGCTACTAACCGGCGAGGTTTTCTGGCAGCAGCTCATCAACTCCGTGATCGCCGCGGTGGGCACCACGGTTGGCGCCGTCGTGCTCGGTCTCATGGCCAGCTTCGTGATCGCCCGCTATCCGTTCAAGGCCAAGCACCTGATGTACTCGCTTTTCACCGCGGGACTCATGTTCCCCGTCACGGTGGCGATCACCCCGCTCTACATCATGGTGCGCGACCTCGGACTGACCAACACCTTGGCCGGGATCATCCTGCCGCAGATCGCGTTCGCCATGCCGACCACCGTGATCATCCTCGTGCCGTTTCTGCGAGCCATCCCGAAGGAGTTGGAGGAGGCCGCGCTCATCGACGGCGCGAGCCGGCTTGGCTTCTTCGTCCGGATGGTGGTTCCGCTGTCCCTGCCCGGCGTAATAACCGTAGGGATCTTGGCCTTTGTAGCGAGCTGGAACAGCTATCTGCTGCCACTGTTCCTGCTCAGCGACAACGACTTGTACACCCTGCCACTGGGAGTGCAGGCGTTCGCATCGCAGTACTCGGTGGACACCGCGCGCGTGCTGGCGTTCGTCTCGTTGTCGATGATCCCCGCACTCATCTTCTTCTCCATCTTCGAACGCCGAATCGTCAGTGGTCTGACCGGGGCAGTAAAGGGGTGAGCGCGCCGAGCACACCACGGCGGTGGCCGACGACGTCGACACGCTCGACTGGCGCCCAGTATGGATAGCGGAGTTCCTCGAGTGGTGCGCTGAGCGCGACGTCCCGGTGGACTTCGTGACGACGCATCTGTACCCGACCGACTACGCCTTCGACGCCGCGACGCCATCCACGACACGGTGTATGCGGCGACCTACATCGCCAGGTCCTATCTGCGGTGTGCCGGGCTGGCTGACTCGATCTCCTGTTGGACGTTCACCGATGTGTTCGAGGAGGGCGGCGCGGGGATCGGACCGGCTCCTCCGCCACCCCACCCGGGGTCCTGACGCGGGATAGTGCCACCTGGCACCAGCTCGGCGAACCACTCAACCTCACTCGAGAACAGACCGAGCGACTGCACGCCGATGCCGACGCGCTGCACCGCGAGGTACTCGCGGTGTGGGTCTGTCAATTTCTCGTGCGGGTAGTCTCAAGAGGACTGTCTACTTTGTCTTGGGCTGCTGGCTGTCGTCGGGATTCTGGCTTCGGTAGGCGGGTTCCTTTTCTGCAGGTGACGGTCCTTTGTGGACGCTGGGGTCAAGGGGTCGCAGGCTCTGTCGACGGCGGATACACCGTCTTCTGAATTTCCTCACGGTGACGGCTTCAACGATGGTCACCTACCGGCGTCCCCTGTGATCGCTTTGGTCTTCTTTGCCGATGCTCTTGAGCTCGCCGATCAGCGCCCGGTGCACAGATGCCGTTCAGTACTGCTCCGTCTCGACGCCGTACCGGACACCGCGAGCACGGAGAGCAGGACGAGTGCGCAGGCCGGTCCGAGTGTGGTCCATGGTGCCAGTTCCAGGTATGGCTGGTTTTCCGACAGCAGGCGGCCCCATTCCGGCGTGGGTGGTTGCTCGCCCAGGCCGAGGAAGCCGAGTGAGGCCAGCACCAGGACCGTGGTGGGCAGGCGTAGCAAGGCGTTGCGCAGGACGGCGGGCAGTGCAGCGGGCAACAGGTGGTGGCGCAGCAGGTGTGTCGGGCGGGCGCCGAACGAGATCGACGCGAGTATGTGACCAGTTGCCCGTTCCTGTTCGAGGATTGCCGCGGTCTGGGCGGCGTAGGGGGTCCAGCCGACCAGGCACACCGCGCACGCGGCGCCCCACACCGACGGCCCGGTCACGGCGGTCGTCAGCAGTCCGGCCAGGACGGCAGGCAGGGTTGACATCACTTCTGTCAGACCTGCGCTGACCTGTCCCGCCATGCCGAGCAGCAGTCCAATGAGTGTGCTGACAGCTGTCACGGCGAGTGCCACGCCTGCCGTGCGCAGTGCTCCGTGGCCCAAGCGGGCCAGCATGTCGCGGCCGAGCGCGTCCGTGCCCAAAGGGTGTGCGACCGAGGGAGGCAGCAGGCGCGCCGCAGGGTCCACGTACAGGGGATCGCGCAGCAGGCCCGCTACGACCAGTGTGAGCAGAGCGACTGCACAGAATCCGGCGACCCAGGTGGTGGAGCGCCCGCGCCGGAGGGTCGCCGGGTGTGCGGCGGCCAGTCCGCCGTCCCGCAGGGCCGGCCCGAGCAGAGCGCGGCGCAGAGCCTGGACGAGCAGGCCGACGGCAACACCGAGCAGGGCGAGCGTGAGTGTCGCGGTTTGCAGCGGCGGCAGATCCTGGGCCAGGGCGGCGTCCAGGGCGAGCCGGCCAAGCCCCGGAATGTTGAAGATCTTCTCCACCGCGACCGCGCCACCGACCAGACCGACGACGCTGGGCAGGAACTGCGGGAGCACCCCGGCCAGCGCGCCACGCAGCGCATGCCGGGCGATGCGGCCGGGCGAGAACCCGCAGGCGTGCCAGGTCCGGACCCACGGCTCGCCGAAGGTGGCGGGCAGCGACTGGTCCAACAGGCCGCCGATCACCGCGCCCGACGGCACGCCGAGGGCAAGCGCGGGCAGCACCATCGAGGCTGGCCCTTCCCAGCCGCTGGACGGAAACCAGCCCAGCCACACCCCGAACACGGTGGCGAGCAGCGAAGCGAGCAGGAATTTGGGCAGCGCGGCGAGCAAGGCCGCCCCGGTGCCCGCTCGGCCCTTCCACAACAGTTGCCGAGATCCGAGGTACAAGGTGCGTGCGCTGACCAGTACGGCGACCGCGAGCGTGACCACGAGCGCGCCGAGCACGAGCGTGACGGAGACCGCCAAGGCATTCATCAGCTCGGGAAAGACCGGCTCGCCCGATACCCAGGAGGTGCCCGCGTCGCCGCGCGGCAATCCGCCCAGCCAGTGCGCGAGATGGGTAAGTGGCCCTTCGTTCAGGCCTAGTTGCTCTCGCACTGCGGCCAGTTGTTCGGGGGTGGGGTCCTGGTCGGCGGAACGGGCCCGCAGGACCGTCAGCGCGGGGTCGGTACCGGACAGCCAGGGCAGCAGGGCGACGGCTGCCAGCAGGGTGCTTCCGGCGACGACACGGCCTGCGCTCGTGCGCCACCGTGCCTTTTGTGCGTACGCCACTACTTCAGGCGGGTGTCGAGGTTGATCAGGGAGCGCTCGCGGGGGTCGAGGAGCACCCCTTCCACGTTGGTGCTGATGCCCTGCACGACTTTCTCGTGGACCAGCGGAATGACGGCGTTGGTGCGCAGGATCTCCGCCTCCGCCAGCATGATCTTCTGCCGCCGCTGCGCGGTGTCGCCTTCCTCGGCGGCGGCCGTGATGGCCTGATCGACCTTGGGATCCTTCAGACGAGCGATGTTGTACACGCCGTTGCTCATGTAGTCGCTCGCGAGATACGCGACGGCGTCGCCGGTGTCGAGGAGCGTCACTCGGGACAAGATAAGCGCGTCGTACTTGCCCGCGAGGATGTCGGCTTCCATCTGCGTGTACTCGCGTACGTCCTGCTGCACGGTGAACCCGGCCTTCTCCAGCTGTTGCTGCAGGACGGTCGCGGCCTCGGGCAGTTCGGCGCGGTTGGTGTAGGCGGCCAGGCGCAGTGTTTTGCCCTGTGTCTTCGACTGGACCTCTGCGGTGGTCGCCTGGCCGCTCACCTTGATACGCAGGTCGGCTGCCCAGGGGATCGCCGGTCCGAAGAGGCCCTGTGCCGAATCGGCGTATCCACCGAAGACCGAGGCGACGAGGGCGGAGCCGTCCACGGCCTGGCGGGCAGCGGCCCGCAGCGACTCGTCGGCGAAGATCCCGGTGGCGGTGTTGAGGATCAGGCTGTCGGCCCGCACGGAGGGCACGTCATGCCGGGTGTCCTTGTCCAGCAGACGCGCCTGGGCCGTGGGAATCCACTCGGCGATGTCGACCTCGTGGGCACGCAGGGCGTTGGTGCGGGCGGCGCCGTCGGCGATCCAAGTCACGTCGATACCGGATGCCTTGGCCTTGCCGCCCCAGTAGTCGTCGAACCGGTCCAGCGTCGCCTGGGTTTTGCCGGTGACCTTGGTGATCTTGTATGGGCCGGTTGCGGTGCCGACCGGGCTGACGGAGCCGTTGGTCGCGTACGCCTTCGCGGAGAAGATGCCCAGCGCGGGGCTGGCGAGCCTCAGCGGGAGCACCGGGTCGGCGGTCTTCGTGCTGATCGTGACAGTGTCGGCGTCTTCGGCCTTCGCGGTCAGCGTCACGTCGCTGAGCACGCGGGGCTTTGTTTTGGCGGCGTTCGCGTGGTCGAGCGCGTTGACGACGGACTCGGCGGTGACCTCGGTGCCGTCGTGGAACCTCGCCTTGCGCAACTCGAAGACCCAGGTGGTGATGTCCTTGCGGGTCCAGGACGCCGCCAGCGCGGGCGCGGCGGCTCCGTCCTGGCCCAGCGCTGTCAGTCCCTCGGCCACGGAAAGCTTGCCCAGCGCGGTGGCGTCGTTGCTGTATGGGGACAGTGCCTGCACCGGCGGCACCGCGAGCGCGACTCTCAAACGACCGGTCGTCGCGTTCGTGTCAGATGCGCTGCCTGACGCGAAACAGCCCGCCAGCAAGGGGATGAGAGCAAGCGCGGCGAAGAGGCCGTGGGAGGTGGAGCGCACGATCGGTCCTGTCCTGCGTAGGTCGGCTGAACCCCCGCTCACTGGATGCGGGGCCGGACCAGCCTATAAGGCTAGCCTTACCAACCTCATGTAAGGTGAGTGAAGTCTCAACCAAATTCATGTCCGCCCGATTCCTCGATCGGCGAGCAGTTGCTCGCTCGCGCTGTTCGCCCAAGGCGCATGTGGACGTGATGACCTTCGTTGTGACGATGCGCCGGACCTGGCGCGGTCGCGTATGTCGCAGCAGAGGGTGCCTCCATAGGGCGCTCGTGCTGTCGTGGGTGTCCAAACAGAACTTGTTGGTATGAGACGGTGGTCGCAACGGGCATCTGTTGAGTGGCGGAGTGGGAGCGAATCTGGAGCAGTGACCGCACTTGTTCGGTCATCAAGTGGCCGTCGTGGTTGCGGTAGCGGGAGTCAAATGGGAGGATTGAATGTGTCGCAAGTGGCCTGAACTGCGCTGAAGTGCGTGGAACGGAACCGGTTTAACGTCGAGTTCCCTGTTCTTGCAGGTGTGAGTCCTTTGTGGACCATGCTGGGTGAGAAGTCTGCATCTTGCCGCGTTGTAAAGGGGCCCATTCGGTCGGAGTCCTTTATAGACTCGGTCAAGGGCGCAGGTTCAAATCCTGTCGTGGCAAGATCCTGCCGCTCATCTAAGAATAGTCCTGATGGGATAGTTGGTCTGCGGGCCGGGTCTGCCAACGCGGTCCGAATAGGTCAGTCGGCTCCCGCGGCCGGTTTCTTGGCGGTGCTGCGGCGGTCGGCCATGAGGATTCGTCTGGCGGCGTCGAGGATGGCGTGGGTGGTCCGTACCGTGCGTGTCCGTCTGACCCAGTCTGGCTGAAGGACCGGTACGACCGGCAGGGTCTCGATCAGACCAGTGATTTCTAACGGCCGGAGTACCACGGGGTGGTTTGCCACGATCTGTAAGGCGATGCCTTGGCCCTGGCAGCGGTGGACGGCCCTGACGAGCGACGTCAGCCCGGCGGCGCCGAAGAACGTCACTGCGCTGAGGTCGACCACCAATGTCCGGGGCGGCTGGCTGATCAGGCCGGCTGCGGTCAATCCTTGTGTCAACAGGCCGGCCGTGCTGAGGTCGACCTCTCCTGCCACAGTCACGACGACTGTGTCGCGGAGTGCGACCTGTGTGATGTGCAAGTTCTGGACCGTGATCATGACCTGGCCTTCCGCTGCGGTTGGCGTCGGCGATTGCCGCCGTCAGGCCATCACGGACGTATACCCAGTCGATGGACAGTGGGGAGACGCTCGGTGACCGCGCGGGGTCCAGGCGCAAGTGAATGTCGTTGTAAGAGTACTGCGGCTCAGCGTGGGGCGATACCGCTGTTCACCCGGCTGCATCGATTCGATAAGCGGACTTCAGCCTGGGTGTAGCGCTCGCGACGAATTCCGCTCGCGTCGTGCCGGTCGCTGATGTGCCCTCACTCGCCTACCCAGCGATCATTGGCGTCCTTGGTGGCTTCGCGGGGTGCGGGAAACGAGGTGCTGGACAGATCTCGTGATTGCGGCTACGAGGCGCCGTCGACGTGCCACTGCCATCTCATGTGTGCCTCTCCGAGTATGCGATTGATCGGACCGGTGGGCCGGTGCCCCCGGCTGCATCGGGGGCGAGTGCGGGGGCACCGTGTCCGTGTCTCCTCGTCGGGTTTGTTCACCGGTGAGGAGCACGATCTTGGGCCGAGGGAGAAGACAGGGCTACCGTCGCTGATCGATCCACACGGGACAGTCAGGCGCCGGTGGTCTCACTGTCGAAGCGTGTGACGTGGATACCGGAGTAGTTGCCAGATTTGAAGGTACGCGCCTGGTGGCAGACGTATCGGTCATGGTCGCCTCCTCCCTGAATGAGGGGCTTGCTTGTCACACTACCCCGATTGTGGGTGGAATGTTCGTTTCCGCGAATTTCGCCGGGGAACGCACCACTGTGATCGTCCTGAAACGACCGTCCGTCATCGACATTCTGGTCCAATGTGGATGACAACGGCTCGCGCAGTCTCCTTGGTCTCAGAGCGACTTGAGGAAGCCGCCGTCGACCGTAGTCGACGTTCATCGGCGCAGGCTGGCGAGCCAGCCCGGTCCAGACATTGATGATCGAACCAGCGCCTCGCTGGAGCATTCACGGCAAGGCCGACATCCTTCGAAGCCCCAGTGACGACGGCCACGTGGCCGGCGAGTTTGAGATCCATGATCCTCCCATCTGCGGTGGTGGCGGGGTTCTTCTCTGTCGGCCTGGTTCTTCAGTACTTGGCGCCGGTCGGTTCCATGAGCAGGTCGTCGACCGGACGCCGTGGTGTGGCCGGGACGGGGGATCCGAACCCGATGCGCACTATCGTCTGCGGTACCAGTGATCCGCCCATCGCGCGGCGGAGTTCCGCTCGGGTGCCGGGCACCTCGCTGGGCTGGGACAGCAACAATGTGGACAGTCCGAGGCTGGTCGCTGTGAGGAGTACTCGCTGCATCGCTTGTCCTGCTTGGAGTTCGGCCAGCCGTCCGTCGTAGTACGAACACAGCACGCCGAGAAGGTGATCGGATTCCCCCAAGCCGGCGGTGGCCGGCGCGCCTGCCCACCCCGCCAGTTCGGCCTGCACTTCGGTGTCGGCCAGTTGCGTGCGATGCGCTCGCAGCATCAGCTCCTGAAGTCGTGCGACATCGGAGCGGTCTGACACGACGTGGAGCCACGCTCGCTCCAGTCCTGCCGCGCGCACCATGGATTGCTGATCTGCTGTGGATATCGGAGAGTCGATAAACGGCTGTCGGTTCGTGCGGCGGACCGGCACCGCTTCGAGCAGCGCGCGGGACTCGTCGGTCAGTGCGGTTTGGCCACCTCGTCGGATTGTCGCGAGTGCGCCGGGCGCTTCGGTGCCTGGCAGCAGGGTGACGAGTGGCCGAACTCCCAGAGCCTGCAACGCGAGCCTTAGGTTGAACAGCGCCGCGCCGCAGGACAGTCGAAGTTCCCGCGCTGACGGGTCGGTAGCGGGCAACGCGCGGCTGAGATCGGCGTGCAGCTCGATCCGGTCTGGCAGCAGGCGGAATCGCCATGGCTGGGTGTTGTGCACTGACGGAGCCAGCGACGCCGTTGTGAGCACCGCACGCGTGTCCTCTACTGATAGCGAGAGCGCTGCTGCCTTTGCGGTCATCGTCCGTCACCTCGCCACTGCGTCTGAGCCGCTTTGAGCCCGTTCGGCTCACCTGTCCCACTGTCCGGCTTGGATCGCGCCGGGCACACAGTCGAAGGTCCCTACCTGGCAGGGCCCAATGCTTGGCGGCCGGGCAGCACCGTGCGAGGCTGGCTCACATGTCCACGTCGGCTGGTGACCCCGAACCTCGCGTGCTCGGTGGGCTGCATCTGGAGTTGCTCGACGCGGTACAGGCCGTCGGTGCGGGGCTTGAGTTGGAATCGACGTTGCAGCGCATCGTGCAGGCGGCAGTGAGCCTGGTGGGCGCGTGTTATGGAGCGCTGGGCGTAGTGGGGACCAGGGACGACCTGTCGGAGTTCGTCTACGCCGGCGTCGACGCCGGGACCCGCGAGCACATCGGACGGCTGCCGGCCGGCAAGGGCCTGCTCGGCCTGCTGATCAGGGAACCGCGCGCGATCCGGCTGCCTGACCTCGGCAGGCATCAGGCGTCAGTGGGCTTTCCGCCGGGTCACCCACCGATGCGGAGTTTCCTGGGTGTGCCGGTGCGGGTGGGTGATGTGGTGTTCGGCAATCTCTACATGACTGAGAAGCGGGACGCGGCCGAGTTCACCGCGGACGACGAGGTGGTGCTCGGGGCGCTGGCAGCCGCGGCGGGTGTGGCCATCGAGAACGCCCGGTTGTTCGAGCGGTCCCGGATGCGGGAGCGATGGCTGGAAGCGATCGCGGAGATCAACTCGGAGCTCTTGGGCGGCGCGTCGGCGGACGACGCCCTGCGGCTGATCGCACAGCGGGCGATGGAACTCTCGTCCGCGTCGTACTCGCTCATCGTGCTCGTGGCCGACGGGAATCAGAAAAGACTGCGGATGGCCGCCGGAGCGGGCTCCCGTGTCGAGGAGTTCGTCGGCAGGCAGCTCACCGCTGCCGATTCGTTCGTCGTGCAGGTATTGACCTCCGGTGCGCCGATGCTGATCGACGACCTGGCCGGCCACCTGGGGAAGACCCCGATCGAGTTCGGGCCGGGACTGGTGGTGCCGTTGCAAGCCGGGTCGGCCGTCACTGGTGTGCTGCTCGCCGCACGGGACAGCGGCAGCGCCCAGTTCGGGCCGGACCAGGTTCCGCTGCTGGCCTCGTTCGCCGACCAGGCGGCCGTGGCGCTCGAGTTCGCCGAGAAACAACGGGCGACCCGGCTCGTGGACATCCTCGCCGACCGCGACCGCATCGCCCGGGATCTGCACGACCATGTGATCCAACGGTTGTTCGCCACGGGCATGAGCCTGCAGAGGACGTTGAACTGGATCACGCATCCCGAGGCGCACCGGCGGGTGGAGAAGTCGATCGGTCAACTGGACGAGACCGTGCTGGAGATCAGAACCGCCATCTTCGACCTGCAGTCGACCGACGACGCGACCGGCCTGCGCAGGCGACTGCTGGACCTGGTCGCGCGGTTGACGGAGGACACCGACCTCTCGCCCCAGGTACGGATGACCGGCACCGTCGACAACTCGGTACCCGACGAGATCACCGAACACGCCGAGGCCGTGGTGAGCGAAGCCCTCACCAATGCGATCCGGCATGCCCACGCCACCGAGCTGACCCTCATGGTCGAAGCCACCGACGTCCTGACCATCTCGGTAGTGGACAACGGCGTCGGGATGCCCGCCGACGTCGCCCGCAGCGGCTTGCGCAATCTGGAACAACGCGCCATCCAACTCGGTGGTTCGCTGCACGTCAGCAACGAGCCGGCAGGCGGAACCAGACTCACCTGGCGGGTGTCCCTGATGTGAGCTAGCCGTCCGTGTTCGACGGCCCCGGCTTGCGCAACTGGGATGCCAGCACGGCGACCTGTGTCCGGCGAACCAGACCGAGCTTGGCCATCAGGTGCGAGACATAGTTCTTGACCGTCTTCTCCGCCAGCACCATCCGTTCACCGATCTGCTTGTTGGTCAGGCCGTTGCCGATCAGGTCGAGCACCGTGCGCTCCTGATCGGTCAGCATCCGTACCGGGTCGCCTTGTTCGTGTTCCCGGCGGATGCGGTTGAGCAGGGCTGAGGTTGTTCGGGCGTCCAGTAGTGACTCTCCGCTGGCGACGGTGCGAACCGCGGTTATCAGGTCCATGCCGAGGATTCGTTTGAGCACGAACCCGGACGCGCCTGCCATGATCGCGTCGAACAGGGCTTCGTCGTCGGTGAACGACGTGAGCATGAGACAGCGCAGATCAGGCATCCGGGAACGCAGTTCCCGGCACAGTTCGATGCCGTTGCCGTCGGGCAGCCGGATGTCCAGCACTGCCACGTCCGCGCCGGTGGAGGGAACCCTGGTCAGGGCCTCGGCGACGGAGGCCGCCTCGCCGACGACTTCGAGATCGTCGGCTGCGCCGAGCAGTTCCGCGATCCCGACCCGGACGATCTGGTGGTCGTCGACCAGGAAGACACGGGTGACCACGCGAATCACCTCCTGCCGTCGAGCCTACGCCCGCAGGGCCCAAGGTCCCTGCTCGCGAGGGTCCCCGGGCACTGCCGGTCGTCCGCCCGGCGCGCAAGGCTAGCCACTGGGTACGACTGACCATTGGAGGAGAACGTGCGTGTGCTGACCGTCAATCCAGGTTCGTCGAGCCTCAAGCTCGCCGTGATCGAGCACGGTGTCCAAGTAGGACAGACCGGGTTCGACAGGTGGGACGGCAAGGTGACCGATCTGGTCCGGCATGTGCTGCGGCAGTGGCCGGACATCGGAGCGGTGGCGGTCCGGTTCGTGCATGGCGGCGATCGCCCCGCCGCGGTGGTACTGGACAGCGACACGCTGGATGAGCTGGACGGGTTGACCCGGCTCGCACCGCTGCACCAGCAGGCATCGGTGTTTGTGGCCAGTAAGGTGATGGCGCAGCTGCCCTCGGTTCCAGTGGTCGCGTGCTTCGACACCTCATTTCACGCCTCGATGCCCGAGGCAGCAAGGGTTTACGGGCTGCCGACGGACTTGACGCGTCGCCACGGGCTGCGCAGGTACGGCTTTCATGGCCTGTCTTGCCAGTACGCGTTGCGACGGGTCGCGGACATGGTCGGGCTTGATCCAGCCGTGCTGCGAGTCGTGTGCGTGCACATGGGAGCCAGTGTGTCGGTCACGGCGGTCCGTGCCGGGGCGAGTGTGGACACCAGTATGGGATTCACATCGTTGGAGGGCGCGATGATGGCCACCCGGTCCGGTTCGGTCGACCCGGGTCTGCTGCTGCATTTGCTCAATGCCGGGATCGTCGAACCGCGCGAGTTGAGCGATCTGCTGAACCACGGATCCGGGTTGGCCGGGATGACCGGGACCGATGGCGACATGCGCACTGTCCTTCCCGCCAGGACCCGGGGTGATCGCGACGCCGAGCTCGCCGTCGATGTGTACATGCACCGGCTCCGCAGGGAGATCGCGGCGGTCGCCGCATCGCTCGACCGTTTGGACGCTGTGGTGTTCACCGGTGGTGTGGCGACGCACAACCCGCAGCTGCTCGGCGAGATCGTCGACGGCCTGGGCCTGTTCGGTATGAGTGCGGTTCATGAGCTGCTCGCGGCCGCGGGTGACCGGGTGGTGAGCCCGCTGGGTGTGCTGCCGCGCGTGCTGGTGATCACGGCCCGGGAAGACCTCGAACTGGCCGCTCAGGCCGAGGTCGCAGTGGCTGGTGCCCGATCTGCCGTGCTGCCGTGATGTCCAGCGGCACGGCGAGCCAACCTTGAGGAGAGACATGCGAAACCCGACTGTCGCCTCGGTGATGACGAGGAATCCGTGCACGCTGTTGTCGGACAAAGAGATCGGCGCAGTTCCGGTGGTCTGCCAGCACCACCAGGAGGTACTCGAGACGGCCATGCTGACCTCTGAGCTGGCAGGCGCCTGCCTTCCTCGACCCGGCGACAGATGGGCTGCGCTGCCGACCTCCACCTGAACGGTTAAAAGATCGCCAACCCGACCGTGCTGTCCCGGTGGCGTCGTGAGGACCTGGTGTCGATGCTGCGCAGCCGTGGTTGGCGCCCCATTGAGGTGAGCGGGTTTGATCCGGCAGAGGTGCATGAGGCGTACGCCGAGGCGTTGGCGAGTTCCGTGGCCGACATTCGGCAGATTCAAACCGACGCACGGCGTGGTGTTCGCGGCCCGGCCGCCGATTGGCCGATGGTGGTGCTGCGCACACCGAAGGGCTGGACCGGCCGAAGTGGACGGACGTCGGGTCGAAGGGCCTGGCGTTCCCGCCACGGTGCCACTGACCGATGTGCGTTCCGACCCGGAGCGGCTCGCCCAGCTGGAGAGCTGGCTGCGGTCCTACCGTCCCGACGAACTGTTCGACAGCTATGGCAGGTCGCTCCGGTCGCGCCACCAAGCGTGTCGCGGGCCGCGTTCGCGGCACTGGCCGGCAAGTCCGCCGGAATGGCGTCGGCCATCTGCCCGTGGCACACGGCGGTACCGATGCTGCCGAGGAATTGCCGAGCCGTCAACGCTGCCAACCCTGAATCGTCGCTCTCTCGCGCAGCGGCAGAATTGGAGTCAAGTCAATGGACCGTGCTGACAATCTACGGACAGCAGCGGTGCACGACCTTTACACGTTGAACCGCGAACAGCGTTATCGTGGCGTTCGTGTGGTGGCATCGGCGGCCGATGACTCTGCTGACTGCCTGCAATTACTTGCCGCTCTCGGTCTCGATCCGGCGGATGGCCGGTCGCCGAGCGAAGATGGTCTGGCGGGCGAATTCCAGAATTGACTGTTCTGCGATCGAGTTTGTGCGAAATATTCCCGGATCAGACACCGTACGGACTCCTGTGGTCGGCCTGATCAAGGGACGGTGGAGTAGACTCGGAGAATCGCCCGAGACCCCGGCGCCGCGAAAGCAACTGAGTGGACGGGCCCATGCCTAACGCAACCGACGTGAAACCGATTGCCACCGAGCCAGATGCCAACGTCGTCTGCTTCGTATGTCCACATCCGTGGGATGCGCATGATCCGATCGCGATCCGATTCTGCACCGCGACGGCTGCTGCAGGACACCACCGCGCCTGCGTGTGCTCTTCGGGTGCCACCGACGGTGGTGGGGTCTACAACGCCCTGAGTTTGAGCCGGTGATGTTGGGAGACTGAGCTGAGTGCGGTGGGGCATGGTAGCTCGATGCGGGATCAGGAGCGTGTGAGTGGATGTACCTGTCGTCTGGATGCTGACGGTTGCCGGGATCGTTGGCCTGCTTCTGTGTTCGGTGTCGGTGTGTGGATGTTCGCCGGCGCAACGACGGGAACGGAGTACTTCGCCGGCTACGTGACGGAGAAGGCGCTGTCGGTCGATAACCTCTTCGTGTTCCTCTAAGGACAGACGTCGACGGTGTGGAGTTCCTCCTGGTCTGCCAGGCTGTTACCATTCATGTGAAATCCGCTCCAGACCCTGGCGGCATGCTGTCCTGTTCTCGGGGCAAGGAGTCGCCGGCATGAGCAGTTCATCGTTTTCTCGCTCGCTGGGTGTGGGGCTGGCCGATGTGTCGCGGTTCGAGGCGGCGACGGCTGTCTTTCGCGGTCTTGACTATCGCGATGGCGGTGGTTCGTGCCGGTCGGCGGTAGATCATCTGCGTGCATGGGGCGAGGAGACGCTGGCCGCCGTGCGGACTGACCGGGTGCGGGCCCGGATGATGGTGGCGCAGGCTGATCTGTGCAACCTCGCTGGCTGGATCGCCTTCGACACGGGCCTGCCCGAGCTCGCTCGTGTCCACTTCGGACACGCGCTCGGGTTGGCGCGGCTGGCCGGTCGGGCCGATCTGATCGCCAATATCTACTACCGGATGGGTCGGGTCGAGCTACATCACGACGAGGCGGGTCAGGCGCTCGACGACAACCAGGTCCGGAAGAGTCCGCGCCCGAAGCCCAGCGTGCCACCGCAGGCATGACCGGCATGGCGGCACCTCGATCGGCCCGACCGGCTTCCCCGAGGAATACCCGGACCTGCATGCGGACACCAGCAACGCACAGAACGAGCAGATCAAGAGAATCTCCTCACGGGCGGCTACCCTGTTCGCCTCACCCTGATCAGCATCATCTACGGGATGAGCTTTCCGCCACGTGTCCGAACTGGACTGGGCGGGCTATCCGTTCGCGCTGCTGCTCGTGGCACTGGTATGTGTTGGCCTATACCTGATCTTCAAACGCCGAGGCTGGCTCTGACCTGTGGAACGACGTACACACCAAGAAACCGGCCTGTCCTGACAGGACATACACCGGTAGGAGGTTTAGCCCTTCCCACGACGGAAAACCGACAAAAGAAGGTCACTGTGCCCGTGTGGTGCGGCGGAAGGTGCGTACTGGGAGAACAACCTCATCATGACTGCATCGAACATTCCTGCAATACAGTCCTCGAAACCACGCCGTGGCAACGACTTCACGGAGCTGTCCCGATGGGTCAGGCGAGCAGGGTTGCTGCGTCGGCGATACGGTTACTACGCGGCGAGGATCGCGATCAACATCCTGGTGTTCGCTGGTGGAGCGGTCCTGTTCGTGTTGCTGGGTGACTCGTGGTGGCAGTTGCTCACCGCGGTGCTGTTCGCGGTCGTGTTCACCCAGTTCGCGTTCATCGGCCACGACGCCGGGCATCGGCAGATCTTCGGTTCCCGGCGCGGCAACGATCTTGTCGGGTACCTGCACGGTGTGATCACCGGGATCAGCTACGAGTGGTGGGTCGGCAAACACAACCGGCACCACGCCAACCCGAACCACGAAGACGAAGACCCCGACATCGAGATCCCCGCCCTCGCGTTCAGCACCGAGCAAGCCCGAACCAAACGCGGCCTGCTGCGGTGGGTCGCCAAGTACCAGGCGTTGCTGTTCTTCCCGCTGCTGCTGGCCGAGGCGGTGATGCTACGCATCGCCAGTGTCCGCGCCGTCCTGCGCCGGGAAGTCAGGACCACGTGGCTGGAAGCAGCGCTGCTGGCCGCCCATGTCGTGGGCTATCTCGGTGCGGTGTTCCTCATGCTGTCCCCGCTCAAGGCCGTGCTGTTCATCGTGGTGCACCAAGGATTGATGGGCGTGTACCTGGGGTGTTCGTTTGCCCCCAACCACAAGGGCATGCCCATCCTGGGCAAGGACGAACACCTGGACTATCTGCGCAAGCAGGTACTCACCTCCCGCAACATCTCCGGCAGCCGATGGGTGGACGGCCTGCTGGGCGGCTTGAACTACCAGATCGAACACCACCTGTTCCCCAGCATGCCGCGCCCCAACCTGCGCCGCGCTCAATCGCTCGTGCGGGAGTTCTGTACGCGACGCGGCGTTCCGTACAGCGAATGCGGCTTGTTCGCCTCCTACGCCCAAGTCCTGCGACATCTGCACGACGTCGGCGCGCCGCTGCGCCGCTGCAACCGTCCGGCAGCGGTGGACAGTTGACACAGAGTTTTATCCCCCGCGCTATCGGGTACACAATCAGTGTGAGGATCAGCGGCTCCTGAGTGGACTCCGCACGATCTGGTGCTGATGCTGTGCCTTGGCTGCCCTTGTAGCCGGATCCCACATCGATCGCCCTGGACCCCGGCGGCGCAGACCGAGTTGCCGTTTCCCGGAGGCCGAATCCGTGAGTACCACAGTCCACGACCGTCAATCCCGCGATCACACTCGCACGGAGGCAGCTCCACAGCCGATGCTAGCGGGTGAGAAATCCCCGGCTGAGCTGTTCCTGGTCAAGCTGTTCGCCATCGTTCCGGCACTGGCCCTGGCCGCGGCGGTCCCGCTCGCGTGGGGCTGGGGCCTTGGCTGGACGGACGTCGGGCTCGCGGTGTTCTTTTACACCCTGACTTGTCTTGGTGTGACCATCGGATTCCACCGATACTTCACTCACGGCGCGTTCACCGCTACCCGTGGCTTGAGGATCGCGCTCGCGGTCACCGGCAGCATGGCATTGCAGGGACCGATTATCGGCTGGGTGGCTGACCACCGCCGGCACCACGCTTACGCTGATCGTGAGGGTGATCCGCATTCCCCGTGGCTGTTCGGCACCTCAGCGGGCGCGCTGGCCAAGGGGTTCTGGCACGCGCACATGGGCTGGATGTTCCAGCGGGAGCAGACCAACGCCGTCCGGTTTGCCCCTGACCTGCTCGCCGACCCGGATATCCAACGGGTGAACCGCTGGTTCCCGGCGCTGACAGTCGTGTCGTTGCTCGCGCCTGCCGTGGCCGGTGGGTTGATCACGTGGAGCTGGTGGGGTGCGCTGACCGCGTTCTTCTGGGCCGGCCTGGTGCGGGTCGCAGTGCTGCACCACGTCACCTGGTCGGTGAACTCCATCTGCCACATGATCGGCGACCGGCCCTTCACCGCCCGGGACAAATCAGCGAACTTCTGGCCACTGGCACTGCTGTCGATGGGCGAGTCCTGGCACAACTCCCACCACGCCGACCCCACCTGCGCACGCCACGGCGTCCAACGTGGACAGATCGACATCTCCGCCCGGCTGATCCGGATCTTCGAAAAACTCGGCTGGGCCACCAAAGTCCGCTGGCCGAGACCAGAACGACTGGCCCGCAAACTCAACACCACCGGGAGCGCCTCATGACCACGGACACCCTGGCTCCCGGTGGCGTGGCACGCGCGGTCTCCGGTCAGTGGCCGCCCCGGCCACTGTCGAGGACATCCTCACCAGCAACGGCATATCCCTCGGTCAGCATCAGGCTGACACCGCCACAGCCCCTCAACCACGAACCGCTGACCAGACGCCGGAAGAACGCTGGGAGGCCGAAAGGGACCGCATCCTGGCCCAGCGCAACGCGCTCTGAACAGAAGGGCTGAAGAACCCCCTCCCGGGCCGGCGGTCCCGGCGGATCGGCACACGCCCAGATAATCGTCCACTCCGGACACTCCGAGCATCTGCACAGCCGCGGACGGCCTATCGGTGGTCGATCTGAGATCTGCCGATCCGGACATTCCCGGGCCCGGTGTGGCGGCTCATCCTCGAACCGGCCAGGTGCCTCGTCCTCAACGGACTCACCGCGGCTGCGGTGTTCGTGATGGCTCCGCTCAATGATCCATCGTCGGTTTCAGGTTGAGGAGTGGAGGGCACCCCATTGACATGTCTCCAGTCCGTGGCGGGGCTACCAGGATCAGCGGGAGTAGTAACAACAAAGACTGCGCCGCAAGCACCGTATCAACGGGGGCGACTACCTTGAATTCTCGCAACTGTGGAGGTAGGTCGAAATGCTCGTGCTCGTCATCGTTCTACTAGTGGCATGGCTCATCCTCTCCATCGTCGGATTCGCCATGGAAGGGCTGATGTGGCTCGGGATCGTCGGAGTCGTCCTGTTCGTGGGAACCGCCGCGATAGGAGCGGTTCGACGTAAAACACTCCGCCGGTAATCCGGACTGGCGGTGTGGGGGTAAGAACGTCAAGTGTGAGGCTTGGGGCAAAGCTGGAGCAGGAGCGAAACTGGAGTGACGAACGCACTTGACCCAACATCAACTGCGCTCGGCCACGTTCTGTCTACTTCGGTCTAATTTTCAATGTCACCAGGCGGCCATTCAAGGATTGCCCGCCCCCGGTCCCCTTCTGATCGATCCGCGACTGCGGAAACAGACACAAGGCAAGCGTGAAATAGAAAACCAATCGAGCAGGCAACGCACGAACCCGCTGATCCCGACGCCAATACCGATCAATGACCCGATCAACCAGCTCCACTGGAAACGTCCGACTCAGCGCACCAACCGCAGCCCGGTCGGTCAGACCACCGCTCGCGCCCACACCTGCCTCAAGATTCACAACCGCAGGCTACCGGCGTACCGTGAACTAACCGACCGGCATTGGGGCTAGCCGTGGACCGTCAAGTCCATCGTGACTTGAGCGCTGCTGGAGTACTGGGCATCCGGCGAATAAGATTGCGCTGATGAGCAGTCGAGTCTCAACAACCAAGCTGCCTCCTCCGTTGGCGGCGGTGTGGGGTTCGGGCAGGCTATTTTTGGTCGTTCTCGGGGCGCTGTTGGTAGGGGCCTTTGGCGCAGTGGGAAAAACGCTCGGTGGAGGTCATCCACTGCTCGAGGTCGTCGTGGGGATCGTGACAGGTGTCCTGTTTGTGGCTGTGGGCTGTTGGTCACGTGTCCGATGGCCCGGCCACCCGATTGGGCTGTTACTTGTATTTACGGGCTATGGCTGGCTTGCCGAAGATCTCATCACGTCGGACATCGCAGTGATCTTCACCCTGGGTGTCTTGCTGATGACGGCCTCGTCGCCATTGCTACTGCATCTGATCTTGGCTTATCCCAGCGGGCGGTTGGAGAGCCATGCCGCACGCGTGGTTGCTGTCTCAGGATACGTCGCGGGGTTCGGCCTGACGGCTGTGGGCGCGCTGTTTTCCCGCACCGATCCGCTGATTTGTCGGTGCCCGGTGAATCTGTTCGCTGTGGGGCACGATCCCGAAGTGGCGGCAACGCTCACGCATGTTCGCGGAGCCGTCTTGGTGATCTTGACGATCTTGGCTGGTTTCATTCTGTTCGGTCGATGGCGGACCACCACGCCTATGCGTCGCCGTGAGATGGCTCCCTTCGTTGGGACTGCTTTGCTCCTTGGTGTGGTCAACATGCTGTACGGGATCGTGCGTTGGATCCTTTCAGTCCACCCGCACTGGCTGCTGGGCAGCCTCAACGAGATCGACCGTGTGGCGTTGCTGGCGCTGCCTGTGGCATTCCTGATCGGTCGGCTGCGGGAGGACGCTGCGGGTGCCGCCGCCATCAAGCTGTTTCCCCTGCTCGAACGGCGACCATCCATGACTGACTTACGTGATGCGCTGGCACACGCGTTGGGTGACAGGCGCTTGCAGCTTGGCCGGTGGGATGCCCCCACCCAGTGCTATGTCGACCACAAGGGGCGGAGGCTGGTGTTACCGCCGCACGGTGGCCCCCGCACTGCGACGCAGGTGCGCTGTGGCGACCGCCGGGTGGCGGCGTTCGTGCATGACTCGTCGCTGTCCGCAGCCCCGGAAGTCGTCGAGGCTATCGCGTCGGCGGTGCGAATCGCCCTTTCGGACACCGCCGCGGACGACATGACAAGGCGGCGAACGTTGACCGGGATCACGAACCGCGAACGCGAGGTCCTCTCGTTGATGGCAAGCGGCCTGGGAAACCGAGCCATCGCTCAGCGGCTGTCAGTGAGCGAGCGGACCGTAGAAGCGCATGTGAAGAACATTTTCCGCAAGCTTGAGCTGCCAGTTACAGAGCGGGACAACCGACGTGTACGGGCTGTGCTCACCTTCCTCGGTTCGGTTGGTTTGAAGGATCCGTGCTAGCACGGATCCTTCAAACCAACCCAACAAACTCGTGCTTACACGGATGCGCTGCGACCTCAGCGAGTGATGTCTTAGGAGCATATGGAAAAGGTCCGATGTGGCGATCACAACCGACATGCGCTGCGCGTCCGTGACACTTGCATCGACGACGATTTCGAGGACGTAATCCGTGCCGTCATCGACGGCGACAACCAATGGAAAAGATGAAATTCTATGACAACGGAAGACTCTGGGAGTCCAGGGCATTACTTCGAATCCGTAAAAGAGTATCCGGAAAATTCCGGAGCCAAAGCAGAGCGAGTCGAATCCTTTCCGGTGTTGTCGGCTACTATCTTGGCCTTTAAGAGTTGGGTTTTCGGCGATATATTTCGTGGCGACTGCCACATTAGATCCGGAGCGCGCTATACTCTCTTCTCGGATGGTTCTACTCATTGGGTATGCGACATCAGCAGTTCGAGTGATGATGATGCGTGGATTGGTTTCTTCAGATGTTTTAACGCCCTGGGGACTGTTTTATTCGATCAGGGCGGATACAACTTTAACATTGCTGAAGAGGACGTCGTGAAGCGTTGGGACGAGTTCCGTGGTCCGGACCCCCGGCTTGCCAGGGCGTTTAACGAGGCTGAGGGTCTTCAATTTCACTGCAGGTGCTGACCGGTTTTAGCGCCTGCTCGGTGTCCGCTGGGCGAACTGCACTAGGACCAGTGTCGATGCGACTGGCGTGTCGGTCCTGACCACCGGCGGGATGCTTGTCTCGTTGTGCTGCTGCTGTTGCCGCTGTAGCTGCCGCAGCTATCAAGGTAGTGGACAGCCTCACTAGCCAAGTACCTGTAGCCGCGGGGATTGGACAACGCACCACCGGCTGGCCGAGCACGGCCGACTGAGCGGGTCCTTGCGAAAGTTGGCCGACTCAGCCAGCTGGTGGTCACTACAACCGCATCCTCGCCGACGCTCCTGGCGAAACCGGCACCGGCGCCACTGGCGCAGTGCGGGGCACGCTACTCGGCACGGGGGAGCGGGCAAGTCCCAAGGCGCAGGCCGCTGCCGTTTCTCTGGTGCTCGTTGTCACGGACCAGATCTATCAGTCGATTATCCGGCATGGATACACAAACATCGACAAAACGCCTACATCGCCACGGTCAGTGTTCGCGTTGCAGGTCATAGGCATCGAGGGTGGCTCCAAACGCCACACTCGTCGGTCGTTGAACTACCGATCGAACACGGCTCATCAACTTTGTTTGGCACCAACGCCAATTGTGTTCCACTACCTCGCGTTGAACCGGAAACGCTCCGAGCGGCAGCTTGCGTAACTCCGCCAGAACGTTGACCGCTCGATCTTGGAACGGCATCACCTGGACACTCGACCGGTTCCGCCACGCCGTCACCAACAAGACCAAGCCGCCTCTGCCTGTCATCGCGATGCTCGGCGAAACGATCGTCCACGGGGAGGACATCCGTCAACCGCTTGCTGTCCGCCACGACTCACCGATCGCGACACTCACCCGGATCGCCGAATACTATCGGAGCACAGACCAGGTGGTCGTCGCCAAGAAACGGGTCAAGGGCCTCCGCCTCGTCGCCACCGACGGCCCGTTCACCTCAGGAGAAGGCCCTCTGGTGTCCGGCCGCACCCTCGCACTGATCATGGCCATGACCGGCCGCACCAGGTTCTGCGACGAACTCCACGGGGACGGGGTCCCTACACTGCGCGACCGTTCACCCGCGTACGACGCGTCCACACCGGAATAGGCAATGTGCCGCAGGTCCACGGAGAGGACTGCACGCTGTCGCCTGCGGCCAGCGCACTCAGCTGACCCTCCAGAATCGGTGCCCGCTACCCCATGCGGTTACCGCCAACGCCCTCTCATGGCGCTGACAGCGCGCTTCACCATGCCCCGTGTCCTGTTACCCGGCAGAACCCTGGGGGCCAGAACGCGTTCTCGATCGAGCCCCAAGTCAGTAGTTCTTCGACTGACAGCACGGTGGCCCTCGCCCGCGGACGGGTCCGCGCAGGTGCTCGACGTCCGTGCCGTTGACCGGATCAAACCGCGTGATCAGGTCGCGTTCGACGCCCGCGCTGAAGCTTGCGAGACGCTGGGCTGTCGCTACGAGATCGCGGGAGTCCCGCCGGTGTCCTTGCTGAAGCCGGACCTCCGGTTCACGTCCGGATGCTAGCCCCGTCCCAGTTTGACCAGCGCCTCACGGTGTGCGCGGTCGAGCGCCTCGTCGGCCGGGATGTCGATGTCGGGGACGACGCCGACGAGTTCCCAGTTGGTGCCGGACACGGGGTTGATCGCGCGGGCGGTCGGGATGGTCGCCTCCAGGTGCGGGTGGACGGTGAAGCCATGGCGCGGGTGGGCGCCGCCGCCGGTCGTCTCACCGATGATCGTGGCGCGACCCAACTGCTGGAGGTCGTAGCTCAGCTCCTCGGCGCCGGAGAACGTCGTGCCGCTGGTGAGCACGTACACCGGCTTGGCGCCGCCGAACCGCGTCCCCGGCACGTGCGGCAGGCTCCAGAACTGGTGGTACGACTCGTCCGCGCGGGTGTAGAGCGTGTTGAGGTGCGTCGGCTCGTCCAGCAGATAGCTGCAAACCAGCGCAACGGTGTGCGGGTCGCCGCCGCGGCTGCGCCGCAGATCGATGATCAGCGCCCGTGCGTGGGAGACGAGCGTGAAAGCCGCCGCGATCGACTCCGCGATCATCTCGACCGGAAACAGCAGCGGCGCCAGTTCCAGGTGCGCGACGCCGCCGTCGAGCCGGCGCAGCAGCGGTACGCCGCCCATGCTCTCGTCGAACTCCGTGGCGTAATGCTGACGGGACGCCGCGTCGTCGCCCTCGGGCACCTCGTTGACGTGGTGCTTAAGCCGCAGGTGCCGGTCGCCGTTGACGGACTGGAGATCCGCGGTGACGAGCCCAGCCAACTCCTCTGGCATCGTAGCCGTGGCGTAGTGGTCGGCGCGTGCAGCGAGGTGGGCATCGAGCTTGGCGGCGACGTCGGGAAAGACGTAGTGCTCGACCAGCAGCGCGCGGGTCCTGGTGATGATCGACGGGATGTCCATGCCGGGAAGTAGAGCAACGGCCTTGCGAAAGCGTCAAGAGAATTAGACACTTTCCGGTGTGGACGACTGGCTGGAGATCGGCAGCCCCGAGCAGTTCAAGGCGCTCTCGCACCCGCTGCGCCAGCGGATACTGTTCGCGCTGGGCCGCGAACCCGCGACAACCAGCCAGTTGGCCGTGTCCCTTGGCGAGCGGAAAGGCAACATCGGGCATCACCTGAAGGTGCTGCACGAGGCTGGGCTCGTCCGCGTCGTCGAGACCCGGCAGGTCCGCGGCGGGACGGAGCAGTACTACCAGCGCACCGCCCGCCGCATGTCCTACACCAGCTCGCCGCCCGAACACACCCAGGCGATGTTCGGCGGCGTGGCCGAGGAGATCGGCCACGCCGCCGAAGAACCGCTCGTGGTGCTGCGCCACCTCCGGCTCACCCCGGAAGTGGCCGCCCGGATGGCCCAGGCCCTGCAGAAGATCGTGGACGAGGCCGAGGACGCCGGTGAGGGCGAGGCCGTCCACGGGGTCCTCGTCGCCCTCTATCGGCGGGCGGCACCGTGACGGCGGACGACCGTCCCTGCCACACGAGCAACCACGGAGCCGCAACGTAACACCACCGCGACAACGCTGGAGGAGCCAGAGCCGGCCCAAACCCACCGAATCCGCCACTAGGTCCCGACACCGCAACCCGCCGCCCTCCGGATCTAGTTTGCGGACCGCTGTCCTGTCCGCTCGAAGATGTCGATGTCCTTGTCGGTGCTGCTTTTCGGTAGCAGCCGGAGGAATGCGACCGTGCCGGTGAGGGCGAGGTAAGGGCGTCGGAGCACGATGGAGCGTCCTGGCGTGCTCGGCTGCTGGTGATCCTCAAGGTCCGGAATTCGCAGGTCAGTGCCGGTGGATGCAGTTCCGGCACTCAGAGGGCTGCTCGCCTTCCCTTTGCATGCGGCGGAATCTGTGCCATGAAAGGGAGATGACGAACACATCAGAGGATGCGTACCGCCACATCGTCACCGAGTCCGTCGGGTTCCTGTACCCCGCGGCGCTGCGGGCGGCGGCGCTGTTGGAGGTGGCCGATCATCTGGCTGGCGGGCCGCGAGACGTGGCCGAACTGGCTGGGCTGACCGGGGCGAACGGCGCGTACCTGCGGCGCCTGCTGCGTTTTCTGGCCTCCTACGGGACCTTCCGGGAGGACGAGGACGGCCGGTTCCACCTGACGCCCCAAGCGGATCTGCTGCGGGCCGACGCTTCCCGGTCCATGCGGGCAGGGGTGCTCCTGGTGACCCAGGACGCCTGGTGGCTGTCCGCGTCCGACCTTGCCGAGGCGGTCCGGCGCGGCGAACCCGCGTTCGACAACCGCTTTGGGCAACCCGTCTTCGACTACCTGGCCGAGCATCCGGAGGACGGCCTGCTGTTCGACGCGGGCATGGCGGCCTACTCGGCTGGCGATATCGGCTACATCATCGACGGCTACGACTTTCCGAACGACGGGGTCATGGTGGATGTCGGCGGTGGGCGGGGCGGGCTGCTGCTCGCGGCGCTGCGGGCGCGTCCAGGCCTGCGAGGCATCCTCCTCGACCAGGAAAACGTGTTGGCGGGCAACGTACTTGCCGACCTCGGCGCGGACGATCGGTGGACGCTGCACCCGGGTGACTTCTTCGAATCGGTGCCGGCGGGCGACCTCTACACCGTCAAGAACGTCCTCCACGACTGGAACGACGACCAGTGCGTGCGGATCCTGGAGAACTGCCGCTATGCGATGAACCCCGGCGCGAAGCTGCTCGCCGTGGACGCGGTCATCCCGCCCGGCAACGACCCGCACATCGGCAAGGCGCTCGACATCCTCATGCTGCTGCTCCTCACCGGGCAGGAACGCACCCGCGCCGAGTTCGATCGCCTCTTCGAGCGGGCGGGGTTCCGGATCACCGAGGTGATCCCCACGCCCGGCAGGCTGTCGCTGATCGAGGCGGTGCCTGTCTAACCGACCACGTCCAGCAACTCGGCCTCGAAGAGCGTGGCCGGGTCGTTGAAGACCGATCGTAGGTGGCCGTGGCTCTCCAGGGCCACCAAGCCGTGCAGGCGGCCCCACACCCGCAGTGCCAGCGCGGCGACCGCGGGCGACAGGCCCGTCGCGTCGGCCGGGAAATCGGGCGGGAAGTCCTGCCAGCCAACGGTTCCGGTCGACTCGGCGTGCGGGTATGCGATAGCGACCAGGTTGTTGTGGCCGAAGCAGATCCGGCGCGAGGCCTGCTCGACCGGGCCGCCGTCGGGCGGCACACGCTGTGTACGCATGGGTGACCGGTACCCGGGGACGGGGTCGCCGTAGAGCAGTGGAACCCTAGTTCCGACGGGCTGTGGCGATGACTCGCCCGCCGCGACGAACGCAAGTGCCCGGGGGCAGTCCGGCAGCGGGAACTGGGAGTGGCGCGCATGTCGATGGCCGAGCTGGAACCACATCCGGGTGTTTGGGCTCAGCCGTTGCGCGGTGTCCTATCGAGTTGTGGGGGTTGCCATGCCCAGAGAGGCGCCATCGCGCGGGGGAGTATGCGGTGCCAGGCTCCCGTTCCTCTACAAAGGACGGAATGGTGGGACTTCGCGGATGTCCACCCGTCGGATCTCCGTTTCCAAGGTGGCCTCGACCAACTGGGGGATGGGCTGGTGCCAGTCGCCGACGTGGCGACGTACCTGGTCGCGTTCATCGTCATGGCGGATGCCTGGTGCATCAGCCGCGGCACCCAGTGCCCAGTAGACCAGGTGTGGTCCGACCGGGTGGATGAGAAGTACCGGCCGCGTCCGGTTGTCATACTGCCGGCCATGTCGGATTCGGTCTCTGCCAGGCCGAGCCATCCGGTGTAGTGCAGAAACCGTGGTGACGTGCCGGGAAACAGTTGTTGGCGGATCGTGCTGTGGATGCCGTCGGCCGCCACCACGAGGTCAGCGGTCAGTTGCCCGTCGGTGTGGGCTATCTCGCCCTCGCCGGCTTCGTGGCGTGGGGACGCCTCGGCCCCGGCGTCCTTCACAGGGTGACAGGCGGGCGGTGTTCTGGATATCGAAGAGAAGGGCCGTTGGATAGTGGGAAACGACTCATGAGCATCGTGCGCGGCGAAAAGGACCTGCTCTCGTGCAGCGCAGCATCGTCATCACGTGTCATTCCACGTAGTCCCGCCGACGGACAGACAGCAGTACGCCGAGGCTCGCGGCGACCGCGATCGCACCAAACCAGTCGGCCCGGAGATCTCGTTGTCCAGCCATAACGGGACCCAGCCGAGCACAGCCACCACGCGCGGAACACGCCGGGGAATGAGAACCAAACAGACCATCACCAGTATCGCGAGACCGAGAACCGGTGCGTTCAGCAGGTGGTTCACATGTCACCACGAGCCGCTTGCTGAGATCGGACGACCTGCACCATCAACCGCGCGCGTGCAGGGTCGGTGGCGACGAGCCGTAGGGAGGCCACGCGCGCGATTTCGTGTCCGGGCAGTTCTGTTCCTCGAACTGCCAGCCGAGTGCGGCATGCACAGCCTGCTCGACGATCGGGGCCATGGTGGTCATGAATGTGGCGGTGATGTGGTTGTCGTCCATGTAGACCAGGACGTTGCCGATGACCGGTGGGCACAGCTCTTCCGTGCAGAAGTCGGGCGGTGGGTCGGCGAGCGTACGAGTCACTCCGAAGCACCCGTCTGTCGGATCGTGGTGCTCTCTTTGGCTGCCTAGCCTGTGTCTGTGCATCGGTCGTGGCCGTTTGTCGGCCGGCGGGAGGAACTTGCCCTGGTCCGGGCCACGTTGCGTGACCCTCGGGTGTCCGGCCTGGTACTGGCCGGTGAGGCCGGGGTGGGCAAGAGCCGATTGGTACGGGAAGCGGTACAGGAGCTTGACGAACGACGGTACGCGGCGCAGGTGTTGCTGGCTGGCCGAGCGGTGGCAGACGTCCCGTTTGGCGCTGTCGCCTATTTGTTGCCGGCTCAGCTGGCCGATGTCGATCCGCGGCTGAATGTGCACAGGTGGGTTGCCGACCAGTTGGTCGCGACTGCGGGCGAACGACGGCTGGTGCTTGCCGTTGACGACGCGCATCACCTCGATCTGGCCACGGCGGCAGTGGTCGCACAGCTGGCGCGGTCCTCCGCGGCTTTCGTGCTGGCAACCGTTCGCAATAGTGAGCCCGCACCAGAACCCGTTACCGCGCTGTGGAAAGACGAGGTTGTCGAGCGCGCTGACATCGACGCGTTGAATCGGGACGAGATCGGGCGAGTCCTCGAGGCGGCACTGCGCGGTCCGGTTGAGAAGGGCACCCGGGAACGACTTGCCGCGCTGTGTCAGGGAAACGTGTTGCTCCTGCGCGAAGTGGTCATCGCGGCCGAGGAAAGTGGTGCCCTGACTGATGAACACGGCATCTGGCGATGGTCCGGCACGGTGGCCGTGACGCCGCGGCTGGTGGAGCTCGTGACCAACCGGATCGGCAGCCTCGACGACGAGGAACGGCATGCGCTGGAGGTGGCCGCCTTCGGTGAGCCGCTCGGTGTGGACATCGCGGCCAAGCTCGCTGGGCTGGAGTTGGCGGAGCGTCTTGAGGACAAGGGACTCATCGTGGTCGGCCCCGATCGTCGTCGTACCAACGTCCGGCTCGCCCATCCGCTCTACGGCGAAGTGGTCCGGGCCGGCTGCCCGGTGCTGCGCGCTCGCCGGATCCAGCAGCAACTGGCGGAGGCGGTGGAGTCCACCGGTGCTCGTCGTCGTGGCGATGTGCTGCGTGTTTGCGTGTGGCGCCTGGAAAGCCGGACAGCATCGGATCCGGATCGGCTGCTGGCCGCGGGCCGTCAAGCGTGGGCGGCACACGATATCGGCTTGGCGTGCCGGATCGGGCGGGCCGCGCTCGACGCTGGTGGCGGCGTTTCCGCCGCGCTGTTGCTCAGCGAGGTGCTCAACTGGGCAGAACAGTACGAGGAAGCCGAAAGCGTGCTCAGTTCGGTGGCCACGCAGCCAATGACCGACCAGCAGCGGATGGACTACGTGACTGGCCGGGTGCAGAATCTTTCGTTCGGCCTGCAACGGCTGGCCGAAGCGGATGCCCTGCTGGCCGTCGAACAAACCAAGATCTCGGATCCGGCGATCCGTCGCCAGATGTCTTCATACGTTGCCAACCACCGGTTCTGGGCTGGTGATTGCGCGGAGGCACTCTGCCGGTCGCAGGAGCTGATCAAGCAACCCGCGGTCACCCCGGCCGCCGAGGCCACGGTGTGGGCGGACGCGGCGCTGTCCTTGTCGCACAGCGGTAGGAGCGACGATGCGATCGCCGCCATTCGCCGTGCCGATGAGACCAGCGAGGCATGGATCCACGATCTTCCGTTGGTCCGGCTGATTCTCGACACGGCTCGGCACTACGCCAACCTGTTTGCCGGGCGGCTGGCTGAGGCCGAGCGGGCTGCGTCGGACGTTTATCAGGGAACCTGGGACATGGCCGTGGCGGCCAGCGAGTTGCAGTACGCGCACGTCGCGCGTTTCCGCGGCCAGATCCACCAGGCCGCACACCGAAGTCGGGCCGGCGCGGCACTGGGTGCCTGGCCCTCGTTCTTGCTTCGTTCGGCATGCCTTGGCGAACTCGCCCACGCCACAGCCTTGGGCGGAAACGCCGCTGACGCCAGCAAGTTCCTGGCGCAGGCTGACGAGCTGTGGTCTCCGGCGCTGCGTCCGTTCCAGTATTGGGTCGACCTCGCCAGGCCATGGGTGAGTGCGGCCGCCGGGCGAATCGACGAGGCGATCAGTCTCGCGTTGCGTATCGCCGCATCGGCACGCCGCCGGGGTTTTGTCGGAATCGAGGTACTGGCCTTGCACGACGTGGTCCGGTTGGGCGAAGCCGATCTAGTCACACGTCGGTTGTCCACACTGGAGGCTCACGGCCAACTTGTGCGGATCTGCGCTGAGCACGCCCGCGCGGGAGAAGGACCGGCTTTGGACCGGGTGTCGAAGAGGTTCGAGGAACTGGGAATGATCTTGCACGCGGCCGAGGCGAGTGCGCAGGCCGCGACCGCGCACCGGTACACCCGTGATCAACAGCGAGCCACCATGCGCGCGTTGGCTCTCGCCGGACGCTGTGACGGGGCCCGGACCCCAGCGCTGCGAGCGCTGCACCCGCCGAATCTGACCAAGCGCGAGCGCGAGGTTGCCCAGTTGGCGGCGACCGGCTTCACCACCACCGCCATCGCGGACCGGCTTGTGTTGTCGCCCAGGACAGTGGAAAACCACCTGCACCGCGTTTTCGCCAAACTCCACATCACGAGCCGAGCCCAGTTGAAGGACATCTTGCCGGACTGAGTGTGTGCGCGTTTGGTGTTGAGTGGCAGGGTACTCATGTGCACACGGCGCGGCCGGGCGATGGTGGCGGCATGGCATCTGGCAAGCAGCGACCCGAACACCGGTCGATCGTGGTGCTGGACATCACCGGATCCGGTCGGTGGGACAACCGAACTCAACTCAACACCCGAGCCGCACTGAATGCGATGGTCCGTACCGCATTCCGCGCTGCGCGTGTACCCAAGGCGCAGCTTGTCATCGAGGATCGCGGCGACGGAATGATCGCCCTCGTCCCGGCCACCGTCTCCAAGGCAGATCTGCTCTCTCCGATGATTCCCGCGTTGGCTGCCGCTGTCGGCAAGCACAACGCGGCCACACCACAGGATTCGCGGATCCATCTTCGCGTGTCCGTCCACGCGGGCGAGATCCACCGCGACGCCTACGGCTGGGCAGGCGTTGACCTCAACCTGGCCTGCCGCCTGGTCAACTGCACAGCGGCGTACCAACAGTCGCCACACGCGGGCGTAGTCGTCGTTGTCTCCGAGTTGATCCATCACGGCATCGTCCGTCACGGCTACGACGGCATCGACCCGGCCAGATACATCCCCATCCAGGTGGACAACAAAGAAGTCAGCACGCAAGCCTGGCTGCATTTGCCCGAAGCAGCCAAGCACCCTGTCGCGATAACTTTGACGGCTGCGTCCTAAGTGCGACATCTTAGCTGGGCTATATGTTGGATAGGTGGCTTCGAGTTTCTGAAGCCGCTGATTCAGGAGCATGTTGTATACGGCGGGCTGGCGGGACCAGGTAACACCCCTGGCCATCGCCATCAAGGCATGGATCGAACACGCCAAAGCGTCCATCCATGAGTCTTCGGGTGGTTGTGAGACGCGAAGACAACATCGACCTCGGCCCAAAACGGACTCGCCGAACTTCGCGCGAGATCGGGCCACGTGGCCGCGACTTCGTCATGTTGTGAGTGGTCGCTGCTCACGAGAAGGTACTGGATATTGTGCCCGACTGGATCGGTAACGGCGCCTTCAAAGTCGCGGTCAGAGGTGATGACGAACTGGCGTGGGTTGGCGCTGGCGACGAGGACGGCGAAGCCAGGGCCGGAGTCGACCACCACGCTGCCGGGTGGCAGCCGACGCGCGTCCAGGTGCGCCGCAACCTCTCGATCGATCTCGAATGCTCCGTTATAACTACCCGTCACAGGTTGTGGGTGGCCCAGCGAGGCCAGCACCGCCGGGCGCACGTGGTTCCATTCCTCCGTAGCGAACTCGGGTTTCATCATGGCGGCATACCCTGAGGTGAGAATACCCGGGATCATCAAAGCCGCGGCCGTCAGCCCTGCGAGCCATTCTCTGCGACGCCCCTCGAGGATAACGGCGATCGGCTGGTTCTGGCGGTACAAGTAACCGACCAGCACGGCCAACATGGGGACGACGACGATTTGGTAACGCAAGAATCCGAAGAGTGAACCGGAAAAGTATGCGGCAACTTGAAATGCGAGAACGGCAGAAAGCAGGCCGACCGGCGCGACTAGAGAGACGTCGTGTCGGCGCACAGCAAGAAATATCGCCGCGACAAGAACGGGAACGAGTAGTGGTGTCAGGATCAGCCACTGCATTGCCAGTAATGACGGGTCAGTGGACGCGTTCCCTCCACCCTTTTGAACGAGCGCGGAGTTTCCGTAGACGGAACTGAACTGTTCGAACGGATGACTAACGATTACCCAGCTGGCGATTGCCCACAGCGCGAAGGCTGCCATTAGTGGCCCTCCAACAAGGAGGGCGTCCACCATAGCCGCGCGTCTTCGCTGGGCACGCCCTCCGGGCGAACGGCACCACGATAGTGCGAACACCAGGGCCATTGCCGCACAACCCGCTGCCAGGACTTCATATCGTGCCAGGTAACCCAGCGCGAGGAACCCGCCCGCCGCCATCAGGTGTCGCGGATTCATATTGGCGGTCCATCGGACAAGACGACGAATTGCGAGCAGTAGGAAGACGATAAGGAGCGCTTCGGTCATCCCGTTGGCTCCGAACCAAATGATCATCGGTTGTAGCCCGAAGGCCACCGTCAGCCAAATCCGAACCCGTCGAGATACGTGCAGCTCACTGAGCAGTCCACAGAGAACCCTCGTCGAGCTCGCCATGGCGATGGCGGAGACGATGTTGGCCAGCAGGCCCTGTTCAACGAGCGGTGGCCACAAATGCTTGAGCGGCAGGAACGGCAGAAACAGCAGCGACGGCAGAGGTGTCCACACAAATCCTATGTTGGCTAGCTTTGGTTCACGGCTGTAAAGTACGTAGTTGGCATTGGCCACCCGAGAGAGCGCGTCTCCCATGACGCTGTGCTGTCCGAAGATCAGCCAGCAACCAACGACGATGTACAAGGTAAGGAACCCGAAGAAGACGCAGTGTTCGGCGCGCGACCCACCTGAACCCGGCAGCCGCGCCGCAGTAATCCGCCGCCGCCGTGATTGGTGCCGCCCGGTCGGAGGGGACGCGGTTTCGACGGCGGTCACGGCTTGCTCAGCTTCTTGGCCGCGAGCGAGTGAGCTCTCCGGCGCGATAAGTGGCTGAGTGTTCTGCTTTGGTGGTGGCTGGTCACTGCGGACGGAACCAGCTTGAAAAAGGCCGTGTGTGGTTTTCTCCCAGTAGGAGGGCTGGAATACGAGTTGCACGAACGCCTTGATAGCGGCCAACGACATCATTGGCCAGTACAGCGGCACCATCAGGCCGCTGAACGCGAGCTGTGGCTTGCCGCTGGAACGGGCGTTCGCCACGCCGAAATAGACCAGACTAAAGCCACCCAGTACCCAGCACGCCATGCCGATGTAGTACACAGGCGCCGGGAACAGCTCCGCCATGAACGAAGGCCTGTTCAGCCACCACAAGGCTGTCAAACCCCAGAAGACTGGATTCAACATGGCCAGCAACGGAGTGCCGCCGACAAAGAGGAGAAATCCCGCAGCGCCCTTGGCGCCAAGATCGTTGATCAATCGGCGCGGTGACCGTATGTGTACCAGGACCGTCTGCAGGTAGCCTTTGTACCAACGGGACCTTTGCTTTATCCAGTTGACAAAGTCGCTGTTGGCTTCCTCGTGGGTCGTGGAGTCGAGTATGGCCACACTCCAGCCGTAACGCGCGAGGCGCACGCCGAGGTCGGCGTCCTCGGTGACGTTGTAGGGATCCCAACCGCCGACGTCCCATAGCACTTCCCGCCGGATGTGGTTCGAGGTGCCGCCCAACGGAATCGGCGCTCCGGTGGCTACCAGCCCCGGCAGCAACCATTGGAACCAGGTGTCGTACTCAGTCGTGAACCATCGGGTAATGAGATTTTGTTCAGCATTGTGGTAGGACAGGCGGGCCTGCAAGCAGGCGATGTCCGCCCTGCTGCGACGGAATGCCACGACTGCCCTGCGCAGTTGCAGGACCTCGGGACGGTCCTCAACGTCAAATATGGTGATGAATTCACCCGACGAGAGCATGAGGCCGTAGTTGCACGCTCTCGGCTTCGTACGCGGCTCCCCGGCCGGCACTAGGACAATCTCGACTGGCGTTCCGGCACACGCCGTCCGCGCTGCCGCGATGGTCGTCGCATCGTCTTCTTCCAGGAGCAACAGCACTTCGAGGCGGTCGGCCGGATAGTCCAGCGACGCCACGCTAGCAACGACAGCCGCGATCACCTCCGGCTCGCGATAAGCGGGCACCAGGACGGTGTAGACCGGTAACTCCTCGTCGGGCACCGCGCGAGCCTCTTGGTCCGAGACGTTTATCGTCCCGTCGTTCGCCAAGGCACGACGCATCAGCTCTACTCGGTGCAACAGAGTCGCGGCATATAACGCGATAACGACGGCAACGACAACCAGAGCTACTGCCCTGGGCTGCAGTAAGACGGCCAATGCCCCGACAACCAGTAGAGACCCGGCCACGACGAGGTGGTAACGGCTTCGCCGACCCCGACGCGCCGACAGTTCGGGTGCTGCCTCTGCCAAGGCGTCGGCGGCAAGTTCTACGCGCAGCCGTCGTGCCGCTTCGTCACCGGAGTCAGCCAGTACTGCCCTAGGGTGCCGAGACAGCACGTTGAGGCCACTGGCTCGGCCGCACCTGGCCGGAACGCCTTTCATCGAGTGACCACGCGATCAACCGATGCGGGACAACCGCACAAGGAACGGCATGGTAGCTGCGGGTGTAGCCCGCACTTCTTGACCTTGGACACGAGGGTCTCGAAGAACGGTACGCGGGTAGAGCCGGGCCGACGTGCCGTTGCGGATCCCTGCCATATGTTCACCCCTCCACGAGGCAACTTGCGGAAGTACATATGCACATGGCCGTGCCCGACAGTAGCGATCTGCACACGCATAGCACTAGACGACTAAGTCCTAAGGCTGAGCTGTTTCTGGAGACGCACGAAGGGTGGTCAAGATCGCGCTACCACGGTGAAGGCCCGCACGGAGCCGTGCTGTCCAATGAGGACTTTCGCCGGTCGATGGGCTCAGCTACGTCGTCGATCCCGCCCGGTGGCGGTGCGGCTATGGCCGAGCGACCATCCACGCCGTCCTGAGCCACACAGATGTCACAGATGTCGAGAACTCGGTGACAAAGGTCATCACTTCACCACACCGAGCACAAGAAAGGCGACCGCAAGGACGGCGACTACTACCGTGCCCACACATGCATGGGGCACAGCCTCTGCCAGGCGGCGGGCCACTCCCGCCTCAGTTCCACCGTTTCTGTCCACTTGTCGCCGAGGGTGGCCCTTACGCAGCAAACGGACGCCGAAGGCAACGAGCGCGACGACGGCTATGGTCACCGCAGTGAAACGATGAATCCCACCCGATGCCCATTCAACAGTTGCAATGGGCCCGACGGATCGAGCACGCCACATCGTGCACGTCCACTCCACGGCGGCGAGCACAGTCCCTATCGCCGTACCGCTCACAACGGCGCCTATCCGTCGCATAGCGCCGACAACACAGAAAGACCATCCAACACCACACAACATGCCGACATACAGCAGTAAAAGCATTCCTGCACCCGCTGCTGGATCCAGCGTCACGAAATCGCCGGAGTGCGGCACCCGCAGGACAGAAGTCATACGATCACTGACGCCCAACGACGCGCTCGGCATCAGCAGGACACTGAGGTGGAGCCCGGCTGCTGTCGCCTGCGGTGACACCTGATCCGCCAGAACGGCCCAAGGGGCACGCCAGGCCAGAACCAGCAGCACAACAGCCCACCGCACCTGCCACAACGCTCGCGATCCATAACCGGCCGCGATGATGGCCACAGCCATCAGGCACGGCACCAATGCGTACGCGCCACTGGCAGTGTGCTGCGGAGCGAGCACGAGTAGCACTACCGCTGACACCGTTGCCAAGAAGCAAATGATGAGATCGAGTTGCCGGTCGTGGATCTGCGGTCCCCGCGGGGCAGACCGAAGGCCATGCCAACCCACCAGGGCAGCGAGTACTGGCACAAGCGCCAAAGCCCCGAAGGGTCCCGCCGGCGGCCAAACGTCCAGGCTCGACCACCACCACGGCGCGTAGCTCAGTGCGATCGCAGCGGGAACTGTTGCCAGCCGCGCACGACATGCGCCTTCGGCCATGGCAACGTGAGCTGACCGCAAATGGCGTTGTGATCTAGGGAAACTAGCGTTTGGGACCACATCAGATCCACGCGTAGGAAAAGCACTCCGTAGGTGAAGGGTAACCACTGACGTGGGTCTGTCAAACGAACTGGTCACGGGCAGGTGGCCCGCTCGTGTGTCTCGACGCAGGCCGGAAACCGGGTTGTTCCGGCTTCCTGGTTCGATCAGTGAATCGTAGAAGCATGCTCGTCGCGCGATGGGCCCACCGCCATTGGGGCGGGCGTTCTGTGTAACAGGGTAAAGTAGCTGCCATCCTGTTTCGTCTACATAGGACTTCACTGTTAGGTCGAGGAACGCCGGGCTCCGTCCCACGGACGAACGATAGCGCGGTTGTTCTCTTGTTGTGCTCGACATAGGTGTGATATGTCTGTCCTTAGTGGACGACGGAGCTGTAGAGACGCTCGCGCTGGATGTGGCAGAGACTCGTGCCGCGGGCCTTGTGGCTGTGACCTGCGCGTCAGGATGCTGTGGGCGCACCGGATGGTGAGGACAGGGCTCGCCGGATCGGTACTTCCCGCCCGAGTGTCAGCAGGGTGTATGACGCGTTGCTCGGCCACCGAACTTGTTCTGCAATCCTTGGCCCCACTTGGGCGTGGTTCAGCTGCTGTTCTCGCTTGTGTGGGACAGCCGGTGGAGCTGCAGAAGTTCGACAACCGTGCCGCGAGGCGGGTACTCGACCGGCGCGAACATGCCAGTTAGGGCAAGGTAACGACCGAACACCATCGCTCCAGTTGTCCCAGTAGTGGACCTACCGATGTCCCACAGCGAGCGGTGTGGCCTGGCTCGGTTTGCTGTGCTGCGGTTGCCGGCCTCACGGTGTCGCGTAAACCTCCCCTGCATTGCTGGTCCACCCGACGTGAGTGGGTCGTGAGGCCGGTCAACCTTCCCTGTTCACCAGATGTCGGCTGCCGTCACTGTCCTCGGCTGGCCGGGTCGACCCTGGCGAAGGTGAGCAGGCCGACCATGGTGAAGTCGCCGGTCGACCCGGTGCGCCTCGGCAAGGTCGGCCGCCAGTTGCGGTCGGTTGCCAGGTAGGAGGCGGGGTCCAGTTCCAGCAGTCCGATGAACACTTCGCCGGTCAGTCGCGCGCCTACCCCGGCCAGTGTGATGCCGTCCCCGAGTACCTGGCCTTCTTTCAAGATGTAGTACCAGAGCGGGGTACTGGCATCCAGTCCGGCGCCCAGCGGTCGCAGTTCGGGGAAGCTGTCCGGGCCGAGTACCGGGATGCCCATCGCGGTGGCGATCCGCTGACCTGACGGAAGCGACCAGGTCAGGTGCCGCAGCAGGTTGCGTTGCGGTAGTGACGTCGGTGGGTCGCCGGACGGGATCGTGGCCAGTGGCAAGTTGAACAGTGGCGTGGAGATCCTGGTGTCGATGCGCTTGTTGGCCCGCACTTGGCCGTCGCCGAAGTTGAAGAACGTTTGCCAGCCGATGAATCTGCGTGGCGCGCGGGCGCCGCCGCGCAGGTCGACGGGATCCCGCTGGCCTTCCCCGGCGGGGTCGAAGATGAAGCCGAAGAAGGCGGGCGCGCCGGTGGCGGGATTCCCGCCGGGGTCGCCGCGCAGGTTCGCCCGGTAGGACGGCCGGATCATGCTGTGCCCGAACCGGTAGGTGGCGCCCTGGAATTCCACTGGCATGAAGTGCTGGCCGGGGATGGGCCGGTAGAACCGGCGACCGTTGCGCAGAATGTCCTGGGTGATGCCGAAACCGATGATCTGTGGCAGGAACTCGTGCACGATGATCCACTGGTAGTGCCAGGTGACCAGGCGTCGTGCCTCGGCGAAGACCTGGTTGGCCGGCACACCCTGGGACCGCAACTGGTCCACAACCCGATTGTGGAACAGCAAGAAGGCCGCCTGCATGCCGGAGATCATCAGGTTCTCGTCGTTGCGCGGATCGGCGATGATCGCCACGTTGTCCGCTCGGCGGGGCACGTCCTCGAAGAGTCCTCCGCTTTCCACTCGGAACTTCGCCCGGTCGGCCGGGTCGTAGAACTCGGGGTTGACGTTGGGTCCGCCGCCGTACACCGAGTCGAGTGACAGCGTGGGGTTGCGGGTGTTCGGTGACGTTTCCGGGTTCGTCGGTATCCCGAGGGGTGAGTTGTTGTCGAAGGTGAAGTCGTGGTCGATGAACTGGCCGAAGAACGTCGTGCCGGCCGTATGGAAGGGATTGTCGACGTTGTTGGGACTCAACTCTGGGTTGGTGATGAGCCGGACCGGCCCTTCTCGCAAGGGATCTCGGGCATCCATCAATCCGCCGGGTCTGCCGAGCTCCCGCAGCGCGGCCCTGACTTGATCGTTGGCCGGCGCGAACGGCGGCAAATTGAACATGCGGCCGAAGAATCGTGGCGAGGTTGCTGCGGGCGCGACGTCCTGGGCGAGTGCCGCATGTGGCCCCATGGCGACCGCGGTAGCCGCTCCGGCAGTGACTCCGCCAAGAAAACCTCGCCTGCTCAAGCTCGTCTGATGGTCGTTGTGGCGCGACATCGTTGTCCTCCCGAGAGCGCTGCAGGGTGAAGACGCCCTCCGGGGTAAACATGTCGGCATGTCGCATACCGCTGCCAGGACGACAAGCCCTTAGGAGTGACACGAAACCATTAGGCGTCGTTGGAGACGCTCGCCGTGCTAGGCGCTATCGCTTGTACGTTGGGGCGTCGGGTCCGCTGATACGGCAGCACTTACGCAAATCCGTCTACACAGGACGAGTGAGATGTCGTGTGCCTGCCTTCCGTTTCGCAAGGGCAGGCAGTGGCTGGGAGCCGACGATGTTCGATCTGCCCGGCTGGCTGCCCGCCCTTCGTCCGGGGGCGATGTTATGCGGAGATGTGTACCTGCTCCGTTCGGGCGCACCATGGCGACAGAAAATCTGTGGTGGCTGGGGTAGACATTCGTCGATGGGTGTGTGTAGTCTTCTCCTTATAGCGAGAGAGAATGTCTAGCAGGCGCGGGAGAGGATGTAACTACCCGCGAGGTGAGACACAACGGTCGCGTGTGGTGACGGTTTCGACAACGTCTTCGCGGCCGAGTAGGACCGGGACCAGAAGTTCAGGCAGTGCGGGTCCCGATGAGGAAGTGCAAGACGCGGGTGGAGCTGGTGCGCCCGCGAAGCTGGTGAAGTAGCAGTAGTACGAGGACAGCAGTAAAGACGGTCAGGTGGCCGGAGCCGATCGGTTGAAGGGGTTCCGGCCACTGGCCAGTGGCGCGTCATGCGTGCTGGGGCCGATCTAGGCAAGGGGTTCCAGACGGTGATCGCCACGGCTGTACGGATCGAACAGGACAGACAACAGAGAAGGGGAGGGTCACTTCATCAGATCGCCCGCCGTGGCTGTCGTTCGCCGGG
>NZ_FWXV01000021.1 GCF_900176515.1 Kibdelosporangium aridum
CGATCCGTTCGGCGATCACCGTCGCCGGCATCGTCGGAAATGCCTGCAGCAACTCACGAATCCGCGGTTCCACAGCATCCACAATGGACCCCTTCGGCTGCCGCACGTACTTCGGCGGCGCATCCGAGGCCAACGCGGCGCGCACCGTGTTCCTTGAGACGCCCAACACCCGGGCGATCGCCTTGATCGGCAACCCTTCCGCCCGGTGCAACCTGCGAATCTCAGCCCAATCTTCCACGGACAACACCCTTCGTCCTCCCTGGCTCGGCTCGAGCCAGAGTCACCGGACAGGGGGTCAAAATTCGGATGCCACGCCGGGGTCAGTTTTCACGTGCCGTCGACAGGGGCTGCAGGCCGACTGCAGCCCACACAGCCCGATATCAACGTGTGAGGTTCCAAAACGCCGCACTGCAGGCCTGAACTGTGACGACCGCACCGGTCGACGGCAAGGCATGATCGTGGGACGTGTGGTTACGACTGGTATATCTGATCTTCGTTCGACTCGGTGGATGGCTTGTCTTGCTTGGTCGGTCCTCGGCGTCCAAGGACGTTGAATTGCTGGTGCTACGGCGCGAAATCGCCGTGCTGCGCCGCACCAACCCCCGCCCACGACTCGACTGGGCTGACCGCGCAGTCCTTGCCGCACTGGTACGCGGCTTCCCAGCCTGCTACGCAAACATCGATTGGTAACACCAGGCACGATCTGCGCTGGCACCGACGCTTGGTGGCCAAGAAGTGGACCTATCCACGACGAACAGGACGCCCAGCGATCGATAATGCCATCGTCGCGTTGATCGGACGGATGGCGCGAGAGAACACCAGTTGGGGATACCGCAGGCTCCAGGGCGCTGCTCAAACTCGGTCACCGCGTGTCCGCCTCGACCATCCGCCGCCTGCTCATACGCTTGCAGATCCCGCCAGCACCAACCCGGGACTCCGACACATCGTGGCGGCGGTTCCTGCGCACCCAGGCAACCACAATGCTGGCGTGCGATTTCTTCACCGTGGACCGCGCCGTCACGTTGAAGCGGGTCTACGTGTTCTTCGTGATGGAGGTTGCCACCCGCTACGCACACATCCTCGGCACCACCACCCACCCCGACGGGCAGTGGACCACCCAACAAGCCCGCAACCTGCTGGTGGATCTCGGCAATCGAGCTGACGACTTCCGCTTCATGATCCGCGACCGCGCCAGCCAATTCACCGACTCATTCGACGCCGTCCTCGCCCGGCGCCGACATCGAAGTCGTCAAGATTCCGCCGAGTTGTCCACAAGCGAACAGTTACGCCGAGAGATTCATCGGCACAGTGCGACGTGAGGTCACTGACCGGCTACTGATCATCGGCGAACGTCACCTGCAACCGTGCTGGCACGATATGTCACTCACTACAACAAAACGGCGCCCTCACCGAGCTCTGCAACTTGTCCCGCCACGACCAGGCCACCCCATCCCACAGAAGGGTCCCACCCAGATTCACCGCCAACCCATCCTCGGCGGTCTGATCAACGAGTACGAACCCACAGCAGCCTAAGACGCAGGTCACAGCCACAGGGCCGACTTCTGAAACCCCACAGGCTGCTGACGGTAAAGATCGCGGGTTTACGGCACCCCTTGGCACGCCGCCCTGTGAACGCCGGAGCCGGCTGGGCTTCTTGCCTGAGCCGATCGTGGGGCGATACACAGGGCCTGAGCGGATTTGGTGTCCGTACAGACCAAAGTGCAGGCCACGTCGTCCATTGTGGTCCGGCTCCGCCACCAACAACGAACCCCCTGCATAACAGGGGGTTCGCTCGTCACAGCCCAGGTAACTTCGGCCTGGTATTCCGCCCGTTTCAACCCCGCTACGTCGGACTCGGTGTCGCGTGCGGTCACGGGCAGTTGATGACGGTGTCGCCGGGGTCGGCATCGCAGGTGTCGGTTCCGGGGCCGCCGTCGACGCTGTCGTTTCCGGCGCCGCCGTCGCGGCTGAAGAGGTAGTCATCCCCAGTGCTTCCGAAGAGGCGGTCGTTCCCGGCGCCGCCGTCGAGGTAGTCAGTCTCGGCGCCGCCGTCGAGGTAGTCGTTGCCGTCACCCCCGAGGAGGCCGTCGCCGCCAGCCTCCCCGACGAGGTAGTCGTCGCCAGCGCCCCCGAGGAGGCCGTCGTAGCCGTCACCTCCGAAGAGGTAGTCGTTCCCGACGCCGCTGTCGAGGTAGTCGTTGTCGGTGCCCCCGAGGAGGGCGTCGTTGCCGGCCTCCCCGACGAGGTAGTCGTCGCCGGCGCCCCCGAGGAGGCCGTCGTTCCCGGCGCCGCCAAAGAGGCTGTCGTTCCCGGCGCCGCCGTCGAGGCGGTCGTTGCCGGCGCCCCCGATCAATGTTGAGGGCACAGTGACGCTGTCGCTCAGTTGAACAGTGTCGTTGAGTTCGCCTGCCTCGACCGTGATGCCGGAGACGGGCAGTGGACAGCTCACCCTCTCGGGATTGGTCAGACGTTCGCATGGCGCGGCGGTTATGAGCAAGTTCCCCGTGTCGGTGACGATATAGTTGTTGTCCACGAGGTCGATCCTGATGTCGTGCGCGCTGCCCGCGCCTGCCAGGACGTTCAACCGGTTGTCGGTGTTCTTCAGCACTGCGGTGGTGTAGCTCTTGTCTACTTCGGTGGCTGCATACCCAGGCCCGGCGACGAACATCAGCGGTGTACACACCACCGCCACGAGCCCGGCCGTACGGAACCATGTTCTCATGTGACTCACCTGAATCCTGAAATGTGCGCTAACTTTGTCCTTCTGTTTGGGGCTCGGGTCTACCGACAGCGTCGACAACAGGTAAACAAAGGTCGCAAACGTCGTTGACACTTCTTTTTCCAAAAAGAAGACTGCTGGACAGAGCCGAGCCTGCGCTCACAAACTCGGCAGGCACAAGAGGCCACCTATCTGGCCCCTCGTTCGCTCCGGCCGACGCCCGGCCAGGCACAGCAGGCGTCGCGGACGCGACAGGTCCGGCGAAAGCGGTGATCACGCCAGCTAACAGTGCATACGCCACACCCAGAGTCGCTCGGGTCAGAACTTTGTTTGCCTTCCTGGCCAGCCCCCGGCGAGACACCGTCACCTAGAATAAATTGGAAGGAAGAAACAAAGAAGGAAGCATAGTTATGCGGCCGAGGGGTTTCAAGACTATCCTGTGGCGCCTTGTAGTCAATGTCGCACTTCCGGCATTTCGTACATCACAGAACCATAAATGCGTCACCGGTCGCACATTGTCGGCCGCCGGGGACGAGAAGGCCAGCAACTCGGTGAGGCCTGTGGGGTTTCAGAAGTCGGCCCTGTGGCTGTGGCCTGCGGGTTAAGCGGCTGTGGGTTCGTACTCGTTGATCAAGCCGTCGAGGATGGGTTGACGGTAAACGCGGGTGTGGCCGGAGTGTGGAATGGGACGGTCTGGTCGTGGTGGCATGAGTTACAGTGCTCGGTGAGGGCGGCGTTGGTTGTAGTGGGTCACATATCGTGCCAGCACGATATGCAGGTGGCGTACGCCGATGATCAGTAGTCGATCGGTGAGCTCGCGTCGTATCGTGTCGATGAATCTCTCGGCGTGGCAGTTTGCTCTCGGACAGCCGGGTGGAATCTTGACGACCTTGATATCGGTACTGGCGAAGACGGCGTCGGACGAAACGGTGAACTGGCCGGCGCGGTCGCGGATCAGGAATCGGAAGTCGTCAGCCCGATCGCCGAGGTACATCAAAGGGTTTCGGGCTTGTGGGTCGTCCACGGTCCGTCGGGATGTGTTGTGGTGCCGAGGATATGGATGTAGCGGGTGGCGACCTCGAGTACGAAGAACACATAGATCCGCTTGAGTGCGACCGCACAGTTGACGTGGAAGAAATCACAGGCCAACATCGCCGCGGCCTGTGTGCGCAAGAACTGTCGCTCCGAGGTGTCCGAGTCTCGGAGCGGTGCTGGCGGGATCCGCAGGCGTTTGAGTACGCGTCTTACGATCACGCCTTACCGTCGAGGCGCGCGATCACTGCAGGTTAAGAGCCCAGTGCAGACTTCTGGAACCCCGCAGGGTGACGGTTTGGTGCCATCAGCTATCCGAGTCACGGCTGTCTAGCATCACCTACCGGTGCTACGGCAAGGCTCACTGTTTTCTGACGTTTAATGGTCATTGACGAGACTGCGTCTACTTCCGCCGTTCCACCATGCTGGGCGGGCGAGATCCTCACCGGGCTGGACGACTACCTGGCCTTCCTGGCCACGGGCAGCCGGGTCGCGGTCCCGCGCGTGCAGACGCTGCGCGCGGCGATCGACTGGAGCTTCGGACTGTGCTCGCACGATGAGCAGCAGCTGTGGCCTCGATGTTCGCCGGCGGGTTCGACCTAGCCGCGGCCGAGGCGGTGTGCAGCGGCCAGGGCATCGCCCGGGAGGACGTCGTCGACCTGGTGGCCGGGCTGGTCGACAAGTCCATCCTGACCCGAAACCAGCCACGAGACTCCCGCGCGGTACCGGATGCTGGAGGCTATCCGCCACGACGGCCAGGAACAGCTGGCCGCCTCCAGCCACCTCACAGCCGTGTGCGCCCGGCACCGCGACCACTGCCATCGGCTGACCGCGCGGGCGGAGCAGGAGTGGCTGGGCCCGAACGAGTACGTATGGTTCCCCGGCTGCGGCGCGAGCCCCCGAACCTGCCCGGGCGAGATTCCTGGCTGAATTCCCGCTGCGGACGATGAGTTCGGCGGCCTTCGCGGGTTGTAGGGATGACCGCAACTTCCGAAGGGAGTCAGGCGATGACCGCTGACGAAGACCAGATCCGCATCATGATCGAGCGGTGGGCCGCCGCCGCGCACGCCGGCGACATGGACGGGGTGCTCGCCGATCACGCCGCCGACATCGTGATGTTCGATGTCCCGCCACCCGAGGACGGGGTGCGCGGCCTCGACGCCTACCGTGACACGTGGCCGGACTTCTTCCGCTGGCAGGCCGATGGCGCGGTGTTCGAGATCGAGTCGCTGGAGGTCACCGCCGGCAACGACGTGACAGACGTCGCGTTCGCCCACGCCCTGCTGCACTGCGGCACCCCCGAAGAGCTGACCGAGCACCCGGACCGGCGGCTGCGGCTCACGCTGGGGCTGCGCAAGCAACACGGCCGTTGGATGGTCGCGCACGAGCACCACTCCTTCACCCACCCCACCGAGACGACCGCCGAAGCCGAGGTACGCGCGGTGCACCAGCGGTGATTCGACGCCACCGCCCGCAAGGATCTCGACCAGCTGATGGCGCACATCGCCGACGACATCGTGTCCTACGAGCACGTCTCCTTCCCCTACGACTCCTTCCCCTACGACCCCGAGACCGGCGCCGCTGTCACCGACCTCTGCCCGTGAGGCGCGCTCAGCGGAGGCCGATCAGCGGCAGGCCCGCCGCCTCGTCGTAGCGGTGGGTCAGCCGGCCGGAGGATCCGGTGACCATGACCTCGTGAGGCGGGCGATGGCGCGCAGCAGGTGACGGCCGCGCATGGCGTCGTCGCGGCGGCCGAGTATCACGTGCGCGGATCCGGCGCTCCGTGCGCGAGCCGACGATATTGCCGGCCACGGTGAAGACACGGTGAGGACCTCGACCCGCTCGTCGACCGGGATGTCGACGTAGCGGTGCTCGGTGTCGAAGGAGCCGAGCACCGCTGAGGCGAACGCGTCGGTCGCGGTGAACGCGGCCGTGCCGAAGTCCTCGCCGGCCGCTCTGTGACGGCCCAAGGGTGCCAACGGCGCATAGCCGCCACGATCAGGGCGGCAGAATTGTGGTGCGTCATATCCGTCGGGTCCTAGCCTCAAGAAGGTTTCTTGTGGAGATTCGTACTGGTAACGGGCAACAGTCGCGCGACTTCTGGCCGACTGTGGAGGTTAAACCCGAGCGCCGGTGAGCGTTCGCTTGGGCAGGTGCGGGATGGGCGTTGAGACCGGTGTCGCGGGACGGGCGGTCGGCAATGTGCCGGCTGAGATGACGAGTTTTGTGGGTCGGCGGCATGCCACGGCCGAGGTGAAGCGCGCGTTGTCCACCGCCCGGCTGGTGACCTTCACCGGCGTCGGCGGGGTGGGAAAGTCCCGGCTGGCTCTGCATGTGGCGCGTGAGGCTCGTCGAGTGTTTCCTGATGGTGTCTGGCTGGTTGAGCTTGCCAAGCTTGGTGACCCGGCGCTGGTCGAGCAGACCGTTGCCGCGGCGCTGGAACTGCTTGATCATTCGCGCCGGGATGCCGCGACCGTGCTGGCCGAATTCCTGGCGGACAAGCACCTACTGCTCGTGCTGGACAACTGTGAGCACGTGCTGGCGCGTTGTGGACATCTCGTGGCCCGGTTGCTGTCCGCTGCGGCGAGGCTGTCTGTGCTGGCCACCAGCAGGGAGCCGCTCGGTGTCCCCGGTGAACAGCTCTGGCCCGTCCCGCCGCTGTCCGTGCCGCCGGCCGATGGCGATGCTCAGGTGCCCGAGCAGCTCCCGGAAGCTCTGGTGTTGTTCGAGCACCGAGCGCGTGCGGTCGCTCCGGATTTCACGCTGGGCCAGGACAACTGGCTCGCGGTGGCGCGGTTGTGCCGGCGGCTGGACGGTCTGCCGCTGGCGATCGAACTGGCCGCCGTCCGGATGTCGATCTTGTCCGCAGAGCAGATGCTGGAGCGGCTGGAAGACCGGTTTGCGCTCCTGACAGCCGAGAGCCACACGGCCCTGCCGCGCCATCAAACCCTGCGTGCGACGGTCGACTGGAGCTTCGAGTTGTGCTCGGAGCCGGAACGGGCGCTCTGGGCTCGGTGTTCGGTGTTCGCCGGGGATTTCAACCTGGACGCCGCCGAACGCGTGTGTGCCGGTGCGGGACTGGCCACCGGCGAGGTCTTCGAGGCAGTGTCCGGGCTGATCGACAAGTCGGTTCTGGTCAGGGAAGAGTGCGGGCACGTCGTGCGGTACCGGATCCTGGAGACCATCCGCGAGTACGGGCGGCAGCGGTTGGAGCAGGCCGGTGACACGGCCGCGGTGCTCCGCCGGCACCGCGACTACTACCTGCACCTGGCTGAACAGGCCGAGGCGAACGCTGGTGGCCCTCACCAGTACCAATGGGCCAAGCGTCTGCGGGCCGAGCGGGCCAACATGTGGGCGGCGCTGGATTACTGCCTGACGGTTCCGGGGCAGGCCAGGGCAGGCATGCGGCTGGGTGCGGCCCTGTGGTTCTACTGGATCGCCTGCGGGTTCGTCCGCGACGGCCGGTACTGGCTCGACCGGGCCCTGCAGGCAGACCCAGCACCAAGCCGTGAGCGCGCCAGGGCACTGTGGATCGATGGATGGATTACCACTATGCAAGGCGACAAACAAGTCAGCCTGGCTTTGCTGAAAGAAGGTCGTAGCCTCGCCCAGGAGCTGGGTGACGATACTGAGCTGACTTATGCGCTCCAGTTTATCGGCGCGGCGAAGAAGATGAACAACGACCTGTCACAGGCGATTCCACTCATGGATTATGTCCTGGCTCACTATCGGGAGTCGACCGAATGGCCCGCCGTCGCGTTGACGATTTTTCCGCAGCGGGTGATGGCCGCTGGCCTGGTCGGAGACACCGACCATGCCATGGATCTTCTCGACGAGTGCCGGGCCATCTGCACGCCGCTAGGGGAACGCTGGGCGCTGTCCTGGGCGTTGTGGTCGGCCGCCGTCACATGGTGGGTGGCAGGAGACTACCCGCGAATGTCGAGCCACCTGCGCGAATCCCTTCGCCACAAGCGTGACCTGAACGACCAGTTGGGCATTCCGTTCTGCGTGGAGCTACTGTCGTGGGTTGCTGCTTCGCAAGCCGACTGGACTCAGGCGGCGGTGCTGCGGGGTGCGGCGGAGATGATGTGGGAGCCAATCGGCAGGCCGCTGTTCGGATTCGTCACCCTGCTTGACTGCAGTAAGGAATGGAAGGCGCGAACTCGCGAAGCCCTCGGTGAACGCGCCTATCAGACCGCCGTCCAGCACGGCGCACAGATGACCCAAGAAGAGGTCATCGCCTACGCGTTGGACGGCCCGTGAAGGCCACGCACCCCTTGGCAGAAACACCGCCCCGAGCGCCAGCACGACAACCGCTACGAGGACCCCGAGCACGACCCACGTCAGCAGCGGCGTGCGCTGCTCGGCTAACTGTCTCGACGTCCACTCCTCGTCCCGCGCGTCCAGCAGGTCCTCGGCGCGCACGAACGTCAGGTCCGACGATGACTTTGATGCTGGCTTCGACGCTTGTTTTCGCGATGACGACGCCCGGTGTGTACTGCCGATCTGAGGTCAGGTTCGGGCGCGGCCGTATGGTATTTCCAGCCAGCGATTGGCGCGTGATCACGCACCGTCCGCACCCATCACGCCATCCGCAGCACACCATTGGATGGCTGCTGGCTGCCCAGCATCCGGCCATATCGGGCTCTCTTGTTCGCTGTCGGGTGATCAGACGGGAGACCGAGTCCGGTCTGGATGTTCACGACCAGTTGAGCCTACCGCGCCGCAGCGTCCTTTGTGGACGGGCTTGGAGTGATGACAGTCAAGGTTCCGGCCTCCGGTTATCCGGAAAAGCGCACAGTCTCGACGGCGTTGAGTGGCCGTTGACGAGACTGCGTCAGCTCCTGCGGTTCTGCTGTCCCGGGTAGCTGCCGCATTCTTGACGCCGGAGTTTCTGGTGGCCGCCGGAGCATGCCGTGGTGTGCGGGTGTGGAGGTTTGTAGTGCAGCGTGGAAGGTCGCTGTGAACGCATCGTGGCCCCTGTTGGCTTCGCTGAACGCGTCCGGCTCGCGGCCTGGATAACGACACCGAACGAGAGACCCATGTCGGGCACCAGTTCACGCCAGCACGATGGCAATCTTCCCGCCGAGGCCACCAGTTTCGTAGACCGCCGCCGGGAGATCTCCGAGGCCAAGCGGCTGCTGTCCACCGCCCGGCTGCTGACGTTGACTGGTGTCGGCGGTGTTGGCAAGACCCGGCTCGCGTTGCGGGTGGCGTCCGGGGTGCGGCGGGCGTTCACCGACGGGGTGTGGCTGGTCGAGCTGGCCGCGCTGCAGGACCGCACGCTGCTGGAGCAGACGGTCGCGGACGCTGTGGGGGTTCGTGATCGGTCGGCGCGGTCGCCGCTGGAGGTCCTGGTGGGCTACCTGCGGGACAGGCAGTTGCTGCTGGTGCTGGACAACTGCGAGCACCTGGCGGACCGCTGCGCGGGGCTGGCGACTCACCTGCTCCCGGCGGCGCCGGGACTGCGGATCCTGGCCACCAGCCGGCACGCGCTGTCCACGCCGGGCGAGCACATCCTCGCGGTACCGCCCTTACCCGTGCCGGACCCCGAACTCCCATCGCACCCCGAGAAACTGGTCGGCAACGAGGCGATCCGTCTGTTCGCGGAGCGCGCGACACTCGTGCGGCCCGACTTCGCGGTCACTAGCGACAACCACGGGACGCTGGCGCGGATCTGCCGTCGGCTGGACGGGCTGCCGCTGGCGATCGAGCTGGCCGCGGCGCGGCTGCGGGAGCTCACGCCGGAACAGATCCTGCACCGGCTGGACGACCGCTTCCGTCTCCTGCGCGGCGGCAGCCAGGCCGTGTTGCCCCGCCACCAGACGCTGCGCGCGGTGGTTGACTGGAGCTTTGAGCTGTGCTCGCCACCCGAGCAGACCCTGTGGGCGCGAGTGTCGGTGTTCGCCGGTGGGTTCGATCTCGACGCTGTGGAAGCCCTGTGTGCCGGGGACGGCATCGACCGGGACCAGGTACTCGAGCTGGTGACTGGCCTGGTGGACAAGTCGATCCTGACCCGCGAGGACCAGCACCACGGCTCCCAGGCGCGGTACCGGCTACTGGACACCCTCCGCCACTACGGACAGGACGTCCTGCGCGCGACCGGAGAAGAGGCGGTGCTGCGCCGGCGGCACCGGGACTACTACCTAGGGTTGGCCGAACGCGGCGAGGCTGAGTGGTTCGGCCCCACCCAACAGGAGGTGTCCGCCCGCACCCGGCGTGAGCACCCCAACCTACGGGCCGCCCTGGAGTTCAGCCTGAGCACCCCGGGCGAATCCCACAAGGGCCTGCGGCTGGCCGCGGCCCTGTACTTCTACTGGCAGGGCTGTGGCTTCATGGCCGAAGGGCGCCACTGGCTGGACCGGGCACTGGCCCGGGACACCGAGCCGAGCAAGGCACGGGCCAACGTGCTGTGGACCAATGCTCATCTCGCCGTCATGCAGGGTGACGTCCCCGCCGCCATGGCCTTGGTGGAGGAGTGCCGGGCCTGGGCCCAGGCACGGGGCGCGGTAACCACACTGGCGTACGCCATCTGTGTCCGGGGACTTGTCAGCTGGTTCAGCGGCGACCTACCGCGTTCACAGGCGCTGCTGGAGGATGCCCTCGCGCGCTTCGAGGCCCTCGGCGAACTCAACAGCACCATGATCAAGGCCTATCTCGCGTTGATCGTGGTAGCCGTGTTCCAGGGCGACCTCGCGCGCGCCGTCGCGCTGGGTCAGCATGCCCGCGCGCTCTGCGAGCGGCACGGCGAGCAATGGGCCCGGGCCTACACGCTCCACGGTCTCAGCTTCGCCGAATGGGTCCGGGGCGAGGTGGCGCAGGCGACCAGGCACGCCAAGGAAAGTCTCCGGGGCATGCGCGTCTTCAGCGACACCCATGGCACGGCGGTGCTCGTCGAGCGGCTGGCCTGGATCGCCGGGACGGCCGGTGAGTTCGAGCGTGCCGCGGTGTTGCTCGGCGCGGCCGACCAGATCTGGCCCCTGGTCGGCGGCCAGCCGTTGATGGGCTTCCCGCACTACGTCGCCGCGCACGAGGCGTGCGAGCGGCAGGCTCGCCGCGTCCTCGGCGATCGCGCGTTCCAGGCCGCCTTTCGCCGTGGCAATGTCCTCGGCCTCGACCAGGCCATCGCCTATGCCCTCGGCGAACCCCCTCAGCCCGCCCCCGCCAGTCCTGCCATCGGCACGAAACCGCTGACGCCACTGACCCGCCGAGAGCAACAGGTCGCCGAACTCGTCGCGGCCGGACTGTCCAACAAGGACATCGCCGCCCGGCTGGTGATCGCCCAACGCACCGCCGAAGGCCACGTGGAGCGCATCCTGACCAAACTCGGCTTCCCCACACGCACCCAACTCGCGGTGTGGGTCACCGAACAACGGAAAACCCAGGAGCGGTGATGGCACGCACCGGATCACGTCGGCCAGTGGGCAATCTGCCGGGCGAGGCGACAAGCTTTGTCGCCTCGCCGACGCGAGACCACCCCAGGCCACGCGGCTGCTGCGGCGAGCGCGGCTGGTCACGCTGACCGGGGTGGCCGGGGTCGGCAAGACCCGGCTGGCGTTGCGGGTGGCCGCCCAAGTACGCGAGGCCTTCCCGGACGGGGTGTGGCTGGTCGAGCTGGCCGCGCTCACCGACGACAAGCACACAAGCGGGGATTCCTGTGCCGTAAAAGAGGTTTGGCCCAAGTCCGATGATCGCCTCGATGGCGTCGGCTTGAAGCATCTTCTCGCGGATCGCTCGCTCGGCACCGCCGCGGAACAGGACCCCGTGCGGCATCACGGTCGCGGCGATGCCGTTCTGGGTCAGTACGGACACCATGCGCTGGACGAACATCAGGTCGGCCTTCTTGCCGGTCTCTGGTGCCCATCCGAACATCATCCGGTCGCTGAACTTCACGTCCTCGGCCCGGTAGTTCAGCGAGAATGGTGGGTTGGAGAGAACTTTCCGGAATCGCCTTAGCGTATCGCCGTTGTGGGTGCCGATAACTCCATCCACGGGCACTGACCTGCGAACTTCCTGCCCCGAGGACCACCAGTAGCCGGGCGCACCAGGATGCTCCGTTGTGCTGCGACTCCCCTACCTCGCCCTCACCAGCGTGTTCGCGTTGCTCCGGCTGCTACCCACAAGCAGCACCGACAAGGACACCGAGATCCTGGTCCTGCGCCACCAACTCGCCATCCTGCAACGCCAAGTCAGTAAACCGCGTCTCACTCCACCCGACCGCGCCTTCCTCGCCGCCTTGCTACATCCCATCCCCAGGTCCACACTGCGCAAACTCCACCTGCTCGTCTCCCCCGACACAATCCTGCGCTGGCACCGCGACCTACTCCGCCGTCGCCACGCTCGAGCATCCCGGCCGAAACGGCCAGGCAGACCGCCTACGATCCGCAGCATTCAAACCCTCGTCCTCCGGCTCGCCCGCGAGAATCCGAGCTGGGGTTACCGCCGCATTCATGGTGAACTCGCCGGCCTGGCCATCAAAGTCGCGCCCTCCACCGTCTGGGAAATCCTCAGAACCAACAGCATCGACCCAGCACCTCGTCGGAGCCAGCAGACCTGGGCCACGTTCCTGCGCAGCCAAGCACACGCCATCCTCGCCACGGACTTCTTCGAGACCAGAACACTCACCGGCGCCCGCCTGTTCGTCCTCGCCGTCATCGAACACACCACCCGCCGCATCCGCATCCTCGGCGCCACCACACACCCCACAGCAACCTGGACCACCCGACAGGCCAGAAACCTCATGATGGACCTCCAAGACGCCAGCGCCACAGCGGTGCGGTACCTGATCCGAGACCGCGACAGCAAATACACCACCGCGTTCGACGCCGTCCTTGCCGACAGTGGGATCACCGCCATCACTACCGGCATCCGTGTGCCGCGCATGAACGCGATCATGGAACGCTGGATCCGCACCTGCCGAACCGAACTTCTCGACCGCACCCTCATCCTCAACCAAGCACACCTACTGCAAACACTCCGCGAATACGAAGGTTTCTACAACCAGCACCGACCCCACCGCGCCTTACATGCCGCAGCACCGCAGAAACCACTTCCGCCACCCATCACCGAACCAAACACACTCGAACACCTCAACATCCAACGACAAGATCGACTCGGCGGCATCCTCCACCACTATCACCACGCCGCTTGACCAGCACGGATCGAGTTTTCGGCACCCACAGCGTCTGCGGGACCGGTAATCTCGACGCCTTGCCTTGGTGAAAGGACTCTCCCGTGGCGCTGGACTGGAACAGGATCGGCTCGTCCACTCCGCAGCTACTCGTGCGGCCCGCGCTCGCCGAGGCGTACGGGCGGTATCACGAAGCTGCCGTCCTGCTAGGCGCCTCCTCCCGGCTGCGCGGCGCTCACGACCGCACCAATCGGCAGATTCGCGAGCTCACCGGCCGAGGGCGGGCCACATTGGGGGATGAGCTCTTCGCCGCAGGGTACGGAAAGGCTGGGAGCTGGACGGAAAGACAGCTGTGACCGAAGTCGATCCAGCCCGGCTACTCCAGCAATCTCATCCAGATCCCGGCTGATCCGCAGCACGCCCAGAGACACCAGGATGTGGGGTAGGTGGGGATCTTGAAAACCACAAACCGCATGAGTCATTGCTGCTCTCATCGGCGGCACGAAGTCGACCGTTCGGCACCGGAAAATTCCCACACACTTCCCCCGTCACTCTGCGTAGGCCATGATGAAAGTGCGTGAATTGTGCTCAACCGCAAGCCAGTGAGGGGAATCGGCTCATGGACACAATCCAGGCACATCCGCGGAGTGGCATCGAATCCACCCTTCCGGATGTCGGATCGATCGCGCTTGTGTCGTGGTGGTCCGAACCGATCAGGATCGCGATGGCGTCTGTTGCCCGTTTGGTCGACCACGTAGACGTCCTCGACCAAACGAGCCGTCGGTTCGGCCGAGGCTGTTGAGCCGCTGCGGTTCATGGCCGATCACGATTCCCCGCAAGTCGAGTACCACGGAATCTCCTGGGACGATTTCGACGCGTTGGCGCGTGGTGGCGGTGATGACCGGGTCGTCCGGCAACTCCAGCGCGCGGAACGCAGTAGACGGCTGCTCTTGCTGCGTTCGCTCGTCGAGCGAGTGTCAAGCTCTCCGCATCTGGTCGCTCCGCTGCCGTCCCCTTTTGTTGCCTGGGATCTGCTCGCCAGAGTGGAACAAGACGATCCGGCCGTACTGGATCTCGTTCTCGCGCACCCGTACACCGGGTCCTGGACGGGCTACACGACCCGTCTGCTCAATGGCAGGATCAGTGGTGCGTGGCCGTTCTGGGTGCACTTCGGGTACATCTACGCGCTGGCCGCGTCCGCCGCTATCCGCGCCAATGTCAGATTCGACATCCTGGTGCCGGTATGGCTTGGTGACCTCATTCTGCCGACCCTTGGTCGTGTCCCCGCACCGGGCGACACCTCAGTCGCCGAAATAGTCCGCACGGGAAGAAAAGTCGAGGTACATGCCGGATCCACGGTCATATCGCTGCCGTCGGACCTGAGCGAGGAAACCCCGCACTGGCAGCCAGTCCGGCAGTTGGTGGCACAGGCGGACGGACGGTTTCTGTCCGTTCGCTTGGACGATGTCGACCCGTATCGTGAGACATATGGACCGCAGAGCCCACAGCGCGTGTCCCACGCCGAATCGGCGGCGTGGCAACTATTGACGTCCGACGCCTGGGCACTACTCGTCGATGTCGTCCCTCAGTTCGCCGACGGGTTGCGGGCGGGATTCGAATCTCTTGCCCCGCGACCGTTGACGCTGATCAGAGCATCAAGCGCGTCCACAAGCGACGCTTTCGGCAGCGCCGTTCTCGACCGCCCAGCGGATCCGGAGTCGCTCGCGGCGATGCTGGTCCATGAGTTCCAGCACAGCAAACTCATCGGTCTGACCCATCTGACGCGGTTGTGGCACGACGACCCTCGTGAACGTCTTTATGCGCCATGGCGGGACGATCCCCGGCCGATCGGCGGAATGGTCCAAGGACTGTACGCGTTCACGGGAATGACCGCGTTCTGGCGCGAACTGGCGGGAAACGACAGCGAACGGGGACAGTTCGAGTTCGCCTGCCACCGTGCCATGGCCTGGCGAGCGGCGAAACTCATCCGGTCGGACGCCGCGCTGACCGAGACGGGCCTCCGATTCCTGAAAACAGTCACGGAGACGCTCGAACCGTGGCAAGCTGACCCCGTTCCCTCCGAAGTGGACAGTGTGGCTCGACGAACACTGGCCGACCACTATCTTGGCTGGCGGATCAGGCACATCCGGCCAGACTCCACAGTGGTCCGCGAGTTGGCCGAAGCATGGACCAGCCGTCGCCACCCCGCATCGCGTCGATTCGCCGGTGATCCCCTGCCGACTCCGATAGCCGACGGCGATTGGTCACACTCACGCACCGATCTGACCCGGCTGGCCATCAGCAGAGGCCGTAAAGCTCTCAAGACCCACTGGAAAACGGTCCCCCGCGCGACTTCCGCGGATTTCTTGCTTGTGCTTGGCCAATACGAGGACGCGATCCGCGAGTACCGGGCCCGCTTGTCGGAGGACCCCGACAACCCCGCTTCGCTTGCGGGACTGGCTGTGGCTCTTTCCGCGGTCAGCACAAGCCCGGCATCCCGCACCTTAATGGACCACCCGGAACTGGTCCGGGCGGTCCATCGTGCTGTCCGAGCACATACGGCGAAGCCACCCGCGGTGGAGCAGGTGGCCGACTGGATCGGCCGAAACGTTCTCTAGAGCGGCAGCGGGTCGACGTCGCAATCGGCTCGGATTCCCTTGGCGGCGTTGACGGTCGCCGGATGTTCGTCGCCAAGGACGCGCCGGTATCGGGACAACACGTCGGTATGCCGCTTGTCGCCATCGTCGGCACGGTTCTGCGCTCGCAGGTCCAATGCCGTGTTCAGGCTCGCGGCCAGTGTCGTCGGATGATCTGGCCCCAGAACGCGCTCACACCGCTCCAACGTTTCGTTGTTCAACGCCAGTGCGGCCTCGGTTTCACCCAATGCCGACAGGTCGCTCGCGAGGTTGATACTCGCGATCAACGAATAGACGTGGTCATGTCCCAAACTGGTGCGGAGCTGTTCCAGCGCCCGTTCGTCAATCGCTCGTGCCTGAGCTGAATTGCCCAACAGGCGCAGCGTCACGGCCAAGTCGATTTCGGCGCACTTGGTGTACGGGTGCGATTCACCGATCCGCTCGCGATACGTCTCCACAACCTGCTCGCCCAGCTCCTTCGCCTGCCGGAGATTGCCACCATGGCGCAAATCGATGGACCGGCCGAGCGCACAGGCCGTGGCGTTGTAATTGAACGTGTCCTCGCCGTAGCGAACCTGGAACCGCTTGAGCACGTCCGTCGCGAGGTCGAGTGCGCCTATATGGTCACCAGCCTTACGACGGGCCACCGCGAGATAAGCGAGACGCCGCAACGTGTCCGCGTTGTTCTCACCGTGGATCTCCCGCGCTCGCTCGGCGAGCTTCTCCTGCTCGATGCGGGCACCGAGGTAGTCGCCGCCTTCGCGCCGGTCGAGAATCCAACCGGACCACGTGCTGATCGTCTGCGGATGATCGGGCCCGAGCACGACAACCATCTGCTCATAGGTTTGCCGATCCAGTTCCTCGGCTTCGCGGTACTTGCCCAGCAGCCGCAAGCTGATGCAATGGCTGCGCGCGAAGATCAAGGCCGTCGGATCGTCCGGATCGAACAGCGCTTTCGCCTTGTTGTACACATCCGCGCTGATCTCAGCCGCTCCGGAGAAGTCGCCCTGTGTTCGCCGGTCGCCGGCCAACGCGCTCAGCGCAGTCAGAGTCTCCTCGTGGTTTTCGCCGTCGACGCGACGACGAACTTCGAGGACCTTGGCGTTGATGTCAGCGGCCTCCTCGAACCGGCCCCTGATCCAGTAGTAGTAACCGAGCAGCCTCGACGCCTCAAGGGTCTGCTTGTCCTCATCGCCGAGCGAAGGCGCCGCCTTCCATCGTTCGACCGCGTACTCGGCGAGGTTCATCGCCTCCTCGTGATCCCCCCACCGGAACAAGAACCTCATCAGATTGATGATGACCTGCCGTGCCCAGCCGTCGTCGCAATCCGTGATGTCCGACGCGTATGCGTGCGGCCGGAGATCCTGGTAGCGGCTCCAGTGCTTCTGTGACGTGGGATCGTTGGGATCGAGGTTCGCCAGCAGCACATGCGCCCCGTGTTTCATGGTCTCCAACTGTTGCGGAGCCATTCTGTTGCGGAGCACGAGTTGCACCAGCCTGTGCAGTTGAATCGTGCCGTTGCGGTGATTGATCTTCGCCAGGCTGTAGCGGTTGATGTCCCGGATGGCACGGGCGAGCACCATCGGGTCGCGCAGCGCCTGATCCAGTTCGGGGGCGATGGAGACGTTGCGGATGCCTGTGAAGAAATAGCGCGGGATGGGTTCCGGCGAGAAGAACGCACAAATTTGCAGCAGCTGGTGGGCAGCGGGGTTGCGGTCGTACAGCGCGTCGAAGGAGACGTTCCACGCCGCGGCGACGGACAGGTCGTAGCTCGTGGGTGCTGAGGTGTCCAGGATCTCGGCGACCTTGCTGTCGAACAGCCTCAGGTACTCCTCAACGGACATTCCAGTCTCCGCGCGCCAGGCAGCAGCCTGCTCGATCGCGAGGGGCAGATCACCCAGAGTCTCCGCCAGCCGGTTCGCGTCCCCGTCCTCGATCTCGGGTCCCCGTCGCCGGAGCAGTTCGACGCTCTCGCCCCGCTGGAAGGTCGCCACCTCCAGCGGGCGCGCGACATTCGCCCAATCGGTGTTCCGCGAGGTGATCAGGATGTCACCGGTTCCGCTCGTGGGGAAGAAAGGCTGCACCGACTCCGGGGTCTCGGCGGCATCGAAGACCAACAGCCACTTGCCTGTCGTCCACAGCCGGAGGGCTTCACGAACCGCTGGAACGGCCATGTTGGCTTCCGCGGCCCCTGGCAGGTCGAGGACCTTGGCGAGTTCCGTGAGGGAGGTACGGATGTGCGTGGGGTTCGCCGCCTCGACCCACCACACCAGGTCGTAATCGCTCAGGTGCTGGTAAATGTATTCCACGGCGATCTGTGTCTTGCCGATACCACCCATTCCGTGCAACGCCGACGGCAGTACGGCGGTGAAACCGTCGGATTTTAGCCGGTCGCCAAGGGCGTGCAGCAGATCCACTCGTCCGGTGAAGTTGGGATTGCGCGGCGGGATGCTGCCCCACACACGGGGCGATTCCCCAGGCTGTCGCCGGACGCTCGACGGCGGCGACCATTCGAGCAGAGCCGGGCCGGGATGGCTGGACACGAGCGGGACGTCCGGGCCGTTCGATGTAACGGCGGCCCCTGCAGTCGGTGACGGGGAAACGGCCGCTGGCGGGGATTCCGCTCCTGGCTGAGGATTTATCGCAGCAGGACCGACTGTTTGAGGCATGTTCGTACCGTTGCTTCTTATTCCAGTCGGCTCCACGTTCTCCACTGCCTTCCCCAGACGTCCAGCCCTGGAAAGATATGGACCCGACAACGCGTCCATGACTATTTTTTCGATAGCGATCTCATCGGCTGTCACCGACAATACAGACGGATCTGGTGCAACATCAGGCTGGTCGAACGCCTTCCATACAGCACTGTATGGAGGCGTCGTGAGTCGCACAACGCGGGCAGTCTCCGATCGCCGCGCGCTACTGATCAGCTCCTTACGCACTTCCTGTCCAATGTCGAACGACACCGTACTCCATGGCGACTCGAAGTCGACATGAGGGACAGGCACTGCTCCTATAAAGGGACTTCCCAGCAACTGGGCGATGTGCTCGGCGCCGGCCTCCGGAACCATAACGACCTGAATCCTGCGGGCCGCTTCCAGGCTGAAAGGAACCGCGGCCAGCAGCGTCGCCAGGCGGAAGGTTTCCCGAGGGACAGTACTCCGAAAGTAATTCACTTGCTCGCGAGCTGAATACGAGACAAGTTCGGATTCCGGATCACCGGTGTCCGAACTGGACGCCAGGTATACCGCGCTATCGATCCGTTTGTCCCTGCCTACGAACAAATCGACGATCCGCTCAAGAAGGCGTGGCCGCATTTCGACGACAGGAACGGGCACGGCATCGTCACGGGTGAAGTCCAGCCAGACGTCAGGCAAGGCCATCGACCACCGGCAGTTGGGCACAAGCCTGCCACCGGGTTTGAGCGTGGCGCGCAGCGCCGCGAAACCCATCTGGCGCCAGAACCTTTGCGGGAGAAGATGAATCACCGCCGTCGGCATCGTGCGAGCAAGCCGGGCGAGTGTCGCGGACATCTGCGGCGAACGCCAGATTTTGCCGACTCCGTCCGTCAGCATCAGCACGATACGCCGGCCACTGGGGTCCAGCAGCTCAGCCGGAGTGCGCACGGACGCGCCTGTCGTGCCGCGTAGCTCGATCGCGTTCTCGTTGGTGGTACTCAAAAGCAGTCGTTGAGTCGTCCGGAAAGTGCCAGTCTGGCGCAGAAGCCGCTCGAAGGCATTGATCTTCTCCCGCCACAGGGCCATTGACGGTCCGGTATCCACGACAAGGGTCAGATCGAGCCAGCGCTCCGTCGCCTGCTGGACGACCGGCAGCCACGGTCCTCCCCGCACGGCCTGCTCGGCGGTGGCTTCCTCGTCCAGGACAACGTCATCGAGGCGGCGTGAACGGGCTTTCCTGCGCAACGGGCGCAGCGCGCGGACGATGCCGATCACATCGAGCTGCTCGTTGCCGGACTCGCCCACCACTACGGGCTTCGAACGCGCATGCTGTCCAGCCGCACCATGGTGCATTACCGCTGGACGCGTTGCAGGCTCCGGCAGTTGCGCCTCGCTGGTGTCCGGCTGCTTCGCGCGCTGATCCTGATCCGCGGACGAGGGCGTGGGATGTCGCCGCAGTGGCTCTTTGGCCCGAGTCCGCGCGGTGGCTGAACGATCTTCCTCCGGTACCGAACCGATGACCGAGGCCAGATACAGCGCGTCGGCGATCTCCTGCCAGTCGGGATGCTCAGAACTGGGCCGCTCCGGAGGTGTGTCAGGCTGGTTGTCTGCCGCCGTGGGCTTGGGACAGTTACTCCCCAGATCTCCGGTAGGCGCGGCCATGTCACACGCTCCGCAGCTCGCGCCAGAGCGCGTCTCTGAGTCTCGGCCAGGACGCCGCATCGGGCCGGTAGGCGCCGGACGTCGACAGGAACAACGCGTCCAAGAGCCGATCCGCAGGTATTTCACCCGCAGGACCGCTACGAGCCGCGAAGTCCTGGATCAGCTCCGACCACGGTGCATCCGCCTCGTTCTTGAGGTGGGCCGCGACCATCGCGGCGAGTTTCTCGACCGAGGGCGGCTTGATCTCGATTTGCAGGCAACGACGCATAAAAGCGGGCGGAAAGTCACGTTCACCGTTGCTCGTCATCACGATAAAAGGGAACGCATGACATTCGACCCGACCGCCGGAGATTGTCACCCTTCGTTTCGGGTCGTCGACGAAGACCGAAACGTCCGGCGTGGCAGCCGCGACGCGTTCGAGTTCGGGAACGGTGTACGAACCCGACTCGAAGATCCCGAGCAGGTCGTTCGGCAGGTCGAGCTCGGACTTGTCGATTTCGTCTATCAGTAGTACCCGCGGCCTGCGACTGGGCAGAAACGCGGTACCCAACGGGCCGAGGTGAACGTAGTCGCCGATGTTCTCATCTGTTTCCGGCATCTCGGTCGAGTGCAAGCGAGCAGCCGTCTGGCGTGCCGCGACCGCGGCGGCGCGGCCGATCGTGTCAAAACTGTAAAGCCCGGCCTTCAATGTCGACGTGCTGGTGATATGCCAGCAGATCACTCTTCCGAGCTTCAGTTCGGTGGCCACCAAATGCGCGAGTGTCGATTTTCCGGCACCCGGAGGGCCTTTGACCAATAATGGCCGCCTGAGGTAGAGCGCGGCGTTGACCATGGCCACTTCGTCATGGTCGATCACCGTCTCCGGCATGACCGGCCGGGCACCCAGCCGACGTCTCGACTCGCCATCGTCGGGCGGGATATCGTCATCCGCAAATGGTTCGCCACCGAAGCGCCGCCACTCGGGCGGGTCGGGCAGCAGGTCCTCCAGCCGCAGGCCATCTCGTAGCGGCCGGCCGCTGCCTTTGTAGATCCACCAGTCGGGCATCGCCGACGAGCGCGCGGCACCGTCGGCCACCCGCTTATCAGGACGCTCGCTCGCGGTCATCTGTGGCCTCCCCATCGAGTCGCGCTAGGCGAGGCGGCTGATCGAGGAACAAAGTGCGCACCGGGGTGTCCCACAATATCACCAAATTCTTTACGACATTCGGATGCATTTGTTGATCAGGGTTGGCCATTGCGTCTCGACGGGCGGCATGAACACGTCTTGGCAGATCAACCAACGTACCACGACCGGCCAATTGGGCTACTACGGCGAACAGCGCATCCTCGGGCACATCTACTCGTGTCCAGAGAACTGCGGGCACTCCGGCCCGTAGCGCCTCACGCAAAGGATCGTGTCTGCCCGGCTCCGGCTCGGGTGCCCGGCTGAGAACCAATGCCACAACCTGCGGATCTTGTAATGCTCCAGCGATCCGATAGGGGTGCTCGACATCTTCGCTGGTTGCGATAAAGACTCGCCCGCTCGGCGGCGGTCCCGCCAGAACACGCCACTTCGTACGCCACGGCCGCAGCCAGTACGGGGACTGCATTCGCTCCAGTGAGCGGACCACGATCGGATAGTGCATGGTCAACGGGGTCGGGTCGCCGGACGCCAGCTCACGCGACCAATCGGCCACCGGCAAGTTCAGCAAACCGCGTGGCAGAACAAACTCGAGGGTGATATCGCAGTCGATAGCGGACCACGCCTTCTCGGCGTCCATGACCAGCTCATCGACCACCCGTTCAAGATCGGCGAATTCGGCCGTGCGCTCCGGCCCGCGGGCGGGCGGCCATTCAGCCTGGTGGTCCTGCCGCCAATGTTCCACCCGATAGTGATCGGCATCGAACATGTCGGGCTCAATGGCGACGACCAAATGCAGACATTCCCCGGCGGGGGGCGGTGACAGGGTTTCCGCGCGCAGCCGTCCAAGCGTTTCCGTCTGCCGCAGGTGTTCTGCTTGCGTGTCGTTCCATGCCCGTAACTCCGCGCTCAGGCTCTCATGGACCTCACCAGCAAGGAACTCGACGAACATAAGGACACGCGGCAGCTCGCCCGGCACTGTATTGCGGTCCATCAAGTCTTGCGCCACTTCCCAAGCACTGGGCCGTCCGGACATCTGCGGCTCGCTCGGACCGAGAACGCGCGCCCGTAACAGTCCCAACTGGGGCAGGGTGAGGTCGTCGAGCAGCTCCCGTAATCGGTCGATCGACCGTTCCCTCAGCAGAGGCAGAACCCGGGACAGTTCTTCCTCAGTTCCAAAGATCCGCATCCATGCCGTGATGTTGGTTCGTTTCACCACGACCGGGATACGCTGGAACCTGCCTGGTTCCATTGCTGGATCGGGTTGGATCACGTCGTTGTAGATCGTTTCGGAGACGGCAAGAGCCAGTACGCCGGATGTCGTCCGCAACTGCGTTTTCATCGCGTCGGCTTCCACGATACGAAACGTGTCATTGAGCGCGGTGCCGATCTTCCCTGTGGCGTCGGTCCCGACGTCGCCCGAATGCACAGCCATCCGCAGCTGGATCTGAACCTCTGGCCGATAAAGGCCGTTGTGCCGAAGCAGCCCACTGTACAGCAGGTTCGGCAATTGCTCGAAGATCAGCAACTTGGAAGTGTCCGGCGGGACCAGGATCATCATGCCGTCGCCGCGATCTTCGATGTGGCACGCCTGCCACGAAATCCCCACTTTGCCGAAAGCCGTCCGCAAGATCTGCTCGAGCTCATGTCGCATGACACCGCGGTGCCGGTCGGAGCGAGCCGGGTTTGTGAAGTCGGCTATGTCGACTACGACGATCGTTTGGTGGACCGGCGGAGAACTCTGCACAAGTACCCTCCCCGATGAGGCCGACTGTGCAAACTTACCTGCGAGTCCGGTCCACGTGTGTCGCTTTACCCGCCGTGACGCGATCGCGATTGTCGTTGACTTCTTTCCGTCCGTCAGTGTCACTTGACACAGAAGAACGACGAGATCCTGATAGAGAGTTGCCCACGCTTACCCTCACGATCGCCTTCGGCGGTGCGACAGTTTCCAACGGCGTTGGATCCAGAACGAAGGTGACCTGCTGCCCACCGACGACGAACTGCGTGCCGCGCACACGGCGGGCGAGCCGATCCGATTCATGGACAGGACGTTCTGGACGCAGGGAGTTCTATACGTGCTGGGCCTCGACGATGCCCTCGGGACCAAGCGCGGGATCGTGCGGATGTGACGTCGCTGGAACAGTGGGTCCGCTCCCCGGTCGGCCGCGTCGTCAACCGCCACCATCCCCGCGAAACACACGACACGTCCACCCTTACCCGCGTCCTCACCGACCTGGTCGAACAGTGGGGCCAGCGCGACAAGACCGGCCCTGGCGCAGCTTCTTCGAGCTGGTGCCGCCGTTCATTCCGACCACCGGCACCTTGTGCGGCCAGCTCGACATGGTGCTCACACGGACCGGTTCCCCGGATCTGGTGGTGGAAATCGACTCCGCGCATCAGTCGCGCAGCATGGAAAAGCTGCAATTCGCCCACGCCGCTGGAGCAACCGCGACCTGGATCCGCTGGAACTACGGCACAGCACGGAAAATCCCCGGAATCCACGTCATCGACCTGATCAGCCAGACGAAACGCATCACTCGCACCTGACGCCGGGCCGTGCTCTCACCGATCTTGGGTCCTCCCTGCACGGCCCGCGAACGGGCCAACGCCGCCACCAGATGGCCATGCTGGACAGACGCGACCCTACGTGTTCAGGTCGTGCATGTCCGTCGGTTCCTTACAACGACTACGGATGCCTAAGCCGCTACGGTCACACGTCGCCACTACCAGCGAGCAGTTCAACCTTGTGAATGCCAACAACCTATCGACAGGCACCGACCGGCGAACGTCGGTGCTTGAGGAACCCACCAGCAGCGGTGGCCAGGTTCTGTCGGTCCACACCAGCGGACGGGCGACATTGCACCGAGGCGGGCAGCAGATTACGCCCGGAAACTTGTGGCACTGCTCATGCTGGATGACTGGGCGCATCGACCACCAGCGCCTCTCTCCATTTGGCTCATCGTCTTCTCCACGCCCTCGCCAGCTGAGCGAGCCAAGCATCGGGAACGCCGTAGGCACCGACGGTGGCCACGATCCGGTCGTAGGGTGCGCCGGCCGGATGCCCGAGCGCGCCGTCACCGAGCACGACCTCCACGTTGCCGACTCCCGCGGCGGCCACCCGCTCACGGGCCCGCTCGACAATGTCCGCATCCACGTCGATCGCCGTAACGTGTCCGCGCGATCCTGCCAGATGCGCGAGGAGCGCGGCGTTATAGGCGGTCGTTGGCAAGAACGCGCGCAACGGAAGGAAGCGGCACTACTTTTTCGTGCTCGTGCCAGCATGCGCCGCCTCGAACGCCTCGATTACGTTGCTCGGAATGCGACCGCGGTCGGACAACTCGAAGCCGTTCTGGCGTGCCCAGTCACGGATGGCCTTGGTCTGCTCGCGGTTGCCAGCCGGCGCCAGGGCCTTAGGCGACGTTCCACGCTTAACGCGACCACCAGTCCGGCGGGCGTGATCGACGAAGTCACCAAGCTGGTTACGGAGCTTGGCAGCATTCTTCTCAGTCAGATCAATCTCGTAGGTCACGCCTTCGAGTCCGAAGGTGACGGTGGTGATGTCGTCGGACGTGGTGCCGTCGAGGTCGTCAATGAGTTGGACGAGGACTTTCTGGGCCATGTGTGCCTGCATCCTTCTGTTCGGTTCTACGAAGTAACGCTCAGGACTGAGCGCGGATAGTCAGCAGAGCATAGGTTCTCACGCGCCGATTGATCTCCACGGGCTCTATGACGGCGTGGCGCAAAGGAAGAGCAGTGTGGTTCCCAACGCGGCGGATTACCAACACAATGCCAGCTCAACCGTCTAGTGCTCGGGATCGAGTGCAGCCAGTCCATTGAGGACCTGCGCCGCTACTTCCCAATGAGGTGAGCCATGGCCCAGAAGGACACCGGTCACGTCCCCTGAGCCCCACCACGATCGCACCAGGAAACGCGACGCTGACGGCCAGCTGATCACCAGTCCCTGCAAGAACTGGGCGATCACCAGCGGCACGGTGCGCCGGTCACATAGCGGAGCCTCGCCACACGTCAAGGCTGCGGCCCGCGAACCGCGTCATCGGAGGACCAGGCCGGCCGCGAGCTTGGGCGCCTGGCCGCGGTGCTCGGTCCGGCCGACCCGGTGGCCAACCCGCTGACGGAGCTAGGGCAGCTCGCCGGTGAGGTCGTGCGCTGGAAGAACCTGTTGGCCGAGCACGTCGCGGAGCTGGAGCGGATCCGCTGGCCGCGGTCAACGAGCGCCAGGCGGACCGGACCCTGCGCGCGATCGACCTGGCGTTGGCGGCTGCGGGCGTTGAGAAATCGCGGCGTGGTGAGCGAAGCTGGCGGTGAGCACGACCACTCAATTACGTGACGGCCCGTAGGTGCCGCCGGGACAGCGGGGCACCTCAACAGGTTGTCGCGGAGGTCAATACATGTAGCGACTTACGGTCTCCGGGTGGATGACGAGACGAACCTGGTCTGCGGCCAGGATCTCGGCGAGGTCGCTGGCGCGGGCCGGGTCGTCGAGGTCCCAGTAGCGAGCGGCCAGGCGGGCGGCCAGGTCGTGTGCTCCGTCGGGGTTCCACTGTGGTGCGGCCGGTGACCGACAGCCAGCGCTCGCGTTCACCCACTGGGGCGGCGACGACGATCGAGGCGCGGGGATCGCGGCGTAGGCGCCGCACTTTGAGCGAGTCCGGGGCCGTGAACAGTTGGATCGTGCCCTCGGCAGTGGCCTCGAACCACACCGGCCGGGGCTGTGGCGGAAGTGGCCCCGGGCCACGGACAGGAACCCGTGCAGGGGGCGTCGGAGGAACTCAAGGTCCTGTGCGGTCAGCGAACTGGCGTCAGTGCTCATCACAGCCCTTCCGATAGGTGAGGGGGAATAGTTCCAAGATCATTGAACTAGGCGTCGACTCGTTCGGAAACTCAAAAACCACATCCTGCCCCGCTGGAAAGACACCCCACTCGGTCTCATCACCAACAGCAAGGCCCGCGCCTGGGCCAAGGCACTCCGCCAGGACGGGCTCGCCCCCGTCACCGCGTCCGACACCATGAAACTGCTGTCCCTCATCCTGTCCGACGCCGCCGACGACAAACTCATCCCCACCAACCCCATCCGCTCCCGACACCGCGGAAAAGCCTCCCGCACCCGCACCCGCGAGAAGGTCTGGGCCACACCGCAAGAAGTACTTCAGATCGCCGACCAAGCCGCTGCCTACTACGGACACGACGCCGCAATCCTCATCCTGACCGCAGCCTGGACCGGGGCACGCTGGGGAGAACTCGCCGGGCTCCAACGGCCCAACCTCCACCTCGACGACGCCGAACTCATCATCGACCCCGAGATCGGGGCGCTGCATGAATCCAACTCCGGCAAGCTCTGGCTCGGCCCGCCCAAAACCCCGGAATCCGCCCGCACCATCACCCTGCCCGACTTCCTCATCCCCTTGCTGAAGCTGTATCTCGACACCCACGACCACGACCACGTGTTCGTCACCATCGACGTCGAACTCCACCGCCGCAGCAACTTCTCCCGCCGCGCCATGCGCCCCGCCGCCGACGGCAACCTCGACGTGGCCCGCCCACGAGTGCGTACCCAACCGATCAAACCCGGCCTCGTGTTCCACGGACTACGCCACAGCCACAAAACCTGGCTGATCGCCGACGGCATCCCCGACGTCGCCCAATCCCGCCGCCTCGGCCACAAACTTCCCGACAAGATCCAAGAAACCTATTCCCACGTCGCCGCCGAAGTCGAACGACGCCTTATGGCCGCGCTGATCACGCGCTGGGACGAAGCCATCAACGCCGCACACCACACTGAGCTCGACACCACATGGCGCACAGCCGCATAGCTCACGCTCAACCACGTGCCGCCCTGCAAAACCGGGGCGGCACGGCTACTTCCGCCCGTCCCCCAGCGCCCAGCGTGCTTCCGCCGCTCCGCGGACGGCCAAACGCCCGCCAGAATCGCTGCAACACGCCAGCAACCGGCCCGAACTGCACGGCCGATTCGTCGTCTGCTGAGTGGGGGTGGATCTGACTGGACGGTGGGAGGCTCATACCGTGGCAGGCGTTTGTCGCTGGTTGGTGGACTGACTCACGTGGGAGGACTGATCTTCGATGCCAGGGCCTCGGGATTATGGTGTTGGTACTGAGCGCGCTTTGTATTTGTTGTCGCGCGGTACCTGCTACTACCCGCACTGCTCAGAGCCGGTGCTCCGATTTGTGGACGACATACCGATTTCGAATATGCATTTCACGCACATATGTGGAGCCAACCCTGGCTCGGCCCGGTACGACCCGGCGATGAGTGATGCCGAGCGCGCCGCTTTCACCAATCTGGTTTTGATGTGTAAGCCGCATCATGACCTCATCGACAGGATCGACCCAGGCCGTTTTTCGGTGTCACTGTTGCATCAGTGGAAAAAGAACCGCGAAGGTGATGACACTTCGGCCCTCAACGGCCTGAATGGGCTTACCGAGACCCGATTGGCCGAGCTGCTTGAAAGTTCTTTTCGAGCCAATGCTCCGCAGCGTGAAGTCACGATCGAACTGAGTGGTGCAATCTTCTACGACGACGGCCTAAATGCTATTAGTGTCACCCTGGCAGCGTGGCGAAATACTTTGGACATAAATCCTCAATTGCCTGTCACGCGACAGGCGATCCTCACGACCGTAAGGAATGTTGGTTCAATACCTTCGAGCGTTGAAGGCTTTTCTATTGACTTGGTATTCGATGACGTCGATGGCCAGCAACAGGTGTGCACCCTGTCCGGACAAGACAGCTTTCCCGAGTTGAACCCTCTTTTGCCGAAATCGCTCAATGTAGGAGCGCCAGCAATCCGATGGCTTACGTCTTTCGACTCTCTTCGCGCTTTTCTGCCCGCATTGGCCGGGCACGGCGAGATTGGGATTCGAGCTACTGCAAGCCTCGGGTCAGGCGAGACTATCGTCACTGACATTAGCCCAATTTCACTTATTCCGTTGGACCAGTAGGCTGGCGACGCGGCACGCCGCCGGTTAGCCGATCGGCGAATTGTAGATTCCGCACTTATGGTTGGACCGGCCGGTGAGTGATTGTTCGAGGTGTTTGAGTATGTGTTGATCGAAGGCTATTTGTTCGTTGGACACTTTGGAGTAGTGGCCGAATTCCTTGAGCTCTTCTTCGGTGACGTGATGAGAGCAGTGTTGGAATTTGTCGTATAGGGGTGGGTCGTTGAACAGGAACCAGAAGTATGCCATGCGCACCGGCACCGCAGCGGTGAGTTGCCGTAGGCTCTCGGTTCCTGCTTCTTGGATGAACTGTTTGGGTGCGGTTTCGTGAAGTTCGGCGATTTCGTTTAGTAGTCCTGCGACGAGGTAGCACACGTATAGTGAAGCGAGCAGTCGTGCAGGCCGTGAATACGTAGAGTGCATGCCGATCGCGGGTTTGCTGGCATGGTAGTTGTTGTTGTGGTGCAGATCACGGACGGCGTTGTGGGTGGGGTGCAGGAATCGACCGAGGAATGTGTAGTGGGCTTCAACTCGCGCTATGGCTGCTTGGTCTACGAGGTCGTTGAGTTCTAGACAGGTGAGCAATGCGTCGTATGACAGGTAGCGCTGGTATAGCAATGCTGTGTTGCGACCGTGCTCGCGGATGGCTTGTTGGGTGTCAGATGGCAGCGGGTAGTACTCGAAGTAGTCACCCTGCTTGAGGCGCATAGCTTCTGGGTGGAACTCACGGAAATAGAAGTAGTGCGCAGGCACGACAAAGTCGGGGTCGTCTTTGTCTTTGAGACCTTCAAAGACGTACATGACGCGACGCTTCGCACGAGGGTATTTCTCAACCGCAAGACAGGTGGCCGTTCCTGCCACCTGTTGCTCTTTTAGCTTCTCCTGCTCGTCGCGAACGAATTTCTTGAAGTCACCTTCAGTGAGGTCGGAGCGGTCTCTCAATCGAAATAGTTTACGCCCACGACACATGAGCATGAACAGCAGATAGTTTTCCAGCAGCGACCGACATAGCCCGAGCGCATCGCCGATCTTGTCCACTGAGATGAGCTGAAGACAGGTTTCAGCTGTCTCCATCCGAAAGTTAACAAAGTCGATCAGCTCGTTGTACATCCATTGGGTGACCTCGCCAACAACAATGCTGTCACCCCACGCGACATACTCGGCCAACATCGCACGCGTATGAGCGTTGACCCGTTGAATCTCCACATCCAGCGCATCCGCCATGCCTTGGGACCCTGCCCTCTTCTGGTGCACAGTGACATCGGCGGCAAGCTATGCGGCGCCAATGCCACTCACGGTTCTCAGTGGCAGACAGACTACGTGATACCACCTTGAACGGCGAAGTCATTATTTGACCGAGGGAGCGACACCGCGAAACCGAACGACACCAACCGTCCAAAGCTATGGAGGTGATCACCCAGTTGTTGTTACTGGTCTGGCGAGGAGTGGATGCTGGGAGTACGTTCGCCTGCTATGGCACACGAGAGCGGGCAGCAGAGTGAAGTGGGGACGCTGTTTGATGACATGGTACGGGTCGATGACACGCCGGCTCGCCATGCTGAAGGCAGCTATGCGTTTATGAATCGTGTCAATCAACCTTTTTGGCGGCGAGTGCGGGAACAGTTGGAGATATATTTCCAGAACTATCCGAAAGATGACGCTCTCGATGTGGCGAACCGATTCAAGGATGACGACCCACAGCAGCATTATGCGGCGTGGTGGGAGCTGTATCTGTTCGCACTGTATAGCCGCCTCGGCTACTCGGTGACACCTCACCCCGATGTGGAGGGTACAACGAAGAAGCCGGACTTTATGCTCACACGGGGCGACCAGGAGTTTTACGTGGAAGGCGCAGTGGGTGTTCTCCGGCATCGCAGAGGAAGGCCGCAGCGGAGCCCGTGAAGCGTGGATTTATGACCTCGTGAACAAGGCAACGAACCCGAACTTTTACGTTGGGCTGAAATTTGACCAACTTGGCTTGCAACGCCCAAAAGATCGCGAAGTCATTTCCCCCTTGGAAACCTGGTTGTCCGGTATAGATCCTGACGAGGTAGATGCAGCCCTCGACAACGGCGGTGAGACACCCGAGCTGTACCTATCGGTTCGTGACTGGGGACTCATATTCACAGCCCATCCGATCAAACCCGCTCGTCGCGGGAAGCCACGACATCGCCTGCTAGGCGTATATCCCGCATATGGCGGATTCGTCAACGATCAGCACAAACTGCGTAAGACCCTCGACAGGAAGGCCCGCCACTACGGCGCCCTGGACAAGCCGTTCGTCATCGCGGTTATGGGCATGTCCTCGTTCATGGACAACGAAGACGTCGAAAACGCCCTCTTCGGCAACGTCGTGTACCGATACTCAATCAATCAGCCCGAGGACGGGCGCTGGGTGCGCAACCGCGACGGTCTATGGATGCGCGGCGCCCAACCACTAGCAACCCGAGTCTCAGGCGTGCTCATGGGCACAGGCATATTTCCGTGGAACCACACTCACGAACTGCCACGCCTGTGGACCAACCCATGGGCAACACGATCCCTCCCAGGCACCGAACCGTTCCCCACAGCCACGAGCGACGACACTGGAACGATCACCTATGCAGACACTCCCACCGCCGGGCACGACGTCTTCGATCTCCCCGAAGACTGGCCAGGCCCAGAACGCAGCTTCACCGACACCGATCAGTAGAGCAGCGCCAGACATCCAGCATGGACTGTACCGCTGAGACCAACGGTCGGGATACAGCTCGGGGCACCCAGGGGCTTGAGCCGTTCCCTGGACGACCATGCCACCAGGCAACCGGCCCCAACGCCCGCCAGAATCGCCGCACAAGCGAGCAACTAGCAGACGGGCAGTCCCACCTACCCCGGCAGCAAAGGCCCAGGTCACAGGCCATCTAGAAGTTCCTGTCAACAATCACCCAGCCGGATGACACGATGCGTAGCGATCACTCCAGAACATATGGCCGTCCCGAACAGCCATTCTCCAGATTTCCTCCAGTTTGGTGCACACAACCCACCACAATGTCCACTTGCGACAGTCAACCAAGATCACGAAAAAGCCCACCTGACCAGGCGAAACACCTTGATCAAATGGGCCGGAAAGGATTGTGGAGCTGAGGGGATTCGAACCCCTGACCCCCACACTGCCAGTGTGGTGCGCTACCAACTGCGCTACAGCCCCGCCGCGCTCTTTCGAGTGCTGGGATACCGTACATCACCACCGGTGATGCCCAAAAACCGGGGGTCGCTTTCGGTCGCGGACAGTGCTAGACCGTTGCTGTGATCAGCGGAGACAACGCGGTGGCTTTGGTCGACCCCGATGCTGAGGGGGTAGCCCCTGAGCTGCGCAGGCAGGTGCAGGAGCGGCGGTTCCGGCAGCTTGTCGACCGGGTGCTGGGGACAGGCAATCTGCAGGCTGAGCGCCTGCGGGCGGCTGGCGTGCGGAGTGGGGCGGACGTCACACTCGGCGACCTCCGCAGCCTTCCCACGATCAACAAGGCCGATATCTGGGACCACTATCCGTTCGGGCTGCAAGCTGCCAAGGAGCAGGACATCGTCTGCGTGCACGGCAGTTCGGGCACTGGCGGGCGGCCCACGCTCATTCCGTACACCGCCGCTGACATCGAAATCTGGGCGAGTGTCATGGCTCGTGCGCTTGGTGGGGCCGGGGCGACGAAGAGCAGCGTCATCCACAACGGGTACGGCTACGGGCTGTTCACCGGCGGGCTTGGAGTGCATCACGGCGGCATGCACCTTGGCGCCACCGTCATCCCTGTCTCCGGTGGCATGACCGACCGGCAGATCCGGCTCATCCAGGACCTCAAGCCGGACGTCCTCACGTGCACGCCTTCTTACGCCATTCACCTCGGTGAGGCGCTGCGAAACGAACCGACGAGCCTGAAGGTGGGCGTTTTCGGCGCCGAGCCGTGGACCGAGGAGATGCGGGCACAGATCGAGAGCCTGCTGAACATGCGGGCACTCGACATCTACGGCCTGTCCGAGATCATCGGGCCCGGCGTCGCGTGTGAGTCGCTTGACTCCGGCGGCATGTTGAACGTCGCCGAGGACCACTTCTTCGTCGAAGCCGTTGACTCGGAAGGAAATCCTGTCCCGGACGGCACCACTGGCGAGCTTGTCTTCACCACGCTCACCAAGACCGGGATGCCGCTGATCCGGTACCGCACCGGCGACGTCGCGTCGCTCGCCGATCCCGTCCCCGGCAAGCCGAGGACGCTCAAGCGGATGAGCAAACTCAAGGGCCGCACCGACGACATGCTCATCATCCGGGGCGTCAACGTGTTCCCCACCGAGGTCGAAGCCGTTCTGCTGCAGGACGAGCGGGTCAGCCCGCACTACCTCGTCGTCGAGGACCGGCGTGACCCGAAACGCAGCGAGCTGCGGGTCGCCGTCGAGCCCTTCACTGACAGCGTCGACAAACCAACGCTCGAGAAAGACCTCGTCGGGGCACTGCGGGAACGACTGGGCATCACCTGTGTGGTGAAAGCACTCGAGCCAGGCAGCGTGCCCCGGACCGAAGTCGGGAAGGCACGCCGCCTGGCTCGGTGGAACCAGGGCGATCCGCCGCTAGCCGGCCTGTGACACCACAGTGTTCAGCCAGTTCGGGTCGTTGACCTTCACGACCTTGCCGTTCACCGCGATCGTCGGGGTGCCGAAGCCGACCTGGCCGTTGCCGAAGTCCTGCCGCAGCGCCGGGTCGTTGGAGACCTTCTGGTAGGCGTCTTCGATGATCTGGTTGTACGTGCCGTTGTTCACGCCGTTGGCGAAGTCCGGCGACGTGATGCCCAAGTCCTGACCCAGTTTGATCAACTGGTTCTTGTCGTATCCGCGCGCGCCTTCCTCCGGCTGAGCACCGAAGAGGCTCGCGTGGAACGCCGGGAACTTGCCCGCGTCCGCGGCCAGCAGCGCCGCGTTCGCCGAGTCGAGCGAGTACCCGGGCGGGTCGGACCGGCTGTTGAGCAGAGTCAGCATGTGGTAGCGGACGCGGACGGTTCCGTCGTGGACCTTCTGCTCGATCTGCGTGGCGTAGGCGTCCTCGAACTGACGGCACGCCGGGCACAGGAAGTCCTCGTACACGTCCACAGTGACCTTGGCGGTGTCCTTGCCGACCAGCACGGTGGCACCGTCGCGTTTGGCCTCCAGCTCGGCGGACACGTTCTTCACCGGGATCTGCACGCCGGCGGCCTCGTTCTTCTGGCTGTTGGTGATCAGCACGCCTGCCAGCACCGCCGCGGCGATCACCACGACCACGGCGACCGTGATGATGACCTTGTTGCGGTCGCTCTTCGACTTGCGTGCCGCAGCCACAGCTCGTTGCGCGGCCTGTTCCTGCCGCCGCTTCCGCGCGTTGCGCTCGGCTCCACCCACGTCCTTCAGTCCTCTCCCACTACAGCCGGGCGCTTGGTCAGCCACCCGTCCATCGACAGCAGGCTGTGTGGCCGGACGATCAGCCAGCCTGCGAGCACCATGAACCCGATGTCCCGTGCGATCTCCTGTGGATACGCCGTCTGCCCGGCTGCCACCTGGCCACCGCCGCCGAAGCAGCCGCAGTCGATGGTCAGCCCGCGGGCCCACGCCTGCGAGATCGCGATGATGAACGCGACCAGCACGACGACGGACAGCACGGCAACCAGCCGCGTACCCAGGCCGAGCAGCAGCAGCACACCGAGTGCGATCTCCAGGAACGGCACCGCGGCGGCGACCACGCTGACCACGCCGTGCGGCAGCAGGTCGTACGCCTGCACCGCGATATAGGCCTGGTTCAGGTCTGCGGCCTTGATCGCACCTGACACGAACCACACAGCCGCCAGCCCGAGCCGCGCCACTGTGCCGATTCCGTCAAGCACACGAGGTGACGGTCGAACCACGTGCGCGACGATACCGGGGCAAACTGAGGGATACCTGAGCAAGGACGATCCTGTAGACCAGTTCCCGCTGTGACCGAATCGACGTGACCCGACCGTATGAATCTTCCTGACCTGCCGATCCGGGCTGTACTGCCAGAACTGATCCGCACGCTGGCCGGACACGGCACCACGATCCTGGTCGCTCCGCCCGGCACAGGCAAGACCACAGTGGTCCCGTTGGCCCTGAGCGGCCGGGTGATCGTGGCCGAGCCGCGCAGGCTGGCGGCCCGTGCCGCCGCGGCCAGGATGGCTTCGCTGCTGGGCGAGCCAGTTGGCCGGACGGTCGGATACGCCGTCCGCGGCGACCGCAAAACGTCGAAGGACACCCGGGTCGAGGTCGTCACGTCCGGCCTGTTGGTCCGGCGGATCCAGCACGACCCCGAGCTGTCCGGTGTGGACACCGTGCTGCTGGACGAGTGCCACGAGCGACACCTGGACGCGGATCTTCTGCTCGCGCTGCTGGCCGACGCCCGTGCCCTGCGACCGGACCTGAAGCTGCTGGCCACGAGCGCGACGGTGGCTGCCGAACCACTGGCCAAGATCCTCGACGACGCACCGATTCTGCAAGTCGAAGCACGCACCTACCCCACCGAGACCGCCTACCTCCCGCCGCTCAGAGGCGAACGGCTGGAGGCCTGCGTCGCACGGGCGACCCGGCGGGCATTGTCCGAAACGGACGGTGATGTCCTGGTCTTCTTGCCTGGCGCGGCCGAGATCAACCGCGTCCGGCAGATGTTGGACGGCGTGAACGTGGTCACGCTGCACGGCCGCCTGGCTGCCAAGGACCAGGACGCTGCCCTGAAGCCCACCACTGGGCAACGGGTTGTCCTGGCCACTGCGGTGGCGGAGTCGAGCTTGACGGTTCCCGGCGTGCGCGCGGTGGTCGATTCGGGCCAGTCGCGGGTGCCGCGAGTGGATCATCGCCGTGGCCTGCCAGGCCTGGCCACCGTGCGCACCTCGGCGGCCGTGGCCGATCAGCGGGCAGGCCGGGCGGGTCGTGAAGGCCCTGGCCGGGTCTACCGGTGCTGGCCGGAGCACGAGCAGTCCACGCTCCCCCGGTATCCGGAGCCGGAGATCCGGGTCGCCGACCTGACCCGGCTGGCGCTGGAGCTGGCCTGTTGGGGTACGCCGGACGGGTCGGCGTTGCGCTGGTGGGACGCGCCACCGGAGGGTGCGCTCAAGGCAGGGCAAACGGTCTTGCACGACCTGCACGCGTTGAACAACGACGGCACACCAACGGACCGTGGCCGCAAGATGGCCGACGTCGGCCTGCACCCGCGACTGGCCAGGGCTTTGCTGGACGGCGGCAAACAGGCGGCCGACGTGATCGCGCTCCTGGACGACGACACGCTGGCTGACGACGTCGATCTGGAAAGCGCGCTGCGCAAGGTGAAGAGCTCGCAACGCTGGCGCCGTGAGTCCCAACGCCTTGCCGCTATGGCGCCGCACACTGACGCGCCCAGCGATCCGGCGAAGGTCGTCGCGCTCGCGTATCCCGAACGACTGGCCAGAAGGCGGGCAGCGGAGTCCCGTGTCTACCTGATGGCCAGTGGCACAGCGGTGGAACTGCCGCCGGGGACCGGTCTGGATCGGTGGGAATGGCTCGCGATCGCAGTGGCCGACCGCAAGCCGGGCGAGAAGCACGGCAAGGTCCGGCTCGCCGCCGCCGCGGACGCCGACCTGGCGACCGAGATCATCGGTTTGTCCGAAAAGGACGAGGTGTCCTGGAACGGCGATGTCGTCGCTCGCCGGGTGCGTCGCCTCGGCGCGATCGTGCTGACCGAGAAACCGCTGGCCACCCCCGATCCCGCGGCAGTCGAAGCCGCGCTGCGCGAAGGAATCCGGGCCGAAGGCCTGTCGATCTTGGACTGGGACCCGAAGCTGCTCTCCAGGATGGCACTGCTGCACCGGGCACTTGGCGAACCGTGGCCGGCCGTCGACCAGGAAGCCATACTGTCCACAGTGGATGTCACTGGCGCACGGAACCGCAAGGACCTCAACAAGATCAATCCGTTGCGGGCGATGTTGCCGTGGCCCGCGGCCGCCCGGCTGGACGAGCTCGCACCGGAACGCATCGAAGTCCCGTCCGGATCAAGGATCGCGGTGGACTACGACGGCGAACGGCCCGTCCTCGCCGTGCGGCTGCAAGAGATCTTCGGTTGGCGGCAGGCGCCAGTGATCGCGGACGGCGAAGTCACCGTGCTGCTGCACCTGCTTTCGCCCGCAGGCCGTCCCACGGCGGTCACCGACGACCTGGAGTCGTTCTGGGCCAACGGATATCCACAGGTCCGAGCCGAGCTACGGGGTCGCTACCCCAAGCACGACTGGCCTGCCGACCCGTTGACCGCTACTCCACCATCCCGGCGAAGAACCCGGCGATGAGTCCGACCGCGAAATAGATCAGCACGCCGACAACGGCCAAGGTGACAATGACCGTCGCAGGCCAGTACTTCCCACGCGTCGCCGCGTGCCAGAACGCACGCAGCTTCGGCAGCTGAGCCTTTCGCGCTCCAGTGGCCCTGTCCTCGACGCCCATCAGGTCGTCGAGCCCTGCGTCTTCCTCCACGCGCACAAAACTAACTCATAAGTGCGGCAGCGGATCCGGGGGCATGGCATCTGCCGACCATTCGGCGTCGGCAGCGTTGATTTCGGCCACGTACTCCTCGTCGACCTCGTAGACGCGGCCGCCGAGCTGGAACTCAGGTATCACGCTCAGGTCGACCGGCCCGAGCTTGGTGTGCCTCGGATACCTGCGCCACACCGCGTTCGGCCTCGTGCGGCCACCCAGCCCGGTGTCCAGCACGGTGATCGACGAGTCGGTGACGGCGACGAGGAAGTGTGATGAGCTGTATGGCCCGCCGACCATCGAGGCCGGAAACAAGTAGCTGATCTCTTCCCCTGGTTGCAACAGTGCGCGCACGTGCGCACGATCACTCGATGACGGTGACACAGCGCACCACCTCCCACTACCAACTGTGGCAGAACGAGGGGCTGGATTCACTTCGCAAAAGGAGGAAAGTCGCTGGTCACGTACGGTATTGAGAGGTATCGGCGAGCTGGTATACCAATTACGGGCAGGTTACGGAAAGTCAGATTCCTGCCCAACCGGACCAAGAGGCGTCCATGCCGTGTTGCGCAAAGTAGCAAAACTCACTTTTCGTCCTTACGGGGCCTGCCCTGACGCCGTTGCCTGGCTGCCTCACTGGGCATGCGGCCTGCTTCCGACAAGGCCCGGCGCAGCAGGAACTCGATCTGCGCGTTGGTACTGCGCAGTTCGTCGTTCGCCCACCGGGCCAATGCGTCGTGTACCGCGGGATCCAGTCGCAACAGGACGCTTTTGCGTTCCGCCACAACAACCTCATTGGTAGAGCGAGCCGGTGTTCACCACAGGTTGGGCATCTCGGTCGCCGCATAGCACCACCATCAGGTTGCTCACCATGGCGGCCTTCCGTTCCTCGTCGAGCTCGACGACATCGTTCTGGGCCAGCCGGTCCAGCGCCAGCTCGACCATCCCGACCGCGCCTTCGACGACGAGCTGGCGTGCGGCGACAACCGCGCCTGCCTGCTGACGGCGGAGCATGGCCTGGGCGATCTCGGGAGCGTACGCCAGGTGCGTGAGCCGCGATTCGATCACCCGCACGCCTGCTGACTCGACGCGCGCGCTGATCTCCGTCGAGAGCTTCTCGGTGATCTCGTCGGCGTTGTCCCGCAAGGAAAGCGCGTCGGTGCCGTGTGAGTCGTACGGGTAGCTGTTGGCGATGTGCCGGATCGCGGTCTCGGTCTGGATGCTGACGAACTGGACGAAGTCGTCGACCTCGAACATCGCCCGCGCGGTGTCGTTGACCTGCCAGACGACCACGGCCGCGATCTCGATCGGATTGCCGTCCAGCTCGTTGACCTTCATCACCGCGGTCTCGTGGTTGCGGATCCTGGTGGACACCTTTGCCCTGGTGGTGAACGGATTCACCCAGCGCAGCCCGGATGTCCGGACCGTTCCCACGTACCGGCCGAGGAATTGCAGCACCCGAGCCTCGCCGGGTGCGACGACGGTGAGCCCGGCAGCGAACACGGTCGAGGCGAGGATCACCAATGCGGCCACCACGACCAGGGCGATACCGACCGGTTTGTCACCCTCGACGGCCTGTATCACGCCCCAGGCGAGCACACCGGCTCCGGCCAGCTCGCCCACCAGCGCGGCCCCGGCGATCGGCAGCCCGGCCCGTTCGGTGGCATTGCGTTCCCGCACTCGTGGCACGGGCATGTCGACAGCGATGTCAGTACTCATACCGACAACCTAGCAAAGTGATATCAGTTTTTCTACCTACCAGGTGTCGACGTTCGGCCGGTTGGCCCGCGCCACCTCCTTCGGCAGGGCCGCGGCGATCCACCGGCGGGTGTCCACCGGGTCGATCACGTCGTCGACCTCGAACATGGACGCGGCGTTCAACGCTTTGCCGCGCTCGTAGGCCATCGCGATCATGTTCTCGAGGGTCTCCTTGCGCCGCACGGGATCCGTGATCGCGTCGAGTTCACGCCGGAAGCCGAGCTTGACCGCGCCCTCAAGACCCATCGCACCGAACTCAGCGGTCGGCCATGCCACCGTGGCGTACGGGATTTTCGCGCCACCGCCGAACATCGCCATCGCGCCGAGCCCGTACGCCTTGCGCAGCACGACAGCACACATCGGCACGGTCAGGTTCGCGCCTGTCACGAACAGCCGGCTGAAGTGCCGGACCGTCGCGGTTTTCTCCGACTCCGGGCCGACCATGAACCCAGGGGTGTCGCACAACGACACGATCGGCAGGCCGCGGCTGTCACACAGTTGCATGAACCGCGCGGCCTTGTCGGCCGCGTCCCGGTCGATCGCGCCGCCGAGATGGCCGGGATTGTTGGCGATCAAGCCCATCGGCCTGCCTTCGATGCGGACCAACGCGGTCAGGATCCCCATACCGAACCGCGGGCGGAGCTCCAGCACCGAATCGACGTCGGCGATCCCGTCGATCACCTGACGGACTTCGTACGCGCGGACCCGGTTCTCCGGAACGACGTTACGCAACCGCTCCTGGTCCACAGTGGACCAGTCGGCACTGGTGCCGGTGAAATATGACAGGTACTTCTTGGCCACTCGGACGGCTTCTGCCTCATCGGCAACAGCGATATCGACGACGCCATTGGGCTCCTGAACCGACAACGGCCCAACGTCTTCCGGTGCGACCACGCCGAGACCGCCACCTTCGATCATCGCGGGGCCGCCCATACCGATCGTGGCATCGGCAGTCGCGATGATCACGTCGCAGCAGCCGAGCAACGCCGCGTTGCCGGCGAAACATCGGCCAGCCACTACTCCGACGAGCGGAACAAGCCCGGATAGCTTGGCGAACAACGAAAACGCCGGTGCGTCCAGCATCGCGACCAACGGGACGTCCGTATCACCCGGCCGCCCGCCTCCACCTTCCGCGAAGAGCACGACCGGCAGCTTGCGCCGGGCCGCCAGCTCGAACATACGGTCTTTCTTGGCATGGTTGTAAAAGCCTTGCGTGCCCGCGAGAACCGTTGCGTCGTAGGCAACGACAACGCTCTCGCGGCCGTCGATCTCCGCGATGCCCGCGACCATGCCGTCCGCCGGGGTCTTCTCGACGAGTTCCTCCATCGACCTGCGCTGCCGTTGCGCCGCAACGACCAAGCCGCCGTACTCGACGAAAGTGCCGGGGTCACAGAGGTCTTCGACGTTCTCGCGGGCCGTTCGCCTGCCCTCGCGATGCCTTCGCTCGACCGCCTCCGGCCTGTTGATGTCCTTCCCCGCCGCTCGCCTCGCGAGAACCTCGGCCAGATCCGGCCGGATCCCGTTGTCCACCTGTTCGATGTGATCGGTGTGCGGCGCTGCGACCACTCCAGGCTCGATGGTCACCAACACCTGGTCGCGACGCACCGTTTCGCCCGCGGTCACGGAGATCTCGCCGACGCGGCCGGCGATCGCAGACGCGACAACGTGTTCCATCTTCATCGACTCGAGTACGACCAGCTGCTGGCCGGCGGCGACCTGGTCACCAGGGCTGACCGAGACCAGGACGACAGTGCCCTGCATCGGCGCGATGACGGTTTCCATGGCGCCGATCCAACATCAAATCTCCCAGCGAAGCCCAATCGTGCCCGACGCGTTGAACTCGATCAGGTGCACCGAGCCAGTCGGACTGGCGGCCAGATCCCATGAGGACGACTCGACCCTGGCGCAGCGGGCCGGGACCGCGGCCTGGTCGAACCGGGCCTCCAGCACGTAGTCCCTCGTAGTGCGGTGCAGCCTGCGGACGAACCTGTCCGGCCGGCCGACATCGACGATCCGGTACTCCATGATGATCGTCTCGCCGCGCGCCAGCGGCGCGTCGAACACCAATTCCGCCACCGTCATCCCGGTTTCCGGATCGGTATTCAGCGTGCGCACCGCACAGTGCTGGCCCGCGACGATCTCACCGGGCGCATCCCACACCACGATCCAGCGGTCGGCGCCGTCGTGACTGGCGCGCAGCACATGCCTGCTGGCGACCTCGACCAGCCTGCCCGTGGCGTCCACTTCGATCCGATCGTGCTGGGACAGCCGGGTCAGCCTGCCGTCCGAGGACGTGTCCACCCCGGCAAGCAAATGCTCGACCGGCGAACCCCACGCCTTGAGCATCGCCTCCGGCCCCTTGGGATGCGCGGCCCGGCCGCGCGGGCGCGGCGGCCCGAGCAACGACCGCAACGCCTCCGGCGGGAGCTCGAGCACGGCCTCCAGTTCGGCCAGTGCCCGCAACGATTCCGCGCGTTCCGGCCTGCGCCTGCCGGACTGCCAATTGCTCAGCGTAGGCACGCTGATCGACACGTCACGTAGCCGCAGCCGGTAGCGGATCCGGTCGAGCGCAAGCCCGCTCGCACTGATCGCCGCCCGCAGCGCCTCGTGGAAAGGCCCCGCTGCCAGCAGTTCCGGTGTCACCACGGTGCGAACGTAAGCGGCAGTGAAATTCTCTGTCAATGTCACCCAGTAGGTGAAACCCTTACGGCTGCACGAAATTGCTCTGTCAGAGTGCGCTGTGCGCCAGCCAATGGGCGATGAGTTCCCGTTCTCCGGAAACCACAACGTCGTCAAGGCTCAAGCGGCGGTACAAAACCAACAACAACTGCTGCACAGAGCCGGACACGGTCACATCGGCCGCGCCGGTCACTGTGCGCTTCCACTGTGGGCCGTCCGGAGTGCGGATGATCAGCCATCCGTCACCCTGCGTCGAGGACAATCGCAGCGTCTCGCCGTCGCCGCGGAGCTCCGCGTACGCGGGGTTGATGCCCTCAATGAGTTCGAGCAAGGAAAGTACTTCGTCGATCCCGTCCGCGGCCAGGCCTGCCGGGATGTCGTAGGAAGTTTCGGCGGTGAGTGCTGCGTCGACCGCGTGGATCGTGGTGTCGTGCAGCATTCGGCGCAACCAGAAAGACGCGGGCTGCGTACCGCCGAGAAAACTCCAGACTTCCTTGTCCCCCGCCTGGGCCACCGCACGCGCGAGCCCCTCGGCGCCCTCCCGCAGCCAAGTCCTCCAGTCAGCCGGCACGTCGCCCTCGTTGGAAAACGGCACAGCTTCGCCGGTTTGGACGATCAAGGTGGCACGCCGGTGGATCAGCCCGACGTGCGCGACCAAATTGCGCACCGCCCACTCCGGACAGGTCGGCACTCGCTTGCCCGGGTCGAGTCCGGTGACGGCGTCGGCGAAGGCATTGGTCTGGTCACGCAGCCAATCGGTATGCACATCTTCACCTTAGAGAGCCGTGTTCACGAGCCAGTGCGAGATCAAGTCCCGGTCCCCGGTGACCGTGACGTCGTCGATGCCCAACCGGCCGTAGCAGAGCAGAAGGAGGTTCTGCGCACTCGCCGAGACAGTGACATCGGCGTCATCATCCGATCGCTGCCAAGCCACTCCGTCTGGGTTCCGGGTGATCAACCACGCGTTGCCGTTGGCTCGAAGGCGCAGTGTCTGCCCTGTGCCACGCAGGTTGGCGAAGTGGGGCCGGATCTTCCCGGCGTCCGGGATAGAGACCATCTGCAGTCCCTCTTCGATCCCATCGACGGCCACGTCCGCAGGGATCCGATAGGCGATGCCCGCCGTGACGGCCGCATCGAAGGAATGAATCACCGTTTCGTGCAGCATCCGGCGCAGCCAGAAGGACGCGGGCAAAGAGCCGATCAAGGTCCATACCTTCTTGTCCCCGGCCTGGATCACCGCGTCGGCGAGTTCTTCGGCACCAGCCCGAAGCCAAGGACCCCAGTCCTGCGGCACGTCAGCGGTCAACGGATCAAGGAATTGCTCGGGCTGGCCGGTTCGAATGATGTTCGCGGTCTGGCGATGGGCGTGGCCGACGTGCGCGACGAGCGCCCGCACTGACCACTCTGGACAGGTCACGACCTGCTTGTTCCCGTCAAGACCCGTGACGGCTTCGGCGAATGTCTCGGTCTGGGCGCGTAGCCAGTCGATGTGCATGTCCGTACCGTAGAAAGTGCACTGGGGTGGAGGTTCAACGTGACACAGGCCACATACGGCATCGGCGACCTCGCGCGGGCGACCGGTGTGCCGGTCCGGACCATCCGGTTCTACTGCGACGAAGGCATCTTGGAAGCGTTGCGTAGCGCTGGCGGGCATCGTCGGTTCGCGTACTCCGCCGTTGACCGGCTCCGGCTGATCCGGCGGCTGCGCGGCCTCGGCCTGGGACTGACGTCAATCAAGTCCGTGTTGTCCGGCTCCGAATCAGTCGAGGACGTAGTCGCAGCCGAAAGAAAAGCCCTCGACGTCGAACTCGCGGCACTGGCCTGGCGCCGCGCTTCGCTGCACGCGGTCGAACAGGCCTCCCCTGCCGAGCGCGCGGCACGACTCGACCTGCTCGCCGCGGTGCAGGATCGCGACACGGCACGCGGTTCGCTGATCGACTTCTGGCAACGGATCTTCCTCGGCCCGATGCCCGACTACTTCGTGGAGATGTTCCTGACGGTCAGCGTGCCCGACCTGCCACCGACACCGACGCCCGAGCAGGTGGTGGCGTACGCCGAAATGGTGGTGCTGCTGAGCGATTCCTCGCTCCGTGAGGGCATGCTGCGGCGGACACTGCGCAACCTCGAAGAGGTCACGGACGAAGGCGAGCTGCACGCCGGCATCAGCGAGGCATGCGCGATGGCCCAGCCACTTGTCCTCGCCGGTCAGCGCCCCACCGCCGGCACCGCACTCGATCACTTCGTCGCCACGCACGCCCGGGTCCGCGGCGCCCGCGACACGCCCCTGTTCCGACGCGACCTCTACCGGATCTCAGCAGTAGAAGCAGGCCCGCCGATGCGCAGGTACTGGCGGCTGGTCGGGACGGTGACGGGCGAGCCCGTGACCATCGGCGAGAGCCACACCTGGCTGCTCGACGCCCTCGCGACCTCTATCGGGTAACCGCGATCCGCTCCCGTGCCGAGTTCCGCACGACCTCGACATGCTCGGTCGCCTTGGCCAGTCCCATCCTGGGAGTCTCGACGTAGACCGACTCGTGCTTGTCGACGGCGTAGGTCTCATGCCAAACCCCGACAGCGCCCTTGGCCTTGGCAGCCCGCCGGTTGAACTTCGCCCACGCAGGCCGGTGCTCAGCATCACTCTTGGACGCGTACGCATAGAGCTTCTCGAGCGAACTCCAGTACTGAACAAGCGTGGGCCCACGCAGGCCAATGGTCAGCTCATAGCCAAGCAAGCCCAGCTCAGGATCCTTATCCAACTCCCGCAGCATCGGCGCCATGGCAACCAAGGTCGGCAACCACTGATCAGGCCGCCACGGCCGGTTGATGGTCATCCCAATCAAGAACACAACAAGCTCACCATCATGTCGATGGGTCATCCTAGATAGTGTCACTCTCCAATAGTGGCGAGTTCCACTATCTATGTCAACCCTGACCACCCGAGCGCGTGGAATGGAGCTGGAAGGTGGGGCGGAGGTTGGGAACTGAAGGGACCACCAGGCCCCAAACCCCAAGCAAGCCCAACCCTGCGGCGGCAAAGCCGCGCCGTTGGTCCAAGCGAAAAGCGCCCAGCGCTGGATCAGAAGAAACACGCACCGTGGGGGGCATGGGGGGCTCGGCCCCCCAAAATAAAACGGACGACCCGGCGAAAGTTGCGAAGCAACTGAGCAGGGTCGTCCGGAGGACGTGGAGGTGCCGGGAATCGAACCCGGGTCCTCTGTCGCCTCACCAAGGCTTCTCCGTGCGCAGTCCACTGTGTCTCTGCTTGGCCCCACCAGTCTCGTGAACTAGCTGGTGTGACGGGCCCAGTCGCTGTTTGCTTCCCTACCGCACTCCGCGACCGAGTACGGCGGTGAGCCTTCTAGATGATGCCGGCAACCGGGCCGAAGGCACTCCCGGACCGACAAGGAGACTACGTTATCGCTTAGGCAGCGAGAGCGTAGTCCGCCCGACTGGTTTCAGTCTTGGCGCTTGTTTTTTTGCGACGACGCTTGAGGTGGTCTCTCGCCTGCACCTGCACGCTTCCCTTGACTCAACGTCCAGAGTCGAAACCGTTCACCCCCTGGTTGTGGACATCTTCTCAGTCAATCATAACGCGCTGCCCCCACGTGTTCATTCCGGTTATCGCCCGATGGTGGGGCTGGCCCTACCTCCAGGATGCTGGCTTGCTCCATCGCTGATGTGACCTGGGCTTGGGATGCTTGTCGCCATGATGACTCAGGTGGAGCAGGTTGATGGGCGTCAGCATCAGCCGAGGGCCGTTGGGGCGAATGTCTACCTGTTCACCAGCTTCATCACGGCCGTCGCGTGGTTCCCGCTGGTGATGGGGATGCTGTCGGCCGGGTTCGGCACGTTGGTGGTGTGGGTGGGCTTTCCGCTGCTCACCGTGGCGATGATGCTGATCAGGGGGTTTGCCCGGGTCGAGCGGCGGTTGGTGTACGCCACGCTCGGCTACTACATCCCGGATCCGTATCGGCCGATCCCGCCTGGGTTGTTCGGGTGGTTCAAGGGCCGGTTCTTCGATCCGGCTACGTGGCGTGACCTGCTGTACTTGTTCGTCTTGCTGCCGTTGTCGATCTTTTCGTTCGGGTGGATGGTGGCGTTCTGGGCGGCTGGTCTTGGGTTGTTCTCGCTGCCGATCTGGTACCGGTGGGTTGACGACGGGTACGTGCTGTTCGGGTCTGACCGTGGGTTTGCCTACGTCGTCGACTCGTTCGATGACACGCTCCTCCCGGCCGCTGTCGGGATGCTGGTCCTCGCCGTCGCACTGGTGACGACGCGGTTGTTGGGGGTCATGCACGGCAAGCTGGCGCGCGCGCTGCTGGGTCCGAGCAAGGCGATGTTGCTGGCTGCTGAGGCCGCGCATCTGCAGGCGAGCCGGGCGCGTGGAGTTGACGCTGCCGAGGCTGAGCGGCGCCGGATCGAGCGTGATCTGCACGATGGCGCGCAGCAGCGGCTTGTCGCTGTCGCGATGGGACTTGGCCGGGCCAAGAGCAAGATGGACCGTGACCCTGAGGGCGCGAGGGCCTTGATCGACGAGGCGCACGCGGACGCCAAGCAGGCGGTGGCGGAGTTGCGGGATCTCGCGCGCGGGATCTACCCGGCTGTCCTCGGTGATCGTGGGTTGGACGCGGCGCTGTCGTCGCTCGCCGCGAAGTCGCCTGTGCCCGTTGAGGTTCATGTCGAGGACGGGTTGTCGGCGGATCGGCGTCCGCCTGCTGCCGTGGAGACCACGGCGTATTTCACGGTCGCTGAAGCGTTGACCAACATCGCGAAGTACGCCAACGCGTCACAGGCGACGGTGCACGTTCACCGTGAGGACAACAAGGTTGTCGTGCAGATCACGGACAACGGTGTGGGTGGTGCGCAGACGCGTCGTGGGGGTGGGCTGGCCGGTCTCGCCGACCGGGCTGCGACCATTGACGGCGTGCTGACCGTGGTAAGCCCCATCGGCGGGCCGACTGTGATCCGGGCGGACCTGCCGTGCGAGTGGTGATCGCCGAGGATTCCGTTCTGCTGCGAGCCGGGATCGAGCGGTTGCTCGCGGACGAGGGCATCGAGACCGTCGCCGCCGTCGAGGACGGCGAGCGCTTGCTCGAGGTCCTCGCCGAGCACCGGCCCGATCTGGCCATTGTGGACGTCCGGATGCCGCCGACGTTCACCGACGAAGGACTGCGGGCCGTGTTGCGGGCCCGGGAACGCACGCCTGACTTGCCGGTGTTGGTGCTCTCGCAGTACGTCGAGGAGCGCTACGCGGTCGAACTGATCTCGTCCGGCGCCGGCGGCGTCGGCTACCTGCTCAAGGAGCGGGTGGCCGACGTCGCCGAGTTCGTTGACGCGGTCAACCGGGTCGCTCGCGGTGGGACGGCTATCGACCAGGAGGTGATCTCGCAGCTCATGGCACGGGGCAGACGTAATCCCATCGACTCGCTCACGCCTCGCGAACGCGAGGTCCTCGGCCTGATGGCACAGGGCATGTCCAACGCGGCCATCGCGAAGTCCCTCACCGTCTCGGACGGCGCGGTGGAGAAGCACGTCGGCAACATCTTCGCCAAACTCGGCCTTGAGCCGAGCCAGGAGGAGCACCGTAGGGTGCGTGCCGTCCTGGCGTATTTGGAACGTAGGTGACTCCCCTGTCAGGGTAGGGAAAACCCCCTCCCGGAGTTGGGAGCAGACACCAGTGATCTTGTCCCCCGGATTCGCGAGGCTCTTGATAGCCAAGCGAATTGGGGGCACACGGTGTCGAAGCGAGATCCTTTTCTTGATGTGGTCAGGGTTCTGGCCATCGTGCTGGTGGTCTTCCAGCACTGGCTGGTGCCGGTGCTCGGCTGGAACGGCACCGAGCTGACCACCGGGAACGCTTATGCCACACCAGGGTGGTGGGTGCTGACGTGGGTCGGCCAGGTGATGCCGCTGGTGTTCTTCGCCGGTGGTGCGGCCAACCTGCTGTCGCTGCGGGCGCATCGCGGCCGGGGTGGGTCGGACCGCGACTGGCTGTCCAGCCGGGTGCACAGGCTGGCGATCCCGATGCTGCCGTTGATCGCGGTGTGGCTGGTGGTTCCGCATCTGCTGGTCACCCTCGGGGTGCCGGTGCAGCCGTTGAACGTCGGCAGCGCGGTCGTCGGCCAGCTGTTGTGGTTCATGGCGGTGTATCTCGCCGCGATTCTCGTGACTCCGTGGATGCTGAAGGCGCAGGAGCGCTACGGACTGCGCGTCTTCGCTGCTCTCGCCGGTGCCGCGGTGCTGGTGGACGTGGTGCGGTTCGCGGGTCTGCCGATGGCCGGGTTCCTCAACGCCGCCTTCGTGTGGCTCGCGGTGCACCAGCTTGGTTTCCACTACGCCAAGAACCCGCCGTCGACGCGAGCGGCCGCGGCCATGGCGATCGCGGGGTTCGGGATGACCGCGCTGATGGTCGGGTTCGGACCGTATCCGCTGAGCATGGTCGGCATGCCGGGCGCACCGGTGTCGAACGCGGGCCCGCCGACCGCGTGCCTGATCACTTTGGGCATCGGTCAGATCGGTCTCGTGCTGCTCGCCCGTCCGCTCATCCGTTCACTGGCCGCCCGCCCCGCGGCCGCGCGTGTGCTCACGTGGGTCGGCGCCCGCTCGATGAGCCTGTACCTGTGGCACATGTCCGCCATGGTCGCGGTGGCAGGCGTGTGGACGATCGGCCTCGGCTACTCCACGCCTGAGCCGGGCAGTTTCCTGTGGTTCGCGGTCCTGCCGCTGTGGATCGGATCGGCCACCGCGGTGTTGTACGGGCTGCTGCGAGTCTTCGGCCGGTTCGAGGCGCACGCACCCGGGCCGCTCGTGGTGCAGCCACCTGCGCTGCAGGTCATGCTCGGCACCGGGGTCATCGCGATCGGCACGTTGGGCATCGCGGCGACCGGGTTCGCGCCCGGCCAGGGTCTCGTGTCGACCGGTGCGGCGATCTGGGCCGCGATCGTCCTCAGTGGACTGCTCGCGGTGCGCTACCGGCTACCGTCGGTCAGTGTCGTCCGCAATGCCTAGCAGCTGGGCGGGGGTGTCGTGCAGCACCGCCTTGAGGAAATCAGGGCCGAGCCGCTCGTCCTCCGCCCACTTCGCTATCACTTCGAGCTGGTGGGCGTATTCGTACGGGATGTTCGGGAAGTCCGTGCCCAGCACGACCCGGTCAGGGAAGTGCACCATCCGCGGCAGGAAGTCCGGCTGCGGCGTCCCGAAGTCCACGCCGACCATGGTCGTGTCCACGTACACGTTCGGGTACCGGCTGACCAGGTCGAACGCCGCGTCGAACTCCGGCATCCCAGCGTGCGCCAGCACTGCCGTCAGTGTGGGGTGGCGGCGCAGCACCTCGGCGAAGACGTCCAGACCCGTGAACGCGCCACGCAGCGGACCGTGTCCACAGTGCACAACCGCGGGCACGCCCGCTTCGGCGATCAGGCCCCACGCATTGTCCAGTTCGGACGTGCGCGGGTCGTAGCCGCCGATCTGGACGTGCACTTTGACGCACCGCGCGCCCGCGTCCAGCGCTTTGGCCACGTACGACTCGGTCTCGGGTTCCGGAAACAATGTCGCGGTCGGCACGGCATCCGGGGTACGAGCCGCGAAGTCGCGAATCCACTCGTTCAGCCATTCCGCCATCCCGGGTTTATGGGGATAGACCAATGGCGCGAAGCGGGTCACGCCGAACGAACGCAGCAGCCGCAGCCGCTCGTCCTCATCGAATCGATAGTGAATCGGCCAGTCGACACCGTAATTGTCCCTGGCGTTGTCGAAATACGCCCAGACCTTGCGCAGCACCGATTCCGGCATGAAGTGAACGTGAATGTCCACAAGGCCGGGAAGTCCGAGGCCGGTCACCCAGGACCGGACCTCGGAATCCTTCACCAGCCGCCGCCGCGCTTGCGCGCGCGGCCGACGGCCTTGACCATCTCGCGTTCGGCGGTCCGCTTGGCCAGCGCCTGGCGTTTGTCGTACGCCCGCTTACCCCTGGCCAGCGCCAGTTCGACCTTGACCTTGCCGTCCTTGAAGTACATCGACAACGGCACCAGGCTCAGGCCGCTCTCCTTGGTCTTGCCGATCAGCTTGAGGATCTCGCCCTTGTGCAGCAGCAGCTTGCGCCGCCGCCGCGGCTCGTGGTTGGTCCACGTGCCCATCTCGTACTCGGTGATGTGCAGCCCACGCAGCCACACCTCGCCGTCGTCCACCGTGGCGAACGCGTCGACCAGCGACGCACGACCGAGCCGCAGGCTCTTGACCTCGGTCCCGACCAACACGATCCCGCACTCGTAGGTGTCCAGGATCTCGTAGTCGTGCCGCGCCTTCCGGTTCGACGCGATCACCTTCTGACCACGTTCTTTCGCCATGACAATGAACTCTACGACACCGCGCCAGCGGTTAAGTCCGCACGTAGAGCCGCAGGGTCACGTAGCCGGTGACGGCCGAGATCAAGATCGCCACGGCGACCAGGATCGGCGAGATGGCCAGGATGTCCCATAGCTGTATTCGCGGGATGATGTTCGCGGCTATCGGTTCGGCGAGGACGTTGTCGATGAAGACCGCCTTGATGCCGATCAGGCCGCCGATCGCCAGCACCGCACCGACAAGGCCGGCGACCACCGCCTCCAAGAGGAACGGCAGCTGTGTGTACCAGCGCGTGGCGCCGACCAGGCGCATGATGCCGACTTCCGTGCGCCTCGTGAACGCGGACACCTGGATGGTGTTGGAGATCAGCAACAGCGCCGCGACCGCCTGGATGGCCGCGACCACCCACGTTCCGTTCCGGACGCCGTTGAGCACGCCGAAGAACCGTTCGAGGAAGACACCCTGGTCCTCAACCCGGTCGATCCCCGGTTTGTTGCTGTACGTCTGCACGATGACGTCGGCCCGGTCCGGGTTCTTCAGCTTCAGGTGGAACGTCGCGGGCAGCGACTCCTTGCGGGTCAGCTCCAGCAGTTCGGGCTGACCGGCGAAGACGCGCTGGAAGCGGTCGAACGCCTGGTCCTGGTTCTCCCACCGGACGTCGTCGACGTTGGCGTCCTGCGAGAGAGCGGACTGGATGCCCGCACACGGCTGCTGCTTGCAGTCCTTGTCAGTCGCGCTGATGTCCCTGTTGAGGTACACGTTCACTTCGACCTCGTCGCCGAAGTTGTCGCGCATGTGGTCGATCATCCGGACCACCAGCAGACCGCCCCCCAGCAGTCCCAATGAGATGGCTGTGGTCAGGATCATCGCGACGGTCATCGTGACGTTGCGCCGAAGTCCGGTCAGGACTTCGGACAACACGAAACTGAAACGCATCGGTGCGGGTTTCCTCGCAGGTCGGGGGATTACTTCTCGGCTTAGCGGCCCACGCCGTAGACGCCTCGGGCGTCGTCGCGGATGACCCTGCCGAACGCGAGCTCGACGACTCTGCGCCGCATCGAGTCCACGATGGAATGGTCGTGCGTGGCCATCAGGACGGTCGTGCCCGTGCGGTTGATCCGCTCGAGCAGCAGCATGATGTCCTGGCTGGTGTCGGGGTCCAGGTTTCCGGTCGGCTCGTCGGCCAGCAGCATCATCGGCCGGTTGACGAACGCACGCGCGATCGCCACACGCTGCTGTTCACCACCGGACAGCTCGTTGGGCATGCGGTTGGCCTTGCCGTCCAGACCGACCAGCTCAAGCACCTCGGGCACCACCTTGCGGATGGTGTGCGTGGGCTTGCCGATCACTTCCAGCGCGAACGCCACGTTCTCCGCGACGGTCTTGTTGACCAACAAGCGGAAGTCCTGGAACACGCACCCGATGGACTGCCGCAGCCGGGGTATCCGGCGCCGCGACATCCTGGTGATGTCGAAGTTGTTGACGTACAGCTTGCCCTTGGTGGGCACTTCCTCACGCAGCAACAGGCGAAGGAAGGTGGACTTTCCCGAACCGGACGGGCCGATCAGGAAGACGAACTCCCCCTTGTCCATGTCCACCGAGACGTCATCCAACGCGGGACGCGTCGACGTCTTGTAGCTCTTGGAAACATGTTCAAGCCGGATCACGGTCGCGGAGTCTACCCACGACCGTTATCGGCCCGTTGCCAAGGGATGGTTTAGCACTCTCAGTTAGTGCGTCGCCACCGAATTCCGGCCTCCAGGAATCCGTCGATATCGCCGTCCAGAACAGCGGAGGGATTCCCCACTTCGTACTCGGTGCGCAGATCCTTGACCATCTGATACGGGTGCAGAACGTACGAACGCATCTGGTTTCCCCAGCTAGAGCCGCCGTCGCCCTTGAGCTCGTCCATCTTGGCCTGCTCTTGCTGGCGCTGGCGCTCCAGCAGCTTCGCCTGCAGAACGGCCATCGCCGAGGCCTTGTTCTGCAACTGAGAGCGTTCGTTCTGACACGAAACGACGATTCCCGTCGGTATGTGTGTGATGCGTACCGCGGAGTCGGTCGTGTTCACGCCCTGACCACCTGGACCGGACGACCGGTACACGTCGATGCGCAGGTCCTTCTCGTCGATGTCGACGTGGTCGGACTGCTCGACGACCGGGACGACCTCGACACCGGCGAAAGACGTCTGCCTGCGGCCCTGGTTGTCGAACGGTGAGATCCGCACCAGCCGGTGGGTTCCCTGTTCGACCGAAAGGGTGCCGTAGGCGAAAGGCGCCGAGACTTTGAAGGTCGCGGACTTGATACCGGCTTCTTCGGCGTAGGACGTGTCGTAGACGTCGATCTGATAGCCGTGCCGCTCCGCCCACCGCATGTACATCCGCAGGAGCATCTCGGCGAAGTCCGCGGCGTCCACGCCGCCCGCTTCGGAACGGATCGTGACCAGCGCGTCACGTTCGTCATATTCGCCGGACAGCAAGGTCCGGACTTCGAGCGAGGAGATGTCCGTGCGCAGCTTTTCGCGCTCGGCGTCCGCCTCGGCGAGACTGCCCGCGTCGCCTTCGTCTTCAGCCAGCTCGTAGAGCACGGGCAGGTCGTCGAGGCGTTGCCGCAGCTCAGACACCCGGCGGAGCTCACCCTGCTTGTGGGAGAGCTGGCTGGTCACCTGCTGCCCCTTCTCCGGGTCGTCCCAGAGATCGGGGCGCGCGGCCTGCTGCTCCAGCTCGGTCACCTGAGCGCGCAGCGCATCGAGATCCGTCACCGCCTCGATGCTCTTCAACGTGGCGGAGAGATCATTCAGGTCTGCTGCGACGTCCGGGTTCACGGCCAAGAAGGTTACGTCAGACCGCGTGCCGGTGCGTTGCCGGTCGGCTGTTTCGCGCCGACCGGCTTTCGTTATTCAGTCTTTCGGGACCGCGTCGAGCAGTTTCAGCGCCGCCCTGGCACGGGCCACCGCGAACTCGCCGATCGCCTTCGCGTAGCTGTCGTCAGTGTTCTTGACCGAGTTGCGGGCCTCTTCCAGCTCGGCGTTGTACGCCTGCCGGGCGGAGTCGACCAACGCGGTGCGCTGCTTCGCGGTCAGGTTGCTGGCGTGCACAAGGCGGAGGATCAGCGGGCTGCGCAGGTGGTCTGGACCAGGCTCGGAGGCAAGCCAGGTCTTGAAGGCCTTCTTGCCTGCGGCCGTGATCAGGTACTGCTGGCTGGAGCGCGGGCCCTGCTTGCCAAGGCGGACAAGGCCGCCGTCGGCCAGTGCGGGAAGCTCGCGGTATACCTGGCTGCGCGTGACGCTGAAGAACGCGCCAAAGCGCTCACGGGCCACCGCGACCAGCTGGCCACCCGTCTTCGGGCCGTCATGGAGCAAGCCGAGCAGAGCCGCGGCTGTTGCGTTCAATTCAGACACCTAACCACCGTGCCATGAATTTCGCTCGCTGTCCACAATGGCCCCGGCATCTGTCCACAATGGCTATACCGTCACCCGGATGTCGCAAGTACACCCGATTGGCTCAGTAGCTTTTCCGTTGCACCCACTCCGACCAGGCACGAAGCCATTCGTCCTGACCTGTCATCAGCTCGGCATGCCAGCGCCGCAACGAATCATCGTGCTGCGAAGAACTTCTTTCCTGATGGGCGAACGGGTCCGGCATCCAGGAACGTTGCGACGCCCACACCGTCCGCCAGCTCTCCTGCGCGGGCTTGGAGAGAAGTTCGAGCCGCATCCCGGTCCAGTACAACAGAGTCTCGGTCACGGCGGCGTCGCGCAGCCGCTTGTCGGCGAACCAGGCTGCCTTCTCCTGCAAACGGCCCAACTGGTTCACCAGAATGGTCACGGCCTCGTTAGCGTCCTGTCTGGACTGATCGGCCAGATGCATCTGCGCCCGTACGGCCGCTTCCCAGAGTTCGCCGTGCTTACGGGCGTTGGCGCGCAGCCGCGGCGGCCGCCCTTGGCGCGCCGCGGCTTCCAGCTGACGGCTGCGCGCGAGCGTCGCGTCGATGAGCGACCGATGCGCTGTGGCCACGTCGAACGGCCGGTCGATGATCGGCATCGTCGGCGGGTTCGTCCGCAGATCGTGCAGGTATTCCCTACGCCCGCGAAGGAACGACTCGATGCTGGGTACCGCGACAAGATGCGTCGCGGCCAGTTCCCACTCCCGAGCCACGACGATGACGTCGGAATCCTGGTGCCAGCAACGCGCTGCCCACAGCTTGCGTCTGGTGTGCAGCAACGAAGCCGGCCGCGGCGTGCCGTTCACGACCACGTGCGCGGGCACCGGATCACCTTCCACCGGACTGTCATCACCCATGCTGTCCAGCAAGTTCTCCAAGAAGTACCGGAGATCCGGCGGGCTGGGCCTGTTCTGCGACCAGCGCGCGGTGTGCACCTGCACAAGCGGTCCGCTTGGCCGCATCAGGTCGCCGTAGGCAAGCCCGACACTTTCGACGATGCCGTCGTTGATCTCAGCTTCGCCGAGTAAGCGCGGCTGTGGTGCGGGTTCGGCCATGCCGAGCAACGGCAACGAGCTTGCCCGGACCAGGCGCTCATACTCAGCCTCCTGCCGGGAAAACAAGGCCTCCATCTCCGGTGAGGGCGGCACGAGCTCCATGTGCCCAGTGTGCCAGTTCAACCACTCGGCGAACACAGTCGGCGCGCCGGTCGGCAGCTGATCCACGGTCAGCGGTCATCATCGGGCTCCGACCGGCCACGAATAGCCGCAGCGTGATCCACTCGCGGTAGCGCAGCGCGTCCGGATCGTCACGGCATGTATCAGAAGTCACAAGCTCCACAGTGGACATCCAAGAAATTTCACGCGGCACTGTCGATTGCACGCGTCCGGTGAACTACCCGACTTGAGGAGGTTGACATGACCCGGTTCAGCGGGCGGTCCCGACTTCCTCCGTCACGTGAACGAAGTGCCCGCGCCCAACTGTGAACAAGCTCGAAGCGCCCACCGTCGCGAATGGCCACTCCGGTATACCAGAGTCCCCCGTCGACAACGGTTTCCCGCCACCCCAAACGAAACGCACTGTCCCCCAACCAAACCGCGACACCCCTCGGCCCACGACCCGTCAACCAGCGCGACACACAATCCTTATGTAGAGCCGAATGGCACAGACGGCGAACCCGCACAACAGCAGCCCAACGCAAAGCGATTGCCCCGCTTGCATTCCCGTTCGTCCGACGCGACCGGAGAACCCCACCGGTCACAATGGAACCCCCACCCTCTACAACGAACTGTCCTACCCAACCGCACCCCAAGCCGCCCGCTGGTCCGAGCGCAAAGCACCCAGCGCTGAGTCCGTTAGCCCAAGCGCAACGCTCCCGCGCTGAGTCCGTTGGTCCAACCGAAACGCCCCCAGCGCTGGTTCAGAAGGAACACGCACCGTGGGGGGCATGGGGGGCTCGGCCCCCCAAAACAAAACGAAGCGAGCCATGGAAGGTGCCTCAGCACCGACCATGGCTCGCCTACTCGCGTAGCGGGGACAGGATTTGAACCTGCGACCTCTGGGTTATGAGCCCAGCGAGCTACCGAGCTGCTCCACCCCGCGTCGTTGTGTTTAGAACTCTACATGGCGCTGTCGAGCCGTTTTCACCGGGGGTCCGTGACAGGAAAGGTGGGGTCTTCGTCATTGCGGTCACCTGCGGGTTTGAGCACGATGAGGGCATGTCGAAGCTCGTGCTCATCCCCTTGTTCGACGGGATCCAGAGCCTCGACGTGACGGGTCCGCTCGAGGTTTTCACCGGAGCAGCGCGCTACGCGGGCCGAAACGTGTACGAGGTGATCACCGCCTCGGTTGGGGGTGGCGTGATCCGTAGCTCGAGCGGGCTGCGGATCACACCCGACATAGACCTGCACGCGGCACCGCAACCACACACTCTCATCGTTCCCGGCGGATACGGGACGTTGGACGGCCAACCCGAGTTGGTGGAGTGGTTCCGTGAGCACGCCATGAAGGCGGAACGAGTGGTGTCGGTGTGCAGCGGCGTGTTCCTGCTCGCCGAGGCGGGACTGCTGTCAGGCCGCCGCGTGACAACGCATTGGTCGGCCTGTGAGTTGCTGGCCCGTCAGCACCCGGACGTCGAGGTGGATCCGGAGCCGATTTTCGTGCGGGACGGGAAGATCTCGACTTCCGCGGGCGTGACCAGCGGCATCGATCTGGCGTTGGCGTTGGTGGAGGAGGACCTCGGCCGCGAGTGCGCGTTGATCATCGCCAGGCATCTGGTGATGTACTTGCGAAGGCCCGGAAACCAAACCCAGTTCAGCGCACCGTTGACGCTGCAAGCCGCCGAACGCCAACCGTTGCGCGAAGTCCAGCAATGGATCATCGACCACCCGGGCTCGAAACTGTCGGTGGAGGCGTTGGCAGAACGAGCCAATCTGTCACCGAGGCAGTTCGCCCGAGTCTTCACAGCGGAAACAGGCATGACGCCCGGCCGCTATGTCGACCGAGTCCGTCTCGAAGCCGCCCGCCGCCTCCTCGAAGACACAACGGCCGGAATCAGCCGCATCGCCCGCGACTGCGGCTACGGCACCCCAGAGACCATGCGCCGAGCCTTCATCCGCGCCCTAGGCGTCTCCCCCGCCGAATACCGCCGCAGGTTCTAAGGAGACGTCCTTTGTCACCAGAGAGGCCCCAAGAGGAAGTGAGCACGACGCACCACCCTGCACTAACGCGCCATAAAGGACGGCGGCGATCCGTATCGCCACTGCCGTAGGCCGCTTCCCGCAGGCGGATCACCGCCGCACCACCGCAAAAGCCGCCTAACGAGCCCAGACACCCCCGAAACATCCCTAGGCATCCCCCACCACTCCCGGGGGGCGTCCCCAGGCCAGTCTATCGCCGAGGCATGATCAACAGCCGGCTGCGCAAGAGCTGTGGACAACCAGATTTGCCAACGATCCCCTCGCCACACCACAACCACGCGCGCGGCAAAGCCGCGCACGTTAGCCCAAGCGCAACGCCCCCAGCACTGTTGGCCCAAGCGCAACGCCCCCAGCACTGTTGGCCCAAGCGCAACCCCCCAGCACTGTTGGTCCAAGCAAAACGTGCCCAGCGCTGGGTCAGAAGAAACACGCACCGTGGGGGGCATGGGGGGGCTCGGCCCCCCAAAATAAAGCGAAGCGGCCCCTGCGAAGTTGCAAAGCAACTGAGCAAGGGCCGCCCGGCCGAGTAGCGGGGACAGGATTTGAACCTGCGACCTCTGGGTTATGAGCCCAGCGAGCTACCGAGCTGCTCCACCCCGCGTTGGTTGCTTTTAGCTTACTTGGCCGTTGCGGGGTGGAGCAAATCGGGTGGCTCTTTGGTGTCTTACCGCCTTAGTCGGAGCCGTTTTTGGTGTTTTTCGTCACCTGTCAGCCGCCGCCTTGGGGCGTTGGCGTTGATGGCGGCGCGCTGGGTGACGCCGACGTCGGTGGCGGTGCCGCTGCTTTGGCTTGTTCGTACTTCTTCAGCGCGGCGTCGAGTTCTTCGATGGCTTTCCCGAGTTCTGCCAGGCCACCGGTTTGTTCCGCGGACCTGACCTTGGCCACTGCCGTGTTCACGTCGGCGATGGCTTGGTTGAGCTCAGGTGATACGCCGCCGACTGCCGGCGGTGCGGGTGTCGATGTTCCTGGCGGTCCCGATGTTGTCGGCGGCGTGGTGCCTCCGCCTTGCCCGGGTTGGGTTGTCGAGGATCCGCTGCCCGCACCGAAGACCTGGTCGAGTGCTTCGGAGAGTGTCGCGGCGAATCCGACCCTGTTCTTGTATGCCACCAGTACTCGGGCGAGCTGGGGGAAGGCGTTGATGTCTTTCTGTTTCAGGTAGACCGGTTCGACGTAGATCAGTCCGCCGCCGACTGGGAGGGTCAGCAGGTTTCCGTATTGCACGTCGACACCCGTGTTCTGGAACAGCGTTCTTTCCTGGGTGAATTTGTCCGTTGTCCGCATTTGGTTCTGGACCTGGTTCGGACCGGGTGTCACGTCACCTTGTGTCGGTAGTCGCAGCACCCTGAATTGCCCGTAGTCGTCCGGTTCCGAGGACACCGATACCCATGCGGCCAGGAATTGCTGCCTGAACGCGGTGAGTGCGCTTGTCACCTGGAATGACGGCCTGGCCTGCCCTGGCGCTTGGGCGAGGACGTAGTACGGCGGCTGCTTGGCCGCGGTCCCGGTCTCGCCGCCTTCCTTGGTCGGGTCGGAGGGCACGTCCCAGAAGGTCAGCGTCGAGTAGAACTCCTGCGGCGTGGTCACGTGGTATTTCGCCAGCAGGTCACGCTGGACCTTGAACAGGTCTTCCGGGTACCGGAAGTGTTCCCTGAGCGACTGCGGGACGGACGAAGCCGGCTTCACCGTGCCGGGGAAGACACCGGACCAGGCCTTGAGCACCGGGTCGTTCTCGTCGATGCCGTACAGCGTCACCGTTCCGTCGTACGCGTCGACGGTGGCTTTCACCGAGTTACGGATGTACCCGATCCTGCGGTCCTGCTGACGCGGCACACCGGCGAGCGAGTCGGTGGTGACCTGGCCCAGCGAGGTGGACTGCGAGTACGGGTAGTTGTCCAACGTGGTGTAGCCGTCGACGATCCACTGGATCCGGCCATCCACGACCGCGGGGTACGGGTCGGTGTCCACCGTCAGCCAAGGCGCTGCCTTCCGGACCCGCTCGCGCGGGTCACGGTTGTACATGATCTTCGAGCCTTCGCTGATGGCGGTGTTGAACAGGATGTTCCGCTCGCCTTCGTAGGCGGCGAACACCAGCCGGTTGAACAGGCCGTCGATCGGGACACCACCGGCGCCCTTGTACAGGTACTTGCTGTCGCCTGGCGAGTCGTACTCACCCTGCGCCTCACCTGGGGTTCCGCCGACGATCGCGTACGTGGTGGCCAGCTCGCCGTAGTAGATCCGCGGTTCGGTGACCGGGATGTCCATCTTGGCTTTGGAGTTGATCGCGTTCAGGTCGCTGACCGTGAACACGGGATAGCCACCTTGCTGGCTCGCACTGGTCGACGCCGTACCGCCGACCGGGGTGGGCGCGCGGTCGATCGTGTTCGCGGGCGCGGCCACGAAGCCGTTGCCGTGCGTGTAGACCATGTGCCGGTTGATCCACGAGTTCTGCTGCTCGGTCAGGCCCGAGGTCTTGATCTCGCGGACCGCCACGACGTAGTCCTGGACCTTGCCGTTGACGTTGTACCGGTCGACGTCCAGCTTGTCCGGGAAGCCGTAGAAGTTGGCCCTGGCCTCGCGCTGGGTGAACGTCGGCGACAGGATGGCCGGGTCGAGCAGCCGGACGTTCGGGATGGTGCCCGCGTCGTTGCGGATCAGGGCCGCGGACGGCTCGGTCGCACCCGCCTTCGGATAGTCCTCGATCTTGACCTTGTCGTCGGTCAGCCCGAAGGCCTCCTTGGTGGCCGCCAGATTTCGTTCGATCGACTTGGCTTCCTTCTCGTTGGCGTTCGGCTTGACCGAGAACTGGTCGAGGATCGCCGGCCACGCCGTGCCGACCAGCAGGCCGGACAGTACGAGCAGGACCAGCGCGATCGCCGGGAGCTGCAGGTTGCGCAGGAACGCGCCGACGAAGAACGCGATGGCGCAGAAGATCGCGATCGCCATCAGGATCAGCTTGGCCGGCATCACCGCGTTGAGGTCGGTGTACGTGGCACCGGTGAAGGTCTCGTTGCGGCTGGAGTACAGCAGCTCATACCGGTCGAAGAAGTAGTCGACCGCGTAGACCAGCACGAACAGGCCCGCGACGGTGGAGAGGTGCACCCTGGCCGGGCCGGAGAGCTGACCGCCGCGACCGGCGAGCCGGATGCCGCCGAAGATGTAGTGGACGACCACCGCGCCGATGAACGCGATCACGAGGGCCACGTAGAACCAGCTGATCAGCCACTCGTAGAACGGCAGTTTGAAGGCGTAGAAGCCGATGTCGATGCCGAATTCCGGATCGGTCTTGCCGAACGGGACGGCGTTGAACAGCAGCTGCACCCGCTGCCAGTCACCCTGCGCGGCCCATCCGGAGAACAGGCCGACGATGACCGGCAGGCCGATGCCGAACAGGCGGACCCGCTGCACGATGGTCGAGCGGTATCTGGCGAGCGGATCTTCCGTGCCGGACACCGGTACGAACACCGGACGGGTGCGATAGGCGATGATCAAGCTGATCGCCAGCAGTCCGCCGACGAAGATGGCGACGCTGAAGAACAACCCGATCCTGGTGAGGATCTGTGTGGTGAACACAGACCGGAAACCGACCTCGCCGAACCACAGCCAGTCGACATAGGTGTCGATCAGCCGCGCGCCGACGATGAGCAGAAAGACGATCACCGCCGCGATGGTCAGCAGGATGCGGCTGCGGCGAGACAGCTTCGGCAAGCCGATCGAGGGCCGAGAGGCCACTGGACACGCTCCTGAATAGCGATCTTGAGTCTGGCCGACAGCCGTGCTGGGAAACAGCTGTCCTAGATGTCCAACTCTACGGACGGTGTTCCGGTTCCCGTCACCGGCCGCTGGAATGCGACGATGACCGCCGTGTCGAGCAACTCTGATGCCTTGCCCGCGCTCGCCGAAGAGGTCGAGCAGTTCGTGGCCGCGGCGGGCTGGGACCAGCCTGTCCAGCTGTTCGCCCTGGTCCCGACGGCCGAACTGCTGCGCATGCAGCCGGAGCTGGCCGGTCAGCTCGATGCCGGATCGGCACTGACTCCGATCGCCCAGGATTCGTTGCCAGATGGTGACCTAGGCGCGGCGCTCGCCGGGATCATGTGGCCGGACGCCGTGCGCGGATGCGCATTGGTCCAGGAGATCGTCGTACTCCCGCCAGAGGCCGAGGCGCAGATGAACGCCTCCGACCAGGACGAGGAGAAACTGCGTCAACTGGCGGCCGAGCACCCGCAGCGCCAGGAAGCCCGCCTGGTAGCCGCCGTCCTGCGAGACGGCGGCGAGGCGTGCGTCATGCGCCTTCGTGACCACGATGACCTGCTGAAAGGCCCCGACCTGGCGCCCAACCTGACAGCGGCCCTGCGCGCGACTTTCACCTGATCAACCCTCGTGGGTGTTCCGGCCGGTTCTAACCGGCCAGAACACTCACGGTCTCTTTCAGCAGCCTGGAACCGGGCGTCCGGCCTTGCGGTCCTCCAGTGCCTGTACGGCTCCGGCCAGGTTGTCGACCTTGATCAGCTGCAGGCCGGGCGGCGGGTCTGCCTTGGCCTCGGCGCAGTTCGCCGCGGGCACCAGGAACGTCTTCGCGCCGTCCTCGGCCGCCGCGACCAGCTTGAAGCCGATGCCGCCGATCGGGCCGACGTTGCCCTTCACGTCGATCTCCCCGGTACCGGCGATCGGCTGGCCACCGGCCAGGTCGTCGGGGGTGAGCCGGTCGATGATCGCCAGCGAGAAGATCAGGCCGGCCGACGGGCCGCCGACGTCCTGCAGGTGGATCGTGGTCTTGAACGGCACGTCGGCGCGGTCGACGCCGCGGATGCCCATGTAGCCCTGCTGCCGGTCGGGCGCGGAACCCAGCGTCACCGAGACGGTTCGCTCCTGGCCGTTGCGCTGCAGCACGACCTCGATCGTCTGGCCAGGCTTGGTCGACTCGACCGCGGCGACGACGTCTTCCTGCTGGACGATCTGCTTGCCGTTGACCCGCAGCAGCCGGTCCCCTGGCTCGATCACGCGGTCCGCGGGCGCGCCCGCGGTGACCTCGCTGACCACGACCTTCACCGGGTGCTTCAGGAACCGCATGGCCGCCACCTCGGCGTCACTCTGCGAATCCTGAAAAAGTTTCACGTTTTGCTGCTGAACCTCGTCCTCGGTCTGACCAGGCTTGATGTACTCCTCGCGAGGCGCGAGCGCGTACCGCCCGCTCACCCACAGGCCGAACGCGCTGAACAGCGTGACCTCACGCTTGAGCGACACAGTCGTCATTCGCAGCTGGCCGGTCGTGGAATACGTCTGCGTCCCGTCGACCTGCACGATCTGCGTGTTCTCGACCGCGCCGAGCGTGTCATACGTGGGTCCCGGGCCGAGCGCGACGAACGGAACGGGCACGAACGCACCCACCAGACCCAGCGTGATCACGATCAGGAAACTCAGTAAAACCGTCCAGCCGCGCCGGGAGATCTGCCAGCGTTCATCCCGCGCCCGCTTCTCCGCGGCTGCGTCGGTCTCAGGCGTCGCCTCTTTGCTGGGAGTACTCACGAGGCAACAGCCTACGACTACGACACCCCGCGTACCGTGGAGGTATGAACGACCTCCCCTTCGGCTTCAACCTGCCGGAGCCCGATGACAAAGGCAAGAAGAACCCGTCCGGCCAAGGCCAGGGCGGCGGGCAGGAGAATCCGTTCGACCAGCTCGGTCAGATGCTGAGCCAGCTCGGCCAGATGCTGAGCCAGGCGGGGTCGTCCACCGGCCCGGTCAACTACGACCTGGCGAAACAGATCGCGATGCAGCGGCTCGCGGAGACCGAACCCGCCGGTGCGGAGTCGCCGGAGGCGGTCGCCGACGCGGCACGGCTGGCGGAGGTGTGGCTGGACGCCGCGACGATCCTGCCCGCGGGTGCCACGTCGACCAAGTCGTGGACCGCGAAGGACTGGGTGGAGAAGACCCTGCCGACCTGGCAGCGGCTGTGTGACCCGGTGGCCCGGCGGATGTCCGGAGCCTGGGTGGAGGCGTTGCCTGCCGAGGCCAAGGAAGCGGCCGGTCCGCTGCTGTCCATGGTCGGCCAGATGGGCGGGATGGCGTTCGGATCGCAGCTGGGCAACGCGTTGGCGCAGCTCGGCGCCGAGGTTTTGACGTCGACCGACATCGGTCTGCCGCTCGGCCCCGAGGCGACGGGCGCGCTGTTGCCCGCGAACATCTCGAAGTTCAGCGAAGGCCTCGAGCGGCCGGCCAGCGAGGTTCTCGTGTTCCTCGCCGCCCGTGAGGCCGCGCACCAGCGCCTGTTCGCGCACGTCCCGTGGCTGCGGCAGCGTCTGCTGGCGACTGTCGAGGAGTTCGCCAGCGGTATCACGGTGGACACCTCGGCCTTGGAGCAGCTGGCGTCGCAGGTCGACCCGGCCAACCCGCAGTCGATCGAGCAGGCCATGCAGTCCGGCATGCTCGAGCCGCAGACCACGCCGGAACAGCAGGCCGCCTTGGCGCGGCTGGAGACCTTGCTCGCGCTGGTCGAAGGCTGGGTGGACGTCGTGGTCGCGGACGCCGTCGGCGACCGGCTGCCCGGCGCCAACGCGTTGCGCGAGACGCTGCGCAGGCGCCGTGCTTCCGGCGGTCCCGCCGAGCAGACGTTCGCCACGCTGGTCGGCCTGGAACTGCGGCCCCGCAAGCTGCGTGCCGCCGCGTCGTTGTGGCTGATTGTCGGTGAGAAGCACGGCATCGAGAAGCGTGACGGCGTCTGGGCGCACCCGGACCTGGTACCCACCGCCGCCGATCTGGACGAGCCGCTGGACTTCGCCGACCGGGTCGGCGCGACCTCGGACATGGACCCGATCGCCGAGCTGGAACGGACTGAGAAGAAGAAGGACGAAGACGAGTCCTGATACGAGCTGGGGGTCGTCCCGCGCGCGGGACGACCCCCAGCTCGTTCAGCCCCTAGTCCTCGAGCATCGGCCCCGAACCCGCGGCAGCGGCAAGGCCCTCGAGATAGCCGATGGCCCGCTCTGTCTTGGGATAACGCTGCACAAGGCCCCAGAACTCGTGGTCATGACCTGGCACAAGCAGGTGCGCGAGTTCGTGCACCAGCACGTAGTCCAGGACCCACGACGGCACCTCCCTCAGACGCTCGCTGACGCGAATGGTCCGGTCAACGGGCGTGCAGGATGCCCAACGCGTCCGCATTGGTGGCACCCAACGAACACTCAGTGGTACGGCTTCGCCGTTCAAATGTCGCGATGAGAGCTCCGCACACCTGGCGAGCAGCGCGCTGTCCGACGTCCGCGCCGGGGAGCGGCGACGGGACTCGCTACGCAGTAGGCGACGTTGCATCTCGGCGACCCAATGCGCTTCTTCTCTCTTAGACATCCGCGCAGGCAGGAGGACGATCAGAGCATCGCCCTCCCGATACGCGGTCACTGTCCGAGTACGCCGCTTACTGCGACGTACTTCGACGACTGGTTCGGCCACGCGACAACCGTACGACCACCCACCGACAATTTGGGAGACTGCCAGGAGGGTGACCTTCTACCCACAGCCCCCTGTGGACAAAGGTTTGGCATGTCGTGGATCCCTTGCCAGCCTTGAGGTATGTCACATGGCGGAAGGTCGCTGCCACGCCGGCCGAAAGTGCTCACGGGCCTGCCGGTACTGCGTCGCGGCGACGACGAAATCCAGCTCGGACTCGATCCACGGCACGCAGTGGTGATCGGCGGAGTAACCAAAACGGTTGCGGAGAGTATTCAGAATCTGGACGGTCACGTGCGTACCAGACAGTTGCTGGACAAAGCGCCGCCGGACGATCGGCCGACGCTGTCCGGGTTGCTGAGCGAGCTGCACGAGCTCGGCCTGATCGAAGACGTCACCGAGACCGCGATGCCGGCGCGGCTCGCCCCGGACGCGACGACGTGGTCGTTGCGGACAGGCAACCAACCGGGCCAATTGGCCGCCACCAGAACGAAATCGTCCGTTCTCGTGCACGGCTCAGGGCGGCTCGGCCTGGCCGTGGCCCAGTTGCTCGTGACCGCGGGTATCGGCGCGGTCGAGCTGGACGCGGACGGTGTCGTCGAGGCCGAGGACACCGGCTGCGGGTATCGAGATGAGGACATCGGCAAACCGCGGGCCGACGTGGCGCGTTCGCGGCTGCCTTCCGCGCGCGTGACCGACCCGGATCTGGTGGTGTTGACCGACGCCGCAGTCCCGACGCCGGAGTTCGTGACGAGTCTGCTGTCGCGGTCCGTGCCGCACCTGAGCGTGCGGGTCCGTGAGGGCATCGGGATCGTCGGACCGTTCGTGGTGCCAGGGCGCAGCAGCTGTCTTGGCTGCGCTGACTTGCACCGAGCCGATCTCGACCACGAGTGGCCCGCGGTCGCGGCACAGTTGGTCGGCCAACGGCAGCATGCCGACCTCACATGCGCGCACGCGACCGCTGCATTGGGCGCTGAGCAGGCGATGCGTGCGCTGGAATGGCTGTCCGTCGGCGGTACACGGCCACCGATTTGGAATGGGACCATCGAGCTTGATCCGTTCCATGGCAAGTTGGAACAGCGGCCGTGGCCGCCACATGTGTTCTGTTCGTGTGGCGCCCGTCAGTGAAATAGCTGCGAGATGGGCGTTCTACAGGGGAGAATCACCTAGTGAACGAGATGCCGCGCAAGGCCGTCGCCAGAACGGCACGGCTCGCCAGCCTCCCGTTGGGGGTCGCCGGCCGGGTGGTCGGTGGCTGGGGGAAACGACTTGCCGGGCAGGACGCTGCCGAGGTGAGCGCCCAGGTGTCGGCCAAGACCGCCGAGCAGCTGTTCGCGGTGTTGGGCCAGCTCAAGGGCGGTGCCATGAAGTTCGGCCAGGCCCTGTCGGTGTTCGAGGCGGCGGTGCCGGACGACATGGCGGCGCCGTACCGGGAGGCGCTCACCAAGCTGCAGGCGGCGGCGCCGCCGATGAGCGCACGGGCAACGCACCGGATGCTCGCCGAGCAGTTGGGCCGGTCGTGGCGGTCCAGGTTCGCGGAATTCGACGACACCCCAGCGGCCTCGGCGAGTATCGGCCAGGTGCATCGCGGAATTTGGCACGACGGACGCCCGGTCGCGGTGAAAGTGCAATATCCCGGTGCCGACGAGGCATTGATGTCCGATTTGCGGCAGCTTTCCCGGTTTAGCCGATTGTTTCAGGCCTTGGTGCCGGGGACCGAGATCAAGCCGTTGTTGGCCGAGCTGACTGCGCGGATGACCGAGGAGCTGGACTACCGGCAGGAAGCGGACAACCAGCGCAGGGTCGCGGCGGCGTTCGACGGCGACGAGAACTTCATCGTCCCCAAGGTCGTCGCCAGCGCACCGAAAGTGCTGGTCAGTGAATGGGTGGACGGCATCCCGCTCGCGCGGATCATCCGCGAGGGGGTCATGGAGGACCGTGACCACGCCGGCTATCTGCTGGCGTTGTTCCACTACTCGGCGCCCGCACGGGCCGGGATGCTGCACGCCGATCCGCACCCGGGCAACTTCATGCTCGCCGATGACGGCCGGATGTGCGTGATCGACTTCGGCGGGGTGGCCCGGTTGCCGGGCGGGACGCCGGAGCCGTTGGGGCGGCTGATGCGGTTCGCCATGGAAGGGGACTCCAAGAGCCTGTACGAGACCCTCCGCGAGGAGGGTTTCGTACGTCCGGGCACGCAGGTACCCGCCGAGCACGTGCACGCCTACCTGGCGCCGTTCATCGAGCCGCTGCTGACCGAGCGGTTCCACTTCACCAGGCAGTGGATGCAGGCGCAGGCCGAGCGGGTCGGTGACCTCGGTGGGCAGGACTTCCGCACGGGGCGGTCGCTGAACCTGCCGCCGCAGTACCTGCTGATCCACCGGGTGCTGGCGGGCACGACCGGGATCCTCTGCCAGCTGGACGCGGAGTTGCCGGTGCGCGAGATCGTCGAAGAGTGGCAACCCGGTTTCAAGGCCTGACCTGGAGAAAACCAGAACGAATCGACCATAGCCCCAGCGGAGTTATCCACAGCTGAACCCGGCGCCCTTTCCGACCCAAGCCCAGATCCGCAAGATCGAAGCATGACCGAAAACGCCGAATCAGTAGTCCGCCGCAGCACATTGATGGCCGCGGGCCACTCCAACTACTCCGTCGCCCTGCGCTGCCGTCCGGATGGTCCATGGCAGCAACTCCTGCCCGGAGTGCTGTTGTTGAAAAGCGGTCCGCCGACCAGACGACAACGGGTGAAAGCCGCCGTCCTCTACGCCGGGGACGACGCGCTGATCACCGGCATCGAATCCCTCCGGGCACATGGCTTGCACGCGTTCGATACCGACGAAGTGCACATGCTCGTGCCCGGAACCCGCCGTTTGTCCTCCCGTGAATACGTGCGCGTGGAACGCACATCCCGAATGCCACGAGCCCGGATCATCAAAGGACTCGCCTTCGCCCCACCACATCGCGCAGCAGTGGACGCCGCACGCCGTATCCGAGACCCGTCGGAGAGACGGGCATTGCTTTTCGCGCCAATCGACGCAGGCCTCTGCACAATCGAACAAGTCCGCGCCGAGATCGACGGCGGCGCCCAACGCGGCACCGCAGCGCTGCGAGAGCTTCTGCACGAAGTATTGACCCCACCGCTGACAAGCACAGTCCACCAAGGCTGGGCCAAACGCGTGATCAGAGAGGCCCCCTTGCCCGCACCGGAATGGGACGTCCCAATCCACACCGCGACCGGACAAGCCATTGGCATCGCCGACGCATGGTGGGACAGCGTGGGCCTCGCCTGGGATTTCGGCAACCAACGCGACCGATGCATCCGCCGACGAGAGGAGGCATTCACAAAGGCGGGCCTGATCTTCGTCCGCACCACAGTCGCCGAGTTGCGCAGCAATATCGACGCCATCGTCCTCGCCCTAGCCCACGCCTATCTCAAAGCAGCCAGCCGCCCCCGCCCACCCGTACACGCACTGACATGACCTCAACAACGACCCGCCCACTTCAAACCCCACCATGACCTCGCCCCAACCCACATCAACTTTCCCCACCGCCATCCCCCAACCCACCTCAACTCCCAACCGGTATCTGAAGCCCAACCCCTCCTCTCAAGCCCAGCCATCACCTCGACCCGAACCCACCTCAACCTCGGACCGTCACCCCTATGCCCGGGAGCCACCGATGAAGCCAAGCGCATGCCGACCACCATTGCCCGCAACCCGAGGTCGAAGATCGCCCGGAAGCAGCGGCACAACCTCCTGAATCCCCACATTCAGCCCGCAGCCCCTGGCGAACAGAGGTGTTGTCGGCAGCGCTGGTCTGAGCACCGGATGCAGTTCCCGCCCGATCTGGCCCGCTGCTGGTCCCAACATCGCGGCAAGCTTCCCGCCCGGCCTGACTGGCGCTCGTCCCGGCCGTCAAGGCAACCCCTTCCACTGGAAAGCCGCAAAGCTCTGCCCGAACCAAGCCCTTCCGCCAGACCCGGCTAACCCGCCTGGACCTCTTGCGCCGGGATCGCCACAGATCCCACCGGACTAATTCCTCTTGAGAACCTCCCGAGTGAGACGACTAAGCGCGAAGCGCCTTACGCACCAACACAACACCAGCCACCAACACTGTCCTCAGGCAGGCCAACCGACCAGACCTCTCCCAGGAGCGCACCAGTGAACACCTCTCCGTCCGCCCCGGACCAATCTCAAGCATTCCTCGCCGAGCCAGACAGACCCCAGCACCGAGCTGAGCTGGCGGAGACCCCATACGAAGACAAAACTTGTCGGGCGCGTGTGTCGATCCGGAGGGCAAGCGTTCGTGTAGGGGGTGAAGTCCGATTCAAGGAGGACGAGCCATGCAGCAGTACATGTTGACCATCTACCAGCCCGACGGCGATCCCCCACCGCCTGAGGTGCTCGATCCGATCATGCGGGAGCTGGACGCGCTCAACCAGGAGCTGAGGGATGCCGGTGCCTGGGTGTTCGCCGGCGGGTTGCACCCGCCGGGAACGGCGACGGTGTTGCACCACAAGGACGGCGACACGCTCGTCACTGATGGGCCGTTCATCGAAGGGAAGGAGCACATCGGCGGGTTCACCGTCATCCAGGCGCCCGACCTGGACGCTGCGCTGGAGTGGGGGCGCAAAGTCGCGAAAGTGATCGGGCTACCGATCGAGGTCCGGCCGATGTACTGGGGGCACTGCTAAGCCGATCACCAGTACTCCTCGGGCAGCTTGCCTTCGATGTCCCGCACGTGTGCCCGGGCGCACGCCGGGCACAGCCAGGTCAGGCGGTCTTTGGATCGCTCGGAAACCCAAGCCAGAGCCTCCATCGGTGTGGCGGACGACTTCGATCTGCCACACCGGGAGCACGTCGCTTCACTCACCCGGAGAACATAGAGCATGCCCGCTCAGTGGGACGCGGGTGAATGCGCCGCAGGCCCACCGGGCTCTCGCCTGCCCAGGTTGACCGTGCCTGAGGCCAGGTAGAACAGGTCGTCGCGGGCGCCGACGAACGCGGGGTCGGCCGGATCGAGCAGACGCGCGAGCGCGGTCCGGTCGTCCTCGGCCAACCGGTCGGCACCGACCTCGGCCATGAACGCCAGCCATTTCACCACTGCCGCGCGCACTTCGTCGGAAACCGGTGCGGGGTGGTCGATCAAGTAACTGAAGGAGGTGACGCCGGTCAGTCCAGCGTCCACAAGGGATCGGGTCCAGCCGACTGGGAGCCGCACGGAACCGGGGATGTCCGCGCGCATCTGAGCGAACCATGCTTTGGCACCGGCGGTCAGCCGGTCGATGAGCCCTGGCTCGCCGACGCCCAGATCCCAAGGCAGGCATTGGGTTCCGAGCCCGCCTTCGGCCAGCGCGAGCCAGCCGCCCGGGGCGAGCAGGCCGGCCAGCCGGTTGACGCCCTGCTGCTGGTCACGCAAGTGATGCACGACCGCGGCAGCCCATACCAGCTCGGCGGCTGGCACCTGGGTGCCGAGTTCGTCGCTGGCGGCGTCGCCGAGCACGGTGTCCACTTTGACTGTCGCACCTGGACCGGACAATGCGGCGTGGACGTGATCGGTTGCGGCGTCGAGAAGTTCTTCGACGGCGTCGACCAGCACGAGCCGCCCACCGCCGTTCGCTCGTAGGGCGAGGCCAAGTTGCGCGGCCATACCGCCCGCACCGGAACCGATGTCGATGACGGTGGCTCCTGGTTTCAGCATGGTGACCAGGCGATCGGCTGTGCTGCGGTACGCCTGTGCGGCAATGGCGTCGCGGCGTCGCAGGTCGGCGAGCCGTGCGGTCCAGTCGAAGTCGTCGTGAGTGTGCACGCCCATGCCGTCTACTTAACCAAAAGACGGGTGCTCGTCCGAAGACGAGCACCCGTCGGCAGGTTCGCTTGGTTAGAGCGAGGATGACGCGCGGTCAGCGTGCTTGGCTGCCCACTTCGACACCCGGTTCCACCGCTTCGCGGCGGTCAAACGGCGGACCAGTCGCAGCTTGCTCGCTGCCTGTTCCGCCTCGCGCATTCGAGATCTCGCGAGATCTTCGTAAAGCAACATCGTGGTGACTCCCTTGGGGATGGCTGTGTATTCGGTGATCGGGGTCATGCCGCTGCCCCCTGCGCGCTCGCCGCGACAGTTGCGTCCTTACGCGGACGGCCACGCGGCCTCTTCCGCGCGATCACGACACCGCGCTCGAAGATCTCGCCACCCCAGACGCCCCACGGCTCGTGCCGTGCGACCGCTCCGGCCAGGCACTCGGCCCGGACGGGGCAGCTTCCGCAAAGCGCCTTCGCCTTCTCGAGGTCGGCAGGTGCCTCTGCGAACCAGAGGTCTGGGTTGGTGGCTGAACGGCAAGGCAAGTCGAGCCCTGCCAGGGGTGCAGCGTCGAGCAGGCCGGTCATTCCCGCCTCCGCCAGGTCGATGGGGTTGTCAGGTGATCTGTCCTCAGCACGAGGGACAGCGATCGGAGACATGAGGTGGAGCTCCTGTCATTTATCTGTGGTGTGCTGGTTTTCTTTGTGGGACAACAAAAAACACGAAGGCCGCGGATCCGATTCCGGGTCCGCGGCCTTCGTGAGCCTTGAGGGTTCCTGACCTAGGTCAGGTCCTTCTGCGCTCCTGCGCGGACAGGGAAGTACGGGAAATCGCCAGTTCGGACCGTGCGCACACTGGTCCCCTGGATCGAGATCGGCTTGGGCGCGACCATGACGCCGCCCCGGTTCCTCACGGCGGTCAGCTGCTCAGTCGGCTGCCATTTGGCATGCGCGGAGGAGCCTGGAAACGACAGGAGGCCGGGAGCGTCACAGATGAGTGCGTAGTTCTTCACCGTTGACTCGCCCCCCTTCTCGACCGTCGTCTCCGCCGGAGACTTCGAAAATCTTCGGGCCTTCTCGACCCGGCTACTGCAGGTTATTGGTGGTACTGGTGTCCCCGCAACAGGTTTTTGACAGAATCCCGTGACGCCGGTCACACTGCCGCCCGATCGGGCGACATAGACCGCCAACCAGGGCATTTACTGTTGCGTAGCGGTCACAGGCAGTCCACCGCGCCAGCTACGCAACCACAGGGCGACCCAATTGGACAAGGAACTTTCGCTCGATCAGCTCGAGAACGACGTATGGGGCCCAGCCCCAGCCGACGCGACCAGTCTGATCAGGACAGTGCATGACCTGCGGCGCAAGCCGATCGGCGACCTCGAAGCCGGCGACATCCGAATCCTGCTCGGCCAGCAGGAAGGCGTCAGCGCGCTGACGCCACTCGCCCTGGAATTCCTGGAGTCAGATCCACTGCAGGACACCACTTACTACGCGGGCGACCTCCTGGTGGCAGTGCTCGGCGTCCCAAAGTCCCATTGGACCGCGAACCCCGCCCAGCACGCGCGGATCAGGCAAATCATCAAGCGCGCCAAGCACATGCTTGAACTCGACGAAGACCTCTCAACGCCGATGAAGCCGGTGGAGAAAGCCATCGAGAACTTCGCCTGAGTACTCGGCCAGGCGACGACCGTTACCCGAGCGCCCACCGAGGCGTTCACAGGCATTCACCAGCATTCGTGCCAACTGGACCGTCTCGCCACCGCACGCTTCAAGGTTGCGAACGCCCCGAAACATTCGCGCGAGAACTCGGCCAAGTGACGCCTCTTGCCCAAACAGCCTCAGGCATCCCCAACTGGATCACCTCATTGCCCAGCACAAAGCTGCAAAAACCCGCCGCAACTCACGCGGTCAAGCCGAGCTACCGCTCGCCCCGCAGCCAGCCGAGCCACTGACCAACCATTCGAGCACGTGCTTGCGAACGTCGTCCGCGCTAAAGTGAACTAGTCGTTTAGTTCAGTTCCGCGTCACTGGAAGGACCACACTGTGACCACGACGGCTCAAGCCTCGGGGACCTTCGCGATCGGCGGAGATCTCACGGTCAACCGCCTTGGCTTCGGGGCCATGCGGATCACCGGACCGGGTATCTGGGGTGACCCGAAGGATCCCGACGAGGCGTTGCGCGTACTGCGCCGGGCGATCGAGCTCGGCGTCAACTTCATCGACACGGCCGACGCGTACGGGCCGTTCGTGTCCGAGCTGTTGATCAAAAAGGCGCTGCACCCGTATCCAGAAGACCTCGTCATCGCGACGAAGGGCGGCTTCACCCGGCAGGGCCCGGGCAAGTGGATCCCGGTCGGCCGGCCCGAGTACCTCAAGCAACAGGCCGAACTGAGCCTGCGCCACCTGGGACTCGAGCGCATTGACCTGTACCAGCTGCACCGCATCGACCCGGCTGTGCCATTGGCCGACCAGATCGGCGCGCTCAAGGAGTTGCAGGCGGAAGGCAAGATCCGGCACATCGGACTGAGCGAGGTGTCCGTCGCGGACGTCGAGGCGGCGAACAAGATCGCGCCGATCGTGTCCGTGCAGAACCTCTACAACCTGGCCAACCGGTCGGCCGAGGAACTGCTGGACTACTCCACCGCGCACAACATCGGCTTCATCCCGTGGAACCCGCTCGCGGTCGGCCAGCTCTCCACGGAAAGCAGCCCGCTGGCCAAGTTCGCCGAGCAGCACAAGGCGACGCCCTCGCAGCTGGCACTTGCCTGGCTGCTGAAGCGTTCACCGGTGATGCTGCCCATCCCGGGCACGTCCACAGTGGCGCATCTCGAGGACAACATGGCCGGTGCGGAAGTCGAGCTCACCGACGACGAGTTCGAAACCCTGGCAAAGGCGGTGTGATCAGGGCCGGGATCACGACCAAACTCAACCTGATCGCCCAGGAACAGCGGACCTGGCGCGACCTTTCGACCTCGACGGACCACGACGATGCCGGTGTCTAAGTCGCAGGGCATCCAAGCCCTGCCCAGCGGTGCACGCAGCCAGCGGGTGCACGAGTCCGCCCTGGCAGCCGCTGTCGACCTGCTCAAGGAAGGCGGCCTGAGCGCGGCGACCTGCGACGCGGTCTCCGCACGCTCTGGCGTGAGCAAGGCGACGATCTACAAGCACTGGCCGTCCAAAACGGCCATCGCAGCAGAGGCGTTCGGCCGATGGATGGGCGAGGCCCTTCCCCTGCCGGACACCGGCACAGCCGTCGGTGACCTGACCGAGCAGGTCCGTCAGGTGAGCGCGTTCTACGCGGCCCAACCGGTGTTCGCGCAGCTCCTCGCGGCGTGTGTCACCGATCCCACAGGCGCGCCTTACTTCCGGCACTTTTTCCTCGCCGACCGTCGCAAGGCGGTCGCGACGCTGTGGCAACGGGCAGTCGATCGTGGCGAGGTGAAACCGTCGATCGACGCGGAGACGGCCACCGACATCTTGTTCGGCCCGTTGATCTTCCGGGTGATGACTGGCCACAAGCCGCTCACCCAGGAAGAGGCCGACAAGATCGTGGCCGCGGCGCTCGGCGGACTACTTCGCTGACCCGTTGTTCACCAGCGCAAGCACGTCCTCGCCGAACCGGTTGAGCTTGGCCGCGCCGATCCCGGAGATCGAGACCAGGCCAGCCGGGTCGGTCGGGCGTTGCTCCGCGATCGCCATCAGGGTCGCGTCAGTGAAGACAACGTACGCAGGAACCTTGAGCTCCTTGGCACGCGTCATCCGCCAGTCGCGCAGTTTGCTCAGCAGCTCCTCGTCGACGTCCGACGGGCAATCCGTGCACCGCCCCAGTTTGGTCGCGACCGTACCGACCAGCGATCGGCCACAGACGCGGCACGACAGCTTCGCCGCCGGGCCCTTGGTGTGGTTGTGGTTGTTGTCCCGCCGCACCAACCGGGCCGTCGGGTGATCGTCCGGGATCAGGCCATAAAGGAACCTGCAACGCCGCCGGTGCCGACGCCCGCCCGGCGAGCGTGACAACGACCACGACAGCCAGAGATGTTCGCGAGCACGCGTCACCCCGACGTAGAGCAGTCGGCGTTCCTCCTCGATCGCGGGCTCGTCACCGTCGGCGAACTGGATCGGCAACGTCCCATCGACCAGCCCGATCAGGAAAACCGCGTCCCATTCAAGGCCCTTCGACGCGTGCAACGACGCCAGCGTCACTCCCTCGACCGTCGGCGGATGCTGCGCAGCCGCACGCGTTTCAAGTTCGGCGACGAACCTGGGCAGGTCCGCGCCCTGCACCGTGGCGGTCAGTTCCTCGGCCAACTCCACAATGGCCAGCAACGATTCCCAGCGCTCTCGCGCCGATCCACCGGTCGGCGGTTCGGCGGTCAGCCCGACCCGCTCCAACGTCCGCCGGACCAGATCCGGCAATTCGCCCTCGGGCGCGTCCGCGCTCGCCATCCGCAGTGCCGACATGGCCTGCCGGACCTCTTGGCGCTCGAAGAACCGCTCCCCACCGCGCACCAGGTATGGGATTCCGGCCTCGGTCAGTGCCTGCTCGTATGCCTCGGACTGCGCGTTGACCCGGTACAGCACGGCGATCTCACTCAGCGGCGTGCCCGCGTCCACCAAGTCCTTGATCCGCTCGGCAACGGCCGCCGCCTCGGCCGGCTCGTCGTCGTATTCATGGAATTGCGGCACCGGACCGGCCGGCCGCTGGCCGATCAGCTTGAGCCGCGAACCCGCGGGACGATCACGCGCCGCCGAGATGACCTGGTTGGCCAGCGTGACCACCTGCGGAGTCGAGCGGTAGTCACGTTCCAGTCGGATCACGCTCGCCTCGGGAAAGCGCCGTGTGAACTCCAGCAGCGGCCGCGGCGACGCACCCGCGAACGAGTAGATCGTCTGGTTCGCGTCGCCAACCACAGTCAGGTCGTCGCGTTGCCCGAGCCAACCGTCGAGCACGCGTTGCTGCAGTGGCGTGACGTCCTGATATTCGTCCACCACGAAACAGCGGTAGCGCTCATGGAACTCCTCGGCGACCTGAGGGTGCTCCTCCAGTACGGCCGCGGTGTGCAGCAACAGGTCGTCGAAGTCCAGGAGTTTCGCCCTGTTCTTGAGTTTCTCGTAGCCCTGGTAGACGGCGACGACCTGCTCAGCGGGCACTGGAGGCGTGCGATGCCTGCGCCGGATCGCATCCGGGTAGTCGTCCGGCGAGACCAGCGACGCTTTCGCCCACTCGATCTCGCTGGCCAGGTCACGCAGCACCTCGACCTCGGTGGGCGCACCGACCTTGTGCGCGGCCTGGCCGATCAGCCGCAGCTTGCCCTCGATCAGATTCCACGGCGCGTCACCGACCACCCGCGGCCAGAAATACCGAAGCTGCCGCAATGCCGCACTGTGAAACGTCCGCGCCTGCGCCGCCGGAATGCCCAGCGCCCGCAACCGGGTGCGCATCTCACCGGCCGCGCGGTTGGTGAACGTCACAGCGAGGACCTGACCTGCGGAGACGTGCCCGGTATGGCAGAGATAGGCGATCCGATGGGTGATCGTCCGTGTTTTGCCTGTGCCCGCGCCGGCGAGTACGCAGACCGGTCCGCGCGGGGCCTGCACTGCCGCGCGCTGCTCCGGATCCAGGCCCTCCAGGAGGTTTTTTTCTGCTTCGCCGACCATGATTTCATCCTGACAGAGCCCGTCTCGGAGCCGTCAACGCGTTGGGCGGGCGTGTCGGTGCGAACGGTCCGTTCGCAAATCTAGTTGTCCACAACCACCCAGTAACCCTTTGACCAGCCCTTATCCCGAGTAGACTGGGTTCGGGGTCGCCCCCCGGGAGTGGTGGGGGCTGTCTTCTCGGCGCCTCCTGGGAGTGGTGGGGGCTGTCATCTTGGCGCCTCCCGGCAGCGGTGGGGCTGTCTTCTTTTCGCGAGGGTGGCGTGCGGTTGGGCGTCGGGGCGAACGGTCTCTTCGTACGGTTTCGCCCGGCCCGTATCCTGGTCTTCATGGCCAGTAAGCAGGACAAGGAAGCCCTCAAGGCGGCTAAGGCCGCGCGCAAGGCGGAGTCGAAGGCGAAGCGCAGCCAGATCTGGCAGGCCTTCAAGATGCAGCGCAAGGAAGACAAGCTGCTGATCCCGTGGATGCTCGGGGTCTTCCTGGTGATCACCGCGGCGGTGTTCCTGCTCGGCATGCTGTTCGACATCCACTGGATGGCGCTGCCGGTCGGCATCATGTTCGGTGTGCTCGGCGCGGTGATCGTGTTCGGCCGTCGCGTGCAGCGCAACGTGTTCAGCAAGGCTGACGGTCAGCCGGGTGCGGGCGCGTGGGCGCTGGAGAACCTCAAGCGTGGCTGGCGCGTCACCCCGACCGTCGCCGCGACGACCCAGCTCGACGCGGTGCACCGTGTCTTGGGCCGTCCGGGCATTGTGCTGGTCGCCGAGGGCGCGCCGCACCGGGTGAAGACGCTGCTCGCGCAGGAGAAGAAGCGCATTTCGCGCCTGGTCGGCGACACCCCGATCTACGACCTGATCATCGGCAACGAGGAAGGCCAGGTTCCGCTGGCCAAGCTGCAGTCGCGGCTGATGAAGCTGCCCCGCAACCTCGGCCCCAAGCAGGTCGACGTGATCGAGAAGCGGCTGTCCGCGCTGGCCAGCCGTGGCGCCGCGCTGCCGAAGGGCCCGATGCCGCAGGGCGCCAAGATGCGCAACGTGCAGCGCACCATCCGCCGCCGCTGATCAACGATTCCGTAACGGAAGTACCGCTCGGACAAGCGTTCCGTGCTCGGTGGATTGGCAGGAGAACTGGCCTGCGATCTCCTGTGCCCGCTGGGCCATGAATTTCAGTCCCATGCCGCGGCTGCCGGCGTCGGTCGGCAGCCCGACCCCGTCGTCCTGGATCTCCACGACCACGCCCTCGCCGTTGATCGACAGGCTGACCGATGCCGAGGTCGCCTTGGCGTGCTTCACGACGTTGGTCAGCGCCTCGGCGACGATCCGGTACGCGGCGACCTCGATGGACTGCGACAACGCAGACACGTCGTCCGGCAGTTGGGTCTCCACCTTCAGCGTCGGCGCTGACAGGAACAGCGCGAGTTCACGAAGCGCGCCAACCAGTCCCAGCGTTTCCAGCTCCGGCGGTCGCAAGCGGTACGCGACCCGGCGCACGATGCCCAACGCGTCGTGGATAGCAGTCACCGCACGGTCCATCAGCTCGATAGCCGGTGCGTCATCCGGCAACTTCGCGCGCACGGCGTCGAGTTGCAGCCGGATGCCCGCGAGCGTCGGTCCCACGTCGTCGTGCAAGTCGCGCGAGAGCCGTCCTCGTTCTTCCTCGCGCGCGGTGACCAACTGTTCCCGGCTGCGTAGGAGTTCCTCGTCCAACCGAAGTGCGGCGACGACAGGCGCCACTTGGTCAGCTAAGGACGCGAGCGCTTGGGTCAGCATCTCGTCCAGGTGCGTACGTCCCTCGGGTGCCCCGACGAGCAACCTGCCGACGACCGTGCCGCGGTGCCAGAGGACGAAGGTCACCGGTTCGGCTTCGTCGTCGGCGCATTTGCGCACTTCGGCCAATGTCCGCCCGCCATCGGGTGTTTCGAGTTCGAGCCGGGCGAACCGCAGGTGCAGCGAGTTGACGATCTCCTCGCACACCGCGGCGGGCACTTCGGACACCTCGATGCGATCGCGCATCCGTTGTCCCAGAGCGGTTACGGCTTCGACGATGTCGACACGCCTGCCCCACGCGACCTGCCGGACCCACCGCGTCAGCAGCAACGCGATCGGGAAGATCGCGGCACCAACGATTCCGGCCTCGAACGCCGTGTCGATCGGCGTGATGAACGACAGGCTCGCGTAGAGCCCGAGGTAGCACGCCAGCAGGGTGACCGTGACGACCAACCCCACAATCGCCCGGCGCACCGCGAGATCCAAGTCGTACAACCGATCCCGCGTGACGGCGACCGCGACCGCGGTCGGCACGAGCGCCGCGGCGAGGACTTCGAGAATGTGGTCCACCACGATGGGCATCGCCACGAAGTTGCGCAGAACCGCTTGTGCGCCACCGAAAAGCAGCACCCAGAACAGCAGTGACAGCCGCCGCGCCTGCACGCCCGTCGACCTGCGCCACCGGACGCCCAGACCGATCAACGCGATCACCGACGCGGCGATCAGAATGACCTCGGACGTCTCGACCAGGAACGTCGCAAACCCTTGCAGCTCAGGGACAGCGGCTGGATTGTGGACGGTGTACTTGCTGCCGTGCACGCCTTCGGACAGCGTCCCACCGACCAGGTACGCCACGATCCCGAACGACGCGAACCCGACCGCCCACCACCAACGCTTACTCGGCAGCCTGCCGTCCGGGTAGATCAACGGCAGCAAGGTCGCGATCGCCCAGATCGGCGGCGACCACCCGGCGTGCTGAATCGCCTCGAACAGCCGGGCGGCTGGGTCGTCCGGTGAATCGAACGCGCCGACCAACGCGGTCATCAAGGCCATGAAGCCGTCCCACGCGGCGATCGTGACCAGCGCCCAGCCGACCAGGTTGCGGGGCTTGCGCCAGGTCACCAGGAAGCCCATGGCGGCGTAGAAGATCGCGATCTCGACGTCCAGCGGCATGGCGGCGTACCCGGAGTAGCCCCACGCGTCGAGCGCCTCGGTGACGATCGCCGCGGCCACGCCGGTGAGCAGCCCGAACAGCGCCAGGCCCGCGGCGATCAACCGGCCGGTCAACGGGTGCGCACGACCACCGTGCCGAAGAGCTTGTCGTGAAGTCCCCTGCGGTCGGCGTCCCAGATCGCGGCAGGGATGATCAACGCGACCAGGATTGTCCTCGGTATCGCGCGCAGTGGACCGACCATCGGGTTCTCACCCAGCCGGGCGACACGGATACCAAGCATCTTCATACCGGGCGTGAACCCGAAGAAGGAAACGGCGATCACCGTGATCAGGAACCACGCCAGCAAACTCCAGTTCCGGGGCAGCTCAGGCGCGGTGAACAGGCCTGCGACCAGGCCTGACAGCACGGCGTCGATCAACAGGGCAAGCGCGCGCACGCCTGTTCCGGCCACCGAGCCGGGGCCCTCTTCGGGGAGCCCCAAGCGCTCGCCCGGGTAGCTCTGCGCGGGACGGTCGCCGGCGTCCGCGCCAGGCTCGAGCGCGGCGCGGGGCCCGGACAACCACGATCCGGTCCACCTTGTCACCCCACCAGAGTAGAACCACGTCACAAGGCGCCGTCCAACGCCTCACAATTCCGGCATTGCGAGGCTCGTTAACATCGGCGAAACATCCGGGTGACGGTCGGGCAACACCACGCTCATAGCTTCACGACGGAAGTGGGGCGCCCGTCGGCGCCAAGCACTGAGTAAGGAGCCTACGAGCGTGTTCAATAGCCCCGACGAGGTCTTGCGCTTCATCAAGGACGAGCAGGTTCGGTTCGTCGACGTCCGGTTCTGTGACCTGCCGGGCATCATGCAGCACTTCACGGTCCCGGCGGAATCGTTCGACGAGTCCGCGTTCGAGGATGGCCTGGCCTTCGACGGGTCCTCGGTCCGGGGCTTCCAGTCGATCCACGAATCGGACATGCTGCTGCTGCCGGACCCCTACACCGCGCGCGTGGACCCGTTCCGGATCGAGAAGACCCTGATCCTGAACTTCTTCGTGCACGACCCCTTCACCCGTGAGCCCTACAGCCGCGACCCGCGCAACATCGCGCGCAAGGCGGAGCAGTACATCACGGAGTCCGGCATCGCGGACACCGCGTACTTCGGCCCGGAGGCGGAGTTCTACATCTTCGACTCGGTGCGCTTCGACAACGCCGAGAACGGCTCCTTCCACGAGATCGACTCGGTCGAGGGCTGGTGGAACACCGGCGCGGACGAGGAAGGCGGAAACCGCGGGTACAAGACGAAGTTCAAGGGTGGCTACTTCCCGGTGCCGCCGGTCGACCACTTCGCCGACCTGCGTGACCAGATCTCGCTGAACCTGATCAACTCCGGTTTCACGGTGGAGCGCGCGCACCACGAGGTGGGCACCGCGGGCCAGGCGGAGATCAACTACAAGTTCAACACCCTGCTGCACGCGGCGGACGACCTGCAGCTGTTCAAGTACATCGTGAAGAACACGGCGTGGGCCGCGGGCAAGACCGCGACCTTCATGCCGAAGCCCCTCTACGGCGACAACGGCTCGGGCATGCACGCCCACCAGTCGCTGTGGAAGGACGGCGAGCCGCTGTTCCACGACGAGTCCGGCTACGCAGGTCTCTCGGACGCGGCACGTCACTACATCGGCGGAATCCTGCACCACGCGCCGTCGCTGCTGGCGTTCACGAACCCGACGGTGAACTCGTACCACCGTCTGGTGCCGGGCTTCGAGGCCCCGGTGAGCCTGGTGTACTCGCAGCGCAACCGTTCGGCCTGTGTGCGCATCCCGGTGACCGGCAACAACCCGAAGGCCAAGCGCATCGAGTTCCGCTGCCCCGACTCGTCGGGTAACCCGTACCTCGCCTTCTCGGCGATGGTGATGGCGGGCCTCGACGGCATCAAGAACAAGATCGAGCCGCCAGCCCCGATCGACAAGGACCTCTACGAGCTGCCGCCCGAGGAGGCCAAGAACGTCAAGCAGGTCCCGGCCGACCTGGGCACGGTGCTCGACACCCTCGAGGGCGACCACGAGTTCCTGCTCGAGGGCGGCGTGTTCACGCCGGACGTGATCGAGACGTGGATCGCGTTCAAGCGCGAGAACGAGATCGACCCGCTGCGTCTGCGCCCGCACCCGTACGAGTTCGCCCTGTACTACGACGTCTGATCGGCAGTAGTACCCAGCTGGACACCAGGCCGGCGGTCGAGGACATCTCGGCCGCCGGCCTGATCAGTTTCAGGGCCTCGTCCTACGGCAGCGGCGCCTTCACTCGCAACGCCCGCACCAAGTCCATGGTCACTGACACATCGCCCCAAGTTCGCGAGCAGCCTCCGTGAGCTCCTTCAGAAACTGCACGAACTCCGGGTGCTGCTCGCGATCCGCGGGCGGCACCAGCGTGACTGAGCTCGACGCGTCAGCCATGAACAGCCTCGGCGGATCCCACTCATCCTTCGGCTGCACGATCACGCGGGACTGCGAACCAACCTGCCAGTGAGTGCTTACGTTCATGCCCGCAAGGAAACCGGCTACCGGGCGCAACGACCCGGACAAACTGTCCGGGTGTCACTGACCTATGTGGACAGCTTCGAAAATCAAATCAAGAATCGCAGCCCACGGAAGTTCCTTGCCTGGCGCCGACCCCGGCTTGTGCAACGGCCAGATGGCCTCCCCCATGACCAACCGCACGCCAGCTCTCGTCAACTTGGCAATGTGGTCATCCCAGGCAGGATGGTTCACATGGGCCGCGTTGACACGCGGGAACACCACGACCGGTACTTCACCCAATCCGATCGCTTCACAAACCTGAGTCAGGGCTTGGTTGTCCGCGATACCGAGCGCCATCTTCGCAACCGTGTTGGAGGTCGCAGGCACGACCGCATAGCAGTCCACCTTCGGATGTGGACTGTCCTCCCAAGGCATCCTCGGCTTGTGCCGCACCGGAAGCCCGGTCAACTGCTCGATCTTGTCGACCTCACCCATAGCGTCAAGCCATGTCCACGCCGTCGGCGTGAGCGTCACCGCGACCCTTAGCCCGCGTTGCATCACCGGCTCGATCAGCTTGGATGCGATCTCTTCGACGCCGCCAGCCGCAGACCCGACCAACCCGACAACGGGACCACTCATCAGTTCTCATTCACCGCGCGGCAGCGCTGCGCCAACGCCAGCAACAACGAGGACTTCTTGACAGGTGCCCGCCGATACATGGTTCGCAGGACCTCACGTGTGGTCGCACTGTGCCGCAACAGTGACGGCGACTTCTGTTCCGCGGACAACAACACCTGTAGCGCTTGGTCATCCTTCGCCAGCAAGCTCAACGCTCGCGCCAAGTCGATCAGGTGCGTCACTTGTCGCTCGATCGGCAGGCCGTCCGTGTCCACACGTGGTCCGTGATCGATCACATCGGAGATGTCGCCTAGGTCCAACGATGCTGAGAGTTGGTGGAGCCTCACGTTGCGCGGACCGAATCCCGTATGCCAGTAGTTCGCGTCTCGGCCCAACGAGTTGGCTGCCTCTTCAGCCTTCCCCAACAACTCGTTCGCCGTCGCACGTTCCCGGTGCCGCGCGGCAGCCACCGCCGCCCGCAAATGCAGCATGCCGTAGAGACTCAAGGCGCTCGCGTCACCCTCGCGCATCCTCGGCTCCAGGTACTTCGCCGCCGCGTTTCCCAACTCCAACGCGTCCTCAAACCGCCCAGTCGCCAACAACGCATGCGTGCCGGACCTGGCCGCCGAGGCCAACACCAACGGGTCATCAGCGACGTCGGCTGCGTGCATAGCTCTTTCCGCCGCGATCCACGCCAAGTCCGCCTCACCGATCTTGCTCAACGTCGTGGCCGTCAAGTGGTGATCCGCGCCGAGACCGTTGCCGCCAGCCGGTTGTCAGCCTCGTCGACGTTGTTGGACTCTATCTGCTGCGCCGTCTTAATCAATCTCGGCAAGACCGCGACCACACGCCCGATCTGTCCGGCCTGGTAGTCCATCCAGGCCGCCTCAGTCCACTGCGCGACAGGCTGTTTTGGTCATTTTCTGGCGAGCCATACGCTTGAGCGGCTGCGGAACAAATCTTCGTGTATTAACAAACTCCCAGATGTCCAACTTCGACGCACCATTACTTGTCGATGCGATTTTCGGATCAGTTTCCTGTTCAGGGGCACCAGAAAACATTGAAGACTCGTCAGAACTTCCCGAACCCACAAGATCACCTCAAAGCCCACGCACTCCGGTTCAACTTCAGGGCAATCAAATCTTAACCCTGCGCCCGGAAAGTGTACGGCCAAAGACCGGTCGCATCGCATGGTTTGTTGCCGAATTTGGCTCTATCGGATCAAGGCGCGCCGCCGGCGGCGCGCGTCACGCTCGCAGCCCGGGACCGATCCATCGCGCCACGACCGGGCTCCCGCTCCGCTACGCCCGGTCGGCCGCCCGGCACGGCCCCAAGCTGCCCGCATGACCCAGCAACCGCCACGACGCACCCAACACCAACAGCCACATCGGCGACATCACCCCCGGACATGCGACGGCCCCCGGCGTCCTATGACCATGACCCAGACACCGGGGGCCTAACCCAGCCGGAGGTGCGGGGGGCAGCACGTCCCACCAGGCCGAGGCGAACTTCCCTGCAAGCCACCTCGTCCGATCGAGTCTGCGCCGACGTCAAACCACCCCACAAGACGCCGCACCACAGGCCCTCCCCTTTGATCGTTTAACACCGGGCAAGCGGCATCAAGGCGCGCAGCGGCGCCGCGCCCAACCGGAGGCCAGGCCGGCAGTACGCGCCGGACATGAGCCAGCCCGTCCGTTCCCCCGAGAAGAAACGGGCGGGCTGACGTTGACGAACGTGCCGAGGGGGAGGTGCACGCCCATCAGGGCGGCAAGTGTTCACGCCGTACCAAAACACCGTCAAACTACGAATCAGTGACCATCCCCGGCTCATACACAGGCGCCACCAGGGGTCCCTCCCCTTTAATCGTTTAACACCGGCCCAGCGGCATCAAGGGCGCCTACGGCGTCGCTGACGCGATGGGCATTCGCCCCCTTGACACCGCCGACCCGGTGCTAACGCGCGGCAGGGGCGAGGAAAGGGGTCGGGCAGGGACCGACCAACTCACCTTGATCTCGCCCGTCACCAAGGAGGCACCGGATGGGTACACAACTCGTGCTCTGGACCAGGTACGAACTCAGCAAGGTGTTCGGGCCGAGCAACCCACGGCGGACCAAGATCAGGCCGTCTCCAGGCCGTCAGACGTCGGCGAGTGTCGATCAACGACCGTCAACGACGACCAAGAACCAGCAGGTCAAAAGGGGTGCACGCCAACGGGCCGCAGGTCGAAGCCGGTGGTCGACAGGCCTCGACGTCTGATCGGCTGTAGTACCCAGCTGGACACCAAGCCGGCGATCAAGGACATCCACGGCCGTCGGCCTGATCATGTGGAGGCTTTGGTGTAGCGGTAGGCTAGGTGGGCGAAGGCGGCTTTGAGTTCGGGTGGGCCGATTACTTCGATGTCGGCGTCGAATCGGCCGATTGTGGCGGCTAGGCCGGGCCAGGACCAGGCGCCGATGGTCAGGCGGCAGCGGTTTGGGGTGAGTTCTTCGATGATGGCGTCGTGGGCGTAGGGGGCGATGTCAGCTGTTGGCAGGTTGAGGATGACTTCGCCTCGGCAGGGCCAGCCGGTGGGGCTGCCTTTGAAGGTGTTTTCCACGAATTCGGCCGCGTTTTCGACTGGTAGGTCGCGTGCGGCGAAACGTGGGCCGGTGGGGATGCGTGGGCTTATCTTGTCTGCGCGGAAGGTTCGCCAGTCGGCGCGGTCGAGGTCCCAGGCCACTAGGTACCAGCGGCCTGCTTTGGTTACGAGGTGGTGGGGTTCGACGCGGCGGAGCCCCGTTGTGTGGTCGAAGCGGAGGACTTCGTGGGCGCGGATCGCGGTGCTGATCGCCATCAATACGCTGCCGTCGACCGGTGGGGGTGGGACTGCGGTGGCTTGGAGAGTGTCTATGCGGTGGCGGAGGCGGGTTGGCATTACTTGTCGGATGGTTGTGAGGGCTCGGGCTGCGGCTTCTGAGGTGGCGGTTTGGAGTGCTATTGCCAGCGCGATGGCTTGGTCGTCGTCGAACAACATTGGCGGTAGTTCTGTGCCTGCTTCGAGGCGGTAGCCGCCGTCGGGGCCTTTTGTTGTCACGATGGGGTAGCCGAGTTCGCGGAGACGGTCGACGTCGCGGCGGACCGTTCGGGGGCTGACTTCCAGGCGCGAGGCCAAGACCGCTCCTGGCCAGTCGCGGCGCGCCTGCAGCAGCGTTAGCAGCGACAGGAGTCTGGCTGAGGTCTTTGGCATGTTTTCAATATTGTCTGAAGTAGAGGACACACCCTGGCCGCTTTGGCTGCGAATCTTTCGTCGTGCCTATTGATGAGAAGACTGAACTGTTGGCTCAGCTTGCCGAGGCTCGGGCCGCACTGCTCAAGACCACTAGCGGACTCAGTGACGAGCAGGCGGGCGAGCGGCCGACTGCCAGTGCGTTGTGTCTGGGTGGGTTGATCAAGCATGCTGCGTCCACTGAGGCGGGATGGGTTCGCTTCATTGCCGGCAACCCGGATCGCCATGACTTGCCTGACGGGGTTACCTGGGCGGACATCGCCGCCGGCACGGCCCGCGAGTTTCCACAGTGGATGGTTGACTACCAGAATGACTTTCGGATGTTGCCGGGTGACACCTTGACCAGCGTTGTCCAGCGGTATGAGGAGGTTGCGCGGAACACCGAGGAGGTCGTCGGTGGGATCACCGATCTGTCGAAGGCGCAGCCGCTGCCTGAAGCGCCGTGGAATGAGCCTGGGGCTGTGCGCAGTGTTCGACGGGTCTTGATGCAGCTCATTTCTGAGACGGCTCAGCATGCCGGCCATGCGGACATCCTGCGTGAGTCGATCGACGGGCAGACATCCACATGATGGACTCGCGGTCGCTCAACCGCGCGACGCTCGCCCGGCAGTTGCTGCTTGACCGCAGCGACTTGCCGGTGCGGGACGCCGTCGCCCACGTCTGCGGCCTGCAGGCTCAGGAACCTCAGGAACCGTTCGTTGGGCTCTGGTCGCGTGTTCATGGGTTCGTGCCAGGAACTCTCGACGAACTCCTTGAGCAACGGCGGGTTGTGCGGGTTCATCTCATGCGCCGCACTGTCCACTTGCTCACGGCCGAGGATGTTCTTGCTTGGCGGGCGCGATTCGACACGATGCTGCGCCAGCGTGTGCTTGGGGTTTACCGCGGTGAGCTTGAGGGGGTTGACCTCGAGGAGCTCAAGGTCGCGGGCTTGAAGGTGATGAGCGACGGCGAGGCCCGTTCGATGAGGGAGCTCGTCGAGGCGCTGGGGTTGGAGCCGGGGTCGCGGCCGTTGGGTGAATTGCTGATTGCCGCTCTTGTTCCGGTGGTGCAGGCGCCGCCACGCGGGTTGTGGCGGGCCAAGGGCGGAGTTCGCAATGTGGCGCTCTCCGCATGGCTGGGCCGTGAGATCGATCCGGTGACGCGGGACGAAGCGTTGATACGTCGCTATCTCGCTGCGTTCGGACCCGCCGCCGTAGCTGACATTCGCGCTTGGAGTGGCTTGGCCGGGTTGCCGAAGGCGGTGGCCGCGATCCGGGATGAGCTGGTGACGTTCCGGGACGAGCGTGGCCGGGAGCTGCTCGATCTTCCCGATGCGCCGCGGCCCGATCCGGAAACGCCTGCGCCTGTGCGGTTTCTGCCCGCGTTCGACAACGCGATCCTTGGCTACGACGACCGCAGCCGGATCATTGACCACGAACACCGCGGCTTGTCGGTCGCGGGCGAGCGCGTTGTGCTGGTGGACGGTCGAGTGGCCGCGACCTGGAGCGTTGACGCGGGCACGCTCACGGTCAGTCCGTTGCGGCGCTTCTCAAAGGCCGACCGCGTCGCCGTTTGCGAGCAGGGGCAGGAACTGGCGTTGTTCCTTTCGGATCAGGAAAGCGATCGCGTGCGGGTCGATGCGTAGGTCAGCACCACGAGAGGGATCTGCGTGAGCGTGTAGATCACGTGGAACGAGTAGTGATGCAGCGTCTGCGCCGGTTCGAAGGGCAGGAACGGCAACGGCAGCACGCTCAGCACACCGCCACCAAGCCCTTGCAACACGGCCCAGCCGAACAGCGGCCACGCAGTCCAGCGGGCGTTTGCCCTGTTCGATGGGGTCTACCAGGCCATGGTCGAGCTCTTCGGCGAGTACCAGGAACGCGATCTCCGGACACTGGCCGAGATCCTGCCCCGGTTCCGCGCCATCCTTGCCGGCTGGGCCTGACAAAAGTTTCCGCCGAACCGCTGAACCGCCGCCGACGGGTGCTCGTATGGAGTAACGAAAGGGTCACAAGAACGTGGCCCGGCCCAGGATTTACCCCGACTCGTCCTGGGCCGGGACCATCGGACTCGCCGGTCGGCCTCCTCACCGACGCGCGCAGCACTCGGTCGGCCGGCGAGCCTTTCACTTTTGGAACCTCTCCGCCGTGAGCGGTGTAGAAGAGGTGTCATCACAGATGAGGAAGCCATAGCCCTGGCGAGGGCAGGTGACCTGGACGCCTACGGCACCCTGGTCGCCCGGTACACCGCGCTCGCGCACAGAACGGCTTACCTGCTCGGCGCCGGTCCTGACGCCAGCGATGTGGTGCAAGAGGCGTTCGTGAAAGCGTTCAAAGCGCTGTCCCGGTTCCGGGAGGGCGCGCAGTTCCGGCCGTGGCTGCTGAGCATCGTGGCCAACGAGACCAAGAACCTGCATCGGGCGACGAAGCGGCGCAACCTGCTTGAACTGCGAACGGCCGACGACCCGGTCGACCATAGGGACCCGGCCGCCCTCGCGGTACGTGACGCGGCCAAGACGGATCTGCTCCGAGCCCTCAAGACGTTGCCGGAGAAGGACAGAGCCGTGGTGACCTGCCGGTATCTGCTCGACCTCAGCGAGGCGGAGACCGCGCAAACGCTTGGCCTGGCCAAGGGAACCGTCAAGTCCCGGCTGTCCAGGGCCCTGGCGAAGCTCCGGGAGGCGGTGAGCCATGACTGACGATCAGCTTGAGGCCGCCCTCCGCCAACTGAACATCGACGTGCCCGAACCGCCGGACGTCCAGGCAGAAGTCCGCGCCCGGCTCAGCGAGCCACGCCGGTCGGTCCTGCGCCCGATCCTGGTCGCGGCGGCCGCGGTGCTGCTCGCGTTCGGCCTGGTCTTCGCGGTGTCGCCCGATGTACGGGCCGCGGTCGCGGAGTTCCTGAGGTTCGCGGGCATCGAGTTCCGGCAGGACGCTCCGCCACCGATGCCGTCCATCCCCATGGTTCCCGGCGAGCGGACGATCAGCTTGGCCGAAGCGAGGCAACTGTTCGACGTCAAGCTGCCTCCGGCGTTGGGTGAGCCGGTCGAAGTCAGGGTGTCCGACCGTGTTCTTTCCCTGCTGTACAACGGAAAGCGGCTCGACGAGTTCGAAGGCGACTTCAGACCGGCGATGGCGAAATTCGCCAATGAGCAGGACATCGAACACCTCACCGTCGACGGCCGTGAGGTGCTGTGGATCCCGCGGCCGCACGAGGTCCTGTTCATCAACCGCCACGGCCGGTACCAGAATGAGTCCGCGCGCATGTCCGGCAAAACCCTTATCTGGCAGGACGGCGCCGTCACGCTGCGGCTGGAAGGCGACTTCAGCAAGGAAGAAGCACTCCGGCTGGCCTTCGGCTAGTCGTAGAAGACCCGCTCGACCACCGCTCGCGCTCGGCGCGTTGTGCGGCGGTACGAGTCGAGGAACTCGCCAGGGTCGGCGTCACCTGGGTAGCCCAAAGCTCGTGCCACGGCCAGCAATTCTCGTCCGGACGTAGGAACCTGGTCAGTCTGCTTGCCACGCACCAGGGTCGCGGCGTTGCGCACGCTGGTCGCGAGCAACCACGCGGTACGGAGTTCCTCGGCGTCCGGCGGCGTGATCAGCTTTGCTTCTTCAGCAGCAGCAAGGCCTTCGAGTGTGCTCGGCGTACGCAACGCGGGTACTTCGTGCGCGTGCTGCAACTGCAGCAGCTGCACGGTCCACTCGATGTCGGCGAGGCCACCCCGGCCGAGCTTGGTGTGCGTGGTCGGGTCGGCGCCGCGCGGCAACCGCTCAGTGTCCACTCTGGCCTTGATCCGGCGGATCTCGCGGACGCTCGTTGAGTCCAAACCCTTTCGGGGATAACGGAATTCATTGATCGCGTTGATGAACCGCGCACCGACATCGGCATCACCGGCGACGAACGCGGCACGCAGCAACGCCTGCCATTCCCAGACTTCGCTCCATTGCCGGTAGTACGCGATGTACGAGTTGAGCGTCCGGACGAGTGGGCCTTGGCGGCCTTGGGGCCGTAGCCCGACGTCGACTTCCAGCGGCGGATCCTGGCTCGGTGACCCGAGTGCGCGGCGCATCGACTCGACGACAGCGGACGCGAACTTGACGGCCTCGTCATCGGTGGCGCCTTCGACTGCCTCGCAGACGAACATGACGTCGGCGTCCGAGCTGTAGCCCAACTCGAAACCGCCGAGCCGTCCCATGCCGATGATCGCGATCTTCGCCTTCGGCCAACCGCCCAGCTCGACAGCCTTCTCGCGTTCTGCCGCGGCAAGCGCCGATTGCAGCACGGCGACCCATACGCTCGACAACGCCCCGCACACTGCGGGCGTCTCCATCAGCCCGAGCAAATCGGCGCACGCGACTCGCGCCAACTCGTGCCGTCGCAGTGACCGCGCAGCGGCGACAGCGCCATGTAGGTCACGATGCCGCCCGACGGCCGTGCGCAACGACTGCGCGACCTCGGCAGGATCACGGCCCGCGAGTTCATTGGTGTCCGCAAGGAGCCGTAGGACTTCCGGCGCACGCGCAACCATCTCCGGCACGAGCTTCGACGTGCCCAGCAACTGCGCGAGCCGCTCCACGACAGCACCTTCGTCCCGTAGCAACCGCAGGTACCAGGGCGTTGTCGCCAAAGCTTCGGACATCTTGCGATACGACAGCAATCCGCCGTCTGGGTCGGGCGTATGCGCGAGCAGGTCCAGCAACACAGGGAGCAACGCGCCCTGAATCGCGGCTCGCCGCGAAACACCGCTGGTCAGCGCCGAGATGTGGTTCAGCGCGCCCTCTGGGCTTGCGTATCCCAGCGCACCGAGCCGTGCCGCTGCCTCCGATGCGGTCAGCCGCAGAGCCTCGGTCGGCACCTTGGCCACGGACTCGAGCAACGGCCGATAGAAGAGCTTTTCGTGCAGTCGACGCACCCGGTTGGCGTGACGACGGAACTCCGACAGCAACACCTGCTCCTCGGCACGGCCACGGTCCGGCCGTACGCCCGCGGCACGCGCGAGCCAACGCAGGTCCACGAGGTTGTTCTCGTCGGGGAACAGGTGCGTACGCCGCAGTTTCTGCAGTTGGAGACGGTGTTCCAACGTGCGCAGGAAGCGATACGACTCCCCTAGGCCCGCGGCATCCGCACGGCCAACGTAACCACCGGCACCCAACGCGGCCAACGCGGTCGTGGTCGACCCGAGGCGCAAACTCTCATCGCTACGACCGTGCACAAGTTGCAGCAGCTGCACCGCGAACTCGACGTCCCGCAGTCCGCCGCGGCCCAGTTTGAGCTCGCGTTCGAGAAGCTCGGCCGGCACGTGGTCCTCGACACGGCGCCGCATTTGCTGCACGTCGGCCACAAAACCGTCGCGGTCTGCGGCCGTCCACACCATCGGCCGGACAACGTCCAAATAGGCCTCGCCCAGTTCGGCGTCGCCCGCGACCGGACGTGCCTTGAGCAGAGCCTGGAATTCCCACGTCCGCGCCCACCGGCGGTAGTACGCGGTGTGTCCCTCCAACGTGCGCACCAGCGCGCCGGCCTTGCCTTCCGGTCGCAGCGCCGCGTCGACCTCGAAACAGGCCGAGCCCGCGACCGTCATCATCCGGCTGGCCAACCGAGTCGCCACGTCGAGGTCGTCCTCACCGACGAACACCACGTCGACGTCGCTGACGTAGTTGAGCTCGCGGCCGCCGCACTTGCCCATGGCGATGACGGCCAGACGGGCATTGTTCGGGCCAATCTCGTTCTGCGCGACCACGAGGGCGGCCCGCAGCGCCTCTTCTGCGAGCTCAGTAAGGCGTGCGGCCACGTCGTCGTACGGGGGTGCCGCGAGTGCAGGTTCGACGAGGTGCCCGAGATCGTCCGCGGCGATCAGCAGCAGTTGCGCCCGGTATGCCGCACGCAGCGCCTTCACCGCGTCCGGGCCGGTCAGATCCGCGACCACGGAGATCAGGTCGAGCTTGGCGCCCGTGCTCAGCGTGCGCCAGCTGTCCGGGTTCGCCACGAGGAAATCCGCGAGCGCGGTCGAAGCCCCAAGCACCGCAATGAGGTTGCCGCGCAGCCGCACGTCCTCGCGCAAGGCCGCGGTCAGCTCGGACCACGTCCCGGACTCACGCATCCGGTCGATGCCCCGCAGTGCGAGATCGGGATCGGGGCTACGCGACAGGGCGACCAGCATCGGCTCGGCGTCCTTGACCGGGCCGTCGTCGCCCCACCACCCGGCGGCTCGCAACGCGGCCTCGGCACGGTCGTCCGTCAGCCCGAAACGGGCAGGGGACGTGACGGTACGCGCGCGATCAGCCATCACCGTAGAAACTACGCCAGAATGACCGCGATCCCGAGCAAGGTCACCGCTCCGCAGATGGCGAAACTGCCGACGGCCATCACGACCTTGCCGCGGCCCTTGGCCACGATGCCGACCGCGAACAGCACGGTGACGAGCAACGTCACGACCAGGCTGACCAGGAAAACGCTGCCGAGGGCAGTCCAGTTGACGTGCATCAGGCCACCTTGATCTCGTGGGGTTCGGCCTGCGGCGCGATCTCGTCGACCACGTGCTCCGGCCGGACCGGACGGCGTCGCGACGCGATGTAGATGCCCAACGACACCAAGATTCCCGCAGCGGCGACGCCGATGACGCCACCCATACCCTGTTCGGCCACCATGCCCGCGATCGCACCGACGGCACCCGCCGCTGGCAACGTGATCAGCCACGCGAGCGCCATACGTCCAAACACGCCCCAACGCACACCGCGCGGCGCACGGCCGAGCCCTGAACCCATCACGCCACCGGAGCAGACGTGCGTTGTCGACAGCGCGAAACCCACGTGCGACGACGCGAGGATCACCACGGCCGAGCTCGTCTGCGCGGCGAAGCCCTGCGGCGGCTCGATGGTGGTCAGCTTCTTGCCCAGTGTGTGCGTGATCCGCCAGCCGCCGAGGTACGTGCCGAGCGCGATCGCCACACCAGCGCTGATGATCACCCAGGTCGGCGGGCCAGAACCGGCAGCGAGCGAGCCAGACGCGATCAACGCCAGGGTGATGATGCCCATGGTCTTCTGCGCGTCGTTGGTGCCGTGCGCCAGCGAGACCAGCGACGCCGAGACCACCTGGCCCGCCTTATATCCACGCGCGACCGTCTCCTCGTCGCCGTTCCTCGTCAGCCGGTAGGTCAGGTATGTCGCACCCGCGGCCACGATCCCGGCGACGATCGGCGCGGCCACAGCGGGCACGAGCACCTTCTCGACGACCTTGGCGAAGTGCACAGCGTCGATGCCCGACGCCACCCACGTCGCACCGATGAGCCCACCGAACAGCGCGTGCGACGAGCTTGAGGGCAGCCCGACGTACCAGGTGATCAGGTTCCAGATGATCGCCCCGATCAAGCCGCCGAAGATGACCGCCGGGGTGATCCGGGCGTCGTCGACGATGCCACCGGAGATCGTCTTGGCGACCTCGACGGACAGGAACGAGCCGACGAGGTTGAGAACCGCTGACAACGCGACGGCCACTCTGGGTCGCAGAGCGCCGGTCGCGATCGAGGTGGCCATCGCGTTGGCCGTGTCGTGGAAGCCGTTGGTGAAGTCGAAGGCCAAAGCGGTGGCCACGACCACAACGACGAGAAGCGCGGGATCCACGCATGCCCCTCCGGTTTGAAGGTCACTTGCGGGTGAACGCTACCTAACCGGAAAGTGAACGAGGGCATCAGACCAGGCATGACGATGGACACGCCGGGAGCGTGCGGCGAAACCGGCGTGTCGGCGTACCTGAACGACGCTCAGACCAACGGCAGCGTGTTGCGTGCGCGGTCAGCCATTGGCAGGTCGCCTGCGGCCAGGCGGACGAATCGCTCGATGATGGGCTGCCAGGTTTCGGCGATGTCGGCGTGGACCTGGTCGAGGTTCTCCCGGTCGAGTGCTCCGGGGCGGGCGGTCTCGGCGAGCTGCGGTGCCATCGCCGCCCACTTCAGGATCGTGTCCGTCGTCGTCTCGATGTGGAATTGCACACCGTAGGCGCAGCCGTTGAGCCGGAAGGCTTGGTTTGGGTACTTGGCGGACGAGGCCATCAGCTCGGCGCCTGGGGGCATCCGGTCGATGCTGTCGACGTGGAAGTGCATGACGTCCAGCATCAGCGGCGCGTCCGCGAACAGCGGGTCGGTCCATGCCACGTCTCGCTTCGCCACCAGCGACGGCCCGACCTCGGGGCCGGAGTCGCCGACAACCACGCGTCCACCCGTCGCCGCCGCGAGTAGCTGACCGCCGAGGCACACGGCGAGCACGGGGATCCGGTTGCCGGTCGCGGAGGCAAGCAGCTGGCGGACGTCCTTGAGCCACGGGTATTTCGCGTCGTCCATGGCGCCCATCTCGCCGCCAAGGCAGACCACGCCTTGGTAGCCGTCGAGCGCCGGGAGCGGCTCGGCGAACGGCCGCACGAGGTGGATCTCGGCGCCGGCGGCCGTCAGCCAGTCACCGAGGTTCGCGACGGGGTCCGAGTCGTCCGGCTGGATCACGAGCACGCGTGTCATGCCTTCCACGTTAGAACCTGTATTCGGCCAAGTCGTGGACGGGTCGAAAGCCGATCGCCGGATAGATGCGGTTCGTCGTGGGGTTGGCCAGATCTGTGGTGATCAACACATGCTCGGCTCCACGGTCGAGTGCCCACTGGGAGGCGGCGGCCGTTGCGGCGGAAGCGTAACCGTGGCCGCGATGCTCCGGCGGGGTGTAGACAGGTGCGATTCTCGCCATACCTTCGAGTGGTCCACGGGCGGAGGCGACGGAGACAGGCGTGCCATCGACTTCCCAGAAGATGCTGGCCGCTCCGGGTTCGAGTTTCTGTTCGGCCACTTCATCCGCGATCGGGTGCGCTCCCTGTCGCGGAAGGGCTTCGTGGATGAACTTGGCCGTCCAGTCGATCAGCATCGGCAGATCGGCCCGCGTCGCCGCGCGTGGCGCGCCCGCGGTGGTGGGCGGTTCGAGCTTGTCGAGTTTGAAAAGGCGGTGCGCCGTGGTGCGGGTGGCGGATCCACCGGTGATCTTCGTCCACGCAGCCACAAAGGCCTCGACTTGATCAAGCGGCCCGGTCGCGGCGGGCAAGTCGGGCAGCAAGTCGTGCACAGCTTGGGTGGTGAAAGCCGCGACCGCGGCAGGCATGGCGCTGACAAGAAGTGGATATGGCGGCGTCCGAATGACCGCACCCACAAGCTTCCCGTTGTCATGCAAGGTGATCAGCAACGCGCCAGGCCAAGGCCTTGCCGTCGCGGTGATCACAACCGTGTTCGTGATCGGGTCCGCAGCCAGCAACGGCCCCGCAACTTCCCGGAACTCGGCTGCCGTGTCGTACACCCGTGCTTCCATCACCCAAGAGTGAACCGCAGCACGGATCCTCGCGACTGAATAACTGGCGCTGATGCCAACCGAACCCAAGACCGCGCGTCAGCGCGTGATGCTGGTCCAAGCGCAACGCGCCCAGCGCTGGGTCGGCAACGAGCTCGCACCGTGGGGGTCTGGGGGCTCGGCCCCCAGAAGACACCAATAAGAGAAGGCCCGGTTCGCGCTTTCCGCGAACACGGGCCTCCTCTGAGCTAATTGCGGCGGCGACCTACTCTCCCACACCGTACCCAGTGCAGTACCATCGGCGCTGAAGAGCTTAGCTTCCGGGTTCGGAATGGGACCGGGCGTTTCCTCTTCGCTATAACCACCGCAAACCTTTGAAATTGTCAGACCTCGCCCTTTTCGGGCGTCCGGTCTGGTATTTCAGAAACCGTACAGTGGATGCGTAACATCTTTGTGAGCAAGTCCTCGGCCTATTAGTACCAGTCAACTCCACACGTTACCGTGCTTCCATCTCTGGCCTATCAACCCAGTCGTCTAGCTGGGAGCCTTAACCCATCAAATGGGTGGGAGACCTCATCTTGGAACGAGCTTCCCGCTTAGATGCCTTCAGCGGTTATCCCTTCCGAACGTAGCCAACCAGCCATGCCCCTGGCGGAACAACTGGCACACCAGAGGTTCGTCCGTCCCGGTCCTCTCGTACTAGGGACAGCCTTCCTCAAGTCTCCTACGCGCGCGGCGGATAGGGACCGAACTGTCTCAC